>NZ_KI973182.1:1369664-2547948 GCF_000534435.1 Enterobacter sp. BIDMC 26 | reverse complement strand
GATGACGGGCTCGAACCGCCGACCCCCTCCGTGTAAAGGAGATGCTCTACCAACTGAGCTAATCGCCCAATCTCAATACTTATCTACACTGCGAGTCTACTTAAGTAGATGGTGGGCGATGACGGGCTCGAACCGCCGACCCCCTCCGTGTAAAGGAGATGCTCTACCAACTGAGCTAATCGCCCAATCTCAATACTTATCTACACTGCGAGTCTACTTAAGTAGATGGTGGGTGATGACGGGCTCGAACCGCCGACCCCCTCCGTGTAAAGGAGATGCTCTACCAACTGAGCTAATCACCCCCGCTGTGTGGAGTCGCATTATAGGGAGAGTTGAAAATGAGTCAACGCATTTTCTAAAGTTTTTATTCGTTCGTCGTAAAATTAAACAAAACGATCGCGAAACGGGCGATGACGCATGATTTCTAAACAAAAATCGCAAACTCCCTCACGATAAAGGGATCAACATTGAGGAATCCCCCCACAGTGATAGAATATTGCCCATTGTTTTTTTCCCAGGATTTGCCGATTGCCGGCATCTTTATAACGTAAGGCCATTTCATGAAAATCAAAACTCGCTTCGCGCCGAGCCCGACAGGCTATCTGCACGTCGGTGGTGCACGTACCGCTCTCTATTCCTGGCTTTTTGCACGCCACAACAAAGGTGAGTTCGTACTGCGTATTGAAGACACCGATCTCGAGCGCTCCACGCCGGAAGCAATTGAAGCCATTATGGATGGTATGAACTGGCTGAATCTGGAGTGGGACGAAGGCCCGTATTTCCAGACCAAACGTTTTGACCGCTACAACGCCGTGATTGATGAGATGCTGGTCGCGGGTACAGCGTATAAATGCTATTGCTCCAAAGAACGCCTTGATGCGCTGCGTGAAGATCAGATGGCGAAGGGTGAAAAACCGCGTTATGACGGCCGCTGCCGCCATGACCATAGCGAGCATGCTGCTGATGAACCGTGCGTGGTGCGTTTTGCTAACCCGCAGGACGGCTCGGTAATTTTTGACGACCAGATCCGTGGCCCGATCGAATTCAGCAACCATGAGCTGGACGATTTGATCATCCGCCGCACCGACGGTTCCCCAACCTATAACTTCTGCGTTGTGGTTGACGACTGGGATATGGAAATCACGCATGTTATCCGCGGCGAAGACCATATCAACAACACCCCACGTCAAATCAACATCCTGAAAGCGCTGAACGCCCCTGTTCCGGTCTATGCGCACGTGTCCATGATCAATGGCGACGACGGCAAAAAACTGTCTAAACGCCACGGTGCGGTCAGCGTCATGCAGTACCGCGACGACGGCTATCTGCCGGAAGCGCTTCTGAACTATCTGGTGCGTCTGGGCTGGTCGAGCGGCGATCAGGAGATCTTTAGCCGTGAAGAGATGATCAATCTGTTCTCTCTGGGCGCGGTAAGCAAATCTGCGAGCGCGTTTAACACTGATAAGCTGCTCTGGCTGAACCACCACTACATCAATACCATGCAGCCGGAATATGTGGCGACATACCTGCAGTGGCACATCGAGCAGGCAAATATTGATACTCGTACTGGCCCTGAACTGGCGGAACTGGTGAAACTGCTCGGCGAGCGTTGCAAAACGCTGAAAGAGATCGCTGAAAGCTGCCGCTACTTCTATGAAGAGTTTGACGAGTTCGACGCGGACGCGGCGAAGAAGCACCTGCGTCCGGTTGCGCGTCAGCCACTCGAAGTGGTGCGTGACAAACTGGTGGCGATGACTGACTGGACTGCCGAGAATGTGCATCATGCCATTCAGGCGACGGCAGATGAGCTGGAAGTTGGTATGGGCAAAGTGGGTATGCCACTGCGTGTGGCAGTCACCGGTGCGGGTCAGTCTCCGGCACTCGATGTTACCGTTCATGCCATTGGTAAATCACGCAGCGTAGCGCGCATTAACAAGGCGCTGGATTTTATTACTGAGCGCGAAAACCAGCAGTAATAACGCCTGAACCATGAAAAACGGCAGGGAGACCTGCCGTTTTTTTATGCATTAAATTCAGCAATGCCGAGACGTGCAAGAAAGCCGCATATCCCTTCACGCTTTAGTAAGGCATCCAGACGCTCCTGCTCAAGGTGCGTCATATTCTCCAGCGTCTCGATGATCCCAGGACGCAAAGTAGAGGAGGGGTCACTGTACAACGATGTCACCTCCGCCAGATGGTACACCGCCTGACGGTTACGGACAGCCGGGAGGCTCATGATGTGCTCCTTCACGCGGGCATCAATGTGAATCAGCCGTGCACGTCCGCCTTTCACCCCATTGACGCCCTCGGTTTTCCATCCCTGCTGGCGTATCCAGCGGTTCACCGTTTGCCGTGCAACACCCAAATTTTCTGCCAGCTCTTCTGTGGTCATTTTGCTACGGAATCTTTTCATATCAGTTCTGGTCGCGTATCCCTAAACGTTGCAACAATCCGGTAATCCCTTCCCGCAGTAACAGTGATGTCATCTGCCTTTGCTCTTCCGGCGTCATTTCATTTGCCAGCGTCAGGAGCAGGGAGTGAAGCGAGCCATCATGGCTGGCACTTTCTGGTATCTCAGACGTTTCACTTGCCCGGCGCGCGCTGCGGATAAACTCACGCACTTTTTCATTAACGTGCACCAGACGCGCTTTGCCGCCCTGGACTCCTGGTTTTGGCGATGTAATCCAACCCTCTTTGCGTACCCATTTATTGATGGTCTGGCGGCTATAGCCAGTGAGCAGGGCTAACTCTTCTGGCGTCATTCGTTCCTTGATCATGCAATTTCCTGAATATTCGTGGGGTTAATTAACGGCTCATTTTATAGCACCGTTTTAGAGGAAAATGTGACAGGCTTAACTCATGACTGCGAGCAGACTCGCAAAGTGATTCATTTGCATGATTTTTCGGCGATTGAACCGCCGTCATTGATTTTGCCGTTGACACTCCGCAGCGGAATTCATATTATGCCGCCCGTCAACATGACAGCTTTACGATGGGGCTATAGCTCAGCTGGGAGAGCGCTTGCATGGCATGCAAGAGGTCAGCGGTTCGATCCCGCTTAGCTCCACCACACTCTGAACCCAACAGAGTGCGGTCAGTAAAGTCAACATGTGGGGCTATAGCTCAGCTGGGAGAGCGCTTGCATGGCATGCAAGAGGTCAGCGGTTCGATCCCGCTTAGCTCCACCAAAATTTGAACCCTCGTCGAAAGACGGGGGTTTTTTTATGCTTTTGTAAAACTCTTCACCCTAATTTGTTGCTGAAATAGAGGTGTTTTTGTACCTCACCTCAATCAAAATCAATAAAGCGGTCTATAAATAGACTTCAACTTGATTCGCGCAATTAATAAACCTATTATCCATCCGGTCAATGATACGAATGGAAAATAGATTATCTAACTTAATGAATAGAAAAACTTACAATAATGTAAAGATATTTATAACTGCCCTGGCGCTTTGCCTGGTTGCGGTGCCATTCTCCCGTTATATCTCTCCGCGCGCTGTTGTTAATGGTCATGACGTATATTTAGCATGGCTGCCTTTAAGCGTAATGCTGGCGGTTATTCTGGTATTTGGGCGTCGGGCGGTTATTCCTGTTCTGTTAAGTTTTACTATCACTAATATATTCAGCATTGATTTAGCACCGCTACAATATTCAGTTTTATTGTTCTGTCAGACGTTCTCGGTGTTTGCGGGGTGCGGCATCCTCAGGATCATACTGGGCAAGCGCTGGCGCTACTGCGTGCCGAACAAGCATATTGGGTTACGGATATTTTGGCTCGGCTTTATGGTACCGATAGGCATAAAAGTGTCGATGTACCTGGCAGGTTATTTGTTCCATTTCCCGGTTACTATCTCAACCTTCTTCGGTGAAGGTACCGCAATTTATAACGTAGTCGATATACAAAGTCTGATCTGCGCGGCGTTGATATTTACCATGATGTTCTATTACCCGTTAAGAATGATAATTAATCCACGTTATGCCATCACCTTCTGGCGACGCAGTGTGAAGCCCGTGTTTTTTCAAAAGAAATCGCTATATATATTAGTCTGGCTGATGCTTTTAATCGTCATCCTCGCAATTTTATGTGCTCCTTTTGAGTCACCTATTATTGCGGGCTATTTAATGCCAGTGATTTTTATTCTCTTTACGTTAGGGATCAGTCGCCTGAGCTACGCGCTCATTTCTCTTTTCTGGGCGGCATCCGCACTTCTGCTGTTGACCTATAACTATAATTTCCTCAATGGCGTGGAGTCAGGCCATTCGCTCTCCTTTATTTTGTCTGTCCTTATCTCTTTCGCCATCTGTTTGCTCTATATGTCGCGGATTTATCAGCGCAGCGAGTGGCTGAAGCAGGACTGGCAGGACAGGGCGCTAACCGATCCGCTGACCGGTTTACCGAACATTCGTGCACTGGAAGATTTTCTGCAGGACCACCCTGATGCCAAAGTGTGCTGTCTGCGAATGGACAACCTCGAGTTCTTGAGTCGTCACTACGGCATTCTTATGCGGGTACATTGCAAACGGATGGTGACCACCTCGCTGCAGCCATTTTTGCAAAAAGATGAGCGGCTTTTCCAGCTCCCGGGCAGCGAACTGGTGCTGGTATTGCTGGGGCCGGGAACCGCTGAGCGCCTGCAGCATATGGTCGATCAGCTGAACAGCCGTAAGATTGTCTGGAACAACACCGGGCTGGATATTGAATTTGGCGCTTCCTGGGGAATGGTTGAGAACGGTGAGAAGTTACACCATACGCTGGGGCAGCTCAGCTGGCTGGCTGAGCAATCTTGCGGAGCGCATAATGTACTGGCGCTCACCAATAGCCTCGAGGTGGCATCAGGACAAACAACCGAGCGGGTTTTGATGTTAGCACGCATTAAACATGCTCTGGATGCCGGACAGTTTCATTTATACGCCCAGCCAATCCAGAAGGCAGATGGTAGCGGGTATTACGAAATACTGACGCGCATGGAAAGCGAGGGCGAGATCATCACCCCAGACCGCTTTATACCCCTGATAGCCCAGTTTAACCTGAGCCACCGCTTCGACATGTGCGTGATGGAAAAATTACTGGTGTGGCTGCGCGATCATCCAGCGACGCATGCCGGAGTGCGTTTTTCTGTCAATCTGATGCCCCTGACGTTGATGCAAAAAGAGGTGGCCATCGAGATTTGCTCGCTCTTTGAACGCTATGGGGTTGCACCACAGGCGGTGGTGATTGAGATCACCGAAGAGCAGGCTTTCTCTAATTCGGGCAGCAGTATCAAAAACATTCAGCAGTTGCGGGACTGCGGTTTCCGGATCGCGATTGATGATTTCGGCACCGGATATGCCAACTACGAACGTCTCAGACGTTTGCAGGCGGACATCATCAAAATTGACGGGTGCTTTGTGAAAGATATCTGTACCGACGATATGGATGCGATGATCGTGCAGTCGATTTGCAACCTGGCGAAGACGAAATCGCTGAGTGTGGTGGCCGAATATGTTGAAACGCCGGAACAGCGGGAGAAGCTGCTTCACTTCGGGGTCGACTATCTGCAGGGTTACCTGATTGGCAAACCCAAACCGCTTAATGAATTACGGACATAAAAAAACCGGGAGCTGAGCTCCCGGTTTTTATTTCGCTGCAGGTGTTAAAGTACCAGTGCCGCAATAGAGGCAGACAGTACGCTCACCAGCGTAGAACCGTAAACCAGCTTCAGACCGAAGCGAGAAACCACGTTACCCTGTTCTTCATTCAGACCTTTAATCGCACCGGCGATAATACCGATGGAAGAGAAGTTAGCGAAGGAGACCAGGAACACGGACAGGATGCCTTCCGCGCGTGGCGAGAGCGTGCTGGCAATTTTCTGCAGATCCATCATCGCAACGAATTCGTTAGAGACCAGTTTAGTCGCCATGATACTGCCTACCTGCAGCGCTTCATGTGCAGGAACACCCATCACCCAAGCAACCGGGTAGAAGATGTAGCCCAGAATGCCCTGGAAGGAGATACCCAGAACCGCTGCGAACAGGGCGTTCAGAGCAGAAATCAGGGCAATAAAGCCGATCAGCATCGCCGCAACGATAATCGCCACTTTGAAACCAGCCAGAATGTACTCACCCAGCATTTCGAAGAAGCTCTGACCTTCATGCAGATTTGCCATCTGCAGGTTCTCTTCGCCTTCGTCAACACGGTACGGGTTGATCAGAGAGAGAACGATAAAGGTACTGAACATGTTCAAGACCAGCGCGGCAACCACGTATTTAGGTTCCAGCATCGTCATATACGCACCCACGATAGACATGGAGACGGTAGACATTGCGGTGGCTGCCATGGTGTACATGCGGTTGCGGGACATCTTACCGAGGATGTCTTTATAGGCGATGAAGTTCTCAGACTGACCCAGGATCAGGGAGCTGACGGCGTTGAACGATTCCAGTTTACCCATGCCGTTAACTTTAGAGAGTACGGTACCAATGGCGCGGATAACGACGGGCAGAACACGAATGTGTTGCAGAATACCGATCAGCGCAGAGATGAAGACGATAGGGCACAGTACCTTCAGGAAGAAGAACGCCAGACCTTCGTCGTTCATTTTACCGAAGACAAAGTTCGTCCCTTCGTTGGCGAATCCGAGCAGTTTTTCGAACATTTCGGAGAAGCCTTTTACGAAGCCAAGCCCCACGTTGGAGTTCAGGAAGAACCACGCGAGCAAAACTTCAATAACGAGAAGCTGAACAACAAAGCGGATGCGGATTTTTTTACGGTCATGGCTGACCAGTAACGCAAGCGCAGTAACGACAACGAGTGCCAGGACAAAATGAAGGACGCGGTCCATATTTGCTCCAAATATGAGGCAGGTTTAATTTTCGTGCACATTCTATGTAACAAGCGAAAAGAAAACGAGATCAAGGACACACTATAGTTACATCCTGTGACGAGTCTCAAAATTAGTGATCCACAATACATTTTTGTTATGTTAGGTAAATGCGTGAAAAGTTAAGTTTGTGTGCTAGTCTTCACAAAAGCGTGCGCGATTGCAGGTTTTGTTAGATCGCCCCACCTTACCCGCCCGTCTATTGTTCAAAGCTATCAGAGAAATCACTATAAACTCACTAAATGATCTTGATAATCATTCTCATTTTGATAGCATTAAACATAGCAAAGGCTATATTTCCAGAGGCAGAAATGACAAACAGTCGCGTAGAGGGTAGCAGTGGCAGAGCAGCGCGCAAGTTGCGGTTCGCGTTAATGGGACCTGCGTTCATTGCTGCCATCGGCTATATCGATCCAGGTAACTTTGCGACCAATATTCAGGCCGGGGCCAGCTTCGGCTATAAGCTGCTCTGGGTGGTCGTGTGGGCTAACCTGATGGCCATGTTGATTCAGATGCTGTCCGCGAAGCTGGGGATTGCCACGGGCAAAAACCTGGCTGAACAAATTCGCGATCACTATCCGCGTCCGGCGGTATGGCTTTACTGGGTTCAGGCGGAAATTATCGCCATGGCAACCGACCTCGCCGAATTCATCGGGGCCGCGATTGGTTTTAAATTGATCCTCGGCGTCTCGCTGCTTCAGGGCGCGGTGCTCACCGGGATTGCCACTTTCCTGATCCTGATGCTGCAGCGTCGCGGTCAAAAACCGCTGGAAAAAGTTATCGGTGGGCTGCTGCTGTTTGTGGCGGCGGCCTATATCGTCGAGCTGATTTTCTCTCAGCCGAATCTGGCACAGCTCAGCAAAGGGATGATTATCCCGAGCCTGCCAACCTCTGAAGCGGTGTTCCTGGCCGCCGGTGTGCTGGGCGCAACCATCATGCCGCATGTCATTTACCTGCATTCCTCGCTGACTCAGCACCTGCACGGCGGGACGCGCAAAGAGCGTTACTCTGCGACGAAATGGGATGTGGCGATCGCCATGACCATTGCCGGTTTTGTGAACCTGGCGATGATGGCGACCGCTGCCGCCGCTTTCCATTTTAACGGTCACACCGGTATTGCCGATCTCGACCAGGCATACCTTACGCTGGAGCCGTTACTGAGCCACGCTGCTGCCACGATATTCGGGCTGAGCCTGGTGGCGGCCGGTCTCTCGTCAACGGTTGTGGGGACGCTGGCAGGGCAGGTGGTGATGCAGGGCTTTGTCCGTTTCCACATTCCGCTTTGGGTTCGTCGCTCCGTGACCATGCTGCCCTCCTTTGTTGTGATTCTGATGGGGCTGGATCCCACGAGAATTCTGGTCATGAGCCAGGTACTGCTGAGTTTTGGTATCGCGCTTGCACTGGTGCCGCTGCTGATCTTTACCAGTGACAAAAGCCTGATGGGCGAACTGGTGAATAGCACGCTGGTGAAACGAACCGGCTGGGTCATTGTGGCGGTAGTGGTGTCGTTGAATCTGTGGCTCCTGGTCGGCACTGCTCTGGGGTTATAGCGTCGCGTTGAACCAAAGAAAAAGGAGCCGGGAGGCTCCTTTTTGCATTACTGATAATGCATTACTGATGATGCATTAGTGATGATGGCCGTGACCACCGTGTCCTCTGCCACCGTGACCCCAGCCACCGCGGCGGTCGTCACGATCGTTCCAGCCTTCACGGTAACCACGCTCATAGGCGTTGTTTTTGTACCAGCCGCGATGCAGGCCATTATCATGTCTGCGCCAGCGGTCGCCGCGCCACTCATAGTGACGGTTCCAGTAATCACGGTCGCGCCAGTAGCCACCGTCCCAGTATCTGCCGTAGTCGTCACGATCGCCAATTTGTAATTTAACTGATGGCAACAGGGTGATTTCGCCCGCAGTGGCGATCAGCGGGGCCGAAGCCAGTAATACCGCTGCAAGAATCAGTGACCTGAACATACTCTTTCTCCTTCACGATCGGGGCCTTTGTGGGGCCTGTTAACGCAATATTACGAGTTGGTAAAGGCTCGTTTCATCGCCTCAACTCCTAATTCATGAATGAGAGCACTTTTTGCTAAAAGTGATTTTATTTTGAGCTGTTCAGGATCCCATCAATGATTGCCAGTTCTTCCGCCGAGAAATGGCGGTTTTCCAGCATTGCCACGGCATCGTCAATCTGGGCAGTTTTACTGGCCCCAATCAGGACTGACGTTACCGACTCGTGGCGTAAAATCCAGGCCAGGGCCATCTGTGACAGTTTCTGGCCGCGGCTTTCCGCCAGCGCGTTCAGTTGACGAACCTTCTCCAGCTTCTCTTCGGTGATCTGATCGGGGTTAAGGAACTTACTGCCGCTTGCCGCACGCGAGTCTGCAGGAATACCGTTCAGGTAGCGGTTAGTCAGCTGTCCCCCCGCCAGCGGCGAGAAGGGAATGCAGCCGACGCCTTTTTCCTGCAGCACGTCCAGCAGGCCTTCCTCTGGCGCACGTTCAAACATCGAATATTTCGGCTGGTGGATCAGACACGGCGTCCCAAGGTCGTTCAGGATATCGATAGCCTTGCGGGCCTGTTCTGCAGGGTAATTTGATAACCCGACGTAAAGGGCTTTTCCCTGACGCACCACATGGTCAAGCGCTTTCATGGTTTCCAGCAGTGGCGTTTGTGGGTCAGGACGGTGATGATAGAAGATATCCACATATTCCAGCCCCATACGCTTCAGGCTTTGATCCAGGCTGGCAACCAGATATTTGCGTGACCCCCAGTCGCCGTAGGGGCCATCCCACATGGTATAACCCGCTTTGGTCGAGATGATCAGCTCGTCGCGCCATGGCAGGAAATCTTCCTGCAAAATGCGACCGAAATTACGTTCGGCTGAGCCGGGAGGAGGACCGTAATTATTGGCAAGGTCGAAATGCGTAATACCCAGATCGAACGCGCGTTGTAAAAGTTGACGGCTGTTTTCGACAAGCGTGGCGTCGCCAAAATTGTGCCACAACCCGAGTGAGATGGCGGGCAACTTGAGTCCGCTTTGCCCGCAGCGGCGATACTGCATTGTCTGATAACGATTTTTGTCCGGCTGGTAACCCATTCTGATGCCCTCTGGCGCTGAAAGGAAAAATCAGTGTATACGTTTACATTAACGTGAAAAAAAGAGCATAGCGCAGCCTTTTTTGTAAAGCATTCTTTCCATGCCCTTCTTACGACCAATTCTGGACAGCCATCACGCTTCTTTAATACTCAAAGTGAGGTCAACGTCAGAAGGACACCTGTTATGCGAACCCCATACTGCGTCGCCGATTACCTGCTGGACCGTCTTACAGATTGTGGTGCCGATCATCTGTTTGGCGTGCCGGGCGACTATAACCTGCAGTTTCTCGACCACGTAATAGACAGCCCGGATATTTGTTGGGTGGGCTGTGCCAATGAGCTGAACGCATCCTATGCCGCTGACGGATACGCCCGATGTAAGGGCTTTGCCGCGCTGCTGACCACATTCGGCGTTGGGGAGTTAAGTGCCATGAACGGCATTGCCGGCAGCTATGCCGAGCATGTCCCGGTTTTACATATAGTGGGGGCGCCGGGTACGGCGGCACAGCAAAGGGGAGAGTTGCTGCATCATACGTTGGGGGATGGGGAGTTCCGTCACTTTTATCATATGAGTGAGCCGATCACCGTCGCACAGGCGGTCCTTACCGAACAAAATGCCTGTTATGAAATCGACCGTGTGTTGACAACCATGCTTCGGGAACGTCGCCCCGGTTATCTGATGTTACCCGCCGATGTGGCAAAAAAAGCCGCCACGCCGCCTGTAAACGCTCTCACTCATAAGCAGGCTCATGCCGATAGCGCCTGCCTGAAAGCGTTCCGGGATGCTGCTGAGAACAAACTGGCGATGAGCAAACGTACCGCGCTGCTGGCCGACTTCCTTGTTCTGCGCCATGGCCTGAAGCATGCGCTACAGAAGTGGGTGAAAGAGGTACCGATGGCCCATGCCACCATGCTGATGGGGAAAGGGATATTCGACGAGCGTCAGGCGGGTTTTTACGGCACATACAGTGGTTCAGCCAGCACCGGTGCGGTAAAAGAGGCGATTGAAGGGGCTGACACGGTATTGTGTGTTGGCACGCGTTTTACCGATACCCTGACGGCGGGGTTCACGCACCAGCTTACCCCTGCGCAAACCATTGAAGTCCAGCCGCATGCCGCACGCGTCGGGGATGTCTGGTTTACCGGCATCCCAATGAACCAGGCGATTGAGACGCTGGTCGAACTCTGCAAACAGCACGTGCATGCTGGCCTTATGTCGTCATCATCCGGCGCAATACCGTTCCCGCAGCCGGACGGTTCGCTTACCCAGGAGAATTTCTGGAGAACGTTGCAAACCTTTATTCGCCCGGGGGACATTATCCTTGCCGACCAGGGAACATCCGCCTTCGGCGCGATTGATCTGCGTTTACCGGCTGATGTGAATTTTATCGTCCAGCCGCTGTGGGGCTCGATTGGTTACACGCTGGCGGCGGCGTTTGGTGCACAAACCGCATGCCCGAACCGACGCGTGATTGTGCTAACGGGGGATGGCGCGGCCCAGCTCACCATTCAGGAACTAGGCTCGATGCTGCGTGATAAACAGCACCCCATTATTCTGGTGCTCAACAACGAAGGCTACACGGTTGAGAGGGCTATCCACGGGGCGGAGCAGCGGTATAACGACATTGCTTTGTGGAACTGGACGTACATTCCACAGGCGTTGAGCCTCGATCCTCAGTCTGAGTGCTGGCGGGTCAGTGAAGCGGAACAGCTGGCGGATGTACTTGAAAAAGTGGCGCACCACGAGCAGCTCTCGTTGATTGAGGTGATGCTCCCGAAAGCGGATATCCCGCCGCTGCTCGGGGCGCTTACCAAAGCTCTGGAAGCGCGTAATAACGCCTGATTACTTGTCGTTTCGCCAGGCCATCATCATCGGTTTGCCCGCCAGCAGGAGCCAGGCGGGCAACATCACGATACAGAGCAGGGGGAAGAGCGTTGAATCCGGCACCACTACCGCCGCCATAAACAGGCTCAGCCACGCATCGCGCGTCACCACCAGCACCAGCCCCAGAATTGAGCAAGAGACCGTTATCGCTGCCGGCACCGCATCCACATGTTCATGCAGCATCAGCCCCAGCGCCACGCCGATAAACACCGCCGGGAAGATACGCCCACCGCGGAACCCACATGCTGCAGCCACCACCAGCGCCGCCAGTTTAACCAGCGCAAACAGCAGGTAATCAGACACGCTGAACACCTGGCTGAAAGCCAACTGCTGCATTTCATCAAGGCCTTTAAACAGCGTTACCGTTCCGCCGATAGCCCCTAATACGCCCAGCATCAGACCACCCGCCCCCAGAATCAGCACCGGGTGCTTCAGCCGGTGCATCAGACGGTGCAGGCGCGGAAGGCACCATACCGCAATCATCCCGAGTGCAATGGCGATCGCGACGACGATGGCACCGCTGAAAATATCGGCAATATGCATCTGACCGTAGTGGGGCAGAGAGAGTGAGAAATGAGGATGGAAAAACAGACTGGTCGTGAGCGCGCCAGCCGCAGCGGCCATCAGCGGCGCAAAGAGTTTATCCCAGAGCGGGACGTCGTTATTGCTGGTAAGCGTCTGAGAAAAAATAAGGGCGGCGGCAACGGGCGTGCCGAAAAGCGCCCCGATGGTGCCTGCAGAGGCGAGGATGGTCCAGTCCAGCGCACCGACCCGGGGTAAAATGCGCGAACCAAGAAAGACCGCCATACCAATGTTTACCGCCATGATGGGGTGTTCAGGACCAAGGCTGACACCGCCCGCCAGACCCAGGATCAACGCGATAATCAGCCCCGGCAGCGCCGAGGGGGGAACGGGCGCACCGATCAGTGGCTCAAGCGCCGGATCAGGCCCGGCGTGCCCGGGGCTAAAGCGGATCACCAGACCCACCGCAACGCCGGTGAGCGTCAGCATCAACATGATCCATCCCGGCGAATCCACACTGACGCCCAGTTGTGCAGGAAGCGCCGTCCATAACATCGCCTGCAACACCGACGCGACTTTCATCACGACAATGAGCACCAGACTTGAGGCAACGCCAATGATCAGCGCCGGTATTGCCAGTAAGAGCATGGTTCTGGCTCGCGGATGGAGCATGATGATTTCCTTGTACAAAACGCTATTACGTTACTTTGCACAATCAGCTTTATGGCAATAGTGCAAAAGGTGCTGAAACGGTAAAGTTATTCTGTGACGAAGATCGATAATCCACGGGCATTCACCTTCCGGTCGTTGTTGTTATCACGCCTTGAACTTACAGTGTCCCAAAGATTTATTCTGACTTTAGCGGAGCAGTAGAAGAATGACAAAGTATGCTTTGGTAGGCGATGTGGGCGGCACGAATGCTCGCCTTGCCCTATGCGATGTAAATAGCGGTGAAATTTCCCGGGCGAAAACCTATTCAGGGCTGGATTATCCAAGTCTTGAGGCCGTTGTTCGGGTCTATCTTGAAGAGCAACAGGTGAGCATCGAAGACGGATGTATCGCCATTGCCTGCCCGATTACCGGTGACTGGGTGGCGATGACCAACCATGTCTGGGCATTTTCCATCGCTGAGATGAAAAAAAACCTTGGTTTTTCGCATCTTGAAATCATCAATGACTTTACTGCCGTGTCCATGGCGATCCCGATGCTGAAGCCAGAGCATCTGATTCAATTTGGCGGTACAGCGCCAGTAGAAGGTAAGCCGATTGCGGTCTACGGTGCCGGTACCGGTCTTGGCGTTTCACATCTGGTTCACGTCGACCAGCGCTGGGTAAGCCTGCCGGGTGAGGGCGGTCACGTGGACTTTGCGCCCAACAGCGAAGAAGAGGGCATTATCCTCGAAGAGCTGCGTGCTGAAATCGGCCACGTCTCCGCCGAGCGCGTGCTTTCCGGTCCGGGTCTGGTGAATCTGTACCGGGCGATTGTAAAATCAGACGGCCGTCTGCCGGAAAATCTGCAGCCAAAAGATGTGACCGAACGCGCGCTTGCGGACAGCTGCATCGACTGTCGCCGTGCGCTGTCGCTGTTCTGTGTGATCATGGGACGGTTTGGCGGCAACCTGGCGCTGACGCTGGGCACCTTCGGGGGAGTTTACATCGCGGGCGGGATCGTACCGCGTTTCCTCGACTTCTTTACTGCCTCAGGCTTTCGCGGTGCGTTTGAAGACAAAGGTCGCTTCAGAAGCTATGTGCAGGACATCCCTGTGTACCTGATTGTGCACGATAACCCTGGCCTGCTTGGCTCGGGCGCGCACCTGCGTCAGGTACTGGGTCAAATCCTCTGACGACTATCCCTCTCCTGCGGGAGAGGGGATTTTTACAGATGCATCAGCTGGCGGAACTCTTTCACCTTGCTGCGACTCACCGGGACCTGAAAATCAAGATCCTTCAGACGCAAAATATAGGTGTTGTTAAACCACGGTTCGATCTCGCGGATCTTGTTTAGATTGACGCAAAACGAACGGTGGCAGCGGAAAAAGTGCGCCGCCGGCAGTTTGTTGCAAAACTCGGTGATGTTCATTGCCATCACGTACGATTCACGCCGTGTATAGACAAACGTCATCTTCTCGTGCGCTTCGGCATAGTAGATATCGTCGATAGGCGTCACGATGATGCGTTCATCCTTGACCAGGTTTATGGTGTCGTTTTCACGTATCGCCGGGCTTGCGTTAGCAGGCGTGGCCTGTTGTTGCCATGCGGCTTCCAGCTTTCGCAGCATGCTGACAATACGCGATTCCTGGTAAGGCTTCAGAATATAGTCAAACGCTTCCAGTTCGAAGGCTTCTACGGCGTGCTCTTTCCAGGCGGTAACGAAAACAATAAACGGCTTATGGGCAAACTGATTAATATTTTGCGCCAGTAATACACCGTCCAGTGATGGAATGTTGATATCCAGAAAAATGGCGTCGACCCGGTTATGCTGCAAAAACTTGAGTACGTCCAGACCATCCTCAAAGGTACCCACAATCTCCATCTGGCTGTGCGTTTTGATAAGCCAGCTCAGCTCCTGTTGAGCCAGAATTTCATCTTCCACGATGATGACTTTCATTGATTACTCCGGCCTATGGCAACAGTGATGTCGCCGCATGAACGGGGGAGCGTTCATTCGGGACGTAAAAAGCAATTTCGGTGCCGGGTTCGAGACGGTGAATGTGCAGTCCGTCGCCGAACAACAGCTTGACCCGATGGTGCACGTTCAGCAGTCCAATTTTATTGCCCGGCATTTCGTTAGACTCCACGCGCTCAACGACTTTTGGATCAATACCGTGGCCGGTATCGCGCACGGCAATGCGCACGCGGTTACCGCTTTCGGTTACGCTGATGGTGACCACGCCTTTACCTTTACACGGCTGAATGCCGTGAACAATCGCGTTTTCCACCAGCGGCTGGATCAGCAGGCTTGGGATCACACAGTTGACCTCTTCATCGATATCGTAAATCACCGTGAGCTTGTCGCCAAAACGGGCCTGCTCAATCGCAATATAGTCCTTGATCTGATACAGCTCTTTTTTGATGTCAATCTGCTCGTCATCGTTCAGTTCAATGTTGTAGCGCAGGTAGCGCGACAGATTGAATATAAGCTGACGCGCGGTGTCCGGATTCATCCGGATGGAGGACGAGATGGCGTTCAGCGCGTTAAACAGAAAATGAGGATTGATTTTGCTCTGAAGCGCGCGCAGCTCTGCCTTATTTGCCATCTCGCGCAGCTGTTCTGCACGGGAAACTTCCAACTGGGTAGAGATAATCTGCGACAGGCCGATGGCCATCTCCTGAAGCGTGGAGGTGATCTGGTGCGCGTGGCAGTAGTAGATTTTTAGTGTGCCCGTTACCACGCCTTTTTCCCACAGCGGAATCACCAGCATGGAGTGGATTTCCGGCGTTCGGTGAGCTTCATCATTGTTCTTAATGATGATTTTACCGTAGTTGATCGCCTGTCGGGTGGTGGGGCTAATGGTATCGTCATTATCGCGGTAATTGTGTTCCCCGACGCCGACGTAAGCCAGTACGTGGTCGTTATTGGTAATGGCGACCGCATCGGCATGAATATCGCGGCGGATAATATCGCAGACCTGACGTAATGACTCCGCGTTCACATGGCGGAAGAGTGGCAGCGTTTTGTTGGCGATATCCAGCGCAAGCTTGGCCTGACGCGCGGCACTGGCCTCTTTTTCTCCCTCAACGCTTTGTACCAGCAGCACGATAAAACCGATGCAGACGCTGCCGAGGATCATGGGAATACCGATTTTCGAAACGATATCCAGCCCCAGTGCGATAGTGGGGGCCCACACCACCACCAGGATCATGGTCAGCGTTTCGCACACCATGCCGGCGATGATCCCGGCGCGCCAGCGCTGCTTTTTCGGGATCTTGCGGTTAATCCATCCTGACAGTACCCCGGCAATAATACTGGTAATAAAACAGGGAATTGCCGTCACGCCACCGATATCAATCAGGTAACGGTGCGTACCGGCAATCAGTCCGGTGATGACGCCGACCCACGGACCAAACAAAATCCCGCCGGACATGACGGCAATGATACGCACGTTAACCAGCGATCCCTCGACCGGCACGCCGGACCAGGTGCTGAACAACGCGAACAGCGAGAAGATCGCGGTGACGGCCAGCAGCTCTTTTGGCGAGTGCGCAGACTTGTGCAAAAGCTCGCGGAACAGGCGAATGCGGATGAGGAAAAACAGGCAAATCAGCATTAATGCCGCACGGTCAAAAACCGCCAGCAGCATATTGAATATTTCGTGCACGAGTAGACCAGGGAAAACGGGAAAGGACCATGATAAAAAACCTGGCGCGTATTGACCAGCTATCCGTCAGGTTTATCAAATGGGGAAAAACCCTGTTTTGCAAAGGGGATTATCAGGAGAGGGCTGAAGTCGCCCGATTTTTTTGTGATAACGCCTGAGCAGGTAACGGTTTTGATATCATCGTGTTACACAACAGATATCAGAAAGAGGCTGTCACTTCGGACGCTTCCGCTTTTCAATGCAGCAGGGTTCCGATTTTAGCGCGCACTCTTTTTTTTCATTTCCCTCTCGACAGCATGATTTTTTTCAGGTTATTTTCTAAACATGCCACATCGGTGGCAGCGTCGCTCGGACGGTCCGGGCGCTAACGTTAATCTGAGGAATCTATGGCTGAATTCAGTCCTGAACGCCGTTTTACGCGTATCGATCGTCTCCCCCCTTATGTATTCAACATCACTGCTGAACTGAAAATGGCTGCGCGTCGGCGCGGCGAAGACATTATCGATTTCAGCATGGGTAACCCTGACGGCCCAACACCGCCGCATATTGTTGAGAAGTTATGTACGGTTGCTCAGCGTCCGGATACGCACGGCTACTCTACCTCTCGCGGTATTCCTCGATTACGTCGTGCAATTTCTCGCTGGTATCAGGATCGCTACCAGGTCGATATCGACCCTGAAAGCGAGGCGATTGTCACCATCGGCTCAAAAGAGGGTCTGGCGCACCTGATGCTGGCGACTCTGGATCATGGTGATACCGTACTGGTGCCCAATCCGAGCTACCCGATTCACATTTATGGCGCCGTGATTGCCGGAGCGCAGGTTCGCTCCGTACCACTGGTGGAAGGGGTCGATTTCTTTAACGAACTGGAACGTGCGATTCGCGAAAGCTATCCGAAACCTAAGATGATGATCCTCGGTTTTCCGTCGAACCCGACGGCGCAGTGCGTAGAGCTCGATTTCTTTGAAAAAGTGGTCGCCCTGGCCAAACGTTACGACGTGCTGGTGGTGCATGATTTAGCCTATGCCGATATTGTCTATGACGGCTGGAAAGCCCCTTCGATTATGCAGGTTCCTGGCGCACGCGATGTGGCGGTTGAGTTCTTTACGCTGTCGAAAAGCTACAACATGGCTGGCTGGCGCATCGGCTTTATGGTGGGCAACAAGACGCTGGTGAATGCCCTGGCGCGCATCAAGAGTTATCACGACTACGGTACCTTTACCCCGCTTCAGGTCGCGGCTATTGCAGCACTTGAAGGCGATCAGCAGTGTGTGCATGAGATTGCTGCGCAGTATAAGCGTCGCCGTGATGTGCTGGTCAAAGGGTTGCATGAAGCTGGCTGGATGGTGGACATGCCAAAAGCGTCCATGTACGTCTGGGCTAAAATTCCGGAGCCGTATGCGGCAATGGGATCGCTGGAGTTTGCCAAAAAGCTGCTGCAGGACGCGAAGGTATGTGTCTCGCCGGGCATTGGCTTTGGTGATTATGGCGACACCCATGTGCGATTCGCTCTGATTGAAAACAGTGACCGCATCCGGCAGGCGGTGAGGGGCATCAAGAGTATGTTCCGCGCCGACGGACTTCTCTCATCTAAAAGCGTCACCGAACATCACGCGTCATCATGACATAAAAAAACAGGAGCCATCGGCTCCTGTTTTTTTGACTGCATGTTCTTCACTAGATCATCAGGGCAAACGTTCCGGCCCAGACTAAAACAATCACCGAAATGCCCATAAAGAAATATTTCACGTTTCATCGCTCCGCGTATCTTGTGGTACGCATTTAAAAACAGAGTCCACCTGATTATAGAGAGCTGAAGTTGGCTTATAGCGGAAATAAGATTTTTCCCGTAATACCGCCGACTCCCGCTCAGAATTCTGTGCTTTCCTGTTGCCAGACGGCGCTAATGTACGCCTAAAAATGGGGGGTGACAAGAGGGATTTTTTTAAATAATTTCCGTCACTTACGGGTGTCGTGGAACGGCGACAGTTTGATTTCAGAACGCAATAAATTCACTTTGAGCGACGCAAAGAAAGACAGTACACAGCGTGATTACAGGTCATTGAAAAGGTTAGTTTCTTAACGAAACTAACCTTCTGGAATTTAGATATACAGCGAGGCTTCGCCAAGAGGGCGTGTTTTGAAACGGCGATGCATCCAGAGATATTGCTCAGGCGCACGCATGATTTCCATTTCGATAACTTTATTGATGAACGTAGCGGCTTCGCCTTCGTTTTCCGGATAGTTAGCCATCTCAGGGGAGATATGCAGGCGATAACCTGATTTATCCGCTTTTCTGACCATCGTGACGGTCAACATGGAGGCACCGGAAAGACGTGAAATCACAAAGGTACCATTGGTCGTGGCGACATCTTTCACCGCAAAGAACGGAGCGAAGCTACTGCCTTTACGCCCATAATCCTGGTCCGGTGCGAACCAGACGGCCTCACCTTTTTTCAGTGCGCCAACCATGCCGCGCAGGTTGTTACGGCTGATCATCGCCTTATTCGAGCGCATACGACCACGTGTCTGCACCCATTCCATCACGGCGCTGTTGTGCGGACGGTAGGTTGCCATCATCGGCTGGCATAGCCCCATGACGCGACCCCCCAGTTCCAGAGACATAAAGTGAACGCCGACCACCATCACGCCGCGGTTTTGCAACTGGGCACGTTTCAGGTTATCCAGGCCTTCCACATCAAACCATTTACGAACACGTTCATCAGACCAGAACCATGCCATGCCGGTTTCAAGCAGAGCCATGCCGATAGATTTAAAGTTTTCAGCAATCAGTTTTTCGCGCTGTTCCGCATTGTACTGTGGAAAGCAAAGTTCGAGATTTTTACGCGCAATAGACTCACGACGTTTAAGGAAGTGACGCGATGCGCTGCCAAGCCTGGAGCCCAGAATGCGGATTACGGGATAAGGAAGCTGAACCAGTAACCAGAGCACGCCAAGACCAAACCATGTGAACCAGTAACGCGGGTGCAGAAACGCGCGTTTGAATTTGGATTGTGACAAAATAATGGGAACCTATATAAAGTCGGTGAAAGTCACGCATTGCGTAACCACGTACCTGTTAGACCGTAGTACAAGGTCATGGTTGCAGGCTTTACCGATCTTTACGGCGTTGCCTGGCCATTGCTGACGTTGGGTGGGCGGTATAATGTAGCACCCTTTATACGGTATGTGCTATTACTCGTGCTTGATTAAAAAAGCGGCAATTCGAAAGGTCTTTGATTTTTCTGTTTTTATAAACCAGAACAGATGCGCGACGGCATCTGTTTGGATATTTTGAAAGCAGTCGTTATGCTTTCCAGGCCGCATCGCCAGGCTGTACCTGTTTATACCATGCCATCAGCGCGGCTGTATCGGGCTCTCCCTCGGCGGGGGCCCAGGTAACGAAATCCTCATCAGCCACCGGTTGATAGCCACCGTGTTTAACTTCAAAAATAACGCCGCCATGATCCAGTGACAGTACGGCATGCCAGGTTCCCGCCTCCATCTCCAGCGCCATACACGCTTCACCTAATACGACGCGACGGGTGACGACGCCCTGGTCGTCAAAATTCAGCACGACAAAACGCCCGCGAAGGGGAAGTAACAGCTCAAAGGTATGCGGATGACGATGAGGGCGAACATAGGTGCCAGGTTCCATCGCGATGGCCAGTCGCTGAACCGGGTCGCTCAGTTCAGGATGAAAGTTACGATGCGCGCGTAAACGCGGGGCGTTAGCCGCCGCTTCACTTTGTTGCTTCAAATCGGAGAGCGTGATTTGTTTCATGGTGGCTGCCTAAAGAGAAGAGGGCCTGTGGAGTAAAGCAGTGGAATTGTAATACGGAATAACATAACCCGTATAAATGAGGGTTCAATCACTGCACATCACCTCTGGAGCATAATAACCTGTGCTGCTAAATTCTCTTTAGCGGCTAAAACGTGACTGACAGGGAAAAGCGGGTGACAGAGCAAATCGATTATCAGATTGAAAAATACAGATTTACCGAGGCGAATGAACCTCCGCGTCTTACCCGTCAGTGGGCCGACGTTTTAAGCGAGTGCAAGGCGATGCAGGCCGGGGCCGAGGCGCGTCTGCGTATTGCCCTGACCAATGTCGATTACGTTACCAGCTTTGAGCTGCCTTTCCGCCTGCTGCTCGTGCGGACACCTCAGTTAATTGCCGGGTTGCGTGATGAACTGCAGCTCAGCCAGAAGAATGTCATTTTTAACGGGAAACGGTTTGGCTGTGTCTGGAGCGTGAAGTCCGATTTGAGCGATGTTCCTGACGTTTTTCAATATCATCTGTCCACACGTATACGGCGAATGGAAGCGACACAATTGACCGCGGAACCTTTTCTGCAGATAGCCAAAGAAATTAAGCCCCCCACGGAACGTCTGAAGCGTGCTCTGTTAAGTGGTCTGGAGGTAACCGCACTCGATGCGCTGTTCTGGTTTGGGATCCAGCGGATTGCTGCTGAGGTGTCGCGTCTGAGAAAGGCCGGAATGAGAATTACCACTGCGGAAAAACAGGTATTTGATAATCTTACCGGAACGACTCGCCTTGTGCCGGTGTATCGACGCGCCGATGAGAGCATGGTGTCCCCTGCAGGAATGCAACGGCAGGAATGACCCTTTATTATATAAAGTGAGAGCATGCTTTGGGTTACAGAGGGGGCCCGGTTAAGGGCGTGATGATATCTTTCAGGAAAGTTAAATCAACAACGTTGCACCAGACGGTGTTATACAGATTTCAAAACCAACTTTAATGACGTCGTGTCAGCGTCGTCCCCTCTGTATCCCTGGAACCCTGATTTTAGCAACAAGATAGGGTTGTTGTTCAAGGTTGTGCCCACTCCTCGATTGATGCCTGAGATTTACCTATCACTGGCACTGGGATGAGGCATCCATAAAGTCCCCGTGATATTTACTTTTCTGATGAAAATAATAAAACTCATTTAAGTAAATAATAAAAAATGGTGAAGGCCTGTAAATGTCGCCAATTTTTTCACATAGGCAGGCATGTTCTGCCTTTCATTTTTGATAAAAGTACAAAATCAGATATTTCATGTGATTGATGAGATTTTATACAAAATAGCCCCTAAATTAAATTGATCACTTACTGTACACCCTTATTTCATAAGGGTTAAAGGGGTGTGCAAGAAAATTCTTATAAATCAGAAAGATGATCTTTGGTTGTTAAGATTTTTAGCGGCAACGTTTTGTTACATTTTTTGGTTTCCGATCGGGCAGGGAACGTTCCTACACTCCGGCTATTGGGTCTTATCCGAAATTTTTTTCATTTCAGACAAAAGCTCAAAAACACAATGTCGATATGCTGGTGAATGGAATGTGCCCGCTTTTAATTCCGGGGTTTTGATTTTCGTCCGATGACGTGAACCTGGAAGCTGTTCTGGCTGGGTTTGCCTTTCTTATTAATTTCTCACTGGCATTGACCGTTTTTATAACTCCATAAAACAGGGATAGCCATGTCTAACTCTTCTTTTCAGTCCGAAATACCCAAGGCACGTATTAATTTAAAGCTTGATTTGCATACGGGCGGAGCGAGCAAGAAAACTGAGCTCCCCCTGAAATTACTGGTGGCGGGAGACTTCAGTAATGGTCAGGAGACTGCACCACTATCGGAGCGCAAAAAAGTTAATCTGAATAAAAACAACTTTGACTCTGTTCTTTCCGAATATTCCCCAATCGTAAATATTACCGTTAAAAACACGCTTGCTGGTGATGGTAGTGAGGACAACATCAATCTGACATTCCAGAGTATTAATGATTTCTCTCCGGAGCAGGTTTCGCGGCAAATACCTCAGCTGAAGGCCATGCTTTCCATGCGCAATTTGCTTCGCGATTTAAAAGCCAATCTCCTTGATAACCAGGCTTTCCGAAAAGAGCTGGAAAAAATTCTTCTCGATCCTGCATTAAGTGCAGAACTCAGAGCCGAACTCTCAGCCCTGGCCCCGAAACAGCCATAACGGCCATGTGCTTTTAACGGATTAATAAGGAATATGTTGATGTCTGTAAAAAATGAGAATGCCGCGGGTAACGAGAGCGTAGTGCTTGAACGTCCTGCAGCAGGCGGGGTATATGCGTCCCTGTTTGAAAAAATCAATCTTAACCCTGTCTCTGAGCTAAGTGCGCTTGATATCTGGCAGGATGCACAGGCGATGTCGGATGCAACAGCAGACGAACGTTTAACTGCCGGCATGAAGGTGTTCCTGGAATGTCTGACAAAAGTGGGCTCAAAAGTTGAGAAACTCGATAAAAACCTGATTGACCACCATATCGCGGAACTGGATTACCAGATCAGCCGTCAGCTTGATGCTGTTATGCATCATGAAGACTTTCAGGCGGTAGAAAGTCTGTGGCGCGGTGTGAAATCTCTTGTCGACAAAACCGATTTTCGCCAGAACGTGAAAGTTGAACTACTGGATATGTCTAAAGAAGACCTGCGTCAGGACTTTGAAGATTGCCCGGAAATCGTCCAGAGTGGGCTGTATAAACATACATATATTGATGAGTATGATACCCCGGGTGGCGAGCCGATTGCTGCGCTGATTTCCGCTTACGAATTTGATGCGTCTGCCCAGGATGTAGCCCTGCTGCGCAGCATCTCTAAAGTGTCTGCTGCTGCACATATGCCATTTATCGGTTCTGCCGGCCCGAAATTCTTCCTGAAAGACAGTATGGAGGATGTGGCGGCCATCAAGGATATCGGCAACTACTTTGACCGCGCTGAGTACATCAAGTGGAAATCCTTCCGCGAGACGGATGATTCCCGCTATATCGGTCTGGTTATGCCGCGTGTACTGGGGCGCCTGCCTTATGGTCCGGATACCGTACCTGTGCGTAGCTTCAACTACGTCGAAGAAGTGAAAGGTCCGGATCACAATAGATATTTGTGGACCAATGCTTCCTTTGCCTTTGCGACCAATATGGTACGCAGCTTTATCAACAACGGTTGGTGTGTACAGATACGTGGCCCGCAGGCTGGTGGTGCTGTACAGGATCTGCCTATCCATTTATACGATCTGGGCACTGGCAATCAGGTGAAGATCCCGTCTGAAGTGATGATCCCTGAGACGCGTGAATTTGAATTTGCCAACCTGGGTTTCATTCCATTGTCGTACTACAAAAATCGCGACTACGCGTGCTTTTTCTCTGCGAACTCCACGCAGAAACCGGCGCTTTACGATACCGCCGATGCGACGGCCAACAGCCGCATTAACGCTCGCCTGCCGTATATCTTCTTGTTGTCACGTATCGCGCACTACCTGAAGCTCATTCAGCGCGAAAACATCGGCACCACTAAGGATCGTCGTCTTCTGGAGCTGGAGCTGAACACCTGGGTTCGCGGTCTGGTGACGGAAATGACCGATCCTGGCGATGAGCTGCAGGCGTCCCACCCACTGCGCGATGCGAAAGTGGTGGTGGAAGATATCGAAGATAACCCGGGCTTCTTCCGCGTGAAGCTGTACGCCGTACCGCACTTCCAGGTGGAAGGGATGGACGTCAATCTGTCTCTGGTTTCTCAGATGCCGAAAGCCAAATCGTAAGGCGAGGGGAAATCAGGGATGAAAATTTATCGCCCGCTTTGGGAGGATGGGGCAGCTCTTGCCCCACAACAGTTCCAGCAGCAGGCACGCTGGAGTGAGCATGTTGCCGACATGGTCGCCCGAATGGGAATTTCGCATCCCTGGGGTGTGGTTGCGGCTGAATTTGATGATGCCGCACTGGTGCTCTCGCGCCTGAATGCCACCCGTCTGGTGGTTCGTTTTCAGGATGGCACGATTGTTGATACGGGCCTGGCGGATAATCTTCCGCCGGTCTGTGATTTATCCGCCGCAAACGGTTCTGAGGCTGTTGACGTGGTTGTCGCACTGCCCCTGCTGAGCGCCAGTGGCGGCAACCTAGATAACGGGCAGGACAGTGAACGCCCGCGTCGCTGGAAAGCCGAACGTATAGTGGTGCAGGAACTGGCTGGCCATGAAAGCGGAGAACTCGCCATTCTGCGTAATGCGCTCACCCTGCGTCTGTCCAGTCAGGAAAACACGGCCTGGCTGACCTGCCCGGTGGCACGTCTGGTGCGTAATGCGCAGGGACAGTGGAGCAGGGACCCGGCTTTCATCCCGCCGATGCTTTCCGTTTCTGCAAGCCCACTGCTGACCACCGAACTGGGCGACCTGGTGGTCCGGCTGCAGGCCCGCCGCCGACGTCTGATGGCGATGCGTCGTGAGAGCAATGAGCGGATGGCCGACTTTGCGGTTGCGGATGTCTCCCTGTTCTGGCTGCTTAATGCCCTGAACAGCGCCGAGCCGGTGCTGACGGAACTCCTGCAGACACCTGCACGGCACCCGGAACTGCTGTATCGCGAACTGACCCGTCTGGCCGGCAGCCTGCTGACCTTCTCACTGGAGCACGATGCCGGAGACATTCCTGCTTATCAGCACGATACACCGGAACGGGTATTCCCACCGTTGTTGGCACTGCTCGATAAGCTGCTGGAAGCGAGCCTGCCGTCGAGAGTAGTGAGTATCCACCTCGAACATCAGGACCAGATCTGGAAGGGTGTCCTGCACGATGCGCGTCTGCGCGAAGGGGCGGACTTCTATCTCTCCGTACGCTCCACCATGCCGAACCATGAACTTCAGACGAAGTTCCCGCAGTTGTGTAAAGCGGGCAGCTTTGATGATGTTTCGGATGTAGTGAATGTGGCCCTGAGCGGGATGATTATCAAGCCTCTGACGCATGTTCCGGCCGCTATCCCGTTACGTCTTGAGAACCAGTATTTCTCTCTTGATCTCAATACTCAGGCGGCAAGAGCGATGCTTGAAATGGGCAACTGCACCTTCTATACCCCGCGTTCGCTGGGGGATGTGAACCTTGAACTCTTTGCGGTGCTGCGCACATGAACAAATCCGAACTCAGCCAGTTAGAACGTATCTTCTACCCTGGCTGGCTGATGGCCAGCCAGCTACGCGGTGGGCAGGAAGTCCGTGATGGAGAAGGGCTCTATCGCCGGGCCAGCCGTCTGGTGCAGGAGGCGAAGATTGCGCTCACGGAGGCAGGCTACAGCAATATCAGCCGCGACCATATGGTGTATGCCCTGTGTGCACTGCTTGATGAGAGCGTGATGAACAGGGGAACCACCGATGATGGATACCTGACCTGGCGGCGTGATCCGTTGCAGGCACATTTTTTTGGCACCCTTAATGCCGGGGAGGAACTGTGGGAACGGATCCGGAAACTGCTGAAAGAAACCGCCCCTGATGCCGCCGTCCTGACCTGCATGTACCGGACCCTGCAGCTGGGATTCGTTGGTCAGTATCGCGCCCAGGACGACGAGCGTCGCGAGGATATTGTTCGCGCGCTCGCTGAACGGGTACCGGCCTTCACGTTGGCACAGGACGCCCCCATTGTTTCCCGCGCTTCACGCCTGCGCAGCGGCCGTCGGTGGTACTGGCTGTCCTGGATTGCGGCCACTGTTGCCCTGGCGGCTCTCTGGTTCTTCCTTTCGTCTTCGCTTGCCGAGCTGGTAAGCCAGACTGTCAGGCCGGGGTAAGCGATGCGGGATGTATACCGAAGTCTGTTAACTGCCCTGGGTGCCGTGCTGGCGCTGTGGCTCATCCTGGGATTCTGGCCACTGTCCACGGGCAGCCGTGTGGCGCTCAGCCTGCTGGTTGTTCTGGTGTCCGGGGTAATGTTCTGGCGTCAGCATCAGGCTTCTCAGATCCGCGTCACCGCTGTCCGGGGGATTATGGATGAAATCCTGCCGCCGGAAGATTTTCAGGGGGCGGTGATCCTCGCCTGTGGTGATAACGTCCTGCTGTTTATGTCTGGATACCGTCACCGGGAAACCCGACAGGGCTGGTATTTATGGGTGAAGGATGCGGAACAGCTGCCTCTCTTTGCACAGCACCTGAGTCTGGTTCGCCCGGCCCTGGTATCGCAAATCTCCGTCATGCTGGCGGTGGTACCCGAGCTACACACATCCGGTGATGATTTTACACAGTCGCTGCGGGGATGGCAGCGTGCTGTCGTCCAGTGCCGTGCGGCATTCGGCACGATCCCTCCACTGTGGACCGTGACCTGGGTATCGCCACCAGCGGCCTGCACGGATGCAGAGTCCGTCTGGTTTACCTCCGTAAGTCAACGGAGCGGTATTCAGGTATATCAACCCGGTCAGGGAAATATGTCACTGACGGAATGGACCCGCGAGACCGAAACAGACGGACGACTTTCCCGTCTGAGCCAGAGCCTATGGCTGGACAGTCTGCTTGCCTGGCAGAGTTGTGCGGTCAATGACCTGCTGTCGGTACGACAGGGCGAGCTGCCGGTGATGACGCCCTGCGTGCAGGGCATATGTATGGCACCGGTGAACGGTATCACGGGCAATCTCTGGCAACAGCACATCACCGCCGTGACGGCGCTGCCACCGGATACTGCCGTTACCCCAGAACCCCTGCCGCTGCCTGAATTACTGCTGGCGGCGTTACCGCGCCGACGTGGCGTCAGCCGCAGGATGGTGTACTGGCGTTATGCCGGGCTGCTGGGGGGCATTTTCCTTGCGCTGGCTATGCTGGCGTCCTGGTTGAACAACCAGCGCTTGATCCGCAATGTCAGCGACCATCTTGCATTATACCAACATCTGACCGGCACACCGGCTGCGCCGAAATTGCGGGCGCAGCAGCGGTTGCGGGCTGATCGGGCATTGCTGGACGACTGGCAGCGCCGTGGGGAGCCGCTGCGTTATCGCCTGGGTCTGTATCAGGGACTGCGGCTGGTTCCGCCTGTTGAGGCAGCCGTCAGCGACTGGGCACCTCCGCCACCGCCTCCACCGGTCATTAAGAAAATCATTCAGGGTCCGAAAACCATTCGACTCGACAGTATGTCGTTGTTTGATTCCGGTAAATCGGCGCTGAAGGCCGGGTCAACCAAAATGCTGGTGCATTCTCTGGTCGGCGTTAAGGCGAAACCGGGCTGGCTGATTGTCGTGTCCGGACATACCGATAACACCGGCAATCCGCAACTGAACCAGACGCTGTCACTGAAACGTGCTGAAGCGGTGCGTAACTGGATGCGTGACACCGGCGATGTGCCGGAAAGCTGTTTTGCGGTGCAGGGCTATGGCGAAAGCCGTCCTGCCGCAACCAACGACACTGTGGAAGGGCGTGCGCTCAACCGTCGTGTCGAAATCAGTCTGGTACCGCAGGCCAATGCCTGTCAGATACCGGGCAAACACCCGGCGCCATCGCAGGATGATGGCGCATCACAATTAAATGGAGAGTAATTCCATGGCAATTCCTGTTTATCTTTGGCTGAAAGACGACGGCGGTGCGGACATTAAAGGGTCTGTAGACGTCCAGGATCGCGAAGGCAGCATCGAAGTGGTCGCTCAGGAACATAATCTGTACATCCCGACCGATAACAACACCGGCAAGCTGACTGGCACCCGTATCCACACGCCGTTTCTGTTTACCAAAGAAATCGATTCGTCCAGTCCGTACCTGTACAAAGCTGTGACCACCGGTCAGACCCTGAAATCTGCAGAATTCAAGTGGTACAAAATCAACGATGCGGGCCAGGAAGTGGAGTACTTCAACACCAGACTGGAAAACGTGAAAGTGGTGAAAGTAAATCCTGAAATGTATGACATCAAGGATCCTGCAAAAGAGAAGCACAACCACCTTGAGCGTATAGAACTGCGTTACGAAAAAATCACCTGGACCTACAAGGACGGCAACATCATTCATTCCGATTCCTGGAACGAACGCGCCACCGCGTAAGTCACGAAGCGGACAGGGCTTTTCTGTCCGCTTTTTTGCCGAGCGTCTGTCATTACGGGCGCTGAGCAAAGAACCCCACAATCTGCCTGCCCGACTGTATGCGCTTTGGTCCCCTGAACGGGAAACAGCGAAGGGCGGTAGCGTGCCCGGAGCCATCAAGAGAGAGAAAAATGGAAAATCCAGCCATCCTGTTACGTCGTCTGAATCCGTACTGTGCCCGCGCGATGGAAGGGGCGGCTTCACTCTGCCAGACCCGTGCCCATGCAGAAATCCTGCCTGAGCACTGGCTGCTGAAATTGCTGGAGCAGGGGGAGGGAGACCTGACGTTACTGGCACGTCGCTACGAGTGGGATATGGACAGCATCTGGCAGGGTTTGCTCGGCTGGCTGGATAATCAACCGCGTTCGGTGCGCACCCGCCCGCAGTTATCTGCCGAGCTTCAGAAACTGATGCAGGAAGCCTGGATGCTGGCTTCGCTGGCAGGTGAAGAGCACATCCGTAGCATTCACCTTCTTATGGCGCTGACGGAAAATCAGCGACTTGCTCACTGTGACGGGCTGTGGCCTTTGCTGACGCTGGGCCAGCGTCAATTTGAACACCTTCGTCCTTTGCTGGATGCGCAGTCAGACGAACGCCCGGAGGTGCAACACGAAGAGCAACTGTCACAAGAACATGGTGGTGAAGTGGAGCTTGTCGGCCGTCCGGTCGGTGCAGAACTGAAAGAAGGCGAACTCAGCCCGGCGCTGCAAAACGCACTGGATAAATTCACCCTCGATGTCACCGCCAAAGCTAAAGAGGGCAAGATTGATCCGGTGTTCGGGCGTGATACGGAAATCCGTCAGATGGTCGACATTCTCTCGCGCCGTCGTAAGAACAACCCGATTCTGGTCGGTGAGCCGGGCGTGGGGAAAACCGCGCTGGTGGAGGGGCTTGCATTACGCATCGCCGGGGGCAACGTACCGGAAGCCCTCAAGCCGGTTGTTCTGCGCACGCTTGACCTCGGTCTGCTGCAGGCGGGCGCGGGCGTGAAAGGAGAATTTGAACAGCGTCTTAAAAATGTCATCGATGCTGTGCAGCAATCGCCAGTGCCGATTTTACTGTTTATCGATGAAGCTCACACCCTTATCGGTGCTGGTAACCAGGCGGGCGGGGCAGATGCGGCCAACCTGCTAAAACCTGCGCTGGCTCGCGGCGAACTCAGAACCATTGCTGCCACCACCTGGTCTGAATATAAACAATATTTTGAGCGCGATGCCGCGCTGGAGCGCCGCTTCCAGATGGTGAAAGTGGACGAACCGGACGACGATACCGCTTGCCTGATGCTACGTGGCCTGAAATCGCGCTATGCCGAACATCATAATGTGCATATCACTGATGACGCGGTCCGTGCCGCGGTCACGCTATCTCGTCGCTATCTAACCGGTCGTCAGCTGCCTGACAAGGCCATTGACCTGCTGGACACCGCCGCTGCCCGCGTGCGTATGAGCCTCGATACCGTACCCGAACAGTTGACCCGCATTCGCGCGCAGATGACCTCGCTTGAAATGGAGAAGCAGGCGCTGCTGGAAGATATCGCCGTCGGCAACAAGGGCCATGGTGGTCGACTGACCGCCATCGAGCGGGAAGAAAATACCCTTATCATTGCACTTGATGAACTTGAAACCCAGTACGGCCAGGAACTGAAACTCACCGAACAACTGCTGGAATGCCGTCAGGATATATCCCGCCAGAGTGAGGCCCATAAGCTGCAGCAAGCGCTGAATGGTATGCAACACGACAACCCGCTACTTTCCGTTGATGTGGATGTGCGTACCGTGGCCACCGTTATTGCCGACTGGACAGGCGTGCCGCTGTCTTCCTTGATGAAAGACGAGCAGACTGAACTGCTGAGTCTGGGAAACGAAATGGGCAAGCGCGTGGTCGGCCAGGATAGGGCGCTTGAAGCCATCGCCCATCGCCTGCGTGCCGCGAAAACCGGGCTTACGTCGGAGAACGGCCCTCAGGGGGTATTTCTGCTGGTTGGCCCGAGCGGTGTGGGGAAAACCGAAACAGCGCTGGCGCTAACCGATGTGCTGTACGGCGGCGAAAAGTCGCTGATTACCATCAACCTTTCTGAATACCAGGAGCCGCACACGGTTTCCCAGCTGAAGGGCTCGCCTCCGGGCTATGTCGGTTATGGCCAGGGCGGCATTCTGACCGAAGCGGTGCGCAAGCGTCCGTACAGCGTGGTGCTGCTGGATGAAGTGGAAAAGGCGCACCGCGTGTTCTATCAGGTCTTCGACCGCGGCTTTATGCGCGACGGAGAAGGGCGAGAAATCGACTTCCGTAATACCGTAATTCTGATGACCTCCAACCTCGGCAGCGACCACATCATGCAACTGCTGGACGAACAGCCGAAGGCCAGCGAAAGCGATCTACAGGAACTGCTGCGCCCGATTTTACGTGACCACTTCCAGCCGGCGCTGCTGGCCCGTTTCCAGACGGTGATTTACCGCCCGCTACATGAGGCTGCCATGCGCACCATCGTGGAAATGAAACTCTCGCAGGTGAGCAGGCGCCTGCATCGTCATTACGGCCTGACCACGCAGATTGATGAGAGCCTGTATGACGCGCTGACTGCCGCCTGTCTGCTGCCGGATACCGGCGCGCGTAACGTTGACAGTCTGCTCAATCAACAAATTCTGCCTGTGCTGAGTCAACAACTGCTGACTCACATGGCCGCGAAACAGAAACCAACGTCTCTGATTATGGGTTGGAGTGAGGAAGAGGGTATCGGGCTGGAGTTTGATGTGCGCTCTGGTTCTGTAATTGATGGGTAGTGATATGGACAGCGCAAAAGAGATTGCCAGAGATATGCTTGAGGCCATTAATATCGATGGATCCGGTTTTGTCGGCGCCGTGGCTAAAGGCGTTATTTCCTTACCCGTTAGCTTTGCCTATCTTGGCTATGATTTTATAGACACTGAACACCGCAGAGAGAATCAGGATGATAAATTTCGGTTAGCAAGGCTGATCAAAACTATCACTTTTGATAAAGAAACTGTTTATAACATCATCAAGCCATTTATCGATGATTTCATCTCCCGGGTTGATATATCTGCTGTCGGTCTTCAAATTACTGGCAGTAGTGTGGGGAAAGCACTTTTTTCACAATTGACCGGCGTGCAGCGAGGATATGTGATTTCGGATCGAGCAACAACGGCACTGTTTGCGGGGACCGTCATTGGATCATTACTTTCGATTGGTGCAGAAGCATCACGTGCTATTTATACGTCACGATATTTACGAGGCAGGAATCCTAAAGTTTATTATAAATTAAAAGGTATGGGGGATGTGGACCTTTTATATTTTCTTGTTGAAGATACAGTAAAGCCATTTGAAATGGCATGCGCCATTGGTGAATGCAACTCAGAAGAGTTTAATGAGATTTGTAAATGCTTTTTTGGTGACTTATGAATTTTAAAAGCACTATTATTTTTGTCTTTTTTAAGGGTGTTTGTGCTGTTGGGGCAACTTTAGTTCTTGTGGGACTTATTATGTCTTGTTGGTTCTTTTTTGTATCAGAGCAAGAGAACAAATTCTGCTTTGGAGGGTTGGCTTTTGTTGTTACATGCGTTGGATATGTAATCTATCTATATGCATTCCCAAAAATTCATAAAAAATGGGAGGATCATTATTAGTTTTATTAGGCACCTGGTTTAAATTGAACGTTATGAACATAAAAGATTTCATACTTATCATTGTCTCACGGATCATTGCCAGCATCGGGATGACACCAGGAACTATCAGTATAGTTTACTCTGTATACTGCTACTTCTTTTCTGCCAATCCTTACCGCTTTATTCCAGTCGGGGAAGGTGTAGTGGTCTTGCTCATAGGATATGGACTTTATAAACCCGCCCTGAAATATATTTATGTTGAGTGGGTGCATTATAGATAGTATTCATCATACTGTGGAGTTTGATTTTATTCAATATCATTCTGGCCCGGGACAGGAGTTATAGAAATGGAAGATATATTTAAAATGACAGAGGGTATCCTTAATCGCTATAAACTCGATATTCCTTCCTGTCCTTATCCATTAGATGTGGAACATTTTGATGGTTTAGAACAAATGAGTGCTCTTTATCATTATACTATTCGTTTTACCAGTTCACATCCGGACATTACGGCTGAAATGATGTTGAGTAAAACCGTTACGCTGAGCATGGGGGTGGGGGAACTATTTAATTCTATGGTCGGTAAAATTGTTCATGGTGTAGTGACAAATTTCCGACGTCTGACCGGTTCACGCGATCAGGTTACATATGAAATTATTCTGGAACCTTTTATATCCTTACTGGACAAGCAGTTTCGTACTCACCGTTTCTTCGTCAACAAATCAGTGCCGGAAGTGGTAGAGCAAATTCTTGGCGAGCATGGTTTGAAGGGATGGGAGTATGAGTTCAAGCTTAAACAAACTTACCCAAAACGGGAACAGATAAACCAGTACCAGGAAAGTGACCTGGAGTTTATCGAACGCCTGCTGGCCGAGGTTGGGATTTTCTACTTCTTCACTCTGCAGCCGGACACGCAAACTGAAGTGGTGCACTTTGCTGACAAGCAGAGCGCCTGGACGTTTGGCAAATCGCTACCTCTCAGCAGCCCGTCAGGGATGAATGATAATGCTGCCGAATCGGTGTGGGGCGTTAACGTTCAGCAGAACGTGGTGGAGCGTTCTGTCACGGCCAGTGACTATAACCACCGTGAAGCCCAGAACATCCTGACTTCAGTACCGGCTGACATGACCCGCGGCGACGGGGAGGGGAATACTTACGGTGATGTGTATCACTACCGGCCACGTCACCTTGAACGTGGCGATAAAATCACGCCGGCGGCAGAAACCGGTAACTTCTGGGCGCGCCTGGAGCATGAGCGCTTTCTGTCCACCCAGACCACGGTAACCGGCAGCAGCACCGACCACACCCTGGGGCCGGCGCAGGTGCTGACCATCACCGAAATGGCTATCCCACCAACACTGCCCCGCGAAACGGAGAACGGTGTTGTTATTATCCGCACTGGCTACTCTGCCAGCCGTAAGAATGCCCTGAAGGTGGCATGGGTAGCGATGCCTTACTACGAGAACCGCTGCTGGCGGCCTGCTGCTAAAAAGCGCCCGGTGGTCAGCGGCACCCTGACGGCCCGCGTGACCAGCGCCAAAGATAACGACATCTACGCCTGGCAGGATGCATCAGGCATGTACCGGGTGAAATTTGATGCTGACCGTGACGACAAGCGTCAGGGCATGGAAAGTATGCCGGTACGCTTTGCCAAACCTTATGGAGGCGACAAGTACGGTTTTCACTTTCCGCTGATACAGGGTACTGAAGTCGCCATTGCGTTCCATGAAGGTGACCCGGACCGTCCATACATCGCTCACGCCCTCCACGACTCCCGCCACGTTGACCACGTCACTGAAGCCAACAGCACGCGTAACGTTATCCGCACAGCTGGCCTGAATAAACTGCGGATGGAGGACAAGCGCGGCGAAGAGCACGTCAAGCTCAGTACAGAATACGGAGGTAAGACCCAACTGAATTTAGGGCACAACGTTAACGCTTCCCGCGAACTTCGTGGCGAAGGCGCTGAGTTACGTACTGACCGACACGTTTCCATTCGCGGTGGTGGTGGTGTGTTTATTACGGCGGATAATCAACCAAAAGCACAGGGTGTAATGCTGGATATGAATGCGGCTGTCGCCCAGTTACAGAGTGCGCTACAGCTGGTCACCGCTCTGGCACAAAGTGCCGGAACTTCCGGGGCACTGGACGCGGATATCCCTTCGCAACAGCAGCTTGCCCTGACACTGAATCAACTTAAAGAAGCCGGATTATTATTGTCTGCGCCCGCGGGGATTGGGGTCACTACGCCTAAAAATATTCAACTTACCGCAGGCCACACCCTTACGGCCACCGCAGGTGAAAATACGGATATGACGATTTTCAAACGGCTGACCGTTGCGGCGGGTGAAGCAATCAGCTTATTTGCCCAGAAAATGGGCATGAAGATCATTGCTGCAGGGGGCAAAGTAGATATTCAGGCACAGTCTGATGCTATGAGACTTCAGGCCGATCAGCAGATGGCCATTAATAGTGTTAACGGTGAAATTGTATTGAATGCGGCAGAAGGAATTATCCTGACCAGTAAAGGCGGTGCTTATATCAAAATCAAAGATGGATCTGTGGAAATTGGAGCGCCCGGAAAAATCGATCTGAAAAGTACAAATATTCTGTGGGGTGGTGGGGCCTCTCTTGAACAGGCGCTGAAGCCTGCAACAGTAAAAGATCCGCAGTATCAATTCCCTGTAAGCGGTGGGTTTCAGGTTGTGGACAAGGTCACTCAAAAACCTAAACCTTGGGTGGCATATCGAATAGAAACGCCTGAGGGCAAAATTGTTTGTGGCAGGACTGACGAAAATGGCTATACGCAAAAACACTATGGTATTGACCCACAGAATATTAAGCTATTTTTTGAATAAATAAGGTGGCCAGAGTATGGATACTAAAGCGAATGCTGAATGTCAGCTAAGTAAATCTGAAAATAACATTACTCAAGTCTGTCATGAATCAGGCGTGCTCTATTTCCGTCCTGAAACTGAAGAAATTATTGTTGTCCCTGCACAGGATGCGGGCGATTTTGAAACTCACTGTCTGGAGATGATGGGGCATGTTGATGAATTTCATCAGGCAAACCATGCTTATTCTTCCGCAGTAGAGAAATATGGGCTGCAAAGACAGCAAGCTGGTATAGATATTGACTCCCTCATTGCGGAGGTTGTTGCCGCAGAAACTACGCTGGAAAAAAAGCGGGAAGCGTTGTTGGAAAAACTCGCAGAGGGAGAAACAAGTAATATGGGATATCAGGATGTGGTGGAACTGCTCCCGTTACTCGATACCCGCGGAAGGGAACCAGGTAATCAGCGACTGGGGCGGCGTTATGCTTATGCCCGCCAAAGCTATTATTCTGAACGTTCCGGCGGGCGTTCTCAGGCCGGGGCTAAAAAGAAGTGGCGTACTGTCTCGCTGAAGAATAAGGACACAGCAACCGGAAAAGAGAGTATCTATACTGTTGACGGTCACGGCCGCCGAAAGATTGATACCAAAAAGCTGAAAGAGCAGTTGACCAAAGAGATATTGCCTACGATAAAACTTGAACTTAAAGATTACGTCGATCTGAATGACTATAATGTGGATGAAACACTGTTTGACTGGGCGGATAGCTGGAATAAAAGTCTGGCGGGGAGTCATGCCTTTGATAATGGCGTAGATGTGTCGGGGGCTGCTCAGTTCATGCGTTTTGTTTCTAATATCGGTGCCGAGGCAGAATTTAACCCTAATGAAGGGAGCGTCAAAATTAAGGGTGAAGCAAAAGGGACTTTAACTGTTGCATCAGGTATTGGTTGTGCAGAATTTTTTATTCCTGACCGACTGGGCTGGGAGCTGAAATATACGCCTGAAAAAGAGGCTGACAGCAACACTGCTACACAGACTCCGACAAGTTTTAACATGGGGGTGGTGCGAATATATATTGAAAATCAGCTCATTGGTTTTGTTGGTGCGTCAGCCCAGGTCGAGGCCCAACTTCAGGTCATGGTAAAGGATAACGAGCAACAGATTGTTACTGGTCAGCCACGGGGACGACTACCGCGCTTTCAGGAACGTCAGTCAGGCCGCAGCAGTCAGTTTTACCAGCAGATGAAAGAAGAAGATGAAGGGGCTTCAATTACTGCTAATGCCTTTGCTGGTGCGAGTGCGGAGTATTCGCTAAAGGGCGCCGTTCAATGGCTAAAGCCCACGCCTGCGCCATCTGCGGATAGTACGGCTATCACCAAAACGGTAGGGGAATTTACCGATTTTGCTGCTATTGGTGCCAGCATTGGGGGTCTGGCGGGGATTGGTGCAGGAGCTAAATTCTTGTGTACCTTTATTAATGGTAAATTCTGCTTTAAGGTTGCTGCCAGCTTGTGCTGCGGAGTCGGAGCAAAAGGGGCGTTTCTTTGTGAAGTGGGGGGGAAAGCCTTGCTGGAGTTTGGAAGCTGGCTGGCCTATCAGCTATTTGCCCTGGACTATCGCTTTTTAGACCTGGTATTTGAGGACGCTTTTAAAACTTTTACCCGAATATGTGTGATGCAACTGGCTGATTTAAAAAAAGATATATATCAAGTATATAATGAATTAATGTCTGACGCTGGTGACGTTGCAGTTGAATTTAAAATTTTCATGTTAAATTTAATTGATGATAATAAAATAAATATTGAGGCTTCTAAAAAACGTAATCAGTTAGCCGCAAATATTATTGCTAAACCGGAGCGGCTATTAACCTATACCCCGGAGGCCAAGGGGATTTTACTCTATCTGTTGACCCGCCATGGAAAGTGGGATCATGTCGATCCAGAAAACCGCAGCAGCTTGCTGTTGGATATCTATCCTGAACGGAAAGAGGCAATTATTCAGGTACTCTGTAGCATCCAGACCCGGCGTGAGTGGGTTAAGGTGATGTGCCATCGTAGTAAAGATGGTTCTGATCTGGCGCAGATTGGCGATAAGCAATTGGTGGTAAAAGAGCAGGAACAACAGTTACTTGAATTTCTTCGGGAAGGCTTTAATCGTGACCAGGATATGAAACGTAGGGCCGCTGAACTTGCGGCACAGGAGCTATCAGAAATCTACCTCCGTCTGAAAACCGGGCAGGAACTCTCCTGGGGCTATGCGCTGGCGATGAATAACACTCGCTGGTATAACCTGAACCGTGCGCCGAATCCCCACTTTCCGCAGCGCTGCGAGTTTGGTCCCAGTGAAGCGACGATGACGCGAATGGCTTAAGGAGATAATTATGAACAAATATGGAATTTGGCTATTAGCTCCGCTAATGTTGGGCGCCTGCGATAATAATGTAACTACAAAACCAGTTGTGGGCTCCGGGCAGAACCAGCAGCACAGCGCGGAATTACAGAGCCTGATTCGTCAGGTAAAAGCAAATCTGGTGTTTGTGGAAGGCGGTAATTTTCTGATGGGCGACTTCGGAGCAAAATACGGCCCAGAAAAGATTCAACTCGACGCCCAAAAGGACAGTAAACCACTGCATAAGGTGACGCTGAGCAACTATTCCATCAGTAAATTTAAAACCACCAATCAGGAATATCAGCTTTACCTGAAACTAAATAAACTGTATTTAAGAGAAAATAATAATCCATTAATGCAAAAGCGAATGGATGCGTTAAATAAGTTGCCTGATACGCCAGCGCATATGGACTGGTACGATGCGGAGAAATATTGTGCCTGGCTGGGTAAGGTGAGCGGTCTGCCGTTTGCCTTACCAACCGAAGCCCAGTGGGAGTATGCGGCTCGCAACCGGGGGCAGTTCATTATTGCTGGAACCAATAGCGGTGTACTGGAGATGGATGGGATCCAGCGTGGGATTAATATTTCCGGCTCTCTGGATCGTAAGGAGTTTGCCCGGAAGATGGGGCTTAGTACTGAAATAGATACAGCAATGCCAGTGGATCGTTATCCCCCCAACCCACTGGGGCTCTATGATATGGCAGGTAATGGTTATGACTGGATCAAGGACTGGTATGATCCAGATTATTATAAGAATTCCCCGGTTGTTGACCCCCAGGGACCAGAAAAACCGGTATTTAAGCGTCGTGAGGGGATTTACGATGCAGAAGAAAAATATCAGAAGGTGCTGCGTGGTGCGGGAACTTCAGGTCCCTTTAACGGCTTGACGGTCGCCCGTTTTAAGCGCAGCCAGGATACAAAAGTTACCTTTATAACGACGGTTCGCTGTGTCGTTAACAGTCCACAGCCAGTGAAGTAACGGGGGAGTCTATTATGATAGCTCGAATGGCTTTTTTGCTACTGACTCCGCTACTGTTGAGCGCCTGCGATAATGATGCGTTCACAAAACCCGCGTTGGACTCGGGGCAAAACCAGCAGCACAGCGCGGAATTACAGAGCCTGATTCACCAGGTAGTTGATGAGGGCTTCGGGGCAATATATAGCCCGGAAAAAGATTCAGCTCGACACCCAAAAGGATAGTAAGCAGCATAATATAACACTCACCCGCTAATTCATCAGTAAATTTGAAACCATCCATCAGCAATACCATTTTTATTTAAAACTTAATTATCGGTCACTAAAAAAACCAACAATGCACTGATACAAAAGTGAATAAATGCATTAAATAATCTGCCTTATACGCCTGCGTATATGGATTGGAATGATGCGAATAAATATTGTACCCAGCTGGGCAAGTTCATTGGTCTACCGTGAATTGTTTCGACGAAGCCCAGAAGACATATGCGGCCCGTAGTCGGGGTAGACATTTATTAGTGGAGACAATAATGGTGTGCTTGAGATAAATAGCATTAATCGCGTTATTAATACTTTCTGAGTATTCGATCGCGATGATAGTGTAAAAATAGATAGAATTGACTACTGGAACTATGACAGCGTGCCTGTAATAGTCATCCACTCATCCCCTCTGGTATTTACGATATGACAGGTAATTTTTGGAGTGAACGAATGATTAGTTCGATCCTGACTAATACCAACACTCCTATTTCCAAAGAACCCTAAGGGGCGGGGAAATCATAAATTTTACGAAGGGAAATTATACGATTGTCATACGTGGTGCAGATTTATGGGGGGAGGCTTAATGGTCGCCAGATACATCAGTAAACCAGATGCTGAAATGACTGGTGATAAAACGGTTTGCTTCGTAGTTCATAGCCAAAAAATAGATGGAAGTCAATTATGACAGGAGTATGCATTTTTTAGTAACTGTTTTATGAATGTTAAATCGTTAATTCCAATTTTTTATGTTTTTATATAAGGAAAGGATTTTCTATGAATGTAATAGCGCGTATCATTAATGGTTTTTGTTCTGTAATCGGTGTTTTTCTTGGTTTGCTGGGATTTTTACTCAGTGGTGTGATGGCATCATTTGTTCCCGAGGTGGCGGCATTTACCGCACTCACAACACTTCTTCCTTTTATTATTATATTATTGTCTGTGATAGGTCTTTATGGTGTTATCAAAAACAACATAAAAATACAAATTGCATTTGATATTTGCTTGTTGCCTGCATGGTATATCGGAACGGTTATTGGAGGGTTATGCCTGTTAATTTTTTATATTTCCAATAAAAACAGTATGCTACAAAATAGCGAAGCGTAACTGGCGGCAATCCGGATTGATTTTAAATTGAATCACTATCTCATCAGGAGGTAGTGACTCTCATTTCAGTTCCGACCATCATTGTTAATGATTAAAATCGATTCTTTTTGGTAATAAATAAATGTTGTAGACGAGGATGGATTATGCAAGGAGTTATTCGAATTGGTGATGCCATATCAAGTGGTGGGAAAGTCTTGCAAGGCAGCAGTAGCGTTAAATTTCAGGGAAAAGAGGTATCCTGTTTTGGCGATAAAGTATCATGTTCCGCTCACGGCATAACGACGATTGCGGAAGGTGATGAGGGTTCAAAAATCAATGGTAAACCGATTGCACTTCACGGACATCTCTGCGGTTGTGGTTGCTCACTGATTTGCTCTCTCCCCAATGCCGGAAGGCGTTAGCTATGCCCATTGAATTAAAAAAAATACCAGAGAAAATACCGCTTCCTGAACCACCTTCAGCATTCCGGTGGTTTATTACTATTGTGCTGATATCCGTACTGGGGGGAATACTGGCGCTTTATTTATGGCCGGAGAAAATGTCTACGCATTCCGCATGGTTCTGGTTTTGCATTTTTGTCATACCGCTGTCTACTGGATTGGCCTGTTATGCCTTTCGGCTACGCGCTTATGAAAATGAACGTGATCGCGTGAACTACTGGAATCATCTTCATCAGGAGCAGCATGATATACAAGTGAAGAGAGGACGGCGTCCGGCAGGCCTACTGGGGAAAGCGTATATCACTCCGATTGCCTGTAATAAACTTGCTTCCGCCCTCATAAATCATGGTAGTCAGTTACAATCAACCTATTTTGCCCATTTTCAGCAGGCCTTCACTACGGCCCGACTTGAGCCTTCCACTTCGCACTTCCTAAAGGAAGGCTACAGTACAAGGTTAACCGGATATATCACCCAGCTTCTTCGCATGCTGGAGCCGGATTTGTCGGTGCTACCCGCAGACAGATTGTCTGTTCGTCTCCGTCACGACGGGTCTCTGGATAATATGCAAATCACACAGATTTGGCAGGCGATATTTCCGGCGACATATCACATGGATTCAATTGTGGTAGAGCAAGAAGGCGATGGCATTATGTGGCTAGATGCTTTGCTTGACCAGCATGAAAAGGTGCTGATGCTTTCTGTTGAAATAAATTTATTTGTTGATCCCGTGGATTATCAGTCTGAATCGGTATCGGCACTGTTGTTGGCCTCTCCGGCGTGGCTTGTTCAACATGATGTTAAACCTGAGGTCGTCATTCATCGTCCCGTCATCGCCACGGAGGATGTCAGTACCCTGGAAGATATGTTGCGTTGGGGAAAGCTGTCTGCGGAAGAAGCACATACGCTCTGGCGATGGCGGGTCGATAAAGGGGCTATGACGCGGTTAATTCAGCAGTCAGAAAGGCTTGGTTATTCTCCGGGTCAGATCGAAGGTTATATGCCAGATGATTTATTTGGTAACCCCGGAGCGTCATTGGGAAATATTGCATTGCTCTGTGCCTGTGAATACGCCATGACATCTGGTAAACCGCAGTGGGTAATAATGACCGATAAAACCACGCATCAGGCGATTGTGCGTCAGGAAGAGTGTTGAAGGAAAACAGCATGATAAAGAAAAAACGGATAAGCATCTGGCTCATTGTTGCAATTATTATTAGCGTGAGTGCTGGATTAATTTGGTTAAACAATCCGTTTGTACGCCTTGCCGGGCAAGAACAAAAAATGATGGCATCGCTTATCGTGACCGCTGTCTGTCTTGGGATTTTGCTATTTGATTCGCTGTTTGTGCGGTTATGGGACGGGCTGGTCTCTAAAAGTTTTATTCAGAGATTTAAATTCCTGAGAGGGATGAAACCAGAACAGCCAGAATATGAACATAATAACAACCTACATTCTAATGTAGTTAAAGAAATCCACCAGTCTCTTCGCACTATTTATAACTGCAACTGGGCCAGCAAAATCCGTGTTCTGATCATCACCGGCACTGCCAGCGAAGTGGAACAGCTCACTCCCGGCCTCACCAGCCAGCTCTGGCAGGAAGACCGTGGCACACTGTTGCTGTGGGGCGGTGACCTCAACACGCCAGCAGACAGTGCCTGGCTGACCGCACTGCGCAAACTGCGCCGCCGTCCGGTGGATGGCATGGTGTGGGTCACCTCGGCCTTTGACCAGCTGTCAGCACCTGGGCTGGAGCTGCCGCTGCCGGTACCGTCAGAAAGCACCATGGATTCCCTGTCTCACGCCATCAGCGCACGTATGGAAGCGCTTGGCTGGCAGATCCCGCTGTATGTCTGGTCCCTGCACCCGCGCGCCGGTAAGCCGGAAGGACGGGTTGTACAGGCAGCCGGCTGTCTGCTGCCTGCCGGTTGTCGTACCGAAGGGCTGGCAGAACAACTGTCCTCCCTGGCGCCGGAACTGACCTCACTGGGCCTGCAGCAGACCTGCGGTGAAGTGAAACATAACTTCTTACTGGCGCTTGCCGACCAGCTCATTCGTGAGCCACAGAGCGTGACCACACCGCTGTCGGTGATGCTCAATCCGTACCGACCGCTGCCGCTGGCCGGTGTGGTGTTCAGCCAGCCTTCTGCGGGGGCTGAGCGCGCAGTGGCGCATCACTGGGGCATGGATAATCGCTGGGAGGTTCTGCCGGAGTCAGTCCGGACTCTTCCTGCCGGACTGCGTCCGCGCAAGCCAGGCATTCCATGGCGTAAGCTGTTGGCATCTGCTGTCACCGTGGCAATGGTGGGCTGGGCGGCGTGGATGGGGACAGCGTACGTGACCAACCGCAGCCAGATTGACGGTGCGAATGCCCAGGCTGCACTTGCCGCACGACAAAACCAGCCTCTGGAACAGCGTCTGCACGCGCTGTCTGAGCTACAGAAAACGCTGGCCCGTCTGCAGTACCGGTCTGAACACGGCGTGCCGTGGTACGAGCAGGCTGGGCTGAGCCAGAATAACGCCCTGCTGGCAGCCCTCTGGCCACGTTATCAGGACAGCGCTCTGCCGCTGTTGCGGGATGCGGCTGCTGACCATTTGCAGATGCAGGTCAGTGCCTTTAATGCGTTGCCGCCGGGTAGCCCGCTGCGTGAACAGATGGCAAAAAGCACGTATGACCAGCTCAAACTCTACCTGATGCTGGCGCGTCCGGAGCATATGGATGCTGCCTGGTTCAGCTCTGCTTTGCTGAACGACTGGCCGAAGCGTAACGGTGTGAAAGACGGTGTCTGGCTGGGGATGGCTCCGTCTCTGTTGTCGTTCTGGGGCGCGCAGCTGGTCGCGCACCCGGAGTGGAAACTCCGTGCCGATGAAAACATGGTCAGCCAGGCCCGCTCCCTGCTGGTTCGCCTGATGGGAGTACGTAACAGCGAATCGGCTCTGTACCAGAAGATGCTCTCCGGGGTGGCACACCTGTATGTCGATATGCGCCTCGAAGACATAACCGGCGATACCGATGCATCCCGTCTGTTCAGCACTCATGAAGTCGTGCCGGGGATGTTTATCCGCCAGGCCTGGGAGCAGGCGGTGCAGCCTGCCATCGAGAAGGTCGTGAAGGCCCGCCGGGACGAACTCGACTGGGTGCTCACTGACGGCAGGCGTCAGGCGAAAACGCAGGACGAAACCTCCCCGGAAGCACTGAAAAAGCGCCTGACGGAGCGGTACTTTGCTGACTTTGGCGGAGCCTGGCTGGCATTTCTGAACAGCCTGCGCTGGAACCGGGCCACCACGCTGTCTGATTCAATTGACCAGCTCACCCTGATGGCCGATGTGCGTCAGTCACCTCTGGTTGCGCTGATGAACACCCTGAATGTGCAGGGGCGTACCGGGCAGACGGGCGAAGCCATTTCGGATTCCCTGGTGAAATCGGCCAAAAATCTGCTCGGCGGTGATAACAATGATGCCATTGACCAGAGTGCCGGCGTTCATGGTCCGCTGGATGCGACCTTTGGCCCGGTACTGGCGCTGATGGACAAGAACCGTTCAGGTGTACAGGAGCAAAGTCTGCAGTCCTTCCTGACCCGCGTGACGCAGGTGCGTCTGCGCCTGCAGCAGGTGACCAATGCCGCTGACCCGCAGGCAATGACCCAGACCATTGCCCAGACCGTATTCCAGGGCAAAGCCGTGGACCTCACCGAAACCCGTGACTACGGCAGCCTGATGGCCGCCGGTCTGGGTCAGGAATGGAGTGGCTTCGGTCGCACGGTGTTTGTAAACCCGATGGAGCAGGCCTGGCAGCAGGTGCTGACCCCGGCGGCCGACAGCCTCAATACCCAATGGCAGCAGGCGGTGGTGGCGGAGTGGAACAGTGCATTTGGGGGCCGTTATCCGTTTAATAACTCCAGCAGTGATGTTTCTCTGCCGCTGCTGGCTAAATATCTGAATGCCGATTCCGGGCGTATCGCCCAATTCCTGCAGACCCGTCTTAAGGGCGTGCTGCATAAAGAGGGCAACCACTGGGTACCGGACAGCATCAATTCGCAGGGGCTGGTGTTTAATCCAGCATTCCTCAATGCCATCAACACCCTGAGCCACATCTCGGATGTGGCCTTCACGGAAGGCAATGCTGGCATGAACTTTGAGCTTCGTCCGGGCACCGCTGATGGCGTGATGCAGACCGACATGATTATTGACAGCCAGAAACTGACCTACGTGAATCAAATGCCGGTGTGGAAGCGCTTCACGTGGCCTGCAGATACGGAAGCCCCCGGCGCGAACCTGAGCTGGATTAGTACTCAGGCCGGGACCCGTCAGTACGCGGATATACCGGGGCACTGGGGCCTAATCCGTCTGCTCGATGAAGCCAGCGTTAAAGCCTATCCGGGCGTGGGCAGCAGCTACAGCCTGAGCTGGAAAGCGCAGGATGGTCGCTCGCTCAATTACACTCTGCGTACCGAAGCGGGAGAAGGCCCGCTGGCACTGCTGAAGCTGCGTAATTTCCGTCTGCCGGAAACCATCTTCAGTACCACCGGTGTCGCATCGTCAGACCCGGTGGCAGACGTGTCCAGTGACGACGGAGAGGTGTACTGATGAGCACGCTAAATGCCTTACTCAGTACCTGTCAGGCAGAGCAGGCACCACTGCTTGCCGCTACCCGTGAGCATGTGGCGCAGTGGGATAATTGGCTGCTGCCGCTGACCGGATCATCCCCCGTAGGCGAAGACCCGGGTTATGACGATGATTTCCAGCAGATGCGCGAGGAGGTTAACAAACTTTCCGGTGCGGATACTGAGCTCATCTGCCGGCTTGCAGAGAAACTGCTGACCACGACTGCCAAAGATATCCGTGTTGCCACCTACTACTGCTGGGCAAAGCTGCACCGCGAGGGTGAACAGGGGCTGGCAGAAGGACTCGAACTGCTGGCCGGTATGCTGGAGCGCTTTGGTACACATTTGCACCCGCAGCGTGACCGCAGCCGTAAGGCGGCGCTGGAGTGGCTGGCGGGTTCGCGCATGACTGACTCTCTTTTCCTGTACCCGGAAGTAGTCAGGGAAGAGGCTGTGCGTACTACCGGGGCGTTGCTGCTGATAGCGCAGCTGACTGAAAATGAGCCGGATGAAACACGGCCGGAACTTAATGCGCTGTACGGTGCGCTGGAGAATCGTCTGCAGAAAGCCGGCGGTGTGGATGCCGTGGTACCGCAGAATGCCAGCGCAGGAGAAAACCCTCCTCCAGTGAGTCACAGCGATGTGCCGTCAATCGGGCGAATCACTTCAGGCCAGGATTTGCTGGCCCAGGCCCGCACACTCACTGAATACCTCCGAGAGCAGCCTGATGGCTGGCTGTCAGCACACCATCTGATGAAAAGCCTGCGCCATGATACCCTGCGGGCCATTCCTGCCCCGGATGCGCAGGGTCGTACCCGCATCGAACCACCAAGAGCGGACCAGCGAGCTCTGCTCAAACGCCTCTACTTGCAACAGAACTGGGCTGAGATGCTGGAAACAGCAGACAGCACGTTTTCCCGCGGTGCCAATCACCTGTGGCTGGATCTGCAATGGTATATCCATCAGGCGCTGACGAAGTCCGGCAAGGAGGCGCTGGCCGACATCATTGCCGCTGACCTGAAAGGACTGCTGGCCCGGTTATCCGGGCTCGAAACGCTTGCCTTCAGTGACGGTACCCCGTTTGCGGATGAAGTGACGCTGAACTGGATCCAGCAAAGCGTGCTGGATACCAGTGGCGGGTGGGGTAATGACACAGCTTTGGCACGGATGTCCGGCGGCAACGATGACATTTTGGCACTGGAGCCGGAAGCGATGGCCCTGGCGGACAATGAAGGCCCGGATATGGCGCTGGCCTGGCTACAGAACCGCCCTGGCGTCACCACTGCCCGACAGCAGTGGCTGTTGCGCCTGCTGATGGGGCGTATCGCGGAGCAGTACGGAAAAAATGAACTGGCGGTGCATCTGTTTGCTGAGCTGGGCGTGCGCGCTGGCGAGGTCACTCTCACTGAGTGGGAGCCAGAACTGCTGTTTGAAGTCCACGCCCGCCATCTGAAACTCCTGCGCCTGAAAGCCGGTCGCAGTGAGGCTGATAAGGCCCGACTAATACCCGTAATGGACCAGTTACTTGCCGGGCTGATCGCTGCCGATCCTGCCCGCGCCGCCGTACTTTGCGGTTAAATCCACAGGAATTGAATAAATGGAAGATTTGACCCTGCGTTATTACGACGCGGAAATGCGCTACCTGCGTGAGGCCGCGAAAGAATTTGCCCAAACCCACCCCGCTCGCGCCGCGATGCTGGACCTCGACAAGGCCGGTACACCAGATCCGTATGTTGAACGCCTGTTCGAAGGCTTTGCTTTTTCGATGGGGCGCCTGCGTGAAAAGATAGATGACGATCTGCCGGAACTGACAGAAGGGCTGGTCAGCATGCTCTGGCCACACTATCTACGCACTATTCCGTCGCTCTCGGTAGTGGCATTTACCCCTGCGCCGCATGCGATGAAAATGGCAGAAGTGGTGCCAGCGGGTCTTGAGATATATTCCCGTCCGGTAGGGCCAAAGAACACCGTCTGTCGTTACCGTACCACCCAGGATGTGAGGCTTAATCCCCTGGGTGTTTCGGGCATTACCATGACAACTGAACCCGACGGTCGGTCGCTGTTGCGGATACGCTTTGCCTGCAGCAGCCAGGCAGACTGGTCCAGTGCTGACCTCAGCCGTCTGAGCCTGTATCTCGGGGCGGATGCCCCCGTCAGCAACCAGTTACATCTGATGCTCACCAAACGGCAGGCGGCGCTGTACATGCGCCTGCCCGGGCAGACTGATCGTATCCGGCTTGACGGTTATTTCTCGCCGGGCGGGTTTGCTGAAGAGGACGGCCTGTGGCCGAAAGGTGACGCCGCTTTCAGTGGCTACCAGTTGCTGCTGGAGTACTTCACTTTCCGCGACAAGTTTATGTTTGTCCACCTCAATGGTCTGGCCGGTATCACGCCACCTGCCGGGGCAGAGTACTTCGACATTGAGGTCGTGTTCAGTACGCCGTGGCCATCAGACCTGCCGGTCACCGATGACGCGGTTCGTCTGCACTGTGTGCCAGTGATTAACCTTTTCACGCTGGAGGCGGATCCGCTCACCATTACGGGGCTGGAAAGTGAGTACCTGCTGCGCCCTAAACGGCTGCAGGATGGACACACCGAGATTTATGCCGTCGATTCAGTCACCGGCTCAAACAGGACTCGTGATGCCGAATACGTGCCGTTCAGCAGCTTCCGCCACAAGGGTGGAATGATGCGCCGTCATGCGCCGCCCCGGTATTACCACACCCGTGTAAAGCGTGGCATCACTGGGCTATATGACACCTGGCTTATCCTTGGCGGGCACCAGTGGGAAGATGACCGCCTGTTTGAGCGCGAAGCTGTCTCGCTGCAAATCACGGGTACCAACGGTCAGTTACCGCGCCGGGCACTGCAGAGCACGCTGCTGGACCGCTGCGAGCAGGTGGTGGATACGCAACTGACGGTTCACAACCTCTGTAAGCCCACGCTGCCGGTATACCCGCCTGCGGAAGACCGTTTCCACTGGAGGGTATTGAGCCACCTGGGCTCCGGGTTCCTGAACATGATGAGCACCGCCGAAGTGCTACGCGGGACGCTTGCGCTCTATAACTGGCAGGAAGATGAGCTGAACACCCGGCGTCTGGAAGCGATACAGCATGTTGAGCACCACCGCCTTCAACGTTTTGAGCAGGGCTACCTGTTGCGGGGGCTGGATATCGAAGTGACCCTCGACAGCAACGGCTTCACCGGTGAGGGCGATATTCACCTGTTTGGTGAAATGCTTAACCGGTTCTTTTCGTTGTATGCCGATATGAATCAGTTCAACCAGCTCACCCTCATCGTTCAGCCAGAAGGAAAATGCATCCGGTGGAAAGAGAATCACAGTCCGCGCCTGCCAGGCTGATAAAGCGGCTGGGCGATCGGCTGCCATATATTAACTTTTACCGCTTCTGCCAGTTACTGGAACAGAGCCAGCCTGACAAACCGGTTACGGGCAGCACCTGGCAGGTACGTCATGAACCGGTACGCTTCCGGCCCCATCCGGGCATGGGCTTCCCGGCATCTGAAATCAAAGGGATTGAACAGTCTGAGCATTCGCATCTTCCACCAACGGTGCGTATTACCTTTATGGGGCTCTACGGCGTGGAGTCTCCGCTGCCGACACACTACATTGATGACATCACCCAGCGGCGGGAAGGGTATGAAGCCACTGCGGATTTCCTCGATATCTTTAACCACCGACTGATTGCCCAGTACTACCGCATCTGGCGGAAATATTCGTATCCGGCAACCTTTGAGGAAGGGGGGAAAGACAAAACCTCGCAGTACCTTCTGGGGCTTGCCGGCCTAGGAATTGATGGATGCACAGACAGCATAGCGACGCCAGCCTCACGCTTTCTGGCGCTGCTGCCGGTCATGCTATTGCCGGGGCGGACTGGGGAAGGTATGACCTCGCTGGTGCGTCTGCTGGCACCCAACACGCAGGCGAAAATCTGGCACCATGATAAACGCCGTGTGCCGCTGAAGAAGCCCCTGACCATGAGCGTTAGCCAGCCTGTCACCCTGACAAATCGTCCGGTGATGGGCAACTATGCCACCGAGGTGAACAGCCAGGTACTGATGCGTCTGGTCACAACCGACCCGGATGAAGTGCAGGGCTGGTTACCGGGTGGGGAGCTTCACACGGACCTGATGGCGCTGCTGCACGTGTATCTTGGGTCACGGCTTGATGTCCGCCTGCAGCTGTGTGTCGACCGTAGCCTGTTGCCGGACGCGACGATGAGTATTCACCCTAAAGCTGGCGCAGTACAGTTGGGCCGCACTGCCGTTATGCGACCGCTGAATGCGGCGAACATCGCCGCGCACCCCAAAACCATAACCATCAATCTTGGCCGCTATGAGCGGGTACAAGAAAATATTCACCGCAGGGAGACCGATGAAGATGGCGATTACCGCTGGTAAATTTCCTCTGGCTGCGCTGGTCGCTGGTATCACAATGATACTCGCGGGCTGTGGGCTGACTCAAAAAGTGACAGACGGCACCGTTGCTGTGACCAGGTCGATTTTTTATAAGCAGGTAAAAACCCTGCATCTGGATATACGCGCCCGCGAAGGCGTGAACAGCAATGCCGGCGGAGTGGCATTGTCCACTGTTGTCAGAATTTATCAGTTGAAAGATCGAAAGACCTTCGACAGCATGGACTACCCGTCACTGTTTAAAACCGACAGTCAGGCTATCAGGGCTGACCAGGTGGCCGAAAAGGATATCCGCCTGCAGCCGGGCGGCGCGGTGACGGTCGATATGCCAATGGAGGAAGACGCTCAGTATGTGGCAGTAGCCGGGATGTTTATGTCACCGGATCAGGTGAACAATACCTGGCGCGTGGTACTGAGCCGCGATGACCTTGATCCGGATAAGGCCCGGGTGATTGAAGCGGACAATAACCGGCTGACCCTGCAGGCGCTGAAAGATGAGTGAGTCAGCCCGTCCTTCGTTGTATGAAACGCTCTACGGCAACTTTACCGGCAGCCTCGACCTGCATCAGGTCAGTGAGCAGAACCAGGTCATTCTGTCCGTACTCGACAACATGCAGCGTATTCTCAGCAGCCGTGCGGGCACGCTGGCGCATCTGCCGGACTATGGTTTGCCGGATATGGCAAAAATTCTGCAGGGCATGCCGGGCACTGCCCATGAGCTGATGGGCACCCTGTCGGCTGTTTTGCTCAAATATGAGCCTCGTCTGAAAAAAATAACGGTTGTCCTGCTGGAGCAGGACGTCCCGGGCGAAATGCGCTATGCCATTGATGCCGAACTCAAAGGTGTTGGTCTGGTGCGCTATGGCACCGAGTTTATGCCAGAAGGGCGGGTTCTCCTGCGACATCTTAAGCAACAGCATTATCTCGACACGACGACCCGCCTGTAAGATCAGACAGCCCGCGCAGGCTCCATCTGTCAGTAAAAGTCTGGCTGATATTGCAGAAACAATAACCTTCTATAGCTCCTCCTTATATGTCAAATGGACAACTGGTCATGCATGACATCACTCCACGTAAACTAAAAACCGGTGGCGATCCGCGCACGCTAGCGGATTATGCCACCCTGCGTGATGAACTGAGTAAGCTGACACATCCGGCTCGTCCGGATGTGAACTGGCATTATGTCGAAAAACTCTGCCTTTCACTGTTTGAGCAAAACGGTGTGGAGTTACAGACGGCGGCTTGGTACACGCTGGCACGGACGCAGCTGGCCGGCTTATTCGGCCTCAATGAAGGCCTGGCGATACTGGATGCGCTGATAAGCCATCAGTGGGGGACACTGTGGCCGCAGCCGGTACATGCCCGCATGGAAATCCTCAGCAGTCTGAACCAGCGTCTTCAGCAGCGGATGCGCTCGCTCCCGCTCAATTACAGCGATCTCAGACAACTGTATCGGGCTGAGCAACTGCTTGGCAGTCTGGGGGAGGTACTTCAACGTCTGGAGCTTAAGCATCTGAGCCAGCTCGATACGTTGCGTTCCCTGATGCACAACAGCGCTGTCCGGCTGGAAAACAGCAACGATACAACCGGTACCGGGTCGAATATTCAGTCTGGGATTGTCCTGCCTGCCACCGTAAAGAATGGTGCAGTAATATCAACAGGCTCTCATACCGGTAGTCTCTCTGAAGAGACCCCAGCGCCAGACAGCCCAGTGAAGTGGGTATTCGTTGCACAGCCAGAACACCACCCAAATGTGGAAGTACTGACGGCAATGCCCACTCAGGTAAAAAAGTGGAAATCCTTCGCTGCCGGAATGTGTACCATGCTGATAATAAGTACGAGCGCAGTGTGGAGCTGGCAATTTCTTCACCGGCCAGACCCGCTACAGACTCAGCTTGCTGCCTCACTGGCTCCGTTACCTGCACCTCTCGCGCCTGAAAAACTGGATATGTTGCGTCAACAATCTCCGTCATCACAAACAATGATAGAACAAACACAGCAGCAGCTTGCCCGACTGGATAAATTGCCTCCTGACTGGAGTATTACTTACAGCCGAAAACTTACAGAACAGGCTCAGGTGCTGTGGCCGGAGCAAGCAAAACCCCTGATACAACAGTGGCAGCAACACCTTAATGCTGCCGCATTACCGGTAGAACAGCTCAATGGCTGGTATAAGGGAATGTCAACGCTACAAAAATTGAGTGACCGGCTGAACGGGCTTGATGAGCAGAAAGGCAAATACATGACGGTCAGTGAACTGAAGTCCGTTGTATTTTCCGTCCGGCAGTCTTTTAACCAGTCCATTCCGGCTGAAGAGCAACTGCGTATCTTGTCCGAAAATCCTCCTGGTGTACCTTTACCTGCAGCTGCGAGGTCTCAGCTGGAGATGCATCTGAAACAACTGGCAGCCCGATACGCTGAAATAAAACGGAATTCACCAGAGTAAAATGGTGCTAAAAATTTTATGAAATTCAGTCTGTTACCGAGATGGGTGAGTGACCAGAGCGGACTTCAGATGCGGTAGGGGTGATGGTGGAGACGTCTGGAGTGCAAAGTGGTCGTATCTGACGCGATGAGCAACTTGATATTCTTAAAGCGGACTATCCCTGAGTAGGCACAGCTGTAACCATCAGGATCAAAAGAGCGATTGAAAAAGCGCGAAGTCGGTTGAGATCGGGTAGCAAGAGGAGAGAGTGTATCACTGTTTATAAGGGAGTTTTCTTGAGTCTGGTAGACATCAGGAGAGGGGGTACATGGTGTCCCCTGCAGGAATCGAACCTGCAACTAGCCCTTAGGAGGGGCTCGTTATATCCATTTAACTAAGGGGACAAGGCGGCACGAGTATAGCCTCATTTACACTTTGCGTTAAGCTCATCGCCGCCTGACTGCTCAAAGAGTCACCATTCAGGTCGATTTTTTTGCAGATTTATCATCGTTTTCCCGCGCTTTCTGTTCGGCCTTGCGCTTATTAGACATGTCGTTACGGATTTGCGCATGGCTTAACAGTGCGAAGATAAACGTTCCGCCGCAGATATTGCCTGCCAGCGTCGGCAGGGCGAACGGCCAGAAAAAATCGCTCCAGTGAAGCGTACCATTAAAGACCAGATAGAGGATTTCAACAGTTCCGACCACGATGTGCGTGGTGTCAGCCAGCGCTATCAACCAGGTCATTAATATGATCACGACAATTTTGGCACTGCCCGCGGAAGGAAACATCCACACCATGGTCGCGATTATCCAGCCGGAGATGATGGCATTCGAGAACATTTCGAACGGCGTGTTTTTCATTACGTCCATACCGATTTTCACGAAGGCATCCCGGGTGGGCTCATCGAATATCGGCATATATTCAAATGCCCATGCCGCCACGCCTGTACCGATGATATTCCCCAGCAGCACCACGCTCCATAAACGCATCAGTAAACCGAAATTACCGAGGGTAGGGTTTTGCATCACCGGGAGAACGGCAGTAACGGTGTTTTCAGTAAACAGCTGCTGGCGCGCCATAATGACAATCACAAAGCCAAAGGTGTAGCCGAGATTTTCAAGTAAAAATCCACCGGGTACCCCTTCCAGTTGCACATGAAATATGCCCTTGGCGAGGAGTGAGGCGCCCATCGACAAGCCTGCCGCGATGGCCGACCAAAACAGAGCCATGGCATCACGCTCCATCTCTTTTTCGCCATCCTGTCGGATATGTTCATGGATCGCCATCGCACGGGAAGGAAGGCGATCTTCATTGATTTCTATCTCCTCACCGCGCTCTTTTTCCTCGCTTTCAATTTCAATTTCCTCATTACTCTCGCCAATTTTTTCTTCGCCCACTTCTTTCATAGCCACTCCAACACGATGATCTTTCTATAAAGCGTAGCGGCTTTTAATGAAATGCCCGTGGGGATGCTCTTAAATTGGCGGCAATGGCAACAAAGGCGATACATCTCATTAAAAGACATTATAAAATTGCCAGCGAAACGAATTCTAAAAGCCAGGCTATGCTGAGATCAGAGTGACGGTGGTTACTGCCCGTAATTGTGCTCGTAGACATCGGTAAACGTGCTGTTACAATCACTTGCACGTTTACAGGCGGAGCAACCCATGCTCCGTTACGGATGGCAATCAACGATAGCCATACTGAACAGGGAGATATTTATGAAACTTCGGCTGTCGGCGCTTGCGCTGGGCGCGACGATGCTTGTGGGCTGCGCCAGCTCTGGAGAGCAAACGGGACGCTCCGATCCTCTCGAAGGATTTAACCGCTCAATGTACAGCTTCAACTACAACGTGCTGGACCCGTATGTGGTTCGCCCGGTGGCAGTTGCATGGCGTGATTATGTTCCACAACCTGCGCGTAACGGGTTGAGTAACTTCACCAGTAACCTGGAAGAACCTGCGGTGATGGTGAACTACTTCCTGCAGGGCGATCCGTATCAGGGTATGGTGCACTTTACCCGCTTCTTCCTGAACTCATTGCTGGGGATGGGGGGATTCATCGATGTTGCCGGTATGGCGAACCCGAAACTTCAGCGTGAGCAGCCGCACCGTTTCGGCAGTACGATGGGGCATTATGGCGTGGGTTATGGTCCGTATGTTCATCTGCCATTCTACGGCAGTTTCACCGTACGTGATGACGGCGGCGACATGGTGGATACGCTGTATCCGGTTCTGTCGTGGCTGACCTGGCCGCTGTCGGTAGGAAAATGGACGGTGGAAGGGATCGAGACGCGTGCGCAACTGCTTGATTCGGACGGTCTGCTACGTCAGTCTTCTGACCCGTATATTATGGTCCGCGAAGCTTACTTCCAGAATCACGACTTTATTGCCAATGGCGGCAAGCTGAAGCCGGAAGAGAATCCGAACGCGAAAGCAATCGAGAACGAATTAAAAGATATCGACTCGGAATAAAGATATCGACCCGGAATAAAGAAAAAAGGTGAGCCATGCTCACCTTTTTTAATCCCTGCGCGATTAGAACGCGTAGTTGAAGTTCATGCCATACAGCCAGGCTTTACCTTCAGAAGAGAACTCATACGGCCCCTCCTTAAAGTTAACTTTTTGACCGTGCATGTAAGAGATGCCCGCATCGATAGAAGCATCTTTATTGAAGGCATAGGTTGCACCTGCGCTCAGCCAGAAGCGGTCCTGGTCTGGAATGGAGATGGAACGCTTGTCAGCCGGTACCGGACTATCATCGAAGGCAATACCGGTACGGAATGTCCAGTTGTCATCCATATAGTAGGTGGTACCCAGCGCGATACGGTAGGCATCACGGAAGCTTTCATCTTTATAGAAGAGCGTGTCACCATTGCTGTTGGTCGCTTTCAGCTCCTGGAACTGACTCCAGCTGGTGTAGGTCAGGCTATAGTGAACCGCCCACTGCGGTGCCACTTTGTTATAACCCGACAGTTCCCACATTTCTGGCAAGTGCAGGCTCAGAGAACCGCCAGTGGTACGGCCGTCGGTGCCCATTGGCAGGCCGAAGCTACCCAGAATCTGGTTATAGGCTGAAGGCAGGCTGCTCTTATAATCGCCATCGAAGTCAATTTTCACTTCGGAACGGTAGGTTAAACCGTAGCGGTTATTTTTATCGATTTCATAAAGGATACCGGCGTTCCAGCCGAAGCCCCATTCGTCACCCTTAAGGTAAGCAATCTGGGTATCTGCCGGAATACCTGCAACCTGCTGTGCCAGACCCGGAATCGGCGGCAGAGCGCCTGAGCCAGCAACGACTTTACCCAGATCACCCGCGTAGCGCTCGATCTTCGCTTTAGCATAAACCGCATCAAAGCCGACGCCGAAGCTCCAGTGGTTGTCCAGACGGTAAGCACCGCTCAGGTTCAGGTTCAGGGTTTCAAGGTCGGTTTTACCGCCATACGCCCCTGCGGCGTAGTTATTATTAAACTCGGTAGCCAGACCGTAGTTAGACGTCACGGAAGCGCCCCAGCCGAACTGGTCATTAATTGGCGCAACGAAGTGGAGGTTTGGCACCCAGGCTGTTGGCGCGATGTTGTCTGCCTTCAGGCTGGCGCCTGTTGGAGAGCGGCCCGAGATATCAACACCCGGATCAACAAAGATTGCACCAGCAGAGAAGGTCGGACGATCGAACATCATGATCAGTGCAGGGTTACGACTCGCGTTGCCCGCATCATCAGCAATTGCGCCTTCCCCGGAATACGCACGGCCAAGGCCAGAGGAAGAAAATTCGTTTAACTGAAAGCCCGCGGACCAGGCGGACGTAGAGACGATTGCCACTGCGACTGCCAGCGCAGTCTTTTTGAACAGGGTTTTCTGGCTCATGACCATAACCTCATTGAGTTATTTTTATTCAATAATTGTTACATACCGTAACAGGAGCGCGAAGTGTAGGGTCTGAGGTATGACATACAAATCAGACCAGTGGCGAGAGTATAGGTCTGACCAGCCAGAATGTTGCAAGTTTGTTTATTAATATTTTCAAACATGTTTCTTGAAACGAGATCTGGTTGGCAAAATTGTGACCATTGCGAATCGTCTGAAAGGGTGATTTTTGCTCTAGATCATTTTTTAGTGTGATATTGGTCACTTATCCGCTTTTGCGCCATTAACGGCTGGAGAGAGCCAGCCCCAGGGCGTAAAATAGCAGCATCGTGTTTATCTCGCGCCTTGCGCGAATACAGAGGAAATTGAGCTATGAGTAAATGCAGTGCTGATGAAACCCCGGTTTGCTGCTGTATGGATGTTGGTACCATCATGGACAACTCCGATTGCACCGCCTCTTACAGCCGTGTATTCAGCAACCGCGCCGAGGCGGAAGAAACCCTGGCCGCGCTGAGCAAACGTGCACGTGAAGTCGAATCCGATCCGTGCGAAATCAAATCCACCTTTACTGACGTGGACGGCGGTGTAAAGCTGGATATCGACTTTGTGTTCGCCTGCGAGGCGGAAACGCTAATTTTCCAGTTGGGTCTGCGCTAACCTCAACGGCGTAATGCCCTCATCCTGGCCCCTCTCTCACAGAAGAGGGTGCACACTAAAACGGTAACCTTCGGGTTACCGTTTTGCTTTTGTTTTCGCAGAGACATTTTCTTTTTCTTCTCTGTGCCTTAGCTCGCACTTTTTCGTTTCCCTGATTGGCTGAATGTAAAAAAATGGTTAAGACTGTTATCAGGTCAGACCACTTTATGTTTGAGTAAAAAATTTTACAGGGGAAGGTTATGAGTCAGGCGTTACCGCTTATTACCCGTCAGGGCGATCGCATTGCCATTGTCAGTGGATTACGTACGCCATTTGCACGTCAGGCGACAGCGTTTCATGGCATACCGGCTGTCGATCTGGGGAAAATGGTGGTGGGGGAGATGCTGGCTCGCAGCGAAATTCCGCCTGAGGTCATCGAGCAGCTGGTTTTTGGCCAGGTTGTGCAGATGCCTGAAGCACCCAATATTGCGCGCGAAATCGTCCTCGGTACGGGGATGAATGTCCACACTGATGCCTACAGCGTCAGCCGGGCATGTGCTACCAGTTTCCAGGCGGTGGCTAACGTGGCTGAAAGCCTGATGGCAGGTACCATTCGTGCTGGGATCGCCGGCGGGGCGGACTCCTCTTCGGTTCTGCCGATTGGGGTCAGTAAAAAGCTGGCCCGGATCCTGGTTGACGCCAACAAAGCCCGTACCGTCGGTCAGAAACTCAAACTTTTCTCACGCTTACGCCTGCGTGACCTCATGCCTGTACCGCCCGCAGTGGCGGAGTATTCCACCGGTTTGAGAATGGGCGATACCGCCGAGCAGATGGCAAAAACTTACGGGATCACCCGTGAGCAGCAGGATGCGCTGGCTCATCGCTCACATCAGCTGGCGGCGAAAGCCTGGTCGGAAGGCAAACTGGCTGATGAAGTCATGACGGCGTACATCCCGCCATACCGTGAACCGCTCTCAGAAGATAACAATATTCGCGGCAGCTCGACGATGGCGGATTACGCCAGGCTCCGTCCGGCATTTGACCGCAAACACGGTACCGTCACGGCCGCCAACAGTACTCCGCTGACGGACGGTGCCGCCGCGGTGATCCTGATGACGGAATCCCGTGCCAAAGAGCTGGGCATAAAACCGCTGGGCTACCTGCGCAGCTACGCCTTCACGGCGATAGATGTGTGGCAGGACATGTTGTTAGGGCCGGCGTGGTCCACACCGCTGGCGCTGGAACGCGCGGGACTTACCCTCGCGGATTTAACCCTCATTGATATGCACGAAGCCTTTGCTGCACAAACCCTGGCAAACATACAACTGCTGGCGAGTGAGCGTTTCGCGCGCGATGTTCTTGGCCGGGCGCATGCCACTGGCGAAGTGGATCAGAGCAAATTTAACGTCCTGGGTGGCTCCATCGCCTACGGTCATCCATTTGCGGCGACGGGGGCGAGGATGATCACTCAGACATTACATGAGTTACGTCGCCGGGGCGGTGGTTTTGGTCTCGTAACCGCCTGCGCAGCGGGTGGTCTGGGCGCGGCAATGGTTCTGGAGGCTGAATAATGGATATGCCATCTGCATTTAATCTGACGGTACGCCTCGATAACGTCGCCGTTATTACTATCGATGTTCCCAACGAGAAGATGAACACCCTGAAAGCCGAGTTCGGCGTTCAGGTGCGCGCGATGCTAAAGCAGATCCGTGAGAACAAAGCGATTCGCGGCCTGGTGTTTATCTCGGCGAAACCGGACAACTTTATTGCCGGAGCCGATATCAACATGATTGCCCGGGCGCAAAGCGCACAGGAAGCCGAAGAGCTGGCGCGTCAGGGACAACAGGTTATGGCGGAGATCCATGCGCTGTCTATCCCGGTCATCGCGGCGATCCACGGTGCCTGTCTGGGCGGTGGGCTGGAGCTGGCGTTGGCCTGTCACAGCCGCATTTGTACCGACGATGCGAAAACCGTTCTGGGCCTGCCTGAAGTACAGTTAGGCCTCCTGCCAGGCTCCGGCGGGACGCAGCGTCTGCCGCGTCTGGTTGGGGTCAGCACTGCGCTGGAAATGATATTAACCGGCAAACAACTGCGTGCCCGTCAGGCGCTGAAAGCCGGCCTGGTCGACGAGGTGGTTCCTCACGCCATTTTGCTTGAGGCGGCGGTTGAACTGGCGCTCAAAGGACGGCAGGCAAAACGTCCTCTGCCGGTGCGTGAGCGCGTGCTGGCCGGGCCACTGGGCCGCACACTCCTGTTCAGCATGGCGGGCAAGAAAACCGAACAAAAAACCAAAGGCAACTACCCGGCGGCGAAACGTATCCTTGAGGTTATTGAAGTGGGCTTATCTCAGGGCAGCAGCAGCGGCTATGCCGCAGAAGCAAAAGCCTTTGGTGAGCTGGCGATGACGCCGCAGTCTCAGGCGCTGCGTAACATCTTTTTTGCCAGTACAGAGGTAAAAAAAGACCCCGGCAGCGAGGCGCAACCTGCACCGCTGCATGCCATTGGCGTACTGGGTGGCGGGCTGATGGGGGGCGGAATATCTTTTGTTACCGCCAGCAAAGGCAAATTGCCTGTACGTATCAAAGACATCAATGCGAAAGGAATCAATCACGCGCTGCAGTACAGCTGGCAGAACCTTGATCAAAAGGTTAAACGCCGCCATATCAAGGCCAATGGGCGTGATAAAACCCTGGCACTGATCTCCGGCACGACAGACTACAGCGGTTTTGCCCATCGCGATCTGGTGATTGAAGCGGTGTTTGAAGACCTGGCGCTTAAGCAGCAGATGGTGGCTGACGTTGAGCAACATTGCGCACCCCATACCATTTTTGCGTCGAACACCTCGTCATTGCCCATTGGTGATATTGCGGCCAGAGCCCAGCGTCCGGAGCAGGTGATTGGCCTGCACTATTTCAGTCCGGTTGAAAAAATGCCGCTGGTGGAGGTTATCCCGCACGCCAGCACCAGCCCGCAAACCGTTGCTACCGTGGTTAAACTGGCCAAAATGCAGGGGAAAACACCGATAGTGGTGGCGGACAAAGCCGGCTTTTACGTTAACCGCATTCTGGCGCCTTATATAAATGAAGCGATGCGGCTGCTGACGGAAGGGGAGAAGATCGAACACGTCGACGAGGCGCTGGTGAAGTTTGGGTTCCCCGTTGGCCCAATCCAACTTTTGGATGAGGTGGGAATCGACACCGGCACTAAAATTATACCTGTGCTGGAAGATGCTTATGGAGATCGTTTTAGCCCGCCTGCAAACATTGTTTCTGCAATTTTGAAGGACGATCGCAAAGGCAGAAAAAATGAACGCGGTTTCTATCTTTACGGCGCGAAAGGGCGTAAAAGCAAGAAACAGGTCGACCCTTCGGTTTATGGGCTTATTCCGACAACCGGTCAGGGAAAACTGTCACCCGTTCAATGTGCTGAACGCTGTGTGATGATGATGCTTAATGAAGCGGCACGCTGCTTTGGTGAGCAGGTGATTAAAAGCGCGCGCGATGGTGACATCGGTGCGGTATTTGGTATTGGTTTCCCGCCGTTCCTCGGCGGCCCGTTCCGTTACATGGACACTCTCGGTGCGGGTGAAGTGGTTGCAATCCTGCAACGTCTGGCCTCGCAATACGGTCCGCGGTTTACACCGTGTGACGAATTATTGCAGATGGCGGAACGGGGCCAGACATTTTGGCCTTCAAGGGAAACTGTCCTCGTAAGTTGAGGTCAAAAAAGGGTAAATCCTGAAGTGTATGAACCTGTTTTGGCGATTTTGTAAACAGAGATTGACTATACTTACGCCATTGAGGTAAAAAACAGCGTTTCATTCACCGAATGGATCAGGCACAATGCCCGACCATCGGGTTTTCTACCTCGGAGCGGTAATCGCGGGTAGTCAACGCCGGTGATTCTGGTTAACAAAAGCGGTGCAATATGCAAGTTTTTATCATGCGTCACGGCGACGCGGCACTCGATGCCGCCAGTGACTCAGTACGTCCTTTGACCGTCTGTGGCTGCGACGAATCTCGTCTGATGGCGACCTGGCTTAAAGGTCAAAAAGTGGACATCGAACGCGTTCTGGTGAGTCCGTTCCTGCGTGCAGAACAGACGCTGGAAGTGGTGGGGGAGTGTATGAACCTGCCAGCCAGTGTGGATGTTCTCCCGGAACTCACCCCGTGCGGTGATGTCGGCCTTGTCAGCGCTTATCTTCAGGCGCTGTGCAATGAAGGTGTCGCTTCCGCGCTGGTCATTTCCCACCTGCCACTCGTTGGCTATCTGGTATCTGAGCTGTGCCCGGGCGAGACGCCGCCGATGTTCACGACTTCCGCCATTGCCAACGTCGCTCTCGACGAAACGGGCAAAGGGGTCTTCAACTGGCAAATGAGTCCGTGCAATCTGAAGATGGCAAAAGCTATCTGATGTGACGTGCGATATGGCGGGGAGCAGAATATGCCTCCCGCCGTCCTGTCAGGGTAATTCTGGCGGCTGCCACTCTTCTACTTCAATCAACACCAGTAATGCGGCATCTCCGCCGTACTCTTTGGGTGCCTGATGAAACGCCATCACGTGGGGATGCTGAGCCAGCCATAGCGGTGTTTGCTGCTTCAGAATATGTTTGCCGTGGCCGTGCATCACGCAGGCGCAGAAAACATGTTCGCGACGACAGGCGGCAATTAACGCTCCCAGCTCCTGCTTCGCCTGCATCTGCGTCAAACCGTGCAGATCAAGAAACAGTTCGGGCGAGTAATCCCCCCGGCGTAATTTTTTCAGCTCAAAGTGGCTGACATCTTCCCGTACGTACTTCACCGCGCCCTGCGTATTGAGCAGCGGCTGAAATTCATCTGAAAAATAGTGGCTATTATCCGCCTGCTCCTGGAGCAATCGCTTGACCGGGACTTCCGTGATTTTTTTGCGCATCGGACGGTGGACAATGATGTCCTGCTTGATTTGACGCGTCCCGGTCATCAGCTGACGGAAGAGCGCCTGATCCTCCTCGCTAAGGGATGTTTTCTTTTTCATGGGTCATTCTCATCTCGTATTTCCGACAGTGTACCCGACTAAACGCATTTTTTAACCTCAAGCGCGACGCGTCATTGCTGATTTATCGCCGTCTTCATGGCAAACTAGCCGCCGAAAATTATGCGAGCATGCCCTGGAGGAAAGAGTGGATAAAATTTTTGTCGATGAAGCAGTAAACGAGCTGCATACCATACAGGACATGTTGCGCTGGTCGGTTAGCCGCTTCAGCGCCGCAAATATCTGGTACGGGCACGGTACCGATAACCCGTGGGATGAGGCCGTTCAACTGGTGCTGCCGTCCCTCTACCTGCCGCTCGATATTCCGGAAGACATGCGTACCGCACGCCTGACCTCCAGCGAAAAGCACCGTATCGTGGAGCGTGTTATCCGCCGCGTTAACGAGCGCATTCCGGTTGCCTATCTGACCAACAAAGCCTGGTTCTGTGGTCACGAGTTCTATGTTGATGAACGCGTTCTGGTGCCGCGCTCGCCGATTGGCGAACTGATCAACAACCACTTTGAAGGCCTGATTAACCATCAGCCAGAGCATATCCTTGATATGTGTACCGGCAGCGGCTGTATCGCGATTGCCTGTGCGTACGCCTTCCCGGAAGCGGAAGTGGATGCCGTGGATATCTCCACCGATGCGCTGGCTGTGACCGAGCACAATATTGAAGAACACGGTCTGATCCATCACGTTACGCCAATCCGCTCCGATCTGTTCCGCGATCTGCCAACGCTGCAGTACGATCTGATCGTCACCAACCCGCCGTATGTTGATGCGGAAGACATGTCCGATCTGCCAAACGAATATCGCCACGAGCCGGAGCTGGGTCTGGCGTCAGGCTCTGATGGCCTGAAGCTTACCCGTCGCATTCTGGCCTGCGCGCCGGATTATCTGACCGACGACGGTGTTCTGATTTGTGAAGTGGGCAACAGCATGGTACATCTGATAGAGCAGTACCCGGATGTGCCGTTCACCTGGCTTGAGTTCGATAACGGCGGTGACGGCGTCTTTATGCTGACCAAAGCGCAGCTGCTTGACGCGCGCGAATACTTCAGCATTTACAAAGATTAATCCAGCGGGCTTCGGCCCGTTTCACAACGCTCAAACACAAATAACGACATCGGAGCCGTGATGGCAGGAAACAGTATTGGACAATTATTCCGGGTGACCACCTTTGGTGAATCGCACGGGCTGGCACTGGGCTGTATCGTTGACGGCGTACCGCCAGGCATCGAACTGACCGAAGCTGATTTACAGCACGACCTCGACCGTCGTCGTCCGGGGACTTCTCGCTACACCACGCAGCGTCGCGAGCCGGACCAGGTCAAAATTCTTTCCGGCGTTTTCGAAGGCCGCACCACCGGCACCAGCATCGGGCTGCTGATTGAAAATACCGATCAGCGCTCGCAGGATTACGGCGCCATCAAAGATGTGTTCCGTCCTGGACACGCCGATTACACCTACGAACAAAAGTATGGCTTCCGTGATTATCGCGGCGGCGGACGTTCGTCTGCCCGTGAAACCGCGATGCGCGTTGCGGCAGGGGCTATCGCCAAAAAATACCTGCAGCAGAAATTTGGCATTGTGATCCGCGGCTGTCTGACCCAGATGGGCGATATTCCACTGGCTATCAAAGACTGGGATCTGGTCGAGCAAAATCCGTTCTTCTGTGCCGATGCAGATAAGCTGGAAGCGCTGGACGAACTGATGCGTGGCCTGAAAAAAGAGGGCGACTCCATTGGTGCCAAAGTCACCGTCGTGGCTGATGGCGTACCGCCAGGCTGGGGTGAACCGGTATTTGACCGTCTGGATGCGGACATCGCTCACGCACTGATGAGCATCAACGCGGTGAAGGGCGTAGAAATTGGCGACGGTTTTGACGTCGTTGCGCTGCGGGGCAGCCAGAACCGCGACGAAATCACCAAAGACGGTTTCCAGAGCAACCACGCGGGCGGCATCCTCGGCGGTATCAGCAGCGGTCAGCAGATTATTGCCAATATTGCGCTGAAACCGACTTCCAGCATTACCGTGCCAGGCCACACGATTAACCGCTCTGGCGAAGAAGTTGAGATGATCACTAAAGGACGTCACGATCCCTGTGTGGGGATCCGTGCGGTGCCGATCGCAGAAGCGATGCTGGCGATCGTACTGATGGATCACTTCCTGCGCCAGCGCGCGCAGAATGCGGATGTGACGACCACCATTCCACGCTGGTAAACATGAAAAAAACCGTCATTGCTCTGCTGGCACTGCTTGCCAGTGGAGCCAGTCTGGCCGCGACGCCATGGCAGAAAATCACCCATCCTGTGGCGGGCAGCGCGCAGTCTATTGGCGCGTTCTCGAACGGCTGTATCGTTGGGGCACAGGAACTTCCGCTGCAGTCCGATACCTATCAGGTGATGCGTACCGACCAGCGTCGTTATTTTGGCCACCCGGATCTGGTGCTGTTTATCCAGCGTCTGGGAAACCAGGTGCATAACCTGGGGCTGGGCACGATGCTGATTGGCGATATGGGGATGCCTGCCGGCGGTCGGTTCAACGGCGGACACGCCAGTCACCAGACCGGTCTCGATGTCGATATCTTCCTGCAACTGCCGAAAGCGCGCTGGAGTTCAGCCCAGTTGCTGAAACCGCAGGCGCTGGATCTGGTGGCGCGCGACGGTAAAAACGTCGTGCCATCGTTGTGGACGCAGGACGTCTTCAGCATGATTAAGCTGGCGGCGAAAGATAACGATGTCACGCGGATTTTCGTGAACCCGGCCATCAAGCAGCAGCTCTGCCTGGATGCCGGCACCGATCGCGACTGGCTGCGTAAAGTGCGCCCGTGGTTCCAGCATCGTGCACATATGCACGTTCGTCTGCGCTGCCCGGCAAACAGCCTGGAATGTGAAGATCAGCCGTTACCCCCGCCAGGCGATGGCTGTGGTGCGGAACTGCAGAGCTGGTTTGAGCCGGCAAAACCTGGAACCTCTAAGCCTGAGAAGAAGACACCGCCTCCGTTGCCGCCTTCCTGCCAGGCGCTACTGGATGAGCATGTACTTTAATGGATAATTTCGTCGAACTGTTTATGGTGTCGCCGCTTCTGTTGGTGGTGCTTTTCTTTGTGGCGATGCTGGCCGGGTTTATTGATGCTCTGGCGGGCGGCGGTGGTTTGTTAACCGTACCGGCGCTGCTGGCCGCGGGCATGAGCCCGGCACAGGCGCTCGCCACTAACAAGCTTCAGGCGTGCGGCGGCTCGCTCTCCGCGTCGCTCTATTTTATTCGCCGTAAGGTCGTCAGTCTGGCTGACCAGAAGCTCAATATCCTGATGACCTTTATTGGTTCGACCTCGGGTGCACTGCTGGTTCAGCATGTACAGTCCGATATTCTGCGCCAGATCCTCCCCATTCTGGTTATCTGCATCGGTCTCTACTTTTTGTTGATGCCAAAGCTCGGGGAAGAAGACCGGCAGCGACGTCTGCATGGCCTGCCGTTCGCTCTTATCGCGGGTGGCTGCGTCGGGTTTTACGATGGCTTCTTTGGCCCCGGAGCAGGCTCGTTCTATGCCCTTGCGTTCGTGACGCTGGCCGGCTTTAATCTCGCTAAATCCACCGCCCACGCCAAAGTGCTCAATGCGACGTCAAACGTCGGCGGCCTGCTGCTGTTTATCATTGGTGGCAAAGTTATCTGGGCAACCGGATTTGTGATGATGGCAGGGCAGTTTTTAGGCGCACGCGCGGGCTCGCGTCTGGTATTAAGCAAAGGACAGAAGCTCATTCGCCCGATGATTGTTGTCGTCTCAGCGGTCATGAGTGCCAAACTGCTTTATGACAGCCATGGACAAGAGATCCTCACCTGGCTGGGAATGAATTAATGAACACAACCCATAAATACGAACAGCTGATTGAGATTTTTGATGGCTGTTTTGCTGATGATTTTAATACCCGTCTGATTAAAGGCGACGACGAACCGATCTATCTTCCTGCTGATGCGGACGTGCCGTATAACCGTATCGTGTTCGCGCACGGCTTTTACGCCAGCGGGTTACACGAGATTTCGCACTGGTGTATAGCGGGGAAAGCGCGTCGTGAGCAGGTGGACTTCGGCTACTGGTATTGTCCGGACGGCCGTGACGCCGCCACGCAGAGCCAGTTTGAAGATGTGGAGGTGAAACCGCAGGCGCTGGAATGGTTATTCTGTGTGGCGGCAGGTTTCCCGTTCAACGTCAGCTGTGACAACCTCGAAGGAGAGGTCGAGCCAGACCGTATTGTCTTCCAGCGCCGCGTTCATGCGCAGGTGATGGAGTATCTTGAGAAAGGCATCCCGGAACGTCCGGCGCGCCTGATCGAGGCCTTACAGAATTATTACCACACGCCGGAGATCACGGCGGAATGCTTCCCTTGGCCGGAAGATCTTTAACAGAGGAAAGAAGATGATCGCAGAATTTGAATCACGCATTCTGGCGTTAATTGATGACATGGTGGAACACGCCAGTGATGATGAGCTGTTCGCCAGCGGTTATCTGCGTGGTCACCTGACGCTGGCTGTCGCTGAGCTGGAAGCAGGGGACGATCACTCTGCCGAGGCCATTCATGATGAAGTGAGCCGCAGCCTGGAGAAAGCGATCCAGGCAGGGGAACTCTCTCCGCGTGACCAGTCATTAGTGCTGGGTATGTGGGACACCCTGTTCCAGCAGGCAAAAGCCAGGTAGTCATTTCTCCTCCCTCTCCCGGTGGGAGAGGGAGGGCATTAGCCCGCACGTTACTTCACCCTTTTTCCTTTCAGTAACTTCCGTACCCACAAACGGTTGGGATTGAGCCCCGCAAGCGTAACGCTGTCCAGCGGAACGGGCTCATCACTCATCTGTGCCGCCAGCACTTCGGCCAGCAACGGCGCTGAGCACAATCCCCGTGAACCGAGCCCCCCGAGCATAAACAGCTGCGGATAAACTGGCGCACTCACCGCGGTATCACGGTTTTCAGCAAGATCCTGATAGGCCTCAAGCGTTGCTTCATAGTCAGGCACATTTCCCGCCATCGGCAGATGGTCCCGGGTGGCACAGCGTACGCCACAGCGCGCGTCACCGGCGCTGATATCAACCTCTTTTGCCCAGTCGGCCTGCGGGAAGCAGTTGAGCAGGCGCTGGCGATTTTGCTGCTGATCGTCTTCGCTGTAGCGCATGTCGGTCTCACCGCGATGGTAGCTGGCACCAATGCAGTGGTGGCCGTTGGACGGATTTTGTGGCGTCAGATAGCCGTCGTAGCAGAGTACCTGCTGCAGTTTTTCCAGCGCTGGCGAGGTGGGGATATGGCTGACCTGGCCGCCGACAGGGTAAAGCGGCAGCTTTTCCGTCTGGTTGAACTGGCTGATAGGGTGACCGTTGGCCAGCACTACGCAGGTATGCTGCGCCTCTTCGCCCGTGGTGAAATGCAGGTTCCAGTGCTCCGTGTGGTGAAGTGAGGCGACCTGGCGGGAATAGTGCACCGTCAACCCGCGCGACTGCGCCAGCGCAATGGCTGCCGTCGTCAGATCTGCCGGACACAGCCAGCCACCGAGCGGATAGTGGATACCGTCGCAGCCCGTATCGACGCCCGCGGTTTCGGTTATCTGCTGCGCATTCACCGCCCGGGCAATTTCGAGCGGCAGACCCAGCGACAACATGTGCGCGATTTTTTGCTGGCTCTTCTCATCCCAGCCCAGTTGCGTAACGCCACACCAGTCGTGGTCAAACGCCACAGGCAGGGCATCATACAGGCGCCGGGCAAAGGTAAAGGCTACCGGGAAAAACTGGCTCAGCGCCGGATCGTGAGCGCTTAACAGTGGGTAGAGCGCCCCCTGGCGGTTGCCGGAAGCGCCCTTTGCCGGCGCGTCGTCGGCGCAGTAGAGCGTTACCTGCCAGCCACGGTGTAAAAGCGCGAGCGAAAGCAGGGCGCTGGCAATCCCGCCGCCGACAATTGCTACCTCTCGTGATGTGCTGGCGCTGCGTGAAAACCAGGGCGTCTGAGCGGGGATCTCCAGCGTCTGATCCATTCTTCCGACCAGCATGTCGCGCTTGCGACCAAAACCTTTGGTCTTTTGCATGGTAAAGCCGGCCTCCTGCAATCCGCGGCGGACAAAGCCTGCCGAGGTGAAGGTCGCGAGCGTTGCGCCAGGACGCGCCAGGCGTGCCATTGCGTTAAACAGATGCTGGCTCCACATGTCCGGATTCTTGGCGGGGGCAAAACCATCAAGGAACCATGCGTCCACTTTCTGATTCATTGAATCATCAAGCTTATCGGTCAGTTCATTGATGTCGCCGAGCCACAGATCCAGCGTGACGCGCCCGCCGTCCAGCAGCAGACGATGACAGCCGCCGAGGTGCGGCGGCCACTGCGCCTGAAGCTGCTCCGCCCATGGCGCAAGTTCCGGCCAGTGCTGATGGGCGAGACGAAGGTCATGCGCGGTGAGCGGAAATTTTTCAAAACTGATGAAATGTAATCTTTGCAGTGTAGCGTCAGAGTGAGCAGCGTGAAACTGATCGAACATCTGCCAGAGGGTGAGAAAATTCAGACCGGTACCAAACCCGCTCTCAGCGACCACGAACAGACTGCGCGGATGCGTGGGGAAACGGGCGTTTAACTGGTTTCCGTCGAGGAAAACATAGCGGGTTTCTTCCAGTCCGTTATCATTAGAAAAGTAGACGTCATCAAAATCTCGGGAAACAGGTGTACCCTCAGCGTTGAATTCGAGGTTGGCGGGTTGTATAGCGTTTTGTTTCACGTAAGTTACTCGTCTGACAGGCAGTGACACGATCTTAACGATGTGCGTCCATCGGTGCAAATTTCCGCAGAAAATGTCTGATCGGACTTGTTCGGCGTACAAGTGTACGCTATTGTGCGACTCGAAACTTAATATAGTGCGACTTACAGAGGTATTGAATGAAACGTGCAGTGATTACTGGCCTGGGCATCGTTTCCAGCATCGGTAATAACCAGCAGGAAGTCCTGGCATCTCTGCGTGAAGGACGCTCCGGGATCACTTTCTCTGAAGAGTTTAAAGATTCAGGTATGCGTAGCCACGTATGGGGTAACGTCAAACTGGACACCACCGGTTTGATTGACCGTAAAGTGGTTCGTTTCATGAACGATGCCTCTATTTATGCTTATCTCTCCATGCAGGAAGCGATTGCGGATGCGGGTCTGAGCGCGGAAGTTTACCAGAACAACCCACGCGTAGGTCTGATCGCCGGTTCCGGTGGCTCATCTAAAGCGCAGGTCTTTGGTGCCGACGCAATGCGTAGCCCACGTGGTCTGAAAGCGGTAGGTCCTTATGTTGTGACTAAAGCCATGGGTTCAGCGGTTTCCGCTTGCCTGGCGACCCCGTTCAAAATCCACGGCGTTAACTACTCCATCAGCTCTGCCTGTGCGACCTCCGCACACTGCATCGGTAATGCGGTTGAGCAGATCCAGCTGGGTAAACAGGACATCGTGTTTGCTGGCGGCGGCGAAGAACTGGGTTGGGAAATGGCCTGTGAATTCGACGCAATGGGGGCACTGTCCACCAAATATAACGAAACTCCAGATAAAGCATCCCGTACCTATGATGCGCACCGTGACGGTTTCGTTATCGCAGGCGGCGGCGGTATGGTTGTGGTTGAAGAGCTGGAGCACGCGCTGGCGCGTGGTGCGCACATCTACGCTGAGATCGTGGGCTACGGTGCAACGTCTGACGGCGCTGACATGGTGGCTCCATCCGGTGAAGGCGCAGTGCGCTGCATGAAGATGGCGATGCACGGCGTTGACACACCAATCGACTACCTGAACTCCCACGGTACCTCTACTCCGGTAGGCGACGTGAAAGAGCTGGGTGCGATCCGTGAAGTGTTCGGCGACAACAGCCCGGCTATCTCCGCGACCAAAGCCATGACCGGTCACTCTCTGGGTGCTGCTGGCGTTCAGGAAGCGATCTACTCTCTGCTGATGCTGGAAAATGGCTTTATCGCCCCAAGCATCAACATTGACGAGATGGACGAGCAGGCCGCAGGTCTGAACATCGTGACCCAGCCAAAAGAAGCGACACTGACTACCGTCATGTCCAACAGCTTCGGTTTTGGCGGTACTAACGCCACGCTGGTGATGCGTAAGTACAACGCATAAGTTCTGACTGATTCAAAAGGGGAGCCTGACGGCTCCTTTTTTTATGCATTGACAAGCGGCTGATCTCGCAGGCAAACTTCCTACCTCAACATTATCCTCACGATAATGCGTAAGCGTTCAACGTCAACCAACGCACCTAAATCCTGGTTATCAGGAAGAGGGGGCGTGGTTTTTCCCCGCCTTACTCTTCATTTCGGAGTAAAGCATGACTGCAGTCACTCAAACAGAAACAACCTCTTCAGCGAACGTCTCGCTGTTTCGCATCGCGTTTGCGGTGTTCCTGACCTATATGACCGTCGGCCTGCCGCTGCCGGTGATCCCGCTGTTTGTTCATCAGGAGCTGGGCTATGGCAACACCATGGTCGGCGTCGCCGTGGGTATTCAGTTCCTGGCTACGGTATTAACCCGCGGTTACGCCGGACGTCTGGCGGATCAGCACGGGGCAAAACGCTCGGCGTTACAGGGCATGTTTGCCTGTGGTCTGGCGGGAGGTGCATGGCTGCTGGCCGCTCTCCTGCCAGTTGATGCTGCGTATAAATTTGCGCTGCTGATCGTGGGGCGTTTAATCCTGGGCTTTGGTGAAAGCCAGCTCCTGACCGGTACGCTGACATGGGGTATGGGACTGGTGGGGCCTGCACGCTCCGGCAAAGTCATGTCCTGGAATGGTATGGCCATTTATGGCGCGCTTGCCGCAGGCGCCCCGCTCGGGTTGCTTATCCACAGCCACTTTGGCTTTGCCGCGCTGGCAGCGACTACCCTGATGCTGCCTCTGCTGGCATGGGCATTCAACGGTCCGGTACGTAAAGTCCCTGCCCATAAAGGGGAGCGCCCGTCTTTGTGGAGCGTGGTGGGCCAAATCTGGCAGCCGGGCCTTGGCCTGGCCCTGCAGGGCGTCGGTTTTGCGGTAATCGGTACGTTCGTCTCGCTCTACTTTATGAGCCGCGGCTGGGCGATGGCAGGTTTTACGCTGACCGCCTTTGGTGGCGCATTTGTCTTAATGCGCGTGCTGTTCGGCTGGATGCCGGATCGTTTTGGTGGCATGAAGGTTGCAGTGGCATCACTGGTGATTGAAACCCTGGGTTTGCTATTACTGTGGAGTGCACCCGTTGCGTCCGTAGCGTTGTTAGGCGCGGCGTTGACCGGCTGCGGATGTTCGCTTATTTTCCCGGCGCTGGGTGTGGAGGTGGTAAAACGTGTCGCCCCGCAGGTGCGTGGCACGGCGCTTGGCGGCTATGCGGCGTTTCAGGATATCTCATACGGGGTAACCGGGCCGCTGGCAGGTCTGTTAGCGACGTCGTTCGGGTATCCGTCTGTTTTCCTGGCGGGCGCGGTTGCAGCGGTTGTGGGCATTGTGGTGACGCTGGTGGCTTTTCGGCAGTCTTAGCTAGTTAAGTGCCGGGGCGACATGCCTTCCCCGGTGTGCTGTCGGCCCGGCAGGCGTAGCGCCACCGGGCGAAACCGTTATGCGACCAGCCAGAAAATCGCCAGTGCAATCATTAACGCAATAAACATCAACCCTGGACGGGCAGAGAGGGTTCTGAACGTTTCCACCACCGGCGCAAACAGCGGATTGTAGATTGGCTGAATGTTTCGTGCTTCCGGCACGCCCCCTTCGCGTTCGGCGCGGCGAACGAAAATCTGATTGAGCACATCCTGCACCTGCGCGGTGGTCAGTACCGTTTGCGGTGTGGCCTGCCAGGTTTGCTGGGCGTAATCACGAATGGCGTCAAATTCGTTCGGCTCCAGCGGCTGCTTAAGTGCCGCCTGAACCGTGTGCAGGGTTGGAGCGGTCTGGGTGCTGAGCGTCTGACGCGCCTGTAGCCAGGTCACCAGATGCGTAAACTGTTTCGCCGGGATCAGCTCGCCCGCTTTTACGCCGGAGAGTTCCAGCATTGATTGCCAGATAAGCTTCGTTGGTTCGCCGGTGGCGGCGGCCAGCTTGGTCACCATCTGCTTGAGCGTGTTGTGCTCGGCAGGCAGCAGCGGACGCTCGGTCGCAGGGCGTTGCTGAGGCTGTGGAATTGACAGCTGATTGGTTTGCAGCAGCGTCAGTACGGTTTTGAGCTGTTCCGGGGTCAGCTGGCTCAGGGCGGTCTGACCAAACTGCTGGCGAATAAAATCACTCACCGCCTGGCGGTTATTTCCCTGGCCCAACAGCTCGGTCAGCTGCGAGACAATCTGGCGTGTGCTGTGATTCTGCTGTGCAGTATCAATCCGCTGGTTCAGGTTTTGCTCGGCAGCAGGGAAATGGCGCGACTGCAAAGGTGCGTCGTTCCTGACACCTAAATCGTGCTTTACCCCAGCCCAGACTTCCGCGTTTTGCTGCGACGTCAGCGCGATCAGACGCGTGATCAGTCGCTCCAGCACGGTGCGCTGTTGTGTGGATAGCGGTTGTTCGCCTGCAACGTTTGGCGTGACAGGGCCTTCACCCGGAGGGCGCGGCGGCGTACCTGAAATGGGCTGCATCGTCAAAAATCCTTAAAGTCAAAACTCAGCGTAAACCTGGCAGACGTATATGCCTGGCGGCCAGATTATGGCACACTTGACGGGTTTTCTTCCTCTCAAACAGGTACTCAGACGTGAAAATCCTCGTTGATGAAAATATGCCTTATGCCCGCGAGCTCTTTAGCCGCCTCGGCAACGTTAAGGCTGTCCCGGGTCGGCCGATCCCGGTAAACGAGCTGGATGATGCAGACGCGCTGATGGTGCGCTCGGTAACCAAAGTAAATGAGGCGTTGCTCTCCGGCAAAGCGGTGAAATTTGTCGGGACCGCAACGGCAGGGACGGATCATGTGGATGATAAATGGCTTAAGCAGGCGGGGATCGGTTTTTCAGCCGCGCCGGGCTGCAACGCCATTGCGGTCGTGGAATATGTCTTCTCCTCCCTGCTGATGCTGGCAGAGCGCGACGGTTTTGCGTTGCAGGACCGTACCGTCGGGATTGTTGGTGTGGGCAACGTGGGCGGGCGCCTGCATAAACGTCTTGAGGCGTTAGGCATTCGCACCCTGCTGTGCGATCCGCCGCGTAAAGACAACGGTGATGAAGGCGACTTCCGTTCGCTGGATGAACTGGTTGCACAGTGCGATGTGATCACTTTCCATACGCCACTGTTTAAAGAGGGGCCTTATAAGTCGCTGCACCTTGCTGACGAAGCCCTGATCCGTCGTCTGAAGCCTGGCACTATTCTGATAAATGCCTGCCGGGGCCCGGTGGTCGATAACCTTGCGTTGCTGAAATGTCTGGACGAGGGGCAAGCGCTTAGCGTGGTGCTGGACGTCTGGGAGCCGGAGCCTGAGCTTAACGTTGCGCTGCTTAACAAGGTGGACGTCGCAACGGCGCATATAGCCGGTTATACCCTTGAAGGAAAAGCCCGCGGCACGACGCAGGTCTTTGAGGCCTATAGCGCCTTTATCGGCCATCCACAGCAGGTGGCGCTGGATACCTTACTGCCTGCGCCTGAATTTGGCCGCATTACCCTGCACGGGCCACTCGATCAGGCAACGCTGAAACGACTGGTCCATTTGGTGTATGATGTGCGCCGCGATGACGCGCTGCTGCGTAAAGTGGCGGGTATTCCGGGTGAGTTTGATAAGCTGCGCAAGAACTATGTTGAGCGCCGCGAGTGGTCTTCCCTGTATGTGATTTGCGACGACGCAACGGCTGCGACGCAGCTGCATAAACTGGGTTTTAACGCCGTTCATCACCCGGCACATTAATGTCTTCTTAATGCTCCCTGTTGGATACTCCGACAGGGACGCTTTTTTATTTCTGGAGTAAACCACCATGTCTGAAGGCTGGAACATTGCCATTTTAGGTGCCACGGGTGCCGTGGGTGAAGCCCTGCTCGAAACCCTTGCTGAGCGTCAGTTCCCGGTGGGTGATATCTATGCGCTGGCGCGTACAGATAGCGCGGGTGAACATCTGCGTTTTGGCGGTAAATCTGTCATGGTTCAGGATGCGGCCGGGTTCGACTGGACTCAGGCGCAGCTGGCGTTTTTTGCAGCCGGTGCTGAGGCTACGGCGTCTTACATTGAAGAGGCCACCAACTCGGGTTGTCTGGTGATTGACTTAAGCGGCCTGTTCGCGCTTGAGCCGGATGTGCCGCTGGTGGTGCCGGATGTGAACCCGTTTGTGCTGGCAGACTACCGTAACCGCAACGTTATCGCCGTACCGAACAGCCTGACCAGTCAGCTGCTTACCGCGCTGAAACCGCTGATCGATGAAGGCGGCCTGTCGCGTATCTTCGTCACCAGCCTGCTGTCTGCGTCTGCCAACGGCAAGCAAGCGGTTAACGCGCTAGCCGGGCAGAGCGCGAAATTGCTGAGCGGCGTTCCGATTGATGAAGACGACTATTTTGGTCGCCAGCTGGCGTTTAACATGCTGCCACTGCTGCCGGATCGCGAAGGCAGCGTGCGCGAAGAACGCCGTATTGTCGATGAAGTCCGTAAAATTCTGCAGGATGACGGCCTGATGATCTCTGCCAGCTGCGTGCAGTCTCCTGTCTTCTACGGCCACGCGCAGATGGTTGGTTTTGAAGCGCTGCGCCCGCTCGCCGCAGAAGAAGCGCGTGACGCGTTTGGTCGTGGTGAGGATATCGCCCTCTCCGAAGAGAGTGAGTTCCCGACGCAGGTTGGTGATGCGACCGGTAGCGCACATCTGTCTGTTGGCTGCGTGCGTAACGATTACGGAATGCCTGAGCAGATCCAGTTCTGGTCAGTTGCCGATAACGTTCGCTTTGGCGGTGCGCTGATGGCGGTGAAAATTGCGGAGAAACTCGTGCAGGAGTACCTGTACTGATGTCAGAAGTGGATCACAAGCCCGTTCATAAAATTGCCCTCGGTATTGAGTACGATGGCAGTAAGTATTATGGCTGGCAGCGTCAAAATGAGGTGCGCAGCGTCCAGGAAAAACTGGAAAAAGCGCTCTCACAGGTGGCGAACGAACCGATAAGCGTTTTCTGTGCCGGGCGTACGGATGCCGGCGTTCACGGCACGGGGCAGGTGGTTCATTTTGAAACCACCGCTGTGCGAAAGGACGCTGCATGGACGCTGGGGGTGAATGCGAATTTACCTGGAGACATTGCGGTTCGTTGGGTTAAAGATGTTCCCGAAGATTTTCATGCGCGTTTCAGCGCCACCGCGCGCCGTTACCGCTATGTCATCTACAATCAGCGTCTACGTCCGGCGGTGTTAAGCCAGGGCGTGACGCATTTTTATGAACCGCTTGATGCTGAACGTATGCATCGTGCGGCGCAGTGTCTGATTGGTGAAAATGACTTTACCTCGTTCCGTGCGGTGCAGTGCCAGTCCCGTACGCCGTGGCGTAATGTCATGCACATAAACGTCAGCCGTTATGGCGCGTATGTGGTGGTGGATATCAAAGCCAATGCCTTTGTACATCATATGGTGCGGAACATTGTGGGCAGCCTGATGGAAGTGGGTGCCGGACACCAGCCGGAGAGCTGGATTGCAGAACTGCTGGCAGCGAAGGACAGAACGCTTGCGGCAGCCACGGCGAAAGCGGAAGGGCTGTATCTGGTCTCGGTAGACTATCCGGATCGGTTTGACCTGCCGAAACCGCCAATGGGCCCGCTGTTTTTAGCGGACTAATCAAAGGTGCAATTAAGGCTTAGACAAAATGGACGTAATACGTTTTTTGATTGATTTCATCCTGCATATTGATGTTCACCTGGCGGAGCTGGTCGCGCAGTACGGCGTCTGGGTTTACGCTATTCTGTTCCTCATTCTGTTCTGTGAAACCGGTCTGGTTGTCACCCCGTTCCTGCCGGGGGATTCACTGCTGTTCGTGGCCGGCGCGTTATCCGCGTTACCGACTAACGATTTGAATGTGCATCTGATGGTTGTGTTGATGGTTATCGCCGCGATTATTGGTGATGCGGTGAACTACACGATTGGGCGGGTGTTTGGTGAGCGGCTTTTCAGCAATCCGGACTCGAAAATTTTCCGTCGCAGCTATCTCGATAAAACCCATGCGTTCTATGAACGCCATGGCGGCAAAACCATTATCCTTGCCCGTTTTGTGCCTATTGTGCGTACATTTGCACCGTTTGTGGCGGGAATGGGGCATATGTCCTATCGTCACTTTGCGGCATATAACGTTGTTGGCGCGCTGCTGTGGGTGTTGCTGTTTACCTATGCCGGCTACCTGTTTGGCGATCTCCCGGTGGTCCAGGAAAACCTTAAGTTACTGATTGTAGCGATTATTGTGCTTTCGGTACTGCCTGGGGTTATTGAGATTATTCGTCACCGACGTGCGGCAGCAAAGCAAGCGAAGTAAATGCATACTGGCGGTTCGACCACTTTTTTATCCAAAGTTTCGGGCTGTTATGTTTTAATGTGCAACATTCATGGTCTGTTGGAGGCAAAAATGGCATTATTCGCCTCTTATAGCAAAACTGGCATACGACCAGGTTCAGGCAGAAAGGTTATCAATGAGCTGGATTGAACGAATTAAAAGCAACATAACCCCGACTCGTAAAGCGAGCATTCCTGAAGGGGTATGGACGAAGTGTGATAGCTGCGGCCAGGTTCTGTACCGCGCAGAGCTGGAACGCAATCTTGAGGTGTGTCCGAAATGTGACCACCACATGCGTATGACGGCGCGTAATCGCCTGCATAGCCTGCTGGACGAAGGTTCTCTGGTAGAACTGGGTAGCGAGCTTGAGCCAAAAGACGTGCTGAAGTTCCGTGATTCCAAAAAATACAAAGACCGTCTGGCCTCTGCACAGAAAGAGACCGGCGAGAAAGACGCGCTGATCGTCATGAAAGGCACCCTGCACACGATGCCGGTGGTGGCTGCCGCGTTTGAGTTTTCCTTTATGGGTGGCTCAATGGGCTCTGTCGTGGGTGCGCGCTTCGTGCGTGCCGTTGAGCAGGCGCTGGAAGACAACTGCCCGCTGATCTGCTTCTCCGCCTCCGGTGGTGCACGTATGCAGGAAGCGCTGATGTCGCTGATGCAGATGGCGAAAACCTCTGCTGCGCTGGCGAAAATGCAGGAGCGCGGTTTGCCGTACATCTCCGTGCTGACCGACCCGACGATGGGTGGCGTTTCCGCAAGCTTTGCCATGCTGGGCGATCTGAACATCGCTGAGCCGAAAGCGCTGATCGGTTTTGCGGGTCCACGCGTTATCGAACAGACCGTACGTGAAAAACTGCCGCCGGGTTTCCAGCGCAGTGAGTTCCTCATCGAGAAAGGCGCTATCGACATGATCGTCCGCCGTCCGGAGATGCGCCTGAAACTGGCAAGTATCCTGGCGAAGCTGATGAATCTGCCAGCGCCGAACCCGGACGAGCCGCGCGAAGGCGTGGTGGTACCGGATCAGGAACCCGAGGCCTGATAACTGAAAAGGGCAGGGCCGGATGGCGCTGCCCTTTTGCTTTCTCAACTGTTAATGACCGGGCATCATGGAAAATAAAAGCATTCCCCAAGCCACGTCGCCCCTGGCCGCGTGGCTTTCTTATCTGGAAAACCTGCACAGTAAAACCATCGATATGGGGCTTGAGCGCGTAAGCCAGGTTGCCGCGCGTCTCGACGTACTGAAACCAGCGCCGTTTGTGTTCACCGTTGCCGGAACGAACGGTAAAGGCACGACGTGCCGCACGCTGGAATCTGTCCTGATGGCAGCAGGCTATAAGGTTGGCGTTTACAGCTCTCCACACCTCGTGCGGTATACCGAGCGGGTGCGTGTGCAAAATCGCGAGCTGCCGGAATCAGCGCATACCGCCTCTTTCGCGGAAATTGAAGCTGCGCGCGGTGAAATTTCATTAACCTATTTTGAATACGGCACCCTGTCGGCACTGTGGTTGTTTAAGCAGGCGCAACTGGACGTGGTGATTCTGGAAGTCGGCCTCGGCGGGCGTCTTGATGCCACCAACATGGTGAATGCGGATGTGGCCGTCGTGACCAGCATTGCGCTGGATCATACCGACTGGCTGGGGCCGGATCGCGAAAGCATTGGTCGCGAGAAAGCCGGGATTTTCCGGGCGAATAAACCTGCCGTGGTCGGCGAGCCGGATATGCCGCACACCATTGCAGAGGTGGCGAATGAGACGGGTGCGCGTCTGCTGCGCCGTGGCGTAGAGTGGCAGTATGAGGTTCAGGCAGACGGCTGGCGCTTTAGCGATGCGCAGGGCGCACTGGACAACCTGCCATTGCCGCAGGTGCCGCAGCCTAACGCGGCAACCGCGCTGGCGGCACTGCGCGCAAGCGGTCTGGCGGTGAGCGAGCAGGCGATTCGCGAGGGCATTGAGCGGGCGATTCTGCCCGGGCGTTTCCAGATTGTCAGCGAGTCACCGCGCCTGATCCTCGATGTGGCGCACAACCCGCATGCCGCGGCGTATCTCGCGGGACGTCTCAAATCGTTACCAAAAACCGGGCGCGTGCTGGCGGTTATCGGTATGCTTCATGATAAAGATATTGGCGGTACGCTGGCCTGCATGGAGAGTGTGGTCGATAGCTGGTATTGTGCTCCTCTGGAGGGGCCACGCGGGGCGACCGCTGAGCAGTTGATGGAACATCTCGGCAAAGGCGCAATCTATAATAGCGTGGCTCAGGCCTGGCATGCCGCGATGGCGGATGCTAAACCAGAAGATACCGTGCTGGTGTGTGGTTCGTTCCACACGGTGGCACATGTCATGGAAGTGATGGACGCGGGGAGAACCGGTGGCGAGTAAGTTTCAGAACCGTTTAGCAGGAACAATAGTGCTGGTGGCGCTGGGAGTCATTATTCTCCCGGGCCTGCTCGACGGGCAGAAAAAGCACTATCAGGATGAGTTTGCAGCCATTCCTCTGGTACCGAAACCGGGCGATCGCGACGAGCCGGATATGCTGCCTGCGGCGACACAGGCCCTTCCTGCTCAGCCGCCGGAAGGCGCAGCGGAAGAGGTTCGCGCGGGCGATGCGGCTGCGCCGTCTCTTGATCCGTCTCGTCTGGCGGCGAGCAACACCAACGATATCGATCCGGTACCGGTTCCGGTCGTGCAGCCTAAACCGGCTGAGAAACCGAAGCCGGTCGAAAAAACGCAGCCGAAACCGCAGCGTGATAAAACGAGCGAACAGCTTGCCGCAGCGACTGAGACACCGCCTCCGGCGAAACCGGCTCAGCAGGAAGCCGCACCGACGGGCAAAGCCTACGTCGTGCAGCTGGGTGCGCTGAAAAATGCCGATAAGGTCAATGAGGTGGTGGGTAAACTGCGCAGTGCGGGATATCGTGTTTACACTTCACCTTCCACGCCGGTACAGGGTAAAATTACCCGTATTCTCGTGGGGCCAGAAGCGTCCAAAGATAAGCTTAAAGGATCGCTGGGTGAGCTGAAGCAGATCTCCGGCCTGAGCGGTGTGGTGATGAGCTACAGCGCGAACTAACCCCTCCCTCACCCTTATCCTTTCTATGAGGAGAGGGTGGGGGGAAGAGTGACGGCAGACGTCCACAGAGACGTAAAAAGCCACGGCGTTGAACATTTTTTCAGCGCCTTTTTTATTTACGCGCGGGAAGGAAATCCCTACGCAAACGTTTTCTTTTTCTGTTAGAATTCGCCCCGAACTGGATGACAGGGCGTTAAATCGTGGGACACATATGGTCTGGATTGATTACGCCATCATTGCGGTGATTGGTTTTTCCTGTCTGGTTAGCCTGATCCGTGGCTTTGTTCGTGAAGCGTTATCGCTGGTAACCTGGGGTTGTGCTTTCTTTGTTGCCAGTCATTACTACACTTACCTGTCTGTCTGGTTCACGGGCTTTGAAGATGAACTGGTCCGAAATGGAATCGCTATCGCGGTGCTGTTTATCGCGACGCTGATTGTCGGCGCTATCGTAAATTACGTGATAGGTCAGCTGGTCGAGAAAACCGGTCTGTCAGGAACAGACAGGGTACTCGGGATCTGTTTCGGCGCACTACGAGGCGTGCTGATTGTGGCCGCGATCCTGTTCTTCCTGGATACCTTTACCGGGTTCTCCAAAAGTGAAGACTGGCAAAAATCGCAGCTCATTCCAGAGTTCAGTTTCATCATCAGATGGTTCTTTGACTATCTGCAAAGCTCGTCGAGTTTCTTGCCCAGAGCGTAATGCGCTCTGAGATGTGGCTTAACGAGGAAAAGACGAATGTGCGGTATTGTCGGTATCGCCGGTTTCATGCCGGTAAACCAGTCGATTTATGACGCGTTAACGGTGCTTCAGCACCGTGGGCAGGATGCTGCGGGTATCATCACCATTGATGCAAACAACTGCTTCCGTTTACGTAAGGCGAATGGTCTGGTAAATGATGTGTTTGAAGCCCGCCATATGCAGCGTCTGCAAGGTAATATGGGGATCGGTCACGTTCGTTATCCTACTGCTGGCAGTTCCAGCGCCTCTGAGGCTCAGCCTTTCTACGTCAACTCACCGTATGGCATCACGCTTGCCCACAATGGCAACCTGACCAACGCGCACGAGCTGCGTAAGAAGTTGTTCGAAGAGAAACGTCGCCACATTAACACCACCTCTGATTCTGAAATTCTGCTCAATATCTTTGCCAGCGAGCTGGATAACTTCCGTCACTACCCGCTGGAAGCAGACAACATTTTTGCCGCCGTTGCCGCGACTAACCGCCAGATCCGTGGTGCGTATGCCTGCGTGGCGATGATTATCGGCCACGGGATGGTTGCCTTCCGCGATCCAAACGGCATCCGCCCGCTGGTGCTCGGTAAGCGCGATCTCGGTGATGGTCGTACCGAATACATGGTTGCCTCTGAAAGCGTGGCGCTGGATACCCTGGGCTTCGAGTTCCTGCGTGATGTTGCGCCTGGCGAAGCGGTCTATATCACTGAGAAGGGCCAGCTGTTCACCCGCCAGTGTGCTGACAACCCGGTGAGCAATCCGTGCCTGTTTGAATATGTTTACTTCGCCCGTCCGGACTCGTTTATCGACAAGATTTCCGTCTACAGCGCGCGCGTGAACATGGGGACAAAACTTGGCGAGAAGATTGCCCGCGAATGGGACGATCTGGATATCGACGTCGTTATTCCTATTCCGGAAACGTCCTGCGATATCGCTCTGGAAATCGCCCGCATTCTGGACAAGCCATACCGTCAGGGGTTTGTGAAAAACCGCTACGTTGGTCGTACCTTTATCATGCCGGGTCAGCAGCTGCGCCGTAAGTCCGTGCGTCGTAAACTGAACGCAAACCGCGCTGAGTTCCGCGACAAAAACGTCCTGCTGGTGGATGACTCCATCGTTCGCGGCACCACCTCAGAACAGATTATTGAGATGGCGCGCGAAGCGGGTGCGAAGAAAGTGTATCTGGCCTCAGCCGCACCGGAAATTCGTTTCCCGAACGTGTACGGCATCGATATGCCAACCGCCAATGAGCTGATCGCTCACGGTCGTGAAGTGGACGAAATTCGTCAGATCATCGGTGCCGACGGCCTGATTTTCCAGGATCTGAACGATCTTATCGACGCAGTACGCGCTGAGAACCCGGATATTCAGCAGTTCGAATGCTCCGTGTTTAATGGCGTTTACGTGACGAAAGACGTTGACCAGCAGTACCTCGACTACCTTGATTCGCTGCGCAACGACGATGCGAAAGCCGTCCAGCTGCAAAACGATCTCGAAAGTTTAGAGATGCACAACGAAGGTTGATGTCTGTGCAAGTGAGGGCATTTGCCCTCACTTGCAACTCCCCGCAAAATCCTGCACAGTCTGCCCTGAAATCAGTTAGGGCGAAAATCATGAAACGACTCATTGTTGGGCTCAGTGGTGCCAGTGGCGCGATTTACGGCGTACGTCTGTTACAGGTGCTGCGCGACGTGGCAGAAGTGGAAACGCATCTGGTCATGAGCCAGGCGGCACGTCAGACCCTCTCTCTTGAAACCGACCTCTCACTGCGTGATGTCCAGGCGCTGGCGGATGTGGTTCACGATGCCCGCGATATCGCCGCCAGCATCTCCTCTGGCTCGTTTAAAACGGCGGGCATGGTTATCCTGCCTTGTTCCATTAAAACGCTCTCTGGCATTGTAAACAGCTATACCGACACGCTGGTGACCCGCGCCGCGGACGTGGTGCTGAAGGAGCGCCGTCCTCTGGTTCTCTGCGTGCGGGAAACGCCGCTGCACCTGGGACATCTGCGTTTAATGACTCAGGCTGCTGAACTCGGCGCGGTGATCATGCCACCGGTACCGGCGTTCTATCACCGACCCGTTTCACTGGATGATGTGATTAATCAGACGGTTAACCGCGTTCTCGATCAGTTTGATATCGACCTGCCTGAAGACCTTTTCACCCGCTGGCAGGGTGCCTGAATCTGTGCACCCACAGCGTGCATGAAAAGATAACGTGCCCTGTTTCAGGGCAATTATGCAACGGCGATCATATCCTCGACATTTAATTCGCTTTTTCCCTTTTTCTCTTTCCGGTTCGTTCGGCAGACCTGCTATCTTTCACCATTAAGGCAATATCGCAACGTTTTATTAACATATTTAACGTCGAACTTTTCACCAGACGGCAATGTGGCATAAGACCTGCAAGAGAAGCCTGCAACACAACACACAACACAATACATAATAAAATCACGGTACTTGAGGGTAAATGTATGAAGAAGACGGTTCTGGCTCTGTCTTTGCTGGTGGGGTTAAGTGCGGCAGCAGGTAGCTACGCAGCGCTTCCACAGACAGTTCGTATCGGTACAGACGCAACCTACGCGCCATTCTCTTCCAAGGATGCGAAAGGCGATTTCGTTGGGTTTGATATCGATCTGGGAAATGAAATGTGCAAACGCATTGCGGTGAAATGCACATGGGTGGGCAGCGACTTTGATGCGTTAATCCCGTCGCTGAAAGCCAAGAAAATCGACGCCATTATCTCTTCTCTCTCTATCACCGAAAAACGTCAGCAGGAGATTGCCTTCTCTGACAAGCTTTACGCTGCAGATTCACGTCTGATTGCCGCTAAAGGCTCCCCGATTCAACCCACCATCGACTCGCTGAAAGGCAAGCATGTCGGCGTGCTTCAGGGCTCAACGCAGGAAGGGTTTGCCAATGCGAACTGGCGTGAAAAGGGCGTCGATGTGGTGGCGTACCAGAACCAGGATCTGATCTACTCTGACCTGGCGGCAGGCCGTCTGGATGCGGCATTCCAGGATGAAGTCGCCGCGAGCGAAGGCTTCCTGAAACAGCCAGCGGGCAAAGAGTACGCTTTTGCTGGCCCGTCCGTGAAAGACAAAAAGTACTTTGGTGACGGTACGGGTATCGGCCTGCGTAAGGACGATACCGAGCTGAAAGCCGCCTTCGACAAAGCGTTTGCTGAGCTGCGTAAAGACGGTACCTACGACAAACTGGCGAAGAAATACTTCGACTTCAACGTCTACGGTGACTAATACCTGACGACAATGCACTGCTGAGGTGCATTGTCGGGCGGGATGATCCAATATGGTGCAATTAATGCACTGTATTGGATCGCTGTGTGCATACTTACGCATTTATAATGCAAAAAATCCCGGCTCAAAGGCATTATTCTTTGCCTGACGGAGGGGATTGATGGCACATTAGCACCACCCCGTCGTCGTAAAAATCCCGTATGTAGACAGTTTGTTGAGGACAGATATGAAAAAACTAGTATTGTCACTTTCTCTGGTGCTGGCCTTTTCCAGCGCCACCGCGGCATTCGCAGCAATTCCGCAGAAAATTCGAATCGGTACCGATCCTACCTATGCACCGTTCGAATCGAAGAATTCTAAAGGTGAATTGGTTGGTTTTGACATCGATCTGGCCAACGAACTGTGCAAACGCATCAAAGCGCAGTGTACCTACGTTGAGAACCCACTGGACGCGCTGATCCCGTCGCTGAAAGCGAAAAAAATCGACGTGATTATGTCCTCGCTCTCCATCACTGAAAAACGCCAGCAGGAGATTGCTTTCACGGACAAACTCTACGCGGCAGATTCACGTCTGGTTGTCGCCAAATCTTCCGACATTCAGCCCACTCTCGAGTCGCTGAAAGGCAAACGCGTGGGCGTGCTGCAGGGGACCACTCAGGAAACCTACGGTAACGAACACTGGGCGCCGAAAGGGATTGAAATCGTCTCTTATCAGGGCCAGGAAAATATCTACGCTGACCTGACGGCAGGTCGCATTGACGCAGCGTTCCAGGATGAAGTCGCGGCGAGCGAAGGCTTCCTGAAGCAGCCGGTCGGCAAAGACTATAAGTTTGGCGGTCCATCCATCAAGGATGTGAAGTTGTTTGGTGTAGGCACCGGTATGGGCCTGCGCAAGGAAGACAACGAACTGCGTGAAGCGCTGAACAAAGCGTTTGCCGAAATGCGCGCTGACGGCACGTACGAGAAAATTGCGAAAAAATACTTCGATTTCAATGTTTACGGCGGCTAATCGCCCCGTCAAATAACGTGCAGCCCCTCCCACTGTGGGAGGGGAAAAGACACGGTTCCACCACTCACGATACGACAGGGCTCGCGGTATGCTGTACGGATTTTCTGGCGTTATTTTACAGGGCGCGCTTGTCACCCTTGAGCTGGCTCTCAGCTCCGTGGTGCTGGCGGTGCTGATAGGTCTGGCGGGCGCAGGGGCGAAGCTTTCGGCTAACAAGCCGCTGGCGCTGATTTTTGAAGGCTATACGACGCTGATTCGCGGTGTTCCCGATCTGGTGCTGATGCTTCTGATCTTTTACGGTCTGCAGATTGCGCTTAACAGCGTGACGGACGCAATGGGTATGGGACAAATCGATATCGACCCGATGGTGGCCGGTATTATTACGCTCGGTTTTATCTACGGGGCCTACTTCACCGAAACCTTCCGCGGCGCGTATATGGCTGTGCCGAAAGGCCACATTGAAGCGGCAACCGCATTCGGTTTCACCTCCTCACAGACGTTTCGTCGAATCATGTTCCCGGCCATGATGCGCTATGCGCTTCCAGGTATCGGTAACAACTGGCAGGTTATTCTTAAGGCAACCGCGCTGGTCTCTCTGCTTGGCCTGGAAGATGTGGTGAAAGCGACCCAGCTTGCCGGCAAAAGCACCTGGGAGCCGTTCTACTTTGCGGTGGTATGTGGCGTAATCTATCTGGTCTTTACGACCGCCTCCAATGGTGTGCTGCTTTTGCTCGAACGTCGCTACTCCGTGGGTGTGAAGAGGGCTGATCTGTGATTGAGATTATTCAGGAATACTGGAAATCGCTGCTGTGGACAGATGGCTATCGCTTCACCGGCGTTGCCATTACGCTCTGGCTTCTGATCTCCTCCGTGGTGATGGGCGGCATTCTGGCGGTATTTCTTGCCATTGGTCGTGTGTCGAACAATAAATTTATCCAGTTCCCAATCTGGCTGTTTACCTATGTGTTTCGCGGTACGCCGCTGTACGTGCAACTGCTGGTGTTCTATTCGGGGATGTACACGCTTGAGATCGTAAAAGGCACTGAAATGCTCAATGCGTTCTTCCGCAGCGGTCTGAACTGTACGGTGCTGGCATTGACGCTCAATACCTGCGCCTATACCACCGAGATTTTCGCAGGGGCGATTCGCTCTGTCCCGTACGGTGAAATTGAAGCGGCGCGTGCGTACGGCTTCTCCTCCGTGAAGCTTTACCGTTGCATCATTCTGCCGTCGGCGCTGCGTATTGCGTTACCGGCGTACAGTAACGAAGTGATTCTGATGCTGCACTCCACGGCGCTGGCCTTTACCGCCACGGTGCCGGACTTACTGAAGATTGCCCGGGATATTAACTCGGCAACCTATCAGCCGTTTACCGCATTCGGTATTGCGGCAGTGCTTTATTTGATAATTTCATACGTCCTGATTAGCCTGTTCCGTAAGGCAGAAAAACGCTGGTTGCAGCATATAAAACCTTCTTCGACGCACTGAGAATGATGATGGCTGAGAACAAATTAAACGTTATTGATCTGCACAAACGCTACGGCGAACATGAAGTGCTGAAAGGGGTGTCGCTGCAGGCAAACGCGGGCGATGTCATCAGTATTATCGGCTCATCCGGCTCCGGTAAAAGTACTTTCCTGCGCTGCATTAACTTCCTCGAAAAACCGAGCGAAGGCTCAATTGTGGTGAGCGGGCAGAACATCAATCTGGTGCGTGACAAAGACGGCCAGCTGAAGGTGGCGGATAAAAATCAGCTGCGTCTGTTGCGTACGCGCCTGACGATGGTTTTCCAGCACTTTAATCTCTGGAGCCATATGACGGTGCTGGAGAACGTAATGGAAGCGCCAATCCAGGTGCTGGGTCTCAGCAAACAGGACGCCCGCGACCGTGCGGTGAAATACCTGGCGAAAGTGGGTATTGATGAGCGCCAGCAGATGAAGTATCCGGTACATCTGTCCGGCGGGCAGCAGCAACGTGTATCCATTGCCCGCGCGCTGGCGATGGAGCCGGAAGTCTTACTGTTCGACGAACCGACCTCCGCGCTGGACCCGGAACTCGTTGGCGAAGTGCTGCGCATCATGCAGAAGCTGGCCGAAGAGGGCAAAACGATGGTGGTGGTGACGCACGAGATGGGCTTTGCCCGGAACGTCTCTAACCACGTCATCTTCCTGCATCAGGGTAAAATCGAAGAGCAGGGGCATCCCGATGAGGTGTTAGCGAACCCGCAAAGCCCGCGTCTGCAGCAGTTCCTGAAGGGGTCTTTGAAGTAGGTTTTGCCTTTCCCCTCTCCCTGTGGGAGAGGGCCGGAGTGTGGGCATCAGACCGCACCACACTCCAGTCGATACACCCAGTCGTCATACCGCACACCGTTAATCTCATACGCTTTTTCCAGCACCTGCGTGCGCACAAAACCCGCTTTCTCCAGTACCCGGACTGACCCGCCGTTGTCTGCCAGCACATATGCGTTAATCGCCTTTACACCCGTCTGGTTAAATGCGTAGTCACACACCGCGCGCAGTGCCTCACTGGCGATGCCCTGGCCCTGCGCGGCAGGCACGACCGTATAGCCGATATCCGCCTCTTCACGATTTTCAGCGCTGATTTGCAGGCCGATATCGCCCAGCGGGGTCTCTTCATCGCGTAAGCGGATAACGAACACATGCGCTGCCGTCAGACGTGCGGCAAACAGGCGTCGGGTCTCTTTTTCCGGGGCGATAGCGGCCATATACTGCATGATGGCGCGATCCTCGCGCAGGGCACGGAAAAAAGGCCAGTCAGTGGGTTCGAAGGGCGTGAGATGGAGCCGGGGAGTGGTAATGGTTGCCATAGATATGCCATTTCGTCGGAACATGGCATATCACTGTAACATTATCTCACCACATCCCCCAGCGCCTCTTCTAAGTCATACCAGCGGAACGCAAACCCGGCCGCTTCCAGCCGTTTTGGCAGGGCCCGTTGCCCGCCTAACACCAGCACGGACGCTTCACCCATCATCAGGCGGATCATCGTAGCAGGCACGCGCAAAATCGCCGGACGATGCAGGGCATGTCCGAGAGCATGGGCAAACTGTTCATTTCGTACCGGGTAGGGCGCAACCATATTAAACGGCCCGCGCAGATCGTTATCCAGCAGCCAGAGAATACCGTTGACCATATCGTCGATATGGATCCACGCCAGATACTGACGGCCATTGCCGATTGGCCCGCCAAGACCGAGCCTGAAAGGGGGGAGCATCTTCGCCAGAATGCCGCCTTTCGGGGCAAGGACCACACCGGTGCGTAGCAGGCAGACGCGGGTATGATCGCTTTGCGCAGCACAGGCGATACGCTCCCACTGGGCGCAAAGTTTATGGGTGAACTCGTTGTGGGGCGGCTCTTCTTCCGTTACCACCACCTCGCCGAGATCGCCGTAATACCCTACGGCGGAACCCGAAATGAGAACCGACGGCGGGGTATGACTGTTACGGATAAGCTCAACCAGCTTTTCGGTGAGGGTCCACCGGCTGCTGCACAAGAGCTGTTTTTGCTCTTCCGTCCAGCGCTTATCGGCGATCGGTTCGCCTGCCAGGTTGATGACGGCGTCAAACCCGTCCAGATTCTGCTGCTCGGCCAGATTTCTCCAGATGTCGATACCTGCGCCCAGCACCTGGCGCGCTTTCTCTGGACTGCGCGTCACCACGGTAATGTCGTGATGCAACGCCTGCAGACGCGCAATGAGATGGCGACCAATCAGGCCGGTACCGCCGGTCAGCAAAATCTTCATACAACCTCCAGGGTTACGCCTGGCGTTGCCAGCTTAACGTCATCGAGACGGAATCGGCGTAACGCAGGGCGTGAAGTTTATCGATCTCTACTTCAGCATAAGTGACCCAGTGATGATCGCGTGCGATGTCGAGCACATCCTGAGTTAATTTTTCCAGTAAAGAGAAGCGGTTGTTTTCCACGTACTGGATGATTTTTTTGGTTATCGTGCGGTAGTTCAGCGCATCATTAATATCTTCGCTGGCCCGCGCTTTCTCAGCCGGGTAGTGGATAACCACATTAATCACGATATCCTGACGGTTGGCGATCTCTTCCTCTTTGATACCGATGAAGGTGCGTAGGCGTAAATTTTTTATACGAATAATAGCGTCATGCTGTGACATTGCAGGTCTTCTCCGTGTCAGAATTTCCTTCACATAATACATGAGAGCCACTCCGGCACACACCAGCCACCGGCTTAAATTTGCTGGATTTTTTGCATGGCGCGTTCGGTGGCCGGACGCGTGCGGATTCGTTCAAACCAGTTGTTCACCGCCGGGTAAGACGCCAGGTCAATGCGGTGCTTTTCATGGGTATTCACCCAGGGCCAGCAGGCAATGTCGGCGATGCTGTAATGATCCCCACCGAGCCACGGTGCTTTCTCCAGCCGACGGTTCAGAACGCCGTATAACCGCTGGGTTTCCACCTGATAGCGTTCGATAGCATAAGGAATCGGCTGCGGTGCGTAGGCGGTAAAATGGTGGTTTTGTCCGAGCATCGGCCCCAGACCGCTCGTCTGCCAGAAAAGCCACTGCAGCGTGTGGTGACGCTCGCGCAGCTCTCCGCTCAGCAATTTGCCTGTCTTCTCTGCCAGATAGAGCAATATTTCTCCGGATTCAAACAGGCTCAACGGCTTGCCCCCATCGGCAGGATGGTTATCAATAATGGCCGGGATTTTATTGTTTGGCGATATAGCCAGAAAGAGAGGACTGAACTGATCGCCTTTGCTGATATCCACGCGAATGATCCTGTAATCCAGTTCGGCTTCCTCAAGAAAGAGGGTGATCTTATGGCCGTTCGGGGTAGGGGCATAATAAAGGTCGATCATTCTCAACTCCTGTCAGTGAAAATAGTGACGCCATGAAAAATGAGTATAGGTGGTTGTTGTAAATCGTGAGTTTTCATCAAGTGACAGCGAGGCAAAGAGATTATATGTTGAATGAAAACCGATCAGCCGATGAGGATGTTATGAACCAGCCCGTAATCACGTTATGGTCCGATGCAGATTTCTTTTCTCCCTATGTTCTGAGCGCGTATGTGGCGCTGGCCGAAAAAGGACTGTCATTTACGCTAAAGACGGTGGATCTGGACGGCGGTGAACATCTGAAACCACAGTGGCAGGGCTACGCCCTGACCCGTCGCGTGCCGGTGCTGGACATTGATGGCTTCGCGCTGAGTGAATCGTCGGCGATCGATGAGTATCTGGAAGATCGGTTCGCACCACCTGAGTGGGAGCGCATCTACCCTCACGATCTGCAAAAACGTGCCCGCGCTCGTCAGATCCAGGCGTGGCTGCGCAGCGATCTGGTGCCGATTCGCGTGGAACGCTCCACGGATGTGGTGTTTGCCGGGGTGAAAAAACCGGCGCTGAGTAAAGACGGTGCGGCCAGTGCCCAAAAACTGATCGATACCGCGACTTCTCTGCTGGCTCATGGTAATCCGAATTTACTCGGCGAGTGGTGTATTGCCGATACCGATCTGGCGCTGATGCTGAACCGTCTGATCCTCAATGGGGATGAGGTGCCTCAGCTGCTGGTGGATTATGCCGCGTTTCAGTGGCAACGCGCCTCAGTGCAGCGCTATGTGGCACTCTCCGCTAAGCGGGCGGGCTGATATAGCCTGACGCTTCAGGTATGATAGGGCAGTCTGATTTCCAGGGAGTGACTGATGAAACTGATGTTTGCGTCTGATATCCATGGTTCGCTGCCCGCGACCGAGCGTGTTCTTTCTCTGTTTGCTCAAAGCAGGGCGCAATGGCTGGTGATTCTGGGGGATGTGTTAAATCATGGTCCGCGCAATGCGCTGCCGGAAGGCTATGCACCGGCGCAGGTAGCGGAAAAACTCAATCAGTATGCTTCGCGCATTATCGCCGTTCGCGGTAACTGCGACAGTGAAGTGGACCAGATGCTGCTGGATTTTCCCATCACTGCCCCCTGGCAACAGGTGCTGATGGAAAATAGCCGTCTGTTCCTGACCCATGGTCATCTTTTTAGCCCGGAAAATCTCCCGGCACTGGCGGCTGGCGATGTCCTGGTTTACGGTCATACTCATATTCCGGTGGCAGAAAAACGCGGCGAGATATATCACTTTAACCCCGGTTCGGTCAGCATACCGAAAGGTGGAAATTCAGCAAGCTATGGCATGCTCGATGAGAATACGTTAAGCGTAATCGCACTTAATGATCAGCAAGTTATTGCGCAAATAGCGATTAATCCGTAAGTTACACCTCAACTGCAAACGCGCCGAAAGAGCGCTTAGACGAGAAGGTTTCCCGATGGTGGAGCAGAGTCATTTGGCAAGTACAGAGTGGGTTGACATTGTCAACGAAGAGAATGAAGTGATCGCGCAGGCCAGCCGCGAACAAATGCGCGCGGAGCGTCTGCGTCACCGTGCGACATACATCGTTGTGCATGACGGGATGGGCAAAATTCTGGTTCAGCGCCGCACGGACACCAAAGATTTTCTCCCTGGTATGCTGGATGCAACTGCAGGCGGCGTTGTTCAGGCGGATGAAGTTCTGCTGGACTCCGCGCGTCGTGAAGCGGAAGAAGAGTTAGGGATTGCCGGCGTGCCGTTTGCCGAGCATGGTCAGTTCTATTTCGAGGACGAGCATTGCCGCGTCTGGGGCGGGCTGTTTAGCTGCGTTTCCCATGGCCCGTTCGCCCTGCAGGAAGAAGAAGTGAGCGAAGTGAACTGGATGACGCCGGAAGAAATTACCGCGCGTTGCGACGAGTTCACCCCGGATTCGTTAAAAGCGCTGGCGCTGTGGATGACCCGCAACGCTAAAAACGAATCCACGAAAGCGGAAAAAGAGGAAGAGGCGGAGTAAGCCTCAACAGCTCTCCCGCAGACACAGGCTGGACGCGATAGGTTTATGATCGCGCCAGTCTCCATCATTCAGACGTTCCAGTAACGCGCGTCCCGCTTCAATCCCAATCTTACGATGTGGCACAGCCATGGTCGTCAGCGGTGGCTGACAGACCCGGCTGACGTCGCTATCGCCAAAACCTACCACGGCCAGATCGTCCGGTACTTTTATACGCCGACGCTGGCATTCATAAAGTGCCCCGCAGGCCAGTTCATCCGACACGCACACCAGTGCATCCAGCTCCGGCCACGCCAGCAGGAACTCCGGCAGTTGCGCCGCACCCGTGGAAAAACTCGGTGGCATGGCGGCGTTAATCACCCGGTTTGGTGACATATGGTGGCGAAGCATCGCTTTGTACCAGCCCTGTAAATGCTGCTGGAAAATCCACTGCTCCTGGTTAGCGCACAGCAGGCCAATATTCTGGTAGCCACGCTTAATAACCATCTCCGTCAGTTCGTACATCGCCGCGACGTTATCAATCCCGATATTCATATCGATAGGATCGGCGCGCATGGCCCCCATTTCCATGACCGGAATGGAGGCGTTTTTCAGCCAGTGGCGGACAGTATCGGAGTGTTCAACGCTGAGCAAAATCGCAGCGGCAATGTTCGACGCCAGCAGCGTCTCCAGCAATTTTTCTTCCTGCTCGAGTCGATGCTGTGATTCGGCCAGCATGATCTGGTATCCGGCAGGCTGCAGTACCTGCTGAAGCCCGGCGAACATCTCCGAGCAACCGGATTCGGAGAGATTAGGAACGACCATCGCAATCGTCCATGACGATGCCGAGGCCAGCGCGCTGGCAGCGAGATTAGGCATGTAACCCAATTCCTGTACAGCGGCTTCTATTTTTTCTCGCAGTTTATCGGAAACCTGTTCAGGCGTGCGGAGTGCACGGGACACGGTCATCGTGCCCACCCCGGCAAGCTGTGCGACATCGGCGAGTGTCACTTTACCGGTACTGCGCCGTTTTCGGGTTAGAGACATACACCTTCCTGCTGACCAGACGCGTTTTTATTATCATCCTTCGTTTCACGTGAAACGCAGTATACGCCTTAAATCCCTTTTTTTGCTGTGAATTCACACCATGATTACAATTTGATAGCGCTATCACACTTCTGAATGTTAGCGATTGGTAGCGCTATCTTTGTGATCCCGATCGCAGTCAATAAGGGATGTGTTGAATAAAGTTTGCTCATCTTTTGCATTGTGGCGGGACGGAGAAATGCTGAAAAAGTGGATATATGATACAACCATCACGCTGCAGGAGAGCGTGGAAAGCTGGCCGCAGGCGCTGGAAATATGCGCGAAACCGTTGCTGAATCTGCAGGTGATTGGCCCGGAATACGTGACGGCCATCATTGAGCAGCATCATGCATTAGGACCTTATTATGTGCTGGCACCAGGGCTGGCCATGCCGCATGCGCGGCCGGAAGAGGGGGCCAAAGGATTAGGCCTCTCATTATTAAAACTGAAAAAGGGAGTCTCTTTTGGTGCCGGCGAGTTCGATCCCGTGGATGTTATTATTATGCTCGCGGCGCCGGATAAACACAGTCACATCGACATGATCTCTGCCCTCGCTGAATTATTTTCCAGCGACGACGATATGGCTGAATTGCATCAGGCGAATACCCTGGAGGACATTAAAACGATTATTGACCGCTTCTGATTTAATTCTCTCATCCGATTTATCACAACATTACGTTTAGCGTGATGGGGCGTGCTCTACTCAAAAAAAGGGGACAACAATGAAAATTATGGCTATTTGCGGTTCAGGCCTGGGCAGTAGTTTTATGGTCGAAATGAATATTAAAAAGGTGCTCAAGAAGCTGGCCATTGACGCCGACGTTGAACACTCCGATCTCTCCTCGGCAACGCCGGGTGCCGCCGATCTTTTCGTGATGGCGAAGGACATTGCCGCCAGTGCCAGCGTGCCGGAAAGCCAGCTGGTGGTGATCAACAACATCATTGATATCAACGAACTCGAAGCGCAGCTCCGCGCCTGGTTCGACAGACAATAATCCTGATAAGGCGAGGTGGATATGTTTATCCTTGAAACGCTGAATTTCGTTGTTGATATATTAAAAGTCCCGTCGGTGCTGGTGGGCTTAATAGCCTTAATTGGCCTGGTCGCTCAAAAGAAATCTTTTTCTGATGTGGTGAAAGGGACCATTAAAACCATACTCGGTTTTATTGTACTTGGCGGCGGGGCCACGGTGCTGGTTGGGTCATTAAATCCGTTAGGCGGAATGTTTGAACACGCCTTTAATATTCAGGGCATTATTCCCAATAACGAGGCAATTGTTTCCATTGCGCTGGAGAAATACGGTGCCTCTACCGCGCTGATTATGGCATTCGGTATGGTGGCAAATATCATTGTCGCCCGCTTTACGCGTCTGAAGTATATCTTCCTGACCGGGCATCACACCTTCTACATGGCATGCATGATTGGGGTCATCCTCACCGTGGCGGGCTTTGAGGGCGTTGGTCTGGTCTTTACCGGGTCGCTGATCCTCGGTCTGGTAATGGCCTTCTTCCCGGCGCTGGCGCAGCGTTACATGAAGCGCATTACCGGCAACGATGACATCGCTTTTGGTCACTTCGGTACCCTGGGCTATGTTCTCTCCGGCTGGATTGGCAGCAAGTTCGGCAAAGGCTCTCGCTCGACTGAAGAGATGAACCTGCCGAAGAACCTGAGCTTCCTGCGCGACAGCTCTATCTCCATCTCGCTGACCATGATGATCATCTACCTGATCATGGCGGTGAGCGCCGGGCGTGACTACGTTGAGGCGACCTTTAGCGGCGGTCAGAACTACCTGGTCTATGCCATCATCATGGCCATCACGTTCGCCGCGGGGGTGTTCATCATCCTGCAGGGTGTGCGCCTGATTCTGGCGGAAATCGTCCCGGCCTTTACCGGCTTTTCTGAAAAACTGGTGCCGAATGCACGTCCGGCTCTGGACTGCCCGGTTGTCTATCCGTATGCGCCAAATGCGGTGCTGATTGGCTTCCTGTTCAGCTTCCTTGGCGGGCTGGTGGGTCTGTTTATCTGTGGGCAGTTCAGCTGGGTGCTGATTCTGCCTGGTGTGGTGCCGCACTTCTTCACCGGCGCTACCGCGGGCGTGTTTGGTAACGCCACCGGGGGACGTCGTGGAGCGATGATTGGTGCGTTTGCCAACGGCCTGCTGATCACCTTCCTGCCGGTTCTGCTGCTGCCGGTGCTGGGGGCAATTGGATTTGCCAATACCACGTTCTCGGACGCTGACTTTGGCGCTGTCGGGATCGTGCTGGGTAACCTGGCGCGCTTCCTGTCGCCGCTTGCCATCACCGGCCTTGTTGTGGCGTTGTTCGCACTGCTGGTGGCGTACAACGTGTTCGCTAAAAATAAATCTGCGGGCGATAACGCGCAGGAAAACACCGGAGCCAAATCATGAATGAGAATGAGATAACCCATCTGGCGCGTCAGATCCGCCTTGAAACGCTGAAAATGCTGACCCAGCTGGGCTTTGGTCACTACGGCGGCAGTATGTCGGTTGTTGAAACCCTGGCCGTGTTGTACGGCGCAGTGATGAAAATTGACCCGGCCGACCCGGACTGGCCAGAGCGTGACTACTTTGTCTTGTCAAAAGGACATGCTGGTCCCGCGCTGTACAGCACCCTGGCGATCAAAGGCTACTTCCCGATGGAAGAACTGAGCACGCTGAACCAGAACGGTACGCGTCTGCCGAGCCATCCGGACCGGCTAAAAACGCGCGGGGTGGATGCCACCACCGGCTCGCTGGGGCAGGGGATTTCCATCGCCGGTGGAATGGCGCTGTCGCATAAGCTGGCGGGACGACCCAACCGGGTTTTCTGTATCGTCGGCGACGGCGAGCTGAACGAAGGGCAGTGCTGGGAAGCGTTCCAGTTTATTGCACACCATCGCCTGAATAACCTGACCGTATTCGTTGACTGGAACAAACAGCAGCTTGATGGCGAACTCGACGACATTATCTGTGCGTTCGATCTGGAAGGAAAATTCCGTGCCTTCGGGTTTGACGTGGTGACGGTGAAAGGAGATGACATTCCGGCACTGCTGGAGGTGACATCGCTGGTTCCGGCGGCGGATGCTCGCCCGCTGTTGGTGATCCTCGACAGTATCAAAGGGCAGGGCGTGCCGTATCTGGAGCAACTGAGTAACTCGCACCATCTGCGATTAACCGCCGAGAGCAAGGCGGCCCTCAACGAGACGATTCGCCAACTGGAGGCTTCACATGATTAAGGTTGCACCTGCAGGTCAGAAAGACGCCGTTGAGATGCGTAAAGTCTACGCGGGGTTTGTGGCACAGCAGATTGAAGCCGGGAGCGACATTATCGCCCTCGAGGCGGATCTGATGAGCTCAATGGCGATGGATGGCGTGGCGCGTGATTATCCGCAGCATGTGATTAACTGCGGCATCATGGAAGCTAACGTTATGGGGACGGCGGCGGGGCTGTCGCTGACCGGACGCAAGCCGTTCGTGCATACCTTTACCGCCTTCGCCAGCCGTCGCTGTTTCGACCAGCTGTTTATGTCCCTGGACTACCAGCGTAACAATGTGAAGGTCATTGCCTCAGATGCCGGCGTGACGGCCTGTCATAACGGCGGCACGCATATGTCGTTTGAAGATATGGGCATCGTGCGGGGGCTTGCCCATTCGGTGGTGCTGGAGGTAACGGATGCGGTGATGTTTGAAGATGTACTGCGCCAGCTTATTGACCTCGAAGGTTTCTACTGGGTGCGTACCATCCGTAAGCAGGCCCCGAGCGTGTATGCGCCGGGTTCGACATTTACGCTTGGCAAGGGCAACGTACTGCGCGAAGGCAGTGACATCACCCTGATTGCCAACGGCATTATGGTGGCGGAAGCGCTTGAAGCGGCGCGTCAGCTCGAACAGGAGGGCGTCAGCGCCGCGGTGATCGACATGTTTACCCTTAAGCCGATTGACCGGATGCTGGTGAAAAACTACGCCGAGAAAACCGGACGTATCGTGACCTGCGAAAACCACAGCATTCATAACGGGCTGGGATCGGCAGTGGCGGAAGTGCTGGTGGAAACCTGTCCGGTGCCGATGCGTCGGGTGGGCGTGAAGGAGCGTTACGGCCAGGTGGGGACACAGGACTTCCTGCAGAAGGAGTATGGCCTGACGGCACACGACATTGTGTCGGCGGCGAGGGAGTTGTTGTAAATAAAAAAGGCGACCCGAGGGTCGCCTTTTTAGTCAGTAACGTATTACTGCTGTTGTGAAGACTGGATCGCGGTCAGAGCGATGGTGTAGACGATATCGTCAACCAGCGCGCCACGGGACAGGTCGTTCACAGGTTTGCGCATACCCTGCAGCATTGGCCCGATGGAGATCAGGTCTGCAGAACGCTGTACCGCTTTGTAGGTGGTGTTACCGGTGTTCAGATCCGGGAAGATGAACACGGTAGCGCGACCCGCAACCGGTGAGTTCGGTGCTTTGGATTTCGCAACGTCAGCCATAACCGCGGCATCATACTGCAGCGGACCGTCGATCATCAGATCAGGACGTTTTTCCTGTGCCAGACGCGTCGCTTCACGGACTTTCTCTACATCGCTACCTGCACCAGAAGTACCGGTGGAGTAGGAGAGCATTGCCACGCGAGGTTCAATACCGAAGGCAATCGCGGAATCGGCAGACTGAATAGCGATCTCAGCCAGCTGCTCTGCAGTTGGATCCGGGTTGATCGCACAGTCACCGTAAACGTAAACCTGTTCAGGCAGCAGCATGAAGAACACGGAAGACACCAGAGAACTGCCTGGCGCCGTTTTGATCAGCTGCAGCGGTGGACGGATGGTGTTCGCCGTGGTGTGAACCGCACCGGAAACCAGACCGTCAACTTCGTCCTGCTCCAGCATCAGCGTGCCCAGCACAACGTTGTCTTCAAGCTGCTCACGCGCAACGGCTTCGGTCATGCCCTTGCTCTTACGCAGCTCAACCAGGCGCGCAACATAGCTTTCGCGAACCACTTCCGGGTCGACGATTTCAATGCCTGCACCCAGCTCAACGCCCTGAGAGGCAGCAACGCGGTTAATTTCATCCGGGTTACCCAGCAGCACACAGGTCGCGATGCCGCGCTCTGCACAGATGGCAGCCGCTTTAACGGTACGTGGTTCGTCGCCTTCTGGCAGAACAACACGTTTGCCCGCTTTACGCGCCAGCTCGGTCAGCTGGTAACGGAAGGCCGGAGGAGACAGACGACGGCTACGCTCGGAGGTCGCCGTCAGGGATTCAATCCAGTCTGCGTTGATGTAGCCCGCAACGTATTCCTGCACTTTCTCGATACGCTCATGGTCATCAACCGGCACTTCCAGGTTGAAGCTCTGCAGGCTCAGAGAGGTCTGCCAGGTGTTGGTGTTCACCATAAAGACTGGCAGGCCAGTGGCGAACGCACGCTCGCACAGCTTGCTTACGCGTGGATCCATCTCGTAAGCACCGGTCAGCAGAATGGCACCGATTTCCACACCGTTCATCGCGGCCAGGCACGCAGCAACCAGCACGTCAGGACGGTCAGCGGAGGTCACGAGCAGAGAGCCTGCGCGGAAGTGTTCCAGCATGTGCGGAATGCTACGCGCACAGAAGGTCACAGACTTCACGCGGCGGGTGTTGATGTCGCCTTCGTTAATCACGGTAGCGTTCAGGTGACGCGCCATGTCGATTGCACGGGTAGCAATCAGGTCGAAGCTCCATGGCACCACGCCCAGTACTGGCAGCGGGCTGGAATCCTGCAGAGTTGCCGGATCAACTTTAACCACTTTCGCTTTAGAAGAGTCATCGAAGATTTCGGACAGGTCAGGACGGGTACGACCTTGTTCATCAACCGGTGCGTTCAGTTTGTTAACGATAACGCCAGTGATGTTGGTATTTTTCGCGCCGCCGAAGCTGCTGCGGGTCAGTTCGATACGCTCTTTCAGCTGTTCCTGGTTATCGGTACCCTGGGACATGACGAACACGATTTCCGCATTCAGCGTTTTCGCGATTTCGAAGTTCAGAGACTGAGCGAACTGGTGTTTGCGGGTCGGGACCAGGCCTTCAACCAGCACCACTTCCGCATCTTGCGTGTTAGCGTGGTAGTTGGCGATGATCTCTTCCATCAGCACGTCTTTCTGGTTGCTGGACAGCAGAGATTCAACGTGGCTCATCTTCAGCGGTTCAGCCGCTGGCAGATTGGAGTTCTTACGCACGATGGTGGTGGTCTGGTCTGGCGCATCGCCACCGGCACGAGGCTGGGCGATAGGCTTAAAGACGCTCAGACGAACGCCTTTGCGTTCCATAGCACGGATAACGCCAAGGCTGACGCTGGTCAGACCGACGCTGGTTCCGGTAGGGATCAGCATAATAGTACGGGACACGGTTTATCCTCTTTCGTTACCGCCGACAGGGGGCGGGCTACAAAACAGCACCGCCAGCATTGCTGGCGGTGTGGAATCAGGCAGTCAGGCGGTGCGCGTCTTGCGCGATGACCAGCTCTTCGTTAGTTGGGATAACGATAGCCGGACGGGTGCCTTCTTTGTTGATGAAGCCAGACTTGCCGAAGCGGGCAGCCAGGTTACGCTCGTGGTCAACTTCGAAGCCCAGAACGCCCAGTTTACCCAGGGACAGTTCACGAACCATTGCCGCGTTCTCACCGATACCACCGGTGAAGATAACCGCGTCCAGACGACCGTCCATCAGCGCAGTGTAAGAGCCGATGTACTTCGCCAGACGGTGGCAGTAAACGTCCATTGCACGTTTAGCGTCTGCTTTTTCTGCGTAGTTGTCTTCAACATAACGGCAGTCGCTAGTGACTTCGGTCAGACCCAGCAGGCCAGACTCTTTGGTCAGCATTTTGTTGATCTGATCAACGCTCATGCCCAGGGTGTCGTGCAGGTGGAAGATGATCGCCGGGTCGATGTCACCGGAACGGGTACCCATCACCAGACCTTCCAGCGGGGTCAGACCCATGGATGTATCAACACATTTACCGTTGCGGATAGCAGAAACAGAACCACCGTTGCCCAGGTGGCAGGTGATGATGTTAACTTCTTCAACCGGCTTGTTCAGCACTTTAGCGGCTTCCTGAGTCACATAGAAGTGGCTGGTGCCGTGCGCGCCGTAGCGACGAACGCCGTGCTCTTTGTACAGGCTGTACGGCAGGGCATAGAGGTAAGATTCTTCCGGCATGGTCTGGTGGAACGCAGTGTCGAACACAGCCACGTTTTTGTCTTTCAGCTGCGGGAAGGATTTCAGCGCTTCAGCGATACCGATCAGGTGAGCTGGGTTGTGCAGCGGTGCGAAAGAGGCAGAGTCTTTAATGCCCTGGATAACCGTTTCGTCGATAACGACGGAACGGGTGTATTTTTCGCCGCCGTGGACGATACGGTGACCAATCGCAGTCAGCTGAGCAGACAGTTCTGGTTTTTGTGCCAGAATAGTGTTAACGATAAAGTTCAGCGCTTCACTGTGAGCGGCGCCTGCACCTAAAGCCGCTTCCTGTTTGCTGCCGTCCATCTTCCACTTGATACGTGCTTCAGGCAGATGGAAACATTCGGCCAAACCAGAGAGGTATTCGTCACCGTTGAGCGCATCGATGATGGCGAATTTCAGTGAGGAGCTACCGCAGTTCAGAACCAGTACTAACTTACTCGACATGGAAGTACCTATTATTGATACGTGGCTAAAAAAACGTCAGGGAGTCTAAAAGCGTAACGCATAATGACTCAGACATTTATGATTAACATCATGCCAAACGAACATTGTGGCATGATGGAAGAAATACATATGATTTTATGCCATTTTGAACATTTTTCAGCCAATGGCATAATATGCGATAATTTGACGAGTTAATGGTTCTCGTCTAAGGGCCTATCAGGCTGGCACAGAATACCCGATACGGGGTGCTGATGACAAAATATTTTGAACGTTGTCATAGCCTGTTGTGGTTTTGCACGAAAATTTTAATTTTTATATGTGAAGTTGAGGTACAGCCATGTCGACACCAGAGAACCCGTCCGTGAATTTTTTCAGTCTGTTTCGTCGGGGACAGCATTACGCAAAGACGTGGCCAATGGAAAAGCGCCTTGCGCCCATGTTTATTGAGAACCGCACGATCCGCGCCACGCGCTATGCGATTCGCTTTATGCCACCTGTCGCCATCTTTACGCTCTGCTGGCAAATCGCGCTGGGCGGGCAGCTTGGCCCGGCCGTTGCGACGGCACTTTTCGCGTTAAGTCTGCCGATGCAGGGTCTGTGGTGGTTAGGTAAACGTTCTATCACGCCACTCCCGCCTTCTATTTTACACTGGTTTTATGAAGTTCGCGGGAAACTGGAGGAAGCCGGGCAGGCGCTTGCCCCGGTCGAAGGCAAGCCCGATTACCAGGCGCTGGCTGACACGCTCAAGCGCGCTTTTAAGCAACTCGACAAAACATTCCTCGATGACTTGTGATTGATCATCGAAACGACGAATAAAAGAAGGCACAGTAACTCACCGTTACCGTGTCTTTTTTTTTACAGTGCAATGCGCTACAGGAGCCGAAAGATGGAAATGACCCATGCTCAACGTCTGATTTTGTCCAACCAGTACAAAATGATGACTATGCTTGATCCCGATAACGCTGAGCGCTACAGCCGCCTGCAGACAATCGTCGAACGTGGCTTCGGTTTACAGATGCGTGAACTGGACCGCGAGTTTGGTGAGATGAAAGAAGAAACCTGCCGCACCGTGATCGACATTATGGAGATGTATCACGCCCTGCATGTTTCCTGGACCAATCTCAAAGATCAGCAGTCCATTGACGAACGTCGCGTCACCTTCCTGGGCTTTGATGCCGCAACGGAAGCGCGTTATCTGAGCTATGTGCGTTTTATGGTGAACACGGAAGGGCGCTATACCCATTTTGACGCGGGCACACACGGCTTCAATGCGCAGACCCCAATGTGGGAAAAATATCAGCGCATGCTGAGCGTCTGGCACGCCTGCCCGCGCCAGTACCATTTAAGTAACAATGAGATTCAACAAATTATTAATGCCTGACGGAGGTGCTTGTGCAGTGTAGAGGTTTTCTGTTTGATTTGGACGGTACGCTGGTGGATTCGCTGCCGGTTGTGGAGCGTTCATGGTGCCATTGGGCGGACAGACATGGCATTGACCATCAGGAAGTACTGAATTTTATCCATGGCAAACAGGCCATAACCTCATTGCGGCACTTCTTAGCAGGACGTTCTGAGGAAGAGATTCAGGCGGAGTTCAGCTATCTTGAGCACATTGAAGCCACCGACACGGATGGCATCACAGCGCTGCCGGGGGCGCATGAACTGCTTGAACATCTGAACGAAGCCCAAATCCCGTGGGCGATCGTCACCTCCGGCTCGGTGCCCGTTGCCCATGCTCGCCACAAGGCCGCAGGGTTACCGACGCCCGAAGTGTTTATCACGGCAGAGCGCGTGAAGCGCGGCAAGCCTGAACCGGATGCCTTTTTACTCGGTGCCGAACTGCTTGGCCTGGCACCAGCCGATTGCGTGGTGGTGGAGGATGCGGCAGCAGGCGTCCTGGCGGGGTTGAACGCCGGAAGCCACGTCATCGCCGTTAACGTTCCGGCGGGTTCACCCCGCCTGAACGAAGCGGATCTGGTGCTTAACACGCTGACGGCCATTAACGTTGCGAAGGCACCGGACGGAGTTGTAACCGTCTCGCTTAAAATGTAATCCCATGATATAGCCCCACATTGTTGGGGCTTTTTTATGGCAAAATTTTGTCTCCTCCACTGACAAGGATATGTTGTGAACGGTGAACTGATTTGGGTCCTGAGCCTGCTTTTAATCGCCATCCTTCTCTTTGCCTCAGGCAAGGTGCGCATGGATGCCATCGCCTTGTTTGTCATCGTTGCCTTTGTGCTGAGCGGTACGCTCACGCTGCCGGAAGCTTTCTCCGGATTTAGTGATCCCAACGTTATCCTGATTGCCGCCCTGTTTATTATTGGCGACGGGCTGGTGCGCACCGGCGTGGCGACCATTATGGGGTCGTGGCTGGTCAAGGTGGCCGGCAACAGCGAAACCAAAATGTTGATCTACCTGATGCTGACGGTTGCCGGGCTGGGGGCGTTTATGAGCTCCACGGGCGTCGTCGCCATCTTTATCCCGGTGGTGCTGAGCGTCTCCATGCGGATGCAAACCTCGCCGTCGCGCCTGATGATGCCACTGAGCTTTGCCGGTCTTATCAGCGGGATGATGACGCTGGTGGCGACCCCGCCGAACCTGGTCGTCAACAGTGAGCTAATCCGCGAAGGGTTTGAAGGCTTTAGCTTTTTCAGCGTGACCCCACTTGGACTGGTGATTCTGGTGCTGGGCGTTGTCTACATGCTGTTAACCCGTTTTGCCCTGAAGGGGGAAAAACAGGATAAAAGCAAAGACGGCTGGAAACGACGGACCTTCCGCGATCTGATCAAAGAGTACCGTCTGACCGGGCGGGCGCGCCGTCTGGCTATCCGCCCCGGCTCGCCCCTCATTGGCCAGCGTCTTGACGACCTGAAGCTGCGCGAGCGCTATGGCGCGAACGTGATCGGTGTAGAGCGCTGGCGTCGTTTTCGGCGGGTTATCGTTAACGTCAACGGGGTGTCGGAATTCCGTGCACGCGACGTTTTGCTGATTGATATGTCCACCGCCGATGTTGATTTGCGCGAGTTTTGCAGTGAACAGTTGCTGGAACCCATGGTGCTACGTGGGGAGTATTTCTCAGACCAGGCGCTGGATGTCGGCATGGCCGAAGTGTCGCTGATCCCGGAATCAGAATTACTGGGTAAAACCGTGCGCGAAATCGGCTTCAGGACCCGCTATGGGCTGAATGTGGTGGGTTTAAAGCGTGATGGCGTGGCGACGGAAGGGGCGGTAGTGGATGAGCCCATCCTGCTCGGTGATATCTTCCTGGTCGTCGGCAACTGGAAACTGATCGGTCAGCTCGGGCAGAAAGGCCGCGACTTTGTGGTACTTAATATGCCGGTTGAAGAGAGCGATGCATCGCCGGCGCACAGCCAGGCACCGCATGCGATTTTTTGCCTGGTGTTGATGGTCGCACTGATGCTGACTGACGAAATTCCAAACCCTATTGCGGCTATTATCGCCTGTCTTCTGATGGGGAAATTCCGCTGTATTGATGCCGAAAGTGCCTACAAAGCCATTCACTGGCCGAGCATCATTCTGATTGTCGGGATGATGCCCTTTGCCCTGGCGTTACAAAAAACCGGTGGGGTGGATTTGATCGTCAAGGGACTCATGGACGCAGGCGGTGGATACGGGCCTTACATGATGCTGGTCTGCCTGTTTATCATGTGCGCCACGATAGGCCTGTTTATCTCCAATACGGCCACGGCCGTCCTGATGGCACCCATTGCACTGGCGATGGCGAAATCAATGGGGGTTTCGCCGTACCCGTTTGCCATGATCGTCGCTATGGCGGCATCTGCAGCGTTTATGACTCCGGTCTCGTCACCGGTCAATACGCTGGTGCTTGGCCCGGGAAATTACAAATTCAGTGATTTTGTGAAGATAGGCGTGCCCTTCACCGTGCTGGTGATGGTGGTGTGCGTGATACTGATTCCCGTGCTGTTCCCGTTTTAAACCCTGAAGCCGGGTGGCGACGTCGCGACCCGGCATACCGTCAGAGAGGGGAGTCCTGACTGATCTCGTCCAGCGACAAATGGAAGCTCGGCACAAACACCTGCATGAAATAATCCATCTCTTCGCTGCGGCGTGATTCCAGCGTTTTTTCCAGACGCGTTTTCGCCAGCAGAAATTCGTTATTCCCCGCGGACAGCTCTTCCAGACATTTCAGGTAAGCGCATAGCGCATCCGCCTGCTTAACCAGTAATTTTTCCTCTTCCGTGTACTGATGCTCATCAATCAGCGGCTCAAAAATATCGCGCAGCTCGTCCGGCACCATGTCGATCAGTTTCTGCTGAGCAATCTTCTCAATGGCCTTATATTCCTGGGCTATCTGCGAGTTGAAATATTTCACGGGTGTCGGTAAATCCCCGGTCAGCACTTCCGAGGCATCGTGATACATCGCCAGCAGGGCAATACGTTCAGCGTTAACCTGCCCATTGAATTTACGGTTTTTAATGGCAGCCAGAGCGTGAGCGACCATCGCAACCTGCAGACTGTGCTCCGACACATTCTCGGTGCGGACATTGCGCATCAGCGGCCAGCGGTTGATCAGTTTAAGGCGGGAGAGGTGGGCAAAGAAATGACTCTGACTCATAGGTTACCTTTTGTCTTCACTGCGACAGACTTCATTGTGCGGGGAGGGGAGGCAAGATGCAAATCAGGCTACCGAAGTAGCCTGATTTTAAGATTACTGGTGGTAACCTGAGAGGAAACGTCCAAAGCGGCTGATGGCCATCTCGAGGTCATCTTCACGCGGCAGGGTAACGATACGCACGTGATCCGGCCACGGCCAGTTAAAGGCGGTACCCTGAACCAGCAGCACTTTTTCCTGCAGCAGGAAATCGAGCACCATCTTCTGGTCGTCATGAATATTAAAGCGTTTCGCGTCGATTTTCGGGAACATGTAGAGCGCGCCGTTCGGCTTCACGCAGGAGACGCCTGGAATATCGTTGATAAGCTCCCACGCACGGTTACGCTGCTCATATAAACGACCGCCCGGCACGATAAACTCGCTGATGCTCTGATAGCCGCCGAGTGCGGTCTGGATAGCATGCTGCGCCGGCACGTTGGCACATAAACGCATAGAGGCGAGCATTTCCAGCCCTTCAATATAGCCTTTCGCATGTTTTTTCGGGCCGTTTAAGACCATCCAGCCCTGACGGAAACCGGCCACACGGTAGGTTTTAGACAGGCCATTAAAGGTCACGGTCAGCAGGTCCGGAGCCAGTGCGGCGATAGAGTGGTGCTGCGCCGCGTCATACAGGATCTTGTCGTAAATTTCGTCGGCAAAGATGATCAGGTTGTGCTGGCGGGCGATCTCCACGATCTCCATCAGCAGCTCTTTTGAGTAGACCGCGCCCGTTGGGTTGTTCGGGTTAATAATGACGATGCCGCGCGTGCGTGGGGTAATTTTCGCACGAATATCATCGAGATCCGGGAACCAGTCAGAGGACTCATCGCAAAGATAGTGCACGGCTTTACCGCTGGACAGGGATACGGCCGCCGTCCACAGCGGATAATCCGGCGCGGGAACCAGCATTTCGTCGCCGCTGTTCAGCAGCGCTTGCATGGCCTGCACGATCAGCTCAGAGACGCCGTTGCCGATATAGATATCTTCAACGGTAACATCACGCATATCGCGCGCCTGGTAGTGCTGCATGATGGCTTTTCGTGCGGAGTAAAGTCCTTTTGAATCGCAATAGCCTTGCGCAGTAGGCAGGTTGCGGATCACATCAACCAGAATTTCATCCGGCGCTTCAAAACCAAATGGCGCAGGGTTACCAATGTTGAGTTTCAGAACCTTATTGCCTTCTTCTTCAAGGCGTTTAGCCTCTTTCAGAACCGGGCCACGGATGTCGTAACAGACGTTATCTAGCTTGCTGGATTTTTCGATAGGGGACATGAACCTTTAACCTTTTCGCGATTGTTGCCACTCCCTGCCGTGGAAGTCAGCACGGAATAATGTACTCCCCCCTCGCTTCGTTTTGAAGGGCGGGCAGGAGAAGATTTTGTGGAGTGAATGAAAATGGAGTGAATCTTTTTCGCTATTAGCGAACAATTTAACTGACGTAAAGTAAGGTTAATGGTGTGAAAGTAGGTTTATTGTGCTGTTAAATAATATAAATGTTGTATATTGTGCTGATAAAAATAAATAATATCCGCAACCTGCGTGGCAGTTACGCTGAGTGACCTTTCGTAAAACCTGAATGCTTCGTTACGTGGCATTGTAATAGTGTGCATTGGCTAAAAGTTACTCATGTGAAATTAATGTTAAGTGTTATTAATGAATGGCCTTAATCTAAATTAAAATTTATTTATTATTAACCAACAAAATGCAACTTTAGTTAATTTTAATAAAATTAGTTGAGAAGCTTAACAACCCTCATAAATCCGCAATATTGCAATAAGACTTATAAATAAAGTGGATTTGGGTTAAGATGTCTTTCAGGAAAGCTGGGCACAGATACATATGTTTTGTATTTGTGGAACAGGTTTTCTGAATTAATTGATTGTTATTGTTAGAGTTATCTCTGGCCGGAATGGGTTAAACATCTCCTGCTACGTTGACAGCGCTGCGAGAAAGATGGCAGAAAGGGTGTATCACCCTTAATGGAATTTACATAAACCTGCAAACATCTAAATATCCTGAACGTTTAAGAGAATAAAAATAACGTCATGAAACGTGCTTTCTGACTGTTGATATTAAAACAGCACAATAACTATCTGTCAGGCAGTCTGCCGGGCCGGGATGCGAGGGAAAACCTTCAGAGGGAATTGCTTAACTGTTACACACACAGCTTCAACCCGGGCAGCTCCGCACGAGCAACCTGAAAGTGAAAAGATATGATAAATGCAAATCGTCCGATAATGAATCTCGACCTCGATCTGCTGAGAACGTTTGTTGCGGTCGCCGATCTCAACACTTTTGCAGCTGCTGCTGCCGCCGTTTGCCGAACCCAGTCCGCCGTTAGCCAGCAAATGCAACGGCTGGAACAACTGGTTGGTAAAGAGCTCTTTGCCCGTCACGGGCGTAATAAGCTCTTAACGGAACACGGTATTCAGCTTCTGGGTTATGCCAGGAAAATACTTCGCTTTAATGACGAAGCATGTATGTCATTAATGTATAGCAACCTGCAAGGGGTGCTAACGTTAGGTGCGTCTGATGAGTCAGCAGACACAATATTGCCATTTCTTCTCAATCGAATTAGTTCGGTTTATCCGAAGCTTGCGCTGGACGTTAGCGTAAAACGAAATGCTTTTATGATTGAGATGCTAAATGAGAATAAGGTCGATCTGGTGGTGACCACGCACCGTCCAGGGCAATTTAATTGCCTGACGTTGCGCACGTCTCCGACGCATTGGTATTGTGCCGCTGAATATGTGCTGCAAAAAGGTGAGCCAATTCCATTGGTATTACTGGATGATCCGAGTCCGTTCCGCGATATGGTGCTGGCGGCGCTCAATGAGGCCAATATTCCATGGCGTCTGGCTTATGTGGCTTCCACATTGCCAGCGGTACGTGCTGCCGTGAAAGCGGGGCTTGGGGTAACGGCCCGTCCGGTCGAAATGATGAGCCCGGATCTGCGCGTACTGGGTAAATCAGATGGTCTTCCTGCTTTGCCTGATACGGAGTATCTGCTCTGCCACAATACGTCCAGCAATAACGAACTGGCGAAAGTCGTGTTCGAGGCGATGGAAAACTACCATAATCCATGGCAGTTCGAACATGTTACCTCCGAAGGGGGGGATGATTCCCTGATCGTTGAAGGGGACTTTGAGTGATCGACAGCTCAAAATTCTGGTAACAATTTGTAAATGTAAAAAAAAGCCACTCACGCGATTTTCGCCTGCAGTGGCTTTTTTTTGGCAGTAATACCCGTGATCACCGCGTGGATTTTCAGGATAGTCGCTATTTATCAGTAAGATAAATGCTTTTGTTCAAATGTTGTGCATTTCCCGTTCAGTCTCCCTCCAGCTCGCCTCAATGTTAATAAAACAGGAAATATGTTGCTGGTTTTTTGGGTGAATTAACAAAAGCGTGTCTCAGATCAAGAAAATACTCCTCTTTGGGGGGAGGAATCGTTGGCAAATCCTGTCAAAATAGGAGGGTTATTTTTTTTACTTCCAAAACGGACACGATTCAACAACATGCATTTGACGTAAACTCAGGTACCCACCAGGGTTAAAGGGCACCAAATGTTAATGAGAATCGCTCGATGTAATTTAATGTGAAGAAACCTTTGTTAAAGTTGACAAAAGGTTATAGAAAGGAGTAAAAAACCCCATCATTTTGCTGTCTACGTCTCATTTCTGACAGTTAGTGTAAGGTTTTTCGTTCCTCCCCATGAATCGATGTGATGCCCATCTGCCAGCAAGAGCAGTGTCGTAGGTATCACTTTTGATGAGTAAGCAATGAGTATGTCAACATCCACAGAAGTCATCGCTCATCACTGGGCATTCGCAATCTTTCTTATTGTAGCCATTGGCCTGTGCTGCCTGATGTTAGTCGGCGGCTGGTTCCTGGGCGGTCGCGCCCGTGCAAGGCACAAGAACACACCTTTCGAATCAGGTATTGATTCAGTAGGTTCCGCTCGCTTACGCCTGTCTGCCAAGTTCTATCTGGTAGCCATGTTCTTCGTCATCTTTGACGTGGAAGCGCTTTACCTTTTCGCATGGTCAACTTCCATCCGCGAAAGTGGTTGGGTGGGCTTTGTCGAGGCCGCAATTTTCATTTTAGTGTTACTGGCCGGTCTGGTTTATCTGGTGCGTATTGGCGCGCTTGACTGGACGCCTGCGCGTTCACGTCGTGAACACATCAACCCGGAAAACAGTATCTCTAATCGTCAGCAGTAACAGCGAGGCAATAAGATGGATTATACGCTCACCCGCATAGATCCTAACGGTGAGAATGACCGTTACCCCCTGCAAAAACAGGAGATCGTAACCGACCCCCTGGAGCAAGAAGTCAATAAAAGCGTGTACATGGGCAAACTCGAGCATGCCATGCACGATATGGTCAACTGGGGTCGTAAGAACTCCATCTGGCCTTACAACTTTGGCCTTTCTTGCTGCTACGTTGAAATGGTGACGTCATTCACTGCGGTGCATGACGTTGCGCGTTTTGGGGCAGAGGTACTGCGTGCTTCCCCACGTCAGGCTGACCTGATGGTGGTGGCAGGTACATGCTTTACCAAGATGGCACCTGTTATTCAGCGTCTGTATGACCAGATGCTGGAGCCAAAATGGGTTATTTCCATGGGCGCATGTGCAAACTCTGGCGGTATGTACGACATTTATTCCGTCGTACAGGGCGTAGATAAGTTTATTCCAGTGGATGTTTACATCCCGGGTTGTCCGCCGCGTCCGGAAGCTTACATGCAGGCGCTGATGCTGCTGCAGGAGTCTATCGGTAAAGAACGTCGTCCGCTCTCCTGGGTGGTTGGCGATCAGGGTGTTTACCGCGCCAACATGCAGTCTGAGCGCGAGCGTAAACGCGGCGAACGTATTGCAGTAACCAATCTGCGTACGCCTGACGAAATTTAATTTGCGCCTGTGGGCATGGAGTAAACCTTCGCATATCACTACTCAAATAGCGCGAAGCCACGCCCTACAGTCACCACGGACCATTTGCAATGGTGAACAATATGACCGACTTAACCGCGCAAGAAGCCGCCTGGCAAACACGGGATCATCTGGATGACCCTGTCATTGGCGAACTGCGCAACCGTTTTGGGCCGGATGCCTTTACTGTTCAGGCGACCCGCACCGGGGTACCCGTTGTTTGGGTGAAGCGTGAGCAATTACTGGAAGTGGTCGATTTCCTCAAGAAATTGCCAAAACCTTACGTCATGCTGTTTGACTTACACGGCATGGATGAACGTCTGCGTACGCACCGCCAGGGTCTCCCTGCTGCGGATTTTTCCGTTTTCTACCACCTGATCTCAATAGACCGTAATACGGATATCATGCTCAAGGTGGCATTGTCTGAAAACGACATGCATCTGCCGACGATCACTAAACTTTTCCCGAACGCTAACTGGTATGAGCGTGAAACCTGGGAAATGTTCGGGATGACCTTCGACGGCCACCCGCATCTGACGCGCATCATGATGCCGCAGACGTGGACCGGCCACCCGCTGCGTAAAGACTATCCGGCACGTGCGACTGAATTCGACCCGTTTGAGCTGACGAAAGCCAAACAGGATCTGGAGATGGAAGCGCTGACCTTCAAGCCGGAAGACTGGGGCATGAAACGCGGGACGGAAAACGAGGACTTCATGTTCCTCAACCTCGGTCCAAACCACCCCTCTGCGCACGGTGCTTTCCGTATTATTCTTCAGCTTGATGGCGAAGAGATTGTCGACTGCGTACCGGACATCGGTTACCACCACCGTGGTGCTGAGAAGATGGGCGAGCGTCAGTCCTGGCACAGCTACATTCCGTATACCGACCGTATCGAGTACCTCGGCGGTTGCGTAAACGAAATGCCTTACGTGCTGGCCGTTGAGAAACTGGCAGGTATCACCGTACCGGATCGCGTTAACGTCATCCGCGTGATGCTCTCCGAACTGTTCCGTATCAACAGCCACCTGCTGTATATCTCCACGTTCATTCAGGACGTTGGCGCGATGACCCCGGTCTTCTTTGCCTTTACCGATCGTCAGAAAATCTACGATCTGGTAGAAGCCATCACCGGTTTCCGTATGCACCCGGCCTGGTTCCGTATCGGCGGTGTGGCACACGATCTGCCGCGCGGCTGGGAGCGCCTGCTGCGTGAATTCCTCGACTGGATGCCAAAACGTCTGGCTTCTTACGAGAAAGCCGCACTGCGTAACACCATCCTGAAAGGCCGTTCCCAGGGCGTTGCAGCCTACGGTGCGAAAGAAGCGCTGGAGTGGGGTACGACAGGTGCGGGTCTGCGCGCAACCGGTATTGATTTCGACGTGCGTAAAGCCCGTCCTTACTCTGGCTATGAGAACTTCGACTTCGAAGTCCCGGTTGGCGGCGGTGTTTCCGACTGCTACACCCGCGTGATGCTGAAAGTTGAAGAGTTGCGCCAGAGTCTGCGCATCCTTGAGCAGTGCCTCAACAACATGCCGGAAGGCCCGTTCAAGGCGGATCACCCGCTGACGACGCCGCCGCCGAAAGAGCGCACGCTGCAACATATCGAAACCCTGATCACCCACTTCCTGCAGGTTTCCTGGGGTCCGGTCATGCCGGCGCAAGAATCCTTCCAGATGATTGAAGCGACCAAGGGTATTAACAGTTACTACCTGACCAGTGACGGCAGCACCATGAGCTACCGTACCCGCGTGCGTACACCAAGCTTTGCGCACCTGCAGCAGATCCCGTCCGCCATCCGCGGCAGTCTGGTCTCCGACCTGATTGTGTATCTGGGTAGTATCGATTTTGTTATGTCAGATGTGGACCGCTAATTATGCACGAGAATCAACAACCACAAACCGAGGCTTTTGAGCTGAGTGAAGCAGAACGTGCCGCCATTGAGCACGAGATGCACCACTACGAAGACCCGCGTGCGGCGTCCATTGAAGCGCTGAAAATCGTACAGAAACAGCGTGGTTGGGTGCCGGATGGGGCGATCTATGAGATCGCAAAAGTGCTGGGCATTCCGGCAAGTGACGTAGAAGGCGTAGCCACGTTCTACAGCCAGATCTTCCGTCAGCCGGTGGGTCGCCATGTGATCCGCTACTGTGACAGCGTGGTTTGTCACATTACCGGTTATCAGGGCATTCAGGCAGCGATTGAGAAAAAGCTCAATATCAAGCCAGGCCAGACCACGTTCGATGGCCGCTTTACGCTGCTGCCAACCTGCTGCCTGGGGAACTGCGACAAGGGGCCGACCATGATGATTGATGAGGATACTCACAGTTATCTTACGCCGGAAGCCATTCCTGACCTGCTGGAGCAGTACAAATGAAAACTGTAATTCGTACTGCTGAAACTCATCCACTGACCTGGCGTCTGCGTGATGACAAACAGCCGGTATGGCTCGACGAATACCAGAGCAAAAACGGCTATGCCGGTGCGCGTAAAGCCCTGGGCGGCATGGCACCGGACGACATCGTCAGTGCGGTCAAAGACGCTGGCCTGAAAGGGCGCGGCGGCGCAGGCTTTTCCACCGGTCTGAAGTGGAGCCTGATGCCAAAAGACGAATCCATGAACATCCGTTACCTGCTGTGTAACGCTGATGAAATGGAGCCGGGCACCTATAAAGACCGCCTGCTGATGGAACAGCTGCCGCACCTGCTGGTGGAAGGCATGCTGATCTCCGCGTTCGCGCTGAAAGCGTACCGGGGTTACATCTTCCTGCGCGGTGAATACATCGAAGCGGCTGAAAACCTGCGTCGCGCGATTGCCGAAGCCACTGAAGCGGGCCTGTTGGGTAAAAACATCCTTGGCACCGGTTTTGACTTCGAGCTGTTCGTGCACACCGGGGCAGGGCGTTATATCTGTGGTGAAGAGACCGCACTGATTAACTCCCTTGAAGGCCGCCGTGCGAACCCACGTTCCAAGCCACCGTTCCCGGCAAGCTCTGGCGTCTGGGGTAAACCGACCTGTGTAAACAACGTCGAAACCCTGTGTAACGTCCCGGCAATCCTCGCCAATGGCGTGGAGTGGTATCAGGGCATCTCGAACAGTAAAGATGCCGGTACCAAGCTGATGGGCTTCTCCGGTCGCGTGAAGAACCCTGGCGTCTGGGAACTGCCGTTTGGCACCACCGCACGTGAAATTCTTGAAGACTACGCTGGCGGCATGCGTGATGGCCTGAAATTCAAAGCCTGGCAGCCAGGCGGTGCAGGGACCGACTTCCTGACCGAGGCCCATCTTGATCTGCCGATGGAATTCGAAAGCATTGGTAAAGCAGGCAGCCGTCTGGGTACGGCGCTGGCGATGGCCGTAGACCACGAGATCGGCATGGTATCGCTGGTGCGTAACCTCGAAGAGTTCTTTGCCCGCGAGTCCTGCGGCTGGTGTACACCGTGCCGTGATGGTCTGCCGTGGAGCGTGAAGATCCTGCGTGCTATCGAACGTGGCGAAGGCCAGCCTGGCGATATCGAGACACTTGAGCAACTGTGTCGATTCCTGGGGCCAGGGAAAACCTTCTGTGCCCACGCACCAGGCGCCGTTGAGCCACTGCAGAGCGCGATTAAATATTTCCGCGACGAATTCGAAGCAGGCATCAAGCAGCCGTTCAGCAATACCCATGCAATCAATGGGATTCAGCCGAACCTGCTGAAAGCGCGCTGGTAAAACAGAATTTTGATTAACGCTCAGTTACGACTGAGCCAACTGGAAGCATGCTAATGGCTACGATTCATGTAGACGGCAAAGAGTATGAGGTCAACGGGGCGGACAACCTGCTGGAAGCTTGTCTGTCGCTCGGCCTTGATATTCCGTATTTTTGCTGGCATCCGGCGCTGGGCAGCGTCGGTGCTTGCCGCCAGTGTGCGGTGAAGCAATATCAAAACGCGGAAGACACGCGTGGTCGCCTGGTGATGTCCTGTATGACGCCAGCCACCGAAGGCACTTTTATTTCGATTGATGACGAAGAAGCCAAACAGTTCCGTGAAAGCGTTGTGGAATGGTTGATGACCAACCACCCGCACGATTGCCCGGTCTGTGAAGAGGGCGGTAACTGCCACCTTCAGGATATGACCGTAATGACCGGTCACAGCTTCCGTCGCTATCGCTTTACCAAACGTACCCACCGCAATCAGGACCTGGGGCCGTTCATCTCTCACGAAATGAACCGCTGCATCGCCTGCTACCGCTGCGTGCGTTACTACAAAGATTACGCAGACGGACAAGATCTGGGCGTGTATGGCGCGCATGACAACGTCTACTTCGGTCGTCCGGAAGACGGTACGCTGGAAAGCGAATTCTCCGGTAACCTGGTCGAGATTTGTCCAACCGGCGTCTTCACCGATAAAACGCACTCCGAGCGTTACAACCGTAAGTGGGACATGCAGTTTGCACCAAGCATCTGCCAGCAGTGTTCGCTGGGCTGTAACACCAGCCCGGGTGAGCGCTATGGCGAACTGCGTCGTATTGAAAACCGTTATAACGGTACCGTTAACCATTACTTCCTGTGCGACCGCGGTCGTTTCGGCTACGGCTACGTGAACCTGAAAGACCGTCCACGTCAGCCCGTTCAACGCCGTGGTGATGACTTCATCACCCTGAACGCTGAACAGGCGATGCAGGGCGCGGCAGATATTCTGCGCCAGTCGAAGAAAGTGATCGGTATCGGCTCCCCGCGCGCCAGCATCGAAAGTAACTTTGCGCTGCGTGAGCTGGTTGGGGCGGAAAACTTCTACACCGGTATCGCTCAGGGCGAGCAGGAACGTCTGCAGCTGGTACTGAAAGTGCTGCGTGAAGGCGGTATTCATACCCCAGCGCTGCGTGAAATTGAATCTTATGATGCGGTTCTGGTGCTGGGTGAAGATTTGACGCAGACCGGCGCTCGCGCTGCCCTGGCGGTTCGTCAGGCGGTCAAAGGTAAAGCACGTGAAATGGCGGCGGCTCAGAAAGTGGCTGACTGGCAGATTGCGGCAATCCTCAACATCGGTCAGCGTGCGAAGCATCCTCTGTTTGTGACCAACGTCGACAACACGCGTCTGGACGATATCGCGGCGTGGACCTATTGCGCGCCGGTTGAAGATCAGGCCCGTCTTGGCTTTGCGATTGCTCATGCGCTGGACAGCAATTCTCCGGCCGTTGAAGGTCTCGATCGCGACCTGCAGAACAAGGTTGATGTGATTGTTCAGGCCCTGGCGGGTGCGAAGAAACCCCTGATTGTTTCCGGGACTAACGCCGGTAGCGCGGAGATCATTCAGGCTGCCGCGAACGTGGCTAAAGCGCTGAAAGGCCGTGGTGCAGACGTTGGCGTGACCATGATTGCCCGTGCGGTGAACAGCATCGGTCTGGGAATGATTGGCGGTGGCTCTCTGGAAGCTGCGTTAAGCGAACTGGAATCCGGTGCCGCTGACGCCGTTGTGGTGCTGGAAAACGACCTGCATCGCCATGCTTCTGCCGCACGCGTTGACGCAGCGCTCTCCAAAGCGCCGCTGGTGATGGTTATTGACCATCAGCGCACCGCGATCATGGACAAAGCGCACCTGGTGCTCTCTGCGGCAAGCTTCGCGGAAAGCGACGGTACGGTTATCAACAACGAAGGCCGCGCACAGCGTTTCTTCCAGGTGTATGACCCGGCGTACTACGACAGCAACACCATAATGCTGGAAAGCTGGCGCTGGCTGCACTCTCTGCACAGCACCGTTCAGAGCCGTGAAGTGGACTGGACGCAGCTCGACCATGTTATCGACGCGGTCGTGGAAAAACTGCCTCAGCTGGCTGGCATCAAAGATGCGGCTCCTGACGCAAGCTTCCGTATTCGTGGCCAGAAACTGGCGCGTGAACCGCACCGTTACAGCGGTCGTACCGCGATGCGTGCCAACATCAGCGTTCACGAACCTCGTCAGCCGCAGGATAAAGACACGATGTTTGCCTTCTCAATGGAAGGGAACAACCAGCCGTCTGCACCGCGCTCTCAGGTTCCGTTCGCATGGGCACCAGGCTGGAACTCCCCGCAGGCATGGAACAAATTCCAGGCTGAAGTGGGCGGCTCTCTGCGCCACGGTGACCCGGGCGTGCGTCTGATTGAAGCTTCCGACACCGGTCTGGACTTCTTCACCACCGTGCCGGCGAGCTTCCATGCGCAGGAAGGGAACTGGCGTATTGCGCCGTACTACCATCTGTTCGGTAGTGACGAATTGTCCCAGCGTTCTCCGGTATTCCAGAGCCGCATGCCGCAGCCGTACATCAAGCTTAACCCGGCAGATGCCGCGAAGCTTGGCGTTAACGCGGGTGCGAACATCGCCTTTAGCTATGATGGCCAGACAATCAGCTTGCCGCTGATTATCTCTGAAAGGCTGACAGCAGGGCAGGTGGGTTTGCCGATGGGTATGCCTGGCATCGCGCCGGTACTGGCGGGTGCGCGTCTTGATAATCTGCAGGAGGCAAAAGCATGAGTTGGTTAACGCCGGATCTTATCGACATCCTGCTGAGCATTCTGAAAGCGATAGTTATCCTGCTGGTGGTCGTCACCTGTGGCGCGTTCATGAGCTTTGGTGAACGTCGTCTGCTCGGTCTGTTCCAGAACCGTTACGGACCGAACCGCGTGGGCTGGGGTGGTTCACTCCAGCTGGTAGCGGACATGATCAAGATGTTCTTTAAAGAGGACTGGATCCCGCGCTTCTCGGACCGCGTGATCTTTACTCTGGCACCGATGATCGCCTTTACCTCGCTGCTGCTGGCGTTCGCGATTGTTCCTGTCAGCCCGACCTGGGTGGTGGCTGACCTGAACATTGGCATTCTGTTCTTCCTGATGATGGCAGGCCTCGCCGTGTATGCGGTGCTGTTCGCGGGCTGGTCCAGTAACAACAAATACTCCCTGCTGGGTGCGATGCGTGCTTCTGCGCAGACGCTGAGCTACGAAGTATTCCTGGGGCTTTCCCTGATGGGTGTGGTGGCGCAAGCCGGTTCATTCAACATGACCGACATCGTCAACAACCAGGCTGACATCTGGAACGTTATCCCGCAGTTCTTTGGTTTTATTACCTTTGCTATCGCGGGCGTGGCGGTGTGTCACCGTCACCCGTTTGACCAGCCAGAAGCCGAACAGGAACTGGCCGACGGTTACCACATCGAATATTCCGGTATGAAATTCGGTCTGTTCTTCGTGGGCGAGTACATCGGTATTGTCACCATTTCCGCGTTGATGGTAACGCTGTTCTTTGGTGGCTGGCATGGCCCGTTCTTACCGCCGTTCATCTGGTTCGCGCTGAAAACCGCGTTCTTCATGATGATGTTCATTTTGATTCGCGCAGCGTTACCGCGTCCGCGTTATGACCAGGTAATGTCCTTCGGCTGGAAAGTGTGCCTGCCGCTGACGCTCATCAACTTGCTGGTAACGGCGGCTGTCATTCTCTGGCAGCAGCCATAAGGGGCTATAGACCATGACCTTAAAAGAATTATTGGTAGGTTTCGGCACTCAGGTACGCAGTATCTGGATGATCGGCCTGCACGCGTTTGCCAAACGCGAAACCCGGATGTACCCGGAAGAGCCGGTATATCTGCCGCCGCGCTACCGTGGCCGTATCGTGCTGACGCGCGATCCGGACGGTTCAGAGCGCTGCGTTGCCTGTAACCTGTGTGCGGTAGCGTGTCCGGTGGGCTGTATCTCTCTGCAGAAAGCAGAGACGGTAGATGGCCGCTGGTATCCTGAGTTCTTCCGCATCAACTTCTCACGCTGCATTTTCTGCGGTCTGTGTGAAGAAGCGTGCCCAACCACGGCGATTCAGCTGACCCCGGACTTCGAACTGGGTGAGTATAAGCGTCAGGACCTGGTGTACGAGAAAGAGGATCTGCTGATTTCCGGTCCGGGCAAATACCCGGAATATAACTTCTACCGGATGGCGGGTATGGCAATCGACGGCAAAGATAAGGGCGAAGCAGAGAACGAAGCTAAGCCTATCGACGTCAAGAGCCTGTTACCGTAAGGAGAGGGCAATGGAATTCGCTTTTTATATCTGTGGCCTTATCGCCATCCTGGCTACGCTGCGAGTGATTACGCACACCAATCCGGTGCATGCGCTGCTGTACTTAATTATCTCGCTGCTGGCTATTTCCGGGGTGTTCTTTGCGCTGGGCGCGCACTTTGCTGGTGCGCTGGAGATCATCGTTTACGCCGGGGCCATCATGGTGCTGTTCGTCTTCGTGGTGATGATGCTGAACCTGGGCGGCTCTGAAATTGAGCAGGAACGTCAGTGGTTAAAACCGCAGGTCTGGATTGGCCCGGCGATCCTGTCGGCCATCATGCTGGTGGTCATTGTTTACGCCATTCTGGGCGTGAATGATCAGGGCATCGACGGCACGCCAATCGGCGCTAAAGAGGTGGGTATTACGCTGTTTGGCCCATACGTCCTGGCGGTTGAACTGGCCTCTATGCTGCTGCTGGCGGGCCTGGTTGTTGCCTTCCACGTTGGCCGCGAAGAGCGTGCTGGTGAGTTGCTGAGCAACCGCACTGACGACCGCGCGAAAAGAAAAACGGAGGAACGCGCATGATCCCCTTAACACATGGACTGATCCTCGCTGCGATTTTATTCGTTCTGGGCTTAACCGGTCTGGTTATCCGCCGCAATCTGCTGTTTATGCTGATCGGTCTGGAAATCATGATTAACGCCTCCGCGCTGGCCTTCGTGGTCGCCGGAAGCTACTGGGGCCAGACCGATGGTCAGGTGATGTACATTCTCGCCATCAGCCTCGCGGCTGCCGAAGCGAGTATTGGCCTGGCGCTGTTACTGCAGCTCCATCGTCGCCGCCAGAACCTGAACATCGATTCAGTAAGTGAGTTGCGTGGATGAACATGCTTGCCTTAACCATTATTTTTCCGCTGATTGGCTTCGTGCTGCTGGCGTTTTCTCGTGGCCGCTGGTCTGAGAATCTGTCCGCTACCGTCGGCATGGGCTCTGTGGGTCTGGCTGCGCTGGTGACAGCGTATGCGGGTATCGACTTCTTTAATAACGGGCGTCAGGCCTTCAGCGTACCGCTGTGGACCTGGATGTCGGTCGGTGATTTCAACATCGGTTTCAACCTGGTGCTGGATGGTCTCTCTCTGACCATGCTCTCCGTGGTAACCGGCGTGGGCTTCCTGATCCACATGTTTGCCTCCTGGTATATGCGTGGTGAAGAGGGTTACTCCCGCTTCTTCGCCTACACCAACCTGTTTATCGCGAGCATGGTTGTTCTGGTGCTGGCCGATAACCTGCTGTTGATGTATCTCGGCTGGGAAGGCGTGGGTCTCTGCTCTTATCTGCTGATCGGCTTCTACTATACCGATCCGAAGAATGGCGCAGCGGCCATGAAAGCGTTTGTCGTGACCCGTGTGGGTGACGTCTTCCTCGCCTTCGCGCTGTTCATTCTCTACAACGAACTGGGCACGCTGAATTTCCGCGAAATGGTAGAACTGGCGCCAGCGCACTTCGCTGCCGGCAATGACATGCTGTGGTGGGCAACGCTGATGCTGCTGGGTGGTGCCGTGGGTAAATCCGCGCAGCTGCCGTTGCAGACATGGCTGGCCGACGCGATGGCAGGTCCAACGCCTGTCTCCGCGCTGATCCACGCCGCAACCATGGTTACCGCTGGGGTCTACCTGATTGCGCGTACGCATGGTCTGTTCCTGATGACGCCGGAAATTCTGCATCTGGTGGGTATCGTTGGTGCGGTAACGCTGGTGCTGGCAGGCTTTGCCGCGCTGGTGCAAACCGACATCAAACGCGTTCTCGCGTACTCCACCATGAGCCAGATTGGTTATATGTTCCTGGCACTGGGTGTTCAGGCATGGGACGCAGCCATTTTCCACCTGATGACGCACGCGTTCTTTAAAGCGCTGCTGTTCCTCTCATCCGGTTCCGTGATTCTGGCCTGCCACCACGAGCAGAATATCTTCAAGATGGGCGGACTGCGTAAGTCCATTCCGCTGGTTTATGTCTGCTTCCTGGTGGGCGGCGCGGCGCTGGCGGCACTGCCGCTGATTACCGCGGGCTTCTTCAGTAAGGACGAAATCCTTGCCGGTGCCATGGCGAATGGTCATATCAATCTGATGGTTGCGGGTCTGGTCGGTGCGTTCATGACCTCCCTGTATACCTTCCGTATGATTTTCATCGTATTCCACGGTAAAGAACAAATTCACGCTCACGCAGGGAAGGGGATTACTCATCACCTGCCGCTGATTGTGCTGCTGGTACTCTCCACCTTCGTTGGCGCACTGATTGTGCCACCGCTGCAGGGCGTACTGCCGGACACCACCGAGCTTGAGCACGGTCGCGTTCTGACGCTTGAAATCACCTCGGGTGTGGTCGCTATCGCGGGCATCCTGATCGCAGCATGGCTGTGGCTGGGCAAACGTACGCTGGTGACTGCCGTTGCCAACAGTGCGCCAGGCCGCCTGCTGGGGACCTGGTGGTACAACGCGTGGGGCTTCGACTGGCTGTACGACATGATCTTCGTCAAGCCGTTCCTGGGCATTGCGTGGCTGCTGAAACGCGATCCGCTGAACTCCCTGATGAATATCCCGGCGATCCTTTCCCGCTTTGCAGGTAAAGGCCTGCTGTTCAGCGAGAACGGTTACCTGCGCTGGTATGTGGCGTCCATGAGCATCGGTGCGGTTGTCGTGCTGGCGCTGCTGATGGTGTTGCGTTGATCGTTAAGTGAATTTTATTCGAATTCGTTGAAAATCAGGCCCCTGCTGGGGGCCTTAAAAAGGAATGTAAATCGCCATGTTACTACCCTGGCTAATATTAATTCCCTTCATCGGCGGCTTCCTGTGCTGGCAGACTGAACGCTTTGGCGTGAAGATGCCGCGCTGGATCGCGCTGATCACCATGGGATTGACGCTCGCGCTTGGTCTGCAACTGTGGTTGCAGGGTGGCTACTCTCTGACGCAGTCTGCGGGGATTCCGCAGTGGCAGTCTGAATTTATTCTGCCGTGGATCCCGCGTTTTGGGATAACCATTCACCTGGCTATCGACGGTCTGTCGCTGCTGATGGTGGTGCTGACGGGTCTGCTCGGCGTTCTGGCGGTACTGTGCTCCTGGCGAGAAATTGAAAAATACCAGGGCTTCTTCCACCTGAACCTGATGTGGATCCTGGGCGGCGTTATCGGCGTGTTCCTTGCCATCGACATGTTCCTGTTCTTCTTCTTCTGGGAGATGATGCTGGTGCCGATGTACTTCCTGATCGCGCTGTGGGGCCATAAGGCGTCCGACGGTAAAACGCGTATCACGGCGGCAACCAAGTTCTTCATCTATACCCAGGCGAGCGGTCTGGTGATGTTGATTGCGATTCTGGCGCTGGTGTTTGTTCACCATACGGCGACCGGTATCTGGACCTTCAACTATGAAGACCTGCTGAAGACCCCGATGTCTCACGGTGTGGAATACCTGCTGATGCTGGGCTTCTTCATTGCCTTCGCGGTGAAAATGCCGGTGGTTCCCCTGCACGGCTGGCTGCCAGACGCGCACTCACAGGCGCCAACGGCGGGTTCCGTTGACCTGGCGGGGATCTTGCTGAAAACCGCGGCCTACGGTCTGCTGCGTTTCGCTCTGCCGCTGTTCCCGAATGCGTCCGCTGAGTTCGCGCCAATTGCGATGTGGCTTGGTGTGATCGGTATCTTCTACGGTGCCTGGATGGCCTTCACGCAGTACGACATTAAACGTCTGATTGCGTACACCTCCGTTTCCCACATGGGCTTTGTACTGATTGCCATCTACACCGGCAGCCAGCTGGCTTACCAGGGTGCGGTTATCCAGATGATTGCGCACGGTCTGTCCGCAGCCGGTCTCTTCATCCTGTGTGGTCAGCTGTACGAACGTCTTCACACCCGTGACATGCGTATGATGGGCGGTCTGTGGAGCAAAATTAAATGGCTGCCAGCGCTCTCTATGTTCTTCGCGGTGGCCACGCTGGGTATGCCAGGCACCGGTAACTTCGTCGGCGAATTTATGATTCTGTTCGGCAGCTTCAAAGTGGTGCCGGTCATTACCGTGATCTCCACCTTTGGTCTGGTGTTCGCTTCCGTTTACTCGCTGGCGATGCTGCATCGCGCTTACTTCGGTAAAGCGAAGAGCGAAATTGCTGCAAAAGAACTGCCGGGGATGTCGCTGCGTGAGCTGTTCATCATCCTGCTGCTGGTCGTACTGCTGGTGCTGTTGGGCTTCTTCCCGCAGCCAATTCTGGATACCTCGCACTCCGCGATGGGGAATATCCAGCAGTGGTTTGTTAATTCTGCTTCTACTACAAGGCCGTAATTCGCCATGACAATAACTCCACAACAACTGATCGCGCTGCTACCGCTGCTGATCGTCGGATTGACGGTGGTGGTTGTGATGCTCTCCATTGCGTGGCGACGCAATCACTTCCTGAATGCCACGCTGTCGGTCATCGGTCTGAACGCCGCATTAGTCTCTCTCTGGTTTGTTGGCCAGGGCGGGGCGATGGACGTCACTCCACTGATGCGCGTTGACGGCTATGCCATGCTGTACTCGGGTCTGGTTCTGCTGGCGAGCCTGGCAACCTGTACGTTTGCGTACCCATGGCTGGAAGGCTACAACGACAACAAAGAAGAGTTTTACCTGCTGGTACTGATTGCCGCGCTGGGCGGTATTCTGCTGGCGAATGCGAACCATCTGGCTGCGCTGTTCCTCGGTATTGAGCTTATCTCTCTGCCGCTGTTCGGTCTGATTGGTTACGCTTTCCGTCAGAAACGTTCTCTGGAAGCGAGCATCAAGTACACCATTCTGTCTGCTGCCGCGTCGTCTTTCCTGCTGTTTGGTATCGCGCTGCTGTACGCACAGTCCGGAAACCTCTCTTTCATGGCGCTCGGCAAGAGCCTCGGCGACGGTATGCTGCACGAACCGCTGCTGCTGGCGGGTCTGGGCATGATGATTGTTGGCCTTGGCTTTAAGCTCTCTCTGGTTCCGTTCCACCTGTGGACGCCAGACGTCTACCAGGGCGCGCCTGCTCCAGTCTCAACCTTCCTGGCGACGGCGAGCAAAATCGCTATCTTCGGGGTGGTGATGCGTCTGTTCCTGTACGCGCCGGTGGGTGACAGCGAAGCGGTTCGCGTGGTGCTGGGTATCATCGCGTTTGCTTCCATCATCTTCGGTAACCTGATGGCGCTGAGCCAGACCAATATTAAACGTCTGCTGGGCTACTCATCTATCTCCCATCTGGGCTACCTGATGGTGGCACTGATTGCGCTGCAGAGCGGTGAGATGTCGATGGAGACCGTCGGTGTTTACCTGGCCGGTTACCTGTTCAGCAGCCTCGGCGCGTTCGGCGTGGTGAGCCTGATGTCCAGCCCGTACCGTGGTCCGGATGCAGATTCCCTGTTCTCCTACCGTGGTCTGTTCTGGCACCGTCCGATTCTGTCCGCCGTTATGACAGTAATGATGCTCTCTCTGGCGGGTATTCCGATGACGCTGGGCTTTATCGGTAAGTTCTACGTGCTGGCAGTGGGTGTGCAGGCACACCTGTGGTGGCTGACGGCTGGCGTGGTTATCGGCTCTGCAATCGGTCTCTACTACTACCTGCGTGTGGCCGTGAGTCTGTATCTGAGTGCACCTCAGCAACTGAACCGCGATGCGCCGCGTAACTGGCAGTACAGCGCCGGTGGTATCGTGGTACTGATCTCCGCGCTGCTGGTACTGATCTTCGGTATCTATCCACAGCCGCTGATCACCATCGTGCAGCACGCGATGCCGCTGATGTAATCACGTTGCTGTTTGACCGCAGTGAATAAAAAAACCCGCCTCGGCGGGTTTTTTGTTGGCTTGCGGCCTTGCCCTGTCGGGAAGGCGTGAGCCTGCTGAAAGTTAAGCCAGCTGTTTACGGCTAATCAGCGGACCGTCAATCTTCTTCATTGACCGATCCAGAACTTCTTCAATGACTGACGAGAGTTCATTGAGTTCAAACTTTGCCACGTAACCGTCGGCTTTCACCTTACGAATATGATCTTCGTTAGCATTGCCGGAGAGGGAAGAGTGGATCACCACCGGAATATCTTTCAACAGCGGATCGGTTTTGATTTTACGCGTCAGGGTAAAGCCGTCCATCTCCGGCATTTCCAGGTCGGTCAGCACCAGTGCAATCTTATCGGTAATCGGCACACCTTCAGCCTGAGCCTGCGCCGCCAGCACGCTAATTTTCTCCCACGCGTCTTTGCCGGTGATATGCAGCTGCGCCGGGATCTCCATCGCCTGCAGACCTTTTTCCAGCATCGAGCGTGCCACTTTAGAGTCTTCGGCGACAATCGCGACGGCACCGGGCTTGATGTGGAATTTCGTGGTCTTCAGATCCGTGGCATGCAGGTCGTGGTTGGCCGGGGTGATGTCATACAGGATCTGCTCAACGTCGAGCACCATCGCCAGCTCATTGGTATCGGTCTTCTCATCCAGACAGGCGATACTGGTGATGTACCGCCCGCTGACGGCAGTTTCCGCCGCGTGCACCTGCTTCCAGTCAAGACGCATGATGTTCTCAACGGATTCCACCGCAAAAGCCTGCACGCTGCGGGCATATTCCGTGATCAGCAGGATGTTCAGCCCGGTGGTTGGCTTACAGCCGGCCACGGCAGCCAGGTCGATTACCGGGATAACCTGATCGCGAATATTCACCATGCCCATCAGCGGTGATTTCATCCCGGCGGGTTTCGTGAACTCTGGCATCGGCACAATTTCACGCAGCTTAAAGACGTTAATGCCAAACAGCTCGGATTTATTTGCGTTCAGAGAGGTGCCAAGACGGAACAGCAACAGTTCAAAACGGTTCGACAGGGTGAGATTCGCCCTGTCATCAATATCTTTCTGGAAATTATCCATTCTACCCTCGAGAGAAATGCTGACCTTTTAATCGTTATCGGCACTCTGAGAGAAAAATGAAGGACTAAACGCTGACCTTAGCGAAATCTTCGGCCAGCTCACATTCCTGGAACCGTTCACGGCACTCTGCCAGCAGGCGTTCACAGCCCCGGGCATCGTAGCGCGAGCTGACATGGGTGACGATCAGTTTCCCGACGCCCGCGTCACGCGCAAGCTGCGCCGCCTGGTACGTAGAGCTATGGCCCCGGCTGTTGGCTTTCTCTTCCATCGCCGCCTCGAGGGTGGCTTCATGCACCATGAGATCCACACCCTGCGCCAGCAGCAACGCCGACGGGCACGGGGCCGTGTCGCCAAAAATCGCCAGTTTTTTCCCGGGCTGCGGGGCGGCGAGGTAATCCTGCCCGTTGATGACGCGCCCGTCTTCTAGCGTCACGGTTTCGCCCTGCTTCAGACGCTGGAACAGCGGCCCGGGTTTAATCCCGTCGGCCAGTAACGCCGACGCATTGAGCGCGCCGGGTTTATCCTGCTCCTCAATGCGATAACCATAGCACTCTACCGGATGGCTCAGGGGTTGGGCTGTCACCCGATACACACCGTCATCCAGCACCAGACCGGCGGTTATCTCCACCACCTCCAGGGGATAATCTGTCCATGAGCCGCTCAGGCGCAGCGTGGTGTCGACAAATTCCCGGATACCCGCAGGCCCGTAAATCGTCAGCGGGTTGGCATTGCCCGCCATTGAGCGGCTGCACAGCAGGCCAGGCAGGCCAAACAGATGGTCGCCATGCAGATGGGTAATGAAAATGTTATCCAGTTTGCCGGGATGATACGGGGTATGTAACAGCTGATGCTGCGTTCCTTCACCGCAGTCAAAAAGCCATAATCCACCCCGCGTCGGGTGCTGCAAATCCAGCAGAATCGCGGTCACATTTCGTGATCGGGTTGGCACTCCAGCGGACGTACCGAGAAAAATCAGTTCCATAACGTAATCAGCCCTTTGCCGAACGGGGAGGGGTTTAGTATAACGTGAGGAACCCAGGAAGGAGACTGACATGATCCAGTGGCAAGATTTACACCATAGTGAGCTCACGGTAACGTCACTTTACGCGCTGCTTAAACTGCGTTGCGAAGTGTTTGTTGTTGAACAAACCTGCCCGTATCAGGATATCGATGGCGATGATCTTATTGGTGAGAATCGCCATATTCTTGGCTGGCGGGACAACGCGCTGGTGGCGTATGCGAGGATTCTGAAAAGCGAAGACGATTTTGAGCCTGTCGTGATTGGTCGCGTGATTATCAGCGGCAACGCGCGTGGTGAAAAACTGGGCTATCAGCTGATGAAAAAAACGCTGGAAGCGTGCCAAAAACAGTGGCCGGACAAGGCGTTATATCTGGGCGCGCAGGCGCACCTGCAACCGTTCTATGGGCATTTTGGGTTTACCCCCGTGACGGACGTGTACGATGAGGACGGTATTCCACACATCGGCATGGCGCGGGAAGCGAAACAGGCGTAATGGCGAGTCGTTGGCTATAGTTAGCGGACTGGTGTACTAACATGGAGAAAAATATGTCATTTCAATCCTGGGATACCCGTATCGATGACGACCTGGCCTTGCTGAGCGAAACGCTGGAAGAGGTGTTACGTTCGTCGGGCGACCCTGCCGATCAGAAATATATTGAGCTGAAAGCCCGTGCCGAAAAAGCGCTGGATGATGTTAAAAATCGCGTCAGCCATGCTTCGGACAATTACTACTACCGCGCGAAAAAGGCGGTATACCGTGCCGATGATTACGTCCATGAAAAACCATGGCAAGGCATCGGGGTAGGGGCAGCTGTCGGGCTGGTGTTGGGGCTGCTTTTAGCCCGCCGTTAACGTTCCTTATACGGTTAACCACTCCCTATACGTGGGTACTGCTATTTATGGTCAGTACCCCGTATAATATGCGGTTTTAACAGGGAGAGGTTCGCGTGAATTCGATTTCCACCGCGCTGGAGCATCTGCGTAGCCAGCTTACGCAAGCGTTACCCACTGCACCCGGTTTACATCACTTCGACGTCTCTTTCCCGTTAAACGACGCCTTCGATCCCCTGGCCTGGTTGGGCGTTCAGCATTGCTATCCTCAGTTTTACTGGCAACAGCGTAACGGTGATGAAGAACTTGCTGCGCTTGGTGCCGTCGCGCATTTCTCCTCTCTGGCATTTGCCTCACAGTTTTTGCAGGCGCATGATGCGGCCCGTGACACGCGTATCTGCGGCCTGAATGCGTTTAATCCCGAGCAGGGCAGTCTGTTTTTACCGCGTCTGCTGTGGCGACGTACCGCCGGACAGGCCACGTTACGCCTGCAGCTGTGGAGCGACAGTTCACTTCACGATGATGCCCGCGCCGCGCTGGATTTTCTCCAGCAGCTCGGTGAGGCAAGACCCATTCGTCCGCTGTCCGTTGAGGTTGTGCAGGAAAAGCATCATCCGGAACAACCCGAATGGCTGCGCCTTATCCGCAAGGCAACCCAGACCATCGCTCGCGGTGATTTTGAAAAGGTGGTGCTCGCCCGGGCAACCGACCTGCAGTTTAAGCACTCTGTTAACCCTGTCGCACTGATGGCTGCCAGCCGCGCCCTGAACCTGAACTGCTACCATTTCTGCATGGTATTCGATGCCAGCAACGCGTTTCTCGGCTCGACCCCCGAGCGCCTGTGGCGCAGACGCGGCAAGCTGCTGCGCACGGAAGCGCTGGCAGGCACCGTCGCCAGCCATACCGATGATAAACAGGCTGAACGGCTGGGCGACTGGCTGATGAACGACGACAAAAATCAGCGAGAAAATATGCTGGTGGTGGAAGATATTTGCCAGCGGCTCCAGCACCATACCCAGACGCTGGAGGTGCTGCCCGCCCAGGTTGTACGGCTGCGTAAAGTACAGCATCTGCGTCGCTGTATCTGGACCGAGCTCAAACACGCTGACGATGCACAATGCCTGCATGTTCTGCAGCCCACGGCGGCCGTCGCCGGCCTGCCGCGTCAGGCGGCGCGCGACTTTATCTACCACAACGAGCCGTTCGACCGCGAGTGGTACGCAGGTTCTGCCGGGTATTTATCCCCTGAACAAAGCGAGTTCTGCGTGGCGTTGCGTTCTGCCCGTGTTTACGAAGACGCCCTGCGGCTGTACGCCGGGGCAGGAATTGTCAGCGGCTCTGACCCGGAGCAGGAGTGGCAGGAGATAGAAAACAAAGCGGCCGGACTGCGCTCTCTGCTCCTAAGGGATTAATACTGATTCGCGCAATCCCGATTCATATCAAAATTCCAATTTTTTCTATTATTTATACTGTGTCGCATTCTTGATACCGGACAATCTCATGTCAGTAAGTTCTTTTAACCGACGCTGGGCGGCGGTGATCCTTGAAGCCCTGACTCGCCATGGCGTCAGGCACGTGTGTATTGCACCGGGTTCTCGTTCAACGCCGCTGACGCTGGCGGCCGCTGAAAACCGGGCATTTATTCACCACACTCATTTTGATGAACGCGGGCTTGGCCATCTGGCGCTGGGGCTGGCGAAAGTCAGCAACGAGCCTGTGGCGGTGATTGTGACCTCCGGTACCGCGGTGGCAAACCTCTATCCGGCGCTGATCGAAGCCGGATTAACCGGGGAGAAACTGATCCTGCTGACCGCGGATCGTCCCCCCGAGCTTATCGACTGTGGCGCCAACCAGGCCATTCGTCAGCCGGGCATCTTTGCCTCGCATCCTTCACAGGCAATCGCGCTACCGCGTCCTACTCAGGATATTCCGGCAAGCTGGCTGGTCTCGACAATCGATCATGCCATCGGGACACTGCGCAGCGGGGCGCTGCATATTAACTGTCCGTTTGCCGAACCGCTGTATGGTGAAATGGATGACACCGGTCTTGAATGGCAGCGCACCCTGGGTGAGTGGTGGCAAAGTGAAAAGCCGTGGCTGCGTGCACAACCGCATCCTGAAAGCGCCAGACAACGTGACTGGTTCTTCTGGCGGCAGAAGCGTGGCGTGGTGGTTGCCGGGCGCATGAGCGCCGCGCAAGGCAAGCTGGTTGCGGAATGGGCGCAAACCCTTGGCTGGCCGCTGATTGGCGACGTGCTTTCCCAGACCGGTCAGCCGCTGCCGTGTGCCGACCTCTGGCTGGGGAATGCGAAGGCGGTCACCGAGCTTTCGCAGGCGCAGATTATTGTCCAGCTCGGCTCAAGCCTGACCGGTAAACGGTTACTGCAGTGGCAGGCAACCTGTGATCCAGAAGAGTACTGGCTGGTGGACTCGCTGGAAGGGCGGCTCGACCCGGCACACCATCGTGGTCGTCGTCTGGTCAGTGAGATTGACGCCTGGCTTGCACTCCATCCGGCTGAAAAACGCAAGCCCTGGGCCGTTGCGATCCCGGCGCTTTCGGAACAGGCCTGGGCGTTAACCCAGGCGAGCTGCGAAGCATTCAGTGAGGCCGGGCTGGCACACCGTATTCGTCAGTATCTGCCCGAGCAGGGGCAGCTCTTTGTCGGCAACAGTCTGGTGGTTCGCCTGATAGATGCCTTTTCAAAGCTGCCAGCCGGTTACCCGGTCTACAGTAACCGGGGGGCCAGCGGCATTGACGGGTTGATCTCCACGGCGGCGGGCGTACAGCGTGCCAGCGCGAAGTCTACGCTGGCGATCGTCGGCGATCTCTCCGCGCTGTACGACCTCAATGCCCTGGCGCTGCTGCGTCAGGTTTCGGCACCGTTTGTGCTGATTGTGGTTAACAACAACGGTGGACAGATTTTCTCCCTGCTGCCCACCCCGCAGAGCGAACGTGAGCGTTTCTATCTGATGCCCCAGAACGTGCAGTTTGAACACGCCGCGGCAATGTTCAGCCTGAAATACCATCGCCCGGAAAGCTGGGAGGCGCTTGATGCGGCCCTCAGCAGCGCCTGGCGACAGCCCGGTGCGACGCTGATCGAACTGGTGGTGAACGATGCTGACGGCGCGCAGAAACTGCAAAGCCTGCTGGCCCAGGTAAGCCACCTGTGATCCTCGCGGGCGTGCAGCAGGCTGGAAAGCCGGGTTATCCCTGGCTGGTCTTTTTGCACGGTTTTTCCGGGGATTGCCGCGAGTGGCAGACGGTCGGGGCGGCGCTGAGCGATTACCCGCAGCTGTATCTCGACCTGCCGGGGCACGGTGATTCCGGCAATACTGGCGTGACCGGGTTAGAGGAGATGAGCGATTTGCTGACCCGAACCCTGCTTAGTTACAACATACTGAATTTCTGGCTGGTGGGGTACTCCCTCGGCGGCCGCATTGCGATGTTCCATGCCTGCCAGCAGCCAGAGGGGCTGAAGGGCATTATTGTGGAAGGCGGCCATCCCGGGCTACAGGACGCCGGTGAGCGGAGTGCGCGGCTGGCATCCGATCGCCGCTGGGCGCGGCGCTTTCGTACCGAGGCGCTCGACGTGGTTTTCACTGACTGGTACCGACAACCCGTATTTGCTTCCCTGACGGACGTTCAGCGGCAGGCGCTTATTCGCCTGCGTAGCCAGAACAATGGCGCGACTCTGGCGATGATGCTCGAGGCCACCTCGCTGGCCGTGCAGCCTGATTTGCGTCCGGCACTGAGCGCCTGCAACGTCGCTTTTGATTATTTATATGGTGAACGTGATGAGAAGTTCAAAGCCCTTGCGGCTGAACTGCACGCCGTACGCCATGCGATCCCCCATGCCGGACACAACGCCCACCGGGAAAACCCCGCTGCGGTTGCTGCGAGTCTGGCTCAGATACTGCGTCTTCGAATAAAGGACTCTCTATGATCTATCCTGATGAACACATGCTCTATGCGCCGGTTGAATGGCAAGACTGCTCCGAAGGTTACTCCGACATTCGTTACCACAAATCCGCAGACGGCATTGCCAAAATCACCATCAACCGCCCGCAGGTGCGTAACGCGTTCCGTCCGCTGACCGTCAAAGAGATGATTCAGGCGCTGGCAGACGCGCGCTATGACGACAACATCGGTGTTATCGTCCTGACCGGCGAAGGTGAAAAAGCGTTCTGTGCCGGTGGCGATCAGAAAGTGCGCGGCGATTACGGCGGATACCAGGATGACTCTGGCGTTCACCACCTGAACGTGCTCGATTTCCAGCGCCAGATCCGCACCTGTCCAAAACCGGTGGTGGCGATGGTGGCAGGCTACTCCATCGGCGGCGGCCATGTGCTTCACATGATGTGTGACCTGACCATTGCCGCAGAGAACGCCATCTTTGGCCAGACGGGCCCGAAAGTGGGTTCGTTCGATGGTGGCTGGGGGGCTTCCTACATGGCTCGCATTGTCGGTCAGAAAAAAGCCCGCGAAATCTGGTTCCTGTGCCGTCAGTACACTGCTCAGGAAGCGCTGGATATGGGCCTGGTGAACACCGTGGTGCCAATTGCCGACCTCGAGAAAGAGACCGTGCGCTGGTGTCGTGAAATGCTGCAAAACAGCCCAATGGCGCTACGCTGCCTGAAAGCGGCCCTGAATGCCGACTGTGACGGTCAGGCAGGTCTGCAGGAGCTGGCAGGTAACGCCACCATGCTGTTCTACATGACCGAAGAAGGGCAGGAAGGTCGCAACGCCTTTAACGAAAAACGCCAGCCTGACTTCAGCAAATATAAACGGAATCCGTAATGCGTCGCGCGCAGGTTTACCGCTGGCAGATACCGATGGACGCGGGCGTGGTGCTGCGTGAACGGCGGTTAAAAACCCGTGATGGCATGCTGGTGCATTTGCAGCAGGGCGAGCAGGAAGGCTGGGGCGAGATTTCGCCGCTGCCGGGTTTTAGCCTTGAATCGCTGGATGACGCGCAGGCGGTATTGCTGGCGTGGGCCAGTGAGTGGCGTGAGGGCGCGAACCCGGCGTTGCCGGAGGTGCCTTCCGCGGCTTTTGGTATTAGCTGCGCGCTGGCGGAGCTGGACGGTAGCTTGCCTGCAGAGGCTAATTACCGCGCGGCACCGCTCTGTACGGGCGATCCGGATGAACTGTTTGCGCTGCTCGCCGCCATGCCGGGCGAGAAAGTGGCGAAAATCAAAGTCGGTCTCTATGAAGCGGTGCGCGATGGGATGGTCGCTAACCTCTTACTGGAAGCATTGCCCGACCTGCATCTGCGTCTGGATGCTAACCGCGCCTGGACGCCGCTGAAGGCGCAGCAGTTCGCGAAGTACGTAAACCCGGCGTACCGCAGTCGCATCGCGTTTCTGGAAGAGCCGTGTAAAACCCGCGACGATTCCCGGGCGTTTGCCCGTGAAACCGGCATTGCCATCGCGTGGGATGAAAGCCTGCGTGAAGACGGCTTTGCGTTTGTCGCCGAACCGGGTGTCCGCGCGGTGGTCATTAAACCGACGTTGACCGGCAGCCTTGCTAAGGTACGTGAGCAGGTCGCGGCGGCCCATGCCGCCGGGCTGACGGCGGTCATTAGCTCTTCGATTGAGTCCAGCCTGGGGCTAACTCAACTGGCGCGCATTGCCGCCTGGTTAACGCCAGACACTGTCCCCGGTCTCGATACGCTGAACCTGATGCAAAATCAGCTTATCCGTCCGTGGCCAGACAGCACGCTGCCGCTCCTTGACGTTGAGGGGCTGGAGCCGTTGCTATGAGTTTTATCGACTGGCCGTGGCGACACTGGTGCGCGCAGTATGCTGATAAACCGGCCCTGAGGCTGAACGATGAGACGCTCAGCTGGCAACAGCTGTGTGCGCGCATCGACAGACTGGCCGCAGGCTTTCAGCTGCAGGGTGTGCAGGAGGGCGACGGCGTACTGCTGCTGGCGCATAATCACCCGCAAACCCTGATGGCGTGGCTGGCATTGCTTCAGTGCGGGGCACGTATTCTTCCCGTTAACCCGCAGCTGCCGCATCCGCTGCTGGACGTGTTGCTCCCGCAGATGACGCTGCGCTTTGCCCTGGTGCTGGACGGCGTCTACGACGGGCTGGTGGCACTCAGCATGCGCGAGGCGCCGGGCGGGTGTCGCGTGGCGTGGCAACCATCGCGGCTGGCTTCCATGACGCTGACATCCGGTTCAACCGGTTTACCCAAGGCGGCGGTCCATACCTGTGCCGCCCATCTTGCCAGTGCACGCGGCGTGCTTTCGCTGATGCCCTACGGCGATGAAGACGACTGGCTGCTCTCCCTGCCGCTGTTTCATGTCTCCGGGCAGGGGATTTTGTGGCGCTGGTTGCAGGCCGGCGCGCGCTTAACCGTCCGCGAGAAGCAGCCGCTGGCGCAGGCCCTGCAGGGCTGTACGCATGCCTCACTGGTACCGACGCAGCTCTGGCGTCTGCTTAATGCACACCAGCCTGTCGCGCTGAAAGCCGTACTGCTTGGCGGGGCCGCGATCCCCGTTGATCTGACTCAGCAGGCGAGCCAGCGGGGGATCCGCACTTTCTGTGGCTACGGTCTGACGGAGTTTGCCTCAACGGTTTGCGCCAAAGAGGCGGACGGTGAACCGGACGTCGGCGCTGCGTTGCCGGGCAGAGAGGTGCGGGTGGTTGACGGTGAAGTGTGGATCAAAGCGCAAAGTATGGCCGCAGGTTACTGGCGGGACGGTGCATTGATTCCGCTGACCAATGCTCAGGGCTGGTTTGCCACCCGCGATCGCGGGGAATGGCATGACGGGCGCCTGACGATCCTTGGCCGAATGGACAACCTCTTTTTCAGCGGGGGCGAAGGGATCCAGCCGGAAAGCCTTGAGCGGGTTATTGCCCGTCATCCGCAGATAAACCAGGCGTTTATCGTCCCACTCGATGACGCCGAGTTCGGTCAGCGTCCGGTGGCGGTGGTGGAGTGTGAACCGGGAACCGATATCACCGGCTTCCCGGCATGGGTGCAGGGTAAACTGGCGCGCTTTGAGCAGCCGGTGCACTGGCTGATGCTGCCGGCAGAGCTTAAAAATGGCGGGATTAAGATCTCCCGCCAGGCATTAAAACAGTGGGTCACCCGTCTGTTGAAAGGATAATCAACCGATATCCGGTGCCGGTTTGCGCTGGCGGCGACGCAGCAGACGCAATACCGGCGGAACCACAATCACCAGGATGGCCATCGCTAACAGCACCTTCGTCACGCTGCTGTCCCACAGAATAGACATATTGCCGTTGCTGATGGACAAGGCGCGGCGCAGGTTCTGCTCCAGCATCTCTCCCAGCACAAAGCCTAAAATCAGCGGTGACATCGGGAAGTGCATCTTACGCAGGATGTAGCCCAGTACGCCAAGCAGCACCATCAGCACCAGATCGAAAGTGGTGCTGTGTACCGCATACACCCCCACCGCAGAGACGGCCGCGATAGCCGGCACCAGGAACCACAGGGGAATTGTCAGCATCCGGGTGAACAGACCAATCAGCGGAATGTTCATGACCAGCAGCATCACGTTGGCGATCAGCAGCGCTGCAATCAACCCCCAGACAATATCCGGCTGCTCGGTAAACATGGCCGGTCCAGGCGTAATGTTATAGAGCGTCAGCGCGCCCATCATCACCGCCGTGGTGCCCGAACCCGGTACGCCAAGGGTCAGCATCGGGATAAACGAACCGCAGGCCGAGGCGTTATTCGCAGCCTCTGGTGCCGCTACCCCGCGAATGTCCCCCTTGCCGAAGCTGTCACTGTTGCCGCTGAGCTTTTTCTCGGTCATGTAAGTGATGGCGCTGGCGATGGTGGCCCCGGCCCCCGGCAGAATGCCGACGAAGAAGCCAATCACCGACGAACGCAGCGTCGCGCCGATACACTGTGCGCCCTCTTTGGCACTGAAAAGCATGCGGCCCGTTTTACGCACCAGCGTCTGTCCGCTGCTGGTATGTTCCAGCATCAATAAAATTTCAGAGACCGAGAACAGGCCAATCACGACCACGATAAACTGCACACCGTCGGAAAGGTGCACGCTGTCAAAGGTAAAGCGATAAACCCCGGTGTTGGCATCCACGCCGACGGTGGCTAACCCTAAACCAATCAACGCGGACAAAAACGATTTCAGCGGATTCTGCGCCATCATGCTGCCGAGACAGGCGATGGCAAAGACCATCAGCGCAAAATACTCTGCCGGACCAAACGCCAGCGACCACTGGGCCAGCGCAGGGGCAAAAAGAATGATACCGCCGATGGCAATCAGCGAACCACAAAACGAACTGACCGCGGAGATGGACAGCGCCACGCCACCGCGACCCTGCCGTGCCATCGGGTAGCCATCCAGCGCGGTCATAATGGCCGCCGCATCGCCTGGCACGTTCAGCAGGATGGATGAAATACGCCCGCCATATTCACAGCCGATATACACCGTCGCCAGCAGGATCAGCGCCGATTCCGCAGGCAGATGCAGGGCAAACGCCAGCGGGAGTAAAATGGCGACGCCGTTAATCGGCCCAAGGCCGGGCAGCAGACCCACAATGGTCCCGACAAAGCAGCCGATCAGGGCTATCACCAGGTTTTCGGGGGTCATCGCCACGGCGAACCCCTGCGAGAGATAAATCCAGGTATCCATAGCGTGCTCCGTTAATTAAACCATGCGCCGAGCGGTAAGGTCACATCCAGCAGGCGGTCAAAGGCAAACCACAGCAAGATCCCCATTACCGCGCCGGAAATCCCCGCCGCCGGGAGGGTGGCGTTAAACAGCATGCCGATCACCATCGTCAGGATGGCGGTTGCCACCGGAAAGCCGAGCCACTCAAAACCCCAGGCGTACATCAGCAGAACGATGACCATCACCAGCAGACGCTGCAGAATACGGCGCGGTGGCCACTCTACGGTATCCGGATGACGGAGCAGCAGGGCCACCGAGCAGAGCAGCATCAGTCCAACAATGCCCATCGGGAAGGGGCGCGGCCCCACCGGTTCATAGCTGTATTCGCTGTGGATCTGCCAGGCGACGAACATCCCACCGACGCAGAGCAGCAGCCAAATCCCGGCAAAAATACGATCGCTCATACCGCCTCCGGTTATTTGGCAAGGCCAAAGGCTTTCGCCTGTTCGCGATAGTCATTGACCTGTTTTTTGACGTACTCATCCAGCGGTTTGCCGCTCAGGTTGAACTCAAACAGCCCGCGCAGATCGCGCTGCTTTTTAAACGCTTCGGTCTGCTGGAGTTTATTGAAGGTTTCGACCCACCACTGATATTCGGCATCGGTCACTTTTGGCCCGACGAAGAAACCGCGGATAATCGGCCAGACCAGGTCATAGCCCTGTTCTTTTGCGGTAGGGACGTTCGCCAGCTGGCCCGGCAGGCGGTTCTCAGAGAAGACCGCCAGCACGCGGATTTTATCGCCGTTCAGGTAGGGCACCATTTCACTGAGATCGCCGGATACCGCCTGAACGTGATTTCCCATCAGCGCCGTCACCGGTTCGCCGCCCCCTTCAAACGCCACGTAGCGCATCTTGTGAGGATCAACCTTCGCCTGCTGTGCCAGCAGGGCGGCTTTCATCCAGTCCTGGCTGCCGATGGAGGCACCGGCGCCAATCACCACGCTGTTCGGATCTTTTTCCATGGCGGTCAGCAGGTCTTTCAGGGATTTCCACGGTGAATCCGCGCGCACGGCAATCATGCCGTAGTCGGTACCGACGGTTGCCAGCCAGCGCACGTCATCCACGCCGTAGCGGCCAAACTTCCCCTGAGACAAGTTCAACAGCGAGCCACCGGAGAAAGCCACCACCGTGCCGGCTTCCGCAGGGCGTTGCGCGACAATCGCGTTGTACGCAACGGCACCCACGCCGCCGGGCATATAGGTCACACGCATGGGTTTTGCGATAGCGCCGGTCTCCAGCATGCTGACCTGAATGAGTTTGCAGGTGAGATCGAAACCGCCGCCGGGTTTCGCCGGCGCAATGCACTCGGTGCGGGACGGGGCATCCTGCGCCTGAACGACAGAGGCACTTATCATCAATACGCTTGCAGCAAGCGTCGAAAGTAGTTGTTTTTTCATCGTTTATCCTCACGCCGGAGTTCCGGGAGTACGGGTACGGGTCTTTTTTCTGATTATGTGAACCACCTTGTAGCGGTTCCGTTGCGTGATTGTTAAAACAATAACCTTTCATTTCCCTTTCAATGCGACACCAACTTTACAGGATGTGATATGCGTCTCTTACTCGCGGAAGATAATCGTGAGCTGGCTCACTGGCTGGAGAAAGCGCTGGTGCAGGAGGGCTTTGCCGTGGACTGCGTTTCTGACGGGCGCGCCGCCGACCATCTGCTGCAGGGAGAAAGCTATGCGGTTGCCATTCTGGACATCGGAATGCCCGGCTTTGACGGTCTGGAGGTTGTGCATCGTCTGCGTAAACGCGGTCAGACGCTGCCCGTCCTGTTTCTCACCGCGCGCAGCAACGTGGCGGACCGGGTGAAAGGGCTCAACGCCGGGGCGGATGATTATCTGCCGAAACCGTTTGAGCTGGAGGAGCTTGACGCGCGGCTGCGCGCCCTGTTGCGCAGAAGCGAAGGGCGAACGCAGGAGCGTCAGCGCCTTGGGGAGCTGGAATATGACGACGAAGGCTTTTTCCTGCTGCGCGACGAGCCTCTGTCGCTCACACCGCGTGAACTGTCGCTGCTGAAGGTGTTGATGCATCGCCGGACCCGCCCCGTATCCCGGCAGCAGCTGTTCGATCAGGTGTTTAGCCTGAATGACGACGTCAGCCCGGAGAGTATCGATCTCTATATTCATCGTCTGCGCAAAAAGCTCAGCGGTAGCGGCGTGAGGGTCACCACCCTTCGCGGACTGGGTTATGTGCTGGAGTGCGGCGATGAGGTGGGTTAAGCCGCAGTCGCTTTACCTGCAACTGCTGCTGTTTCTTGGGCTTCCGTTGTTGTTGCTGTGGGGGTTGTCGGCATTTAACAGCTATGTCAGCGCATTGCAGGCGGCCACGCAGGCTTACGACCGCACGCTGTTATCCTCTGCCCGAACAATATCGGAGCGGCTGGAGGTTCACGACGGCAGGCTGGGCGTGAATGTTCCCTGGGTGGTGCTCGACAGCTTTGAACTCAATATGAACGACCGGCTCTATTATAAAGTGGTTGATCCCGACGGGCGGGTGATCTCCGGTTATGACGATCTGCCCCGGATGCCCCCGGCAACATCCCGTACCACGCTCTATCCGGCGCTGGCCTGGTTTTATCACACCGAATACCGCGGGCAGGCGATCCGTGTCGCGCGTCTGCTGCAGCCCGTCAATGAAGGGAATATCGTCGGCATGGCGGAGATTTATGTTGCGGAGACGCTCCAGTCCCGCCGCTATCTCGCCAGTCAGTTGCTCTTTTCATCATGGGTCTCTCAGGGATTGCTGGTGCTGCTGACCCTGGTGTTGACCGCGTGGTTGTTGCGTCGCGTACTGCGGCCAATGCGCCAGCTCTCTTCGTTGATGGTGCGTCGTGATCCAGGCCTGCTCGCGCCGCTGCCGGAGTTGTTGCCCTGGTCTGAGACCCGGCTGCTGATTGTGGCGTTCAACCGCTATATCGACAGGCTGCGCGGCGTGCTGTCGCGTCAGGAACGCTTCAACGCGGATGCCTCGCATCAGCTCAAAACCCCGCTGGCGGTGCTGAAAACCCAGGTCTCCGTTGCCCTGATGCGTCAGGAGCCCGCCCTGTGGCAGGAGAGCCTGCGGGCAATGAATGCGACTCTGGATGACACCATTGTACTGACCGAACGGCTGCTGCAGCTTTCCGCTGTGAAGCGTAAGGAGCAGGGGGAGGGCCAGTTTGCGCCGGTGGATTTGGTTCAGGTGGTGCAAAACTGCTGCTTCTCCCGGCTGGCGCAGGCGCGCAGTAAAGCGATTGACCTGGGCTATGACGGTCTTCAGCAGCCGGTCATGATCGAAGGCGATGACGTGCTGCTGGGGGAGTTGTGCGCCAACCTGCTGGAGAATGCGATCAAATATACCCCTGCAGAAGGGACAGTGACCGTGTTCCTGCGAACAGATCAGGGCGCCGTTGAGCTGAGCGTGGAGGACAGTGGTCCGGGCATCGAAGAGGACCAGATCCAGCAGGCGATGCTGCCTTTCCACCGGCTGGATAACGTCGGAGATGCCGCCGGGTCAGGGATCGGGCTTGCGCTGGCCGCTGATATTGCCCGTCTGCACCGAAGTCCTTTGCAGCTGACGCGCAGCGAAACGCTGGGTGGCCTGAGCGTTAAAATGCGTTTTCTGCTGCTCACGTAAAAAAACACCGGGTATCAAATCGTTACAAACTACTCGCCTGCCGCACGCAGAGTGCTTGATCCCCGGGCGACTCAGGTTAAAATCTCGCGGTTTTGGGACATCTCTATAAAATTGTGCGGGATCACGACAATGAAAAAAGTGGCATTAGTGGGCTTAGGCCTGATGGTTGTTTCTTCGGCGGCGAACGCCATCAGCTTCAACGGCTCGGCGGGTCAGGATTATACTCACCTCGGCTTTGGCCTTGGGACCGAGACCTCCGGTCTGGCGATGACCGGCGGCTGGACACATAACGATGACGATGGCGATGCGGCAAGCCTCGGCCTGGGTCTGAACATTCCGCTTGGCCCGTTCCTGGCCACCGTGGGCGGTAAGGGAATTTACACTAACCCGAACGACGGCGATGAAGGTTACGCGGCGGCGGTAGGCGGCGGCCTGCAGTGGAAAATTGGCGATAGCTTCGGCCTGTTCGGCGAGTATTACTATTCTCCGGATTCGCTCTCCAGCGGTATCGACAGCTATGAAGAAGCCAACGCGGGCGCGCGCTGGACCATCATGCATCCGATTACGATTGAAGCAGGCTATCGCTATCTGAACCTGGCGGGTAAAGACGGCAACCGCGACAACGCACTGGCTGACGGCCCGTACGTGGGGGTCAGCGCAGGGTTCTAATCACGCCGGCGCGGCATTCTGTCGCGCCAGTTTCTCTCTTCTCCCGACATCCATTTGCGCTATAGTGTTTTGACCATATAAGCGGGAGAACACAATGATTAACGTGGAGATGTTATCCACCGGCGACGAAGTGCTGCATGGACAAATTATTGATACCAATGCTGCCTGGCTTGCCGATCTTTTCTTTGAGCAAGGATTACCGTTAACGCGCCGCAATACGGTGGGCGACAATCTTGAGTCACTGATGAATGTGCTGCGCGAGCGTAGCGAACACGCCGATGTGTTGATTGTGAACGGCGGGCTCGGTCCCACCAGCGACGATCTCAGCGCCCTGGCCGCCGCGACCGCAAAAGGTGAAGGGCTGGTGCTGCATGAAGAGTGGCTGGCGCAGATGGAGCATTTCTTCTCCGAACGTGGCCGTGTTATGGCACCCAGCAACCGCAAGCAGGCGGAAATTCCCGCCAGCGCCGAACTGGTCGATAACCCCGTGGGTACCGCGTGTGGGTTTGCCATTACGCTGAACCGCTGCCTGATGTTCTTCACGCCGGGCGTACCGTCAGAATTTAAAGTGATGGTTGAGCAGCAGATCCTGCCGCGCCTTCGCGAACGTTTTACCCTGCCTGAGCCTCCGCTCTGCCTGCGTCTGACCACGTTTGGCCGCTCCGAAAGCGATCTGGCCCAGAGTCTTGATCATCTCTCCCTGCCACCCGGTGTCTCAATGGGCTACCGCTCCTCCATGCCCATCATTGAACTCAAGCTGACAGGACCGGCCTCAGAGAAGGCGGCGATGCTGGCGCTCTGGCCGGAGGTGCAGCGCGTCGCAGGTGAAAGCCTGATCTTTGAAGGCACCGAGGGGCTGCCGGCGCAGATTGCGTCACATCTGCAGTCTCGGCAGCTGAGCGTGACCTTAAGCGAACAGTTCACCGGCGGCCTGCTGGCGCTACAGCTGTCGCGCGCCAGTGCGCCGCTGTTAGCCAGTGAAGTGGTGCCGTTCCAGCAGGAAACGCTGGCGCAGACCGCGCGCTGGGCTTCGGAAAGAAGGGTGAAACATTTTGCTGGCCTGTCGCTGTTTGTGGGGGGGCTGGATGAGGAACATCTCAACTTTGCGCTGGCGACGCCGGAAGGCACGTATGCTTTGCGGGTTAAAATGAGCATTACTCGCCACAGTCTGGCGGTACGTCAGGAGGTCTGCGCCATGATGGCGCTGAACATGCTGCGCCGCTGGCTGATGGGTAAAGAGGTGGCCAGCGAGCACGGCTGGATTAATGTTGTCGAATCGCTGTTTGTTGAGTGATGCCTTTGCTGGGGCGTTTTGCCCCGGCATGGTTTAGCCCAGCGCCTTCGCCAGCAGAGTGATCGGATGCTCGCAGCGCTTGCTGGTAGACATCTCTATCTGCCACTTGCAGGTTTCGCAGTCGGTGACCACGATATCTGCGCCGCTCTCTTCAATCTGGCGAAACAGCGGGGCGCCGATCGCCTGTGACGTTTCGTAGTTTTCTCGCTTAAAACCGTAAGTGCCCGCGATGCCGCAGCAGCGCGAGTCCAGCGCCGTCAGCTCCAGCCCCGGAATGAGCCGCAACAGCTCAAGCGTATAGAGCGACCAGCCCATTTTCTCCATATGACACGGTGTGTGATACACCACTTTCAGCGGTAGTTCCCGCAGCGGCAGCGTCTGCCCGCTGTCCAGTTTGCGCCACAGGAAACGCGTCGCCAGCTCAATGTGCTCGCGCAGACCGGTGTTATCCACGTCCAGCAGGTGCGGATACTCATCACGCAGGGTGAAGGTACAGGTGGACGAGGTGGCCAGCACCGGAATCCCTTTATCAACGATGGCCTCGCGCAGGGACGTGACGTTGCTTTTGGCTTGTTTGCGCGCCTTATCGGTAAAACCGTTGGCAATCAACGGCACACCGCAGCACTTCTCTTTATTCAGGAGCTGCACGCCGGTCCCCATCGCGTTGAGTACCTTCAGCAGATCTTTTCCCAGTTGCGGGTGGTTGTAGTTGACATAGCAGCCGTGGAAGAACGCGACCTGATCGGTGTACTGCGCCTGTTCCGCTGCCACGGATGTATACCAGCGCCGGAAGGTACCGTGAGAGTATTTTGGCAGGCTGCGGTGGTGGTCTATCTTCAGCGTGGCATCCAGCAGTTTTCGCACCGGCTTGAGAGACGTTGCAGCATTCACCAGCGGGGCAAAAGGCGTGGAGACACTGCCCATCAGGTCGGTGTGACTCAGGATCGCATCGCGCAGGGACGGCTTTTGTGTGCTGTAACGCGCGCGGGCTCGCTGGATGATATCGCCGATTTTCACGTCCGACGGACAGGCCACTTCGCAACGTTTACAGTTGATGCAGTATTTCAGCGCCTCATCGTACAGCGCACCGTCTTTAAGACGCAGGCGCTCGCCGTCAGGTCCGGCCTGTTTCGGGCCCGGGTAGCGCGGATTCACACCGCTGACCGGGCAGACGGTGGTACAAACTGTGCATTTGATGCAGCTTTCAAACCGGGTATCGTTCATTGCTCAGCCTCCATGCGCTGGCCAATTTGCTCTGCCACATACAGCGCCGTGATGGCGCAGACCCCGCCGCCGCAACCCTGAGCGATGGGATCGTATCCCCCCAGAAGAGAGCCAATGGCATAGAGATTACTGACCGGCTGACCAGAAAGTCGCGGGTGCAGTTGCTTATCGACAATCACGCCGAACTGCTGCCAGGGTTGTGGGGTGAAGAAATCACTCTGATACCAGTCCGCGCGGGAGGGCGTTTGCCGGACATCCAGCCCCATAATGGCCTCCTGGATGCCGTCCCGACGGCTCAGCAGCCCGTTGCTGAAGAAACTGCCGCTTGCCAGCACCGTATAACGCGCGCGAAGCGGAATATCAGCGTGATTACGCGTCCAGACTTCGCTCACCGAACCATCCGTCAGGGTGATTTTTTTCACCTCGTCACCCGCCATCCACACGCCACCCTGAGCGATAAACCGCCGCTGAAGCTGGGTATGCAGGCGAATGCCGGGGACAGAAGGGGGAAGCGTCGGCAGCAGGCCAAGCGAGCAGGGCAGGCGATCCGAGAGCCAGCGCCAGAGCCGGTTGTCGCTTAAGCCAAAGCAGGCGGGCATAAACAGCGTGTCGCAACCTTCGGCAAGCGGCCGGAGCGCGGCATACAGCAGCGGCCATTTATCGTCGTTATCGAGAAAACGGGCAATATTCACCGCGCGAAACTCGCTCGGGTTGTCGCGCAGGACGTCAAGCTCAGGAAGCTCTATCTCAGCCGTTTGTGCGTTCACGCCCTGGCGACAGAGCGATGCCGCAGCGAGGTGGGGCTGGAAATCAAGAAAACCGCTAATACCCACGACCAGGACCCGTCCTGCGTTGAAGGGGGCAACAGGCACCTCTTCCGGGCTGAGCCAGGCAGAGCGCAGGGTGCCGAGCGGAGTAACCCGATGATGATTTTTCCGGGCGTTACCCTGCAGCCGTGCGCCGCACTCGGCCAGAAGGGTTTCGGCTTCATGGGCGAAGCGGTCGACGGTGTCTCTGCCCGTCAGGTTATAGGGATGCTCTGGCGGCAGGGCATCGCGATATGCCTCATCCAGCAGATCCAGCGAACCCGACGAGAAGTGCAGTGCGCTCTGGCCCCGGGTGATGATGGCGCAGCGCAGCCCCTGCTTCGTTAGCCTGATACCACAGAGCAGACCCGCCAGCCCACCACCGACAATCACGGTATCAAATTTCATCCTGTTGCTCCTTTTCAAGACCGCACAGCCCCTGGTAGACCCAGCGGGTAAACTCGCTTTCACGCAGGGCATCACCCCAGGCGACAGGCTGAATACCTTTCCAGCGTTCGTTCAGGAAATCACTGAGTTGTGCCAGCGACTGGGTGGCAGTGGTGGTATGAAAACGTTGTAACAACCCGGCGGCACGGCAGGCGCACAGCTCACCCTGGCAGGTGCCCATGCCCACGCGGGTGCGCCGACGTAAATCAAGCAGGCTGTTGACGGTCAGATTCTCCACGGCGTATTGCACTTCACCCGCCGTGACGGCTTCGCATTCACACACCAGGCTACGGCTCAGCCGTCCTTCCCCCAGCCAGACTGGCGTGCGGTCTCCGTGGCGATAGATGGCGGAACCGCGCAGGGGGGCGGAAAGGGAGATGATTTTTTGCAGCGTTTTCTCGGTGGACTGACGCGAGCCGGGCAGAGGTTGCTCTGCGGTCACACACCGTTCGCTATTACCCAGCTTGCGGCAGACGGCATCGGTTGCCCACTCGGCCATCAGGCGGTAAGTCATCAGCTTGCCGCCGGTGATGGTGATAAACCCGTCCAGGCCATCGCGTGCGGCGTGGTCGAGCAGCACGATGCCACGGCTGACGTTGCGCCCGCTCGGGTCGTTATCGCTCGCCACCAGAGGGCGCACGCCGGCATAGGCGCGAAGAATTCGGGTCTGCGCCATCACGGGAGCCAGCTTTTCCCCTTCGCGCAGCAGGATATCCACCTCGTCGGCGGTCACGCGGTTGTAATCAATCTCGCTATAGTCCACGTGGGTTGAAGTGGTGCCGATAAGCGAAATGGTATCGCCCGGCACCAGGATGTCGGCATCAGAAGGTTTGCGGCAGCGGTTGATCACGTGGTTGTTAATGCGGTGGTCGAGGATCAGCAGCGAGCCTTTTGCCGGGAACATGCGCACAGACAGCTCGGCGTACTCCGCGATGCGTTGCCCCCAGATCCCCGCCGCGTTGACCACCACGGCGGCGTACAGTTCGCCATGCTCCTTATACTGCGTATCAAAAACACGTACGCCGCAGACGCGGTTCCCTTCCCGGATAAGCCCGGTCACTTCCTGCCCGGTCAGAACCTGTGCGCCGTGTTCACGGGCGTCCAGCATGTTCGCGGCGGTCAGGCGGAAAGGGTCAACCGTGCCGTCCGGGACCTTCACCGCACCGATAAGGGCCGGGTTGACAGACGGTTCCAGGCGACGCGCGAGTTCGGGGTCGATGACGTCAGCCTCAATCCCTGCAGCGCGGCAGGCGGTCACAAAGGTTGGCTGAAATGAGAGATCGTCTTCGGGAAGCGTAATGAACAGACCGTTGGTCGGTTCAATGCAGTGGCGGGCAATGCGTCTGAGGATCTGGTTTTCAGCAATGCATTCCCGCGCGGATTCGGGGTCGGTCACCGCGTAACGGGCACCACTGTGCAGCAGGCCATGATTGCGCCCGGTTGCGCCCGTCGCAATGTCATGGCGCTCCAGAAGCGTGACGCTCAGCCCACGCAGGGCGCAGTCGCGTGCGATGCCGGCGCCGGTCGCGCCACCGCCAATGATAATCACATCGCTGTAGCGAGGATCGTGAATTGTCATTGTTATCCCTCTGTGTTCGTTTTTTACCATTTAGCCACATCAAAACTGTGGTTTGTTTGATTTCGAACATAAACGAACGAAATTCGAAAGTGAAACGTGATTCCATGCGCTTTTCTGCGCACATTGTCATATTTCTGTAACAATTTGTGCGTTGATTCACAGTAACAATCACCGTGATTTCTTAACATCGCCGCCTCTCTGGAGTGTGGGGCAGTTAAACCCCTGTAAATTCAATACCTGGCCACGGAGGCTGTCATGCTCAGTATCTTCAAACCTGCGCCGCATCGGGCGCGTCTGCCAGAGGCAGAAATTGATCCGCTATACCGTCGTCTGCGTTGGCAAATCTTCCTGGGGATCTTCTTCGGGTACGCGGCGTACTACCTGGTACGTAAAAACTTTGCGCTCGCCATGCCGTATCTGGTGGAGCAGGGCTTTTCTCGTGGCGATCTGGGGTTCGCGCTGTCGGGGATCTCTATCGCCTACGGTTTTTCCAAATTCATCATGGGTTCAGTGTCCGATCGCTCGAATCCACGCGTGTTCCTGCCTGCGGGTCTGATCCTGGCGGCAGCGGTGATGCTGTTCATGGGCTTTGTGCCATGGGCAACCTCCAGCATCGCCGTGATGTTCGTGCTGCTGTTCCTCTGTGGCTGGTTCCAGGGAATGGGGTGGCCGCCTTGCGGGCGCACCATGGTGCACTGGTGGTCGCAGAAAGAGCGTGGCGGCATCGTGTCGGTGTGGAACTGCGCGCATAACGTCGGTGGCGGTATTCCACCTCTGCTGTTCCTGCTGGGGATGGCGTGGTTTAACGACTGGAAAGCCGCGCTTTATATGCCTGCCTTTGGTGCCATTCTGGTGGCGGTTATCGCTTTCGCCCTGATGCGTGACACGCCGCAGTCCTGTGGCCTGCCGCCGATTGAAGAGTACAAAAACGACTATCCGGATGATTACAGCGAGCAGCATGAAGAAGAGCTGACGGCCAAACAGATCTTCATGAAGTACGTCCTGCCCAACAAACTGCTGTGGTATATCGCGGTGGCCAACGTCTTCGTGTACCTGCTGCGTTACGGCATCCTCGACTGGTCACCTACCTATCTGAAAGAGGTGAAGCATTTCGCGCTGGATAAATCCTCCTGGGCTTACTTCCTCTATGAGTACGCCGGGATCCCGGGGACGCTGATTTGCGGCTGGATGTCGGACAAAGTGTTCCGGGGTAACCGTGGTGCGACGGGCGTCTTCTTTATGACGCTGGTGACCATTGCCACCGTGGTTTACTGGCTCAACCCGCCGGGTAACCCGTCAATCGATATGGCCTGTATGATCGTCATCGGCTTCCTGATTTACGGCCCGGTGATGCTGATTGGTCTGCATGCCCTGGAGCTGGCGCCGAAGAAAGCGGCAGGTACGGCGGCCGGCTTTACCGGTCTGTTCGGTTACCTTGGCGGTTCGGTCGCGGCGAGCGCCATTGTGGGCTACACCGTTGACTTCTTCGGCTGGGACGGCGGCTTTATGGTGATGATTGGCGGTAGCGTGCTGGCGGTGCTGCTGTTGATTGTGGTGATGATTGGTGAAAAACGTCATCACGCCGAAATGCAGGCGCGTCGTCAATAAGGAGAAGGCTGATGAAATTAACTTACGTAGCAACGGGCCTGCTGCTGGCGGGCCTGATGACAGGCTCAGCGCTGGCTAACGAGAAAATGGTTATCGCCCATCGCGGCGCAAGCGGCTATCTGCCAGAGCACACGCTCCCGGCAAAAGCGATGGCCTATGCGCAGGGGGCAGATTATCTCGAGCAGGATCTGGTGATGACCCGTGACGACCAGCTGGTCGTCCTTCATGACCACTATCTTGACCGCGTGACGGACGTGGCTGAGCGTTTCCCGGCCCGCGCCCGCAAAGATGGTCGCTACTACGCCATTGACTTTACGCTGGATGAGATTCGTTCGCTGAAGTTTACCGAGGGTTTCGAGGTTGAAAACGGCAAGAAGGTGCAGGTCTATCCGGGACGTTTCCCGATGGGTAAATCTGATTTTCGCATTCATACCTTCGAAGAAGAGATTGAGTTTGTTCAGGGACTGAACCACTCAACCGGGAAAAACATCGGCATCTACCCGGAGATAAAAGCGCCGTGGTTCCACCATCAGGAAGGGAAGGACATTGCCGCGAAGACGCTGGACGTGCTGAAAAAGTACGGCTACACCAGCAAGCGCGACAAAGTCTATCTGCAGTGTTTTGACGCCGCTGAGCTGAAGCGCATTAAAACCGAGCTGGCGCCAAAGAGAGGGATGGATCTCAATCTGGTACAGCTGATTGCCTACACCGACTGGAATGAAACTCAGGAGAAACAGCCCGACGGCACGTGGGTGAATTACAACTACGACTGGATGTTTAAGCCGGGCGCAATGAAACAGATCGCGCAGTACGCCGACGGTATCGGACCGGATTACCATATGCTGGTGGCGGAAGGCTCAACGCCAGGCCACGTCAAGCTGACGGCAATGGTGAAAGAGGCGCACGCCAGCCATATGCAGGTTCATCCGTATACGGTGCGTGCGGACCAGCTACCGGCTTATGCGACGGACGTAAACCAGCTGTACGACGTGCTGTATAACCAGGCCGGGGTGGACGGGCTGTTCACCGATTTCCCGGATAAAGCCGTGCAGTTTTTGAAGTAAAAGAAAAAGGGCCGTAAGGCCCTTTTTTATGTCGCCCGGAGGGGCGGTTTACATCTCAATCTCTATATCGCCTTTTGCCCGGCAGCAGCAGGGCAAAATTTCACCTTCGTTGATGAAGGCCAGCGGTTCGGTCAGCCAGTCCACTTGTCCGGCGACTAAACGGCAGCGACATGAGCCGCAATAGCCTGAGCGGCATTGATACTCCACTTCAACCTGATGCGCCTCAAGCGCAATCAACAGGGAAGGGTGTTCTTCCCGGCACAGCACTTCGGTACCGGAAAGGCTAAGCGTTACGCGGCTCATCAGAGCTGGAAGTCGCTCAGGTCGTCGGTGTTAACTTCAGAGTCAATCTGCCCGACCAGATAAGAACTGACTTCCACTTCCTGTGGCGCAACCTGCACGTTATCGGATACCAGCCAGGTGTTGATCCACGGAATTGGGTTAGAGCGGGTTTTGAACGGCAGCTCAAGCCCGACCGCCTGCATACGGATGTTGGTGATGTACTCAACATACTGGCACAGGATGTCTTTGTTCAGGCCAATCATGGAGCCGTCGCGGAACAGGTAGTCTGCCCACTCTTTCTCCTGCTGAGCGGCCAGCACGAACAGGTCATAGCACTCCTGTTTGCACTCTTCGGCAATCTCAGCCATCTCCGGATCGTCTGTACCGCTGCGCAGCAGGTTCAGCATATGCTGGGTGCCGGTCAGGTGCAGGGCTTCGTCACGGGCGATCAGACGGATGATTTTGGCATTACCTTCCATCAGCTTGCGTTCCGCAAAAGCGAAGGAGCAGGCGAAGCTCACGTAGAAGCGGATGGCTTCCAGTGCGTTAACGCTCATCAGGCACAGGTAAAGCTGTTTCTTCAGCGCGCGCAAGCTCACGGTGACGGTTTTGCCGTTCACGGTGTGGGTGCCTTCGCCCAGCAGATGCCAGTAGCTGGTCATCTCGATCAGTTCGTCGTAGTAGTGCGCAATACCTTCAGCACGTTTCTGGATCTGCTCGTTAGTGACGATATCGTCAAACACCACCGCCGGATCGTTAACGATGTTGCGGATAATGTGGGTGTAAGAGCGGGAGTGGATGGTCTCAGAAAACGCCCAGGTTTCCACCCAGGTTTCCAGCTCCGGAATGGAGATCAGCGGCAGCAGCGCCACGTTCGGGCTACGGCCCTGAATGGAGTCCAGCAGCGTCTGGTACTTCAGGTTGCTGATGAAGATATGCTTTTCGTGCTCCGGCAACGCCTGGAAATCGATACGATCGCGAGAGACGTCAACTTCTTCCGGGCGCCAGAAGAAGGAGAGTTGCTTTTCAATCAGCTTTTCGAAGATGTCATATTTTTGCTGATCGTAGCGTGCCACGTTGACCGGTTGCCCGAAGAACATCGGCTCTTTGAGCTGGTCGTTTTTCGTCTGTGAAAAGGTGGTGTATGCCATGAATTGGAGTCCTGTCTTACGAAATAAAGGCGGGGATATCCCCGCCCTTCATTAGATCTTACATGCGCCGCTTTCGCAGCCATCGTCCTGGATTGACGGTGCCATGTCATCCTGAGCGTCTTCCGCACCATCACGGGTGTTGTGATAGTACAGGGTTTTCACACCAAATTTGTAGGCGGTGAGCAGGTCTTTCAACAGTTGCTGCATCGGTACCTTGCCAGACGGGAAGCGCGTCGGGTCGTAGTTGGTGTTAGCAGAAATCGACTGGTCGATAAACTTCTGCATGATCCCCACCAGCTGCAGGTAACCGTCGTTGTTTGGCATTTCCCACAGCAGCTCGTAGTTGTCTTTCAGCAGCTCGTAGTCAGGCACAACCTGACGCAGGATACCGTCTTTCGACGCTTTAATGCTGACGTGGCCGCGCGGTGGTTCAATACCGTTGGTGGCGTTAGAGATCTGCGAAGAGGTCTCAGACGGCATCAGGGCAGACAGCGTGGAGTTACGCAGGCCGTGAGTCTTGATGGATTCACGCAGCGCTTCCCAGTCCAGATGCAGCGGTTCGTTAGAAATCGCATCCAGGTCTTTCTTGTAGGTATCGATCGGCAGAATGCCTTTCGCATAGGTGGTTTCGTTGAACCACGGGCACGCGCCTTGCTCTTTCGCCAGCTCGTTGGAGGCTTTCAGCAGGTAGTACTGAATCGCTTCGAACGTTTCGTGGGTCAGGTTGTTCGCGCTGCCGTCGGAGTAACGCTTACCGTGTTTCGCCAGCCAGTAGGCAAAGTTGATAACGCCGATACCGAGGGTACGACGGCCCATTGCTCCACGTTTTGCCGCCGGGATTGGGTAGTCCTGGTAATCCAGCAGGGCATCCAGCGCACGCACGGCCAGCACCGCCAGCTCTTCCAGCTCTTCCAGGCTCTTGATAGCGCCCAGGTTGAAAGCAGAGAGGGTGCAGAGCGCGATTTCGCCGTTTTCGTCGTTAACATCTTCCAGCGGTTTGGTCGGCAGGGCGATTTCCAGGCACAGGTTAGACTGGCGCACTGGCGCAACCACCGGGTCAAACGGGCTATGGGTGTTGCAGTGGTCAACGTTCTGAATGTAGATACGGCCGGTAGAGGCACGTTCCTGCATCATCAGGGAGAACAGGTCAACCGCCTTAACGCGCTGCTTACGGATGCTGTCGTCTTTTTCGTATTTGGTGTACAGACGCTCGAACTCATCCTGATCGGCGAAGAACGCGTCATACAGGCCCGGAACGTCGGACGGGCTGAACAGGGTGATGTCTTCACCTTTCAGCAGACGGGTGTACATTAGCTTGTTGATCTGTACGCCGTAGTCCATGTGACGAACGCGGTTGCCTTCAACGCCACGGTTGTTTTTCAGTACCAGCAGGCTTTCCACTTCCAGGTGCCACATTGGGTAGAACAGGGTGGCTGCACCACCGCGTACGCCGCCCTGAGAGCAGGATTTTACCGCGGTCTGGAAGTGTTTGTAGAACGGGATACAGCCGGTGTGGAACGCTTCACCGCCGCGAATCGGGCTACCCAGTGCACGGATGCGACCGGCGTTGATGCCGATACCGGCACGCTGGGAGACATATTTCACGATGGCGCTGGAGGTCGCGTTGATGGAATCCAGGCTGTCACCACACTCGATCAGGACGCATGAGCTGAACTGACGGGTTGGGGTGCGCACGCCAGACATGATTGGCGTAGGCAGAGAAATCTTGAACGTGGAAACCGCATCGTAGAAACGCTTCACGTATTCCAGACGGGTGTCACGCGGGTAGTTAGAGAACAGGCAGGCGGCCACCAGAATATAGAGGAACTGGGCGCTTTCGTAGATCTCACCGGTCACACGGTTCTGAACCAGGTATTTGCCTTCGAGCTGCTTCACCGCCGCGTAAGAGAAGTTCATGTCGCGCCAGTGATCGATAAACCCGTTCATCTGCTCGAACTCTTCTTCCGTATAGTCTTCCAGCAGATGCGTGTCGTATTTACCCAGCTCAACCATTTTCACCACGTGATCGTAAAGCTTTGGCGGCTCAAACTGGCCGTACGCTTTTTTACGCAGGTGGAAAATCGCCAGACGTGCAGCGAGGTACTGATAATCCGGGGCTTCACGGGAAATGAGATCCGCCGCAGCCTTGATGATGGTTTCGTGGATATCAGATGTCTTGATGCCATCGTAGAACTGAATGTGAGAGCGCAGTTCAACCTGGGAGATAGATACGTTATTCAGTCCTTCTGCTGCCCAGTCGAGAACACGATGGATTTTGTCCAGATTGATACGCTCGGTGGTACCGTCGCGCTTAGTCACCAGCAGACTCTGATTCATGTGGGTTTTACCTGTCCGTGAAATAAAAAATATCCCCCGCTTATCCACAGATCCGTCTTGTGACTAACTCTGTGGATAAATACTACATATAGGGGGTTTGCGATAAGAAAAACGCTATATGGTGAGTATTCTAGTATCGAATCTTTTCAGCACAAGGGTTGATTTTGACGTTAAATTGAGGTTGTCAAAGGGTAAAAAAGGCTAAGTCCTCGTACCGTAAGGCCTGGAAGAGATGTCAATAATTAAGAAAAAAAATTCAAAATTTGATCGAGTGCTGATTTCTTCAACGGGAGGTCAGAATTGCGCAACATGATGTCGCGCAATCTTTATAAGAATAATGGATGACGTCAGTCGTTTTTGGCGGTTGTATGCAACATATAGTTAACATCTACACCCGGTGCGAGTTTGAATTTATCGGTCAATGGATTGTAATGCAGACCGGTGATGTGCTGCTCCTTGAGCCACGTTTGATCAACCCAGCTCAGTAATTCAGCAGGCTTGATGAATTTCTTCACGTCGTGCGTGCCTTTTGGCACCATACGCAGCACATACTCCGCCCCGACGACCGCCATCAGCCAGGCTTTTCCGTTTCGGTTGATCGTCGAGAAGAAGACCTGGCCGCCCGGTTTCACCAGTTTTGCACAGGCGTGAACCACGGACTGGGGGTCGGGAACGTGCTCCAGCATCTCCATACAGGTCACCACGTCGTACTGATGGGCATGCTTTGCCGCATGTTCTTCGACGGTTTCCTGCACATATTCCACCTGCACTCCAGATTCCAGCGCATGAAGACGGGCAACCTGCAGCGGTTCAAAGCCCATATCCAGACCGGTGACGGTGGCCCCTTCGCGCGCCATGCTTTCTGCCAGAATGCCGCCGCCGCAGCCGACGTCGAGCACTTTCTTACCGAACAGGCCGCCGGAACGCTCCGCGATATAGCCCAGACGCAGCGGGTTAATGCGGTGCAGAGGTTTAAACTCACCTTCGAGATCCCACCAGCGGGATGCCACCGCTTCGAATTTGGCAATCTCTTCATGGTCAACGTTGTGAGCCACCGGGGATTTTTCGGCATTCATGGGCGCTTTTACTCCTTATTTTGCAAGACTTCGGAGTATATCAGCCCGCGCGGTTGAATAAAGCTTATTGGTTTACCTCAATCACCGCGGCTGTGTTATAATTTGCGACCTTTGAATCCGGGATACAGTAGAGGGATAGCGGTTAGATGAGCGACCTTGCGAGAGAAATTACACCGGTTAACATCGAGGAAGAGCTGAAGAGCTCCTATCTGGACTATGCGATGTCGGTCATTGTTGGCCGTGCGCTGCCGGACGTCCGCGATGGCCTGAAGCCGGTACACCGTCGCGTACTATACGCCATGAACGTATTGGGCAATGACTGGAATAAAGCCTACAAAAAATCTGCCCGTGTCGTTGGTGACGTAATCGGTAAATACCATCCCCATGGTGATTCCGCGGTGTACGACACTATCGTCCGAATGGCGCAGCCATTCTCGCTGCGTTACATGCTGGTAGATGGTCAGGGTAACTTTGGTTCTATCGACGGCGACTCCGCCGCGGCAATGCGTTATACGGAAATCCGTCTGGCGAAAATTGCCCATGAGCTGATGGCTGACCTGGAAAAAGAGACGGTTGATTTCGTTGATAACTATGACGGCACGGAACGCATTCCGGACGTTATGCCAACGAAAATCCCTAACCTGCTGGTGAACGGTTCGTCCGGTATCGCCGTCGGTATGGCAACCAACATTCCACCGCATAACATCACGGAAGTGATCAACGGCTGCCTGGCCTATATTGAGGATGAAGACATCAGCATTGAAGGGCTGATGGAACACATCCCGGGTCCAGACTTCCCGACGGCGGCGATCATCAACGGTCGTCGTGGTATTGAAGAAGCGTACCGCACCGGACGTGGCAAGATTTATATCCGTGCCCGCGCCGAAGTGGAAGCGGACGCCAAAACCGGCCGTGAAACCATCATTGTTCACGAGATCCCGTATCAGGTGAACAAAGCGCGTCTGATTGAAAAAATCGCCGAGCTGGTAAAAGAAAAACGTGTTGAAGGCATCAGCGCGCTGCGTGACGAATCTGATAAAGACGGCATGCGCATCGTGATTGAAATCAAACGCGACGCGGTGGGCGAGGTTGTACTGAACAACCTGTATTCCCAGACTCAGCTCCAGGTCTCCTTCGGTATCAACATGGTTGCATTGCACCATGGTCAGCCGAAGATCATGAACCTGAAAGATATTCTGAGCGCGTTTGTGCGTCACCGCCGTGAAGTGGTGACTCGCCGTACTATTTTCGAACTGCGTAAAGCCCGCGACCGTGCACACATCCTTGAAGCGCTGGCCGTTGCACTGGCAAACATCGACCCAATCATTGAGTTGATTCGCCGTGCACCAACCCCTGCGGAAGCGAAAGCGTCTCTGATTGCCCGTCCGTGGGATCTGGGCAACGTGGCCGCCATGCTGGAACGCGCTGGCGACGATGCTGCGCGTCCTGAGTGGCTGGAGCCTGAGTTCGGCGTGCGTGACGGTCAGTACTACCTGACTGAACAGCAGGCCCAGGCGATTCTGGATCTGCGTCTGCAGAAACTGACCGGCCTTGAGCACGAAAAACTGCTCGACGAATACAAAGAACTGCTGGAACAGATTGCCGAGCTGTTGCATATCCTGGGTAGCGCAGAGCGCCTGATGGAAGTGATCCGTGAAGAGCTGGAACTGGTCCGCGATCAGTTCGGCGATGAGCGTCGCACCGAAATCACGGCGAACAGCTCTGATATCAACATTGAAGATCTGATCAACCGCGAAGATGTGGTGGTCACCCTGTCTCACCAGGGCTATGTGAAGTATCAGCCGCTGACCGACTACGAAGCACAGCGTCGTGGCGGTAAAGGCAAATCGGCAGCACGTATTAAAGAAGAAGACTTTATTGACCGTCTGCTGGTGGCAAACACCCATGACACGATCCTCTGCTTCTCAAGCCGTGGTCGTCTGTACTGGATGAAGGTCTATCAGCTGCCAGAAGCGAGCCGTGGTGCGCGTGGTCGTCCAATCGTGAACCTGCTGCCGCTGGAAGCGAACGAACGTATCACCGCGATTCTGCCTGTACGTGAGTACGAAGAAGGCGTGAACGTCTTTATGGCGACCGCCAGCGGTACCGTGAAGAAAACCGCGCTGACCGAATTCAGCCGTCCACGTTCTGCCGGTATCATCGCGGTGAACCTGAACGACGGTGACGAACTGATTGGCGTTGACCTCACCTCCGGTTCCGATGAAGTGATGCTGTTCTCCGCCGCCGGTAAAGTGGTGCGCTTCAAAGAGAACGCGGTTCGTGCAATGGGCCGTACTGCAACAGGTGTTCGTGGTATCAAACTGGCCGGTGAAGATACCGTCGTTTCCCTGATCGTTCCGCGCGGTGAAGGTGCTATCCTGACCGTCACGCAGAACGGCTACGGTAAACGTACTGCCGAAAGCGAATACCCGACCAAGTCTCGTGGCACGCAGGGCGTTATCTCTATCAAGGTTACCGAGCGCAACGGATCCGTTGTGGGTGCGGTACAGGTAGACGATGCCGACCAGATCATGATGATCACGGATGCCGGTACGCTGGTGCGTACACGCGTATCTGAGATCAGCGTGGTTGGCCGTAATACTCAGGGTGTGATCCTCATCCGTACCGCGGAAGATGAAAACGTCGTGGGTCTGCAGCGTGTAGCTGAGCCTGTGGATGACGAAGAGCTCGACTCCATCGACGGTAGCGTCGCAGAAGGTGATGATGAAATCGCACCAGAAGCCGATACCGAAGATGATGCAGCGGATGACGCTGACGAGTAATGTCTCCTGATGCAAAAAGGGCCGGTTTCCGGCCCTTTTCTTTTGCACAAGCAGATAAGTGAACGTTGCGACAAGGCGCGTTTACCGCTACCTTAACCACATTCTTTTTGACCCCGACGGCGGAGCCTCGCCCCTTTGAAATACCTCGTCTCCTTTCGTACCACGCTGAAAGTCTCTCGCTATCTGTTTCGGGCGCTGGCGCTCTTGCTTTGGTTGCTGGTGGCATTATTGTCGGTGTTTTACATCGTTAACGCCCTTCATCAGAAAGAAGCGGAGATCCGCCAGGAGTTTAACTTAAGCTCCGATCAGGCCCAGCGCTATATTCAGCGAACGTCCGACGTGATGAAGGAGCTGAAGTACATTGCCGAGAATCGGCTGACCGCGGAAAACGGCATTCTTGCCATCCGTGGGCGTAATGACAAAACCGAAGTACCGAATTTCGAGCCGCTGTTTCCGGATTCCGATTGCTCTGCGATGGGCAGCACCTGGCGTGGTTCACTGGAGTCGCTCTCCTGGTTTATGCGCTACTGGCGTGACAACTTTTCCGCCGCCTATGATCTGAACCGCGTCTTCCTGATTGGCAGTGAAAATCTCTGCATGGCCGACTTTGGCCTGCGCGATGTGCCCGTTGAGCGCGATGATGCGCTGAAAAGCCTGCACGAACGTATTGTGAAATATCGCAATGCGCCGCAGGACGAGCGCGGGAATAACATCTTCTGGATAAGCCAGGGGCCACGCATGGGCGTGGGCTATTTCTACGCCCTCACGCCGGTCTATCTGGGCAATCGTCTGCAGGCGCTGCTGGGGATTGAACAGACCATTCGCATGGAAAACTTCTTCACGCCGGGCAGTCTGCCGATGGGCGTGACCATTCTGGATGAAAACGGACATACCCTGATCTCACTTGCCGGTCCGGATAATCGACTGAACGTCGATCCGCACTGGATGCAGGAGCGGTCGTGGTTTGGCTATACCTCAGGCTTCCGTGAGCTGGTGCTTAAAAAGAGCTTGCCGCCTTCGTCGCTGAGTATTGTCTATTCGCTGCCCGTGGATATGGTGCTTGAGCGGATCCGCATTCTTATCATGAACGCGATTTTGCTGAACCTGCTGGCCGGGGGGGCGCTGTTTACCCTGGCGCGAATGTATGAGCGCAAAATCTTTATACCCGCCGAAAGCGACGCCCAGCGGCTGGAAGAGCACGAGCAGTTTAACCGCAAGATTGTCGCCTCGGCGCCGGTGGGGATCTGCATCCTGCGCACGCAGGACGGGACCAATATCCTCAGTAACGAGCTGGCGCATAACTACCTGAACATGCTGACGCATGAGGACCGACAGAGGCTGACGCAGATTATCTGTGGCCAGCAGGTGAACTTCGTTGACGTGCTGACCAGCACGCACACGAACCTGCAAATCAGCTTTGTGCACTCCCGCTATCGTAATGAGAACGTGGCAATTTGCGTCCTGGTAGACGTCTCGGCGCGTGTGAAGATGGAAGAGTCGTTGCAGGAGATGGCGCAGGCCGCCGAGCAGGCCAGCCAGTCGAAATCCATGTTCCTTGCCACCGTCAGCCACGAGTTGCGTACCCCGCTGTACGGGATTATCGGTAACCTTGATCTTCTCCAGACCAAAGAGCTGCCGAAAGGGGTCGATCGCCTGGTGACGGCGATGAATAACTCCTCCAGCCTGCTGCTGAAAATCATCAGCGATATTCTCGATTTCTCCAAAATTGAGTCGGAGCAGCTGAAAATTGAGCCGCGGGAGTTCTCTCCGCGCGAGGTGATGAACCACATCAGCGCCAACTATCTGCCGCTGGTGGTGCGTAAACAGCTGGGCCTCTACTGCTTTATTGAGCCGGACGTGCCGCTGACGCTGCATGGCGATCCGATGCGTCTGCAGCAGGTCATTTCTAACCTGCTCAGTAACGCCATTAAATTTACCGATATCGGCTGCATTGTGTTGCACGTGTGTCGGGCAGGGGACTACCTGAGTATTCGCGTGCGTGATACCGGCGTGGGTATCCCGGCGAAGGAAGTGGTGCGTCTGTTTGACCCGTTCTTCCAGGTCGGTACCGGCGTACAGCGTAACTTCCAGGGGACCGGGTTGGGTCTGGCGATCTGTGAGAAGCTCGTGAGCATGATGGACGGCGATATCTCCGTTGATACCGAGCCAGGCATGGGCAGCCAGTTTACTATCCGCATTCCGCTCTATTCTGCCCAGTACCCGGCAAAAGCGGTGGTGGACGGCCTGAGCGATAAGCGCTGCTGGCTGGCAGTACACAATGCCTCACTAAATGATTACCTGACGGCGCTTCTTACCCACAGCGGCGTGCGCGTGTCCCGCTATGAAGGGCAAACGCCGGATGTCGACGACGTGCTGATCACCGACGAGGTGCTGGAACAACCCTGGCAGGGCAGAGGGGTGGTTCACTTCTGCCGTCGCCATATCGGTATTCCGGTCGAACGAGCTCCGGGTGAATGGGTGCACAGCGTGGCGACGCCGCATGAGCTCATGAGCCTGCTGGCACGTATCTACAGCGTGCAGCTGGAAGATAGCGATGGGGCGACGGAATTGCCGTCACCGGATGCGCTGGCATCGCTGAATGACGATATGATGATTCTGGTGGTGGATGACCATCCGATTAACCGTCGCCTGCTGGCAGACCAGCTGGGTTCGCTTGGCTATCAGTGCAAAACCGCCAATGACGGCGTGGATGCGCTGAACGTGCTGAGTAAAAACCACATTGATATCGTTCTTAGCGACGTCAACATGCCGAATATGGATGGCTACCGTCTGACGCAGCGTATACGCCAGCTTGGCCTGACGTTGCCGGTCGTGGGCGTGACGGCGAATGCGCTGGCGGAAGAGAAACAGCGCTGTCTGGAGTCAGGGATGGACAGTTGTCTGTCGAAACCGGTAACGCTGGACGTCCTGAAACAGACGATTTCCGTGTATGCGGAGCGGGTCAGAAAAGCGAGAGAATAAAAAAAGGCCCGTCAGGGCCTTTTTTGTTGTTTCCCTCACACGCCGGGAGGGGGGGGAGGTGAGGCCATCAGGCCGCACACCCGGTAAACATCAATCCTTATCCGACGCGCTCAGCGTAACGGAGGAGAGATAGTTCAGCAGCGCAATATCGTTATCCACACCCAGTTTCATCATTGCTGATTTCTTCTGGCTACTGATGGTTTTAATACTGCGGTTCAGCTTCTTGGCAATCTCGGTGACCAGGAAACCTTCGGCGAACAGGCGCAGAACTTCGCTCTCTTTCGGAGACAGGCGTTTGTCGCCATAGCCACCGGCGCTGATTTTTTCCAGCAAACGAGAGACGCTTTCAGGCGTGAACTTCTTGCCTTTCTGCAGAGCTGCGAGCGCTTTTGGCAGATCGGTCGGCGCACCCTGTTTCAGCACAATCCCTTCGATATCCAGATCCAGCACGGCGCTGAGAATGGCCGGGTTGTTGTTCATGGTCAGAACAATGATCGAAATGTCCGGGAAGTGACGTTTGATATATTTGATGAGTGTGATCCCATCACCGTATTTGTCCCCAGGCATGGAGAGATCGGTGATGAGCACATGCGCATCAAGCTTTGGGAGGTTATTGATCAGTGCTGTAGAGTCTTCAAATTCACCGACTACATTCACCCACTCGATCTGTTCAAGTGATTTGCGAATACCGAACAGTACAATCGGATGGTCATCGGCAATAATTACGTTCATATTGTTCATGTATAAGGCTACCTTGCTACAGCAAGCTTTTGACGTAGGCGTCAATGTCGCTGATGTATTTTTCAATGCCAGAGGCATCTTTCTCACGAATTAGATGTTCCAGCGTTTCACATAACTGCTTGCCGGGAACCAGATTAAGCATGGCAAACACCCCTTTAAGCCGGTGTGCTGTCTGTGCCAGCGCTGCAAAATCATTCGCAGCGGACTCAGTATACAACCGCTTAACATCATCTGGTACTGTATCAACAAAGAGTGAATAGTATCCGCTGGCGTGAAGCTCGGCATTTTCATTGCCGCCTAACGGTGATTCCGCTATCTCTTCCTGCGCCAGTTGCTCTTCTATTAGTTGTAGTACAGCTTCCTGCATCGCATTGCTTATATTAAAGTTGACGCGCAGCTGGCCTGGGCCGATTTTTCGCACGCCTGGCTCATCATCGCTTAAAAGCAAGCCGGAGGCAGTAAGATTAGACGGATTATCAGTTAAAAACAGATCAAATTCTTGACTTGAGAGTCTTTCATCCGGCGTTATGCAGGCCGCGCCCCAGTTTTCTAACTGACGAACCACAATATTGCGGATCTCATTCGAGGTCACATCCACCATCACGACCACATCATCCAGCAGGCGTTCTTCGTCTTCTTCCTGTGGATTCGCCGCCATTTTAACGTGCAGTGAGTAACGCGTGCCAAGTGATTCGCGGGCCTTGATATTCAGATGGCCACCGAGCTTACGTGCCAGCTGATCGCACAGCCAGAAGGTCAGGGCATTGGCCTTGCCGTAATGATCGCTCTGGGTGTCATTCAGGAACGGGAAATGCAGATTATCGATTTCACTTGTCGTTACGCCTTCCCCGGTATCCAGGATACGGAACGTCAGGCGATCTTCAGCCGACTCGTCGGTACTGACTTCCAGGGTGATCTTGCCGATCTGGGTGGTGGTGACGGCGTACTGAATAATCATCAGCAGAATGCGACGCAGCGCTTCGCGATCGCCGTGACGTTCATCATTCGCCGGTAAATGGTTATTGATCAGCAGCTGCAGCCCTTTGCGCTTAATCACGGGCAGGACCTCAGGCACCACTTCATCGATCAGATTCTGGATAGAGAAGAGGGTCGGCGTTCCTTTCCAGAAATCATTTTCGAGCATATTCGCCAGCTGGATCTCATCTACCATGCGCACCAGCGAGTCGGCCTGGCAGGCAAGCTGATGACTTTCCGATGTATTCAGCGCCGCCGCCTGGGTCGCCAGCATTTTTAACGGCTTCTTGAAGGCATCACCAATATTTTGCATAAAGGCAGCGCGCCCCTGCTGGTTTTTCTCATACAGACGTTGTGCCTGCTTGAGCTTTTTATTCACCAGCACTTCACGATCCTGATCGCGGATGATGAAGATCTGCGTGCGGGAGGCGATCTGGCTGCGGAACTGTCGGATCTCATACAGCTCGTTATTAATGGTGGCCTGAATCACGCCCTGATGTTGATCCGCCATAGCGGTGATGTTCTGCAGATTGAGATGAGGCAGCAGGTGGTCAGCAATTTTATTGCTCATCACCGTACGGTTGGCTTCCTGATCGTGAACCAGCACCCCAAGCGGCAGCACGGAAATAATCTCTTCATTCAGCGCGCGCAACACGCGCAGTTCGTTACTGGTTCCTGCCGGGACCGGAGCGGCATCGCTTTGACGCCCTGACTGGAAGCGGAACGTGCTGTAGCCAAACAGCGCCAGCGCCAGCAGGCCGATATTCAGCAGCAGGGGCAGCAGGATATTTTGCAGCGTATCAAGCAGCAGGGTGCCGAACGGCACTTGCCACACCAGACGCATACCGGTTGAGTTCAGCGAAGAGGCAATTTCGATTTTCGAGCCGTTAAAGGAGATCGATACGCTCTCTGCGGCCTCTTTATCCGATGCGGCACGCATATTCTGAGTGCTGCTGTCCGGCTCCAGACGGAAGCTGTCGAGCGGCATATCCGGTGGAATCAAGTCATTGATAGGCAAATCAAAGGCCACTACCGTTGCCAGATGGCCTGGCTGGTTAAAGGTGGTACGCAGCGTAAAGTAATGGCCATTCTGCCAGGCGAGGCGGCGCAGAGATGAGAAGCTCTCACGTTCATCAAGGGCGTTCGCCTGCTGCAGCATTTCTGCCCGGCGGGAATCGACAATGGTGCCCACAGTCGTCTCTTTGAAACCGGAAGAGAGATCTTTTAGCGGCAGGGTTGAGATCAGGATCATGCTGTTGTCCTGACCGTTCAAATAGTACATCGACCACGGCACCGTCTCGGCACCCCAAAGGGTATCAAGATAGGTTGAGATGCGCTGGGTCATCTCAAGCGTCGCGCTGTCATGAGAGCCGAAGATCAGCGCTTCGGTTTTGCGCTGTGGTTTTTCCAGATAATAGACGTCCTGCTTCAGGCGAGTCTCCTGAAGCCCGTCTCCGGAGGAGGTTGCCGGCGCGGCCGCGATGTTGTCGTAAATCTGCCAGGTTGCATAGCGCCAGGTATCAATGCGCTTGTGGACGGCGTGGGTGATATCAACAACCTGATAGCTCTTGTCCTTCAGCCAGGCGTTAACCGCGCTCTGAACCATAACCCCCATTGTGACTAGCAGCACAACGATCAAAAGAAGAAAGAAACGGGTGATGCTCCCGGGTAAGAGGGAGAATTTGCTCGGAGCGGTAGTTTCAGTCTGACTCATTGATATCTTTAACCCGTAATGGTCGTGCTCTATGGCGATAGGGCAGTATAAAGGGTAATACCTGAATTTCCAGCGTCACGCTCTTTGAACCCGCCACTTTTTCGACTGACAATATCGGAGAACGCCATTGCATGAAACATGTACAAAGCGAGTGAGCGTGTACAAATAAAAAACGATACATACCGGTAAATAGCACGAATTAACAAGAAATTGAGATTTGCAGTAATGACGCGGTTCTCGAGGAGAGAGGAAACGAATTTAGTTAATAGTCGTTACAATTTCAGTGCGGTAGCACAAAAAAACGCATGCTACGTAAAGAAAGGTAAAAAAAAACCGAATGCCAGGCATTCGGTAGAATTAGGGATAAACAGACATTCAAATCTGAATGACGGTAATAAATAAAGTTAATGATGATAGCGAGAGTTATTTTAGAGATAACGGCCGATCTTGTTTTGTCATTCAGTGCTGTAAATATTTTTAATGTAGTTTACTGAATTTAAATGTTTTTTCTTCTCGCTTGATGATAAGTGCTAAATTCTTAAGCTCTCTGTGCTTTGTAAAAGTTCCTTGATATTTACATTTGGAAACATGTTTATCGTGAAATGAAACATTTTCAAAGTTTTCGTATCATATTCCCGTTGGATTATTCTGTAATTTTGCGGAGAATGAAATTGCCGACTGGTTAATGAGGGTTAATCAGTAAGCAGTGGCAATTATAAGGCATATAACAGAGGGTTAATAAAATGAAAGTTAAAGTACTGTCCCTCCTGGTACCAGCTCTGCTGGTGGCAGGCGCAGCAAATGCGGCTGAAATTTATAACAAAGATGGCAACAAATTAGATCTGTACGGCAAAGTTGATGGTCTGCACTATTTCTCTGACGACAAGAGCAATGATGGCGACCAGACTTACATGCGTCTTGGCTTCAAAGGCGAAACCCAGGTTAACGATCAGCTGACCGGTTACGGCCAGTGGGAATACCAGATTCAGGGCAACACCTCTGAAAGCGACAACCAGTCCTGGACGCGTGTGGCGTTTGCGGGTCTGAAATTCGCTGACGCGGGTTCTTTCGATTATGGTCGTAACTACGGTGTGATCTACGACGTAACGTCCTGGACTGACGTTCTGCCAGAATTTGGCGGCGACACCTACGGTGCAGACAACTTCCTGCAATCCCGTGCTAACGGCGTAGCAACCTACCGTAACCAGGACTTCTTCGGTCTGGTTGATGGCCTGAACTTTGCTCTGCAGTATCAGGGTAAAAACGGCAGCGTAAGCGGTGAAAACGATTCCGGTCGTAGCACCCTGAAACAGAACGGTGACGGTTACGGCGCGTCTGTGACCTACAACCTGGGCGAAGGCTTCAGCATCGGTGGTGCGATGTCTTCTTCTAAACGTACTGCTGACCAGAACGACACCACTAACCTGGCGCTGAAAGGCGAAGGCGATCGTGCTGAAGTTTACTCTGGTGGCCTGAAATACGACGCCAACAACATCTACCTGGCGGCGCAGTACTCTCAGACCTATAACGCAACCCGTTTTGGTAACTCTCAGAGCAGCAGCGACATTTACGGCTTTGCTAACAAAGCACAGAACTTCGAAGTGGTTGCTCAGTACCAGTTCGACTTCGGTCTGCGTCCATCCGTGGCTTACCTGCAGTCCAAAGGTAAAGACATCGAAGGTTACGGCGATCAGGATCTGCTGAAATATGTTGATGTTGGTGCGACTTACTACTTCAACAAAAACATGTCCACCTACGTTGATTACAAAATCAACCTGGTTGATGAAAATGAATTCACCCGTCAGGCGGGTATCGGTACTGATGATATCGTAGCGCTGGGTCTGGTTTACCAGTTCTAATCGCTTCATCGTGTGACAAAGGGGGCCTTATGGCCCCTTTTTCGTGCCTTTTCGGTTCTTACAATTCACCCTTTTGGTGTACTCTTGCCGCCCTGGCATGAGGATAATAATGAATGGACATGACTTTTTTACGCGCCAGCTTCCTGGCTATACTTTTTTTCCTGACAGCATGTGACTCTTCCACGCCTGTGGCCAAAACGGATGCTCCCGCGGCGACGGTGCTGGAAGGCAAAACGATGGGCACATTCTGGCGTGTCAGCGTGATGAATCTCGATAAGACACGCGCTGAAGAGCTTCGCAGCAAAATTCAGTCGCAGCTGGACGCCGACGATCAGCTTCTTTCGACCTACAAAAATGACTCTGCGCTGATGCGCTTTAACCTCTCCACCAGCACTTCCCTGTGGCCGGTGAGCGAAGCAATGGCCGATATCGTGACCGAATCAATGCGCGTGGGCTACAAGACCAACGGCGCGATGGACGTGACCGTGGGGCCGCTGGTTAACCTGTGGGGGTTTGGCCCGAACAAGCAGCCTGTCACCACGCCTGACCAGGCGGCGATAGATGACGCCCGGGCCCGGACAGGGTTGCAGCACCTGACGGTGATCAACCAGTACGGACAACAGTACCTGCAAAAAGATATTCCCGATCTGTTTGTTGATCTGTCGACGGTAGGGGAAGGGTATGCGGCAGATCATCTGGCCGCGCTGATGGCCCAGGAAGGTATTTCACGTTACCTGGTGTCCGTGGGCGGTGCGTTAGTCAGCCGCGGCATGAATGCCAGCGGTAATCCGTGGCGGGTGGCGATTCAAAAACCGACCGACCAGCAAAACGCCGTACAGGCGATTGTGGATATCAACGGCCACGGTATCAGCACCTCCGGGAGTTACCGTAACTATTATGAGCTCGACGGGAAGCGGATTTCGCATGTCATCGATCCGCAGACCGGTCGCCCAATCGCGCATAATCTGGTCTCGGTGACGGTCATTGCCCCCACCGCGCTGGAAGCCGATGCCTGGGATACCGGTTTAATGGTCCTCGGTCCGGAGAAAGCCAAAGAGGTGGTCCGCCAGGAAGGACTGGCTGTCTATATGATCACCAAAGAGGCTGATGGCTTCAAAACCTGGAGTTCGCCGCAGTTCGACAGCTTCCTGGTAAGTGATAAGAATTAAAAAGCAAGGTTGCGGGTTTTTAATCAGTGGCACTCGGGCACGCTGTATGTATGCTTGTAAGAGGAGCTGATGATGAAAAACCCGACCTTTACTACCGATGACGATCGCTGGCTGGCCGTGCTGGCTCGCGATCCGCGTGCTGACGATCAGTTTGTCTTTGCCGTGCAAACGACGGGGATCGTTTGTCGTCCGTCCTGCCGTGCCCGCCACGCGTTACGTAAAAATGTCCGCTTCTACCCCGATGTAGATCATGCCCTTCAGGCAGGGTTTCGCCCGTGTAAACGCTGTCAGCCGGACAAACGCGATCCGCAGGAACAGACGCTGGCAAAAGTTGAACATGCCTGCCGTCTGCTGGAGCGCGATCCCGCGTTAACGCTGGAAATGCTGGCGCAGCAGGTCGCCATGAGTCCTTTCCACTTCCACCGCTTGTTTAAGTCCGTTACCGGTATGACGCCTAAAGCCTGGCAACAGGCGGCGCGGGTACAACGCCTGCGTACCGCGCTTGCGCAGGGGAACAAAATTACCGATGCCGTGCTGGCCGCCGGGTTTCCTGACAGCAGCAGCTATTATCGTCAAGCCAACGCTGCGCTGGGCATGACGGCGAAGCAGTACCGCAAAGGGGATGTGGCGGTGCGTTATGCGATTGGTGAGTGTTCGTTAGGCCGTTGCCTGGTGGGTGAAAGCGAGCGCGGGATCTGCGCGATTCTGCTGGGTGACGACGATGCGACATTAACCGAGGAGCTTTTGACGCTGTTTCCCAAAGCAGAGCGAGAAACGCTGGAAGGAGAATTCGCCCGGCGTATTGAGCGGGTGATTAGCGCTATCGATGACCATACCGTGCCGCTGGCACTTCCGCTGGATATTCGGGGCACCGCTTTCCAGCAGCGTGTGTGGCAGGCGCTTCGTGACATTCCCCGCGGTGAAACGGCAAGTTATCGCCAGGTGGCGCAGACGATCGGTAGCCCAGGCGCTGTCCGTGCGGTGGCGGGAGCCTGTGCCGCAAATAAACTGGCCGTTATCATCCCCTGCCACCGTGTTGTTCGTCACGACGGTGCGCTTTCGGGCTACCGCTGGGGGACAGAACGAAAGGCGTTGTTACTGAAACGTGAGGCAAAGAACCCGGAGGGATAATGCTCGATCTTTTTGCAGATGCGGAACCCTGGCAGGAGCCCCTTGCGCCCGGCGCGGTGATCCTGCGCCGCTTTGCGCTTTCCCGCGCGGCGGCGCTGCTTGCCGGCATCGATGAGGTGGCGGCGGTCTCGCCGTTTCGACACATGGTGACGCCCGGGGGGTACACCATGTCGGTGGCGATGACGAACTGCGGAGAACTGGGCTGGGCGACAAACGCGCAGGGCTATGTATATGCCCCGGGCGATCCTGTAACCGGCCAGCCATGGCCGCCGATGCCTGACGTTTTTCGGGCGCTCTGCCATGACGCCGCCGTTGAAGCGGGCTATGCCGACTTTCGCCCGGATGCCTGTCTGATTAACCGCTACGCCGTGGGGGCAAAGCTCTCGCTGCATCAGGACAAGGATGAACCCGATCTGCGCGCGCCGATCGTCTCGGTATCCTTAGGCCTGCCCGCGGTCTTCCAGTTTGGCGGATTACGCCGTAACGATCCGCTGAAACGGCTCATGCTGGAGCACGGTGATGTGGTGGTTTGGGGCAGGGAATCGCGGCTTTTTTATCACGGCATTCAGCCCCTCAAACCGGGAGTACATCCTCAGACCGGCGAGTTCCGTCTTAACCTGACGTTCCGGCAGGCATCCCGTGGCCAATAAAAATAAGAATTATTCTTGATGTAACCGTCCGGCAGTTTAAACTGCTGGCTGATTTTTATTGCCCGGATTGCCTGCATGCAACTACTTCTCCTCGTCTGGCGTCAGTATCGCTGGCCCTTCATTGCCGTCATGGCGTTAAGCCTCGCCAGCGCCGCGTTAGGTATCGGCCTGATCGCGTTTATTAACGTGCGCTTGATTGAAATGGTCGATACCTCACTCGCCGTCCTGCCGGAGTTTCTTGGCCTGCTACTGCTGTTGATGGCGGTGACGCTCGGCTCGCAGCTGGCGCTGACGGCGCTGGGACACCATTTCGTTTTCCGTCTGCGCAGTGAATTTATCAAGCGTATTCTGGACACGCAGGTAGAACGCGTTGAGCAGCTTGGAAGTGCCTCCCTGCTGGCAGGGCTGACCAGCGACGTGCGCGCCATTACCATTGCCTTCGTTCGTCTGCCGGAGCTGGTGCAGGGCATTATTTTGACCTTTGGTTCGGCGGCGTATCTCGCCTGGCTCTCCACAAAAATGCTGGCGGTCACTGCGCTGTGGATTGTTATCACCATCTGGGGCGGTTTTCTGCTGGTGTCGCGCGTCTATAAACACATGGCGGTGCTGCGTGAAACCGAGGATAAGCTCTATAACGATTACCAGACCGTGCTGGAAGGGCGTAAAGAGCTGACCCTGAATCGCGAGCGTGCCGAGCATATCTTTAACCATCTCTATATTCCCGATGCCCGCGAATACCGGCATCACATCATTCGCGCCGATACCTTCCACCTGAGCGCGGTGAACTGGTCGAACATTATGATGTTGGGCGCCATTGGCCTGGTCTTCTGGATGGCGAACAGTCTGGGATGGGCGGATACCAACGTCGCGGCGACCTATTCACTGACGCTGCTGTTTTTACGTACACCGCTCCTCTCCGCCGTGGGCGCATTGCCAACGTTGCTGAGCGCTCAGGTGGCGTTTAACAAGCTCAATAAATTCGATCTCGCACCGTTTAAAGCCGAATTCCCACGCCCGCAGGCCTTCCCGAACTGGCAAACCCTGGAACTGCGTAACGTCATGTTCCGCTATCAGGACAACGCTTTTTCCGTCGGACCGGTAAACCTGACGATTCATCGCGGCGAACTGCTGTTCCTGATTGGCGGTAACGGTAGCGGGAAATCCACGCTGGCGATGCTGCTCACCGGTTTATATCAGCCGCAATCGGGCGAGATTTTGCTGGATGGCAAAGCGCTGAGCGCGGAGAAACCTGAGGATTATCGCAAGCTCTTCTCGGCAGTCTTCACCGATGTCTGGCTCTTTGATCACCTGCTGGGGCCGGAAGGGCAGCAGGCTAACCCTGCGCTGGTGGAGAAATGGCTTGGGCAACTGCAGATGTCCCATAAGCTTGAGCTTCAGGACGGTAAAATCCTGAACCTGAAACTCTCGAAGGGGCAGAAAAAGCGCGTGGCGCTGCTGCTGGCATTGGCTGAAGAGCGTGACATCATCCTGCTTGATGAATGGGCGGCAGACCAGGACCCGCATTTCCGCCGCGAGTTTTATCAGGTGTTACTGCCGCTGATGAAGGCGATGGGCAAAACTATTTTCGCCATCAGCCATGACGATCACTACTTCATTCATGCCGACCGTCTGCTGGAGATGCGCGACGGCAAGCTCAGCGAGTTGACCGGCGAGGAGCGCGATGCAGCGTCTCGTGATGCGGTAGCGCGCACGGCCTGATGTCTCGTCTGACCCTCTCCGACCGGGAGAGGGGATAAAATCGCGGCCGATGTGCCGCTTTTTTATGCATCCCGTCCCGTTGTTTATTCTTATTTACATATCCCCGCGCTATGCTTAATGCCATCTCATTTCATGGATTTATGATTGATGTCGGTATTAAAGAAAAACAGCGCCCGGCAGCGTGACCAGGAACGTGCGCGTCTCATCTGGCTTCTCACGACCGATAAAGCGGTCACGTCTGCGTTACTGGGAAAACTGACCCTGGCTGAGCAATATGATGTCGGCACTTTAGCCGACGATATTGCTGAGGTAGGTGCACTGGTTGCCCATTTGCCTCCGCCCGACCTGGCGGATACCCTCGAAGCACTTCCCTCGGAAGAGCGTCACGCCCTGTGGCGTCTGGTGCAGGATCACGAGCGCGGGCAGGTGCTGCTGGAGGCGTCGGAAAACGTCTGGGATGATCTTATCTATGAGATGAGCGACCGGGATATTCTTGATGCCCTGCAAACGCTGGATATCGACGAGCAGATTTACCTTGTTCAACACCTGCCGCGTAACCTGACCGGCCGACTGCTGGCCTCGCTGCCTGCCGATGAGCGGGCGCGCGTGCGCCAGGTGATGCACTACGATAAACACAGCGTTGGCGCAATTATGGAGTTTGGCGTCATCACGGTGCGCCCGGACGTCACGCTCGGCACGGTGCAGCGCTATTTACGCCGCCTGGGCAGTATGCCCGACAACACCGATAAACTGTTCGTGACCTCGCGGGATAAAACCTTGCTTGGTGAGCTGGAGCTGAAAACGATCCTGCTCAACAGCACTCAGCGGCGGGTGAGCGAGGTCATGGAAAACGAGCCGATGGTCTTCTCGCCGGAGGATGACGCGGAAAAAGCCGCGCGTACCTTCGAACGTGACGACCTCGTGAGTGCGGCGGTCGTGGACTCGGTCGGCAAGCTGATGGGACGTCTGACAATCGATGAGATCGTTGACGTGGTCTACGAAGAGACCGATAACGATCTGCGTGCGCTTGGTGGGATCAGCGCCGAAGATGACGTCCATGCCTCCGTGGGCAAGGCGGTCAAAACCCGCTGGGCCTGGCTTGCCATTAACCTCTGTACCGCGTTTATCGCCTCCCGCGTGATTGATGGCTTCGAACACACCATTTCGCAGCTGGTCGCGTTAGCCTCGCTGATGCCGATTGTGGCCGGGATAGGCGGCAACACCGGCAACCAGACCATCACCATGATTGTTCGCGCGCTGGCGCTGGAGAACATTCAGCCGGGTAACTTTGCCTTCCTGATCTTCAGAGAGATGGGCGTGGCGCTGATTAATGGCCTGGTGTGGGGCGGAATTATGGGCGGCATTACCTGGTGGCTGTACGACGATATGGCATTAGGCGGCGTGATGATGCTGGCGATGGTGCTGAACCTGCTGGTTGCGTCGATGATGGGCGTCATCATCCCGTTGACGATGACAAAACTCGGGCGCGACCCCGCAGTGGGGTCGAGCGTGATGATCACTGCCATCACCGATACGGGCGGCTTCTTTATTTTTCTTGGGCTGGCAACGCTTTTTCTTCTTTAACCCGACGCTTAATTCGGGCGGGAAGGAGTGCCATCACGATAATCCCGCCCAGCACGCCAATGGCCAGGTTACCGGTTGATACCGTGGCTGCAACGGTCACCAGCATCACGACCGTTTCCGCAAGGGGGGCATTTTTCACCGTCGCGGGCTGCAGGCTATGCCAGCTGAAGGTTTTGACGGCGACAATCGCCATAATCCCGGCCAGCACGGCCATCGGGATGCTGGCCATCACTTCACTCAGCGCCGTCACCAGCACCAGAAGCACCAGACCGGCCGCAACAGTGGAAATGCGGCTGCGGCCTTTGCCCATCTCCACGTTGACGATGGTTTGACCAATCATGGCGCAGCCTGCGATACCGCCATACCAGCCGGCCAGAATGTTACCGATGCCCAGACCAATGCTTTCGCGGCGCTTGCCGGACGGGGTCGCCGTCAGCTCATCCACCAGTTTTGCCGTCAGCAGCGACTCCAGCAGGCCCACAAACGCAATGCTTAATGCGCATGGCCAGATAATGCTCAGCGTATCGGTGTTCAGCGGGACAAGCAGCTGCGTCAGCCCGGGCAGGCCACCGCTCATGGTGCCTTCGTCACCCACGGTCGGCAGGATTTGCCCGGTGGTCACGGTAAACAGGGTTAACACCACAATGGCAATAAGCGGCGCGGGGATACTTTTGATATAGCGGGGCACCCAGAGGACGATCAGCAGCGTCAGCACGAACAGGCCCACAATCAGCGGGCTTCGGCTCCAGAAATGGGGAACCTGGGCGAAGAAAATCAAAATACCGAGCGCGTTAACAAACCCGGTCATCACCGACTGCGGAATAAAGCGCATCAGTCGCGCCATACCGAGCACGCCGAAGAGGATCTGGATCGCCCCGGCCAGCAGAACGGCCGGCAAAATGTACTGCACGCCATGCTGATGCACCATCGGGCCAATCACCAGCGCCACGGAACCCGCTGCCGCCGTGACCATTGCCGGGCGGCCGCCGAGCACGGACAGGGCAAGACACAGCACCACGGAAGCAATCAGGCTGACTTTAGGATCAACCCCTGCCACGACAGAAAACGAAATCACTTCAGGAATAAGCGCCAGGGCAGTAATCACGCCCGCCAGCGTTTCACGCATCAGCAGCCGGGGAGAGCGTAACACCGAGGCGACATGGCCTTCATGGGGTAAAGAAGAATCGGGTAATGACATAACACTTCGCAGGTTAGGGCAGGCTTCCGTGCGCGCGATCACAAAACGCAACATACTAGCCAGAAAAGCCGCCTTTTGCCAGCCGCATAGGTAATCCCTCACAAACAATCCATCATTAAATTTCACAATTACAATAATTTCTTAACCTTTAAACACCATTTAAAAGTTGTTACCGTTCCCGCGCAGCTTTTTTCACCTGCAATTTCCACGCATCACGCACTTTTACACTAAGGCATAAATTATGAAAAAAATGACTGCCATGCTCTTGTCTCTGGCCGTGGGGCTGAATACCGTCTCAATGGCGGCAAAAGCTGACACGCCAAAAGAGCAGGAAACGGACGTCCTTTTAATTGGTGGCGGTATTATGAGCGCCACGCTGGGAACCTATCTGCAAGAACTGCAGCCAGACTGGTCTATGACCATGGTCGAGCGCCTCGATGGCGTGGCGCAGGAGAGCTCGAACGGCTGGAACAACGCCGGTACGGGCCATTCGGCACTCATGGAACTGAACTACACACCGCAGAAAAAGGACGGTTCCATTAGTATCGAGAAGGCGGTTGAGATCAACGAAGCATTCCAGATTTCTCGCCAGTTCTGGTCTCACCAGGTGAACAGCGGCGTAATGCACGATCCGCACTCCTTCATCAACACCGTGCCGCACATGAGCTTTGTGTGGGGCGAGCAGAACGTTAACTTCCTGCGTGCGCGCTATGCGGCTCTGCAGCAGAGCACGCTGTTCCGCGGCATGAAATACTCCGAAGATCACGCGCAGATTAAAGAGTGGGCTCCGCTGGTCATGGAAGGTCGTGACCCGAACCAGAAAGTTGCCGCGACCCGTACTGAAATTGGTACTGACGTGAACTACGGCGAAATTACCCGCCAGCTGGTAGGTTCCCTGCAGAAAAAAGAGAACTTTAATCTGCAGCTCAGCACCGAAGTGCGTGGCTTCAAGCGCAATGCGGATAACAGCTGGAGCGTGACCGTTGCCGATCTGAAACACAATGAAGAAGAGCACGTCATCAAGGCGAAGTTTGTCTTTATTGGTGCGGGCGGCGCGGCGCTGAAACTGCTGCAGGAAACCGGTATTCCGGAAGCGGACGATTACGCAGGCTTCCCGGTGGGCGGTCAGTTCCTGGTGTCTGAAAACCCGGAAGTGGTGAATCGTCACCTGGCAAAAGTCTACGGTCAGGCTTCCGTTGGTGCGCCACCCATGTCCGTTCCGCACATCGACACCCGCGTGCTTGACGGTAAACGTGTGGTGCTGTTCGGGCCATTCGCGACCTTCTCCACGAAGTTCCTGAAAAACGGTTCCCTGTGGGACCTGCTGAGTGCGACCACCACCTCTAACGTTAAGCCCATGATGGACGTCGGTCTGGATAACTTCGATCTGGTGAAATACCTGATTAGCCAGGTGATGCTCTCTGACGATGAACGCTTTGACGCGCTGAAAGAGTACTATCCGCAGGCGAAGAAAGAAGACTGGCGTTTATGGCAGGCGGGTCAGCGTGTACAGATCATCAAACGCGATCCGAAAGAGGGCGGTGTACTGCGTCTGGGTACCGAAGTGGTCAGTGACAAAGAAGGCACTGTTGCTGCGCTGCTGGGTGCGTCACCGGGGGCTTCTACCGCTGCGCCAATCATGCTGCATCTGATGGAAAAAGTGTTTAAAGACAAAGTTGCCAGCCCGGAATGGCAGGCAAAACTGAAAACCATTATTCCTTCTTACGGCACTAAGCTGAACGGTAACGTTGACGCGACGGAACAGGAACTGGAATACACCAGCCGCGTTCTGCAGCTGCAATATGTGAAGCCGCAAGCTGCTGCTGACGCAGCACTAAAGGCAGAGCTGAAGCCTCAGGCGGAAAACAAACCGGTCGCGGATATCGCACTCTGATGTGAAAAAGCCGGGTAGCGTTAGCGCTTACCCGGCTTATTAAACCGCACAGTATCATGGCCGGGTCAGGCGAAATCGCCACACGGCTTATCCTTAACGGACTTCTGCGGTGCCCGTCTCTTCTTCCGCCTTCCACACGCGATATTTCACTTCCACGTTTGCAGGCGTATAAACGACGATTGGCAGCTTGCTGTTATAGCGCAGCAGACTGTTGTCACCCAGATACGCGGTAACAAATTTCTTCTCTTTCTTGCCATCCGGGCAGGCCATCATGGTCGAAACCGGAGACGTCACTTTATCAAAGACGTAATAGTCGTAGCCCCAACCTTCCAGGGTTTTGCTTTCCAGCTGACCGCCCAGACGGTGCTGGTTGCAGTCCACTTCCAGCGTCTGGCCAATTAACAGTTCCACTTTGAAATTCGCTTCATCCTGCTGAGCGGGTAACTGAATGACCTGACGCTTCATCCCTTTTTCCGCTTGCGGATAAGGCGCTACTTTTTCCAGAGGCTGCGCTTTAGGGGGGTCGCTGGCGAAAGCGCTGGTGCTAACGCATGCGGCGGCAATCAGGGCAATGGCAAATTTAGGTGCTTTTTTCACAGTCATTCCTTTATGTCAAACTATCAGGCACAGGTTAACATAATGTTCGTGAATGGTTAGTGTAATTTACTTACATTTTCAATATTGGCAGCGTATAAAACTCTATTAATGCGCAATGAGTGGTTGTTTGTACTGTATTGGAGTCTGGCGGCAGATCGTGTTATTTTAAGCGCCACATAATGTTATTCATCTGTGAAGGGAAGAGAGAGATGGTACGTGCAAAACTGAAAACACCTGAAGGCCGCAAGTTCCTGTTGGCGTTACTGGTTGTGTTTATGATTGCTGCCGCGTGCGTTGGGCGGGCAACCATTGTTGGCGTTATTGAACAATACAACATTCCTCTCTCTGCCTGGACGACCAGCATGTATGTCCTGCAATCAGCGATGATCTTTGTTTATAGCCTGGTGTTCACCGTGCTGCTTGCCATTCCGCTGGGTATTTTCTTCCTGGGTGGGCGTGATAAACACTAAACGCCTTTCCAGCGATAAAAAAGCCAGCCTGAGCGCTGGCTTTTTTATTGGCTCGTTGTTCTTCCTCAGGTTTTTTAATCCGTCGTATCCTATTCTGTAAGCAGTCAGGCCACTGTTTTCAGAGCAGGAGTTACAGATGCTTTCCAGATTTACGGTACTCAGCCGGATCCCTCGTGGGGTCTGGGTAGTGGGTGGCGTCAGTATGTTGATGGACATCTCGTCAGAGAGTATCCACAGCCTGCTTCCACTGTTTATGGTGACTATGCTTGGAACGAGCGTGTTGGTTATCGGCCTGATTGAAGGGCTCGCGGAGGCTACCGCTCTCTTTATCAAAGTCTTTTCGGGGGCGATTAGCGACTATCTTGGCAAGCGTAAAGGGCTGGCGCTACTCGGGTATGGCCTCGGTGCGCTGAGCAAACCCTTTTTCGCCCTCGCATCCTCTTCGGGGATGGTTTTAGGCGCGCGCCTGATGGATCGTGCGGGGAAGGGGATCCGCGGTGCTCCACGGGATGCACTGGTCGCAGATATCACCCCGCCGGAACTGCGCGGGGCGGCATATGGCCTGCGTCAGTCTATGGATACCACCGGCGCATTTCTGGGGCCACTACTGGCCGTGGGGTTAATGCTGCTGCTACACAATGATTTTCGCGCGGTTTTCTGGATAGCCCTGATCCCCGGCTTTCTTTCGGTTGCGCTGCTGTATTTCGGCCTGAAGGAGCCGAAAACCCCTGTCGAACATAAACGCACTAATCCCATCAAAAGAGAGAATTTAACGCGGCTGGGAAAATCGTGCTGGTGGGTCATTGGCCTGGGGGCGGTATTCACACTGGCACGTTTTAGCGAGGCTTTTCTTGTCCTCCGTGCGCAACAGTCTGGCGTTCCCCTGGCCTTAATCCCGCTGGTGATGGTGGTGATGAACGTGATCTATTCTTTCTCGGCCTATCCGTTTGGCAAACTCTCTGATGGTATGAGCCATACCCGGCTTCTGCAGTGGGGACTAGTCGTATTGATTGCCGCTGATATCGTTCTGGCCCTGAGTACCCACTGGATCGGTATTATTGTCGGCGTTGCGCTCTGGGGCATGCATATGGGGATGACTCAGGGGCTGCTGGCCGCGATGGTGGCCAAAACAGCGCCTGCGGATTTGCGCGGTACGGCGTTTGGTCTTTTTAGTCTGGTCAGCGGGGTCGGGTTACTGATGGCCAGCGTGGGTGTCGGCGCTATCTGGGAACTGTGGGGCGCAGAATATACCTTTTATGCCGGCGCGGTGATTTGTTTGCTGACGCTGCTTTATCTGCGTAAAACGCCTGCCGAAGTGCGGTAAGAATACGGTTATTAAAATGCTTGTCTTTTTTTAGTCGTACGAATCAGGGCTGGACAGCATTCATGCTGATTCAACCAGCCCTGTCATCAATTGCAATAAATTCCTGCCTCTGTAATTAGACCCCACGCTATACCGCCACGTTGTTCAATTATCACATCTCTTATCGCGTGAAATCCGGGTATATATCCCTCTCTGCATTGCTGACCGTGTCTGGCTTGGGGCCGCACCAGCTACGCAGGGACAGAGTGCTTTATCCAGGGTGAGGGATGCTTTCGTTACGTCAATGCACGTGCACTGAAACATTATTTCACTTTTTTATGCAGGATAATGAACCGGAAAAATTCACCATCTGAGTGTTATCCACTAAAAAAATGATTTGTTGCGATAACAATAGAGATGTTTTGAAGCGAATTAACAGGGAAATATAGTGGCTGAGTTGATTGTTATTTCTACGATTTGAATTAGGGATATTGATAAATATCAAAAGTGTAATCGTTTACAGTCGTTATTATGCGCGGTTTGAAGTGCTTGTTTCGTTTGTTGAAAAAAGTCCCCGACATGTGCCGGGGTAGTTAATTGTTGTTTCTGTTTTCCCTTAACGTAAATTAAAGGTAATTATTGTAATGAACCGCCATTCTATCATTTCTTTATCTGTAATAATTGCGCTTTCATGCGGAAGTGTGAACGCCTTCGCTTCTAATTTCATGACCATGGATGAAAAAGCCACTGCTATTCAGTCGATTCGCAATGAAGCCAATCAGGCCATGGAGGATAAGCAGGCTGCATTAAAGGCTTACAATGCCGACCGTTCACCTGAAAATATGGCCCGTTTAGGGGACATCGAAAACAGCTTACGCACTGCAGGCGATCGTATTAATGCAGTACAGGCAACTGAAATGGCTCCCGATGCGCCGCGACCTGTAACACAAAGAACGCCGCAACCCCTGCAGCAGAAAACGCCACACATTACGGGCACGACTTACCGGAACGCTGTAATTTCAATGCAGCAAGTCACAACAGGGCCAGCCTTACCTGCAGGAACTGCCGTTAACACCCCTGACGCCACCAAAATGTCTGCAGTGGCTGCGCCACAAATCACAGGCACAACTTACCGCGCCGCAGTGGTATCTATGCAGCAAGCGACAACAGGTCCAGCCTTACCCGCTGGCACGGCGGTTACTGCGCCCTCGCTTACTCATACTCCAGCCACCACGAAAGCACCTGATAACGTTACAAGTGTTGCCATAACAAAAGACACGGGCTCGATTAACGTTGCTGTGTCCAGTATGAAGCCGGGGACGCCTGTGAATATCACTGTTAACGGTGTCACTACTACCACCACCGCAGGGGAGATCGCCAAAGTCGATCCGAATGTGCAAATCGCAGTTCCGCATGTAGACGCGTTGATCGTCTCTCAGCGTCAGGGAAGCGATCATAGCCGTAATAACTCACGACATGAGCATGGAACGGGGAACGGCAGCAACAATGCAGCCAACAGCAACAGCGCCCACGGCTTAGGCGGTGGCAATCATATTGGTGGTGGTAGCGCGCAGTCTGGCTCCAGAAACGTGGGTCACTGGTGATAGTCAATCTCTTGATGGGTTGGTTTTTGGGGGTTGTCAGTGGCTGGTGTATGGCTGGAATAGTGGCAAACCTGAAAGAAATCAGGCGACAACATGTCGAATTTGGGAAGTATTTTAAGTGAAACCCTTAAAAAAAGTGTTACTGATGAAAAAGGCTCGGTGGATATTAATCATTCTGGCAGCGGTGACTACAACAGGATGTAGCATTGCTTCTCAACCCGAAACGGATGCATTAAGCACCCGGCCTTTCATGGGGGGGAACGGTAAACGTGTTGCGGCAATGTCAGATTTTCAAATCTGCGAGGCGTTGGGCTATGCACAGGCCCACCACGAAACGAAAGTTTACAACACGCTTTCCGCATTGTTGGAGCAACGCCAACAGGCGGGCACGCTCAGGATCGCTCAGGGTGATTGCACCGCAGCAGCGCTAAACGTCATCAATGAGGAAAAGGCCAAAGTGAAACCGTAACGCATCAGGGGGGCCTAAACGGGCCCCTTTTTTTCCAGTAAGTTACATCACACCCATTTCCCTTTGCAGAAATACAAAAACAACCCGGAAGGGTTGGTTTTCAAGAATATGTTGGTCGGAAAAACGCTTCTTGGGGATGTCCTCATGTGGCTTATGAAGACATTACAAACATCGCGGTGTGTTAATCAATGGGGAGCAGGGTAGGGTTAGATATGTATCAGCTCAGACTCGTTTTGGCTGTCTCAATACACCGAACCAAACCTAATATGGCAGTAAACGCTCAATCGCGACGTAACAGATTTGGACTTACACTCGTAGCCCATCCACACTTACTCGTGGCAGATCAATTACTGTCTTAATGCTTGTTTCAATGCAGTCAATGATGGACTCACGAGGCCCGCAGCGCCAGTCTGCGCTCGCATAGAAAGAATTAAGCACCGTATTCATATTTTCAATACTTTCAAAGGCTCGAATGAGATAGTAGCAATCAAGATCGTGCAGAGAGTGACCAAACGACACCACATCGATGCCGTGGCGTTGATGTAGAGGAACGCTAATTTCTGCCATGACGTTATGAAAAAATGGTCCGGTGCCTTTGTGTAAATTGTATTGCAGTATCTCGACTGTTTTCATCATCACTGCTCCAGACGTTGGTGTATCGCACTAAGTCGATTGTCCAATGTTATTGTGTTACACAAAGGAAAATTATCAGCTAAAGTCCGCGCCAGTACATTCGATATGAGGGCTTCAAAGAAATTTATTCATTTGTAAGCCACATATCAGACTCTTCAAACATATCCTCCAGCATGCGGTTCAACTTTTCACGATCGCTTTTGCTGGCATCGCTATTGAGTCCGTTAGCCTGCATAGGCTTAACCTTCACTTCAGCATCAGGGAAGATGTTATGCACTCGCTTCGTAAGCTCGGCCAATATAATTTCTCTGGCTCCATCCAGGCCCTGAACATTTCGCTTATCGTAAACCAATTCAACAAACATAAAACCTCCGTAATAACTTCAAGTGGGGGAGGTATTTTTACTGTAAAAATATACAGCATCAAGCGTGGCGGAGTGTTTTAAGGGGGGGTTGTCGACCGTTGGTGCTGAAACTACAGGTACTAATTCCCATCAGAAATTAAGCAATAAAAAAACCAGCCATAACCGGCTGGTTTTAAAGAGTATTTTTGGTCGGCACGAGAGGATTTGAACCTCCGACCCCCGACACCCCATGACGGTGCGCTACCAGGCTGCGCTACGTGCCGACGCATAAAAAGAATACTACTCGATTCCGTTTTGAATGCAAGGGAATCTGTTGCTAACTGGTTTATAATTAATCAGTTAGCGATAAAGCGCTTCTCATCCGTCAGAACCTGCAGCAGCAGGCTCAGCTGCGGTTTTTGGTCTTTCAACCGCTCACCCTGCAGATTATACGTCTGATACTTCCCATTGTTGTTCAGCACCAGCGTCAGCGCTGGCGTAGTCACCACCAGCGTGCTCTCTCCGGCAGCCGTCACCCAGTTATGGCGGCGGGTGGCACTGAAGAGATCCTGCCCCTGTGAATATTCGTTTGCTGGCGTGCTGACGTGCAGCAGACGTTGCATCAGGGTCGTCATCACATCTTTATGTTCAGTCAGCATATTAATGCGCTGCGCCGGCGTTCCCGGCCAGTGGATCACCAGCGGAACATGCAGATTTGGACGCGACCACTCCATGCTCTTCGTCTCGTCACCCAACGGGATACCATGACCGGCCGTGACGATCACGACGGTGTTATCCAGCTTGCCAGACTCGCGCAACGCGTCGAGCACGCGGCCGATTTGTGCATCCACATCACCGGCAGCGCGGCTATAGCGGCGCGCAAAGCTTTTCTGATTCGTGTCCTCAAGGTTGGTGCCGTTTAAGGCAACCCACGAGAACCAGCGGTTATCTTCCTGGGCGTAGCGTTGCAGCCAGCTTATCCACTGACTGGCGGTCTGTTCATCTGTCTGGCTCTGTGCCGCCGGCAGTGAGAAGTCTGACAGCAGCGCCTGGCGATAGAGCGCGCTGTTAAAGCCATCCGAAGAGAATAGCCCTAACTGATAACCCTGCTGATTAAGTCCGGTGATCAGTGCCGCAGGAATACGGGCGGACAGCACGCCGTCCATGTATCCGGCTGAAATACCGTAGAACAGACCAAAGATACCCGCATCGGTCGAGTTACCGGAACTCATATGCTGTGTAAACGTCACGTTCTTACTGGCGAAATCAGCCAGAGCAGGCATCTGCTTCTCGTAACGTGAATAATTCAGTCCATCGACGGTGATTAACAGGACGTTTTGCCCGCGGCCCATATCGCGATAGCGTAGTTCGCTCAGCGGATACTGAACGCTGACCGCTTCCGGATTACCCTGTTCGACCAGACGGCGCTGATACTCCTGCGCATCCAGCAGGCCGTGTTTTTCGAGGAAACGGCGGGCCGTCATCGGATAAGAGAGCGGCAGGTTAGCGCGCTGCATGGTAATAGGGCGATAGAAGTTCGCATCCGCCCAGATATACATGATGTGCGAGCTAATAAAGGAGACGAAAAAGAGCGTCGCAACGGGCTTCGCGTAATGGCGGCGCCGGGTCAGGCTGCGCAGTTTTTGCCAGCTCCAGGTGGCAAACAGCATCTCAATAAGCAGGATCACCGGAACGCTGATAAACATCAGCTGCCAGTCACGGGCCGTTTCGTTTTGATCCGGGTTGATCACCAGTTCCCAGACGATGGGGTTGAGATGCAGGTGAAAACGGGTAAAGACTTCGCTGTCGATAAGCAGCAGCGTTATCCCCGCCGTCGCGAGGATAGCGGACAAGAAACGCATGAGCCGCTGCGACATGACGATAAACGTCAGGGGGAACAGGATCAGCAGATAGGTGGCGAAAACCAAAAAGCTAAAGTGACCCACAACGCTCATCCAGGAGTAAATACGCCCGGTTAGCGTTGTCGGCCAGTCTGCGACAAACAGATAACGACAGCCAATGACCGTCGCTAACAGAATGTTGAACAGGGCAAACCAGTGTCCCCAGCTGACCATCTGGGAGACTTTTTCACGGTAGCGCTGACGATTCGTCACCATAAACTGTTGTTCGTTTCCCTTAATGGGCCTGGTCGTCGCTGACGGAGGACTGTAACGCCTGGGCGAAAGATTTGGCGATCGCCTGACGCTGAGCCGGAGCAACGCTGGTATTGATAAGGTTGGTGACCATATTTCCCAAAACCATCAGGGAGAGATCGGTCGGCGTTTTATGTTTTTCCAGTACGTTGACCAGCTCACTGAGCAGTTGTTCAACGTGTTCATCACTGTAGCGGGAATGTTGTGGCATAAATCAAAATCAGTTTGTTGATGAAAGGGCAACATATTACCGTAGCGACAGCTTTTTTTCCCCTTTTTTATCTGTTGTTGCACACATGACCTGGTGGTGGTTGAATACCGCCCGGTCTAAAAGGAGAGTTTATCATGAGTCTGGAAATCAACCAGATTGCCTTGCACCAGCTTATCAAGCGTGATGAGCAAACCCTTGAAGTGGTGCTTCGCGATTCGTTACTGGAACCCACGGCGACCGTTGTGGAAATGATGGCGGAGTTGCACCGCGTCTACAGTGCTAAAAATAAAGCCTATGGTCTGTTCAGCGAAGGGAGCGAACTGGCTGATAGTCTTCGTCTGCAGCGTCAGGGCGAAGAGGATTTCCTGGCGTTTAGCCGCGCCGCCACCGGACGTCTGCGTGACGAACTGGCAAAATACCCGTTCGCAGACGGCGGTATCGTCCTGTTCTGTCACTATCGGTACCTGGCAGTAGAATATCTGCTGGTCACCGTGCTGAACAATTTAAGCAGCATGCGCGTGAATGAGCAGCTGGATATCAGCTCTACCCATTATCTTGATATCAACCATGCGGATATCGTGGCGCGTATCGATTTAACCGAGTGGGAAACGAACCCGGAATCGACCCGCTACCTGACCTTCCTGAAAGGCCGCGTCGGCCGTAAAGTGGCTGATTTCTTTATGGACTTCCTCGGCGCCAGCGAAGGTCTTAACGCCAAAGCGCAGAACAAAGGGCTGCTGCAAGCGGTTGACGACTTTACCGCCGAAGCGCAGCTCGATAAATCTGAGCGTCAGACCGTGCGCCAGCAGGTGTACAGTTACTGCAACGAACAGCTGCAGGCGGGAGAAGAGATTGAGCTGGAGTCGCTGTCAAAAGAGCTGGCGGGCGTCAGTGAAGTCAGCTTCCAGGAATTTACCGCTGATAAAGGCTATGAGCTCGAAGAGAGCTTCCCGGCGGATCGCAGTACGCTGCGACAGCTCACTAAATTTGCCGGTAGCGGCGGTGGGTTGACCATCAACTTTGATGCCATGCTGTTGGGTGAACGCATCTTCTGGGATCCGGCCACCGATACGCTGACCATTAAAGGCACGCCGCCGAACCTGCGCGATCAGCTTCAGCGCCGCACCTCTGGCGGGAAATAACAGGCATAAAAAAAGCCCCGCAGAAGCGGGGCTTTTTTTTCGACGTGTTTGCGATTACGCGCGAACGAAGTCGATGTGAGTGACTTTTGGCTTGAACGCGTGACGCTGAACAGCCTGAACTTTCACTTTTTCTTCTTTACCGCCAACAACGATGGTCAGAACTTCGCTGTAGAATTCAGGTTTGTTCTGCAGGTTCCACACTTTGTCGTGATCCAGTTCGATTGCAACTGGAGCAGCTTCGCCACCGTAAACGATAGCCGGGAACTTGTTAGCGTTACGCAGGCGGCGGCTCGCACCCTTACCCTGCACGTTACGTACTTCTGCTTCGATAGTAAACATTGATTTCTCTCTGTATTTTAAACCCTACTACAGGCGACCCAGCAGCAGGTGAGTGTTCTGCTTCACGGATATGAAGCGGGCGGCATTTTATACTCAAATGCCCCTCACATCAATGAAAAGTCCCCTTAACCGCGCAATTCGTTGGCGCGACGAAAACGGCCTTCGTAATCAAACACCTTTTCCCGAACCTGCCAGAACTGTCCTTTCATACGAGCCACAACAAAATCCGGGTGGCGCAGTAACACCTGCTGGCGCACGATATCGGCCACGGTTATCCAGCGCAGCGGTACACCGGGCGTACGGGTGTGCGGGCGAATAAAGAGTTGTTCGAAGGCCATACGCTGGGCAGGCGTATGTACCCTGAAGCGCTCGCTGACGTCTGCGCCGTCTTCATCGTAATAGGTGATTTTCAGCCACTCGCCTTTGTCATCCGCGCCGGGTTGCAGTGCCATACCGGAACAGCGCAGCACCAGCGCATCTTTTAACTTCAGCGCTGCTTTTAGCATGTCATCAGGATCGACCAGAACCGTATCGCATTCGCGACAGCGACGGGCGGCAATATCGTTTTCCGCATTGCACTGCGGGCAGTTTTTAAAGCGGAAACGGAAATCGCACTGTTCGCGATGTCCTTCGTCATCTTCAAACCAGCCCTGACAGCGGCGGCCAAAATGTTCAATCAGCGTGCCGTCTGCGGTGGTTTTACCCCAGAAGGTGTTGGCAAAACCACAGGCAGGACAAAAGACCTGAACGGGGACGTTGTCGCTTTTGCCTTTTGGCGTGCCGACTTCCGGAGAGTAGAGATCGTGCGGGTTACCGGCGTAATCCAGAATAAGACAGTCGGTTTTCCCGGGCGCCAGGCGCAGGCCGCGCCCCACAATCTGCTGATAAAGACTGACCGATTCGGTCGGACGTAAAATGGCAATCAGATCGACATGCGGGGCATCAAACCCGGTGGTTAACACCGACACGTTCACCAGATAGCGGAATTGTTGCGCTTTGAAGGCGTCGATCAGGCGGTCGCGCTCCGGCCCGGGCGTCTCGCCGGTGATTAAGGCCGCGTCCTCGGCGGGCAACAGCCCGGTAATTTCTCGCGCATGCTCCACGGTGGCGGCAAAGATCATGACCCCTTTGCGCGTCGCGGCGAACTCTTCTATCTGGCTAATGATATGCGGGGTAATGCGCTTTTGCTTTTTCAGCTCCTGGTTCAACTCCGCTTCGCTGAATAACCCGTTGCTCTGCGCCTGTAACCGGCTGAAATCGTACTGCACCACCGGCATGTCCAGCCGCTCGGGCGGCGTCAGGTAGCCATGCTTGATCATGTAGCGCAAAGGAAGTTCATAGATACAGTCGCTGAACAGCGCTTTCTCATCGCCGCGCACCATGCCGTGATAATGGTAGCGATAGATCCAGCCTTTACCCAGGCGAAACGGGGTCGCCGTCAGGCCAAGCAGGCGAAGGTGCGGGTTCACCTCTTTCAGGTGAGTGAGGATTTGCTGATACTGGCTGTCGTCGTCATCGCTGATGCGGTGACACTCGTCGACAATCAGCAGCGAAAATTCACTGCGAAACAGATCAAGGTTGCGGGCCACCGACTGTACGCTGCCAAAGACCACTTTGCCGTGGCTCTCTTTGCGCTTTAGCCCGGCAGCGAAAATGTCAGCTTCCAGCCCGAGCGCGCAATACTTGGCATGGTTCTGCGCCACCAGCTCTTTGACGTGGGCCAGCACCAGCACGCGTCCGCGTGCCAGACGCGCCAGTTCGGCGATCACCAGGCTTTTGCCAGCACCGGTCGGAAGCACAATGGCCGCCGGTGCCTGGTGTTTACGAAACCAGGCGAGAGTGGAGTCAACGGCTTCCTGCTGATAAGGACGAAGTGTAAAAGTCATGGGGTCTCGGTTTAGTTATTTCGCATATAGTATGCCACGAAACTTTTTCCCTTGAGTGGCGCAACCAGACCATTATACTGAGCCATTCCAGACTGCTTCTTTTTCGGACCTGTTGTCCGACTTCCAGCACCATTAAGGCTAAAAAGATTTCATGCGACTTGATAAGTTTATCGCTCAGCAACTCGGCGTAAGCCGCGCTATTGCCGGGCGTGAAATTCGCGCCAGCCGCGTTACCGTGGATGGCGACATTGTGAAAGACACTGCATTCAAACTCCAGCCTGACCATCAGGTTGAATATGACGGCAACCCGCTGACCCAACAGCACGGGCCGCGCTATTTCATGCTCAATAAGCCGGAAGGCTATGTCTGTTCTACGGACGATCCGGATCATCCAACGGTGCTTTATTTCCTCGACGAACCGGTCGCGCACAAGCTGCATGCCGCTGGCCGTCTTGATATCGACACCACCGGGCTGGTGCTGATGACCGACGACGGGCAGTGGTCACACCGTATCACGTCTCCGCGCCATCACTGTGAGAAGACGTATCGGGTGACGCTGGAGTCTCCGGTCGCGGATGACACGGCAGAACAATTTGCCAACGGCGTTCAGTTGCATAATGAAAAAGATCTGACCCGGCCTGCCGTGCTTGAAGTGATCGCGCCTACCGAGGTCCGTCTGACCATCAGTGAAGGGCGCTACCATCAGGTGAAGCGTATGTTTGCCGCGGTGGGTAACCACGTTGTCGGTCTGCATCGTGAACGTATTGGCGCAATTGAACTCGATCCTGAGCTGGCGCCCGGCGAATATCGCCCGTTAACGGAAGAAGAGATCGCCAGCGTTGGTCTGCCTTCGCATTAATTTCAGGAGAACTCTGTGACCACCAGGCCACACTCGTCGTTCAAAATCGTCTTCATTCTTGGCCTGCTGGCCATGCTGATGCCGCTGTCTATTGATATGTATCTGCCTGCACTGCCGGTTATTTCCGCGCAGTTTGGCGTACCGGCAGGCAGCGCGCAGATGACGCTCAGCACCTATATTCTCGGTTTTGCCCTCGGTCAGCTGTTTTATGGCCCGATGGCGGACAGCTTTGGCCGCAAGCCCGTTATCCTTGGCGGGACCCTGATTTTTGCAGGGGCAGCGGTGGCCTGTGCGCAGGCGCAAACCATCGATCAACTGATTGTCATGCGCTTTTTCCACGGTCTGGCGGCGGCAGCGGCAAGCGTGGTGATCAATGCCCTGATGCGCGATATCTACCCGAAAGAAGAGTTCTCCCGGATGATGTCGTTCGTGATGCTGGTGACGACGATTGCACCGCTGGTGGCCCCTATGGCCGGCGGTGCGGTGCTGGTATGGTTCAGCTGGCATGTGATTTTCTGGATCCTGGCGCTTGCCGCGCTGCTGGCCTCGGCAATGATCTTCTTCTTTATTGATGAAACGCTACCCGCGGAGCGCCGACAGAAGTTCCACATCCGAACCACAATGGGGAATTTCGCCTCACTGTTTCGCCATAAGCGCGTGCTGAGCTATATGCTGGCGAGCGGTTTCAGCTTCGCCGGGATGTTCTCATTCCTGAGCGCCGGGCCGTTTGTCTATATCGAACTGAACCATGTTTCTCCGCAGCACTTCGGTTATTACTTTGCGCTCAACATCGTCTTCCTGTTCATTATGACCATCATTAACAGCCGCTTTGTCCGCCGAGTCGGGGCGTTGAACATGTTCCGCGCCGGGCTTTGGATCCAGTTTGTGATGGCTATCTGGCTGGTGCTGAGTGCTTTTACAGGCGTGGGCTTCTGGGCGCTGGTGGTGGGGGTTGCGGCCTTCGTCGGCTGCGTGTCGATGGTTTCCTCCAATGCGATGGCGGTGATCCTCGACGAATTCCCGCATATGGCAGGCACCGCCTCGTCGCTGGCCGGAACATTCCGCTTTGGCATCGGCGCCATCGTCGGGGCGTTACTGTCGATGGCCACGTTTAATACGGCCTGGCCGATGCTGTGGGCGATGGCGTTTTGTGCAACCAGCTCCATTCTTTTCTATCTCTACGCCAGTCGGCCGCGAAAGGTGGCCAGCTAACGCGCAAATAAGGCCCAGTCAGGGCCTTTTTTGTTGACACACATCAACCAAAGCTGCGTTCGTTTACCCTGTGTTTGTTTCTTTTATGTAAAATCTATTTGTGTAAAAAGTCACATCATTGTATTTAAAAAGGTTGAGTTAGATCGCAGAAACGGGTACATATAGCGCCGACGCGAGCCTGAACACCTATAAAAAAGCGCCGAATAGTGCAGGCTGGCGATGATGTGTTACTATAAATGTAAATAAATTGTGAAGTAAATTTTGCTTCCGGGGAAAGAACGTGAATACATTACAACTCTCCATAGTCCATCGCTTGCCCCAGAGCTATCGCTGGTCGGCGGGTTTTGCAGGTTCGAAAGTTGAACCGATTCCGCAAAGCGTCGCGGGTTGCGAGAATTGTCTGGTTGCACTTAAGTTGCTGAGCCCGAGCGACGAAAATGCATGGCGAGTCATGGAGCGTCTCAGCGAGGCCCTGACGGATATTGAAGTGGACAGCTCCGTACTGGAGTGTGAAGGTGAACCCTGCCTGTTCGTGAAAAGCCAGGATGAATTTGCCGCGACCTGCCGTCTGAAAAACTTTGGTGTTGCTATCGCTGAGCCTTTCTCGGGCCAGTATCCTTTCTGAGCGCTAGTCTGCGGACAACAGCTGGCGCGTGTAGCTCTGCGTTGGCGCAGCAAATACGCGCTGGCACTCTCCCTGCTCGACCACTTCTCCCTGTCGCAACACAATCACCTGATGGCATAACGCCCGCACAACCTGTAAATCATGGCTGATAAAGATATAGGCCAGCCTGTGCTTTTCCTGCAATCCTTTCAGTAATGCCAGGATCTGAGCCTGAACGGTTCTGTCCAGCGACGATGTCGGTTCATCCAGAATGATCAGCTCCGGTTTGAGGATCAGCGCGCGGGCAATGGCGATACGCTGGCGCTGACCGCCGGAAAATTCAGCCGGGTAGCGGTGTCGGGTATCCGGATCTAAGCCAACTTCTGCCATAACGCGTATCACTTCTTCTTCCCGCTGCCGGACGGTCAATGCCGGCTGATGAACGCGCAGACCCTCTTCGACAATCTGTAAGACGTTCAGCCGTGGGTTAAGCGAGGAGTTTGGATCCTGAAACACAACCTGCATGCGGGGACGAACGGGCAACATCTGGCGACGGTTCCAGTTGTGCAGCGGCATACCGTCAAAGAGGATCTTACCCTGCGAGGCGATTAAGCGCAGCAGTGCCAGGCCGGTGGTGCTTTTTCCCGAACCGGACTCGCCCACCAGCCCCAGCGATTCGCCCGGACGCAGGGAAAAATGGATATTTTTCAATACCGGATTCTGGTCGACAATGCGCCGCAGAATCCCTTTGCGAACAGGAAACGACACGCCCAGCCCCTCAACGCGCAGCAACGGCGCGCTGTCAGCCGGCAGGGGAACCGGGTCACCCGTGGGCTCGCTATCAAGCAGACGCTGCGTATAGGGGTGCTGAGGCGCTTTCAGCAGGGTGGCTGCGGTGTTCTGCTCGACGCAGCGTCCGTTTTGCATCACGGCGACGCTGTCGGCGAGCTTTCTCACAATGCTGAGGTTATGGGTGATAAACAGCAGGCTCATGTTCAGTTCGTCACGCAGCTCCCGCAGCAGCCGCAGAATTTGCGCCTGCACCGTCACGTCCAGCGCGGTGGTGGGCTCATCGGCAATCAACAGTTCGGGTCGCGTGAGCAGGGCCATCGCAATCATCACCCGCTGACGTTCGCCGCCGGAAAGCTGATGGGGGAAATCGTTCAGCCGTTTTGCGGCATTGCGAATGCCGGTTCGTTCAAGACAATCCAGAATCTCCCCCCGCGCCGCCTCTTTGCGCATGCCCCGGTGCAGGGACAGCACTTCATAAAGCTGTTTTTCCAGCGTGTGCAGCGGGTTAAGGGAGACCATCGGCTCCTGGAAAATCATGGCAATGTTATTGCCGCGAATTCCGCGCAGGGTTTTTTCATCGGCATGCAGCAGCGAGCGACCGTGAAACAGAATGTCGCCTTGCGGATAGCTGACGGGCGGAGACGGAAGCAGGCGCAGGATCGACAGTGCCGATACGCTCTTGCCAGAGCCTGACTCGCCTACCAGCGCCAGCGTTTCGCCGCGCTGGATCTGCAGCGACAACTCCGTGACCACGGTACGCACCTCATCCTGTTTCGAAAAGGCAATCGACAGGTTATCAATACTGAGAAGGGGCTGCGTCATCTTATACCGCCTTGTTGGGATCAAAAGCATCGCGCACGGCTTCGCCAATAAAAATCAGCAGTGAAAGCAGCACGGCCACGGCAAGAAAGGCGGTGATGCCTAACCACGGTGCCTGCAGGTTGTTCTTGCCCTGCAGCAGTAGCTCGCCGAGCGACGGGGAACCGAGAGGGAGCCCGAAGCCAAGGAAATCAAGCGAGGTGAGGGTAGTGATGGAACTGCACAGAATAAACGGCAGGAAGGTGAGGGTCGCTACCACGGCGTTAGGAAGCATATGGCGGAAAATGATCCCGCGGTCGCTCACCCCCAGCACTTGGGCAGCGCGAATGTAATCGTAATTACGGGTGCGCAGGAATTCCGCCCGCACCACACCTACCAGCGCCATCCAGCCGAAGATGACGGTAATGCCTAACAGCCACCAGAAGTTTGGCTGTACCACGCTTGAAAGCAGAATGATCAGAAACAGCGTCGGCATGCCTGACCAGACTTCAATAAAACGTTGGCCCCACAGGTCGATTTTCCCGCCGTAGTAGCCCTGAACGGCACCTGCTACCACACCCATCACGCTGGAAAAGACGGTCAGCATCAGCCCAAAGAGGATCGAGATCCGCGTGCCGTAGAGGATGCGTGCCAGCACATCGCCACCGTTGGCATCCGTTCCCAGCCAGTTTTGCGCGGAAGGCGGGGAAGGGAAGGGGGTGGTGGTCGCAAAGTTAATGCTGTTTGCGCCAAAACGCACCGGCGCCCAGAGTGCCCAGCCGTGCTGTTCAATTTGCTGGCGAAGCCACGGATCCTGATATTCAGCGGGCGTCGCAAACGGGCCACCAAAATCGCTTTCGCTGTATTGGGTGAGAACGGGCACATACCAGCGGTCGTTAAAGTGCACCAGCAGCGGTTTATCGTTGGCAATCAATTCCGAACACATGCTTAAGACAAACAGGACGGCAAAGATCCACAGCGACCAGTAGCCGCGGCGGTTGTGGCGAAAACGGGCCCATCGGGCCTGGTTGACGGGGCTTAAACGCGGCATCAGCGGCCCTCAAAATCAATTCGGGGATCAACCAGCGTATAGCTGATATCGCTGATGATATTCAGCAGCAGGCCAATCAGGGTGAAGATATAAAGTGTGCCAAACATGACCGGATAATCGCGCGACACGGTGGCTTCATATCCCAGCAAGCCCAGTCCATTGAGGGAGAACATCACCTCTATCAGCAGCGAGCCGGTAAAAAACATACTGATGAACGTGGCAGGAAATCCGGCAATCACCAGCAGCATGGCGTTGCGAAAGACATGTTTCCACATGATCTGCTTTTCGCCGACGCCCTTCGCACGGGCAGTCACAACGTACTGTTTACGGATTTCATCGAGAAAGGCGTTTTTGGTCAACATGGTCAGGGCCGCAAAGCCGCCAATGACGGTCGCAAGCACCGGCAACGTGATGTGCCAGAAATAATCGGAGATCTTCTTGTACCAGGGCAGGGTGCTGAAATCCGCTGACACCAGCCCCCGCAGCGGAAAGATATCGAAATAGCTGCCACCGGCAAAAAAGACAATCAACAGAACGGCAAACAGAAACGCCGGAATGGCATAGCCGATGATGATAAACGTGCTGCTCCAGACATCGAAGCGGCTGCCGTTGTGAACCGCTTTACGGATCCCCAGGGGGATAGAGACGAGATAAATAATCAACGTTCCCCACAGCCCCAGGGTAATCGACACCGGCAGACTTTGCTTAATCAATGTTAAAACCGACGCGCTGCGAAACAGGCTGTCGCCAAAATCAAAGCGGAGGTAGTCCCAGAGCATGTTGAAATACCGCTCGTGAAGCGGTTTGTCGAAGCCATAACGATGGGTGATCTCGGCGATGACTTCCGGATCCAGGCCACGTCCGCCGCGATAATGGCTTTCACTGATATTTCCCAGGCCGGTGCGGGCATGGCTCGCGCCCATTCCTTCGCCACCGCCGCCAGGCATGCCGCCGCTGTTGCCAAATTCAATGGCTGCAATAGCCTGGTCGACCGGGCCGCCGGGCGCGATTTGCACAATAAAAAAGTTAATCGTGATGATTGCCCAGAGGGTCGGGATAATCAGCAGGAGACGGCGGATCAGATACGCACCCATGATGATTCCTTATCGCCGCTCAGCGGGAAGTCTGGCGGCTTTGTTAACGTCATACCACCAGGTGTCGAAGCCCAGTGAATAGACAGGGCGTACGGCAGGCTCGGAGAACTTGTCCCAGCGCGCAAGCCGGTCTTCGCCCATATACCACATTGGCAGCATGTAGTAATTCCAGGTTAAGACCCTGTCGAGGGCGCGTCCCAGCGGCAAGAGTTTTTCTTTATCACCCTGCGCCGCCACGATTTTCGCAATCAAGGCATCAATCGCCGGGCTTTTCACCCCCGGCGCATTGTAGGAGGAGTCGATATAGCTGGATGCCCAGGAGATTTGCAGATCCGAACTGGGCCACGGCTGCGCGGGCCACAGGGTTTGCATCATGTCGTAATCACGGCTGCGTTTGCGGTTGGTGAGCTGCGCGTTGTCGACCTGGCGAATGTTCATGGTAATCCCCAGCCGTTCAAGATTGTGCTTAAACGGCAGCACCCACTGATCGTTGCTTCCGGACGCAAGCAGCAGCTCAAAGCTTAACGGTTTGCCCGTTCTGGAATCGACGCGTTTTTGATTCTTCAGTGGCCAGCCTGCGTCATCCAGCAGTTTACTGGCTTTAAGCAGGTTGTCGCGATCGTAGCCGTCACCCTTTGACGCCGGAGGCTGAAATACCGTCGTGAACACCTCCGGCGGCAGTTCTGCTTTTAGCGGTGCCAGCAGGACAAGTTCGTCCGCTTTTGGGTAATCGCGAGCGGCATATTCAGTGTTCTGGAAATAGCTATTTGCCCGGCTGTAAGCGCCGTAAAATAGCGCTTTGTTCATCCATTCAAAATCAAAGGCCAGGGTAATGGCTTCCCGCACCCGACGGTCAGTAAATACCGGACGCTGAATATTAAACGCCAGCCAGCGCGTATCCTGAGCGGACGCGTTTTTATGCTCGTCTTTAACGATATACCCGTTAGCGAAGTTTTTGCCGATATACCGTGTCGCCCAGTTTTTAGCGCTGCTCTCCACGCGCATATCGAACGCACCAGCTTTGAAGGCTTCAAATGCCACGTTATCGTCAAGGTAGTAATCGTAGCGAAGGGTATCAAAATTCCAGCGGCCACGGTTTACCGGCAGGTTTGCCGCCCAGTAGTCTTTGACCCGGGAATAGACAACATACTGCCCCATGCGCCAGTCGGTGATGCGGTAAGGGCCACCCGCCAGCGGGGGTGTGGAGAGCGGGTCGCTAAGTTTGTGATCTTTCCAGAACGATTCAGGCATCACGGGCAGGGAGAACAGGCTGAGCATGTTCTCTTTATTCGGCTCACTCAGCTCAATACGCACCGTGAGCGGGGCAATGGCTTTGACCGTCACGCCTTTGTAGACAATGCGGAACTGGGGAACGCCCTCAGTCATAAATTTGTGAAATGTGAAGGCAATGTCGCTGGCTTTGACCGGCGTCCCATCGTGAAAACGCGCCCGTGGGTTAATCGAAATTTCCGCCCACGCAAAGTTATCCGCGTAACGCACGTTGTCCGCAATCAGCGGGTAGTAACTGCCGGGTTCATCATCAGACGTAACAAACAACGTATCGTAGAGCGATTCTGTTCGCGCTGCCGCCACGCCGCGCAGGGCGAAGCGGTTGAAGTTGTCGAACGTCCCCGTGGCGGAGAGGGTCACGTTTCCGCCTTTTGGCGCGGCAGGATTGACGTAATCAAAGTGCGTAAAATTGACCGCGTACTTTGGCTCACCAATCACAGAGAACGCGATGTTCTCTTTGATGGTTTGCGCCTGGCTGGACAGGCTCGTTAATGCCAACAGCAGCAACATAAAGCGCATAAGCATCTCGCGGCGGCTCCCTTTCGACTGACCGGCTCAGTTAAGCTGAATAATAAGTGACGTCACGGGCAATGTGAAATCATTCAACGTTCAGGCTGCCATTGGCGGAACTGCTCCAGCGGCATCGGGCGGCTAATCCAGTAACCCTGAAGGAAAACAACGCCATGTTCGCGCAGCCAGGCTGCCTGCTCCGGCGTCTCCACCCCTTCGGCGACGGTCGACATATTCAGTCGTCTTGCCAGGGTGAGTACGGCATCAAGCACCGGGGAGGTGACGGTTTCCGTCCCGATCGCGTTGACAAAACCCCGGTCAATTTTGATGTAATCCATGGTGAAACGCTCAAGGTAAATCAGCGCACTGTGGCCGGTACCAAAATCATCAATCGCAATTTCAAAGCCTTCATTGTGCAGCCATTCGAAAAGATTGTTGGCTTCCCGATGGTTAACCATGTCGCGTTCGGTGATTTCCAGCACGATCTGGAAATGATCCGGCGGCATTAAGTCCAGGAAAGTGCGCATATCCTCTTTGAAGCTTTCTGCATGCAGATGCCCCGGCGCAATGTTAATGCCCAGTTTTGCGCCCGGCGGCAGAAGGGTCTGTAATACCGGCGCGTCGCGAATGATGAGGTCAAAGAGATGCAGCGTCAGCGGCACAATCAGCTTCTGCGCTTCGGCGAAGTTGATAAAGGCATCAGGCGGAATTTCCCCCATCGTCGGGTGTTTCCAGCGCATCAGGACTTCGACACCACGCATTTGCAGCGTCTCGGCATCCACAACAGGCTGATACACCACATAAAACTGGCCGCGTTTAATGGCGCTCAGGATCTCTTTGCCTGGGTTAAGACGCGTAGTGAGGATATAGAAATTAAGCGAGCCGGCCGCGATCCCGCAGACCAGTCCAAAGAACACCGCGAACAGGATTTCATCGCTCGTCCACTCTTCGGCGTACAGTTTGATCGTCAGCGGAACCTCTTTTAGGGTCGCGGTACGCGCCGGCGTTTCATGTAAATCCTGTGCCTTCACCAGTGTGGCGGACCTGGTCGACAACGCATTGTCGCCAATGATGATAGCAATACCCGCGAACTCGTTCTGGCGTGCGGTATAAAGCATGTACGGAGTCAGGTTGATGTTTACCGAAGTAAACACGCCGCCGTCCTTCACCAGCGGATTTCGATACCAGATGGCAATCGCGGGTCTGTGCGGCATCATCGGTGTACCCGGCAGTAACGCCATATCAATCTGTTTATCGATGTGCAGCTCGGGTATCAGCTCTTCCATCGGGACGTTCATCGGACCGGTGGCTGAAGAGCAGTACGCCAGTTTATCCCTGACCAGCAAAAAGGCGCGCACGTTAAGGCTAAAGGCCGCGCGAGAGGTCAGCTCAGCGTTGACGTCGTGGCAGCTGTTCAGCGTGAGCGGCTGAAGGAGATCGATAGAGCTTTTTAACTCATCGAAGTAGCTTTCCATGTAGATGCTCACGTCGTCAATCAGGGTGTCGAATCTGACTTCCCGCTTGTGGTAGCTCCAGAAAAATTGCAATGAACCCAGGAGCAGGGCTGTGATCAGGCCGGTGATAAGGCTGAGGAAAAGTATCTTGCGATTACTGGAGAAGTAGCGGGTGAACATAGACGTCGTGGTTCCTGGATTGCCGCTGAATGTATTCAGTGTAACGGGCAAAAAAAAACACCGCCGAAGCAGTGCTTTTTTTTATCATATCGCCGGCCAAGGGATAACCAACGATACAATGATTATTTTAACTGCGGGTCAGTACGCGGCGCGCTTCGTTATAGCGCTTCTTCCAGTAAGGTTCGTTCATGCTGGAAATGGTCACACCGCTGCTGGTGGAGGCATGTACAAACTGGTCATTGCCAATGTAGATGCCAACATGTCGACCTGTCGAACCCGCACGGAACAGGACTAAATCCCCGGTGCGCAGTTTAGTGCGTGAAATCGACTTGCCCATCTCCTGCTGTTCGTAAGTTGAACGCGGAAGATCTAACCCAAACTGCTCACGGAAAGTACGCTGTACGAAACCGGAACAATCAATGCCTTTTTTGGTGCTGCCGCCAAGACGATAACGCACGCCTTTCCAGTCAGCATACTGGTCCATAATACGGGACTTCACGTCCAGATTACGTACCATATTTTCAAATTCATCCTGAGAGGCTTGCAGTGACGAGGAATCTTCCATTCCCACAACACGCGTCTCAGGATGCATATTCTTTGCGGTGTTCGATGTACTACATGCAGATAACAGTACCGCCACTGCTATCGCCGGGATCCCCCGTAAGATATATCTCAAAATCGGTTGAGATTTGACCATTTTGTTTATTATCCCTTGAAGTCCTTAACGACAAATATCGTTATAAAAAATGCCAAACGTGACGAGACTAATTATCTGTTCACAATGAGACAATTCTTTCTGATCACATTTGTGGCGTAGCGCACAAATTTATTCACCAGCGAAATAATTATCTCTATGGGGCAAAACGAGTTCGAGATTAACCGATTGCCTGGGGTATTGCGAGCAAAAAAAGCCTTTTTTTTATAAGAAATTGTGATACAGAAAGTAAAAATTGATAATTGTTCAAAAAACGCACGATAAAGGTTAAAAACCGTGCAACACATTCATTTTTATCACGAATATTGTGACGAAATGATGACGGGAGGGGGCGGAAGGAGAGAAAAATACATCAAGGATCAAAACGATCCCTGATGCATAGTGTTAATTAAGGTTAATTATTGGTTTCTGATTTGTTGCGTTTTGCCGGGGAGGTAGCGATCGAACACGGCTATTATCTTGTCGCTCAGCGGTGTCATCAGACACCACGGCAGCGCAACCAGCACAGAAGAGAGCGAACCGACAGCAATATCAGTAAACCAGTGAGCGCCAATCATTACCCGTGGGAAGGCAAAAACCACAAAAATAATCAGGGCTATCGCAAAGGCTTTTCGGCCGAAATAGCGGAGCATCACGCCGGAAAAAATAAGCAGCATCATTCCGTGATCGCCCGGGAAACTGGCCTTCGACGCATCTTTCGTTGGAATATGCAGCAGCTCGCTGACGCGATAAATATCGGGGAAGAAGAGCGTTGGGCTGGAACGCTTAACCGGAATAATGGCCGTTGCCAGCTGGTTAATTACCACCGCAAGCAGCAACATCATCAAACCAATAATCAGAATACGGCGGCGTCCTGTTTTGTCCTCTTTCAGCCAGAAAGAGAGCATCAGGCCGCCCATCGCCAGCAGCGAGCAGCCGTCAAAGGCGCGGTTATTCGTGATAGCAACCAGCCACAGGAAGGCTTCGCTCTTCACCAGTTCCTGGTTGAAGAAGTGAAAAATGGCAGAATCCAGCGGAAACCAGACACCATGATTCGCCGGGATATACCAGGAGAAAAAGAGCGCCAGACCGGCGACATTAAGCAGTAATATCAGGGGAAGTCGAGTCGTCATAACATTCAGCATAGAGTGAAATCTGGGGCAACGTTAGCCGCCCAAACTTAAACGAAGCTTCAACAGGCTGGACTGCAGGGCATTCCAGTCGGCGTTAACCGCACTAATTAACTCTATTCGGCTATCAGGTGGCGCCACATTTTGCGTTTCGATAAAGAAATCTTCGCCCTGACGGTTGATCCGCACCAGCCCGTCCGGTGTGCGCATGATCCCTTTAACACGATCGACCGGAGCCAGTCTGGCCCATTCGAGTATGCCGATGGTGTCGAATACGGTATCCGCATCGAAAATCCATCCGCAGGCCTGATAGCCCTGGCCGCTGTTAAGGTTACGACGCCAGCGCTGGTGCTCCGGCAGACTCAGGGCAGCCAGACCCTGTTTTTGCGGATGGCTGTGGGCATGTTCCGCGCTTGCCGGGAGCGCCGCCAGGTTCAGGCGAGGCAGGTCAAGCAGGGCGTTATCAATTTTCCCCTGGGTGGTCTGCACCCGCTGACGGTTGCCACCGAAGTGCTGCCACCATGTCTCCAGCGCGGACTGGCTTTCCGCCGTTGCGCGATCCTCTTTATTGGCGACGATAATATCTGCCGAGGCGAGCTGGTCGCGGAAGTTCTCGTTGGTCACGGCTTTTTCATCCAGCAGCTGACGGGGGTCCAGCAGGCACAGCGTGGCACGCAGATCGATCCACGGCTCGTAGACCGGTGCGGTCAGTAAATCGAGAATTTGCTTCGGATGACCCAGCCCGGTCGGTTCAATCAGCAGACGGTCTGGTTTGCCCTGACGCAGCAGCGTATTCAGCCCGACCTGCATCGGCAGACCATTTACGCAGCACATGCAGCCACCGGGGATCTCTTTGATCATCGCGCCGCTGTCTGCCAGTAATGCGCCATCAATACCCACTTCGCCAAATTCATTGACCAGTACGGCCCATTTTTCTGCCGGATCCTTATTGGCCAGCAGGTGGAGAATTGAGGTGGTTTTACCGCTGCCGAGAAAACCGGTAATGAGGTTGGTTTTGGTCACGTGCGCTCCAGTCGATAATTGTGATGCTATAACAATTATCCATCATCCTGGCGAAAAACGGGCGCAATGAGAAGGGGGAGGGCGAACGGAGGCAATCGCCGTTCGCCTTAAGCGCAATAATCGCTAAATATTTAACGTTTCGATAACAGCCTGACGCGCGCCATGGCGGGCGATGCGCTGATAGGCCTGGCTGATGGCCTCCACGAAAATGCTATTTTGTGCGAGATCGTGACCAAAGATTTCACTCAGCCCCAGCAGGGCGTTGACGCGCTCAGCGTCGCTGCTGGCTGCAACAAGGGTGCGGATTTTATCGCTCAGCGGATCGCGCACATCAATTGCGTCGCCACGCTCGTCGGTTCCGCTGACGTAGCGGATCCAGCCTGCAACGCCCAGGGCCAGCAGCGGCCACGCGGTTTTACGTTCAAGATGGATGCGGATCCCATCCAGCATGCGTTGCGGCAATTTCTGGCTTCCGTCCATCGCAATTTGCCAGGTCCGGTGCTGCAGTGCCGGATTGGCAAAGCGTTCAAGCAGGCTATCGGCATAAGCCGTGAGGTCGACATCCTTAATACGCAGCGTAGGAGCCTGCTCATTCAGCATTAACCGACGTGCGGCTTCGCGAAAAGCGGTGTCTTCCATACATTCGTTGATGTGCGCATACCCGGCGAGGTAGCCCAGATACGCGAGGAAAGAGTGGCTGCCGTTGAGCATGCGCAATTTCATCTGTTCCCACGGCAGCACGTCCTGCACCATTTGTACACCAGCCACTTCCCATGCCGGGCGTCCGGCAACAAAGTTGTCTTCCACTACCCACTGAATAAACGGTTCGCAGCTGATAGCACAAGGATCTTCTACTCCAAGCTCTTTCGTGATTTCTGCCAGCGACGCCTCGGTCGCGGCAGGGACAATTCGGTCGACCATGGTCCCCGGAAAGCTCACATGTGAATTAATCCACTCTGCCAGCGCCGGGTCGCGTTTCTGGGCCATCCCTAGTACCGCGTTTTTCACCACATGGCCGTTATCAGGGATGTTGTCGCAGGAGAGGACGGTAAAAGCGGACAAACCGCGTTCACGGCGGCGGTGGAGCGCCTCGACCAGGATCCCGGGTGCGGAGTGCGGTTCAGACGGGTTCTCCAGATCGTGAACGATCCGGGGGTTGTGCAAATCCAGATTACCGGTGGCGGGATCGATGCAATAACCTTTCTCTGTGATGGTGAGCGACACAATGGCGACCTGAGGTTCACAAAATTTCTCAATGATGGCAGGCAGAGAATCCAGTTTTGCGTTCAGACATTCATGGACGGCACCGACGATAATCGGCTGGTTTCCCTCCGCCCCTTTTTCCAGCACGGTGAAGAGATGATCCTGTGCGCGCAACTGGCTCATCAGCACGTCGCCGCTGAAGAGGCTAATCTCACAAATACCCCAGTCGCCGCCTTTCTCATTCAGCACCCGGTTTGTTAACAAGGCCTGATGCGCGCGGTGAAATGCGCCGAAGCCAAAATGGACGATGCGAGAGCGTAACTGCTTACGATCGTAGCGAGGGAGCTGGACATGGGCAGGAAGCGAGGTGGAGGCAATTGTCTTCATGAAATACACACCTGATTAACCATTAATTAACAACGCCAGTGTAAAGTTATATGACAGCAAATAAAATTGGTGAGCCGTAAATATCCCCGAAGTGTGAGTTTGATCAATCAATGTGTGGCGGTGTGTTGACCCTTTACGGCAAACATGTATGGTAGTCGTCATCGTAGTCATCCATATTGGTATAACAACTTTAGAGGTGAGGCAATGGAACAGACCTGGCGTTGGTACGGGCCGAACGATCCGGTTTCTCTTGATGATGTGCGTCAGGCTGGCGCAACGGGTGTCGTGACGGCGCTGCATCACATTCCTAATGGTCAGGTATGGCCGATTGAAGAAATCAAAAAGCGTCAGGCGCTGCTGGCGGAAAAAGGCCTGACCTGGTCTGTGGTGGAAAGCATCCCGGTTCACGAAGATATCAAAACCCATTCAGGTGATTATCAGACCTGGATTGCCAACTACCAGCAGAGCATTCGTCACCTGGCGGCCTGCGGTATTGATACTGTTTGCTATAACTTCATGCCCATTCTTGACTGGACGCGCACCGATCTTGAGTACACGTTGCCGGACGGCTCAAAAGCGCTGCGTTTCGATCAGATTGCCTTTGCCGCATTTGAGCTGCACATCCTGAAACGTCCTGGTGCAGAAGCCGATTACACGGCTGAAGAGCAGCAGCAGGCGCTCGCGTGGTTTAACGCAGCCAGTGACGCCGAGATTGAAAAGCTGACCCGCAATATTATTGCTGGCCTGCCGGGCGCTGAAGAGGGCTATACGCTGGATCAGTTCCGCGCGCGACTGGCGGAATACGGGAATATTGATAAAAACCAGCTGCGTGAAAACATGGCGTTTTTCCTGCGCGCTATCGTACCGGTAGCGGAAGAAGCGGGCGTACGCCTGGCTGTGCACCCGGACGATCCTCCGCGTCCTATTCTCGGTTTACCGCGAATCGTGTCCACGATTGAAGATATGCAGTGGCTGAAAGAGACCGTGGACAGTATCTATAACGGATTCACCATGTGTACCGGCTCTTACGGCGTGCGTGCGGATAACGATCTGGTGCAGATGATTGAAACCTTCGGCGATCGTATTCACTTCACGCATCTGCGTGCGACCTGTCGTGAGGATAATCCAAAAACCTTCCATGAAGCAGCGCACCTGGGCGGCGATGTGAATATGGTCGCGGTAGTGGATGCGATTCTGGCGGAAGAGGTACGTCGTAAGCACGCGGGTGACGTTCGTCCTATCCCGTTCCGTCCCGATCATGGTCACCAGATGCTGGACGATCTGCGTAAGAAAACGAACCCAGGTTATTCGGCGATTGGTCGTCTGAAAGGCATGGCGGAAGTGCGGGGCGTTGAGCTGGCGCTGAAGATGACGAAATACCCGGAACTGCTGTAACGTCTGTTGCCCGGTGGCGTTGTGCCACCGGGCGAATAGCGCATTAGTCTGCGCGACCCATATAGCGTTTTTCTTCAATATGGATGCGGATTTTCTCGCCCGCGGAGAGGTATTCTGGCACCTGCACCACCAGACCGGTCGTCAGGGTTGCTGGTTTGTTGCGGGCACTTGCGGATGCACCTTTGATGCCCGGAGCCGTTTCCACGATTTCCAGATCCACGGTCTGCGGCAGCTCCAGCGCCAGCAGCACGCCATCCCAGGTCAGAACCTGCATGTCAGGCATCCCGCCTTCAGGAATAAAGAGGAGTTCTTCTTCAATCTGATCTTTGGTGAAGATATACGGGGTGTAATCTTCTTTATCCATGAACACGTATTCGTTGCCATCAATGTAGGAAAAATCAACATAGCGGCGGGTCAGGGTCACGGTATCAACGATATCGTCACCTTTAAAACGTTCTTCCACTTTCAGACCGGTACGCACATCGGCGAAACGCATTTTGTACAGCGTTGCTGCACCACGGGCGCTCGGGGCCTGAATATCGATATCTTTCACAATCAGCAGCTTGCCGTTGTAATTCAGTACCATACCTTTCTTAATTTCGTTCGCTCTTGGCATTGCAGTAATCCTGTTTACGGGTGGTAAAAAATATCGCGCCAAATTACTCGTGCTCGGCCTTTCAGGCAAGCGGAATTCGTGGCTTTTGCTATCAATACACAAAAGGTGTTACTGTGCGCGCAATGCCCGACTGCGCGGGCGTTCTTCAGCGAAAGAGAGCCTGTATGGATTGTCGTCCCGATTGTGGCGCGTGTTGTACCGCACCGTCCATTTCAAGCCCCATTCCTGGCATGCCGGACGGCAAACCTGCCAATACCCGCTGCGTGCAGCTTGCTGAAAATAACCTGTGCATGATTTTTGGTTCACCGCTGCGCCCGAAAGTCTGTTCCGGCCTTCAGCCGTCCGCGGAGATGTGCGGCAGCACGCGCATGCAGGCGATCACCTACCTTCTTGAGCTGGAAGCGCTCACCGCCCCTTAAACGTCCTTAATTCGCGCCAGACACCCTATCGTCAGCGTACACATCACCAGCGCAATCCAGAATACCGTGTGATAGCTCCAGATCTCGGCCACGATGCCGGCCATTGAGCCTGCAATAATCCAGCCCACGCGAGTGGTATTGGTATAAAGGGTGGTGGCGGAGCCTGCCTGGCCTGGCATCAGGTCCTGGAAGTAGAGCATGCCAATCCCGGCGAGTATGCCGATATAAATGGCGTTGAGAAGCTGCAATGCCAGCAAGAGTCCCGGCGTGTGCACCGTCAGCATACCGATATAGAACAGCAGTCCTGCGACAGCCGCGATGCGCATTAAAAAACGCTTTCCGAAACGCTTCGCGTAATAGCCCGCGATCAGCATGGTCGGGATCTCAAGCCCGGCCGCGGTTCCCATCATAATGCCCGCCAGCTTCTCTGGCAGATGCAGCTCATCAATAATAAACAGCGGCATGTTGATAATATAAAGGCTGTTTGTTCCCCACATCAACGTACAGATAACAAACAGGAGCAGCGCATCACGACGGTTACGGCGCGGGGCTTCCAGTACGCCTGAAGCCACTTTGGGCTCTTTGCGCATCGACGGCAGGAAGAACCACACCATGGTGCCGCACACCACAAACGCGACAGCCGCACTCAGGTACATTATCGTAAAGCCAAACCCCATCGCCAGGGCATACGCCAGCGGCGGGCCAATGACCCATGCCAGCGACACCTGGGCACGCAGAATAGAGCTGAACATCACCGCTTCACGACCGGTATGGTCGGCGTGCTCGCGGGCGAGGGCGAACATCTGCGGGTTCGCCGTGGAACCGAAGCTGCTCAGGAACACCCCCACGAACAGCAGGATGAAATAGTTGCGGTTAAAAGCAAACAACACGCAGGCAAACACCCCGAGAAGGCAGCAAAAGACGATCAGACTTTTACGATCGCCTTTTCTGTCGGAACGCCCCGCCAGAAACTGACTCACCAGAATGCCGATGATGGCACTGCCGGTAAAAAAGAAGCCAACCATTGCCGGACGGGCGTGGACTTCATTGGTCAGAAACAGGCTCAGCGTGGGCGTCTGTAACGCCCCGGCAATGCCGGTAAGGAAGGCAACAATCAAAAACGCCGTGGACGTCAAATCAAAGGGTTTTGGCGAGGCGGCGGCAGGGGTGTTATGCATACTTTCAGTATCAGCAAGTCATAAAGAGACGCGGAGTGTACGACGCTTGTCAGAAAATAAACAGGTACTGCGGTCAATTTCGCCACGAAAAATCAAAATGCCATTTCAATTAACAGTCGCGGGCTGAACTTAGCTGAAACTGACTTGCTGAACGTCAGCAAGATTCAGCTGAGCGAAGAAGAAATGTGCTGTATCTCTAAATTCTGCATCGCCATTTGTAACTTTTCTTGCAAGGTTAAGCAGAAAGCGCAAGACTTTTTGAAACGTTTCAGCGCTATCTTGTTTTAACAAACGGAGCAGGCTAGCGCATTTTTTCTCATTTAAGCTGAAACGATTCAAGTTCAGCAGGAGAGGAGAACCATGTTCCAGTTATCTGTTCAGGATATCCACCCGGGCGCTCAGGCCGGGAACAAAGAAGAGGCCATTCGCCAGGTTGCCGCTGCCCTTGTGCAGGCGGGTAATGTCGCGGACGGCTACGTTAACGGCATGCTGGCGCGCGAGCAGCAGACCTCCACTTTCCTCGGCAATGGCATTGCCATTCCGCACGGTACAACGGACACCCGCGATCAGGTGCTGAAAACCGGCGTTCAGGTTTATCAGTTCCCTCAGGGTGTGGTGTGGGGCGACGGTCAGGTTGCTTACGTGGCAATCGGTATCGCTGCCAGCAGTGACGAGCACCTGGGCCTGCTGCGTCAGTTGACGCATGTGCTGAGCGATGATTCGGTGGCTGAACAGCTGAAGTCCGCGACGACGGCGGAAGAGCTGCGCGCGTTGCTGATGGGCGAAAAACAGAGTGAAGCGCTGAAACTGGATAATGAAACATTGACCCTGGATGTCGTGGCGAGCGATCTGGTCACGCTGCAGGCGCTGAACGCAGGCCGCCTGAAAGAAGCCGGTGCGGTAGACGCGTCCTTTATCACGCGCGTTATCAATGAGAAGCCGCTGAACCTGGGACAAGGTATCTGGCTGAACGACAGTGCTGAAGGCAACCTGCGTAGCGCTATCGCGGTGAGCCGCGCGGCCAACGCGTTTGACGTTGAGGGCGCGCACGCTGCGATGCTGGTCACCGTCGCGATGACCGATGAACAGCCGGTTTCCGTGCTAAAACGTCTTGGCGATCTGCTGCTGAATGACAAGGCTGAAAAACTGCTGAACGCTGACGCAAGCACGCTGCTGGCGCTGCTGACCAGCGATGATGTGCTGACTGATGACGTGCTGACCGCTGAGTTTGTAGTGCGTAACGAGCACGGCCTGCATGCCCGTCCTGGCACCATGCTGGTGAATACCATTAAACAATTCGAAAGTGAGATTACCGTGACTAACCTTGATGGCACGGGCAAACCGGCCAACGGTCGTAGCCTGATGAAAGTTGTCGCGCTGGGCGTGAAGAAAGGTCACCGTCTGCGCTTTACCGCACAGGGTGCTGATGCTGAACAGGCGCTGAAAGCGATTGGCGACGCCATCGCGGCAGGTCTGGGGGAGGGCGCATAATGAGCAGACGTGTTGCGACTATTACGCTGAACCCGGCATACGACCTGGTGGGGTTTTGCCCGGAGATTGAGCGCGGCGAAGTAAACCTCGTGCGTACCACTGGCCTGCATGCTGCAGGTAAAGGGATTAACGTCGCGAAAGTGCTCAAGGATCTCGGTATCGATGTCACCGTGGGCGGATTCCTCGGTAAAGATAACCAGGATGGTTTCCAGCAGCTGTTCAGCGAACTGGGGATTGCTAATCGTTTTCAGGTTGTTCAGGGCCGTACCCGTATCAACGTCAAGCTGACGGAGAAAGACGGCGAAGTGACCGATCTGAACTTCTCAGGCTTCGAGGTGACTCCGTCAGACTGGGAGCGCTTCGTGAACGACTCTCTGACCTGGCTTGGTCAGTTCGACATGGTCTGCGTCAGCGGCAGCCTGCCGTCCGGCGTGAGCCCTGAAGCGTTCACCGACTGGATGACGCGTCTGCGAAGCCAGTGCCCATGCATTATTTTTGACAGCAGCCGTGACGCGCTGGTCGCCGGCCTGAAAGCCTCGCCGTGGCTGGTGAAGCCGAATCGCCGCGAACTGGAGATCTGGGCTGGCCGTAAGCTGCCAGAATTAAAAGATGTGATTGACGCTGCCCATGCGCTGCGCGAGCAGGGTATCGCTCACGTGGTTATCTCTCTTGGTGCAGAAGGGGCGCTGTGGGTTAACGCTTCTGGCGAATGGATCGCCAAACCGCCATCGGTTGACGTTGTCAGCACCGTTGGCGCAGGGGATTCAATGGTTGGCGGTCTGATTTATGGCCTGCTGATGCGTGAATCCAGTGAACATACTTTACGTCTTGCCACCGCCGTTGCTGCCCTGGCCGTTAGCCAGAGCAATGTCGGTATTACCGATCGTACCCAGTTAGCCGCGATGATGGCGCGCGTTGACTTAAAACCTTTTAACTAACAGCAGGAGAGGAATAATGAAAACGCTGCTGATCATTGACTCCGGTCTCGGACAGGCTCGCGCCTATATGGCGAAGACCTTGCTGGGAGCGGCGGCGAACAAAGCACATCTTGAGATGACGGATAACCCGGGCGACGCCGAAATGGTGATTGTTCTGGGGGATAAAATTCCCGCTGACAGTGCGCTGAATGGCAAAAAAGTGTGGCTGGGCGACATCAATCGCGCGGTGGCACACCCGGAACTTTTCCTGAGCGAAGCGAAAGGTCATGCGTCTGTTTACAGCGCACCGGTCGCGGCGCCGGTTGCCGCGTCCGGACCAAAACGTATCGTGGCGATCACGGCCTGCCCGACGGGCGTGGCTCATACCTTTATGGCGGCTGAAGCCATTGAAACCGAAGCGAAAAAACGCGGCTGGTGGGTAAAAGTTGAAACACGTGGATCCGTTGGTGCGGGCAACGCAATCACCCCTGAAGAGGTGGCTGAAGCCGATCTGGTGATGGTTGCGGCTGACATCGAAGTGGACCTGGCGAAATTTGCCGGTAAGCCGATGTACCGCACGTCAACGGGCCTGGCGCTGAAAAAGACCGCTCAGGAGTTTGATAAAGCGCTGGTGGAAGCGAAGCCGTATCAGGCAACGGGGTCCACGCAAACTGCGACGGAAGGTAAGAAAGAGTCAGCTGGCGCCTATCGCCATCTGCTGACCGGCGTGTCTTATATGCTGCCGATGGTGGTGGCGGGCGGTCTGTGTATTGCCCTCTCGTTCGCGTTTGGTATTACCGCGTTTAAAGAAGAAGGCACGCTGGCTGCTGCCCTGATGCAGATTGGTGGTGGTTCCGCGTTTGCCCTGATGGTGCCGGTGCTGGCAGGCTTTATCGCCTTCTCCATCGCTGACCGTCCGGGCCTGACGCCGGGTCTTATCGGCGGTATGCTGGCGGTGAGCACCGGTTCTGGCTTTATCGGCGGTATCATTGCCGGTTTCCTGGCGGGTTACGTTGCGAAGCTTATCAGCTCGAAGCTGAAACTGCCGCAGAGTATGGAAGCGCTGAAACCGATTCTGATCATCCCGTTGATTTCCAGCCTGGTGGTGGGCCTGGCGATGATTTACCTCATCGGTAAACCGGTAGCGGGTATCCTGGCGGGTCTGACCCACTGGCTGCAAACCATGGGTACTGCGAATGCGGTACTGCTGGGAGCTATTCTCGGTGGCATGATGTGTACCGACATGGGTGGCCCGGTGAACAAAGCAGCATACGCATTCGGTGTTGGCCTGCTGAGTACCCAGACCTACGCGCCAATGGCAGCGATTATGGCGGCCGGTATGGTGCCACCATTGGCTCTTGGCCTGGCAACCATCATTGCACGTCGTAAGTTCGACAAAGCGCAGCAGGAAGGGGGGAAAGCCGCCCTTGTACTTGGCCTGTGCTTTATCACCGAAGGGGCAATTCCGTTCGCGGCGCGTGACCCAATGCGCGTGCTGCCATGCTGTATCGTGGGGGGCGCGGTAACCGGTGCTATCTCCATGGCGGTTGGCGCGAAACTGATGGCACCACATGGCGGTCTGTTCGTGCTGCTGATCCCTGGTGCAATCACGCCAGTGCTGGGTTATCTGCTGGCGATTGTGGCCGGTACGCTGGTGGCAGGTCTCTCTTACGCGGTGCTGAAACGTCCGGAAGCGGAAGGGGTCGCGAAAGCGGCGTAAGCGGTAAAACAATAAAAAAGCCGGGTGCTTATGCGACCCGGCTTTTTTTATGCCGCCTGTTCAGCGGTTTGCTGTGCCTTCAGCCAGGCAATCTCTTCTGCCCAGATGTCCGGATTAATGGTTTCCAGCACCATCGGGATACCGTCGAAACGGGCATCCTGCATAATAAAGCGGAACACATCGTGGCCGATATTGCCTTCACCGAGGCTGTGATGGCGGTCCACGCGACTGCCAAACGCGCTTTTCGCATCGTTCAAGTGCATTCCGCGCAGATACTTGAAGCCCACAATGCGTTCAAACTCATCGAAGGTCTTTTTCGTCTCATCAAGCGTTCGCAGATCGTAACCCGCGGCAAAGGCATGGCAGGTATCAATACATACGCCCACGCGGGATTTATCCTCCACGCCGTCAATAATGGCCGCCAGATGTTCGAACTTAAAGCCGAGGTTACTGCCCTGACCGGCGGTGTTCTCGATGACCGCCGTCACGCCCTGGGTTTTATCCAGCGTGATGTTGATGGATTCGGCAATGCGCGCCAGACAGGCATCTTCGTCAATCTGCATCAGATGACTTCCCGGATGGAAGTTCAACAGCGTCAGTCCAAGCTGCTCGCAGCGCTGCACTTCATCAAGAAAAGCCTCGCGGGATTTCTCCAGCGCCTCCTGCACGGGATGGCCGAGGTTAATGAGATAGCTGTCGTGGGGAAGGATTTGACCCGGCCCGTAGTGGTATTTCTCACAGGCGGCTTTGAAATCATCAATCACTTCAGAGGTGAGCGGGGCGGCGCGCCACTGGCGCTGGTTCTTGGTGAACAGGGCGAAAGCGGTCGCCTCAATTTCGGCGGCGCGAATGGCGGCATTCGCAAGGCCACCTGCAGCGCTGACGTGCGCTCCAACATATTTCATAAAGGGACTCCTGTTAACCCGAAATACGTATGATAGCGGGTTAACAGGAGAAGGATGAAGTGGTTTATGCCATCAGGCTATGTACCGCGAGGTTAATCGCACCGCCGCCAACGATCAGCCAGATGAAGAGTACCAGCGCCATCAGCAGCGGTTTTGCACCTGCTTTTTTCAGCGCGCTAACGTGTGTCGTGACCCCGAGCGCCGCCATCGCCATCGCCAGCAGGACGGTATCAAGCGTGACCAGCATATCCACCACGGCTTTCGGCAGCAGGTGGAAGGAGTTAAATACCGCCACCACGATGAAAAGAATCGCAAACCACGGAATGGTGATTTTACTCTTCTGGCTACTGCCTGCCGGCGCGAGTTGTTTTACGCGAGCGGCCAGGATAATCAGGAACGGAGCCAGCATCATGACGCGCAGCATTTTGGCAATGACCGCGGCATTTTCCGCATCCGGATTAATGGCGTGACCCGCCGCCACCACCTGAGCCACTTCATGCATGGTTGAACCAATATAAATGCCGTAGGTCTCCGGGCTAAACCAGTGCGCAACCAGCGGGTACATGGCCGGGTAGAGGAAAATCGCCAGCGTACCGAAAATAACCACGGTCGCGACGGCAACCGTCACTTTGCTGGATTCTGCCTTAACGACAGGCTCGGTTGCCAGTACCGCGGCAGCCCCGCAGATGCTGCTGCCGGCACCAATCAGCCAGCTGGTTTGTTTATCCAACCCAAACACTTTCTGGCCAATAAAGCAGGCCAGTAAAAAGGTGCTGGTCAGGGTCAGGACGTCAATAGCGATCCCGCTGACGCCGACATCCGCAATCTGTGAAAAGGTCAGGCGGAAGCCGTAAAGGATAATCCCGAGGCGCAGCAGATGCTGTTTGGCGAAAATAACCCCGCCATCACAGGACTTCCAGATATGGGGGTAAACGGTATTTCCCACCACCATGCCGAGCAATATTGCCAGCGTTAAGGCACTAAAACCTGCCCCGGCGACGGCCGGAATACTGCCGCCCCATAACGCTACGCCAGTTACCACCGCGCTGAGCGCAAGACCCGGCACGAAGTGCCACAATGTACGTTGATGCTGTAAGGTGTGTTCTGACATAACCTTCTCCTTTATCTGGCTAAAAGGTTACGGCGTTGTGGCTTAAAAATAAAATTGATTATATACTTATAATCAATCTATATAAGTGGTAAGTGACCATGCACATTACGTTGCGTCAGCTGGAAGTTTTTGCCGAAGTGCTGAAAAGCGGGTCGACGACGCAGGCCTCGCAAATGCTGGCGTTGTCCCAGTCCGCGGTCAGCGCGGCCCTGACCGATCTGGAAGGGCAACTGGGGGTTCAGCTTTTCGACAGAGTGGGGAAACGGCTGGTCGTCAATGAACATGGCCGCCTGCTGTACCCGCGCGCGCTGGCACTGCTGGAGCAGGCGACTGAAATCGAACAATTGTTCCGCGAAGAGAACGGGGCCATCCGCGTTTACGCCAGCAGTACGATCGGTAATTACATTCTGCCGGAAGTGATTGCCCGCTATCGCCGGGATTTCCCGACCCTGCCGCTGGAGATGAGCGTTGGCAATAGCCAGGATGTCATCAATGCGGTGATCGATTTCCGCGTGGACATTGGTTTGATTGAAGGGCCGTGTCACAATGTCGATATCATTGCTGAACCCTGGCTGGAAGATGAGCTGGTGGTGTTCGCCTCGCCTGCCTCTTCTTTATTACAGGGTGAAGTGACGCTGGAACGGCTGGCTCAGGCGCAGTGGATCCTCCGGGAACAGGGCTCCGGTACCCGTGAAATTGTCGATTACCTGCTGCTCTCCCACCTGCCGCATTTCCGGCTGAGTATGGAGCTGGGCAACTCGGAAGCCATCAAACACGCGGTCCGTCATGGGCTGGGCATCAGCTGTCTCTCCCGGCGGGTGATTGCTGAACAGCTTGAGTCCGGCACGCTGGTCGAAATACCGCTCCCGTTGCCTAAACTGGTGCGCACGCTGTGGTGCATTCATCATCGTCAGAAACACCTTTCCAGCTCGCTGCAGCGTTTTCTGCGCTATTGCGACATGTAAACCCGCAATGCGGATCCTCTCCGTTGGGAGAGGGGAGATGCAGATGCGTGCTTTACTTATAATCCTGGCCGAGTCATGAAGCTCTCTTATAACTGAGCATTTCTGCCGGAAGGAACGCGTATCGTCTGCTACAATCGCGCCTCATTTGTTGAAGGGACAGCATTTTCACATGGTTTCAGAAATTAAAACCACAGAAGCGCCCGCGCTACGTCGCGAACTTAAGGCGCGTCACCTGACGATGATCGCTATCGGCGGTTCAATCGGTACAGGTCTTTTTGTTGCCTCTGGCGCAACAATTTCGGCAGCCGGCCCGGGTGGGGCACTTTTCTCTTATATCCTGATTGGCCTGATGGTGTACTTCCTGATGACCAGTCTGGGCGAACTGGCGGCGTACATGCCGGTATCCGGTTCGTTTTCGACCTACGGTCAAAAATACGTTGAAGAAGGCTTCGGCTTCGCGCTGGGCTGGAACTACTGGTACAACTGGGCCGTTACTATTGCCGTTGACCTGGTCGCCGCACAATTGGTGATGAACTGGTGGTTTCCGGACACGCCAGGCTGGATCTGGAGTGCGCTGTTCCTGGCGGTGATCTTCCTGCTCAACTACATCTCCGTGCGTGGTTTTGGCGAAGCGGAATACTGGTTCTCTTTGATCAAAGTGGCAACCGTCATCATCTTTATCGTCGTCGGTGTGGCGATGATCGTTGGTATTTTCAAAGGCGCTCAACCTGCAGGATGGAGTAACTGGAGCATTGGCGATGCGCCATTTGCGGGTGGATTCTCGGCCATGATTGGCGTGGCGATGATTGTCGGCTTCTCTTTCCAGGGAACCGAGCTGATCGGGATTGCTGCCGGTGAATCCGAGAACCCGGAGAAGAACATTCCACGCGCGGTGCGTCAGGTATTCTGGCGTATCCTGCTGTTCTATGTGTTTGCGATTTTGATTATCAGCCTGATCATTCCTTACACCGATCCAAGCCTGCTGCGCAATGATGTGAAAGACATCAGCGTTAGCCCGTTCACGCTGGTCTTCCAGCATGCCGGTCTGCTCTCCGCCGCGGCGGTGATGAACGCCGTTATCCTGACCGCCGTGCTCTCAGCGGGTAACTCCGGCATGTATGCGTCTACCCGTATGCTCTATACCCTGGCATGCGACGGCAAAGCGCCACGCATCTTTTCTAAGCTGTCCCGTGGCGGCGTACCGCGTAACGCCCTGTATGCCACAACGGTGATTGCCGGTCTGTGCTTCCTGACCTCCATGTTTGGTAACCAGACGGTGTATCTGTGGCTGCTCAATACGTCCGGTATGACGGGCTTTATCGCCTGGCTCGGGATTGCTATCAGCCACTATCGCTTCCGTCGCGGTTACGTTATGCAAGGTCATGACATCAATGACCTGCCGTATCGCTCAGGGTTCTTCCCGCTGGGGCCTATTTTCGCCTTCATTCTGTGCCTGATTATTACGCTGGGACAGAACTATGAAGCGTTCCTTGCGGACCGTATCGACTGGGGTGGTGTAACGGCGACCTACATCGGTATTCCGCTGTTCCTGATAATCTGGTTTGGTTACAAACTGACGAAGGGGACGCGCTTTGTTCGCTACAGTGAAATGGAATTCCCGGGACGCGTAAAACAATAACCGCACTTCCTCTCTTTTAGCCCGCTCGGTTGAGCGGGCTTTTTTATTGGCGATCAGAAGCTGTAGGTCATGCCGACAGTGTAACGGCGGCCATCAAGTACGGTATCGTAAGTCTCGTAATCAATCTGTTTATCCAGCACGTTATACACGCCTGCGGTTACCAGCAGGTTCTTGTTGGCGTTATAACGCAGACCCACATCAACCTGCGTGTAAGACGGTGTGCCCTGTGACATTGAGGTTCGGCTGAGATACTCAGAAGATTTGCCGCGGAAGTTCAGGCGGCTCCAGAAGCCCACATCCTGCGTGGCCTGCCAGTCCAGCGTGGTGTTGAACATATGCTTAGGCATTTTATTCAGTGGCTTACCGGAGAACTGACCGCTCTTCTGCTCGGATTCGGTATAGGTGTAGTTAGCCGTCCAGTTAACATCCTGGGTGATTTTCCAGCCGAAAGTGGATTCCACACCGCGCATGTTGGCTTTGTCGACGTTGACCCGGTCGCTGACAAAATCGTAGGCATGACCGCCAATCGTACAGGCAGGGTCGGCACTGCTGTTACAGCGGCGTACTTCAGTGATTTTGTTTTTGAAGTCGGTATTGAACAGCGTAACGCCAGCGTTAAGACTGTCATTGTTATCCCAGAGCAGGGCGATCTCTTCGCTCAGGCTCTTCTCCGGCTTGAGGTCCGGGTTACCCACGATCATGCCATCCAGCCGACCGCCGCCCGTTGCCTGGCCCCAGCTGGCGGAGGACTGACGCAGATCCGGTGCACGGTAGCCGGCAGAAACGCCCCCTTTTAACGTCCACTGTTCTGCAAGGTGCCACACCCCATAACCGCGAGGCGTCCAGTTGGTGCCATAGTTCTGGTCTTTATCCATACGCAGACCACCGGTCGCCGTGAAGCTATCGGTCATCGCCCACTCATCTTCAGCAAACAGCGCCCAGCTCCAGCGCGTCAGTTTGTTGAGCCCGTCCGCCGCCTCAAGCTGGTTACCGTTGTCACGCAGCTTCTCATAGCGATACTGACCGCCGAGGGTCAGGGTATGGTCGCCGAGGAAGATCTGGTTCTGGTTGTTGAAAGTGGTGTTATACGAACGCATTTTGCGAACCGGGTTATTGGTCTCTTCCTGCTGGATGTAGCTGGTGGTGTTGAAGTCGCTGTAGTAACCGCTGTGGGTAAGGGAATAGGTCGTATGTTCGTAGCGGGTTTCGCTTTTGCTGTTTGGCGTGCAGGTTGTCCCGCGGCAGGTTTCAGTCGCTTTCGACTTGCCCGGCGTGCTGTTTCGGTCCTGAAGTTCGCGGGTAAAATCGAGGTCAAAATCGTTCTGCTCGTCTGGGGTAAAGTTCAGCGTGACCCCGCCGTTACGCATTTTCTGCTCATTGAAACCGTTCAGGATCTGATCTTCCGCGCGACGTGAGAGCAGGCCTGTCACTTTTGCACCGAGCAGTCCGTCAATTAACGGGCCGGAAGCGTAGGCGTTGGTCTGGAAGATATCCCCGGAATCATGGTTCTCCTGGAACGTGGCATCGCCGTGTAACGATCCGGTCCAGGCTTTGGTATTCGAGACTTTTTTGGTAATGATGTTGATTACGCCGCCCATTGCATCTGAGCCATAGAGCGATGACATGGGCCCGCGGATAACTTCGATGCGCTCGATAGACTCCAGCGGCGGTAGCCAGCCTTGCTCAATGCCCGAGTTATCGCTGTTCGGGCGCGTGCTGCGTGTGCTGACGCGCTTGCCATTGACCAGGAACAAGGTGTACTGGGACGCCATGCCGCGAATGCTGATATCGCTGCTGCTTCCGCCGCCCGTGACGACGACGCCCGGGACATCTTTTAGCGCATCGGTCACATCGCGGTAAGCTTTGTCTTCAATCTGCTGCTTTGAAATGACGGAGATAGAGGCCGGGGCATTCTGGATTTTTTGCTCAAAACCCGTGGCGGTCACCACCACGGTATCCGGGTCGGCTGCGTGAGCAAGAGGGGAGAGCATGGCGGCGCTGATGGCAACAGCCAGTAACGTAACGCGTGGTATTGTCATTTGAACATTCCATATCAAAAAGAAAAACACTCCATCGGGTAACCCTGAGAACTGTATGTATTTGTCTTGTAAGAACTCTTTGTGATGGAGAAGAGCCTGGAATTGTACAAAAGAATGTGAAATTGTAAACACAAATGATAATCGAAATCATTTGTGTTTTGATGTTGGTTGGTGAAACTGGCTTTTATTCAAAGGGATAGGGTTTTGAGGCCCGGCAGACGGAGCGCCTCCGGGCAAGAAGGGAGGAACTTACTTAAACAGATGCGCCGCATGGAAGCGGAGATGATCTTCAATAAATGACGCCATAAAGTAATAGCTGTGGTCATACCCTGGCTGGATACGCAGCGTCAGCGGCCAGTCCTTCTGGCGTGCCGCTTCGGCCAGCACCGCAGGTTGTAGCTGACCGGCGAGGAACTGATCCGCATCGCCCTGATCGATCAGCGTCGGGATGGCGTCCCCCGTGTTGCTGGCCAGCATCAGCGCACAGCTGTCCCACGCCTGCCATTTATCCGTGTCACTGCCCAGATAATGGGTGAAGGCTTTCTGACCCCATGGCACCTGGGTGGGGTTCACAATCGGGGCAAATGCCGACACGCTGGTGTATTTTCCCGGATTTTTCAGCGCCATTATCAACGCGCCGTGTCCACCCATGGAGTGTCCGCTAATGGCGCAGCGGTCGCTTACCTCAAATTCGGCCTGAACCAGCGCAGGCAGTTCGTCACGAATGTAATCATACATGCGGTAATGACGTGCCCAGGGCTGCTCTGTCGCATTCAGGTAGAATCCGGCGCCTTTGCCCAGATCGTACCCGGCATCATCGGCGACATCATCGCCACGCGGGCTGGTGTCAGGCATGACCAGCGCAATCCCCAGTTCAGCCGCAATACGCTGCGCGCCCGCTTTGGTGGTGAAGTTTTCGTCGGTACAGGTTAAACCGGACAGCCAGAACAGCCCGGGTGGCTTTACGCCCGTTTCAGTTGGCGGCAAAAAAATGCTGAACGTCATGGCACAGTTCAGTACGCTGGAGTCGTGCCGCCAGCGCTGCTGTCGACCTTCAAAACAACGATGCTCTTCGAGCAGTTCCATGCAGGGCTCCTTAATACGAATTGCTATTCACTCGGCCCATAATACAGAGTTTTCATTTACCTGTGAGTAACTTTCACTTTCGCAGGACGGTAAGATGCGGCATCATAAATTAACTTTTCTTTAACAATTGGAGCGGTCATGGCGCTGCGTATCGCGCTCAGTGGGTTTGTGGTTCTGGTGGTAGCAATGGGGATAGGGCGCTTTGCTTTTACCCCTCAGGTGCCGCTAATGATTGCTGCCGGGCAACTCACGCTCACCAGCGCGGGCCTGGTGGCGGCGATGAACTATCTGGGCTATCTGGTGGGAGCATGGGATGCAATGCGTGCGCACCGCTTCGTTGAAACACGCCTCTGGTTGGGTATTTTTGGTGCGGTTGCGCTGACGCTGCTTTCCGCTGCGGCCGATAACGCCGTGGTACATGGCCTGCTGCGCTTTGTGATTGGCTGCATGAGCGGCTGGTCGATGGTGCTGATTGCCGCCTGGACCAACGAGCGGCTGGGACAACTGGGGAAACCGGGTCTCAGCGCCGCGGTATTTGCCGGGCCAGGTGCAGGTATTGCGCTCAGCGGGCTGCTCGCCGTCTATATCCAGGCTAAGGCGCTCTCCGCCGGTGCAGCATGGCAAATCTACGGCGTACTGGCGCTGGTGCTTATCGCGCTGGTGGCCCGGTATCTGCCGCGTGCGGGTCAACTTCACCGGCCGGGCAGCGCACCGGAACCGCTCGTCCTGACGAAGAATTTAAAGCGCCTGGTCTGGAGCTACAGCCTGGCCGGGTTTGGCTATATCCTTCCGGCGACCTTTTTATCGCAAATGGCGGCCGTGCGTTTTCCCGGCAGTCTGTTTGCCCAGTTTGTCTGGCCGATATTTGGTATTGCCGCCGTGGCGGGCATTGCGCTCAGCATCGTTTTACGCCACACCTCAACCTCAAACCGCAGGCTGGCTATCGTATTGTGGTTGCAGGGGGCCGGCGTACTGGCAGCCTGGCTGTTGCCGGGGATTGGCGGGTTACTGACCGGCGGCTTGCTCGTTGGGGGCGGGTTCTTGTGTGCCGTTCAGCTCTCTTTACTTTATGGGCGCGAGCTGGCTCCAGATCACACGCGCTACATGGCGGGACTGCTTACTACTGGTTATGCCATCGGTCAGTTGATTGGCCCGGTAACGTCGGCGTTGTCGACGTGGCTCACGCACCGACTGGAGCCTGCGCTGGGGCTGGCGGGCGTCGCGCTGTTCATCGGCGGCGCACTGGTCTGGGATCGTCAGGCCGAAAGGCAACAGCAATTGCAATAATTATCGTCGTGAATACTGGATTATGTGCGCCGCCTCACGCACAATGAGCGCACACTTTTGCCACAACGAGGGCAAAAGACGCCACACCTGCAGGAGAAAAGAATGCCATCACTCAGTAAAGAAGCAGCCCTGGTTCACGAAGCTCTGGTTGCGCGTGGTCTTGAAACGCCACTGCGTCCACCCGTTCAGGAACTGGACAATGAAACCCGTAAGCATCTGATTGCTGGGCATATGACCGAGATCATGCAACTGCTGAATCTCGATCTGAGCGACGACAGTCTGATGGAGACGCCGCACCGTATCGCAAAAATGTACGTTGACGAAATTTTCTCCGGCCTGGATTACGCCAATTTCCCGAAAATCACCGTCATTGAAAACAAGATGAAGGTGGATGAGATGGTAACGGTACGTGATATCACGTTAACCAGTACCTGCGAACACCACTTCGTGACCATCGACGGTAAAGCGACCGTGGCTTATATTCCTAAAGATACGGTGATTGGTCTGTCGAAGATCAACCGCATCGTGCAGTTCTTTGCTCAGCGTCCGCAGGTGCAGGAGCGTCTGACGCAGCAGATCCTGACCGCGCTGCAAACGCTGCTGGGCACCAATAACGTGGCAGTATCTATCGACGCCGTTCACTACTGTGTGAAAGCGCGCGGCGTGCGTGATGCCACCAGTGCGACCACCACGACGTCGCTGGGCGGTCTGTTTAAATCCAGCCAGAACACCCGCCAGGAGTTTCTGCGCGCCGTGCGTCACCACAACTAATCTGACAGGGCAGGCTACATGGAGCGAAACGTCACGCTCGATTTTGTTCGAGGCGTCGCCATTCTCGGTATCCTGCTGCTTAACATCAGCGCCTTCGGCTTGCCGAAGGCGGCGTATCTCAATCCTGCGTGGTATGGCGACATTACCCGCAGCGATGCCTGGACGTGGGCCATCCTCGATCTCTTCGCCCAGGTCAAATTCCTCACCCTGTTTGCCCTGCTGTTTGGCGCGGGCCTGCAGCTACTGCTCAGGCGCGGTACGCGCTGGATCCAGTCGCGTCTGACGTTGCTGGTGATCCTCGGCTTTATTCACGGGCTGTTCTTCTGGGATGGCGACATTCTTCTCGCCTATGGCTTAGTCGGGCTGATTTGCTGGCGGCTCATTCGCGATGCGCACAGCGTAAAAAGCCTGTTTAACACGGGCGTGATGCTTTACGTCATGGGCCTTGGCGTGCTGTTACTGCTGGGGATAATCTCCGGTGATGCGGCAAACCGTTCATGGATCCCCGATGCCGCCAACCTTCAGTACGAGCAGTACTGGAAGCTGAAAGGAGGCACGGAAGCGATAAGCAACCGTGCGGATATGCTTGGCGATAACCTGCTGGCGCTGGGCGCACAATATGGCTGGCAGCTGGCAGGGATGATGCTGATGGGGGCATCACTGATGCGCACCGGCTGGCTGAAAGGGGAGTTTTCCCTTCGCCACTATCGCCTGACGGGAGCCGGGTTAATTCTTCTCGGCGTGCTGATTAATCTGCCGGCCGTGATCATGCAGTGGCATCTGCACTGGAACTACCGCTGGTGTGCGTTTCTGCTTCAGGTCCCGCGCGAGTTGAGCGCGCCCTTCCAGACGATTGGCTATGCGGCACTCATTTACGGCTTCTGGCCACAAATTTGTCGCGCATGGATTGTCAGTGCCATTGCCTGCGTAGGACGTATGGCCCTCAGCAATTACATTCTGCAGACGCTGATATGCACCACGCTTTTCTATCGGTTTGGCCTGTTTATGAAATTCGACCGGCTTTCGCTGCTGGCGTTTGTTATCCCGGTCTGGATGGTTAACCTGGCGTTTTCTGTTCTCTGGCTACGTTATTTCCGCCAGGGGCCGCTGGAGTGGGTGTGGCGTCAGTTAACCGCACATGCTTCAGGGGTATCATTGAGAAATACATCCAGATAACGATCTGGATCACAATCATTAACAAAACGGATGTAAACGTTTTCATCTGTGTGAGCTTCTTCACGTAGTCCCCTTTCTCTCGCTGCCAAAATAGCCACCTTGCTAAACACAGGGGGTGTCTGTGAGTTGCTGCAATCCTTTGAAGGATGGTGAATATGATCACCATTCGTGACGTCGCCCGTCAGGCGGGTGTTTCCGTGGCTACCGTCTCACGCGTGCTGAACAACAGCGCGCTGGTCAGCCCTGACACCCGCGAAACCGTAATGAAAGCCGTGACCCAGCTGGGTTATCGCCCTAATGCCAATGCGCAGGCGCTAGCCACGCAGGTCAGCGATACCATTGGCGTGGTGGTGATGGATGTCTCTGATGCCTTTTTCGGTGCGCTGGTTAAAGCGGTAGACGTTGTCGCTCAGCAGCATCAGAAATACGTGCTGATTGGCAACAGCTATCACGAGGCTGAAAAAGAGCGTCATGCGATTGAAGTGCTGATCCGCCAGCGTTGTAACGCACTGATTGTGCATTCAAAAGCCTTAAGCGATGACGAGATTTCCGGGTTTATGGAGCAAATCCCGGGCATGGTGCTGATCAACCGTATTGTGCCAGGGTATGCCCACCGCTGCGTCGGGCTGGATAACGTCAGCGGGGCGATGATGGCCACCAAAATGCTCATCAACAACGGGCATCAGCGGATCGGTTTTTTGGCCTCCAGCCATCATATTGAAGATGATGAGCTGCGGCGCGAAGGCTGGCAAAACGCCCTTAAAGAACAGGGTATTACGCCGTCTGAAAGCTGGGTTGGAACCGGCACGCCGGATATGCAGGGCGGGGAGGCGGCGATGGTGGAGTTACTGGGCCGTAATCTGCAGCTGTCTGCCGTGTTTGCCTATAACGATAACATGGCGGCCGGGGCGCTGACTGCGCTGAAGGATAACGGCATTGCGGTGCCACAGCATTTATCGTTGATTGGTTTTGATGATATTCCCATTGCCCGTTACACCGACCCGCAGCTGACCACCGTGCGTTACCCCATCGCCTCTATGGCCAAACTGGCCACTGAGCTGGCGTTACAGGGGGCGGCAGGGCTGCTGGATCCGGGCGCAACACACTGTTTCATGCCGACTTTAGTGCGTCGACATTCTGTCGCTGCCCGGCAAATTGTGGTTCCGATCACTAACTGATTACATCAGCGGATGTAACCGTTTTCAATCTGTGAGTAAATTCACAGTATCTTAACAAGGCGCTGACTATGATGTCAGCGTTTTAGGGGCTGAAACGCTATGTAACAGTGATTAATCACTTTCACCATAGCCAATGTGCCGCAAACAACGAATAAAACGCATTTCTGGAGCGTTACCGAACACGGAAGATAGAAATTTTATAAGTGAACTTCGGCTGTCAGTAACGTTTTATTAACACCTGCCTGCCGATCGTTATTCACAAGAACTACCCTGCATAAAAAAAACCGGAGATACCATGAATAAGAAGGTGTTGACCCTGTCTGCTGTAATGGCAAGCATGCTTTTTGGTGCAGCAGTGCACGCTGCGGATACCCGTATTGGTGTGACCATCTATAAATACGACGACAACTTCATGTCTGTTGTCCGTAAAGCTATCGAGAAAGATGCTAAAGCAGCGCCAGATGTTCAGCTGCTGATGAATGACTCCCAGAACGACCAGTCCAAACAGAACGACCAGATCGACGTTCTGCTGGCAAAAGGCGTGAAGGCACTGGCCATCAACCTGGTTGACCCCGCTGCGGCAGGCACGGTCATTGAAAAAGCGCGCGGCCAGAATGTGCCGATTGTCTTCTTCAACAAAGAACCTTCCCGTAAAGCGCTGGACAGCTATGACAAAGCGTTTTACGTCGGTACTGACTCCAAAGAGTCCGGCATTATTCAGGGCGATCTGATCGCTAAACACTGGGCGGCGAACCCGAACTGGGACCTGAACAAAGACGGCCAGATCCAGTTCGTGCTGCTGAAAGGCGAACCAGGCCATCCGGATGCTGAAGCCCGTACCACTTACGTTATCAAAGAGCTGAATGATAAGGGCCTGAAAACCCAGCAGCTGGCATTAGATACCGCGATGTGGGATACCGCTCAGGCGAAAGATAAGATGGACGCGTGGCTGTCCGGCCCGAACGCTAACAAAATCGAAGTGGTAATTGCCAACAACGATGCGATGGCTATGGGTGCGGTAGAAGCGCTGAAAGCGCACAACAAATCAGCCATTCCTGTGTTCGGTGTGGATGCACTGCCAGAAGCTCTGGCCCTGGTGAAATCCGGTGCAATGGCCGGGACCGTGCTGAACGATGCCAACAACCAGGCGAAAGCAACCTTCGATCTGGCGAAAAACCTGGCCGATGGCAAAGGTGCGGCAGACGGTACGACCTGGAAAATTGAAAATAAAATCGTTCGCGTACCTTACGTTGGCGTAGACCAGTCCAACCTGGCTGAGTTTATCGGTAAATAAGTTATTTGAATTGTCTTCACTGGGCGCAACTTGTTGCGCCCTTTTATAACGCGATATGCGAGGCCAACAAGGTATAATTATGGTCAGCACAAATACTCAGTCATCTGGTGAATACTTGTTGGAAATGAGCGCTATCAACAAGTCATTTCCCGGGGTTAAGGCACTCGATAATGTTAATTTAAAAGTTCGTCCTCACTCTATTCACGCATTAATGGGGGAGAACGGCGCAGGTAAATCAACATTATTAAAATGTCTTTTTGGGATCTATCAAAAAGATTCTGGCAGCATTCTTTTTCAGGGGAAAGAGATCGATTTCCATTCAGCAAAAGAAGCACTGGAAAACGGTATCTCAATGGTTCACCAGGAATTAAACCTGGTGCTGCAGCGTTCTGTTATGGATAACATGTGGCTGGGCCGTTATCCGACCAAAGGTGTCTTTGTCGATCAGGATAAAATGTATCGCGACACCAAAGCGATTTTCGATGAACTGGATATTGATATCGATCCGCGCGCCCGCGTGGGAACGTTATCCGTGTCCCAAATGCAGATGATCGAAATTGCCAAAGCGTTCTCCTATGATGCGAAAATCGTCATCATGGACGAACCGACATCGTCATTAACGGAAAAAGAGGTTAACCACCTTTTTACCATTATTCGTAAGCTCAAAGACCGCGGCTGCGGCATTGTTTATATCTCTCACAAAATGGAAGAGATCTTCCAACTGTGTGATGAGATTACCATCCTGCGCGATGGCCAGTGGATTGCCACCCAGCCTCTCGAAGGGCTGGATATGGACAAGATCATCGCCATGATGGTGGGGCGCTCTCTGAACCAGCGCTTCCCGGACAAAGAGAACAAGCCGGGTGAAGTGATCCTTGAGGTTCGCAATCTCACCTCGCTGCGTCAGCCGTCTATTCGCGACGTCTCTTTTGACCTGCATAAGGGCGAAATTCTCGGTATCGCAGGTCTGGTTGGGGCAAAACGTACTGATATTGTCGAAACCCTGTTCGGTATTCGTGAGAAAGCCGCGGGCACTATCACGCTGCACGGTAAGAAAATCAATAACCACAGCGCTAACGAAGCCATTAATAATGGTTTTGCGCTGGTCACGGAAGAGCGTCGTTCGACCGGTATTTATGCGTATCTGGATATTAACTTTAACTCGTTAATTTCCAATATTCGCAACTATAAAAACAAAGTCGGGCTGCTGGATAACTCCCGCATGAAGAGCGATACCCAGTGGGTGATTGACTCCATGCGCGTCAAAACGCCAGGTCACCGCACGCAAATTGGTTCGCTGTCAGGCGGTAACCAGCAGAAGGTCATTATTGGCCGTTGGTTATTAACCCAGCCAGAAATCCTGATGCTGGATGAACCGACCCGCGGTATTGACGTCGGCGCGAAGTTTGAGATTTATCAGCTGATTGCCGAGCTGGCGAAAAAGAATAAAGGGATCATTATTATTTCTTCCGAAATGCCGGAATTGTTAGGGATCACAGATCGTATTCTGGTTATGAGCAATGGTCTCGTTGCCGGTATTGTTGACACCAAAACGACAACGCAAAACGAAATTTTGCGTCTTGCGTCTTTGCACCTTTAAGATCAGGGGCTCCTCATGAGTGCGTTAAATAAAAAAAGTTTTCTCACTTACCTGAAAGAAGGCGGTATTTACGTTGTTCTTTTAGTACTGCTGGCTATCATCATTTTCCAGGACCCTACGTTCTTAAGCCTGTTGAACCTCAGTAACATCCTGACCCAGTCCTCCGTGCGTATTATTATCGCGCTGGGCGTGGCGGGACTTATCGTGACGCAGGGGACTGACCTGTCAGCGGGACGTCAGGTTGGCCTCGCGGCGGTTATCGCGGCAACGCTGCTACAGTCGATGGAAAACGCCAACAAGGTGTTCCCGGAAATGGCGACCATGCCCATTTTCGTGGTGATCCTGATTGTCTGTGCGATCGGCGCAGTGATTGGTCTGATTAACGGCATCATTATCGCTTACCTGAACGTGACGCCATTTATCACCACCTTAGGTACGATGATCATCGTTTACGGTATCAACTCCCTGTACTACGACTTCGTGGGGGCGTCGCCAATCTCTGGCTTCGACAGCGGGTTCTCGACCTTTACGCAAGGGTTTATCGCGCTGGGCAGTTTCCGCCTGTCGTACATTACCTTCTACGCCCTGATTGCCGTCGCTTTTGTCTGGATCCTGTGGAACAAAACCCGCTTCGGTAAAAACATCTTCGCTATCGGCGGTAACCCGGAAGCGGCGAAAGTATCCGGCGTCAACGTTGCCCTGAACCTGTTGATGATCTATGCCCTGTCAGGTGTGTTCTACGCCTTTGGTGGGATGCTGGAAGCGGGCCGTATCGGCTCTGCAACGAACAACCTGGGCTTCATGTACGAACTGGATGCGATCGCAGCCTGTGTGGTCGGCGGCGTCTCCTTTAGCGGCGGCGTGGGTACCGTGTTCGGCGTGGTAACCGGTGTCATCATCTTTACCGTAATCAACTACGGTCTGACCTACATCGGTGTGAACCCGTACTGGCAGTACATCATCAAAGGCGGCATCATCATCTTTGCGGTCGCCCTGGATTCACTCAAATACGCGCGTAAAAAATAATCGCCTCTGGCATTACCTGGCCCGCTCATCGAGCGGGCTTTTTTGTGCTTCACGCCAGACTCGACTCCTCCCGGGTGACAATGCTCTCGAACCAGTCGAGCTCAGAGAGCTTGCAGGCAACCCACTGTTGAGAAAAAGCCTCTCCCAGGCTGCCGGTGAGATACTGACAGCGTGCAAATGTCTCAATCGCCTCCTGCTGAAACAGCGGCAGATCCGGCCCGTCCTGCTGAGGTTCAGGTAAATCCTGCTCGTCAAAATTTTCCAGCCCGTACAGCATTCCGCTCAGAAGCGTTGCCGCCACCAGATACGGGTTAGCATCAGCCCCGGCCAGCCGGTACTCAATACGCCGGTTATGGTCATCGGAGCAGGGAATACGCAGCGCGGCGGAGCGGGTGTTATAGCCCCAGGAGTTAAATAGCGGTTCCGTGAGGTTTTTACGCAGGCGGCGGAATGCGTTAACGCCAGGGGCGAGAATGGCGATAGAGGCGGGCATCAGCGCCAGCTGGCCAGCGATGCAGAGGCGCATCATGCTGTTCAGCGCTTCCACCGGAGACGCGAATACGTTTTCGCCATGAATATCGTTCAGGCTGAAATGGAAGTGCAAACCGCTGCCGGACTGCTGGCTGAACGGTTTGGCCATAAAGTTGGCCTGCAGACCCTGTTTCTCCGCAACGTAGCGGGTCAGGCGTCGCAGGGCCAGCACGTTATCGCAGACTTCAACGACGCGATGGCTATGCTTCAGGTTTAACTCGAACTGGCCAGATTCGGCCTCGGCCACGATCCCGGTCAGGGGGATACGCTGCAGGTGCGCCAGCTGCTCCAGCTCGTCAAACAGCGCCGCGTGTGCCGTTGAGGTATCCATATGAAAGCAGCCCTGATTTTGTGGATCCTGCGTGCCGCGCCCGGTCAGGTAAAACTCAATTTCCGGGGCAATCACCGGGAAGAGCCCGTGCTGATGGAAACGAGCCAGAACGTTTTGCAATATCACCCTTGGCTCAAGCGGGCACGGTTTGCCGTCGCTCTCTTTCATGGTCAGCAGGATCTGCGCGTTATGCTGAGGGTCTTGCGAACAGGGGCGCAGGGAACCGCCGACGGGAACGCAGAGCCGGTCGGGCTCATCATCAAGCGGGGCGGCTATTTTGCCTTTATGGTCCATGGAGTAGACGGAGAGGGGGAAGTAACAGCCTTTTTCCAGATTCAGCATGCTTTCCACCGAGAGCCGCTTGCCGCGCATAATGCCATTGATATCGTTCAGGTAAACGTCAATATGTTTTGTCTGCGGGTAACGTTCCAGGTAATCCGCCACTTCCAGCGAGAGGTTGTGCTGCATGGCATCAAGTTTGTCATCAAGCCAGAGGCCAGCGTTGAGCGCCGTCGGGAGTGATAAACCCGGGAAGTTAAAATAGGGGCGGATATTTTTCAGGAAAAACGCATTCATTATTGAGTTCATAGTCATTCTTCAATGAAGCCGTAGCGGCAGTGAACTCAGCTTAAAAGGGGCGGCGTAAAGGCGGGATAAAAAGCGTTACGCCCGGTATAAAGAAAGTATAAAGGCGAGGCTATTTTTTCTCTTTTTTCTGCATATCAAGCAGTTGTTCTGGCGTGACGGCCGGGTAGCCCTGCGCATCTTCCGGCACTTCATGCATCGCCGGAATGGGTACCAGCGGGCCTAAAAAGCGTGGTTCACGTTTGAAGATGTACAGATCGGCCAGAGCGCCAAAACGCGCGCCAAACTCACGTACGCGGACGCTCAGCATATCTTTAGGCGACGGCACGGCGTAGCACTGCGCCTGAATACCCATATGCAGCGCGATAAACAGCGCCCGTTCGCAGTGGAAGCGTTGGGTGATGATGATGAAATCGTTGGTATCGAACACCTTGCGCGTACGCACGATGGAATCCAGAGTGCGGAACCCGGCGTAGTCGAGCACGATATCGGCCGGATCGACGCCGGCGGCAATCAGGTCTTTGCGCATGGTGACCGGTTCGTTATAGCTTTGCAGCGCATTATCGCCGCTCAGCAGCAGGTAATTCACTTTGCCGCTGTTATACGCGTTCAGCGCGCCCTGAATGCGGTAACGGTAATACTGATTAATTACCCCGGTGCGGTAATACTTGGCGGTACCCAGCACAACGCCGACCTGACGATAGGGCAGGTCCTGCAGGTCGTCAAAGATATACGGAGCCGTTTTCCAGCTCATCCAGCGATCAAGACCCAGCACGATCAACAGCAGTATGCCGACCAGGACAGACAGGCTGTAAAAAGCGCGCTTTAACATGCAGATGGCTCGTACCGAAGGTGAAATTTAACTCAGGCTACTTTACCCGCCTGGTTAGCGCAAGAAACAGCGAATCAACTGAGGGGTTTTTCAGCAAAGCGGCGGGCATTTCTGCCCGCCGGAGGCATTACGCAAGCAAAACACGGTCAATAGTTGAGCAACCGAGCGCTTTCAGCGTTGCGGCGGTGGCGTCCCACTGGATCAACGGCGCGTCGGCTTTCTCTGCCAGAATAGCGCGCTGAATGTCCGGGTAGTCATAGCCATTGAGGCTCAGCAAATTCAGGGCGCCCTGAAGCGGTGGCAGCGTCGGGTTAAAGGCGGCGTTTTCGGCATAGCTTCCGGTGAAGATGCGACCATCACGACACTGCAACGCCACACCGCTTGGGGAGTGACTGTATGGCGTGTGGCTCTTGTTCGCCGCGCGAATCGCGGCTTCGCTCAGCGAATCGCCGGAAAGGGCAAAACCGTGATCCTGTTCATCCATCAGCAGCGTTTTGATGTCGAGATCTTTCGGACCAAACGCGTCAGGCAGGTAATCCCCGAGGGTATGCGGCGCACGGCCTGGCAGATTGATGCGTAACTCCAGCCCGCTGTTCAGCTCGTTCATGAACTGGCGGCAGTGGCCGCAAGGGGTGTAGTTAACGGTAATGGCGCTCAGCGCTTGTTCACCGCGCAGCCAGGCGTGGCTGATGGCGCTTTGTTCCGCGTGAACGGTCTGCTGCATGGTCGCGCCCAGGAACTCCATGTTGCCACCGAAGTACCAGGTTCCACTTACGCCGCGTGCAATCGCACCGACGTTGAAATGAGAGAGATCGGCGCGGGCGCAGGCTGCCGCCAGCGGCAGCAGCGCGAAGGCCAGCGCGTCGTCGTCCAGCCCTGTGGCTTCTTTCAGTGCCGTGACGTGTTCAGCCGTCAGCAGGGCCGGGAAATGCTCATCCGCCAGAATCGGGGCCAGAGCTGATTGCACATTCTCTGCAAGCTGGGCGAAAGCAGCTTGAAAACGTGGATGCATGGCGTTTGCCTCATAAAGGTTAATGGATCGGTAGTTTACGAAGCCGCTGGGGCTTTATATGTGATCCACTTCTCATTATGTATGCAACTTATGAAAACAAAATGAAATTTGCGCGACGCATCGCAAATTTTAACCCATGACAGCCACAATCAGCGGGAAAATAAACGGTGCGAGCAGGGAGGTGATAATCCCGCAGATCACCAGTGCGAGTGAGCTAAACGCCCCTTCCTGATAATCCAGTTCAGCGCAGCGCGCGGTGCCCAGGGCGTGCGACGCGGTACCCATCGCCAGACCTCGTGCCGCTTTGGTGTGGATACGCATCGCATTCAGCAGGGTATGTCCAAAGACCGCGCCGAGGATCCCCACGAATATCACACACATGGCGCTGATGGCCGGAATCCCCCCCAGGCTGCCGCCCACGGCCATCGCAATAGGCGTGGTGACCGACTTAGGCAGAATAGAGGCCGCAATTTGCGGGGACGCGCCCATCAACAGCGCCACCGAGGTGCCGGTGATCATCGCCACCAGGCTCCCGACAAAACAGATGGTAATGATGGATTTCCAGCGGGCGCGGATCTGGTGCAATTGCTCATATAAAGGAAAGGCGAGCGCCACCACGGCCGGCTGCAGAAGGTCGTTCAAAATTTTGCTGCCGGCAAAGTAGCGTTCATAAGGAATGCCGGTGAGAAGCAGGAACGGGATAATCACCACCATCGCCACCAGCAGCGGATTAAGTAACGGCATTTTGAAACGTGCGGCGAGTTTGCGTGCGGCGAAGAACACTGCCAGCGTTAACGGCAGCGACCACCAGATATTGGCCATCATTGTTTTGTTCCTTTCTGCCCAACCACTTTACGTTCGCCATGCACCAGATGCGAACTCCAGCTTACTACCAGGAAAACCACCAGCGTACTGACCGCGCAGGACACCACAATGGGTCCGAATTGCGCCTGGAGCAAATCAAAATACTGCATAACCCCGACGCCGATAGGCACGAACAGCAGCGCCATATAGCGAATAAGGACAAAGCAGCCAGGGTTAACCCATCTGGCAGGCAAAATTTGCAACGCCAGCAAAACAAAGAGGATCAACATTCCGATGATGCTGCCGGGAATGGTGATGGGAAGCAGGGATGCGATAAAGATTCCGGCATACAGGCAGGCGTAAATCAGGACGAATGCGCGAAGATATTGCCAGATAATGTTCAATGATTTTCTCATGGTGAAAGTCCTTGATGAAACACATTCATCATACAATTAAACCTAAAAATGTGCCACGGATCACATCATGAATTTTGAGCATACCAGACATTCCGAAATGGAACGTCTGGTATAACCTCACCGGGTTAACCGCCGGGCTTTCCTCATGCCGGGAGAGCGGCTACTATAGCGCGTCTTTTTTCACAGGTACTGCTATGCGTGTTTTACTGGCCCCAATGGAAGGCGTGCTCGACTCCCTCGTGCGCGAGCTTCTGACCGAGGTGAACGACTACGATCTCTGCGTGACGGAGTTTTTGCGCGTGGTCGATATGTTGTTGCCAGTAAAATCATTCTATCGCCTTTGCCCGGAACTGCATCATCAGAGCCGCACCTCTTCCGGCACGCTGGTGCGCATTCAGCTACTGGGTCAGTATCCCGAATGGTTGGCGGAGAACGCGGCCCGTGCCGTAGAGCTTGGTTCCTTTGGGGTTGACCTCAACTGCGGTTGCCCATCAAAACTGGTGAATGGCAGCGGCGGCGGCGCCACCTTGCTGAAAGATCCGGAGCTGATTTACCGTGGCGCAAAAGCCATGCGTGAGGCTGTACCGTCGCATCTGCCGGTGACGGTAAAGGTGCGTCTGGGATGGGACAGCGACGCGCGGCAATTTGAGATTGCCGATGCCGTGCAGCAGGCCGGGGCCACTGAGCTGGTGGTGCATGGCCGCACCAAAGAAGATGGCTATAAAGCCGAACGTATTAACTGGCAGGCGATTGGCGAGATCCGCAAAAGACTCACCATTCCCGTTATTGCCAACGGGGAAATCTGGGATTACGAAAGCGCGCAGGCGTGCCTGAAAGAGACTGGCTGCGATGCGGTGATGATTGGCCGCGGCGCGCTTAACGTACCAAACCTCAGCCGGGTGATTAAATATAACGAACCACGTATGCCGTGGGCTGATGTGGTCACGCTGCTGAAAAAATACAGTCGCCTCGAAAAACAGGGTGATACCGGGTTATATCACGTCGCGCGAATTAAGCAGTGGCTCAGTTATTTACGCAAAGAGTACAGTGAAGCACTGGGGTTATTTCAGGAGATCCGCACGCTGCAGACTTCCGCTGATATTGCACGGGTGATTCAGTCCAGGTAACGGAATGTGCCCGGCGCTGAGCCGGGCAATGAAATCAGAAAATCATCTTGAATACACCGGTTACCACCAGCAGCCCTATCAGAAATATAATTAAAATAACCCACAGTAATATTTTCATTCGTTTCTCCCGCGTCTGTTTGTCGAAAGTAAGTGTAGCAGTGAATTTATAATGAAGATGAATTCACTCATTTAATTCATTCTTATGATGAATAATTTTCCGAATATGAAAATGTATGACAAATTGCGGGTTGCCACGCGTTACTAAAAAAAAGAGCGACGTTTGGCGTAACTTGCGCCTTTATTTTTCGCGTGAATGGCGTAATGAAACCTTTATCTCTGAGTATTCCCCTGGTTTTTATTCTGGTGGCCTGCGCGCCGGAACATGCCTCGGTTTCCCCTGTAAATATGCAATCAACAACGGCTGCGGTGAATACTACGCTGAGCCATACCGCGTGGCCGAAAGATGCATGGTGGAAAACGTATAACGATCCTGAACTCAATTCGCTGATTGCGAAGGCGCTGAACGATGCGCCGGATATGCAAATTGCCAGTCAGCGCATCACGCTGGCGGAAGCGCAGGCAAAAGCCACCCTGGCCGCCGGGGGGCCGGAAATTGATTTCGCAGCGGATGCTGAACGGCAAAAAATGTCGGCCGAAGGGTTGATGGGGCCCTTTGCGATAACCGATCCGGCGGCGGGAACCACCGGGCCGTGGTACACCAACGGTACTTTTGGTTTGAGCGCGGGCTGGGATCTCGATTTGTGGGGGAAAAATCGTGCACGGGTTGAAGCCCGAATTGGCCGGGTAAATGCGCAAAAAGCGGAGCTTGAGCAAACCCGGCAACTGCTTGCCAGCAGCGTCGCACGTCTTTACTGGGCGTGGCAAACCCAGGCTGCGGTGGGGGATGTCCTCACGGAGATTAAACACCAGCAGGACACGATTATTGCAGCCGACCGCGAACTGTATCAGCATGGGATCACCTCTTCCGTTGAGGGCGTCGAGACCGACATCAACGCCAGCAAAACTGACGAGCAGCTGGCAGAAGTGAACGGAAAAATGAAAGCCGTTGAGGCGCGTCTGAGCGCCCTGACGAACACCTCCTCAGTGACGCTTACACGCCACGCCTTACCCACGGTCGAAGCCTCGCTCCCGGCCACGCTGGGGTATGAATTGCTGGCACGTCGACCGGATTTGCAGGAGGCTCGCTGGTATATCGAGGCCTCCATGAGTGACGTTGAGGCCGCCAGAGCAGCGTTCTATCCCGATGTGAATCTGATGGCTTTCTTACAGCAGGATGCCCTGCACCTGAGCGATTTGTTCCGCTCTTCTGCGCAGCAGATGGGCGTCACAGCCGGGCTGACGTTGCCCATTTTCGACAGCGGCAGGCTAAACGCCGAACTGGATATTGCCCAGGCGCAGAACAATCTCTCCGTCGCGCGTTATAACAAAGCGGTGGTGGATGCGGTGAATCAGGTGGCGCGCACGGCCAGCGAAGTCGAAACACTGACCGCCAAAAACCAGCACCAGCAGCGGGTCGAAAAAGAGGCTGCCCGCGTTGTTGCACTGGCTCAGGCCCGCTTTCGCGCCGGCATTATCGCCGGCTCCCGCGTAAGTGAGGCCAGAATACCGGCCCTCAGGGAGCAGCTCACCGGGGTGATGCTCAAAGGCCAGTACGTTGACGCCACGCTGCAGCTGACCTCGGTGCTGGGTGGCGGCTATCATCAGGGCTAAAAAGCGCGATTATCTATACTTACCTCTTTGCAGCTTTTCTGGAGGTGAGTATGACCAAAGTCGCGATTGTTACCGCATCGGATTCCGGGATTGGGAAAACCACGGCCCTGATGCTGGCTGAACGAGGGTTTGATATCGGCGTCACCTGGCATTCCGACGAAAAAGGTGCGCTGGAAACCTGCCGCGAAGTCGAGGCGAAGGGGCGGCGTGCAGAGGCGATTCAACTTGATTTAAGCACTCTCCCGCAGGGGGCGCAGGCCATTGAAACGTTAATTACGCGCTTTGGTCGGCTGGACGTGCTGGTCAACAATGCCGGGGCGATGACCAAAGCGCCGTTTCTCGACATGCCGTTTGAGGAGTGGCGGGGGATTTTTACCGTTGACGTGGATGGCGCGTTTCTCTGTTCACAGATCGCTGCGCGTCAGATGGTGAAGCAGGGAGAAGGGGGGCGAATTGTGAACATTACCTCGGTGCATGAACACACGCCTTTACCGGATGCCAGTGCGTATACGGCGGCCAAGCATGCCCTGGGCGGATTAACCAAATCCATGGCGCTGGAGCTGGTCGAGCATAACATCCTGGTGAATGCCGTTGCGCCAGGTGCCATTGCCACGCCAATGAATGATATGGACGACAGTGAAGTGAAGGCCGGTTCGATGCCCGCGATCCCGCTCGCGCGGCCGGGGCATACCAAAGAGATTGCCAGCCTGGTGGCGTGGCTGTGTGACGGTGACGCCAGCTATGCTACCGGGCAATCATTTATTGTCGACGGCGGTTTTATGCTGGCGAATCCACAATTTAAGCCCGCCGGGTAGAAACTTTTCGCCCTCTCTTTGTGCGAGAGGGCGCCATTGCACTTACTCTTCATCCCGCGTCTTTTCCCGATGCTTCAGCCACAGCCGGACCGCAATTACCACCACGACAATCAGGATAACCCATGCCCAGTGCTTCAGATGCTGGTCAACATTATGCAGCCACGGACCAATCACTTCTCCACCCACATAACCGAGCGTGGTAAAGATCAGGGCCCAGGCAATCGCGCCAAGAATGTTCAGCGGCAGGAAAATTTTCGGCGGTAAATGGCTGGCGCCAATCAGTATTGGGCCGATAATCCGAAAGCCGTACATAAAACGGGTGCCAATCACGAACAGGTAAGGGTGACGCTGGATAAGCCGTTGGGCGCGGTGAATTTTCTTGCGGTGCTTTGAAAAGCGCTTCAAAAGCGTAGGGCCAAAGCGCAGTCCCAGAAAGTAGAGCAGCTGATCGCCAATCATCCCGCCGAGTGCGACTGCGGCAACAACGAGTGGGAATTTGAGTAACCCCTGATGCGCGGCCACCCCGCCGAGCAGCGTGATGGTTTCTCCTTCCGCCACGCTGCCAACGACCAGTGCAGCGTATCCATATTGTTCAATAAGACTGTTGATATCCATTACGTCAATGTCATCTCCCTTATTATGCCTCGTTTAATCATATACCCCATGAATCAATAACGGGGCAATCAACGGAAATTTCCCACTGTACATAAAATAATCTCAGGCCTGCATTATACTTAAGATATTGCTGACGGGCCGACAACAAGGGGGCGTTATGAACCATGTCTGGGGACTTTTCTCCCATCCCGATCGTGAAATGCATGTCATCAAAACGGAGAACGAAACGGTCTCGCATCATTACACGCATCATGTGCTGCTGATGGCAGCGGTGCCTGTAATCTGCGCGTTTATTGGCACAACACAAATCGGCTGGAACTTTGGTGATGGCACCGTGGTTCAGCTTTCCTGGTTTACCGGTCTTTCACTGGCCATTCTCTTTTATGGCCTGATGCTGGCGGGTGTGGCTGTCATGGGGCGTGTCATTCACTGGATGGCGCGTAACTATCCGCAACGTCCATCGCTGGCACACTGTATGGTTTTCGCCGGGTATGTCGCGACCCCGCTGTTTTTAAGCGGTATTGTGGCGCTGTATCCACTGGTCTGGTTGTGCGCGCTGATCGGTACGATTGCCCTCTTTTACACCGGTTATCTGCTGTATCTGGGGGTACCAACCTTCCTCAATATCAATAAAGAAGAGGGCCTGAGCTTCTCCAGTTCAACGCTCGCCATCGGCGTGCTGGTGCTGGAAGCGCTACTGGCTCTGACGGTTATTCTGTGGGGTTATGGATACCGTCTCTTCTAGGCTCACTGCATTGCTGGCGTAAATGCCAGCAATGCAGCATCTGTTCACGATTATCCTCTGGCGACAAAGCCCGGTGACCGCTATGATGCCGAAGCCAGCCTGCGTTTCTCCATCGACACAGGCGGTGTACGTCATAACGTGCGTGAATAATTATCAGAAGTCTCACCATGCTGAAATTCCGAGTCTCTTTACTTAGCCTGGCCCTGTTGCTGGGAGCGTCCGCTGCCGCGCCAGCGATCGCCAAAACGCCCGCCGTGACCACCGCTGCTGCCCAGCCGCAAATCGCTTCCGGCAGTGCGATGATTGTTGATCTCAACACCAATAAGGTGATTTACGCCAGCCATCCGGACCTGGTACGCCCGATCGCCTCGATTACCAAATTAATGACCGCGATGGTGGTGCTTGATGCACATCTGCCGCTGGACGAAAAACTGAAAGTGGATATCAGCCATACGCCGGAGATGAAAGGGATCTACTCCCGCGTGCGACTGAACAGCGAAATCAGCCGTAAAAACATGCTGCTGCTGGCGCTGATGTCTTCTGAAAACCGCGCGGCGGCGAGCCTGGCCCACCACTATCCGGGTGGCTATGACGCATTTATTCGTGCGATGAACGCAAAAGCCAAATCGCTGGGGATGACCAATACCCGTTACGTCGAGCCGACTGGCCTGTCGATTCACAACGTCTCCACGGCCCGCGACCTGACAAAACTGCTGATTGCCAGCAAACAGTACCCGCTGATTGGTCAGCTCAGTACGACCCGTGAAGAGATGGCGACCTTTGCGAACCCGGCCTATTCGCTGCCGTTCCGTAATACTAACCATCTGGTGTACCGGGATAACTGGAATATTCAGTTAACGAAAACCGGGTTTACTAACGCGGCGGGACACTGCCTGGTGATGCGTACCGTATTCAACGGTAAACCGGTGGCGCTGGTGGTGATGGATGCCTTTGGTAAATACACCCACTTCGCGGATGCAAGCCGACTGCGTACCTGGATTGAGACGGGGAAAGTGCAGCCGGTACCGGCCGCGGCGTTGACCTACAAAAAGCAGAAAGCGGAGCAGATGGCAACCGCCCAGAACGACTGAGCCGGATTGCTGATGACTGTGTTTTCGCCCTCTCCCACGGGAGAGGGCAACAGACCTCGCTGCGCCTTACTCCGGCAGCGTCCAGTCTCCGTCATTGAGTGAGCGCTGCATGATCACCGTATCCCGCCAGTCACCTTTCTTATACCCGACGCTGCGTAACTGACCGACGATTTCGAAGCCGTATTTCTTATGCAACCGTAACGAGCCGGCATTGTTGTTGCCATCCCCCACAACGGCAATCATCTGCCGCCACGGTCCTTGCTCGCAGCGGGCGATCAGCGCATCCATCAGGACGGAGCCAAAACCACGACCGGTAGTACTCGCATCCACGTAAATCGACTCTTCCAGAGTGTAGCGATAGGCATGGCGCGGACGGTAAGGCGTCGCGTAGCAGTAGCCTACGACGATGCCGCGATACAGCGCGACAAGCCACGGTAAGCCATTCTCGGCCACGCTTTTCATTCGCTGACGCATTTCATCAATGGTGGGGGGAACTTCTTCAAAGGATGCGCGCCCGTGAAGCACATGCCAGGCGTAGATAGCGGCGATAGCATGCACATCGTCGGGAAGGGCATCGCGCACTTCCACTTCGGTTTCGGATAAAATATCAACAGCCGACATGATGTGCCTGCTCCTCGTAACAGATGCCGGAGAAACGTTTCTCCGGCGACAGAACGCTACTCTAGTACGATTAAGGCGCGCTTAACAATCTCTCAAATTTGGCTGTGGGAATTAATCAGACGCTTGCGTCACGGGCTGCTCCGCGTCAGGACTCTCTTTCCAGTATTTATTCCGCGTTGTTTTACCAATGCCGGGGTTCATGCTGTTTGTAGGGTCATTCTCGCGATAAAACTGCTTAAGTGCGTCAGGAGCCTTATAAAGATGCCCCACGTTATGTTCCGCAGGATATTGTGCGCCTCGCGCGTGCAGCAGCGCGAGCATCTGCTCTTTCAGCGCGTGCGCATCGACCCCTTTCTTAACGATGTAATCCTGGTGGAAGACGTAGCACATAAAGTGGCCGTAATAGAGCTTGTGGACCAGCTTGCTGTCGATTTCCGGCGGCAGGTGTTCAAACCACTCGGTATCGTTGCGGCGAAGGGCGATATCCAGCGCCAGAATGTCTTCCACCTCGTCTGAATGCACCGCCTGATAACGAATGGCGGCACCCGCAGCGGCGAAACGGTGCAGGAAGGCTTTGCTGCCCTCTTCAGGGGTACAGGCAAAGAAATCGCCTTCGGCAGTTTTGAAGAATTCACTGAGCCAGGTTTGCGCTTCGGCAATTCCGTCCCCGGCCATTTTCAGCAGCAGGTGATGCTCGTACTTATCGCGCCAGGTTTTCATCCGCTCCGGCAGATGTGACGGGAAGACGTTGCCCAGTTTCTGCATAAAGCGGTCGGTAAAGTGGGGTTTAAACAGCGGCACTTTTTCCAGCATCGCGTCGGTACGGCCCTTCATGGTGAAGAAGAACGGCATTTTATCGGTGCCGAGCTTGTCGATCATCAGGAACGTATCTTTGCCGTAGCGTTCCGCGATGTCGTAAATATCACGGTGCATGTACTCGCCCGCCACCGGCAGGTGAGCGAACTCGCCCAGAATATGACGACGGATCTCGGTCAGCACGTCCGGCTGATTGGTGCCGATGTAGAACACCTGCTGTTTTTTCTCGGCCGGGAAGGTGTCGAGGCGCACGGCAAAAACAGCCAGCTTGCCCGCACAGCCCGAAGATTCAAACAGGCGGTCAGGGTCGGCGTTGTAACGTGCCGGGGTATCCGCTTCGATGTCCCGCACGCGGGTGATGTAATCGTGGTCGTGAGCATGACGACCGTCGTGCTGGACGTCTTCATCTTTCACCCGATCGTCGTCGAGCTTACTCAGGATCTGCTCCGGCGTAACGCCAAGATCAATGCCCAGATGGTTGACCAGGGTCAGCTTGCCGTTTTCGTCGATACGGGCAAAAAGTGACATCTCGGTGTAAGCCGGGCCGCGCTGCACCAGCGAACCGCCGGAGTTATTGCAGATCCCGCCGATCACGGAGGCGCCAATACAGGATGAGCCAATGACCGAATGCGGTTCGCGTCCCAGCGGCTTAAGCGCTTTTTCAAGGGAGTAGAGCGTCGTGCCAGGGAACGCGAGCACCTGCTCGCCTTTATCCAGCAGATGCAGTTTGTCGAGACGCAGGGTGCTGATGATCACGATGTCACGATCGTAATCGTTGCCGTTCGGCGTTGAGCCTTCCGTCAGACCGGTGTTAGCCGCCTGCATGAGAATAATTTTGTCGGCGGCCACGCAGGCGCTCAGGACGCGCCAGAGTTCAAGCAGCGTGCCGGGAAACACCACCGCCAGCGCCTCGCCCTGACCGGAACGAAAGCCCTTACGGTAGCGGGCGGTTTTTGCCGGGTCGGTAAGCAGGTGAGAGGAGCCAACCAGGCGCGACAGTTCGTTAATAAACGTCGTGTTATCGTGAGTTCGAACAGAAGACATCTTCCACTCCTTGTGGTGGGGCAAATTTCTCGCTGTAAAGCATAGCGCGATTAACTGTTAAGCGGTCGAGTATTCATGAGAAAAATCAGAGAATAACCCTGCAACGTTCTGAGGGTTTGTGGCACACTGCGCTTTTCGCACGGTCTGGCCGAGTTCTTCCGGCGGTTATTGATGAGAGAGTAAAACGACATGAAATGGCTATGTTCTGTAGGTGTCGCCGTCAGCCTGGCGCTGCAACCTGCGCTGGCAGAGGATTTGTTTGGCAATCACCCGCTCACGCCTGAAGCCCGGGACGCGTTTGTCACGGAATTGCTCAAGAAAATGACGGTCGATGAGAAAATTGGCCAGTTGCGTCTTATCAGCGTCGGCCCGGATAACCCGAAAGAGGCCATCCGCGAGATGATCAAAGACGGGCAGGTCGGGGCTATTTTTAACACCGTCACCCGCCCGGATATCCGCAAAATGCAGGATCAGGTGATGGAACTCAGCCGCCTGAAAATTCCGCTGTTCTTCGCCTATGACGTGGTGCACGGTCAGCGTACCGTCTTCCCGATTAGCCTTGGTCTGGCATCGTCCTTTAACCTTGATGCGGTGAAAACCGTGGGGCGCGTTTCCGCCTATGAAGCGGCGGATGATGGTCTGAATATGACCTGGGCACCGATGGTGGACGTCTCCCGCGATCCGCGCTGGGGCCGCGGCTCAGAAGGGTTCGGTGAAGATACCTATTTAACAGCCACGATGGGGAAAACCATGGTGGAAGCGATGCAGGGTAAGAGCCCGGCAGATCGCTACGCGGTGATGACCAGCGTCAAACACTTCGCGGCCTATGGCGCCGTGGAAGGGGGTAAAGAGTACAACACCGTGGATATGAGCCCGCAGCGGCTGTTCAACGACTACATGCCACCGTACAAAGCGGGGCTGGATGCCGGCAGCGGCGCGGTGATGGTGGCGCTGAACTCCCTCAACGGCACGCCGGCGACCTCCGATTCGTGGCTGCTGAAAGACGTTCTGCGTGACCAGTGGGGCTTTAAGGGCATCACCGTTTCTGACCACGGCGCCATTAAAGAGCTCATTAAGCACGGTACCGCCTCCGATCCGGAAGACGCGGTACGCGTGGCGCTCAAGTCAGGCATCAACATGAGCATGAGCGATGAGTACTACAGCAAATACCTGCCGGGGCTGGTGAAGAGCGGTAAGGTGACCATGGCGGAGCTGGATGACGCCACGCGCCACGTGCTGAACGTGAAATATGACATGGGGCTGTTTAACGACCCGTACAGCCACCTGGGGCCGAAAGATTCTGACCCGGTAGACACCAACGCGGAAAGCCGTCTGCACCGTAAAGAGGCCCGCGATGTGGCACGCGAAAGTCTGGTGCTGCTGAAAAACCGCCTCGACACGCTGCCGCTGAAGAAATCCGGCACCATTGCCGTGGTGGGCCCGCTGGCTGACAGCAAGCGCGACGTGATGGGAAGCTGGTCTGCAGCGGGGGTGGCCGATCAGTCCGTCACGGTGCTGACCGGTATCAAGAACGCCGTGGGTGAGAATGCGAAAGTGGTTTACGCCAAAGGGGCGAACGTCACCAACGATAAAGACATTGTCACCTTCCTCAATCAGTACGAAGAGGCGGTGAAGGTCGATCCGCGTTCGCCGAAAGAGATGATTGATGAAGCGGTGAACACCGCTAAGCAATCTGACGTGGTTGTCGCGGTAGTGGGTGAAGCGCAGGGAATGGCGCATGAGGCCTCCAGCCGTACCGACATCACCATTCCGCAAAGCCAGCGCGATCTGATTGCCGCCCTGAAGGCGACCGGCAAGCCGCTGGTGCTGGTGCTGATGAACGGTCGTCCGCTGGCGCTGGTTAAAGAAGACCAGCAGGCCGACGCGATCCTGGAAACCTGGTTCGCCGGTACTGAAGGCGGTAACGCGATTGCCGACGTGCTGTTTGGCGATTACAACCCGTCAGGCAAGCTGCCAATGTCCTTCCCGCGCTCGGTCGGGCAGATCCCGGTTTACTACAGCCACCTGAATACCGGCCGTCCGTACAACGCCGACAAACCGAATAAGTACACCTCCCGTTACTTCGATGAAGCGAACGGCCCGCTGTATCCGTTTGGTTACGGTCTGAGCTACACCACCTTCAAGGTTTCTGACGTCAAAATGTCTGCGCCGACCCTGAAGCGTGACGGCAAAGTTACCGCAAGCGTCGAGGTGAGCAACACCGGTAAACGCGAAGGGGCAACGGTCATTCAGATGTACGTCCAGGATGTGACCGCCTCCATGAGCCGTCCGGTGAAACAGCTGCGTGGCTTCGAGAAGGTCAACCTGAAGCCGGGCGAAACCAAAACCATCAGCTTCCCCATCGACGTGGATGCGCTGAAGTTCTGGAACCAGCAGATGAAATATGATGCGGAGCCAGGCAAGTTTAACGTCTTTATCGGGGTCGATTCCGCCCGCGTTAATAAAGGCGAGTTCGAGCTGCTCTGACGTTTCCCTCCCTTGCATCCCCCGCTTTGCGGGGGATGCGTCTTACCTTATGTTAAAAAGGCATTTTGACGGTTAATTCCGCCGTTTTAAGCTACGCTTTTCTCTCAAGCCTCTGAAAAAGGCAGCAAAAAAATGAGGACAGTGGAATGACGATTGCAAAGGGGATGTTGGGTTCAGCGGTGTTACTGGCGGCGCTGAGTCTGCCATTACAGGCGGCAGAACCGGTAAAAGTGGGTTCCAAGATAGATACCGAAGGTGCGCTGCTCGGTAACATTATTCTGCAGGTACTGGAAAGCCACGGTGTTAAAACCGTCAATAAAGTCCAGCTGGGAACCACGCCTGTGGTGCGCGGCGCGATTACCTCCGGCGAGCTGGATATCTACCCGGAATACACCGGCAACGGCGCGTTCTTCTTCAAAGATGAAAACGATCCGGCGTGGAAAAATGCCAAAGCCGGGTATGAAAAAGTCAAAAAACTCGACGCTGAGCAAAATAAGCTGGTCTGGCTGACGCCGGCGCCGGCCAACAATACCTGGACCATCGCGGTGCGCAAGGACGTGGCGGAGAAAGGAAAGCTGACCTCGCTTGCGGATTTGAGTCGCTACCTGAAAGAGAAGGGTGACTTTAAGCTTGCGGCTTCCGCTGAGTTTATTGAGCGTCCGGATGCGCTGCCGGCGTTTGAAAAAGCCTATGATTTCAAACTGGATCAGGCCCAGCTGCTCTCTCTGGCGGGCGGTGATACCGCGGTGACCATCAAAGCCGCTGCGCAGCAAACGTCGGGTGTTAATGCGGCGATGGCTTACGGCACCGACGGCCCGGTCGCGGCGCTTGGCCTGCAAACCTTAACCGATCCAAAAGGCGTCCAGCCGATATACGCCCCGGCACCTGTCGTGCGGGAAGCGGTACTTAAAGCGTACCCGGATATTGCTGAATGGCTCAAACCGGTCTTCGAAAAGCTGGATGCAAAAACGCTGCAACAGCTGAATGCCAGCATTGCCGTTGAGGGACTGGATGCCAAAAAAGTGGCCGCCGATTTCCTGAAACAACAAGGGCTTGTGAAGTAACAGGACAGGGCTGTGCCAATAAAATGTCATAACCGCGTACTGCTGCTGTTGGCCTGTGTGGCCATCGCGGCGGTCGCGTTACCGTTTGTGAATGTGGCCCCGAATCGCCTGATGTCGGGGGAGAGTCGCTCGCTCTGGCAGGTCTGGTCATTTACGCCGTGGTTACTGGTGACGGCACTGGGCGCGTGGGTTGCGTTGTCGCTCTGGCAAGGACGCACGGCTCAGTGGCTGACGCTGCTGCTTTGTGAAGGGCTGTTTATCGCCTTATTCTGGGGAGGCGGGCTTGCAGCAACGCACATGACCTCGGCGGAAAGTCCGCTGGCAAGAACCTCTGTGGGTAGCGGTTTGTGGCTCTGGCTGGCGCTGTGTCTGCTGGCCTGCAGCGATGCTATTCGCCGTCTTATCTCAACATCCGTCTGGCGCTGGATACTCAATGCCCAGATATGGTGTATTCCATTGCTGCTGCTGTTTAGCGGTGAGCTGAATAATCTCTCGCTGTTAAAAGAGTACGCCAACCGTCAGGAGGTGTTTAATGACGCCCTGGCGCAACACCTCACGATCCTCTTCGGCACCCTGATCCCGGCCTTACTGCTCGGCATACCGCTGGGTATGTGGTGCTATCGCCACCCTTCACGTCAGGGTGGGGTGTTTGCCGTACTGAATGTGATTCAGACCATCCCGTCCGTCGCTCTGTTTGGCCTGTTGATTGCTCCGCTGGCCGGGCTGGTGAAGTCGTTCCCGGTGCTGGGAACGATGGGGATCGCCGGAACCGGTTTAACGCCAGCCCTTATCGCGCTGGTGCTCTATGCGCTGCTGCCGCTGGTGCGCGGCGTGGTGGCCGGGCTGAGCCAGGTCGCGCCGGACGTGCTGGAAAGTGCCCATGCAATGGGGATGAGCGCGAGACAATGTTTCTGGAAGATCCAGCTGCCGCTGGCTTTGCCCCTGCTGCTGCGCAGCCTGCGGGTGGTGGCGGTGCAAACCGTTGGTATGGCGGTGATTGCGGCGCTGATTGGCGCGGGCGGCTTTGGCGCGCTGGTTTTCCAGGGGCTGTTGAGTAGCGCCCTGGACCTGGTGTTATTGGGCGTGGTGCCCACGATTGCGCTGGCGGTTGTCATCGACGCGCTGTTTGCCTTATGGCTCGCGCTGCTCAGGAGAAGAGCCAATGATTGAATTTCACGATGTCAGTAAAACCTTTGCGGGTCGTCCGGCGGCAAGCCATCTCAATCTGAATTTTGCCGAGGGCGCATTTTCCGTGCTGATTGGCACATCGGGATCGGGAAAATCCACCACCCTGAAGATGATTAACCGCCTGGTTGAGCATGACAGCGGTCTGATCCGCTTTGCCGGAGAAGAGATCCGCAGCCTGCCTGTGCTGGAACTGCGTCGTCGTATGGGGTATGCCATCCAGTCCATCGGCCTGTTTCCGCACTGGACGGTCGCGCAGAACATCGCCACCGTGCTGCAGCTGGAGAAATGGTCGCGGGCAAAAACTGCCGACCGGGTTGATGAACTGATGTCTCTGCTCGGGTTAGAACCTGCGCTGCGTGACCGCTACCCGCACCAGCTTTCCGGAGGCCAGCAGCAGCGGGTGGGCGTGGCGCGTGCGCTGGCGGCCAATCCGCAGGTGTTACTGATGGATGAACCCTTCGGCGCGCTGGATCCGGTCACGCGCGCCGCACTGCAGGCGGAAATGACCCGCATTCATCGCATTCTGGGGCGAACAATCATTCTTGTGACGCACGATATTGATGAGGCGCTGCGTCTGGCCGACCATCTGGTGCTGATGGACCATGGCGAGGTGGTGCAGCAGGGGACGCCGCTTGAGCTGCTGACTTGGCCGAAAAACGATTTTGTGCGTGAGTTTTTTGGCCGCAGCGAGCTGGGCGTCAGGCTGCTCTCGCTGCGTACGGTCAGCGACTATATGCGTCGACAGGACGCGACGGTGCGTGGCGAGCCTCTGCAGGAACAGATGAGCTTGCGGGATGCGCTTTCGGCGTTTGTTGCCCGTCAGTGTGAAGTGTTGCCCGTTGCGGATGCCCGGGGCGCGCCAAGTGGCACCCTGCATTTTCGCGATCTGCTGGCAGGGGAGGTGACACGTGAAGGCTCTTCGTGATCCGCTGCTCTGGCTGGTCGTGCTCTTTCTCGCTTTGCTGTTGCTGATGCCGCACAGCGCGGCGCTGTTTAGCACACTCTTCCCCGACTTGCCGCGCCCGGTGTATCAGCAGGAGAGTTTTATTAATCTTGCCCTGGCCCATCTCTGGCTGGTGGTGCTCTCAAGTGCCATCGCTATTGTACTGGGCGTGGGGGCGGGCATCGCGGTCACGCGGCCCGCGGGACGGGAGTTTCGCCCGCTGGTGGAGACCATTGCGGCGATTGGCCAGACGTTTCCGCCGGTGGCGGTGCTGGCGATTGCAGTGCCGGTGATGGGTTTTGGTCAGCAACCGGCCATCATTGCGCTGATTTTATACGGTGTGTTGCCCATTCTGCAGGGTACGCTGGCCGGTATTGCGGCGGTACCTGCGTCGGTACTGAGCGTCGCTGAAGGGATGGGGATGAGTCATGCAGAGCGGCTGCGCAAAGTTGAACTCCCCCTGGCGGCACCGGTCATCCTTGCCGGGATCCGTACGTCGGTGATCATCAATATCGGGACGGCGACCATTGCGTCGACGGTGGGGGCCAACACCCTGGGAACGCCGATTATCATCGGCTTAAGCGGGTTCAATACGGCCTATATTGTGCAGGGGGCGTTGCTGGTCGCGCTGGCGGCAATCGTCGTCGATCGCGTTTTTGAGCGTCTGGCGCAGTATCTCAGCCGACACCGCCACGAACAATAAACGAATACCCGGCCAGCATCACGCCGCCGATACCGCTTACGGCCATCAGAACAAAAAGGGTAATTACGGCCAGTTTGGTTGCCTTCATCATGTGCTCCTGTTGTTAACGGAACAATTATACGGTGAAGCGCAGCTGTTAATGAACCATTAAATGCCGTTACGGCTCTTCCGGGCCAAGCGAGTAAACCGGGTAGCCATGTTCACGCCATTCCGTCATCAGCTGTTGCTGCGAGGCGGAAGGCACTTCTCCGCACCAGACCAGCAGGGTCTGGCCGTCGAACAATTCAGGGCGAAATTGCGCCAGCGAGTGCACAAGGACGTCAACGCGCCAGCCATTCTGGGTGGCAATCCAGGCCTCCAGCCACAGACGAGTAGTATCGTGCACGTTCCAGCCGACCACCAGCGCGTCTTTTCCGTGCTTGTTCTTCGCCGAGGCAAGGCAGACGGCAATATAGTTGATCAGGACGCCGTCGAGCATACTCAGCAGCGCCTGCAGGGTGGTCTGCTGACACTGCAGGCGTCGACGGAGCGGGATGAAAAGATGCGTAATCAGCGTTTGCGCAGGATAATCGCGCCCTTGCTCTTTTATCCATGCGCGCAGGCGCTGCAGATTGCCCGCCTGCAGAAGGCGCAGCAACGTTTCCTGTTGTTCGCGCCAGAGAAGCTGCGTGTCAGGATCGTCATGGCTGAGCAGGGATTTCACTTTGCCAACCTGCACACCGTTATCGATCCAGCTTTTGATCTCGCGGATCCGGTCGATATCGGCATCGTTGAAGAGACGATGGCCTCCGTCCGTTCTCTGCGGTTTGAGTAATCCATACCGTCGCTGCCATGCCCGTAGCGTGACGGGATTGATATCACAAAGGAGTGCCACTTCACCGATTGTGTAAAGCGCCATATTCGCCCCCTGGCTTACGCGTCCCCAGCTTAACTGTAGTCCCTGTTTACTGAACCAGGAAGAAATGGTTGTTTTTTGCACGAATAATGCGAAGCAGGCGTTAGGTTCGGCAAAAGGTGTGATGCCGGGCACGAATTGCAGCTTTTTTGCCGCGCTTCAAAGAAAGTTTACCGCCAGCAGTGTATGTTACGCGTTTTGAGGGTGTGCGGTTTTGAGTATGTACGAGTTTAATCTGGTGCTGCTGTTGCTTCAGCAGATGTGCGTGTTTCTTGTCATCGCCTGGTTGATGAGTAAAACGCGTCTGTTCATTCCGCTGATGCAAGTTACCGTACGCCTGCCGCACAAGCTGCTCTGCTACGTGACCTTCTCTATTTTCTGCATTATGGGAACCTATTTTGGTCTCCATATCGAAGACTCCATTGCCAATACGCGAGCCATCGGTGCCGTGATGGGCGGGCTGCTTGGCGGCCCTGTGGTCGGTGGGCTGGTCGGATTAACCGGTGGCCTGCATCGGTATTCGATGGGCGGCATGACGGCGCTAAGCTGTATGATCTCAACGATCGTCGAAGGGCTGCTCGGCGGACTGGTTCACAGCTACATGATTAAGCGCGGTCGTCCGGATAAAGTCTTTAGCCCGCTCACCGCCGGGGCGATCACCTTTGTCGCTGAAATGGCGCAAATGGCCATCATCTTGCTGATTGCCCGGCCGTTTGACGATGCGCTCCATCTGGTGAGCAATATCGCCGCCCCGATGATGGTGACGAATACCGTCGGTGCTGCGCTGTTTATGCGTATTTTGCTCGACAAGCGCGCCATGTTTGAGAAGTACACCTCGGCGTTTTCCGCGACGGCCCTGAAGGTCGCCGCCTCGACGGAGGGGATCCTGCGTCAGGGCTTTAACGAAGAGAACAGCATGAAGGTGGCGCAGGTGCTTTATAAGGAGCTGGATATCGGCGCGGTGGCGATAACCGACCGTGAACGGTTGCTGGCTTTTACCGGCACGGGCGACGATCACCATCTGCCCGGGAAACCGATCTCCTCCGCCTATACGCTGCGCGCCATTGAAACCGGCGAAGTGGTGTATGCCGACGGCAACGAAGTTCCTTACCGCTGTTCGCTGCACCCGCAGTGCAAACTGGGCTCCACGCTGGTCATTCCGCTGCGCGGGGAAAACCAGCGGGTAATGGGCACCATCAAGCTTTATGAAGCGAAAAACCGTCTGTTCAGCTCTATCAACCGTACGCTGGGAGAGGGCATTGCTCAGCTGCTCTCCGCGCAGATCCTCGCCGGGCAGTATGAGCGTCAGAAAGCGTTGCTGACGCAATCCGAAATTAAACTCCTGCACGCTCAGGTGAATCCGCATTTCCTGTTCAATGCGCTTAATACGCTCAAAGCGGTGATCCGCCGCGACAGCGATCAGGCCGCGCAGCTGGTTCAGTTCCTGTCGACGTTTTTCCGCAAAAACCTTAAACGTCCGTCCGAGATTGTGACCCTGGCCGATGAAATAGAACACGTTAATGCCTACCTGCAGATTGAGCAGGCCCGCTTCCAGACTCGTCTGCAGGTGTCGTTATCCGTCCCGGATGAGCTGGCGTATCAGCATCTTCCGGCCTTTACCCTGCAGCCTATTGTGGAAAACGCCATTAAACACGGTACGTCACAGCTGTTGGGGATTGGGGAGATCACCATTTCCGCCAGTCGCTTTAACCATCACCTGGTGCTGGATATTGAAGATAACGCCGGGCTTTACGTGCCTTCCACCTCAGGCGGATTAGGGATGAGCCTGGTGGATAAACGCCTGCGCGCGCACTTTGGTGATGACTGTGGCATTACCATTGCCTGTGAGCCCGACCGATTCACCCGTATTACGTTACGACTGCCGCTGGAGGAAAACGCATGCTAAGAGTGCTGATTGTGGATGATGAGCCGTTAGCACGGGAAAACCTGCGCGTTCTGTTGCAGGAGCAGCCTGACATTGAGATTGTGGGGGAGTGCGCAAACGCCATTGAGGCCATTGGCGCCGTGCACAAACTGCGCCCGGACGTGCTGTTCCTCGACATTCAGATGCCCCGAATTAGCGGCCTGGAGATGGTCGGAATGCTCGACCCGGAGCATCGCCCCTACATTGTGTTTTTGACCGCCTTCGATGAATACGCCGTCAAAGCCTTTGAGGAGCACGCATTCGATTATTTACTGAAACCGATTGAAGAGAAGCGTCTTGAAAAGACCCTCAGCCGTTTGCGCCAGGAGCGCACCGTGCAGGATGTCACGCTGTTGCCGGAAAACCAGCAGCCGCTGAAATTTATCCCCTGCACCGGCCACAGTCGGATTTACCTTCTGCAGATGGACGATGTGGCGTTTGTCAGCAGCCGTTTGAGCGGCGTATTTGTTACCAGCGCGGAGGGGAACGAAGGCTTTACCGAGCTGACGCTGCGGACGCTGGAGAGCCGAACGCCGCTCGTTCGTTGCCATCGCCAGTATCTGGTGAACATGGCGCACCTGAAAGAGATCCGGCTGGAAGACAACGGACAGGCAGAGCTGGTGCTGCGTGCCGGGCAAACCGTCCCCGTCAGTCGCCGCTACCTTAAGAGTTTGAAAGAGGCGATCGGCCTGTAAAACTGGTACACTGCGCCCCATTGCATCATCGACAGTTAAGTTAAAGGCACCCATGCTCAGTAATGATATTCTCCGTAGCCTGCGCTACACCCTGAAAGCAAACAATAACGATATGGTGCGCATTCTTGCGCTTGCTGGCATGGAGTCCACCTCTGCCGGTTTCGACACCTGGATGACAAAAGAGGATGAAGAGGGGTTTGTTCGCTGCCCTGACATTATCCTGTCTGGCTTCCTGAACGGCCTCATCTACGACAAGCGCGGGAAAGATGACTCAGCACCAGAACTGGCGCTTGAGCGTCGGGTGAATAACAACACGGTGCTGAAAAAGCTGCGCATCGCGTTTTCACTGAAAACAGACGACATTCTGGCGATTATGACAGAGCAGAAGCACCGCGTGTCGATGCCGGAGATCACCGCCATGATGCGTGCGCCGGACCATAAGAACTACCGCGAGTGCGGCGACCAGTTTTTGCGTTATTTTTTACGCGGACTGACTCACCGGGTGCATCACGCTAAGCCGTGAGTGGTACCGGGGCGTGAAGGATGAAGAGGCAAAAAAAAGCCGGAGATTATCTCCGGCTTTTTTATTATTTCACCTGCTGACCTGGTTTGGCGCCTTCATCAGGGCTTAACAGGAAGATATCTTTCCCGCCAGGACCTGCCGCCATCACCATGCCTTCCGAGATGCCGAAGCGCATTTTGCGCGGTGCCAGGTTGGCGACCATCACGGTCTGACGGCCAATCAGCACCTGCGGATCAGGATAGGCAGAACGGATACCGGAGAAGACGTTACGCTTCTCACCGCCCAGATCCAGCGTCAGGCGCAGCAGTTTGTCCGAGCCTTCGACAAATTCCGCGTTTTCAATCAGTGCGACACGCAGATCGACCTTGGCGAAATCATCAAAGGTAATGGTCTCCTGAATCGGATCGTCTGCCAGCGGGCCAGTCACCGGCGCAGCGGCAGCCTTCACCTCTTCTTTAGACGCTTCCACCAGGGATTCTACCTGCTTCATCTCGATGCGGTTGTACAGCGCCTTGAAGGTATTCACCTTGTGGCCGAGCAGCGGCTGCTGGATAGCATCCCAGGTCAGCTCGGTGTTGAGGAACGCTTCAGCGCGGGAGGCCAGCTGTGGCAGTACCGGCTTCAGCCAAGTCATCAGCACGCGGAACATGTTCAGGCCCATGGTGCAGATCGCCTGCAGGTCGGCGTCGCGGCCTTCCTGTTTCGCGACAACCCACGGTGCCTGCTCGTCAACGTAGCGGTTAGCCACGTCAGCCAGCGCCATGATTTCACGAATCGCTTTACCGAACTCACGGCTTTCCCAGGCTTCGCCAACCGCCGCGGCGGCGTCGGTGAAGGTTTTGTACAGCTCAGGATCGGCCAGTTCGGCAGACAGTACGCCGTCGAAACGCTTGGCGATAAAGCCTGCGTTACGGGAAGCCAGGTTCACGACTTTGTTGACGATGTCGGCGTTCACGCGCTGCACGAAATCTTCCAGGTTCAGGTCGATATCGTCGATGCGGGAAGAGAGCTTCGCCGTGTAGTAGTAACGCAGGCTGTCCGCGTCGAAGTGGTTCAGCCAGGTGCTGGCTTTGATGAACGTACCGCGAGATTTGGACATCTTCGCGCCGTTGACCGTCACATAGCCGTGCACAAACAGGTTGGTTGGTTTACGGAAGTTACTGCCTTCCAGCATCGCCGGCCAGAACAGGCTGTGGAAGTAAACAATGTCTTTGCCGATAAAGTGATACAGCTCGGCGTCGGAATCTTTCTTCCAGTATTCGTCAAAGCTGACGGTGTCGCCGCGCTTGTCGCACAGGTTCTTGAAGGAACCCATGTACCCGATTGGCGCATCCAGCCAGACGTAGAAGTATTTACCCGGTGCGTTCGGAATTTCGAAACCGAAGTACGGTGCATCGCGGGATATATCCCACTGCTGCAGACCGGATTCGAACCACTCCTGCATTTTATTCGCGACCTGCTCCTGCAGCGCACCGCTGCGGGTCCACGCCTGCAGCATTTCGCTGAAGGACGGCAGGTCGAAGAAGAAGTGCTCGGAATCACGCATTACCGGTGTGGCACCCGAAACAACAGATTTCGGATCGATAAGCTCGGTCGGGCTGTAGGTTGCGCCGCACACTTCGCAGTTATCGCCATACTGATCCGGTGATTTACATTTCGGGCAGGTACCTTTGACAAAGCGGTCCGGCAGGAACATTCCTTTTTCCGGATCGTACAGCTGAGAGATGGTGCGGTTTTTAATAAAACCGTTCTCTTTCAGGCGAGAGTAGATCAGCTCCGACAGCTCACGGTTTTCGTCGCTGTGCGTGGAGTGATAGTTGTCATAGCTGATGTCAAAGCCCGCAAAATCGGTCTGATGCTCCTGACTCATTTCGGCAATCATCTGCTCTGGGGAGATCCCCAACTGCTGCGCTTTCAGCATGATCGGCGTGCCGTGGGCATCGTCCGCACAGATGAAGTTAACCTCGTGGCCGCGCATTCGCTGGTAACGGACCCAGACATCAGCCTGGATATGCTCCAGCATGTGGCCGAGGTGGATTGAGCCGTTGGCGTACGGCAGTGCGCACGTTACCAGAATTTTCTTCGCGACTTGAGTCATAGTAGGCATTACTTCTTTTAACTGTGAAAAGGGTTTTTGATATTACCAAAAGGGGCATTATTAAGTAAGCACAAACCACGGCCTTTCAGGTAAACTTGTTCATCTAAGGTCTTATTCACAAGAACAAAGGAGTCGGGATGAGTTCTCAATCCCAGGCCAAATCACCGGAAGCCTTAAGAGCAATGGTCGCCGGGACGCTGGCTAACTTTCAGCATCCAACCCTGAAGCACAATCTCACCACGCTGAAAGCGTTACACCATGTCGCATGGCTGGACGATACGCTGCACATCGAGTTGCAGATGCCCTTCGTCTGGACCAGCGCGTTCGACGCGCTGAAAGAGCAAACCAGCTCTGAGCTGCTGCGCATTACCGGCGCGAAAGCCATTGACTGGAAGCTGACCCACAGCATCGCCACCCTCAAGCGTGTGAAAAACCACCCGGGCGTTAACGGCGTGAAAAACATCATTGCCGTCAGTTCAGGGAAGGGTGGTGTGGGTAAATCCTCCACGGCGGTAAACCTGGCGCTCGCGCTGGCAGCCGAAGGGGCGAAAGTCGGTATTCTGGACGCCGATATTTACGGACCGTCTGTGCCTAACATGCTGGGCGCGGAAAACCAGCGCCCAACCTCGCCGGATGGCACGCACATGGCACCGATCATGGCCCACGGTCTGGCAACCAACTCCATTGGTTATCTGGTAACTGACGATAACGCCATGGTATGGCGTGGCCCGATGGCCAGCAAAGCGCTGATGCAGATGCTGCAGGAGACAATGTGGCCCGATCTGGATTATCTGGTGCTGGATATGCCGCCGGGCACCGGTGACATTCAGCTGACGCTGGCGCAAAACATTCCGGTCACGGGAGCGGTCGTGGTGACCACCCCGCAGGACATTGCGCTGATCGACGCCAAAAAAGGCATCGTGATGTTCGAGAAAGTGGACGTGCCGGTGCTGGGTATTGTCGAGAACATGAGCATGCATATCTGCAGCAACTGCGGACACCATGAGCCTATCTTTGGCACCGGTGGGGCAGAAAAACTGGCTGCGCAGTATCACACCCAACTGCTTGGGCAGATGCCGCTGCACATCTCGCTGCGTGAAGATCTGGACAGCGGGAAGCCGACGGTCGTCAGCCGTCCGGACAGTGAATTTGCAGAGATGTATCGACAGCTGGCGGGGCGCGTTGCGGCGCAGCTTTACTGGCAGGGCGAAGTCATCCCGAGTGAAATTGCGTTTCGCGCGGTGTGAGTGCTTTAGTCTGAATTGCCGGGCGGCGTTTGCGCCTGACCCGGCCTAAGGAAATAACGTGTTGTAGGCCGGCTCAGCGAAGCGTCACCCGCGTTTAACGCTGTACGTAATGCATTAAAAAGTACTCGCCTTCCGGCGAGTCACCCTTCGCTTCAATATGCCAGCCATGGCGCTGGTAAAAGGCAACAGCCCTGTCATTCTTTACCAGACACTTCAGCGAACCCGTACTGGTGAACGCGTTTTGCACCTGTTCAAGGAGCAAATGACCGACGCCCAGACCTTGATACTGCGGATCGACAAACAGATTGTGCAGGAAATTGTCGTTCGTCCACACCGAAGCAAAACCCAGTCGATGCCCGTCCTGAACGGCCACCCAAATCACTTCATCGCGGGTTGCCGCGTCAAAGTCTTCAAGCTGCCACTCGGAACCGTCCAGCCATGGCCAGGCCTCGCGCCGCGCGTGGAGATAGAGTGTTCGCAAAAAGGGGCGATCGCTCTCCTGCCAGGGCCGGATTAAAATGTCATTAGCGGTGATAGAAGATATCTCCATTGTAGGCTTTGTAGATTTTGCCATCTGCATCGCCAATCAGGACGTAGTTCTCGCCCATATAGGTCCAGTGGGTACCCGCATCCGGGGCCGGCAGGTTACGCAGCTGGTACTGTTTAATGGTGTACTCAGGCGTTTGATACTGCGCCGGTGCGGTGTCGCCAATCTTGAATTTGGTGAAATCAGCGATGAACTCTTGTTCCTCATAGGCTTTAATGCCTGATGGTGCAGCGGCGGTTTGCGGGGCAGAAAACGCGGAACCCGCCAGAGACAGTAATACACCCAGAAGCAGCAATTTACGCTTAGCCATTTTTTCTCCAGTGATATCGTTACAGATACTTTTCGTCTGCGGGTTCATGGAACGCGAGGCAGACGGTCCATTTTAAGTACCAAAGCATGGTGTGTTTGAAAAAAAATGTAACAAAAGTGGACGGTTTTGTGTAGTCGTAATGACGCGTGCAGTATCACTACAGCCAATATTTCCCGAGTTTGATATTTCCAATATTTATTATTTCATTAATCAATTCTGAAAATACCTTCTCACTTCGCAAATGGACTGTTCAACGCATGCTTTCCCACGTAAGAACATTTAATATCGCCTCCGTATGACATCAATCTCTTTCCATTTTTTTCAAAAGAATGGGAACGATTTTGCTTTTTTATCACCAGGAAGGGAAACGTTGTCCGTTTTTTGTAATACGTCCGCTAAAACAATAACCCGTTGAAAATTTTAATGTAAATGAATTTATTTTTTATCTGTTTAACAACAAACACAACAATAAAAGAACTTTTTATATAAATGAAAAATACAACGCTATTTTCACTTTTATTTCTTTCAGTCGGCCAGTTAACTGGTTGCGTATTTTCGCCAGGTCAGGATCTCAGCATTACCGGGAAAAAAGTCATGACTGACGGAGATACAAATTATCAGCTCGATCAACACGTGGAAATTTATCCCCTGACCCCGGCGCTCATTGAAAGATTGCGACCGCCTGTCCTCAAATCTCAGGCAAATCCTACTCTGGATGAGCAGGTTAAAAACTGGGAATACCGCATAGGCACCGGCGACATCCTGACGGTCACCGTCTGGGATCATCCGGAATTAACCACGCCCGCAGGGCAGTATCGTACCGCGAGTGACGCGGGTAACTGGGTGAATGCGGATGGAACGCTCTTCTACCCCTACGTCGGAAAACTGCATGTTGCAGGCAAAACGGTCGCGCAGGTGCGTGAAGCAATCACCGCGCAACTGGAGAAGGTCATTGAGAGCCCGCAGGTGGATGTCAGCGTGGCGTCTTTCCGCTCACAAAAAGCCTATGTGACGGGAGAGGTGGCAAAATCTGGCCAGCAACCGATAACCAATATCCCGTTGACGGTAATGGACGCGGTCAACGCCGCAGGTGGGCTTTCAGCGGATGCCGACTGGCGTAACGTGGTCCTCACGCATAATGGCCAGGACGCGCGCCTTTCGCTCTATGCGCTGATGCAGCACGGTGATTTAAGCCAGAATAAGCTGCTGTATCCGGGCGATATCCTCTTTGTTCCGCGTAACGATGCCTTAAAAGTGTTCGTGATGGGCGAGGTGGTGAAGCAGAGCACATTGAAGATGGATCGTAGCGGAATGACCCTGGCGGAAGCCCTGGGGAATGCAGGCGGGCTGGATCAGAATATGGCCGATGCAACCGGGATTTTTGTTATTCGCTCGGTAGCCAAAAAAGGGGCGACGGACAAAATTGCCAATATCTATCAGCTCAATGCGAAGGATGCCTCCGCGATGGTGCTGGGGACGGAATTCCAGCTTGAACCGTATGACATTGTCTACGTCACCACCGCGCCGTTGTCACGCTGGAATCGCGTTATCACCCAGCTGGTACCCACCATCAGCGGTGTCCATGACCTGACCGAAACCGTCCGCTTCATCCGTTCATGGCCGCAATAATGTTCAACTCAATCTTAGTGGTTTGCACCGGCAATATTTGCCGTTCGCCGATGGGGGAGCGGCTGTTGCGACAACAGCTGCCCGGCAGACTCGTGACATCGGCTGGGATTTACGGATTTGAAGGACGCCCGGCGGATGCAACTGCACGGGAGGTGGCCCGGTGTTACGGCGTTTCGCTGGAGGGGCACGTGGCACGCAAGATGACGCGCAGCATGTTGCAAACCTCCGATTTGATTCTGGTGATGGAGCCGGAGCACCTGCGTTTTATTGCCGCTGTGTCGCCCGAATGTCGCGGAAAATCGCTGCTGTTTGGCCAATGGCTGGAAAACAGGGACATTCCCGATCCTTACCGCAAAAGTCGTGAAGCGTTTGAATATGTTTTCGGGCAGCTGGTAAAAGCCAGTCAGGAATGGGCTCGTCGTGTGGGTCAAAAAGGAATGAAGCGTTAATGTCTTCTCATACATCAGACAAATACGGTGCTGCCGCACCGCACAGTAATGAAATCGATCTTATGCAGCTACTTGCTGAGATGATTGATCACCGCATGCTAATCGGGCTGGTCACGCTCCTGTTTACGGTGTGCGCGGGGCTCTACGCGTATAGCGCCACGCCGGTCTACCAGGCGGATGCCCTGGTACAAATAGAAGCAAAGCAGGACAACTCGTTGCTTAAAAGCTTAAGCCAGTTTGGGTCTGACCTTTCACCCGACGCTGAACCTGAACTGTTGCTGCTTAAATCGCGCATGATCCTGGGGGGAACCGTTGATAATCTGGGGCTGACATATCAGGTAAAACAGCGCGTTCTCCCGGTTGTGGGGCGCCTCTGGGAACGTCTACGCGGCAGCAAACCGGGCAACATGACGATAGGTGAGCTTACCCTGCCCCAGCAGGAGGGGAAACCGCAAGCGGTTGTCCTGACCGTGCTGGGGCAGGGCCGGTATCGTCTGGAAGGGGAGACGCTTAAGGCTGACGGTAGGGTTGGCAAACGGCTGGTGAAAGACGGGATCACGCTTCTGGTGACCTCGCTCAGCGCGGAGCCGGGGACCCAATTTACCCTTCAAGCCTTTACCAGGCTTGAGGCAATTAACGCGCTGCAGAAGAGACTTTTTGTCGCGGAATCCGGTAAACAGAGCGGTATGATCACCCTGACGCTGACGGGTGAAGACCCGGACAGGATAGCGGTGGTGCTCAATACGATTGCAGAAAATTATCTCAGCCAGAATATTGCGCGCCAGGAGGCACAGGATTCCCGAAGTCTGGCGTTTTTGCAGGAGCAGTTACCTAAGGTCCGTCACGAACTGGATGAGGCCGAAGCACGACTGAATGCCTATCGGGCGCAGCGCGATTCCGTCGACTTATCCCTTGAGGCGAAGTCCGTACTGGATCAGGTCGTTAACGTGGAAAATCAACTCAACGAACTGACCTTTCGTGAGGCAGAGGTTTCTCAGCTTTTCAAAAAGGATCACCCGACCTATCGCGCATTACGGGAGAAGCGACAAACGCTCGAAGAGGGACGCGCGCGCCTGAACAGCCGGGTTTCATCTATGCCTTCTACCCAGCAGGAAGTGTTGCGCCTGAGCCGTGATGTCGAGTCCGGGCGTACCATTTACCTGCAGCTGCTGACACGCCAACAGGAACTGAACATTTCACGCTCCAGCGCCATCGGCAACGTGCGGATCATTGATACCGCGGTTACGCAACCTGAGCCAATAAAGCCCCGTAAAGCGCTTATTATTCTGCCTGGTGTGCTGCTAGGGCTGATGGTCTCCATGGGTTGGGTGTTGGTTCGTACTACCTGTCGGCGAGGGATCACCTCGTCAGAGCAAATAGAAGAGCAGGGGATGCCGGTTCTGGCGACGCTGCCGCGCTCGGTCTGGCTGTGGAAAAAAACGCATTTGCGCCGAAAGCACTTTTTGGCGCCCCACGGGAAACACAAAACTTCGGATATCCCCTTCCTGCCCACAGACCGGCCAGCGGATATGTTTGTTGAAGCGATGCGTGGACTGCGTACCAGCCTGCACTTCACGATGATGGACGCCTCAAACCAGATCGTGGTGATTACGGGCCCCACGCAGAATTGCGGCAAAACGCTGGTCAGCACGTCACTGGCATCAATAGCGGCTCAGGCCGGAAAGCGGGTGCTCTTTATCGATGCGGATATGCGTAAAGGCTATGTGCATAATCTCTTTAAGCTGAACAACCATCACGGATTATCCGCTGTCCTTGAGGGAAATGTGGCGTGGCAGGAGGCGATCCAGCGCGTTGATAAGGCGGGATTTGATGTTCTGACCTGCGGTCCCCAGCCGTTACATCCCGTGGAGCTGCTCATGGGAGAACGCTTCCAGGAGGTGATGTCGGGGATGAATGCACATTATGATGTTGTTATCGTTGATACACCGCCGGTGCTGGCCGTGACCGATGCGGTGCTGATTGCCAGAGTGGCCGCCACCACGTTACTGGTTGCCCGCTTTGGTAAAACCAACGTGAAAGAGACGGAAAACTGTGTAAAGCGTCTGCAGCAGATGGGTGTGCAGGTGAACGGTGCCATTCTCAATGATATCGTGAAATCTGCGGCGCTGTATTACAGCGCGGGGTATAGCCATTTCGATTACGGCTATACCCCGAAGGAAAAGCGGCGTGAGGGTTAGTGCTTCACCAGCGTGGCGAAGTAATACACCAGGGGAATGGCGAGGATCCAAAGGCCGACGGGGATATCGCGCCATTTCCCGGCAATCGCTTTGATAACGATATAAAACAGCAGCCCGCCCGCAATACCGGTCCCGAAACTGTTGGCAATGAGCGTAATCATCACCATCATCAACACCGGCAAGCCGTCGGTGAAGTTCGCCAGATCAACCTTACGTAAACCGCTAAACATATTCAGCCCGATGAGGATCAGGGCGGGCGCCGTGGCTTCTTTCGGGATCATCAGCGCCACAGGGGTAAACAGCAGCATCAGCAGGAACATTACCGCCGCGGCCAGCGCGGTCATGCCGGTTTTGCCGCCGGCTTCTGCGGCTGCGGACGATTCAATCAGCGCCGTGGCGGCAGGAATGCCTACCCACGGGCCAATCGCGGCGGCAATGGAGTCCACCATAAACGGGCGGTTAATGTTTGGCATATTGCCTTCTTCATCCAGCAGCCCTGCTTCCCCGCCCACCGCCAGCGTTGTTCCCATGGTGGAGAAAAACTCGGAGGCGAAGAAGACAAACAGGAACGGCAGAAAGGCAATATTCAGCGCGCCCAGCATATCGACATGCCCGAGGACGGGAGCGATGGAGTGGGGCACATCGATAAAACTGGCGGGTAATTTCGTGACGCCCATCGGAATACCCACGAGGGTCGCGAGCAGGATAGCCCACAGGATCGCACCCGGAATACGACGAGCCTGCAGGCCGATAGCCAGGAACAGGCCGAGTAACGCCACCAGTGCACCGGGTGATAAAAAATCTCCCAGCATCAGTGCGTTCGTTTTGGCATTCGCCAGCACCAGCCCGGCGTTGCGGAAACCGAGTACGGCGACAAACAGCCCGATGGAGGCCGTCAGCCCCAGCTTGATGGACTGCGGCACCGAGCGGGTCACCACTTCACGCAGGCCAAACCGGGTCAGCAGAAAGAATAAAATCCCCGACCAGCAGGCGATACCCAGACCAATTTGCCAGCCAATGCCTTCACTGCCCGCAAGCGTCACTCCGACCAGCACCGAGCCACCAATTCCTGGCCCGACGATAAACGGCAGGTTGGCGTAAAACGCCATCAGCAGCGTCCCGGCAACGAAGACCAGAATGGTGCCCGTGGTCGCGGCGCCTTTGTCCATTCCTCCCACGGCCAGTAGCCCCGGGATCACCACCAGCAAATAGGCGGCGGCGAGAAAACCAGTGATACCCGCCAGGCACTCGGTGCGCACGGTGCTCCCGCGTGCACGGAGTGCAAAACGACGTTCAAGCCAGCGCCCTGGTGCTGGCGAATTAACGGTATTGTCGGCCATTATCCGGCTCTCCTTCGGTATTATTGTGTGTTGTCCGGGGTTTCCCGGTAAGAAATCAGCGGATCGACAATCTGGCGCGTGCTGCCATCGGTCAGTCCAAGATCGGTCAAATGTGGCCCGGCATTACAGGCAAGGCAGGTTCCTTCGATGGCCTTAAAGACCCGATACGGCGGTTCCCAATCGGCAATCAGACTGCTGCGATCGCGCAGCGTCCTGAACTGCAGCGCCAGCTCGGCAGGTGGCAGTTCCGACAGCATGCCCGCAATCGGCATGGCAACGTGGGCAATCACGTCACCCTGTTGCGCCAGCGCCATGCCACCACCGCTGTTGATAAGCGTATTGGCAGCCAGCGCCATATCGTTCGGATCGCGGCCCAAAACCACCAGGTTGTGAGAGTCGTGCGAGTAGCTGGTGGCAATCGCCCCGCGCAGTTCCCCCCAGCCTTGAAGCAGGGCAATTTGCGGTTTTGCTGCATGACGGGCATGGCGATGCTGAACCCAGATCAGGCTAAAGCCGTCCGGGATCTGCACGCACCCGTTGCGCACCTGCACATCTGTTTCACCCCAGCGGGTAAAGCGCGCGCCGCAGATGTGGCGCAAGCGAGCCACGCCATGGTTCGCGTTGCCAATGCGCATGCAAAAATCATCAGCGGTCAGGGCAGACAACCGTACGGTATCACGCGGCAACGTAAGAGGCGTATCAGCAACAGGTTCGAGCGTTGCCCCGTCCCGGGCAATCAGCTTTCCGGCGACGTAGACCTGGCGCGCCGTCAGTTTATCCAGCGAGTCAAACACCACCAGATCCGCGCGACGCCCGGCGGCAATCAGCCCCAGGTCGTTACGCTGCAGGCGTATGGCCGCATTGAGCGTTGCAAAACGCAGTGCGTCGGTGGCCGCTAATCCATGTTCAATCAGCAGGTTCAGCAGCGCGATGATCCCGCCTTTTTCCATGAGGATGTCTGGCGGAACATCATCGGTACAAACCGTGATGTGAGACGAAAGATGGGGGAGCGTTTTCAGGGCGCTGACAATATCGGGCAGCAGATAAGGGTGCGAACCGCGGATCTCCAGCGTCAGCCCGGCACGCAGTTTTTCCAGCGCATCGTCAGCTGACGTTAACTCATGGTCAGAAGTCACGCCTGCTGCCAGATAAGCCTGTAAATCCGCACCGCTGAGACCGCGGGCATGGCCTTCAATCAGCTTTCCGCTGTCGAGCCCGGCCTGCATAATTTCAAGCATACGCTGGCTGCCATTAAGCACCCCGTGCATGTCCATCACTTCAGCCACACCGCGCACTTCCGGCCAGCCAAGCAGGGTGTTCATCTCGTCTCCGGCAAAATCCGCCCCGGACATTTCCAGGCCGGGCGTTGAGGGCACGCTTGAAGGCGCGGCGACCATCACCTGCAGCGGCAGATTGCGGCTGGCCTCAATGGCAAAACGGACGCCGTCAATGCCCAGCACGTTGGCCAGTTCATGCGGATCCCAGAAGACCGCCGTGGTGCCCTGTGCAAGCACAATCTCCGCGTAGCGGGCGGGCATAAGATGGGAGCTTTCAAGGTGGACGTGGGTATCCATCAGCCCTGGCGACAGAAACTGGTTGTTCAGCGCGTGGGTCTCATGTGCGTCGTTGCGGCTGCCGCGCGGATGGACGCTGGCAATCAGTGATCCCACGATACCAACATCCGCTTCGCGGATCTCACCGGTGACCATATCCACAATACGGGTATCGGTGAGCAGCAGGTCAAAGGGCATTTCGCCTCGTGCAGCCTGAACGGCGCGGCGTCGGGTTTCAGCAGTCATGCAATTAACAGTTCCAGCATCAAAATAATGACGCTACTCTATGCACACGGCAAACGTTTGCCCAGCTGATAAAATTTATCGCCCGATAACCCCGGGTTATTCTGTGACGCGTGTAATGGATAATCATGACGGAACCCTGGCAGCGCTTGCCCGCGCTCTCTCTTCGACAGCTACAGTATTTTGTCACTCTGGCGCAGCTGCGTCATTTTACTGATACCGCCAGCAAACTTGCTATCAGCCAGCCGGCCCTCAGCAGTGCGTTGCGGCAAATCGAGACGGTGCTTGGGGGCAAACTGGTTAACCGGACCGCTTCGGCCGTGACGTTGACGGAGCTTGGCAATGCCATCCTGCCGCACGCGCAGCGGGTGCTCAGCGTGGCGCAGCTTGCGTTTGACGACATGCAGCACATTGTTCAGGCGGGCGGCGAAGGAACGGTGCGTATCGGGTTGATCCCTTCCGTGAGTTCGCTGCTGTTCCCCTTGTTGCCCCGGACGCTCGCGCAGGCTTTTCCCCGCCTCAGGGTGGAATTTCACGATCAAACCAACGATGCGCTGGTGGCCCAGCTGCTGAAAGGGCAGATTGATTTCGGCATTGGTGCGCTCGATAACTCTGTTCCCGACCAGTTGAACGTGTTTCCCTTACAGGATGACCCGTTTGTCGCGGTCATTCACAGCGACGATCCGCTGGCCGCGTCGGCGCACCTGCCCTGGAAGCAACTGGCAGGGCGGGATATCGCCGTGTTCTCAAAAGGCAATATTCAGCGTCTGGTTGCGGCGCTCGCGGAAAGCCACCGTTTGTCGTTGCCGACACGCTATCAGGTGGACTACATCGAAACGTTGTATGGTCTGGTGCGCTCGAAACTCGCCGTGGCGATTTTACCGCAGCTCTATACCACGCACCTCCAGGACCCGCAGCTCAGGGTGGTACATCTTCAACAACCGGCCCTGGCCCGCACGGTGGCGTTAATGCGTGCCCCGCAGCCGCTTCCTCCGCTTATCGAATCCTGCTTTACGCTGATGGCCGACACGTTGCGAACGAAATGACCCGACACTTCTTTACAGCGTGATGGCGCATTGCTCGCTAAGATGACCGTCGATTCATCAAGAGGTCACAATGGAAAACCGCAAATTCAGTCGACTGCGCCGCTGGGCGCGGGAAGGGATCATCTTCTTTCTGCTCGCGCTGGCCGTAATGTGGGGCGTGGATCAATACCGCAAGCCCACACTCCCCGCCAGCTTTAGCGCTGCACCGATGCACAGCATCGACGGAAAGATCCACGATATAACGGCACTCAGCCAGGAACGCCCGCTGCTGATATACGTATGGGCAACCTGGTGCAGCATCTGCCGGTTTACGACGCCCTCGGTCAATACGCTGGCAGAACAGGGTGGCAACGTCGTGAGTATCGCCATGCGTTCCGGCGACGATGCAAAGCTGGCGCGCTGGGTCGACAAGAAACAGCTGGTCATGCCGGTGGTCAACGATGCCAACGGTGCGCTGTCACAGGCGTGGCAGGTGAGCGTAACACCGACGCTGGTGATCGTGTCGAAGGGGGAAGTGGTCAGTACTACTACGGGGTGGACAAGTTACTGGGGAATGAAGCTCAGACTGTGGTGGGCAGGGCTGTAAAGAGAGCCCCTCTTCCGGCGGAAGAGGGGCTGGATATTACTTCGCCAGAACTTCCTGTGCGGTACGCTCAACCAGCGACAGCAGGACTTTAATGTCCTCCAGGGTCACGGTTGGGTTCAGCAGAGTCAGCTTCAGGCAGGTGACGCCGTTATGCTCGGTCACGCCGACGTTAGCACGGCCGGATTCCAGCAGCGCATCACCAATTTTCTGGTTCAACAGGGCGATACCCGCGTCGTCCATCTGTACCTGTCCACGGAAGCGGAACAGTACGCTTGCCAGCTGCGGCTGCATAACCAGTTCCAGAGCAGGCTGCTCTCTCACGTAAGCCGCAACCTGCTGTGCCAGCGTAACACCGTGATCGATGATCGCCGCATATTGTTCCTGACCCAGCGCTTCCAGGCTCATCCACAGCTTCAGCGCGTCGAAACGACGGGTCGTCTGCAGAGATTTGGACACCAGGTTAGGCACGCCAGCTTCTTCATCGAACTCAGAGTTCAGATAGGCCGCCTGATAGCGCATCAGCTCATAGTGGCGCGCTTCTTTGAGCAGGAACGCACCGCAGCTGATGGTCTGGAAGAACTGCTTGTGGAAGTCCAGAGTAACGGAATCCACCAGCTCGATACCGTCCAGGTAGTGACGATACTGCTCAGACATCAGCAGCGCGCCGCCCCAGGCCGCATCAACGTGTACCCAGATATTCTGTTTCGCCGCCAGTTCAGCAATGGCACGCAGCGGATCGATTGCACCTGCATCGGTAGTACCGGCAGTGGCAACAATCGCCAGGATCTGCTCGCCGTTAGCATTGCACTGCTCAATTTTCGCTGCCAGATCGTTGAGATCCATGCGCGAAAATTCATCCGTTTTCACCTGCACGACGGACTGGTAGCCCAGACCCATCAGCGCCATGTTCTTCTGCACGGAAAAATGTGCGTTTTCAGAGCACAGCACGCGGATTTTACGCAGATCGCCAACCAGGCCGTCCTGCTGAACGGAATGACCCTGACGCGCGAAGAACGCATCACGGGCCAGCATCAGACCCATCAGGTTGCTCTGCGTGCCGCCGCTGGTGAACACACCGGCGTCGCCAGCCTGATAACCCACGCGGGTACGCAGCCATTCGATCAGCTTGATCTCAATGATGGTTGCGGACGGGCTTTGATCCCAGGAGTCCATGCTCTGGTTAGTGGCGTTAATCAGCACTTCCGCTGCCTGGCTAACCACCAGGCTTGGGCAGTGCAGGTGCGCCACACACTGCGGGTGATGAACGGACAGGCTGTCTTTCAGGAAGAACTCCACGGCGCGTTCAATCGCCGCTTCGTTGCCCAGCCCTTTCGGGTTGAAATCCAGCTTAATACGGTCGCGCAGTTCCGCGACCGTTTTGCCCTGATACATCTCAGGCTGTTTCAGCCACTGCATCACAGCCTGAGTGCTTTGTTCAATCGCCTGCTGGTAAGCTTCAATGCTCTGTGCAGAGGAGAACAAAATTGGGTTTGAATCTGACATCGTGTTCAACAACTCCGGTTACGCCGGGCGAACGCCCGCAGCAAGCAGTGCCTGCTCGAATTTATCCAGGAAGACTTTCAGCTCATCATCGCTGATCAGCAGGGAAGGCAGCAGACGCAGAACAATACCGTTGCGGCCACCGCGTTCCAGAATCAGGCCGGCTTCGAAGCACTTCTTCTGAATCAGTGCAGACAGCTCGCCATCACCCGGGTAGCAACCCATGTGGTCTGCCGCTTCGTGTGGCTTAACGATCTCAATCCCGATCATCATGCCCAGGCCGCGAACGTGGCCGATAACCGGATAGCGTTTCGCCATTTCGTTCAGCTGGCCTTTCAGCCATTCGCCCTGTGCGGCCACTTTGCCCGCGATGTTCTGGTCTTTCAGGATTTTCAGCGTTGTCAGACCGGTTGCCATTGCCAGCTGGTTACCGCGGAAGGTACCGGTGTGGTGGCCTGGTGCCCACGCGTCGAACTGTTTTTTGATGCCGAGTACCGCCAGTGGCAGACCGCCGCCAACCGCTTTAGACATCACGATGATGTCTGGCTCAATGCCCGCGTGTTCGAAGGCGAAGAATTTACCGGTACGGGCAAAGCCAGCCTGAACTTCGTCGAGGATCAGCAGAATGCCGTGTTCCTGAGTCACTTTACGGATGCGCTGCAGCCACTCAACCGGAGCCGGGTTAACGCCGCCTTCACCCTGAACGGCTTCAAGGATCACTGCCGCAGGTTTACGCACGCCGCTTTCAACGTCGTTGATCAGGTTTTCGAAATAGTAGGTCAGCGCTTTCACACCCGCCTCACCGCCGATACCCAGTGGGCAACGGTACTGGTGTGGGTAAGGCATGAACTGCACTTCTGGCATCATACCGTTAACCGCTTCTTTCGGAGACAGGTTGCCGGTAACGGCCAGTGCGCCGTGAGTCATACCGTGGTAACCACCAGAGAAGCTGATGATACCGCTACGACCGGTCACTTTTTTCGCCAGTTTCAGCGCCGCTTCAACGGCGTCAGCACCGGATGGACCGGTGAACTGCAGGCAGTACTCTTTGCCCTGACCAGGCAGCAGAGAGAGCAGATATTCTGAGAACGCGTCTTTCAGAGGCGTAGTCAGATCCAGAGTATGTAACGGCAAGCCGCTGGTAATGACATTTTGGATGCTTTTCAGCACATCAGGATGGTTATGTCCAAGCGCAAGGGTGCCTGCGCCTGCTAAACAGTCAAGGTATTCTTTATTGTCTGCATCGGTGATCCACACGCCTTCTGCTTTAGTGATTGCTAAAGGCAGTTTGCGCGGATAACTCCTGACGTTAGATTCAAACTCGGCCTGACGGGCCAGATAGGTTTCGTTGCTTTTGTGGGCATCTACGGTGTCAATACGGACTTTATCCGTCATCATATCACTCCTACAACCGCCGCTTCGTTATGAGCAACGATTGAATAAAAAGTTAAAAAACAGATGGGGGCCTGAAAAAAACGCCGCCAATATAGAGCCTTTTGTCACGAGGCTCAATGGTTAATTTGTTTACTGTTTTATGACATGCGGTACGGGGGAGGGAATATCCTCATTTTAAGAATAAAAATTGCGCTTTATGCCAAACAAAAACAGCCGGTTACGCGTATTTTGTCAGGACTGTAAAAAGAGAGAAAAGTGTGTGACAAATCGTGCCATTGAGGGACGTTAAGGGGGGCAGATAGCCCCTTTAAGCGCATTATCTCGACATTACCTGCAAAATATTTAGCTGGCTGGGTTGGTAGCCTGGCACACTTGCAACAGGTGGTAGGACATGAGAAAAGCGGTTCAGGGATTACAAGACGCTTTTTGCACACTTTTCCTTTATGTTCAGTTTGTTACGTGATTCATGGTTTGGACTGGTTGTAACGTCTTGGTACTTAGGGCTAAGGAAAGGGGCGGTAGAGTCTGCCGCAAAGTTTCGGCTGGATTGCTGTAAAGTTCATCAGTATGATTGCTGACTCAAGCAGGGATTGAGAAACCATTTATGGTAGACAAGGGTCGATACGATATGAAAGTGACTGATGAGGCTTTGTTACGTTCTGGTTTTACGCAGCCCGAATTGCAGAAGATAAAATGCAATATTGAAAAATATGGAGGAACGCTTGGAGAGGCCATAAATGACCTCGCTAGACGATTTGTTACCTTGGCGGGAGTGGTGAGTGCGTGTACCTTTGTCCTATTGCTACTTGTCGTCTTCAGCTCACCTGACAGAGCAATTGCATGGGGGCTGGCGATGGTCTTTGGGGTTGCCATTATGTCCTTCGCACAGCCTCCGGTAATTTCCTATAAATCCTGGCGTTACCGTAAAACCATCAAGGATTAACTGGTTCCATTTTCTGTTGTCAAAAGGTCGAAAATCACTTTTGCTTTAACACCATAACCGACAATCTTCATTGTTAACTTAGGGGGGCTCATTGTACTGACTTTGCGATAGTAATCGTGTGGAAGCCAGCGGAATAATCTCCAGGCTCCGGTTTTTCGAGCGAGTCCAGCTATGCTGTACACACCGGCAGCAAGAGTAACACCATTATAGAGAGCCAGGCCCGTGTTAGGATTAAATCCCATAAACTGGGCCGTATGCATCGCAGAGTCAGCAATAATACCTTGCGAGGGTTTATGTCCTGCTGGCTGATCAAAGTTGAGCACTTCTTTCGTTAATCCGTTCATTCCATCGGCAATCAAGACTGCCCCAGCCAGCATACCAATCGGCCCCATAGTGGATAACATCATAAAGCCACCAAAGAGAACCACGCCTGATAGAACCACATTTACAGCTGATATAACATAACCAACGATTTTATTATTTTCTCGAACAAATTCTATCTTCGCGTAAAGCTGTGCGGACTTGGTTCTTAACAGACGCTCATGTTCAATAGATTGTGTGTTTCAGCACGCAGATTTTTGATGCATACAATGCATTCTTCATCGGTTATAGCTCGTCGTGCTGTTTCAAATTCTTTCTCTACAACCTGTTTTATCTCTTAAACAAACTTGATACGAGTTATCCCATCTTGCAAATAGAATGCTGACAGCCGATTTGCTGTTTCGACGAGTTTCCGGGCTTCCAGATTCACCATGGTATCTGACCATGTTCTGTTCCAGCCCCTGTTGAGCAGCGTGATATCCATAAAGATTCCTTCCCAAAAACTCGCTTTCATGTCATAGCTATGCTGTTATTTTGTGTAGGTTATAACGGATAAGGGCTTACCATGCAATCCATTACAAATGAAAAAGACAATTCATTACAAAACAATCACTTCCAAAAAAATATCGATTATTTTGCCGCAATATTAGGTGAAGAAGTTTATAAACAATCAGCTCCAACAGAGAAACAATTAACTATATTAAGTGAAGCATATAAGCAAACGCTGGATACAAGAAAATTTGAGATTGAATTATACTGGAAAAGGGCTACTTTTATGTGGCCTGTAAATGGAGCATTACTTGTTCTTATTGGTATATTTGCAAAACTATTTTATGATGCCCCACTTGAGAAGCGGACAGAATACTTTTTAGCAATATCAGTTATTTCTTTATTAGGATACCTGATTTCCATGATTAGTAGTGGTATTTCTCAAAGCGGGAAGTACTGGCAAGAAAACTGGGAGTACCATTTAGATATGCTTGAGCCTTTCTTTTGTGGACATCTTTTTAAAACTCATATTTCACGCCGCCCTCAGCCATATTCAATATCTGAATTACAAGATACAGTCAATCTAATATTGATATTGTTATGGGTTCTTATTCTTACTTCTTCAGCAACCCAAACACCATTCTCTACCTGGCAGCAACTTACAGTTTTAGTATTTTCTTTTATATTGATTACCTACAAGTTAAAATACAACCCTTTCAGCAAGAAAAAATGGAACATAAAGCAGAGAGAGGTATAGTCTTCCATAGTTAGTCTGGAATGGTTGCCAGTAAATGTAATAAAGCGAAGTTCATGTTTTTATTTTAGGAAAGCCCCCTGTGCAACGTTTAATCAATAGGGGGCGGTTTACAGAGATAGTACTTACTTGACTGCTTCAAGTATTTCTTTTAGAAAATCATAGAAATTGTCAAATGATCCAAATACACTTTCTGTAGATATATTATCCCTAATTTCAAATAGATTGGATTTAGTGTCATATGTGAATAATGATATGCTATTTTCACCTATTACTAATCTTTCTGCAAGATCAGGATCTATAAAATCTTCATTATCTCTATAGAAATCATTCATTACAAATAGATTTTTAACTAATGGTTCAGGGGTAGACAAACTGAATAGAGTAAGACCGTCATATTCAAATCCGTCCATATACTCTAAAAATGTGATGTAGTCGGGTTGGTTGGAAAATAAAACACACAGTTCGTCTACTAAATTTTCTAACATTGGTGTTGTAGTTGAATCAGGTTTTCTGTTCAAAATACTATTAAGAAATGATTTCCCAATTGGGTCTTGAACTGGATACTCCCACTTAATCATTTCACTTTTCAGTTCTGCAAGAATGTTTTCTATTTTCATTTTCTTGATTCCATAAAGTTATTTAAGTGGGTAAATTGAACCAGTAGGTATTGCCCACGGTGTTACTCTACTTTCCCCTGGTACTAAATTTTTAACTGCTGACCTCTGCATGTTTGTAAAAATCTTATGAAATGGTTCCTTTTCGATTAACACTAAGTTCTTAAAAGAATTAGTACCACCATCATCTAATGGAAGTTTGTGGTGAACATCCCATCCATCTGGAGACTTCCCACTATTCATCCTAAGTAACTGTGATGGTGAAAAAATATTAGCTGCATCAGGAGTAGCAGCAATTTCTTTAACAAATTTCTTTCTTACTGTGCTATCGAATTCTTTTCTTAATAATGCTGCTTCTGCTGGATTTCTTTTAGTATAATTAATATCGGTAACTGTAATTCCATTAACTAATCTGGATTCACCTCTGAGTTTCCCCAGATAGCTTGTCATTTCATCATATAGTTGTGGGTTAGGTCGTTTCGCTAACAGAATGGAAGCCGCCGCAATAGCTGTACCTGCTGTTTGCTCATTCAGTACTTGATCATATCCCTTAACAGCGTCTCCACCTAACTGCTCTGCTGTTTTCCTGAAGCCCTCAACATTACCATTGTAGACACCGCCAGCCGCCAGTAGGCGTCCTGCGGCCTTGCTGTTAATCGTCTGGTATGTCGGCTCAGAAGCTGGTGCTGATGTTCCACCGGAGAAAGATAGTAAAAACGAAGTTGGGCGGGGCTTTCCTGAACAGTAGTACCTGCATCCTACAGAACTCCTGTATTCTTTCAGGATCTGTTCAGCACCATTCATTTCAAACGCCTGGTACTTCTTACAGATAAGCTGACCTTGGTCGTCGATATAGAAAAGCTCTCCAGGGGAACCATAGCGGTCTAACATCACGATTTCACCTCTGAAGACAAGGTATCTCAGGCGTCTTTCAGTATTGAACCCATAGGTATGATTGTTTTGGTAAGCATAGCTACGTGAATATGACGGGCGAGGTCTTAGCCCTTCAACGTGATAATGATCGCGATATCTGTCATCGAACTCGTATTCCTGCCTGATGTAATCCCATGTAACAGAAGGACGGGTTATCAGTTCATACTTCTCTGGTTCAAGGTTATCCCTTGAAAGGTAGAACAAGTTAAACCCCGGCAGACTAAAACTCATAACCAGCTCCTTTTGGTAACGGTTTTTGCATTTTATAACCAGAGAACACTGAAAACAAATGATTGCGTCTCAGCATCATTCATTATGAAAAAGGCCGCTTACGCGACCTTTTTTAACACAGCAATCATTGAGAGCGATCGAGTACCATGTACGCAGGCTCGCACATTTAATCTGACGCCGTATATATATCGATTGATATTGATTATAGAGATTGTGATGGTGGATCAGGTCAGAAGTTGATTTGAAAAGTATTAAGTTCTATTGTTTTCCTATGAGGTACAAAATGGGGTACAAGGTGAGGTACAGCGTGAAGATGTAATATTCGTAAGATCAATCTTGTATCAGCACGTGACTTGGCGTAACCTACTAATTGATAAAGAAATGTAATCTTCATGACTCGGGGTGCCCTTCTTAAATGAAGGCTGAGAAATACCCGTATTACCTGATCTGGATAATGCCAGCGTAGGGAAGTCAGATGCCTTCCCGGTCATCGCTTCTTCACGCACGGCAGGAGCGATACCATGCAGCCTGACCTGCTCGATTTACACGTTTTACATCAGTTTCGAACCCGTTCCCCGCTTACCCACTGTATGACCAACGATGTGGTACAGACCTTTACGGCCAATGTGTTACTGGCGCTTGGCGCTTCTCCGGCTATGGTGATTGAAGCCGAAGAGGCCGAGCAGTTTGCCGCGCTCGCAGATGCCCTGCTGATAAACGTCGGGACGCTGACGGCGCCGCGCGCCCAGTCGATGCGCCGGGCGATTGAGCGTGCAGTGGCAGCAGGGAAACCCTGGACGCTTGACCCGGTTGCCGTAGGGGCGCTGACGTTCCGCACCCGTTTTTGCCACCAAATCCTCGCCCTGAAACCGGCGGCCATTCGCGGCAATGCCTCGGAAATTCTCGCCCTTGCCGGGATGAGTGCGGGCGGGCGCGGCGTCGATACCACCGACACGGCGGCAACTGCGCTGCCTGCCGCGCAGGCGCTGGCTCGCCAGACGAATGCCATTGTGGTGGTCACCGGTGAACGGGATTACGTCACAGACGGGCAGCGCACCCGCACGGTCGTGGGCGGTGACCCGATGATGACCCGCGTGGTGGGAACGGGATGCGCGCTCTCGGCAGTCGTGGCGGCGAGCTGCTCGCTTCCCGACGACCGGCTGGACAACATCGCCGCCGCTTGCGGATGGATGAAACGTGCCGGATCGGCAGCCATCGCCCGGTCCGGTGGTCCCGGCAGTTTTGCCAGCGCGTTCCTCGACGCGCTCTACACTCTGGAGGAACGGGTATGAATCGGATTAACGCCCTTACCATTGCCGGTACCGACCCAAGCGGCGGCGCGGGCATTCAGGCTGATTTGAAAACTTTCTCTGCACTCGGGGCGTACGGCTGCTCGGTGATTACCGCGCTGGTGGCGCAAAATACGCGTGGCGTGCAGTCGGTTTACCGCATTGAGCCGGACTTTGTCGCCGCACAGCTGGATTCGGTTTTCAGCGATGTGCGAATCGACACCACCAAGATTGGGATGCTGGCCGAGACCGACATTGTTGAAGCGGTGGCAGAACGGCTTAAACGTTACCAGGTGCAAAATGTGGTGCTGGATACCGTGATGCTGGCAAAAAGCGGTGACCCGCTGCTGTCCGCCTCCGCCGTCGAGACGCTGCGAAATAAGCTGCTGCCGCAGGTGGCGCTTATCACGCCTAATCTGCCTGAAGCTGCTGCGCTGCTGGATGCGCCGCACGCGCAGAATGAGCGCGAAATGAAAGAGCAGGGGAATGCGCTCCTGGCGATGGGCTGCGGCGCCGTGCTGATGAAAGGTGGTCATCTTGATGATGAAGAAAGCCCTGACTGGTTGTTTACCCACGACGGTGCGCTGCGTTTCACGGCCCCGCGGGTACAGACCAAAAACACCCACGGGACCGGCTGCACGCTCTCTGCCGCGCTGGCGGCTTTGCGCCCCCGTCGTGACAACTGGGGGGATACGGTCCGCGACGCTAAAATCTGGCTCTCCGAAGCGCTGGCAAAAGCCGATACTCTCGAGGTTGGTCACGGTATTGGTCCGGTACACCATTTTCATGCCTGGTGGTAAGCCGTATACTGGCAACACACACCAGGCCTGAGAAAAACAGAGATGGAACAAGCGCATACCCGGTTAATCGACCAACTGAATGAACGCATTGCCGCCCCGGACAACACGCCGCTGTATCTGAAATTTGCCGAAACGGTAAAAAACGCGGTACGCAACGGGGTGCTGGAGCATGGGAATATACTGCCCGGCGAGCGCGATCTCAGTCAGTTAACCGGCGTGTCGCGCATTACCGTGCGCAAAGCGATGCAGGCTCTGGAAGCCGAGGGCGTAGTGACGCGCGCCCGCGGCTACGGGACGCAAATCAATAACATCTTTGAATACTCGCTCAAGGAAGCGCGCGGTTTTTCTCAGCAGGTGGTGCTGCGCGGCAAAAAGCCCAACACGCTGTGGGTGAATAAACGGGTGGTGAAATGCCCGGAAGAGGTGGCCAGCCAGCTGTCAGTACCGCCGGAGAGCGAGGTCTTTTTGCTTAAGCGCATCCGCTATGTGGATGATGACGCCGTATCGATTGAGGAGTCCTGGGTGCCGGTAGGGTTGATTCACGATCCGGATGCAATTGGGATTTCCCTGTATGACTACTTCCGTAGCCAGAATATCTTCCCGCAACGCACCCGCTCACGCGTCAGTGCCCGCATGCCGGACAGCGAGTTTCAGACGCATATCCGCATGGATGACAAAATCCCGGTGCTGGTGATCAAGCAGGTTGCACTTGATCAGCAGAACCGGCCCATTGAGTTCAGCATCAGCTACTGCCGTAGCGATTTATACGTCTTTGTGTGCGAGGAGTAACGCCTCGCGTCCTGGCGCACAGTCGCCGCCGCGGTGGCTAACGACCCAGGCCGCCACTGCATTGCCAAGCGTAACGGCATCAGCCAGCGACCATCCTGCCGCCAGCCCGGCAAGCGTGCCACCGGCGTGGCTGTCGCCCGCACCGATCGTGTCGACGACGGTTGCGGGAAACGCCGGAACGTAGCCCGATTTATCACCCTCATACCAGGCGGCACCGTCTTTATCGTGGCGAATAATCAGCGCAGAACTAAACCGCTGTAGCCACTGCGGGCCGAGTGTTTCAGCTTCCATGCCAAATCGTCCCGCTGCCATCTCCGCTTCCTGGCGATTAAGCGATACCATCGGCTTACAGGCCATGATCCGCGCCATCAGCGCATCAGGAATATCGGCAATGCGCGGCCCAAAGTCGATAAACGCGGTAACGTTTTCCAGGCCTTCCAGCCAGGCCGTCAGACGCTCTCCGCACGGTGACGCCAGCTGATAGCCTGAGAGGTAGACCAGGCTTTCAGGCGGCACGTGCAGCGCATCCAGCCAGCGCTGTTGCCACTGGTTCTCCACGCCGCTAAACGACATAAAGGTCCGCTCACCGTCCGGTTCGACCAGCGCCAGACACCAGCCGTTGTCGCCCGTTTCTACTTCGACGACGCTGTGCAGATCCTGTTTGGCCATGGCGTTACGGATGATGTCTGACCACACTCCGTGACCGACGGGGAGCGCGTTTTGCGCGGCGATCCCGAGCCGTTTCAGCGCAATAGCAATATTCAGCGCACAGCCGCCGATATTGACACCCTGTTGTTTGAGTTCGATATCACACCCGCGCCAGGGCAGGGCATAGGCGTCGGCGATCACGTCGATGACCGCAGCACCCAACACCGTGACCGGGCGAGTGGCGTGCAGTGTTTCAAGGCGTGCAGCAAAAGCACTCATACGCCCTCCCTTTGCTCCCGGAAGTGCAGCAGTTTTTCACAGTAGTGGTTAAAGTCGAGGCGGTTTACGGCGTCGAGTTCCTCCTTGTACGCCGGGTCAATCGCCTGTACGCCGTGAAGCGCACCGCAGATTGCCGTCGCCATCGCGCCGATGGTGTCCGTATCACCGCCGAGGTTGGCGCACAAAATGGCGCAGCGGTTCGGGTCGGTGCCTGCCAGTTCGACCATCGCAATCGCCGCTGGAACCGACTCAAGCGTGCTGGTGCCCGCGCCAATAAGCTGGTAAACCTGCTCGCTGGCGGAATCGATGCCGTTGGCTTCACGCACGGTCTTAAGGGCGAGCTCAATCCGTGCCGCCAGCGATGCGCTGAAGGTGGTTGTTTTCGCTTCCTGTGCGTAGCGGGCAACACCTGGCAGGGCATCGACGATGTTCTGCCAGCGTTCACCGTCAATGGCACGCGACACCGCCCAGGCAATCACCACCGCGCCGGCAATCGCGAGGTCGGATTTATGGGTCGGGCTGGAGGCCAGCGCCACCTCTGCGACAAAGTGCTCCAGACGCGTGGCCGGCAGCAGGCAGCCCAGCGGAGAGGCGCGCATCGCCGCACCGTTGGTGACGCCGTTGTTTTCCAGTTCACTGACCGGCTTGCCGTCACGAATAGCGTTAAGCGCAATCTTCGATGTCGGACCTAACACATTCTTGTTAAACGCATCGAACGATTCCGCCCAGTGCAGAATATGTTTGCCGATAACATCTGCGTTGATCTGCCCGTCGCATTCGATAATCGCATCCGCCAGGCATAACGCCATTGACGTATCGTCGGTGAATTCTGCCTGCTTAAAATAGCAGGCGGCGTTATTTTCAGCCGGTCCGGGTAAAAAACGGTCGATCCAGCCGAAGTGCGCTTTGACGCGCTTTCTCGGCCAAAGCTCCGACGGCATGCCCATCGCATCCCCTAACGCTTGCCCGTAAAGGGCACCGAGAATACGTTCTTGTTTCATTTAACTTCCCCTCGTGTCAGCGCGGTATCGCCTTCAACCACCTCAATTGCGGTGATCTCTTTGTCCGATTCGCGGAAAAACAGCATAAACAGCACGGCGATCACGGCAATCATGATCCCTCCGAATGCCCACATTCCGGCCCAGTTGAAGGTCAACCCATTCACCGGCTCTTTGTATGCGAACATTTTTTCCATCATCACGCCGCCCAGGCGGTAACCTAACAGGCTACCAAACCCCTGACAGCACAGCGTAATCAGGCCTTGTGCGGCGGTGCGCATATGCACCGGCGCTTTTTTATCCACGTAGATATACGCGGTCACATAGTAGAAGTCGTAGCTCACGCCATGCAGCAGAATGCCGAGGAACAGCAGGGCATAGGTGAAGTACTGGTCGGCACCACCGTAAACAAAGAAGCCATAGCGGATGGCGGCGGTGAGCAGGCCCAGCAGCAAGACCTTCTTAATACCAAAGCGTTTGGTGAAGAACGGCAGCGCCAGCATAAAGAAAATTTCGGAGAACTGGCCGAGCGTCATCCAGCCGGTGGCGTTTTTCATCCCCACTTCGGTGAGATAGCCGTTGGCAAAGATGTAATAAAAGGCCAGCGGCATTGCGAACAGAAATGAGCAGAAGAAGAACACCAGGAAGTTTTTATCGCGCAGCAGGATCAGCGCATCCAGCCCGAGCATGACTTTGAAATCCATCTTGCCGGTACTCTTCGGCGGGGTGTTCGGCAGGAACAGCGCAAAGACACCGAGCAGGGCGGAGCTCCCCGCCGTCATCAGCAGCGGAATATTGGTATCGGAAATGTCGTTATAGCCCATCATCTGCGGCAGGAAACCGCACGCCAGTCCCGAGGCGATCCAGCCGAGGGTGCCCATCACGCGGATACGCGGGAAATCAGCCTCCACATCATCCACATTGGCGAAGGCAATACTGTTGGTCAGCGCAATGGTCGGCATATAGGTCAGGGAGTAAACCAGCAGCAGCGGGAAAAAGGTGCTGAACTGGGTTTGCTGTGCGGCGAAGTACATCACAATGGCACCGGCGAACATCAGTACGGCCAGTACTTTCTGCGCAGCGAAAAAGCGGTCGGTCAGTGAACCCACCAGAATGGGGGAGAGGATCGCGGCAATCGCGGTACAGGCATAAGACCAGCCAATTTCCCCGGCGGTAAAACCGCTTTTGCTCAGCCACAGCCACAGCGGTACAAACCACGCGCCCCAGATAAACCATTCAACAAACATCATGAATGACAGTTGGACTTTCGTTTTCATTGTTTAATCCTGCATGTCAGAGAGGGTACGCCTTTAACATACCACTTAATAATACCTTTTAAATACCTTTGCGGTGATTGTTTGATCAATGTAACAGTTTTGTTGTACACGAATCGAGCCAGCAGATTGTGCTGAAAAAAAATGCAAATGCTGGAAAATCTGTTAAGTCGGTACCAGGCTTAGTCTGCCCATAACGCTATGGGTCTGGATAAACACTCACCGACATCACGTCGGGCTTACGGGAGCATCACATGACTGATATTGCGCAGTTGCTTGGCAAAGACGCCGACAGCCTTTTACAGCATCGTTGTATGACCATTCCAGCCGACCAGCTTTATCTGCCTGGCCACGATTACGTCGACCGCGTGATGGTTGATAACAACCGTCCGCCTGCGGTACTGCGAAATATGCAGACCCTCTATAATACCGGGCGACTGGGGGGAACCGGGTATCTTTCTATTCTGCCGGTTGACCAGGGCGTTGAGCACTCCGCGGGCGCCTCCTTTGCGGCGAACCCGCTGTATTTCGATCCGAAGAACATCGTCGAACTGGCGATAGAAGCGGGCTGTAACTGCGTGGCGTCCACCTATGGCGTACTGGCCTCCGTATCGCGTCGCTATGCCCACCGCATTCCATTCCTCGTCAAACTGAATCACAACGAAACCCTGAGCTACCCGACCGAATACGATCAGACGCTTTACGCCAGCGTAGAGCAGGCGTTCAATATGGGTGCGGTCGCGGTCGGGGCGACGATCTACTTTGGTTCTGAGCAGTCGCGTCGCCAGATTGAAGAAATTTCTGCTGCCTTCGAACGCGCGCATGAGCTGGGTATGGTCACCGTTCTGTGGGCGTATCTGCGTAACTCGGCATTCAAGAAAGACGGAGTGGACTACCACGTTTCTGCCGACCTGACCGGCCAGGCGAACCATCTGGCGGCAACCATTGGCGCGGATATCGTGAAGCAGAAGATGGCGGAAAATAACGGCGGTTATAAAGCGGTAAACTTCGGTTACACCGATGACCGGGTCTACAGCAAACTGACCAGTGAAAACCCTATCGATCTGGTGCGTTACCAGCTGGCGAACTGCTATATGGGACGTGCCGGGTTAATTAACTCCGGTGGTGCGGCGGGTGGCGACACCGATCTCTCCGACGCGGTGCGCACGGCGGTTATCAATAAGCGCGCGGGCGGTATGGGGCTGATCCTGGGCCGTAAGGCGTTTAAAAAATCGATGGCGGACGGCGTGAAGCTGATCAATGCCGTGCAGGATGTGTACCTGGACAGCAAAGTGACTATCGCTTAAGACTTTTTGTAAAACGCTGGCCGGGTCAGGCGTTACCGCCGCCCGGCCACACTGTCAACGCAGAAGCTGGCAGTCCGGTGGCAGCCGGCACTGTAGCGCGCCCGGTAACACCTCAATGCGGAACTGCTCCCCGCTCAGCGGCTCTCCGTCAAGATTAAACGTCATGCCGTGTGGGGTATTCACTTCAAACCACGCGGATTTACCGGCAATAATATTCGGGCTCTCCTCTGGCTGGGTCAGGGTGGTAAACAGCGCAGGCAGCAGGCCATCACCCGTGAAAATACGCAGCTGTAACTGACCATCATTGATCAGCGCCTCCGGGCATAACTGCTGTCCGCCACCGGCCTGACGGCCATTGCCGATACCAATCACCAGCGCATCACCCTGCCACTGAAAGTTCTCGCCGTGAATCTCACAGCGGTCCGGCTTCAGGGTATCCATGCGCATCAGGCCATGGATCAGATACGAGACGCCGCCCAGCGCTGCCTTCAGCTTTTCAGGGGTTTCGCTGGTAATGCGCGTCCCGAATCCACCGGTCGCCATATTGATAAAACAGGTTTTTTCATTCACCTGAGCAATATCCACGGCGGTGGCTTTGCCGAGGATAGCCAGCTGCAAGGCTTTTCCCAGCTCTTCGGGGATGCCGGCGCTGGTGGCGAAATCGTTGGCCGTACCGAGCGGCAAAATGCCCATCACCGGGCGGTCGGTTGCGGGAAGATCTATCAGAGCGCCAGCAATTTCATTAATGGTGCCATCGCCCCCGCCAGAAATAATGGTTTCGACCCCGAGCTTCAGGCCTTCGTCGATATAGCGTGCCGCATCACCTTTTTCCCACGTCACTCGCACGTGTATACGCGCACCGTCTTCACGCAAATCCGTCACTGCCTGGCGCAACAAATCGTTGCCCGCACTTTTGCCATTGAGAATCAATAAACTGTCTGGATAGATTGCCATCCGCGCTGCTCCCTTTTTTAGCGTTAGTAAGAGTGTATAGCAGGGAGGAAAAAAGCGGGTAAGAACAGGATGAAAGGCAAAAAATAAGCCCGCGTAAGGGAGATTACGCAGGCTAAGGAGGTGGTTCCTGGTACAGCTAGCATTTATGGGTTATGTTTTTCAGCGGGGGGATAATACCCGTATTGAACGAAGCGGTATGTGATCCGATTCTAAGAATTATCCCAGCGCGAAAAAATTTCCCTGCTTGACTATTTACTGTGCGGGTTACGGGTACTTTCACCGTTGAAATTACGCATCAGCAGCGCAAACTCCAGCTCCACTTCTTCGGGTACCGGCAGCCAGACGGTATGGCCGTTGCCTGGTGCCACGTCAATTGCTTCGCCTTTACCGTTTTCCAGATGTTCCAGGGTGAAGTTCATGTTGCCCTGCGGGGTCATCAACTCCAGGCTGTCGCCTTTGGTGAATTTGTTCTTCACCGCCACGGCGGCCAGCGCACCTTTGCGCTCACCGGTAAAATCACCGACAAACTGCTGGCGCTCGGAAACGGAATAGCCGTGTTCGTAGTTCTGGTAATCGTCATGGGTGTGACGACGCAGGAAGCCTTCGGTATAACCGCGATGCGCCAGGCCTTCCAGGGTTTCCAGCAGGCTGGTATCGAACGGTTTGCCGGCAGCGGCATCGTCGATGGCTTTACGGTACACCTGAGCAGTACGCGCGCAGTAGTAGTAGGACTTGGTACGGCCTTCAATTTTCAGGGAATGCACGCCCATCTGCGTCAGACGCTCAACGTGCGCAATCGCACGCAGGTCTTTGGAGTTCATGATGTAAGTGCCATGCTCGTCTTCAAAGGCGGTCATGTACTCACCCGGGCGTTTGGCCTCTTCAATCATGAACACGCTGTCAGTTGGCGCGCCGATGCCTAAGGTTGGCTCCACGTTGGTCACCGGGATCGGCTCATGTTTGTGGACGATATTGCCAATGTCGTCTTCTTTGCCTTCCTGAACGTTATATTCCCAGCGGCAGGCGTTGGTGCAGGTACCCTGGTTCGGGTCACGCTTGTTGATGTATCCCGAGAGCAGGCAACGACCGGAGTAGGCCATGCACAGCGCGCCGTGAACGAAGATTTCGATTTCCATATCCGGCACCTGCGTGCGGATCTCTTCAATCTCTTCCAGCGAAAGTTCACGAGACAGAATGACGCGGGTCAGCCCCATCTGTTTCCAGAATTTCACCGTTGCCCAGTTAACGGCGTTGGCCTGAACGGAGAGGTGAATATCCATCTCCGGGAAGTTCTCCCGAACCAGCATAATTAAACCCGGGTCCGACATGATCAGCGCGTCCGGTCCCATATCAACCACCGGCTTCAGATCGCGGATGAACGTTTTCAACTTGGCGTTATGCGGCGCAATGTTGACCACCACGTAGAATTTTTTGCCCAGGGCATGTGCTTCGTTAATGCCGAGCTGCAGGTTCTCGTGGTTGAATTCATTGTTACGCACGCGCAGCGAGTAGCGCGGCTGGCCAGCATAGACGGCGTCAGCGCCATAGGCGAAAGCGTAACGCATATTTTGCAGCGTTCCCGCCGGGGAAAGGAGTTCCGGTTTAAACATGTTTGTTCTCGTTCTGATGACAGGTCAGATCCGCATGCACCAGGTGCAGCGGTAAGGGGAGATCCCCCACTTTAAGGGCGGGCATTGTAGCGCTGAGGGACAGGGAGGTAAAGCGCCGGGTCGTACCATCGCTAACCCGGCCGGAGGCGTGTCGTCAGGTATTGTCTTTTACCGTCTGGCTTGAACCGTTAGTTTTGACCGACGCGATGCCTTTATCTCGCGACTGTTCCGAGGCATACATCTGGCTGCTGCCAATAACCTGATGATTCCCGGCCTTCAGATTGAAGTGGAATTTACCGTTGGTGGCCACTTTCTTCTCATAACGTTCATCAGAAGGGCTATTGGTGCGAACGGAGGCGATACCGTTTTCGGCGGAATTTTTGGTGGTGTAAAGCTCACTGGTCAGGATCGTTTCTCCGTTTCCTGCTTTGAGAACAAACCTGAACTGACCATCACTGCTTTTGTTTAACTCGAACCAACCAGACATAGGAACTCCTTGAACGAAGTGGAATTATCTGCACCAGTTATCAATAAGCGAACCGGTAATGTGAGTATGGTTGATTCTTCGTTGCTTTCCAGAAATGAAAAACCCGCCAGCAGGCGGGTTCGGTAAGCTAAATGCTCAGGCTATCCTGCAGGCATCGGCTTCCCATCGGTAGCCCACGCCATACACCGCGCGGATAAATGACTGCTCCGCATCGAGCGCTTCCAGCTTGCGGCGCAGGTTTTTAATATGGCTGTCGATGGTACGGTCAGTCACGACGCGGTAATCATCATACAGACGGTTCAGCAGTTGCTCGCGGGAGAAGACCTTCCCCGGCTCGTGGGAGAGGGTTTTCAACAGGCGGAATTCGGCGGGGGTGAGATCCAGCAGCTTGCCGCGCCAGCTCGCCTGGAAGCGGCTTTCATCGACGATAAGTGGGCTTTCCGCGTCCAGTACCTGCAGTTCACGATGGGGCTTGCAGCGGCGCAGAATGGTTTTTACGCGCGCGACCACTTCACGCGGGCTGTATGGCTTGCAGATGTAATCGTCCGCGCCAATTTCGAGGCCCAGCAGGCGGTCGATCTCTTCGATTTTCGCCGTCACCATTACCACCGGCACGTCTGAGAAGCGACGAATTTCCCGGCACAGGGTCAGGCCATCGGTTCCGGGGAGCATCAGATCCAGCAGGATCAGGTCCGGCGGCGTCTGGCGCACATAAGGCAGCACCTGATCGCCATGGCTGATAAGCGTGGGGGCATAGCTTGCCGCGCGTAAATAGTCGATCAGTAACTGCCCGAGCTTCGGCTCGTCTTCGACAATCAAAATGCGTGGCGTGTTTTCGTCAATCGGTAACTCGGTCATGCTTCTCTCGATAAATCCCGTTCCAGAGGTAACTCTACTGTAATGCTTACCCCGCCAAAAGGCGAATGGGCGGCGCGGATCGTGCCATTATGGGCCTCGACGATGTTTACGCAAATCGCCAGTCCCAGACCGGACCCGCCGCTGGCGCGATTGCGGGAGCCTTCGGTGCGATAAAATCGCTCAAACAGTTTTTCCAGCTGTGCATCCTGCACGCCGGGAGCGGAATCCGCAAAGGTCAGGGCAAAATGCCCGTTTTCTTGTTTGCCGGAAATATGCAGGCCACCGCCGCTGTCGGTGTAGCGCAGGCTATTTTCCAGCAGATTGTTGAACAGCTGCATCAGGCGGTCTTTGTCGCCAAACACCACGGCGCTGTCAGGCAGTGAGAGATCGATTTTCAGGTTGCGGCTGGCGAAACGTTCGCGGAAGGCACCGCTTACCACCTCCAGCACGTTTATCACATCGACGGGCGCTTTCTGGTAGGCCAGCGCGCCTTCGTCCGACATGGAGAGCTGGTGGAGGTCATCGACCAGTTTGGTCAGCGTGCCCACTTCCGCCTGCAGCGAGGCCACCGATTCGGGAGTGAACTGACGCACGCCGTCCTGAATAGCTTCCAGCTCGCCGCGCAGCACCGCCAGCGGCGTGCGGAGTTCATGGGAAATATCGGCCATAAAATCGCGTCGCATCTGCTGGTTTTTTTCCAGGGTACTGGCGAGCTGGTTAAAGTCCTGCGCCAGCTTGCCGAGTTCGTCCTGGCTACGGGTATCGACGCGGGTGGAGAAATCCCCGGCGGCCAGCTTATGCGTCCCTTCCACCAGCCGTTTAACCGGCGCGAGCAGGCCACGGGCCAGCGGGAAGGTCGCGAGCGCGGCCAGCAGGGTGGAGAGCGCGACAATCAACCAGCTGGTGCGGCGCTGCTGACGATCAAAGTTGATATCGGTGTTACGCGTCAGGCGTTCAACCGGCGAGGCGATCACCCAGCCGACGGTGGCGTTATTCACTGTGATCGCCCGCTTTGTGCCATCTGGCGGAATGGGCGCGCGCGGGCCAACCAGTACGCGCATATCCTGGTCTATCACCCAGAACTGGGTGCGCCAGCCGTGCGGCGGCATCCCGGGCCCCGGGCGATCGTCACCGGTATCATGCTCAAGCGAGCGCAGGATCTGGAATACGAAGCGGTCGTTATTGCGCAGAAAACGCCAGTTACCGTGCAGGGCATATTGATCGCTCAGCGCATCGCTCAGCCCCTGTAAACGCTGTTCATTACCATGCTTAATGTAATCAATAAAACCCCGTTCGAAACTGACCCGCACGGCCCAGTGCATGGTGACCAGCAGCACGATACAGGTGGCAAATATCGCCACAAAGAGTTTACCGGTAATGCCCGGACGCCAGAATTTCATGGTGCACTCCTTTTGCCGTGTCGGATAACGACGTTCTTACGGGTATCATCCGGCACTCTGGCGAAGATGAACGCGGGCAGGGCGATAATCACCGCCATGCTGAGATAGGTATACAAAAAGATCTGATGGGCGACCGGCGTGTCGACGCTGAGATGATGCTGTCCGTACATGCCGAGCAGTAAACCGGCAAGGGTCACCCCTACGCTCATGGAGAGCTGCATGATCATCGACAGCAGGCTGTTTCCGCTACTCGCCAGGTCATCCGGGAGTGCTTTTAACGTCAGGGTATTCATTGACGAAAAGCGCACAGAGTTAATTATGCCCTGACAGAACAGCACCAGCGGCAGCGCGTAGTACCAGCCCAGTAGCGCCACGGCCATAAACAGCAGGCTCACCAGGGCCAGCCCAAGCGTCGCGGCGACCAGGACGTGGCGATAACCAAAACGGTTAACCACCTGCACCACGATGCGTTTCATTCCCATGCTGCCAAGTACCATCGGGATCATCATCAACCCGGCGTGAAACGGTGAAAATCCCATTCCAATCTGCAAAAAGACCGGCGTCATAAAGGGCAACATGCCGCTGCCGACGCGCCCGGCAAAGCTCCCGAACAGGCCCAGACGATAGGTGGGGTTTTTAAACAGATCGAGCATGAACAACGCGCTCTCGTTACCTCTGGCATGCCAGAGGTACCACAGGATAGCGGTAATGCCGAGCGCCACCAGAAGGCCAAGCGTCAGGGCTGAAATCCCGAGGCCTTTTTGGCCATCAAGCGCGAGGGTGAGCATCGCCATCCCCGCCGCCAGCAGGATAAAACCCAGGAAATCAAAGCGCCGGGTCTGCATGGTGTAGTTAGGCATCAGCATCAGGGTGGCAATCGCGCCGATGATGCCCACCGGCAGGTTGATTAAGAAGATCCAGTGCCAGGAGGCATACTCCACCAGCACTCCACCCAGCGCCGGGCCAAGCAGCGGGCCGACCTGGCCGGGCAGGGTGACGAAGGTCATTGCGGCCATGTACTGCTCGCGGGGCACAATCTTCATCACCGTCAGCCGCCCGACAGGCACCATCATCGCCCCGCCAATGCCCTGTAACGCGCGGGCCATCACCAGCTGATCCAGCGTATTCGCCTGGGCGCAAAACAGCGAGCCTGTGGTAAACAGCACGATGGCGGTGAAAAAGATATTCCGCACGCCCACTTTGTCCGCCAGCCAGCCGCTGGCCGGAAGCATAACGGCCACCGTTAATACATAGGAGACAATCACCATATGCATATGCAGCGGACTCTCCCCCAGGCTTTTTGCCATCGAGGGGAGGGCGGTATTGACGATGGTTGTATCCAGCGACTGCATAAAGAAGCCGAAGGCGACAATCCACAGCTGCCAGCGCACGTGACGTGGGAGGTCGGTCATTTATTCGGTTACCGTCGTTCTGTTTTTACGCGAAAAACGCACCCGCAGACGGTCAAAGAACAGATAGACCACCGGCGTGGTGTAGAGCGTCAGCAGCTGGCTCATCACCAGCCCCCCGACAATTGTGATCCCCAGCGGCTGGCGCAATTCTGAGCCGTCACCGCTGGAAATCACCAGCGGCAGCGCGCCAAACAGCGCCGCCAGCGTGGTCATCATGATCGGACGAAAACGCAGCAGACAGGCCTGGAATATGGCCTCTTCTGGCGTCAGGTTGCCATTTCGCTGGGCGTCCAGCGCGAAGTCCACCATCATGATGGCGTTTTTCTTCACGATGCCAATTAACAGCATGATACCAATCAGCGCAATCAGGCTGAAGGGCGCGCCGAACAGCTCCAGCGCCAGCAGCGCCCCGACGCCCGCCGACGGCAGCGTGGAGAGAATGGTCAGCGGATGGACGTAGCTTTCATAAAGCACGCCCAGCACGATATAGACTGTCGCAATGGCCGCCAGAATCAAAATCACCTGCGAATTCATGGTCTCCTGGAACACCTGCGCGGTACCGGCAAAACTGCCGCGTACCGTGGACGGCACGCCAAGCTGGGTCATCGCACGGTTGATCGCATCGCTGGCCTCAGAGAGGGACGAACCGGCTGGCAGGTTAAAGGAGATGGTCGATGCCGCCGAAAGGCCCTGGTGGTTCACCGACAGCGGCGCGTTCGCCGGCTGCCAGCTGGCAAAGTAAGAGAGCGGGATCGCCTTACCGTCGTTATTAATCACAAACATTTTGTCCAGCGCGCTGATGTCCTGGGTGTAACGCGGGTCCACCTCCATCACCACCTTGTATTGGTTCATGGGCTGGTAGATGGTGGAAATCTCACGCTGGCCGAAGGCATTGTTCAGCAGGCTGTTGGCGGCATCGACGTTAATCCCCAGACGTGACATGGTTTCACGATTGTAGGTCAGCGCCATTTCTGCGCCGTTGTCCTGCTGATCGGAGTTAACGTCCGCCAGCTGTGGCAGGGCGGCCAGCGCCTTGCGGATCTTAGGCTCCCACTCGCGCAGGGCGGCTAAATCGTCAGAGAGTAACGTGTACTGATAGCTGGCGTTAGCCTGACGCCCGCCGACGCGGATATCCTGAACGGCCATCAAAAACAGATTTGCGCCCGGCTCTTTGGCGAGCTTCACGCGCAGGCGGTCGATAACCTGCTGGGCGGTTTCATTGCGCTCGTCACGCGGCTTCAGGGTGATAAACATCATCCCGCTGTTCACCCGTGAACCGCCGGTAAAGCCGGTTACGTTATCTACCGCTTTATCTTCGCGGATGATCTTCATAAAGTCCTGCAGCTTGCCGCGCATGGCCTGAAACGAAATACTCTGGTCTGCCTGGATCCCGCCCATCAGCACCCCGGTGTCCTGCTCCGGGAAGAAGGTTTTCGGGATAGTAATGTACATCCAGACGTTGAGCACGATGGTGCCAATCAGCACCAGGCCGACAATGCGCGTATGCCTCAGCACCCACTTCAGAGACTTACCATAGCTCTCCTGCATCGCCAGCAGGAAGCGACCAAACCCCTTACGGCGCGGCTGAGAGTGTGGCTTGCTGCGTTTTAACATCCAGCCGCACATCATCGGCGTAAGCGTGAGGGACACAATCAATGAAATACCGATGGCGACCGAGAGCGTGACGGCAAACTCCCGTAACAGCCGGCCAGGCAGGCCGCCCATTAGCAGTAACGGCAGGAACACCGCCACCAGCGACAGGCTCATCGACAGTACCGTAAAGCCCACTTCACGCGTTCCCTGCAGTGCGGCCTGCAGCGGTTTCATCCCCGCCTCCAGATGGCGCGAGATGTTCTCCAGCACCACAATGGCATCATCCACCACGAAGCCGGTGGCAATCGTCAGCGCCATCAGCGACAGGTTGTTAAGGCTAAATCCGCACAGGTACATCGCCGCGAAGGTCCCTATCAGCGAGACAGGCACAGCCACCGCAGGGATCAGCGTGGCCCGGCCTGAACGCAGAAACAGGAAGACCACCAGAATCACCAGCGCAACGGAGATCACAAGCGTCTGCTCCACCTCTTCGAGCGAGGCGCGAATGGTGGGGGAACGATCCTGGGCAATCTGCAGATCGATCGCCGCCGGGATGGTCTGCTGGAGTTCCGGCAATCTCGCGCGGATACCGTTCACCGTCTCAATAATGTTGGCTTCCGGCAGCTTGCGGATCATCAGTAAAATGGCCGGTTTGGCGTTGGTCATCCCGGCGTTTCGCACGTCCTGCACCGAGTCGGTGACGCTCGCGACATCGCTCAGGCGCACCGCCGCACCGTTGTTGTAGTGAATGATCAGCGGCTGGTATTCCGCAGCGGTTTTCAGCTCATCGTTAGTCTGGATCTGCCAGCGGTGGCTACTGTCCTCAATGGCCCCCTGCGGTTTGCGCACGTTTGCATTGCTGATGGCGGAGCGCACATCGTCCAGGGAAACACCCTGGTTAAACAGCGCCTGCGGGTTTAAGCCCACGCGCACGGCGGGCAGAGAGCTTCCGCCAACGCTGACATCACCCACGCCGTTAATCTGGGCGAGAGTCTGCGCCAGTTGGGTGGAGGCGAAATCGTACAGTTGCCCCTGCGAATAGGTGTCCGAGGTAAGCGTCAGGATCATGATAGGCGCATCGGACGGGTTCGCTTTACGGTATGTCGGACGGCCCGGCATCCCGCTCGGTAGCAGGTTCTGCGCGGCGTTGATCGCCGCCTGCACATCGCGCGCGGCGCCGTTAATATCCCGGTCGAAGCTGAATTCCAGAATGATACGCGTGCTGCCAAGCGAGCTGCTGGAGGTCATCTCGTTGACCCCGGCAATTCGCCCGAGTGAACGTTCCAGCGGTGTGGCAACCGACGAGGCCATGGTTTCCGGTGATGCACCGGGCAGCGAGGCGCTGACCATGATCACCGGGAAATCCACCTGCGGCAGCGGGGCCACCGGCAGCAGCCGGAAGCCCAGGACGCCGCACAGGGTGATGGCGAGTGAGAGTAAAATCGTCGCCACCGGGCGATAAATGAAGAGGGCGAAAAACTTCATTTACGCCTCCTCTTCACGTTTCGGGAAGCGGCTTTTCGTCCACAGCGCCAGACGGTCAAACAGCAGATAAATGACCGGCGTGGTGAACAGGGTCAGGACCTGGCTTACCAGCAGGCCACCGACCATACCAATCCCCAGCGGACGACGCAGCTCGGCACCGACGCCGGTACTGAGCATCAGCGGCAGGGCACCTAGCAGGGCGGCGAGCGTGGTCATCAGGATCGGGCGAAAACGCAGCAGGCAGGCCTGGAAAATTGCCTCGCGCGGCGACATCCCCTGCTCGCGCTCGGCGGCAAGGGCAAAGTCGATCATCATGATGGCGTTTTTCTTCACGATCCCGATAAGCAGGATGATCCCAATGATGGCAATCACGTCCAGCTCGCTCCCCGCCAGCATCAATGCCAGCAGTGCCCCCACGCCCGCCGTTGGCAGGGTGGAGAGGATGGTAATGGGGTGAATGAAGCTTTCATACAGCACACCGAGCACGATATACATCGCCACCACGGCCGCGACAATCAGCCAGATGGTGTTGCCCAGCGCGGCCTGGAACGCCAGCGTGCTGCCCTGGAACTGGGTCTGAATATCGGACGGGAAGTTCAGCGTCTTCTCTGCGGCCAGAATGGACTCCACCGCTTCGCCCAGTGAATAACCGTCCGGTACGTTAAACGAGATGGTGGTGGACGGGAACTGATCCAGATGGTTAATCGACAGCGGTGTGTAGCGCTCCTCTACCGTCGCGATGGCGCTGAGGGGCACGATGCCCCCGTCTTTGCTGGTCAGGCGCACCGAATCGAGCGCGGCCAGGCCGGGCGTGTTTTCTGTGTTGTGTTCCAGCACCACGCGATACTGATTCGCCTGGGTATAGATGGTGGAGATCAGACGCTGACCGAATGCGTTATACAGCGCGTTATCCACGTCGGCCATGGTGATCCCAAGCCGGCTGGCGGTATCGCGGTTAACGTTCACATATGCCGCCAGCCCTTTGTCCTGCCAGTCGCTGCTGACGTCAGAGAGCTGCGGCAGGGCGTTGAGTTTATCCACCAGCTGCGGTACCCAGGTGCTGAGCGCATCAAGGGTGGTGGCCTGCAGCGTGAACTGGTACTGGGTACGGCTCACCTGGGTATCGATGGTTAAATCCTGAGTTGGCTGGAGGTACAGCTCAATACCCGGCACGCGCGCCACGGCAGTTTGCAGGCGGTCGATCACCGTTTGCACGCGGTCGTCGCGATCGTCAAGCGGTTTAAGGTTGATCTGCAGGCGGGCACTGTTCAGCGACGGGTTGGTGCCATCGACACCGACATACGATGTCAGGCTCTCTACTGCCGGATCTTTCATGATGATCTCTGACACCTGCTGCTGACGCTGCGCCATGTTAGCGAAGGAGACCGTCTGCGGTGCCTGAAGCGTGCCCTGGATAATGCCGTTGTCCTGAATCGGAAAGAAGCCTTTCGGGATGAAAATCCACAGCATAACGCTGAGCGCCAGCGTACCAAGCGCCACGCCAAGGGTTGCCCATGGATGGTTAAGCACTTTCGCCAGCACCCGTCCGTAAGCGGCAATAATGCGTTCGAACATCCGCTCAGAGGCGCGCGAGAAGCGGTTTTGCTTGCGCAGGGAGGCGTGGCTCAGCATACGGGCGCACATCATCGGCGTGAGGGTCAGTGACACCACGGCGGAAATCAGAATGGCGACGGCCAGCGTCACGGCAAATTCGCGGAACAAACGCCCGACGATATCGCCCATAAACAGCAGTGGGATCAGTACCGCAATCAGTGAGAAGGTGAGGGAGATAATGGTAAAGCCGATCTCGCCCGCTCCTTTCAGCGCCGCGGCTAACGGCTTTTCGCCTTTTTCGATATAGCGCGAGATGTTCTCGATAACAACGATAGCGTCATCGACCACAAAGCCGGTGGCAATGGTAAGGGCCATCAGCGTCAGGTTGTTTATCGAAAAATCGAGGAACACCATGACGGCAAATGTTCCCACCAGTGAGAGCGGCACGGCGACGGCAGGAATGAGGGTTGCCGGGACGTTACGCAGGAACAGGTAGATGATCATCACCACCAGCGCAATCGCCAGCATTAGTTCAAACTGGGTGTCAGTCACGGACGCGCGAATATTGGTGGTCCGGTCAGACAGCACTTTCACGCTAACTGACCTGGGCAGGCTTTCAATCAGCTGCGGCAGCATAGTGCGAATGCTGTCTGCGGTTTCAATGATATTGGCACCCGGCTGGCGCTGGACGTTCATTACGATTGCCTGCTGTTTGTTGGCCCAGGCGCCGAGCCAGCTGTTTTCCGCACCTTGCTCAACGGTTGCCACATCGCCCAGACGCACCGGCGCACCGTTCTGGTACGCGACGATCAGCTGTCGATATTCATCCGCGGACTGCATTTGATCGTTCGCCGAAAGGGTCACGGCCCGGGTAGGGCCATCAAGCGAGCCTTTCGCCGAGTTGACGTTGGCGTTACTGATGGCGCTGCGGATGGTTTCGCTGGTGAGGCCCAGCGCGGCAATGGCCTGGGCATTGAGCTTCACGCGCACCGCCGGACGTTGACCGCCGGCAAGCGTAACCAGCCCCACGCCAGAGACCTGTGAAATTTTCTGCGCCACGCGCGTTTCGACCATGTCTTCGACCTGAGTCATCGGCATGGCGGAGGAGGTGACGGCGAGCGTCATGATCGGCGGATCCGCCGGGTTTACTTTGCTGTAGACCGGTGGGTTGGGCAGGTCCGATGGCAGCAGGTTGGTGGCTGCATTAATCGCGGCCTGTACTTCCTGTTCGGCAACGTCGAGTGAGAGCGTAAGCTGGAACTGCAGCGTCACCACGGATGCTCCGCCGGAGCTTTGCGAGGACATTTGCTTCAGGCCAGACATCTGACCAAACTGGCGCTCCAGCGGCGCGGTGATGGCCGATGTCACCACATCCGGGCTCGCACCCGGATAAAGGGTGACCACCTGGATGGTGGGATAATCCACTTCCGGCAGCGCCGAGACGGGCAGGAAGCGATAGCCAATAATCCCGGCCAGCAGGATTGCCACCATTAACAGCGTGGTGGCAACAGGGCGCAGAATAAACAGGCGTGAAGGCCCACCTGTAGAGCTCGGGGGCATAACCTGCATCAGGAAGTCGCTCCCTGCTTAGCAGGCTGTTGCTGGCCTTCAACCACTTCGACTTTCGCCCCCTCGGTGAGACGATCAATACCGTCGGTAACCACGCGGTCACCTGCGGAAAGGCCGGCGCTGATCACCACCGTCTGGCTGTCCTGAATGCCGGTTTTCACCAGATGCTTGCTGACGTTATTCTCACTGTTAAGCACCCAGACAAAGTTCCCTTCGTTGCCCATCTGCAGCGCCGCCGTTGGGATAACGACCGCATTTTCCTGCGTTGCGACCAGCATCCGCGCATTCACGAACTGATTCGGGAAAAGCGCATCATCCTGATTGTTAAAGCGGGCTTTTAACTTGATGGTGCCGGTGGTGGTGTCAATCTGGTTATCCAGACTGAGCAGGGTGCCTTCGCTCAATTTTTGCTTGTTGGTGCGATCCCAGGCTTCCACAACCAGCCCTTTGCCGGCTTTTTGCGCCTGAACCACGGTTGCGATGTCGCTCTCCGGCAGGGTAAAGACTAAATCGACAGGATGCGTCTGGGTGATGACCACGATACCGGTGGTATCGCCGCTGGAAATCTGGTTGCCAATATCAACCTGCTTCAGACCGACGCGGCCGTCAATCGGGGCGGTGATGCGGCTCCAGTCGAGCTGTAACTGTGCGCTGGCCACGGCGGCTTCGTCAGCTTTAAGGGTGCCCAGCGCTTCGCTGACCAGAGACTGCTGCGTATCCAGTTCCTGACGCGATACCAGGTTGGTTTTCACCAGTTGCTGATAGCGTGCCAAATCGCGTCGGGCGTTCGCGAGCGTGGCCTTGTCTTTCGCGAGCTGGCCCTGCGCCTGCGCGAGGGTGACTTTAAACTGGCTTGGGTCAATTTCTGCCAGTAAGTCCCCGGCTTTAACCTGCTGGCCTTCCTGGAAGTGAAGCGCCATCAGCTGCCCGTCCACACGGCTGCGAACCGTAACGGTGTTGGCGGCGGTAATGGTTCCCAGCCCGGAGAGATAACGGGGCACCGCTTTATTTACCGCAGTAGCCGCCTGAACGGGAGCCAGCGCACCGCCGCGCATGCCGTGACGTCCGCCACTCGCGGGACGCTGAGATGGGCTGCTGGCACCTGCGGAAGTGTCAGAAGAGTGATTGTGCCAGAACCAGGCGGCGGCAAGAGCCACCACAATGATGCCAGCGGCGATTGCCCAGCGGGATTTGTTACTGCCTTTCATCGTTATACGTTCTCATCCTGAATACTTCGGGGAATGATACTAGTTTAGTCAGGCAACACGGCAGAAAAATGGAGGAAATATGGAAGACTGTCTGGATTTGTCTGATTGGCAGGGGAAGGGGCGCGGCGTGAGGCGGACTTCAAATCGGATCAATTGGCAGTGCATAATTTACCAGGAATATTCCCTGCCACCTGAAATATTCTTATTATTTATCTGCCGGGTGAGAAACGGAGAAAGATAATAATTGGTTTTATTATTTAATTTGTCTTTAGGAAAATTTCATTATTCATCATGTAAGGATCGGAATATTCTCTGTTATACCAATATTTTTCATCTTGTTATCAAATCATTAACAAACTAATGATTTTTTGCAATGTGACGTATTTATTTGATTTGAAATATGTTTTTGTTATTCCTTTCAATGCACCACTTTTGATTTGTATCAAAAAGCTAAAACAGTTTAAATTACCTAAAATTGCGATAATTATAGATTTTTATTTTAAAAATGTTATTTAAATGGTTTTATGTTTTTATTTAAGCGATCTCGTCATGAATGATTATGAGAAAAATCCTAACGACGGAGGGTTTTTTCGTCATTCGATTGGTTGTCCTGAAACATAATTCAAATAATACTTTTTGGGCGCGGTAAATCCCGTTCGCATTTAAATGGAGCTTCCAGGTTATTTATTAAATGGCACCTGGCAGTACGTTTGTTCTCAGGAGATGAAAATGAAAAAATTATTACTGGTGGCCTCTCTGGTTTCTGTATTTGCTGCTGCAAATGCTATGGCTGATGTTACGGCATCTGCCACCGCATCATGGGATGCAACGGCAACGAAAGATACAACCAGCCTGCTGGTCGTGACCCCATTGAACTCGCTGACGTTCCAGTATGCAGAGGGCCTGAATGGGTTTAACACTCAGGATGGCGCTTTTGATGTGACGATTCAGGGACAGGAAAGTGCAACCGATTTTGAACTGACTGCTCAGGTCATCAGCAATACGCTGACCAATGCAAGCGGTGATGCATCTACCCTGAATGTGGGCGTGGCATGGAATGGTCAGGCGCTGTCTAACTCTGCCGAAACCGTTCTGGTGAATGCGGCTTCCACTTCAGGTCTGGAAAGCCTGCTGGCCGATGGCGCCTATAACGGCGCGGAGCGTGTAAGCGATCAGTCCAGCTTCAAATTCTCCATCGCTTCAGCGACTTCTGACGGTTCGACTGCTGTAACTGACTATTCTGCGCTGCCGGATGGTTACTGGACGGGTGACGTAAAAGTTCAGTTCAATGCAACCTGGACCACTCCAGCGTAATGAATATTAATTCGGGAGAGGCTCTCTCCCGAATTTCGCAGGAATGCACTGATGAAGAAATATTTGCCACTCGCAGCGCTGGCAGGGATGGCTATATCCTTTTCCAGTCTGGCGATTAATGTGGGTGATATCACGTCGATAATGACGGCCGATCAAAACGCGTTATCAAAAGAAATTATTAACACCACTGATTCCGCCCGCTATGTGAGCGTTACCGTAAAAAGGCTCTCTTCACCGCTGCCTGACGGAACAGAAATGCAATTTGAAACGTCGGGAGAATTACTTTCTACACCGGCGAGCCTTATTTTACCCGGTGATGCGAAAGATGTTTTTCGCTTTTTCTATAAGGGCCCTGAAGATGACAAAGAACGTTATTACCGGCTGCAGTGGGTTGACGAACCCGTAAGCGAAAGCGCATCGACTAAGGCTGGCAAAGCCGCGATTGCGACAGCGTCGGCAGAAATCGGGACAATACTGGTCGTGGCGCCACGCAAGGAACGATTTGAATACGGTCGTGACGGGGATGTCATCACCAACAAAGGCAACGTCTCGTTTCGGGTCATTGCTTACGGAGCCTGCAAAGAGGCGTCACAGGATCGGGGACGCGGGTGTCGCGAGCGTTATTACGTCATGCCAGGCACAAAAATAAGATTGCAGAAAAGCGATGTGTCAAACAGTCGCACCCGCATTGGGATTTGGCATGGCAAGCAATTTATTACAGTGAAGTAATACACGGCGTCATTTCCGGTACCAGTAATAAAAATACCGAAAAGTAAGGATGCGTATGTCTTTTAAATATCTTATAGGAGGGAGTTTATTACTCTCTTATGCGCTAACATCAGGGGTTGCGCATTCTGCACCGGTTAAGATTGGTAATTATGTTATTCCAGGGGCATTCGCGCGTTCTCTTGAACAGGGGATGACGGTCCCCGTTTATATCCGCTACCAGGAGACGGATACAAAAAGCCAACAAAAAATTGCTGATGCGGTCATCTCGCTGGTTGAGGGAAATATCGTTGTAAAATCCATTATGGTTGCCGATTTGCCCAATAACGCGGTGCTTTCAGAAAAAACGCGCGAGATGGTGGAAAAAATAGGCGATGCGAAATTTATCGACAATACCTCTCTTGCCCTTTCGCGAGACGCACGGCTGAAATTAAACGTCTCCTCTTTTCATCTGGAGATGATTGTCAGTCGGGATGCCCTGACTGAAGCGGTGGTCGCCCGCAGTTCATTGCTGGGACCGTCCAGCGTTGATCGACTGTCTACTGTGCTGAATTACAACTTTGGCACCTATTACAATGACTACCGCAATGGCAGCAGCTCTCGCAGTTATTTAACCCTGGATAACACCACCTCGTTGAGAGAGCACCACCTCAATATCAATGGCTCGGTCTATGGTATTGGCGAGAGTAACCGCTCCAGCAAACTGTATCGTGCCATGTATGAGCGCGATTATGAGGGTTATCGTCTGGCGTTGGGCATGCTCGACACCTGGAACGTTCAGTCGATCGCCAGCCTCAATGCGCTGAATGGCGGCAAGATCTACGGCCTCAGCTACGGCAATAAAGGCAGTACGGTGGTTGAAAACACCTCCCTGTCCTTGATCCCAATAACCATATTTTTACCGTCTGCCGGTGAAGTGCATGTGTTTCGTGATGGGCGCTTGTTAAGCGTTCAGAACTTCAACATGGGCAGCTACGAAATTGACACCAGCCGGTTCCCTTACGGTGTGTATGACGTCACGGTGGATGTCGTGGTCAATGGCCGGACGGTGAACACCCGCGTCAGTCGTGTGAATAAAATTTTTGCCCGCCAGCAGGCCGCAGGCCTGCATGAAGTCGCATGGCAAATTTTTGGCGGTTCACTTGATTACGACCGCGTGAGTTATAAGCGCAATCATTACCGTGATGCCGGCAGTGAACAGACCTGGATTGCGGGTGGTGCGGCCTCGTTAACCCTGGCAATGCTCTCCGGGCTCACCCTGAAAACGACAGGTTATGGGTTTGATGACAATGCCGTCAATGAAACGGACATTACTCTTAACGTCAACGAATATGTCAGCGTCGGGACACAAACGCTGGTGGCGAACGACGGAACATGGCGCAACGTCAGCAGCGCCAGTCTTAATGCTCCAGGCGGGTTTGGATCGCTGTGGGCGTCGCGGGAAGACAGCAAAATCGGTAACCGTCTGCCGGTGCAGGAGCGGGATAACTATTCGATTGGCGCAACATTGAACCTGAGCCGGTTTATTCCGCACGGTGGCACGTTAACGGTCAGCCAGACCGAAAACCGCTATTCCGGTAATACCTACCGGAACCTGGATTACAGTACCACCCTCTATGCGGGACGGTACGCCACAGTGGGGTTACGGGCCGGGGTACAGCGCTATTACTACAACAATACGAATGATGACGGACGTCAGGAACGCTATGTCAGCCTGGATTTATCGCTGCCGCTGGCCTCGTGGATGAGTGTCGGGGTTTCACGCGATCGTTACGGCGCAACACAGGGCAATATCAGCGCGCGTAAACAATTTGAGGATAGCGTCATTACGTCTGCAGGCATTTCCGCCTCGACTCGCCTGAGTGGAGAGCAGAACTACGACAACAATTACGCTGTAAATGGCAACCTGAGTTATGACACCCGCTATAACGGCGGTACGGTTTCGGTGACCCGTTCAGCGGACAACTCGACCAATATGAACTTCTCCTCTCAGGGTTCCGTTGCCTGGGCGGGCGGCGATTTTGGTCTGAGCAAAGAGCGACAGCGCTCGGGCATTATTGTGAAAACCGATCTTGTGGGTGATGGAAAGCTGGCCGCAAAAATAAATAACCGAAATTATATTCTTAGCGGCAAATCGAGCTTTATTGCACTCCCGCCTTACGCGCAATACAAGCTGGAAATTATGAATGATAAAAACTCTGAAGACAGTTTTGACATTGTCTCGGGCCGTAAACAGGCGCTTAACCTTTATCCCGGTAACGTCGGCGTGGTGTCACCTGAGGTGAAAAGCATGGTGACCGTGTTTGGCCGGGTGCGATATCCCAATGGTGAACTGGCGTCAAATACCGACATTCATAACCACATTGGCAAAACGCGCACCGACGCGAAAGGTGAGTTCGCCATTGATATTGATAAGAAGTATCCCGTTATTACCCTGGTGTCCGCCAACGGTAATATCTGCGAAGCGGATTTAGATCTGGAAAAAGCCAGGGGCGCTGCGTGGGTCGGGGATGTTAAATGTGCACCGCAAACCACGATGGCGCAGAGATAATGCTATGAAAAAAAGTGCTTCCGTTTTTATTCCGCTCCTGTTTTTGGCGGGATTGATTCCCTTCACCGCAAGGGCACTGACCGCCTCATCGTCAGGGGCGATCAACAACACGTTTTTATTTATCGAGAACGACATTGACGGTGAGTATTTCATTACGCCGTCCGCGTTAGATCCCCGTTTCAGCGGCTCAAATACCTGGGTTAAATACGGCACATCCCAGGTCAGCCTCGGTTATCTGGGTTATGTCATTTGGACTGCGCCGGCCAATAATTATCAGGATATGTGGATTGATAATTCGCCCATTGATGCTCCTTTCACAGGAATACGCTGCTACCGAGGTTCGCAGTGTCCGACGACGGGCTACATTGCCGGGCAGGGGGTGGATAACAATGGTTTTTACCACGCGCAGGTTGGATCCGTGGCGGGGGTTATTGGCGGAGCGTATGGCTTTGCTTCGCTGAGCAACTCAGCCTATGAGTATTTTCGTAATATGCCGACGGGTGGCAGCGAAACCTATGTTTTTAACCGCTGCTATACCTCGGTTAACTATGATTACGCCTCAGGACAACGCTGTAAGGATCAGACCACAGGTCGCTGGAATTACATCAATTACACGTTAAACAAGCGGGGACATCTGGCGCTGGAATCAACAAGTGCCTTTCAGGAGCTGTGGATCGCCAGTGATGGAACCCCAAGCATCACAAATGATTCCGGATCCTGTGAGCTGGGTGTCGTCAGTAACGTTGATGGCGTAATTTGTAAAATGGTCAAATACAACCTTGAGCAGACACAAAATTTGACGGCATCGTTGACGTTCAGAGCGTATATCGATTCTGCTGCACTGGGTTTTACCCCTTCCGCAACCACCGTGAAATATTCGGGAAATGGCTCGACATGGTATAACTTCAGCGCCTCGACGGCGTATTACAACGTCTTTTCGACATCTGGCCAGTATATCTATGTCTTTTTGTCGAAAACATTCCTTAAGAATCTGGTGGATGCAGGCGTCAGTATTACCAACAGCCAGCCCTTTACGTTTGCGTTTACGAATGCATTAACCCCGGAGTCAGGCTATTACCAGTTTACCCCCTCTTTGCAGCTCAATATTGTGCCGAAGGAGTATGGGATTAGCATTGTCTCATCGAATAATACGGCCTCTGCCAGTGGAAGCGGCACCATCGGAGATGACGCGCCGATCGAGATGGATTACGTCGTCACCGTATCGGGACCCCGTCAGGCTGACAGTATTACGGCCCAGGTTATCGGGGACAGCACGACAATCAACGATACCCCTTATTGCCTGTTTACGTCGGCCCAGGGGGGGATAAACGTGCCTGTCCCTGCCTATCTGCAATACAACACCGCGTCGGGAAGCCCTACTCAGGTGAGGAACAGCTGCAGTGAAAATGCCATTAGTCTGAACGATGCGTTATGGCAACAGGTGCCATGGGATGCCAACAACACGGATGATGGCAGCTTTTTCAGCACCAACTTAACGCTGCTGTTCCCGATGAATGATTCCCGCTCAGCACTGACGGTGGCTGGCGCTGACTGGGAAGGCGTGGTCAGCGCCAGTGGTGAAATCAAAGTCACCGCGAACTGGCTGGGAGTAACAAAATGATGCGCTGGCGGAAGGTCACGGAGGGTGTGGTGGGACTCTGCATTGCGCTTTACACGCTTTCTGCCCACGCGCTGTATCTGGACTCCACGATCTATGATATCCCCGCAGAGCGGTCGTTCATTAGCAAACGTATTTACAACGACAGCCACAAACAGAATGTGTACAGCATTTCGGCGATTAAAATCGACCGTCCAGGACCGGGTGGGGAAAAGCGTCTGCCAATAGAGGACGGGGAGTTGCTGTTTACACCGCTCACGTTTTCGCTCGCCCCGGACGCCGGGGAGTATTTTAAGATCTTCTATCGCGGGCCCGAGGATGACAAAGAGCGTTACTACCGGATTCAGTTTCGCGAGATGCCGGTAACGCTGTTTGCTGAACGTCATTCAGGCAAAGCAAGTGAAGCTGTGCCCGCTATTGCATTGGATACGATACTGGTGGTCAGGCCCAGAAAGCTGACGCTAGATTATACTCTGGATGAGCAAAAAGGGGTGCTGACAAATACCGGCAATACGTTTTTCAGGATCATCGTACACAAGGGATGCCAGTCAACCGATGACGAGGCGACGATGCGCTACCTGCTGCCTGGAGAGACCTACCAAAGCAGCGCGTTAAACACTAAAAATAAAAAATTCATCGTTGCGTTGAAAAAATATATACCGATAGGGGATGGTTGTTTTAAAAATAACAGTTAAAGTTTAAAGAAACAGTTCTTATATTGCTAACTGAACTCTGGGAATATATTCTGTACTGCGTGCTGGCATTGCCGCCGATAATAAAAGAGTTCCCGGATGAAAAAGATAATCAATGATCATATTGTATACGATTCAGAGACCAGAGCGCTAAGTGTACAGGGAGAAAGAGTGGTTCTGTCCGCTGCAACGGCAAGATTACTGGAGCTCTTTATTGCGAATAACCGCAAACAATTATATCGGGATCTGATTATAGAAGAAGTGTGGGGAAGGTATGGGTTGATCCCATCAGGTCACAGTCTGAATAAAAATGTCAGTCTTTTGCGCAAAACGTTAGCAGAACTGGGAATGGATAATCTGATCGCAACTATCCCCCGAGAAGGATTTGTTTTTCAGGCGCAGATCGAAAACGTAAAAGAAGATGCGTTGCCGCATAGCATCACTGCATTAACCTCCGCCACCAAACCCGGGTTAAGGCGATACGGTAAAATGATCGTTGGCGGAATGTTAGGCATCAGCCTGGTGGTATCTGGCTTTGTCCTTCTGCCAAAATTATTACGAGATACCGATGGTGTCGTGCATGTACAAAAATCCGGTTCCTGTGAAATATTTACGACAGATGATAATTCAGTTGAGAAAATATCCACTTTTTTGAATTCATCCCGATGGCAGCAATTCAAATCTATCTGTAAGGGAAGAAATAAGGTCATTGTGTTTTATGATGACAATGGATTGTCTGCAGGTAATAAACTAAAGGAATCATTTTTCAGTATTTGTACGTTAGGCTCCCGGGGAGTTGCACATGCGTGCGAAAATTATGTATTTTAGTCTTGCCGTAGTGCTTGTTATCATTTTTTTGTTTTTATTTAAACGTCATGAGGTTCCGGCAGCGCTGGTATGCTCAGCGAAGAACCATCTTGTGCTCAATACGCAAAAAACAGGTATGCACATCGAAGGGGAGGTATTGCTGGTTTTCAGGATATCATCTGCTGAAGAGGGGGTATTGTCACAAGTGGGCGTGATTAATGTTAATGGGAAAAGCTACGCCATTAACCGTTCCACGATGCTTAAATTTTTAGGTAATGATAGTGACGGCTACATACGTACCCAACGGGTTTCTGTGATCAAAAATGATAATGATGATTTGCCTGATGAGATCACGGGATTAATTATGTCTAAGCAACACAACTTCTATTATAAAATAATGCATATTGCGCACAATGTGTACGGTATACGCGATTTGCGACGCACCCTGTTGGTGTGTCGGGCAGCGTAATCCTCAGAATAGGGTATCGCCTTATCCTGAAATAATAACCTATGTGTCGCATTATTTATGGCTTTTTATTCTGTTAAAATCGGGTTTATTATCACTAAAGTTTGTCTGAATGTGAATATAAGCGCATAAGTTTGTACTCATTTCGGACCTCAGAATTCGCTACCGATACAGCAAGAATATTCTTATCATTCCCCTGCGCTCAGTTTTATTGTAAGGGGGATGAGCTACTACACACTATGCAACCTAAAGGCATTTTATTTGTTTTACCTTAAGTCTATGTGAATACCAGGTCAATTGTGAATACACTTTCCTGTTCGGGAAGGCTGCGTTTTACAATGAAAACGTGATGGTGATTATTATGAATAAGAAAAAGGTCTTCCTGCTCAGTTATGACATTTATCTTTTCGCCGGGCTTAGGGCTTTTTTGCCTAATCTGGTACTGGTCGACAGTCAGACATTTATATCAGAGTCAGACCTTTCTTTTCAGCAATACAACTCCTGTCTGTTAATTGTTGATAACCGGATGCCCTTTTTCCTGGTGAAGAAATGGCTACATCGTAACAGTAGCCAGTTTATCATGGTAAACAGCGTTGTTCTCAGGGTGAGCGAAAATGAGTGTATTAATCGAGGCTATGAATACAGTACCTCAATTGATGTAACACTGCATTATACGACCGTCATCGATATACTCACGCGTATACTGATGACCACCCCGCAACCGGAATCACGCGTAAAATCAGATGAGCTGGACGTTTTCGCGTTAACCGAATTTGAGGCAGACATGCTTAATGCCATGATGACGAAAGAGGGGCAGGCCGAATTCTGCCGGGCAAATTCATTGACCACAAAATCCCTGTATCGCTACCGGGATAAAATAACGCACAGGCTTGGTTTTAAAAATTTTATTGAATCTATTATTTTTCTTATCCGCAATGGTTTCCTGACTGAAAGGGATGTGGGGCAGAACAGTATGCTAATGCGCAAATCCACCGGGCGTAGTTATGATAATAATGATGCGGGGCGTCTGAGTCTGGCACTCAAAAATGATGAAATTTTACCTTATTATCAACCCGTTGTCGGTGCAGGCGGTGAGCTGTGCGGTATAGAGATTTTGGCCCGCTGGCCATTAGGGCATAATTACACCATTTCGCAGCGAGAATTTATTCCGCTGGCAGAAAGTTGTGGCCTGATTAACGAACTCACCAGCTATTTAATGCATAAAGTTGCCAGTGACTTAAAGCAAAAGAGCAACGGGTTAAATACACCGCTGTTTGTGGCGTTTAATGTCAGTCCAACCACGTTAAGTAACCCGGTGTTTTATTGGGAGTGCCTCAATTTTTTAGAGCTGACAGAATCGTTACCGGTGAAGCTCATGATTGAGATCACCGAAAATCAAACGCTGGCCGTGACGCCTGCAATAAAAGAACTGATCCGTTCACTGCGTAATCGCGGGGTGATGTTTGCTCTGGATGACTTTGGTACAGGATACGCGAATTTATGCTATCTGAATGAACTCGAGCTGGATGTCATAAAAATTGATAAGACCTTTATCAACGCTATCCAGGCTGATAACCAACCGCTGCCGATGCTGGAATCGATTATTAATCTGGCGATGATTCTGGGGCTGCGTACCGTGGCGGAAGGGGTGGAGTACGCTTATCAGCGAGAGTGGCTTATCAGCAAACAGGTGGATTACCTGCAGGGGTATCATTTCCTGCCCCCGGTGCCGTTCGCTGATTTCCGGCGATTCGTCGAGCAAAGCCAGCCGGCGACAAGAGAAGCGGCATGTAAAAAGGGCAGCGTGCTGCCAGGTAAAAAGGAAAATGCGCGTTTTAACGCGCTGTAAACGACGGAAGCCCTGCGCATTTCGAGGGCTTCCGTCGGGGCTTAACGGAACATCACCTGTGCCCAGCGGGCCAGACCTGCCGTTACGGAGCCAAAGTCATCGCCACCGGCAATCGGAATACCCGGAAGCTGTTCCGCCAGCGCTTTCTTGATAAGCGGTGAACGGGCGCTACCGCCGGTCAGGTAAATCACATCCGGCTTCTCTTTACCATTCTCCAGCGCCAGTTGCACCTGCTCGAGGATCCGCTGCAGCGGCTGGGCGAGTGCCGTTTCCAGCCCTTCCTGCGATATCGCGGTCGCCAGCTCATCACTGATAAAAGGTAATGAGACAGCGTGTTCAGCACGGTCAGAGAGGGCGATTTTGCTCTCTTCAGCGGTACGCACCACGCGATAGCTGAGACGCTGACGCCACACTTTATAGAGCAGGGCGACTTTATCCGCGTCCTGCGCGTCGCGTACCAGATCGTTCAGGAAGCGCCCGTTCGCGGTGCTGTAAAAATCACTCTGCGCCGGAACGTCGTTGATGGCGATGGCGTTCCACCAGGGCAGAATTGGCAGGGCAATGCCTTTTTCGGTTTGTCCGCCCATGCCGAGCAGCGGCATCAGGCTTTTAAATGCCAGAGCAATGTCCAGGTCGTTACCGCCTACGCGGCAGCCGCTGTGGCCCAACAGGCTGGTTTCGCGGTCACGACGCTGATGCCATTGTGGCCCCATCAGCAGTAAAGAGCAGTCGGTGGTGCCCCCGCCAATATCCACAACGAGCACGCGTTGCTCTTGCGTTAATGTGGCTTCAAAATCCAGTCCTGCCGCTACCGGCTCATACTGGAAGACCACGTCACGGAAACCGGCTCGGTGTGCGGCGCGCTCGAGGATCCCCTGCGCTTGCTGGTTAGCCTCTTCACCGCCCAGACCCTGGAAGTTGATCGGGCGACCAATAACGGCCTGCGTGATGGGATCGGGTACCTGGGTCTGCGCCTGGTTACGGATGTGCAGCATCATGGCGCACACCAGGTCTTCGAACATCGCCACCTGCTGTGGTTTTAACCCACTGGCACCCAGAAACGACTTCGGTGATTTAACGAAGTAAACCTCTTCCGGATCGTCAATGTAATGGCCCAGCGATGAGAGGCCAAACTGCACGCTGGAAGGGGTCACGTCGATATCTTCGTCGCGGTTAAAACTGACCGCCCGGCGCAGCAGCGCCTGGGTTTCCGCTGCGGTAGCGGGCACCTGATGATGACGGAACAGCCATTCGCTGACCGCTTCTCGTGTGGGTGCGCAGAGCATTGATGGCAGCAGCGTGCTCTCGTTTTCCATCTTCAGGAGCTGTGGTTGCCCGTTTTGCATAATGGCAACCGAACAGTTTGCCGTACCGTAGTCAAATCCAATAAACACGATTAGTCCCCATGCCAGTGAGAAGGGGCGAGACTTTAGCGAAATGTCTGCCTGGCGACAACAGGAATATGAAAGCAAGGCGAAACAAGGCCTTTCGGTTTATGCTGAGGGGAACAAAAAAGGAGCGATGATGTATACCCTGACCTGGCAACCCCCTTACGACTGGCAATGGATGTTTGGTTTCCTTAGCGCACGTGCGGTAGCGGGCGTAGAGACCGTCACGGACCACTATTACGAGCGCAGTTTCGCCTGCGAGGGGCATCAGGGGATATTTCGCGTTACGCCGGACAGCCAAACCCCTACGCTTGCCGTGACGCTCAGCCCGGGCTTGATTCCGGTTGCGCAGACCTGCCTTGAGCGTATCGGGCGACTTTTCGATCTTGGCTGCGATCCTCAGGCGATCCGCTCGACACTGGGGGATCTGGGGGCCGCACGGCCAGGCTTACGGTTGCCGGGGGCGATGGATGCCTGGGAGCAGGGTGTGCGGGCGATACTCGGGCAACTGGTTAGCGTGGCGATGGCGGCAAAGCTGGCTTCCCGCGTTGTCGCCCTGTGCGGGGAGCCGGTTGAAGACGCCCCGGGTTATCTCTGCTTCCCGACCCCGCACGCGCTGGCCGCAGCGGACCCGCTGGCGTTGAAAGCGCTTGGAATGCCGGTAAAGCGGGCGGAGTCGATCGTTCACCTGGCTCAGTCTGTGGTGGACGGGACGTTTCCGCTTTCCCCTCCTGCGGATATTGAGGCGGGAATGAAAGCCTTACAGCAGCGGCCCGGAATAGGACGCTGGACGGCAAACTACCTGGCCCTGCGTGGCTGGCAGGCGAAGGACGTTTTTCTGCCGGATGATTATCTGATAAAGCAACGTTTTGCCGGGATGACGCCTGCGCAAATTCGGCGCTACGCCCAGCGCTGGCAGCCCTGGCGCTCGTATGCGTTGCTGCACATCTGGTATACCGACGGCTGGGCGCCATCAGTTGATGGCGAAATAGCTGGTATTAAGCAGTAGATCCAACGGCTGCGGCTCGGCGATGGTGTCGCCGTAAATAAAATCAATGCCGATGCCGGAGAGCGTGTCCATCATGATGGGCTGGTTACACGGACCAGCGATGGTTTTCATGCCCAGGCGCTGGGCGTGCCCCTGAACGATCGTCACCATCATCTCATCCATCAGGTTGCCATAAACATTCGTCACCATTTCCGTATCAAGCATCAGATAATCGGCCATATTGGCGCTGAGGTGGCTAAAGACGTTCATATCGCGTCCCACCTGGCTGAGCACGACGCGGCAGCCAGCATGGCGAAGCTTTTGCAGGCCTTGCTGCAGGTTCTTATCCGGGTTACATACCACGTCGGCAGCGATAACCAGATGCAGCAGACGGCCTGGCATGGGGCTCTTCTCCAGCAGGTCGACAAGTTCATCAACCAGCGTGACGCTTGCTAAACCTGCTTCAGACAGCGGAAGCGCGACCCCCATGCCTTTGTGGGCGACCTGTGCGGCGGAGGTGCGGAAAAACTCGTTGAAGATACGTCTGTCAAGGGCGTGCAACAGTTCAGGCTCCGCAAGTCCGGAGCGGAACGCATGCTCTTCCTGCACTTCGCCCTGGCTGGTCCACAGGCGTAATGAAATCAGCCAGAAGTTGCAGCTTTCCGGTATCCGTGGAGACGCGACGCTGCGGGCAATCATCATCAGGTGATTGTCTTTAATCATGTGCCACTGCTCATCAAGCGACATCATGCTGCGCATGCCGTGGTCCCGTTCCTGCTGGGGTTCGTAAACCGTGACGACGCCGCGTCCGCTGTTTTTCGAGGCGTAACAGGCGATATCCGCCTGTGACATGATTTCTGAAGCCTGATGGTTATTTTCATCAATCAGAGTGATACCCGCGCTGGCGCCGATCCGGTGCAGACGTCCTTCCCACATAAAGTGATAGTCATTGATGGTGTTAATCAGGCGGCCGGTAATATAACGCGCGCTTTCGATATTGCAGTCCGGGAGCAACAACCCGAATTCGTCCCCGCCGAGACGAGCCAGCACGTCGCTGGAGCGGAGCATGGTCAACATTAATGACGAAAGCTCCCGCAGCAGAGCATCACCCGCCGCATGGCCTGCGGTGTCGTTGACGGCTTTAAAACGATCGAGATCGATAAACACCAGCGCATGACGCTGGCGTGTCTCCTGTACGGTCTGTAAGAGCCGTTTGAGGTGATTTTCGAAACTGACCCGGTTTGCGAGGTGGGTGAGGGCATCGTGCGAGGCACTGTAACTGAGCTGACGTAGCATTTTGCGCGATTCCGTCACGTCCTGAATTACGATCACGGAGCCAATGTTCTGCCCGTCCAGCGTACTGAGCGGGGTGATGCTGTAATGGATATCGTAGTTGCCGCCGGTACGGCAGTTCAGCACCACGTCCTGGTCTATATCGGAACGGGACATATCGCCGCTGTGAATATTCTCCATCAGCGGTCCCTTTTCACCAAAGGTGATGTGCAACACCTTCAGGACTGGCTGCCCGATAGCCTCGGTCTGCAGCCAGCCGCTCATCTTCTCGGCAACCGGGTTCATAAAGGTGACATTCATGTCGATATCGGTACACAACACCGCTTCGCCGATGGAATCGAGGGTAATGTGCAAACGCTCTTTTTCCTGGAACAGCGCTTCGTTGAGCTGCTTCACCTCGGTCATGTCCATGTTGATGCCGAGCAGGCGTTCGACTTCACCCTGTTTGTTCAGTACCCGGTTCGCCAGAGAGCGTATATGGCGCACGCCTTCTTTAACACGAATGCGGAACTCAAGCTTAAACGGCAAACGTGAAATGAGGGAATCCCTGAGCACCTTTTCAGCGTGAGCGCGGTCTTCCGGGAGCATCGTTTCGTGCCAGAGTTGCCAGGTGGGCTTGATGTGCGGCGGGATCTCATACAGCTCAAACATCCGCTTATCCCAGCTGATAATGTCTGGCTCCAGATCCCACTCCCAGATGCCGATACCGCCCGCTTCGTTGGCGAGGGTGATGCGCTCCATCAGGCGTTTATTGACCCACTCGGTCTGCTTCAGGTCGTTAATATCTTCAATCTGGGCGATAAAATAGAGCGGTGAACCGTCGGTGTGGCGCACCACGGAGACGGCAAGCAGGGCCCAGACCACTTCACCATTGCGGGTGTAGTAACGCTTCTCAAGGGTGTAGGTGTTGATGTCGCCGTTGACCAGCTGCTCCAGCTGTTCGAGATCGGTATTCAAATCTTCCGGCCAGGTTAACTGTTGGAAGGTGAGGGCCTGAAGCTCCGTCTGGCTGTATCCCAGGAAGTTACACAGGGCTTTATTGGCCTGAAGCCACTGCCCCTCAATGCTGACCAGCGCCATGCCGATGGCGGAATACTCCATTGCGTTACGAAAACGCGCTTCACTTTCGGTGATATGTTTGCGTTCGGCGCGAAAGGCATACATCACCATGGTCATAATATTGGCCGGCAACAGCATCATCAAAAAGGGCAGCCAGGGCGCGTTTAGCGTCACCAGCAGGTTTTGCGGCGTCATGGATGCAGGGTTACGCGTCATGATCAGCGAGACCACCATCACGGTGACCAGAAACACCAGAAACGCCTCCATTCGTGGCAGGCGCACGGCGCTCCACATAAGCAGAACGATAACGCAGGTGAAGGGCCACGGCAGCCAGGTAATCGCCATCCAACTGAGAGCAAGCGTCACGGCCATGGTGGCGAGCGTTTCCAGCAGCAATTTTGGGTTGCGGTGACGCAGCAGATAATGAGGTTTAAACAGTAACCCTAACGGCACCAGCGCCAGCGCGCCAATGGCTTCTGATAACACCCAGACGAGGAAATTACGCAGCGGCTCCGGACCCGGCACCAGAAGATACACCAGCACCCCGCCAACCAGCGGTGGCACCAGCGCACTGCCGATGGACAGACGGATCCAGTCATTCAGATTCTGCAGGGGGTTATACCACGGGAGCAGTTTACGCAGTAACACCGCGCCAATCACGGCTTCAACCACGTTGATAACGGTATAGGTCGGGTTGATCGACGACCAGGAGAAAAGCATCCACGCGGCCAGGATATTGCCAAACGAGCAGGCCAGAGCGATACCCGGCCACATCTTTCCTGCATGACGGTAAAAGGCCACCATCATGATGGCGGTAGGGAACCAGAGCGGGGCGAGCAGGGTGCCGAAGCGGGTCAGCTCCAGCGAAAATAAGGTAAAGATAAAGGTGACCAGGCCCAGACAGACAAGTCGCAATAAAGGATGTGGGGTGGTAACCAAAACCCGCTGGTATTGTTTATTCATTACCGCTTTATCCAGAGACGCCATGCCGTCAGGAGAGAAGTCCGGACGAGTGAATTTGATAATTTGGTTTATGCTAGTACAAACAATTTACAATTCATATGGCGACTGCTCATAATTTGACATCATAGACTTATTAAATAGTTACTCGGTAAAAAATCCCCGGCAAACGCTGAAAAAACGTGCGTTTAAATTTCACAAAGGGATCATTTCGTCGCTTTTCACCCTGTCTCGCAGAACCTGCGCTTTCGACTGGTATCATGCCCGCGAAATCCCTATAATTGCCGCGTTTGACGCTCCGGCGTCGTCCTTCCTTAACATCCAGGTTAATCAGGTCGCTAAATTTATGACTGATAAGTCTCATCAGTGCGTCATTATAGGCATCGCCGGCGCATCGGCTTCAGGTAAAAGTCTTATTGCCAGTACGCTTTACCGCGAACTGCGTGAACAAGTTGGTGATGAGCATATCGGCGTCATTCCCGAAGACAGCTATTACAAAGATCAATCCCATCTGTCGATGGAAGAACGCGTAAAAACTAACTATGACCATCCTAATGCGATGGATCACAGCTTACTGTTCCAGCATTTAGAAGCACTTAAAAGCGGCCAGGCAATTGAACTTCCCGTCTATAGTTATGTAGAACATACCCGTACGCAGGAAACGATCCGTATCGAACCGAAGAAGGTCATTATCCTTGAAGGTATTTTGCTTCTGACCGACTCCCGTCTGCGTGAATCAATGAACTTCTCGATTTTCGTCGATACGCCGCTGGATATCTGCCTGATGCGCCGCATTAAGCGTGACGTGAATGAGCGTGGACGTTCGATGGACTCCGTGATGGCGCAATACCAGAAAACTGTCCGCCCGATGTTCCTGCAATTCATTGAACCATCCAAGCAATACGCCGATATCATCGTGCCTCGCGGCGGTAAAAACCGCATAGCCATTGATATCTTAAAAGCGAAAATCAGCCAGTTTTTTGAATAAGCCGCGCGAATTGTGTACCGTTCAGGGATAACCTGGTTTTGCCCTGAGTCTTTATGGCTTCAGGGTACGATGCATGAAAGGAGAAAGTGCGATGCGTCTTTGTGATCGCGATATTGAAGCCTGGCTGGATGAAGGCCGTCTGTCTATTACACCACGTCCACCCGTGGAGCGTATCAATGGTGTGACTGTTGATGTGCGCCTGGGAAATAAATTCCGCACCTTTAGCGGCCATACCGCACCGTTCATCGACCTTAGCGGGCCGAAGGATGAAGTCAGCGCCGCGCTTGATCGCGTGATGAGTGATGAAATCGTTATTGACGAGGGCGAAGCCTTTTATCTGCATCCGGGTGAACTGGCGCTGGCGGTGACCTATGAATCCGTGACGCTGCCTGCGGACCTGGTCGGCTGGCTTGATGGCCGTTCTTCTCTGGCGCGACTGGGGTTGATGGTTCACGTGACCGCGCACCGTATCGATCCAGGCTGGTCGGGCCGTATCGTGCTCGAGTTCTTCAATGCCGGTAAACTGCCTCTGGCACTGCGTCCGGGGATGATGATCGGTGCGCTGAGCTTTGAACCGCTAACCGGTCCGGCAGATCGTCCTTATAACCGCCGTCAGGACGCTAAATATCGCGACCAGCAGGGTGCGGTCGCGAGCCGTATTGATAAAGACTGATCGTTAGTCCACTGAGGATGCTATGAGAAGAGTTCTGACAACGCTGATGATTTTGCTGGTGGTTCTGGTTGCTGGCCTTTCGGCGTTAGTCCTGCTTGTTAACCCTAATGATTTCCGTGCTTACATGGTGCGGCAGGTCGAAGCGCGTAGTGGTTATCAACTGAAGCTTGATGGGCCGCTGCGCTGGCACGTCTGGCCGCAACTCAGCATTCTCTCAGGCCGCATGTCGTTAACCGCGCCGGGTGCCTCCCAGCCGCTGGTCTCTGCCGATAACATGCGTCTTGATGTGGCGTTGATCCCGCTCTTTTCACACCAGTTGCAGGTCGACCAGGTGATGCTGAAAGGGGCGGTGATTCAGCTGACGCCGCAAACTGAAGCCGTGCGTGACTCGGATGCACCGGTCGCCCCGCGGGAAAATACGCTGCCCGACGAGCCGACGGATACGGGCTGGTCATTTGATATAGCCAAACTGAAAGTCGCCGACAGCGTGCTGGTTTTCCAGCATGAGTCCGACGAGCAGGTAACCGTCCGTAACATCAACCTGAAGATGGAGCAGGACGACCATCATGTTGCCTCGCTGGAGTTTAGCGGAAGGCTGAACCGCGATCAGCGCGATCTGAATCTGTCGCTGAACGCCAACGTGAATGCCTCAGATTACCCCCATCAGCTCACGGCGGATATTCAGCAACTGAACTGGCAACTGACGGGAGCCGATCTTCCTGCCCAGGGGATCACCGGTCAGGGAACGCTGCAGGCCGTGTGGCGCGAAGAGCAAAAACAGCTTGAGCTGGATAACCTCAATCTGCAGGCGAACGACAGCAGTCTGACAGGGCAGGCGAGCGTCACGCTTGAGGAGAAGCCGAAGTGGGTAATGAATCTGCAGTTTGACAAGCTCAATCTGGAGAACTTACTTCCGCCTCAGCCAGCAGGTGCAACCGACGGTAACGCTGCTCAGAATGGGCAAAGCCAGCCGTCCAAGCCGCGTCCGGTCATCTCCTCGAGTCTTGATCAGCCAGACTATAACGGTCTTCGTGGATTCACGGCCGATATCTTACTGAAAGCTAACAGCCTGCGCTGGCGCGGTATCGATTTTACCGACGTGAGCAGCCAGATGTTTAACCATAACGGTTTGCTGGTGATCTCCGAACTGAGCGGCAAAATGGGTGCCGGACATCTTTCTCTGCCGGGCACGCTGGACGTGCGTAAAGAGACGGCCAGCGCCGAATTCCAGCCGCGTCTCGACAACGTTGAGATTGGTACCATCCTTAAAGCCTTTAATTACCCGATCTCCTTAACGGGCCAATTGACGCTGGCGGGTGACTTCTCGGGGACGAAGATTGATGCTGAGGCTTTCCGCCGCGAATGGCAGGGGCAGGCTCATCTTGACCTGAAAGATTCCCGTATGGAAGGGCTTAACTTCCAGCAGCTGGTGCAGCAGGCGGTGGAGCGCAGCAGTGATGTTAAAGCCCAGGAAAACTACGACAGCGCAACGCGCCTCGACAGCTTTACCACTGACCTGACGCTGGACAACGGGCAGCTCACTCTCGACGGAATGCAGGGGACCTCTTCACTCCTGTCGTTAACCGGTGAAGGTAAGCTGGATCTGGTGAAAGAGACGGCGGATACCCGATTTAACGTGCGGGTACTTTCCGGCTGGCAGGGTGAAAGTAAACTGATCGACTTCCTTAAAGAGACGCCGGTTCCGCTCACTGTTTATGGCAAATGGCAGGCGCTGAATTACAGCCTTCAGGTGGATCAGATCCTGCGCAAACATCTGCAGGACGAAGCGAAACGTCGTCTGAACGACTGGGCGGATCGGAATAAAGATTCACAGTCAGGGAAGGATGTGAAAAAGCTGTTAGATAAGCTTTGATGCCCGAGCGCCCGGTAGCGCACATGCTACCGGGCAAAACAACTCACTAAACCTCATAGTCCAGTTCTTCTTCATCCCGCAGTGGAATGAGCTGTACCTTCTGTACACGGTGGCTCTCAACCTGCAACGTTTTAAGCAGATAGTCGCCCACCTGAACCTCTTCTCCCTGTTGCGGGATACGCTGCAAATATTCCATCAGCAGACCGGCAATAGTGTGATACTCGCGTTTTTCATCCAGCGGTAGCGGCACATATTGCACCAGGTCTTCCAGCGGCATATGGCCGTTCGCCGTCCACGACCCGTCGGCATTTTTCTGGATGTCGTGGCGCGCATCAATCTCATCCACCTCGTTGGGCAAATTACCGGCGATGGTTTCCATGACGTCGCTGAGCGTGACAAGTCCTTCAACGGAACCGAATTCATCCACCACAAAGGCAAAGTGAGTACGCGCGTTACGGAACTGCTCAAGAGCAGAAAGCAGCTGCAGTCCCTCAGGGAAGACCAGCGGCTGGCGTACCAGGGCGCGCAGATTGAGTGCTTCACCGTGCAGCTGCTGTTGCAGCAGGTCGATGACGTGCACCACGCCCAGCAACTCCTCTTCCTCTTCGCCGCCGGTGACAACCACGCGGGTGTGCTGGTTTTTATCCAGCAGGGCGCGAATGTGCTCCTCCGGTGCCGTCAGGTCGATATGCTCAATGTCATGCCGTGATGTCATGATGCTGCTGACCGTCCGCTGATTCAGATTGAGCACCCGCTCAATCATCAGTCGCTCCTGCGGATTAAAGATCAGCCCGTCACTGTGATCGGCAAGCATCGCGGCGGATTCCGCATCCAGTTCTGCATCCTCTTTTTTCCCGCTCAGCAGGCGCATGACCGTGTCGGCCGTGCGTTGACGTAACGTCTGATTTGCTGAGAGGAAGCGGCGACGGTTGAATATCGCCAGCTGGTTCAGCGCTTCAATCATTACTGAGAAACCAATGGCGGCATACAGATAGCCTTTCGGAATGTGGAATCCAAACCCGTCTGCCACCAGGCTAAAGCCAATCATCAGCAGGAAACTCAGGCAGAGAATAACAATGGTCGGGTGGCTGTTAACGAACCGGGTCAGGGCTTTACTTGCCATCACCATCAGCGTGATGGCAATGATCACTGCGGCCATCATCACGGCCAGGTGGTCAACCATCCCGACGGCGGTGATCACCGAGTCCAGTGAGAAGACGGCGTCCAGCACCACGATTTGCGCCACCACAGGCCAGAATTTTGCCCCGCGTCGCTGGGTCGGGTTTTCACTGTCTTTGCCTTCGAGCCGCTCATTAAGTTCAACTGTCGCTTTAAACAGCAGGAACAAGCCACCGAAGAGCATGATCAGGTCACGGGCGCTGAAGCTCAGGCCGTGAACGGAGAACAGAGGCTGTGTCAGCGTGACCAGCCAGGAGATAGAGGCCAGCAGCAGCAACCGCATCACCATCGCCAAAAGCAGGCCCGTTACGCGAGCGCGGTCACGCTGAGAAGGGGGCAGTTTTTCGGCGAGGATGGCGATAAAGACCAGATTATCAATACCGAGCACCAATTCGATGACGACCAGCGTCACCAGTCCGGCCCAGATTGATGGATCGGCAATCCATTCCATAGTAATAGCAATACCTTCTGTTATATGACGAATGTCACACTTCGATCATGGATAAAGCGGCGGGAAATTGCAATGCCGGGCTGAGATTTCTCTTAATAAGGCCGAACAAAAAGAGAGCAATACGCTGGCGCTGTAAATAAGGTAATTACGTATATTTTATTACGCACAGTACATTTTAGGATATATCGCAATTAATGGTTTTTATTGTTGCTTTGTCAATATAAAGAAAATCCTAAAAGGTCAAAACTTTGCTCTTAATATTAATCTTAAAAACAGTTATTAGGACAGTTGTCTCCTTGCCTGCTATTAGGTTAGCTGCAACAATTCCTCCAGCATCAAATGTTAAATCTCCTTGTTGCTATTATTGTTTCGGTCTTCAGGAATGGTTATTGATTATCCGTCGGGCGTTTTTGCGGCTGATATATTTCCAGAAGACCTTGTTCAAGAGGGTGTCTATCCATAACACATTGTTTAGTCAGTGGATTGGTAACTGAAAGCCAAGGGCGGTAGCGTGCCTGAAAGCGTGTGAATCAGCCTCGATTATTCTGTCAATAGCCAATGGATGAATAAGCTTTTTTTAGGACTGATGCCAGTTATATTTCTATTTGATTAACTGCATGCTGAAACCCAATACGACCCGGCTTATTTTAAATTGCACAGGATAATTACTCTGCCAAAGTGATAAATAATCAATGATGAAATCCAAAATGAAATTGATGCCATTATTGGTGTCTGTGACCTTGATGAGTGGTTGTACGGTCTTTCCCGGCAGCAATATGTCAACAATGGGTAAGGATGTGATCAAGCAGCAGGATGCCGATTTTGATCTCGACAAAATGGTGAATGTTTATCCACTCACGCCACGTCTGGTCGAACAATTACGTCCACGTCCGAATGTTGCTCAGCCGAATATGTCTCTGGATCAGGAGATTGCCTCCTACCAGTACCGCGTGGGGCCGGGTGATGTCATCAACGTCACCGTCTGGGACCACCCTGAACTGACCACACCAGCGGGCCAGTACCGTAGCTCAAGCGACACCGGTAACTGGGTACAGTCAGACGGCACCATGTTCTATCCCTATATTGGCAAGGTACACGTTGCCGGGAAAACGCTCGCCGAAATCCGCAGTGATATTACCGGCCGCTTAGCGCAGTACATCGCCGATCCGCAGGTGGACGTTAATATCGCCGCATTCCGCTCGCAAAAAGCCTATATCTCCGGACAGGTGAATAAATCCGGTCAACAGGCCATCACCAACGTACCGCTGACCGTTCTGGATGCCATTAACGCCGCTGGTGGTTTAACCGACGGTGCCGACTGGCGCAACGTGGTTCTGACGCACAACGGCAAAGAGCAGCGCATTTCGCTGCAGGCGCTGATGCAAAACGGTGACCTGACTCAGAACCGTCTGCTCTATCCGGGCGACATTCTCTACGTACCGCGCAATGACGATCTGAAAGTGTTCGTGATGGGCGAAGTTAAGAAACAGAGCACCCTCAAAATGGACTTCAGCGGCATGACCCTGACCGAAGCGCTGGGTAATGCAGAGGGTATTGATCTGACCACCTCCAACGCCACCGGTATCTTCGTGATCCGTCCGCTGAAAGGTGAGGGCAGTGCGAAAGGCAAGATTGCCAACATCTACCAGCTGGATATGTCCGATGCGACGTCTCTGGTGATGGCAACGGAGTTCCGTCTCCAGCCATACGATGTGGTGTATGTCACCACCGCACCGGTTGCCCGCTGGAACCGTCTGATCAACCAGTTGCTGCCAACCATCAGTGGCGTTCGCTACATGACGGATACGGCGCGCGACATTCATACCTGGTAATCCGCGATGTTTAACAAAATTCTGGTGGTATGCGTGGGGAACATTTGCCGTTCCCCCACGGCTGAACGGCTGCTGAAACTCTACCAGCCCGAACTGACCGTTGAATCCGCAGGGCTGGGTGCGCTGGTCGGTAAAGGTGCCGATGAGCGCGCAACGAGCGTGGCCCGCGATCATAACCTTTCTCTCGACGGGCACATCGCCCGTCAGGTCACCGGCCGTATGTGCCGGGAGTATGACCTGATCCTGACGATGGAAAAACGCCATATCCATGCGCTGTGTGATATCGCACCGGAGATGCGCGGCAAGGTGATGCTGTTTGGTCACTGGGACAATGAACGCGAAATCCCCGATCCATATCGCAAAAGCCATGAGGCCTTCGAGGCGGTATACACCTTACTTGACCAGTCTGCCCGTCAGTGGGCGCAGGCACTGAAAGTTCAGCAGGGATAACAATGACAGAAAAAACAAAACCTTCTGCCGCCCCGACTTCGGGCAGTGATGAAATCGATATTGGTCGCCTGGTCGGCACCGTCGTAGAGGCAAAGTGGTGGGTGCTTGGGATCACCGCCGTGTTTGCCGCGGCGGCCGTCGTCTATACGCTGTTTGCGACGCCCATCTACAGTGCCGATGCGCTGGTGCAGATTGAGCAGAATACCGGTAACTCGCTGGTGCAGGACATTGGCTCCGCACTGGCGAACAAACCGCCGGCCTCCGATGCGGAAATTCAGCTGATCCAGTCGCGCCTGGTTCTGGGTAAAACCGTTCACGACCTCGGCCTTGATATCTCCGTCACCAAAAATACCTTCCCGATCTTTGGTGCCGGCTGGGACCGTCTGATGGGACGCAGCAACGACACGGTCAAAGTGACTGACTTTGTGCTGCCAAAAGGAAGCGCGGATCAGACCTTTACCCTGACGGTGTTAGGCCCGAAACAGTACCAGTTGACCAGCGATGCGGGCTTTAGCGCGCGCGGTGAAGTGGGGCAGATGCTGACGAAAGAGGGTGTCAGCATGATGGTCAGCGCGATCCACGCCCAGGAGGGCGGTGAATTTACCGTGACCAAATTCTCCACGCTGGGAATGATTAACAATCTGCAGAACAACCTGACCGTCACCGAAAACGGCAAGGACACCGGTGTCCTGAGCATGACCTTTACCGGTGAAGATAAGGATCAGATCCGCGACATCCTCAACAGCATCACCCGTAACTATCTTGAGCAGAACGTTGAGCGTAAATCGGCTGAAGCAGCGAAAAGCCTGGCATTCCTCGCCAAACAGCTTCCGGAAGTCCGCGCCCGTCTGGATGATGCCGAGAACAAGCTGAACGCCTATCGTCAGGATAAAGACTCTGTCGACCTGCCGCTGGAAGCGAAATCCGTTCTCGACTCGATGGTTAACATTGATGCCCAGCTTAACGAGCTGACCTTCAAAGAGGCGGAAATTTCCAAGCTTTATACCAAGCGTCACCCGGCCTACCGTACGCTGCTTGAGAAACGCCGCACGCTGGAAGAAGAGAAGGCGAAACTCAACGACCGCGTCACTGCGATGCCTAAAACGCAGCAGGAAATCGTACGTCTGACCCGCGATGTGGAATCCGGACAGCAGGTGTACATGCAGCTGCTGAATAAACAGCAGGAGCTGAAAATCACCGAAGCCAGTACCGTTGGTGATGTGCGCATCGTTGACCCGGCCATCACCCAGCCTGGGGTGTTGAAGCCGAAGAAAGCCCTCATCATTCTCGGCAGCATTATTCTGGGTCTTATCCTCTCCATCGTTGGCGTGCTGCTTCGCTCGCTGTTCAACCGTGGAATCGAAAGCCCGCAGGCACTGGAAGAGAGCGGTATCAACGTCTACGCCAGCATCCCGCTGTCGGAGTGGCAAAAATCACGTGACAGCGCCAAAACCACCAAAGGCGTTAAGCGTTACAAACAAAGCCAGCTGCTGGCCGTGGGTAACCCAACCGATCTGGCCATCGAAGCGATTCGTAGTCTGCGTACCAGTCTGCACTTCGCCATGATGCAGGCCAAAAACAACGTCCTGATGCTGACCGGTGTCAGCCCGTCAATTGGTAAGACCTTTGTTTGTGCCAACCTGGCGGCGGTGGTGAGCCAGACCAATAAACGGGTGCTGCTGATCGACTGTGATATGCGTAAGGGCTATACCCACGAACTGCTGGGTACCAATAACGTCAACGGGTTGTCGGAAATCCTGCTGGGCAAAGGTGAGATTAGCCAGAGTGCAAAACCGACGACGGTGCCGAAGTTTGACCTTATTCCGCGTGGTCAGGTGCCGCCGAATCCATCAGAGCTGCTGATGAGTGAACGTTTTAGCGAGCTGGTGGAGTGGGCGAGCAAAAACTATGACCTGGTGTTGATTGATACCCCACCAATTCTGGCGGTGACCGATGCCGCCATTGTGGGCCGCCATGCCGGCACCACGCTGATGGTGGCGCGTTACGCGGTGAACACGCTGAAGGAAGTGGAAACCAGCCTGAGCCGCTTCGAGCAAAACGGAATTGAAGTGAAAGGGGTGATCCTGAACTCCATCTTCCGTCGTGCGACCGGTTACCAGGACTACGGTTACTACGAGTACGAATACAAGTCTGACAGTCACTAATCGTTAGCTTTCGGGGAAGACCATGACTACACAACGCCCTTTAGTTTCTATTTATATGCCGACATGGAATCGTCAGCAGCTGGCGATCCGCGCAATAAAATCTGTGCTGCGACAGGATTACGATAACTGGGAACTGATCATCGTTGATGACTGTTCTTCCTCGTACGAACAGCTGCAAAAGTTTGTGACTGACCTTAACGACCCGCGCGTGGTTTACACGCACAACGAGATTAACTCCGGTGCGTGCGCGGTGCGTAACCAGGCGATTATGCAGGCTAAAGGCCAGTATCTGACCGGCATCGACGACGATGACGAATGGACGCCGAACCGTCTGTCGATCTTCCTGTCGCACAAAGCACAGCTGGTGACGCATGCGTTTTTGTATGCCAACGACTATGTCTGTCAGGGTGAAGTTTACTCGCAGCCTGCCAGCCTGCCGTTGTACCCGAAATCGCCTTACTCACGCCGCCTGTTCTATAAACGCAACATCATCGGTAATCAGGTCTTTACCTGGGCGTGGCGCTTTAAGGAGTGCCTGTTCGATACCGAGCTGAAGGCTGCGCAGGATTACGACATCTTCCTGCGCATGGTGATGGAGTATGGCGAGCCGTGGAAGGTGGAAGAGGCGACGCAGATCCTGCATATCAATCACGGGGAGATGCAAATCACCTCGTCGCCGAAGAAATTCTCTGGTTACTTCCACTTTTACCGCAAGCACAAGGACAAGTTCGACCGTGCCAGCCGGAAGTATCAGCTGTTTACCCTCTATCAGATCCGCAATAAGCGCATGAACTGGCGCACGCTGCTCACGTTGTTGTCCGTGCGTAACGGCAAGCGTCTGGCTGATGGACTTCGGGGGAAATAATGTTTCTGGAAGATTGCCGCGCTAACAGCTGGAGCCTGCGCCCGTGCTGCATGGTTCTGGCGTACCGCATCGCGCATTTTTGCTCGGTGTGGCGCAAGAAAAATGTTTTAAACAATCTCTGGGCAGCACCGGTGCTGGTGCTGTACCGCATCATTACTGAATGTTTTTTTGGTTATGAAATTCAGGCCGCTGCCACCATTGGTCGCCGTTTTACCATTCATCACGGTTATGCCGTGGTGATCAACAAATTCGTTGTAGCCGGTGATGATTTCACTATTCGCCACGCCGTCACCATCGGTAACCGTGGGCCCGACAGCCTGGCCTGCCCGGTGATTGGCAATAACGTCGAGCTGGGCGCGAACGTGGTCATCATTGGCGACATCACGATTGGTAATAACGTCACGATAGGCGCAGGGAGCGTGGTGCTGGACAGTATTCCGGATAACGCGCTGGTGGTGGGTGAGAAAGCCCGCGTGAAGGTGATCAAATGAACATTCTGCAATTTAACGTCCGTCTCGCAGAGGGCGGGGCGGCCGGTGTGGCGCTGGATCTTCACCAGCGCGCGCTGCAAAAAGGACTTCAGTCTCGTTTTATTTACGGTTATGGCAAAGGCGGTAAGAAAAGCGTCAGTCACGATAACTACCCGCAGGTGCATAAGCACACGCCGCGCCTGACTTCCGTGGCCAACATTGCCTTGTTCCGCCTGTTTAACCGCGATCTGTTTGGCAATCTTAATACCCTTTATCGCACAGTAACGCGCTCCCAGGGGCCGGTTGTGCTGCATTTCCATGTGCTTCACAGCTACTGGCTGAACCTGGAAGAGGTGGTGGCGTTTTGCCAGAAGGTGCAGGCCCACAAACCGGATACCCGCTTCGTCTGGACGCTGCACGATCACTGGAGCGTGACCGGTCGCTGCGCCTTTACCGACGGGTGTGAAGGCTGGAAAAGCAACTGCCAGAAGTGCCCGACGCTGAGCAACTATCCGCCGGTGAAAGTGGATCGTGCCCATCAGCTGGTGGCCGGAAAGCGCCAGCTGTTTCGCGACATGCTCTCGCTCGGCTGTACGTTTATCTCCCCAAGCCAGCACGTGGCCGATGCCTTTAACAGTCTGTATGGGGCAGGGCGCTGTCAGATCATCAATAACGGTATCGACGTGGCGACGGAAGCGATTCTGGCCGAACTTACCCCGGTTGCAGAAACCCCGGGTAAACCAAAAATCGCTATCGTTGCGCATGACCTGCGTTACGACGGCAAAACCAATCAGCAGCTGGTGCGCGACATGATGGCGCTGGGTGACAAGATTGAACTGCACACCTTCGGCAAGTTCTCGCCGTTCGAAGGGGCTAACGTGGTGAATCACGGGTTTGAAACCGACAAGCGCAAACTGATGAGCGCCCTCAATGGGATGGATGCGCTGGTATTCAGTTCGCGCGTGGATAACTACCCGCTGATCCTGTGCGAAGCGCTCTCCATCGGTGTGCCGGTGATTGCCACCCACAGCGATGCGGCACGTGAAGTGCTGGAAAAATCGGGCGGGACCACGTTTGCGGAGCATGAGGTGCTGCCCCTGGTGCAACTGCCGAAGGCGCAGATCGCGCAGGCTGTTTTTGGCACCGACCTGGAATCGTTCCGCAACCGCAGCCGCAAGGCCTACAGTGGACAACAGATGCTGGAGGAATATGTCTCGTTCTATCAGAGTCTGTAGTTATCTGCTGCTGCCGCTGATTTACCTGCTGGTCAACGTCAAAATTGCCCAGCTTGGCGAAAGCTTCCCGATAACCATAGTGACCTTCTTGCCCGTTCTGCTTCTGCTGTATGTCGACAAAATCAACCTCAAGAAGCTGATGATGGCCTTAGGGCTGGGCGTGGGTCTGACGCTATTTAACTACATCTTTGGTCAGTCTCTGGATGCCAGTAAATACGTCACCTCCACCATGCTGTTTGTTTATATCGTCATTATTATTGGCATGGTCTGGAGTATTCGCTTCAAGGTTATTTCACCACACAATTATCGGAAAATCCTTAGGTTCTTTTATATTGCCGTTGCGTTAATTGTTATGCTTGCTGCACTGGAAATGGCACAAATTATTTTGACCGGTGGCAGTAGCCTGATGGAGATAATTTCGAAATATCTCATTTACAGTAACAGCTATGTATTGAACTTCATCAAGTTTGGCGGAAAGCGTACGACAGCCCTCTATTTTGAACCGGCGTTTTTTGCTTTGGCACTAATCTCAATTTGGCTCAGCATCAAACAGTTTGGTATCAAAACCCCTAAGACCGATGCTATGATTCTTGCAGGAATTGTTCTGTCAGGATCGTTCTCAGGGGTAATGACATTTATCCTGTTTTACCTGCTGGAGTGGGCGTTCCAGTACCTGAACAAAGATGCGATTAAGAAAAAACTGCCGCTGGCGATTATCTCTCTGACAGTATTTATGGTTGGCGTGATATTTGCCTTCCCATACATCTCAGAACGCCTGGGAGATTTGGGAACCGAAGGCTCGTCATCCTATTATCGTATCATTGGTCCGCTGGTGATGGTGGGTTATTCCTTAACCCATATCGATGGTGTAGTAAGATTCGGCTCACTTTACGAATATGTTGCATCATTCGGAATCTTTAACGGTGCGGATGTCGGTAAAACCATAGACAATGGCCTGTATCTGTTAATTATCTATTTTTCGTGGTTCGCCGTACTGTTGACACTGTGGTATCTGTTTAAAGTTTTCAAAATGATGATTAACGCGTTTGGTGATAACCAGAACTTTCGCGTGCAGCTTTATCTGTTTACACCGGTGTCGTTGTTTTTTACCGGGTCAATATTTAGCCCGGAATATGCTTTCTTGATTGTCTGTCCGTTTATTCTGCGCAAAGCGCTTAATATTACGAACGTATGACGAAATGAGGTGATTTATGTTTCTTAGCGTCATTACTGTCGCTTTTCGTAATTACGAAGGGGTGGTAAAAACCTGGCGCTCGCTGCGCAACCTGGCGCGCGATCCAAGCCTCACCTTCGAGTGGATTGTGGTCGATGGCGGCTCGAACGATGGTACGGCGGAGTTTCTGGAAAAACTCAACGGTGAGTTCAACTTACGTTTCATCAGCGAGAAAGATAAAGGCATCTACGATGCGATGAATAAAGGCATCGACATGGCGCAAGGCCGTTATGCCATCTTCCTGAATTCCGGTGACGTATTCCATGAGGATGTGGCGTTATTTGCCCGTCAGCTGGCGCGCCAGAAAGAGGATGCGATGTACATTGGCGACGCGCTGCTCGATTTTGGCGATGGCCATAAAGTTTGCCGCAGTGCGAAACCCGGCTGGTATATCTACCACAGTTTGCCTGCCAGCCATCAGGCCATTTTCTTCCCGGTAAAAGGTCTGAAAAAACAGCCTTACGATCTGCAGTATAAAGTTTCTTCAGATTATGCGCTGACTGCCAGCCTGTATAAATCAGGTTACCCGTTCCGTCGAATTAAAGGGCTGGTATCTGAATTTTCAATGGGCGGTGTGTCAACGTCTAATAATCTGGAACTGTGCCAGGATGCTAGAAATGTGCAGCGTAAAATATTAGGCGTGCCGGGGTTCTGGGCGGAATTATCTTATTTATTACGTCTGCGTACCACGGGTAAAACGAAAACCTTATATAACAAAGCCTGAATATAAGGAAACGTAATGCAGGATCTTAATGGTTTCTCCGTGCCGAAAGGCTTTCGGGGCGGGAGCGGTATTAAAGTGCAGTTGTGGTGGGCCGTACAGGCCACCTTATTTGCCTGGTCACCGCAAATACTGTACCGCTGGCGAGCTTTTTTATTGCGTCTGTTTGGCGCAAAAATCGGAAAAAACGTAGTCATTCGCCCGTCGGTAAAAATTACCTACCCGTGGAAATTAACGCTTGGGGATTATGCGTGGGTAGGGGATGACGCGGTGTTATATACCCTTGGCGATATTACGATTGGCGCAAATTCAGTGGTTTCACAGAAGTGTTATTTGTGCACCGGCAGTCACGATTTTATGAGTCAGCATTTTGATATTACCGCCACTCCGATTGTGATTGGCGAAAAATGCTGGCTGGCGACAGATGTTTTTGTTGCACCTGGTGTTTCTGTTGGCGATGGCACGGTAGTCGGTGCCCGCAGCAGCGTTTTTAAATCGCTACCGGCAAATAAAATTTGCCGTGGCAACCCCGCAGTGGTGATACGCGAACGCGTTGAAACTGATTAAATTCATAAGTAGAGGAATATAAACATGTCTAAAGTCGCTCTCATCACCGGCGTTACCGGACAGGATGGTTCTTACCTGGCAGAACTGCTGCTGGAAAAAGGTTATGAAGTACACGGTATTAAGCGTCGTGCTTCTTCATTCAACACCGAACGTGTGGATCACATTTATCAGGATCCTCATGCGGCGAACCCGAAATTCCATCTGCACTACGGCGACCTGACCGATACTTCCAACCTGACCCGTATTCTGCAGGAAGTGCAGCCGGATGAAGTGTACAACCTGGGCGCGATGAGCCACGTTGCGGTCTCCTTCGAATCTCCGGAATACACCGCTGACGTTGACGCAATGGGTACGCTGCGTCTGCTGGAAGCGATTCGCTTCCTCGGCCTTGAGAAGAAAACCCGTTTCTACCAGGCATCCACCTCTGAGCTGTACGGTCTGGTGCAGGAAATTCCTCAGAAAGAGACTACCCCGTTCTATCCACGTTCTCCGTACGCCGTGGCGAAATTGTACGCGTACTGGATCACCGTGAACTACCGTGAATCCTACGGCATGTATGCCTGTAACGGCATTCTGTTCAACCACGAATCCCCACGTCGTGGTGAAACTTTCGTTACCCGTAAAATCACCCGCGCTATCGCTAACATCGCACAGGGTCTGGAATCTTGCCTGCACCTCGGCAACATGGATTCCCTGCGTGACTGGGGCCATGCCAAAGACTACGTAAAAATGCAGTGGATGATGCTGCAGCAGGAAAAACCAGAAGACTTCGTTATCGCAACCGGCGTGCAGTACTCCGTACGTCAGTTCGTTGAGATGGCTGCCGCTCAGCTGGGTATCAAACTGCGCTTCGAAGGTACCGGCGTGGAAGAGAAAGGCATCGTGGTTTCCGTAACGGGCCATGACGCACCGGGCGTGAAACCGGGCGACGTGATTGTACAGGTTGACCCACGTTACTTCCGTCCTGCTGAAGTGGAAACCCTGCTGGGCGACCCAACCAAAGCACACGAAACACTGGGCTGGAAACCAGAAACGACTCTGCAGGAGATGGTTTCCGAGATGGTTGCCAAAGATCTTGAAGCAGCGAAAAAACACTCCCTGCTCAAGTCTCATGGCTACGAGGTTGCCATCGCGCTGGAGTCCTGAGAATGACAAAACAACGTATTTTTGTCGCGGGTCATCGCGGAATGGTGGGTTCCGCGATTGTTCGCCAGCTTGAACAGCGCGGTGATGTCGATGTGATTGTCCGTACCCGTGACGAGCTGAACCTGCTCGACAGCAAAGCGGTACAGGACTTCTTCGCCAGTGAACGTATTGACCAGGTGTATCTGGCGGCGGCGAAAGTGGGCGGCATTGTTGCCAACAACACGTATCCGGCGGATTTCATCTACGAGAACATGATGATTGAGAGCAACATCATTCACGCAGCGCATCTGCACAACGTGAATAAGCTGTTGTTCCTCGGCTCATCCTGTATCTACCCGAAAATGGCGAAGCAGCCGATCGCTGAGAGCGAACTGCTGCAGGGCACGCTGGAAGCAACCAACGAGCCGTATGCGATTGCCAAGATTGCCGGGATCAAGCTGTGCGAATCCTACAACCGTCAGTATAACCGCGACTATCGTTCGGTGATGCCGACCAACCTGTACGGACCGCATGACAACTTCCACCCGAGCAATTCGCACGTGATCCCGGCGCTGCTGCGTCGTTTCCACGAGGCAACGGCCGAAAATGCACCGGATGTGGTGGTGTGGGGCAGCGGGACGCCAATGCGTGAATTCCTGCATGTGGATGACATGGCGGCTGCCAGCATTCACGTAATGGAGCTGGATCGTGAGGTGTGGCAGGAAAACACCGAACCGATGCTGTCACACATTAACGTCGGTACTGGCGTGGATTGCACCATTCGCGAGCTGGCGCAAACCATCGCGCAGGTGGTGGGTTACAAAGGCCGCGTGGTCTTTGACGCCACCAAACCGGACGGCACGCCGCGCAAACTGCTGGACGTGACCCGTCTGCATCAGCTGGGCTGGTATCACGAGGTATCTCTGGAGCAGGGGCTGGCAAGCACCTACCAGTGGTTCCTTGAAAACCAGCACCGCTTCCGGGGGTAATGATGTTTTTAAGTCAGGAAGATTTTGCCACGGTAGTGCGTTCCACTCCGCTCATCTCAATTGATTTGGTGGTGGAAAACGAACGCGGCGAGTTCTTGCTGGGAAAACGAACCAACCGTCCTGCACAGGGCTTTTGGTTCGTGCCCGGCGGGCGCGTGCAGAAGGATGAGACGCTGGAAAATGCTTTTGAGCGTCTCACTCTGGCGGAACTGGGCCTGCAACTGCCGATGGCGGCAGGCCAGTTTTACGGGGTCTGGCAGCACTTCTATGACGATAACTTTTCGGGCACCGGTTTCACCACGCACTATGTGGTGCTCGGTTTTCGCCTGAAGGTGAGTGAGGCAGACCTGCGTCTGCCTGATTCTCAGCATGACGACTACCGCTGGCAGACGCCAGAGGCGTTGCTGGCCAGTGACAAGGTGCATGACAACAGTCGTGCCTATTTCCTGGCCGATCGTCAGTCCGGAGTGCCGGGCTTATGAAAATTCTGGTGTACGGAATCAACTATTCGCCGGAGTTAACCGGCATCGGTAAATACACCGGCGAAATGGTCGAGTGGATGGCGAGCCAGGGACATGACGTGCGGGTCATTACCGCGCCGCCATACTACCCGGAATGGAAAGTAGGTGAGCGCTATTCAGGCTGGCGCTACCGTCGCGAAGAGGGTGCCGCGACCGTCTGGCGTTGCCCGCTGTACGTGCCGAAACAGCCCTCAACGCTGAAACGGTTACTTCATCTGGGCAGCTTTGCCCTGAGCAGTTTCTTCCCGCTGATGGCGCAACGTCGCTGGAAGCCGGATCGCATTATCGGTGTGGTGCCAACGCTGTTCTGCACCCCAGGCATGCGCCTGCTGGGCAAACTCTCCGGCGCGCGCACGCTGCTTCACATTCAGGATTATGAAGTGGACGCCATGCTCGGCCTGGGAATGGCCGGCAAAGGTAAGAGCGGGAAGGTGGCGAAACTCGCCAGCGCCTTCGAGCGCAGCGGCCTGCATAACGTGGATTATGTCTCGACCATCTCGCGCTCAATGATGAACAAAGCGCAGGAGAAGGGCGTACCGGCGGAAAAAGTGATCTTTTTCCCTAACTGGTCTGAAGTGGCGCGTTTTCGCGACGTGACAGACAGTGACGCTCAGGCGCTACGCGCTCAGCTCGGTTTGCCTGACGACCAAAAAATCATTCTTTACTCAGGCAACATCGGCGAGAAGCAGGGGCTGGAGAGCGTCATCGACGCCGCACAGCAACTGAGCCATCAACCCTGGATGTTTGTCATCGTCGGGCAGGGCGGCGGAAAAGCGCGACTGGAAAAAATGGCCAATGACCGCGGCCTGACGAACGTGAAATTTTTCCCGCTTCAGTCTTACGAGGCACTGCCTGCGTTGCTGAAGATGGGCGACTGCCATCTGGTGGTACAAAAGCGCGGCGCGGCAGACGCGGTGCTGCCGTCCAAGCTGACCAACATTCTGGCAGTGGGCGGTAACGCGGTGATCACGGCGGAAGCCGAAACAGAATTAGGCCAGCTGTGCGACAGCTATCCGGGGATCGCCGTTTGCGTGGAACCGGAATCGGTCCCGGCGCTGGTCACTGGCATTGAACGGGCACTTGCCATGCCAAAAACGAACACGGTGGCACGTGAATATGCCGAACGCACGCTCGAGAAAGAGAACGTGCTGAGCCAATTTATTGCAGATATACGGGGATAAATCATGAGTCAAACCACTTTGTATCCGGTTGTGATGGCAGGTGGCTCTGGTAGCCGGTTGTGGCCGCTGTCCCGCGTGCTCTATCCAAAACAGTTCCTCTGCCTGAAAGGGGAGCTCACCATGCTGCAGACGACGGTTAACCGCCTGCAGGGTGTGGAGTGTGAAAGCCCGGTGGTGATTTGTAACGAACAACACCGCTTTATTGTTGCCGAGCAGCTGCGCCAGCTGAACAAACTCACAGAAAATATCATTCTGGAGCCTGCCGGACGTAACACCGCCCCCGCGATTGCGCTGGCTGCGCTGGCGGCCAAACGCAGCAGCCCGGATTGCGATCCGCTGATGCTGGTTCTGGCGGCAGACCATGTTATTCAACAGGAAGAGTCGTTCCGCGAGGCGGTACGCGCGGCTATTCCTTACGCCGAAAACGGCAAACTGGTGACTTTCGGCATCGTGCCGGACCTGCCGGAAACCGGCTACGGGTATATTCGTCGTGGCAATGTGACCCCGGGCGAAGGCGACAGCGTAGCGTTTGACGTGGCGCAGTTTGTCGAAAAACCGAATCTGGAAACCGCGCAGGCGTATGTGGCCAGCGGTGAATATTACTGGAACAGCGGGATGTTCCTGTTCCGCGCTGGCCGCTACCTGGAAGAGCTGCGCAAATATCGCCCGGATATTCTGGACGCCTGCGAGAAAGCGATGGCGGTAGTGGATCCGGATCTCGATTTTATCCGTGTTGACGAAGCGTCTTTCCTCGCCTGCCCGGAAGAGTCAATTGACTATGCGGTAATGGAACGCACGGCCGATGCCGTTGTGGTACCGATGGATGCGGGCTGGAGTGATGTTGGCTCCTGGTCCTCCCTGTGGGAGATCAGCGCCCATACCCCGGAGGGTAACGTCCACCACGGTGATGTTATCAGCCACAAAACGGAAAACAGCTATGTCTACGCCGAGTCCGGTCTGGTGACCACTGTTGGCGTGAAGGATCTGGTGGTCGTACAGACGAAAGACGCCGTGCTGATTGCTGACCGTAATGCCGTGCAGGACGTTAAAAAAGTGGTGGAGAAGATCAAGGCCGATGGTCGCCATGAACACCATATCCACCGCGAAGTGTATCGTCCGTGGGGCAAATATGACTCCATCGATGCCGGTGAACGTTACCAGGTGAAACGCATCACCGTGAAACCGGGTGAGGGGCTGTCGGTACAGATGCACCACCACCGTGCCGAGCACTGGGTCGTGGTGGCGGGTACCGCCAAAGTCACGATTGATGGCGAAGTGAAACTGCTGGGCGAAAACGAGTCAATCTATATTCCGCTGGGAGCCACGCACTGCCTGGAAAACCCGGGGAAAATTCCTCTCGACTTAATTGAAGTGCGCTCCGGTTCGTACCTGGAAGAAGACGATATTGTCCGTTTCCAGGACCGTTACGGGCGGGTATAGCGCCGTCTCTAAAGCCGGATAGCGTTTCGCGCATCCGGCCTGCGAATGAATAAAAACAAATTTGCCTGTTAATCGGGCGGGCCAACTGTTGCCTGAAAAAGGGGTCATCATGGAAAAATTAACCTGTTTTAAAGCCTACGATATTCGCGGCAAGCTGGGCGAAGAGCTGAATGAAGACATTGCGTGGCGCATTGGCCGCGCATACGGCGAATATCTTAAGCCACAAACGATTGTCCTTGGCGGCGATGTGCGCCTGACCAGTGAGTCCCTGAAGCTGGCGCTGGCAAAAGGGCTGCAGGATGCGGGAGTGGACGTGCTGGATATCGGCTTGTCCGGCACCGAAGAGATTTACTTTGCCACCTTCCACCTCGGCGTGGACGGCGGTATCGAAGTGACGGCCAGCCATAACCCAATGGACTACAACGGTATGAAGCTGGTGCGCAAGGGCGCGCGTCCTATCAGCGGCGATACCGGTCTGCGTGACGTGCAGCGTCTCGCCGAAGCTAACGATTTCCCGCCGGTGAATGAAGCAAAACGCGGCAGCTATAAGCAGATCGACCTGCGTAAAGCGTACATCGACCACCTGCTGGGCTACATCAACGTTGCAAACCTGAAACCGCTGAAGCTGGTGATCAACTCCGGTAACGGCGCGGCCGGCCCGGTGGTGGATGCGCTCGAAGCCCGCTTTAAGGCCCTGAATGTGCCGGTAACCTTCGTTAAGGTCCATAACACCCCGGACGGCAACTTCCCGAACGGTATCCCGAACCCGCTGCTGCCGGAGTGCCGCGACGACACCCGTAACGCGGTCATCGAACACGGTGCCGATATGGGTATCGCCTTTGACGGCGATTTCGACCGCTGTTTCCTGTTCGACGAAAAAGGCCAGTTCATCGAAGGCTACTACATTGTCGGCCTGCTGGCGGAAGCGTTCCTTGAGAAAAACCCGGGCGCGAAGATCATTCACGATCCGCGTCTGTCCTGGAACACCGTGGATGTGGTGAACGCCGCGGGCGGCCAGCCGGTGATGTCCAAAACCGGTCATGCCTTCATCAAAGAGCGTATGCGCGAAGAAGACGCCATTTATGGCGGCGAGATGAGCGCCCATCACTATTTCCGTGATTTTGCCTACTGCGACAGCGGGATGATCCCGTGGCTGCTGGTCACCGAGCTGCTGTGTCTGAAAGGGAAGACCCTTGGCGAGCTGGTACGCGACCGCATGGCGGCCTTCCCGGCAAGTGGCGAAATCAACAGCAAACTGGCGCAGCCGGCCGAGGCCATTGCCCGCGTGGAGCAGCATTTTGCCCTCCATGCGCTGGAAATTGACCGTACCGACGGCATCAGTATGGCGTTCCCGCAGTGGCGTTTTAACCTGCGCTCTTCAAATACCGAGCCGGTGGTGCGCCTGAACGTGGAATCCCGCGCGGATACCGCGCTGATGGAAGCGCGAACGAAGGACATTCTGGCGCTGTTGAATCAGTAAATAGCTTTCCCCCTCACCCTGATGTGGGGTGAGGGGGCAGGTGTTGAACTAAAGGAACAACGATGACGAATCTAAAAAAACGCGAACGAGCGAGAACGAATGCATCGTTAATCTCCATGGTGCAGCGTTTTTCTGATATCACCATCATGGTCGGCGGATTATGGGTGGTGAGTTGGGTAAGCGGGCAATCCTTCTTCTACATGCATCTGCTCATGGCGCTGATTGCGCTGGTTGTGTTCCAGATGATCGGGGGGATGACCGACTTCTACCGTTCGTGGCGTGGTGTGAAAATGACCACCGAACTGATGCTGTTGCTGCAGAACTGGACATTAAGCCTGATCTTCAGTGCAGGTCTGGTGGCATTCAGTCAGGATTTTGATAATCGCCTGGTGACGTATCTGTGCTGGTATCTGATTACCAGCGTCGGCATGGTGGTATGCCGCACCCTGATCCGTTTTGGCGCCGGCTGGCTGCGTAATCGCGGTTATAACCGTCGCTTTGTCGCCGTGGCGGGGGATTTGCCGGTAGGGAAGGTGCTTCTCGATAGCTTCCGCAAAGAGCCATGGTTAGGTTTTGAAGTGGTCGGGATTTATCACGACGCGAAGCCTGGCGGCGTGCCTTCAGACTGGGCTGGTAACTACGAACAGCTTATTGAGGACGCCAAAGCCGGCAAAATTCATAACGTCTACATCGCGATGCAGATGAAAGATGAATCCCGCATTAAGAAACTGATGCGTGAACTGGCCGATACCACCTGTTCGGTGATCCTGATCCCGGACGTCTTTACCTTTAACATCCTCCATTCCCGTATTGAAGAAGTGAACGGCGTGCCGGTCGTGCCGCTGTATGACACCCCGCTGTCGGGTATCAATCGCGTGCTCAAGCGCCTGGAAGATATCGTGCTCTCTTCACTGATCTTACTGCTGATCTCCCCGGTGCTGTGCTGCATTGCTCTGGCGGTGAAGCTGAGCTCCCCGGGCCCGGTTATCTTCCGTCAGACCCGCTACGGCATGGACGGTAAGCCCATCATGGTGTGGAAATTCCGCTCAATGAAGGTGATGGAGAACGACAAGGTCGTGACCCAGGCGACGCAGAACGATCCACGTGTTACGCGGGTGGGGAACTTCCTGCGCCGTACCTCGCTGGATGAGCTGCCGCAGTTTATCAACGTCTTTACCGGTGGCATGTCGATTGTCGGACCCCGTCCCCATGCCGTGGCTCACAACGAACAGTACCGCTCGCTGATTGAAGGCTACATGTTGCGCCATAAAGTGAAGCCAGGCATTACCGGCTGGGCGCAGATCAACGGCTGGCGCGGCGAGACCGACACGCTGGAAAAAATGGAAAAACGCATCGAATTCGACCTGGAGTACATCCGTGAATGGAGCCTCTGGTTCGATATCAAGATCGTCTTTCTGACCATCTTCAAAGGTTTCGTGAACAAAGCGGCGTACTAAGATGAGCTTACGTGAAAAAACCATCAGTGGCGCCAAATGGTCAGCGATGGCGACCATTGTCATCATTGGCCTCGGCCTGGTGCAGATGACGGTGCTGGCGCGCATTATCGATAACCACCAGTTCGGTCTGCTGACCGTCTCGCTGGTGATTATCGCGCTGGCCGATACGTTGTCTGACTTCGGCATTGCTAACTCGATTATCCAGCGCAAAGAGATCAGCCATCTGGAACTGACCACGCTCTACTGGTTGAACGTTGGGCTGGGGGTGTTCGTTTTCGTGCTGGTGTTCCTGTTGAGCGATACCATCGCCAGCGTGCTGCACAACCCCGATCTGGCACCGCTGATGCGTACGCTCTCGTTTGCTTTTGTGGTGATCCCGCACGGGCAACAGTTCCGCGCGCTGATGCAGAAAGAGCTGGAATTCAACAAGATTGGGATGATCGAGACCAGCGCCGTTCTCGCAGGATTTACCTTTACCGTGGTCAGCGCCCATTTCTGGCCGCTGGCCATGACCGCTATCCTCGGGTATCTGGTTAACTCTGCCGTGCGTACGCTGCTGTTCGGCTACTTTGGTCGCAAGATTTACCGTCCTGGGCTGCATTTCTCTCTCGCTTCGGTGTCATCCAACCTGCGTTTTGGTGCGTGGCTCACCGCCGACAGCATCATCAACTATGTCAACACCAACCTCTCCACGCTGGTGCTGGCACGCATCCTCGGGGCGAGCGTCGCGGGGGGGTACAACCTGGCGTACAACGTCGCGGTAGTACCACCAATGAAGCTCAACCCGATTATCACCCGCGTACTGTTCCCGGCGTTCGCCAAAATTCAGGACGACACCGAGAAGCTGCGCGTCAATTTTTACAAGCTGCTCTCTGTGGTGGGCATTATCAATTTCCCGGTTTTGCTGGGGCTGATGGTGGTCTCGAGCAACTTCGTGCCGCTGGTGTTTGGCGAGAAGTGGAACAGCATTATCCCGATCCTGCAGCTGCTGTGCGTGGTGGGGCTGCTGCGATCCGTTGGAAACCCGATTGGCTCACTGCTAATGGCTAAAGCGCGGGTTGATATCAGCTTCAAATTCAACGTGTTTAAAACGTTCCTGTTTATTCCGGCGATTATCGTCGGTGGACATATGGCCGGCGCCATTGGGGTCACGCTTGGTTTTCTGCTGGTGCAGATCATCAACACCGTTCTGAGCTACTTCGTGATGATCAAGCCGGTGCTGGGCTCCAGCTACCGGCAGTACATTCTGAGCCTGTGGCTGCCGTTTTATCTGTCACTGCCTACCCTTGTGGTGAGCTATGGACTGGGCATCGTGCTCACTGGCCATCTGCCGCTCGCGGCCATGCTGGCAATACAGGTCGCAGCAGGTGCACTGGCGTTTGGCGCGATGATTGTGCTGTCACGTAATGCGCTGGTGGTAGAGATGAAGCGCCAGTTTTGCCGTAACGAAAAAATGAAAACGCTGCTTCGCGCAGGCTAGTTATTTAAGAGGCCATTATGAAATTACTTATTCTTGGCAACCATACCTGTGGCAACCGTGGCGACAGCGCCATTCTGCGCGGTTTATTGGATGCGATTAACACCCTTAAGCCTGAGACTGAAGTGGACGTGATGAGCCGTTATCCGGTCAGCTCTTCCTGGTTATTGAACCGCCCGGTAATGGGCGACCCGCTCTACAGCCAGATGAAGCAGCACAACAACGCTGCCGGCGTGATGGGACGCGTGAAGAAAGTTCTGCGCCGTCGCTATCAGCACCAGGTGTTGCTGTCCCGTGTAACTGATACCGGCAAGCTGCGTAACATCGCCATTGCTCAGGGCTTCACGGATTTCGTTCGACTGCTGTCGGGCTACGACGCCATTATTCAGGTCGGCGGATCGTTCTTCGTCGATCTTTACGGTGTGCCGCAGTTTGAGCACGCACTCTGCACATTCATGGCGAAAAAACCGCTGTTTATGATTGGTCACAGCGTCGGGCCGTTCCAGGATCCGCAGTTTAACCAGCTGGCAAACTATGTCTTCGGTCACTGCGATGCCCTGATCCTGCGTGAGTCGGTAAGCCTCGATATGATGAAACGCAGCGAGATTGACACCTCTAAAGTGGAACACGGGGTGGACACCGCCTGGCTGGTGGATCATCAGGACGACAGTTTCCAGGCGAGCTACGCAGTGCAGCACTGGCTGGACGTGGCGGGGAAACAGAAAACGGTCGCCATCACCCTGCGCGAACTTGCACCGTTTGATAAACGTTTAGGCACCACCCAGGCGGCGTATGAGAAAGCGTTTGCTGACGTGGTTAACCGCGTGCTGGACAGCGGATACCAGGTGCTGGCGCTTTCAACCTGTACCGGCATCGACAGCTATAACAAAGATGACCGCATGGTGGCGCTGAACCTGCGCAACCTGGTAAACGATCCGTCCCGTTATCACGTAGTAATGGACGAACTGAACGACCTCGAGATGGGCAAATTGCTCTCAGCCTGTGACCTCACCGTGGGCACGCGTCTGCACTCGGCGATCATTTCGATGAACTTTGGCACGCCGGCCATTGCGATTAACTACGAGCACAAGTCAGCCGGCATTATGCAGCAGCTTGGCATGCCTGAAATGGCCGTTGATATTCGTCATCTGCTGGATGGTTCGCTTGGCGCGATGGTGGGCGATACCCTGGGGCAATTGCCTGCCATCAATGAACGCCTGGCCGTCGCGGTGAAAGCCGAGCGCGAGAAGGGAATTGGGATGGTGAAATCGGTGCTCGACCGCGTCCGGGAGGGGAAATGAAGGTTGGTTTCTTCTTACTGAAATTTCCGCTGTCGTCTGAAACCTTTGTGCTGAACCAAATCACCGCGTTTATCGATATGGGATACGACGTGGAGATCATCGCCCTGCAAAAGGGCGATACACAAAATACCCATGCGGCGTATACGCAGTATGGGCTGGAGGCGAAAACCCGCTGGCTGCAGGACGAGCCCTCAGGAAGAGTAAATAAGCTGCGCCACCGGGCCAGCCAGACCTTACGCGGGATCCATCGTGCGTCGACCTGGCGCGCGCTGAATGTTTCCCGCTATGGCGCGGAATCTCGCAACCTGATCCTGTCTGCCATTTGTGGTCAAACGGCGCAGCCGTACCGCGCCGATGTGTTTATTGCTCACTTTGGCCCGGCGGGCGTGACCGCCGCCAAACTGCGTGAGCTGGGGGTGATTGACGGTAAGATTGCGACCATCTTCCACGGTATCGACATCTCCAGCCGCGAGGTATTGAACCACTACACGCCGGAGTATCAGCAGCTTTTCCGCCGTGGCGACATGATGCTGCCCATCAGCGACCTGTGGGCCGGGCGTCTGAAAAACATGGGCTGTCCGCAGGAAAAAATCACCGTTTCGCGTATGGGCGTGGATTTAGAGCGCTTTACCCGCCGCCCGGTCAAGGTACCGGGAAAACCGCTGCAGATAATCTCTGTTGCGCGTCTGACGGAGAAAAAAGGTCTGCACGTGGCCATCGAAGCCTGCCGCCAGCTGCGAGCGCGCGGCGTGGATTTCCGCTATCGCATTCTCGGTATTGGCCCGTGGGAGCGTCGTCTTCGCACGCTTATCGAACAGTATCAGCTGGAAGATTATGTGGAGATGCCAGGCTTTAAGCCAAGCCACGAGGTGAAGGCCATGCTGGATGAGGCGGATGTATTCCTGCTGCCTTCCGTCACCGGCGCCGATGGCGATATGGAGGGGATCCCGGTTGCGTTAATGGAGGCGATGGCCGTCGGTATTCCGGTGGTGTCGACCCTGCACAGCGGGATCCCGGAGTTAATCAAGTCTGATTACTCCGGCTGGCTGGTACCGGAGAATAATGCGATGGCCCTTGCGGATCGTTTAGCCGAATTTAGCGGCATCGACCAACAGGCGCTGGAGCCCGTTATCCACAACGCCCGACAAAAAGTTGAAGCAGATTTTAACCAGCAGGTGATTAATCGCCAGTTAGCGAGCCTGCTGCAAACGTTGTAACGCCGAGGTTGTATGCTGAAAAAGATTACCCGACGCACCTTTGTCTCTTCTTTATCCGTCCTGGCGGCTACGCCGCTGCTGTCGTCCCGCATTGCGCGGGCGGCAACCGGAAAGACGGTCTCTGTTAACCAGTACAACAACAACGACTGGATCGCCGCCTTTAAGCAGGCATTTAACGAAGGCGACACCGTTGTTGTCCCTGCCGGGCTCACCTGTAAAAACATCAATACGGGCATTTTCATTCCTGACGGTAAAACGCTGTTGATCCGCGGTGCGTTAACGGGAAATGGTCGCGGACGCTTCGTGCTGCAGGAAGGCAGTAAAGTGATTGGTGAAGGTGACGGTCGCACGGAGAACATTACGCTGGACATTCGCGGTTCAGACTGTGTGATTAAAGGGCTGGCAATGAGCGGCTTTGGACCGGTGACGCAGATCTACATTGGCGGCAAAAAGCCGCGCGTCATGCGCAACCTGCTGATTGATAACATCAGCGTAAGCCAGGCGAACTACGCCATCCTGCGCCAGGGATTCCATAATCAGATAGATGGCGCGCGCATCACCAACAGTAAATTCAGCCATCTCCAGGGCGACGCGATTGAGTGGAACGTCGCCATTAATGACCGTAACATCCTGATCTCCGATCATGTGATTGACAACATTAACTGTACGAACGGCAAGATCAACTGGGGCATCGGCATTGGTCTCGCCGGCAGCACCTACGACAACGATTATCCGGAAAAGCAAACCGTGAAGAACTTCGTGGTGGCAAATATCACCGGCAGCAACTGTCGTCAGTTAGTCCACGTCGAAAACGGTAAGCACTTTATTATTCGCAATATTAAGGCCAAGAATATCACTCCTGACTTCAGCAAGAAGGCGGGAATAGACAACGCCACGGTAGCCATTTATGGCTGTGATAATTTCATTATTGATAATGTCGATATGGTCAATAGTGCCGGCATGCTGATCGGCTACGGTGTAATAAAGGGCGACTATCTCTCGATACCTCAGAACTTTAAGCTGAACGACATTCGCCTGGATAATCGCCAGCTTGCGTACAAACTGCGCGGAATACAAATTTCCTCCGGCAACGCCACCTCCTTTGTGGCCATCACCAACGTTGAGATGCAGCGGGCTACGCTTGAGTTGCACAACAAACCGCAGCACCTCTTCTTGCGTAATATCAACGTGATGCAGGAAGCTGCCGTCGGCCCGGCGCTGAAGATGAATTTCGACCTGCGTAAGGATGTGCGAGGCAAGTTTATGGCTAAAGATGAGACCCTACTGTCGCTGGCGAACATCAAGGCTGTGAATGAGAAAGGGCAGAGCTCCGTGGATATTGACCGCGTGGACCAGCAGGTGGTGAATACGGAGCGGCTGAATTTTGCGCTCCCGCACAGATAATCGACAATTGTCTTTTTTTGCGACTATTCCTGGCACAGAAACGCGATCTATTCAGATTACAACTACTGTTTTTTGTGATGTGGTCCCCTAACATCATATAAGAATCACGGCAAATCATGCTGGCGAAAACAGGTTAAAGAGCTATAATTCGTCAACCATTTTAAGGTGGAAGAAATAATGATTAATTTGAAAGCAGTCATTCCGGTAGCAGGCCTGGGCATGCATATGTTGCCAGCCACAAAAGCCATTCCTAAAGAGATGCTGCCGATTGTCGACAAACCGATGATTCAATACATTGTCGATGAAATTGTTGCTGCAGGGATCAAAGAAATCGTCCTGGTTACGCACTCCTCCAAGAATGCGGTAGAAAACCACTTCGACACCTCTTACGAACTCGAAGCGTTGCTTGAGCAGCGCGTAAAACGCCAGCTGCTGGCTGAAGTGCAGTCTATCTGTCCTCCTGGCGTAACCATCATGAACGTGCGTCAGGCGCAGCCGCTGGGTCTGGGCCACTCCATTCTTTGCGCGCGCCCGGTCGTGGGTGACAACCCGTTCATCGTTGTACTGCCGGATATCATTATCGACAGCGCATCTGCCGATCCGCTGCGTTACAACCTGGCGGCAATGGTGGCGCGCTTCAACGAAACGGGCCGTAGCCAGGTACTTGCTAAGCGCATGAAAGGCGATCTCTCCGAGTACTCTGTTATCCAGACTAAAGAAGCGCTGGAGACGGAAGGGCAGGTGAGCCGTATCGTTGAGTTTATCGAGAAACCGGATCAGCCGCAGACGCTGGATTCTGACCTGATGGCCGTTGGCCGTTATGTTCTCAACGCGGATATCTGGGCCGAGCTGGAAAAAACCGAGCCGGGTGCCTGGGGCCGTATCCAGCTGACCGATGCGATTGCTGAACTGGCTAAGAAGCAGTCTGTTGATGCGATGCTGATGACCGGTGACAGCTACGACTGCGGTAAGAAACTGGGCTATATGCAGGCATTTGTGAAGTATGGCCTGCGTAACCTGAAGGAAGGTCAGAAGTTCAGAAGCCGGATTGAGAAGTTGCTGGCTAACGACTGATTCACATCTTTTCACTTTATATAAGCGGTAGTCGGTATTTTGGTGTTGTAACATAACCAGAATGCGGGCTACCGCTTTTTGTTATTAATTTCAGTGATAACAGAGAGTTATCTGATTTAAATCTCGACGAATTTGTAACGATTTGTGCTTGTTTCTGATGCCATTTAGGACGACAATTAACGCCAGTTTTTTGTCTGTATCCAGACAAGAAAAATCATTTAATCAAACATCGCTCAGTGCACTGGTAGCTGTCAAGCCAGGGGCGGTAGCGTGCTTAATTTCTGAAAGCGTTAATAAACGATCGGATTTCAGAGCGCCAGTATCCAGACATTTCCAACAGGCGGAATAGATAACGTGAAAATTCTTGTGACGGGTGGAGCCGGCTTTATCGGCTCAGCGGTTGTACGACATATTATTAAGAATACCCAGGACGTCGTCGTCAATGTGGATAAGCTGACTTATGCCGGCAACCTTGAGTCGCTTAGTGAAGTCAGTGACAGCGAACGATATGCTTTTGAACATGCGGACATTTGCGACAAAGACGCCTTGGAACGTATCTTCGCAAAGCATAAACCTGATGCGGTAATGCATCTGGCTGCTGAAAGTCACGTCGATCGTTCAATTACCGGCCCGGCCGCGTTTATTGAAACGAATATCGTCGGCACTTATGTGCTGCTGGAAGCCGCTCGCGCGTACTGGTCAATGTTGGATGAGCAGGCGAAGAAAGCGTTTCGTTTCCATCACATCTCTACCGACGAAGTGTATGGTGATTTACCGCATCCTGATGAGCATCCGGCATTAACTGAGCTGCCACTCTTTACGGAAACTACCGCGTATGCACCTAGCAGCCCATATTCAGCGTCGAAAGCATCCAGCGACCATCTGGTTCGCGCCTGGCTGCGTACCTACGGTTTCCCGACCATTGTCACCAACTGTTCAAACAACTACGGCCCATACCACTTCCCGGAAAAGCTGATCCCGCTGGTCATCCTGAATGCGCTGGACGGTAAAGCACTGCCTATTTACGGCAAGGGCGATCAGATTCGTGACTGGCTGTATGTAGAAGATCATGCGCGTGCACTCTACACCGTTGTCACCCAGGGGAAACCGGGAGAGACCTATAATATAGGTGGCCATAACGAGAAGCAGAACCTGGAGGTCGTACATACTATTTGCGATCTGCTGGATGAGATTATGCCAAAAGAGGGCTCTTATCGCGATCAGATTACGTATGTTGCTGACCGTCCGGGCCATGACCGTCGCTACGCCATTGACGCTGAGAAAATTGGAATTGAGCTGGGCTGGAAGCCAGTGGAGACCTTCGAAAGTGGGATCCGTAAAACTGTTGAATGGTATTTGGCAAATAAAGAATGGGTGGATAACGTTAAAAGCGGTAATTATAAATCCTGGATTGCACTCAATTATCAGAATCGTTAAGGGCTGTTCATTTCGTTTATTGCAAAAAGTTAATTAGCTGATAGGGGATGATAATGAAAGTTTTAGTGACAGGGGGGACTGGTTTTCTCGGTGCTACTTTAGTCAATACGCTGAGAGCAGCAGGTCATCAGGTAATATCTACTACGCGTCGAGAAGAGAATACCGAGCAGGGTATGTACAACCTTGGAGATATCTCTGCGCAAACTGATTGGAGCACAATTTTACAAGGTTGTGATACCGTCATTCATACAGCTGGCAGAGCACATATCCTTAATGATGACGCCAAAGATGCGCTGACCGAATTTCGTCGTGTAAACCATGATGCGACAATGAAATTAGCGAATGACGCTGCAAACTGTGGCATAAAACATTTCATCTTCATCAGTTCAATAGGTGTTAATGGCAATTCCACTTCAGGGATGCCTTTCAGTGAATTGACACCGGCCAAGCCCACGTCCGATTATGCTATATCTAAGCTCGAAGCCGAGGAAAGTCTTCTCAAGACATTTTCAGGGAGTGCAATGGCTATAACCATTGTCCGCCCGGCATTGATCTGTGGTCCAAATGCTCCTGGCAATATTCAACGCTTATTAAAACTAGTATCTCGAAATCTTCCATTACCATTTAAATCAGTAAAAAACAAACGTGCTCTGGTTTCTTTAGACAACGTAGTCAGCTTTGTCAGCGAATGTGTTACGAATGAAAAAGCAAAGAATCAGCTCTATCTATTAGCCGACCAGGAACATCCTTCGACCGGAGAAATGATAAAAGCCTTCTCAACCGGGATGGGGATGAAAGGTCGGATGGTTTATTTTCCCAAGAGTATATTGAAAGTATTGCTTTCAGTATTAGGTAAAAAAAATATCTATGATCAACTCTTTGGCGATCTGGAAGTAGATTCAAAGAAATCAAGAGAGCAACTTCAGTGGACGCCACCTGTTACATTGCAAGAAACGATGGTAAAAACAGCAAAGAATTTTATTGAAGGTAACAAATAATGTTGTATCTGGAGATTATCGTTTTTGCATTCTGTTTATCATGTGCATTGACCTGGGGATTAAGATTATACGCCATCAAGAATAATGTGATCGATCAGCCAAACCAACGAAGCTCACACAGTGTGCCAACGCCACGTGGGGGAGGGGTAGCTATAGTATTAACATTGTTAGCTACATTAGTTTGGCTGGTATTCACCAGCCATCTCTCTCTGGAGACATTTTTAGGTTTCTTCGTGCCGGGGGTATTGATTGCTGTTATTGGTTTCCTTGACGATCATGGCCATATTGCAGCACGTTGGCGTCTGCTAATGCATTTTTTAGCTGCAGCAATAGGGCTCTATTTCTTAGACTCGTTCCCTGAAATTGATATGTTTGGCTATGTCGTGTCCTTGCCATGGATTGGAATGATTCTCGGAAGCGTCTATTTAGTGTGGATGCTTAATCTCTATAACTTTATGGATGGCATTAATGGTCTTGCAAGTGCGCAAGCTATTACCTTTTCGCTGTGCAGCGTCGCGTTGATAACGCTCAATCACTACTCTGGCTCCTCTGATGCGATGGCGATGATTGCAATGGCGCTCGCTGGGGCTGCGGTGGGATTCATTGTCTGGAACTTCCCAGTGGCGAGGATCTTTATGGGGGATGCCGGAAGTGGATTTTTAGGCATTACCATTGGCCTGATGATTCTTTATTTTGCTAAGCTAGATCCCCATGTTTTGATCGCGGAACTCTGCCTGCTTGGTATTTTCATTGTTGACGCAACCACAACCTTGCTTCGAAGATTACTCGCGGGAAAAAAGGTATACGAAGCACATGCAAGCCATTGCTACCAAATACTTGCCCGGAAATATAAGAGTCATGTGCCAGTTACTTTGGCAGCGATCGCAATCAATATCATTTGGTTATTCCCCATTGCATACCTAATCATTTCGGCAAAAATTGACGGAATCACAGGCCTAATCATTGCATGGTTACCGTTGATTTTTATTGCTTTCAAATGTGGTGCTGGAGTCAAAGATAAAGAGAACACATAAATGTATGACCTGATTATTGTAGGCGCTGGTGGTCATGGACGTACGCTGTATGATACGGCTAAACTTTTAGGGTATGAAAATATTGCCTTCCTCGATGATAATGAATTGTGCTCTGACATGGCAGAAATTCGTGTTATCGGGAAAACCTCCGAGCTTAAGCTCTATGCGAGCACTGCCAAATATATTGTTATTGGGATTGGCAACAATAAGCTTAGAGAGTTGTTCCATCAGCAGCTTTACTCCTTAAACATTACCCCTATAACGCTCGTTCACCCTTTTACATTCGTGAGTCCTTCCGCTACTTTGGGGAACGGCAGTGTAGTTTTAGCCGGTGCCGTTATTGGCGCAAACTCAGTCTTGGGGCAGGGAACGATAGTTAATTGTCATTCAACGGTGGATCATGATTCTACTCTTGGTGATTTTGCGCACTTAGGTGTGGGTGTGCATCTTGCTGGGGGAGCGAATATCGGTAAATCGGCATTTCTCCAGGCGGGAACAGTGGGTGGATATAGTGCTACAGTGGACGAGCATGTCATATGCCCTCCTGGTACTATTTTATAAACTAATAGCAAGCTTTAACGAGGCGACTAGTTTTTAGTATGCTAACTTATTTAATTTCTTTGCCAAGACCGGTAAAACGGATTATAACACTCTCTATTGATGTTGTTCTGTTAATGTGCGCATTCTGGTTTGCATTTTGGGTCCGTATTGACTCTATGACGCCATTAACTAGCGTATCACATTGGCTATTACTTACATCAGTAATTGTCATTACTTTGGCAATATTCGTTAAACTGGGTCTTTATCGGGCAGTAATACGTTATATAACAGCGAAAATACTACTTGTTGTAGCTGTTGGGATGATGACTTCATCGTTGCTACTGATTATCGCCGCCTTTTATACTAATTTATATCTCCCAAGGACAATTCCGTTCATTTACTTCTCGTTTGGCGTCTTGCTCATTGCCGGCTCACGTCTTGGAATGAGAATGTTGATAAACCGCGGTTTAAAATTAGGCACTCGAGTAATTATATATGGGGCCGGAGCTTCCGGACGCCAGTTACTTCCCGCCTTGAGTCAGATGGACGAATACTATCCTGTTGCGTTTGTCGACGACAATCGCTCCTTGCAGGGTCAGGTCATCCATGGAGTAAGCGTATTTTCACCAGAAAAATTAGCATGGCTGATTGATAAGTATGAGGCGAAGAAAATCCTGCTGGCAATGCCAAGTGCAAGCCGCGCGAGAAAAAACGAGGTAATATCCACCCTGGAGGGGCTCCCTTGCGAGGTACTTTCAATTCCGGGGATGGTTGACCTGGTTGAAGGAAAAGCAAGAATCGATTCCTTGCGTAAAGTTGTGATTACCGACCTTCTGGGCCGCGATCCTGTTTCTCCAATCCCTGAGTTAGTATCAAAGAATATTCAGGGTAAAACAGTCATGGTAACTGGCGCAGGTGGCTCGATCGGTTCTGAGTTATGCCGACAAATCATCAGAAATAGGCCTTCTCAACTAATTCTTTTCGAATTATCAGAGTTCTCACTATATTCTATTGATTCTGAACTCCGAAATTTAATTGTATCGAAATCGCTCAATATTAAGATTTACCCAATCCTGGGGAATGTTCAGAATATGGAACATCTTGAAAGGCTAATTAAGGCATTCAACGTTGAGACGATTTACCATGCTGCAGCCTATAAGCACGTTCCGCTAGTTGAATTCAACGTAATTGACGGTGTCCGAAATAATATCTTCGGAACCTGGAGTTGTGCTCAAGCTGCGGAAAATTGTGGCGTCGAAAGTTTTGTTCTGATCTCTACGGATAAAGCTGTGCGGCCAACAAACACTATGGGTGCAACGAAGCGTATGGCGGAGCTCATCCTTCAGGCGCGAGCATCAGAGTCCCGTAAAACCTGTTTCAGTATGGTCAGGTTCGGAAATGTCTTAGGTTCGTCCGGTTCCGTTGTTCCATTGTTTGAAAAGCAGATTGCTGCAGGTGGCCCGGTAACGTTAACGCATCCTGATATCACTCGTTATTTCATGACCATTCCTGAGGCTGCACAGCTTGTGATTCAAGCTGGAGCAATGGGCAGCGGAGGGGATGTCTTCGTGCTGGATATGGGTGAGCCGGTTAAAATTATTGATCTCGCGCATCGAATGATTGCTTTACAGGGGCTTACCGTTCGTGATGATAAAAATCCTTATGGGGATATTGCTATCAAAATGACGGGATTGCGACCGGGTGAGAAACTTTACGAAGAACTGTTAATTGGTGATAACGTCTCCATTACACAGCATCCGAGAATCAAAACTGCGAATGAAGTCATGCTTCCTTGGGTGGAAATGAAAGACATTCTTGCAAAGCTTGATACCTCATGTAGCAATTTTGATTATGAGCAGGTACGCGAAATATTGCTAAACGCGCCAACCGCATTTAATCCAACCGATGATATCTGTGACTTACTCTGGAAAGAGAATAAAAGCTAAGCAGTATTAGTCACGACGTTAATCTGATTGTAATCAACAAACTTGATGGGAAAGTGATACTTTCCCATCGAAGGATTTTAAATGAAAGTAATTCAAACCCCTTTAAAAGATTGTGTGATCATTGAGCCTCAGGTTTTTGGTGATACCCGTGGTTTTTTCCTTGAAGCCTGGCATAAAGAAAAATACGAAGATGCAGGAATTAAAGGTAATTTTGTACAGGATAACCGCTCACGTTCGAGTCGAAATGTTTTGCGCGGATTGCATTTCCAGAAAACGAAACCCCAGGGGAAATTAGTCAGCGTAATCAGTGGTGAAGTTTATGATGTTGCAGTAGATCTTCGCCAGGATTCTGATACGTTTGGTCAGTACGTAGGTGTTATTCTTTCTGGCGAGAAGAATAACCAAATATACGTTCCCCCTGGGTTTGCTCATGGATTCTGCGTATTAAGTGAATATGCCGATTTCCATTACAAGTGTACTGACTTTTACGATCCAAAGGATGAAGGTGGGATTATCTGGAACGATCCGGATATTGCGATTGAATGGCCGGTAACATCACCACTACTCTCTGAAAAAGATGTTAAATTAATTACACTTGCTGAGTACAAAAAAACGTTATGAAAATACATTATACAGTGATCGGTGGGCGTGGTTTCATTGGCAGCGAAATCGTTGAAAACCTTCTGGCGAAAGGCGAAACAGTTGTGGTTCCACCGCGAGATGATGAGACTCTGTTTGAAAAAGATCTGGGGATTGTAATCTATGCTGCTGGCAATGGTGATTGTGCAAACACACCATTTGATGTTTACAAATCGAACACCGAATTGCTCGCTACAGTACTTGAACGCGCCAAATTCTCAAAGTTAATCTATATTTCATCAACGCGTGTATATATGGAACAAGATGGCGCTTCAGAGGATGATAATCTTACGGTATGCAGTAACGATAACCGAAGACTTTTTAACTTAACCAAACTAGTGAGTGAAGAGTTATGCTTAAAAAGCACTAGAGATACGATTATTGTCAGGCCGAGTAACGTATATGGTTTGGCATTGAAGAGTAAGCTATTCCTGCCAAGCATTATCAGAAATGCGATTTCGAATAAACATATTGACATGTATGTTGCGCCTTCATATGCAAAAGATTATGTTTCAGTTAAGGATGTCGCAGAAGTTATTTATCAGATCAGTCGTAAGAATGAGTATGATATTTACAATATTGCTTCTGGTGTGAATACAACAGCCTCTGATATTGCTGATTTAATTGCTAGTCGAACAGGTTGTTCGATCAAATGGCATGAAGGCTTTAAAGGTGAATACTTCCCACCGACAGATAACACCAGAACTGTAAATGAGTTTGGTCATGTCTATAACAATGTCTTGTCAGATATAGAGATAATGATTGATAACTTTAAAAAGAATATGACAGATGTCTAAATTTTTATTGTTAGCTATAAAAAAAATTGTGGCGGAAGAAGATAAAAGAAAAGTCTTTATTAACTTTTTTTATCTTAGTCTTGAGCGAATCACTCAGCTTGTTATAATCATTATCATTAACCGGTTGTTAATTAATCACTATGATTTTGGTGATTTCAGTAGCTGGCAATATTCTCTCGTCATTTTAGCCATATTTATGACAGGCACCTGGATCTGTGGTGCCGAGGTGGTTATTCCTAAATTGCTGGATGCGCCATCCAAAATAAACTCCATAATTAGCAATGTAATTGTATTACGTCTTGCAGCAGGGATTTGCGTTGCATTATGCATGATGGCATGGGGAATGTTTGCGGCCAGTGGATTGTCCAGACAGTTTATTATTGGTTTGGCTATATCTGTGGCATTGCGAGAAACGTTCATTGTCGGTTTAACATGGTACCAAAGCCAGGCCCGCCTCAAATTGCCTTGCCTTGTGCTGATGCTCGCTGCAATAATTAAGCTGATTGTCATTTATATTGGTGTAAAAAATCAATTACCAATAAACTATCTCTGGGTGGCTTGGGTTATCGAATCACTTTTACCTTGTGGCTTTATCTTTTATACGTTTAGAAAGGCTACAGGTTTTAGATTCGTGAAAGTTGATACGGAGGTTTTTGCGTATTTCAAGATTGGAGTCGCAGTATGGTTCTGTCTGATTATGCAGCAGGTGACCATGAAGTTTGACCGAGTATATCTCGAAGGAAAAATTTCCGGAGAAACGTATTCAAACTATGCAGCAGCACTCCAGTTAGTCGATAATTGGTATGCAATATGTATTCTTTTTGTTCAGGCAATTGCACCAATCTTTATCTTTAAATTTATTGATATTGCAACAATAAAAAGAAAATTGCCGTTCTGTATCTTCGCTACACTTGCCGTTACCTGTGCCGGTGCACTAGCTACCACAGTACTTGCCGATATAATAATTCATATTCTTTATGGTACTAAACTCGTTAATGCCTATAGTTATTTACGGACTTTTGTATGGTTAACACCTATTTTAGCTATAGACCAATTACTCAGTATGGTTTTAATCAGAATGAAGCAATTAAAGAAATTAGCGATTAAATGGCTAATAGCTTTCTGTCTAGTTGTCGCTATTGTGCCGGCTATTTTCCATTATGTAGGCGTGAGTAATATTGTCATTGGTTTAGCAGTGGTTTACGCTTTCAATATAATTTATTCTTCGAGGTGCATTAGTGCAGTACAATGATAAGATTTCAATAGTGGTTCCTGCTTACTGTGAACCATCGAAAGTCAAGCGGTTCATGGATGCCATACTGAAAATTGATTATCCAAACAACCTTGTTGAATTAATTCTTATTGACGATTGCAGTCCGGTTTCTCTGGCTGAAATCGCAGCATCTTATGCGGAAAGATTTAAAGATAAGATAACTTTCTTATTCCACAGGAATCATGTCAATTCTGGTCGGGCAATTTCCCGCAATGTGGGTATTTCTCTTGCGTCAAATTCTTTGATAATGTTTATTGACATCGATAATCTTATTGAACCTAAGGCGATAAAAAAGATTGTTTCCTTTTTTCATGGTAAGCAATACACAGCAGCCAGAATTAATATACGAATCGATCCCGCCAGACTCTACACTAGCAATTATCTCCGCTATTTTGATAGTCGTTACCTGGGGGCACGAAATATACCTGAAGGGACTATAAGTACCCGCTTCTTCGCAAGCGATGGCATTATCCTGACGCGGGATATTATTGATACGATTGGTTGTTTTGATGAGACATTTTATCATTACGGCTGTGAAGATGAAGAACTCGGTATCCGAGTTGCAAAAGCAAAGTATGACTTTTATTTTTTACCCGATGCAAGGGCAGAAGACAGCGATACACCTACGTTGCGCCGAGCTTCAGAAAGAATGATTGTGTATGCATCTAAATCATTCCCTGTGCTGAAAGAAAAACATCCAGAGTGTGTTAAGGATAGCCTCTTTTCATCCTATGAAGTGATGTTGGACGATAATAGACTCCTCAGTAAATTGCTCATCAGTATCATACATAAGCTTCCTCTAACAACGACAAGAAAATTCCTTCTTCGGTTGTGCGAAATGTTAGATACCAAAGCAATTAAAATACCAGATTTCTTATATAAGATCGTATTGGCACTTTCATACATTGAAGGTGGAAGACTTCGATTCTTGAGGAACTAGGATGAGTATTTTTTTTATGTCCCCAGGGTTTGTATATGCTTCAACCTGGCTTTTCACAATCTTATTGTACTCACTTGGGCTGACGACTAATATCAGCTCGCTCTCAAATGAGATGACTGTATTTTTATCCATTAATATCGTTCTGGGTTTGATTTTTGCACTTCCATTTGTCACACCTGGTAGTATTAATCGTGTTCGCCTTAATGACATTATGCCGTCCTGGCGAGCGACTAAAATATGGCTAATTATTTGGTGCTTTGCGATAATTCCAGATGTGATTGTGGCAGGTGGCATTCCGATGATTATGCAATTTAGAGGGGGGTATAATTACACTGAGTTCGGAATACCGACATATCATGGGATAGTTAATATGCTATTCCTTTTTATTTTCCCATCTCTGTATTATCATTTCCTTTTATCAAGGCGGAAAATGTTTCTCCTTATATTACTTTTAATGAGCATTTGGGAAATGCTGGTGTTCAGGCGAGGGATCCTTATGTCTGGCCTCGTGGAAATATTCTTTTTATTCTTTATCTATAAAAAATTCACAAGAAAGATGTTTATTTATACAGTTCTTGCTGTTGTGACAATAGTGTTACTGTTCGGAGCTGTAGGTGATATTAGGGGAGCAGAAAACCCATATCAATATTTATTGTCACCCCAAGGGCAATTCCTGGGAAGTCTGCCTTCTGGTTTTACATGGTTTTATGTTTATATTACTGCTGGACTTGCTAACCTGGCATATAATTTTGCGCACATAGTTCCGGTATACGACTTCACAAGCTTCCAGGATCTTTTCCCTAGCGTTATCCGAAATCTAATTTACACTGATCTAGGCTTTCACGATACGATGGCATTGGTAGATGATAATGCCAATGTTTCAACCATGTTTGAAAAGTTAATGCCCGATCTTGGCATCGCGGGTTCACTTATTGTGGTCACTTGTTTATTGTTGCTTTTTAGTGTGGCCTATAAGAATTTATTAAGATCGTATCGTTATAGTCTTTTTCCTTACGCTATTGCGATGCAATGTGCGATATTTAGTGGTTTTTATAATTTATTTTTTATCCAGACGTATTTCTTGCTTTTCATTGTAACTCTTGTCTTTGTGAGAATTAAAATAAATATTCGGAGTCAACCTCATGTTTGAGTTGGTGAAAGATGATGTACTGAGATATTACAATCTGACTGGGCGTAACAAATCAAAAGTATCTTTACTAGGAATAGTGTCAGCATTTTTTGGTATGAAGATGACTCCTGTTATATTATATCGCATGAGTCATTTCTGCTATAAAAAAAGAATTCCTGTTATAGGGAAAATCTTCTCGCTACTTAATTTTATTATTTTTGGTGTTGAGATCGCTTCCAATTGTGAAATTGGCGGTGGTTTTTTTATTCCGCACTCGCAAGGTGTCGTTATTGGTGCATCTAAAATTGGCGTTAATGCAACGATTTACCAACAGGTTACTCTTGGTGCGAAGAATGTAGATATCCCCTTTAATCACGCAAATCGTCCTGTTTTGGGTGATAATGTGGTGATTGCTTCAGGAGCGAAAGTTCTTGGTGGTATTCGAATTGGCGACAATGTTATTGTTGCTGCTAATGCTGTTGTAATGCAGTCCTGTGATGACAATGTACTACTTGTAGGCATTCCGGCGATTGTGAAGAAGAGTATTTGAAATGAAAGTGTTGTTTTTATGCCCACGCTTTTTTAATTATGAAAACGAAATATCAGATGGTTTGAGACGAGCCGGAGCCATCGTTGATTATTTCGATGAAAAGCCATTTAATAACGTATTTTTTAAAATATTACTCAGGCTTTGGAAAGAAAATAACTTTCTTAAGCGCATTTCAGATGCGTATTTTGATAGGATTTTGCTTCAAACTTCTGATGATTATGACTATGTCATTGTCCTCAAAGGTGAGTCTCTTAACAGAAAAAATCTACTTAAATTTAAAGAGAAATACAAGAATGCCACGTTTATTTACTATGCATGGGATTCTATTAAAAATTATCCCCATATACAGGAGTATTTAAACTTATTTGATCGGGTATTTACATTCGATGATAACGATGCGCGTGAGTATGATTTTATGAATCATCTACCATTATTTTACTCACCTGATTTCGTAAGCACTGCGAAAAAAAATGCATTACCGAATGTTAAGCCGAGCATTGCATTTCTGGGCACCGTTCATAGTGACAGATACAAACTGCTGGGCGCAATTTATAAAAAGTATAAAAATGAATATGATTTGAGATTTGTTCTTTATTTTCCATCAGTTGTTGTATTGGCGGGTTTTCTTGCCTCCAATATCAAAGATGTAATTAAGTTCAGACTTTTCAGTTTTACACTTCGCTCCAGGAATAAAAAGCAGATTGCAGCATTTTTCTCCGATGCTGATGCTGTTCTTGATATTCAGCACCCCCGTCAGACTGGTCTGACTATGAGAACAATAGAATGTTTGCCTCTAAAGAGGAAATTTATAACCACAAATTCCAGAGTTAAAGACTACGATTTTTATTCAGCGAAAAATTTTTATTTCATCAACCGTGAAAATATCTATATTGACTCTGCTTTTTTTAATGTCTCGTTTGACGACACTTACTCAGATGAAATTTCGCGTTATAGTGTAGACTCTTGGATAAGCACATTGTGCTCAGCTGATATCAGTAAAGATGCAGTTTAATTCATAAATATCTAATCTAATTTAGCTTAAAGTATTGAGGTAGTAGAATGAAGGGTATTATTCTGGCAGGTGGTTCAGGAACTCGTTTGCACCCAATTACGCGTGGAGTCTCTAAACAGCTCTTGCCCATATATGATAAACCGATGGTTTATTATCCAATGTCGGTGCTTATGCTTGCGGGTATCCGAGACATTCTCTTAATCACAACGCCTGAGGATCTGCCATCATTTAAACGTTTGTTGGGCGATGGTAGTCGTTTCGGAATTAATTTATCCTATGAAATTCAACCTTCTCCTGATGGCCTCGCGCAGGCATTCATTATTGGTGAAGAGTTTATCGCTGGTGATAAATGTGCCCTGGTATTAGGCGATAATATTTTCTTCGGGCAGAGCTTTGGCAGGAAACTTGAATCGGTTGTTTCAGGCAATACAGGCGCTACTGTTTTTGGTTATCAGGTAATGGACCCTGAGCGGTTCGGCGTTGTTGAGTTTGATGAAAACTACAAAGCATTAAGTATAGAAGAAAAACCTTCGGCACCAAAATCCAACTGGGCGGTTACTGGTCTCTACTTTTATGATGAAAACGTGGTTGATATGGCTAAACATGTTAAGCCATCAGCTCGCGGTGAGCTTGAAATTACTACCCTTAATGAGATGTACCTGGAGCAGGGAAATCTTCAGGTAGAATTGCTTGGCCGTGGCTTTGCATGGCTCGATACCGGTACCCATGATAGTCTAATCGAAGCATCACAATTTATTCATACGATTGAGAAGCGACAGGGCTTTAAAATTGCCTGCCTTGAGGAAATTGCTTACCGCAATGGTTGGCTCACTGTGGATGAAGTTCTGACCTACGGGAATGAGATGAGCAAGACCAATTACGGTCAATATTTGATTAATTTAATTAAGAATAGCAAATAGCGATTACAGAAATATCATAATATTATATGTTTTATGGCTATCAGGTTATAATTATCTAATATGAAAGCAAAATTTTTTTTCTTTACCTCTGTATTTTTGTTACCCCCTGCATTTTCTGACGAAAAACAGCAATGCGATTTCCTCTGGGGCACTGCATCCTCCTCATATCAAGTTGAGGGTGGTTGGAATGAAGGTGGAAAGGGCCCTTCAAATTGGGATTACTTTACCCATAATGAAGTGACCAAATATATTATTGGTACCGCTGAAAATGGCGATGTCGCGGCTAATCAAATTTCACGTGATGTTTATCTTAAAGATATACAACTCATGAAGGAATTAGGAGTAAATTCATACCGCTTCTCCATTTCCTGGTCTCGAATAATGCCAGATGGAGTTACAGTAAATCAGAAGGGGTTGGCTTATTATAATCAACTGATTGCTGATTTAAAAGATGCCAATATTGAGCCTGTCATTACACTTTACCACTGGGATATGCCATTAGCGCTGTATGAAAAAGGTAGTTGGTCTAATCCTGAATCACCTGTCTGGTTCGAAAAATATGCTGAAGTAATTTTTAAGAACTTTGGTAATAAAGCTCATGATTTCATCACCTTTAATGAGCCTGAAGGTTATGTTTTTACTCTGGAACCTCTTGCTGAGAATCTCATTGCAAAAAAAACGGACGGATATCGTGACGTTTTGTCTGCAGCTTCACGCGGAAAGCAAGCGGTAGCACTGCATAATCTTTTGATTGCGAATGCGTTAGTGGTACGTAATTACCATAAGGCGAAATATGATGGTCGCGTTGGTATTGCTTTAAACTTATCTCCATGCATCGACAGTGGTCAACCAAACAGTCCTACTGAACAGTTATGTAACGATCTCCATAATAACTGGATCCTGGATGCGCTTTATAAGGGGAAATATCCAGATACAGTATTGAAAATGTATCAGTCTGCATATCCTCAATTCAAGCCTACCTCTCAGGATATGCAACTTATTACCCAAGGCAAACCTGATTTTATCGGCGTAAATTATTATGGCCCTACGTTGGTCAAGCATGATAAAACTGAAGCGTTTGAAATAGGGAATGCTCCTAATCCTGATAAAAAACCCTCTGTCAACGGTCCGGTTTCTCCAGAAGCATTGGTTACGATGATGGAAAAGATCGATGCTAAATACGCCCATCCTACCTTTATTATTACTGAGAATGGGGCTGGTTTTGGTCCAGATGATGAAAAACTTAAAGACGGCGTCATTTCTGATAAGTTGAGAGCCGACTATCTCGTTAGACATGTGTCTGCAATTATGGAAGCAAAAAAGGATGGCCTGGATATCCAGGGCTATCTTTTCTGGAGTTTACTCGATAATTTCGAATGGCTCTGGGGCTACAAAAATAGGTTTGGCATAATTGGTGTTGATTTTGAAGATAAGACATTAAGACGAACGCCAAAGTTAAGTTATTATAATTATCAAGAAATCATTAAAGAATATAAAAATAAAAACTCATGTGTCTCATCGACGAAAAAATAATCGCACGTTAAAGCCTTGCTTTTGGTATGGCTTAAATGGATTAATGACCATAAATACCTACCTCTGCTCTCGTTTTCTGAGTTAAGATAATTCAATATTATATCCGCCGGGAAGTACCCGGCGGGACCACACCTGACAGGAGTATGTAATGTCCAAGCAACAGATCGGCGTTGTCGGTATGGCAGTGATGGGGCGCAACCTGGCGCTCAACATCGAAAGCCGTGGTTATACCGTCTCCGTTTTCAACCGCTCCCGTGATAAGACTGAAGAAGTGATTGCCGAGAACCCAGGCAAGAAACTGGTTCCGTTCTATACGGTGAAAGAATTTGTTGAGTCCCTGGAAACGCCTCGTCGTATCCTGTTAATGGTGAAAGCGGGCGCGGGTACCGATGCTGCTATCGACTCTCTGAAACCTTTCCTCGAAAAAGGCGACATCATCATTGATGGCGGCAACACCTTCTTCCAGGACACCATTCGTCGCAACCGTGAACTGTCTGCTGAAGGTTTTAACTTCATCGGTACCGGTGTTTCCGGTGGTGAAGAGGGCGCACTGAAAGGCCCATCTATCATGCCTGGTGGTCAGAAAGAGGCGTACGAACTGGTTGCGCCAATCCTGACAAAAATCGCTGCGGTTGCTGAAGATGGCGAGCCGTGTGTGACCTATATTGGTCCAGACGGTGCGGGCCATTATGTGAAGATGGTTCACAACGGCATCGAATACGGCGACATGCAACTCATCGCAGAAGCTTACTCTCTTCTGAAAGGCGGCCTGAACCTCTCTAACGAAGAGCTGGCTGAAACCTTTACCGAGTGGAACAAAGGTGAGCTGAACAGCTACCTGATTGACATCACCAAAGATATCTTCACCAAGAAAGATGAAGAGGGTAAATACCTGGTTGATGTGATTCTGGACGAAGCTGCGAACAAAGGTACCGGTAAATGGACCAGCCAGAGCTCTCTGGATCTGGGTGAACCGCTGTCTCTGATCACCGAATCCGTATTTGCGCGTTACATCTCTTCCCTGAAAGAGCAGCGTGTTGCGGCATCCAAAGTGCTGTCTGGCCCACAGGCTAAACCTGCGGGTGACAAAGCTGAATTCGTCGAGAAAGTTCGCCGCGCTCTGTACCTGGGTAAAATCGTCTCTTACGCGCAGGGCTTCTCTCAGCTGCGTGCCGCGTCAGACGAGAACAACTGGGATCTGAACTACGGCGAAATCGCGAAGATCTTCCGCGCAGGTTGCATCATTCGTGCACAATTCCTGCAGAAAATCACCGATGCTTATGCGGAAAACGCGGGTATTGCTAACCTTCTGCTGGCGCCATACTTCAAGAAGATTGCCGACGAATACCAGCAGGCGCTGCGTGACGTTGTGGCCTACGCTGTGCAGAACGGTATTCCTGTTCCGACCTTCTCCGCAGCAGTGGCGTACTACGACAGCTACCGTGCTGCCGTTCTGCCTGCGAACCTGATTCAGGCACAGCGCGACTATTTTGGTGCGCATACCTATAAGCGTACTGATAAAGAAGGTGTATTCCATACCGAATGGATGGAATAAGTTAAATAACGCGTTGTAATTAAGGCCCGGAGCTCGTCTCCGGGTTTTTTTTACGCAAAATTTGGCTCGCGATACTCGAAGTAGTCTGAATGTCATCCTGCGAGCAGGGATTACTCCTGGTTTGCCTTGACAGTTCTGTTGGCCAGGAGGTACAAAGCCCAACAGTCAGGTTTATCGCGATGGTCAGGCGGCCATCAGTACAGTTAACTCACAGAAGTCATTAGCGAATGAAAATAACAATCTCCGGAACAGGCTATGTCGGTCTCTCAAACGGCATTCTGATTGCCCAGAACCATGAAGTGGTTGCGCTGGACATCGTACAGTCCAAAGTGGATATGCTGAATCAGAAGAAATCGCCGATTGTAGACAAAGAAATCCAGGATTACCTTTCGAACAAACCGCTGAATTTCCGTGCTACCACCGATAAAGAAGATGCTTATCGTGATGCGGACTTTGTCATCATTGCGACCCCAACAGACTACGATCCAAAAACCAACTATTTCAACACTTCGACAGTTGAAGCGGTGATCAAAGACGTTATCGCGATTAACCCGAATGCAGTGATGATCATTAAGTCGACCATTCCGGTCGGTTTCACTAAATCAATCAAAGAAGAGTTGGGTATTGATAATGTCTTCTTCTCGCCAGAGTTTCTGCGCGAGGGCAGGGCGTTATACGATAACCTGCACCCATCCCGTATCGTGATCGGTGAGCGCTCTGAGCGCGCGAAGCGTTTTGCTGCTCTGCTTCAAGAAGGTGCAATCAAGAAAGATATTCCGGTGCTGTTTACCGATTCCACCGAAGCCGAAGCGATCAAGCTGTTCGCGAATACCTACCTGGCAATGCGCGTGGCTTACTTCAACGAGCTGGACAGCTATGCCGAGAGTCTGGGCCTGAATACCCGCCAGATCATCGAAGGCGTGTGCCTCGACCCGCGTATCGGCAACCATTACAACAACCCGTCGTTTGGTTACGGCGGCTACTGCCTGCCTAAAGATACGAAACAGTTGCTGGCGAACTATCAGGCTGTGCCAAACAATTTGATTTCAGCGATTGTTGATGCAAACCGTACGCGTAAGGACTTTATTTCCGATTCCATTCTCGCGCGTCAGCCGAAAGTGGTGGGCGTATATCGCCTGATCATGAAGAGCGGTTCTGATAACTTCCGCGCCTCTTCCATTCAGGGGATCATGAAGCGTATTAAGGCTAAAGGCGTTCAGGTGATTATTTATGAGCCAGCGATGCAGGAAGATGAATTCTTCCATTCTCGTGTGATTCGTGACCTGGATGCGTTCAAGCAGGAAGCGGATGTGATTATCTCTAACCGTATGGCGGAAGAACTGGCCGACGTGGCGGATAAAGTGTATACCCGCGATCTGTTTGGTAGCGACTGAGTCTCTGCTTAAGGGGCATAAAAAACCGGCCAAGTGCCGGTTTTTTTATGTTTTTATACTTTGTAGAAGTCGCGATACCAGTCAACGAAATTCTTCACGCCTTCTTTAACGGAAGTCTGCGGTTTGAAGCCAATAACGTCATACAGCGCTTTAGTATCTGCGCTGGTTTCCAGTACGTCACCCGGCTGGATTGGCATCATATTCTTCTCTGCCTTTTTCCCGAGCGCCTCTTCAAGAGCCGTAATGTAATCCATCAGTTCAACCGGAGAGCTGTTTCCGATGTTATAGACGCGATAAGGCGCAGAGCTGGTTGCCGGTGAACCGGTTTCAACGGTCCAGTTTGCATCGGCCTGAGGAATAACATCCTGCAGACGGATAATGGCTTCGGCGATGTCATCAATATAGGTGAAGTCACGCTTCATCTTACCGTAGTTGTAGACATCAATGCTTTTGCCTTCAATCATCGCTTTGGTGAACTTAAACAGCGCCATATCCGGACGACCCCACGGACCGTACACGGTAAAGAAACGCAGGCCCGTCGTGGGCAGGTTGTACAGGTGGGAATAGGTATGCGACATCAGTTCATTGGCTTTTTTGGTCGCGGCATAAAGTGAGACAGGGTGATCGACCGAATCGTCAGTCGAAAAAGGCATCTTACGATTCAGACCGTAAACGGAGCTGGAAGACGCATACAGAAGATGCTGTACCTTGTGATGGCGACAGCCTTCCAGCACGTTGAGGTGGCCTACCAGGTTGGCATCTGCATAGGCGTGAGGGTTTTCAAGCGAGTAGCGTACACCTGCCTGTGCGGCCAGGTGGATGACGCGATCAAATTTCTCACGGGCGAACAGTGTGGCCATGCCTTCACGGTCGGCCAGGTCCAGCTTGTGGAAGGCGAAACTGTCAGATGTCAGCAGATCCAGACGTGCCAGCTTAAGATTGACATCATAGTAGTCATTCAGGTTATCAATACCGACGACCTGATGACCGGCATCCAGGAGTCGTTTGCTGACATTTGCGCCGATAAAGCCTGCTGCACCCGTTACCAGAAATTTCATACCTTCCCTCATAAATATGTGTTCTTACTGATGCCATCACGCATCACATTGCGTCTATCATAGCGCGGCGGATGCCAGTTACATAACCCATCTTTCCGATTTAACTCATCGGATTCTTATAGAAAAATCTGTAGCAACAGATACACTATGCAAACACAATTGTTTTTGCCCTTTTTCATCTGTTAGGGATTGTATGACGCAGAACAACTATAGCCAGGTCAACCGAAGCAATGACCCGGAGCAAATTGATTTAATTGATTTAGTGTTGCAAGTATGGCGTGGGAAGTGGACTGTAGTAGCTTTTGTCGCTCTATTTGTCGTGCTTGCGGGGATTTATATTACGGTTGCAAAAGAGAAATGGACATCATCCGCCATCATCGCTCAACCTGATGCGGCTCAGATTGCTACTTACTCAAATGCATTAAATATCCTTTATGGCAGCGCAGCTCCTGCTATGCTCGATATTCAAACGCGAGCAATTGGACGTTTTAATTCCTCATTCTCAGCTTTAGCACAGGCTCTAGGAAATCAGGAACAACCTGAGAAACTGTCCATCGGGCCTACAGTCAAAAATCAAGAATTGCCCCTGACTGTGACTTATGTCGCGGAGTCCGCTGAAGCTGCTCAAAAGCAACTAGCACAGTACATCCAGCAGGTTGATGAGCAAACTGCAAAAGAACTTTCCGTTGATCTTAAAGACAATATCAAAGAGCAGATTAAAACCCTGAACGACTCTCTAGAGAACCAGGAGAAGGTCGCTCAAGAGCAAAAAGATCTGCGCATTAAACAGATTACGGAAGCGCTGAAGAACGCAGAGGCAGCGAAAATCACCTCTCCGCAAATTCAGCAAACTCAGGACGTGACGCAGGAAACTATGTTCCTGCTTGGCAGCGAAGCGCTGAAGTCAATGATTGAAAACGAAGCGTCTCGTCCGTTGGTGTTCTCAGGTGCGTACTATCAGACTAAGCAAAATTTGCTGGATATCGAAAAACTGAATGTGAACCCTGACACAATCCACGTATATCGCTATGTTATGAAACCGGATCTTCCAGTCCGACGTGACAGCCCGAAAAAGGCAATTATTTTAACTTTGGCAGTCCTGCTTGGCGGGATTATTGGTTCGGGTTTGGTTCTCGGCCGCAACGCATTGCGGAACTACAAACCAAAAGCGTGATTCTCATCAGATAAAAAAACCGGGGAAATTCCCCGGTTTTTTTATTTATGTCTCTTACGTAAATTCTCAATCACCGCCGTTAAATCAAGCTCCTGATCCTGCAGCAGTACCAGCAGGTGATACATCAAATCCGACGCCTCGTTGGTCAGCTCCTCGCGGTCATGCACGGTCGCGGCCAGCGCGGTCTCAACACCTTCTTCCCCCACCTTTTGCGCAATACGTTTAGTCCCGCTGGCGTACAGCTTAGCCGTATACGAACTTTCAGGATCCGCCGTTTTACGCTCAGCGAGTAACTGTTCCAGTTGATACAGGAACAGCCACTGGTGGCTTGCATCTCCGAAGCAGCTGCTGGTCCCTTTGTGGCAGGTTGGGCCGATCGGATTCGCCAGTACCAGAAGCGTATCGTTATCGCAGTCCGGCGTAATGCTGACCACATTCAAGAAATGGCCAGAGGTTTCCCCTTTGGTCCACAGGCGTTGTTTGGTACGCGAGAAAAAGGTGACCTTGCAGCTGTCGATGGTTTTGGTTAGTGCATCCTGGTTCATATATCCCAGCATCAGCACTTCACCTGAGACGGCATGCTGTACAACCACCGGCAGTAATCCGTCAGTTTTTTCCCAGTCCAGTTGTGCCTGTTGTTGCTCTGTTAACATACCCTGATCTCCACGCCCTGGTCGGCCAGGTACGTTTTTAACTCACCAATATTAATAATCTGTTTGTGGAACACGGAGGCCGCCAGCGCGCCGTCAACGTTTGCATCGCGGAAGGCTTCGAGGAAGTGTTCCATGGTGCCTGCACCGCCGGAAGCAATCAGCGGTACGTGGCAGACCGCGCGGACTTTTTTCAGCTGCTCAAGGTCATAGCCGTTACGCACGCCGTCCTGGTTCATCATGTTCAGCACAATTTCGCCTGCACCACGTTTCTGGACTTCCTGCACCCAGTCCAGCGTCTCCCATTGGGTTACGCGGGTCCGGCTTTCGTCGCCGGTGTACTGGTTGACATGGTATTTACCCGTTGCGGCGTCATACCAGGTGTCAATCCCCACGACAATACACTGTACGCCAAAGCGATCGGCCAGACGGGTAATCAGCTCCGGGTCTGCCAAAGCAGGGGAGTTAATGGAAATCTTATCGGCACCAAAGGAGAGAATTTTTGCCGCGTCTTCCGCAGATTTAATCCCGCCTGCCACGCAGAAGGGAATATCAATCACTTCTGCCACGCGCGCGACCCAGCTTTTATCCACGACGCGGCCATCACTGGAGGCGGTGATATCGTAAAACACCAGCTCATCTGCGCCTTCTTCAGCGTAGCGTTTTGCCAGCGGGACGATATCGCCAATGATTTCGTGGTTGCGGAACTGCACGCCTTTCACTACCTGGCCGTCACGTACGTCCAGGCAAGGGATTATCCGTTTTGCCAGCATTGAATCGCCTCCGTCACAGTAAATTTACCTTCCAGCAGGGCCCGGCCCACAATCACGCCCTGTACACCCGTTCCGCGCAGCGCGGCAATATCAGCGATATCACCAATACCCCCCGATGACTGGAAGGCCACCTGCGGATAACGCGCACAGACTTCTTGGTATAAAGAAACGTTAGAGCCTGCCAGCGTGCCGTCGCGGGAGATATCGGTGCACAGCACGTGCTTCAGGCCAACGGGCAGATACCTCTCGACCAGTTCTTCCAGCGTCACCCCGGAATTTTCCTGCCAGCCGCTGACTGCAACCTGCTTGTTACCCTGTTCGTCGATACGAACATCCAGCGCCAGCACCAGCGCGTCAGCGCCAAAGCGGCGGAACCAGGCTTTAACCTTTTCAGGATCGTTAACGGCAGTCGAGCCGACGACCACGCGCGCCACGCCAGCGTCCAGCAGCGCCGCAACGTCATCTTCCGTACGTACGCCACCGCCTACCTGGACGGGCACATCCACGCCGGCCACCAGTTTTTTAAGAAGTGGGATTTGACGTTTTGTCGGATCTTTTGCGCCAGTCAAATCCACAAGGTGCAACACCTGCGCGCCCTGGGCGGCGTAATCCTGCAGACGTGGCAAGGGGTCGTTACCGTAGTCGCGTTGCTGCCCGTAATCGCCCTGATGGAGACGGACAACCGTGCCGTCGATTAAATCTAAAGCGGGAATAATCATTACATCTCCAGGAAGTTTTTCAGCAACTGTGCGCCTGCGGCACCCGAACGTTCCGGGTGAAACTGCACGCCGAAGAAGTTATCTTTCTGCACCGCCGCGGTAAATGCTTCGCCGTAATTGCACTGGGCAATGGTGTACGGATTTACCGGCATGGCGTAGCTGTGCACGAAGTAAAAATAGGCCCCGTCTTCAATGCCGCGAAACAGTCTGTCACCGGCTTTGGCATAAACACGGTTCCAGCCCATGTGCGGCAGAGGCAGACCGTGATCGGTCATTTTCGGCACGTCTTCGTCGATAATCCCGAGCAGATCAACACCGTTACTCTCTTCACTGCGTCGGCCCAAGAGCTGCATGCCCAGACAAATTCCCAGCACCGGTTGAGTACAGGCTTTGATGAGACTCACCAGCTCGCGCTCGTGGATCTGATCCATCGCCGCCTGCGCTGTCCCTACGCCGGGCAGAAAAAGCTTATCGGCGCGCAGTACGACGTCAGGGTCGCGACTCACGTCCGGCGCATAGCCGTGACGGGCAATTGCCGATTTTACGGAGTTCAGGTTGGCGCATCCGGTATCCAGAATCACCACATTCATTACAGCACTCCTTTCGATGAGGGCAGGGCGTCACCTTCCACACGAATCGCCTGGCGGAGGGTACGGCCAAAGGCTTTGAACAGGCTTTCCACGCGGTGGTGGTCGTTCTTGCCCTTGGTCTTGAGGTGCAACGTCAGGCCCATGGTGTAGGACAATGAACGGAAGAAGTGTTCAACCATTTCGGTGCTGAGGTCGCCCACGCGCTGGTAGGTGAAATCCGCTTTGTATTCCAGGTGTGGGCGCCCGGAGATATCCATTGCGCAGCGCGCCAGGCACTCGTCCATCGGCAGCACAAAACCAAAACGGTTGATGCCGCGTTTGTCGCCGAGTGCCAGCTTCAGCGCTTCACCCAGCGCCAGGCCGGTATCTTCCACGGTGTGGTGATCGTCGATATACAAATCGCCTTTCACGGCGATCTCCATGCGGAAACCACCATGGGTCGCGATCTGGTCCAGCATATGGTCAAAGAAACCCACACCGGTGTGGATCTTGCTGCCGCCTTCACGATCCAACCAGACCTTAACGTCGATTTGCGTCTCTTTGGTGTTGCGCTCAACGTGCGAGTAGCGGTCACGCTGCGTCAACTGCTCACCAATTTTTGCCCAGTTAAGGGTGGAACGGTCATAGCGCAGCCCGGAGATACCCATGTTCTCCGCCAGCGTAATATCGGTCATGCGATCGCCAATGACATAGCTATTGGCTTTATCCAGCACGTCATCCGCCAGGTAGCGTTCGACCAGCTTTACCTTCGGCTTGCGGCAGTCACATTCATCGGCAGGCAGGTGTGGGCAGATCAGCACCTCATCAAATTCAACGCCCTGAGAGGTCAGCACCTGCATCATCAGGTTATGCGGGCCATCAAAATCTGCCTGCGGGAAACTGTCGGTACCCAGCCCGTCCTGGTTCGTGATCATCACCAGCTTATAGCCGGCTTTCTGCAGCTTGAGCAGCACCGGGATTACATCGGGTTCAAAAGCCAGTTTGTCGAAACGATCGACCTGAAAATCGGTTGGCGGCTCCGAAATAAGGGTACCGTCACGATCGATAAAGAGGGTCTTCTGGCTCATACTTTCTCCGCTTTCAGGGCGTCAATCACGCGCTGACTTTCTGCACGGGTGCCTACGGTAATACGCAAACAGCCGCTTAAGGATGGTTGTTTATTTTGGTCTCGTAAGATAATGCCCTGATCCCATAAAGATTTAAATACGGCACTCGACGCGGTAAAGCGTACCAGGATGTAGTTGGTTTCAGAGTCGAATACCTGCTCCACGCAGGGAATATCTTTCAGGGCAGTGACCAGATACTGCCGTTCTTCAAGAATTTGTGCCACGCGTTCGCGCATTGCCTTGATCCCCTGAGGGGCCAAAGCCTGCGCCGCAATGTCGGCAACCGGCGTAGAGAGTGGATATGGCGCAATCACTTTCATCAGCAGGTCGATGACTTCTTTATTGGCCAGCGTAAAGCCGCAGCGCAGGCCAGCGAGAGCGAAAGCTTTTGACAGCGTACGCAGTACAACCAGGTGCGGGTACTCCTCGAGCCAGCCAGCCAGCGTCGCCTGCGGGCAGAACTCAATATAGGCTTCGTCAGCCACCACCAGCGCTTTACCGCGCGTCATCTCCAGCAGGGTTCGAATGTCCTGCGGGTTGATAATCTGCCCGGTCGGGTTATTTGGACTGCAGACGAACACCACTTTCACGCCGTCAAGATTGTCGGCAATCCCCTGCAGATCGAGCTGCCAGTCTTCCAGCGAAAGCACGTTACGGCACGCCACGCCAAAGGTTTCTGCGCTGACGCTGTACATTCCGTAGGTTGGCTGGCAGTACATCACCGCGTCTTTCCCCGGTTCGCAGAAGGCTCGGATCAGCAGTTCAATGCCTTCATCTGCACCCCGGCTGACCAGCACCTGCTCAGGCTTTACGCCTGCGTACCGGGCGTAATTTTCGATAACCGCTTTCGGCTGGCATTCCGGATAGCGGTTCAGCGTTTGCTGCGACAGCTCGAACTGTACGGCCGTCGGGTATTCGTTGGCGTTCAGCCAGACATCACCGTTGCCACCCAGACGACGAGCAGACTGATAAGGCGTCAGGCGACGGACATTTTCGCGGGCTAATTCTTCAATGCTCATGCTTGCTCCTTCAGGGCTGCAACGCGCAGCGTAACGGCGTTTTTGTGGGCGGTCAGACGTTCGGCGGCGGCCAGGGTCTCAATGGTGGAGGCCAGAGAGGCAAACCCCTCGCGGGACAGCTCCTGTACGGTCATGCGTTTCTGGAAATCCGCCAGTCCGAGGCTCGAACAGGTTGATGTATAGCCGTAGGTTGGCAGAACGTGGTTGGTGCCGGAAGCGTAATCGCCGGCGGATTCCGGTGACCAGTCGCCAAGGAAGACCGAACCTGCGCTGGTAATGCTGTCAACCAGATCGCGCGCATTGCGCGTCTGGATAATCAGGTGTTCCGGGCCGTACTGGTTTGAGATGGCAATGCACTGCGCCAGATCGCGCGCCACAATCAGGCGGCTTGCTGAGAGTGCCTGGCGTGCCGTGTCGGCGCGCGGCAGGTCGGCAAGCTGACGTTCAACGGCTTCACCCACGCGTTTTGCCATATCCGCATCCGGCGTCAGCAAAATAACCTGTGAGTCCGGGCCATGTTCTGCCTGGGATAACAGATCGGAGGCGACGAAGTCCGGCGTTGCACCGCTGTCGGCAATCACCAGCACCTCAGAAGGACCGGCAGGCATATCAATTGCGACACCGTCCAGACGCTGGCTGACCTGACGCTTTGCTTCGGTCACATACGCGTTGCCCGGGCCAAAAATTTTGTCCACTTTAGGAATGGATTCGGTACCAAACGCCAGCGCGGAAATTGCCTGTGCACCCCCCACTTTATACACCGCCTGTACGCCACACAGTTTTGCCGCATAGAGAATTTCATCGGCAATCGGAGGCGGCGAGCACAGCACTACTTTCTGACAACCGGCGATGCGTGCCGGGGTTGCCAGCATTAATACGGTAGAGAACAGCGGGGCGGAACCACCGGGGATGTAAAGCCCCACCGACGCAACCGGACGCGTGACCTGCTGGCAGCGTACGCCGGGCACGGTTTCCACATCGACCGCCTGCAATATCTGCGCGGTGTGGAAGGTATCAATGTTTTTCACCGCGACGGCCATCGCCTGTTTGATCTCGTCACCGAGGCGGCTTTCCGCGTCCGTGATTTCCTGTTCGGTTACCTTTAAAGCGCCAACCTCGGTTTTATCAAACTTTGCGCTGTATTCCCGCAGCGCATCGTCGCCACGGGCTTTGACGTTATCAAGGATCTCGGCCACGGTGCGGGTAATGCTTTCTGAGGCAGAAATCGCCGGACGCATCAGCAGCGCGCGCTGTTGTTCTTGCGAACAATCGTTCCAGTTGATGATTGTGTTAAAGCTCATGGCCATCACTCCATCATCTTCTCAATTGGCAGCACCAGAATTGAGCTTGCGCCCAGCGCCTTCAGTTTTTCCATGGTCTCCCAGAACAGGGTTTCGCTACTGACCATGTGCATGGCGACGCGCTGCTGATCACCGGCCAGAGGCAGGATGGTCGGGCGCTCTGCGCCTGGCAGCAGGGCAATGACCTCATCAAGACGTTCGGTTGGCGCGTGCATCATGATGTATTTCGATTCACGGGCCTGAATCACGCCCTGAATACGGGTCAGCAGTTTGTCGATCAACTGCTGTTTCGCATCGGCCATTTCGCCGTCGCGCTGGATAAGGCACGCTTTGGAGCGGTAAATCACTTCCACTTCGCGCAGACCGTTCGCTTCCAGCGTGGCGCCCGTAGAGACGAGGTCACAGATGGCGTCAGCCAGACCCGCGCGCGGTGCCACCTCAACAGAGCCGTTCAGCAGGCAGGATTTAAACTGCACGCCTTTCTGATCCAGGTAACGTTTTAACAGGTGAGGGTAGGAGGTGGCGATACGCTTGCCGTTCAGCGCGGCCGGGCCGTCCCAGGCTTCATCGACAGGCGTGGCCAGCGACAGGCGGCAGCCGCCGAAGTCCAGACGACGCAGGGTAAAATAGCGTGGATCTTCACCCTGGGCACGGCGGGTCAGGAGCTCTTCTTCCAGCACGTTTTCACCGATGATGCCGAGGTCAACAACGCCATCCATCACGAGGCCGGGAATATCGTCATCACGCACGCGCAGAATGTCGATGGGCATATTTTCAGCCAGGGCAATCAGGCGCTGGGTGTGCAGGTTGATTTTAATCCCGCAGCGGGCGAGCAGTTCGCGTGAATCATCACTCAAACGGCCTGATTTTTGAATAGCTATGCGTAAACGTGAGTTATCTAACATTCTGTTTTCCTCGTTAACCTGTTTTAACCTGTCTGAATTTGGTCCAAAAAAAAAGCCCCCGGAAGAAGATCTTCCGGGGGCTTTTTCATGCGTTCATGCACCACTGGAAGATCCAAACGTCTTCCAGCACACATCGCCTGAAAGACTAGTCAGGATGATGGTGATGATGGTGGTGTTTAAATTGAACGCGTGTCATAAAATTCTCGATGAATGCTTATTCATTTGATGTCTTTTAACCTAAACCAGTTGTATGACTGATTGCAAGGGCTTTTTTTGATCATTAATTCATTTCATATTGACGCTATGAATTGTGTGTTCTGTCGGGCTGGCGTAGCCTTAAGAAAGACGAGTAAAAGTCAGGAGAATTCGCATGAAAAAGGTCGCGATTGTCGGTTTAGGTTGGCTGGGAATGCCGCTGGCGATGTCATTAGCCGCAAAAGGCTGGCAGGTGACCGGAAGCAAAACCACGGCGGATGGGGTAGAAGCGGCGCGCATGTGCGGTATTGACGGCGTCGAGCTGCGTCTGGAACCCGAACTGGTGTGTGATGCTGACGATCTGGACACGCTGATGAACGTTGATGCGCTGGTGATTACGTTACCGGCACGGCGCAGTGGCCCGGGCGAATCATTTTATCTGCAGGCGATGCAGGAGATTGTCGACAGCGCGCTGGCGCATCACGTCCCACGCATTATTTTTACCAGCTCAACCTCGGTCTACGGCGATGTTGACGGCGTGGTGAAAGAGACCTCTGAGCGTCATCCCGTTACCGCGAGCGGTAAAGTGCTGAAAGAGCTGGAAGACTGGCTGCATCATCTTCCCGGCACCCAGGTCGATATTGTACGGCTGGCAGGTCTGGTTGGCCCCGGACGACATCCAGGGCGCTTCTTCGCGGGAAAATCCGCGCCAGACGGACAACATGGCGTCAATCTTGTGCATCTTGATGACGTAATTGCCGCAATAGAACTACTCTTACAGGCTCCAAAAGGTGGGCACATCTATAATATATGTGCGCCTTCTCATCCAGCGCGTAGCACGTTTTACCCGCTGATGGCACGCCAGCTGGGTCTGGTTCCGCCTGTTTTTGGTGAAGCAAAGGACGAAAGTAAAGGCAAAATTGTTGATGGCAATCGCATTTGTCATGAGCTGGGGTTTGAGTATCAATATCCCGATCCGCTGGTGATGCCGATGGAATAAGTTTCTCAGCGGAAACGATCGCACACCGGAAGGGGGCGAACATGAAACCGCTGCTGGATGTTCTTATTATTCTGGATGCACTGGAAAAAGAGGGGAGCTTTGCCGCTGCTTCGGCAAAGCTCTTCAAAACCCCGTCGGCGCTGAGCTATACCGTTCATAAACTGGAAAGCGATCTTAATATCCAGATCCTCGATCGCTCTGGTCACCGCGCCCGTTTTACCCGTACCGGGCAGATGCTGCTGGAGAAAGGGCGCGACGTCCTGCATACCGTTCGCGAACTGGAAAAACAGGCCGTCAAACTGCACCAGGGATGGGAGAACGAACTGGTCATCGGCGTTGATGATACTTTTCCGTTTTCTCTTCTGACGCCGCTGATTGAGGCGTTCTATCAGCACCACAGCGTAACCCGGTTAATCTTCATTAATGGCGTGCTGGGCGATTCATGGGATGCCTTAACTCAGGGCAGGGCAGATATTTTTGTCGGTGCGCTGCATGAACCGCCCCAGTTAAGCGATTTCGGTTTCGCCCGGCTGGGTGTGCTGGAGCAGGTTTTCGCCGTCGCGCCACACCATCCGCTCGCGCAGGAGCCGGAACCCCTTAACCGGCGCACGATTAAAGGCTACCGCGCCATTGTGGTCGGTGACAGCTCGCGTCCCGACTGTGCGGCCTCCACGCAGTTGCTTGATGAGCAGGAGGCGATCACGGTGTTCGACTATAAAACCAAGCTGGAGCTGCAAATCAGTGGCCTGGGGTGCGGCTATTTACCCCGCTATCTGGCACAGCGGTTTTTAGACAGCGGTGCGCTTGTTGAAAAACAGGTGCTTGCACAAAGCAGCAATGAATCGGTGTGGGTCGGCTGGAATGAACAAACTGCGGGGCTGGCAAGCGCCTGGTGGCGGGACGAAATTTTAGCAAATAGTGCTATTGCTGCCGTTTACTCGCAAAGCAGCGTCGAGAAATCAGCCAGTTAGAAAAAAGAAAATCGCCCCGGGCGTTGCAAAGTATTGCCTTTTGTATCCGATGTGGGGCAAAATGCGCCGCTGCAACCAAATGAATAATCGACGATATAAAAGGCGTCGGTTATTTTTTTTTGCACGTATGAAACGAAACTAAAAACCAAGAGGCCGGGCTTCGTACCGGATAGATATTTACTAAAATCCGACAGTTGTTGTCGCTGAGGAATACAGAAATGGGGCAATTTTTCGCTTACGTGGCGGTTATCACCGTAAAGGAGAATAACTATGTCGCATAACGCAACTCCAAACACCTCTCGCGTGGAATTACGTAAAACCCTTACGTTAGTTCCGGTTGTTATGATGGGCCTTGCCTATATGCAGCCAATGACGCTGTTCGATACATTCGGTATCGTATCAGGCCTCACAGACGGTCATGTGCCGACGGCTTACGCCTTCGCGCTGATTGCGATCCTCTTTACCGCGCTGAGCTACGGTAAACTGGTCCGTCGCTATCCGTCTGCCGGTTCCGCCTACACCTACGCCCAGAAATCCATCAGCCCGACCGTTGGCTTTATGGTGGGCTGGTCTTCGCTGCTCGACTATCTGTTCGCGCCGATGATCAACATTCTGCTGGCTAAAATTTATTTTGAAGCACTGGTGCCGTCGATCCCTTCGTGGATGTTCGTCGTGGCGCTGGTGGCCTTTATGACGGCGTTCAACCTGCGCAGCATCAAGTCCGTTGCGAACTTTAACTCCGTTATTGTTGTGCTTCAGGTCATCCTGATTGCCGTGATTCTGGGCATGGTTATCTTTGGTGTCTTCCACGGTGAAGGCGCAGGTACCCTGGCGAGCAGCAAGCCGTTCTGGTCTGGTGATGCGCATGTGATCCCGATGATTACCGGGGCAACCATTCTGTGCTTCTCCTTTACCGGTTTTGACGGCATCAGCAACCTGTCTGAAGAGACCAAGGACGCAGAGCGTGTTATCCCGCGTGCTATCTTCCTGACGGCGCTGATTGGTGGTCTGATCTTTATCTTTGCGACCTACTTCCTGCAGCTGTACTTCCCGGATATCTCTCGCTTTAAGGATCCGGATGCCTCTCAGCCAGAAATTATGCTCTACGTGGCGGGTAAAGCGTTCCAGGTTGGCGCGTTGATCTTCTCCACCATCACGGTACTGGCATCCGGCATGGCCGCGCACGCAGGCGTTGCACGTCTGATGTACGTAATGGGTCGTGACGGCGTATTCCCGAAAAGCTTCTTCGGCTACGTTCACCCAACCTGGCGTACGCCGGCGATGAACATCATCCTGGTCGGCGCTATTGCTCTGCTGGCGATTAACTTTGACCTGGTGATGGCAACTGCGCTGATTAACTTCGGTGCGCTGGTGGCGTTCACCTTTGTTAACCTGTCGGTTATTTCTCAGTTCTGGATCCGTGAAAAGCGTAATAAAACGCTGAAAGACCACTTCCAGTATCTGTTCCTGCCGATGTGTGGTGCGCTGACCGTGGGTGCGCTGTGGGTTAACCTGGAAGAGAGTTCCATGGTGCTTGGCCTGATTTGGGCGGGTATCGGCCTGGTTTACCTGGCGTGCGTCACGAAGAGCTTCCGTAACCCGGTTCCTCAGTACGAAGACGTTGCGTAAGAGCTAAGTAAAAAAAAACCGGAGACCATCGCCTCCGGTTTTTTTTCGCCCAAAATCTGTCAGACGATTTCCTGCGCATACTGATACAGCGCTTTTAACAGCGCCTGCTTTTCAGCATTTCCTTCATACTGGCTATACAGCATCTCCAGCTCCTGCGCGTAGCTCTGCAGAAACTCCGGTGTAAACACATGACGACGATGCTGAAGCCAGCGCGCCTGTTCGGTTTCATCCAGCGTGCCAGGATAGTTGCGCGCGCGGTAATTAAACATCAGTTTTTCGATACGTGCATCCGCGAAGGTAATATCCAGCGCGGGTAAGTTACGCGGTTCGGTTTGCAGAACAATATTCATTGCCGCACGGTCTGCGTCGCTGAAAAAGCCGTTGTACAGCTGCGCATCGACGTTGTCGGACGGAACAAAGGGTTCGGCTTCGGCAAAGATCGCCACCGCTTTCTCACGCACCTGCGGGTTTTCACGCAGCACCTTGAGGTTATCCAGGCAACGCTGACGGTTAATCCCCAGCCTGTCGGCATCCTCTGCGCGCAGCGTATTGGCCTGGGCCAGGACCGGACATTTATTGATATGGACCAGTTTGACCGGCACCGCGGGCAGATCGCCGAGTTCATCTTTTGGGGTATAGAGCCGTTCGCGCAGCGTATCGCTGTCGAGATCGAGCAGCGGTGTAATATCACCGGCTAAATCCACCATAATCACGGCATTACGGTTATCCGGATGCCAGGCCAGCGGAGCGACCCAACTGGTATTGCCGCGCCAGGCGCCAAACATACCGGAGATATGTACCAGTGGTTTCATCTGCGGCACATCAATCAGCGTGGTGAGTTTCTGCTTGCTGCGGTGGCTCAGCAGATAGTCAAACAGCCGCGGCTGAGCAGTTTTCACCAGCTTTGCCATAGCAATGGTGGCGTAGACATCGGCCATCGCATCGTGGGCATTACTGTGCTCAATACCGTTCGCGCGCGTCAGGTGTTCCAGTCTGAAACTCGGCAGCCCTTCGTCATTCTCAGGCCAGTTGATGCCTTCCGGGCGCAGCGCATAGCAGGCACGCATAATGTCGAGCAAATCCCAGCGCGAGTTGCGGTTCTGCCAGCTCCAGGCATAAGGATCGTAGAAGTTGCGGTAGAAGATATTGCGCGTCACTTCGTCATCGAAACGGATGTTGTTGTAACCGACCACGCAGGTATTCGGGACGGTGAAGAGGTCGTGAATGCGCCGGGCGAATGCGGCCTCGTTCACGCCTTTGTCCCGGGCTTCCTGTGGGGTGATCCCGGTGACCATTACCGCGCCGGGCTGGGGCAGGTAGTCATCGGCCGGCTTACAGTAAAAGACCTCAGGCTCGCCTATGATGTTGAATTCATCGTCGGTACGGATGGCCGCAAACTGTGCCGGTCTATCCAGCGCCGGGTGGGTGCCAAAGGTTTCGTAGTCGTGGAACAAAAATGTAGGGCGCGCGGCTGAATCAGACACCAGTAATACCATCCTGTTAAAAAATGACGTCTCTATGGTAAACGATCGTGCAGGTCAGTCCGAATAAAAAGCGCCCTCACCGTGCAAATTTGCGAGGCCGCTTCAGCGTAAAATCTGCTTTCTGTCACATTTTTTTGCAATTAAGCCAGGTAACGACAACAGAACTCCCGTAAAAAGGTCATCGATTTTTAATGACCTGAGGATATACCGTTGAAACGCCGTCTGTTTATTGCTGTTTCTTTACTCGCTTCGAGTGTCTCTTCTGCCTTCGCGGCCGATCCACTGGATTTTTCGCCGCAGCCTCCGGCCATTCAGGCGGGCTCCTGGGTGCTAATGGATTACACGACTGGTCAGATCTTAACGGCGGGCAACGAACATCAACAACGTAATCCGGCGAGCCTTACCAAGCTGATGACGGGCTACGTTGTCGATCGGGCCATCGACAGCCACCGCATTACCCCGGATGACATCGTTACCGTTGGCCGCGACGCGTGGGCAAAAGGGAACCCGGTGTTTGAAGGATCGTCGCTGATGTTCCTGAAAGAGGGCGATCGCGTCTCGGTGCGTGACCTGAGCCGTGGACTGATTGTGGATTCCGGTAACGACGCCTGCGTGGCGCTGGCGGATCATGTGGCGGGTGGTCAGCCGCAGTTTGTGAAGATGATGAACGACTATGTACAAAAGCTGAACCTGCGCGATACCCACTTTGAAACCGTCCACGGTCTGGACGCGCCGGGCCAGCACAGCTCTGCCTATGACCTGGCCGTGCTCTCCCGGGCTATCATTCACGGCGAGCCAGAGTTCTACCACATGTACAGCGAAAAGAGCCTTACCTGGAACGGGATCACCCAACAAAACCGTAACGGCCTGCTGTGGGATAAAACCATGAACGTTGATGGCCTGAAAACGGGGCACACGTCGGGAGCGGGCTTTAACCTGATTGCGTCAGCGGTTGACGGTCAGCGTCGTTTAATCGCGGTGGTGATGGGCGCTGACAGCCCGAAAGGGCGTGAGGAACAGGCCCGGAGGCTGCTGCACTGGGGGCAGCAGAACTTTGATACGGTGCAGATCCTGCATAACGGCAAAAAAGTGGGAACAGAGCGTATCTGGTATGGCGATAAAGAGCAGGTGGAACTGGGCACCGACCAGGATTTCTGGCTGGCCTTGCCTAAAACAGAAGTTCCTAACATCAAAGCCAAGTACGTGCTGGATAAAAAAGAGCTGGAAGCGCCGATTGCGGCTCATCAGCGGGTAGGGGAGATCCAGCTTTACGACCGTGATAAAGTCGTGGCGCACTGGCCTCTGGTGACGCTCGAAGCGGTGAATAAAGGTGGCCTCTTCTCCCGTCTGAGCGATTATCTGCATCACACGCTGTAACGGCCTGCGTTAAAGCACATGAGCAGACTGGCGCGGTTGCGAGTCTGCTCACATAATAAACACTCCTCGTTTGCTGAACGGTTAAAACCTGCTTTATAGTGTATAAATATACAGTAATAAAAGGAGGCAGCATGGACTACAGCATCAAGCAGCAACAGAAACGTAAAATCGCCGGCTTTCATCTGGTCGGGCCGTGGGACAAAACGGTTAAACAGGGCTTCGAACAGTTAGTCATGTGGGTGGATGGACGTCACATTCAGCCGCTGGAGTGGGTTGCGGTTTACTACGATAATCCGGACGAGGTCCCGGCAGAAAAATTGCGCTGTGACACGGCCGTAACGGTCCCGGATGATTTTGTCATTCCTGAAAACAGCGAAGGCGTCATGATGACGGAAATCGCCGCTGGAGAGTATGCGGTGGCGACGGCGCGCGTTGAAAACCATGACTTCGCGACCCCATGGAACCAGTTCTTTAATTCCCTCTTGCAGGACAACAGCTACCAGATGGCCCCTAAACCTTGCTTCGAGCGCTACCTTAATGATGGTAACGCGGACGGTTACTGGGACATCGAAATGTATATTGGTGTAGAGCACAAAGCCGGTTAAGCCTGGTTATTACAGGGTTTTTCAGCCGGGTGTGATCCGCCCGGCTGAAAACACAGTACAATTGTGATTTGCCGTGTAGCTGGAGAGCGGGTGTGCGTCCCGACAAATCATTAACCCCTTTTGAAATTCGTCTGTACAAACACTACCGCGTGGTACATGGGTGCCGTATCGCGCTGGCTTTTGTGTTGACGTTTGTGCTGGTTCGTTTGCTGGATGTTCCTGAGGGAACATGGCCGCTTATCACGCTGGTGGTCGTGATGGGGCCTATTTCGTTCTGGGGGAACGTTGTTCCACGCGCCTTCGAGCGCATTGGCGGTACCGTTTTAGGCTCTGCCCTGGGGCTTATCGCGCTGAAGCTTGAGCTTATCTCGTTTCCGGTTATGTTGATCTGGTGCGGTGTCGCGATGTTCCTTTGCGGCTGGCTGGCATTAGGCAAAAGGCCCTATCAGGCGCTGCTGATTGGTATCACGCTGTCGGTGGTGGTCGGTGCACCGGCGGGGGATATGACGACTGCCCTGTGGCGAAGCGGGGACGTTATCCTCGGCTCACTGCTGGCTATGCTCTTTACCGGCATCTGGCCACAGCGTGCTTTTCTGCACTGGCGTATTCAGATGGCTAACTATGTCACCGCATTCAACCGTGTCTATCAGGCCGGATTTTCCCCTAACCTGGTGGAACGTCCCCGGCTGGAAAAACATCTGCAAACGATCCTCAACGATGTGGTCAGGATGCGCGGGCTGATTACCCCGGCCAGCAAAGAAACCCATATCCAGAAATCTATTTTTGAAGCCATTCAGACGGTAAGCCGCAATCTGGTATGCATGCTTGAGCTGCAAATCAACGCGCACTGGGCTTCTCGTCCCAGCCACCTTTTAATGCTCAACGCCCATACCTTAAAAGAGACGCAGCAGATGACGCAGCAAACGCTGCTCACCATCGCCCACGCGCTTTATGAAGGTAACCCGCAGCCCATCCTGGCGAACAGTGAACGTCTGAATGAGATCGTTGCTGAGCTGAAGCAGTTAATGAATGAGCGTCAGAGCGATAACGTTGCGGAAACGCCTATTCATGGTTATGTCTGGCTGAGCATGGAGCTGGCGCGGCAGCTGGAGCTACTGTCGCATCTCATTTGCCGGGCGCTGCGCAAATAAAGAGCAGCTATCTCCATATGTGACGCCTGCTGCTTCGATTCAGCATCAATTGGGGTTATGATAGCTTTAAACGATATACTCATTGTCATTCGCAGCCGCTGTCAGTAAGGTTATTGTTACAACGGTTGCTTTAACGAATCCGAATCTCACATTATCAGGGGTGTAAAAATGGAAACTACCAAGCCTTCGTTCCAGGATGTTCTGGAATTCGTCCGCCTGTTCCGCCGCAAAAACAAACTGCAGCGTGAAATCCAGGACGTTGAGAAGAAGATCCGTGACAACCAGAAACGTGTCCTGCTGCTCGATAACCTGAGCGACTATATCAAGCCAGGCATGAGCGTTGAGGCTATTCAGGGCATCATCGCCAGCATGAAGAGCGACTACGAAGACCGCGTTGATGACTACATCATCAAAAACGCTGAGCTGTCTAAAGAACGCCGTGATATCTCCAAGAAACTGAAAGTAATGGGCGAAATCAAAAACGGTGAAGCCAAAAGCGAGTAATCGCCGATGAATACAAAAAAGGCTCTCTGGTGACAGAGAGCCTTTTTTATTACGCAGTACGCGGCTGTAGCTGATAAATCCAGGCGTTGATCTGTTTTCCATCCGGCGTGGTCACATTGACCTCAACCCGATCGTAGCCGTCTTCAAATTCGTCCAGCATTGGCCAGTGTGCACTCAGGCTATCAGAAATAAACAGAAAGCCCTCCACGCGTGGGCCGTCCGGGTGCAGCACTATCCCCGGAAAATCTGCCGCCGCGCCCCAGCCACGTTCGTAAAACGTCCCGGTGACAAAACCGGCCTGCCATTCGCCACCGATGTTTTCAAGAATATGTGCATTCGCGTGACCCGGGCGTAGCGTGCCGTAGACAAACAGAGCGTTCATTTTCCCTCACCAGCAAAGCAAAAAGCCTGCTATAAAAGCAGGCTTTTTAAATTTGGCTCCTCTGACTGGACTCGAACCAGTGACATACGGATTAACAGTCCGCCGTTCTACCGACTGAACTACAGAGGAATCGTTGTGGAGGCTTATCTTAGCGGCGAAAAAAGTTTTGTCAAACCTGATCTTAGCGATTAGCGATCGATTGATGATTCTGTCGACAGTTTGTTGTAAATCCACACATCTTTTTATGGAAAATACTTTGCAGGTTTAGCATTTCTCCCCCATCATTTGAAATGGAGTTTCAACTTTCTCGTTAAGGTCCATTTTGAACGTCACTGCCCCCCTACGCCAGGCGATTATGCGCACGCCATGGTATGCAAAGCGTAAAAGCTATCGTGTTCTGTTCTGGCGTGAAATCACCCCCCTTGCCGTGCCTATTTTCCTGGAAAACACCTGCGTTCTGTTGATGGGGGTGCTGAGTACCTTCCTGGTCAGCTGGCTGGGTAAAGAGGCGATGGCCGGTGTCGGGCTGGCGGACAGCTTTAACATGGTGGTTATTTCGTTCTTTGCTGCCATTGACCTCGGGACGACGGTTGTCGTCGCCTTTAGCCTCGGCAAGCTCGATCCTAAACGTGCGCGCGAGGCTGCCCGACAGTCGCTGATGATCATGACCATTTTCTCGATCGTGCTGGCGGCGGTGATCCACTATTTCGGCAAGGAAATTATCGATTTTGTCGCCGGTGAGGCCACAAATGAAGTTAAAGACCTGGCGCTGACCTACCTGGAAATGACGGTCCTGAGTTATCCGGCTGCAGCCATCGCGCTGATTGGCAGCGGCGCGCTGCGCGGGGCGGGCAACACCAAAATTCCGTTGCTGATAAACGGCGGGATGAACATCCTGAATATTATTATCAGCAGTGTGCTGATCTACGGCGTCTTCTCCTGGGACGGGCTCGGGTTCGTGGGCGCCGGGCTGGGGTTAACGATTTCACGTTATATCGGTGCGGCCGCCATTCTCGGGGTGCTGATGGCGGGGATCACGCCGTCACTGCGCCTTACGCTGAAGAGCTATTTCCGCCCCTTTAACTTCGCCATTATCTGGGAAGTGATGGGAATTGGTATTCCCGCCAGTATTGAATCCGTGTTGTTTAACGGGGGCAAGCTGCTGACGCAAATGTTTGTCGCCGGGATGGGGACCGACGTTATCGCCGGTAACTTTATTGCCTTCTCCATCGCCTCCCTGATAAACCTGCCGGGCAACGCCCTCGGTTCGGCGTCGACCATCATCACCGGTAAACGGCTGGGGAAAGGGCAGATAGGACAGGCGGAACGGCAGTTGCGGCACGTCTTCTGGCTGTCAACCATTGGCCTGACGCTGATCGCCTGGGGAAGCGCCCCCTTTGCCGGGCTTATGGCCTCTTTTTATACCCACGAAGATGATGTCAAAGAGGTCGTTAAGATCCTGATCTGGCTGAATGCGGCCTTTATGCCCATCTGGGCGGCTTCATGGGTTCTGCCTGCCGGGCTGAAAGGGGCACGCGATGCACGCTTCGCGATGTGGGTGTCGATGCTCGGCATGTGGGGTTGCCGTGTGGTGGTGGGTTACACGCTCGGGGTCATGCTTGGCATGGGGGTAGTCGGCGTCTGGCTGGGGATGTTCCTTGACTGGGCGGTGCGTGGGGCGTTGTTCTACTGGCGTATGGTCAGTGGGCGCTGGCTCTGGAAATACCCGCGAATAAAACAGGAACCAACGACCACAGAATCAACAGAATGCCTGACAAATGCGCGAAGTGGAGAATAATTCGGCAAACAGTCAGAAATATGCATTCTGCCTTTGACATCATCGGGGAGCATCGATAATATGCGCCCCGTTCACACGATTCCTCTGTAGTTCAGTCGGTAGAACGGCGGACTGTTAATCCGTATGTCACTGGTTCGAGTCCAGTCAGAGGAGCCAAATTTAAAAAGCCTGCTTTTATAGCAGGCTTTTTGCTTTTCTGCGTTCTGAAAAGGTCCGATGCGACGGGCTTACAGCCGGGTCAGGCGAAACCGCCGCCCGGCATCCACTGCTATTTCTAATGGTTAACCCGAACCGGCATCGTCGCCTCAAGCAACCATTGCCGCGCGTCGCTGTCGACCAACGGTAACAGGGCCTCACGCACCTGCTGATGATACTCATCCAGCCACTGTTTTTCCTGTTCGTTCAACAGCTGTAACTCGACCTGGCTCAGGTCGATCGGGATCAGCGTCAGTGAGGAAAACGTGCAGAATCCCGGACGGCTTTCGACAATCTCCACCTGGTTTTCAATGCGGATCCCATGGCTGTCCGCCAGATAATATCCAGGCTCGATAGTCATGATGGTGCCGGCCACCAGGGGCCACGGATTAACCTTTTTGGCGAGACGATGCGGGTTCTCATGGATAAGCAACTGATGTCCTACGCCATGCCCTGTCCCGTGATCGTAATCCAGCCCCATTTCCCACAGCGGACGACGCGCGAAGGCATCGAGCTGATGGCCCTGGCTGCCGGAGGGAAACTGTAAGGTTATCAACGACAGGAACCCTCTCAGTACGGCGGTGTAGTGCAACTTCTGCTGTGGCGGCACGCTACCCCATGCCAGCGTACGCGTGGCGTCAGTGGTGCCGTTATGGTACTGACCGCCGGAATCATTAAGGTAAAAATGATGATGACCGATGGGCTTATTGCTGGCTTCGCTTGAGTGATAGTGGCACATCGCCGCATTACTGGAGGAGGCGGAGATGGTGGCAAAACTTTGCTCAATAAATCCAGGTTGCTGTTTACGGAACGCAAGCTGCTGCGCCTGCGCTTCCAGCTCCGTCAGCGGTTTTCCCGCCGCCTCACGCAGGGGGACTTCACGGCTTAGCCAGGCCAGGAAATTCACCCAGGCAGCACCGTCCTGGTGATGACACTCGCGATACCCGGCAAGTTCGACCGGGTTTTTAGTGGCTTTCATCAGAGTGATGGGATCGGTTTGCCAGACTATTTCGCCCTCTGGCTCAATGGCAAAGCGCAGGGCGACCGGCGCGGAATCGGCATCAACCATCACCCGCTTGCCTTGTGACAGGCGCTGGCAGCGTTCGATAAAGGCATCCTGTGGCGCAATCCTGAACGCGTTTCTCACGATCTCGGGTAGCTCGCTGAGCTTATTGTCGTTAACAAACCACTCCACGCTACCGTCACGGTCAAGAAGGGCAAAGGAGAGGGGAACAGGACTGGATGGGATGTCGGCGCCACGCACGTTCAACAGCCAGGCGATGTTATCCGGCAGAGTCACGGCCAGATAATCGGCATCGTGTGCGGCCAGCACGGCGGCAACGCGCTGGCGTTTGGCGAGGCTGCTTTCGCCACTGACCTCCACCGGCATTTCTCGAATACGTCCCGCCGGCGCGGCAGGGCGATCGTGCCATAAGGTATCAAACGGCGACTGACTGAGCGGAACCAGTTCACAGGGTGTTGCAGACAGTTGCCCGAACTCCGTATTGGTCATTAGCAGTGCTTCAAACCCAATACGCATGCCGGCCCCGACGTTGGCTGTGAGCCATTCGGCCAGCGGTTCATTGTGCAGATGGTGGATTTCAATTTCATCCATATTGACCTGAAGGCGAGCCTGAACCTGATAGCGACCATCGACAAACAGCAGGGCTGTGTTTTTCAGAATCAGCGCCAGACCTGCGGAGCCATCAAAGCCCGTCAGCCAGGCCAGCTTTTCATCGTACGGCGCGCAATACTCACTCTGCCAGGCATCCGCGCGCGGCACGATCATGCCATCAAGATTGTTTTCCTGTAGCCACCGGCGCAGGGCCGATAAGCGTGATGGGGTGTGCATGGTTATTCCTTGTTCTGGTTAGCGGAATGGCGGCTCGTTGAAGGTACGTAATTTACGGGAATGCAGCCTGTCACCTTCCGCACGCAGCAAATCAATGGCGCGAATGCCGATTTGCAGATGTTCGGAGATTGCCCCTTCATAGAAACGGTTGGCCTGACCCGGAAGCTTAATTTCGCCGTGCAGCGGTTTGTCGGAAACGCACAGCAGCGTGCCGTAAGGGACGCGGAAGCGATATCCCTGTGCGGCGATGGTGGCGCTTTCCATATCAATCGCGACGGCACGGCTGAGGTTGAAACGCAGCGCGGAGGCGGAGTAACGCAGTTCCCAGTTGCGGTCATCCGTCGTCACTACCGTACCGGTACGCAGACGCTGTTTAACCTCTTCACCCGGCATACCGCTCACCTCTTTGGTGGCGTCATACAGCGCACGCTGCACTTCGGCGATGCTCGGGATAGGAATATCCGGTGGAAGCACAGCGTCAAGCACATGGTCATCACGCAGATAGGCGTGGGCCAGCACGTAGTCGCCAATCAGCTGGCTTTCACGCAGGCCACCGCAGTGTCCAATCATCAGCCACACGTCCGGGCGCAATACTGCCAGATGATCGCAGATGGTTTTGGCATTTGACGGACCAACCCCGATGTTAATTAAGGTGATCCCCTGGCCGTCAGCGGTGATCAGGTGCCAGGCAGGCATCTGGTGTTTTTTCCACGCCAGGTCGGAGATGGCCTGCTCGGGTGCCTCGGTTTCCGCGGTGATCCAGATACCGCCGGCGCAGGACAGCGCGATGTAAGGGCTATCCGGGTCGAGGATCTGGCTACAGCCCCAACGGACAAACTCGTCGACATAGCGGGTGTAGTTGGTAAACAGTACAAAGGGCTGGAAATGGTCGACGGGCGTCCCGGTGTAGTGACGCAGGCGCGCCAGAGAGAAATCCACGCGGCGGGCATCAAAGTGCGACAGCGGTGAAAATTCTGCCGGGTGGTAGATACCATCCGCCGTCTCATCGCCAATCTGCGACAGCTCGGTGGTCGGGAAATGGCGCGTCAGCCCCGCGCTCATGGAGCGGTCAAGGGTTAATGCCGAACCGTCAATCACATACGGATACGGGATCTCATGCTGTGAGGGTTCAACGGCAATGTGCGCGCCGTAATCCTGATACAACAGCGTGAGTTGCTCTTCAAGATAAGGGCGGAACAGTGCAGGGCGGGTGACGGTGGTGCTGTAGCAGCCGGAGTGGGTAAAGCGTGCGTAGGCGCGCGTTTTCGGCGTGTTAGTCGCGCTGCCGTCCCAGGTGACGGAAAGCGATGGATAAACAAAAAGGCCCTTACTTCTGGCCTTTTCGTCGGGGAGTTTCCCTGTTTCGATATACTCACTGATGGCGCTGCGCAGCGCGTTGACGGACTGTTCATACAGTGCATCGAGTTTTTCCAGTGCCTGAGCCGGGGTCAGGCTGGAGCCCTTATTATTCATCTCTGTCTCCTTGTTCCACAGGTGTGCGACTCTACCCGATAGTATGTCACACGCCTGTGAAACAAAAGTGAGATCAGGTGTGGCTCGTCTCTTTCATCAATAACGCCGTCGCCGCTGACAGCAGGCAACCGGCCAGCAGATAAAGTGCCACACTGTGCCAGTTGCCCCCGGAGAAGGTCACCAGCGCGGCGGCAATAAATGGCGTAAACCCGCCGCCGACCACGCTTGCCACCTGATAGCCTACGCCCGCGCCGCTGTAGCGATAGCTCGCCCCGAACAGTTCTGTAAACATGGGCTGCTGCACGCAGACCACCATATCGTGGGCGATGTTAGCGAGCATGATGGCAAAGAAGACAATCCAGAAGATCGACTGTGCCTCCAGCGCCATGAAGAACGGCCAGGCGCTGAGGGTGCCAATCAGCGCCCCAGTGATATAGACGCGACGGCGACCAAACCTGTCCGCCAGCCAGGCGAAGCAGGGGATAGTCAGGCAGCTGATCCCGCCGACCAGCAGGCCAATGTTCAGGAACAGCTCGCGGGGCAGACCGAGATTTTGCGTTGAATAATTGAGGGCAAACGCGGTCACGATATACATCGTCAGCAGTTCGCACAGGCGCAGGGCGATAATTTTCAGAAAAGCGCCAGGATGCCGGACAAGCGCCTCCATCACCGGAAGCCGTTTTCTGGCAACGGGCGGTTCTTGCCGCTGTTGTTCGAACTCAGCAGATTCCTCCATGCCGTTGCGGATCCACAGTGCAGCGACAACCAGCACGATGCTGAAGATAAACGGAATGCGCCAGCCCCAGCTCAGGAATTGTTCATCGGTGGTGAAGTGGCTCATCAGCGACACCAGCCCGGTGGAGAACAGCAGACCTACGCCATAGCCCACCTGCACGCCGCTGCTGTAAAACGCTTTCTTGTTCTTCGGGGCACTCTCAACGGATAACAGCGCCGCGCCACCCCATTCGCCGCCTACCGCGAAGCCCTGAATGGCGCGCAGCGTAACCAGCAGCACCGGCGCCCACCAGCCAATGGTGGAAAATGAAGGGAGAACGCCAATCAGCGCGGTGGCGATGCCCATCATCCAGACGGTGAGCATCAGCATGCGTTTGCGTCCGAGACGGTCACCGAAGTGGCCGAAGATCACTCCGCCCAGTGGACGAAACAGGAAGCCGACGCCAAAGGTAGCAAACGCGGCGAGCGTACCCATTGCCGGGCTAATCTGGGGGAAGAATTCGCGGTTAAACACCAGCGCGGCAGTAATGCCGTAAAGCAGAAAATCATACCAGTCGACGACGGCACCCGCGAAGCTGCCGAGGGCTGCGCGGCGGGCACGATTGAGCGAAGGTGTCTCCTCGTTGGGATGTGTGGAGGTGAGAGTGGAGTCCATAGTTGTCCTGTCTGCACGTATTTCTAATTATTGGTATAAGAAAAGGTCACTCACATAGCCACCGTCATATAAACGGAACGTATGAGACTACCGCGCCAGGGCGCGTGTGCAAACTGATTTTATTTCCTGATGGGTAATGCAAAGCGGCTACGCTATGCTTAGCAAATCGAGGTGCGACTGAGGAAGGGAATATGTGTCGTATAAATGTGTTGAGTTGTCTTGCTGCATTACTTATCAGCCAGAGCGTTCAGGCGGTAAGTTATCCTTTACCGCCGACAGGCAGTCGGCTGGTGGGCACTTCGCAAACCATTACCGTGCCGGATCACAATACGCTACCGCTCGAAGCGTTTGCCGCGCAATACGGGCAGGGTCTGAGCAATATGCTGGAAGCGAACCCGGGCGTGGATCCTTTTTTGCCTAAATCCGGTACGCAACTGGTGATACCCCAGCAGCTGATTTTGCCTGACACCGTCCGCGAGGGAATTATCGTTAATGCGGCAGAAATGCGCCTCTACTATTACCCACCAGGCAGCAATACCGTTGAAGTGTTACCCATCGGCATTGGTCAGGCCGGGCGCGAAACCCCGCGAAACTGGGTCACAGCGGTAGAACGTAAGCAGGAAGGCCCCACCTGGTCTCCTACGCCGAATACGCGCCGCGCTTATGCGGCAGAGGGGAAAACGCTGCCTGCATTCGTGCCCGCCGGGCCCGATAACCCAATGGGACTGTATGCGATTTATATTGGCAGGCTGTATGCCATTCACGGGACAAACTCCAATTTTGGCATCGGACTGCGGGTGAGCCAGGGGTGTATTCGTCTGCGCAATAACGACATTAAATATCTTTTCGATAACGTCCCGGTAGGCACCCGTGTGCAGCTTATCGATCAGCCCGTTAAAGTGACGACAGAGCCGGACGGCAGCCGCTGGGTAGAGGTGCATGAACCGCTATCACGGAACCGGGCGGAATTTGAATCGACCCGGAAAGTGCCTTTGCCGCTATCTGCCTCGCTGCGAACCGAGCTTGTCAACGAGGGGGCGGGCGCGGAACTGGAACGTCGGTCAGGGATGCCGGTTAAGCTCAGCAACTGAGGGCAATTTTACCTGCCGCAGAAAAGCAAAAAGCCTGCTATAAAAGCAGGCTTTTCAAATTTGGCTCCTCTGACTGGACTCGAACCAGTGACATACGGATTAACAGTCCGCCGTTCTACCGACTGAACTACAGAGGAATCGTGTGAACGGGGCGCATATTATCGACGTCAGCCGGCCTTGTCAAAGGGTGGATCAACGCCTTTTGATCGTTTGCTGACAAAATCAGCAAAATGGCGTTTTTGACGCCGGAATGCACCGTAATGGTGCGCACATACCCCTAATGGGGCAGATCATAAACTGCTGTTTCAGTAATAAAACTGCTGCTTATGATTAGCTTTCCTTATTTTCAGCCGCTTAGCGACAAATCAGACCTCTTCGTAAAACTGGCATTCATATTGCAAAACCCTATCAACAATGAAAAGCCAGTACCGGCACAGCATTTCGAACAGGGGGCAAAATGAACTTAAGACGACTGAAATACTTCGTAAAAATCGTCGATATCGGCAGCCTGACTCAAGCGGCGGAAGTGCTGCATATCGCGCAGCCTGCGCTGAGCCAGCAGGTGGCTACTCTGGAAGGCGAGATGGATCAGCAGCTGTTGATCCGCACCAAACGTGGCGTGACGCCAACGGAAGCAGGCAAAATCCTTTATACCCATGCGCGCACCATCCTTCGCCAGTGCGAACAGGCGCAGCTGGCGGTGAATAACGTGGGCCAGACGCTGAGCGGCCACGTATCCATTGGGCTGGCTCCGGGAACGGCCGCATCCTCTATTACCATGCCGCTGCTGCAGGCCGTCCGCGCAGAGCTGCCAGAAGTACTGGTTTACCTGCATGAGAACAGCGGTTCTGTGCTGAATGACAAACTTCTTAGCGGCCAGCTGGATATGGCGGTGCTGTACGACCGCTCACCGGTGGCCGGGATCACCAGCCAGCCGCTGCTGAAAGAAGATCTCTACCTTGTGGGCACCCGCGACTGTCCGGGGCAGAGCGTCGATCTGACGGCCGTTGCAGAAATGAATCTGTTCCTGCCGCGTGACTACAGCGCGGTGCGCGTGCGTGTGGATGAAGCGTTCTCCCTGCGCCGCCTGACGGCAAAAATTATCGGTGAAATTGATTCCATCTCCACGCTAACCGCCGCTATAGCCAGCGGTATGGGTGTGACCGTTCTGCCAGAATCCGCAGCACGTTCGCTGTGCAGCGCGGCAAACGGCTGGATGGCGCGCATCACCACGCCTTCGATGAGCTTACCGCTGTCGCTGAATATGTCCGCGCGCGGATCGCTGTCACCTCAGGCGCAGGCGGTAAAAGAGATTCTGATGTCGCTGGTCAGCAAACCGTCTCTGGAGAACCGTGAGCTGCAGCTGGTGAGTTGATATTCCATAAAAGCATAAGATGCTGGTTTTTATTATTTGTTCTGCAGGTCGGCTGACTCTAACAATAGCGTTATGTCAGATGCGCCGGAGTGAATCGTGAATTTCCAGCAACTTAAAATTATCCGTGAGGCGGCCAGGCGGGACTACAACCTGACCGAGGTCGCCAATATGCTTTATACCTCTCAGTCCGGCGTCAGTCGCCATATCCGCGAGCTGGAAGAAGAACTGGGGATAGAGATTTTTATCCGTCGCGGCAAGCGTCTGCTTGGCATGACGGAGCCGGGAAAAGCCTTGCTGACCATCGCGGAGCGGATCCTCAACGAGGCCAGCAATGTGCGTCGCCTGGCGGATCTCTTTACCAGTGACGCCTCGGGCGTCCTCACTATCGCCACCACCCACACCCAGGCGCGTTACAGCCTGCCGCCGGTGATTAAAGCCTTCCGTGAACTTTTCCCTGACGTCCGTCTGGAGCTTATCCAGGGCACACCGCAGGAAATTGACGTGCTGTTGCAAAACGGTGGGGCAGATATCGGCATTGCCAGTGAACGCCTGAGCAACGATCCGCTGCTGGTGGCTTTCCCGTGGTTTCGCTGGTACCACAGTCTGTTACTTCCCGTCGACCATCCACTGAATCAGGTTACGCCACTGACGCTGGAAGATATCGCGAAATGGCCACTGATTACCTACCGGCAGGGTATTACCGGACGCTCGCGCATTGATGAAGCCTTTAACCGCAAAGGCTTAACGCCGGATGTGGTACTGAGTGCACAGGACTCTGATGTGATCAAAACCTACGTCGAGCTGGGGCTGGGCATTGGTCTGGTGGCGGAACAGTCCGGTGGTGAACGCGAGACGGAGAGCCTGGTACGACTGGATACGCGTCATCTCTTTGATGCCAATACCGTATGGCTCGGCCTGAAGCGTGGACAACTGCAGCGCAACTATGTGTGGCGCTTTATCGAACTCTGCAACGCCGGGCTGTCCGTGGATGAGATTAAACGTCAGGTGATGGAGCCAGAAGAAGTGGCGATTGATTATCAGATTTAAGCCCCTTATAGCACCCGTCCCCGTCGACAAGAAGCACAAGCCTGCAATTAAAGCAGGCTTTTTTATTGAAACCGTTTAATTTCCTGACTACTGGTTCTCAAGAATACCCTGATGAATAACGATACCCTGTGACGTCATAAGATTGGTTTATATTGAAATATTTCTCATATTTCCATTGGGTTACATATAAGAATAAAGAAATATGATTCTTTTAGATGAGGATAATACTCGCGTGCGGCAAAAAAAAGGGGCTGAAAAGCCCTATAACACGCCGAGCGAAGCGTTAACTAAAAGGGTATTTTTTAAATGCCGCCTGGTTTTCGAAAACGTCGGCTACCGCTTGAATCTTTTTAAAATCCCCGGCGTTAACGACGTGAGGGATCATTGACTGAATAAATGTCCAGATAACCGTACTGGTAACAGCAACCTGATCGGCCACCGCGTTTTCCGGGCGTGCTTCCAGCAGCGCGTTCCATTCCCGACAGGCAGCCAGCAGCTGGACGGTAATACGTTCTATCCACGGATTATGTTGTTTCTCCGCCGGGCGCAGATTGTGTTCGTACACATTTTGCACAGCTTTCTCCGCGGCGGCGAGGATAAAGCCCAGCGTCTGGAGATCGTTCGCCAGTGCATCCGGCGTCACGGGCAGGAGTCTCCGTTCAGGCGCGGCCTGAGCCTCAAAATAATTCAGTATGAGAGACGAGTCCATCAGACGTGTTCCATTCTCCAGAACCAGCGTTGGCGCTTTTACCGCAGGGTTAATCCGGGAAAATTCCTCAAATGTGCTGAATACGGACAACGGCTGGCTTTCAAACGCAACGCCATAAAGTTCCAGGGAGACCGCCACGCGGCGTACATAAGGAGAATCCATCATGCCAATCAGCTTTATCATGATTCCAGTTTTCCTGTCTGTGTGAAATAACGCTTCATTGAAGATGATAAACAGACATTACAATAAATTCGTTATGGCGAATATCATCAGTATCTTACGGCCTGAGTGAGTATTACTGACAGATTGGCCGGTTGACCTGCTCCCCGTTGATTAATACACCGCGATGTTAGTAATGTCTTCATAAGCCACATGAGGACATGCCCATGAAGAAGCGTTTTTCCGACGAACAGATCATCAGTATCCTCCGCGAGGCTGAAGCCGGGGTTTCTGCCCGTGAGCTCTGCCGTAAGCACGCCATTTCCGACGCTACCTTTTACACCTGGCGTAAGAAGTATGGCGGTATGGAGGTGCCTGAGGTTAAGCGCCTGAAGTCGCTTGAGGAAGAGAACGCCAGGCTCAAGAAGCTGCTTGCCGAAGCCATGCTGGATAAGGAGGCGCTTCAGGTGGCTCTGGGGCGAAAGTACTGACGACAGGGCAGAAGCGTGAAGCCGTGGTGTTGATGTGTGATGCGACCGGTTTGACGCAACGTCGTGCCTGCAGGCTTACAGGTTTGTCCCTGTCGACCTGCCGTTATGATGCTCAGCGTCCGGCTGCTGATGCACATTTATCAGGGCGTATTACTGAGCTGGCGCTTGAACGCAGACGTTTTGGTTATCGGCGCATCTGGGAGTTGCTGCGTAGGGAGTGCCTTCACGTCAATCACAAGCGGGTATACCGTATTTACCACCTTAATGGACTGAGCGTAAAACGCAGACGACGCCGTAAAGGGCTTGCGACCGAACGGTTTCCGCTTCTGCGCCCGGATGCGCCGAACCTTATATGGTTGATGGATTTCGTTATGGACGCACTGGCCAACGGTCGCAGGATCAAGTGCCTGACCTGTGTGGATGATTTCACGAAGGAGTGTCTGACGATCACCGCTGCTTTCGGTATTTCAGGCGTTCAGGTCACGCGTATTCTGGACAGCATCGCGCTATTTCGGGGCTATCCGACGACAATAAGAACCGATCAGGGCCCGGAATTTACCTGCCGCGCGCTCGATCAATGGGCCTTTGAGCATGGCGTGGAACTACGGCTTATCCAGCCAGGTAAGCCAACGCAGAACAGATTTATTGAGAGTTTTAACGGACGCTGTCGCGATGAGTGTCTGAATGAATACTGGTTCAGCGATATTCTTCATGCCCGGAAAACGATTAATGACTGGCGGCAGGATTATAACGAGTGTCGGCCACATTCGGCACTGAATTATCAGACGCCATCAGAGTTTGCAGCACGGTGGCGAAATGGAAAATGTGAAGGTAAACAAACCGACATTACTAACTGACGGTTGTAGCTAATACTGGGGGAAGGTCACCTGCACCGTAAAACGCCCGACCTGCGGATCGTAATAACGGAACAGATTATAGTGTAATCCCGTTTCACTGTCGGCATAGCGCAATGGCTGATGAGCGAGGGCTGTTTGAAAATCATCCTCAACAAAAGAATTAAGTTAGAATAATGGCTTTCACGAATGTCATGAAATGATTACAAGTGATTGTCCTCGCGAGACTAACGTCTGTTCATATCCTCAGTTAATTTCTGATGAAGATGGCGCTGAAAATAGTTTAATACAGCCTGCAACCCTTAAAAATAGTGTGCAGGCTGTCTGGATAAATGTCAGAAATCTAAAAAATCATCATTCTCAAGGTAATAGTTTAAAGCATCAATAAAATCTTGATTACTGGCAGAAGGTTTTTGTTCGATTACTGATAAGATTACATCAGCAAACTGCTCACCAGAATAAATATATGATAAATCTCTGCTAGCCGCATCTTGCGGATAGACTTCTTTATCGTTTTCATCTACCTGTGGATAACCGGAGACAAAATATTCTTTTTCTCCGAATAACTCTCCGTCTGAGCCATAAATGCAAAAATTATCATCTTCACAACGCGATTTAACCATGATATCAATTATATCTTTCAATTTCATATGGTTACCTTTAATCGACATACTATCCCCTTTTTATTTAGGTTTAGCTACAAATTTTTCTACCAGTAGGACCATCAAGCTTACCTTGTCGTCCAGGTTTTCCACCACCCCATATATCACGTCCACCTTTACCAGTTGGATGATATAAAGAATGATTAGATCTGTGGTCTGCTCTGTCGACCAGAGTCAGTCTGTTTATATCTTCATGGTGATGCCAGGTTAATCCCGAAGGACTTCTGCTCATATCCCCATCTTTGAGCCAGTCATTTAGTTTTGGATATCTGTTGAGCATATCTTGGCGAAATTCCGGATTCGTCTCCATTTTCTGAACAAAATCCACATTAGCTCTGTTGAACTGGACTGCATCACTGGAATATCGATATTGAGGGTCAAGTGAATAATCATGAAAAATATGATATTCACCATTATTTGGCCTGTTAGCTAACCCCCACGGATCAATCCAACCCAGCGGATTCGGTGCATACTGATAAAGATTCCAGCCTCCCAGTAATCCAATCGGGTCCTGCACCGTAAACCGCCCAACCTTCGGATCGTAATAACGGAACATATTATAGTGTAATCCCGTTTCACTGTCTGCGTACTGCCCGGCATAGCGCAGTGGCTGATGAGCGAGGGCAGTTTGCTGCGTGAATCTGTGGAAGCCTTCCGTCTGTCGTGCAACCTCACCAAAATTCCCGTAATGACCGCTCCACCGGAGTTGTCCCTGTTCATCAGTGATATCCAGCGGTGCACCGTTCAGATCGGTTGTGAACCAGAGAACCTCTCCGCTGGTTTCGTCACGCAAATGGTCAATACGCGCCAGCGGGCTGTATGTTTCGTTCGGGTCGTAAACATATGTCTGACACTGTCCGTTCTGCTGCTGTTCCTGCAACAGCCGGTATCCCTGCCACAGAAAGCGGGTCTTTGTGGTGCCGTGTGGCATGGTGACCGTTTTGCGTGTGCGGCGGCCCAGGGCGTCATAATGGTAGCGGGCGGTAAAATTGCCTTCTGGTCCATTGCCCCCGGCCCGTATCAGGCGGTTTTCCGCGTCGTATACATAATGCTGTTCATACAGACCACTTCGGCGAAAGACCAGGTTACCCCACCAGTCGTATTTCATAAACAGGTTCTGCCAGTGCGTGAGGCGGTTATCCCTCAGCGACAGGGCAGGAAGGTCATCATCCGGCAGCAGGTTATCCGCAGCGTCGTACCGGAACCTCCTGTTACTGTGGTCCGGACGGGCTTCGTAGTGCCTGAGAAAACGGCCTTCCTCATCATAGCCGTAAATTGTGTTGCCACGCAGGGTGTCACTGACGTCTGACAATTCTCCACGCCCGGTGTAGTTGAAGGCGCGTTCGAAGATTGTCTGTTCCGGCAGGTCGGGTGAGAAACTGCGCTGCCCGGTACGTCTGCCGAGACTGTCATACCGGCGGGTCTGTTCACGGGTTCCCTGAGTGCGGGCCACCTCCCTGTGAAGGCGGTCGCGTTTAAATTCAGAGATGATTTGCTGACCGAACCGGATGGCACTGACGTGTCCGGAACCAATTGTGCTTGGCGGTGAGGTGGCAAAGTATCTGGGGCTGGATATTAATCATGATTTGTTAATTGGTTTTCTACTGACTTTCGCCAGCTCGACAGATGTACAACGAAAAACCTGGTTAAGTAACTGGGGCAGAGCCAGAGAAAATGAAAGTCTGAGAAAAGAGCAAAGAAATAAAAATTATATAAAAAATGCTCATGAAAAAGACGATATTAAGTTATATCATGAATCGGGAAGTGTTATTCAGCCTGATACAATGACAAAAATACTGAAAAGGGAAAGGCAATGCAGCTTAATAACACTTTTTCCGCAATGCTCGAAAAGAAACTGACAGAGAAGAAAAATAAAAATGAATGAGATTAATTTGGAAGGTAGAGAAAGCAATGATGAGGTCATTGCGGCAGCAACAGATCATATGGCTTTTTTTCTGTTCTCCATTCTCTCAGATTGTTATCCGGAGATTGCGACATCTGAATTTGAAAACATCTTCAATGATGAGTTTAAGTTTGATATTGAAAGTTTTATTAAAAATTACAGGAAAAACGTTGGAAACATAATGACGATGTCGGGTAAAGATATCGCTCAGATATATTCAAATCAGCGGTTTCATGAAAAGTTGTCCAGAGCACTCGAACAGTGTAAAAAAGATAAGACAGCTTTAACTGCTATGAATCAAGTAAAGGCTTTTCAGATATAACGCTGAACTGACTAAAACTTGTTTTGGTCTGTGAAGGGTTGGACAAACCCACCGGGTGCGGCAGGAATTAAATTTAATATTCAGTATTAACATTTTTTGCTTGAATGTCATTGCTGGATTTTATTATTAATTTTTCTTTACCATTTAGCCCCTTATAGAGGGGCCTTCCCGTTATCGTTATTCTAATGATTTTTATTAGTTGCGAAATCAAACGGTCTTACTATAGAATTCTTATTTGCATCGAGAAAATCAGCCCACCATTGTAACATTAAGCGGCGCTGTTCAAGATGTTTGACCTTATGTGTGTAGGCTGCACGGACATTGTTCTTTTCCATATGGCTCATTTGAAGTTCAACAACATCTTCTGACCAGATACCTGATTCAATCAGATCACTACAAGCTAGGGTACGGAAACCATGACCGCACAAGTCGGTTTTGGTGTTATAGCCCATTTTACGTAGCGCCTTGTTGATTGTGTTTTCACTCATAGGCTTCATCGCGTCATAACAGCCCGTAAAGATAAAATCGTTATCATTGTTTACGCCATAAGTCAGTGTCTTTATCTCTTCAATAATGATTAGAGCCTGATTACACAGTGGCACGTAATGTTTCCTTCGCATTTTAGCACCACGAGCAGAATGCTTAATGCCCTCAATTGCTTCACGCTGTTCCGGGATGACCCAAAGCCCACCCTTAAAATCGATTTCTGACCATCTGGCGAATCGTAGTTCACTGGAAGGCACAAACGTCAGGGGATTGAGCTTGATCGCCAGTAACGTGAGCCTGCTACGTCCCTGATAACCATCAATACGTTCCAGAAGTGCTGGTATATCTTCCAGTTCAATTGCAGGTCGATGTTTTGTCTGTGGCTTCTGTACTGCACCTTCCAGATCATAGGCAGGATTGAAGCGGATTATCTTTTGCTGAACAGCATATCGTAGGATAGCGGTAGCGTACTGTTTTACACGCATAGCGATTTCAAGATAACCGAGTGTTTCAATCTTCTTGATTGGAACCAAAAGATCACCCGTATCTAACTCACCTATATCTTTGTTACCGATATCATGAAACAGGTAAGTTTCAAGACGAGTCCAGACTGAGCACTGATAATCTTCTGACCAGTTAGTTTTGGTTGCAAACCAGCTTTTAGCAACGGTTTTAAAAGCGCGGGTATTGTTACGCTTTTCCATCGTGGTTTTGTTGTCAGCCTGTTTTTTAGCGCTGGGATCAACTCCTGATGCTAAAAGCTTTTTGGCTTCGTCGCGGCGTTGCCTTGCGTCTGCCAGAGAAACGGCAGGGTAGACACCTATGGAAAACACCTTTTGTTTCGCTTCAAAGCGATAACCCAACTGCCAGTACGTTGAACCGTTAGGATGTACCAGAAGGTAGAGGCCGAACCCATCAGTGAGCTTAACGGGCTTTTAAGCGGGTTTAGCATTTTTTACTTTGGTATCAGTAAGTGGCATGGCGGTTACCCCTGGATGCTGGTAAAAGAAAAACCGAACCAGCTTTACCAGCAAAAGGGTGTAGCTTCGGGTGTTTTTTACTAGACGTGAGTAGACAAGCTAGAAGGATTAACCAATTGATAGAAAGCAAAAAACCAGACGTCAGTAGACATCTGGTTTCTTTAAATTGGCTCCTCTGACTGGACTCGAACCAGTGACATACGGATTAACAGTCCGCCGTTCTACCGACTGAACTACAGAGGAATCGTGTGAACGAGGCGCATAGTATCGACCTCAGTTCGTCTTGTCAAAGGGGGAAAACGCATTTTTCGTTCGTTTGCCGACAATTTCAGCAAATCGCTGATTTTATAGCAAATTTGTGCTGAAATTACACAGTAAATTGCGCCGCCCGCAGGCGGCGCGCAGGATTAGAACAGTACGGAGTAGTTAAGACCAAACGTACGGCCACGGCCTTTATAAGTATACAGACCTGGTGCACCGTAGGTTGGGCTATACAGCCCCGGCGCACGCTGACCCCAGGCGGTGGTGTAGTCTTTGTCCAGCACGTTTTCCACGCTGAAGCTCACTTTACCCACCGGCAGGTCGTAGCTGCCCAGGAAGTCGACCGTGTTATAGCCATCGATCTTCTTACCGTCGGCATCAGACACGTCAAAGGTCTGCGTACTCTGCACGCGCAGGGTCCAGTCGCCCGGTGCCCAGTTGACCCAGGCGCTGGCTTTCGATGGGCTGGCGCTGTCTACCGTCAGCTTCTCCCATTTACCGTTTTCGCGGGTTTCAGACTTAATGGCGTTAAAGTTCGCGCCGGTGCTCCAGTCGCTGTTGGTGAAGAAATAGTCCACCTGGCCTTCAATCCCGTAGATACGACGTTTGTCGTCTTCCAGGTTGATGGTCATGTCCGTTTTGTTGATGGTGATGGTTTTATCCGAGAGCGAGTAGTACGCCGCAACCTGCGTGCGCAGGTTGTCGCCGGTGTAGCGCCAGCCCAGCTCATACGCGTTAACCTTAATGCCGTCCAGCGTCGAGTCGTTAACGTTCACGCTGTTCAGCAGGCGATAGTGCCCGTCGACAAGCTGGTAGGTACCGGAGCCGTAATACTTCGCCAGGTCCGGAATTTCGAAGCCCTGGGAGAAATTAAACCACAGCTGCTGCTGTTCGGTCAGACGGCCAAGGATCCCGGCGTTGAACAGGAAGTTGTTGTAATTGGTTTTCCCGCCCGGTACCGCATCAGCCGATGTGGCTTTCCCGTTAGCGATGGCCTGTTGCTGGGTATAACCAACGAAGTCATCCACCTTGTTTTCGGTGTACTGATAGCGCACGCCGCCGCTCAGGGTAATGGCATCAATGTCGTAGCTGGCCTGCAGGAACGGGGCGAGGTTGGTAATGCTGTAACCCGGGTAACGGCCCACGTTATAGGCGTTCTCCAGATCCATACCGCCGCTTGCTGCCGCTTTGTCCAGGTTGAAGAACTGCTGGTTAGCGTCGAAGGTTTCGTGGTCAGCATCCACACCCCAGGTCAGCGTTAAATCATCCATCGGTTTGCTGTTCAGCGTCAGCTTGCCGCCGTAAAAATCGGTTTTCTGCTGCGACGCACCGATGCTGCTCACCACGCCTTTGGTCAGTGTCGGGAACGGGTAGTAGGTCAGGCTTTCGTCACGATAGTAAATCTGTGCGACCAGATCCTGGCCCCAGAAATCGGTGTTGGAGTACTGCAGGTTAATCAGATGCCGCTCTGTGCCCGGCAGGCGGTCAGAGTTCAGGTTGCCTTTATTGTAGGCTTTGGCATCACCCGTAACCGCGGAGAAGTTTTCCCCAAGGAACAGGCCGTGCTTCCCGTCGGACTCGCTCTTGTAGTATTGCGTCGTAAGCTGCAGCTGCTGATGATCGTCGATGTTGAGGGTGCCTGTTCCCATCACATCCAGACGGTCGGAATACTGTAATCCGGTCTGGGTGTTATCAATAATCACCTCGTTGCCTTTGCCGTCGTACCAGCCGCCGTAGCGCTGATACGATACTGACAGCCGGCCAGAGGCATTGTCGTTGCCGCCGCTCACCGCGGCTGACACGTTCTCATCGTGGTCGTTGTGGCTGTTAAAGCCACTCTTTGCTCCGGTCTGGAACTCCACTTCGGTATCCGGCTGGCCTTTTTTGGTCACGATATTCACCAGACCGCCGGTGCTGCCGCCGCCGTAGAGGGACGTGGCGCCGGAGATCACTTCGATACGGTCAATGTTGAACGGATCGATAGAGTCAAGCTGGCGGCTGTCGCTGCGGGACGAGTTAAGACGCACGCCATCCACCATCACCATCATCGAGCGGCCGCGCAGGTTCATACCGTAGTTGGTGCGGCCCTGGCTGCTGACGTCCATGCCCGGGATCAACTGCGCCAGGACTTCTTTAATCTCTTTTCCACCCTGAACCTGCTGTTCAATCTCAGCACGCTCAATAACCCAGGTAGTCTGCGCCATCTCCGCCACGCTGCGGTGCGCGCGGCTGGCGGAGACAACAATATTTTCTTCCTTTTGTTCTTCCGCCCACGCAGAGGTAGAAAGCATTGCAAGCAAGCAAGGATTTAAAACCCAAAGATGAGAACGTTTCATTGTTATGTAGTTCCTGAATGTGTGTGTCAGTACTCGGTGGTTCTTGCTAAAGATTGATAAACCTGGCTGCTGTCCGGGCGGGGAGTGCTTCGCCAGTGGATCACGCCAGGGGTGGTGGCCAGCTCAAACGGCTCGTCGTCGTGCGCGCGATTCAGAATTCGCGCGGCGCGCCAGGCCATCAGGCTGAGCTGGGGTTCGGCAATGCCAAGACGGTGCATCCCGGCATTCACGGCGAACAGGCGGTTGCTCTGCGGACCGTCCCATTCAAGGGTGAAATCATTGTTGATGCAGAAGGTTTCGTCGGCGTCCAGACGCAGGCGATGGGAGAGCGGTGCCAGAAACGCAGGCTGCACGGTGCGATAGCCGGTCGCGAAAATCACCACGTCGGTATCGAGTTGTTCACGGCCGCCGTCAAGGTGATGCTGTAACGTCAGGCGCTTACCGTTCTCCTGCTGCGCGATCGCGGTGACCGAGCGAGAGGGCAGGAGGTGTGCCCACGGTTTTTCCCGCAGCACTTCGAAGCGGTGATACATGGCGCGATAAATCGCCAGCAGAGACTCCGTAGTGATGCCGTCAGAGGTCATCTTCTGCTCGTGCAGCATCTGACGACGCGCCTCTTCGCCAAGCGTAGAGAAGCTGTCTACATATTCCGGTGTGAAATACTCGTTGGCGAAAGCCGCTTCATCCAGCGCGTTATAATTGTTGCGTCGGGAAACCCAGTTCAGGCTCAGTGGCTGACCCCACTCCCCGCGGAAGATATTCAGAAACAGATCCGCACCACTCTGACCTCCGCCGACGACGGTGACGCGCTTGCCCGCTAAGTCCGGCGTGCGCAGCATCATCTCGCTAGCGTGGAAGCAGCTGTCATCCTGCGCCGGAGCGCAGTCAGGCAGGTTAATCTGTTTGCCAATTCCCACGCAGACGTTACGCGCCAGGAAGCGATCGCGCTGAGTCACCACGTCGAACAGACCGTTTTTTTCATCAAAACTGACCTGCTGTACCTGCTGGCTGAAGGACAGGTTAGTGAGATTTTCCGCGGCCCAGCACAGGTAATCGGCAAACTCTTCGCGAGAAACGGTACGCTGCTCGGTGGTCAGAAAACGATAGAACTTTTTACGCTGCACCAGATAGTTAAGAAAACTGTGGCGATTGGTGGGCTCCACGGCGCTCACCAGATCTTTCAGGAAGCTGGTTTGCATATGGCAGTCCGGCACCATCATGCCAGGGTGCCAGGAGAAATGCGGCTTGCGTTCAAGAAACAGCGAACTAAAACCGTCCAGTCCCTCAGCCAGTGCGGCGATGCTGAGGTTAAACGGGCCAATACCAATGCCGATGAAATCATACGTTTTCATTGCGCTGACTCCTGGGAGACCAGAAAAAGAGGGTTATCAAGATCGGTGACATAGTTCGGCAACATGCGGCTGCCGCCGTCGTGTTCGGAGAAGGTCAGTTTGACCGGGTTGAGGATCACGCGAATAATTTGCGGCTTAAACAGATCAAACTTCGCAAAGCGTTCGGCGAGATCGGGATGCGCGGCCATATAGCGGCGCAATACCTCGGCCAGGATCTGGTAGAAACGGGTTTCGCTGACGCCGCTTTGCAGGGTAAGGCGTGAAATAAACCGCAGCACCGTGACAAAATTACCGGTTTGCAGATCGTGAATGATGTAATCCGCACTCAGGCGCGCCGTGACGGACTTCACCTGTTCAGGCAGGCTTGCTGCCTGCGGGAAATCTTCATCCACCAGGCGCATGTCCCCCTGGAAATCTTTCAGCAGGATGCGTTGCGGGATGGCGTCTTTCATCACCAGCGTCACGTTCTGGCCGTGGGCGATAAGCGCCACGCCGTAGCGGCAGAGCAGGTGATAGAAGGGGATGACCGTCGCGTCAAAGAGCTTTTCCAGCCAGGCTTCAGCGGTCAAACCGGATTGGGCGATCCATGCGTCAATCAAGGGGCGTCCGGCGTTATCGCTCTCCATCAACGCAGCCATCAGCACCGCTTCTTCACCCTGCTGAAGATAACAGGACGGATTTTCGCGCCAGATAACCCCCAGCATCTCCTGATAGCGGTAAGGCGCTTTCGGCAGCGCGGCGTAACCCGGGTGGGAAAGATACCCGGCCGCGGGCTCGCCAAGCACCTGCGCGCCACAGCGAATAAGCGTGGCATCGCTGGCGAACTGCTGCTGTAACCAGCGTGAGGCCAGCGGGCCAGCGGCAATGTACTTACCCGGAATACCGCGATAGCAGGAGGTGTTGTAAATGGTCAGCGGCAGCTTGATGTCAAACGGCGCGCGGCGGCTGGCATTGGTGAGGGTACGCAACGATTGCTGCGCCAGGTACTCGTCGCCAAACTCGCCCAGCTCAACCATTTCGCCGCGCGCGAGTTGCGCCAGGAAATGGACAGCAATCTTTTGTTGCCACTGCCACGGATGCAGCGGCACGGGCAGCCAGTTATCATCAAGATCCAGCGCCTGCCAGCGGGCATCAAACCGGGCGCGCTCGGCGTTATCCATGGCGCTCGCCAGCAGAGTATTGATATCGCAATCAACATCGCTGCTCCAGACCAGGTGCGCACGTTGCACGGCGACCCAGTGCAGGCGAAAACGGCCACGGTATTCCGGGGCATACTGGCGTAGCGCATCCAGCCCCCAGCCGCGGCGTCCCTTATTAAAGATAAACTTAGGATGGCCGCTCATCAGGCACTGTAATTCGTCCGGGTCGAGATGAATGAGCGCGTCAGCATCCAGCGTTTCGCGCGCCTGTAACAGCTGAATATCACCCCGCAGCGTGGCATAGAGATCTTCCAGATGCTCCGCGGTCTGCGCGTCGCTCATCTCCAGTACCGTCGCAAGCTGCAGCAGTGCAGTTTCTGCGTCCACTGCGTTACCGCTGACGGTGGTCAGGCTCTCGGGGTCGATATGCAGCCAGCCCCAGATCCCGCGCGTGGCCTGGAACTGCCAGGTCTCCGCGCCCATGGTGATTTGCCATCGATTGTCTGCCAACTGCCGGGCGCTCAGGGTGCGTTCATATTCCAGCTCGGCGAGGATCTTCGCCACCATGTCGCGGTTCACTTTCTGCCAGTACACGTTCACAGTCCCACCTCGCTGAAGAAGCGGTGACGCTGGTTCATGATGAGGCGCGAGCGTTTATGCGGGAAGTCGAACTCTTTCACGGTTTCGAAACCGGCAGACGAAAGATGGCGGAACAGGCGTTGGTTGTCGAAACGTGGCTCGGCAACGATGCGTGTTGTGCGTGGCTCATCCAGCCACAGATAATGGCTCAGACCGCGCAGCCAGCTGCGGATATACTGCGCGCCGCGCCAGTTTTCTTCCCCAACCAGCATGTGCAGGCCGCGGTCAAACGGCTGCCAGCGATAGTGACGGCCAATACGGTCTTCCGCCGCCCAGTAAATTTCAAAGTAGCCGAACGGCTGGTCATCAAAGCAGCCGATAAGCGGATAACAATAGGTCGAGTCGAGCTGACGGCGCAGGTAATTTTCCTGCTCCGCCTGCGGGCCGGCCATCTCCCAGAAGGCGTTAACGCGCGGGGTGTTCATCCAGCGGGTGAAACGTTCGCCGTCCTGCGCCACATCGGCCACGCGGAAACTCAGGGTGCGTTTAATCTGCGGGTCGTAACGGCGATAGACTTCACCTTGCGGGCGGTGAGGGCGCAGCGGGAAGTAAAGCTGACGGCTTTCATCGAACTGCATGCCGCCGTGGTTCTGGGGCCGTTCTCCCTGCAGCCACAGAGGCAACTGCCAGAACGTTTCGCGCGCCAGATAATCTCCGCTGGCAAGCGTAAACAGCGCCTGCGCCTGCGGTTCATCCTGCCAGGCAGACCAGGGGAGCGTGACGCCGGTCAGTGCCGGTGCGGCGATGAACAGCTGATCCAGCGCGTCGACTAACCAGCCTTCCGGGATACCACTCACGCGCTCAAGCACTGCGCTGCCGTCGAGACCTAACGTCAGGGGCAGAGTGTTCTCCGTTGCGGTGCAGCGAAAGCCATAGCCAGAATGGGCGATATTCGCGTTTGCCATCACGCCTTCTCCTTGTAAAACGGGTTGCTAAAGTCGAAATAGATCACTGCCGGATCGGCGATGGTGTTTTCGTTGCGATCGTGCAGATAGCAGAAAAAGTTGCCTTTACAGTTCCAGGTTGGGCTGTCGAGCACGTAGTCGAGGCAGCGGGTCTGTTTCGCTGTTTTGCGTAATTCGGCCAGTGCGTCACGCACCTGCGCCATCAGGCTCTCTTCGCTGTCGAAACCGGCGGCGGCGAGGGCGGCAGTCACGGCAAGCGTTGAGTTCAGCAGCAGGTAGTAGGGGAAGTAGCGCAGCAGCTGGCTTTCGCCAAAACGGTTTTCCACATCATGTTCACCCGCCTCTTTTAGCCATTCATCGGCCCCTTCAGTCCAGGCGCTGCCCTGACAATCGCGGTAGATCAGCCCGACGGGGAAATCCTGCTGCATCTCAACGAGGATATTTTGCTGGTGCGCCAGCAGAACCAGGCCGTAATCCGCTTCCGCGCTAAACAGCGGAAGTAAGACGCGATCGCAATACGCCTGCACCCAGCAGCGCGCAGCCTCGGCGAGGGGTAAATCCAGGCGCTGGCTCAGACGACGTACCGCCGCAACCAGCAGACTGTCACCTCCGTCCGGTGCCGCCTGCGTCAGGCTCACCAGTACGTTGGTCTGGCTCTCTGGCGTCTCAAACAGCAGGTTCACGCGCAGGGCCATCAGGCTCTCGTCCTGGATGACGCCATTTTCATCACGCAGCCCCGCCCAGCCGTCTTCCTGCATAACACGCAGGGTCGGGTAGCGTGCCTGTAAGGTCTGCCAGCGCGCTGTCTTAGCCAGACGCGCCAGGCGCATACCGCGTTTAACCTCTTTCACCGACAGCGTGCGCACGGAGTTGGTCAGGCGCACGCTGAGGGAAAACTTGATCATGTCATTGTTGGTTTCGCTGTAGAGCGAGCGCGAGGAGCTGGTGGGCAGCCACTGCGCGCCCGCTTCGCCCAAATCCTGCAGGTCGCCGTTAGCCACAAGACGCTGGCACCAGGCCTGACCCAGCAAATGCTCGGCCTGCCACGGATGCATCGGCAGCAGCCAGCAGGTGTCGGTGAAGTGACCGAGGAGCTCAGGGGCACTCTGCGCTGCGAAGCGCAGCAGGCGTTCGCGAAGAGAGACGGCCAGGCTGTCGCCGGCAATCAATTCACGCTTAACCGCAAACCAGCGCAGCGGGAAGCGGGAGGCAAAATCAGGCAAATAGCGGCGCGCTTCACTTTCGTTAAACGGCTCGTGAGATTTGGGGGCCGGGTGAAACGCATGCCCCACCAGCAGCGCCTGTTCTGCTTGCGCAAAATTCAGCGGTTTGTCACGCAGGTTTGCCCAGTTGTGGCGCAGATCTATGGCCTGCCAGGTGTGGGCATGGCTTTCAAGGGCGCGTTGCTTAAAGCGCGCCAGCGTTTCGGTGTCGAGTGAGCCTTTAACTGAAGGTTTTTCCAGAATTAAGTCAACCAGTTGCGTGAAAGTGACGGCGTCACCGCTGTCGCTGTCGCGCTGGATAAGCGTCGCCGGAAAGTGATACTGATGATGCTGAGTTGGAGAGAAATAGCGTACCGGAACCCGAATGGCCTGGGTTGAAGAGAGCGGAATATGAATCTGCGATAGCTCATCCGCAACGGTAGCGGGGAGATAGCGCCAGTCCTTCGTTTCACGCAACAGGGCGTTCAAAAAACACTGGGCCGCAACGTCTGTACCGGCGGAGCGGGGCAGAGTACGCATAGGTGTACCTCATTCCATGATTGATAATAATTATCGTTATGATATGCATTCTGTTTACAGTCGCAACTATTTTTGCAATATTTGTTTTCATAAACTTCATGATTTCCACACATTTATTGACACTATGTTCACATTCTCATGCGCACTTACCCTGAAACACTGACGGAAAACCTCACCCCGAAAGCGAACTGGCCACTGGCGTTATGCGCCGGATTGTTAGGCATTGGGCAAAACGGTTTGCTGGTCATGCTGCCGCAACTGGTCACCCTGACCGGGTTATCGCTCTCCGTCTGGGCGGGGCTGTTAATGTTCGGCTCCATGCTCTTTTTACCCGCATCGCCGTGGTGGGGACGCCAGAGTGAGCGACACGGCTGCAAGGTCGTGATGCTGGCCTCGCTAAGTGGCTATCTGGCAAGTTTCGTCGTGATGGCGCTGGTGGTCTGGGCGATGGCAAGCGGGATGATGAGTGCTGTCTGGGGGCTGGCGGGCCTGATCCTCTCGCGTACGCTGTACGGCCTGACCGTCTCAGGGCTGGTGCCCGCGGCTCAGACATGGGCCATCCAGCGCGCGGGTCTGGATAAACGCATGGCCGCGCTGGCGACCATAAGCTCCGGCCTCAGCTGCGGTCGTCTGCTGGGGCCGCCGCTGGCGGCGATGATGCTTAGTATCAATCCGGTGGCTCCCCTCTGGTTGATGGCGATTGCACCGTTTATTGCTCTCCTGCTGGTCCTTCGAGAGGTCGCCGATCCGCCGCTGCCGGCGGTCGCGCATCAGGCGACGCGTGTGCAGGTTTCAATGCTGCCGTACCTTGTGCTGGCGTTGCTTCTGGCCGCACTGGTGAGCCTGATGCAGCTTGGCCTGTCACCGCATCTCAGCCCTCTGCTGGACGGTAACCCACGAGAGGTAAGCCATCATGTCGCGCTGCTGCTGAGTCTGGCCGCGCTGGCAACCCTCGCTGCGCAATTTCTGGTGGTCCGTCCGCAGCATTTCAGCCCGGTGACATTGCTCTGCCTGGCCGCGGTACTGATGGTGACGGGACTGGGGCTAATGTGTATTGCCGGGCTGGTGTTGTTCTACGTGGGAATTGTCATGACGTCGCTGGGAGCCGCCATGGCGACGCCGGGATACCAGCTGCTGCTGAATGAACGGCTGACCACCGGAAAAGGGGCGGGAGTGATTGCCACCAGCCACACGCTGGGCTACGGCCTGAGTGCGCTGCTGGTGCCTGTCGTCACGCGTTTATTCGGCGAGGTATTTTTAACGCAGGCCGCCTGGGTGATGGCGCTGATGTTTCTGGTGATGAGCCTATGGGTACGGGCGGTCAATCGTACCCATGTCGACCCGTCTTAATGGAGCTGGTGAGATGAATTGCCGGCAGGATCCTCATTTTGCCGCAGACGCAGCAGAGGGTCTTGCTGATAAAACTGACAGAACCGTTGCCACAGGGCCGGGAAACGGGGGGCGAAAAGCTCAGGTGCGCTAAAGAAATATTCTGACAGCACCGCAAAGCACTCCGCAGGATCGGTTGCCGCATAGGCATCGATGCTGGCGGCACTTTCGCCCACCAGATCTATCTCATCCTGGATATTATCCATTGCCGCATGCAGATCGTGTTCCCAACCTGCAACCTCACGAAGCGGGATCAGCGGTACACCGCTGGCACGATCCCCGTTGCGGGTATCCAGCTTATGCGCCACTTCGTGAATGATCAGGTTAAAGCCTGATGCGTCGAACGAGTCCTGAATATCAAGCCAGTTCAGAATGATCGGTCCTTGCTGCCAGCTTTGCCCGGACTGCACCACCCGCTGGTTATGCACCAGGCCGAAATCGTCCTGCCATTCATCGTCCACCACGAACGGTGCAGGGTAGATGAGTACTTCATGGAAGCCATCCAGCCACTCAATACCGAGTTCCAGTACCGGCAGACAGAAAAGCAGGGCGATACGCGCGTTTTTCAGGGGATCCAGCTCGAAGCCCTGCAGCGGAACCAGACGTTTTTGCTGCAAAAAGCGATCCGCCAGTTGAACCAGTTTTGATTGTTCATCCGGCTGAAGATTAGCCAGAACAGGGATCGCCAGCGCTTCATCCCACGGCAGCGCCATATTTCGGCCAGCGTCATTCGTTTTCCAGGGCCACTTAATCATCGCTTTGCTCGCAAACTCGTCACTTGAACAAAAGGGGAAGGTAAGGTTCTGTTAAAATGCCAGACATTCGGTCATTGCTTCAATTCCAGCCTGGATAAACTATCACTTCGTACGTAACGGTGGATAGCGGTTTGCTGGTATCACCTTCATTTTGTGAACTCAGTCGAAGCCTAATCTTATGACACTTACCCCATTAAGGTCAGCGTGAAAACCAACTCCTTAAGGAATTTCGGCGCTTCACCGGTTGCGGCAGGACAATAAGCCGCTATTATTTTTGACTTTCGTTCGTATTGCCAGACAGGACATTCAGACGCTATGCCCGTAAATTTTGACCTTAACGATCTTTATGCTTTCAGAGCGTTAGTGGAATACGGCAACTTTCGGGTTGCTGCTGAATCTATCTGTTTGTCCCCGTCAGCACTGAGCCGCAGGATTGAAAAACTGGAGGTGGCGCTGGGAGCGAAGCTGTTTGACCGGACCACCCGCCACGTGGCTCTGACATTGTACGGGCAGAACTTTGCTGAACGTTCAGCGCAGTTGCTCGATAACGTTGAGTCCATGCTGGCTGATATTGATAAAGTGAGTGAAGAGCGGACCGGGCTGATTACCGTCGCTACGGTACCGTCTGCGGCCTATTACTTTATGCCGGATGTCATTCGTCGCTTTCAGTCCCGTTATCCGCGTGTCCGGATTAAGCTCATCGACAGTAGCGCGGGGAATGTCATTGATGCGGTTGCCCGTAGCCAGGCGGATTTCGGGATCTGTTTCGCCGGGAGTTTGCCCTCTGAAATCGAGTTTTTCCCCCTTGTGGAAGATAGCTATGTCGCCGCGTGCAGGCGCGATCACCCTCTGGCAAAAAAGACTCACCTGACGTGGCAGGCGTTTTATCAGCAGGACTATATCATCCTCGACAAAACGTCAGGCAACCGTAACCTGCTCGACCGGATGCTGGGGGATATCGTGCCTGAGCGTCCCAGCGTTTGCGAAACGCGCCATGTGACCACGATGCTCGGTATGGTAGAGGCGGGCATCGGCATTGCTGCCGTGCCCGCCATGTCGATGCCGACGTCAGAGCACTCGCTACTGACGTCTGTCCCGCTCGTGGCACCGGAGGTGAAACGCACTGTGGGGTTGATTCGACGCCGGGGGCGTATCCAGTCTTACATTGCGGCTGAACTGGAAAAACACATTACTGAGCAGTACCGCGGGACGTGACGGGGCTCATCCCCGTGTCGCGAATCACGGCGCTGGACTGTGTCGAGGAAAGGTAATCCAGCAGCGCTTTCCCTTCGCCAGGATGGTCGGCGTGGCGGGTCACGGCACCCGCAAAGCGGGTGATGTATTGCAGGTTGTCCGGGAGTTTGCCAACAAACGTCACCCCTGGAATCGGCAGCAGTTCGCTGACCTGCTGGAAACCTACCGCATATTTCCCTTTCGCCACTTCTTCGGCGACGGGGATGCGCTCAACCTTCGTTGCTTTACCCATCACCTCTTTTTCAATCCCCAGCGTTTTGAACAGCGTCTGGCTGACGTATCTGCCGCTGGCGCTGTCGGAGTAGGCGATGGACTCCGCCTGAAGCAGCGTATGGCGAAGTTTCGCCTCGTTACTGATATCCGGGACGTCTGCGCCTTTTTTTACCACCATACCGACAGGGGAGTCCGCAAGTTCCGTGCGCGAGCCTGGCTGAGTCAGGTTGTCCTTTTCAAGTGTTGCCAGCGCATCGCCCACCATGATCACCACGTCGGCTTTTTCCCCGCGCGCAAGCCGGTTAGGAATTGCCTGCGGAGTCGTTCCCATAGACGGGCCGGGAATGAGCACAATGTTATCTCCGGTCTGGCGTTCATATTCCGGTGCCAGCTTTTCAAGGGCGGCTTTAAAACCGCCTGAGATCATGACCGTCACCTCTTTCGCTGAGGCACTGAAGCTCAGGACGGTCAGTATCAACGCGCTGGTGGTCAGTCGAGGAATCAGTCTCATGCCGCCCCCTCTGATTTCACGGTATTTTGCAGCGTCACTGCACGACGACGGTACAGGTAGAGCGTTGCCAGCAGGGCGCACACCGCAGCGAAACTCATCCAGTAGCCGGGAGAGGCTTTATCCCCGGTATATTCAATCAGCGCGGTAGACATTACCGGCGTGAACCCTCCAAATACCGCCGTTGCCAGACTGTAAGCTAGGGAGAACCCCGCTACCCGAACTTCAGAAGGCATGATCTCCGTGAGCGCCGGGATCATCGCACCGTTGTACAGGCCATAGAGGAAAGAGAGCCACAGCAGGACGCTCAGCATCATTGAGAAGCTCGGTGCCTGCGCCAGCAGCGTCAGTGCCGGGTAGCTCGTCGCCAGAGCCAGCAGCGTCATGGCGATAAGCACCGGTTTACGCCCAAAGCGGTCCGACAGCGCACCGCCTATCGGCAGCCAGATAAAGTTGGAAATTGCCACCAGAAGCGTAACCAGCAGGCTGTCCGAAGCGCTGAGCATCAGCACTTTTTTCCCGAAAGTCGGCGCGTAAACGGTGATCAGATAAAAGGCCGTGGTGGTCATTGCCACCATCAGCATGCCGGCAATGACCACCTGCCAGTTACCGAGCAGGGTTTTAAAGACCTGATGCATCTCCAGATGATGGCGGCGTGCGTTGAATTCCTCTGTCTCTTCCAGCTTGCGGCGCAGGAAAAAGATAAACGGTACGATTAAACAGCCGACCAGGAACGGGATACGCCAGCCCCATTCACGAATGGCGCTCTCTGCCATCAGCGCATTCAGCGCAAACCCCATGGCTGCCGCAACCATAATCGCGACCTGCTGGCTGCCAGACTGCCAGCTGGTGTAAAAACCTTTGCGGCCGGGCGTGGCAATTTCTGCCAGATAGACCGATACGCCACCCAGCTCCGCTCCGGCAGAAAACCCCTGCAACAGTCGGCCAGTCAGAACCAGTAACGGTGCCCACAGACCTATGCTGTGATAAGACGGAATAAGCACGATCAGGAAGGTACCCGCCGCCATAATCGACAGGGTCACGATGAGTCCTTTTCTGCGCCCAACCTTGTCGATATAGGCACCCAGTACGATTGCCCCGATGGGGCGCATTAAAAATCCTGCGCCGAAGACGGCAAACGTCATCATCAGGGAAGCAAATTCACTGCTCGCCGGGAAAAAGGTGTGCGCGATGTAGGTCGCATAAAAGCCGAAGAGAAAGAAGTCGAATTGCTCGAGAAAGTTGCCGGACGTCACGCGAAGTATCGCGCCCGCTTTCGAGCGAACGGTTGCAGGTGAGGTTGAGGAAAACATGGTTATCTCCAGTTTATTGTTGACGTTTTGCTCGTCTGTTTCTGAAAACTGGATCAAGAACCCCAAATTTATAAGCGCAATTAATACATGGACTGATGCATTTAACGCATCAATGGCGAAGAGCCGATCGGGAGTGATTGTCGTAACAACAACTTAACAATTAATTGATTTTTTATTCACCAGTTTGGGTAAGTCACTGATATTGCCGTTTTGTGACATCGCGCAGAGGCACCCTTGTTTGCAGCGAATACAAAAGCCAGGCGATGCCTGGCTGTTAACTATCACTTACCGCGACTTACCGCAACGCGTTGGCAATCGCACTGAACATCAGTGAGGCTTCCAGCGGCTGTGCGCTAAACGACGGTTCGGCCTGCGGCCAGGTGGACCACTGAACGATCACCAGATTTTCCGCCTGGTTTACCATGATCATCTGCCCAAAGATCCCCAGCGCCCAGAGCGAGCCTTTCAGCGACTCATTCGCCGCGGGCACCACCTTCGTGGCCGTGACGGGCACTTCGTTGTTCCACCACTGATAGCCGTACAAGCCGGTCGGGTGTGCGTCAGAGACAGATCCATCAGCCTGCGTCCAGCGTGAGGCGTCTTTCACCCAGTTGTCGGGCAGGATCTGTTTGCCATTCGGTAGTGTGCCGTTATGCAGGATAAACTCCCCGAAGCGTCCCCAGTCTTCCAGCGTGGCGTTAAAGCCATGCGCGCCGACATCATGCTGACCTTTACGGTAGGCATGCCATACACCGTCGCTCGCCATGCCGTACGGCTGCCAGATGCTCTTCTCAAGATAGGCGGCCAGGGTCATGCCCGTTGCACGCTCAAGCACGTCACCCAACAGCCAGGCGCCACCGGAGGAGTAAGACCAGTGCTGGCCTGCCGGGTGTTCGCGTTTTAGCCCGGACACCAGCTTACGCACGCAGTCATAGGTGCCTGGTTTCGCTTCACACTCGGTGAGCTGTGCGAAATCGGAGGCGGGATTGGTGTAGTCTTCGTTCCATGCCACGCCGGAGGTGTGGGTGATCAGCTGTTTTAACGTCACACCGTCCCAGGCGGTGCCTTTCAGGTCTGGCTCGTATTGCGTGACCAGGTCGTCGAGTGAGCGGATTTTTCCCTCTTTGAGAGCCACGCCAACCAGCGTTGAGACCACGGATTTCCCGACCGAACGGGAGGTCCAGAGCGTCGTATCCGTATTGCCTTCGCCGAGATATTTCCACGCGATTTTGCCGTCTTTCAGTACCAGCATGCCGCTCACGTTCTGACGTTTCAGGTAGTCCTGCAGGTTATAGGTCTTGCCGTTGACCTGATAGCGGGCGTCAGTGAGCGGTTTCTCTGCGCTGAGCAGCGGCGTGGCGTTGCCGTGATGGAACACATCTCCCGCGTAGTTGCGGTAGTCATTTCGAAAGCCGACCACGCGATCCGCCTGGCTCCAGGTGAGCATCTTGTGCGTGTCAGGAAGTTGTTTGTCGAACGGAGCAGGGCAGGTGTTCAGGTCAGTACCGTCGCAGGCCGCCAGCGCGACAGGCGCAAACAGACCGCTGCACAGGCTAATTACAACGCCCGCCAGCAGCGTGCGGTTCAGTGAAGGATAATTCATCATTTTTCTCGCTGTGATTAGGAACGCCTTCAGTTTAAGAACCCGCGACTTATAATAAAAAACGCGTAATGGGGGAAATTCCCCCCGAAAACTGAATGGAGAGTGGCGTGTCGACGGTAATTTATTCCTTTGCCCAACTGGAAGCGTTTACCGCCGTGGTGGAATACGGTGGCCTGGCAAAAGCGGCGATGAAGCTCGGGAAAGATCGTACGACGCTGCGCGACCTGATTGATTTTCTCGAAGATGGATTAGGGTACAGGCTGTTTGTGCGTGAAGGACGCACGCTGCGTCTGACCCCTGAGGGCGAGCAGCTGCAGCGGCAGGCGCACCTGCTGATGCGCCAGGTGAAAGCCTTTGAGGCATTTGCCAGCGCGGTACCGGAGCGTGCTACGCAGGACATCATGCTGGTTTACGATCCCTTTACCTCGAGACCATTTTTGCAGGCGCTGATTGGCGAGATGGCGAAGCGACACTTACGTCTGAGCCTGGTCAGCGCCTCCCGGGATGAGGCTGAAGCGATGCTGGCCAGCGGGCAGGCGGATCTGGGCATTTGCCAGGCACGTAATCGCAGTGTGGGTAATGAAATGGAGTGGCGGGCGCTCGGGGCGATCGATATGGATTTCTACGCCTGCAACACGCTGTTCGCTGAAGCCACGCAGCCGCTGTCGCTGCTTGAGTTGTCGCTGGTGCCGCAGGTGATTATGCACGCCGCCTCGGATGAGCCGGTGGCACGTCGTCTGCAGATTTCGGGGCACACCCTTTTCACCAATGAGCTGGAGATGTTGCGGGGCCTGCTGGAGCAGGGATGCGGCTGGGGATTTTTACCGACGCATTTCCAGCCGACCGGGTGGAAAAAGGTAAAAAGGCTGCACACCGAAGTGGGCAGCCAGGGGATAAGTCAGACGATGGTGATCATCTGGAAGCCGGGAAGCGACAAGCGAGAGAGGATCGCTGAAACGCTGTCGCTGTTACCGGCGTTGTGGAAAAACTCAGCGCTGTGAACACCCATTGCACTGCTGATTCTGGATCTGCTGGAAGAAGTCGTTACCCTTGTCATCCACCAGGATAAACGCCGGGAAGTTTTCCACTTCGATTTTCCAGATGGCTTCCATACCCAGCTCAGGATAGGCCACGCACTCCAGACGCTTGATGCTGTTTTGTGCCAGTACCGCCGCCGGGCCGCCGATGCTGCCGAGGTAGAAACCGCCGTGCTTATGGCAGGCATCGGTCACCTGCTGGCTACGGTTGCCTTTCGCCAGCATGATCATGCTCGCACCGTGAGACTGCAGCAGGTCGACGTACGAATCCATCCGTCCTGCCGTGGTTGGGCCGAGAGAGCCTGATGCATAGCCTTCCGGAGTCTTGGCCGGGCCTGCGTAGTAGATTGGATGGTCTTTGACGTACTGCGGCAGTTCTTCACCGTTGTCGAGCAGCTCTTTCAGCTTCGCGTGGGCAATGTCGCGCGCCACGATGATGGTGCCGTTCAGCGACAGGCGGGTAGAGACCGGATGAGCAGAAAGCTGGGCCAGGATCTCATTCATCGGCTTATTCAGATTGATGCTGACCACGTCGCCTTCACCCTGTTGACGCAGGGATTCTGGAATATACTGGCCCGGATTGTGCTCCAGTTTTTCAATCCAGATACCGTCGCGGTTGATTTTGGCTTTGATGTTGCGGTCAGCGGAGCAGGAGACGCCCATGCCGATTGGGCAGGAGGCACCGTGGCGCGGCAGACGGATCACGCGAATATCATGGGCGAAGTATTTCCCGCCAAACTGCGCGCCCAGGCCAAGGTTCTGTGCTTCCTGAAGCAGTTCCTGTTCGAGCTGAACATCACGGAACGCCTGACCGTGTTCGTTACCTTCGGTGGGCAGCGCGTCGTAATAGCGCGTGGAAGCGAGCTTCACGGTTTTCAGCGTCGCTTCAGCCGACGTTCCCCCAATCACGAAGGCAATATGGTAAGGCGGGCAGGCCGCGGTACCCAGGGTACGCATTTTCTCAACCAGGTAGTTTTTCAGCTTCGCCGGGGTAATCAGCGCTTTGGTTTCCTGATAGAGATAGGTTTTATTCGCGGAACCGCCGCCTTTTGCCATGCACAGGAATTTATACTCGTCCCCGTCGACGCTGTAGAGATCGATCTGCGCAGGCAGGTTAGTGCCGGTGTTGACCTCTTTATACATATCCAGCGCGGCATTCTGGGAATAACGCAGATTATCTTCGATGTAGGTGTTATAGACACCCTGACTCAGCGCGGCTTCGTCACCGCCACCGGTCCAGACGCGCTGGCCTTTTTTACCCATGATGATCGCCGTGCCGGTATCCTGGCAGGTGGGCAGCACACCTTTGGCCGCGATTTCAGAGTTGCGCAGGAACTGCAGGGCAACGTATTTATCATTTTCGCTGGCTTGTGGGTCGTTAAGAATAGCGGCAACCTGTTTCTGATGCGAAGGGCGCAGCATAAAGGCGGCGTCGTGGAAGGCCTGCTGTGCCAGCAGCGTCAGCGCTTCGGGTTCCACTTTCAGGATCTCCTGACCCTCAAATTCGGCAACAGAGACGTGTTCTTTGGTCAGCAGATAGTATTCGGTATCGTCGTGTGCGAGAGGGAAGGGGTTCTGGTAGTAAAACGGTTTGTTTGACATAGCGTATTGCTCCAAAAAAATAAAACCGCCGGAGAGGTAGCCCGGCGGTCAGGGATCAGAACATCATGGACATCCACGGATAACCAATCAGCAGCAGGGCCGCCAGGAAGATGGCACCAAAGATGGTGCCGAGGCGCCAGTAGTCTTTGGTTGGCAGGTAGCCGCTACCGTAGTAGATAGGGCTAGGGCCGGTACCGTAAGGGGTGATAATCCCCATGACCCCCAGGGAGGTCACCATCAGCAGGACGAACACCTCCATATTCATGCCCGGAATGGTAGAGGCGATGGTCAGCATCGCTGGCAGCAGCGCCGTGGTGTGTGCGGTGGTGCTGGCAAACAGGTAGTGCAGCAGGTAGAACGCCAGCAGCAGTACGATGGTGGCAACACCCGGCGAGATACCGCTCATCAGCAGACCGCCTTCTTTACCCAGCCAGCTAATGAAGCCCGTGGAGGAGAGGCCATCCGCCAGCGCAACCAGGGTGGCGAACCAGACGAAGGTGTTCCAGGCGGCTTTATTCCCGGTGATATCGTTCCACTCCAGCACCCCGGTCCACAGCATCAGACCCACGATTAACAGTGCAGCCATCGCCGGTTCAATCCACGCGGCGGCGAAGATCCACATCAGCAGCGCACAGCAGACGAAAATCAGCAGCAGGATTTCGTTACGGGACAGTTTGCCCAGTTTTTCCAGTTCTCGGGTCGCCCACAGCGGCACTTCGTTGTTCACTTTAACTTCAGGCGGGTAGAACCAGTAGGCCAGCAGCGGCATGGTCAGAATCAGCAGCACGCCCAGCGGCAGGAATGCGATAAACCAGGTGCCCCAGGAGATGTCGATCCCCACGGTGCTTTTCACCAGCGCCAGCGCCAGCAGGTTCGGTGCGAGGGCAGACAGGAACATTGAGCTGGTAATACAGGCCGCGGTGATCGCCACCCACATCAGGTAAGAACCAATTTTACGCGCGCTTGGATCGTTCGGTTTTGAACCATACAGCGGCGGCAGGTTAGCGATAATCGGATAGATGGTCCCGCCGCTACGCGCGGTGTTGGAAGGTGTAAACGGTGCCAGCAGCAGGTCCGCGAAGGTGATAGCGTAACCGAGCGTCAGGCTGCGACGACCCAGATATTTCACCAGAATCAGTGCCAGACGGCGGCCGAAGCGGGTTTTGTCATAGCCTGCGGCAAACATGAAGGCACCGAAAATCAGCCATACGGTAGAGTTACCAAAACCGCTCACGGCCCATTTAAAGGAGGCACCCGCCAGTTTGAATTTCGGGTCAGCCAGCTGTTCCGGGCTGAACAACACCCACTGGCTGCAGAGCGCAATCGCCACGACGCCGGTCAGGCCAATGACCGCGCCTGGCAGCGGTTCGAAGATCAAACCGACAATCACGCCGACAAAGATAGCGAAGTAGTGCCACGCGTAAGGAGGAAGCCCTTCCGGGACCGGAACAAACAGTAACAGCACGGCAACGACAACGGGCAATGCCATCATTAGCAGACGTTTTGCCTTTCCGTTGGATGCGTGACTCGCCCCAGGGGGCGTTACAGCAGTTTTTGTATTCATAGTTTCGCGTCTTAAGTTGTCAGGAATTCGGTTATGCGCTGAAATATTCATTTGCTTTCTTTAGTTTGTTTTTATTTTATTTAGTTGCTAAAGGTGCGCATTTGCTATTTCAGTAATAGCGATTTAACGCATTTTTGATGCGCTAAATTAAAAATTGATGATATTTATATATTGCGCTTTTGACTGTCTCGATGCTTGATCGCGATCAAAAAAATAGAATTGCGGGGGTGTTTTTGTTCAGTTGATAATAACCACTCTGGCGTATGTGGGTATTATTTATTTTTGATATGGATTTTACTCAATATTGTTAACATTTCAAATAACCATTTTCATATAACTCTATGTTTTTAATGGTTTGTTTTTGTCTCTTGGGATCGTGAAAAGGTCATTGATACGTTAACAGTGTTTAAAGGATTGTGAATAGAGTAATTAATATTGCTAACACCAATGTGTTATTAATGTTATTGAAGGGATTAAATAGTTTTTTAACTAACGTAATGGCTTTAGAAACTAAAAAAATCATTATATTAGTATTATGACATCGGAATAAAAAATCGAAATAAAACTGAGCCCGATAACGAATTCTTAATTTTAAAGTTTGGAGTTTCTATTATGAGCACTAACGAACGTATTCTAAGCCCCTTCACATTACCGAATGGTACCGAACTGAAAAACCGTTTGTTAATGGCCCCTATGACGACCTGTACCGGTTATTACGACGGTACGGTGACCAGCGAGCTGGTTGAGTACTATCGCGCCCGCTCAGGCAGTATTGGTACCATTATTGTTGAGTGCTGCTTTGTTGACGATCTCGGTCTCGCCTTCCCGGGGGCGATTGGCATTGATAACGACGAGAAAATCGCCGGGCTGGCGAAGATCGCTGAGGCGATTAAGTCCAAAGGATCTAAAGCGCTGCTGCAGATCTACCACGGCGGCCGCATGGTTGATCCGAAACTGATCGGTGGCCGCACGCCGGTGGGGCCAAGTGCCGTTGCCGCGCCACGTGACGGCGCCGCCACGCCGGTTGCCCTGACGGGAGAAGAAGTCGAAGGGATGATCGGTAAGTTCGGTGAAGCAGTACGCCGTGCGATTCAGGCGGGTTTCGATGGCGTTGAAATCCATGGGGCCAACACCTATTTGATTCAGCAGTTCTACTCTCCAAACTCTAACCAGCGTGACGACGAGTGGGGTGGCAGCCGCGATAACCGCGCGAAATTCCCGCTGGCCGTGCTCGACATCACCCATAAAATGGTGCGCCAGTACGCCGATGACGCCTTTATCATCGGCTATCGCTTCTCCCCTGAAGAGCTGGAAGAGCCGGGCATCCGCTTTGAAGACACCATGTACCTGCTGGAAAAGCTGGCCGCGCGCGGTGTGGATTATCTGCACTTCTCCGTTGGCGCAACCCTGCGTCCTTCTATTGTCGACACGCAGGATCCGACCCCGCTTATCGAAAAATACCGCGCAATGCGTTCTGACACGCTGGCGCAGGTGCCGGTCATGGGCGTCGGTGGCGTGGTCAATGCCGCGGATGCGAACGAGGCGCTGGAACATGGCTACGATCTTATCGCCGTAGGCCGCGCCACCATCGCCTATCCGGACTGGACAGACCGCATCGCGGCGGGAGAAACGCTGGAACTGTTTATGGACAGCACCCGACGCGAAGCGCTAAGCATCCCTGAGCCGCTGTGGCGTTTCTCGCTGGTGGAGGCGATGATCCGCGATATGAGCATGGGTGAATCGAAATTTAAACCGGGCATGTTTATTGAGAATGTTCGGGACGATAGCAACGAACTGGTGATTAACGTCAGCCTGGAGACCGACCGCATCGCCGACATTGAACTGGCTTCTGGCCCGACCCAGGACGTTGAGTTTGTCACCAGCTTCGAAGAGATCCGCACCCGTATTCTGGATGCAAACACCCCGCACGTGGATGCCATTACCGGTGCAACCAGCCAGAGTGAAGCGGTCAAAAAAGCGGTGTCCAAAGCCATGCTGAAATCCAGCAAAGCGCTGGCAGCCGAAGAGGGTGTCGACCCGAACGAGACCCGAAGCGTTGACGTTGTGGTGGTCGGTAGCGGTGGCGCGGGTCTGGCCGCAGCAATCCAGGCGCATGACGAAGGCGCAAGCGTGCTGATTGTCGAGAAAATGCCCTCCATCGGCGGTAACACCATTAAAGCGTCTGCGGGGATGAACGCCGCGGAAACACGCTTCCAGCGGGTGAAAGGGATTCAGGACAGCAAAGAGCTGTTCTATCAGGAAAGCCTGAAAGGCGGTAAAAACAAGAACAACCCGGCACTGCTGCGCCGCTTTGTTGAAAATGCCCCACAGGCGATCGAGTGGCTGGCGACCCGCGGCATTATGCTCAACGACATCACCACCACCGGCGGGATGAGCATCGACCGTACTCACCGTCCAAAAGACGGTTCTGCGGTGGGCGGCTATCTGATTAGCGGCCTGGTGCGTAACGTCAACAAACGCAACATCGAGGTCATGCTCGATACGTCGGTCAGCGACATTCTTTTCGAGAACGGCGAAGTCACAGGCGTACGTCTGACCACGGAAGAAAACGAAACCCTTACCGTAGCAACCAAAAGCGTCATTGTGGCTACCGGTGGTTTCAGCGCCAATAGCCAGATGGTGGTTAAGTACCGTCCTGACCTGGAAGGTTTCGTGACCACCAACCACAAAGGGGCGACAGGGGGAGGTATCGCGCTGCTGGAGCGTATTGGCGCCGGTACGGTCGATATGGGTGAAATCCAGATCCACCCAACCGTTGAGCAGAAAACCTCGTACCTGATTTCCGAATCCATCCGCGGTGGCGGGGCGATTCTGGTGAACCAGCAGGGGAACCGTTTCTTCAACGAGATGGAAACCCGCGATAAAGTCTCTGCACAAATTATCGCCCTGCCGGAGAAATACGCTTACATCGTCTTTGATGAGCATGTCCGCGCCAAAAACAAAGCGGCAGATGAGTACATCGCCAAAGGGTTTGTCACCAGCGCCAGCTCACCTAAAGCGCTGGCTGAAGCCCTGGGTATGGATTATCACGCCTTCCTGGCGACCCTGGAGCGTTACAACGGCTTTGTTGAAAAACAGCACGATGACGATTTTGGCCGTACGACCGCGCTGCGTGCACCAATCAACGAAGGGCCATTCTATGCCATTCAGATTGCGCCGGGCGTGCACCACACCATGGGCGGTGTGACCATTAACACCGAAACCTGCGTACTGGACAGCAACCTCAACGTGCTGCCAGGGGCATTTGCGGCCGGTGAAGTGGTCGGTGGTATCCACGGTGGTAACCGCATCGGGGGTAACGCGGTGGCAGATATCATTATTTTTGGTACGCTTGCCGGACATCAGGCGGCGATGCGCGCGAAAAGGGCGTAAGTCAGCCGTAAGGGTATGCCGGATACGCCCCGTGTATCCGGCATTTCAACCAGGGAGCTTGCACCATGTCTTCTGACCACCGCGTCTACAGTTACTCCGCCGTTCTGATGGGATCGCCCATTCTCCTGAAGCTTTTCTCTCATGATGAAGCCCTCGCTTCTCGCGTTTTTAGACTGATTAAACAGTATGAAGACCTGCTGACCGTCAACCGTGCCAGCTCGCAGGTGATGGATATCAACCATGCTGCCGGCCAGCATCCTGTCACCGTCAGTCGCCCGGTTTTTGAGCTTATCCGCTGTGCGAAAGCGGCAAGCCAGCTCAAGGACAGCGCATTTAACCTGGCCATCGGCCCGCTGGTGAAACGCTGGAAAATCGGTTTTCGGGGAGATAGCGTTCCGCCTGCCGATGAAATCGCGTCGTTGCTCGCCATTACCCATCCTGAGGATGTGGTCCTTGATGAGGCCAGCAGCAGCGTGTTCCTGACCCGGGCGGGCATGGAGATTGATCTGGGGGCCATCGCCAAAGGCTATATCGCCGACAGAGTGCGCGATTACCTGCGTAAAGAGGGTGCTCAACTGGGGCTTATTAATCTTGGCGGTAATATCCAGACGCTGGGTTCACCAGAAGGGGGCTGGAGCGTGGGGCTCAAAAAACCGTTCGCCGGGGAGGCGCTGATCGGTACGATGACCGTAGAGAACATGTCGGTGGTGACATCGGGTACCTACGAACGCTTTTTTGAGCAGAACGGCAGGCGTTATCACCACATACTTGACCCGCGCACCGGCTATCCGCTGGATAACGAACTGGACAGCGTCACCATCATTTCGAAAAACTCCATTGATGGTGATATCTGGACCACGCTGATGTACGGCATGGGCGTCAGTAAAGGCTGTTCAGCGCTGCGTGCACGACCCGACATTGAAGCAATCTTCGTGACCAAAACAAAAGAAGTGGTGCTCTCTTCAGCGCACCACTTCCGCTTTACCTTGCTGGATAACAGCTACCGCGTTACTGACAGTACTGCTTGAGCAGTGCCGTCTGCTCGGGCTGCAGGCGATAGCGATATACCGGCCGCCCGGTGGCACCGTAGTGAATGCTGGTGAACAGAATGTTGATTTGCGCCAGCCAGATCAGGTACTTGCGACAGGACACGCGCGAGATATTGACCGCGTTTGCCAGATCATCGGTGGAAAACTCCGTCTCCGGGTGCGCATCAATCCACTGACAAATCGTACGCAGCGTTTGCGGCGTTAACCCTTTCGGCAGTTTTTTACTGTCCGCCAGTTCCGGCGCACCGCCGTGGATCAATCTGTCGACGTCGGCCTGCTCATAGTACTGATGCGATCCCATCAGGCTGTGCTTTGCCTTCCAGCCGTTCAGCGCCTCTTCAAAACGCGGGAACTGGAACGGTTTAATCAGATAATCCACCACACCGTAATGGATGGAGGTCTGGATGGTGGCGGCATCGGCGGCGGAGGAGATCATAATGACATCGATCGGCCGGCCTGAGGCACGGATGACGGGAAGGAGATCCAGCCCGTTATCCTGCTGCATATAGACATCCAGCAGCACCAGATCGACAGGCTGGCTGGGGTCGTTAATGATGGCCCTGGCCTGGTTGAGCGTGGAGGCGACGCCGCAGCAGCTAAAGCCTTCAACACGGTTGACATACAGACGGTTGAGGTCGGCCACCATGGCATCATCATCGACAATTAACACATTTATCACGCGATATTCCTCTCGCTATCCCAGGGGATGTGAACAAAAAATTGGGTAAATACGCCAGGCTCAGACTCGACGGTAATGTCTCCGCCCAGGTTCTGGATCTGCTGACGAGCAAGGAACAGCCCAACGCCGCGATTTTCGCCTTTGGTTGAGAAGCCCTTTGTAAAAACAGCCTCGAGCTGAGCCGGATCAATACCGGGGCCATCGTCGCTGACTTCGCAACTGAGCCAGCCATTCTGATAATGTAGCAGCAGGCCAATTTCGCCTTCCTGCTGTCCTTCCATCGCGTCGAGCGCGTTTTCAATGAGGTTACCCAGCACGGTAATCAGCACCGCAACCTGCTCTTCGTTGGCGGTATCCGGTATCTGGCACTCATCGGCCAGCGTCAGGGCGATCCCTGCTTCCTTAGCCCGGTTGATTTTACCCAACAGGAACCCGGCTATCACCGGAGATTTAACTTTGCTCTGAATGGTACCAATATCGGTCTGATAATTATGCGCCGTCTGGATGATGTACTCTTCAAGTTTGTCGTAGCGCTTCATATGCAGCAGACCGAGGATCACGTGCAGTTTGTTCATAAACTCGTGCGTATGGGAGCGCAGGGCATCGACATAATTGACCATGCCATCAATACGCTGCATCAGCTGGCTGATTTCCGTTTTATCGCGAAAAGTGGTGATGGCACCAATAACCCGCTCCTGGCTTTTAACAGGCACCATGTTGCACAGCAAGAGTCGCCCGTTGCAGCTGATCTCCTGATCCTTGCGTGAAATGCCACTCTTCGAGACTTCCCGCAGGCTTGCCAGCAGGGGAGCACTGGCATTTTCGGTCTGTTTGCCGGAAGGCAGAAGCAATATTTCTCTGGCGGTGTGGTTAATCATCGTCACCCGACCCTGAATATCCACGGCCAGTACCCCTTCGCGAAGCGACTGCAGCATCGCCTGCCGCTGTTCGAACAGCGCCGAGATCTCATACGGCTCAAGGCCGAACAGGATACGTTTGAGCACGCGAACCAGACCCCAGATGGCCAGCGAGCTCATTAATATACTGAATAATATGGTCCAGATGGCGTTAAGCCGCCCACGGGCAATCTGATCTTCCACTTTTTTAAGGGAGATTCCGACCACCACTACGCCGATCTGCTCGTGCTGGCTATCAAAGACGGGTGTGAAGACGCGAAGCGCTTCGGCGAGGGCACCCCGGTTAACGGCGACATGCTCCTTTCCTTCCAGCGCAGGCGTCAGGTCATCGCCGATAAAGTGCAGACCTAGCAGGGCTTCGTTCGGGTGCGAGTAACGAATACCGCGCATGTCGGTGACGACGGTGAAGAGCAGGTCGTTGCGCCTGGTGACCGCCTGGGCGATGGGTTGAATAATATCCGCCTGGGGAGCCTGCATCAGACCGCGTTGAATTTCGGGACTGTCGGCCAGCGTTCGCGCGATCCCAAGGGCCGTATCCTTAACATCATCGCGGGTGGCGCGGGTGATTTGGACGGAATAGAGCGCAAATACCAACAGCAGCACAGAACCGATAATCGCGCACACCATTAACGTGACCAGGGTGTTCAGTTTCATGGGGCGCTTGCGCGTCAGGGGGAAGGGCTGCAAATCGCTCATCAAAACTCCGCGATGATTAAGAAAGGGGTAATTATCGCCGATGACGCGCGTTTCTTAAAGCCATGTAAAGGCATGGATTCGGTCCTCTTTTCGTGACCCTCCTCGCAGGTCACCTGTCTAAAACACTTTATAGTGTAGGGGTACTCATAATAAGGAGGTTGTTTATGAGCATTACGCTTACCGGTTCGGTCAAGGAAAGACGGCACGCCAGCACGATGAATATCGATAGATTGTCCACGCTGGACATGCTGAAAGTCATTCACCAGGATGATGCCCTCATCTCCGCTGCAATAACCCCATGTTTAACAATGATCGCCCGCGTGGTGGATAACGCCGCTGCGACCCTGAGTCACGGTGGTCGTCTGGTCATTGTTGGCGCCGGCCCGTCAGGCCGTGTCGCGCAGCAGGCAGCCGATGAGTATGCCCCGGGAAAAACGCCAGTGATCGCCATAACGGCGGGAGAGGAGGCGGGCAGCTACGAGCGCGGTGTCGCTGACCTGCAGGCCATCAAATTTGGTGAACAGGATATGATGCTGGCGGTCACCGTCAGCGGCAAAACACCGTGGGTCTGGGGCGCGATGCGCCATGCGTGGTCGTTGGGTTCCCCGGTCGCGGCTATTACGGATGACGCGCAAAGTGAAGCCGCGCAGCTGGCGAGCATGGTGATTGCCCCGGAGCTTGGCGCGGACGCGATCGCGGGTTATATCAATACCAAAGCCGGGATCGCACAAAAAATGATCCTGACCATGATAACCACCGGCCTGGCGGTTCGAACCGGACGCGTGTTCAGCAACCTGCGCGTGGATCTGGACGCCAGCAACACCAAATGGTCTGAACGGCAAATTGCCATCGTCATGGAAGCGGGGGGATGCACCCGGTCAGCGGCGAAAGCCGCGCTGGAGAGTTGCAACCATAACTGTAAAACAGCGGTGCTGATGGTGCTGACAGGGCTGGATGCCTGGAAGGCGCATGAACTGCTGGCGCAGAACAACGGCTTTATTCGTCTGGCACTGCAGGAAGCTCCGTAACATTTCTCTGTTGAATAAAAAAAGCCCGCGATGCGGGCTTTTATCGTATTGGGAAGTTAGAACTGGTACGTCATACCTACGCCAACGATGTCATCTGTAGAGATGCCGTTTGCTTCGTAGAAGCTTTCGTCGTTGTCCAGCATGTTGATTTTGTAATCAACATAGGTGGAGAAGTTTTTGTTAAAGTTGTAGGTCATGCCGACGTCGATATAGTTAACCAGATCCATGTCGCCATGCTGGCCCTGTGGGTTACCCGCATTGCCAGGATAAGTCATATCCTTGCCTTTGGAGTAAACCCATGCCAGGGACGGACGCAGACCGAAGTCGAACTGGTATTGCGCCACGACTTCAAAGTTCTGCGTCTCATCCGCAATCCCGGTATCGCCATATGGCGTCATATTACGGGTTTGCGCATACATCATCGCCAGATAAACGCTGTTGGCATCATATTTCGCGCCAACGGTCCACGCTTCCGCAGTCTTACCGCCGGCGAAACGTGCGCTGTCTTGTATACCCTTCGCTTCCTGCTCATTGGTACGGTCAGAAGAGGAGTAGGCCGCGCCTAAGGTCAGGCCAGACAGATCGCCGGAGAAATCATAGGTCGTGGACATACCGAAGCCGTCACCGTTCTGGAAACGCACGTCGTTATGACCGTTCTTGGTCCCTTCCTGATCTTCTGTTGCGTCCTGACCTTCGTTTGCCCCCTGATACTGCAGCGCAAAGTTCAGACCCTCAACCAGGCCGAAGAAATCGGCATTACGGTAGGTCGCCACACCGTTTGCACGGCCGACCATGAAGTTGTCGGTCCAGGTATAAGAATCGCCCCCAAATACGGGCAGCATATCGGTCCAGGCTTCAACATCATACACGACGCCGTAATTACGACCGTAATCGAATGAACCGTATTCGCCATATTTCAGGCCAGCGTACGCCAGACGGTTAAATGAAGTATCACCGGCGTCTTCGGTATTATTGGCGTAGGTTTTATATTCCCACTGGCCATAACCAATAACATCGTTAGTGATTTGTGTTTCGCCTTTGAAACCAATTTGTACATAGGTTTCATCGCCATCATCCCCAGGGTGATCAGAGAAGGTATGGCGCGCATCGATCTTACCGTACAGATCAACTTTATTGCCGTTTTTGTTATACATTTCAGCTGCATGTGCTGCGCCAGCCATTAATAACGCGGGTACGAGAATTGCCAGGACTTTTCTTTTCATTATATATTCCCTTTAAAGATAATTAATATGAATATATGTAATCACTCTCTGTCATTACAGAATTGATACTATTCTACGCAATGTCATTTTGGTTCAAAAATAAATGTAATTAAAATCGTAGAAATATTGCAAAACATTTCTATCTGTCGCTTTATTTTTCTGGTGAATTAGAGTTAAGGATGTATAGAAATAAATTATCATTAAGTATTTAGCGGCAGTATTATTTAATATCTCCAATTGATATTAAATATATTTCCTCGGGAATGCAGGGTACACGCGTCCCTGTCAGGACAAGCCGTGATAGCGGCGGGGAAAGTTGCTATTGTAGCCTTTTTAACAACAGGACGTGATGATGGAACTTACGCAGTGGCAGTCTCGCTTTGAGCGTTGGCTCGATGAAAACCACGCGACCCACGACGCCGCGCATGATATTTCGCACTTTCGTCGTGTCTGGATGACGGCGCAAAAAATCATGGCGAACCAGGCGGTCGATTCACTGGTGGTACTGACCGCCTGTTATTTCCATGACATTGTCAGCCTGCCGAAAAACCATCCCCAACGCAGCCAGTCATCACGTCTGGCGGCCAGCAAGACGCTCGATATTCTGCGTCGCGATTTTCCGGATTTCTCCTCTGAACGCTATGCGGCCGTGGAGCATGCCATTGAAGCGCACAGTTTTAGCGCCGGTATCGCACCGCACAGTCTTGAAGCCAAAATTGTTCAGGATGCTGACCGGCTGGAAGCGCTTGGTGCTATTGGTCTTGCGCGCGTCTTTGCGGTATCGGGGGCGCTGGGCGTGGCGCTCTTTAACGCTGAAGACCCGTTTGCCGATGCGCGCACCCTTAATGACCGCGCCTTTGCCCTCGACCATTTTCAGACCAAGCTGCTGCGCTTGCCTGATACAATGCACACAGACGTGGGGCGCGAACTTGCGCAACACAACGCCGATTTTCTCATCCAGTTTATGGCGAAATTAAGTGCCGAATTACAGGGCGACTGCCTGGGGCTGGATAGCCAGGTGCTGAGCCGCTTCCGTCGCAGTTTGAGCGAGTGAACTGTGGTAATCTGTTTCCAGTCTTTATTCTCCGGTTAAAAGAATGCAGGAAAATCGATCAGTGAGTGAGCCCGCGCCAGAGCAGGCTGAGAAATCAACGGCAACGGTGCAGGCTTTATTGCGCCAGCTGCTGGATATCTATGATGCTAAAACGCTGGCGAATCAGCTGGTGGCGCACGGTGAGAGCCACTGGAGCCCGGCAATCCTGAAGAGACTGCTGACCAGCGAGCGGGCAGGGCAGCGTCTGAGTGAGGGCGAGTTTCGTTACCTGCAAAACCTGCTTCCGCGTCCTTCAGCCGCGCACCCGAACTATGCCTTCCGTTTTATCGATCTGTTTGCCGGCATTGGCGGCATTCGACACGGGTTTGAGGCCATTGGCGGGCAGTGTGTGTTTACCAGCGAGTGGAACAAACATGCGGTCCGTACCTACAAAGCCAACTGGTACTGCGATCCCCATGAACACCGTTTCAACGCCGATATCCGTGATGTTACGCTGAGCCACAAAAGCGGCGTGAGTGATGAAGAGGCGGCTGAGCACATTCGCCAGTCAATTCCGGCCCATGATGTCCTGCTGGCGGGCTTCCCGTGCCAGCCTTTCTCGCTGGCCGGCGTGTCGAAAAAGAATGCCCTCGGACGCGCCCACGGTTTTGCCTGCGATACGCAAGGCACGCTGTTCTTTGATGTTGTCCGCATTATCGACGCCCGTCGTCCGGCGATTTTCGTGCTGGAGAACGTCAAAAATCTCAAGAGCCATGACGGCGGAAAGACCTTCCGCATTATCATGCAAACGCTCGATGAGCTGGGGTATGACGTAGCGGATGCTCAGCATATGGGCGCGGATGACCCGAAAATCATCGACGGTAAACATTTCCTGCCACAGCACCGCGAACGCATTGTGCTGGTTGGTTTTCGCCGCGACCTCAACCTGAAGGGGGATTTTACCCTGCGGGATATTCCCTCTTTATACCCTGCGCGTCGCCCAACCGTGGCCGACCTGCTGGAACCTGTCGTCGACGCGAAATTTATCCTCACCCAGGTGCTGTGGAAATACCTCTACCGCTATGCGAAAAAACACCAGGCCAAAGGCAACGGTTTTGGCTTCGGGATGGTTAATCCGAACGATCCGCACTGTGTGACGCGCACGTTGTCCGCTCGCTACTATAAAGATGGCGCAGAGATCCTGATCGACCGGGGCTGGGATAAAGCGCTGGGGGAGAAAGATTTTGACGATCCCGATAACCAGCGTCACCGTCCGCGCCGCTTAACGCCACGTGAATGCGCTCGGCTGATGGGGTTTGAGACCCCGCAGGGTTATACCTTCCGCATTCCGGTGTCGGACACCCAGGCTTATCGGCAGTTTGGTAACTCGGTGGTCGTTCCCGCGTTTGCGGCGGTGGCAAAACTGCTGGCCTCCCGCATCAGACAGGCCGTGGCGTTACGTGAGAGTGAGGCCGTCAATGACGGATGTTCACAATAAGGCGACGCGCAGTAAAAACATGCGTGCCATCGGCACGCGTGATACCGCCATTGAAAAGCGGCTAGCCGGGCTGCTGACCGAGGCGGGGTTTGATTTCCGCGTGCAGGATGCCGCGCTTGCGGGCCGTCCTGATTTCGTTATCGATGCGTATCAATGCATCATCTTTACCCACGGCTGTTTCTGGCATCACCACGACTGCTACCTGTTTAAGGTTCCCGCGACGCGTACGGATTTCTGGCTGGAGAAGATTGGCAAGAACGTCGCGCGGGACAACCGTGACCTTAGCACGCTTCTCGCGCAGGGCTGGCGGGTGTTGATTGTCTGGGAGTGCGCGCTGCGCGGCAGATTAAGACGTAACGATGCCGACCTGACAGAACGGCTGGAAGAGTGGATCTGCGGCGGCGGGCAGGCCGCGCAGATCGACACCCAGGGTATTCACCCGCTTACGGTTTCTCCACCTCACACGGCGTAACAACCGGCTTCGCAGGAAGCAGATATTTCCCCAGCGTTACCAGCACAACGGCAAAGACAATCACGCCCAGCGCCAGCCATTCCACCGGGGACAACGTTTCGCCCGCAAAGCTGGTGCCCAGCAGTACGGCAACCACCGGGTTCACGTAAGCGTAGCTGGTCGCGATCGCCGGCGAGACATTGCGGATCAAGAACATATAGGCGTTAATGGCGATGACAGAGCCAAATAATGCCAGGTAACCCACGGCCAGGAAGCCCGAAATGTCCGGCATGGCTGTCAGTTTTTCGCCCGTCAGCGTTGAGGCAATCAGCAGCACAATTCCCGCCGCGAGCATCTCAATCGCGCCCGCCATCATGCCGGTCGGCAGCTCAATTCGTGAACCGTATACCGACCCAAATGCCCAGCTCATGGAGCCGATCAGGATAATCACTGCGCCCCACGGATTTCCGCTCAGGTTACCGCCGCTGTTGAGCAGGATGATCCCGGCAAGCCCGATCCCAATCCCTACCCATTCGAGCTTGCGGGTGCGGATGCCGAAAAGACGGCTAAAGCACAGCGTAAACAGCGGGACGGTCGCGACCACGACGGCGGCAATTCCGGACGGCACGTTCTGGTGCTCGGCGACCGTCACAAACCCATTCCCTATGGCCAGTAGCAGCAGGCCAATCAGGGCGGCATTGAGCATCGGGCGAAGCGGAGGCAGCTTATGGCCCCGTAACAGCAGGAAGGCCATCAGTAACACGCCCGCCGAGAGAAAGCGTACGCCCGCCATCATGAGCGGCGGCCAGCTCTCCACGCCGATACGAATGACAAAGTAGGTGGAACCCCAGATGATATACAGCGAAAAAAGTGCCCCAATGAGCGGTAGCAGTTGCCGGAAACGCATAATCCCTCGCGACAAAATGAAAAGGTCGCTGACAGTAAACGCCAAAACTATCGGGCTGGCGAGCGCTTTAATTGTGTAGTTGATGTGAATTTTTTGTTGACGCGAGGTGCCTGTTTCCGGGTTTACACTTTTGCTCCATACTATTCACTTAATTACCAAAAAAAGAAGGAATGAGATTTTGGCAGGAAGTAGCTTATTAACATTACTGGATGATATTGCCACCTTACTGGATGACATTTCGGTGATGGGGAAACTGGCGGCGAAGAAAACCGCCGGGGTTCTGGGAGATGATTTATCGCTCAACGCCCAGCAGGTGAGCGGCGTTCGGGCCAACCGTGAATTACCGGTGGTATGGGGCGTAGCGAAGGGTTCATTCCTGAATAAGGTGATCCTGGTGCCGCTTGCGCTGCTGATCAGCGCGTTTATCCCTTGGGCGATCACGCCGTTGCTGATGATTGGCGGCGCATTTTTATGCTTCGAAGGCGCTGAGAAAATCCTGCACTCGTTCGCCGCACGTAAGAACAGCGACACGCCGGAAATGCGCCAGCAGCGTCTTGAGGCGCTGGCCGCGCAGGATCCTAAAACCTTCGAGCGTGATAAGGTGAAAGGTGCCATTCGTACCGACTTTATTCTGTCGGCGGAGATCGTGGCCATTACGTTAGGTATTGTCTCTGAAGCACCGCTTCTGAACCAGGTCCTGATCCTCTCCGGGATCGCTATTCTGGTCACGGTGGGGGTGTACGGGCTGGTGGGGCTTATCGTTAAGCTGGATGATATCGGCTACTGGCTGGAAGAAAAATCGAGCGCTATCGCCAAAGGTATCGGCAAAAGCCTGCTGGTGACCGCGCCCTGGCTGATGAAGAGCCTGTCAGTGGTGGGTACGCTGGCGATGTTCCTTGTCGGAGGCGGTATTGTGGTTCACGGTATCGCGCCGCTGCACCATGCTATTGAACATTTCGCCTCGGCGCAGGGCAGCATAGTGGCGGCAATTCTGCCCACGCTGCTTAATCTTGTGCTGGGCTTTATCATTGGCATTATCGTGGTTGGGGCCGTAAAACTGGTCGAAAAAATCCGCGGAACGTCGCACTAATTGTTACCTGTTGCGGGGTGCAAAAAGATCATTCCTCGTCTAAATTGAAAACGTTTCACCCTGATACAGGAGGCAGGTATGGTCTTTTTGGTCAGTGATGAAGTTAAGCCTAAGAAGGGCGGCCCACGTATGATTGTCACCGGGTATTCCAGCGGTATGGTGGAATGCCGGTGGCACGACGGTTATAGCATCAAGCGGGAAGCGTTCCGTGAAGATGAGCTTCAGCCGGGAGACGGGCAGCGCAAGCGAGACAAGGCTTAATGACATAACGCCCGGCTTTGCCGGGCGTTTTTACCTTCCGTATCCGGCGTCGGGCAGTAATCAGGGAGTGTGTGTGCAGCGCGAGACCTTTGTTGTAAGACGATCTTTTCTGCAATGGCTGCATATGCGTAGCAATCCGGGGTTGATTGTTAATCTCTGTTTTCTCATCGTACTGATATTTTCCACGCTCCTGACCTGGCGAGAGGTGGTGGTACTGGAAGATGCGTATATCTCCAGCCAGCGTAATCATCTGGAAACGGTAGCCACTTCGCTGGACCGGCAGTTACAGTACAGCGTGGATAAAATGCTTTTTTTCCGCAAAAGCATGCGTGATGCCATCCAGACGCCGCTGGCCTTTGATGTCCTGTATGAAGCGATTTCACGCTTTAACGCCTTTCGCACGCGCCCCAGCTGGCAGCTCGCCGTTGATAAAAAACGCACTCTCCCCATTAACGGCGTGTCGGATGCGTTCGTCGAAAAAACCACGCTGTTGAATCGTGATCCTGAGCGTATCAGCAATGAAATTTCTGCCGCCCTCGAAGTGGGGTATTTACTCCGACTGGCGTCCTCGGTGGGGCAAAGTGAAGAGCGGGTTATCTATGCGTCACGCGCCGGGTTTTACCTTGCGACGGACGCGCCTGAACAGACGAGTGATATTAGCCAGCGCTATTACTATCTGGTTACCCAGCCGTGGTTTACCCAGCAGTCTGAACGTAACAATCGCGCTCGCGCGGTGCGCTGGTTTATCTCCAGCCCGTCCCCCTGGACCGGTGGTGAACGGATGATCACGGCCAGCGTGCCGATCTATTTTGACCATTACTGGTATGGCGTTGTGGCGATGGATTTCTCATTGAAGACCATGAAACATCTGCTGGAAGAGGCAACGCAAGAGCGTACAGAGGGGGAATATCAGCTGTACGACACCCGGCTGAATATGATTGCCACGTCAGAAGAGGCCGGCAGCCTGGTGAACCGGTTTGACGAACGCGAAACGGCGCAGATAGCACACGCAATCGAGAACGATACCGGCGGGGGGATCCGCCTCGGAAGCCGCTTTATCAGCTGGGAGAGGCTCGATCACTTCGATGGTGTGATTTTACGCGTTCATACCCTGCATGAAGGCGTGAAGGGGGACTTCGGCAGTATCAGTATCGTGCTGGCGCTGCTCTGGGCACTCTTCACCGCCATGCTTCTTATCTCGTGGCTGGTTATCCGTCGGATGGTCAGCAATATGTACACGCTTCAGCACTCTTTGCAGTGGCAGGCCTGGCACGATCCGCTCACCCGCCTGAATAACCGTGGTGCCCTGTTTGAGCGTGCCAAAATGCTGTCGGAAAAATGTCGGCAGCAGTCGCTGCCGTTCTCGGTGATTCAAATCGATCTCGACCATTTTAAAAGCATTAACGATCGCTTTGGCCATCAGGCCGGGGACAAAGTGCTTTCCCATGCCGCGGGCCTGATTGGCAGCGCACTGCGCAAGAATGATGTTGCCGGACGCGTGGGTGGGGAAGAGTTCTGCGTGGTACTGCCCGGTAGCGGGCTTGAAGAGGCGAGGGGGATTGCGGAACGCATTCGCTCACGCATCAACAGTAAAGAGATCCTGGTGAAAAAGAGTACCACCGTGCGTATCAGTGCCTCACTGGGGGTAAGTAGCGCCCAGGAAAAGGACAATTACGATTTCGAACAGCTGCAGTCAGTGGCGGATGCCCGGTTGTATCAGGCCAAGCAGTGCGGGCGCAACCGGGTGTTCTGGCACGATCAGGATAAGAAGTGATCCAGCCCCTCCTGCCAGCCCGCGGGTCCGGGCTGTTGCGTGTGGTACACCCGGGCGGGGTTATCGTCACGTAACGTGATGCCCTGCCGGTTAATGCCCTTGATCACCACGGCGTAGTCCACGCTGTCCAGCAGCGGGGCATCATTTGGACCATCGCCAAGCCCCAGGGTGACCGGCACAATGCCTTCCCGCTCACGGTACTGCTCAATCAGCCAGTCAACCGCAACGTCTTTACCGCAGCGAGCATCCAGAACATGCCAGAAGCGGGCTCCCTGCAGGCATTTCAGGCCGCACTGCGCCAGCGCCTCGTCAAATTGCGCCATTTTTTCATCGCTGTCGCGCCAGATGAGCGTAACGGAGGCTTCGTGTCGGCGCGCGAGGGTCGAACGATAGCGCGTCAGCCCCGTCCACTCGCTGATTACCCGTTCGTCGACGTCATCAAAGGTGGTGAATTTAAAGCCCCGCTGCTGGCGAATCTGGTCGATCAGCGGGCGAATATCACGGTGCGTCATCCCCCTGATGTGGCGTCGACCTGTCTCCCAGCGCACGTCGGGCTGAATCACCGCGCCATTCTCAGCTATGAAGGGCAACCCCTCCAGGCCCAGATCCTGCTGGATATCCAGCATTTCTGCCGCGGTCTTGCTGCTGCAGAGAATAACCGGCACCTGGTTATCCTGGAGGGTGTCCAGCCAGGGCATGGCCGGTTGCCACTCGTACGTATGAATATCGAGCAACGAGCCGTCGAGATCGGAAAAGATCAGCAGGCTATCCTGCAGTGAAGGCATAACGACTCCTGATAACTGACAAACTGCCACCTAAGAATATTCCTAAAAAAATTCCTAATGCTTAAGTGAGGCAAAAGGGTATCTTTCCTGCCAAACCCGCATTCGGCGCATGTTGTCCCTCATAACTAAATTTATTATGTACCAAATATTATATTCGCCATGAGAATATATGCTTGTCATACAAAATGGTTGAGGATAGTGTTTTGTGTACATCAGATTTCCTGGTGTAACGAATTTTCAAGTGCTTCTTGCATAAGCAAGTTTTGATCCCGGCCATCCCCATGACCGGGATTTTTTTCGTCCTAACGATTTGCTTCAGACACGCTAAAATCATGAATATCAAGCTCGAAGGCCTCCGCCAGTTCACGGTAGGTGTGATAATCCCTTCCGTTCACAATGACCCTGTCTGAATTGTCGTCTGAACGAAGGACTTCTGACTCACTGATTTCATTGATGGCGGCCAGCAGGGCATCGACATCCACCTCAACCTCGCGTTTGATGGTGTCGCTGTACTCTTTGTCGGTCTTCATTACGGGGTACCTCATTTTGCCGTCTCCAACCGTAAGTATAGACTGCGCACAAAAACGCCATTCACACCGGGCAGCGATGCCAGTTAAGGCGTTTTGTTCTACACTGGCTCAAAACCAGAGGAGGAACGTATGAAGGTCAACGATCGGGTAACCGTTAAAACGGACGGTGGACCGCGCCGCCCGGGTGTGGTCCTGGCAATTGAAGAATTTAGTGAAGGCACGATGTACCTGGTATCACTTGAAGACTACCCGCTCGGCATCTGGTTTTTTAACGAACTGGGACACCCGGATGGCATCTTTGTAGAGAAAGCGCAATAGCATGGCGTCGGGTGGCGACTGGCGCGCCCGACACTGTCCACAGAAGCAAAAATCTCTGGCCAGGCCAGAGATCAAAGGTAGGGTGCAAAGGGTTTTTTTAGCGACTAACGCATGTTGACGAAAATCCCGTTCGTCACATTATCGGTGAGGCGTACCACGTGATAGATCACTTGCTTATTATGCGTTTTAATTTTCCTTTTAATATTTCCTTTATGTGACGAAACGGTTTTGGCTTTAATATTCATCTGGTCTGAGATCTGAATAGTCCCTTGCCCTGCCATCCACATTCGCAGCATGCTTGATTCAGTCCTGCTTAATGATAGGGTGGGTAAGTTAACCGCTCCTACATTTTTAACTTCTTTATTCAAATAATCACCCAGAATGTCATCCAGCGACTCTGGTTTAATCGATTTAGAACTGATCAATAAATTTTTGCGAACCAACAAATACTCATCGAAATGGATATTCGCGATCGCCATAAAAACAATAAACAGGGTTTTTGGATGCTGATTAATGATTTGCTTAATGTGCTGACTGTTGGCTGGATCGTGAATGAAACAGTCCTCATTAATAAACACCACGCCTGGTTTAAGTTCGTCACAAGCGGCTGCGAGTTCGTCAACGGTGTGTGCATCGTTGATGTCTCTCTTTCTTACCCCTCTGCTTGCCAGGTACCCGGTTAACCCTAGCCGGGTGTAGCTGCATAAATCCATAATGATCGTTGACATGGCATACCCTCACTCAATGCGTAACGATAATTCACCATCTGCCTGAGAGCTCATAACAGCCATACGGGATGGAAAAAATTAATAAACCTGTGAGCATGACAAAGACTTTCAGGCGGACTCACTATCCCGTAAAGTTACGTATAATTTGCCAGGAATCTTCTTAAAGTAAAGTAAATATTAAGTATTGTGAGGTGGTTAGAAACAATTAAACCGCGTCAGATATATCCTGGAAGATGTTTTTCACGTTTTATTTTAGGAATATCCTCAGAAAGACAATATCAACTGTGAGGGCTATTATTTACGCGGTAGCTCACTGACAATATCTGCTAACAGATTGAATATCTCGCCGAATAAGTGCTCACAGAAGGGGGCGATAAGGGGCATCAGTAATGACATTAATAAAATACCGACCGTCAGCGTCAGCGGAAAACCAATGACGAACACCGAGAGCTGCGGTGCCATTCGGTTGAGTAACCCTAAGGCGAGGTTCACGGTCAGCAGCAGGGTGATAATCGGCAGCGCCAGCATCAGGCCATTCAGGAAAACAAGCCCGGCCGCACGCGTAAGCGCCAGAAACGCGTTGCTGTTCACCGGGTTTTCCCCAATCGGCAGCGTATGGAAAGTATCCACCAGCATGGAGATCAGCCACAGATGGCCGTTGAACGACAGGAACAGCAGCATGGCGAGCAGATCGATAATGCGCGCCAGCACCGGCATGTTGAGGTGGCTGCCGGGATCCACAAACGTGGCGAATGATAAACCCATTTGCAGGCCAATCAGTTCGCCGGCGGTCCGCACGGCCGCGAAGGCAAGCTGCATGGTAAAGCCTACGGCCACGCCAATCATCACCTGTTGCAGTGCAACCCACACCGCTTTCGCCGAGAAGATCGGAATATCCACGGGCGGGAGAGAAGGGGCGACGATAATGGTGATGATGATGCCCAGCCCCACTTTGACGCGCTTGGGTATCGTTTTCTCACTGAGAATGGGGGCCGTTGTAATCAGCGCCAGAATACGCAGCATCGGCCAGAAATAGACGCCAAGCCATTGAACCCACTGGTCACTGGTGAAGTGCAGCATCGTCGGGTCAGCCGATGATGTACGGCAGATTGGTAAACAGGTTGCGCATATAGTCCAGCAACAGGTTCAGCATCCACGGCCCGGCAACGATAATCGCCACGAACACGGCGATAATTTTTGGGATAAATGACAGCGTCATTTCGTTAATCTGCGTGGCGGCCTGCAGGATACTGATAATCAGACCGGTCACCAGCGCGACAAGCAGTAACGGCGCGGCAACGGCTATCGCGATTTTCATCGCTTCCGTGCCCATCATCATGACCGATTCTGGCGTCATTACGGCTCCTTAACTGTAGAAACTCTGCGCCAGCGAACTGACCAGCAGTTGCCAGCCATCGACCAGGACAAAGAGCATGATCTTAAAGGGCAGGGCAATGGTGGCCGGGGGCACCATCATCATCCCGAGCGCCATCAGAACGCTGGCGATCACCAGATCGATAATCAGGAACGGAATAAAGATGGTAAAGCCAATCTGAAAGGCCGTTTTCAGCTCACTGGTGACATACGCAGGCAGCAGAATACGCATCGGAACGGCTTCCGGTCCCTGAAGCTCGCCGGTATTGGACAGGCGGGCGAAGAGTGCCAGGTCCGCTTCCCGGGTCTGGCGGAGCATAAACTCCCGCAGCGGCTGAGCCCCTTTATCGAGCGCCTCCTGCATGGAGATTTTATCTTCGCTAAACGGCTGGTATGCGTCGGTATAAATCTTGTCGATAACCGGCGACATAATGAAAAAGGTTAAAAACAGCGCCAGACCCAGCAGTACCTGGTTAGGCGGCGCGGACGGGGTGCCCAGCGCATTGCGCAGCAGGCCAAAGACGATGATGATTCGGGTGAAGCTGGTCATCATCAGCAGGATCGCCGGAATAAACGTCAGCGAGGTGATGAAAACCAGCGTCTGCACCGGCAGCGACCAGCTTTGCCCGCCGCCTGCAAGAGGGGTTGAGACCAGACCGGGCAGTTGCGCGTAAACCGCAGGGGCAAACAGGCCGACGCCCGCAAGCGTAAGGGATAACAAACGGCGCATCAGGATCTCCCGGAACGCTTAAGCAAACTCTTCATGACGGACTGAAAATCCGCAGGGACTTCTGCGCGCTCGTCACCCGTTGCCGGGGCTGGCGGCAGTTTATGCAAGACGTTGATGCTGGAGGCAGTCACGCCCAGCACCAGCCGTGCATCTTCCACATCGACAACGACCACGCGCTCGCGTGGCCCCAGTGTCGTGCTGGCGCTGACCTTCAGACCGCGGGTGCCGGCGGTTTTACCCGCCAGGCCGAAGCGCTTCGCCAGCCATGCGGCGATAAGAATAAAGGCAATAATACCGAGCAACGCGCCGCTCACCTGGAGCAGCGGAGAGCCGGGAACGGCAGAGGGCTGTGATATTGTTGCCTGGGTTTTCATGCTTAACGGCTCAGACGACGCATACGTTCAGATGGCGTAATAATGTCGGTGATGCGCACGCCGTATTTATCGGCAACCACCACGACTTCACCCTGGGCAATGAGATAACCGTTGATCAGAATATCCAGCGGTTCGCCGGCGAGACCGTCAAGGGCCACCACGGAACCCTGCGTCAGACGCAGCAGCTCTTTAATGGTCATCCGGGTGCGGCCCAGTTCCACGGTCAGCTTAACCGGGATATCCATAATCAGATCAATATCCTGCAGCGTACCGCTGACATCGCCGCCGCCGAGCTGCTGGAACACAGCATCCGCTGCACTTTTGGCCGGAGTCGTTTTTTGCTCGTTTAACGCGTCAGCCCACAGATCGTCCAGTGCTCCGCTGTTTTCATCGGACGGATTGTTCATGTCACTCATTTGGGCTGTTCCTCATTCAGCGAATTCAATATCGGGTTGATCAAGTGCTCAACGCGTAACGCATACTGACCGTTAATTGTGCCGTACTGACTTGTCAGCACGGGGACACCATCCACATGGGCAATAATGCGGTCGGGTTTTTCTATCGGCAAAACATCGCCGGGTTGTAATTTCAGGATCTGGGATAAGCGCAGCGGGATATCCGCGAAGCTCGCCACCAGCTCAAGCTGAGAATGCTGAACCTGACGCACCAGGTTTTCACGCCAGTTCTGATCTTCGTTGCGTGAGTTCTCCAGCGGCGGGTTGACCAGCAGTTCACGCAGCGGTTCGATCATGCTGAACGGCAGGCAGATGTTGAACTCACCGGTCAGGTTACCGATCTCCACATGGAACGGGGTATTCACGACGATATCGTTCGGGGAGGTGGTGATATTGGTAAATTTCACCTGCATCTCAGAACGTACGTACTCCACTTCCAGCGGGTTAATCGCTTTCCACGCGTCGCTGTAAGATTCCAGCGCCAGCTTCAGCATGCGGTTGATGACGCGCTGCTCGGTGTGGGTAAATTCACGCCCTTCCACTTTGGTTGGGAAACGCCCGTCGCCACCAAACAGGTTATCCACCGCAATGAACACCAGGCTTGGCGAAAACACCACCAGACCTGTGCCGCGCAGCGGTTTCAGGTGGATCAGGTTAAGGTTCGTTGGCACCGGCAGGTTGCGGGCAAACTCATGATACGGCTGAATACGGATCGCACCGACCGTGATATCCGGGCTACGACGCAGCAGGTTAAACAGCCCCATACGGAACTGACGTGCAAAGCGTTCGTTAATGATCTCCAGCGCCTGCAGACGTTCACGTACTACGCGGCGCTGGGTATTGGGATCATAAGGACGAATATCGCTATCGCCGCCAATACCCGGTTGCGGATCATCGTTCTTATCGCTGTCGCCGTTAAGAAGCGCATCGATTTCTGCCTGAGAAAGAATACTGTCGCCCATGTCGTTACCGCAGTATGAAGGCTGTATACAGAACGTCAGTGACTTCCTGCTTGGGTTGACCGTTTACCAGCGGGGTCGCCAGCGTCTGTTTAATGGCGTCGACCAGCTTTTGCTTACCGTCATCGGTAGCAAGCGTTGAGGCGTCCTGACGAGAGAACAGCAGCAGCAGACGGCTACGCACTTCAGGAAGATAATCATTCAGGCGCGCACGCGTGGCTTCATCTTTCAGGCGTAACGTAATACCCACATACAGCACACGATCCGCATCACCCAGATTCACGGTGAAGGTATCCAGTGGGAAGAATACCGGTGCCGGCGGAGGAGGCGGTTCGGCTTTGGCCGCAGCGGTAGAAGGTTCCTGCTGCATACGCCAGTAACTATAGCCCGCGGTAGCGCAGGCGGCGAGCGTGATTAACACCAGCAGCGGGATCCAGATGGAACGCTTGCTTTTTTTGGTGATCGCGGAGTCAGTCATCTGATACGAGCTTCCTGTTTCGGTACAGCTTAATAAGGTGATTATCCCGTGTCCTGCTGTCGTCAAAGCGTGGAAAAGACGGGGATAATCACGCTACCTCTGGCGTTTAGGCAAAGATGTCTACGGCACTGTTGCCACGCGCCGCGGATTGCAGGGCGGCAGGGGCAGGCAGTAACTCATCGCTCTCCTCATTAAAACCGCCGGTATTACCGGAACGTGAAGCCTGTTGCTGCTGTTGAGAGGGGGACTGCTGCTGTCCGGCAAAGCTCTCGCTGCTGACACTGCTTTGCGCGAGCTGAATGCCACTCTCAGCAAGCGACGTGCGCAGGACAGGCAGTGCAGCTTCCAGGGCCGCACGCACGTGGCTGTGCGCCGACACCATTTGCAGTTGTGCCTGGTTATCATCCAGTTTCAGGGTAATCTGGACCTGGCCCAGATCTTCCGGGTGCAGACGCAACTCTGCGGTCTGCTGGCCCTGTTTCGTGAACAACGTAATGTGCTGACTCAGGGATTGCTGCCACTCCTGGGTTCCCAGCGGCTGGCTCAATACCGGTGCCGTGGCAACGGTTGCGGCAGCGTAGCTGTTGACGTTGCTGGAAATGACGGGCGCAAGCGTTGCGCTCGGGGCTGTTGAAGAGGGTGAACTGGCGAGATCCTGCTTCTCAGCGGCGGCGGCTACGATCGGGGTCGCCGGTGCGCTGACCGGTTGAGACGGATCGGCGTTTTGCGCCTGCGCCTGATAAGTCGACGCTTGTTGCGCTTTTTCATGGCCCGCCAGCAGGGTGCTCATGGACTGTTGACCTGCACCATTTTGCGAAAGCGCGGCAGCGTTCAGCGTTGATTTCGCCGTCAGGCCATTGCCTGTCGCGCCAGAGGCCACCGGCGTTGCCGTCTGCTGGTGGGGCAGCATCGCCATCAGCGCGCTCAACCCTGCCAGCTCTTCTTCGCTCAGCTCGCTTTTGCTGTCATCCTGCGTTTTCACCGCGCTCAGGGTCTTCAGGGCATCACCTTTTGAAACCGGCACCAGCCCGGAAACAAGGGTTTCCAGCGGGGTGGCTGCTGTCGGTTCATCGCCTGTCAGGGCTGGTTGACGCGAGAGCAGGTTGGCTATTTTGGCCTGCAGGGTATTCTCTCCCCCGGCTTCCTGAGCAACTTTTGACAGCTTACTGCCGGCTGCTTTCAGGTCAGCCAGCGTCAGCGGCGCATCGTTGCTATGGCCTGTTGCGTCCGTCAGGGCGCCTGCCAGCAGAGAAAGAAAGTCTTGTGCACCGTCGGTGCCTTTCCCTGTTTGCATGCCGCCCGACAGGTCGCTGTCGGTCATCAGCAGTTGTTGCAATGTGATCATTCCGGTTTCCTCATTGATGCGCGCTGGGCAAACTCATCCATTTTCTTCTGATCCAGGCGGTTTTCCGCCAGGGTCGTTGCCGCGATCTGTCGGTCCTGTAAGGTCTGCCAGGCCTGCAGTCGCTGCTTTTTCTCGCGCCAGAAATTCAGCGCGGTGTCGACTTTCTGGGTCCACTGGTTAAGCTGCTGGCGATGCTGTTCAATCGCCTTTTCCAGCGTCTGAATAAACTGCTGATAGTTAATCCAGCGCTGGCTTCCAATGCCCTGTGTCATATCGGTATTGAGGTTGGTGCGATATTCATGCTGATAGTCGATTAACATCTTCAACTGCTCTTCAGCCTGCTGGCACCCGCGTCGCATTGCGCCGAGCTGCAATGCGGCATCATCAACTTCTTTCTCAGCCAGATCTTTCAGCGTTGATAACGCGCTGTTTTGCGCCATGACCTTCGCCCTCCACCTGTGTTACACCTGCGGGAAAATCAGCTCCAGTGCCTGGAGTGAGTCTTCCCAGTCGGCGCGTTCAAAAATACCTTGTTGCAGAAACGCCTCCAGCTGCGGCCACAGGCTAATCGCTTTGTCGAGCATCGGGTCGCTGCCTTTGGCATACGCCCCCACGCTCACCAGATCGCGGTTGCGCTGGAAGCTGGAGAGGAGTTGTTTGAAGTTACGCACGCGGGCGTAGTGCTTCTCTGTGATCAATGCCGTCATTGCACGGCTGATTGATGCTTCGATATCAATTGCCGGGTAGTGACCGGCTTCGGCCAGACGGCGCGATAACACAATATGACCGTCGAGGATCGCACGCGCGGAGTCGGCAATCGGGTCCTGCTGGTCATCGCCTTCGGTCAGAACCGTATAAAAAGCGGTGATTGAGCCGCCGCCGCTGATGCCGTTTCCTGCACGTTCGACCAGCGCCGGGAGCTTGGCAAAGACCGAAGGCGGATAACCTTTGGTCGCCGGAGGTTCTCCGATGGCGAGAGCGATTTCACGCTGCGCCATCGCATAGCGGGTCAGGGAGTCCATAATCAGCAGCACGTGCTGGCCGCGGTCACGGAAATCTTCCGCGATACGGGTGGCATACGCAGCACCCTGCATACGCAGTAACGGTGAGACATCCGCCGGTGCGGCGATGACCACCGAGCGGGCACGGCCTTCTGCACCGAGAATATTTTCAATAAAGTCTTTTACTTCGCGACCACGTTCACCGATCAGACCCACGACGATGACATCGGCCTGGGTGTAGCGTGCCATCATGCCAAGCAGGACGGATTTGCCCACTCCTGAGCCGGCAAACAGGCCCATACGCTGCCCGCGGCCTACGGTCAGCAGGGCGTTAATCGGGCGTACGCCGGTGTCGAGGACATGTTCGATGGCGGTACGCTGAAGGGGGTTAAACGGCTGGGTGATCAGCGCGCCGGTTTCGGTGGTATCCGGCGAGGGCAGGCCGTCCAGCGGTTTACCGCTTCCGTCCAGAACGCGGCCAAGCAGGGCAGGGCCAAGCGGGAGCTGTTTCCCGCTTTGCAGTCCATCGCCGCTGATGTTTTTCGCATACACGCGCGCACCGGGCAGAATACCTTCAACTTCTTCAAGGGGCATCAGGAACAGGCGTTGGCCGTTAAAACCGACGACTTCGCTCTCAACTTCACGCGTCTCTTGTCCATCCTGACGCTCAATCACGCAGGTGGCTCCCAGCGGAAGCTGCAGGCCAGTGGCTTCCAGCACCAGGCCGGTGGCCCGCGTGAGTCGTCCGTAACGGCGAACGGACGGCAGCTGCGTCATCTTCGCTTCAAAATTATCGAGCGTGTTGAGCCAGCGGGTGAGGCGTGCAGTCATCAGACGACTCCCGGTGCTGCCAGGCGGCACAGTTCCTGCCAGCGGGTCGCAACGCTGGCATCCAGGTCACCTTCATCGGCAGAGACCTTGCAGCCTCCGTGATGCAGCGACGGGTCGCCGCGCAGACGCCAGCCGTGCAGGCTCAGCGTGGCGCCCAGACTCTCTTCCACGCGCTGGAGGTCGTCCGGATGAACGCGCAGCTGCGGTTTCCCACTGAACAGCGGCTCCTGCTGAAGCAGACCCTGAATTTGTTTAATCAGCGCGGTGTTGTCCACCGCCGGCGCGTGGCCGATCACCTGACGGGCGGCTTCCAGCGCCATCTGCATCAGCCTTGAGGCAATGACGCTGTCCAGCGCATCCAGCGTGTGCTGAAACTCGCTGACCAGCTGCTGCATACGGGCGTGAAGCGGAGCCTGTTGCTGGCGCGCCTGTTCAATGCCGTGTTCTAACCCTTTGGCCAGACCTTCCTGATACCCCTGATCGTGGCCTTTCTGGCGTCCTTCGTTCAGGCCAGCCGTGTAGCCCTGCTCATGGGCCTGCATCTGCAGCTGGGCCAGCATCTGCGCGCGCTGCTCTTCTTCGCTCAGCTCAGGCTGCTCGACATCCGGGTCGCCCTCTTCGGGCGACAGCACGGCGGGTGTGAACTCTGACAGGGGAGGCGCCAGATCGTCGGGCGTCCAGCGCTTCCACGGCAGTTCATTAGACATAGGTGTCGTCTCCGCTGCCAATCACCATCTCGCCGGTTTCCGCCAGACGACGAACGATAAGCAGGATGGCTTTCTGTTCGTTTTCCACCTGAGACAGACGGACCGGGCCACGGTTGGCAAGGTCGTCGCGCAGGATATCTGCCGCACGCTGAGACATGTTGCGCAGGAACTTCTCGCGCAGCGGCTGCTCGGCACCTTTGAGGGCGATAAGCAGCGACTCGGAGTCCACTTCCTGGAGCAGGCGCTGGATGCTGCGATCGTCCACTTCGACCAGGTTTTCGAACAGGAACATCTCGTCGATAATTTTCTGTGCCAGCTCGCCGTCGAATTCGCGAACGGCGGTAATGACCGCTTCTTCCTGCTGCGTTTTCATCAGGTTGATGATCTCTGCCGCCGTTCTCACGCCGCCCATTTTGCTGCGCTTGAGGTTCTGGCCATCGAGCAGGTTGTTCAGCACTTCGGTCAGCTCCGCCAGCGCGGCTGGCTGGACACCACCGAAGGTCGCGATACGCAGCATCACATCGTGACGCAGGCGCTCTTCGAACAACGCCAGAATATCGGCCGCCTGGCCACGTTTCAGGTGGACAAGAATGGTGGCGATAATCTGCGGGTGCTCGTCGCGGATAAGGTCGGCGGCACTCTGCGGCTCCATAAAGTTGAGCGTCTCGATACCGCTGGCGGTATCGCGCGTTTCCAGAATGTCTTCCAGCAGGCTGGCAGCACGCTCTTCGCCCAGCGCCTTGACCAGCACGGAGCGCAGATAGTCGTTGGCGTTGACGTTGAGCGCGGCAAACTGTTCGGCTTCCTGCTCAAATTCAGACAGCACTTCCGTCAGCTGTTTGTTAGAGATCTGGCGTACGTTTGCCATTGCCGCACTGAGAATCTGTACTTCGCGCTGGGAGAGGTGTTTGAACACCTCGGCCGCACGGTCTTCGCCAATGGTCATCAGCAGGATGACGCTTTTATCGGTGCCTGAAAGCGTGTTACTCATGTTCGTTACCCATCCACTGGCGGATGACCAGCGCCACGACGCGCGGATCGTTATCTGACATTTCGCGAATGCGCTGGCTCATGACCTCGGCGCCCATACGCTGGTTAGCACGGCGTTGCTGCATCTGTTCGTCTTTGCTGAGACGAACTTCAACCGCATCTTCCACTTCCTGACGGGTACTGACCTGTTCGCGCGCCGCTTTTTCAGCTTCAGCACGACGCTGGAGCTGAGGACGAATGCCCTTACGCCACAGCAGCCACGCGACAATCAGAACCAGCAGCCAGCGACCTGCGGACAGCAGCTGATCGATAAACGCCTGCTGTTGCCAGAACGGCAGTTCGCCACCTGACTCTTCAACCGAGTTGAACGGTGAGTTCACCACGTTGAGCGTGTCGCCGCGCTTCTCGGAGTAACCCATCGCTTCACGGGTCAGGTCTTCAATCTGTTTCATCTGCTCGGCGGTCAACGGCAACGGCTTGCCATCCGCCAGCGTTTTGTAGTTCACCACCACCGCAACCGACAGACGCTGTACATCGCCCACGTTCAGTTTGGTGTGGCGGATGGTACGGTCCACTTCGTAGTTGGTGGTTTCGTTACGACTGCTGGTACGCGGACCGGCGGTGCTGGCTGTTGATGTGGTCTGCTGATTCGTTTGCTGACCGTTCTGCTGATTAGCCGGTGGCGTTGAGATTGGTGCCGCGTTAGCCGGTGCTGGCTGGTTAGACAGTGCACCCGGCACACCGCCTGGGTAAGCGCCGCCAACCTGTTCGTTTTCATTGACCTGACGAGAGCGCATTACCGCCTGAGCCGGGTTGCCATTCGGGCTGTATTGCTCTTCGGTCTGTTCTTTATTAGAGAAGTCAATCTGCGCGGTAACCTGCGCATGCACGTTGCTGTTACCGACGACCGGGCCAAGGATGGCTTCGATGCGACGCTGCACGCGACCTTCCACATCCGCGGCATATTTCAGCTGCGCGTCATTCAGATCGCGGCCTGCGGTATTGGACTGGGTCAGCAGATGACCACTTTGATCAACCAGCGTCACGTTACCCGGCGGGAGACCGGCAACGGCGCTGGAGACCAGATGGGTCACCGCGCTGATTTGTCCTTCATCCATTGCACGGCCAGGCTGGAGGTTAACGGTGACGGAGGCCGACGGGGATTTCTGCTCGCGGACAAACAGGGAGGGTTTAGGCATGGCCAGGTGCACACGGGCACTCTTCACCGGACCCAATGTTTCAATCGTACGGGCCAGCTCACCTTCCAGCGCACGCTGGTAGTTCACCTGCTCGCTGAACTGACTGATACCGAATTTTTCCTGATCCAGCAGTTCAAAACCTACCGCACCGCCCTTTGGCAGTCCCTGTTGCGCCAGGCGCAGACGAAGTTCGTGCACCTTATCAGCCGGTACCTCCAGCGCACCGCCGTTATCCGCAAAGCGATAAGGGATGTTCATCTGGGTAAGCTGGGTGACGATGGCACCGCCATCCTGATCGGAAAGGTTACTGTAAAGCGTGCGGTAATCAGGGCTTTTCGCCCACAAGACCATCGCTACAAGGATCGCAATTGCGGCAGCGCCTGCCACGATCAACGGGATTTTAGGATTCGCGCGAAGGCGGTTCATCCACTCGAGTGATTTATTTTGTGGCGCTGTCGATGCTGTTGCACTCATTGCGCACCTCTTAAATCCTGGTGGTTTACGTTATTCGTGTAGAGAAACAAAACTGACTCCCGGGTCGGCAAACACGACAAAAGTTCCATATTGATGGCCCTGCCATTATTTGATGATTCAGGATTTTCTATGCGTCAAATAACCTGGTTTTTTCACGCTATTTACCGCCATTATCTTATTGACAAGCTGTTAGTCTTGACCCCGTAAAAAACCATTCAGGGGAGAGTCATGGCTATACAGGGTATTGAAGGGGTGATCAGTCAGTTGCAGGCAACGGCGATGACGGCCCGTAATCAGAATGTGGCAGAACAACCGAGCATCAGTTTTGCAGGACAACTGCACGCCGCGCTTGACCGTATCAGCGATACCCAGACCGCCGCACGTACACAGGCGGAGAAGTTCACCCTCGGCGAGCCGGGCGTGGCACTGAATGATGTGATGACCGATTTGCAAAAAGCCTCGGTTTCCCTGCAGATGGGGATTCAGGTGCGTAATAAGCTTGTGTCTGCTTATCAGGAAGTGATGGGGATGCAAGTTTAAGCCCCGTCGATCTTCGCTGGCAGCCCAAGCGCTTTAATGCCACAATATTTTTTTCTTCGAATGCAGGAAAGATGATGAAAAAAATAGCAATTGCTGGCGCGCTGCTGGCACTGACCGGGTGCGTTCAGGTGGATAACTATCAGGAAGTGATCAAACACCCCGTCCCGGCGCATCTGGCAGGGTACTGGCAGTCAAAAGGGCCGCAGAGCAAAATGGTGAGCCCAGAGGCGATTGCCACGCTGGTGGTGACGGAGGAGGGCGATACGCTGGACTGCCGTCAGTGGCAGCGCGTGATCGCTGTACCGGGTAAAATCATGCTGCGTTCAGACAGTTATTATAACGTCACCCGCAAGCTGGATATTTATCCGCTGGAGCGCGATGGTTCTGTTCTTGAGTATGATAGTATGGAGCTACAGAAGGTCGATCGCCCGACGGTAGAGTGCGCAGATTATCTGAGCAAAAATCCGCTTGAGAGTAAACTTCCGTAGTGCATGTTGCCGGGTGGCAGCTTCGCCTGACCCGGCATTCAATTCACGTCAGATGCTTTTACAACTACAACGCATCCTCAATCACCCACACACTGACGCTTCCACCTTTGCAGGTAAAGGTACCTTCGCCATCCGCTGCGGTAGTGACCGTTTCTTCGCGATTGCCGAGAAAATCACGCCACGTTTTGTTGCCGTAGTTTTCACCCAGACAAATCACTTTCTCGCCGTCATCGCCATTCGACATCACCACCACACAGCCAGGATCGTCTTCGGTGCCGCTGCGGCTGAAGGCGATACAGTTTGGGTGATCGAAGAACAGCGTCTGCACGCCGTGGGCAAAACGCTGGCGGGCGAGGATCAGCTCGTGAAGCTGCTCGATGACCGGCATATCAATATGGTAGGTTTCGCCGTCACCGCCCGTATCGTCATAGCTGGCACCGAATAAATCCGGATAAAAGACGCTGGGCACTCCGTTTTCACGCAGCAGGATCAGGGCATAGGCCAGCGGTTTAAACCACGCTTCAACCGGCGCTTCCAGCGCCTGCAAAGGCTGAGTATCATGGTTGGCAACCAGAGTTACCGCATGGAACGGATCGGCTTCGACCAGGGTGCCGGTAAAGATTTGGCTCATGTCGTATTCCCGACCCTTGCGCGATGCTTCGTGGAATTTCATCTGCAGGGGGGCATCGAACAGCATCGTCTTTCCATCGACCTGGTCAATATAGGCCTGCAGTTTATCCACTTCGTGGGACCAGTATTCCGCCACGATAAACAACGGTTGCGTTGCAACTTCCTGAACGTGCTCAATCCACTCCTTATAAAACCAGGCGGGAATGTGTTTGACGGCGTCCAGACGAAAACCGTCACAGCCAGTTTGTTCCATGACCCAGCGGGCCCAGTATTTGATCTCCTCAGTGACAGCATGGTTGCGAAAATCAATGTTTTCGCCCATCAGATAATCAAAATTACCCATCTCATCATCAACCTGGTCGTTCCAGCCTTCACCGGTGTAGTCGTTGACGATTTTAAAAATGCCGTCTTCATCGGGGTTTTCAATATGGTCGACGCCGCTGAAGCATTTGTAATCCCAGATAAACTGCGAATATTGCCCGGCACGGGCAGGGAAGGTGTAGCGTGTCCAGGCTTCACACTCAATGATCTCATCGTCGATCTGCGTGCGATCCTGTTCGTTGACGCGCTGAACGCGGACGGGTTCTTTCTCGTCTGCGCCCATTTTGTGGTTAACCACCACGTCAAGAAGGACGGCGATCTCATTACTTTTGAGTGCGTCGATAGCCTCCAGCAGCTGAGCTTTGTCACCGTACTTGGTGGCGACGCTGCCTTTCTGGTCAAACTCACCGAGGTCGAAGAGATCGTAAGTGTCGTATCCGACCGAGTACCCGCCGGATGCGCCTTTACAGGCTGGCGGCAACCAGATCATATTGATGCCGATTTCGTTAAGATTGGGGGCTAACGCCGTGACCTCTCGCCACAATTCACCGCCCGCAGGGTAATACCAGTGAAAACATTGTAACAGGGTGGGGTTTTTCATCGTCCGTGCTCCAGAAGCCGTTTGGCAGACTTCTGGAGTATGGATCAAGAATCGCTAATGTGAATTAATGATTCATCTCTCCGGGAAATAATATGTTGCCTGACAACTTCCCGTAGGTAACGTTAACGTTTTTTTGCTTGTTGGTTTGGGCAATAAGACCGCTCAACTCACTCATTCTTTCCTGCAACAAATCCTTGAGGAGGAGTTCATTCTGCAGCACCTGATTCAGTATCACCATCGCCTGATCCTGGATGTGTTTGCTGTCGGGTGGAAAAGGAGTCGTGCTGATCTCTTCAACCAGCGAAACGTATGCAACCTCCTGTTCGATGAGCTCATCCCATTTCCCGGATTGAGCAAGGCTCAGCATTGTATTGCTAAGCGCATAAAGAGCATGCCACTTTTTAAGGGATAAGCTGGAGTCGTTCATTAAAGTTAATCCTGCTTGGGAGTATAACCCGGGCCGATTTGCTTCCAGGCGTCGGAAATATTGAGCAGCAGAGCCTCGACTTCGGTAATAGCTTCGATGTCATTGCGCAGATTGGCATGTAACAAACGGCGTACCATATAGTCGTAAAGCGCAGAAAGGTTGCGGGGGAGTTCTCCTCCCACATCCATATTTAACCCAGCCTTAAGGCCATTTTCGATAATATTAATGGCCTTAGACAGGGCCTCTCCTTTTGCCGGGATGTCCCCCTGCTCAAGGAAAAGGCGCGCCCGGATAAGCGCGCTATGGATACCGTCGAACAACATGACAACCAACTGGTGCGGGCTGGCACTCAAGACAGCAGATTCAAGACCTACCTGCTGATAGGCTTGTACACCAGATTTGCTATACATATCGTTTCCTTTCTTACTTACTGCTGAACTGTTGGGTCAAATAAGTGGCCGTACCATTGAATTTAGTGACCAGCTTATCTAAATCGTTAAATTGCTTTTTATAGCGCGCCATCGTGGCTTCAATCGTCAACTCCATCGCGTCATAACGTTTACCGATGGATTTGAGCGTGGCGTTAATACCGTCCTTCGCATTCTGAATGACGCCTTCTTTACCTACAGAGGTGCTCAGCATGTCAGTCAGCGTATTGTTCATCTGGGTGGCGAAACCGGTGGTTTTACCATCCCCGACAAAATAGGCCTGAGCGCCAGCCGGGTCATCCGTGAGGATCTTGGTTAATTTCTTATCATCAATTTTCAGGTTGCCAACCGCGCCGTCCGCGCCTTTGACCGGGTCCTGTGTGATGCCAAGTTGGGCCATAATGGCATAGGAACCGCTCTGCACATTGGTCAATAAAGCACGCAGATCGGATTGTACTCCGCGGATAGTACTGTCACCCATCAGTACGCCGTTATTCGAAGACTGGGCGGTTGCACCCACCGCAGGTGGCTCATATTTCGTCAATGAGGCAATGGTGGACTGCAGAGAGTTATAGGCAGTTACCCATTCTGTAATGGCTTTTTTGTTATCGTCTGTAGAGCGGGTTACGGTCAGGGTTTCATCGGCCGTGCTCTGCGCTTTCAGGGTTAATGTTACCCCTGGAATGGCGTCAGTGATGGTGTTGGTCTGGCGGACAATCTGGATACCGTTGACGTTAACGACGGCATTTTGTGATTTTACCTGTTCGGTAAGTGCGCCACTGCCAATGATGCCTTTCAGCGTATCGTCGCCGGTCACTGTTACCGTCATATCAGAATCGGTACCGGTGGTTTTGGAGGTCAGCATCAGACGATAGTCGCCATCATCCGCTTTCACCACACTTGCCGAGACACCGCCGTTGGCAGCATTAATGGCTTTAGCGATCCCGTTCAGGGAGGTATCGCCATCGGCCAGGGTTACCGTCAGTGGTTTACTGTCAGCGCCTGCCTGGGTAATGGTAATGGTTCGGCTGTTGGTGCCCGTGGTGCCACCTAACTGCTTAGTATTGCTGTCGATAGTGCCTGGCGTGGTCGTCAGCACCTGGCCTTTAGCAATCTTGCTGACGTTGACTGTCACATCACCAACGTTAGCGCCGGAGGTACTGATAGCCGAAAATGCAGTATTGGTGCTGCTAATGGAGGTTGAGTTCCACGTATCTGTTTTTGCGAGCTTAGCAGCTGCGGTTTGCAGATTCGTCAGGGCGCTTTGTAATTTGCCGTAACCGGTAATCTGCGCGTCGTAGGTGGTTTTTTGCTTGGCAATAGCCGTCAATTTTGTTTCTTCTGCTGCCTGCAGCTTATCGTACAGATCTGACAGGCCGGGCATGCCCACCCCGAGATTACTGATAGTCGCCATGTAGTGTTCCTTCTTAATGGATGTTTCAGTCGTTTATCGGCCCGTTCGACGAAAAGTTTACGGCAAGCTTAAAAAATATATCGCTGAATAAGCGACCTAAATGACGCGTTTTAAATCAACAGGGTGCATGACGAAGAAATATACCGAAGAGAATAAGACGGTGATTTTTTGCGTTAATCTTTTATTCATCATGCACTCTGTAGCCGCTTTGGTGTAAAATAAATCTTTATAAAACAAATAATTAAATATTTTCTTCGATATTTTCTAAAGTCTGCTGTTCGAGCGTCGATAACCTTGTTGACGGTGAGAGACGCCGTGAGTGTTAGGCACCGACCCTAGAAACCATTTTTGAAGGAATTAAAATTATGTCAGTTATCAATACTAACCTGTTGTCCCTGACCACTCAGAACAACCTGAACAAATCTCAGTCTTCTCTGGGCACCGCTATTGAGCGTCTGTCTTCTGGTCTGCGTATCAACAGCTCTAAAGATGATGCTGCGGGTCAGGCGATTGCAAACCGTATGAACTCTCAGATTAAAGGGATGACTCAGGCTGCTCGTAACGCCAACGACGGTATCTCTCTGGTTCAGACCGCTGAAGGTAACCTGAACGAGATCAACTCCAACTTACAGCGTATCCGTGAGCTGGCTGTTCAGGCTGCGAACGATACTAACGGTACCACTGACTACACCTCAATCAGCACTGAAATTACTCAGCGTCTGGGTGAAATCGACCGTATCGCTGGCGCTGCTAACTTCAACGGCAAAAAACTGCTGGACGGTAGCCAGACTGCTTCTCTGAACATCCAGGTTGGCGCAGGTACTGGTGCAACTGATAGCATCGCTATCACCACTGGCGCACTGATTGATGCTAAAGCTACCAGCCTCGACACTGGCCTGACCGGTACTATCACCGATAACAGCACTGCTAAAGCTTTCATCACTGCAGCTGACAACGCTATCTCTAAAATTGATACCGCTCGTTCTAACATGGGTGCGATTCAGAACCGTTTCGAATCTACCATTAACAACCTGAACAACTCTATCACTAACCTGTCTGCTGCTCAGTCTCGTATCCAGGATGCTGACTACGCAACTGAAGTATCTAACATGTCCCGCGCGCAGATCCTGCAGCAGGCTGGTACTTCCGTGCTGTCTCAGGCAAACCAGGTTCCACAGGCGATGCTGTCCCTGCTGCGTTAATAGACGCAATATCTTTAAAAAAGGTTGCTGGAAACAGCAGCCTTTTTTTTCACTATTTTTCCGTAAAATCACCGGATCGTAATCTGTAAAATAAGGCTGCATTTAGCAGCGTTTTCCCGCCATCACCCCCCGAAACACAGTGTTACTCTGCCTAAAATCTCCTTTTCCGGTCGTCTGACGACAGTTTACCGAAGAGTTATAAGATGAGTGAATTCGCACGTAGCCGGGCTATGCGTCAGTTTTATCGGAATGTGTTTACCCGATTCATTGATCTGCCAGAAGCAGATGTTATGCCCGCCAACATCACGGCCGAAATTTTCAGTTTTAAAAGCACTAATTTCACTGCGCTCGAACCCATGATTCGTGTGGCCGAAACGGGACTGGATGCTGAAAAGGATACGGCTTTAAAAGACATGCTATGTGCCATCGTGCTGGCAAACACCGCACTGGATGAGTCCGTCATTGGCGAAAAACAGACTCTTTCTGCCGAGATGAGTACCCAACTGACAGAATATATTGTGTCGGCGTTAAAAGCCGATGACAACATTCACTATCTTGTCGCCGCCATTCAGCTTCTGTTCCGCGTCAATGAAATCAGCTCAGCGTTATTTTTAATTAACAACAACCTTTCGCTGGTCAGCAATTCGGCACCTGTGCTGAAAATCCTGCTGTTGATCTGTTTAATGGAAAATGATTTCAACCAGGCGATGGTTGTTATCCAGGCTCTGACGGCAGACGCTGCATTAATCGGCGAAGATCCTATGGCCCTGTTGATGATTACCTGCGGCATCTACAGGCTGGGGGGCATACCCGATTCGTACATCGATTTTCGATCGCTTCATGTGAGCGAGCATGCGGTGGAAAATCAATCCTACGATTACTGGATCGCAAAAAGCACAGCTGCCAAAACAACGGTGCTAGTCACGTGCGACAGCGAGGATTATTTCGAGCACGCTGTGCCGATGCTCTATTCACTCTATGAGACCAATCGCGACGTCCTTGATGTGCACGTGCATCTAATTAACGGCAATGATGATGTTAAACATAGCCTGATGACCCTTCGCGAACAGCTACCTGAGCTCAACCTCTCTGCAAGCCATGAGCAAATAACCCGTAATGAGGACATGTCGGTAGTCCGTGCTGCACGTCGCATCGTTTTCCTGCACCACGCACTGCAGGCGTTTAACACTCCCATTATTGCCATTAACCCTAATGTGCTGGTGCGTAAGCCGTGGTGTGAGCCAGAAACGGCGCTGTTGCTCCTGCAAACCGAATCCTCACCTTTCTGGGAAGAGGTTTTTGCCGGTTTTATTTACGCAAAACCCGGCGGCGTAGCGCAACGATATTTCGACCGCGTTGTGCCGTTCATCCATACCAACCTCGCCAGCGGCAATCATGCGCCTGGTCTGGAGCAAGTCGCACTCTTTTCCTGTCTGGACACGCTCTCGCCAGAAGACCGTCTGGCGATCGCGCGTGCCGAGCGTAGCGGAATACTCGATAGCCAGTCGGGTGAGGAGGCGTTCTGTTGGGTTGCAAGGAACACAGCAGGCCCATACCAGGAATATAAATCGTCGCTTATTCGCACGTATCAACGCTGAAGCATTTGCCCTGTGACCGTAAGAACAGAATCTGGAAAAAACGTGACGACACAGTACCCCTATTATCGGGTCAGCCCCGAGACCATTCATGCCACTGCGGTGCTTAATCATCTGACCACGCCACTGCCAGCGTTTGCCCGTGTCATGGAGATTGGCTGTGGTTCAGCAACGCGTCTGATTATGCACGCCTGGGCGCATCCTGAGAGTATCGCTCTGGGTATCGATATTGACGAAGAGGCGATCGTGAAGGGGCAGAAGTTTGCTGCCGAACTGGGATGTCATAACGTTGAACTGTTTGCTGCAGGATTAGGGGATTTGCTCGCCGCGGATCCGGGTGAGTTAGATTACATCATTATTCATCAGACCTTTGCTTTTCTTGGAAAAAGCGAACGGGAAGCGTTGCTGACATGGTGCCAGGCGCATTTATCTGCCAACGGCGTTATCGCCATTAAGTGGTCAGTACTGCCTGGCAGCATAGCGCGCATAACGTTGGGTGAAGCGTTACGGTTCCATCTTGATCGCGCAGAAGAGGGCAGCGACCTGCTGGCATCAGCCCGCGCCATGCTGAGCTTTATGTTGCTCACGCTGGAAGAGGGTTCGCTGAAAAATGAAGTCCTTCTCGCTGAAGAAATGGATGATAACGCGCTAATTCTGGCCTATTTAAGCCCGAGTGACGGGGCATGCACCCTCGGGGATTTTAACGCGCAGGCTGAACTCGCCGGTCTGCAGTTCCTGGGCGATTTGCTGCCACAGTCGGAACTGGGAAGCTTCTATAGTCCGAGAATCGAACAGTTACTGGGTGCCGTCAGCGACGGGGCAAGCAGAACCTTGTCGCAGCAATATCTTGATTACGCCGTTCAACGCGAAGAACGCTTTTCCTTGCTGTGCCACCTAAATCGCCTCTCGCCGCCGGTTCACCCGGATCTGAACCTCCTGAGAAACCTGCACTGGGCCGGAAGCTTTATGCCGATCGAACTGGATTCTGCAAAAGCGCCCCGCGTGTTCAGAAATAATAATGGACGGATCATGCGTACCGACAATGCCATTATTATCAGGATCATGGAGTTGTTGGGCAATGCCTGGCCTATGTCCTTAAGTTTCGAACAGCTTGTGCTCAATTGCCGGGCTCCTGAAACGCATGAGGATTATCAGGAGACGGTGTGGGAAGCATTAAAAACGCTGTTTATGACCTGTGCTGACGGATTTTTCTGGAGTGCCACCCCCGGGGCATACAACGCTGCGCAAAATGATGAACTGGCACCGGTAGGGTTGCTACCACCAGCGTGTCCTGCGAACGATGTAAGCATCATGAACCTGTGGGGAGAGTGGGTTTCATTGACACCTGCTGAGTGGAATTATTTGCGCTTCGAAATGGGGCATGCCGGGCAGACGAACTGGGAACTCTACTCTTCATTGAAAATTAAAGGGTTGCTAACCGGCTCGCCTGAGGCCTGGAAAAAGCAACTGCAGTGTTTTCTGCGTGCAGGCATGCTCGACGTACTGAAATCGCAACTTTCTCTGTTGTTGTTGCTTAGTGTCGATCAACAGCAGGGCGGAATGCTTATCAAGAGCAATGCCGAACCCGTATTAGCCGACCCGGACGTGGACGCTATCTACGAGCGCGCAAACAGCCTTATCCAAAAAGGCCGTTCTAAAGAAGCCCGCGAGTATGCTCGTGATTTAATGGAAAAAAATCCAGACAATATTCACGTCCTTCGCTGCTATTCAAAAACATGCGTGCTGACTTCCGCCTGGGATGACGCGCTGGCGTCGCTTTGTAAACTGATGGGCTATTATTTCTCGAGCCTTGATATCTATTATGATCTTGCCACGGTGTTGCAGCGCAAGCGTGAATTCTACGGTTCACGGCAAATTGTCCGCACCTTGCTTCGTCTGAATAATAAAAATATTGATTACTGGCTAAGTCTGGCATCGCTGCATCATGCCTATGGCGATATGGCATTAGCGGAAAAATGCTGCAGGGAGATTATGCGCTTCCAGCACCCGGGGCCCAGTTCACTTGGGCTCACTGGGATTGTATTGAGTGACAACCATAAAATGGCAGAAGCGCGCTATTTTATGGAAAAGGCCGTAGAGCTTAGCAATTATAATTTCGGCTACTTCAGTAACTTACTGTTTGTAATGAGCCACGACGCTAGCGTAACGGCCGAGACGTTGCTGGAAAAGCACCTTGAATACGGCCGCCGCGCAGCAACCTGGGCAACAGAGAGCGGGGTAAAACTGGTTCTCAATAATTCCAGAGAACCTCAGCGTAAGCTTCGACTTGGCTTTGTTTCAGGCGATTTGCGTAAGCATCCGGTGGCGAATTTTCTTCTGCCTTATTGGGATGCCATCAATCGTGAACAGTATGATTTGGTGGCCTATAGCACCCTGTTCCTTGAAGAAGATGACACGTATTGTCACCTTCGCCAGAGCGCAACGCTATGGCGTCAGGTTGATGCTATCAGCGATATTGAACTGGCGAAACTGATAGCTGAAGACGGGATTGATATTCTGTTCGATTTATCGGGTCATACAGCCTACAACCGATTGCCTGTTTTCGCGTTGCGTCCGGCTCCGATTCAGATCACATGGATAGGTTATCCGGGCACGACGGGTCTGAAAGAGATGGACTATATACTTCTTTCGGCGAGCCTGGCGCAGTCTCAGGAGCTTGAAAAACAGCTGGTGGAAAACGCGATGTTCGTTGCGACACGCAAGAGTTTCGAACCTCATCCTCTCAGTCCGGACATCAATCCATTACCTGCGCTGCGTAACGGTTATATTACCTTTGCCAGTTTTAACCGCTCTAAAAAAATTAACGATCAGGTGCTGAATGCATGGGCATCTATTTTGACGGGTTACCCTGAAGCCAGGCTGTTAATCGGTAACATGACTGATGCCGAAATGATTTCGGCCATGACAAAACGCCTGCAACAGCGCGGAATTTCTCGCGACAGATTGCTCTTCCGGGGACTCGTGGAAATGGATGAGTACCTCACGATGCACCATGAGATTGATATTTTACTTGATGCATTCCCTTATAGCGGTGGAACGACGACGCATCATGGCGCCTGGATGGGCGTCCCGACAATCACCATGAATGGCCCGACCATACCATGTCAGCAGGGCGTCGATATTATGCGTTCTTATAGACTGGAGCAGTTTATTGCGATTGATGAGGAAGATTATATTTCCAGAGCAATCGCCTGGGGGCAACGTATTCCAGAACTTGCTGAAATCCGACTGGGGATGCGAGACAGGATCCCCGTAGACCACGTGCCAGATTTTAATATTGCAGAAAACTTTGAACGGGCGCTGCGTGAAGCGTGGGGAATTTATTGTCGGGGAGAAGAGCCGCATGCGTTTCTCATCACTGAACAGCATTCCTGACTCGCAAGGGTTAACTAAGCCGGCCATGTGGGCAAAATTTAACGGTATCATTACCGAGGTAGGATATGAGTAAAATTTACGTAACCAGTCCATTCTTGCCCCCTCTGGAAGAGTTTATCCCTTATCTGGAGCAAATCTGGCAAAATAAAACTCTGACAAACGGCGGACCATTTCATCAGCAGCTGGAACAGGCTCTGGCGGAATATCTGGGTGTAAAGCACCTTTCGCTTTTTGCAAACGGAACGCTGGCGCTGCTGACGGCATTTCAGGCGTTGCGCCTGACTGGCGAGGTGATCACCACGCCGTATTCCTTTGTTGCGACCTCGCATAGCTTATTGTGGAACGGATTAACGCCGGTCTTCGCTGATATCGATCCCCAAACCTATAATATTAATCCGGATCGCATTGAAGAATTAATTACGCCTAACACCACCGCAATTTTGCCTGTTCATTGTTATGGGATTCCCTGTGACATCGATAAAATTCAGAAAATTGCAGATGTGTACGGTTTGCGGGTTATTTATGACGCAGCACATGCATTTAATGTCCGCAAAAACGATATAAGCATTTTAAATCACGGTGATTTATCCGTACTCAGCTTCCATGCCACCAAAGTCTTTAACACCTTTGAGGGCGGGGCCATTATAAGTCACGATCTCAAAACCAAACAGCGCATCGATTACCTTAAGAATTTTGGCTTTGCTGGTGAAACCCGCATCGTGGCTCCTGGCATTAACGCCAAAATGAATGAGGTGGAAGCTGCATTCGGTCTTCTGCAGCTTAAACATATTGATAAAGCACTGGACGAAAGAAAGGCGATTTATCAACGCTACTGTGAAATGTTAGACGGGCTGGAAGGATTAACGTTTGTCGACGTACCCGACGATGTGAGCTGGAACCACGCCTATTTCCCGGTGCTCATCGAACCGCATTTCGGGATGAGTCGTGATGGGGTATATGAGTTATTTAAAGCGGATGCCATTCTGACGCGTCGCTATTTCTACCCGCTCATTAGTTCATTTGCCATGTACAGAGGTTTCCCTACTTCGGCGGAAGAACATCTGCCCGTTGCGAATGATATCGCCGGAAAGGTGCTGTGCTTGCCGATTTATCCAGGAATGACGCTGGAAGAACAGGATCGGGTCGTGAATGCTCTGAAGCGTGCTTCCCTGGTAGGACAGGCGCAGGGTAACGAACCGACGCCAGTCACGGAGATTGCGGTATGAGCATGATGCCTACAGCGATGATCCTTGATGCAGGGTTTGCCTCGTTGCCATTACAGCAGGCCATAAAAGCCGCAGGGTTTCGAACGCTTGCCTGTAGCGGTAAAGCCCAGGATGCAGGGATGAAATATGCCGATGCGACCTGGGCGCAAAATTACGCTGACAGCGAGGCGGTACTGGCCATTGCCCGCCAGGAAAAAATCACGGCGCTGTCGCCTGGTGTGACGGATGTTTCTTATCTTTCTGGCTGCCGCGTGGCGCAGGCGCTGGGCCTTCCCGGCTATGACTCTCCCGAGGTAAGCGATCTCCTTTTCCTCAAGGACCGCTTCAGGAAATGGGCCAGCGAGAAGGGATATCCTATTCCAAAAGCTGCCAGTAACGTGCAGGAGGCGCGTACGATGCCTTTCCCGCTACTGGTAAAACCTGTCGACGCATACAGTGGAAAAGGGATCTCATTGATTCATCAGCCAGATGAGCTTGATGAGGCGGTCAACGTCGCGCGTGCTGCGTCAGCGGGCGGACATTGTGTCATTGAAACGTTCTGCCAGGGGGCGCTGTATAGTCACTCGGCGTTTATTCGTGGGGGGGAAATCACTTGCGAATTTTTTGTCGATGAATATTGCACAGTCTATCCGTGGCAAGTGAACAGCAGCTGTCTGAGTGTCAATCTGACCGAGTCGATGCGTGATCAAATCAGTGAATGTATGCAGGCCATTGTCAGCGACTTAGGCCTTGTCGATGGACTCTTACATACTCAACTTATTGCTGACGAACGGCAATTTTGGCTGATTGAAGTGACACGCCGCTGTCCGGGCGATCTCTATTCGAAATTGATTGAGCTTTCCACGGGCGTCGATTATTGCCGTGAATTTGTTGCGCCTTTCATCGGACAGACAAGTCACCTGGCGCACCGGCGTCCCGCACGTCGGCGCAATATTGCCCGTCATACGGTCTCTTCAACTCATCGAAGCCTTTTCTTCGGGTTTAACTGTGCGCCTCTGCCAGCCAACATCCTTCAGGCGATACCGCTTAAACAACCCGGCGATGAAATCGGCCCTGCGCCAGGGGATCGGGCAGGGTTAATTTTTGCTGAGTTTACCGATCTTGACGCCATGGCAAGCCACACGCCTCAGCTTAAAAACTATTTTTCTTTTTCTTCTTTGTAAGGACCGGACTATGAACAGGCCTCTATCTCTTGGGTTTATTGGCGGAGGGATCAATTCAGCAATTGGTCTGACGCACAAAATTGCCAGTCAAATGGACGGCCATTTCGAGTTGGTGACGGGATGTTTTAGCCGCGATAAAACGCTTAGCAAACAGACGGGGCTGGCATGGGGACTAAAGGATGAAGCCATTTATACGAATGCGGCGACCCTGCTGGAAGAGCAGCACGCACAAATGGATGCCGTTGTCATCCTGACGCCGACCCCGGCCCATCGTGAAATTATTCTGGCCTGTCTTGAATACGGTCTTCCGGTTATCAGTGAAAAAGCCATGGTCGCCAGTGTGACGGATGCGCGCGATATCGCCCAGCGCGTGGCAGACATCAATGGACAACTCTACGTCACCTATAACTATACCGGCTATCCGATGGTACGCGAATTGCGTGAACGGTTACGTCGCGGTGAACTGGGGAGCATTCAGCATGTCATGGTGGAAATGCCTCAGGAAGGATTTATTCGCAGCCGGGAAGATGGCAGTGTGGCTCAGCCTCAGGAATGGCGTCGCGTTGATGGTGACATCCCGACCGTTTCCCTCGACCTTGGGGTCCATGTGCATCAACTGGTGGAGTTTCTGACGGATAAACGTGCCGAGGATGTCTATGCGATTAACAGCACGTTTGCGCGCGTCCCGAATGTTGTCGATACGGTGAATCTGGTTTCCCGTTACGACGACGATATGGTGTGTAATTACTGGTACGGCAAAGCGGCGCTGGGTTACCGAAATGGTTTGCGGATACGAATTTATGGTTCTGAAGGCAGCGCAGAATGGTTGCAAATGGAGCCTGAGTATCTCCATCTTGCTGATGTACATGGGAATATTCGCTTGATCGACCGAACAGCCGGAGACAATACGGTGGCCAACCAGCCCCGCTATTGCCGCTTCAAAGCAGGGCACCCTGCCGGATTCATTGAGGCATTTGCAAACTATTACGCCGATATTGCCGCCAGTTTACGTGGTGAACCTACGGGATACAGCCTCAGTTGCGATACGGCCGTCCGTGGGCTGGAATTTCTCGAAAAAGCGCAGCAGAGCGCACTGACGTCTGCCAAAGTCGAATTATTACGTTAATAACGGTTGTGCTGAGGACTATATGACATTACTGGAACAGTTACAGGGTTACGATAACGCCTTTTTTGAGAGCATCAACTCAATGCAAGCCAATGGGCTCCCGATTGTGCTTTATGGGGCAGGCTGTCTGGGGCAGATGACGGCAGAATTTATGTTCCGGGAAAACATGCCGCTCCATAAAGTCGCACTTAACAGAAAATATATTACAGAAGGGATGAGCTTCCACGGTCTCCCGGTTGTGGCAATCGAAGATCTCCTTGAACAACCCGGTGAATTCAACTGTATCGTGGCGTTGCAGTATGTTAGTGACGCGATGCAGGCAGAACTTCGGCAGGGGGGCGCCAATGTGCTTGTATTTGATCCTGCTTTTATCGGCGTCAGCACAACTCTCTGGTATACCCCGTCATTTTGTGATGAACATAAGGACCTTCTTGAACATCTGTACGCGAGCCTGGAAGACGATCGTTCGCGGGAAACGCTGGTCGCATTTCTTAAACAGCGTTTAACTGCTACCCGTGGCTATTACCAGGCGGTATACGAACCGGTACATTATTTCCCGTCAGATATTGTCCGCCTGCAGGATAACGAAGTGTTTATTGATTGCGGGGCCTACAATGGCGATAGCATTGGGGCGTTTATGCAAGAAGTGGCCCGTCAGCAGGTCGCGCAGCCAGAAAGCGTTATCGGCTTTGAGCCTGATGCCAGTAATTATGCTCAACTTTGTGAAAATACGCGCCAGTGGCCATTTTGTCAGCCAGTGCAAAAGGGCGTATGGGATGAAAACACCGTTCTCTCTTTTCAGTCGGGAAATGCACTCTCTTCACGCCTGATGGAACAAAGCACGAACACGGTGACCATTGAACTGGATAGCATTGATAATATCCTGCAGGGGCGCAAAGCCACCTTTATAAAAATGGATGTCGAAGGCGCTGAACTAAAAGCCTTGCAGGGCGCTGCAAGCACGATTCAGGACTGGAAACCTTTACTGGCAATAAGTCTTTACCATAAGCCGGAAGATCTCCTGACAATTCCTCAATATATTGCCTCTCTCAGTGCTGATTATGTGTTTTATCTGCGCGGACATCACCCTGAACTGGCCTTCGAACTGGTTTTATATGCTGTGCCTAAGTCACGGTATATAAAGAAATAGGCAAATAACCCCCCATTTTACCCACTATTCATCCAATTGAACGCCCTGCAGAATCGGATAATCATGCCGATAACTCAACTAACGCAGGGCTGTTTATCGTGAATTCACTCTATACCGCTGAAGGTGTAATGGATAAACACTCGCTGTGGCAGCGTTATGTCCCACTGGTGCGTCACGAAGCATTGCGCCTCCAGGTGCGTTTGCCGGCGAGCGTGGAACTTGACGATCTGCTACAGGCGGGCGGTATCGGGTTATTGAATGCAGTTGACCGATACGACGCTCTGCAAGGAACGGCATTTACGACTTACGCAGTTCAGCGTATTCGTGGTGCGATGCTGGATGAGCTGCGCAGCCGCGACTGGGTGCCGCGCAGTGTTCGCCGCAACGCGCGCGAAGTGGCGCATGCGATGGGGCAGCTGGAACAGGAACTGGGACGTAACGCTACGGAAACAGAAGTGGCGGAACGTCTTGGCATTGCTGTTGAAGAGTATCGTCAGATGTTGCTCGATACCAATAATAGCCAACTCTTCTCTTATGACGAGTGGCGAGAAGAGCATGGCGATAGCATCGAGCTGGTGACGGATGAGCATCAGCAAGAAAACCCGTTACACCATTTAATGGAAGGTAATTTACGCCAGCGCGTAATGGAAGCGATTGAGGCTTTACCTGAGCGCGAACAGCTGGTGTTGACCCTCTATTATCAGGAAGAGCTTAATCTCAAAGAGATTGGCGCTGTTCTGGAAGTGGGGGAGTCTCGGGTGAGCCAGTTGCACAGCCAGGCCATTAAACGTTTACGCACAAAGCTGGGTAAGTTATAGGTGATTGATTCACCTGAAAAATGCCGCACAACGTATTGACAACCAGGAGTTATCATGACGGTGCAGCAATCTAAAAGACGGCCTTTAAGCCGCTACCTGAAAGACTTTAAACACAGCCAGACGCATTGCGCCCACTGTAACAAGTTACTCGATCGTATCACGCTGGTTCGTCGAGGCGAAATCGTTAATAAGATCGCGATTTCACGCCTCGACACGTTGATGGATGAAGCAGCATGGCTCGAAGAACAAAAAGAGTGGGTGGCGCTTTGCCGTTTCTGCGGTGATCTCCACTGCAAAGAGCAAAGCGACTTCTTCGACATTATCGGCTTCAAACAATTCCTGTTTGAACAAACGGAGATGAGCCACGGAACCGTACGCGAATATGTCGTCCGCCTGCGCCGTCTCGGACAACATCTCACCGTGAACAACATCTCCCGCGATCTGTTGAAGACCGGCTATCTGGATGAGAATCTTGAGCCGTGGCTGCCTGCGACCAGCACCAACAACTACCGCATTGCGCTGCGCAAGTATGCACAATATAAGGTACAAATGCCGGGTGTCATAAAGCAGAAAGCCCACGCTGGAACAACTTCTGATATATATTAAAAAAGAATAAGATGTAGCGCAGTCGCCTTTGACCTTGCAGGTGATTTCTCTACACTACTCAAAAATTCCACTATATCGGGGTATTTATGAAATTAGCACTTCTGGGTCGTCAGGCGCTGATGGGTGTAATGGCAGTCGCGCTGGTCGCGGGTATGAGCGTGAAAACGTTCGCCGCAGAAAATCTGCTGAATAAAGTGAAAGAGCGCGGTACGCTGCTGGTCGGGCTGGAAGGAACCTATCCTCCATTCAGCTTCCAGGGCGATGACGGTAAACTCACCGGTTTTGAAGTGGAATTTGCACAGGAACTGGCGAAACACCTTGGCGTGAAAGCCTCCATCAAACCGACCAAATGGGACGGTATGCTGGCATCGCTGGATTCCAAACGTATTGATGTGGTGATTAACCAGGTGACCATTTCTGACGAGCGTAAGAAGAAGTATGACTTCTCCACGCCGTACACCGTGTCCGGTATCCAGGCGCTGGTGAAGAAAGGTAACGAAGGCACCATCAAAACGGCCGCTGACCTGAAAGGCAAAAAAGTCGGTGTCGGTCTGGGGACCAACTATGAAGAGTGGCTGCGCCAGAACGTTCAGGGTGTGGATATCCGCACTTACGATGATGACCCGACAAAATACCAGGATCTCCGCGTAGGTCGTATTGATGCGATTCTGGTTGACCGTCTGGCCGCGCTGGATCTGGTGAAGAAAACCAACAATACCCTGGCGGTAGCCGGTGATGCGTTCTCTCGTCAGGAATCCGGTGTAGCCGTTCGTAAAGGCAACGACGACCTGGTAAAAGCGATTGACTCCGCGATTGCTGACATGCAAAAAGACGGCAGCCTGAAAGCCCTTTCAGAGAAGTGGTTCGGGGCAGACGTCACGAAATAAGTCTTTGACGTTAAAAAAAGGCGCTTTTAAAAGCGCCTTTTTTATTTCTTACGCGTCTGCGTGCATAATGAAAAATATCACATTGAGTCAGTGTTACCGGAGAACCCATGTCACTACAGAATTTAACGCGCTTTCCCCGCCTGGAGTTTATCGGCGCGCCGACTCCGCTGGAGTATCTGCCGCGATTTTCTGACTATTTAGGACGCGATATTTTTATTAAGCGCGATGACGTTACGCCGATGGCGATGGGGGGCAATAAGCTGCGTAAGCTGGAGTTTCTGGCCGCTGACGCCCTGCGTGAAGACGCGGATACGCTCATTACCGCAGGTGCCATTCAGTCTAACCATGTCCGCCAGACCGCCGCGGTGGCCGCAAAGCTGGGTCTCCACTGTGTGGCATTGCTGGAAAACCCAATTGGAACGCACGCAGAAAACTATCTGACTAACGGCAACCGTCTGCTGCTGGATCTGTTTAACGTACAAGTCGAAATGGTCGAGGCATTAACCGACCCGACCGCACAACTTGATGAACTGGCGACGCGTCTGGAAGCGCAGGGTTTTCGTCCCTACGTTATTCCTGTCGGCGGCTCGAATGCGCTGGGCGCGCTGGGGTATGTGGAAAGTGCGCTGGAGATTGCCCAGCAATGCGAGGGAGCGGTCAGCCTCTCTTCTGTCGTTGTTGCTTCCGGCAGTGCAGGTACCCACGCAGGGCTGGCGGTAGGTCTGGAGCAATTATTACCCGATGTCGAGCTTATTGGCGTGACGGTATCGCGTAGCGTCGCGGACCAGAAGCCGAAAGTGGTCACCTTACAGCAGGCGGTGGCAGAGCAACTGGCGTTGAAGGCAACGGCTGATATCCAGCTCTGGGACGACTATTTTGCACCAGGCTACGGCACGCCTAATGAAGAGGGGATGGACGCGGTGAAATTGCTGGCGCGCCTCGAGGGTATACTGCTTGATCCCGTGTATACGGGCAAAGCGATGGCCGGTCTTATCGATGGCATTGAACAGAAGCGCTTTAAGGATGAAGGGCCGATTTTGTTTGTTCACACCGGCGGGGCACCTGCGCTGTTTGCCTACCATCCTCATGTCTAAAATCAGGTCGAAAAATAATAATGCAAGAAAGTATTCAACTGGTTATTGATTCCCTGCCGTACCTGCTTAAAGGTGCGGTATTTACGTTACAGCTCAGTATTGGCGGGATGTTCTTCGGTCTGGTACTCGGGTTTGTGCTGGCCTTAATGCGTATGTCACCCGTCTTACCAGTACGCTGGGTGGCGCGTTTTTATATCTCTGTGTTTCGCGGCACGCCGCTTATCGCGCAGCTCTTTATGATCTACTACGGTTTACCGCAGTTTGGTATTGAGCTGGATCCGATCCCCGCGGCGATGATTGGTTTGTCGCTCAATACGGCGGCATACACCTCTGAAACGCTGCGTGCGGCAATCTCGTCCATTGATAAAGGGCAGTGGGAAGCGGCGGCCAGTATCGGTATGACGCCCTGGCAAACGCTGCGCAGAGCCATTCTGCCTCAGGCGGCGCGTGTGGCGCTTCCGCCGCTCAGCAACAGCTTTATCAGCCTGGTGAAAGACACGTCGCTGGCGGCCACCATTCAGGTACCGGAACTGTTCCGTCAGGCGCAGCTTATTACCTCGCGCACCCTGGAAGTGTTCACCATGTATCTGGCGGCCTCGCTGATTTACTGGGTAATGGCGACGGTGTTATCCGCCTTGCAAAACTATTTCGAAAACCAGCTTAACCGCCAGGAGCGTGATCCAAAATGAGTGCTATCGACCTTAAAAACCTGGTGAAAAAATTCCACGGTCAAACGGTGCTCCACGGGATTGATCTGGAGGTTGAGCAGGGCGAAGTGGTCGCTATTATCGGCCCGAGTGGTTCCGGGAAAACAACGCTGCTGCGCAGCATCAACCTGCTTGAACAGCCTGAAGAAGGCACGATTCGGGTGGGGAATATTACGATTGATACCGGCAAATCCATCAGCCAGCAAAAAGGTCTGATTCGCCAGTTGCGCCAGCATGTGGGCTTTGTTTTCCAGAACTTCAATCTCTTCCCACACCGGACGGTGCTGGAGAACATCATTGAAGGCCCGGTCATTGTAAAAGGGGAAGCCAAAGAGGACGCGACGGTTCGCGCGCGCGAGTTGCTCGCAAAAGTCGGGCTGGCCGGTAAAGAAACCAGCTACCCGCGCCGCCTGTCAGGTGGTCAGCAGCAGCGTGTGGCGATTGCCCGCGCGCTGGCGATGCGCCCGGATGTGATCCTCTTTGATGAACCGACCTCTGCGCTCGACCCTGAGCTGGTGGGCGAGGTGCTGAACACCATACGCCAGCTGGCACAGGAGAAACGCACAATGGTTATCGTTACCCACGAGATGAGCTTCGCTCGTGACGTGGCGGACCGCGCCATTTTCATGGATCAGGGAAGGATCGTGGAGCAGGGGCCGGCAAAACACTTATTTGCCAACCCACAGCAGCCGCGAACCCGTCAGTTCCTTGAAAAATTCCTTATGCAGTAGAATTTTTGCACTAATTTGCTCCAGAAAATTCATCTGGGGCAAATTATTCTCCCCCTGCGCACGACACCGTGTTTTTTTATTCCGCTCAGGCCCAATAAACCTTATCAAACGTAAAGTTAATTGTGCTGTTGCCGATATTTTGTAGTTAGAAATAAGTTTTATGTGTTAGGTTATATTCACCATAATAATGAATATCATTTCAGAGGCTTCATTTAGTAAGTATGAAGGATTCAGACTTTTTCACCTGGCGACGGGAATGCTCCCTCCGGTTTCAGAAATTGACCTGTGCCGACGAGGTATATCAGGAACTTCAGCGACAAACTCAGGCGCTAGAATTCGATTATTACGCACTCTGCGTACGCCATCCCGTGCCTTTTACGCGGCCTAAGATTTCTGTGCATACCACTTATCCGCCACAGTGGCAGGCGCAATATCAGTCGAAGAATTATTTCGCCATTGACCCGGTGTTAAAACCGGAGAATTTCATCCAGGGGCATTTGCCCTGGACTGACGAATTATTCGCGGATGCTGAGGAATTATGGCATAGCGCACGGGAGCACGGCTTACGTACAGGAATAACGCAGTGTCTGATGCTGCCGAATCATGCTCTCGGTTTTCTGTCGGTTTCTCGTACTAGCATGCTGGAGAGCCCGTTAGACCACGAGGAAATAGAGCTGCGGTTACAACTGCTGGTGCAAGTGGCCTTAACATCGTTGATTCGATTTGAAGATGAGATGGTGATGCCGCCTGAGATGAAATTCAGCAAACGTGAACGGGAAATTCTTAAATGGACCGCGGAAGGGAAGACCTCGGCGGAAATTGCGATCATTCTCTCCATCTCAGAGAATACGGTTAACTTTCATCAGAAGAATATGCAGAAGAAATTCAATGCGCCTAACAAGACGCAGATCGCGTGTTACGCGGCGGCGACCGGGCTTATTTGAGTAGAGAGTACGTTCTGCGTGTCAGACGAGGCAACGGCTGAATGCACCGCATCCAGCCGTTTTTTATTACTGGCGGTAGGCTTGTTTAATTTGCTTAACGGTGTTGGCAAATACCGCGGATTCAGCCTGGTCTTCCATCTGCGCGATTTGTTTTTCCATTTTAATGATCACACGACCGGCGTCAGCCTGGCCCATCGCCTGTAGCATCAGCGTTAGCAGCGATTTCAGGCAGTTTACTTCCTGTGCCAGTTCCTGGTTATTCTCCGCAGTGGCAAATTCAGGTGTGCTCATTTATTTTCCTCATTATAAAACGGCGCTCGTGCGCGACGATGAAAGTCAAGGCGGCGGAGTATACCACAAGGCGCAGCAAAAAATGCAGCGGTTGTTTTTCGTACTTTTACACTGGATGTTTATTTGCGTAAACAACGCGTGCCGCTAAACTGTGCGGCGTTAATAGCGACGAATTGTTTATACCCGGTTCGCTTGCCGTTAATTATTGTTACAAAAATTTAAGAACTGTTTTTTTACGGACTCAGGCGACAGGTTTTTTGTAACTTTTTGAATACAGATGCTTAAAAAAAGCTGCACAAGCCCTGGTGGCGCGGGCTCTCTTTCCACGTTCTGTACAGCCTAATTTCCAAAAACGAGAGCGAAATCGAATAGCCGATTTTTTAACGTTTTAATCTTGTGAGGAAAACCGTTAATATAAACCAAATTATCACTCAGTAGCGTTATCCCTATTCTGGAGACATTTCCTTTGATCAACGTCCTTCTTGTTGATGACCACGAACTGGTGCGCGCAGGGATACGACGCATTCTTGAAGATATAAAAGGTATTAAAGTTGCTGGTGAGGCTTGTTGCGGCGAAGATGCCGTAAAATGGTGCCGCACTAATTCGGCCGATGTGGTGTTGATGGATATGAACATGCCCGGTATCGGTGGTCTTGAAGCAACCCGCAAAATCGCGCGTACCTTTGTTGATACAAAAGTCATCATGCTGACCGTGCATACTGAAAACCCGCTGCCCGCGAAAGTGATGCAGGCGGGCGCTGCCGGTTACCTGAGTAAAGGTGCCGCGCCCCAGGAAGTTGTCAATGCTATCCGTTCCGTGTTTGCCGGACAGCGTTACATTGCTTCCGACATTGCTCAGCAGATGGCCCTGAGTCAGATCGAACCCGAGAAAACGGAATCGCCGTTTGCCAGTTTGTCCGAGCGTGAATTGCAGATTATGCTGATGATCACCAAAGGTCAGAAGGTAAATGAGATCTCGGAACAGCTGAATCTTAGCCCGAAAACGGTGAACAGCTATCGTTATCGCATGTTCAGCAAACTGAACATTCATGGTGATGTTGAACTGACTCATCTGGCCATCCGGCATGGTTTATGTAATGCGGAGACGTTGTTAAGTCAGTGAGTGATGTGTTCGATTCAAAAGCATTTCTGAAAACCGTAACCAGCCAGCCTGGCGTTTATCGTATGTATGACGCTGGCGGTACGGTTATCTACGTGGGGAAAGCGAAAGATCTCAAAAAGCGCCTCTCCAGCTATTTTCGCAGTAACCTTGCCTCCCGCAAGACCGAAGCACTGGTCGCACTCATACAGAATATTGATGTTACCGTCACGCATACCGAGACGGAGGCGCTGCTGCTTGAGCATAACTATATTAAGCTCTATCAGCCGCGCTACAACGTGCTGTTACGCGATGATAAATCCTATCCGTTCATCTTCCTGAGTGGCGATACGCACCCCCGGCTTGCTATGCACCGCGGTGCAAAACATGCCAAGGGTGAATATTTCGGCCCGTTTCCCAACGGCTATGCCGTACGTGAGACGCTGGCGCTGCTGCAAAAAATCTTCCCTGTTCGCCAGTGTGAAAACAGTGTCTATCGCAATCGCTCGCGCCCGTGTCTGCAGTACCAGATTGGCCGCTGTCTGGGGCCATGCGTTGCCGGGCTGGTGAGTGAAGACGAGTATGCGCAGCAGGTCGAGTATGTGCGCCTGTTTTTAGCCGGGAAAGACGATCAGGTATTAACGCAGCTGATCGCCCGGATGGAGAAAGCCAGTGCAGCGCTGGAGTTCGAAGAGGCCGCGCGGATCCGCGACCAAATCCAGGCGGTGCGCAGAGTCACTGAGAAACAGTTTGTCTCGAACACCGGTGACGATCTCGACGTGATCGGCGTTGCCTTTGACGCCGGCATGGCCTGCGTGCATGTGCTGTTTATTCGTCAGGGTAAAGTGCTCGGGAGCCGCAGCTATTTCCCGAAAGTGCCGGGGGGGACGGAGCTGGGTGAGGTGGTTGAAACCTTCGTCGGCCAGTTCTATCTGCAGGGGAGTCAGATGCGCACGCTGCCATCGGAGATCCTGCTTGATTTCAATCTCGACGATAAAACGCTTTTGGCGGATTCGCTGTCAGAACTGGCTGGTCGTCGGGTTAACGTGCAGACCAAACCGCGCGGTGACCGCGCGCGTTACCTGAAGCTTGCCCGGACCAATGCGGCGACGGCGCTTACTACAAAACTGTCCCAGCAATCGACGGTCCACCAGCGTTTAACGGCACTGGCTACGCTCCTGAAGCTGCCGGAGGTTAAACGGATGGAGTGTTTCGACATCAGCCACACGATGGGCGAGCAGACCGTGGCCTCCTGCGTGGTGTTTGATGCTAACGGCCCGCTGCGCGCGGAATATCGTCGCTATAACATCACCGGGATCACGCCGGGCGATGACTATGCCGCCATGAACCAGGTGCTGCGCCGTCGCTACGGTAAAGCCATCGAAGAGAGCAAAATCCCGGATGTGATACTGATTGACGGCGGGAAAGGGCAGCTCGGGCAGGCGAAAGCGGTCTTTGACTCACTTGATGTGAGCTGGGATAAAAACCATCCGTTGCTGCTGGGTGTGGCAAAAGGGGCCGATCGTAAAGCCGGTCTGGAGACGCTCTTCTTTGAGCCGGAAGGGGAGGGCTTCAGCCTGCCGCCGGATTCTCCGGCACTGCATGTTATCCAGCATATCCGCGATGAGTCACACGATCACGCCATCAGCGGGCACCGGAAAAAACGGGCGAAGGTAAAAAACACCAGTACGCTTGAGACCATCGAAGGCGTCGGGCCAAAACGCAGACAGATGTTGCTTAAATATATGGGCGGATTGCAAGGATTACTCAATGCCAGCATGGAGGAAATTGCAAAAGTGCCGGGTATTTCGCAAGCGCTGGCAGAAAAGATCTACTACTCGTTGAAACATTGAGGGCTCTGTAGCAACATAGAGCTAAATTTTACTGACAACAAACAGTTACCGTCATTATGCAATTTAATATCCCTACGTTGCTCACTCTTTTTCGCGTTGTGCTTATCCCGTTCTTTGTACTGGCGTTTTACCTGCCAGTCGTCTGGGCCCCTTTTGCCTGTGCACTGATTTTCCTGGTGGCTGCGGTTACGGACTGGTTTGACGGTTATCTGGCACGCCGCTGGAACCAAAGCACCCGCTTCGGTGCCTTCCTCGACCCGGTCGCCGATAAGGTCATGGTCGCTATCGCGATGGTGCTGGTGGCTGAGCACTACCACACGTGGTGGGTAACGCTGCCTGCAGCAACCATGATTGGTCGTGAGATCATCATCTCTGCGCTGCGTGAGTGGATGGCGGAGCTGGGTAAGCGCAGCAGCGTCGCGGTGTCGTGGATTGGTAAAGTGAAAACCACCGCGCAGATGGCCTCGCTGGTCTGGATGCTCTGGCGTCCAAACGCCTGGGTTGAGTGGGCTGGGATTGGGCTGCTGTGGGTTGCTGCGGTACTGACGCTGTGGTCTATGCTGCAATATTTAAACGCTGCCCGCGGCGATTTGCTTGATCAGTGATCGTTTCGACGTAATTTTCAGCAAACGATCCGGGGATGCAAAAAATAACGTTGACTCATACCGTCATATCAGTAGAATGCAACGCATCGAACGGCGGCACAGCTAGCCGGACGATAATGAAATCAAGTGGTTAGAAGTTAACTTGATGACATGCGGGAATAGCTCAGTTGGTAGAGCACGACCTTGCCAAGGTCGGGGTCGCGAGTTCGAGTCTCGTTTCCCGCTCCAGATTAAAGACATGCGCAATAGCGGGTGTCGCGTAAAAAAGTTTTACGGCGCGTTAGCAAAGCGGTTATGTAGCGGATTGCAAATCCGTCTAGTCCGGTTCGACTCCGGAACGCGCCTCCACTTTATTCCCTGGCCGGATGGTGGAATCGGTAGACACAAGGGATTTAAAATCCCTCGGCGTTCGCGCTGTGTGGGTTCAAGTCCCACTCCGGCTACCATGGGAAAAAGCAGAATAATCAAAGCAATAAGCAGTGTCGTGAAACCACCGAAAGGTGGTTTTTTTGTGCCTGTTTTTCGCCGTATACCCTAGTTTCGCCTTTCAACTTCGCCACAATAAGAGGGCAATCATGCCCAACAATGGCCATTACCGATAGGGTCTGTCGGCGTCGGCCGTCAGCTGCGAAATCACGGTCTTAAATACTGATGGCACTGTCTCTCTGCGTCACCCGGCCCAGAAGGGTCCTCTAAACCGGGTAACGCAGTCGCACTACCAGGCGGTATGGTACAGCTCGCTAATATCTGCCAGGCTCGCTTCCCGTGGGTTGCCGGCAGTACAGACATCATCATATGCCGCCTGGGCCAGCATCGGGATATCTTCTGTTTGTACTCCAGCCTCACGCAGATGGAGCGGGATGCCCACATCGTGATTAAGCCTGAAGACGGCATCCACGGCAGCATTGCGCGCGTCCACAAGGCTCAGCCCTTCAACCTTCACGCCCATCGCCCGTGCAATGTCGCGGAATTTATCGCCGGTAAAGTCAGCGTTGTAACGCATGATATGAGGCAGCAAAATGGCATTCGCCACGCCGTGCGGTGTATCATAAAAAGCACCCAGCGGGTGCGCCATACCGTGAACCAGCCCCAGGCCAACGTTGGAAAAGCCCATGCCGGCAACATACTGGCCCAGCGCCATCGCCTCGACGGCATCTCGATCGCCCTTGACTGAATCGCGCAGCGCGCCGGCAATAATCTCTATTGCCTTGATGTGTAGCGCATCGGTCAAGGCCCATGCGCCCCGGGTAATATACCCTTCAATCGCATGGGTCAGCGCATCAACGCCGGTTGCTGCTTTCAGCACTGGTGGCATACCGTCCATCATATCTGCATCGATAAAAGCGACCTGCGGAATGTCATGCGGATCGACGCAAACAAATTTACGCCGCTTCTCTTCATCAGTGATCACGTAGTTAATGGTCACTTCAGCCGCTGTTCCGGCTGTAGTGGGAATGGCCAGAACGGGTACGCTGGGGTTACGGGTTGGGGACAGGCCTTCAAGGCTACGAACATCCTTAAACGCCGGGTTATTGCTGATAATACCGATTGCCTTACAGGTATCCTGAGGCGAGCCGCCCCCGATAGCGATAAGGTAATCTGCGCCGCTGTTCTGAAAAACACCCAGCCCTTCCTGTACTATTCCGATTGTCGGGTTAGGAAGCACGCCGAAGTATATTTCCCAGGCCAACCCCGCTTCGTCCAGCTTATCCGTGACCTTCGCCACCACGCCACACTGTATCAGCGTCCTGTCGGTGACAATCAGCGCTTTTTGATAGCCGCGACGCTTTACCTCATCGCAAAGCATCCCTGTCGCGCCCCGGCCAAACCAGGCCGTTTCGTTCAAAATCATTCTTTTCGCCATGGCATTTCTCCTGTTTGCTATGCGATGTCATTCTTCAATGCGCAGTCCGTAGGTTTTGAATTTTTCCAGCACAATGGCGATAGCATCGTCATCCAGTACCGGGACCGGATCCGTTATTGCCAGCGTGCAAAGGTACAGTTGTGCCAGTACTTCAACTTCATGCGCCAGCCACAGGGCTTTTTCCAGATTTGCTTCACAGGCAATTAAGCCGTGGTGCTGTAACAGGGTTGCTTTGCGGTTCCTGAGGGCAAAGGCGACATAGTCGGACAGTTCGCGTGTCCCAAATGTGGCATATGGCGCGCAGGGTATGGAATTACCGCCTGCGGCGGCAATCATGTAATGAATGGCCGGGATAGGGCGGTTAAGAATAGACACGGCGGTACAGTGCACCGCATGGTTATGCACCACCGCCTGCGCATCCGGACGCGTCTGGTAGGCGGCCATATGGAAACGCCACTCGCTCGAAGGCAGTTTGCCCTGTTCATGCTGACCGTCGGCATCAATATAAACGATGTGTGACTCCGTCAGTTTTTCATAGGGGATACCCGTTGGCGTTATCAATATCCCGTCCTGATAGCGCACGCTGACGTTGCCAGCCGTGCCCTGATTTAGCCCCAGGCGGGTCATTTCCAGGCAGGTATCAATAATCTGCCGCGCCAGTCTATTTCGTTCCATTTGTTACCTCTCTTGATGATCTAAAGCACCAGCAGAACAAGCCTGTTGTCCTGATGAATTAACCGTATATTTGCGCACCATCTTTATAGGGAATAACGCTAAAAGAATTACGGTGGTTTCACTTTGTGATCGCCGTCAATTAATAGTCGGGAATTGATCCTTATTCGATTAATTCATTTCGGTAAAAGTGACCGATTCAGAAGATTTTTATTCAAACAGTCGTTTTGATGATTTTTACCGTGAAAATGCCCGTTTCCGGAGTAATGCATTAAATCGGTCACTGGGGTTGTGGTTTTTCATGTTTATTTTCCCCGGCGAGGGGTGTTTTTATTAAATTTAAAGTGATAACGGTCACATAAAGATATCGCGTTGCCGTTAAATGTGATTGTCATCATATTCGCCCCCCTTTTTTACATGAAAATGCATTCACGAGATCATTCCGATCGCCAGATTCGCGCCAGTAAGAGTAAAGCACCTTTTTATTTTTACCGTCTGGCAAGAAAGGAAAGTCACATTCTGACGCTTCTGACTAATGAGGGTGTTATGGGAAATACAACAATACCAACGCAGAGTTTTCGTGCGGTCAATGCCGGGCAAGCCCAGCGTTACATTATTCCTTTCGCGTTACTCTGTTCACTGTTTTTTCTTTGGGCAGTCGCTAATAACCTGAATGACATTTTACTCCCCCAGTTTCAGCAAGCCTTTACCCTGACAAACTTCCAGGCTGGCCTGATACAATCTGCGTTCTATTTCGGCTACTTTGTCATTCCAGTTCCTGCCGGAATACTGATGAAAAAACTCAGCTATAAGGCAGGTATTATTACCGGGTTGTTTTTATATGCCATTGGTGCTGCATTATTCTGGCCTGCGGCTGAGTTAATGAATTATACATTGTTTCTTGTCGGTCTTTTTATTATAGCGGCGGGGTTAGGTTGCCTTGAAACTGCTGCTAACCCCTTTGTGACAGTGCTGGGGCCAGAGAGTGGTGGTCATTTCCGTCTTAATCTGGCGCAAACTTTTAATTCTTTTGGCGCTATTATTGCCGTTGTGTTTGGACAAAGCCTAATTTTGTCTAACGTGCCGCATCACTCTCAGTCGGTACTCGATAAAATGACGCCAGAACAGCTAAGCATTTATAAGCATAGCCTGGTGTTATCCGTACAAACGCCTTATATGATTATCGTGGCAATTGTATTGTTGGTCGCCCTGCTGATTATGTTGACCAAATTTCCGGTCCTTCAGAGCGATAATCACGGCGACGGCACACAAAGCACATTTTCTGCCTCTCTTTCCCGTCTGGTCCGGATTCGCCACTGGCGCTGGGCGGTGCTGGCGCAATTCTGCTATGTCGGCGCGCAAACTGCCTGCTGGAGTTATCTGATCCGGTACGCTATTGAAGAGATCCCCGGTATGACGCCAGGTTTCGCCGCCAACTACCTGACCGGCACCATGGTGTGCTTCTTCATCGGTCGTTTTACCGGTACATGGCTAATCAGCCGCTTCGCACCGCATAAAGTACTGGCCGCTTATGCCCTGCTTGCCATGGTGCTATGCCTGGTCTCCGCCGTATTCGGCGGCCATTTCGGTCTACTGGCGCTAACGCTGTGCAGTGCATTTATGTCTATTCAGTACCCAACCATTTTCTCCCTCGGGATTAAGAACCTGGGTCAGGACACCAAATACGGCTCGTCATTCATCGTCATGACCATTATCGGCGGCGGGATTGTGACGCCGGTCATGGGCTTTGTCAGCGATGCTGCAGGCAATATCCCAACAGCAGAACTGGTTCCGGCAGTGTGTTTTGCCGTCATCTTCATCTTTGCCCGTTTCCGTTCGCAAGCGGCAACGAATTAAACCTGTATCCGAAAACGTGAGGGATCTGTCATGAAAAAAATCAGCTTACCGAAAATAGGTATCCGTCCGGTGATTGATGGTCGTCGTATGGGGGTTCGTGAGTCTCTGGAGGAGCAAACCCTGAATATGGCCAACGCCACCGCCGCGCTGCTCACTGAAAAGCTTCGTCACCCCAACGGCGAGCAAATTGAATGCGTCATTGCTGACGGTTGCATTGCGGGGATGGCCGAATCTGCCGCCTGTGAAGAAAAATTCAGCAGCCAGAACGTCGGCGTGACCATCACCGTGACGCCGTGCTGGTGCTACGGGAGCGAAACGATCGATATGGACCCCATGCGTCCGAAAGCCATCTGGGGTTTTAACGGGACTGAACGTCCGGGTGCCGTTTATCTGGCCGCCGCGCTGGCTGCACACAGCCAGAAAGGGATTCCGGCATTCTCTATTTATGGTCATGATGTCCAGGACGCCGACGACACCTCGATTCCCGAAGATGTTGAGGAAAAACTGCTGCGCTTTGCGCGTGCCGGTTTAGCCGTCGCCAGTATGAAAGGGAAAAGCTATCTCTCCATTGGGGGTGTGTCGATGGGGATTGCCGGTTCCATCGTCGACCCTAACTTCTTCGAATCCTGGCTGGGGATGAAGGTACAGGCAGTTGATATGACTGAACTGCGCCGCCGCATTGATCAGAAAATCTTCGATGAAACCGAACTGGAAATGGCGCTGGCCTGGGCGGACAAAAACTTCCGCTACGGCGAAGACCAGAACGCGCAGCAGTATAAGCGTAACGAAGCGCAGAACCGCGAGGTGCTGAAAGAGAGCCTGCTGATGGCGATGTGTATCCGCGACATGATGCAGGGCAACCCAGCACTGGCGGAAAAAGGGCGGGTGGAAGAATCGCTGGGCTACAACGCCATTGCGGCAGGCTTCCAGGGCCAGCGTCACTGGACCGATCAATACCCGAACGGCGATACCGCCGAAGCGTTGCTTAACAGTTCCTTTGACTGGAATGGCGTGCGTGAACCCTTTGTCGTCGCGACCGAAAATGACAGCCTCAACGGCGTGGCGATGCTAATGGGCCATCAGTTGACCGGCACAGCACAGGTGTTCGCCGACGTGCGCACCTACTGGTCTCCAGAAGCGGTAGCGCGCGTGACCGGTCAACCGCTCAGCGGTCTGGCTGAGAAGGGTATTATCCACCTGATCAACTCCGGCTCTGCGGCTCTCGATGGCTCATGCAAACAGCGCGGCAGCGATGGCAATCCAACGATGAAGCCATTCTGGGACATTAGCCAGCAGGAGGTTGATGCCTGCCTGGCGGCCACCGAATGGTGTCCGGCGATACATGAATATTTCCGCGGCGGCGGTTTCTCTTCTCGCTTCCTGACCGAAGGTGGCGTGCCGTTCACCATGACCCGCGTGAATATCATCAAAGGTCTTGGCCCGGTTCTGCAGATTGCAGAAGGCTGGAGCGTGGAACTGCCGAAAGAGATGCACGATCAGCTTGACGCCCGTACCAACTCAACCTGGCCGACCACCTGGTTTGCACCACGTCTGACGGGTAAAGGTCCCTTTACCGACGTTTATTCCGTGATGGCGAACTGGGGGGCAAACCATGGCGTGCTGACCATCGGCCACGTCGGCGCTGATTTCATCACCCTGGCATCAATGCTGCGAATTCCGGTCTGCATGCATAACGTGGAAGAGTCGAAGGTCTATCGTCCTTCCGCCTGGGCTGCGCACGGCATGGATAGCGAAGGCCAGGATTACCGCGCCTGTCAAAACTATGGCCCGCTGTACAAACGTTGAGTAAACGTCTTTGCCCGGTAGCGTATGTTTACCGGGCCTGTAAAACACCGAATTACAGGCCGGATAAGCGACACGTTAGCCGCCGACGTTTCAGGAGTTGCTATGAAACAAGAGGTTATTCTGGTTCTCGACTGCGGAGCGACCAATATCCGGGCCATTGCCGTTGACCGGCAGGGCAAAATTATCGCCCGTGCCGCTACGGCAAATGCCAGCGACATCGCCATAGAAAATAGCGCCTGGCACCAGTGGTCTCTCGAGGCCATTATGCAACGCTTCGCGGACTGTTGCCGCTCGCTGAAGACGAGTCTGGCAAACTGTCGCGTTCGCGGCGTCACGGTGACCACCTTCGGCGTTGATGGCGCGCTGGTCGATGAGCACGGCAGGCTGCTCTACCCAATCATCAGCTGGAAATGCCCACGCACCACCGAAGTGATGAAAAATATTGACCGCTTGCTGTCACCTCAGCGGCTTCAGGACATTTCCGGCGTGGGGGCATTTGGCTTCAATACGCTGTATAAGCTGGTGTGGCTAAAAGAAAATCACCCGCAGCTGTTGGAACAGGCACACGCCTGGCTGTTTATCTCGTCGCTGATTAACCACCGTCTGACCGGCGAATTCACCACCGACGTTACTATGGCAGGGACCAGCCAGATGCTGGATATTCAACAGCGCGATTTCAGCCATGAAATTTTGCAGGCGGCGGGTTTGCCGCGTCAGCTCTTCCCACGTCTGGTGGAAGCCGGTGAGCTCGTCGGTAAATTACAGTCTGATGCTGCCCAATGGCTTGACCTACCCGCCGGTATCCCGGTGATTTCCGCCGGACACGATACCCAGTTTGCGCTGTTTGGTGCAGGTGCCGCGGCGGATGAACCCGTCCTCACCTCGGGAACATGGGAGATCCTGATGGTGCGCAGTGCGCAGGTCAACACGCCGCTGCTCAGTCGCTACGTCGGTTCTACCTGCGAACTGGACAGCCAGCCAGGGCTGTATAACCCTGGCATGCAGTGGCTGGCATCGGGCGTACTTGAATGGGTACGTAAACTGCTTTGGACCGAAGAGACGCCCTGGCAAACGCTGATTGAGACAGCCCGCCGCATACCCATGGGGTCCGAAGGGGTGAAAATGCACTGTGATCTCCTCGGCTGTCAGCATGCGGGCTGGGAGGGCGTCACACTCAACACCACACGCGGTCATTTTTATCGCGCTGCGCTGGAGGGCCTCACCGGGCAGCTGGCGCAGAATCTGCGCACGCTGGAAAAGATTGGTCACTTCAACGCGACTGAACTGCTGCTGGTCGGCGGTGGCAGCCGTAACATGCTGTGGAACCAGATCAAAGCCAATATGCTCGGCATCCCCATCAAGGTACTTGATGGTGCAGAAACCACTGTCGCGGGGGCAGCCCTGTTTGGCTGGTACGGGGTCGGAGAATTTACGAGCCCGGAACACGCCAGAGCGCAGATGCATTATCAGTACCGCTACTTCTTTCCGGAAACCGAATCTGCACCGATCGAGGGAGTTTGAGATGTTAAAAACGATTTCACCGTTAATATCACCTGAACTACTGAAAGTCCTGGCCGAAATGGGCCACGGCGATGAGATTATTTTTTCTGATGCCCATTTCCCCGCCCACACTATGGGACCGCAGGTTATACGTGCCGATGGGCTAAAGGTCAGCGAATTGCTGCATGCGATTATCCCGCTGTTTGAGCTCGACAGCTACGCGCCGCCACTGGTGATGATGGCTGCAGTTGAGGGTGACTCCCTCGATCCCCGTGTTGAGGCTCGCTATCGCGATGCGCTTTCACGTCAGGCACCCTGTCCGGCAATTACCCGCATTGACCGCTATGCGTTTTACGCACGTGCCAAAAAATCCTTTGCGATCGTTGTCACAGGGGAGTGTGCTAAATACGGGAATATTCTTTTAAAAAAGGGGGTAACGCCGTAATCTCATGCCGGTGCGCCCGCCAGCGCGGGCGTGTATCGAATGATGGGTGAGAAAAAATGAAAGAGGCACGTCAGCAAACGATAATCGACCTGTTGATTCAGCATCATAGTCTGACGACGGACGTTTTATCCACCCAGCTTAACGTCAGTAAAGAGACCATTCGCCGCGATCTCAGCGAACTGCAGGCGCAGGGAAAAGTGCTGCGCAACCACGGTCGGGCGAAATATATTCACCGGGAAAACCAAGACAGCGGCGATCCTTTTCATATTCGCCTTAAGAGCCACTTCACGCATAAAGCGGATATCGCCAGAGAAGCGCTGGAGTGGATTGAAGCCGGGATGGTCATTGCTCTGGATGCCAGCTCAACCTGCTGGTATCTAGCGCGTCAACTGCCTGACATCGATATTCAGGTCTTTACTAACAGTCACCCCATCTGCCTGGAACTGGGCAAACGTGAACAGATTCAACTTATTAGCTCCGGCGGTAAACTTGAGCGTAAGTATGGCTGCTACGTTAACCCCTCGTTGATTTCACAACTCAAACTGCTGGACATCGACCTGTTTATCTTCTCATGCGAAGGGATAGACAGTCATGGAGGGTTGTGGGATTCCAACAGGGTCAACGCTGGCTTCAAATCGCTGCTACTCAAGCGCGCTTCTCAGTCTTTATTGTTGATAGATAAGAGTAAGTTTAATCGTTCAGGGGAGGCCAGAATTGGGCACCTGGATGAGGTAACGCATATTGTGTCTGACACACAACTGAATGAATCAGGGCTGAGACAATAAGCCACCTGACACATTATGACGCAATTAAGTCTATTAGGGATGTGTTTGTTCGCGATAGCGTTAACGTATTATTCATTCCGTATAAGGTTTTTAACGCGGGGGAGGGTAAACAAAAGATGTTAGCAGCAAAAATAAGAAGTGGATTACCCTTAAATAAGGGCATCTACAAGAACAGCCATACATTCAGAATAATTATAAATATTTCTTAGCCGCATCCAGAATTTCCTGAGAAGTCAGCTCCCTGTCCGACGCCACATAAACCACTTCATGATCGCCGGTCAGAGAAGGAAAACCTGCGGACATTATCTGCAGGTTTATCGCTTCACCATTCGGATATTCCTGCCGTATGGATGTAATACCCTTAAGCACGGTGACAACATTGCTCGGTTTACCATTGAAAAAGACGATGACTTTCTTCATATCTCACCTTGTTGGTCGTTATCTGCTTAAGCACCTTCTCTGTGAAGGCGAGGGGAATCAGGACGGCGCGAAAATTTTTGTCTGGCTGTCAGGTCTGTCTGCGAATGTCATCGTCGATTTGCAGAAAATGCATTTAGCGCCATACGGATTTTTTTCAGACACATCAAAAATCGACGTTCTGTATTGGGAGCCATGACAACATGGGCATCTGAAGTGAATATTTAAGTTGATATCATTTACCTTTTTTAACATTAGCGGTATTTAATTTTCGAAAAAACGTTGCGTTTGTACTTTCTTTGGTTTTTGCAATCATTCGGAAATAAAAGCAAGCAATCATCTTCGTGAACGTGTATGGTGACAGTCGTTTAAATCAGGAGATGCCTATGTCAGGACGTAAAAATACACAATTCCGTCGCAATTACTTAGTAAAATGTCCATGTCCAAACTGTTCAAAAGACTCTGAGCATAGTTTCAGCCGTGTACAAAAAGGGGCTCAACTTGTCTGCCCACACTGCAGCACTCTTTTCAAAACCGCTCAAAAATTCTAAAAATGCATTTGCCAGATGATGAATTTGCGTCTTTACAGACGATCTCATTTGGCAAAGCAACATTGAAGAAGTGATGCTTTTGGAGGTTGCCTGACCTCTTACGCACTTTGATATTTTACAAGCAGCTCGCTTCTGCTTTAAGACTCTTCGTGCAGCAGACCTGCACTTCATCACATCGGTCAGCACACTCTTTCTACGAGAAAAATATGCTGACCTGTTGCTCAGAAAAAGCCTTCTAATCCAGGACCCGTCTACTCAGGAAAAATCCATCATCGTGATCGCGGGTCCGTGATAACTTTATCTATCGCAAAGTATTACGCTTGCAGCAGCAGGGCCTTTTTCGCCACTCTGGATAGCAAATTCGACTTTCTGGCCTTCAAAGAGAGTTTTAAAATCATCGCCCTGCAGAGCAGAAAAGTGCACAAACACATCTTTGCTACCATCGACAGGAGAGATAAAACCGAAACCTTTATCTTCGTTAAACCACTTAACCAAACCTATAATTCTTGAAGACATGCAGACTCCTTGTGAGTATTTGAAATGCTAAGAAACGTATAATATTAAACGTATGGACTCAAAAGGAGGGGATATCAGCGATAGCGCCTGGTTATGAGGACTGCCGGGTAAAATTTTTTACGCTCGTGTGTGGATTAAACCAACGACTTCATTAATGCATGAGGAGGGAGAATTAGCAATTTTTATTTTAGCCTTCCGGAAGGCTCACATAAAAAGTGTCACGCTGCATTAGCTTAAAATTAATTAGTGTGTATAGTTAATGCATGTTTTCTAAGAGGATCTTATTTGTCTCGTAAAATGACAGGAATTGTCAAAAGTTTTGATATGCACAGTGGCAAAGGCCTAATCATCCCTTCAGATGGTCGAAAGGACGTTTTTCTCCACATTTCAGCCTTTAATAACAACGAAAAAGAAACGCTCCTTCCCGGGATCCGCGTTGAGTTCTGTCGTATCAACGGACTCAGCGGACCGATGGCCGCAAATGTCTATCTTTCATAAATTATCAGCGAAGATGTTAAAAGCGGTATATTGAATCAACCGCGTCGCATCGCCTGACATATATTTACAGTTATGCGCGACATGAGTATGACTCGCGTATGAATTATACTCCGCCTAAATAGGCTTTTCTTACCTCCTGGTTTCCCAGCAATTCCTTGCCGCTGCCGCTGAGGCGAATTTGCCCGTTGACCATGACGTAGCCACGGTCAGAAAGCTTCAGAGCATGATGCGCATTTTGCTCTACCAGAAAAATGGTCATGCCGTTGCGAGCCAGCTCGCGCAGCGTCTGGAAGATCTGCTTAACCACTATAGGCGCCAGACCCAGGCTGGGTTCATCCAGCAGTAGCAGTTTAGGGCGGCTCATTAGCGCGCGGGCGATGGCAAGCATTTGCTGTTCTCCGCCGGACATGGTCATGGCTCGCTGTTTACGGCGTTCTTTGAGGCGCGGGAACAACTCAAACATGCTCTGCATATCGTCGGCGGCAAATTGATTGCCGACAGGAATGGTCCCCATCAGCAGGTTCTCTTCAACCGTCATATCCGGAAAAATACGCCGCCCCTCGGGTGCCTGCGCTATGCCGCCGGAGGCCACATAGTGGGTAGATTTATGGCTGATGTCTTCGCCGCAAAACAGGATCTGCCCGTTACGAATACGCGGCTGGCCAAAAATAGACATCAGCAATGTCGATTTACCCGCGCCATTCGCGCCGATAAGCGCCACCGTTTCCCCTTTATGCACTTCGAGGGATACCTGCTTCAGCGCCTGAATCACGCCATAGAACACATCCACCTCGCGAAATGCCAGCAGCGGCTCATTCATAGGGTGACCTCGCTTTCATCGGTGCCCAGATAGGCGGCAATCACCTTTTCGTCATGCTGGATCTGCTCAGGTTTCCCCCGGGCAATCACATCGCCATGGTCGAGCACAATAATGTCGTCCGATATTTCCATCACCATCCCCATGTCGTGCTCAATCAGTAATACCGTTATGCCGTGGTTGTCGCGCAGAAAACGAATAATGTTACTCAGCTTATGTGTCTCTACCGGGTTCAGCCCGGCGGCGGGTTCATCCAGACAGATCATTTCCGGGCCGGTGCACATGGCCCGCGCGATCTCCAGACGCCGCTGTTGGCCGTACGACATCTCGCCCGCCAGGCGGTTGGCGCACTCCACAAGATCGACCACCTCCAGCCAGTAAAAGGCCCTGTCCAGCGCGTCGTTTTCCGCCCGTCGGTACGCTGGCGTATTGAATACGCCAGCCAGCAGGTTGCGATTGACGCGCATGTGCTGGGCCACGAGCAGGTTTTCCACGACCGACATCTCGCGAAAAAGACGAATATTTTGAAAGGTGCGCGCAAGTCCGGCGCGGTTCACCAGGTGAGTGCCGCCGAACATTTTGTAGAACAGGCGTTGCCCAAACTGCGCAGGGTGGATCCAGTCTCCTGGCTGGAATTTTTGCCCGAGGATCTGAATGACGTTGGTCGTCTTATTGCGCGTATTGAAGAAAATATTGCCGCCGGAAGCCTTATAGAAACCGGTCAGGCAGTTGAAGACGGTGGTTTTTCCCGCGCCGTTTGGGCCAATAAGCGCAGTAATTGAACCGCGCTGCACGTCCAGGTTGACGTCGTTTAACGCCTTGATCCCGCCGAAATGCATCATCAGATGTTCAACGCTTAATATCGTTCCGTTCATGGCGCTACGCCCTTACGCACGGCAAACCCGCTGCGGTTAATGCGGATCAACCCGCGTGGACGCCAGATCATCATCACCACCATCAGCATGCCAAACAGCAAAACCCGGTACTCGGCAAAACTGCGCAGCAGCTCCGGCGTCACCGTGAGCACAAACGCCGCCAGCACCACGCCAAGCGTTGAGCCCATACCGCCGAGCACCACAATCGCCAGGATCAGCGCCGATTCAAAAAAGGTAAACGATGTCGGGTTGACAAAGCCCTGATAAGTGGCAAAAAACACCCCGGCGATGCCGGCAGTCGACGCACCCAGCGTAAAGGCCGAGAGCTTGACCAGCACATGATTTAATCCCATTGAGCGACAGGCGATTTCATCTTCCCGCAGGGCTTCCCATGCCCGACCAATCGGCATCCGCGTCAGACGATGCTTGATATACAGCACCAGCATCACCACCAGGAACAGCACCGTGTAGATAAAGATAAACTTCATGTTCGGGTTGTAGGTCAGATGGAAAAATTCGTGAAAGGGCACGCCTCCTTCTTTGGCACGGCGGCCAAACTCCAGTCCGAAAAAGGTGGGAGGCGGGGCAGAAACGCCGTTCGGGCCACCGGTGAAGGTCAGCCAGTTGTTGAGGATCAGGCGAATAATCTCCCCAAAGCCAAGCGTGACGATCGCCAGGTAATCACCGTGCATGCGCAGCACCGGAAAGCCGAGCAGGGCGCCGGCCGTGGCAGCCATAATTGCCGCCAGCGGCAGCATGCTCCAGAATCCTAATCCCAGATACTGATACCCCAGCGCCAGCCCGTAAGCGCCGATGGCATAAAAAGCGACATAACCGAGATCCAGAAGCCCGGCCAGACCGACCACAATATTCAGCCCGAGACCGAGAAGCACGTAGATAAGCCCAAGAATGGCGACGGTGAGCACGTACTTGGTGGCAACAAAGGGAAAGCAGATCGCAAGGGCGATAATCAGCGGGATTATCCAGCGCATGCGGCTTTTGTATTCCGGCGGCCGGACATAAACCCCCGCGCTGTCGGCTTCAAAACGTGCCTGGAAACGTGCACCCGGAGCGGTGCCTAAAAAAGCGCTCAGTAGAAAACGGCCCAGCATCACGATGCCGACTATCCATGCGAGCCGCTGTCCGGCGAAATTAAAGCTGTATCCGTCCAGCACCACGCCGGCAATCGGGCCAAAAATTATTAACGCAATCAGCCCGGAAAAAATGGCGTCCAGAATGCAGCGCTTAAGCGAAAAGCCGTGAGAGGTCATCGTATTCTCCTTCACACTTTGGCGACAATCGGGCGGCCAAGCAGACCCTGAGGACGAAAAATCAGGATCAAGACCAGCAAGCCAAACGAGAACACATCTTTATAATCTGAGTTCACCATGCCGGAAAATTGCGCCTCGGCGACGCCCAGAATCAACCCGCCGAGCATCGCACCGGGCAGGGAGCCAATCCCGCCGAGCACCGCTGCGGTAAACGCCTTGATGCCAATGACAAATCCGACGTAGAAATCGAAGGTGCCGTAATTCATGGTGATGAGCACACCCGCCAGACCGGCCATCGCCGCGCCAATCACAAAGACCAGCGAAATGATTCTGTCGGTGTTAATGCCCAGAATGGAGGCCATTTTGCGGTCCTGCTGCACCGCACGGCACATCCGCCCAAGCCGGGTATTGTTGATTATCCATGTCAGCAACAGCATGCCGGCGAACGAGGCAACCAGAATAAACACTTTGGTGTAGGTTATCTGAACGAATCCCTCACCAATATGCAGGCGAAGTACGCCATCCAGCATCGTGGGCACCCCTTGCTGACGCGGCCCCTGGCTCAGCTGCGCGTAGTTTTGCAAAATCAGAGACATCCCGATGGCGGAGATAAGCGGTGCCAGACGGGTAGAGTTACGTAGCGGCTTATAGGCAATGCGCTCGATAGTCCAGCCGTAAACACCGGTCACCACAATCGTGAAGATCAGCGTACCGAGGATAAGCAACGGGAACGACTGCAGGCCGAAGAAGGAGAGCAGCGCCAGGCCAATGGCGCAGAGGTAGGCGGAGATCATATACACTTCGCCGTGGGCGAAATTAATCATACCAATGATGCCATACACCATGGTGTAGCCGATGGCGATTAATCCATACACGGAGCCCAGCGTTAAGCCATTTATTAACTGTTGCAGGAAGAATGTACTCATCATAGCGCGCTCGTTATTTTAAGCTGCGCGGCACGCGCAGCCTGATGTTTATTACGCGCCGACAGGCGAACCTGCCGGCGTTGAGCGTGACTCCGTCCCGTTACTGAACTTCCTTATATTTTCCGTTATCGTCCCACTGATACACCACGTAGTCAGACACTTTCAGATCGCCTTTGCTGTCCCAGGCTTTTTTGCCCATAACCGTGTCGACGGCATTGGCTTTCAGCCATTCGCTGGCTTTGGCCGAGTCTTTACCGCCCGTGGCCTTGAAGGCCGCGGCAATGGCCTGAACGGAGGCATAAGAGTAGAGGGTATAACCTTCAGGCTCGAATTTTCCGGCGCGGAATTTCTCAATGACCGCTTTCCCATCCGGGATCAGACGCGGGTCTTTACCAAAGGTCATATAAATCCCCTTGGTATATTGTGGCCCACCCGCCGCGGTCACCATCTCTTCGTTGACGATACAGTCGCCGGAGAAGAATTTCGCCTGCACGCCCTGTTCTCGCATCTGGCGAACCAGCGGGCCGGCTTCAGGGTGACAACCGCCGAAGAACACCACATCCGGCTTTTGCGCGCCGATTTTTGTCACCAGCGCGTTAAAGTCTTTCTCACCACGGGATAAGCCCTCATACATCACATCCTGAACCCCGCGCTTCGCCAGCGCAGCTTTGGTGGCGTCTGCCAGCCCCTGACCGTAGGTGTCTTTGTCATGGATGATGACCACACGTTTGGCTTTCAGCTTATCGATAATGAAATCGCTGGCGACCTGGCCCTGCTGGTCATCGCGACCACACATGCGGAACATATCGGTCATGCCTCGTTCGGTAATGAGCGGGTTGGTCGAGCCGGGGGTAATGGCAAGGATCCCCGCGTCGCTGTACACCTCGGAGGCGGGCATTGTGGAAGAGGAGCAGAAATGGCCGACCACCGCGTTGACTTTATCCTGGTCGACCAGGCGGTTGGCGACGGCCACGGCTTGTTTCGGCTCGCAGGCATCATCCCCCTGAACCAGCTTAATCTTCTCGCCGTTAATGCCGCCTGCGGCGTTAATGTCTTCAGCGGCCTGCGTTGCACCGTGCCAGTACTGATCGCCATAGGTGGCGTTTGGGCCGGTAAACGGCCCGGCCACACCAATGACAATATCTGCATGCGCAGAAAATGCCGTCACCAGACAACCGGCCAGCACGAGAGAAAGGGGAGTTCTGATAAATTTCAGCGACATTATTATGTTCCTTAGCAAAGAGGTTTTTGCACCACGGCGTAAACCCGGACGCCGACGGCGCAGCCAATCCAAAAACACGAGCAAGAACAAAATGCACTAAACGAACAAGATCCAGACAACGCCTGCGTAATACGGCGAGGTTTCCCTGCGCAGGTTCGCGCGAAGAACATTAAGCAAAATCGTTGCCAGAATGGTTAACCCATTGAGCGGGTTGTGACATGTTTGAGTATAGAGTGCGGTGATATGGCACCTTGTGGGACGCGATGAAATTACGGCGGAGATCACATATCGTTAACAACAAAGCCCATAAGTTGTGCAATGGTCACGATTTGCACGTTTTTGCAGCAATAAAGACCTAAACTTCAGATAGGAAAGCCGTGAGATATGTGTCAGGATCTTTTCCTTTTTTATCAGGAGTGTCAGCGATGACTGAAGGCCCATTGAATGAAAGCGAAATGGCGTGGCTTGAAGAGACATTAATGTCTTACGGTCATGACGATGCGTCCGTGATTGACGTGTCCGAACTGGACGGCATGCTTACCGCAGTCCTTTCCGGCCCTGTTGTCGTTGAGCCAGATACCTGGCTGGTGGCCGTGTGGGGTGGCGAGAAATACATTCCGCGCTGGAAAAACGATCGTGAAATGCACCGTTTTATCGATCTCTGCTTTAAGCATATGAACGACATTGCTGAGCGCCTGAGCGAGTATCCGGATCAGTTTGAGCCGATGTTTGGTTACAACGATGTCGACGGCGAGAGCTATACCGTTGTTGAAGAGTGGTGTTATGGCTATATGCGCGGTGTGGCGCTGACGGACTGGTCAACCTTACCGGAAGCACTGAAGGCCGATCTTGATGCGATTGCGCTGCACGGTACAGACGAGAACAGCGAGAAGCTGGATGAGCTGAGCGAAGACGAATATAAAGCCAGCATTGAGAGCATTCAGCCTGCGGCTCTGCGTTTGTACAATTACTGGGTGGACAACCCACAGCAGCCGGAAGCAAAAAAACCGATTGTTAACGGCACAAAGGTCGGGCGTAACGATCCGTGTCCGTGCGGCAGCGGGAAGAAGTTTAAGAGCTGCTGTTTGCACTAATAAAAAGGGGCTGATTTCAGCCCCTTTTTTGTTAACCCACTTCCGGTAGCATCCCTGCGGCTATCAAGCACTGCACCAGAATAATCATCACTCCGCAGGCAAACACCATGCACAGCAGCGGTTTGCCGCCCATTACGCGGTACCCTTGCTGAGGATGCTGCTGGCGGCTCTTCCAGGCCAGCAGGGAAGGGAGCAGCAGGGCCAGCACGGATAACGCCACACCTGCATACCCCAGCGCCATCACGAACCCACGCGGGTAAAACAGCGCGAACGCGAGAGGAGGCAGGAAGGTGACTGCCCCTGTCTGTAAGCGTCCTGCGGCAGTATTACGACGCTGGAACAGATCGGCCAGGTAATCAAACAGGCCGAGCGCCACGCCCAGAAATGAGGTGGCCAGCGCCAGGTCGGCAAACAGATGGACCGCCAGCTCAACGTGCGGGGAGGTGACTACCTCGCGCAGTGCCAGCAGAAAGCCGTTCAGGCCAGCGTGTTCCGCCATCAGCCCGGTAAAGGTCGACGCGTCAATGCTCCCCAGCGTCACCAGTTGCCAGAAAATATAGGCAATCAGCGGGATGGCGCTCCCCACCATAAAGACGCGGCGTAGCTTGCGGATATCGCCGTTCATATAGCTCACGATGCTGGGCACGCTACCGTGGAAGCCAAACGAGGTGAAAATAACCGGGATCGCGGACAGCGCCAGCCCTTTTTCCAGCGGCAGCGTCAGCAGATTAACCTTGTGAACATGCGGTGCCAGCAGAACCAGCATCACAATCAGGAACAGTATTTTGGCGCTGAACAGAAAACGGTTAAACAGATCGACCAGCGAAGTCCCCACACAGACCACCCCCCCGCCAATAAGCGCAAAGAAGATAACGCCCGTTGAAGGCGTGATATCAGCGTCGAACCAGTCGTTAACGCTGGAGGCGATTAACTCACCGGCGCCGCTGATATAGGCCGCGGTCAGGGCGTACATCAGGAACATCATGCTAAAGCCGGTTATCCACTGGCCATAGCGTCCCAGGTAGCGTGCCGCAAGAGAACCCAGGCCGGTATCCGCGGGCACATGCTGATAAACCTCAAGCAACAGCAGGGCGGTGTAGCACATCAACGCCCAGAGTGTGCCAAGGAGCAGCAGTGTCATTCCAAATCCAACGCCTGCGGCAGCCAGAGGCATCGCCAGCATTCCTGCGCCAATCGTCGTTCCGGCGACGATAAAAATACTTCCCAGGGTTCTGTTTTTCACGCATTCCTCTACAACGATTCGTAATCGCGACAAATTCTGCGGCGCAGAGTAAGGGAAAAGCCCCGCTTCGTCAAATGACCGTTACAGTGGGTGTAATGAATTATTTACGATATTTTTCGACTTTAAGTAATTTACCCGGACCTGCCCCTTTGGGAGGGGTTACCTACTTCGTAAGGGCACTATTTTTGCCGAAAAATCAGGCGTAATTTAAACAATAACTATAAGTTTTCAAATAAAGTGAGGGCAGATGGCGGGAAATAATCCCTTTACCGCGGCGTGGAGCCGGGGCGGTAATTTACTGTGCCATGGTCACTGGATAATCAGCTGGCAGAACCAGGCCCTGCAGCTTCCTGAATCGCGTCGTGAAAAGGATATGGGCACCTGGGCCATTTATTCGATCATCGATCCTGAGGACGACACCTTTGCGCAGGGGCTAAAAGAAGATGAGTGGATCATCGAAAACGTAGACTGGCTGACAGATGTTTTTTTTGACGCCGGTATTCCGCTGGAGACGGCTAACTACCGGTATTTTTACCAGGCGGTCAATGCGCAGGACTGGCGGTGTACAAGCTGTGCGGGGTGTATGTAAATCTGTGCGCGGAGAATAAAAAGTGCGGCGCTGAAAACAGCACCGCAGCAATATTATTTCTGTGTATCGAGGGTAGAAAGTTCTTTATCGATAAAGTAAAGACCTTCGCCTGTTTTCCCCACCAGAGACAATTTATCCAGCACGGATTTAAACAGTTTCTCTTCTTCGTGTTGCTCTGCCACGTACCACTGCAGGAAATTAAAGGTCGGATAATCCTGGCCGATCATTGCCGCATGAACCAGTTCGTTAATTTTTTGCGTAATCAGCTGCTCGTGCTCATAGGTCGCACGGAAGAGCTCATCAAGCGAATTATACTCGGCAAACGGGGACGCAACGTTATCGATGCGCGGCAGGCTGCCCGTGTCAGTCAGATAATCAAACAGACGCTGCATGTGGGTCATCTCTTCCTGCGCGTGGCGGCGCAGGAAGGCGGCAGCGCCTTCAAAACTGTGATAGCTGCACCAGGCGCTCATCTGCTGGTAGAGAAGGGATGAAAAAAGCTCAAGGTTCATTTGCGCATTGAGCTTGTCGATCATTTCAGTTTTCAGCATGGTGACGCTCCGGGTTATTAATTCTGATTCACAATGAGCGACACTATAATTTGTTATTTAATTATTTGCAAAACGTAAAATAATTATTTCTTTATTTAAAATACGAATGGGAATAAAACGCATTGCCGATTTTATATTTTATTAATGAGAATTGTTTTTGTTCGTAATGAAATACACTGCCAGTCAATACTGGCAGCACAGATTAATACCATGGGTTATTTGCTTTAGGGTTTACGGCAAAGCCCAAGCATTTATACTGGATCGTCACGCTCTCATTGAGACACAGAGAGCCGCTGGTCAGGGTGCAGGTTTTAATGGGCTGGCCATAGGCAGAGGCGGTGGCATACCCCATGCTCTGACACGCTTTGGCTGCGGTGCCGTTATTAACATACTCATCGGAATAGGCGTTTTGCAGCATTGCTTGCCCGTAGTCGAGGCGGACGATGCCGTTTGGCGCGTCCAGGGTGCTGACCTCAGCCTGGCGATTAATGTTACAGCCCGCCAGCAGCAGGATCGTACCGGCGACGAAGACTCTTTTCATGGTTCGCTCTGAGTGAGTGGAAATACGTTATCGTACCTGCAGATGTGAGTCGCAATGCGAGGAATAGCCGGGCAATCTGCGCTTTCTCTTTGCGACGGGCCGTTTAGTCGGCCAGGCTGTCAAAAATGGTTTTAAACTTAAGATGATGCAGGCGAAACAGCGCAATAAGCTGCGGGTCAAAATGGCGGCCGTCACCCTCCAGAATGATTTTGCAGGCTTGCTCGTGAGTGAATCCCGGCTTATAGACCCGCTTTTGCCTCAGGGCATCATACACATCGGCCAGCGCCAGAATGCGGGCTTCCAGCGGGATCTGTTCTCCCCGCAGCCCCTGCGGATATCCGCTGCCATCCCATTTTTCATGATGGAAATGGATAATATTCTCCGCAACTGCACCCAGCTCTAAGCCCTGAATAATCCGCCACCCTTTCACGGTATGAAGTTTCATCTCGGCAAACTCGTCCTGGGTCAGTGGGCCTTGCTTACGCAGAATACGCTCCGGCACGGCAATTTTTCCGACATCGTGAAGAGAGGCAAAATGTTCTATCTCACGGGTCATTTTGCGCGAAAGCCCAAGCTCACGCGCCATCAAGCCGCAATATCGGGCGACGCGCTGAATATGGCTGCCGGTCTCGTCATCGTGCGCGCGGTTTACCTTCTCCAGCGCCTGCACCATATTGCGGTTAACCATCCGGTTCTGGCGTAAATGGCGACGCATCATGATCAGCATACCGATGCTGAACAGGGCCACGATCAGCAAAATCACGCTGATAATCTTAAGCGTGTTTTTAGAAAAATCGGGTAAGTAACTCTGCTCATCCTGACGTTCTATTTGCGTGCGGTATTCTGACAGGCGATGAACCTGAGTCAGCAGATGAAAGAGCGGATGCTGCGGATCCACCCACGGGCCAATAATAAATTCAGAGCGGGTGACCCCCGCGACTTTCAGCACCCCGCGAAACAGCTCGTTGCCACGAAGCGTGGACTCCAGCGAACTGAGGTCGCCCAGAATATAGTCAATCTCATCGTTCTCAATCGCGTCGATAAGACCGTCAATGGTTGGCCGGGTCACGATGATCACATCGCTGCCAAAACGCTGGCGTAAATAGGCTGCGGCAAACGAACCGTCGAGTACGCCGACGCGCTGGCTGCGAATACTCTCTTCGTTCCACAAGAAGGGCTGACTGCTGCGATTGTAATAGGCGTTGTGCCAGGCGATGTCGGGGCCGATACGACCCTGTGCATGCGCACTGTCGCTTCGATCAACGATATCAATCAATCGAACCGCCCACTGCTGTCGCGGAAGACTCGAATAGTGATCGATAAAATTGACCTCAACCTTCATGCCCAGTAAATCGCGCATGTCGTTAATCATATCAATGGCTGTGCCGTGGTAGCCCTTGCTGTCCCGCCAGATAAGCGGGGCAAAATTCTCGTTTTTGGGCAGGTTGATCTGCAGGCGGTTATGCGCGATCCAGGTTCGCTCCTCCTCTGACAGGGTGATACGGCTTAGCAGGTAATTGCGCTTGCTCTCCTCCAGCATCGTGTTGATTTCGCCGTTGCGATACCAGGTGCCAATCAGCGCATTGATTTTATCCCGCAGGGGAAGCAGGTCAGGGCTGAAGGCGAGGACGACAGGAATGCGTAGCTCAGGAAAGGGCCGGGAGACCAGATAATAGCGCTGGGTATTCTCCATCTCCGGAGCGTCATTAATATAGAAATCAGCCTGGTTGTCGCTCAGTAAGCGAAAAGCCTCGTCGCTGGTGGCGACGAGACGCAGAGAACGAAATTTAAGGTCGGGATAACGTTGTTGCACGCTGTCGAGCGTCGCGTCGTCTTTACGGAACAGCACCCGGGCATGGCTGAGCTGTTCGGCAGTTGTCACCGTCATCGTTGGGCTGGCGGCCACCACGTCGTTATCAAACAAACGTGCTGAGAGAATTTTGGTTCTGGCTCGCTTCTCCGTGCGCAATACCCCGGCATACACGCCATACTCATTTTGTGCAAAACGCTGGCTAATATCGGCTCCGGAGAGCGGCCGCAGCTGCAGCTGCGTACCCGCCTGTTTATTGATGGCCTTAATCAGTTCAGGATAAAAACCCTGCCACTCTCCTTGCGGTGTGCGCCAGAATTCGAAGTTGTTAGCATCAAAGATCCAGACCGGTACAGGCTCTTCTGCCCGGGCAGGGGGGCACGCAAGCAACAGACCCGTCAACGCGAGTAGAAAGAGGAAGCGAAGCATCCGGCAGCGCTGATTCACAGGTCAACCCCATACGGTTTTAGCGTGTACTTTTGCAGTCTAGCTAACGGGCTGAAGCGGCAACAGGTTTGCTTTAATTTTTTAATGCACGTTTGGCGTACGGTCTCATTCTCGCTAAATTGTGAACCCGTCTTTGTTTTTTAAAACAACCTTTCATTTAATTTGAAAGGTTGTTTGTTTGATAGTAGGGTGAACAGGTAAAGGTATCCATAGCGGGATCTCCCGCCACGCATTCAGGAGAGATGAAATGAAAATTGCACTGATGATGGAAAACAGCCAGGCCGCGAAAAACCCAGTGATACTGAAAGAGTTGAAAACGGTAGCCGATGAAAAAGGGTTCCCGGTTTATAACGTGGGCATGAGCGACGAGAATGACCATCACCTGACCTATATCCATCTGGGGATTATGGCGAGCATTTTACTGAATGCGAAAGCCGTTGATTTTGTTGTGACCGGCTGCGGTACGGGGCAGGGAGCATTGATGTCGCTGAACATCCACCCGGGTGTTATCTGCGGCTATTGCATTGATCCTGCGGATGCGTTCCTGTTTGCTCAGATCAACAACGGTAACGCGCTCTCCCTGCCGTTTGCCAAAGGCTTCGGTTGGGGGGCTGAACTGAACGTTCGGTTTATCTTTGAAAAAGCGTTCACTGGTCGAAACGGTGAAGGTTATCCGCCCGAGCGCAAGGAGCCGCAGGTGCGTAACGCTGGTATTCTGAACCAGGTTAAAGCGGCGGTCGTGAAAGAAAACTATCTGGATACGCTGCGCGCAATCGATCCCGAGCTGGTGAAGACGGCCGTTTCGGGTCAGCGTTTCCAGCAGTGCTTCTTTGAGAATTGCCAGGACAAAGAGATCGAAGCTTTTGTTCGCGGTATCGTAGGCTGACGCTTTCAGGTGCCGTGAGCCCCACTTTTCAGGTTTGGCAGGAAGCATAAAATTGTGACGCGCGTCACAAAAATATTGATTTTTGTGACGATGGTCATATTATAAGCACATTGACGATAAAGTTGTATAACAAGTTAATGGAGCTACCTGATGAAACTTCGCAAAATCCTGAAAAGCATGTGGGCTAACTACTGCAACACTTTCAAAGACGTGCCACCGGGCGCAATGTTCTGATGAAAAAAACCTGCTTCGGCGGGTTTTTTTGTGCCCGTAAGCGACGAGAGGGAGATGAATGGGCCTGCGTTTTGTTACTATGGCGGCCTTTAAATAAGGAGAAAGCCCCATGTCACAAAACCTGAGCGCCGATCAGGAGCTGGTGTCTGACGTTGTCGCCTGCCAGTTAGTTATCAAACAAATCCTTGATGTCCTGGACGTTATTGCGCCGGTTGAAGTACGCGAGAAGATGTCCACGCAGCTGAAAAATATCGATTTCAACAGCCATCCAGCAGCGGCTGACCCGGTCACGCTTCGCGCTATTCAGAAAGCCATCGCGCTGATTGAACTGCGATTCACGCCGCAGGGCGAGTCTCACTAAAGCCCGCCTGACGCTAAAAAGGGCGACCGTTTGTCGCCCTTCGCTCACCTTAAAAGAACGTCTGTACCAGCAGATAGCTCGCCGCACACGCGCAGCTAACGCCAATTAATCCCGGCAGAATAAAGCTGTGGTTAATGATAAATTTGCCGATGCGGGTTGTGCCCGAACGGTCAAAGCCGATGCAGGCTAAATCGCTTGGGTAGGTCGGCAGGACAAAATAGCCGTAAGAGGCCGGGAAAAAGGCGATCAGCATTTTCGGGTCGATTCCCAGCATCAGCCCCATAGGCGCAACGGCCGTCAGGGCTGCCGCCTGGCTGTTCACCAGCTTTGATACCAGGAACAGCACAATCGCGTAGGTCCACGGATGGCTTTTCACCACGCCTTCCAGCGCCAGCTTTAACTCATCAAGATGCGCCTGGAAAAAGGTATCGCTCATCCACGCCACCCCGAACACCGAGAAGATCGCGACCATACCTGCCTTAAACACCGCGCCGTTAGAAATGGCAGACGCATTGACCTTGCAGGCCATCAGCATTACGGCGCCGGCAATTAACATCATCATCTGGATGACAAGGTTCATCGACAGCGCCGTCATTTTTCCTTTTATCTCAAATGCAGGGCGCAGGTCGGGGAATGCCCCCAGCAGGACAACCACGGCAATGCCAGCGAAGAAAATCCACGTGGACCAGTAGGCCTGCTTTGGAAAACGTTGATTCATTAACGTTTCCGTCCCGCCGTAGATGAATTCACGCTGCTTCGGATCTTTGAGCTTTTCCTGAAACTCCTTATCGTCCGCTAGCGCTTTCCCGCGACGCAAACTCCACAGCGCAGCAATCGCCACACCGAACAGTGAGGCAGGAACCGAGACGGCGAGAATTTCCAGTATTCCCCACGCGTGGCCGAGCCCATGCTGCGCGCCCAGAATGGAGACCAGTGACACAACGGCCACGGAGACCGGCGAGGCCGTAATTGCCATCTGCGATGCCACTGATGCCACGGCCATTGGGCGTTCCGGGCGGATCCCTTTTTTCAGGGCGATATCCGCAATGATGGGAAACATGGTGTACACCACGTGTCCGGTCCCGCAGAGAAAGGTCAGCATCCAGGTGGTAAAAGGGGCGAGAAGCGTGATGTGTTGAGGATGTTTGCGCAGCAGGCGCTCAGCAAATTGCATCATGACGTTCAGGCCGCCTGCGGTCTGAAGCGTTGCGGCACATCCAATGACGGCGAGAATGGTCAGCATCACGTCAACCGGCGGTTTGCCGGGTTGCAGACCAAAGACAAAACATAAAATAAAAAGGCCAATACCGCTTATCAACCCAAGCCCCATGCCGCCGAAACGCGTACCTGTCAGCAGGCAGAGGAGGATGACAATAAACTCAATGGTGATCATGATGCTCCCTCGTCAATGATAATGTAATTAAATAAATCATTACATGTTGTGTGGTTAATCATTGAGAGCGAGATCTGATTTGTTAAATCTGAGCAAAAGCAGAAGGTTGGCGACGAGAAGGGGAACCTGCTCCCGGTGGGCCGAAAAGCGCGCCTCGCAGGGAGCAGGAAAAATGATCAGTGGTGCTGTACCGTCACAAGGTCAAGCAGATGACGGTCGGTTTGTTCCGGACATAAACCCGCCTGCTGCGCGTTATGGATTTCGTCCGCCAGCGTTTTAAGCAGCATGCCGTCCTGCTGTTGCGCTTTATCCATATCGCGTAAGAATTTAAGGGTTTTGGTGTCGTGTTGTGCTCTGGCTTCATCGGCCAGCTTGTTAAGCGTGCTGCAACGCTGTTCGTACTGTTCCAGTGTTTTCTCAAACAATTCTTCCAGAGAAGAGTAGTTATCGTCGATCGTATCAAGCGCTTTTACGGTTGGGTTCGCCCCTGCGGCTTTCATGAAGTTAAAAACACGCATCATATGGGTGACGTTGCTTTGCGCCTGGCTGCGAAAAAAAGTGGCGGAGCCATTGAGACTGTTTTCGGAACACCACGAGCTGATATGCAGGTGCAGATTCGAGGCATAGAACTCGAGGTTCAACTGGGCATTGAGTTTTTGCATCATCGTTTGGGTAGTCATACTCATATCCTTATTGACTGTGGGACGTGATGTCCGCGGCTAACCTGACCCGGCAGGCACATATAATGGAATGCAGAAATGGCATTTCTGCGGCGACAAAAGTCGATCGAATATTCACTTCCTGTGTTCGATATAAATAAGCATACCCTTGTATTCTGTCTAAGAAAACTCTTAATTAGGCTGTGTTTACCATACATTACAAAATTTAATATAGTACAGAAATGAAAACAGGTGGATATAAATTAACATATTGATAACTAATTGATTTTTATGTGTTTGTGTATTGTTTGTCTCGTTTTTTCAAGAGTGAAAATATTAAGGCAACAGAATCTTCTGTGACGATGTGAAAAACAGATCAATCAATCAGGATATATTTTGAGGAATAAAATTGCGCTAAATCAATTTATCGCTAAAAGATGAGTGTGTGATCGCCGTGCAAGATTGTTCTTAATGATTATGTAAAAATGAAACACTGTTTTATCTTGTTTCAATCATTGAGGTTTATGATGGCAAAGGTTGCGGTGCTGTTGGCACCCGGTTTTGAGGAAGCAGAGGCGATTATCACCATTGATATTTTGCGCCGGCTGAACATCGACGTGGAAACTCTGGCCTGCGCGCAGTCGCGTGCAGTGGTCAGTTACCATAACATTCCCATGGTGGCAGACAGCACCTTATCAGAACGCAGCGATTCGCTTTACGATGCGATTGTTCTACCCGGGGGACCCCAGGGCAGCGCAAATCTGGCCGCGGATCCGCAGGTTATCCGTTTTATTTCTGCACATGACGCGCGCGGAAAGCTGATTTGCCCTATTTGTTCAGCAGCGGCGCGCGTGCTGGGGGGAAATGGGCTGCTTCGGGGGCGTCGCTACGTCTGCTCCGGGGATTTATGGGAGACGGTAAAAGACGGTGAATATGTGGATGCACCGGTCGTCCAGGATAAAAACCTGCTCAGTGGCAAAGGTCTTGGTCATGCTTTTGACTTTGCGCTGGCCCTTGCTGCTCGACTGTTGGGTGACGAAACGCCCGTTCGCGATCACGCTGACCACATCTATTACGCCTGGTAAATTTCCCGCCGGATGCTAGAGCGTCCGGCGCTCAGGGACTTCTTAGCTGATCTTATGGATAATTCTGCTTAACCCCGTTTCATTTGTCCGACAATTCCTGCCATTTTTATGTCATTTTCCGCTGAATTTATGTACGCAATTACTGTAATTCTGCGGTGTGATGGCGCTCTCTTATGGATGATTAATTTCCCGCTAAAACTATCACCAGCAATAACGCTTATGACGAGGTAAGCGCTAATGCCTTGTTTTAAGTCCGATTAAATAAGAAGCACGCAAATATTCCCTACAGAAAAGAATGCTAAAGCTGGAGTTTACCATGCACAAATTTACTAAAGCGCTGGCGGCCGTTGGTCTGGCTGCTGTTATGTCACAATCCGCTATCGCAGAGAATTTAAAACTCGGTTTTTTGGTAAAACAGCCAGAAGAGCCGTGGTTCCAGACTGAGTGGAAATTCGCCGATAAAGCCGGAAAAGATTTAGGTTTTGACGTCATTAAAATCGCCGTGCCTGACGGTGAAAAAACCCTGAACGCCATCGACAGCCTGGCGGCCAGCGGTGCGAAAGGTTTCGTTATCTGTACACCCGATCCAAAACTGGGGTCGGCAATTGCGGCTAAAGCGCGCGGTTACGACATGAAGGTTATTGCCGTTGACGATCAGTTCGTCAATGCCAAAGGCAAGCCAATGGACACCGTGCCGCTGGTAATGATGGCCGCGACCAAAATTGGTGAGCGCCAGGGTCAGGAACTCTATAAAGAGATGCAAAAGCGCGGCTGGGATGTAAAAGAGACGGGCGTCATGGCCATCACGGCTGATGAGCTGGATACTGCACGTCGTCGTACTACCGGTTCCATGGACGCTCTGAAAGCCGCCGGCTTCCCGGAAAAACAGATCTATAAAGTTCCTACCAAATCCAACGATATCCCCGGCGCGTTCGACGCCGCGAACTCAATGCTGGTTCAACACCCGGAAGTTAAACACTGGCTGGTGGTCGGTATGAACGACAACACCGTGCTGGGTGGCGTGCGTGCGACAGAAGGTCAGGGCTTCAAAGCTCCGGATGTTATCGGTATCGGCATCAACGGCGTTGACGCCGTCAGCGAACTGTCCAAAGCGCAGGCGACCGGCTTCTATGGCTCTCTGCTGCCAAGCCCGGACGTACACGGCTACAAATCCAGTGAAATGCTCTACAACTGGGTGACCAAAGGGGCTGAACCGCCGAAATTTACTGAAGTGACCGACGTGGTGCTGATTACCCGCGACAACTTCAAAGAGGAACTGGCGAAAAAAGGACTGGGCGGTAAGTAATACGCTGTGATTGCGCCCCTCATTCACCATGAGGGGCCAGACGTACACACTACAGGAATCACGGAGACGTTATGCGACAGTCTGATCCGTATCTCTCATTTCGCGGCATCGGGAAAACGTTCCCCGGTGTTAACGCGCTGACCGATATCAGTTTCGACTGCTATGCCGGCCAGGTTCATGCCCTGATGGGTGAAAACGGCGCGGGAAAATCCACGCTGTTGAAAATCCTCAGCGGCAACTATTCCCCTACGACCGGCACACTGGCCATTCGTGGCGAAGAGGTGGCTTTTGCTGATACCACGGCGGCGCTTAATGCCGGGGTGGCCATTATCTATCAGGAACTGCACCTGATCCCAGAGATGACCGTGGCCGAGAATATCTATTTAGGACAGCTCCCGCACAAAAGCGGCGTGGTTAATCGTTCGCTACTTAATTATGAAGCAGGGCTGCAGCTTAAACATCTTGGGCTGGACGTCGATCCTCAGACGCCGCTGAAATACCTCTCCATCGGCCAATGGCAGATGGTTGAAATTGCCAAGGCTCTGGCGCGTAACGCCAGAATTATTGCCTTTGATGAACCCACCAGTTCGCTTTCCGCACGTGAAATCGAAAACCTGTTCCGCGTGATCCGGGAGTTGCGCCAGGAAGGCCGCACGATTTTGTATGTTTCGCACCGTATGGAAGAGATATTTGCCCTGAGCGACGCCATCACCGTGTTTAAAGATGGCCGCTATGTGCGCACCTTTAGCGACATGGCGCAGGTGAACCATGACCAGCTTGTCCAGGCGATGGTCGGACGCGATCTGGGGGACATTTACCACTGGAAACCGCGTGAGTACGGCCCTGAACGCCTGCGACTGGATAATGTAAAAGCGCCGGGAGTACGCATGCCGGTTTCGTTATCGGTACGCAGCGGTGAAATCGTCGGGCTGTTCGGCCTGGTGGGCGCAGGGCGTAGCGAATTAATGAAAGGGTTGTTCGGCGGCACGCGCATTACCGAGGGCGTGGTGTCTATTGACGGCGCACCGGTGGATATTCAGAAGCCCGCCCACGCGATTAAGGCAGGCATGATGCTCTGCCCGGAAGATCGCAAAGCGGAGGGGATTATTCCGGTGCATTCGGTGCGTGACAACATCAATATCTCCGCCCGTCGCAAATTTATCCGCGCAGGATGCCTGATCAACGATAGCTGGGAATCGAGCAATGCCGATCACCACATTCGTTCACTCAATATCAAAACGCCGGGACCGGAACAGCTGATCATGAATCTTTCCGGGGGCAACCAGCAGAAGGCCATTCTGGGCCGCTGGCTGTCGGAGGATATGAAGGTCATTTTACTGGACGAACCGACGCGCGGTATCGATGTGGGGGCAAAACACGAGATTTATAACGTGATCTATGAACTGGCAAAACGCGGCGTGGCGGTGCTCTTCGCCTCCAGCGATCTGCCTGAAGTGCTTGGCGTCGCCGATCGCATTGTCGTCATGCGTGAAGGTGAAATTGCCGGTGAATTGCTTCATGAACAGGCGAATGAACAACAGGCGTTGAATCTCGCCATGCCTAAAGTCAGCCAGGCTGTCGCCTGAGTAAGGAGTTAATGATGTCCTCTGTTACTACATCCGGAGCGCCAAAGTCGGCGTTCAGTTTTGGCCGAATCTGGGATCAGTACGGCATGCTGGTAGTCTTTGCCGCCCTGTTTGTCGCCTGTGCGATCTTCGTTCCTAATTTTGCTACCTTTATTAATATGAAAGGGCTGGGGCTGGCCATTTCCATGTCCGGCATGGTGGCCTGCGGTATGCTGTTCTGTCTGGCCTCGGGCGATTTTGACCTGTCGGTGGCCTCGGTTATTGCCTGTGCCGGCGTTACCACGGCTGTGGTAATCAACATGACGGAGAGCCTGTGGATTGGCGTGCTGGCGGGTCTGTTACTGGGCGTGCTCAGCGGGCTGGTGAACGGCTTTGTCATTGCTCGCCTGAAGATTAACGCCCTGATCACAACGCTTGCGACCATGCAAATTGTGCGAGGTCTTGCCTATATCATCTCTGACGGTAAAGCGGTGGGGATTGAAGACGAGCGCTTCTTTACCCTCGGTTACGCTAACTGGCTGGGGCTGCCAGCGCCAATCTGGCTGACCGTGGCCTGTCTTATCCTGTTCGGGTTCCTGCTCAACCGGACCACGTTTGGCCGTAATACCCTGGCTATCGGGGGCAATGAAGAAGCCGCACGTCTGGCCGGTGTGCCGGTGGTGCGTACCAAGATTATTATCTTTGTTCTCTCCGGGTTGGTCTCTGCAGCCGCAGGGATTATTCTGGCGTCGCGAATGACCAGTGGCCAGCCAATGACCTCTATCGGTTATGAGCTGATCGTCATTTCAGCCTGTGTTTTGGGGGGCGTTTCCCTGAAAGGCGGCATCGGAAAAATCTCATATGTGGTGGCCGGTATCCTGATCCTGGGGACGGTAGAGAACGCCATGAACCTGCTCAATATTTCGCCATTCTCTCAGTACGTCGTTCGTGGGCTGATCCTGCTGGCAGCGGTGATATTCGACCGTTACAAGCAAAAAGCGAAGCGTACCGTCTGAGGTTTTTCCTATCTTTATATTGCTCAACTAATAACCTTAGCTGACCCCCGAACCGCCTCGCCAGTTTTGCTGGCGGGGCGGTTGTCAAATGGCGAGCGACGTCACACTGTCTATACTTACATGGCTATGAAAGAGGTAAAGGCGTTTACCTCTCGTAAACCGTAAGGAGGAATAGGGTGGCTGACTTGTTAACTGCACCGCCTGTACTGCCCGGACACTATGCTTTCTTTTTTGATCTCGACGGTACGCTCGCCGAGATAAAGCCGCATCCTGACCTGGTGGCGATCCCCGCCACGGTTCTTCAGAAGTTGCATCAGCTCTCGCAGATGACTGAGGGAGCAGTGGCATTGATATCAGGGCGCTCGATGGCCGAACTGGACCAGCTTGCCAGGCCTTATCGCTTTCCGCTGGCCGGTGTACACGGAGCGGAGCGCCGCGACATCCATGATCAAACGCATATCGTTTCACTCCCCGACGCATTAATCCAGGCGCTACAGGTTCAACTCTCGTCTGCGCTGGCAGAACTGCCCGGTACGGAGCTTGAAGCCAAAGGGATGGCCTTTGCCCTGCATTATCGCCAGGCGCCGCAGCATGAAGCGGCTGTGCTTGCGCTTGCGACCGCTATAGCAAATGCACATCCGGAGCTGGCGCTGCAGCCGGGTAAATGTGTGGTGGAGCTTAAACCTAAAGGGATCAATAAAGGCGCGGCGATTGCTGCGTTTATGGCGACACCGCCTTTTAACGGCAGGACGCCCGTTTTTATTGGGGATGACCTGACCGATGAGGCAGGGTTTCGTGTGGTGAATCAGGCCGGAGGGATCGCCATCAAGGTCGGGCCTGGTGAGACTGTCGCCGAATGGCGTCTGGCGGATGTCGCCAGCGTCTGGCAGTGGATATCTGACATCGCTAACCAGCAACAACAACAAATAGCGCAAAACAAAGGGGGAAACCATTATGGGTCGCTTAGTCGTCGTCTCTAACCGAATTGCACCGCCTGATGATAAAAAATCCAGTGCAGGTGGCCTGGCGGTTGGGGTATTAGGTGCCTTAAAAGCCGCCGGTGGGCTGTGGTTTGGCTGGAATGGTGAAATCAGTGAAGAACAGAAACCGCTCAAGAAAGTGACGCGCGGAAATATTACGTGGGCGTCGTTTGCGTTAAACGAAAAAGATTATGACGAGTATTACTCGCAGTTCTCCAATGCTGTGCTGTGGCCAGCGTTTCACTATCGTCTGGATCTGGTTAAATTCCAGCGCGAGTCCTTTGAAGGCTACACGCGGGTGAATTCGCTGCTGGCGGATAAACTGCTGCCTTTAATCGAGGAAGACGATATTTTATGGATCCACGATTATCACCTGCTGCCCTTCGCCAGAGAGTTGCGTAAAAGGGGAGTGAATAACCGGATTGGCTTTTTCCTGCATATTCCGTTCCCGACGCCGGAAATCTTTACCGCGCTGCCGCCGCATGAAGAGTTGCTGGATGCGCTGTGTGACTACGATCTGCTGGGCTTCCAGACCGAGAATGACCGACTTGCGTTCCTTGATTCTGTGTCCGGCAAAACGCGAGTGGTGACCAAAGGGGGTAAAACCCATACGGCCTGGGGCAAGACATTCCACACTGAAGTGTATCCCATCGGTATTGAACCTGAAGAGATTGCCGAGCAGGCTTCCGGTCCGCTGCCGCCCAAACTGGCGCAGCTTAAGAATGAACTCAAGCACGTGAAGAATATCTTCTCGGTGGAACGTCTTGATTATTCCAAAGGGCTGCCAGAACGTTTCCTGGCGTATGAAACGTTGCTGGAGAAGTACCCGCAGCATCACGGTAAAATCCGCTATACGCAGATAGCGCCCACCTCGCGCGGTGAAGTGCAGGCTTATCAGGATATTCGTCACCAGCTGGAGACGGAAGCAGGGCGCATTAATGGCCGCTACGGTCAGTTGGGCTGGACGCCGCTCTTTTATCTGAATCAACACTTTGACCGTAAGATCCTGATGAAAGTGTTCCGCTATGCGGATGTCGGGCTGGTTACTCCATTGCGGGACGGGATGAACCTGGTCGCGAAAGAGTACGTCGCAGCTCAGGACCCCGCCGATCCGGGTGTGCTGGTGCTTTCCCAGTTTGCCGGGGTCGCCAATGAATTGACGTCTGCGCTTATCGTCAACCCTTACGATCGTGACGACGTGGCGAATGCCCTCAACCGTGCGCTGACGATGCCGCTAACGGAGCGTATTTCCCGCCATGCCGAGATGATGGAAACGATCCGTAAGAATGATATTAACCACTGGCAGGCGCGTTTTATTCGCGATCTTCGTGATATTGCGCCGCAGAGTAATGAAGGCCATTTGCAAAAAAAGATCGCGACATTCCCTAAACTCGCCTGATTTTCCTCTGGGGGTTTAACGACCCCCAAGAGGCACTAACAACACATCAACCTGGCTTGACGCCACAATCGATTTCGCCGCACAGGCTGCGCGAGAAAAAAAGCTGTGGTTATGATTCCCGCATATTACTAAATCAATATTCTGCTTACTGCACATGCTGAGAATATGCGCATTAAGCTCCCCTGTCGCAATAATGGTGTCATATATAGGATATTGCGCCTTTTCTACCAGCTCGCGCATAAATTGCTGCGTTTCTTCCTGTAATACCTCACGAATATCTTCCAGCATGGGGGCAGCCAGTTGATTATACATCTCAGGCTCGGCCGCGAGGGTGATCAGGCTGATACGGGCATTATGCGGTCTGGCAATGGAAACCGCCCGGGCGATGAGTTCATGGCTTTCGGGCGAAACCGCAACAGAAACAAGAAGATGGGAGTAACTCATAACGCACTCCTTAGGTGTCTGAAAGACAGCGTCTTAGTCACCATTACCGCGATTTCACCGGATCTGCAAGAGGTGAATACGACATAAGTGTGAAGCTAATCATAATTATTCATTAATTATTCTTATAAGAAGAATAACGGGAAAACGTGCCTAAATGAAAAAAATTAACAACTTAACCTGAATCACACTTTTTTACGTTTCCTGAGTTAAATCGTTTTAACGCGTTATAAACACATTTCTAATGATTACCATGTGAAACAATTGTTATAGGCGTTTTGCATAACTACATGTTTTTTATAGATAATGAAAATGTGACCTTAAGATGGATTTGCTGTGACGCGCATCCGGTCGCTGACACGTTTCGAACAGCACATGTCATGCCACTTCTGCTCATACTCCTGCATGAGTATTCGCCCATAAAGAATAGAAAACAGTGTCGATCGTTCAAAAAACAACCAATTTACAAGTCATACTGATGGATTTATGGGAGATATTCACTTAAATTGTGTGACGTAGATCACATTTTTTTTAAATTTGGGGGTGGCTGCATTGTATGTGTCAAAACTGACGAGTAGAGTTTGCGTCGAATTAGGAAAAATCTTAGTTATTTGTAAGAAATGATAAAACGTGTAAGAGACGTAACCGCGTTTCAGCTGTTGCGCGTTTCAATGAATACAAACCTAAATTCGACTATGCATTTAGCCTTTTCTTTTTTATACCGGGTGATTTCCCGGCGACATCACGGGGTGCGGTCTTTCCGCATAAAAATAATAGTTGGTTATTCGGGATGGGAACAATGCATACATCCGAGTTGCTAAAACATATCTATGACATCAATTTGTCGTATTTACTGCTCGCGCAGCGTTTGATTAGTCAGGACAAGGCGTCCGCGATGTTTCGTCTGGGTATTAATGAAGAAATGGCAACCATGCTGGGTGGGTTAACCCTTCCTCAAATGGTTAAACTGGCGGAAACAAACCAACTGGTTTGCCAGTTCCGTTTTGACAATCCTCAGACTATCACGCGTCTGACGCAGGATTCCCGTGTTGACGATCTTCAACAGATCCATACCGGTATTCTTCTTTCCACTCGCTTGCTTACCGAAATCAGCCAGCCTGATGACGCAGCCCGTAAGAAAAGGGCCTAGCAATGAGCGAGAAAAGCATTGTTCAGGAAGCGCGTGACATACAGTTAGCAATGGAGCTGATTACGCTCGGTGCTCGTTTACAAATGCTGGAAAGCGAGACTCAGCTGAGTCGTGGTCGCCTCATCAAATTGTATAAAGAGTTACGTGGTAGTCCCCCGCCGAAAGGAATGCTGCCGTTTTCAACGGACTGGTTTATGACCTGGGAACAGAACATTCATGCCTCCATGTTCTGTAATGCCTGGCAGTATCTTCTCAAAACCGGTTTGTGTAGCGGCGTTGATGCCGTGATCAAAGCGTATAAACTTTACCTTGAACAATGCCCGCAGCAGGACGAGGGTCCTTTGCTGGCGCTCACCCGCGCATGGACGCTGGTGCGTTTTGTTGAAAGCGGAATGCTTGAGCTGTCGCGCTGTAACTGCTGCGATGGCAATTTTATTACCCATGCGCATCAGCCTGCAGGCAGCTTCGCCTGTAGTTTATGCCAGCCTCCATCCCGAGCAGTAAAAAGACGTAAACTTTCCCGGGAAGCTGCCGATATTATTCCACAACTGCTGGATGAACAGATCGAACAAGCTGTTTAACCCGAACGTGTGGGCAAGATTCCAGCAGCGGTAAGCAATTACCGCTGCTTTTTTTTACCCCGCAAACGGTAAACGCTGCGAGCTGAACATCCTTGCCATAGTCACTAGCGGAAGGATGATGTCGTGCTTATCTTATTAGGTTACCTGGTAGTTCTCGGTACAGTTTTCGGCGGTTACATGATGACCGGCGGGCACCTTGGAGCACTCTATCAACCGGCTGAACTTATTATCATCGGCGGCGCAGGGGTAGGGGCTTTTATCGTTGGTAATAACGGTAAATCGATCAAGGGCACGCTGAAAGCTATTCCACTGCTGTTCCGTCGCTCTAAATACACCAAAAGCATGTATATGGATCTGCTTGCGCTGCTCTATCGTCTGATGGCGAAGTCGCGTCAGCAGGGCATGTTCTCGCTTGAGCGGGATATTGAAAACCCGAAAGAGAGCGAAATTTTTGCCAGCTACCCGCGCATTCTCGCTGACGCAATGATGCTGGATTTCATCGTCGATTACCTGCGACTGATCATCAGCGGCAACATGAACACCTTCGAAATCGAAGCGCTGATGGACGAAGAGATTGAAACGCACGAAAGCGAATCCGAAGTGCCGGCAAACAGCCTGGCGCTGGTGGGCGATTCCCTCCCTGCGTTCGGTATCGTCGCGGCGGTGATGGGCGTGGTACACGCGCTGGCCTCGGCGGATCGTCCTGCGGCAGAGCTGGGCGCGCTGATTGCGCATGCGATGGTGGGCACTTTCCTCGGTATTTTGCTGGCGTATGGTTTTATCTCTCCGCTGGCCAGCGTTCTGCGTCAGAAGAGCGCGGAAACGACCAAAATGATGCAGTGCGTGAAGATCACGCTGCTCTCTAACCTCAACGGTTATGCGCCACCTATCGCAGTTGAATTCGGCCGTAAAACGCTTTATTCCAGCGAGCGCCCGTCGTTTATCGAGCTTGAAGAACACGTGCGTGCGGTGAAAAACCCAAACCAACAGACGACAACTGAGGACGCATGAAAAATCAGTCCCATCCGATCGTCATCGTAAAAAAACGCAAGCACAAGGGGCATGGGCACGGCGCGCATGGCTCCTGGAAAATAGCGTACGCCGATTTTATGACCGCAATGATGGCATTCTTTCTGGTGATGTGGCTCATCTCCATCTCCAGCCCGAAAGAGTTGATCCAGATTGCCGAGTATTTCCGAACGCCGCTGGCTACCGCCGTGACCGGTGGGCAGCGAATCTCTAACAGCGACAGCCCGATCCCTGGCGGCGGCGATGATTACACCCAGCAGAAGGGTGAGGTGAAGAAAGAGCCGAACATCGACGAGCTGAAAAAACGTATGGAGCAAGCGCGCCTGAAGAAACTGCGCGGCGATCTCGATCAGCTGATTGAGGCGGATCCTAAACTGCGTGCCCTGCGACCACACCTGAAGATCGATCTGGTGCAGGAAGGTTTACGTATACAGATTATTGATAGCCAGAACCGCCCGATGTTCAAAACGGGCAGCGCGGAAGTTGAGCCATACATGCGCGACATTTTGCGCGGCATTGCGCCAGTGCTGAACGGTATTCCTAACCGTATCAGCCTGTCTGGACACACGGATGACTTCCCGTACGCCACGGGTGAGAAGGGATACAGCAACTGGGAGCTTTCTGCCGATCGTGCCAACGCCTCGCGTCGCGAGCTGGTGGCAGGTGGGCTTGATGATGGCAAGGTACTGCGCGTGGTCGGCATGGCATCAACCATGCGTGTCACTGACCGCGGGCCGGATGACGCCATCAACCGTCGTATCAGTCTTTTAGTGCTGAACCAGCAGGCGGAGCAGGCCATCCTGCACGAAAACGCCGAAAGTCAGAATGAGTCACTGGACGATTTAAAACAGCCTGGGGCCGTTCCTTCGGCTGCCGTTCCAACATCGCCACCAGCCAATCCGAGGTGATAGCGTGAGCATGGATATTAGCGATTTTTACCAGACATTCTTTGATGAAGCCGACGAATTGTTGGCCGATATGGAGCAACACTTGCTGGATTTGGTGCCTGAAGCACCGGACTCCGAGCAGCTCAATGCCATCTTCCGTGCGGCGCACTCGATTAAAGGCGGAGCCGGAACGTTTGGATTTACCATCCTGCAGGAAACGACCCATTTAATGGAAAACCTGCTGGATGAAGCACGACGCGGTGAGATGCAGCTCAATACCGACATTATCAACCTGTTTTTGGAAACCAAAGATATTATGCAGGAACAGCTCGACGCCTATAAAAGCTCGGCAGAGCCTGATGCCGCCAGCTTTGAATACATCTGCAATGCGCTGCGCCAGCTCGCGCTGGAAGCCAAAGGTGACGCAGCCGCAGCCGTTGTTCCGGCAGCCAAACTGAGCGTTGTCGATGCCGTTACCGCACAAGAGGCGGCCCCGGCCGCCGCTGCGAGTAAAGTGCGCGTGGTGCTGTCACGCCTCAAAGAGAACGAAGTTGACCTGCTTGAAGAAGAGCTGAGTAACCTGGCGAAATTAAGCAACGTGGTGAAAGGCAAAGACAGCCTGAGTGCGACGCTGGAAGAGGGGATCAGCCAGGACGATATCGTGGCGGTCCTGTGCTTTGTTATCGAAGCCGACCAGATCGCGTTTGAAACTGAAACGGCGGCGGTTGACGTGCCAGCGGCAGTGGAAGAGGTGGCGGTTGTTCCTCAGGCGGCCGCGCCTGCCGTTGCGCCTGCGGCGCCGGTATTGAAAGCGGTGCCAAAAGATGCCGCCGCGCCAGGCCGTGGTGAAAAACCGGCCGCGCGCTCCAGTGAATCCACCAGCATCCGCGTCGCCGTCGAGAAAGTTGACCAGCTGATTAACTTGGTGGGTGAACTGGTGATTACCCAGTCGATGCTGGCACAGCGGTCTAACGAACTGGACCCGGTGACCCACGGCGATCTGATTACCAGCATGGGGCAGTTACAACGTAATGCCCGCGACCTGCAGGAATCGGTGATGTCCATCCGTATGATGCCGATGGAATATGTCTTCAGCCGCTTCCCGCGTCTGGTGCGTGACCTGGCCAGTAAACTGAATAAACAGATTGAACTGACGCTGATGGGCAGCTCCACTGAGCTGGATAAAAGCCTGATCGAACGCATTATCGACCCGTTAACGCACCTGGTGCGTAACAGCCTCGACCACGGTATCGAACTGCCGGAAAACCGCATTGCCGCCGGAAAATCCCCGGTCGGGAATCTGATCCTCTCCGCCGAACACCAGGGCGGGAACATCTGCATCGAAGTGACCGATGACGGTGCGGGCCTGAACCGTGAGCGCATTCTGGCGAAAGCCATTTCGCAGGGAATGGCGGTCAACGAAAACATGACTGACGAAGAAGTGGGCATGCTGATCTTCGCGCCAGGCTTCTCGACCGCAGAGCAGGTGACGGACGTTTCCGGCCGCGGCGTGGGAATGGACGTGGTGAAGCGTAACATTCAGGAGATGGGCGGCCACGTTGAGATCAAGTCTAAGCAAGGTTCCGGCACCACCATTCGTATCCTGCTGCCGCTGACGCTGGCAATCCTCGACGGCATGTCGGTGAAAGTGGCGGACGAAGTCTTTATTCTGCCGCTGAACGCGGTGATGGAATCGCTGCAGCCGCGTGAAGAAGATCTGCATCCGCTGGCGGGTGGCGAGCGCGTTCTTGAAGTGCGCGGTGAGTACCTGCCGCTGGTCGAATTGTGGAAAGTGTTCGAAGTGGATGGCGCGAAAACCGAGGCCACGCAGGGGATCGTGGTGATCCTGCAAAGTGCGGGTCGCCGCTACGCGCTGCTGGTTGATCAGCTGATTGGCCAGCACCAGGTGGTCGTGAAGAACCTCGAAAGCAACTACCGCAAAGTGCCAGGTATTTCTGCCGCCACTATTCTGGGTGACGGTAGCGTGGCGCTGATCGTTGATGTGTCGGCGCTTCAGGGATTAAATCGTGAACAACGTGTGGCGTACACAGCCGCCTGATTAAGTAGAAGGTAATAACATGACCGGTATGAGTAATGTAACGAAACTGGCGGGCGAGCCATCAGGGCAGGAATTCCTGGTATTCACTTTAGGCGATGAGGAGTACGGCATCGATATCCTGAAAGTGCAGGAAATTCGTGGTTACGACCAGGTTACCCGAATCGCGAACACGCCTGCCTTTATTAAAGGTGTCACCAACCTGCGCGGCGTGATTGTGCCTATCGTTGACCTGCGCGTGAAGTTCAGCCAGGGCGACGTGGATTATAACGAAAACACCGTGGTGATTGTCCTGAATCTGGGGCAGCGCGTGGTTGGGATCGTGGTGGATGGCGTATCTGATGTGCTGTCCCTGACGTCCGATCAAATCCGTCCGGCGCCGGAGTTTGCGGTCACGCTGTCTACCGAGTATCTGACGGGGCTGGGAGCGCTGGGTGAGCGTATGCTGATTCTGGTGAATATTGAGAAGCTGCTGAACAGTGATGAGATGGCGCTGCTGGATATCGCGGCGAATCACGTGGCGTAATGTTTCTCTAAACGGTTCTGTGAGGCTTTCGTGGAACCGTTTCGTTCAGTCGGGCATTTCGGTTATCTGATTCGCCCGCTGCGGTGAACATATTAAGGGGGCTATTGCAGCCCCCTTATCTTATTCACTTACTGCAGACGTAGTATTTTCTGCTGGTCTTAAGGTGAACGAAACCATTCCGCCAACCCGTTACGCTTCCTGCTCTACCAGCTCAGTCTCCGCTTCGCGCGCCCCTTCATTTTGCGACAGCATCGCAGTCGCAATACCGTTACCCAGCACGTTAATCGCTGAACGTCCCATATCCAGGAAATGATCGATCCCCATCAGCAGCAAAATACCCGCTACCGGAATATTGAAACTCGGGATGGTTGCCGCCAGGACCACCAGCGACGAACGAGGCACCCCCGCAATCCCTTTTGAAGCCAGCATCAGCGTCAGCATCAGCACGGTCACTTCGGTGAAGCTCAGGTGAATATTGTACGCCTGGGCGATAAACATCGAGGCGAAAGAGCAATACACCATAGAGCCCACCAGGTTAAAGGAGTAACCGATCGGCAGAACGAAAGAGGCGATATTGCGCGAGCAACCAAAACGCTCAAGCTGCTCCAGCGTTTTTGGATACGCCGCTTCTGAGCTGCTGGTGGTAAACGCCACCAGCACCGGGTCCTTCAGCATGCTGACCAGGCGGAACACCTCTTTCTTCAGCACCATATAACCGACGGCCAGCAGCACCATGCAGGTGAGAAGGATTGCCACGTAGTAGCCGCCAATAAAGGAGGCGTAGTTCAGCAGAATGCCCAGACCCTGAGTGGCAATCACAGATGAGATAGCAGCGAAAATGGCCAGCGGGGCGACGTACATCACGTAACCCGTCACCTTCAGCATGATATGGGAGACCACATCCAGCGCGGCCACCAGCGGGGCATTGAATTTTTGCCCCAGCGACGCGCCGGCAATGCCGAAGAACATAGAGAAGACCACAATCTGCAGGATTTCATTGTTCGCCATCGCACCGGCGATACTGGTCGGAATGGTATGGGACAAGAACGCTTTCAGCGTCATCCCCCCCACCGCAAGGCCGGTGTCTACCGCCTCTTTCGGGATAGCCAGGTTCAGGCCGCTGCCCGGACGTTCCAGCGTGACGATAAACAGTCCCACCAGAATGGAAAGCACGGATGAGCTAATAAACCACACCATCGCTTTGCCGCCCACGCGACCAATGGTGGAGGTTTCACCCAGTTTCATAATGCCCACGGTCAGCGTGCTGAAGACCAGTGGCGCAATAACCATTTTAATCAGACGCAGGAAAATATCGGTCAGCAGCGTGATGTTATCCGACCATGCTTTGATGGCATCCGCAGAGGCATACTCATGAATCGCCGCCCCTGAAAGAATACCCGCCAGCATGAATATCACGATGAAGAGTGTGAGTTTGTTTGCACTTGCCACGAAAAAAGACCCTCTATGCGCTTTGGTTGCCGTCTGCGCCGATGTATATAGATTTTTTATTACGACGCAGGAAATTATTCGGCACATAAATTGAAGTAAAGCGGAGGGAGATACAACTAGTTTTTAATTTTTATTAATTTTGTTGTTAACGCCTCGACGATATATTGTGATGCAGATCACATTTCGATGGATATATCCTCTGCGTATACGAGAAATAAGGCATTCACAAAGTATTAACATCCTGTTTTATAAATAAATATTCAGTCAATAAGCCATCAGTCTTGCCCTCCGCGGCGCGGGTGGTCGAAGCGGTATCCATAAACTAAATTCTCAATAACCCCCGGAAGAGGAACGTTAAGTGGGGCTAACATCTTGAACAGCAAAAATAAAATGTGGCAAGCGAACGGAAATGTCTTCTGGAGGGTGGTAAATGAAAAGAAAACTCCTTTTGATCTGTGCAGGCACGTTGCTGACGGCGACAACAGCCCAACAGGCGCTGGCGGTGACCAGCAGCGGTACTATTGGCGCGACGTTAACCCTGACGAACGGTTGTCTGATAAACGGCTCGCCCACGCAAAATGGCATTAACTTCGGGACCCTGGATTTCGGCACCCATCCCGCAACGTTTTCCACCCTGACGACGCAGTTGACCGGTGCCAGCGGCGGTAACACGTTCACCATTCAATGTACGACCGCCAGCTATACGGTGGCGATCACCGGGAATACCAACTCCACCGCGCCGGGTACCGTCGTGGGGACGCCAGGCACGCCTGCGCGCTATCTGGTCAACACCACCAATGCTGCACAGGGTGTGGCTTACAGCCTGTATAGCGACAGCGGATTTAACAACGTCGTTGCCAACAACGCGGCACTACCAATAGCGTCAACCGCCGGGGGCATCGACAGTTACACACTTTTCGGGCGCATTACCGGGGGCGGTAACAGCGTTACGGTCGTTCCGGGTACCTACACCGACACGATTAACGTCAGCGTCACCTACTAGTTTCACGCAGCCATGAAGGCATCCATTTTGCGTCTGCGCAACAGCGCGGAGGGGATCGTGCACCCTTTGTACGCGCTGATCGTCTGCCTGATGCTGGTGCCTGCGGCGGGTGCTGTGACGTCACAGTCATTTAAGGTCAGCGCGACCATTGTGCCCGGGTGCGCGGTATCCACGGGCAGCGGAGGACTTTTCGGTACGCTCGATTTCGGTACCCACAACGGGGTGGAGAGTGCCCCGGTGAGCACCAGTTTTGTGCCTAACGGGGCCTTGTCCATCGCCTGCACGCCCGGCGTGGCGCTGAGTATGAGCATTAACGGCGGACAGAATTACTCCTCCGTTCGGCGTATGAAGCGCTCAGGGGGAACGGAAGTGGTGGGATATCGCCTTTACAGCAGCAGTTCGCTGGCGGCGAACAGCGAAATTGGCGTCAATCAGGCAATACCGGTGACCTATACCAACAGTAATAACATTGCGCTGCCGCTTTTTGGCGTGGCGCTGCTGACCGGGTTTAGCCCGGCAGGAACGTATTCTGATCAGCTCACCGTGACCTTGTCATGGTGATAAAGGGAGACAGTCGATGAAGCCATTTTTCAGACACCTTTGTCTGGTGAGTTTGTTGGGGGGAATGGCTGCGGCGACAGGCCAGGCGCAGGCGGCGGCAACCATTCTGTTGTGGCCCATCGATCCGTGGTTGTCAGCGGATGCCAAAGCCACTGAATTATGGATCCAGAATCAGGGGAACAGCGCAACGACAATGCAGGTCCGCATTGTGCGCTGGAAGCAGGAGGGCGGTTATGAACGCTACTCCGCACAGCAGGACGTGGTGGCCAGCCCGCCCATCGTCACCATTGGCAAAGGCAGTAAGCAGCTTATTCGTTTGATTAAGCAGGGTACGGTGCCGCTCGGCGTCGAACAGGCCTACCGCATTATTGTGGATGAAATCCCCCAGCCGGATGCCAAAGCCGAGCCGGCCATTGGCCTGAAATTGCAAATGCGCTACTCCATTCCTTTGTTCGTTTATGGACAGGGGATCCCGACCCTAAAAGAGGGGGCGCATCATGCGCTGGTGGAGACCAAAAATCTGAGCTGGCGGGTGACGCAGGAGAAGGGACATCCTGCCCTGGAGGTCCGTAATCAGGGGGATGTGCACGTCAAACTCAGCCAGGTGGCGCTGGAGCAGGGCGGGCAGAAGCGGACGGTTGCAGACGGATTACTCGGGTATGTGCTTGCGGGCAGCACCCGCACCTGGTCAATCCCGGCCCGAATAGGTCAGCCAGACCGGCTGAGCGCGCAGATTAATGCCAGGGATACGCAATGGCAGTCGACGCCCGTCAACTGAAACCGGCGATGATGATCCTGCTCTGCGTCAGTACCAGCACCTGGGCTGAGCCCGGCGATGACAGTTTACCGCCGCCGCCGCAGGCTCAGGCGTTGAACGGCGAAGCGGTCTTTCAGCTCTCGATTGTGTTGAATCACTACGACACCGGTATGGTGGTGCCCGTGACGCAGCGCGAGGGGGCATTCTTTATTTCCAGCGCCGACCTGCTGCGGGCAGGGCTTCCGCCGGAGCATGTGCCTGCCGGAGACGTGAACCTTTCTACCCTGCCGCAGGTGCGCGTAGAGTACGACAGCGCGGCGCAGCGTCTGCTGCTGGGCGTTCCGGCCGACTGGGTCGCCTCACGCGTGACCCCTTTCAGCGGACAAATGTCACAAAGCAAACCACACTTCGGGCGTGGAGCACTGCTCAATTACGATCTCTACACCAACCATACGGAACATGTCGGCGGACAGGCCTCGCTCTGGCATGAATTCCGCTACTTCAATGAGAACGGCTCCTTTTCTTCAACCGGCTATGCCCGGGAAAATTTCACCGGAAACGACGGTCAGCAGGAAGGGTATGTGCGCTATGACACGACGCTTCTGATGACGAACGAGGACGAGGCAACGACCTGGACCGCCGGGGATGTGATCAGCGATGCCCTGAGCTGGAGCACCAGCGTGCGCATGGGCGGGATCAGCTACGGGCGGGATTTCTCCCTGCGTCCTGACCTCGTGACCTGGCCACTGCCAGAGTTCTCGGGCGAAGCGGCGGTTCCCACCTCGGTGGATCTCTTTATCAATGGCTATCGTTCCGGCTCGACCCAGCTTCAGCCGGGACCGTTCACCCTGACCAATCTGCCCTATATCAACGGAGCAGGGGACGCGGTACTGGTCACCACCGATGCGCTGGGGCGCCAGGTGAGTACCACGCTGCCGTTTTACGTCACCAGCGAATTGCTGAAACAGGGCCTGAGCGACGGGGCGGTGACGCTCGGCAGCCTGCGGCGTAATTACGGCATCAAGAATTTTGACTACGGCCCGGCGGCGGGTAGTGGGTCGTATCGCTATGGCGTTACGGACTGGTTGACGCTGGAGGGCCATGCCGAAGGGGCAGAAGCACTGGCGCTGGGCGGGATGGGGACGGTGGTTAAATTGGGTCGGTTTGGCGTCGTGAATACCGCGTATTCTCAAAGCCGTATGCGCGGAGATAATGGCGGGCAAATCAACTGGGGCTATCAGTACAGTACCAGTGAATTTAGTGTAGCGACACAGCATACGCGGCGCGATCGCGACTTTGGCAACCTCGCCCTCTATGACCAACCTACGGTCTATGACGAAAATGACCGGCCCATCGCCAGTTTTAGTCGCAACACCGACCAGTACTCTCTCACCTTTAACCTGGGCGAGTATGGCAGTCTCGGTGCTGCGTGGATCGGCGTGGAGAGCTTTGACAACCAAAAAACCGAACTGCTGAATCTCTCCTGGAGCCGCAATCTGTGGGGGGCGAGCAGTATTTATCTGGCCGCAAGCCGCGATCAGCAGCGGGGAGACTGGACGGTGGCCATGTCGCTTCAGGTGCCGCTGGGAGAGCGTGACAGTGCCGCCGTAACCTATGAAAACACGCCAGATGCCGGCAGCACGCAGCGTATCAACTACAACCACTCCTGCCTTCCGACGGTGGCTTTAGCTGGAACATGGCATGGGCCAACCAGTCGAAAGCCAATGATTATCAGCAGGGAACGCTGGGCTGGCGCAATAACAACATCGAACTTCAGGGCGGTGGTTATGGCGAAAGGGACATGATGACCTGGTGGGGAGAGGCGATGGGCGCGATTGTGCTGATGGACGGCGAGCTATTTGCGGCAAACAAAATCAACGATGCGTTTGTGGTGATCAGCACCGACGGTCACCCGGACGTTCCCGTCAGTTATGAAAACCAGCCGGTCGGCAAAACGAACAATAACGGCTACCTGCTGGTCAGCGGTGTATCGGCTTATTACCCGGCCAGTTATCGCATTGATACCCTTAATCTGCCCGCGGATACCCGGCTGAAAGAGACAGAGCGGCGGATCGCTATTCGCCGCCACAGCGGTTATCTGGTCGATTTCCCGATGGAGCAGGAGCGGGTGGCAAGCGTCATTCTGCATGACAAGCAGGGGCAGGCTATTCCGGTGGGAAGCCAGGTTCGACGTGCCTCGCGCAACAATGCGGTGGTGGGGTATGACGGCATCGCCTGGCTGGAAAATCTCAGCGATGTGAACCCGCTTGAGGTGATTACGCCAGACGGAAAACACTGCTCGGCCACGCTGACCGTGGGGGCCAACCCGGAACATAAGCTGCAGACATACGGACCGCTGATTTGCCGGGAGGAACGGTGAAGCGCTTACTGCTATTGATGCTGCTGCTGTTTTCTGGCGGCGGCTGGGCGGCGTGTACCGTCAGTACGGTAAATGCGTCATTTGGTAGCGTCACCTCGTTCGCGCTCAGCGGAACCGGGGAGGTCGAAACCACCGGCAGGCTGATCGTGGCATGCGACGCTGTGCTCAATCTTCTGACCAACGACTCGGTGACGCTGAACTACACCGCCGCGTCGGTTTCAGGCAACAGCCGTGCCACCATGAAACGCACCGATAATGCGGCCATCACGGATGTGATCCCCACCCGGTTGTGCGGGTTAACGGGGTGTTCGAGCAACAGCGAAGTGCAAATCAGCAAAGCTTATACCTGGAGCGGCAACACCCTGCTGGGATTACTGGGGTCAAAACAGTACAGCATTCCGCTTTATTTCCGCACCGTTGCCGGACAAAACGTCACAGCCGGGCCCTATCAGGTGCTGCTCACCTTCAGCATCAACTACAGCGTCTGTTCCGTGGGCGTGCTGGGCCTTTGCACCGTTCCCCAGACAGGCACGGCGACCACCAGTATTCTTCTCAACATGACCGTTACCAACGACTGCAGCGCCATGACCACGCCTGACGTCAACTTCAACAGTGCGCCGCTGGTGCAAAGTTTCCCCACTGTCTCGCAGGCGATTGCCGTCACCTGTACCAAAGGAAGCACTTACACTATCGGAATTAATAATGGTGCCAACGCGCTGAATAATGTTCGCCGCATGGTGAGCGGCAGTAACTACATGAGTTACGACATTTATAAAGAAGCCACGACCAACCGCTGGGGTGGCAGCGGTACCGAGCGCTGGACCAGCGCAACCTCATCGCAGGTCAGTACCGACGGTTTATTGCGAACCTACAACTACACTGCCAAAGTCCTTACCAGCCAGTCTACGCCGCCTGCCGGCACCTACACCGACACGCTGATCGTTGACGTTGCGTTTTAACCCCGCGCTTTTCCCTTTCTCAAATGTAAAGTTCCTGTAGTCAGTGCCGATAACACCGTTAATAAATCTATGAGAAGGTGTTGTATGTTGAACCGTATCCGCGTTGTCACAATGCTTATGATGGTGCTGGTCATTTTCGCACTTCTTCAGCTTACCTCCGGCGGGCTTTTTTTCTCGTCACTTAAACAAAACCAGGACAGTTTCGCCGCCTCGAACGATCTCCGCGTACAGCAGAGTGAACTGACGTCGACGTGGGATCTGATGCTGCAAACGCGTATCAACCTGAGCCGCTCTTCCGCCCGCATGATGATGGATCCAAATAATCAGCAGAGCAGTGCGAAAACGGAACTGCTGAAAAATGCGCGGGCGACCCTTGCTGACGCAGCGAAACACTACGACGCCTTTAAGAAAATCACGCCACAGCCTGCCATGGCGCAGGTGAGCCAGAATATCGATGAAAAGTACAACGCCTACTATGCCGGTCTGACGGAGCTTATTCAGTTCCTGGAAAGCGGCAACATGGACGCGTATTTCGCGCAACCTACCCAGGGGATGCAAAACGCCCTTGGTGCGGCACTCGGGGAATACGCCAAAGCCAGTGGCGACCTGTATCACTCGGCCTTTACGCAAAGCCAGAATGATTACCGCTTTGCCAAATGGCAGATGGCCGTCATGGCGCTGGCGCTGGTCATCGTGCTGGTGGGCGTGTGGTACGGCATTCGCCACATCCTGCTTAATCCTCTCGGTCGCGTCATTGCCCACATTCGCGAGATTGCCGGTGGTGACCTGACCAAAACGCTGACCGTCTCCGGGCGCAATGAAATTACCGAGCTGGCAAACAGCGTTGATCATATGCAGCGCTCGCTAATTGAGACCGTCGCCAACGTGCGTAACGGATCGGAAGCCATTTATACCGGTACCAGCGAAATTGCGATGGGCAACAACGATCTGTCGTCGCGCACCGAACAGCAGGCGTCGGCGCTCGAAGAGACCGCCGCCAGCATGGAGCAGCTTACCGCGACCGTGAAGCAGAACGCGGACAACGCCCGTCAGGCCTCACAGCTGGCGGAAAGCGCGTCCGAAACGGCGCAGCGAGGCGGTCGCGTGGTGGACGGCGTGGTGAAAACCATGCACGAAATCGCCGACAGTTCGAAGAAAATCGCCGACATCATTAGCGTTATCGACGGCATCGCTTTCCAGACCAATATCCTCGCCCTCAACGCCGCCGTTGAAGCCGCACGTGCGGGCGAGCAGGGGCGCGGGTTTGCCGTGGTGGCCGGGGAAGTGCGCAACCTTGCCAGCCGCAGTGCCAACGCGGCGAAAGAGATCAAGGCCCTGATTGAAGACTCCGTTTCCCGCGTCGATACCGGCTCCGTGCTGGTAGAAAGCGCAGGGGAAACCATGAATGACATCGTGAATGCCGTTACCCGCGTAACGGACATCATGGGTGAAATCGCCTCTGCGTCGGATGAGCAGAGTCGTGGTATCGACCAGGTTGCTCTGGCGGTATCGGAAATGGATCGCGTGACACAACAAAACGCCGCGCTGGTGCAGGAGTCCGCTGCGGCGGCCGCTGCGCTGGAAGACCAGGCAAGCCGTCTGAAGATGGCCGTCTCGGCGTTTCGTCTCGCTTCACTCGCTGGAAACACGGTCACCCCGCAAGCAACGTATCTCGCGCCTGCCGCAGCAGCGGCAGCGACCCGTAAACCTGCAGCGACGACCGGACATGAAAACTGGGAAACATTTTGACTGACATTTAAACCGCGGCTGCTTGCCGCATGATGGGAGCGTGGATGTTAAATCGTATTCGTATCTCGACCACACTGTTTTTGATTCTGATCCTTTGCGGTGTGTTGCAGGTTGGCAGTAACGGGTTGTCTTTTTGGGCGTTTCGCGATGGCTATCAGAATTTGCAGGAAGTTGAGGCGAGTAACCAGCAGCGCGCCGCCGTGGCACAGACGCGCGCCGTACTGTTGCAGGCAAGCACGGCGCTGAACAAAGCGGGAACCTTAACCGCCCTGAGTTATCCGCCGGATGACATCAAGGCATTGATGGTGACCGCGCGCGTCAGCCTGAAGCAGGCTGACGCGCAGTTTAACGCCTTCGCGGCACAGGACGCCGGCAGCGCGGAAGTGAAGGCGCTGAAAGTCGCGATGAAGAAGCGTTTTGATCAGTGGCACAGCGACCTGGATCACCAGGCGACCTGGCTTGAGAACAACCAGCTCTCGGACTTTATGACCGCGCCAGTCCAGGTGTCCCAGGTGGCGTTTGACGCGAGCTTTAATGCCTGGCAGCAGAACATTAACCAGTTTGTCCAACGCGCCGGGAATGACAGCCGTAAAAACTACCATATGTCAGGCGTGATTTTTGCCGTGGTGGTGATTCTGGCGGTGCTGCTGACCGGCGGTGCCCTGTACTGGTCGCGCAGAATGATTGTGCAACCGCTGGCGATCGTCAGCAGCCACTTCGACAGTATTGCGAAGGGTAACCTGGCGCGTCCGGTGGCGGTGTACGGCAAGAACGAAATTTCGGCGATTTTTGCCAGCCTGAAGGCGATGCAGGGCGCCCTGCGGGAAACGGTCTCCGATGTGCGACAGGGCAGTTATGCCATGCACACCGGGATCTCGGAGATTGCGGCAGGCAATAACGATCTCTCATCGCGCACCGAGCAGCAGGCAGCTTCGCTGGCGCAAACGGCTGCCAGCATGGAGCAGCTCACCGCGACGGTAAGCCAGAACGCGGATAACGCGCGTCAGGCGTCTGACCTGTCCAGACAGGCGGCGATGACGGCGAAGAAGGGGGGCGATCAGGCCTCTCACGTGGCCAGTACCATGCAGGACATTGCCGCCAGTTCACAGAAAATTGGCGACATCATCAGCGTGATTGACGGTATTGCGTTCCAGACCAACATTCTGGCGCTGAACGCGGCCGTTGAAGCGGCACGAGCCGGTGAACAGGGGCGTGGTTTTGCGGTTGTGGCCGGTGAAGTCCGTAATCTGGCGAGCCGCAGCGCCAACGCCGCGAAAGAAATTAAAGGGCTGATTGAAGAGTCCGTCTCGCGCGTCCAGCAAGGTTCTGCCCTGGTGGACACGGCGGCGAAAACCATGCACGAAATCGTCACCTCCGTTACGCGGGTTAACGACATCATGGGCGAGATTGCTTCTGCGTCCGATGAACAGCGTCGCGGAATTGAGCAGGTGGCCCAGGCGGTAAGCCAGATGGATCAGGTCACGCAACAAAACGCCTCGTTAGTTGAGGAAGCGGCAGCGGCAACCGATCAGCTGGCCAGCCAGGCGGATCATCTGACCGGGCTGGTCGCGGTATTTAATGTGAAAGAGCACGTTGAAGCAGTAACAGAAGTCGGGCGGTCGCAGGCCGTGCCAGTTGTATCCTGAATGTAATTAAGAAGGCGCTATGACATCACCAATGCCCCCAGGGCAAACGTCATTACTGTTGCAGATGACACAGCGCCTCGCGCTGTCCGACGCGCATTTTCGTCGGATATGTCAGTTAATCTACCAGCGTGCGGGGATTGTGCTTGCCGATCATAAGCGAGACATGGTCTACAACCGTCTGGTGCGGCGCTTGCGTACGCTTGGGCTGGACGATTTTGGTCGCTATCTGAGCATGCTCGAAGCGAACCAGAACAGCGCAGAGTGGCAGGCTTTTATTAACTCGTTAACCACCAACCTGACCGCATTTTTCCGTGAAGCTCACCACTTCCCGGTCCTGGCGGAGCACGCGCGTCGCCGCAGCGGGGAGTATCGCGTCTGGAGTGCGGCCGCCTCAACCGGGGAAGAGCCGTACTCGCTGGCGATCACCCTTGCCGACACGCTGGGCATGGCGCCTGGACGCTGGAAAGTCTACGCCAGTGATATTGATACCGAAGTGCTGGAGAAGGCACGCAACGGCGTGTATCGCCAGGATGAACTGAAAACGCTGTCACCTCAGCAGTTGCAGCGTTACTTCATGCGCGGAACCGGCCCGCATGAAGGCCTGGTGCGCGTGCGCCAGGAGCTGGCGAACTGTGTCGAATTCGCGCCCGTTAACCTGCTGGATAAGCAGTACAACGTGCCGGGGCCATTCGACGCTATTTTTTGCCGTAACGTCATGATCTATTTTGATAAAACGACGCAACAGGACATTCTGCGTCGGTTTGTTCCGTTGCTCAAGCCTGACGGTTTACTGTTTGCCGGGCACTCGGAAAACTTCAGCAACCTCGTGCGTGAGTTTAGCCTGCGTGGGCAAACGGTATATGCGCTGAGTAAGGAAAAAGCATGAGTAAAATCAGGGTGTTGTCTGTCGACGATTCTGCGCTGATGCGCCAGATCATGACTGAAATTATCAATAGCCACAGCGATATGGAGATGGTGGCGACAGCGCCTGATCCGCTGGTAGCGCGGGATTTAATTAAAAAATATAACCCCGACGTGTTAACGCTGGATGTCGAAATGCCGCGCATGGATGGCATTGATTTCCTGGAAAAATTGATGCGCCTGCGGCCCATGCCAGTGGTGATGGTCTCATCCCTGACCGGAAAAGGATCTGAAATTACCCTGCGTGCGCTGGAGTTAGGGGCGGTGGATTTTGTCACCAAACCTCAGCTTGGCATTCGTGAAGGGATGCTGGCGTACAGCGAAATGATCGCCGAGAAGATCCGCACCGCGTCACGTGCGAAGCTTGCCGCGCACAAACCGATGGATGCACCGGTAACGCTGAAGGCCGGTCCTTTACTCAGTTCGGAAAAACTGCTGGTGATTGGGGCGTCAACCGGGGGAACAGAGGCAATTCGTCATGTACTCCAGCCATTGCCGCTTTCAAGTCCGGGTATTCTGATCACGCAGCATATGCCGCCAGGCTTTACCCGCTCGTTCGCCGAGCGTCTGAACAAGCTGTGTCAGATCAGCGTGAAAGAGGCGGAAGACGGTGAGCGCGTACTCCCCGGCCATGCGTATATCGCACCGGGTGACAAGCATATGGAGCTGGCGCGCAGTGGCGCTAACTATCAAATCAAAATTCATGACGGGCCGCCGGTAAACCGGCACCGTCCGTCGGTGGATGTGCTGTTTCATTCGGTGGCGAAACATGCGGGGCGCAACGCCGTTGGGGTGATCCTGACGGGGATGGGTAACGACGGTGCCGCCGGAATGCTTGCAATGCACCAGGCTGGCGCCTGGACGATTGCGCAGAATGAAGCAAGTTGTGTGGTGTTCGGCATGCCGCGCGAGGCCATCAATATGGGTGGCGTGAGCGAAGTGGTCGATCTTAGCCAGGTAAGCCAGCAGATGCTGGCGAAAATCAGTGCCGGACAGGCAATACGTATTTGACTCAGGAGTATTATTTTATGGCGGATAAAGAGCTTAAGTTTTTGGTTGTGGATGACTTTTCCACCATGCGTCGTATCGTACGCAACCTGCTGAAAGAGCTGGGCTTCAACAACGTTGAAGAAGCAGAAGACGGCGTTGATGCGCTGAACAAACTGCAGGCGGGCGGGTTTGGTTTTGTTATCTCCGACTGGAACATGCCAAACATGGACGGTCTGGAACTGCTGAAAACCATCCGTGCGGACGCGGGAATGGCGTCATTGCCGGTTTTGATGGTGACCGCAGAAGCGAAAAAAGAGAACATTATTGCCGCAGCACAGGCGGGCGCTAGTGGCTATGTCGTGAAGCCGTTCACTGCGGCCACCCTGGAAGAGAAGCTCGGTAAGATCTTCGAGAAACTCGGCATGTGAGGTGTTGGTTATGATGATGCAACCTGCTATGAAACCCGTTGAAGAACACTCGCCCAGCGATATCATTGCCCGCATCGGCAGCCTGACACGCATGCTGCGTGACAGCCTGCGTGAACTGGGGCTGGACCAGGCAATTGCTGAAGCGGCGGAAGCCATTCCGGATGCCCGCGATCGTCTGGACTACGTTGTGCAGATGACCGCTCAGGCGGCTGAACGTGCGCTGAACAGCGTTGAAGCGTCACAACCGCATCAGGATGCGATGGAGAAAGGCGCGAAAGCGCTGACCAAACGCTGGGATGAGTGGTTTGAGAATCCAATCGAGCTGGCGGATGCCCGCGAGCTGGTCACGGATACCCGTCAGTTCCTGGGCGATGTGCCGGGCCACACCAGCTTTACCAACGCGCAGCTGCTGGACATCATGATGGCGCAGGATTTCCAGGACCTCACGGGCCAGGTTATCAAGCGCATGATGGATGTGATTCAGGAAATTGAACGTCAGCTGCTGATGGTGCTGCTGGAGAACATTCCGGAACCGGCCGCTCGTCCAAAACGCGAGAACGAAAGCCTGCTCAACGGTCCACAGCTCGACGCCACCAAAGCGGGCGTTGTGGCAAGCCAGGATCAGGTAGACGACCTGCTGGACAGCCTTGGTTTCTGATTGAGGTGATGACCCTCAGGTTGCACGCGCAACCTGAGGGTATGCCGCTTAATTTTGAGTGCATAACGCTGGGGTGGCTGGCCCTTGCTCACGCCCTGCTTGCTGACAGTGTTGCCAAACGCTATCTCAAATTTTTTTGCCGTTTTTTACTCATCACCCGATTGCTCCGACGCTGAACTGGCTAAAAGAACCCGGTTATTGGGTTTTTTCAACCCATTGATGAAAGGTCAGGCTGGCATGATACCCGTGACTAAATGGGCTGCGAGCAGGCACTGTGGCAGAAGAGAACGACGACAAAACGGAAGCCCCCACACCCCACCGACTAGAAAAAGCGCGTGAGGAAGGGCAGGTCCCCCGATCCCGAGAACTGACATCCCTGCTGATCCTCATCGTAGGCGTGTGCATTATCTGGTGGGGTGGGGAGGCGCTCGCCCGCAAACTGGCGGGAATGCTCTCGGCTGGCCTACGTTTTGACCACAGTATGGTCAACGACCCTAACCTGATCCTCAGCCAGATAATCCTGCTCGTTAAAGATGCCATGCTTGCGCTGTTGCCCCTGATTACCGGCGTCGTGCTGGTGGCGCTGGTCTCGCCCGTAATGCTGGGCGGTCTGGTGTTTAGCGGGAAATCGCTGCAACCCAAGTTTTCGAAACTGAACCCGCTGCCGGGGATTGCGAAAATGTTCTCGGCGCAAACCGGTGCGGAGTTGCTTAAAGCGATTCTGAAATCGGTCCTGATGGGCAGTACCGGCGGTTTTTTTCTCTGGCACCACTGGCCGGAAATGATGCGCCTCATCAGTGAATCGCCGTTAACCGCGATGAGCAATGCGCTGAACCTGGCCGGGCTCTGTGCCCTGCTGGTGGTGCTCAGCATTATTCCCATGGTGGGTTTTGACGTTATCTTCCAGCTTTACAGCCACTTCAAGAAACTGCGCATGTCTCGTCAGGATATTCGGGATGAATATAAGCAGATGGAAGGTGACCCGCACGTGAAAGGGCGTATCCGCCAGATGCAACGTGCTGCCGCCCGTCGACGGATGATGGAAGATGTGCCAAAAGCCGACGTCATTGTGACTAACCCGACACACTATTCCGTTGCGCTGCAGTACGACGAAAACAAAATGAGCGCGCCGAAAGTGGTGGCGAAAGGGGCGGGGCTCATCGCCCTGCGTATTCGTGAAATTGGTACCGAAAACCGGGTGCCCATACTCGAAGCGCCTCCGCTGGCGCGCGCGCTGTATCGCCATGCGGAAATTGGACAACAGATCCCAGGACAACTCTACGCCGCGGTGGCGGAAGTGCTGGCCTGGGTATGGCAGTTGAAACGCTGGCGTCTGGCTGGCGGTCAACGGCCTGTGAAACCTGAGAACCTTCCGGTGCCTGACGCGCTGGATTTTATGAACGAGAAGGACACTGATGGCTAATCTGGTGGCAATGTTGCGCCTGCCCGGCAACCTGAAATCGACGCAATGGCAGATCCTTGCCGGACCGATTCTCATCCTGCTAATTCTGTCGATGATGGTGTTGCCGCTTCCGGCGTTCATCCTCGACCTGCTTTTCACATTCAACATTGCGTTGTCCATTATGGTTTTGCTGGTGGCGATGTTCACCCAGCGCACCCTTGAGTTCGCCGCATTCCCGACCATTCTGCTGTTTACCACCTTGTTAAGGCTGGCGCTGAACGTCGCGTCAACCCGTATCATTCTGATGGAAGGTCATACCGGTGCTGCTGCGGCGGGTAAAGTGGTTGAGGCATTCGGCCACTTCCTCGTCGGCGGTAACTTTGCCATCGGTATCGTGGTGTTCGTCATTCTTGTCATCATTAACTTTATGGTTATCACCAAAGGTGCCGGACGTATCGCGGAAGTGGGCGCGCGTTTTGTGCTTGACGGGATGCCGGGCAAGCAGATGGCCATCGACGCGGATCTGAACGCCGGGCTTATTGCCGAAGATGAAGCCAAAAAGCGCCGCTCGGAAGTGACGCAGGAAGCTGACTTCTACGGCTCAATGGACGGTGCGAGTAAGTTTGTTCGCGGTGATGCCATTGCGGGCATCCTGATCATGGTGATTAACGTGGTCGGCGGCCTGCTGGTGGGCGTGCTGCAGCACGGCATGGACATGGGCCACGCGGCGGAAAGCTATACGCTGCTGACCATTGGTGACGGTCTGGTGGCGCAGATCCCGGCACTGGTCATCTCAACGGCGGCGGGGGTTATCGTGACCCGCGTCAGTACCGATCAGGATGTTGGCGAGCAGATGGTCGGGCAGCTCTTCAGCAACCCGCGCGTGATGCTGCTGGCCGCCGCGGTGCTGGGCCTGCTCGGTCTGGTGCCGGGAATGCCAAACCTGGTGTTCCTGCTGTTCACTGCGGCATTGCTGGGCCTTGCCTGGTGGATGCGTGGCCGTGAGATGACCCCGGCAGCGGAACCTGCTCCGGTAAAAATGCCGGAGAACACGCAGGCCGTGGAAGCGACCTGGAACGACGTTCAACTGGAAGATTCGCTGGGAATGGAAGTGGGGTATCGCCTCATCCCGATGGTCGATTTCCAGCAGGATGGCGAACTGCTGGGCCGAATCCGCAGCATCCGTAAAAAATTCGCCCAGGACATGGGCTTCCTGCCGCCGGTGGTTCACATCCGCGACAATATGGATCTGCCGCCTGCGCGCTATCGAATTCTGATGAAAGGCGTAGAGATTGGCAGCGGTGATGCTTATCCAGGCCGCTGGCTGGCCATTAACCCGGGCACCGCGGCGGGTACGCTGCCAGGCGAGCAAACCATCGACCCGGCCTTTGGCCTGGCTGCCATCTGGATTGAGAGCGCGCTGAAAGAGCAGGCGCAAATTCAGGGCTACACCGTGGTGGAGGCGAGTACCGTGGTGGCGACCCACCTGAACCATCTGATTGGACAATTCTCGGCAGAGCTGTTTGGTCGTCAGGAAGCCCAGCAACTGCTCGACCGTGTCACGCAGGAGATGCCGAAGCTGACGGAAGATCTCGTGCCAGGCGTCGTGACGCTGACCACGCTGCACAAGGTGCTGCAAAACCTGCTCGAGGAAAAAGTGCCGATCCGCGATATGCGTACCATTCTGGAAACCCTCGCCGAGCATGCACCGTTGCAAAGCGATCCGCACGAACTGACGGCGGTGGTGCGCGTGGCACTGGGGCGGGCGATCACGCAGCAGTGGTTCCCGGGCACCGGGGAAGTGCAGGTTATCGGCCTCGATACGCCGCTTGAACGTCTGCTGCTGCAGGCTCTGCAGGGCGGTGGAGGGCTGGAACCTGGCCTGGCCGACCGTCTGCTGGAGCAAACACAAGAGGCGCTGGCGCGTCAGGAGATGCTGGGTGCGCCACCGGTTCTGCTGGTGAACCATGCGCTGCGTCCGCTGCTGTCGCGCTTCCTGCGCCGTAGCCTGAACCAGCTGGTCGTGCTGTCGAATATGGAGTTGTCGGATAACCGTCATATCCGTATGACGGCGACGATAGGAGGAAAATAATGCGTAAGTGGTTATGGATTTTACTTTTTCCGCTGGTGGCCCAGGCCGCCGGGGAAGGGACCTGGCAGGCCAGCAGTATTGGCGTGACCCTCAGCAATCGCGGTGTCGCCATGTCTTCGCGACCACTATCACCGACTGAGCCGGTGTCCGGTCTGATGACCCTGGTGGTCTGGAACTACACGCTTATTGGCCCAACGCCTGCCGGGCTTCGGGTACGGCTGTGCTCCCAGACACGCTGTACGGAAATTGACGGAGAGAATGGCACCACTCAGGCCTTCAACGGCGTGCCTGCTGTCGAACCTTTGCGCTTTATCTGGGAAGTGCCGGGCGGCGGACGCCTGATCCCTGCGCTGAAAGTTCAGCGTAATTCCGTCATCGTCAACTACCGCTAATACCCCGCCTTCTGCGCCCGCCATCAGCCATTTCTGATGGCTGGCTCGCAAAAAATGACCTCCTCTTTTGATGTAAAAGAAACGCTGTTTTATAAATCAGTGACACGCGTAACGACACTCTTTGCATTTTTGCCAGCCGCTTGCCGGTGATGGCAAAAACAGAAAGGTATCACCAGGTCGATACTCTTACTGTAGCCGTGTAATAACTCCCGGATCAGATTTTGCTTACAGGGAGTCTCCCAAAACTGAGTAGGGTTGACGGCAATGAAAACACGAAAAATTGGACTCGCAAATTATCTTGCTTACGGGTCAGGCGATTTCCTCGGGGCGGGAACCACCGCCCTGACGGCGGCCTGGCTTTTGTATTTTTATACAACGTTCTGTGGACTCTCCCCGATTGAAGCAACCTTCATCTTTGCTGCCGCAAGGGTACTGGATGCCGTCGTCAGCCCTTTGATGGGCTTTTTGACCGATAACTTTGGCACGACCTGGCTCGGCAAGCGCTTCGGTCGGCGTAAGTTCTTTATTCTGCTGGGGATCCCGTGCGTATTCAGCTACTCCCTGATGTGGGTGGGGGAGATGAGTTTCTGGTATTACCTGCTGACCTATCTGGTGTTCGATATCGTCTACACCATGATTCTGGTGCCGTACGAAACGCTGGTGCCGGAAATGACCGATGACTTTAAACAGAAAACCCGCTTCTCAGGTGCCCGTATCTCGATGGCGCAAATGTCTGCCATCCTGGCTTCATTCCTGCCGGGGATCCTGCTCACGCATTTCGGCAAAGACAACGCGGTCTCCTTTTTCTATGCAAGCCTGGTCTTCTCCGTGCTGTGCGCGCTGATGCTGATGCTCGTCTGGTTCTTCACCTGGGAGCGACCGCGAGAAGAGTGGAGCGAAGCCGCCCTGCGTGCCGAAGAGGAGAAGAAGAAACTGTCGCTCGGGCAGAGCCTCAACCGCCTGTTTGTGGAGTTGAGCTCTACGCTGCGCGTGAGAATTTTTCGTCAGCATCTGGGGATGTACCTTGGCGGGTATATCGCCCAGGACGTCTTTAATGCCGTGTTTACCTACTACGTGGTTTTCGTGCTGATGCAGGAAGCATCCATGGCCTCCAGCCTGCTGGGCACGATGGCCATCTTCCAGTTTATTGCGGTTATCGCCATGATCCCGCTGTGCATTCGTTTCGGACCCGCGCCGTCCTATCGGATGGTCGTGGTGCTGTTTGGCCTGGCATCGCTTTCCTACGCCGTGCTGTATTACGCGGGCCTGAGTGATATCTACTCTCTGTTATTGCTGGTCTCTGCAGTTGCCGGTCTGGGACGCGGTGGGATCAACTATGTACCGTGGAATACCTACACCTACATTGCTGATGTCGATGAAGTGATCACCGGCCAGCGCCGCGAAGGGATTTTCGCCGGCATCATGACGCTGACCCGTAAAGCCTCGCAGGCAGGGGCGGTAATGCTGGTGGGTATTGTGATGCAGATGTCCGGCTTTGTCAGCGGACAGAAGACCCAGCCCGCGGAAGTGAGCCACACCATTCTGCTGATCCTGAGCGTGGGAACGCTTCTGGTGCTGTTCTGCGGCTTCCTGGTCTCGCTGCGATTCAAACTCAATTTGCACACCCACACCACGTTGCGTGAAGAGACCGCCAAAATGCGCGCGTCTGGCCGCGCCATTCCTGAGAGTGCGACACCAGAAGCCCGCGCCACCGTGGAGATGCTGGCCGGTATGCCTTATGCGTCGCTGTGGGGCAATAACAACATCGGTTATCTGAATCGTAATAAGCCTGCGGCACCTTCGCTGAAGGGGCGCGCGGTACTGAATTCGACATACAACAGAGGTTAAGATAATGAAAGTTTGGCCGGTCAAACACAGTCCACTCCTGCGTCAGCCTGCGCATTTCATCGCCCGGGACGAGCTGAAATCGCTGATTGAAAAGGTGACGCATAACCTCGTTAATATCCACGATACAACAGGTGAGTTTTTACTGCGCCTGGACGACGGGCGGGTCATTGACACCAAAGGATGGGCAGGCTGGGAGTGGACCCACGGCGTGGGGTTATACGGTATCTGGCAGTATTACTGCCAGACGGGCGACGAAGCGATGCGTGACATCATTGACCGCTGGTTTGCCGATCGTTTCAGGGAAGGGGCGACCACCAAAAACGTGAATACCATGTCACCGTTCCTGACGCTGGCTTATCGTTACGAAGAGACCAGAAACCCGGCCTGGCTGCCGTGGCTGGAAAGTTGGGCGGAGTGGGCCATGAATGAGATGCCGCGCACCGACCATGGCGGCATGCAGCACATCACCCTGGCGGAAGAGAATTCTCAGCAGATGTGGGATGACACGCTGATGATGACGGTTCTGCCGCTGGCGAAAATCGGCAAACTCCTTAATAAACCGGAGTACGTTGAAGAGGCGGTGTATCAGTTTCTGCTGCACGTGCAAAACCTGATGGATCGCGAAACCGGCCTGTGGTTCCACGGCTGGAATTACGAAGGCCACCATAACTTTGCGAAGGCACGCTGGGCACGAGGCAACAGCTGGCTGACCATCGTGATCCCGGATTTCCTTGAACTGGTGGATTTGCCTGAACATAACGCCGTTCGTCGCTACCTTGTGCAGGTGCTGAACGCGCAGATTGCGGCCCTCGCCAAATGTCAGGACGATAGCGGCCTGTGGCATACGCTGCTCGACGATCCGCATTCCTACCTTGAGGCGTCAGCCACGGCAGGCTTTGCCTACGGTATTCTGAAAGCGGTGCGTAAACGCTATGTCGGCGCGGAATATGCTGCGGTGGCGGAGAAAGCGATTCGCGGCATTGTGGAAAATATCTCGCCGGAAGGGGAGTTACTGCAGACGTCGTTCGGTACGGGGATGGGCAGCGATCTGGCGTTCTATCGCCAGATCCCACTCACGTCGATGCCCTATGGACAGGCCATGGCAATCCTGTGTTTAACGGAATACCTGCGCAAATATTTTTGAACATAAAAAACCCGGCGATGGCCGGGTTTGTTTATTACATGCGCTCTACGGTTTCGATACCCAGGGTATCCAGACCCAGCTTCAGGGTCTTCGCCGTCAGCTGAGCCAGCTTCAGGCGGCTGTTGCGGACCGCTTCGCTTTCCGCAGACAGGATAGGGCAGTGTTCGTAGAAACCGGAGAACAGACCCGCCAGATCGTACAGGTAAGAGCACATCACGTGCGGGGTACCGTCACGTGCGACAACGGCCAGCGTCTCTTCAAACTGCAGCAGACGTGCCGCCAGCTGGGCTTCGCGATCTTCGGAAATGATCACCTCAGCATTGGCCAGCGCGCTTTCATCGATATTGGCTTTACGGAACACGGAGAGCACGCGGGTGTAGGCATACTGCATATACGGCGCAGTATTACCTTCAAAGGCCAGCATGTTATCCCAGTCGAAGATATAGTCGGTGGTACGGTTCTTGGAGAGATCCGCGTACTTCACTGCACCGATACCCACGGCGTTGGCGAGTTTTTCCAGCTCATCGGCAGGCATATCCGGATTCTTCTCGGCCACCAGACGGCGGGCGCGTTCCAGCGCTTCGTCCAGCAGGTCGGACAGCTTCACGGTACCGCCCGCACGGGTTTTGAACGGCTTACCGTCTTTACCCAGCATCATGCCGAACATATGGTGTTCAAGCGGCACGGAATCCGGCACGTAGCCTGCTTTGCGCACGATAGTCCACGCCTGCATCAGGTGCTGGTGCTGACGGGAGTCGATGTAGTACAGCACGCGATCCGCATGCAGCGTTTCGTAACGGTATTTCGCACAGGCGATATCGGTGGTGGTGTAGAGATAGCCGCCATCCTTTTTCTGGATGATCACGCCCATCGGTTCACCTTCCTTGTTTTTATACTCATCAAGGAACACGACCGTAGCGCCTTCGCTCTCAACCGCCAGGTTTTTGGCCTTCAGGTCAGCCACAATGCCAGGCAGCATCGGGTTATAGAGGCTTTCACCCATCACATCGTCACGGGTCAGGGTGACGTTCAGACGGTTATAGGTGAGCTGGTTCTGGGACATGGTGATGTCAACCAGTTTGCGCCACATCTCGAGGAAGTACGGGTCGCCGCCCTGCAGTTTTACCACGTAACTGCGCGCGCGCTCGGCAAAAGCGTCGTCTTCGTCGTAGTGTTTTTTAGCTTCGCGGTAGAACCCTTCCAGGTCTGCCAGGGCCATCTCACCCGCATTTTCCTGCTGCTGTTTTTCCAGGTAAGCAATCAGCATCCCGAACTGGGTACCCCAGTCGCCCACGTGGTTCGCGCGGATCACTTTGTGACCGAGGAATTCCAGGGTACGCACGGCCGCGTCACCGATAATGGTGGAACGCAGGTGCCCGACGTGCATCTCTTTCGCCACGTTTGGCGCTGAGTAGTCAATCACCACGGTCTGCGCTTCTGGCTGGGAGACACCCAGACGGTCAGATTTCAGCGCCGCGTCAACGTGGCGTGCCAGGAATGCAGGCTCAAGGAAGATGTTGATAAATCCAGGGCCGGCGATTTCAGTTTTGCTGGCAATACCGGTGAGATCCAGATGAGTCAGCACCTGCTCAGCGAGTTGTCGCGGCGGCATACCCAGTTTTTTAGCCACTGCCATCACGCCATTAGCCTGATAGTCGCCAAACTGTACTTTTGCTGACTGACGAACCTGCGGTTCGCAATCCGCAGGCGCACCTGCGGCAATCAGTGCCTGACTGACTTTTTCGGAGAGAAGAGCCTGAATATTCACCTGGATACCTTACATTTTTGATGCGGGCAAATAACCGCCCGCGCCAGTTAAAGAATTTAGGGCGGGAGTATACTGCAAATGCCTTCTGGCGTCAGCATTGCGGGGGCCGAAGATTGCTCAGAATCCAGGCTAAGAAAGCATGCATAAACATGCAGTCGTAAAAACCGCTATTCAGAGGTTGGTCGAAAGAGGGCAACAGAGTAAATTAGCGGCTTTGCGACACGATAAGAGACTGACGTATGGCGAACTGGCACTCCATTGACGAACTGCATGATATTTCCGCAGATTTACCGCGCTTCACCCAGGCGTTCACAGAACTTGCCACCCGCCTTGGTCTGGATATTGCGCCGCTTGAGGCCGATCACATCTCCTTGCGCTGCCATCAGAACGCAACCGCCGAGCGCTGGCGTCGCGGGTTTGAACAGTGTGGCGAGTTACTCTCAGAGAACATCATCAACGGTCGCCCCATCTGCCTGTTCAAACTGCATGAACCGGTGTGCGTGGCTCACTGGCAGTTCAGTGTGGTTGAATTGCCCTGGCCGGGTGAGAAACGCTATCCGCATGAAGGCTGGGAGCATATCGAAATTGTCCTGCCGGGTGAGCCCGAAACGCTGAATGCTCGTGCACTGGCGCTGTTGTCTGACGAGGGCCTGAGCAAGCCTGGCATTTTTGTGAAAACAAGTTCCCCGAAAGGCGAACGTGAGCGTCTGCCTAATCCTACTCTGGCCGTCACTGACGGACAGGTTACCGTGAAGTTCCATCCCTGGACGATTGAACAGATTGTTGCCAGCGAAGCATAAGATGTGACCGTACGCTGAGACCGGGCGTAGCCTGCGTGTCATGATGGTGCGTTAAGTGGATATTAAGGAGGATGTTATGGCGCTGCTGGAGATTTGTTGTTACAGCGTGGAGTGTGCCGTCACCGCGCAACAGCACGGGGCAGACCGCATTGAACTGTGCGCCGCACCCAAAGAGGGTGGATTAACGCCTTCATACGGGATGCTGAAGTCTGCCCGTCAGGCTGTCACCCTTCCGGTACACCCGATTATTCGTCCTCGCGGCGGCGATTTCTGTTACACGCCGGGCGAGTTCAGTGCCATGCTTGAAGATATCACTCTCGTTGGCGATCTGGGATTCCCCGGCCTGGTTATTGGGTTGCTTGATGAAGACGGCAATGTCGATCTGCCGCGCATGCGTCAGGCCATGAACGCGGCAAAAGGGATGGCGGTCACTTTTCATCGCGCGTTTGATATGTGTAAAGATCCTCTGCAATCCTTTGATATTCTTGCTGAACTTGGCGTGGCGCGGGTCCTGACATCGGGTCAGCAGTCCTCTGCTGAAAAAGGACTGCAATTAATTACGGAACTAAAAGCACATTCCGGTGTTCCAATAATAATGGCGGGTGCGGGAGTGCGTGCCAGCAATATGGAACTGTTTTTAAACGCCGGGGTAGAGGAGCTTCACAGCTCTGCGGGCAAATGGATGCCATCGCCCATGCGTTATCGCAACACAGGGTTGTCAATGTCGACGGATGCTGAAGCGGATGAGTACTCACGCTACGGTGTAGAGGGAGCGTCGGTTGCGGTAATGAAATCGATGATTGAACGTCATCACGTGTAGCAACGTACCGATTTTTACCGCGCATCATGTCGCCCAATATGATGCTTGCTTGTACCAGGCCCCTGCAATTTCAACAGGGGCCTTTTTTTATGCCCCCTCACCCTAACCCTCTCCCCAAAGAGGAGAGGGGACAGTACGGTGCGGTCTTTTCTCCCTCGCCCTTTGGGAATAGGACCGGGGGAATCTACGGTTTCGTCGCGATCAACACCGCGCGCATTGGCGCAGGATACCCTTCGACAGTCTTGCTGTGGTCTGCCGGATCGAGGAATTCCGCCAGCGATTCGGTGATCATCCAGTCGGTGCGACGCTGTTCTTCAGTTGACGTTACGCAAACATCGGCAATACGGACATCCACAAAACCGCACTTCTCCAGCCAGTTTTTCAGCGCCGGCGCGGAAGGGATAAAGTAAACGTTCCGCATCTGCGCATAGCGATCGCCCGGCACCAGAACGGTATTCTCATCACCCTCTACCACCAGCGTTTCCAGCACCAGCTCGCCGCCGCTGACCAGCTGATCTTTCAGCTGCCACAGATGTTCGAGTGGGGAGCGGCGGTGGTACAGGACACCCATCGAAAACACGGTGTCAAACGCCTTCAGGGCAGGGAGCTGCTCAATACCCAACGGCAGCAGGTGCGCGCGCTGGTCGTTACCCAGCAATTTACGCACCGCTTCAAACTGGCACAGGAACAGCTGCATAGGGTCAATCCCCACCGCCAGATGCGCCCCTGCGCCAATCATGCGCCACATGTGGTAACCGCTGCCGCAGCCAACATCCAGAATGGTTCGCCCGGTCAGGTCGGAAAGGTGAGGCAGCACGCGATCCCATTTCCAGTCAGAACGCCATTCAGTATTAATGTTAACGCCGTAGAGTGAGAACGGACCTTTGCGCCACGGCATCAGGTTACGCATCAGCGTTTCAATGCGGTTTATCTGCCCGGGCGGAAGCGGCGTTTCGCTTTGCGCGGTAACGCTGTGGAGCAGATCCAGACGGTGCGGGGTCAGTTCCGGCAGAAACTCCACCGCGTTGGACCACTGCTTTAACAGACCATGCTGCTGATCCCGCTGCCAGGCAGCAATTTGTGCAGGCAGTGTCTCCAGCCAGTGGGAGAGGTGGTTTTTGGCAATCAGCTGATAGAAATTACTGAACTCGATCATGCGATGTCCCCACCTTTCAGCGCCACCAGCGAGCCGAAGTTGAAGCACTGGAACCACAGTTCGCTGTGCTCGAAGCCTGCCTGACGCAGGCGTGCTTTATGGGTTTCGACGGAGTCCGTCAGCATCACGTTTTCGAGCATGCTACGTTTCTGGCTAATTTCCAGTTCGCTATAGCCGTTGGCCCGTTTGAAGTCGTGGTGCATATTGAACAGCAGCTCACCCACTTCGGCATCTTCAAAGCTGAATTTCTCGGACAGCACCAGCGTGCCACCGGGTTTCAGGCCTTTATAAATTTTGTCCAGCAACAGCTGACGGTCTTCAGGCACCAGGAACTGCAGAGTAAAATTCAGAACTACCAGCGACGCGTTATTGATGTCGATATCACGGATATCACCTTCCACAACCTCGACTGGCGTCGGGGCTTTATACGCGTCGATGTGGCGACGGCAGCGTTCCACCATGGCCGGGGAGTTATCGACGGCAATGATTTTGCAGCCTTCATGGTGAACGTTACGACGAACAGACAGCGTTGCCGCGCCGAGCGAGCAGCCCAGATCATATACCTGCGTGCCGGGTTGAACGAAACGCTCAGCCAGCATGCCGATCATAGAGATGATATTAGAATAACCGGGAACAGAGCGCTGGATCATATCCGGGAAGACTTCGGCTACCCGTTCATCGAAGGTCCAGTCGCCCAGGCTGGCGATAGGCGCGGAAAAAAGCGTGTCGCGATCTGACATAACGTAAAAATCCGGGAAAAATAAAGTGGCGTATTGTGCGCTAATGGAAGGAGAAAACCAACTCCCACGGCATATACCAAAGGTTAGCCAGCACCATCAGCAAAAGCGAACACCAGGTCGCGCTCATGCCGGAACGACGCCAGCGGAACAAGCGGTGGTGAAAGCCGTAATAATGCATTAACCGGCCGGCAATCAGAAGCAGGCCGCAGACGTGCACCATCCAGGTTTCCGCGCCGTTCATTTCCATAAACAGCAGCAAAATTAACGCAACGGGGATGTACTCAACCGCGTTACCGTGAATGCGGATAGCGCTTTGTAACTCAGAAAAACCACCGTCACCGTAAGAAACACGGTACTGCATTCGCAGGCGCACAACATCAAATGAAAACTTAATCAGCAGTAATGCACCTAACACCGCATACAGCGCGCTGACCATACTAACTCCCTGTTTTTGGCAGATGGCACCTTCCTATGATAGGGGCTGATATCAGAAAAGAGAAGATTGTTGTGGGATAGAAGGGGCGCTGCCTACAGACGGAACCGCAGCCTGCAAGGCCTGCCAGAGAACATCGACCAGTTCGGGGGCGTGAGCGATATCCGGCGTATGGAGAAAGAGATACGGCGTGGTGGTTTGCTCCCATTTTGCTAATTTTTGCAGCCAGACGGCGAACATCTCCTGGTTTTGCTGCATATTATCGCTGCCGATAAACCTGACCATCGGGTTTTGCGCGGTGACCACGGCGTGAACAGGCACTCTGGGCTTTTTACGCTGGGCATCAATGATGGCCTCGTTATGCGGGATGGCGCTGTGCACGGGACGGCTGTCGAGAATCACCCGGTTCACCCCGCGCGCATGTAAGCCACGGTTAAGCGCCGTTTCAGCCTCTCCCTTGGCAAAAAACGCCGCATGTCTCACCTCAACGCCGTAGGTAAAGTCCTTGGGCAGGGTATCAAGGAACTGCCATAGCGCAGGCAGGTCACGTGGGCTAAAGGTGGCCGGAAGTTGCAACCAGTACTGACCGATGCGGTTCGCCAGCGGCGACATCCGGCCAAAGAACTCGTCGGTCAAATCACCGCAGTTTCGCAGCGCAGCGGTGTGGGAGATCGTCGCCGGAAACTTGAAGCAGAAGCGGAAATCATCGGTCGTCTGGTCGCGCCAGCGCTCAACAATCTCTGCTCTGGGTAGCGCGTAGAGGGTGGTATTGCCCTCGACGCAGTTGAAATGACGGGCATATTCTTCAAGGCTGGTAATACCCAGGCGCACCCATTTCGGGTGCGACCACTGGGGCAGGCCAAGGTAGATCATAGGGCGCTTATAATGTCGTCCGTGCTACGCACGCGGCCAATGCGCGGGAAGATGTGGGTCATACTGCCCTGGTGCTGCTCCGCAGACGCTGCGCTGCATGCATCTTCAGCAATCACCAGGTTAAAGCCTAGTTCCCAGGCGTTTCGGGCGGTGGATTCCACGCCAATGTTGGTGGAGATCCCACAGAGAATCAGGGTGTCGATACCGCGCCGACGCAGCTGCAGCTCAAGATCGGTGCCGTAGAATGCGCCCCACTGGCGTTTGGTCACTTCGATATCGCTGTCCCGTTTGCCGAGCGAAACCGGATAGGTCCACCAGTTTTCAGGTAGTGAATGTGCTGCAACCTGAGCATCGACAGGCTGTTTTAAGGCCTCAGCGAAATCCGCTGACCAGCCAACGCGCACCATGATCACAGGGGCACCGCTGGCACGGCATTTTTCTGCCAGACGCGCGGCGCGGCTGACAACATCTTCGGCGCTGTGCGGGCCTCCGGCAAACGGCAGGATCCCTTCCTGTAAATCAATCACCACAAGCGCGGTTTTGCGGGCATTAAGTGTTAACATGGTAACTCCAGTGAAATGAGTCGCTTCCGCTACACCTTACGACGTAATGACCTGTTATCGGTCGGATAATTTTGTTAATTTTTGTGAGAATACGCAATAAGCGCGCAGCAAACGACCGTCTGGCCGTGGTTCGCTCTTATCGTCTGGCGGAATTTCCAGTATAATAGCCGCCTTTTTTCATCCAGTTGTGACATACAGAAAGCTGCGACATAGTAGCCTGCATTCCAGGCGACATTTAGCCTGCGGCTAATTAAGGGATATCTCATGCGTACAGAATATTGCGGGCAGTTGCGTCAGTCCCACGTTGGACAGCAGGTAACCCTGTGTGGTTGGGTCAATCGTCGTCGTGATCTTGGGAGCCTTATCTTCATCGATATGCGCGACCGCGAAGGTATCGTTCAGGTGTTCTTCGACCCAGATCGCGCAGATGCGTTGAAGCTGGCTTCTGAGCTGCGTAATGAGTTCTGCATTCAGGTCACCGGCACCGTACGTGCGCGTGACGAGAAAAACGTTAACGCAGACATGGCGACCGGCGCAATTGAAGTGCTGGCGTCGGATCTGGTTATCATCAACCGTGCTGAAGCGCTGCCGCTGGACTCCAACCACGTCAACACTGAAGAAGCGCGTTTGAAATACCGCTATCTGGACCTGCGTCGTCCGGAAATGGCTCAGCGCCTGAAAACCCGTGCGAAAATCACCAGCCTGGTGCGTCGCTTTATGGATGACCACGGTTTCCTCGACATCGAAACCCCGATGCTGACCAAAGCCACGCCGGAAGGCGCGCGCGATTACCTGGTTCCATCCCGTGTACACAAAGGCAAATTCTACGCGCTGCCACAGTCTCCTCAGCTGTTCAAACAGCTGCTGATGATGTCCGGCTTCGATCGCTACTATCAGATTGTAAAATGCTTCCGCGACGAAGACCTGCGTGCTGACCGTCAGCCAGAATTTACCCAGATCGATGTGGAAACCTCCTTCATGACGGCCGAGCAGGTGCGTGAAGTGATGGAAGCCCTGGTGCGCAGTCTGTGGAATGACGTGAAAGGCGTGGAACTGGGTGATTTCCCCATCATGACCTTCGCTGAAGCTGAACGTCGCTACGGCTCTGACAAACCAGACCTGCGTAACCCGATGGAGCTGGTGGACGTTGCAGACCTGGTGAAATCCGTTGAGTTCGCGGTATTTGCCGGCCCGGCTAACGATCCAAAAGGTCGCGTGGCTGCCCTGCGTGTACCGGGCGGTGCGGCGCTGAGCCGTAAGCAGATTGACGATTACGGCAACTTCATCAAGATCTACGGCGCGAAAGGTCTGGCCTATATTAAAGTGACCGAACGTGCGAAAGGTCTGGAAGGCATTACCAGCCCGGTGGCGAAATTCCTGAACGCGGAAATCGTGGAAGCGATCCTCGAGCGCACCGGCGCACAGGATGGCGACATGATCTTCTTTGGCGCAGACAACAAGAAAATCGTTGCTGACGCAATGGGCGCGCTGCGCCTGAAGCTGGGTAAAGACCTGAGCCTGACGGACGAGAGCAAATGGGCTCCGCTGTGGGTAATCGACTTCCCAATGTTCGAAGACGACGGTGAAGGCGGCCTGACCGCAATGCACCACCCGTTCACCTCGCCAAAAGACATGACGGCGGCAGAGCTTAAAGCGGCACCGGAAGATGCGGTAGCAAACGCGTATGACATGGTTATCAACGGCTACGAAGTGGGTGGCGGTTCCGTGCGTATTCACAGCGGCGAAATGCAGCAAACCGTGTTTGGTATTCTGGGAATCAACGAGCACGAACAGCGCGAGAAATTCGGCTTCCTGTTGGACGCCCTGAAATACGGTACGCCGCCACACGCGGGTCTGGCATTCGGTCTTGACCGTTTGACCATGCTGCTGACCGGCACCGACAACATTCGTGATGTTATCGCCTTCCCGAAAACCACGGCTGCGGCCTGTCTGATGACGGAAGCCCCAAGCTTTGCCAACCCGGCCGCGCTGGCTGAGTTGGGCATTCAGGTGCTTCCGAAAGCTTCAAAAGAGATTTCGGAGAACGAATAATATGCAGTATAAGCGTCCCGTTTCGGTTCTGGTTGTCATTTATGCAGAAGATACGAAACGGGTGCTGATGTTGCAGCGGCGCGATGACCCTGATTTCTGGCAGTCGGTTACCGGCAGCCTGGAAGAGGGGGAGACCGCGTCGCAGGCCGCCGCGCGCGAAGTAAAGGAAGAGGTCACCATTGACGTTGCTTGCGAGCAACTGACCCTGAAGGACTGTCAGCGCACGGTGGAGTTTGAAATTTTTAGCCATTTACGTCATCGCTATGCGCCGGGTATTGAGCGCAATACGGAATCGTGGTTCTGTCTCGCGCTCCCCCATGAACGGGAGATCGTGTTTACCGAACACCTGACCTACCGCTGGGTGGATGCGGCGGATGCCGCTGCACTGACCAAATCGTGGAGCAACCGGCAGGCGATTGAAGAATTTGTAATTAACGTAGCCTGAAAAGGCGCGCTCTTTGAGGAAATTTTTATGGCAGGTCATAGTAAGTGGGCCAACACCAAACACCGCAAAGCGGCACAGGATGCCAAGCGCGGTAAGATCTTCACCAAAATTATTCGTGAGCTGGTTACAGCGGCACGTCTGGGCGGCGGCGATGCGGCGTCTAACCCGCGTCTGCGCGCGGCAGTGGATAAAGCCCTGTCCAACAACATGACGCGTGACACCCTGAACCGTGCTATCGCACGTGGCGTAGGCGGTGATGAAGACGCGAACATGGAAACCATCATTTATGAAGGTTACGGTCCTGGCGGTACGGCGGTGATGGTTGAATGTCTGTCCGACAACCGTAACCGTACCGTAGCGGAAGTGCGTCATGCCTTCAGCAAATGCGGTGGTAACCTGGGCACTGACGGCTCCGTGGCCTATCTGTTCAGCAAAAAAGGCGTCATCTCCTTCGAGAAAGGCGACGAAGATGTAATCATGGAAGCGGCGCTGGAAGCCGGTGCAGAAGACGTTGTGACCTATGATGATGGCGCAATCGACGTCTACACCGCGTGGGAAGAGATGGGCGCGGTACGTGACGCGCTGGAAGCGGCGGGTCTGAAAGCAGACAATGCTGAAGTCTCCATGATCCCGTCAACCAAAGCGGACATGGATGCGGAAACGGCACCTAAACTGCTGCGTCTGATCGACATGCTCGAAGACTGCGACGACGTGCAGGAAGTGTATCATAACGGTGAAATCTCTGATGAGGTTGCAGCGACTCTCTGATGAGAGCGTATAAACCGTTTACGGGAGACGCGTGATGTCTATTATCCTCGGGATTGACCCCGGCTCGCGCGTCACCGGTTATGGCGTCATCCGGCAGGTAGGGCGCCAGTTAACCTACCTTGGCAGCGGCTGTATTCGGACCAAAGTGGACGATCTGCCGTCGCGCCTGAAGCTAATCTATGCTGGCGTGTCGGAGATCATCACCCAGTTTCAGCCCGACTTTTTTGCCATCGAGCAGGTCTTTATGGCGAAAAACGCTGATTCAGCGTTAAAACTGGGTCAGGCACGGGGCGTCGCCATTGTTGCGGCAGTGAATCAGGATCTTCCGGTGTTCGAATACGCAGCCAGACAGGTCAAACAGACCGTCGTGGGGATTGGTAGCGCGGAGAAAAGTCAGGTGCAGCATATGGTGCGCACGCTCCTGAAGCTTCCCGCGAACCCGCAGGCAGACGCCGCCGATGCGCTGGCGATAGCCATTACCCACTGTCATATAAGCCAGAACGCGGTTCAGATGAGCGAATCGCGGCTTAATCTGGCGCGAGGCAGGTTACGATAATGACAAATCAGGCTGGATGTTTATCCAGCCTTTTTTTATTATGTCGGCAGTTAATTTCTTCCAGAACGCAGGAGCGTCACGTGATAGGCAGACTCAGAGGCATCATCATTGAAAAACAACCCCCGTTAGTGCTGCTGGAAGTCGGTGGCGTGGGCTATGAAGTCCATATGCCGATGACCTGCTTCTATGAGTTGCCGGACGCGGGCAAAGAGGCGATTGTCTTTACCCAGTTTGTGGTGCGTGAAGATGCCCAGTTGCTGTATGGCTTCAATAACAAACAGGAACGGATGCTGTTTCGCGAGCTGATCAAAACCAACGGCGTCGGGCCGAAGCTGGCGCTGGCTATTTTGTCCGGCATGTCCGCTCCACAGTTCGTCAATGCCGTTGAACGCGAAGATCCTGCTGCGCTGATTAAACTCCCGGGTATCGGCAAGAAAACCGCGGAGCGTTTGATTGTCGAGATGAAAGACCGCTTTAAAGGTCTGCATGGCGATCTGTTTACGCCAGCCGCTGATCTGGTGCTTACCTCGCCGGGCGCGCAAGCCTCTGACGATGCTGAACAGGAAGCGGTTGCTGCGCTGGTGGCGCTGGGATATAAACCTCAGGAGGCCAGCCGGATGGTGAGCAAAATTGCCAAACCGGATGCCAGCAGTGAAACCCTGATTCGTGAAGCGCTACGCGCGGCATTGTGAGGTAAAGGATGATTGAAGCAGATCGCCTGGTATCGGCAGGCACCCTTCAGGCAGAAGACGTGGTGGATCGCGCCATCCGCCCGAAACTGCTTGATGAGTATATTGGCCAGCCGCAGGTTCGTTCTCAGATGGAGATCTTCATTCAGGCGGCAAAACTGCGCGGCGATGCACTCGATCACCTGCTGATTTTTGGCCCTCCCGGTCTGGGGAAAACCACGCTGGCGAACATTGTCGCCAATGAAATGGGCGTTAACCTGCGCACAACTTCTGGCCCGGTGCTGGAAAAAGCGGGCGATCTGGCGGCAATGTTGACCAACCTTGAACCGCATGACGTGCTGTTTATCGATGAGATCCACCGTCTGTCGCCGGTTGTGGAAGAGGTGCTCTATCCGGCGATGGAAGATTACCAGCTGGACATCATGATCGGTGAAGGTCCGGCAGCACGTTCCATCAAAATCGATCTGCCTCCGTTTACCCTGATTGGCGCGACGACGCGCGCCGGGTCATTGACCTCTCCGCTTCGCGATCGTTTTGGTATCGTTCAGCGTCTGGAGTTCTATCAGGTTGCGGATCTTCAGCATATCGTTGGCCGCAGTGCCCGCTATATGGGGCTGGAGATGAGCGAGGAAGGGGCGTTTGAGGTAGCGAAGCGCTCCCGGGGGACGCCGCGTATTGCGAACCGCCTGTTGCGTCGCGTACGTGACTTTTCCGAAGTAAAGCACGATGGCACGATCTCGGCTGAGATTGCAGCGCAGGCGCTGGATATGCTGAATGTGGATGCCGAAGGCTTTGACTACATGGACCGTAAGCTGTTGCTGGCGGTACTGGATAAGTTCTTTGGCGGTCCGGTCGGACTGGATAACCTGGCGGCAGCGATTGGTGAAGAGCGCGAGACAATTGAAGATGTGCTTGAGCCGTATCTGATCCAGCAGGGTTTCTTGCAACGTACCCCGCGCGGTCGTATGGCAACGGTGCGGGCGTGGAACCATTTTGGTATTACCCCGCCAGCGATGCCGTAGCAGAGGTCCCCTCTCCCGGGTGGGAGAGGGGAGAGGCGATCAGCTTGCAGGCTTCTTCATCATACTGAAGATAAACAGCAGCGCCGCACACAGCACCACAGACGGGCCGGCAGGGGTATCGTAGAACGCAGAGAAGGTTAACCCTCCCGTTACCGCAATCATCCCGATGATAACCGCGACACCGGCCATTTGCTCCGGCGTACGGGCAAAACGACGCGCAGTGGCCGCGGGGATAATCAGCAGGGAAGTGATGATCAGCGCGCCGACGAATTTCATCGCCACACCAATCGTTAACGCCGTCACCAGCATCAGCAACAGCTTCACGCGCTGCAGCTTCACGCCGTCGACAAACGCCAGATCCGGGCTGACGGTCATCGCCAGCAAATTACGCCACTGCCAGAGCAGAATACCCAGCACGACCACCACACCAGCGGCGATGGAGATCAGATCTTCAGGCGTCACGGCCAGCAGGTCACCGAACAGGTAGGCCATCAGATCAACACGAATGTTCGACATCAGGCTCACGACCACCAGACCCAGCGACAGGGCGCTGTGGGCCATAATACCAAGCAGCGTATCGATGGCGAGGTGAGGGCGCTTTTCCAGCCATACCAGCCCTGCGGCCAGCAGCAGCGTAACCACAATCACCGCGTAGAAGGGATTCACGTCCAGTAACAGGCCAAAGGCAACGCCCAGCAGAGACGCGTGTGCCAGCGTATCGCCAAAATAGGACATTCTGCGCCACACCACAAACGAGCCCAGCGGGCCCGCGGCGCAGGCAAGCATAATCCCGGCCAGCCAGCCGGGCAGTAACAGTTCAATCATGAGTGTCCATTTCCCCGACGCAGGACAATTCGTCCCTGTAAATCATGGCGGTGATTGTGATGATGGCGATAAATTCCCAGTTGCTCAGCGCCGCGAGGGCCGAACATGGAGATGAATTCAGGGTGCATTGACACCACTTCCGGCGTGCCGGAACAGCAGATGTGATGGTTAAGGCACAGCACTTCGTCGGTCTTGGCCATCACCAGATGGAGATCGTGGGAAACCATCAGCACCGCACAGTTGAGTTCGCGGCGTAGCTGGTCGATTAAATCGTAAAGTGCGACCTGACCATTGACGTCCACACCCTGCGTCGGCTCATCCAGCACCAGAAGCTGTGGGCTGCTCAACAGGGCGCGGGCAAGCAATACGCGCTGGGTTTCACCCCCGGACAGTTTCTGCAGCGGGGCATCAATCAGATGGCCTGCCTGCACGCGTTTCAGCGCCGGAAGAATATCGGCTTTATGAGTCCCGGGGCGCAGACGCAGGAAGCGGCTAACCGTCAGCGGCAGCGTGGCGTCGAGGTGGAGTTTTTGCGGTACATAGCCGATGCGTAATTTTTCCTCACGGCGGATAATCCCTTCGTCAGGTGTTACCAGACCCAGCACCACGCGCACCAGGGTGGATTTCCCTGCGCCATTGGGGCCGAGCAGCGTCAGAATTTTGCCGGGTTTCAGATCCAGCGACACGTCAGAGAGGACGCGGCGTTGGCCAAATGAGACCGAAATATTGTCGAGAGAAACCAAAGTTGTCATGTCAATTTAAGCTTGCAGAAGTCAACGAATGTTATAATATCACATCCCACGCATTCATTACGATGATTAGTCGCATTATGTTACATAAAAATACGCTTCTTTTCGCAGCATTATCCGCTGCCCTTTGGGGTTCAACAGCACAAGATGTTAACGCTGCTGTTGTCGCTTCGCTTAAACCGCTCGGTTTCATTGCTTCCGCGATTGCAGATGGGGTCACTGACACCCAGGTTCTGCTCCCTGATGGGGCTTCCGAGCATGATTATTCCCTGCGTCCATCTGATGTAAAACGCTTACAAAACGCGGACTTAGTTCTATGGATTGGTCCAGAGATGGAAGCGTTTATGCAGAAGTCGGCAAAACAGGTACCGGGCGAAAAACAGGTCGCCATTGCCGAACTCCCGGGCGTGAAACCGTTGCTCATGAAAGGGGCTGACGACGACGGTGATGAACATGATGCCGGACACGCCGATGGCGAAAAAGGTGATGGGGATCACCATCATGGCGAGTACAACATGCACCTTTGGCTATCCCCAGAGATAGCGCGGCTTTCGGCGGTTGCAATCCATGACAAATTAGTGGAACTTATGCCGCAAAGTCGAGCCAAACTAGACGCCAACCTGAAGGATTTTGAGGCACAATTAGCCGCAACCGATAAGCAGGTGGGTAATGAGCTCGCACCGTTGAAAGGAAAAGGGTATTTCGTTTTTCATGACGCCTATGGCTATTACGAGAAACACTACGGCCTGACCCCGCTGGGGCACTTTACCGTCAACCCTGAAATTCAACCTGGTGCGCAGCGTTTACATGAAATCAGAACACAGTTGGTTGAGCAGAAAGCGACATGCGTTTTTGCTGAGCCACAGTTCAGGCCAGTGGTCGTAGAAGCCGTGGCCAGGGGAACATCCGTGCGCATGGGAACCCTTGACCCGCTAGGAACGAATATCCAGTTGAGCAAAGCGAGCTATTCGCAGTTTCTCAGCCAACTGGCGAACCAGTATGCGAGCTGCCTGAAAGGAGATTAACGAGGAAGTGAATACGTGCAACAGATAGCCCGCTCTGTCGCCCTGGCATTTAACAATCTGCCTCGACCCCATCGCGTTATGCTGGGGTCTCTTACAGTTCTCACGTTAGCGGTCGCCGTCTGGCGGCCCTATGTTTACCATCCGAGTTCTGCCCCAATCATCAAAACCATCGAGCTTGAGAAGAGCGAGATCCGCTCTCTCCTCCCTGAGGCCAGTGAACCTATCGACCAGGCGGCTCAGGAAGATGAAGCCATCCCGCAGGATGAGCTGGACGATAAAACCGAGAATGAAGCGGGGATCCACGAATATGTCGTTTCGACGGGTGATACGTTAAGCAGCGTTCTGAACCAGTACGGTATCGACATGGGAAACATCAGCCAGCTGGCTGCGGCTGATAAAGATCTTCGTAACCTGAAAATTGGTCAACAGCTCTCCTGGACGTTAACCGCTGATGGCGATCTGCAACGCCTGACCTGGGAGATGTCCCGTCGCGAAACCCGCACCTACGATCGCACTGCAAACGGTTTCAAAATGACCAGTGAAATGCAGAAAGGCGACTGGGTGAACAGCGTGATGAAAGGGACCGTAGGCGCAAGCTTCGTCTCCAGCGCGCGCGATGCGGGGCTGACCAGCGCCGAAATCAGCTCGGTAATTAAAGCCATGCAGTGGCAAATGGACTTCCGCAAACTGAAGAAAGGCGATGAATTCTCCGTTCTCATGTCCCGTGAAATGCTTGACGGCAAGCGTGAGCAGAGCCAACTGGTGGGCGTGCGTCTGCGCTCTGATGGCAAAGATTACTACGCCATTCGTGCTGAAGACGGTAAGTTCTACGACCGCAGCGGTACCGGGCTTGCGAAGGGCTTCCTGCGCTTCCCGACGGCTAAACAATTCCGTGTTTCATCCAACTTTAACCCGCGCCGTCTTAACCCGGTCACCGGGCGTGTTGCGCCGCACCGTGGCGTTGACTTTGCCATGCCGCAGGGGACACCTGTGCTGGCTGTGGGTGATGGCGAAGTGGTGATTGCAAAACGTAGCGGTGCAGCCGGGTATTATGTCGCGGTGCGTCATGGTCGTACCTACACCACCCGCTATATGCACCTGCGTAAGCTACTGGTTAAGCCGGGACAGAAAGTGAAACGTGGCGACCGTATCGCGCTCTCCGGGAATACCGGGCGCTCTACCGGGCCGCATTTGCACTATGAGGTATGGATTAACCAACAGGCAGTGAACCCGCTTACGGCGAAACTGCCGCGTACCGAAGGCCTGACAGGTAAAGATCGTTCCGATTACCTGGCGCAGGTGAAAGAGGTGATTCCGCAGCTGCGCTTTGATTAAGCCCTCTGTTTTGTGAAAAAGCCGGCCTCAGTATGTGCCGGCTTTTTGTTTTGTGCGCGAGCGGCTGCCTCGCTACACTATCTGAATGAAATTTTGCGTCACCAGACCCTGGAACCAGCATGGAAACCCAAAAAAACAATATTGAGTACATTCCTGAGTTTGAAAAATCTTTTCGCCACCCGCGCAACTGGAGTGCCTGGCTTGGCGTTTACGCATTTGCGGGGATTGCGATGTTACCTGCCTCAGTTCGCGATCCGGTACTGGGAAAAATAGGCCGCCTGGCGGGCCGGTTTGGTAAAAGTGCCCGTCGCCGTGCGCAGATTAACCTCCTGTACTGTTTCCCGGAGAAGAGTGACGCTGAGCGTGAAGCGCTGATTGACGACATGTACACGACCGCGCCGCAGGCCATGGCGATGATGGCCGAACTGGCGCTCAAAGGGCCGGAGAAAGTTCAGACGCGAGTTGACTGGAAAGGGCTGGAAATCATCGAAGAGATGCGCCGCAACAACGAGAAGGTGATCTTCCTCGTTCCTCACGGCTGGGGTGTGGATATTCCTGCGATGCTGATGGCATCACAGGGGCAGAAAATGGCGGCAATGTTCCATAACCAGGGCAATAAGATCTTTGATTACGTCTGGAACACCGTGCGTCGCCGTTTTGGTGGCCGTCTGCATGCGCGTAATGATGGCATCAAACCGTTTATACAGTCGGTGCGTCAGGGCTACTGGGGTTACTATCTGCCGGATCAGGACCACGGCCCCGAGCACAGTGAATTTGTGGATTTTTTCGCGACGTATAAAGCCACGTTGCCGGCGATTGGCCGTCTGATGAAAGTCTGCCGTGCGCGCGTCATTCCGCTGTTTCCGGTATACGACGGGAAAACCCATCGCCTGAGCATTGAAGTGCGTCCACCGATGGATGATTTACTGACGGCGGACGATCACACCATTGCACGCCGAATGAACGAAGAGGTCGAGATTCTGGTGGGACCGCATGCTGAGCAATACACGTGGATACTGAAGTTGCTCAAAACGCGTAAGCCCGGTGAAACAGAGCCGTACAAACGCAAAGAGCTTTTCCCGAAGAAATAAGCAGAAATAAAAAAAGCCCGCTCCGAAAAGAGCGGGCTTTTTAACAGGGGCGTGCTTACTCGACGGTCAATACGCGAGTGGTATTGGTCGAGCCGATGGTGCTCATCACGTCACCCTGAGTCACAATCACGATATCACCGGAGACCAGATAGCCTTTGTCGCGCAGCAGGTTCACGGCGTCGTGGGCAGCCGCGACACCGTCGTTGGTGCTGTCGAAGTGCACCGGCGTGACACCGCGATACAGCGCCGTCAGGTTCAGCGTACGCTCGTGGCGAGACATGGCGAAGATGGGCAGACCGGAGCTGATACGGGAGGTCATCAGCGCGGTACGGCCAGATTCAGTCATGGTGATAATCGCCGTTACGCCTTTCAGGTGGTTAGCGGCGTACATGGCAGACATCGCAATCGCTTCTTCCACGTTGTCGAACTGCACGTCCAGACGGTGTTTAGAGACGTTGATGCTTGGGATCTTTTCAGCACCCAGGCAAACGCGTGCCATCGCGGCTACGGTTTCAGCAGGGTACTGGCCGGCTGCGGTTTCTGCAGAAAGCATTACGGCATCGGTACCGTCCAGCACGGCGTTAGCCACGTCCATCACCTCTGCACGGGTCGGCATTGGGTTGGTGATCATGGATTCCATCATCTGGGTTGCGGTGATCACGGCGCGGTTAAGCTGACGTGCACGGCGGATCAGTGCTTTCTGGATCCCCACCAGCTCAGGGTCGCCAATTTCCACGCCCAGATCGCCACGGGCAACCATCACCACGTCAGACGCCAGAATCACGTCATCCATCGCGTCCTGATCGCAAACGGCTTCCGCACGTTCCACTTTAGCAACGATTTTGGCATCACAGCCCGCATCACGTGCCAGACGGCGCGCGTAGTTCAGGTCTTCGCCACAGCGCGGGAAGGAGACGGCCAGATAGTCAACGCCAATCAGCGCAGCGGTCACGATATCCGCTTTGTCTTTATCGGTCAGCGCTTCGGCTGAGAGGCCACCGCCAAGTTTGTTAATGCCTTTGTTGTTTGAGAGCGGGCCGCCGACGGTGACTTCGGTGAATACCTTCATCCCCTGAACTTCCAGCACTTTCAGCTGAACGCGACCGTCGTCGAGCAGCAGAATATCGCCAGGCACAACGTCAGCCGGCAGACCTTTATAGTCGATCCCAACTTTTTCTTTATCGCCTTCGCCTTTACCCAGGTTGGCATCGAGCAGGAATTTATCGCCGATATTGAGGAAGACTTTACCTTCTTTGAAGGTTGAAACACGAATTTTTGGACCCTGCAGGTCCCCGAGAATAGCAACATGACGGCCAAGTTTGGCCGCAATTTCACGCACTTTGTCGGCACGTAATTTATGGTCTTCTGGCGTACCGTGAGAGAAGTTCATACGCACCACGTTGGCACCCGCGGCGATAATTTTCTCGAGATTGTTATCGCGGTCAGTGGCCGGGCCTAAGGTGGTTACGATCTTGGTTCTGCGAAGCCTTCTGGACATGTGATACTCCGTTGACTGAAACAACTTTGGTGTTGCGTGAACATTAAATCGGCCTTCATCTGCTGCAAGGCAACAGAGAGAGGACCGAATGCCGTAAATCGTTACATCGTAGTTATTAAACTATTTAGGGAACATCGCTTTTCATAAGCAATTCTTTATCAAAACGCGATTCCTTAAGCGCTTCCTTGACACGCTTCAAGTTATCTCTGAATTTTGCGCCACGACGCAGGGTGAAACCGGTTGCCAGCACGTCAATCACCGTGAGCTGCGCCAGACGGGAGACCATCGGCATATACATGTCGGTGTCTTCCGGGACGTCAAGGGTGATGGCGAGCGTTGCTTCTCTTGCCAGCGGCGTGCCCGCCGTCGTGAGGGCAATAACCATGGCATCGTTTTCACGCGCCAGTTGCGCCAGCTCCACCTGGCTTTTGGTGCGCCCGGTGTGCGAAATGAGTACCACGACATCATCTTCACTGCAATTCATACAGCTCATGCGTTGCAGGACAATGTCATCGGAATAAATGACCGGGACGTTAAAGCGGAAGAATTTATTCATGGCGTCATGCGCCACGGCCGCCGACGAGCCGAGGCCAAAGAACGCAATGCGCTTGGCCTGGGTCAGTAAATCCACCGCGCGGTTCACGGAATTCATATCCAGGGACTGGCGAACGTGGTCCAGCGTAGCCATGGCCGACTCAAATATTTTTGCCGTATAGGCATCAACACTGTCGTCTTCATCCACATTGCGATTAACATAAGGCGTGCCGTTTGCCAGACTTTGTGCAAGATGCAGTTTAAAATCAGGAAAGCCGCGCGTTTCAAGGCTACGGCAGAAGCGGTTAACCGTCGGTTCGCTGACGCCTGCCTCCTGCGCCAGAGCGGCGATGCTTGAATGAATCGCCTGAGCAGGAGCAGCAAGAATGACTTCGGCCACTTTTCGCTCGGATTTGCTAAGGTGTTCCAGTTGGAACTGGATTTTTTCCAGCATGTTCATTGTTAACAGGGCGCTCATGGGTGGAAACGATTTCATTAATACATGAAATCATGATTCGATTTAGCCGATATTACCCCTGTGGCTTCCATAAAGGGTAACAGTCGACAAGATAATGTTGTTGTTTTTTTTCATTACTTGATCGGTGTCGGGTTTTGTTATGACCCTGTAGTTCAAAGAATCAACGCTTTTTGCGTGATTCCGCCACCACACGCGTCTGACGGCGAAAAAATCGCGGTATCGCACGCGAGGTTAAGTGCTAATGGTTTCGGGAATGACGTAAAAGCAGTACAGTGCAACGTAATAAAATTACAACGATACCTGGCAGAAGTACCAGGTGATCCAACTGAGGAGAATGACATGGCGGTAACGCAAACAGCCCAGGCATGTGACCTGGTCATTTTCGGCGCGAAAGGCGATCTTGCACGCCGGAAATTGCTGCCTTCCCTGTATCAACTGGAGAAAGCGGGCCAAATTCATCCGGATACGCGTATCCTGGGCGTTGGGCGCGCCGACTGGGACAAGGAAGCTTATACCAAGGTCGTACGCGAGGCGCTCGAAACTTTCATGAAGGAAAAGATTGATGAAAGTTTGTGGGATACCCTGAGCGGACGTCTTGATTTCTGTAACCTGGACGTGAACGACGTCAGCGCGTTTAACCGTTTAGGCGCGATGCTGGATCAGAAAAACCGTGTCACCATTAACTACTTCGCCATGCCGCCAAGCACTTTCGGTGCAATCTGCAAAGGCCTGGGCGAAGCGAAGCTGAACGCTAAACCGGCACGCGTGGTGATGGAGAAACCGCTGGGGACCTCTCTTTCAACCTCCCGCGAAATTAACGACCAGGTCGGCGAGTACTTCGAAGAGTGCCAGGTCTACCGTATCGACCACTATCTTGGTAAAGAGACGGTACTGAACCTGCTGGCGCTGCGTTTTGCCAACTCCCTGTTTGTGAATAACTGGGACAACCGTACCATCGACCATGTGGAAATTACCGTGGCCGAAGAGGTGGGGATTGAAGGCCGCTGGGGTTACTTTGACCAGGCCGGTCAGATGCGCGACATGATCCAGAACCACCTGCTGCAAATCCTTTGCATGATTGCCATGTCTCCACCGTCTGACCTGACGGCGGACAGCATCCGTGATGCTAAAGTGAAAGTGCTGAAGTCGCTGCGTCGCATCGATCGCTCAAACGTGCGTGAGAAAACGGTACGCGGTCAGTACACCGCAGGGTTTGCTCAGGGTAAAAAAGTGCCGGGCTACCTGGAAGAAGAGGGTGCCAACAAGGCGAGCAATACCGAGACGTTTGTGGCGATCCGCGTGGATATCGATGACTGGCGCTGGGCGGGTGTTCCGTTCTACCTGCGTACCGGTAAACGTCTGCCGACCAAATGCTCTGAAGTTGTCGTTTACTTCAAAAACCCTGAACTCAACCTGTTCAAAGAGTCCTGGCAAGAGCTGCCGCAGAACAAACTGACCATTCGTCTGCAGCCAGACGAAGGGGTGGACATCCAGATCCTGAACAAAGTGCCGGGCCTGGATCACAAACATAACCTGCAGACCACCAAGCTGGACCTGAGCTACTCCGAAACGTTCAATCAGACGCACCTTGCCGATGCTTACGAGCGTCTGCTGCTGGAAACCATGCGCGGTATCCAGGCGCTGTTCGTGCGTCGCGATGAAGTGGAAGAGGCGTGGAAATGGGTCGACTCCATCACCGAAGCCTGGGCTGCGGATCAGGATGCGCCGAAACCGTATCAGGCGGGCACCTGGGGGCCTGTCGCGTCCGTCGCGATGATCACCCGTGATGGCCGCTCCTGGAATGAGTTTGAGTAAAATAATCAGCTGCCTCTTAGGTGTTATTTTACCGGTAACATGATCTAACACAGCTCGTGGCACAATTTATAAACTTTTAAGCTCCGCGTGGATTCACCCGCGGAGCTTTTTTTATTACACTGCCGGAAGTGATTTTGCCCCTGAGCTCCGGACAGCAAGCGTTTCAGCGTTGTTAATAATCGCCAGCGACTTTGTAAACTCCCGAGCCCGGACAGATAAATTAGAGGAGCTTTTATGAATCCGACATTGTTACGCGTAACACAACGCATTATTGAGCGCTCGAAAGAGACCCGTTCTGCCTACCTCGCCCGGATTGAACAGGCTAAAAGTAATACCGTTCATCGCTCACAACTCGCCTGCGGTAACCTGGCGCACGGTTTCGCCGCCTGCCAGCCCGACGATAAAGCCTCGCTGAAAAGCATGCTGCGTAACAATATCGCCATCATTACCTCCTACAACGACATGCTTTCTGCGCATCAGCCGTACGAAGTGTATCCGGAGATCATCCGTAAAGCGCTGCACAGCATCAATGCGGTAGGCCAGGTCGCGGGCGGCGTGCCGGCCATGTGCGATGGCGTGACGCAGGGTCAGGATGGGATGGAGCTCTCTCTGCTGAGCCGCGAAGTGATTGCGATGTCGGCCGCAGTGGGCCTGTCTCACAATATGTTTGATGGCGCGCTGTACCTCGGCGTGTGCGATAAAATCGTCCCGGGGCTGGCCATGGCAGCGCTGTCGTTTGGTCATCTGCCTGCGATCTTCGTGCCATCAGGTCCGATGGCAAGCGGTCTGCCAAACAAAGAAAAAGTGCGTATCCGTCAGCTGTATGCGGAAGGTAAAGCAGACCGTCAGGCACTGCTGGAAGCGGAAGCCGCCTCCTACCATGCGCCGGGCACCTGTACTTTCTACGGTACGGCCAACACCAACCAGATGGTGGTGGAATTTATGGGGATGCAGCTTCCTGGGTCCTCTTTCATTCAGCCGGATGCGCCACTGCGTAAGGCCCTGACTGAAGCAGCTGCCCGCCAGGTAACGCGTCTGACCGGTAACGGCAACGCGTGGATGCCGCTGGGTAAAATGGTCGACGAGAAAGTGATCGTCAACGGTATCGTTGCGCTGCTGGCAACCGGCGGCTCAACCAACCACACCATGCATCTGGTGGCGATGGCGCGCGCGGCGGGCATCCTGATTAACTGGGATGATTTCTCGGATATCTCGTCTGTGGTGCCACTGATGGCGCGCCTGTACCCGAACGGCCCGGCTGACATCAACCACTTCCAGGCTGCCGGTGGCGTGCCGGTGCTGATGCGCGAGCTGCTGAAAGGCGGTCTGCTGCATGAAGATGTGAACACCGTGGCGGGCTTTGGTCTGCAGCGTTATACCCATGAGCCGTGGCTCAATAACGGTGAGCTTGACTGGCGTGAAGGCGCCACCGCCTCGCTTGACGCACAGGTTATCGCCACCTTTGAACAACCGTTCTCTCGTCACGGCGGCACCAAAGTGCTCAGCGGTAACCTGGGGCGTGCGGTGATGAAAACCTCCGCCGTACCGGAAGAGAACCAGATTATCGAAGCGCCGGCCGTGGTGTTTGAAAGCCAGCATGACGTTTTGCCTGCGTTTGATGCCGGTCTGCTCGACAAAGATTGCGTCGTTGTGGTGCGCCATCAGGGGCCAAAAGCGAACGGGATGCCAGAATTACATAAACTTATGCCGCCACTTGGTGTATTATTGGACCGCCGTTTCAAAATTGCGTTAGTGACCGATGGACGCCTCTCTGGCGCATCAGGTAAAGTGCCTTCTGCCATCCACGTGACCCCGGAAGCTTACGACGGCGGTTTGCTGGCGAAAGTTCGTGATGGAGACATGATCCGCGTTAACGGTCAGACAGGTGAGTTAACCCTGCTGGTGGATGACGCTGAACTGGCGGCACGTAAGCCACATATTCCTGACCTGAGCGCATCGCGCGTGGGAACCGGACGCGAAATGTTTGGCGCGCTGCGTGAGAAACTCTCCGGTGCGGAGCAGGGCGCAACCTGTATTACGTTTTAAGACGACTTGATTTTATCGATCTGGCGAGAGAAAACTCTGATGAAAAACTGGAAAACAAGTGCAGAAGCAATCCTGACCACTGGCCCTGTCGTGCCGGTAATCGTGGTGAATAAGCTGGAACATGCTGTCCCGATGGCGAAAGCCCTGGTCGCGGGTGGTGTTCGTGTTCTGGAAGTGACCCTGCGTACCGCCTGCGCGATGGACGCTATTCGCGCTATCGCCAAAGAAGTGCCGGACGCGATCATCGGTGCGGGTACCGTACTGAACGCACAGCAGCTGGCTGACGTGACCGAAGCGGGCGCGCAGTTCGCTATCAGCCCTGGCCTGACCGAGCCGCTGCTGAAAGCTGCAACCGAAGGCACGATCCCTCTGATCCCGGGTATCAGCACCGTATCTGAACTGATGATGGGTATGGATTACGGCCTGAAAGAGTTCAAATTCTTCCCGGCTGAAGCTAACGGCGGCACCAAAGCGCTGCAGGCTATTGCGGGTCCATTCTCTCAGGTTCGCTTCTGCCCGACGGGCGGTATCTCTCCGGCAAACTACCGTGACTACCTGGCGCTGAAAAGTGTCCTGTGCATCGGCGGCTCATGGCTGGTTCCTGCGGATGCGCTGGAAGCAGGCGACTGGGATCGCATCACTAAACTGGCTCGCGAAGCGGTTGAAGGCGCGAAGCAGTAAGCGAAGACAGTATGAAAAACGGGCCTGCTGGCCCGTTTTTTTATCCTGCAACCTTCACGTTCGCGGCGGCTGTTTTGGCTCTTGCCACAGCCTCATCCACGTTTTCACCGGTCGCTAGCGCCACGCCAAGGCGGCGCGTGCCGTCAATCTCCGGTTTCCCGAACAGACGAACCTGCAAGCCTGCACCCATAGCCCCTTCGACGTTATCAAAGGTGACGTTCTGGCTGGTTAATTGCGGCAGGATCACCGCCGAAGCCGCCGGGCCGTACTGACGAATGCCGCCAACGGGCAGGCCGAGGAAGGCGCGCACATGCAGGGCGAATTCAGAAAGGTCCTGCGAAATCAGCGTGACCATCCCGGTATCGTGCGGGCGAGGGGAGACTTCACTGAAAATTACCTCATCGCCGCAGACAAACAGCTCCACGCCAAACAATCCGTAACCCCCCAGCGCCAGCACCACTTTACGGGCAATTTCCTGCGCACGTGCCAGCGCCAGGTCGCTCATCTGCTGCGGCTGCCAGGATTCACGATAGTCGCCATCTTCCTGGCGGTGGCCAATCGGATCGCAGAAATGGACGCCATCAACGGCGCTGACCGTCAGCAGCGTGATTTCGAAATCAAACTTTACGACGCTTTCGATAATCACGCGACCGGCACCGGCACGTCCTCCCTGCTGGGCATACTCCCACGCTTTATCCAGAGTGCTGCTGTCGCGGATAAAGCTCTGTCCTTTACCGGAGGAACTCATGACGGGCTTAATGATGCACGGGTAGCCAATTTCGTCGACAGCCTGCAAGAAAGCGGCTTTATCGCCGGCAAAACGGTAGCCTGAGGTAGGTAAGGCCAGCTCTTCAGCCGCCAGACGACGAATGCCTTCGCGGTTCATGGTGAGTTTGGCTGCTTTTGCGCAGGGCACCACGCGCTGGCCTTCCTGCTCAAGGGCGATCAGCGTATCGGTAGCAATGGCTTCAATTTCGGGTACCACGAAATCCGGTTTCTCCTGCGTAATGAGCGTACGCAGGGCATCGCCATCCAGCATATTGATCACATAAGAACGGTGGGCGACATGCATGGCAGGTGCGTCAGCGTAACGATCCACTGCAATGACTTCCACGCCCAAACGCTGGCACTCAATGGCGACCTCTTTACCCAGTTCGCCCGATCCTAACAGCATCACACGCGTCGCCGCAGGTCGCAGCGCGGTTCCTAAACGAGTCATAACAATCCCCCTGAAAAAGTTGCGCGCATTATAAACGTAAACGTTTGCGTCTGTCTTGTTCAGGGCCCGAGAGCGGTCAAGAAATTTGCGCTTCTTTAGCCGTGGCAGACATTTCCTGACGCCTGCTCGCTTACGCTGGGAGACATATTCACCGTTAAGTGAGGGAAACCATGTCAGGCTGGCTAAATCAATTGCAATCCATGTTGGGACAGAAAACGTCGTCATCCGGCGAGCAGGGGCTGAGCAAACTCCTGGTGCCGGGGGCGCTTGGCGGGCTGGCTGGACTGCTGGTTGCCAATAAATCCTCGCGTAAGTTACTGGCAAAGTATGGTACCGGCGCGCTGCTGGCGGGCGGCGGCGCTATTGCGGGTACCGTACTGTGGAACAAATACAAGGACAGAGTGCGGACCGCGCACAGCGACGAACCCCACTTTGGTGAGCAGACCTCGCCGCTGGATCTGCGTACCGAACGGCTCATCCTGGCGCTGGTGTTCGCGGCGAAAAGCGACGGGCACATTGATGACCAGGAACGATCGGCGATTGAGCAGCAACTGCGTGAGGCCGGTGTCGAAGAAAGGGGCAGAGCGCTGGTGGCGCAGGCCATCGAACAGCCACTCGAACCGCAGCGTCTGGCGCAAAGCGTGAAAAATGAGGAAGAGGCGCTTGAGCTCTATTTTCTGAGCTGTGCCGCCATCGATATCGATCACTTTATGGAGCGCAGCTATCTCAATGCGCTGGGTGATGCCCTGAAGATCCCACAAGATGTCCGGGACGGGATCGAGAAGGATATTCAGGAGCAAAAACGGGCGTTACAGGGCTAACTGCCACCGTCGCAGCCATGTTTCGCTTGCATCATGCGTGGGTTTTGCCAACCTTATAGGGTGTAAAACTCAAAAGAATGATGACATGCCACCGAAAGCCCGACGTACTCCTTATGCGATCACCACGCATGGCGATACGCGTATAGATAACTATTACTGGCTGCGGGACGACTCCCGTTCCCGGCCAGAAGTGCTCGACTACCTGCACGAGGAAAACGACTATGGCCGCAAGGTCATGTCCAGCCAGCAGGCGTTGCAGGACCAGCTGTTAAATGAAATGGTGCAGCGTATCCCCCAGCGCGATATTTCCGCGCCCTGGACCAAAAATGGCTATCGATATCGTCATATCTACGAACCTGGCAACGAGTACCCTATCTACCAGCGACAGTCGGTGTTATGCGCCGAATGGGATGAGTGGGACATCCTGCTGGATGCCAACCAGCGCGCCGCCCACAGCGAGTTTTATACCCTCGGCGGCATGTCCATCTCCCCCGATAACACCATTATGGCGCTGGCGGAGGATTACCTCTCCCGTCGTCAGTACGGTTTGCGTTTTCGCAACCTGGAAACCGGTAACTGGTATCCGGAAATGCTGGATAACGTTTCGCCGGACTTTGTCTGGGCGAATGATTCCGAAACGGTCTACTACGTCAAAAAGCATGCCTCCACGTTGCTGCCTTACCAGGTGTGGCGCCATACCGTTGGGACGGATTCTGCTGACGACGAACTGGTTTACGAAGAGAAAGACGAAACGTTTTATGTCAGCCTGCACAAAACCTCGTCTCGCCACTATGTGATTATCTTCCTGGCCAGCGCCACAACCTCTGAAGTTCTGCTTCTGGACGCCGAGCTACCTGATGCGCAGCCGCTGTGCTTCCTGCCGCGACGTAAAGATCATGAATACAGCCTCGATCACTTCCAGCACAGCTTTTACCTGCGCTCTAATCGGGAGGGTAAAAACTTTGGCCTCTACAAAACCAAAGTACGCGATGAACGCAAGTGGGAAGTGTTAATCCCCGCCCGGGAGCAGGTGATGCTCGAAGGGTTTACGCTGTTCACCGACTGGCTGGTGGTTGAGGAGCGCCAGCGGGGGCTGACCAGCCTGCGGCAAATTAACCGCAAAACGCGGGAAGTGATCGGGATTGCGTTTGACGACCCGGCCTATGTCACGTGGATAGGGTTTAATCCTGAGCCGGAATCGTCGCGTCTGCGCTACGGCTACTCGTCTATGACCACGCCCGATACGCTCTTTGAGCTGGATATGGACACCGGGCAACGTCAGGTGCTTAAACAGTCCGAAGTGAAAGGGTTTGATTCCGACAACTACCGAAGCGAACACCTGTGGGTTACCGCCCGCGATGGCGTCGAGGTGCCGGTCTCGCTTGTTTATCATCGGGCGCATTTCCAGAAAGGTAAGAATCCGATTCTGGTTTACGGCTACGGCTCCTACGGCTCAAGCATGGACGCTGATTTCAGCAGCAGCCGGTTAAGTCTGCTGGATCGCGGTTTTGTGTTCGCCATTGCGCATGTTCGCGGCGGCGGGGAGCTGGGTCAGCACTGGTATGAAGACGGGAAATTCCTGAAAAAGAAAAATACCTTCAATGATTATCTCGACGTCTGCGATGCGTTGATTGAGCAGGGCTATGGCGATCCTGGGCTTTGCTTTGGTATGGGCGGCAGCGCGGGAGGATTATTGATGGGGGCCGTCATCAATCAGCGTCCCGAACGCTTTAAAGGGATTATTGCGCAGGTGCCGTTTGTCGATGTGGTAACGACCATGCTGGATGAATCCATCCCGCTGACGACCGGAGAGTTTGAAGAGTGGGGCAACCCGCAGGATGAGATCTACTATCGCTACATGAAAGAGTACAGCCCGTACGACAATGTAGAAGCGAAAGCGTATCCGCACATGCTGGTGACCACCGGATTGCACGATTCACAGGTGCAATACTGGGAGCCTGCAAAATGGGTGGCGAAACTGCGGGAACTGAAAACCGACGACAACCTGCTGCTGCTGTGCACGGATATGGACTCCGGTCACGGCGGGAAATCGGGACGATTTAAATCTTACGAAGGCGTGGCACTGGAGTATGCGTTTTTGATTGGCCTGGCGCAGGAGACGCTGCCAGGCCGTGCGGAGCGTTAAGCTTCGCCAAGATAGTGCTTAAGCGTTAAACGCAGTTCCGGGCTCATCTTATCGAGGTTGTTATAGAGCCAGCGCAGATAGCCCGGATCTTTATCCGCAATATCGGAAACCGCCCGACCGCGGTATTTGCCAAAGGTGAAGGTAGTCAGCAATGCCGGACGCCCGGTAATGGTCGCCATATCATCAGGGGTCCAGCCGGAGTTATTCATAATATCAATGAGTAACGCGGCGGTGATGTAGCAGTCATACAGGGCGCGGTGATGGTGCAGACCCTCCGGCGTTCTGACGCTCAGCTTACGGGATTTGTACAACGCCATATTGCTGTACTTAATCCCGGGCCAGAGACGACGCGCCAGTTTCATCGTGCAAATCCATTCTCCGGGCATGTCGGGGAGCACCCGGCGGTCAAAACTGGCGTTGTGCGCGACGTACCACGGGCTACCGTAATAGTGGGGTATCACCTCTTCTATCCACGGTTTGTCCGCCACCATCGATTCTGTAATGCGATGAATAGCCATTGCCTGCGGGCTGATCGGGCGATCGGGACGTACCAGATGGCTCATTGGGTTGACTATTTTTCCATCAATCACGTCGACAGAAGCCACTTCCACTATTCCGCCCTGAAGATCGCAGGTTTCGGTATCGATGACGCGCAGCATTGAACTCTCCTGAGCCTAAAACGCCTAGCCTAAAGGAATGATATCGCCTTGCCAACCCTGTCTGCCAAGAGATCCGGTCAATAGCAGTTCACCTTTGTCCGCGCGGACGATCAGCTGACCTTTTTCATCCCATAACGCGCTGCCGCCGCGCGCGTTCGCCATTAACACCGCAATGGCATATTTGTGTGCGAATCGCTGCAGGGTACTGATGGATTGCCGCCAGCGGCTATCTCCCACTGACTGGCAGCTGGTAAACAGCGTCGCCTGTGGGTCGAGATTTGGCGAATCAGCATGTGCATCGATGATCGTCAGCTGTTTATCTCCTGGGATCAGGCTTGCACCGCGACCCTGAGGGTAGCGCAGGATGCTATGGCGAGAGGGGGTAAACAGGGCAAGGCCTTTCTGGCGATGGCCATTCACGTCGAGCGGAAGCCCGGCAATAATAGTAATCCGGTATAATTTTGCGGCGTTTAGCAACGGGGCCAGCTGTTTATCATCGGGAGGGGCGGGGAGCGTCGTTGTCCCTGGGCCAGTTAATGAGAGCTCCGGGAATACCAGCAAATCGCACTGCTGTCGTGCCGCTTCGGCAATGAAACGGAGATGGTGCGCGACATGTTCATCTACACTGTGGTGCAGCCCGGCATACTGGGCCGCAGCAATATTCCATTGTGACATCGTGACTTCCTTTACACAGAGTCGCAGTGATTTAAGAATACACCTAATTTAATCAGGGTTTTCTTATCCTGCCATATTCCGCGTAAGGAAGTGTAACGACTCGTTAAGCTTATTTAACTTTAGGTTCGTACGGTAAACGAGAAAGGTTAACTGAGGCGAGACGATGCGCAATTAAGCGTTCGCGAAACCAGTCGCGCAGATGAGCAGGTTGCTCACGTTCAACCACTTCAGCCACGATGGGCATGTTGTAACGCTCTTTAAATGCGACGCCAGCGGCAGCGAGATCGACATTCACTTTATCCATCTCGTCCTGAGGAAGGGCGGCCAGATTGATCTTCATTACCTTCTCCTTTTTAGACGGCGGCAACGTTACCGCGATTGCTCGACGATGACAAGCAGAGGTGGGATGATCCTCGACTCGCTTATTATACAGAGTTATTCTTTGCCATACAGGCATAACAAAAAGGAATGATTGCGATGGGTTTATCCTCTTCCCGCGCGGCAGGCGCACTGGTCTTTCTGGCCTCTTGCGTGATGTCACCCTCCGTGCTGGCGCACGCTCACCTTAAACAACAGACTCCGGCAGCAGATAGCCTCGTGACGGCACCGCGCACGCTGAGGCTGACGTTTTCAGAAGGTATTGAGCCCGGTTTTAGCGGTGTGGTGGTGACGGATGCACAAAAGCAGACCATCAGCACCGGTGCCGTTAAACGCGACGAGAAAGACAAGACGCAGCTGAATGTGCCGCTGGATCGCGAGTTGAAGCCCGGAACCTACCAGGTTGACTGGCATGTGGTGTCGGTAGACGGCCACAAGACAAAAGGCAGTTATCACTTTAGCGTGAAATAGCATGCTGGCGATGTGCTACGTAGGGCTGCGCTTTCTCCATTTCGGCGCGTTAATGCTTATTTTTGGCAATGCGCTGTATAGCGTCTGGTTTGCTCCTTCCTCTCTGCAACGGCTCATGTCCCGGCGTTTTCAGTCGCAGCAGAGAATGGCGGCGTTAATCAGCCTGGTGACAGCGCTCCTGATGTTTACGCTTCAGGGCGGGTTAATGGGGAATGGCTGGGGCGATGTCGTCAACCCCGACATCTGGCGTAGCGTGCTGGGCACGCAGTTTGGAAGCGTCTGGCTGTGGCAAATTATTCTCGCGGCCCTTACTGCCGGTACAGCATGGCTGGCTCCGCATAAAGGCTCACGGCTGTTACTGCTCGCCATGGGACAGTTCGTCCTGCTGGCGGGAGTAGGGCATGCGACAATGAACGAAGGCGCGGTGGGCGCATTGCAGCGTCTTAATCACGCTCTTCATGTGTTATGTGCCGCAACCTGGCTTGGCGGATTACTGCCGCTGCTGTTTTGCATGCGTCTGGCGAAAGGGCAGTGGCAGCCTGCCGCAATCTACACCATGATGCGCTTCTCACGCGTGGGGCATTACGCCGTAGCAGGCGTGGTGCTTACCGGCGTTTTCAATGCGCTGTTTATTCTGGGTATCGATATTCCCTGGCAGGCCCGTTACGTGCAATTTTTGTTGTTCAAATGTGCGCTGGTGGCTTTGATGGTGGTAATTGCGCTGGCAAATCGGTATTTTCTGGTGCCACGGTTTCGTGCGCAAAGCGGGCGAGAACAACAAATATTTATCAGAATGACACAAGCAGAAGTGGTGCTGGGTGCGCTGGTGCTGGCTACAGTCAGTCTGTTCGCGACCTGGGAACCCTTCTGACAAGGTTAACTATCCTATGAAAAAGACACTACTTTCTCTCATCTTGCTGGCCTGCACGGGGAGTGCCCTGGCCGCACCACAGGTCATTACCGTCAGCCGTTTTGAAGTGGGTAAGGACAAATGGGCGTTTAATCGTGAAGAGGTGATGCTGACCTGCCGTCCGGGGCACGCCTTGTATGCGATTAACCCAAGCACGCTGGTGCAATACCCTTTAAATGATGTCGCAGAGCAGCAGGTCGCCAGCGGCAAAAGCAGTGGACAGCCAATCAGCGTTATTCAGATTGATGATCCCGCGCATCCAGGGCAGAAGATGAGCCTGGCACCGTTTATCGAGCGTGCAGACACGCTTTGTTAATCTTCGGGTTTCCAATAAAAAACCGCAGATGCTTGCGAAAGCACTGCGGTTTTTCACTTTTAATGATGCTCATACGCTTTTTTTCCGGCCGCTTTAACTGAGGACTGGAAAACCTGGCGTCGTCATCTATTCTTAAAAGGCAAGGCGACTTAGCCTGCATTAATGCCAACTTTTAGCGCACGGCTCTCTCCCAAGAGCCATTTCCCTGGACCGAATACAGGAATCGTATTCGGTCTCTTTTTATCTGATTGAAAGCAAACGATTTATTCCTTTCACCGGCTCTCTCAGAAGGGACACGTTCAGTGATCCGTCTTCAACCATATCACAAAACGGCAGGCGTAAGTCCAGCCCTTTTTGCCGGTTTTGTTAAATTTTTATGCAGAGTTGAAGAAAGCTCTCAGCGCACTTAAAAGCGTGATTTCACCTCAGCCTCAATGCAGTCAAGCAGTTCAAAGCGACGGCGATATTCCGCCCGTTTTTTACTGGCGATATCTTCCAGGGATTTACGCTCCATCTGTAACGGCAGTTGCCAGCAGAAGGGGGAGATTTTCTTACCGTCCAGACTCGCCCAGAATTCGTCATAGCTGGCATGGAAATGACGGCCTTTGCTCAGGCGGTAACGCAGTGCGCGGAAAACGTGTCCCTCATCACCGACAGCAAAAATCGCCCGGACGGATGAATGTGCGGCCAGCTGGAAAACCACTTCCATCAGCACGCGTTTTGGAAACAGGCCATGGCAGGCGCGGGTCGCCAGTTTAATGGCGTCATGCGAGACGTTGCGACGTGGCCCCTGAAGCCCACCAATCACCAGCACTCGCTGCCCGTTGCTGCGTGCGACGCTAAACGTCAGGCTTGCGAGCACGGTATTCTCGCTGTCGCGCAGCCACAGCGTGCTTTCACCTTCCCGCTCGGCTTTGCCGGCAGAAGAGGCACTCACGGTATACGTCGCGTCGTTTTTTGCCTGAAATTGCACTATGGTCTGCTCTTGCGGGCTGGTCAGCGCGTTGGCGAGGGTGATATTTTTCAGGCTATCGACCCAGTGATAATGGCTGATGATAGCGTCAGCCCGATCGCCGGCCGTCAGGCCACGCATCAGATACTGCCGATGGGTTTTACTCGGTAAGGTAATTTGAGAGGCCAGCAGACGGTCAAAATCATCACGTCCTGAGAGCGTTTCCAGCACGCGATGGGTGGAAGACCAGAACAGGAGCGAGCGAAGCAGGAACTTCAGACGATACTCGCGCTTCTGCCAGATTGGACCCGGAACGCGTTTTCCTTTCACCAGCTCGGAAATGATATTTGTGCGATGCGGATAGAACACATCGTTGTGCAGGTGCATATTAGACACGTTAAGACCTCTCGTTTAATTCATGCCTTATTCTAAAGAGTCAGCAAAAAGGGATTAATAGCGCGCGGATCTTTATTTCCATTTGGTTTACCGTTCGTTTGGCTTTGTGAATGCTGCGCGTGTCAGCTGCAATTTCTGCTGCGTCTATACTTAAGCAAGGAGGTTTTATGTATCAGCGAATCGATGGTGGGAAGTGGCGGCACGTCTGGGTTGTCAGCGACATACATGGTTGTTATCAGTGGCTCATGGATGAACTGAAACGCCGGCATTTTAATCCTTATGAGGATTTGCTTATTTCCGTAGGGGATGTAATTGACCGTGGCCCTGACAGTATTAAATGTTTACAGCTCATGAATGAAAAATGGTTTCGTGCAGTACGGGGCAACCATGAACAAATGGCTATCGACAGCCTTGATAATAATGATTTCGCACTCTGGACAATGAATGGCGGAATTTGGTTTACCCGCCTTGAGCACACACAGCAGCAGCAGGCGCTGACGTTACTTAATGCGTGTCGGGAACTGCCGCACATTATCGAGATAACCTGTGCAAACGGTGTGAATGTGATTGCTCACGCTGACTATCCCGCTGCGGAATACCGCTGGCAAAAACCCGTAAGCGCCCAGCACGTACTATGGGATCGCGACCGGTTGATGGGGTTTATGGTCGGGAAAGGGCAGGGGATCGGCGGTGCGGACCATTTCTGGTTCGGACATACGCCACTTGACCGGCGGTATGATTTTAATAACCTGCACTATATTGATACCGGCGCCGTTTTCGATGGTTACTTTACGCTGGCGCAACTTCAGTAATAAATAACCCGCCTTCGGGCGGGTTCTCTTTAGGTCAGGCAAGACGCATGACCCAGGCATCGGATTGACTATCGTAATGCTCACGGTAAAGGACTGAGTGTTCGCCATCAAGTATTGCCGGTACGCTGGTATCGGCATCCCAGGCATCCAGTTGCATGCACAAATCCGGGTCGGATTTGCAGGGAATACTTAACGTTCGTTCGCCCTGTGCTTCGCCGCGCAATTCTGCGTCGTCGATTTCGAAAGCGCCAATACGCACGCTGGTTTTCGTCATATTGCTCTCCGGGTGTGTTATCAAAATCTGGTATGACCAGTATGGGCATCCATTTTTGATCGTAGACAAGGAGAGCAAAATCGCCAGTAAAAAAATGCGTTTTTTTCAGCCGGTGCGATCGTTACCGGTAAACAATCGCCCATCACGAACCAGCTCTCGCGGATAGCTGTTTTTCAGTCGCGAGCCTACCTTTTTCGCCAGCCCTAACGGATAACCCTGATAGGTCACTACCACTTCATCATGCGATGGCGTGTTGTCCGGATATACATCACGGCCCCGGTACCACTCTTCGGCTTCCTGGTGCGTCAGGGCGAACGTATTCTCGCTGCCGGCGAGGGCGATAACAGCCTCATGCTGCCAGCGATAGCCTTTATTGTGCACTTCCGCCAGGCGGAGCCCGATGCGGGAAAAACGTACCTTGCCGATAAGCGGCTCAATATTTGCCGGGAAAAGCCAAATCTCTTTATCGCGAATCCAAAGATGGCATGTGTCATCCCAGGCCAGCCCGACCTTAGCGGCGGCGGTAGTGACTTGCTCCGCCTCACGCCTTTTCATGGGGGCGAAGGGGAAATTGCCGACCTTAAACGTCGGGGCTGGCAGTGGCTCAACCGTCTGCGTTTTACGCAACCGTGCGACAAAAAAACCTTCGCAGTCATAAATCTGGGGGAAAACGTGCAGAAATCCTTCAGGCGTGACGGCTTCATTGGCTGAAGCGAACAAGCCGTTTAACGGCAGGAACTCGACGGCATCAGGGTATTGCGCCTTGAGCCACAGACAGACGTCCTCGTTCTCGTCACGGTTTAAGGTGCAGGTCGAATAAACCAATGTGCCACCGGGACGCAGGGCATGGAAGGCGCTGACGATCAGTTCGCGCTGGGTGGCGGCAATCTCAAGGTTACTCTCCACAGACCAGTTTTTTAACGCATCAGGATCTTTACGCACCACCCCTTCGCCGGAGCAGGGCGCGTCCAGCAGGATGGCATCAAACGCTTCTGGCAGGGCTGCGCCAAATACGCGGCCATCGAAGTGCGTCAGGGCAACGTTATGGATCCCGCAGCGGCTGATGTTAGCGTGCAGAACTTTAACGCGACTGGCTGAAAACTCGTTGGCGAGAATGGCCCCGCGATTCCCCATCCTGGCGGCAATCTGCGTGGTTTTGGAGCCCGGCGCGGCAGCGACATCCATGACGCGTTCTGGCGCATTATCATCCGCAAACAGGGCGGCAACCGGCAGCATCGAGCTGGCTTCCTGGATATAAAACAGACCACTCAGATGTTCTGCGGTACTGCCCAATGGCAACGACGCTTCGTCATCCCGTTCAATCCAAAAACCCTCTGCACACCACGGTACTGGCGTCAGTTGCCAGTTATACGGCGAGACCAGCGTCAGAAAATCGGCGACGCTTATTTTCAGCGTGTTGACACGGATACTCCGGCGCAACGGCCGCTGACAGGCGGCGATAAAATCGTCTAACGAGAGGTGAGAAGGAAGCGCCTCGCGCATCTGCGCCAGGAATTGTTCAGGAAGAAATACGGAGTTTTGAGCCACGTGCACACCACAGGGAAAAGTTCAGGGGCGCAGTGTAACATAAAGGCTCCGGTGCGTTGACACCGGAGCCCTGAGATTAACGCGGCAGGGCAGTGCCCCATTCACGCCACTCTTTCGGCTCGCTTTCGAGCAGCAGGAAGTGTTTGCCCGGTTGCGCTTTCGGCGCCAGCGGCGTCCCCGGTGGTGTAGCGAAAGCAATACCGCCACGAATGAACTGGTTGAAGGTGCCGGTTTTAACCACCCCGCCCGTCAGACCGAAGTCCAGTGAATAGCCGGAGGCCAGCCAGAACACCGAGTTATTACGCACAAGGTGCTGGTAACGATCGCTGATGCGTAATGCCACCATCACGCGGTCAGAGAGCGTACCGAGCGTCAGGCCCGTCACTGTGCCCACCTCAATCCCGCGGAACAGCACCGGTGTGCCGATGTTCAGCGAGCCTGCTTCCGGCACTTCCACCACAATGCTCAGGCCATCCAGATAGCGAGAGTCAGTGATCGTGGCTTCCTGCAGTTCAAAGTCACGGCGAGCATTCCCTTTACCGGGTTCGACGTTGATATAAGGCTGCAGGATGGTGTCGAGGTGCTCAACGCCAGCGGCCGAAATCTGTGGCGTCACCACCGAGAAGCGGGAGCCTGAGCGGGCGAAGGTTTGAACATATTCCGGGTAGAGCACGGCGGTGGCCTGCACCTCGTTACGCGCGGTGATAAGCGTCAGCTTCTGGATCTGCCCGATATCAATACCCAGATAACGGATAGGCATCCCTTCCGCCAGCTTCCCTGCATCAAAAGCATGCAGGGTAATCTGTCCGCCAACGGCACGGGCAGCGGTTTCAGACGGGAAGAGAATACGCTTATCGCCTTTACGCAGGTTTGCACCCGCACCGCTGAGGTTATCGAAGCTGATCGCTCCGCGCAGCGCACGTGAAAGCGGGGAGGCCTGCACGGTCAGCCCGTTACCGTTAAGCTGCACTTTCGCACCACCTTCGGCCCAGAACACGCTATTCGGGGTCAGCAACTTGCGATACTCCGGTTTGATATGCAGTTCGATATCAAACGCGTCCGCATGAGGGCGTACGGCAATCACTTCCCCGACCTCAAACTTACGGTACAGCACGACGGAGCCAGCCTGGACATCAGGAAGCGTCTCGGCGCTTAGCGTCAGTGTCGTGGTTGGGAGATCGCTCATGCTGTTTTCAATCGCTTTGTCCAGGTTGGCATACAGCGGATAACTGTCGCGCACCGGGCCTTTATTGCCCGGTAAAATGCGGATCCCGCCGTTAACCCATTCGCTGGCGCTGGCACCGAGGAACTCAACGCCGTCGAGGCCAACCTTCACGTCGACGCGGCTGTTCACCACAAATTTACTGTCGCCATGGACAAGGTCGCTGTATTGCGGATCGATAGCCACCGAGAAGCTCACGCCGTTTTCAGAGAGCGTACGCTCCAGCACCTGGCCCACCTGGACGCCATGCAGAATCAGAGGCTGGCCGGCTTCGATACCGTAACTTTCAGGCGCGGTCAGTTTCACCGTTACGACGCCCGGTTTTTGCAGCAGCGCTTTATCTGCTGGCGCAACAACGAAACTGTTGCTGGGTTGACCTTCACCGGGGATCAGTTCAAACGTATTGCCGGTCAGAAGATTGCTCAGGCTGGTATCGTTCAGAGACAGTTTTGGGCTGCGCATCTCGATACGCGTTTTTTCACGCAGGAGATCAACCACGCTCGGGTCGACGGTCATCTCACCGGTCACGGAACCGCCTGGATTGAGCGTCATTTTGGTGAGCTGCCCAACCTGCAATCCCTGATACATAAGCGGTGTGGAACCCGCTTTCAGCCCTTTAGCATCGGGCAGGGCGAGTTTGACGATCACGCCGCGCTGGCTGTGCGCCAGGTCAGCATACAATCCGAAGGTATCATCTGCCGTGGCCGGGCTGGAGTTTTCCGGAGAGTCGAAGGCAACGGCACCGTTGACCAGTGCGGCCAGGCTCTCGAGCTTCACTTTGGCACCGCTCAGGCTGAGATCGGCATCCACGCCGGAGACGTTCCAGAAACGGCTGCCTTTTTTCACCAGGTTAGTGAAGCGGCGATCGATTAACACATCAATCGTCACGCCCTGTTTATTCGGGTTGATGGCGTAATCATAAACGCGACCTACCGGAATTTTACGGTAATAAACCAGTGAGCCACTGTTGAGGGAACCCAAATCCGGTGCCTGCAGATGGATCATCAGATCGCCGTTATTCAGTCGGTATTTTGGTTGGGTATCCAGCGCAACAAAGTGATCCTGCGGTTCACCTTTACCCGGCATCATGCCGATGTAGTTACCGCCAACCAGTGCATCCAGCCCTGAAACACCCGCCAGAGAGGCCTTAGGCGTTACCAGCCAGAACTGCGTTTCGCTGCGCAGCGCATCCTGCATATCGGACTTAATGCTGGCGCGGACCTGAATTTTATTCAGCCCTTTTCCAAGGCTGATGTCCTGAACGGTACCCACCTCAACCCCCTGGAAGCGGACAGGGGTTCGCCCGGCCACAATGCCGTCGGCAGACTGGAAGTCAATGGTGATGGTGCTTCCGCGATCTTCATAGCTCGTCCAGATAAGCCAGCCTGCAATCATCAGGGCGATGACAGGCAGCAACCAGAATGGAGAAATGCGGCGTTTTGTTTTAATTCTCGCTTCAGTCGGCGAAGCGGGCGTTTCCTGACTCATGTGCATCCCAAAGTAAGCGGCTATCCAGCCATTCCACAGCAAGAATAGTCAATATCACCGCGGAGCCGAAATAAAAAGCTGCGGGTCCCATTGTAAAAGCCAATAACTGGTCGCGATTGATCAGCGACATCATCAACGAAATCACGAACAGATCCAACATCGACCAGCGGCCAATCCAGGTGACGAATCGCAAAAGCAGAATTCGGGTACGTAAACCTTGCTCACATTTGAAGTGAATACTCAGGAGCAGGGTAAACATCACCACCACTTTGGTAAACGGCACCAGAATACTGGCGATAAACACAATTGCCGCCACCCCCACGTTGCTGTGGGCGAGGGAGATGATCCCGGAGAGGATGGTATCCTCCTGGCGCCCACCATTCACGTAAATGATGGAAATCGGCAGCATATTGGCCGGGATCAAAAAGACCAGCGAGGCAATCAGCGCGGCCCAGCATTTTTGCAGGCTGTTGTTGCGCCGCAGTCTCAGGGGAATATGACACCGCGGGCAACGGCCACGTGGGTCGGGCAAGCCAGTATAGTGACACCCCAGACAGACCCGGAGACTTTCATCCGGTCGCGTGGCCGGGCGCTGAGGGTAAAAGCGCTCCCAGAGCTGTTCGACGTTCAGATGAATGAGTGTGAGGATGCTGAGCAAGACCAGACAAATAAATGCAAAGAGTCCGACTCCGGGCTGCAAGAATGCATAGTCCTGGACTTTTATGGACGCCACGCCGACGCCCACCAGGTAGATATCCAGCATGACCCACTCTTTCAGTTTGTCCAGCATCAGCAACACGGGGCGGAGATTCATCCCCAGAATGTTACCCAACCAAAGATAGGCAATGGCGGCGACCAGCACCAGCGGCGCGCCGACCGTACAGAAAAGCACCATGGCGGCAGTGAGCGGGTCGCCCTGGCGCGTCATCTGCCAGATCCCCTGCAGTACGTTGGCATCAATACGCACACCAAGCAGGTACAGCTTCAGCAGCGGTTCGCCCCAGGCAAACGGCATAAGAAGCAGCATGGTGATGGCCATCGCGGCGAGACGGGTCAGCGACCAGTCGCGTCCGTCGCGAATTTTAGCGTCGCAGCGGGGGCAAAAAGCACTTTCATGCGATTTCATCTTCGGCAACATAAAAAGCGTATCGCACTGCGGGCAACGCTGATAATGTGCACGAGGCAAAGCTTCGCTTACCGTATGGACAGTTATCTTTTTTGTCGGCGTAATTTTGGTTGTTTTTAAGGCCATCAGCTGCGCACAAATAAGTATTGTTGAACGTTATATTAACTCATGAACGGATTCATCTTGAGCATGAGCGCATTTAATGCTTATTTTAATAGGCTATGCGGTAATTTTGTAAGACAACTAAGTGATTGAATAATGAACAAAACAGAATTCTACGCGGATCTTAACCGCGATTTTAAGGCATTGATGGCGGGTGAGACCAGCTTCTTAGCCACTCTGGCAAATACTAGCGCATTGCTGTTTGAACGGCTATCAGACGTTAACTGGGCCGGCTTTTACCTTCTGGAAGGTGAAACGCTGGTGCTTGGCCCGTTCCAGGGGAAAATTGCCTGCGTGCGTATTCCCGTAGGACGTGGCGTTTGTGGTACAGCGGTCGCGACTAATCAGGTACAGCGCGTCGAAGACGTCCATGCGTTTGACGGACACATTGCCTGTGACGCAGCCAGTAATTCTGAAATCGTTCTGCCTCTGGTGGTAAAAAATCAGATTATTGGCGTTCTGGATATCGACAGCACGGTCTTCAGTCGCTTCACAACCGAGGACGAACAAGGGCTGCGCGAGCTGGTGGCGAACCTAGAAAACGTTCTCGCCGCAACCGATTATCAAAAATTCTTTGCGAGCGTAGCAGGATAATCAACGGATAACGTAGCATTTACTGATAGCGTCATTATAATGACGCCTGTTCATGCCTGCGCTTGTTGGCAACGTCCGTTGTAATCAGGAAATTTCATGGAAAATCAACCTAAGTTGAATAGCAGTAAAGAAGTTATCGCATTTCTGGCCGAGCGTTTCCCACAGTGCTTCAGTGCTGAAGGTGAAGCTCGTCCCCTGAAAGTCGGTATTTTTCAGGATCTGGTGGCACGCGTTGAGGGGGAAATGAACCTCAGCAAAACTCAGCTTCGTTCCGCCTTACGTCTTTATACTTCGAGCTGGCGTTACCTGTACGGTATCAAAGCGGGCGCGACGCGTGTTGATCTTGACGGCAACCCTTGTGGTGAGCTGGACGAGCAGCACGTTGAGCACGCACGTAAACAGCTGGAAGAAGCCAAAGCACGCGTTCAGGCACAACGTGCAGAACAGCAAGCGAAAAAACGCGAAGCCGCAGCGGCAAACGGCCAGGAAGAAGCGCCTCGTCGTGAGCGTAAACCACGCCCAGCGCCGCGTCGTAACGATAATAACGATCGCAAACCGCGTGCTGACAAACCAGCAGCTAAAGCCCCGCGCGCCCCTCGTGAAGAGCCGCGCCATACGCCGGTTTCTGACATTAACGCCCTGAGCGTGGGTCAGGCACTGAAGGTGAAAGCGGGTAACAACGCAATGGACGCCACCGTACTGGAAATCACCAAAGATGGCGTTCGTGTACAGCTGACTTCTGGTATGTCAATGATTGTACGCGCAGAACACTTGTTGTTCTGAAACGGAGGCCAAGCCTGGCATGAACACTTTTTTTAAGCTCACCGCGTTGGCGGGCCTGTTTGCTATAACAGGCCATGCTTTCGCAGTGGACGATATCACGCGTGTTGATCAAATTCCGGTCCTCAAGGAAGAGACGCAGCACGCGACGGTGAGCGAGCGTGTGACCTCACGCTTCACCCGTTCGCACTATCGTCAGTTCGATCTCGATCAGGCCTTTTCGGCCAAAATCTTTGACCGCTATCTGAACTTGCTGGATTACAGCCATAACGTATTGCTCGCCAGCGATGTCGAGCAGTTCGCTAAGCGTAAATCCGGGGTGGGTGACGAGTTGCGTTCAGGCAAGCTGGATCTGTTCTACGATCTCTATAACCTGTCGCAAAAGCGCCGCTTTGAACGCTATCAGTATGCGCTGAAAGTGCTGGAACGTCCGATGGACTTCACCGGCAACGACACCTTTAATCTGGACCGCAGCAAAGCGCCCTGGCCGAAAGACGAAGCCGAGCTGAATGCGCTGTGGGATGGAAAAGTAAAATACGACGAGCTGAGCCTTAAGCTGACCGGCAAAGATGAAAAAGAGATCCGTGACACGCTGACGCGTCGTTACAAATTCGCTATTCGTCGTCTGGCTCAGACCAATAGTGAAGATGTTTTCTCACTGGCGATGACCGCTTTCGCTCACGAAATCGATCCGCATACCAATTATCTCTCGCCTCGCAATACCGAACAGTTTAATACCGAAATGAGCCTGTCTCTGGAAGGTATCGGTGCGGTGCTGCAGATGGACGATGATTACACCGTGATCAACTCAATGGTCGCCGGTGGCCCGGCGTCGAAAAGCAAAGCGATAAGCGTAGGCGATCGCATTGTTGGTGTGGGTCAAACCGGACAGAACATGGTCGATGTGATCGGCTGGCGTCTGGATGATGTGGTTGCGCTGATCAAAGGTCCGAAAGGCAGCAAAGTTCGCCTTGAAATTCTGCCAGCCGGTAAAGGCACCAAAACCCGTATCGTTACCCTGACGCGTGAGCGTATCCGCCTGGAAGACCGCGCGGTGAAAATGTCGGTGAAGACCGTGGGTAAAGAGAAGGTGGGTGTTCTGGATATCCCGGGCTTCTACGTCGGGCTGACTGATGATGTAAAAGTCCAGCTGCAGAAGCTTGAAAAGCAGAACGTGAGCAGCGTCATCATCGACTTGCGCAGCAACGGTGGTGGGGCGCTGACCGAAGCGGTTTCACTGTCCGGGCTGTTTATCCCGTCTGGTCCGGTGGTTCAGGTGCGCGATAACAACGGTAAAGTACGTGAAGATGCCGACAATGATGGTGTGGTCTACTACAAAGGCCCGCTGGTGGTCTTGGTCGATCGCTTCAGTGCTTCCGCGTCTGAAATCTTTGCCGCCGCTATGCAGGACTATGGCCGTGCGCTGATTGTCGGTGAGCCGACATTTGGTAAAGGTACCGTACAGCAGTATCGTTCTCTGAATCGTATCTACGATCAGATGCTGCGTCCGGAATGGCCTGCACTGGGTTCGGTTCAGTACACCATTCAGAAATTCTATCGTGTGAACGGTGGCAGTACGCAGCGTAAAGGCGTGACGCCGGATATCATGATGCCGACAGGCACGGAAGAGACTGAAACCGGCGAGAAGTTTGAAGATAACGCATTGCCGTGGGATAGCATTAACGCCGCGACCTACGTGAAAGCGGGTGATATGACGCAGTTTGGTCCTGAACTGCTGAAAGCGCACAACGATCGCATCGCCAAAGATCCGGAATTCCAGTACATCATGAAGGACATTGCTCGTTTCAATGCCCTGAAAGATAAGCGGAATATTGTTTCTCTCAACTACGCTCAGCGTGAGAAAGAGAACAACGAAGATGATGCAACGCGTCTGGCGCGTATCAACGATCGCTTCAAGCGTGAAGGTAAGCCTCTGCTTAAGAAACTGGACGATCTGCCAAAAGATTACCAGGAGCCGGATCCTTACCTCGACGAGACGGTGCATATCGCTCTTGACCTGGCGAATCAGGAAAAGGCGAAGCCCGCCGTGCAACCCGCACCGGCAAAATAATCCCCCAACAGGCACAAGAAATTGTGCCTGTTTCTTTTTGTTCCGCATTCTCCCGTCAGGCAAATTTCCAATTGTGTAAAGTTGTGTCTTTCTGGTGACTTACGCCCGATGGATGCTTGAAAATAGCCGTAATACCCATACGATGTGGGTAATCGCATAGTGCGCTTTGTTAAACTGAGGTTAAAAGAAAATTATGATGCGAATCGCGCTCTTCCTGCTCACCAACCTTGCGGTGATGGTGGTTTTCGGGCTCGTGCTAAGCCTGACAGGAATTCAGTCGAGCAGCGTTCAGGGTCTGTTGATTATGGCGCTGCTGTTTGGTTTTGGTGGCTCATTCGTTTCACTTCTGATGTCGAAATGGATGGCACTGAAATCGGTAGGTGGTGAAGTCATTGAGCAACCGCGTAACGATATGGAACAGTGGCTGATGAATACTGTGGCTCAGCAATCGCAGCAGGCGGGTATCGCCATGCCGCAGGTGGCCATTTACCACGCGCCAGATATTAACGCCTTTGCCACAGGTGCCCGCCGTGATGCGTCTCTGGTTGCCGTCAGCACCGGGTTGTTGCAGAACATGAGCCGTGACGAAGCCGAAGCGGTTATCGCTCACGAAATCAGCCATATCGCGAACGGCGACATGGTCACCATGACCCTGATCCAGGGCGTAGTGAACACCTTTGTTATCTTCATCTCCCGTATTCTGGCGCAGATCGCGGCAGGCTTTATGGGCGGGAACCGCGATGAAGGGGAAGAGAGCAACGGCAACCCGCTGATCTACTTCGCGGTTGCGACGGTACTGGAGCTGGTATTCGGTATTCTGGCCAGCATCATCACCATGTGGTTCTCCCGTCACCGTGAGTTCCATGCGGATGCCGGCTCGGCGAAACTGGTTGGCCGTGAGAAGATGATTGCCGCGCTGCAGCGTCTGAAAACCAGCTATGAACCGCAGGAAGCGACCAGCATTATGGCATTCTGCATTAACGGTAAATCAAAATCGCTGAGCGAGCTGTTTATGAGTCACCCGCCGCTGGATAAACGTATTGAAGCGCTGCGCAGTGGTGAATACCTGAAGTAACGCTAAGAAGAGCAATGAGCCGGGCTGGAGATATCCGCCCGGCTTTTTTTATGCCTGTACTCTGGGCTGGGTAATGCGCAGCCCGCTGATGATGGCGGCGAGGGTGGCAAGGGCGCCTGCGGTGAAAAGTGCAACGTGGTTGCCATTTTGCCCGGCAAGATTAAACATCAGCGCGACCAGGGCCGCGCCGGTGCTTTGTCCCAGCAGACGTGCGGTGCCCAACATACCGCTGGCACCACCGCTGCGATGGCGCGGCGCTGAGGTGATGATGGTGTGGTTGTTAGGCGACTGGAACAGACCGAACCCTGCACCGCACAGGATCATGCGCCAGATGATATCCAGATCGGTGGGTGATGAGGGGAGTAGTGCGAGTGCGAACAGCCCCGTGGCCATGACGGCAAGCCCCAGCGCGCCAAGCAATCCGGCGTGGACGCGCTCAATCAAATACCCTGCCAGCGGCGCCATTACCATCGTCGCCAGTGGCCACGGCGTTAACAGCAGTCCGGTCTCGACTTCAGTACGTCCCACCACACTTTGCAGGAAGAAGGGCAGAGAGACCAGGGCCAGCATCTGAGCGCAGAATGAGCAAACAGAAGTACAAATCGAGAGAGAAAAAAGAGGAATACGCAGCAGGTCGACAGGCAATAAAGGGACAGGGAGCGCGAGCTGGCGGCGTACAAAGAAGAAGCCAATCACCAGCAGCGCAATGAGCTCCGCGGCGGTAAGTATAAGGGACTGACCTTGTGCAAAGCCGCTCAGGGCAGTAATCAGCAGGCCAAAGGTCAGGGCATTCATCACTGCGCTGATAAGGTCAAAGCGTGGCATCGTGCTTTTGGGACCGTTCGCGGGAAGATAGCGCAGAGCAAAGAAGAGGGCCACAATACCCAGCGGTACGTTAATGGCGAATAACCATTGCCAGGACGCGACAGAGAGTATGGCCGCCGCAAGGGTTGGCCCGGCCGCAGACGAGACGGCGACAATAAACGAGTTTATCCCCATACCGCGTCCCAGATGACGCTGCGGATAGATTAAGCGGATCAACGCTGTGTTGACGCTCATCAGTGCCGCCCCCCCAAAACCCTGCGCTATGCGCGCAAACGTCAGAGTATGCAGCGAATCAGAAAGGGCACAGAAAAGTGAAGTAAAGGTGAATACCAGCAGGCCGCATTGATACACCCGTCGGTAACCGAACATATCGCCCAGGAAAGAGAACGAGAGCAGTGAAACCACGATCGCTATCTGGTAGGCATTGACTATCCATATAGAACTGGCAGGGGAGGCATGCAGGTCGCTGGCAATGGTTGGCAGGGCAACGTTAGCGATTGCACCGTCAAGGACGGCCATTGAAATACCGATAACAATCGTGGCGATAGCGCCATACCGCTGAGGCAAAGGCAGGCCATCGGACAGGTTTTTTTCCATTAGGGATGAAAAGCTCAGTGTGAAATTATTCTCAGGGTAACTATTTTAGCATCGTTATTTCAGTTTTATGTCGCAGATTTGTAACGAAGTAAACGAGGATCGATTGCAGGTAACATGAGGGGAATTTATAATAAAAACCGGTTCTGATTTTTATAAAACACTCTCTATGAGGTGGTAAATGGCAATTGCAGATTTGGATAAACAGCCAGATTCTGTTTCTTCCGTGCTGAAGGTGTTTGGCATCTTACAGGCGCTCGGAGAAGAGCGTGAAATTGGTATTACAGAGTTGTCGCAGCGTGTGATGATGTCGAAAAGCACCGTTTATCGCTTTTTGCAAACCATGAAGTCACTGGGTTACGTCGCACAGGAAGGCGAGTCTGAAAAGTATTCTCTGACGCTGAAACTGTTCGAGCTCGGGGCCCGTGCGCTGCAAAACGTGGATTTGATCCGCAGCGCAGATATCCAGATGCGTGAGATCTCTCGCCTGACCAAAGAGACTATCCACCTGGGGGCACTGGATGAAGACAGCATTGTCTACATCCATAAAATCGACTCCATGTACAACCTGCGCATGTATTCACGCATCGGTCGTCGTAATCCGCTTTACAGTACCGCGATTGGCAAAGTGCTGCTGGCGTGGCGCGATCGCGAAGAAGTGAAGCAGATCCTCGAAGGCGTGGAATATAAGCGCAGCACTGAACGCACTATTACCAGCACTGACGAGTTATTGGCCGTGCTCGATAAAGTACGTGAGCAGGGGTATGGCGAAGATAACGAAGAGCAGGAAGAAGGGTTGCGCTGTATCGGTGTGCCGGTATTTGACCGCTTTGGCGTTGTCATTGCCGGGCTGAGTATCTCTTTCCCGACCCTGCGCTTTTCTGAAGAACGTCTGCATGAGTATGTGGCGATTCTCCATACAGCCGCACGCAAGATTTCTGAACAAATGGGCTATAACGACTACCCGTTCTGATCCTTACAGGCACAAAAAACGCCGCACACAGTGCGGCGTTTTTTATCAGTATCAATCGGGGTGATTAGCCGTTATCAATGACGACGGATGTTTTACGCAGAACCGGGCAGTTGGTTAAACCAATGATCCCGCTGTCTGAATGAATATATTGTGCCGTGCTCATGCCCTGCGCGGTCATGTATTTGCATTGAATACCTAATCCAGCGGCGTTTTCGGTGCTTCCCACAAGCACGCCATAGCCGGTTAACAGAAGGCCAACCCATACTACGGCCAGTGCAATAATTGTACGAATGATTAAATGCATCATTGCCTCTTTATCTTTGTTGTCATGCAGTAAGCCTAAACGGTTTACTCTATGAAACAAGTGCATGATTCTGAAAACGACCAGATGGCGGTACAGTTAGTCCTTGTTTAAGATAGCCGTGATAACCTGGTTATATCGGGCCTTTAGACGGAGTGTGGAGTGAAAAAAATACGCTGGGTGATTCTGATTATTGTGCTGGTAGCCTGTGTGGTGTTGTGGACGCAGACTATCAATGTGATGTGCGATCAGGATGTACAGTTTTTTAGCGGCGTTTGCGCAATCAATAAGTTTATTCCGTGGTAACACGCATTTTTTCTCAAGGTGATTTCCTTCCTTCGCACCAGTGGTAAGATAGACGTTTTTATTGAGGTGGTGAAATGGGTGAGTTACTGAATTCAGGGCTGCTAAATATGGCATCCCTGATGATCTCGTTGGTTGTTCTGCTGGTGGGGCTTGTCATTTGGTTTTTCGTAAACCGTGCCAGTTCCCGTACAAACGAGCAGATCGAACTGCTGGAAGCGCTGCTTGACCAACAAAAACGTCAGAACGCGCTGTTACGTCGTCTGTGTGAGGCTAACGAACCAGAAGAGAAAGCGTCGGCGAAAGACGCGGTTGCTGAAGACAACACTGAGCAGGATGACTTTATCCGCCTGGTGGCTGAGCGTTAATTTGTCTTATCCGGGAGGTGGCTGTGGTCTGGAAAAATCCCTGGTATGACCCCTCCCTGAAACATCACACACCGAACGGTTTTCGTAATACTGACTCCGTCGGGCATCAGCCCGGTGACGTTGATCGCTGGCGAAAAGCGCGCAAAGAAGCTGGCTTACCCCGCCCCCCGGCAAACGGATATGAGGACTTTATCCGCCAGTGGTGGCAGCCGGCAACGCTTAAGCAGCCGCAGGAAAATGGGGTATGGTGGCTCGGACACGCAAGCCTGTTGTTGCACATTGATGGCAACACCCTGCTGACCGACCCCGTTTTTTCTCGCCGCGCCTCTCCCTTACCTTTCCTCGGACCACAACGTAAAACGCCTCCCGCTCTGTCTGTCGAACAGCTCCAGCAGCTCGATGCAGTGGTTATCTCCCATAATCATTACGATCATCTGGATGACGCGACCATTCGCCGGATCCTTAAACGCTTTCCCGACGTCACTCTGTTTGTTCCCTTAGGTCTGGCAGACTGGTGTCGCCGCCGGGGGGCAAGACGCATTGTTGAGCTCGACTGGTGGCAGAGTTTCACCTGGCAGGGGATAACGCTGTCCGCCGTACCGGCGCAGCACTGGAGTATGCGCACGCTCTGGAACCGCAATCGCTCCCTGTGGTGTGGCTGGGTGTTTGAAGGGCGGCATCATCGTTTCTGGTTTAGCGGCGACACGGGCTATTCACCTGAACTGCTGCGAATACCGGAAAGGCTGGGTAAAATTGACGCCGCGGCGTTGCCCGTTGGCGCTTATGCACCACGGTGGTTCATGGCCGTACATCATATGGATCCGCAATCTGCTGTTGCGTTGTGGCAACAGTTGGGATGCCCACTGGCGTTTCCCATTCACTGGGGCGTGTTTGAACTGGCTGATGAATCGCTTGATGACCCCGTGCGAGAGTTAACTGCAGTCCTCGATAATTTAGCACCGGTTAATAATTCCTTCAGGATACTGAAAATTGGTGAATATTTATCCTTATAAACGAAGCGCTGGATTGTTGCATATATTCTGTATGTCTAAGGTCTAAAGAATGTTTTATTTTTATCGAAACGTTTTGCTTGCCTTGTTTTGATGCAGAGTCATAAAAATTTCATTATTTTGGTGCATAACATTCTTTATTAGCTGGTGCTTTTTAATACAGTTTAGCGTGAAGGATTAACATTGTATTTCCACTGTAACAATACAGGGGCGTTACAATGATTTAAGCATAAGTTTTCACAAATTGTTCTAACTCAATCAATGTAGGGGTTTTTCTTAGCGGGTTGCTGGACGCACTGGAATGATTGAGCTATGTTAAAAAAGTCTTAGATAACAGCGGTTGTGAAAGCAACGGCGAGTCTGTGTAAGTGAGCAGGGCTGTCCATTTGTCATGCGCATAATTGTGCAAAAGCATACCGGCACAGTTCGAATTTGTGCGGCGGATCGAGACATGTTTAAAAATGGCTTGCCATATTAAACATAGTGTGTGATAACACGTTTTGGGTCAAACGAGGTACAGTTCTGTTTATGTGTGGCATTTTCAGTAAAGAAGTCCTGAGTAAACACGTTGTCGTTGAATACCGCTTCTCTGCCGAACCTTATATTAGTGCCTCATGCAGTAATGTCTCAGTTTTATCTCAGTAATGCCTGCGGGCTAAGAAAACACTCTAAGGAATTTTGCAAATGGCAAAGATTAAAGGTCAAGTTAAGTGGTTCAACGAGTCTAAAGGTTTTGGTTTCATTACTCCTGCTGACGGCAGCAAAGACGTGTTCGTACACTTCTCTGCAATCCAGGGTAACGGCTTCAAAACTCTGGCTGAAGGCCAGAACGTTGAGTTCGAAATTCAGGACGGCCAGAAAGGCCCAGCTGCAGTTAACGTAACTGCTATCTGATCGAACCACTGCTGACTGAAGCACGTAGTACTTCACTCTCAGACATAAAGCCTCGCATATAGCGGGGCTTTTTTATGTGCCTTATCTTTCAAAATATTACCATCCCCGCTCTTGTTAGTAACTTGTTGCAAAGCTACGAGGTTAGTAGCACTGTTTTCCCTCCCTCTGGCCGTCTTTTCCCGTTAAATCAGGGCGTTGTTTAACAGTCCTGGGGTTCAGGTGAAGAAGAAAATGATAACGACCGCCGGCAATTTCACGCCGGCGCGTTTTGCGCTGCTCTGTTTAGCCATTTTTTGCAGTCTGGCGTTTTTGCTGGGCCGCGTTGCCTGGCTGCAAATTATTAAACCTGACAACCTGGTCAAGCAGGAGGATATGCGATCGCTACGCGAACTGCCGATTGATGCTCCCCGCGGAATGATCATGGATCGTGAGGGCCGGCCGCTGGCGGTCAGTGTCCCGGTCAGGGCCGTGTGGGCCGACCCAAAAACGGTGCTGGCAAAAGGGGGCGTGGGCTTTGACGATCGCTGGCAGGCGCTGGCGAATGCGTTACATCTCTCCCTGAACACCCTGTCATCACGGATAAACGCGAATCCACAGGGGAGGTTCATCTACCTTGCCCGGCAGGTGGATCCTGCTCAGGCAAAATGGATCGATAAGCTGAATTTGCCGGGTATCAATTTACGCGATGAATCACGCCGTTTTTATCCTGCCGGGCATGTGGCGGCAAACCTGATTGGTTTCACCAATATTGACGGTCAGGGTATTGAGGGGGTGGAGAAAAGTTTCAACACCCAGCTAACAGGCAAGCCGGGCGTCCGCCAGGTCAGAGAAGACCGTTACGGTCGCGTGGTGGAGAATCTGACGGAAGTCGCGCCGGTGCCTGCGCACAATATTCAGCTCAGTATTGATGAGCGCCTGCAAACCATCACCGAAGATGCGCTAGATAACGCAGTGGCCTGGAACAAGGCGGAGTCGGGGGCATCAGTGCTCATTAATATCCCCACCGGTGAAATCCTCGCGATGGCGAGCTATCCGGATTTCAACCCCAATAACCGCCAGGGCGCGACAATAGACGATTTTCGTAACCGTGCCATCAGCGATACGTTCGAGCCAGGTTCAACCGTGAAGCCGCTTGTGCTGATGACGGCATTGCAACAGGGGCTGGTGCAGCCTGACAGCGTCATTGACACCCATCCGTATATGCTTGACGGGCACCGCATTCGGGATGTGGGTTACTACCCTGAACTCTCGATGACCGGGATCCTGCAAAAATCGAGCGACACCGGCGTATCTCGCCTCTCGCTGGCGATGCCTGTTCAGCACCTGATTGATACCTACCGGAACTTTGGTTTTGGTACAAACACCGGGCTTGGCTTAACCGGCGAGAGCGCCGGTCTGTTACCCCAGCGTAAATACTGGAGCCAGCTCGACAGAGCGACCTTCGCCTTTGGCTATGGTCTGATGGTCACCCCCCTCCAGCTGGCGCACGTCTATGCCACCATCGGCGGCTTCGGGCTGGAACGGCCCCTCTCAATTACCCGTATCGATCCACCCGTTATCGGGCACAGAGTCATGCCGGAAGAGATTGCTCATCAGGTCGAGCATATGATGGAGAGCGTTGCGCTGCCGGGCGGGGGCGGCGTTAAGGCTGCGGTGCGTGATTACCGTGTGGCGGTGAAAACCGGTACGGCGAAGAAAATCGATGATAGCGGCAAATATGTCGATAAATACGTTGCCTATACCGCGGGCGTCGCGCCTGCCAGCGATCCGCGTTTTGCGCTGGTGGTCGTGATTAACGATCCTCAAAACGGGGCGTACTATGGCGGCGCCGTCTCCGCACCGGTATTCAGCGAGATTATGGGTAACGTATTGCGTCTTGAGAACGTCAAACCCGATGGTCTGGCGCCTGATTCCTCGCACCTTATCGTCATGCGTTAACCCAGGCGTTTTATACCGGGGCGAATAGCGGTACACTTCGCCCTTTGATTTACGCCCCGGAGCTGCCATGTCCTTCAGTTGTCCCCTTTGCCACGCGCGTCTGACGCGATCAGAAAAAAGTTATGCCTGTCCGCAGGGACATCAGTTTGATATGGCAAAAGAAGGCTACGTGAATCTTCTGCCAGTGCAGCATAAGCGCTCGCGCGATCCGGGTGACAGTGCTGAGATGATGCAGGCACGCCGGGCATTTCTCGACGCCGGGCACTATCAGCCACTCAGAGAGGCCGTCGCGCAATTGCTGGAAGATAATCTGACTGACAGTGCAGCAGGCGTGCTGGATATTGGCTGCGGGGAAGGGTATTACACCGCGCGGTTTGCTGAGGTTGCACAAGAGAAGGGCGCGCAGACATTTGGTCTGGATGTTTCCAAAGTGGCTATCCGCGCGGCGGCAAAACGCTACTCCGGCGTGACGTTCTGCGTGGCATCGAGCCACCGACTGCCGTTTGACGATGCCAGCATGGATGCGGTTATCCGCATCTATGCGCCCTGTAAGGCGCAGGAGCTGGCACGCGTTATCAAACCGGGCGGATGGGTCATTACCGTCACGCCAGGTCCCCGACATCTGATGGAGCTTAAAGGGCTTATCTATGATGAGGTTCGGCTGCATGCGCCACATTCTGAGCAACTGGCGGGCTTTACGCTGAAGCAGGAGCAGACGCTGGCCTACGAGATGAACCTGGCAGGGGACGAAGCTGTAGCGTTGTTGCAGATGACGCCATTTGCATGGCGGGCGAAACCGGACGTGTGGGAAACCTTAGCGGAGCAAACAACGTTTCGCTGCCAGACGGATTTCAGTATCCACTGCTGGCAGCGCGAAGATTAACCGGCGAAGTGTGCCCAGAGGATCTGGGCACCAATGCCAATCAGCACGATACCGCCCAGGATCTCGGCGCGTTTGCCCAGCAGGGGGCCAATAAACCGGCCAACCATCATTCCCAGCGTCGACATAATCAGCGTGGCACAACCAATGGCCAGCGCGGTCGCAATAATATTGACCTGCAGGAATGCCAGGCCCACACCGACGGCCATGGCGTCGAGACTGGTGGCGATGGCAGTGGTCACCAGCAGCCAGAAACCGTGGCGGTGCTGCGGCTCGTCTTCCTCATCGCCATTGCCACGAAAACCTTCAATCACCATTCGCCCCCCCAGAAATACGAGCAGCACGAAAGCGATCCAGTGGTTCCACTCCAGTATGAACTGGCTTGCCAGCATACCAAGACCCCAGCCGATGAGCGGTGTCAGCGTTTCGATAGCACCAAAGATAAGGCCTGTGCGTAGCGCTTCAGAGAATTTGGGTTTGTGCAGCGAGGCACCTTTACCGATGGAAGCGGCAAAAGCGTCCATGGACATACCGAAAGCAAGAAGAAGGGTTGCGGAGATATTCATTAAAGCGTCCAGACCGGGAGATATCCATATGACACATCACTGCCCCCAGTAAACAGCAGTTGATGTATCTATGGTCTCGCCTGACCGCCTTGCACAAATCTGTGCGGCAAACGGTCCGTACGTGCCACGTTTTTCAACGAGTATGTTGACACGTACATTTCCTGCGAACAGGAAATCAGCTACTCCCCAACGACGGGCGCAACCTTAACATATTTTGAGAATATAAAACAACAATGAAACGGTATTATTTCGTCAAGGTGTTGATAACGATTTTCATTAAGATTTATACGTGAAAATAACGTTAATAAATATAAGAGAAATGACAGAATGGAATATAGCTTTGGCTATATCAGGTGCGCAAAATAAACGCAGAATATAGCCAAAGCTATGTGGTTAACTTACTGAGTTTTAAGCATAAGTTTGTATATTCTTTCCAGGTCGTCAATATTCTTGACCCGAATAAGCAGCCGGCGTTGCTCTAATTGCATCACCAGTACACCGTCTTCCGATAAATTCATCTCTTTAATACGGTTATATTCTATCCATACATTGGCGAAGAAAAACCCGCGGCTTTTAAAAATGATTTTCGGAACACGGATCCAGAACAGATAAATCGCCATTAATGCCAGCGCACATAATAACCATGTGGTTAATATTGCACCATGACCGGTCACGTTGTTGTATATAAGAATGACGATGAGACCGGCGAAGATAAACGCATCCACGCGGCCGCGTCGCAGAAGGGGCAGGGAGAGCAGCGTTTCGCCGTGGCGGCGGGGCATGATGAACTCGTCATAGATCGCATATGCCAGAAGGGCCACAATAAACAAAACCAGTACGATGTCCGTGACAGTCATTCATCCTCCAGATAAAAAAACCGGGGGCAAGCCCCCGGCGTATTACGTGATGTCTTACAGGCCCAGCAGACCGACAGCGTAGCCCGCGATACCGATGACGAAGAAGCCAACAATGATCCACAGCGGGTTAACTTTCTTACGCAGCAGCCACATACAGGCGAAGGTCAGCAGGAGCGGTACCAGACCCGGCATCAGCTGGTCCAGAATCGTCTGCACGGTGGTAACACGGGTCTGACCATCTTGACCGGTGATGGTGGACACCACCAGCGGGATGTTCACGTGCGTCCACTTGTTAACCAGTGCCCCCATGACAAACAGGCCGAGGATTGACGCCCCCTCAGTCAATTTCTGCAGGAAGCCGCCGCCCATATCCTTAACGATGTCCACCCCTTTACGGTAACCGTAAGCCACACCGTAGTAACGGGTCAGCAGACGTACCGCATTGAACAGGATGAAGAACAGCAGTGGCCCAAGCAGGCTTCCGCTCATGGCGATACCGGCACCCAGCGCCGCGAAGACCGGACGCACGGTACCCCAGAAGATCGGGTCACCGACGCCTGCCAGCGGACCCATCAGACCGACTTTGATACCGTTGATGGCACCATCGTCAATCTCTGCGCCGTTTGCACGCTGCTCTTCCATCGCCAACGTCACGCCCAGAACCGGAGCCGCCACATAAGGATGGGTGTTAAAGAATTCCAGGTGACGCTTAATCGCCTGACGGCGCGCTTCGTTGTTTTCCGGATACAGGCGTTTGATAGCCGGTACCATGGAGAAACAGAAGCCCAGCGCCTGCATACGTTCGAAGTTCCATGAACCCTGAAACAGGTTAGAACGGATGAACACGCCACGAATATCACCCGGAGTGAGTTTTTTCTCGGTGGTAGTTTTTGTCATATCAACCATTTCGCTCACCTGCTAGTCCAGTTCGTTATCGAGATCGTTATTACCAGCAGCCTGCGCTGGGGCACCCGCAACGCGGTTATATTTCGGGCTGAGCTGGATGTAGAGAATCGCCATCACTGCACCAATCACACCCAGCGCAACCAGGTTGAAGTTGGTGAACGCAGCAGTAACGAAGCCGAGGTAGAAGAACGGCATCAGGTAGCCTGCGCGCATCATATTGATAACCATCGCATAACCAACCACCACAATCATACCGCCTGCGATGTTCAGACCGCCGGTGACCACTTCTGGAATGGCGTTCAGCATGCTCTGTACCTCGCTGGTACCGACGGAGATCGCAACGATAACGGCCGGGATCGCGATACGCATCGCCTGCAGGAACAGGGACGAGACGTGGATCCAGGAGAGCGCCGTCAGGTTGCCATTTTCGGCCGCCTTATCCGCCGCGTGCTGGAAAGCCACGGTGATAGTACGCACGATGATGGTCAGTACCTGACCTGCTGCTGCCAGCGGGATGGCCAGGGCAATACCTGCACCGATACTCTGGTGACCGGCAATAACCAGAACCGTAGAAATGATGGACGCCAGCGCGGCATCAGGCGCAACTGCCGCACCGATGTTCATCCAGCCCAGGGCGATCATTTCCAGGGTACCACCGATGATGATCCCGGTTTTCATATCACCCAGAACGGCACCAATCAACGTACAGGCCACCAGAGGGCGGTGGAACTGAAATTCATCAAGTACGGATTCCATACCCGCAATACACGCGACGATGAACACCAGCACAATCTGAAGAGTGGTAATCTCCATTGTACTTCTCCTATTACATAAGCTTTATGTGAAAAACCGGCGCGGGCTTATTTCCCAACTTTACCGATCAGATCCATCATTTTCAGTTTCTGATCCGTGGAAACCTTACGGGCTTCCAGTTCGATACCGCGTGCATTCAGCTTGTTGAATGCCTCGATATCTTTCGCATCGACTGAAATGGCGTTGTTGACCTGCGTTTTGCCCTGACGGAATGCCATACCACCAATGTTTACGGAGGTAATTTTCACGCCGCCTTCAACCAGGCGTTCAACGTCTGTCGGGTTTGTGAACAGCAGCATCACGCGCTCACCCGCATATTTCGGGTTGTTATAAACGCGGATCATTTTGGCGACATCCACCACGTGCGCGGTAACGCCAGGAGGAGCAACCTGTGTCAGAAGGGTTTTACGTACGGTATCAGCAGCAACTTCATCGCTGACGACAATAATGCGTCGAACGTTGGTCTCTTTGGTCCAGCGCGTTGCCACCTGGCCGTGGATTAAACGGTCATCGATACGGGCAAGGCCGATCACCATGTAATCATTCGGGCCCATGGGCTTCGCCGGGGCTGCGGCTTTCGGCGCCGCGGCCACTGGAGCAGGCTTCTCAACCGGTTGTGCTTTCAGCGCTTTCACGCCTTCGCGACCGGTTTCAACTGCCAGAGCGACCAGTTCATCAAAACTCGGATTGTCGTCGCGTGCCATGAAGGTTTCCACCAACATGGGGATATTCACCCCGGCGACAACTTCATAATGCTCTTTATCGACGACAATGCGGCTGGCAGCATTGAACGGACTGCCTCCCCATGTATCAACGAGAAACAGCACGCCTTTGCTGGTATCCAGTTTCTGCAGTTGAGCAGTGTACTTCTCAATCAGCGTTTCAGCGTTTTCACCGGGAACGAAATCGATCCAGCCGACGTTTTCCTGCTCACCCAACAGCATCTCTGCTGTTTTGAGTAACTGCTCTGCAGCCCAACCATGTGTGCCTATGACAATAGCAATGGTCACTTGCTACCTCCTTTTATTATCATTAATACGCCTGCCAGGCAGTCGCACTGTGAATCGTATCTGGCCAACCGAATCGATTCAGAAAAGGGTTAGAGTTAAAAAACTAAGACTTCCGCGAATTATTTTAGATAGTGAAAAAATAATTTATGTGATGAAGATCCGTAATTTAGCTATGGGTTACAGAATTATCTGTAAGGTAAAGCAGCTGTGTTACAGATCTTTGCAAAGGAACGTAAATCTTTGCTAAAAACGCATTGTCTCTGATATGTTTAGCCTCCGTTTAATTGTTCAGGAGTATAGGGCTACAGCCCACTATATGGACCGTCACCGACGTCAGTCATCCTCCAGGCCATTCCGCGCCTGTTTCACCGGCGATCCTCGCCACGTATCGACTCTGTCTGCCTCTGTTTTGCCCACGTTGAGTGGGGCACCGTTTGGTCATTCCGTTAGCAGGAGCGTTTCATGGAATTCTTAATGGACCCGTCAATCTGGGTGGGATTGCTCACGCTGGTCGTGCTTGAGATTGTTCTCGGCATTGATAACCTGGTGTTTATTGCCATCCTTGCGGACAAACTGCCGCCAAAACAACGTGATAAAGCGCGTCTGATCGGCCTCTCTCTGGCACTGGTCATGCGTCTGGCACTGCTGTCCGTGATCTCGTGGATGGTTACGCTGACGAAGCCGCTTTTTTCTGTCATGGATTTCACCTTCTCCGGCCGTGATTTGATCATGCTGCTCGGGGGGATATTCCTGCTTTTCAAAGCGACGACAGAGCTTCACGAGCGGCTGGAAAATCGCCAGCACGATGATGGACACGGTAAAGGCTATGCCAGCTTTTGGGTCGTGGTACTGCAGATCGTGGTGCTTGATGCGGTCTTCTCGCTGGATGCGGTGATCACGGCTGTCGGCATGGTGAACCACCTCCCGGTGATGATGGCTGCGGTGGTTATCGCGATGGCGGTGATGCTGCTGGCGTCTAAGCCACTGACGCGCTTTGTGAATCAGCATCCGACGGTCGTGGTGCTCTGCCTTAGCTTCCTGCTGATGATTGGTCTGAGCCTGGTGGCGGAAGGTTTTGGCTTCCATATACCAAAAGGCTACCTGTACGCAGCCATTGGCTTCTCGATCCTCATCGAGCTGTTTAACCAGATTGCACGACATAACTTTATCAAGCAGCAGTCTACCCAGCCGCTGCGTGCGCGTACGGCTGATGCGATTCTGCGTCTGATGGGCGGTCGCCGTCAGGTCAACGTGCAGAATGACAATGAAAGCCGTAACCCGGTTCCCGTCCCGGAAGGGGCATTTGTGGAAGAAGAGCGCTATATGATTAACGGCGTGCTCTCCCTGGCCTCCCGCTCGCTGCGCGGCATCATGACCCCGCGCGGTGAAATCAGCTGGGTCGATTCCCGCCTGAGCGTTGATGAGATTCGCCAGCAGTTGCTCTCTTCACCGCATAGCCTGTTCCCGGTATGCCGGGGTGAACTGGACGAGATCATCGGCGTGGTGCGTGCGAAAGAGATGCTGGTGGCGCTGGAAGAGGGGATTAACGTCGAAGCCGTCGCCGCCGCATCACCGGCGATTGTGGTGCCGGAAACGCTGGATCCTATCAACCTGCTTGGCGTCCTGCGCCGCGCACGCGGTAGCTTTGTTATCGTCACCAATGAATTTGGTGTGGTGCAGGGTCTGGTGACGCCGCTCGACGTACTTGAAGCCATTGCCGGTGAATTCCCGGATGCGGATGAAACCCCGGAAATTGTCTCCGACGGTGACGGCTGGCTGGTGAAAGGCACCACCGATCTGCACGCGCTACAGCACACGCTGGGTCTGGAAAACATCATCAACGATGAAGAGGACATTGCGACCGTGGCTGGGCTGGTTATTGCCGTCAACGGACAAATTCCGCGAACCGGCGATATCATCGAACTGCCTCCGCTGCAGATCACGATAATCGAAGCGAATGACTATCGCGTCGATATGGTGCGCATTGTTAAAGAGCAGTCGGCCCACGACGAAGAAGAGTAACTGAGCCTAGCGTAACGGCATCAGCGGAACGATATGCCCGTTACGCGGTGCTGGCGGAGACGAACTCTCCGCCAGCCATTGCGGAAATTCCCTCAGCGGCATAGGCTGCGCAAACAAAAATCCCTGCAGTACCTCTACCCCGTGATGACGCAAATACCGCGCCTGCTCGGGCGTTTCTACCCCTTCAGCCACCAGCTCAATGCTAAGCCGTTGTCCGAGCGCAATGATGATGTCCGTCACCGTGGAGTTCACGGCATCAGTGCCGATAGCGCTGGTAAAGGACTTATCAATTTTCAGCACGTCCGGATGCAGCTTTTCCAGCCACGAGAGAGAGCTATTGCCGGTGCCAAAATCATCAATGGCCAGCTTCACGCCCTGACGGTGTAACTCTCTTACAATGCGATAATCCACGTCCTGCAGCGCGTCACGCTCCGTCAGCTCCACAATTAGCTGTTGGGTGGGATGCGCACTGAACCAGTAGCGGTTCAGGTCCTGAATGAGCGTTCCATGCCGGAAATGGCTGGCGGCGGCGTTGATGCCAATGTGGAAGCCGGGCGTTGCCGGAAAATAGCCAATCTGACTCACCGTCTCGTTAATGACGTAACGTGTGAGGGGGATAATCAGGTTGTGCTCTTCGGCGAGCGGAATAAAAACGTCCGGGGAGATCCATCCCTGACGGGGGTTGTTCCAGCGCAGCAGGATCTCCACCCCCACGCATTTCTGCGTGCGGGCATTCAGCAGCGGCTGGCAAAACAGCTCGAATTCACGCGCGGCCAGGCCAAGGTTAATTTCCCAGGTAAAACTCATGCGGTTCGCGGTCGCAAGCCAGGCGACGTAACCCATCAGGAGACTGAGCATCAGCGCCAGCGGCAGCTGAGAGGGCAAATATATCAACGCCAGCTCGCTGGCTCCCGGGCCACTGACGGTAATGGTGAACGGGAAATGGCTGGATTGCTGGCGCAGAACCCTCTCATCATCGTTTATTGTCAGCGAGTCGGAGACATTTTCACCGTAGCGCAGGTATTTATCCCCTACGGTCAGGGCCACATCGGTGATAAGCGGGCGCTGTGGCTCCAGCATCAGGCGAGTGATGAGATCGATATTCACAATCTGCATCACACCATCTTCTCCGCTATCAGAAACCGGATACCACTGGATCAGGATCGGGCTTCCCTTGAGCAAGGATTTGTCGGTGGAGAGCACCAGTTTTGTTTCGGCGGAGGGCAGGGCAGGCTGAATCTCTCGCAACGGGACGTCGCGATTGCCGAAAATACTTGAACAGTAAAGGATACCGTCTTTGACCAGTGCAATTGAGCGCACCGTTTGCAGTGAGGCCGCCTGTTTTCGTAACACTAAATGCGCCTGAGAGCAGGGCGCTCCGACCAGTGCCAGCAGCGGGTTGCGCCCTTTTTCCAGCGGCAATAAGACGTTATCCAGCACGTTGACGGAGTGCGCCGCAAAGTTCAGGGTGTTTTGCTGATTTACGTTACGCTGTGAAATAAAGCGTATACCCAGCGTAATGATGAGCGTAAGAAGCGCAACCATCACGCAGACGATGACGCGTTTTCGGCGATACTTTTTTATGATCCTCTGTGCTGTTTGCATGGGAGGCCGCCCAATACGCCTTCAGCACCAAAAGCCGAGGCAACACAGCAAGTGTAGTGGGGAAATATTAAGTCGACGAGAAAGGGATAAAAATTCGCCCATCGTGGAAGATGGGCGAGAGAGGCGTTGAGGCGAAACGGTTAGTCGCACTGCACCTTTATCGCCAGACCGCCGCGGGAGGTCTCACGATATTTGGCGTTCATGTCTTTACCGGTTTCGTACATGGTCTCGATAACCTTGTCCAGCGAAACGCGTGGCTCGCTGGTACGGCGCATGGCCATACGCGTGGCGTTGATCGCTTTTACCGACGCGATAGCGTTACGTTCAATGCACGGTACCTGCACCTGACCCGCAACCGGATCACAGGTGAGACCGAGGTTATGTTCCATACCGATTTCAGCCGCCACACAGACCTGCTCCGGGCTGGCGCCCAGCAGTTCTGCAAGACCGGCCGCGGCCATAGAACAGGCCACGCCCACTTCACCCTGACAGCCCACTTCAGCGCCAGAGATAGACGCATTCATCTTGTACAGCGCACCAATCGCCCCTGCTGCCAGGAAGTAGCGAATGTAGATATCAGGCGTTACGGGTTCAATAAAGTGATCGTAGTAGGCCAGTACCGCCGGAACGATACCGCACGCGCCGTTCGTTGGTGCAGTCACCACCCGGCCACCTGCGGCGTTTTCTTCGTTCACCGCCAGCGCAAACATGTTCACCCAGTCGACCACGTTCATCGGGTCGTTAGAGAATTTGTCTGTGGTGACCAGCATACGGCGCAGCGCAGAGGCGCGACGCGGAACGCGCAGTGGCCCAGGCAATACGCCTTCGGTGTTCATGCCGCGATCGATACAGGCCTGCATGGTTTGCCACACGTTCGCAAAATAGTCTTCAATCTCTTTTTTGCTGTGCAGCGCCAGTTCGTTCTGCATCACCATGCCGGAAAGTGACAGACCGGTTTCATGGCAGTAGTCCAGCATCTCTTTGGCGGACTTGAACGGGTAAGGTACGTTCACATCACCCGTTGTATCTTTGCCGAAGTGTTCCTCATCAACGATAAAACCACCGCCAATGGAGTAATAGGTTTTGCTGTAGATCACTTTGTCGCCGTTAAAGGCGTGGATCTGCATACCGTTTTCATGCAGGGAGAGGTTATCGCTACGAAAACGCATGCCGTCATCATGCGGGAAATCCACTTCATGCTGACCGTTTGCCAACAGCAGGCGGCCGCGCGTTTCCACGTCGCGGATAAATGCCGGAATGGCATCAATATCTACGGTATCCGGCATATTGCCCGCCAGACCCATAATAATGGCGATATCGGTGTGGTGGCCTTTACCCGTTAATGACAATGAGCCGTAAACATCCACGGCGACACGGGTAACGCTTTCCAGTAATCCTTTTTCGACCAGATCATCGACGAACTGTTTACCGGCCTTCATCGGGCCAACAGTATGGGAAGACGAAGGGCCAATTCCCACTTTGAACATGTCGAATATACTAATCACTTTCACACTCCTGACAGGGTTACCGGGGTTCCAGTAACGATGTTATAACTGCGCATAGTGTAAGAGGGAAGACCGACCTCGGCTTAACTATTCACATGAATTAAACTAATGGTTAACGATGGTTTTGCTAATAGCGCGACGCCGATCGCAAACCTTGCAGAAGAGGGTGGAATGTAAAGTATAGTCAAGGCTTCAGGCCGATTTGCAGCGCCAGTTCACGAATGATGCCCGCCGTCATGCCCCAGACAAAATAATGCTGATACCAGGACAACCACACCCGGTGCGCATGACCCCGACGCTGGATATCCAGCGGATGATAACGCCCGAGCCGAAGGGCCTCTTCCAGCGGCATCTCAAACACCGCAGACACTTCATCGACGCTGGCGTGATATTGCAGATCGGGCGGGATAATGCCGACCACCGGTGTGACCTGAAAACCGGTCACGCTGTCGACCGGCGGCAGCACGCCGATGATCTCAACCGCCTCAGGCGGAATGGCGACCTCTTCCTGGGCTTCACGCAGCGCGGCGGCAATCAGCGAGGCGTCAGAACTGTCCACGGCACCACCCGGAAAGGCGACCTGACCGGCGTGCTTACGTAAATGTGGCGAACGCTGGGTGAGCAGCAGACCCGGCTGCTCACGACGGACCACCGGGATCAACACCGCTGCCTGACGTTGATTCAGGGCTTCGCGGCTCATGTTGGGCCGCAAAAGCTGAAAGCGCGACAGAAAATCATCCAGCGTCAGGTTCTCTTTTTCCACCCGTCATTACTCCAGTTGTTTCAGAATACGGTTAACTTTATCAAAGGTTTCCTGATATTCCGCATCGACCTGGCTATCAGCCACAATTCCGCCCCCTGCGGAACAGTACAGATTCCCCTTACAGGCGGTCAGCGTTCGAATGGTGATGCTGGTATCCAGCGTACCGCAGAGACTGATATAGCCAATGCTGCCGCACCAGGCGTTTCGACGATGCGGTTCCAGCTCATCGATTATTTGCATTGCCCGCACTTTAGGCGCGCCGGTTATCGAGCCTCCCGGGAACGCGGCGCGAAGCAGATCGCAGGCCGTGCGCGAGGCGGGCAGTTGCGCGGTAATGGTGCTGACCAGGTGATGCACCGCGGGGAACGGCTCGACGACAAACAGTTCAGGGACACGCACGCTTCCCGGTACAGCGACCCGGCCAATGTCGTTACGCATGAGGTCGACAATCATCAGGTTTTCAGCGCGATCTTTTAACGAGGCCGCCAGTTTTTCCGCCTGCTGGCGGTCGGCAACAGGATCGGCCAGGCGGGGAAGCGTGCCTTTAATCGGTCGCGTCTGAATAGTACCATCGGCAAGATGAATAAAACGCTCGGGCGAGAGGCTCAGGATAGCGCCCTGTTCCAGGCGCAGAAATGCACTGAACGGTGCCCGGTTACTGGCGTTGAGGCGGGTAAATGCCTGCCACTCATCGCCTTCACAGGTTGCCTGAAAACGCTGAGCAAGGTTGACCTGATAGCAATCACCGCTCTGCAGATAGCCCTGAACCCGCTCAAACTTCGCGGCGTACTCCTGCGCGGTCATGTTGGCGCGCCACGCAGAGGTCAGGTGGAAATCCGCTGTTGCGACGGGGACCTGTGCCTCAAGCCAGGCAAGCCGGGCGGACACATCCTGATGGCTGAGCAGAGAGACCGCCTGCTTGTGGTGATCGACGATTATTGCCCAGTCGTAAAGCCCCACCGCCATATCCGGCAGCGGAATGTCGTCCTGCGCAGTCTCCGGCAAGGTTTCGAAGCGGCGACCTAAATCATAGCCGAACAAGCCCAGCGCACCTCCCTGGAAGGGAAGGTCGGGATTTTGCGGAACGGTTAAGCCCAGCGCGTCCAGCGCCTGCTGAAGTAATGACAGCGGATCGTCCGTTGACTGCGTTTCGCCCGTCGTAGTCACATTCCCTTGTGTAATTAGGGTCTGCAGAGGGTCGGCAACCAGAATATCAAAGCGGCTGTAGGGATGATCCGCATATCCGGAGTGCAGCAACATCGCAAAAGGAAGATGGCTGAGGCGGGCAAACCAGAATTCCGCGGCGTCTGAACGCCAGGGTAATGAAATGACTGTAGGGGGTAACGGGTTCATGTGTGGCATACTACCGGGCAGCGTGAAATAATTAGCGCGGATAATTTAGCAGGAGTTGACAATGTTTGCAGGTTTACCTTCTCTGAGCCATGACCAGCAGCAGAAAGCGGTTGAGCGTATTCAGGAACTGATGTCCCAGGGGATGAGCAGCGGACAGGCGATCACGCAAGTTGCTAATGAACTTCGCGCCACCCACACCGGCGAGCGGATCGTGGCGCGTTTTGAGGATGATGAAGAGGAGTAATCCGGCTTAAACCGCCGCGATAATCTTAATTTCGACTTTGTATTCCGGCTTCATCAGCGTCGCCTGTACGGTACACCGTACGGGCGCATGTCCCGCCACAACCCAGGCATCCCAGGCTTTATTCATCGCCGCAAAATCGTCTTTACTGGCAAGAAAAATGGTCGCATCCAGAATGCGTGATTTGTCGCTGCCTTGCTTTTCCAGCACGGCGTCAATCTGCGCCAGCGTATTCGCCGTCTGTTCGAAGGCATCTGCGTCGAGATTTTCCGGTACACCGGTGTAGTAGAGCGTCTGGTTATGGATGACCACATCAGACCAGCGTGCTTCGGCATCAATGCGCACAATTGTCATAAACGTTTCCTCGTTATTTTCATGTCAGTCGGCAAGACTGCCATATTGTGTTCCCCTCGTCACTATTTGGGGTGGCACTGGAGAGGATGGGCTGACATAATCCCTGTGCAAAAATACAGTGAGAGAGCAACGTGGCAGACGATTTTTCCCCAGAAGGTCAGTTAGCACAGGCGATTCCCGGTTTTAAACCGCGTGAACCCCAGCGGCAGATGGCGCATGCCGTGGCCCGCGCAATCGACACCGCGCAGCCGCTGGTGGTGGAAGCCGGTACCGGCACGGGCAAAACCTATGCCTACCTGGCGCCAGCGCTGCGGGCTAAAAAGAAAGTGATCATCTCCACCGGGTCTAAAGCGCTGCAGGACCAGCTTTACAGCCGCGATCTGCCCACGGTCGCCAACGCCCTGAAGTATAAAGGCCGCCTGGCGTTGCTGAAAGGCCGCTCCAACTACCTCTGCCTTGAACGGCTTGAGCAGCAGGCGCTGGCGGGCGGTGATCTGCCGGTGCAGACGCTCAGCGATGTCATTATTCTTCGCGCCTGGGCCAATCAGACGGAGGAGGGGGATATCAGCACCTGCGCGAGCGTGCCGGAAGACTCTCCCGCCTGGCCGCTGGTCACCAGTACCAACGACAACTGCCTGGGGAGCGACTGCCCGCTGTATAAAGATTGTTTTGTGGTGAAAGCGCGTAAAACCGCCATGGACGCGGATGTCGTGGTGGTAAACCACCATCTCTTCCTTGCCGATATGGTGGTTAAAGATAGCGGCTTTGGCGAACTGATCCCGGAAGCGGACGTGATGATCTTCGATGAAGCCCACCAGCTTCCTGACATCGCCAGCCAGTATTTTGGCCAGTCGCTCTCCAGCCGCCAGCTGCAGGACTTAGCGAAAGATTTCACCATTGCCTACCGCACCGAGTTAAAAGATACCCAACAGCTGCAGAAGTGTGCTGACCGCCTGGCGCAAAGTGCGCAGGATTTTCGCCTGCAACTGGGTGAGCCGGGCTATCGCGGTAATCTGCGTGAGCTGCTGGCAGACAAAAATATCCAGCGCGCGCTGTTGCTGCTCGATGATGCCCTTGAGCTTTGTTACGACGTCGCGAAACTATCGCTCGGCCGTTCCGCACTGCTGGATGCCGCCTTCGAGCGCGCCACGCTCTATCGGGCACGCCTCAAACGGCTGAAAGAGATAAACCAGCCGGGGTTCAGCTACTGGTATGAATGCACCTCCCGCCATTTCACGCTGGCCCTGACGCCGCTGACGGTAGCGGATAAATTCAAAGAGGTGATGGCGCAAAAACCGGGAAGCTGGATCTTCACGTCGGCAACCCTTTCGGTGAATGACGATCTACACCACTTTACCGGGCGTCTGGGGATTGAAGAGGCGGAGTCGCTGCTGCTGCCCAGCCCGTTTGATTATGAAAAACAGGCCTTGCTCTGCGTTCCGCGTAATCTGCCTCTGCCTAACCAGCCCGGCGCGGCGCGCCTGCTGGCGGCAATGCTCAGGCCGATGATCGAGGCCAACAACGGCCGCTGTTTTATGCTCTGCACCTCCCACGCGATGATGCGCGATCTGGCGGAGCAGTTCCGCGCCACCATGACTTTGCCGGTTCTGCTTCAGGGCGAGACCAGCAAAGGGCAACTGTTACAGCAGTTTGTCAGTGCCGGTAACGCCCTGCTGGTAGCCACCAGCAGCTTCTGGGAAGGGGTGGACGTGCGGGGAGATACCCTGTCGCTGGTGATCATCGATAAACTGCCGTTTACCTCACCGGACGATCCGCTGCTGAAGGCACGTATGGAAGACTGCCGTTTGCGCGGCGGCGATCCTTTTGATGAGGTCCAGCTACCGGACGCGGTGATCACCCTTAAACAAGGGGTAGGGCGCCTGATTCGCGACACAGACGACCGCGGCGTGCTGGTCATATGCGATAACCGGCTGGTGATGCGCCCTTACGGTGCGACCTTCCTTGCCAGCTTGCCGCCCGCGCCGCGCACGCGGGACATTAAACGCGCGGTTCGCTTCCTGGCAAACCCAACGGCGGAGTAATTTGCCCGTGAGTATGCTAAGATGCGCGCCATTTTGTGACTGACCATTGCGAGAGCGCGACGACTGATGCGAATTCTGGCTATTGATACCGCGACAGAGGCCTGTTCTGTGGCTCTGTTGAACGACGGTGCTATCTCTGCTCATTTCGAAGAGTGCCCACGAGAACACACCCAACGCATTCTGCCTCTGGTTAAAGAGATTTTAACCCGGGGCAACACCACCTTAACCAACCTCGACGCACTGGCCTTTGGCCGTGGCCCCGGCAGCTTTACGGGCGTACGCATTGGAATTGGCATTGCGCAGGGGCTGGCGCTGGGCGCAGAACTGCCGATGATCGGTGTTTCCACGCTGGCAACCATGGCGCAGGGCGCATGGCGTATGACCGGGGCAACGCGCGTTCTGGCGGCCATTGACGCCCGAATGGGAGAAGTTTACTGGGCAGAATACACCCGCGATGAAAACGGCATCTGGCACGGTGAAGAGACCGAGGCAGTCCTCAAGCCGGAAGCGGTGACCGAGCGGCTGAAACAGCTGTCCGGCGAGTGGGCGACAGTAGGCACCGGCTGGCCGGCATGGCCAGAGATGGCTAACGGCACCGGGATCACGCTGACAGACGGCAACATGCTTCTGCCCGCCGCAGAGGATATGCTTCCCATCGCCTGTCAACTGCTTGAGGCGGGCAAAACCGTGGCCGTTGAACATGCGGAGCCGGTTTATTTGCGAAACACCGTCGCGTGGAAGAAACTTCCAGGCCGGGAATGAATCTCAGTAACAGGAACTGAGAAAAAGGAGTCGCATCATGGCGGTTCAGACTAAAGTTGTACGCCTTTTTATGGCAGGCGCAGTGGCCATAGCACTGAGCGGATGCGTTTCCGTTCCTGATGCGATTAAGGGCAGCAGCCCCACGCCACAGCAGGATCTGGTTCGCGTGATGAATGCGCCTGAGCTTTACGTCGGCCAGGAAGCGCGCTTTGGCGGCAAGGTTATCGAGGTGCAAAACCAGCAGGGGAAAACCCGTCTGGAGATTGCCACCGTTCCGCTGGATAGCGGTGCGCGGCCCATCCTTGGCGAACCTTCCCGCGGGCGTATTTATGCCGACGTTGGCGGTTTTCTCGACCCGGTCGATTTTCGCGGACAGCTGGTCACCGTCGTCGGCCCGATTACCGGTTCGGTAGAGGGCAAAGTCGGCAACACGCCGTATAAATTTATGACCATGCAGGTTAACGGGTATAAGCGCTGGCGGCTGACGCAGCAGGTCATCATGCCACCTCAGCCGATGGATCCGTGGATGTGGGGGCCACATCCTTATCGGTATGGCTACCCGGGCTGGGGCTGGTATAACCCGGGGCCTGCACAGGTTCAGACAATCGTTACTGAGTAACTCCCTGTAATTGTTAGAAAAGAGACAGCGGCTCAGCCGCTGTCTCTGTTTTTTACGAATAAAACGAAAAAAAAGAGTGACGCGCTTCGCAACCTTAAATCTGAACAATTAATAAACTGGTACGCTGAGTTAATATAATGTTAACAAACTGTTTATTATCGGGGTTGTGATGACGACGAACACTCATTTCAGAGGTGATGCATTGAAGAAGGTTTGGCTTAACCGTTATCCCGCAGATGTTCCTGCCGAGATCAATCCTGACCGTTATCAATCCCTGGTTGAATTGTTTGAACACTCGGTGAGGCGTTACGCAGACCAGCCTGCTTTTGTGAATATGGGCGAGGTCATGACGTTCCGTAAACTTGAGGAGCGTAGTCGGGCGTTCGCCGCCTATCTGCAGGAAGGGCTGGGGCTGCAAAAAGGGGACCGTGTCGCGCTGATGATGCCGAACCTGCTGCAATACCCGGTGGCGCTGTTCGGTGTCCTGCGTGCCGGGATGATTGTTGTCAACGTTAACCCGCTGTATACGCCGCGGGAGCTGGAGCATCAGCTCAACGACAGCGGTGCCGCCGCCATTGTGATTGTCTCTAACTTTGCCCACACGCTGGAAAAAGTGGTCGACAAAACCCAGGTCAAACACGTCATCCTGACGCGTATGGGGGATCAACTCTCAACCGCCAAAGGGACACTGGTTAACTTTGTCGTCAAATACATCAAACGTCTGGTGCCGAAATACCACCTGCCGGACGCGATCTCCTTCCGCAGTGCGCTGCAGGCGGGCTACCGCATGCAATACGTTAAACCGGAAGTGGTATCAGAAGACCTCGCGTTTCTGCAGTACACCGGCGGCACAACGGGTGTGGCTAAAGGCGCCATGCTGACCCACCGTAACATGCTGGCAAACCTTGAGCAGGTGAATGCCACCTACGGACCGTTGCTGCATCACGGAAAAGAGCTGGTGATCACCGCGCTTCCGCTTTATCACATCTTCGCGCTGACCATGAACTGTCTGCTGTTTATTGAGCTGGGCGGTCAAAACGTATTGATCACGAACCCGCGCGATATTCCGGGGCTGGTGAAAGAGCTGGCGAAATATCCGTTCACCGCCATGACCGGGGTGAATACGTTGTTTAACGCGCTGCTCAACAACAAAGAGTTCCAGAAGCTCGATTTCTCCACGCTGCACCTCTCTGCGGGTGGCGGTATGCCGGTTCAACAGGCCGTTGCCGAACGCTGGATGAAACTGACGGGTCAGTATTTACTGGAAGGCTATGGCCTGACGGAGTGCGCCCCGCTGGTCAGTGTGAACCCGCACGATATCGACTATCACAGCGGAAGCATTGGCCTGCCGGTTCCGTCGACCGAAGCCAAACTGGTTGATGATGACGATAACGAAGTGGCGCCAGGTGAACCGGGCGAACTCTGTGTCAAAGGGCCGCAGGTGATGCTGGGCTACTGGCAACGTCCCGATGCGACCGATGAAATTATCAAAGACGGCTGGCTGCACACCGGTGATATTGCCGTGATGGATGAAGAAGGCTTCCTGCGTATTGTCGATCGTAAGAAAGACATGATCCTGGTTTCCGGTTTCAACGTCTACCCGAATGAAATCGAAGATGTGGTGATGCAGCACAGCGGCGTGCTCGAAGTGGCTGCCGTAGGCGTCCCTTCCGGGAGCAGCGGCGAGGCGGTGAAGATTTTTGTGGTCAAAAAAGATCCTTCTCTTACGGAGGAGGCGCTGATCACCTTCTGTCGTCGTCAGCTGACCGGCTACAAGGTGCCGAAGCTGGTTGAGTTTCGCGAGGAACTGCCGAAATCGAATGTCGGAAAGATATTACGACGAGAATTACGTGACGAAGCCCGTGGCAAAGTAGACAATAAGGCCTGAGCTTCACGCTAATCGCCCAGACGCCGGTTAAGCCGGCGTTTTTTATGGGCGCAAACAAAAGAGAATCCGTTTTGAATTACCAGATGATCACGACCAACGACGAGCTGGCTTCGCTGTGCGAAGTGACGCGCGACTTTCCTGCCATTGCCCTGGATACCGAGTTTGTCCGCACCCGGACCTACTATCCGCAGCTGGGGTTGATTCAGATGTACGACGGTAAACACGTGTCGCTGATCGACCCGCTCGGCATTACCGACTGGACGCCGATGCGTGACCTGCTGCTCGATACTGCGGTAACGAAATACCTGCACGCAGGCAGTGAAGATCTGGAAGTCTTTTTGAATACTTTTGGCGTCATGCCACAACCGTTGATTGATACACAGATCCTCGCGGCCTTCAGTAATCGACCGCTCTCATGGGGCTTTGCCGCCATGGTTGAGGAGTATACGGGCCTGACGCTGGATAAAAGCGAATCCCGCACCGACTGGCTGGCACGCCCATTAACCGAGCGTCAACTGGAATACGCGGCGGCAGACGTGTTTTACCTCCTGCCGATTGCCGGCCAGCTGATGAAAGAGGCGGAAGCGTCAGGTTGGTTGCCCGCCGCGCTGGATGAGTGCCGAATGACGCAGCAGCGTCGTCAGGAAGTGGTTGATCCGAAAGAGGCCTGGCGCGATATCAGTAACGCCTGGCAGCTGCGTACGCGTCAGCTGGCGTGTCTGCAGCTGTTAGCGGACTGGCGTTTGCGTAAAGCACGCGAGCGCGATCTGGCCGTTAACTTTGTGGTACGCGAAGAACACCTCTGGGCGGTCGCGCGGTATATGCCGGGCAGCATGGGCGAACTGGACAGCATCGGGCTTTCCGGCAGCGAGATCCGTTTCCACGGTAAAACCCTGCTTGCGCTGGTGGCAAAAGCGCAGGAAATGCCGGACGAAGCACTGCCGGAGCCACTGCTGAATCTGATGGATATGCCGGGCTATCGCAAGGCGTTCAAGGATATCAAAGCGCTGGTGCAGGACGTCGCGACGCAAAGCAAACTGGGCGCGGAACTGCTGGCGTCACGCCGTCAGATTAACCAGCTGCTGAACTGGCACTGGAAGCTGAAACCTCAGAATGGTTTGCCGGAAATGATGGCGGGCTGGCGCGGGGAATTGATGGCCGATCGCCTGAATACTGTGCTGGAAGGTTATCCGCGATAATGAAAATGCCGGGTCATGCTGACATGCCCGGCACATTTCCCCGGCGGCATACGCTTACCGGGGATACACAATCCCGAACTACGGACGTGACTCTTCGGCTTCCGGGAGCGTAACGTTCAGCTCCAGAATCGAAATATCCCCGTCTTTTTGCTCCAGCTGCACCGTGACCATCTCCGGGTCAATCTGCACATACTTACAGATCACTTCCAGGATGTCCTTACGCAGCTGCGGCAGGTAGTGTGGCTCGGCGTCACTACGACGACGCTCCGCAACGATGATTTGCAGTCGTTCTTTTGCGATGTTGGCGGTGTTCTTTTTCCGCGAGAGAAAAAAGTCCAGTAATGCCATAACTTATCCTCCGAACAGGCGTTTGAGGAAACCTTTCTTCTCTTCTTCAATGAAGCGGAAAGGACGTTCTTCTCCCAGCAGACGGTCAACGGTATCCGCGTACGCTTTACCTGCATCTGCCATTGTATCCAGGATCACTGGCTCGCCCTGGTTAGAGGCGCGCAATACGGATTGATCTTCCGGGATCACGCCGACCAGTTTAATGCGCAGGATCTCCAGCACGTCTTCCATGCTAAGCATGTCACCTTTGTTCACGCGACCCGGGTTATAGCGGGTCAGCAGCAGGTGCTCTTTAATGGGTTCTTCGCCATTTTCCGCACGACGCGATTTGGAGGCGAGGATCCCCAGAATACGGTCCGAGTCACGCACGGATGAGACTTCAGGGTTGGTGGTGATGATGGCTTCATCAGCGAAGTAGAGTGCCATCAGGGCGCCCGTTTCGATGCCGGCAGGGGAGTCACAGACAACGAAGTCGAACTCCATTTTTTTCAGCTCGTCGAGCACCTTTTCCACGCCTTCACGAGTCAGGGCGTCTTTATCACGCGTCTGAGAAGCCGGAAGGATGTAGAGGTTTTCGGTGCGCTTGTCTTTAATCAGCGCCTGGTTCAGTGTGGCGTCGCCCTGAATGACGTTCACGAAGTCATAGACCACGCGACGTTCACATCCCATGATCAGGTCGAGGTTACGCAGACCGATATCGAAATCGATAACGACGGTTTTCTTTCCCTTCTGGGCCAAACCAGTAGCGATGGCCGCGCTGGAGGTGGTCTTGCCAACGCCTCCTTTACCCGAAGTAACAACAATAATGCGTGCCATAGAAATTCCTTGTTAAAAAGGGATCAATTCAACGGTTGAACGGTCAACGCGTCGTCTGCCAGTCGCAGACGAGCCGCTTTGCCATAAAATTCGGCTGGGATCTTGTCGCTCAGCCAATATTCACCTGCGATGGACACCAGTTCCGCCGTCAGATGAGTACAAAATATTTGCGCATCCCTGTCACCACTTGCACCCGCGAGCGCACGCCCACGCATCATACCGTATACGTGAATATTGCCATCTGCAATCAGCTCTGCGCCAGCGCTGACGTGGCTTGTAACAATCAGATCACAGTTTGGTGCATAAATGCGCTGACCGGAACGAACCGGCACATCAATCAATCGCGTTTTTGTGACAGGTGTAACGTTTTGCACCGGAGGAGGGGGCGTTTGGACTGCCGCTGGGGCAGGACGCGCGGCTTTTTCTTTGCCTTCGGTCAGAATGGGCAGACCCGCCCGGTCAATTTCTGCTTTTAGCTCAGCATCTTTGCAGCCGCTGATACCGACGATACGCAGCCCGGTCGCGGCCACGGCTTGCTGGAGAAGTTTCCAGTTAACCGGTGCATCCAGACCACTGACATTCACGACGACGGGGGCATGTTTCAGAAAAGCGGGAGCCTGCGCAATTTTGTCTTCTAACGCCTGACGAATAACCTCGGGTTTTGCATCATGCAAATGTACCACTGATAAGGTGAAGCTACTGCCTTTAAGCTCGATTGGCGTGTTTGACATCCTGGCCTTACTCAATTTGCTATTAACCGCAACACCGCCGTTGCGATATTCCGAAGAGTATCAGGCATGTTATAGTCAGGAGTATATTGAGGCAAGCAACCACCCATTAATTCAGAGTAAAAACATGTTTTGTGTGATCTACAGAAGTACAAGTCGTGACCAGACCTATCTTTATGTCGAAAAGAAAGACGATTTTTCGCGCGTACCTGAAGAATTAATGAAGAACTTTGGCCGACCTCAGCTGGCGATGCTGCTGCCGCTGGATGGCCGTAAGAAACTGGTCAACGCCGATCTGGAAAAAGTGAAAACCGCATTAGCGGAGCAAGGCTATTATTTACAGCTCCCGCCACCACCCGAGAATTTATTAAAACAGCATCTTGAGGTGAACGGGAAAAAATAGTCCCGGCTGTTTTCGGGGTTAACACATCAACCGTTTAGGGGTCGTACATGTATCAACATCATAACTGGCAAGGTGCATTACTGGATTATCCCGTCAGCAAAGTGGTCTGCGTAGGCAGTAACTATGCCAAACATATTCAGGAGATGGGCAGCGCGACGCCAGACGAGCCGGTCCTGTTCATCAAGCCAGAAACCGCGCTGTGCGACATTCGCCAGCCGCTGGCGCTGCCGCAGGGGTTGGGGTCGGTGCATCATGAAGTGGAGCTGGCCGTGCTGATTGGCGCGACGCTGCGTCAGGCCTCCGAAGAGCATGTGCAAAAGGCGATTGCCGGATACGGTGTCGCGCTCGACCTGACCCTGCGTGATGTTCAGGGCAAAATGAAGAAAGCGGGGCAGCCGTGGGAAAAGGCCAAAGGGTTTGATAACGCTTGCCCGATCTCCGGTTTTATTCCGGTAAGTGAATTTACCGACGATCCGCAGAACACCGCGCTTAGCCTGAAGGTTAACGGCGAGATCCGCCAGCAGGGCACCACGGCAGATATGATCCATAAAATTGTGCCGCTGATTGCCTACATGAGCCGCTTCTTTACCCTGAAACCGGGCGATGTGATCCTTACCGGTACGCCAGATGGTGTCGGCCCGCTGCAGGCCGGTGACGAACTGGACGTCAGTTTTAACGGCCTGTCACTGAAAACTCGCGTGCTGTAAAAGCATCTTGCCGCCTGAAGAGGGCGGCAAAACTTGCAACAACGTGCCAGACTCGTTATAAGGTGCGCTCTCTTTTGACGTGTGGACATCCTGATGAACAACATTCCTTTCTGGCAAAGCAAAACTCTCGACCAAATGACAGACGTGGAGTGGGAATCGTTGTGTGACGGTTGCGGGCAGTGCTGCCTGCATAAACTGATGGATGAAGATTCGGACGAAATCTATTTCACCAACGTTGCCTGCAAGCAGCTGAACATCAAAACCTGCCAGTGTCGCAACTATGAGCGTCGCTTCGAGTACGAGCCGGATTGCATCAAGCTAACCCGTGAGAACCTGCCCACCTTCGAATGGCTGCCGCATACCTGCGCCTATCGTCTGCTGGCGGAAGGCAAAGACCTGCCAAAATGGCACCCGCTGCTGACGGGCTCCAAAGCGGCGATGCACGGTGAACGCATCTCTGTGCGTCATATTGCGGTGAAAGAGTCAGAGGTGCAGGACTGGGAAGATCACATCATGAATCATCCCAACCGTGGATAAGAAAAAACCCGCCGAGGCGGTTTTTTTTTACCTGCCAAACAGGTCGCGTTTCTTGGGTTTGAACGGTTGTGCGATGAGCACCAGCAGCGCCACAATGAAGTAGGCCACAAAAATCCCCACCAGCCACTGCGGCATCTCAAGGCTCAGGAATTCCCACTGGCGCACAGAGCAGTCACCGGAAGCAACAAACACCTGCGGCAGCCATTTATCAAGCGGCAGCCAGCTCGGGAAGCGGGCGGCGAAATCACAGGTCATAAAAGGTGACGGATGCAGTTGCATCATGGTGTGCTGCCAGGAGAGCTCAATACCTTTCCAGGCGCTGTACAGCCAGATGGCAATTGCGGCATAGCGTAACGGCGATTTAGGGGCAATCGCACCCACCAGACCCGCACCCATAATGCCGAACAATGCACAGCGTTCGTAAATACAGAGTACGCAAGGCTGAAGTCCCATCACATGCTGGAACCACAGCGCGACCATTTCCAGCGCAAAGGCGGTCAGGGCCATTAACAACCACGCTCCGCGACCGCGAGAGCACTGGTTTAAAAATCTCAACATAATCATTTCCCTGGAACATGCTTAGAAAGCGCAGTGTAAACGAATTCGTTTTTCGCGCCACCTGTACCTGACGAAATAAAACGTAATTGGATGTTTATCGTGCGAAAAGGTAAACGGGCAGCAAGCTGCCCGATATATCAGGTTTACTGCGCGGCAAGTATACCCGCTTGTATCAACCATTGCGTACAGGGAATAAGGGTAATTTTGACGCAAAGCAATCCTACAAGCGTGAGCACCAGCGTATAGGGAAGCGCCATCCAGACCATTCGCCCATAAGAAAGACGTATGAGTGGAGCCAGCGCAGAGGTCAGCAGGAACAGGAACGCCGCCTGACCGTTGGGCGTCGCCACCGACGGCAGGTTGGTCCCGGTGTTAATTGCCACCGCCAGCAGTTCGAACTGTCCGGCGCTGATGACGCCTTGCTCCATGGCCGTTTTGGCCTCGTTGATGTAGACCGTGCCAACAAACACGTTATCCGAGATAGACGACAGCAGCCCGTTAAACAGATAAAACAGCGAAAGCTGAGCATCCGGTGCCGCCTGCAAGACAAAGGTAATGATCGGCGCGAAAAGCTTCTGGTCGATGATCACCGCGACGATCGCAAAAAAGACGGCCAGCAGGGCGGTAAAGGGCAGGGCTTCCGTAAAGGCTTTGCCGATCGCATGCTCATCCGTCACGCCGGTAAAACTGGTGGCGAGAATAATCACCGACAGGCCAATTAAACCGACTTCGGCAAGATGAAACGCCAGCGCGGCGATAAGCCAGACGCCAATGACGCCCTGTGCAATAAGACGTAGCGTCTCCTGCCGTGTCCGCTGGCTACGGCTTTGCTGGTCGAATTTCTGCAGCTCCTGACGCACGGGCGCCGGAATATGCGCACCATAGCCAAAGAGGCTGAATTTCTCCACGACTACACAGGTCGCCAGACCGCACACCAGAACCGGTATGCTCACCGGTGCCATTCGCAGGAAGAAATCACCGAAATGCCAGCCCGCAGCTTTAGCAATGATCAGGTTTTGCGGTTCACCCACCATCGTCATCACGCCGCCCAGGGCGGTCCCGACGCCGGCATGCATCATCAGGCTGCGCAGGAAGGCGCGGAACTGTTCCAGTACCTCGCGGTGGTCATTATCCACCTGGCTGTCATCAAGCAGGTCATCGCCGGGACGTGAAGAGGCCACCCGGTGATAAATACCATAAAACCCGACCGCGACGCTTATCACCACGGCGACCACCGTCAGCGCATCCAGGAAGGCTGAAAGAAATGCCGCAGCCACGCAGAAAGCCAGCGACAAAAGCGTTTTTGAAGGAATGCTCAGCAGCAGGCGGGTAAAAATAAACAGCAGCAGCTGTTTCATAAAGTAGATGCCGGCCACCATAAACATCAGCAGCAGAAGCACTTCAAGGTTTGAGGCCAGTTCTGCTTTTACATGCTCGGCGCTGGTCATCCCAATGACAACCGCTTCAATGGCCAGCAAACCGCCAGGCAGCAGGGGATAGCACTTCAGCGCCATGGCCAGGGTGAAGATAAACTCCGCGACCAGCAGCCACCCGGCAATAAACGGGTGCACAATAAAGATGAGAGGATTAACAACCAGGAACACCAGAAGTATCAGCTTGTACCAGTCGGGAGACTGGCCTAAAAAATTGCGCCACAACGCGCGCCCAAAAGAAATTTCCACGACAGACGTTCTTCCCCGTGAAGTAAAACAAAACATCAGTATACGCAAAAATCACGGCCTGGAGGGGGATTCGGCTGCAATGTAAATTTCATAAAAATGAAACGGCGATCCCTCTTTTCTCTCACTGCTGCGCTATCTGCCTCTGCGAGCCTCTGGTATGATGAGTGCAATTTGCTAAAGCTGTGTAATGGAAATCTCACTATGGTCATTAAGGCGCAGAGCCCGGCGGGTTTCGCGGAAGAGTACATCATTGAAAGCATCTGGAATAATCGTTTCCCTGCAGGGTCCATTCTTCCGGCTGAACGCGAACTCTCTGAACTGATTGGCGTCACTCGCACCACGCTTCGGGAAGTGCTCCAGCGACTGGCGCGTGATGGGTGGTTGACGATTCAGCATGGCAAGCCAACAAAAGTAAACAATTTCTGGGAAACCTCCGGGCTGAATATTCTTGAAACGCTGGCGCGCCTCGATCATGAAAGCGTGCCGCAGCTGATTGATAATCTGCTCTCCGTGCGTACCAATATCGCCACCATCTTTATTCGTACGTCTTTCCGTCAGCACCCGGAAGATGCGCTCCAGGTTCTGGCCAGTGCCAACCAGGTGGAAGATCATGCGGATGCGTTTGCCACCCTTGATTACAACATCTTCCGCGGCCTGGCGTTTGCCTCCGGTAACCCGATTTACGGCCTCATCCTTAACGGCATGAAAGGGCTCTATACCCGTATCGGTCGTCACTACTTTGCCAATCCGGAAGCCCGCAGTCTGGCGCTGGGCTTTTACCACAAGCTGAGCGAGCTCTGTTCCACCGGTCAGCACGATCAGGTGTATGAAACCGTGCGCCGCTACGGTCGCGACTCCGGTGAAATCTGGCACCGGATGCAAAAAACGTTGCCGGGTGACCTGGCCATCCAGACCCGCTAAAAGAAAAAACCTCTCAGCTGAGAGGTTTTTTTTCGCCCTGACGCGGGCGTTTCGGTTCAGGCAGGCACTACAGCGTATTCATCCGCGTCGGGCAGCGCTCCAGCAGCTCCACGCTACCGTCTTCATTCTGCTGCTCCAGCAACACGTCAAAGCCCCACAGGCGATGCACATGCTTCAGCACCTCTTTGCGCCCTTTATCCAGCGGGGCACGGTTGTGCGGGATGTAGCGCAGCGTCAGAGAGCGGTCACCGCGGAGATCCACGTTCCATACCTGAATATTGGGTTCAAGATTGCTCAGGTTGTACTGGGAAGAGAGGCGAGAGCGGATCTCCCGGTATCCCTCTTCGTTATGAATCGCTGAAATTTCCAGGAAGTTGTTACGGTCATCATCCAGCACGGTGAAGAAGCGGAAATCGCGCATGATCTTCGGCGACATAAACTGGCTAATAAAGCTCTCATCCTTGAAATCGCGCATCGCAAAATGCAGCGTTTCCAGCCAGTCCGAACCGGCAATATCCGGGAACCAGTATTTGTCCTCTTCCGTTGGCGACTGGCAGATACGTTTGATGTCCTGGAACATCGCAAAGCCGAGGGCATACGGGTTAATGCCGCTGTACCACGGGCTGTTGTAAGGCGGCTGGAACACCACGTTGGTATGGCTGTGGAGGAATTCCATCATAAACCGCTCGGTGACTTTCCCCTCGTCATACAGATGGTTGAGGATGGTGTAATGCCAGAATGTCGCCCAGCCTTCGTTCATCACCTGCGTCTGTTTTTGCGGATAGAAGTACTGGCTGACCTTACGCACAATGCGCAGGATCTCACGCTGCCATGACTCCAGCAGCGGCGCGTTCTTCTCCATAAAGTAGAGCAGGTTTTCCTGTGGCTCAGACGGGTAGCGGCGCGCCTCAGCGACAGCTTTCTCTTCTTCACGCTTAGGCAGGGTGCGCCACAGCATATTCACCTGGCTTTGCAGATACTCCTCGCGGCTTTTCTGCCGGGCTTTCTCCTCCTGCAGGGAAATTTTCTGCGGCCGTTTGTAGCGGTCTACGCCGTAGTTCATCAGCGCATGGCAGGAGTCGAGCAGTTTCTCCACTTCATCGACGCCGTAGCGCTCTTCGCAGTCGGTAATGTATTTACGGGCGAAGATCAGGTAATCGACGATCGAACTGGCGTCCGTCCAGCTGCGGAAAAGATAGTTATTCTTGAAGAAAGAGTTGTGCCCGTAGCAGGCATGCGCCATCACCAGCGCCTGCATGGTAATGGTGTTCTCTTCCATCAGGTAAGCGATACACGGGTTGGAGTTGATGACGATTTCATACGCCAGCCCCTGCTGGCCGTGTTTATACAGCCGTTCCGTTTCAATAAATTTTTTACCAAACGACCAGTGCGGATAATTGATCGGCATCCCGACGCTGGAATAGGCATCCATCATCTGTTCGGAGGTTATGACTTCAATCTGGTGAGGATAGGTATCCAGGCGATAGAGTTTTGCTACCCGGTCGATTTCAGCGAGGTAGACATCCAGCAACTCAAAGGTCCAGTCGGGTCCATCGCTGAGACGTGTGTTGTCCTTGTTCAGGGAATCAATAGTAGCCATTAGCGCGCCCTCGTTGTGGGTGCTCTCTCTGTCTGGAGAGCCTCCTTTCAAGCATAGATCAACGTGTTAAAAAGCGTGCTGGAGCAGAAATTTTTTCTTTACGATTTCCCGTTTTCAATACGGTAAAAAAAGCGGTTCATGCAGAGTTTTATGCTGGTTAAAAATAACGCGCAGCAGGAGATCCCAAATAAGTCCTTTCCCCGCCAGTAGGGGAAGATGTGAGATAAGTCACCATAAAAAAGTCGTATGTTGAATAATATTTTCAACTAGGTTATCAATCTGTAATTAGAAGATTGTTCTTTTGCACATTATGGAGTGGCTATGCGTGTTGTCATACTGGGAAGTGGTGTGGTTGGCGTAACCAGCGCCTGGTATTTAAGTCAGGCGGGGCATGACGTAACCGTTATCGATCGTGAGCCAGGCCCTGCGCTGGAAACCAGCGCGGCGAATGCCGGGCAAATCTCTCCGGGCTATGCGGCACCGTGGGCGGCTCCCGGCGTGCCACTGAAGGCGATTAAATGGATGTTCCAGCGCCATGCGCCGCTGGCCATTAGCCTCGACGGCACGCAGTTCCAGCTTAAGTGGATGTGGCAGATGCTGCGCAACTGCGACACCCGCCATTACATGGAAAACAAAGGGCGTATGGTGCGTCTGGCGGAATACAGCCGTGACTGCCTGAAAACCTTGCGCGCCACCACCGGCATTGAGTACGAAGGCCGTCAGGGCGGTACGCTGCAGCTGTTCCGCACGGCGCAACAGTACGAAAACGCCACCCGCGATATCGCCGTGCTGGAAGATGCCGGTGTTCCGTATCAACTCCTCGAGGCCAGCCAGCTGGGACAGGTTGAGCCGGCGCTGGCGGAGGTGTCCCACAAACTGACGGGCGGCCTGCGTTTACCCAACGATGAAACCGGCGACTGTCAGCTCTTTACCCAGCGTCTGGCGCAGATGTGCGAGCAGGCAGGGGTAACATTCCGCTTTAACACGCCCGTCGATAAATTGCTGTCGGAAGGCGGTAATATTTACGGCGTGAAGTGCGGCGAAGAGGTGATCAAAGCGGATGCCTACGTCATGGCCTTTGGCTCTTACTCTACCGCCATGCTGAAGGGCATTCTGGACATTCCGGTCTATCCGCTGAAGGGGTACTCCCTGACCATCCCGGTGAAAGAGGACAGCGGTGCACCCGTCTCCACCATTCTGGATGAAACCTATAAAATCGCCATTACCCGTTTCGACAACCGTATCCGCGTAGGCGGCATGGCGGAGATTGTCGGCTTCAACACCGAGCTGCTGCAGCCGCGTCGTGAAACGCTGGAGATGGTCGTGGGCGATCTCTTCCCGCGCGGCGGTTTTGTCGAGCAGGCCACGTTCTGGACCGGTCTGCGTCCAATGACGCCAGACGGCACGCCGATTGTGGGCCGCACTCCGTTCAAAAACCTGTGGACGAATACCGGACACGGCACCCTCGGCTGGACAATGGCCTGTGGCTCAGGTCAGCTGTTGAGCGACTTGATTTCCGGGCGCACCCCGGCAATTCCGTTTGACGATTTAAGTGCCGCGCGCTATCAATCTGGGTTCACCCCCTCGCGTCCACAGCACCTGCACGGCGCGCATAACTAAGGAGTTGTCATGTCCCGTCCTGTTCTGGCTCAGCTGGACTTGCAGGCCCTGAAGGATAACCTGCAGATTGTTCGCCGTGCTGCGCCAGGTTCACGCGTCTGGTCGGTGGTGAAAGCGAACGCCTACGGCCACGGTATTGACCGCATCTGGAGCGCGCTCAGCGCGACCGACGGTTTTGCGTTACTGAATCTGGAAGAGGCCATTCTGCTGCGCGAGCGTGGCTGGAAAGGCCCTATCTTATTGCTGGAAGGGTTCTTCCATGCCGACGATCTGCCGTTGCTGGATAAGTACCGGCTGACCACCAGTATTCACAGCAACTGGCAGGTTAAAGCCCTGCAGGACGCCAGACTGCATGCTCCGCTCGACATTTATCTCAAGGTGAACAGCGGCATGAACCGCCTGGGCTTCCAGCCCGAGCGGGTACATACGGTATGGCAACAGCTGCGCGGCATCAAGAATGTGGGCGAAATGACGCTGATGGCGCACTTTGCCGACGCGGAAAAACCCGATGGCATCGCCGAGGCGATGGTGCGGATTGAGCAGGCGGCTGAAGGTCTGGCGTGTTCGCGCTCGCTCTCTAACTCGGCGGCCACGCTGTGGCACCCGGAGGCGCACTACAGCTGGGTACGCCCGGGGATCATTCTGTACGGCGCGTCACCGTCAGGGCAGTGGCAGGATATTGCTAACAGCGGCCTGAAACCGGTGATGACCCTGCGCAGCGAAATCATCGGCGTACAAACGCTGAAGGCCGGTTCCACGGTGGGCTACGGCAGCCGTTACCGGGCGACAGGCGAACAGCGAATTGGCATTGTGGCGGGAGGCTATGCCGACGGCTACCCGCGTATCGCTCCGACCGGCACGCCAGTGTGGGTGGATGGCGTTCGCACGGGTACCGTGGGGACGGTCTCAATGGATATGCTGGCGGTAGACCTCACGCCGTGCCCGCAGGCGGGGATTGGTTCACCGGTTGAGCTGTGGGGAAATGAAATTAAAATTGACGATGTGGCCGCTGCTGCAGGGACCGTTGGCTATGAGCTGATGTGCGCTCTGGCGCCGCGCGTACCGGTTGTGACGGTGTAACTATGCGATGTGCCGGGGGGGCGATAACGCCTTCCCCGGCCAGTAAGACATGTTACCTAAACTACTCTGACTCTTCTTCCATCGGCCTTACGCCGACTTTGCGTACCGCGTTATCTTCTTTCTCGGCCACCGTCCAGATCATCCCGGCAAACTCGACCTGGTCACCAACAACGGGTGCTGCGCCAAGCAGTTGCTGGATAATTTCCCCCAGCGTTTGCTGCTTATCGCGATACTCCAGCCCTTCATCCAGACCGTAAATCAAGGCAACATCTGCAAATTTGGCGCTCGCTTCCAGAATAAAATCGCCGAAGAAACGCTGATCCAGCGCCACCGGTGGCGACTGGCTGAACAATTTACCCAGCGCGGGCAGGTCGCGCTCGCGGCCAATCACGCACAAAATATCCCCTTCACGCAGACGGGTGCTGCCGGTAGGGTGAAGCAGAACATTGTCGCGGAACAACGCGGCAATCCGCGTTTCGGCGGGCATATGCAGATCGCGCAGCGACGCGCCCACGCACCATTTGTCTTCGCTAAGCTGGTACACAAACTGTTCCCACGGATTTTCCGGATGAATATCCAACCCGACGCGGGAGACGGGCCAGCCAACGGGGGGGATCACCACTTTTGCCTTTTTCGCCGCCCAGCCGAGTGACGTGCCCTGGAACAGGAGTGAAATCAAAACAACGAAGAATGCGACGTTGAAGAACAGTCGGGCGTTATCGAGACCCGCCATCATCGGGAACACGGCAAGGATAATCGGCACCGCGCCGCGCAGACCCACCCAACTGATAAAGATACGCTCGCGCAGGTTAAAGCCGCGAAACGGCAGCAGGCCTGCAAACACCGACAGTGGACGGGCGAAGAAGATCATCCACGCCGACAGCATCAGCGCCGGTACGGCGATAGGCAGCAGGTCTGAAGGGGTAACCAGCAGGCCAAGCACCAGGAACATGCCAATCTGCGCCAGCCAGGCCAGTCCGTCGAAGTTCTGCAAAATGGCGTGACGGTTGCGAATAGGGCGGTTACCCATCAGGAAGCCGCAGAGGTAGACGGCAAGAATGCCGCTGCCATCCAGCGCGGTGGTGACGGCAAAAATCAGAATGCCCCCGCTCAGCGCCAGCAGAGGGTAAAGCCCGGCGGGAAGTGAAATCCGGTTGATCATCTGCTGCAGCAGATAGCCGCCGCCGAGGCCAAGAATAATCCCCAGACCAAACTGCTGCAGGATATGCCAGGCAAACATCCAGCTCAGCCCGCTTTCGTGCTGCTGGATCATCTCAATCAGCGTGATGGTGAGAAACACCGCCATGGGATCGTTACTGCCGGATTCAATCTCAAGCGTGGAGCCAACACGTTCGTTAAGCCCTTTACCGCCAAGCAGGGAAAAGACCGCCGCCGCATCGGTTGAACCGACAATAGCGCCAATCAGCAAGCCTTCCATGATATTGAGATGGAACAGCCAGGCGGCCATCATCCCGGTCAGGCCTGATGTGATTAATACGCCTACGGTCGCGAGCGACAGCGCCGGCCCTAAGGCGACGCGGAACGAGCTCGCCTGAGTGCGCATCCCGCCGTCCAGCAGGATCACTGCCAGCGCGAGGTTACTCACCATGTAGGCGAAAGGGTAGTTATCGAAAGGAATACCGCCGATGCCATCGATGCCAGCCAGCATGCCGATAGCAAGGAAAATAACGAGAATAGGTATGCCGAGACGCGATGAAAATGAACTTAATAATATACTACAGGTTACAAGCACAGAACCCAGAATGAAAAGGCTGATTATCGCTGCGGCATCCAATGTTGTCTTACTCCCACCTCAATGTTAACGCTGTTACTAAAACCCTAACATATTAACCACGGCAACAGCGTTTTATTAAGGGGTTTAACGGCTTTTTTATGCCTTTATGACCGGATGACCGCTTATTGTTAACCGACTGCCTGAATCATCATGTATCAGGGACGCATGTGCCCCCAGCGCAAGGGTTACGGTTTGTTGCTCATGGCCAAAATCCAGACCGGTGATAACCGGGATATCGAGACGGGAACGGATGAAATCAACCATCGTTTCAAGGGAGTAACCGGCGTCGTAATCATTGGGTGCCGCACCGCTAAAACTGCCCAGCACGATTGCTGACTGACGTTCAAGGATCCCGGCATGATAAAGCTGCAATAACATGCGCTCGACGCGGAACGGATGTTCGTTAATATCTTCCAGCACCAGAATGCCGTCTTCGATGTCCGGCAGCCACGGCGTACCGATGAGCGAGACCAGCATTGCCAGGTTACCGCCCCAGAGTTGGCCTTCACAGGCCCAGTGCGGCCCCTGGCCTTGCCACGTTATGCTGTAGGTTGGGTTTCGCAGGGCGCGCCAGAAATGCTCAAGGGTAAATGCATCGAGCGCCGGCGCACCAAAATTTCCGGCCAGCATCGGGCCGCTGAAGGTAATGACGTTATGCAGCGCCAGCAGCCCAAGCTGGATGACCGTGAAGTCGCTGTGGCCGCATATCAGCAGCGGGTCCTGCTGTTGACGCTGTGCCAGACCTTGCCAGTCAATGCTCTCCAGTAACCGGCTCGCGCCATAGCCCCCCCGCACCGCAAGCACGATCCGATCCTCACCCTTCAGGTTCACCAGGCTGTTGATATCATTCAGTCTCTGGGCCTCGGTTCCGGCAAAACGCTGCTGGCGGCGAGGGATAATCGTCTGATTTTCTACCTGGTGGCCGAAGCCCAGTAAGCGCTGAACGCCCCGTTGTGCCGCGTCCTGATTGATGCAGTAGCCCGACGGTGCGATAAGATGAAACTGAGACATGGCAATTCCTTGCTGAATGAGAAACTAATTGTCTATATCATGCCGCTTATACGCTGCCCGCTTCAAGGGGCGGCGCACTGCGATGACCGGCTATAAGGATAGATGACGTGAAATTGAGATGGTTTGCTTTTTTGATTGTGTTGCTTGCGGGCTGTAGTTCCAGACATGACTATCAAAATCCGCCCTGGAACCCGGAAGTGCCGGTGAAACGGGCCATGCAGTGGATGCCGATCAGCGAGCAAGCCGGGAAGGCATGGGGCGTCAGTCCGCGTCTTATCACCGCAATCATTGCCGTTGAATCCGGCGGTAATCCCACGCTTGTCAGCAAATCAAACGCAGTGGGGCTGATGCAGCTTAAAGCGTCTACCGCAGGTAAAGAGGTCTACCGCTACATGGGCTGGAGCGGTCAGCCGTCGACCAGCGAGCTGAAGAACCCGGAGCGTAATATCTCCATGGGGACAGCCTATCTCAGCATTCTGGAGCATGGCGTACTGAAGGGCATCGACGACCCGGAAGTGATGCAATACGCGCTGGTGGTCTCTTACGTCAACGGCGCCGGGGCGCTGTTGCGAACCTTCTCCTCTGACCGTAAAGAGGCGATAGAAGAGATTAACGGCATGGACAAAGATGAATTCGTTGAACATGTGGCGAAAAATCATCCGGCACCACAGGCTCCGCGTTACATCTGGAAAGTACAGAAAGCGATGGATGCCATGTAATGCCGCAGGCGGGCGGCGGTCACGCTGCCCGTTTTCCTCACAGAACTTTATTCGCACGTTCCCGTGCTTCGCGCTCCAGTGCAAAGATAATGCGCTGCAGTTCGCGCTCTGAACCGGGTCCAACGTTCAGGAAGCGGAAACTCAAACGTGGCGTGGTAATCGTTTCGTTTTTGCTGTCCACCACCTTCCGCTCGCTGATGGCAATCAACTGGGCATCAAAATAAAACCGTCCCCAGCCGGCCATATCCAGTTCAATTTGCGAGAATCGCATGCCTTCGACCAGTCCGTCAGGTTTCGGCGTATCCATCAGCGCGCCCATACCGCCCAGCGACAGGTCGAAGAGGCGGAAGCGGAGCTCTTTTTTGTCCGGCATTTTAGCCTTACAAAAATAGGCAGGGTGAAGGGGGGCGCTGATGCGGAAATATTCCCGGCGCTGCACAAACCACAGGTTGGCAGGCAGCGGTGTGACAAACGCGGGAAGACCCTGGTATTCGCTCATCTCAAGGCGCGGGAGCACAAATTCCACTTTTGCACCGTGGGTCTCTGCCATCACCGCGAGTTTCTCTGCTTTCAGTGCGGCGCGGTTTTCATACTCCTGACTGCCCAGATCGATAACCAGTCGCTCCTGCGAGACGTCGAGGATCTTGCTGATGAACTGATTGTTTGACCAGCTGATGCGCAGCGGCACTTCACCTTTTTGCAGGTCACGCAATACCCCTAATACAGCCAGCGGATTTTGCTTGAGGAACTGCTCACTGTAATTACTCACGCCGGATGGCTCCTTGATAGATGACAGACTGTCTTTGCGTTATCGGCACTGCACAATGAAACTTAATACAAACCGATGAGTTTTTTTTCAGATTGCAGAGAAGATAAGTCGGTGAGATGAAATTAGTTTTCCAGGGATGACCTATACTTAAGTTACCTGCGCAGAAGGTTTTCTGCGCATGCATTAAACCTGCAAGAGGGCATCGCTATGGGTATTATCGCCTGGATTATCTTTGGTCTAATTGCTGGCGCTATCGCTAAACTTATCATGCCGGGAAATGATGGCGGCGGCTTCATACTGACGTGTGTGCTCGGTGTCGTGGGGGCGGTTGTAGGCGGCTGGCTGGCGACGATGTTTGGCTTTGGTGGCAGCATCAGCGGTTTTGACCTGCACAGTTTCCTGGTGGCTGTCGTGGGTGCCATTGTGGTGCTGGGCATTTTCAGGTTACTGCGACGGGCATAACTTCACTAAAACGGCTCTCAAGGAGGGCCGTTTTTTTACGTGCATATTGATTTGCTAATCGAAATGATAATAATTGTCGTTCCTGATTACATTTAATCACAAGACGACTTTATGAACCCCTCTCGTTTCACGTTATGCGCGTTGGCAGGAGCCGTGACGCTGGCATTGCAGGTACAGGCGTTTGCCGAAGAATCAACCATCGTAGTCACGGGCTCAGAGCAGGGCAGCATGCTGCCCGGCTGGACGAACAGCGCAACCAAATCAGCCGTTGCCGAGAGTAAAACCCCGCAGGTGATCAATACCCTGTCGGCACAGGAAATCGATAAACGTCACGCGAACTCCGTGAATGAGATCCTGCGCTATGCACCGGGTGTGTCGACCGAGGTGCGCGGAAACACCTCCTACATGAGTGAATATAAAATTCGCGGATTTACCGTCGATCAGGAGTTCTACAACGGGCTGCAGTTACCCTATAACGTCACCGGCAATACCAAAGCCCGCATCGATCCGCTGTTGGTTGAAAGCGTTGATATTCTCAAAGGTCCTTCATCGGTACTGTACGGCGGTGCCTCGCCGGGTGGGCTGGTGAATATTCAGAGTAAAAAACCGCAACAAGCCGCACGGACCGAACTGGGTTTTAACACCGGCAACCGCAACCTGAAAGAGGGGTATCTGGATTCGACCGGGCAAATTGCCGATAGCGACTGGAACTACCGTCTGCTGGGGAAAGCGACGGAGAGTGACGATCAGCCGCACACCTCCCGGTATGAAAACTACCTGGTTGCGCCGTCTGTCACCTGGCAACCGGACAACAAAACGCGCCTCACCCTTGATGCGCTGGCGCAAAACTCCCCAAGCCTGACGCCGTCTAATCCGCTGCCGCTCGCCTGGCTGCGTTCGAAATATGCGGGCAAGCGGGATTATGCCGGCGACGAATGGAGCGGGTTTAAACAGCGCCAGTGGATGCTGGGTTACAGCTTTGAACATGAATTTGACAGCGGCTGGGGCTTTAACCAGAAGGCACGCTATTTTGACATCGATACCCACCAGCGCAGTATTTATGCAACCGGGCCGGGCAGTGAAGTCAATCAGCTTAACCGCTTTGCCTACACCACGGATGAAGATCTCCGGAGCTTCAACATTGATAATCAGGTGACCAAAACCGTTGCGCTGGGTGAGTGGAAACACCATCTGCTGGCCGGGTTTGACTACCAGAAGTTGAATTCCCACTTCCACTACCGCTATGCCTCGACAACACCGGGGATTGATATGCGCAATCCGGACTATTCACAGGTCCATGAGGATGCGCTGGGGCTGTATACCGCGCAGAAAAACCGTCTGAGCTATCAGCAGAATGGGTATTACCTGCAGGATCAGGTGGAGTTTGGCGGCTTAAATCTGTTGGGCAGCCTGCGCTATGATGATTATCGCTCCGTCACCACCGATTATCTGCATAACGGCGACAAGGCGTGGGTATCGCAGGATCGCGTTACCAAACGACTGGGCGCGCTCTACGCCTTCGACAACGGTCTCTCTCCGTTTATCAGCTATTCAGAAGGGTTTGCCCCGGTCTCGCCGCAGGGAACCCTGACGGCGAAAGAAGTCAAGCCGACCACCAGCAAGCAGGTGGAGGGCGGGGTGAAATATCTGCTGGCAGAGTACGCCACCACCTTTACCGCCTCAGTGTTTACTATTCGCCAGAAGAATGTCGTCACCTCCGATCCCGGCTTCCTGAACTATCGTCAGACCGGCGAAGTGGAGTCTAAAGGGGCGGAGTTGTCTGTGATTGGCCGTCCGACAGACAATCTGAACCTGATTGCCAACTACGCATACACTCACGCCATCAATACGCAGGACGATAAGTATCAGGGCAAACGCCCTACGCAGGTGCCGGAAAATGCATTCAACCTGTGGGGGGATTACACCTTTGAGAATACGCCACTGAAAGGATTGATGCTGGGGGCCGGGGCGCGCTACACCGGGCCGATGGAGATTTCACCGGCGAACGACGCGGGTAAACTCGGTGGCACCACGCAGTACGATCTGGCGGCATCCTATCGGATGGGCGAAATTCTGCCTTCGCTTGAAGGGCTGACCCTGAAAGCGAGCGCGCAGAACATCACCAATAAAGAGACGTTGACCTGTTACGATGCGACCAACTGCTGGATTGGACGTGACCGAACCTATCAGTTAGGCGCGAGCTACAGCTTCTGATGCCCTGTTAAACCCCGTAAGACGGCCCATTCACCCTCTCCTGGCGGGAGAGGGTGAGGGAATGAGGCCGCTTTATTGCGCCGTACTTTTCGCCGGTGCGACAGCATCGTTTGCCGCCGGCTGATTCTCCGGCACGCTGTCGCACGGTTTCTCTTTCGGACAGACCAGATCCAGCATTTTCAGCGTCACGCCGTTGCTCCAGCCGAAGCCATCCTGCAGCGGATATTCACCGCCACCGCCCCCTGTACCGGTACTCGAAACGTCATACTTCTCTACCAGCTTCTGTTCGCGGTCATAGGTATGCTGAACATTTTTCAGGAAGCGCCAGGTCACATCCATTGCCACCTTATCCTGCCCGTAATTCTGCAACCCCTCTGTCGCCACCCATTGCAGCGGTGCCCAGCCGTTAGGTGCATCCCACTGCTGGCCGCTGTTGATGGTGGTGGTGGAAATGCCACCCGGTTTGAGCAGGCGTGACGATGCCGCTGCAGCGACCTTATCAGCGCGATCCTGCGAAGCCGCCTTCACATAGAGCGGATAAAGTGCGGCTGCCGTAAGCTGATTACGTACCTTTTTACTCTTAAGATCGTAATCCGCGTACCAGCCCTCTTTATCATTCCACAGATGGCTCTCGATCGCTTTCTGACGCGCGGTCGCCAGCGCGTCATACTTGCTGGCAGCGGAGGTATCGCCGGATTCCTGGCTTGCCCTGGCCAGCAATTTTTCCATCTTAAACATCAGGGCGTTAAGATCGACAGGCACAATGCTGGTGGTGCGGATCGTGCCCAGTTTTTGCGGATCGTCCATCCAGCGGGAGCTAAAGTCCCACCCCGAGGCGGCCGCTGAGCGTAAATCGCGGTAGATCTCCGTGGCCGGTCGGTTAGGATTGCTTTTAGCGGTGGTCATATCATCGAGCCAGGATTCAGGACGCGGCGTATCGCGGTCATCCCAGTAGCGGTTGAGTACTGAGCCATCGTCCAGCTTCACTACACGTTTGTTGGCTTGTCCGGCCTGCAGCGTGTCGGCCCCCTCCATCCAGTAGGCGTACTCTTTCTCCATTTGCGGACGGTATTTCTTCAGCGCATCGCTGTCATGGGTCGCCAGCAACTCGACCATCAGCGCGAAGAACGGAGGCTGGGAGCGGCTCAGGTAGTAGCTACGGTTGCCGTTCGGGATATGTCCCCAGCTGTCCAGCTCGTAAGCGAAGTTGTCCACCATATCGCTGATTTTGTCCCAGTGGCCACTCTCAGCCAGCCCTAACATGGTGAAATAACTGTCCCAGTAGTAGACCTCGCGAAAACGTCCACCAGGCACGACATAGGGTTTAGGCAGCGGCAGAAGGGAATCCCACTTATTACTCGCTTTATCGGTGGTGCGGGTCAGTACGGGCCAGAGGTCATCAATGTGTGCACGTAAAGTTTGCCCGGCAGGCGGGACGTATTTTTCACCCTCCGCTGGCAGCGTAAAGTTCATTTCCACAAAGTGCTTCAGATCGAAGCCAGACTGAGTGCGCTGCATCCGATAATCCGCCAGAATCATCAGCGGATCGCTTTTCGGCACGGCGTCAGCAAAGGTCTTTTGATCGGGAAACAGTTTGGCACTTTGCACATCATTAAAGAGAGGACCAAGTAAAATATCGGGGGAGCTTGTCTGGGTGGTGAGTTGTTCTTCCGCATAACCCCATGTTGTCACACCGAGTAACGCGCCGCCCAAAGCCAGGTGCAAAAGAGCAGGGCGTAGTGTACGAGGTCTTATCATCGGTTCATCTCCTGTATTCGCTGAGCAGCGTTGCCGCTGTTATCAATCACCTGAAAACCTTAGACGAATATTGGCCGCTTCGCGTGTCGAATATCCCATTTTGCGCATAACCAGACAATTTACCGTCTGGTTATGCGCCGGAAGGGATTGGGAGAATTTGCTATCTTGATGAAAGATAATTCTTTTTTATGATAAATAATTATATTGCTTTTAATTTAATCAACGGGCGCAAATCATGGCGCGATAATAATATGCGCGGAATGCTCTTTTATTCCGTAATAGCGCAAGGTGCTCCCTTAGCACGCCCCATAATTAAATCGCGAGAGGCGACTGGCAAAAAATACGTATCGCTAACGCCTGGCTCAGACCTCTTCCGGGGTCTGGCTGGTCTCGCGCAATGTGCCCGGTGCATGCCCAATAATGCGCTTAAATGCCCGACTGAACGCGGCCAGTGAACCGTACCCCAGACGCAACGCGACGGTTTCAATGGGCTGATTTTCGTGGCGGATGTACTGAATGGCCAGCCGCATCCTCAGTTCGCTGAGATATTTTGCCGGTGTGGTTCCCGTGGCCGCCAGAAAACGTTCAGCAAACACGGAGCGGGAAGTGCCCGCTTCTTTCGCCAGATCCGCCACGCTCCAGTTCAGGCCTGGCTGCTGATGCATGGCGTAAATGGCCCGGCTCAAACGCGGGTCGCGCAATACCTGCACCCAGCCGGTAGCTTTGCCGCAGCCTCCTTCAACCCAGCCACGCACGATCAACGCGGCCACCACGTCGGCAAGTCGCGCGAGGATCCCGGCGAATCCGGCCTGGCGGGTCATTGATTCCCGCTCCATCGCTGCCAGCAGCGGATGAATTTCCGGCCATGTGGACATCAGCCGGCTCACCATCATCACTTCCGGCATCGCCTTGATCAGCGGCTGCATCCCGCCCAGTTCAAAATCCATGCATCCACTGAAGATGATGGTGTTCTCGCTTTCCTGACACGGCTCACAGGTGATCGCGCAGACCGAACCGCAGATAGGCTCGCTGGGGAATGCACTGACCGGGGTAATGCTGGCGTGCTCGTCAGAGAGCAGGGCATGGGCGTTGCCGTTCGGGATAAAAAGGGCGTCGCCGCCATTCAGCGTGAAGGTGGCACCACTCTCCATACGCAACAGGGCGCTACCGTGGCTGACAAAATGGAACTGGGCTTTGCCGGGCGCCTGGTGAAACGCCACGCCAAACGGCGCGCTGGCCTCAATCCGACGGTATTTCACGCCCGACAGGCGCATGCCGCGCAAAAGTTCGCTGATCAAATCGGGTGACTGAGCGGTCATGTCGCAACTCCGGACGAATAATCAATAAGTGGAGATTATATGTCATAGATCGTCCAGGGTGAACCCACTATGCTTTTGCGACAGTTGTCACATTTTTATAACGGGAGAACAACAGATGAATTCATGTGTCGTGGCGAGAGAGGCGGTCACGCCTGCAAAACCCGCCTGGCGAGCCGTCTACTCACTGGGGCTTGGCGTATTCGGCCTGATCACAGCAGAATTCCTGCCCGCCAGTTTGCTGACGCCGATGGCCGCGAGCCTGGGGGTGTCCGAGGGGATGGCCGGACAAGCGGTGACGGCCACGGCGTTGGTGGCGCTGGTCACCGGGTTGCTCATCACGCCGGCCACCAAAAATATCGACCGTCGCTGGGTATTGATGTTCTTCTCGGTGCTGCAGATCATCTCCAGCCTGCTGGTGGCTTTTGCGCCCACGCTGCACGTCCTGCTGATGGGCCGGCTGTTGTTGGGTGTGGCGATCGGGGGATTCTGGGCGATGTCGACCGCCACGGCGATGCGCCTGGTGCCTGCCGATAAAGTGCCGAAAGCGCTGGCGGTGATCTTCTCCAGCGTCTCGATTGCGACGGTGGTGGCGGCGCCGCTGGGAAGCTATCTGGGTAGCCTGATTGGCTGGCGTAACGTCTTTATTCTCTGCATTCTGCCGAGCATGCTGGCGCTGCTGTGGCAGCTCTGGGTACTGCCGTCCATGAAGCCGGAAAGCAGCGGTAGCCTGAGTACGCTGTTCCGCGTGCTGCGTCGTCCGGGGATGATTGGCGGCATGCTGGCGACCATTCTTATCTTCAGCGGCCACTTTGCCTTCTTTACCTACCTGCGTCCGTTCCTTGAAACGGTGGGGCAGGCGAGCGTGGAGAGCATCTCGCTGATCCTGCTGGGCTTTGGGATTGCCAACTTCATCGGCACCTCCGTCGCCGGGCATCTGCTGGCGCGTAACCTGCGCCTGACGCTGGCACTGGTACCGTTCGCGATGGGCGTGCTTGCTCTCACCATGGTGGCGTTTGGTCATCTGGCGATGCTGGACGGGTTACTGGTCGCGCTGTGGGGCTTTGCGTTTGGTCTGGTACCGGTGGGCTGGTCAACGTGGCTTGCCACCACCGTGCCGGATGAAGCCGAAAGTGCGGGTGGTTTGCTGGTGGCCTCTATCCAGCTGGCGATAAGCGCCGGTGCGGCAGTGGGTGGTGCTGTATTCGACCTCAACGGTGCCAGCGGCGTCTTCGCGGGCAGCGGTTTCCTGCTGGTGACAGCCATGGTAATTGTGTTTATGGGCGTGAAAGTCAAAGCAGAGTGACGAACGCGTGCCCGGTCAGCGAAAGGCTACCGGGCAGCGATACCCACTCAGAGTGGGAACGGGGGGAAGGTTACAACCCTTTCTTATCCATCAGCACCGCCAGATCCACCAGACGGTTTGAGAATCCCCATTCGTTGTCATACCACGCCAGGATCTTCACCATTTTGCCGCCAATCACGAGGGTGGAGAGCCCGTCGATAATTGACGAGCGCGGGTCGCCCTGATAATCACTGGAAACCAGCGGTTCATCGCTGTAACCCAGAATGCCTTTCAGGGGGCCACTGGCAGCGGCTTTCCGGAAGGCGTCATTCACCTCCTCGGCGGTAACGTCACGGCTCAGGGTTACCGTCAAATCCACAATCGACACCACCGGAACCGGCACGCGCAGGGAATACCCGGTCAGTTTACCGTCAAGTGAGGGGATCACTTTCCCCAGCGCTTTCGCCGCACCGCTGGAGTAAGGCACAATCGACAGCGCTGCCGCACGTGCACCGCGCAGATCCTTCTCTGGCTGATCGTGCAGTGCCTGACTGTTGGTATAAGCGTGCGTGGTGTTCATCAGGCCATGCTCAATCCCGAACTGCTGATGCAAAACCTGAGCGGCGGGGGCCAGACCATTGGTCGTACAACTGCCGTTACTCACTACGTAATGCTGAGCCGGATCGTACTGTTCATGGTTGACGCCCATGACCACCGTCAGGTCATCGTTTTTGCCGGGGGCGGAGATGATGACGCGCTTAGCCCCACCGTGCGTGATATGCACGGCTGCTTTTTCCCGCTCCGTAAAGAAGCCAGTGGCTTCAATAACCACGTCAACGCCGGCGTCACGCCACACGATATTCGCCGGATCGCGTTCGCTAAAGACGACGATCCGCTGGCCATCGACCTGCAGCGCACCGTCTGCGGCTTCAACGGGAGCCGGCAGCGTGCCGAGAAGGGAATCATGTTTGAGCAGATGGGCGAGGGTTTTGCTGTCCGTCAGATCGTTAATTGCCACAATCTGCACATCCGGGTTACCCAGCGCCGCGCGCAGGAAATTACGTCCGATACGACCGAAACCGTTAATGCCGACCTTAACCATAGTGCACTCCTTATCTCTGTTGTCTGGAGTCACTGTAGGCGTCAGGCCGGATGGCGTAAACGACAAAAAAGGATCACATTATGCCATTTTGCGACAGTGGAAGCGCTGACGATACTCGCCAGGCGTGAGGTGGAGTTGTTTCTCAAAGACGCGACGCAAATTGATGCTGCTGCCAAACCCGCTCTGCTCAGCAATGCGTTCGAGAGGGTCGCTGGTCTGTTCAAGCAGTTGCCGGGCGGCGGCAAGGCGTGCTTCGGTGACATAACGCGCCGGAGAGGCGCCTGTTTCACGGGTGAACACGCGGGTGAAATTGCGCGGGCTCATCGCCGCTTTTTGCGCCAGATTTTCCACGCACAGGTCAGCGGTCAGGTTCTCCAGGATCCAGGTTTGCAGGTCGCTTATCGGGCCGGATGTGCCGGGCTGCTGAAGATTATAGCGACTGAACTGGAGCTGCCCGCCGGGGCGGCGCAGATACATCACCATATCCTGCGCCACCTCGCGAGCGAGGGTAAAACCGTAATCGTCTTCCACCAGCGCCAGGGTCAAATCAAACCCGGAGCTAACCCCACCGGAGGTCCAGATGGGACCGTCCTGAATATACAGCGGGCCACCTTCCACATGGATGGCCGGGTACTGGGTTTGCAGGGTCTCCAGCAGCCGCCAGTGGGTGGTCGCCCGGCGTCCATCAAGCAGGCCGGTCTGGGCCAGCAGCATCGCGCCGCCGCAAATGGAGGCTATCCGCCGCGCGTGTGGCGCAGCCAGGTGCAGCCAGTCCACCACCGCCGTGCTCTCCTGCTCGTTCATTCCGCGTCCGGTGATAATAATCGTATCAAGCGGTTCACGCGGATCCAGCTCCGGCAGGCGATAATCCGCCAGCAGATTCAGGCCGGACTGGCCGTGGATCACCTGGTGAGGCTGGGTGGTGGCGATGATTATGCGGTAACAGGGATGGGCTAGGCCTTCCGGATGCAGCCGGTTCGCCTGCATCAGAATGTCTGCGATACCGGCGGCTTCAAACAGCATGCCGCCGTCAGGGACGATAATCAGGATCTTCTTCATGTCCTGAAAAGTACCTTTATTGCAAAATAAGTCAAGTTGCGAACGAGAGGGAGATCTCGCGCTGCCCGCGTTTCTGGCAAAGCAAAGCGATATAAGTTCTTTGTTATTTCAGGCGTTTTCCCCGATCGTCAGGGCATTCTCTCTGGCGAAACGGCGTCTGAAGGCATGGGTAAACGAAGCTCCCTCTATTTACATCCGCAACAACGCGATCAAATTCACCACCTCGCCTCGGGGTTTTTGTGGCGAAGCGAACTGCCCACGTGGATCGTCATCATCACCCTTTACAGTGGCTGGTTTGCCACGCTGGCGTACTGGAAAACGCTGGGATTGCTGCCCGCTACGCTGCTGCTCATCGGATTTACCACCTGGTATATGTCACTCCAGCATGAACTGATCCACGGCCATCCCACGCGCTTTGCCTGGCTTAACGCGCTGTTTGGCACGCTTCCGCTGGCGGTGTGGTATCCGTATGGTCTGTACCGGGACTCTCATCTTGCCCATCATCGCCACGATAGCCTGACGATCCCGGTGGATGACCCGGAGTCGTACTATTTTACCGAGGAGAGCTGGGCACGCTTTTCGCCCTGGCACAAGCGCGTGATCCATGCACGAAATACCTTCTGCGGCCGGCTGTTGCTGGCACCGCTGCTGGATATCCTGCAGACGCTGGCCAGCGCCGTGACGGCGTTTCGCCATCTTCACCTGCGCGCAATGGCAATGTGGCTCGTCCACGCGTCGCTGCTGGCAGCGCTGTTTGCCTGGATGATGCACAACGGTTTCTCGCCCGTCTGGTTTGTGCTGGCGGTAAGTTATCCGGCGCTGGCGCTGACTAAAGTGCGCTCCTTTTATGAACATCGCGCGGCGGATAATCCGCTGGCGCGTTCTGTCATCAACGAAGCAGGGCTGTTCTGGCGGGTGCTGTTTTTAAATCTTAACTACCATTCAGTCCATCACGATTTACCGGGTGTTCCGTGGTATGGGCTAAAAAGCGTCTATCTGCAAAACCGGGCGGCGTACCAGAAGCGTAACCATGGTTTTCTGGTCAGGGGTTATAGTGAATGGATGCGACAGTTCTGGAGGCGGGCGGTCAACGTCACCGCTCACCCAGGGCGTCAACACGAGGGAAGTCATGAGTAACCCGCTGGCGTTTCCGATGTATGCCATCAATCGCACCGACACCGATGCCCTCTGGCGAGCGGTACAGCACCTGCTTGCCGAACGCGGCGTGCCGGTGAGCGAAGGCGTACCCGATGATTCTCTGCTGGCCCACTGGCAGCAGCCCGGGCTTGTCCTCAGCCAGACCTGCGGCTACCCGCTGATGACGCAATTGCCGGACGTACAGGTCGTGGGCTGTTTTCACTATCAGGCGCCAGGCTGCGAAGCGTTTTATTACCGTAGCCTTCTGGTGACGCGCGCCCAGAAGCGCTCCCGGACACTGGCTGATTTTCGCGGCCGATGGGCGGTATGCAATTCTGCGGATTCGCAGTCAGGTTATCACGCCCTGCGAAAAAAAGTGGCGCCACTTGCACCCGATGGCCATTATTTTTCCCGGACGACCTTTAGCGGCAGCCATCGCCAGTCGCTGATTGATCTAAAAGAGGGTAAGGGCGATATCGCCGCTATCGACTGCGTGACGTACGCGCTATTGCAGCGTCATGAACCGGCGTTGCTCGACGGGCTGGCGGCGATCGACAGTACTCCCCTGACACCCGGGTTACCGCTGATTACCGCGCACAACACATCCCCTGAAACGCTTAACGCTCTCCGTGATGCGCTGAATACGCTGGTGACTGCCCCGCAATACCGGGACGTTTGCAAGGCGGTGCTGATCGGCGGGTTCAGTGTGGTGACGCGTCAGTCTTATTCGGTGTTGCTCGACTGACGCGTTATCACATGACCTCACTCAATGCCGTTGTTCTCCGCAAGATAAAGCGCCTGCGCGTCGGTGAAACAGCGCAGTGCCAGTGAGGAGACGGGGGCCTGTCGACGCATGATCAGGCCGATAGGGGCTTCGATGTTCGAGTCGGTTATGGGGGTTATCCGGAAGTGGCTGTTCAGGTTCTCCAGCCCGTTGTTCAGCGGCATCACGGCACAGCACACGCCGCTTTGTACCGCCTGAATGATCTGGAATGTGGAATCGCTTTCAAAGACAGACTCGGGATTAATGCCGGCAGATTTAAAGCTCACCTCCATATGCTCGCGATAATGCATCCCCTTGGTCAGAAACCCCAGCGGAAATGCCATCAGTTCCTGCCAGGTCAGCGTCTCCTGATCCAGCTGGAAGTGGCGGATATCGTGCAGCAATCCCATTTCGGTTTTTGGCAGCTGGATAATGTCAAACGGACGGGTGTCGATACTGTTCAGGTAGCAAATCCCCAGTTCAAGCTGATTCCGGCTGACGCCGTCGGCAATTTGTTGCGAGGACATTGAGTAGAGGCTGTAGGTCAGCTCCGGGTATTTTTGCGTCAGCTGGCGGATAAAGATCATCGGATCCACGCTGGCCAGCGGCACCATTCCCAGACGCAATTCACCCACCACTTGCCCTTTGCACAGCGAGGCTTCGGCCTGCAGGCCGTCGTGAGCGGCCAGCACCGCGCGCGCCCATGCCCGAATGCGTTCGCCTTCGGGCGTAAAGCCTTCAAAACGTTGCCCGCGAGTAATCAGCACCAGCCCCAGCTCCTCTTCCAGGCTGCGAATACGCATGGAGAGGGTCGGCTGGGTGATGTTGCACTGCGAGGCTGCTTTACCAAAATGCCGGGTCTGATCGAGTGCGATTAAGTACTTTAGCTGTTTTATATCCATCGTATTTCTCTGCGTTGAAAGCCTTACAGCATGCGGATCTCTTTCGAACGCAGGATGAGGCGGACCGGAACCGATTTATAAGACGGCGTACCGCTGTCCTTATCCAGATAATCAAGCGGAACCAGTACGTTGGCCTCCGGGTAGTAGGCTCCGACGGAACCCGGCGCAATGCTGTAGGCCACAACGGTAATGTCTTCCAGACGCTGAACGCTCCCCGGCAGGGCGGTTTCGATATCCACGCGATCGCCATGCTCCAGGCCTGACTGCGCCATATCATCTTCATTCATAAACAGCACATCGCGACGGCCAAAGACGCCGCGGTAGCGGTCATTAAGGGCGTAAATGGTGGTGTTGTACTGGTCGTGGCTGCGCAGCGTGATCAGGCGCAGCACATTATCGCCTTCACCACTGGCGTTCTCATTGACGCCGTCGAAAACCGAAAACATCGCTTTGCCCGTCGCCGTTGGCCAGATACGTTCTGTGGGCGGCAGCGGCATGCGAAAACCACCAGGAATGCGGATCCGTTCATTGTAATTCTCGAAGCCCGGAATGGTCTGCTCAATCAGGTTGCGGATACGGTCATAATCCTCAACCAGCGTCATCCAGTCCACGCGGGTCTCCCGCAGGGTGGCTTGCGCCATTCCGGCGACAATGGCCGGCTCAGCCCGCAGGCGCGGAGAGGCGGGTTTCAGCTTACCGGAAGAGGCATGCACCATCGACATAGAGTCCTCCACGGTAATGGACTGGCGTCCGGTGGCCTGGACATCCAGCTCGGTACGACCGAGGCACGGCAAAATAAAGGTCTCTTTCCCCACCAGCAAATGGGTGCGGTTGAGCTTGGTACCGATGTGCACGCTCAAATCCAGCGTATTCATTGCCGGAAAACCGTTCTCGTGATCGGGCATCGCCACCGCAAAATTTCCCCCCAGACAGATCAGCGCTTTTGCACGTCCGTCGATCATGGCCTGCGTTGCCTGCACCGCATCATGGCCGTGGTGGGCAGGAGGCTCAAAACCGAATACCTCCTTCAGGCGGTTGAGAAATGCCGGTGTCGGTTTCTCGCTTATACCCACGGTGCGGTTACCCTGAACGTTCGAGTGGCCGCGCAGTGGGCATATCCCCGCGCCGGGTTTGCCAATGTTACCGCGCAGCAGCAACAGATCAGCGATCAGGCGGACATTCGCGGTGCCTTTATTATGCTGGGTGATGCCCATCCCGTAGGTGATGATGGTGGCATTCGATTTTGCGTAGGCCTCGGCCACGGATTTGAGCGCTGCCCGGCTCAACCCGGACTCACGCTCAATGGCCTCCCAGTCGGTTTGCGCAATGTCCGCAGCAAACGCCTCAATGCCCTGGGTGTGTTCAGCAATAAAGGCGCGATCGAGCACGTTTCCGCGTTCGTTCTCCATCTCCAGCAGGTGTTTTGCGATCCCTTTTAACGCAGCGGCATCGCCCCCGGCTTTCACCTGGAAATAGGTGGAGGCGATATCGGTAGAGCTGTAGGTTGCCATCTCAATAACGCTTTGCGGATCCGCGAAACGTTCCAGCGCGCGCTCGCGCAGGGGATTAAAAACGATAATCGGTACGTTGCGGCGAGCCAGCTCATGCAGCGTGCCCATCATCCGCGGATGGTTGGTCCCAGGGTTATGACCAATGGCGATAACCAGCTCCGTTTTATCGAAGTCATCAAGTGAGACGGTCCCTTTCCCGATACCAATGGAACGGGGTAAACCGACGCTGGTGGCTTCATGGCACATATTCGAGCAGTCGGGGAAGTTATTGGTACCGTACTCGCGGGCGAACAGCTGGAACAGATACGCTGCTTCGTTCGAGGCTCTGCCGGAGGTATAAAATTCGACCTGGTCAGGCTCAAGACCGCGCAGCACCTCACCGATACGCTGGAAAGCGTCGTCCCATTCCACTGGCTGGAAGGTATCACTTGCCCGGTCATAGCGCAGGGGATGGGTGAGACGACCGTAACCTTCCAGCTCAAAATCAGATTTAGCCAGCAGCGAGGACACGCTGTTTTTGGCGAGAAAATCCGTGGTGACGCGTTTATTGGTGGCTTCCCAGGTGACGGCTTTCGCCCCGTTCTCACAGAACTGGAACGTGGATTTGTGTTCTTTATCGGGCCACGCACAGCCAGGGCAGTCAAAACCGTCAGGCTGGTTTGTGCGCAGTAGGGTTGCGGGGGCATCCAGCGTATCCATTTGGGTACGTACCGCAATGGCCGTCGCCTTTAACGCCCCCCAGCCACCGGCTGGGCCGTCATAGTGCCTGATACCGGGAACTGAGCGTCTTTTCTTATTCATACCAACTCCTGACTTGTGCGGTCATGACATCACCTGCGCCTATAAACCACCGGGTTTGCCAATAAGCGAAAACAATGATGGCGTCTGTTACCAGAGGCCAGAGCAAAGTTAAATGCATTGAATTTAATGGCGATATTTTACAGTGGCTTACATGCTAATCGGTGTAAAGTTTTAAAGAAATTATAACGAAATTTTATCATTTTTATAATAAATCTTATCTATCACTTGTTCACTCTGCGCTATGGCGAAAGCGAAGCGATGATGAAGTCAGCGTTAAATTTCAGATGAAGGTGGCTGAAGGGCAGGGCGACGAAGACCCCTGCAGGCAGGAGGAATCGGTGCAAATTAATCGTCGCTTTAACCAGGAATATGTAGCTGTGCTTAATTGTTAATAGCGGAAAATTACCAGATTAAATCCGAAAGGGAGATTAAAAGACAAACTTATTTTGAGGTGTAAAATTAACTTTTCTCAGTTTCCCTGAAACAATTTCATATATTGAGACAGGTCTGGCTGAAATTGAAAGTTATCTCGATAATGCAACAAATAATTCATATTGGATATATTTTCTTCGCCCCGCATAAAGCCAGATTCTACTAATTATGGTAGTAGCAGTAATAGGGTTATTGCGTTAATGAAAGTGATTCTCTTTTGTGGAATTTCATTTTAAATCAGATGGATATGTGATTTTGGCTTGAGGGGAATAGACGATTTTAGCTAAATCGTATTTTTTTCTCAGATTAATCCTATAATGTCTCGAGTGCTTCATTAACCATCAGTTATTAAGCGGTAAATATTGAATTGGTGGCAAGCTCATGTAAACTTGCTTACCGTTTGTCAAAATATGTCAGGAAGACGCTGGGCCTTATTCTGAAGGGCTCGTGCGGTAGCTATGCCCTTAAATAGTAACGCCCCGAAAATATACTGACTATTTTAACAATAGCACCTAAGTCAAACTTCATCCCCTTTATCTCCATCATCGAAATATCGCTACGGAAAAGCATATGAAAATGCGCGTACTGTTTTCACTTCTGTTTGTAATGGCGGTGGCGGGCTGTAAAGCGCCGCAGAAACCTGTGATCAACGACGACACGATCGTGACCAGCCAGGTCAATGGCGTCACGTTAACCCACCGTCACGCTGTTTTACCTCCAGCAGAGTTTACTCAGCTCAATGAGCCGTATCGTGCCATGTATCCGGCCTCGCTGATGAGCCGTCCTGACTTCGGCGGAAAGGTTATCCGTACCCTGGAAACCGGTAAAACGTATGTGGTCCTGGGTCAGGTTGAGCACTACTGGATGGCGCTTGCCGATGAGGGAAATGATCAGCTGATTGGCTACGTCCCGATGCGCGCAGTGATCAAAGCCGATCAGTACGAAGCGACCGTCCGTAAGCAGGCCCAGCGTGCGAAAGTGCGTAAGAAGGCAACCTGTGTTGATGTGGACGGTAACAGCAAAGCCTGCAAAGACAGCGCTAACGGTACCTGGATCCTGAACTAAACCGCGTCCCTGAGCGTATTTTTATGAATAATAAAAATTTTCATTGGTTGTGGTCCGTCTTTTACGCGGCGATTTTCGCCCTTGTCAGTGGTTGTACGTCGTCTTCACACAGCGACCCTTCCCGCTACAATCTGCAGTTTCAGGCTCATCCACAAATCAATGAATCTGCGCCGCTAAAAGTCAGAGTGCTGTTGCTGAAATCCGATGCGGATTTCATGTCCAGCGACTTCTATTCCCTGCAGAACAACGCGTCAGCCACGCTTGGCGCGAATCTGCTGAACAGCGATGTTTTCTTCCTGATGCCGGGTCAGCTCTCGAAAACCCTGAGTGGACAGAGCTCTCCCGACGCCCGCTACATTGGTGTGATGGCGGAATATCAGATGCTGGATGGCAAAAAATGGCGCGTTTCACTCCCTCTGCCTGTGCCAGGCGAAAACCATATCTACCAGTTCTGGAAATGGTCAGCGGATGAACTCCAGGCCAACGTTTTTCTCGACGTGAATGGCATCCGGGTCATCAGCCAGTAACGCGCTTCATAACAGGAATTACATCATCATGACGAAAGCAGAAAAGGTCGTCTGGACCGAAGGCATGTTCCTGCGCCCACACCATTTTCAGCGGACTGAAAGCTATCTGCTCAACCACGTTCGTGAATGGGGTGCGCTGCAGCGTTCATACCTTTGGGGCTTTCTCGACGTTGAGCTGGACGAAGCGATGCTGCGCCAGGGATGCATTGCCCTGAGCTACTGCAGCGGACTGCTGCCTGACGGAACCTTTTTCCAGGTGCGCAACGGCCGCAATGGTCCGGTGCCGCTGAAAATCCCTGACAATCTCACCAATGAAAAGGTGGTGCTCGCACTGCCGGTTCGCCGTGGAGAGAGAGAAGAGGTGATCTTCAGTGAAGAGCCGGCCTCGCTGGCGCGCTTCATCGCCTTTGAGCAAGAGGTGGAAGACGACAACGCCATGTCGGTAGGCGATGCCACCGTGCAGTTTGGCCGCCTGCGTCTGACCCTGATGCTGGAAAAAGATGTAACGGCAGAGTGGACCGCTATCGGTGTGGCGTTTGTGACCGAGAAACGCAACGATAACCACGTGCGTCTCGATAGCAGCTACATTCCGCCGATGCTGAACGCCAATAACAGCCCGCAGATCTACAGCATGATTAACGATCTGCACGGCTTACTGGTGCAGCGCAGCCAGCAAATTGGCGGTCGTCTGCGCCAGCCTGGCCGCTTTAATACCTCGGAACTGATTGAATTCACGCTGCTCTCACTGGTGAACCGCCATCTGGGCGAGGTTTCACATTTAAAAACGCTTCCGCTGCTGCATCCGGAAACACTCTGGCGCAGCTGGCTGCCGTTTGCGACCGAGCTCGCTACCTGGGCGTCTCAGCGTACCGCTGAAAGCGTGCTGCCGATTTACGATCACGACGACCTCGCGGGTTGCTTCAGCAAACTGATGATGCTGCTGCGTCAGGGGCTGTCTCTGGTGATGGAAGACCATGCCATTCAGCTGCCGCTTAACGAGCGTTCCCACGGTCTGAACATCGCGACCGTGCCGGAAACCAGCATGGTGCGTGAGTTCGGTTTCGTGCTGGCGGTCAAAGCCAACGTGCCGGGCGAACACCTGCAAACCCATTTCCCTGCCCAGATGAAAGTGGCGCCGGTCTCGAAAATTCGCGATCTGGTTCAGCTGCAACTGCCTGGCATTATGCTGCGCGCCATGCCGGTCGCACCGCCGCAGATCCCCTGGCATGCAGGCTACAGCTACTTCGAGCTGGAGAAGGGGAGCGAGCTGTGGCACGAGATGGATAAGTCCGGCGCTTTCGCCCTGCATCTCGCAGGCGAGTTCCCGGGACTTGATATGGAGTTTTGGGCCATCCGTAGCCCGACTGAATAATAAAGCGAGCGCTTAATATGCAGGAACGACAGGATACCGGCAGTGATGCCGCGTTTACCGGAGCTAGTAGCAACAATCAGCTGGTGGCGGCCGCCAATCCGCTGCTCAATGCGATTCCGCAAATCCGTCATTCGGTATCACATGACGATCAGGTGGCGTTGCGCCAGCGCCTGATCGATGAGATCCGCCGGTTCGAAGTGCGCTGTCAGCAGGCCGGTCTGGCCTATGAGGTGATCGTCGGGGCACGTTACTGCCTGTGTACGGCACTTGATGAGGCCGCCGCGCTCACCCCCTGGGGCAGCAGCGGCGTCTGGTCCAGCAATGGTCTGCTGGTGACGTTTCATAACGAAACCTGGGGCGGCGAAAAGTTCTTCCAGCTGCTGGCGCGTCTGTCGCAAAACCCGCGCGAACATATTCTGCTGCTGGAGATGATCAACTACTGCCTGCTGCTCGGCTTCGAGGGGCGCTATCGGGTGCTGGATAATGGCCGTACCCAGCTTGAAACCATCAAGCAACGGCTGTGGCAGATGATTCGCGGCGTGCGTGGCAGTTACCCGCCACAGCTCTCTCCGCATCCGGAAGATCGTCCGGTACTGCGCAAGCTATGGCGACCTATGGTACCGCTGTGGGCCTGTGTGGCGCTGGCCGGGTTTATCGCCTGCCTGTTCTATATCGTGCTTAACTGGCGGCTTGGCGATAGCACCAACCCGGTATTAGCAAAAATTTATCAGTCACAGCTTCCCGAAACGACTATCCAGCAACCTGCCCGCCAGCTGCCTGCTGTGCTGAACCTGCGTGGTTTCCTGAAGCCGGAAATTGAAGCCGGTCTGGTTGCGGTAAAAGATGAAGCGGACCGTAGCGTGGTGATCCTGAAAGGGGACGGCCTGTTTGCTTCCGCCTCAACCGTGGTACGTGACCGTTATGAGCCGGTGATAAACCGTATTGCACAGGCCATGAATAACGTCAGCGGTAAAATTCTGGTGGTGGGCTACAGCGACAACGTGCCAATTCGCAGCGCGCGCTTTGCCTCTAACTATGAACTGTCGCTGGAACGTGCCCGGTCAGTTCAGAAAATGCTGCAGGGAAGCCTCTCTCAACCTGAACGTGTGAAAGCGGAAGGCCGCGGCGAGATTAATCCAGTGGCACCCAACAATACGCCGGAAAACCGTGCCCGTAACCGCCGGGTGGAAATTACTCTGCTGGTGTCGCCTGAAAATACCCAGGCTGAGCTGAACGGATTGCCGCAAGGAAACTAAGGATGCTGACTACTCTTCTTTCCATTTTGACCAATCGCATTCTGTGGAGCTTCCTGGGCGTCACTGCGCTTGCGGCGGTTATCTGGATGATTGGCCCATTGTTGTCCATCGTGGACACCCGACCGCTCGAATCTGAACAGAACCGCATCATCAGTATTGCGGTGGTTTATCTGCTCTGGGCGCAGGGCCACATTCTGCCGCGGCTGTACAATGCCTGGCTGAACCGCAAGCTGATGGACAAACTCAATGAGAACACCACCAGCCCGGAAGCAGCGGATCCGCAGAAGCGACTGAACAGCGAGGAGCAGATCCTCGCCAGCCGTTTTGACGAAGCCGCACAGATGCTGAAAAAAGCGCACTTCAGCAAAGCGGGACAGGGTGCCCAGTGGACGCAGCGCTTTAGCACGCAATATCTGTATCAACTGCCGTGGTACGTCATCATCGGCGCGCCGGGCAGCGGTAAAACCACGGCGCTGGTCAACTCCGGGCTGCAATTCCCGCTGGCCGACCGCTTCGGTAAGACCGCGCTGCGCGGGATCGGCGGCACGCGTAACTGCGACTGGTGGTTCACCAACGAGGCCGTACTGCTGGACACCGCGGGTCGCTATACCACCCAGGAGAGCGAACAGGTTCAGGACGCCGGTGAATGGCTTGAGTTTATGGGGTTACTGCGTAAGTATCGCCGTCGCCAGCCGATCAACGGTGTGATTATTACCATCAGCATTTCTGACCTGCTGACGCTCTCGCCTGAAGCGTCACGCCAGCAGGCGGTCAACCTGCGCCAGCGTCTCTCTGAGCTGCATGAGCAGCTGGGTATTCGCTTCCCGGTGTATGTCATGGTGACCAAAGCTGACCTGCTTAAAGGCTTCCGTGCCTGGTTTGCCGATTACGACAAAGCGCAGCGCGACCAGATCTGGGGCTTCACGCTGCCGTGGGAGCAAACCAAACACGCTGATTACGACCTGATGGGTAACTTCCAGCAGGAATTTTCCCTCTTACAGCAGCGCCTGGATGCCGGACTGCCGGAAACCCTGCTGCAGGAGCATGATGCAAAAGCGCGCGCGGAAGCGTATCTCTTCCCGCAGGAGTTTGCCGCACTGCGTCCGCTGCTGGCTGACTACCTGAGCACGGTCTTTGCCCGCTCTAACTTTGAAACCGAATTCTCCCCGCGCGGGATCTATTTCGCCAGTGGTACCCAGGAAGGCATGCCGTTTGACCGGGTGATGGGCGAACTTAACCGTGCGCTCTCCTTGCCGGAAGGTGAAGAGGGAAATCGCTGGGACTCCGTCAGCAAAGAGGCTCCGATCCCGGGGGCGAAAGGGCAGAGCTTCTTCATCAAGAACCTGCTGCAAAACGTTATTTTCCAGGAAGCTGGCATCGCCGGGGAAAACCGCTGGTGGGAACTGCGTAACCGCGCCGTCATTTGGTCCGGCTATGCGGCGCTGCTGGCCCTGCTGGTGATCCTCGGTGGACTGTGGCTGACCAGCTATGCCAGGAACAAGGCTTATCTGGAAGAGGTGGACGCAAAGGTGCCGCTGCTGGATCAGCAGAGCAAGGCGCTGCAGAATCAGCCTCAGCGCGATCTGTTTGACCTTCTGCCCTTGCTGAATGGCCTGGTCGATCTGCCGAAAAGTGACGCGTTTGATGTTAACGATCCGCCTGTCTCACGCCGTATGGGGCTTTATCGTGGGGATGACGTCAGCGATGCATCGCAGTCTCTGTACCAGAAAGCGCTGGACCAGATGCTGCTCCCTGCCGTGGCGATGCACATCACCACCTGGCTGCGCAACGATAACGGCAGCGATGTGGAATACAGCTATGAAGCGCTGAAGGCCTACCAGATGCTCTATCAGCCGAAGCACTATGACGGCAAATTCCTGCACTCCTGGGTAATGCTCAATCTGCAGCGCAACCTGCCGCAGAACGTGACTCAGGCGCAGCTTCAGCAGCTTGAATGGCACCTGACACAGCTGCTTGAGCCGAAAATTCAGGCCTCGCCGTACGCGCAGGATGAATCCCTGGTCGCGCGTGAAAGGGCGCTAATCAACCAGCAGCCGCTTTCCACCCGGGTGTATGGTCGTCTGAAGCGTCTTCTGGAGCATGATGAAAAGCTGAAACCGGTGTCGCTCTCCGACCTGGGCGGTCCGCAGAGCGAGCTGGTGTTTTCACGCAAAAGCGGCAAGCCGGTGAGTGAAGGCGTACCGGGTCTTTATACCCCGGACGGTTACTGGAAAAGCTTCAACGGCCAGATTGACAGCGTCACCACTGCCCTGCATGAAGACGATGCGTGGGTGCTGGGGGCGACCTCAGCCCAGGAAGATAAACAGCAGATCGATAACGCCGTGCGTCAGCTCTACATGCGCGACTTTATCGCCAACTGGGATCGCTTCCTCGCCGACATTCAGCTTAATAACAGCGCCGATCTCTCCCAGCGCATCAATACCGCGCGTCTGCTCTCCGGGGCAAACTCGCCGCTGCGCCGTCTGGTGCTGAACCTGAGACAGGTCCTGACGCTTTCACGTAATGCGCCAGCCCCGGATGATGCCGGTAAAGCGCAAGCGCAAAGCAACCGTGCCACCCGCACGCTCGAAGCGTTATTCAGTAATAATGACAATGCCCCGACGCAGGCCGCGGTGGTCACTCAGGCACCTGAACAGCTGGTAACCGATCACTATGCTCCAATGATTGAGCTGGCGCAGCCGCTGGAGAAGGGCGGGAAGACCATCGTCTTTGATGATTTTCTCAAGCAGGTCGATGAACTTTACCGCTACCTGACTGCCGTTCAGGACGCGGCCAACAGCGGCATGCCTGCTCCGGGAGGCGAGGCGATTAGTCGTCTGCAGGCCAGTGCCGGTCGTCTGCCGGGCGGTCTGCAAACCATGTTCAGCAATATGGCGGTGGGGGCCAGCAGTGATACCCAGCGTCGCGACCTCGAAAACGTGCGTAAGCGTATTAACGTCGAAGTCGGCGGTTTCTGCCGTCAGGCAATCGCTGGCCGTTACCCGCTGGTGCGCAGCGCCAGTACGGAGGTCACGCCGGACGATCTCGCGCGCATGTTTGCGCCAGGCACCGGGCTGATGGACACCTTCTTTCGTGACAACCTGACCAATAAAGTTGATACCACGCAGGCGAACTGGCGCTTTATGCCGGGCATTGATGGAAAAACGCTGCCGGGAAGTGAAGGGCTCCTGAGACCGTTCCAGCAGGCCCAGTCCATTCGCGATGCTTTCTTTGCTAACGGTGCCACCACGCCATCTTACAAAGTGACGGTGCGCACCGTCAGAATGGATAACACGATCCTTAACCTGACGCTGGATGTTGACGGTCAACTGCTGCGCTACAGCCACGGTCCACAGGCTGTGCAGATCATGAACTGGCCGGGGCCGGGCGGGACCAACCAGGTGCGTATGCAGCTGGGTCTGGCTAATGGCAGCACGGCTACGCTGGTGACGAACGGTTCCTGGGCGCTGAACCGCTTTTTCGATAAAGCGCGTACCAGCCCGGGGGCGGGAAGTCTGAGTCGCCAGGCGACCTTCAACGTAGACGGACATCAGGTTACGCTGGAATTTGCGCCAAACAGTATTCGTAACCCGTTCCAGCTTCCCCGTTTCTCTTGCCCATAACCGCAAGGACAGCCGTATGACGAATACCCCTGCGATGAACCGCTACAGCTGGTATGGCAAACTGCCCAGCGCCGGAGATTTTTTGCAGCGTCGCTTTCCTGACACCCTGCAACGCCAGTGGTCACACTGGTTCCAGGTCGGCCTGCTGGCCTGGCAGCAGGAAGAGCAGCGCAGCGGTGAGCGCCCGTTTAACAAAGCGCCGGTCTGGAATTTTGTCGTACCGCCGATGCTGGGCAGCCAGATGATTCAGATGGGCTGCCTGCTGCCGGGACGTGACAGCGTTGGTCGACAATATCCGGTCTGCATTCAGCTCAGCTTTGCCCCCGCGGACTGGTCATCACGCCTGCTCAGTCAGGCTGAAAGCTGGTATCAGCAGATTGGCCGTCTGGGCCTGCATGCGGTACGTAACAGTTTTTCTGCCTCACAGCTCGATGACATGCTGATGTCCATTCCGGCACCGCAGCCCGTCGAGCCGCAAAAGCGCTCAGATATTCTCGATGTGATTGGTTATGACGAAGACGGCCAGAGCACGCTGGGCTGGCCTCAGGCAGCAGAGTGCTTTGACCCGCTTCGCCAGACCAGCTACTGGTGGACCAACCGCTGCGACGGCTACCCGCTCTACACCCATGTTCACAGCGGCAACTTCACCGGGCAGCTCTTTACGCTGCTGTTTGACCCGGCAGGTGGCGCCCGCCCGGGCCGTCACGGTCTCTATCCGCCCATGTTTGAATAAGCAGGGATCTTATGAATATCGAAGAATTTCTCGCGCCAATAAGCCCCGACAAGCCCTGTGGCGAAAACCTGGAGTATGACGCTGATTTCCAGCTCATGAATCAGGCCAGCCAGGGCAAAGCAGAGCAGCAGTTTGGCGACACCATCATTCCGGCAGAACCTGCTGACTGGAATACGGTGGAAAAATTCGCCACCAGCCTGCTGAGCCGCACCAAAGATCTGCGCGTCATGCTGGCGTTAACGCATGCATGGACACGTCGCCGCGGCCTTGCGGGCTACGCCAACGGGCTGTTACTGGTGCAGGAGGCGATCACGCGTTATTGGGAGCCGCTCTATCCGCTGCTGGAAGAGTATGGCGAAACCGACCCGTTTTACCGCATTAACGCCCTGGCCGGGCTGAGTGATAAGTCTGAACTGACCGTCGCCGTGCGTAACGCCTCGCTGCTGCGATCAAATGGCGATGAAATTTCACTTCGCGACGCTCAGGCACTGCTGGATGGCAGTAAAACCGAATGTCCGGATTACCCCGGTGGCCGTCCAAGACTGATTGACGAGCTGGCCCGCGGCGATCAGCCGGGCACGTCGGCGGTGATAGTGATTAACGAACGGCTGCTGGCCATTCGCGAGTTGCTCACTGGCCATCTTGGTGAAAGCGGCGTTCCGGAGATGGAACAGCTGCTGAAAACCGTCGGGCTGGTCGCCAGCGCCTGTCAGGTGACCGACATCAGCAAGCTGCTACCCAACCGGGAGGCACAGGCTGAGCTCAGCGCTGAACCTCAACCGGCGGTCGCACAACCCGTTCAGCAGGTTACAGACTGGCGCAGCGTGCAGGTCACCAGCCGCGCCGATGCACAGCTGATGCTGGAGAAAGCCAAACAGTATTTTGCGCAGTACGAACCGAGCCACCCCGCACCGTTGATGATTGAACGGGTGCAGCGGCTGTCAGAACTTAACTTTATGGACATTATTCGCGACCTGGCGCCAGACGGCGTTAACCAACTGGAAAACATCTTTGGACGCCGCGAATAACGCGTCCTGGCATTATGACGACAGGCATGGAGCCTGCCGTTTCACCTTCACCGCGCATCTTTGATGGAGAACATCATGGCAATGAGTAACAGTGGGCAGAAATTCATCGCACGTAACCGTGCCCCCCGCGTGCAGATCGAGTACGACGTAGAGATCTACGGTGCAGAACGTAAAATTCAGCTGCCGTTTGTGATGGGCGTCATGGCCGATCTGGTCGGCAAACCGGTGGAAAACCTGCCGGCAGTCGACGAGCGTAAATTCCTCGAAATCGACATTGATAACTTTGACGAGCGCATGAAAGCGCTGAAACCTCGCGTGGCGTTCCAGGTGGATAACACGCTGACCGGCGAAGGTAAGCTCAACGTTGATCTGACCTTCGACAGCATGGACGATTTCCTGCCGGACGCGGTAGCCCGCAAGGTTGAGCCGTTGAACAAGCTGCTGGAAGCACGTACTCAACTTTCCAACCTGCTGACCTATATGGATGGCAAAAACGGCGCGGAAGAGCTGATCGCTAAAATTCTGCAGGATCCGACGCTGCTCAAATCTCTGAGCCAGTCGCCGAAAAATGACGAAAGCGCGAAAGGTAGCGAGGAATAATCGATGAGCAACCAGACTCAACAACACGAGCAGCAGAGTGGTCAGGCGTTCAGCCAGGATGAATTCAGCGCGCTGCTGAACAAAGAGTTCCGTCCGAAAACCGATCAGGCGCGCTCCGCGGTGGAAAGTGCGGTAAAAACGCTGGCGCAGCAGGCGCTGGAAAATACCGTTACCTTCTCCAGTGACACCTACCGCACCATTCAGAACCTGATTGCCGGTATCGACGAGCAGCTGTCTCAGCAGGTGAACCAGATTATTCACCATGAAGAGTTCCAGAAGCTGGAGAGCGCCTGGCGCGGTTTGAGCTACCTGGTGAACAACACTGAAACCGACGAGATGCTGAAGATCCGCTTTATGAGCATCTCCAAGCAGGAGCTGGGTCGTACCCTGAAACGCTTTAAGGGCGTGGGCTGGGACCAGAGCCCAATCTTCAAGAAAATCTACGAGCAGGAGTATGGTCAGTTTGGTGGCGAGCCGTTTGGCTGCATCGTCGGCGACTACTACTTCGACCACAGTCCGCAGGACGTTGAACTGCTGGGCGAGATGGCGCGTATCGGCTCGGCGGCCCACTGTCCGTTTATCACCGGTACCGCACCGGGCGTGATGCAGATGGAGTCCTGGCAGGAACTCGCGAACCCGCGCGACCTGACCAAAATCTTCCAGAACACCGAGTATGCCGCGTGGCGTTCACTGCGTGAATCCGAAGATGCACGCTACCTTGGCCTGGTGATGCCGCGCTTCCTGTCGCGCCTGCCGTACGGTATTCGCACTAACCCGGTCGACAGCTTCGATTTCGAAGAGCAGACCGATGGCGCGAACCACAACAGCTACTCCTGGGCGAACGCCGCGTATGCCATGGCTGCCAACATCAACCGCTCCTTTAAAGAGTACGGCTGGTGTACCTCAATCCGCGGCGTGGAGTCTGGCGGGGCGGTTGAAAATCTGCCATGTCACACCTTCCCGAGCGACGACGGCGGCGTGGACATGAAATGCCCGACCGAGATCGCCATCAGCGATCGTCGTGAAGCCGAGCTGGCGAAGAACGGCTTTATGCCGCTGGTTCACCGCAAAAACTCTGACTTTGCCGCCTTCATCGGCGCGCAGTCTCTGCAGAAACCGGCTGAGTACCACGACCCGGATGCGACCGCTAACGCGCGTCTGGCATCCCGTCTGCCGTACCTGTTCGCCTGCTGCCGCTTTGCCCACTACCTGAAGTGCATCGTGCGCGACAAAATTGGCTCCTTCCGTGAACGTGAAGAGATGGAACGCTGGCTGAACGACTGGGTGATGAACTATGTGGACGGTGACCCGGCTAACTCCTCACAGGAGACCAAGTCCCGTAAACCGCTGGCAGCTGCCGAAGTGCAGGTGCAGGAAATTGAAGATAACCCGGGCTATTACGCCGCGAAATTCTTCCTGCGTCCACACTACCAGCTGGAAGGTCTGACCGTTTCTCTGCGTCTGGTTTCTAAACTGCCGTCACTGAAGACGAAAGACGCGTGATGATGATTGCCGCCGGGAGGCCTTACCCGGCGCCTGCTTTATAGCATGGAAATGTGAGAGGAAATATGACCGCGAGACCTTCGTTTGTTGCTGCCTGGGCGGCGGCAACACGTATTTACGATGCAAATGATTCTATCGGCAAAGTTAAGCAAATTATCGGCGGCAAGGTTAAGCACAACTTCGAAATACCGCAAGATCAGGGTGGGTGGTCAAATAGTTGTGCCGTACGCATGAGTTATGTTCTGAACTATACCGGGCATCCCGTCCCGCGTATTGCAAATCTCACGGTATCCGGTGCTGATAATAAATGGTATTTCTATCGGGTAAAGGATGTTATTGCCTGGTTGACGCGTCAGTGGGGTAAACCTGACATGGTCGTGAGTTATCCTTCCTTACCCGTTCAACAATTAGCCAACAAAAAGGGCGTAATTCTGTTTGAGGTACAGGGCTGGAGTGACGCCGCAGGTCATGCCACATTCTGGAATGGTTTAACCTGTTCGGATCATTGTTATTTCAATGCACCGGAGACGAATTACACGACGACCAAAGCCAATTTTTGGGAGTTGCCATGAAAAAAATAATTGCCAGTCTACTGTTGCTTACCAGTTCCGCCTCTGTTTATGCAACTGACGATCCGGTGTTGTTTGTCAAAAAAATGCCTTATAAGCAAGTTGTTAAAGACGTTGTTTTTTCTCGCTGTCTGGCACAAGTTTCAGATGATAAAAGCCAGTTTTCTCTGGATGCAGCCCGTAGCAGTAGTGCATTACTGGAATGGGTGCCTTTCGATATTGAAAATGGCAATGACAAAATTAATGCCCTTATTGATAAATATAAAGGCGCAACCAATGCCTTTCATTCTGAGATAAAACCCGATGTCAAAGGCGTAACGTTAAACTGTCTACGTCTTTATCATAGTGACGAACTTAATAAACTTGTACCTCAATTAATTATAGGCAATCCTGACCGCACCTGGCTTCAGGATAATCCGCAGTAGTAAAGACTTCACATTCTTTCCTTTCATTCAGGGGGAATGTCAAGACTGTCAAATGACACGGGTCATTTGATATGAGGCAGAGGTAAAATATGGACGGTTTTATTCAGCCCCATGCTTTCCTGTTTGCCATATAAGTGCTTTTTCGAAAGCAATATTGTTCATCCACGAAGAGTAGATATTATGGCTATTGATATGTTTCTGAAGGTCGAGGGTGTTACGGGCGAATCTAAAGATTCTAACCACACCGGCTGGACTGATATTACCTCCTTCTCCTGGGGCGCTTCCCAGCCAGGTAATATGAGTGTTGGTGGCGGCGGCGGCGCCGGTAAAGTTAACTTTAACGATCTGCACGTTAACGCTCTGATCGATAAATCCACTACAGCAATTCTCAAACACTGCGCAAGCGGTAAGCACCTGACTAAAGTTGAACTGTCCGTGTGCAAAGCGGGTGGTCAGCAAGTTGAATATACCCGCATCACGCTCGAAGATGTGCTGGTAACTTCTGTTCAGTACACCGGTGCAGACAACGGCGACACCGTTGGTGTGACCTATGCATTCCAGGCTGCGAAAGTGAAACAGCAGTATTGGGAGCAGACCACTGCTGGTGGTAAAGGTGCTGAAAGCAGCGCTGGCTGGAACATCAAAGAAAACAAAGAAGCGTAATGATAGTGGGCCCGAAAGGGCTCACTTTTACGTGACCTTCTTAGGATGGAGAAAGAAGAATGTCTGCTATGCGTCCTGCTTTTGGTGCTGCCTGGAACAGATTCAGAGAAGTTAACGTTAATGTGGAACAGGTTGGCAAATTATTGGGTGGAAAAGTTCAGCATAATATCGATGCTGGTATTTTTAAAAATGCCTGTCCCATTCGTATGAGCTATGTTTTGAATTATTGTGGTATACCTATTCCGTCTAATAGCAAATACGCGACAGTGACCGGAAATGACAAAAAACGCTATATGTTCCGCGTTAAAGATATGATTGCATTTCTTCCTACTGTTCTGGGTCATGCAGATATGTCAGTCGCCTCTCCTACACCAGCACAATTTTCAGGCAAGCAAGGCATTATTATCTTTACCGGCCATGGGTGGAGTGATGCAACCGGACATGTAACACTCTGGAATGGAAATATTTGCTCTGATGATTGCCATTTCCTTGGATCACCCGGCAATGGTTCGTTTATTCCTACGAATGCAACATTCTGGAGCCTGAAATGAAACGTTTATTACTGCTCGCATTAGCATTAAATGCCACCGTTGTTTATGCCCAAACATTGCCTGATGTCAGTGCTTTTACTCAACAACAAATTTTTGAAAACTGGGTGCAAAATCGTTGTATCAGTAAGATTGCGGACAGTAAGAGTTTAAAAGATGATGCAGAGGCCAGCGCTGCCGCATGGCTCGAAGCAAGCAATTTACCTGCAGAGAATTTTGAAAAAGCGGACAACATTATTGTTTCCTTACTTAAAGAGAAGGTAGGCGGTAGCGAACCGGGCCATTATCAGGTGTTGAAGTGCAGCTTAATCACCAACAGCGACGCAATTCGAAAGCTAAACACCCAAAAATAGAGTCATTTGGTGGTCATGTAGAAGCTTGCAGGCAAATGAATAATTTTAATATTACGTGAAGAATGACGTGAGTTCGAATATGTTCTCAACGTTATAATTTTTTTGTTCTGGTGATGAGTTTTTATATATTGATTGTCTAAACCATTCAAGTGAGACTCCGTGAGTCTATCAGCCATTAACGCAAACTGGGTTGCTACGAAAAGAAGATTCCCATAAGTATAATGGCACTCCGTCTGGTTCTGAAATAGTCTGGCTCTCTTCACATAACGAAAAGATTATTTTCACGGTGGCTTTTTTAATGTTTTAATTTTGAAAGGTATTAATTGATTCTGAGTGTTAATTAACTTTACACCCAAACGTCGCTGCTGGGCGGTTGTGATTTTATGCTCCATTGGGCGCGGCACGGATAAAAGCTTCAAAATGAGTAGCTAGATTTGCCAAAGGGATTAGCAAATTGACTTATTCGGGAGGTAAGTAAATGTCTGAATTAATGCGCTTAATCTTGCTCTCATCAGTATTTTTAGGGTTGTTTATTTCTTTGGTGTTGTATATTTATTTTTATCGAAAGTACTCGCAAGAACTTACAAAAGCATTTCACCTTCTAAGTAGTAAACAGTACTTAGATATAAATGATTATCTTTTTTATAACCAGCTTGGTTTGCCTGGCTTTGCTCATCGTGTTTTTTTAATGAGAAGAATAATTGCGTGCAAGCCGATTAAGCCAGATGATAAAAAGCAAATCACCCCAGAAGCCGGAAGATGTATATTATCAATATATCGATTCTCCTGGATTGAAATCTTTTACAAATTAACGATTTTTGTGGCGATTTTAATGTTATTGTTATTTGTGCTGGTTGCTACTGGGCAATAGTCATGCCATTCCAAAGGATGTTTACTTTTTTATAAATTACTTAAAATGTTCTTTGCCTTAACCCCCAAACGCCGCCGTTCTCGCCCCGAGAGCGGCAGCGTTTGAGCGCTAATCATACCAGCAGGAATACGCCATGCGATTCACGATTATTTCTACAAAACCCGGTCATCAGCCGCCGCAGAGCAGCTGTGATTTTTATGCCCCGGGCGGCACCATTGGGCGCGGTACGGATAACAATCTGGTATTGCCGGACAATGACCGCACCATCTCGCGTTTGCAGGCCATTGTTCACGTTGACGCCCAGGGCGAATGCCGCGTCACTAACCGTGGCAGCGTCACCCGCGTGGTATTGAATGACATTCCGCTTGAGCGCGGGCGCCAGGTAGAGCTGCAGGATGGGGACATTCTCGGTATTGATGATTACCGCATCGAAGTGACCGAACTGATTCATGATACGCAGCCAGTCAGCCGCATGGCGGCGACCATGCAGCAGCAGGCGCGTCCAGCCGCGGCCCCTGCGGCAGCCCCGCAGCCAAAGCCTGCGAGCGCCGCCCCGCGCGGGAAGGCGGAACCGACTGCTGTGCCGTCGGAAATCTGGGATAGCCTGATGCAGGAGTTCTCTATCTCCGACAGCATTTCCAGTTCTCGGGCGAAGCCGCAGCCGGCAGCGTCGCACGATCCCTTCTCCCAGCCTGTCGCACCTGAGCGTAACGCTGAAGATCCGCTGGCGATGTTCAATGACAGCGATCCGAAGCTTGAGCGTAAGAACGTGGATCCGGATACGCTGTTCAGTGACGAAGCATTGTTCAAAAAAGAGAGCATTTTTGACGACGTCACCCCGTCTACGCTGGTGCCGCCCAATGAAGCTAAACCTGCGCAGCCTCAAGAAGAGCAGACGGATGAACTCGATCCGCTGGCACTGTTTGGCGGTAGTGCCAGCGCACCTGCCGCACGAAATGATGACCCCCTCGGGTTGATGGGCGGGGCACCGTTAACCCATCCGGATGAGATTGTCGGCGATAAGCCAGAGACCGTCGTTGAGCCAGAACTGACGCCAGAGCCGCAAGCAGAACAGGAAGAGGACGTCCTTGCCGCTTCTCCGCTGTTTGCTCCTGAGCCGCAGGTGCCGCCGCGCGTTGAAGAAGAAGAGCCGGCGCGACCGGATTATGCCGGCTTCACCATGCCAACCCCGCAGGCCGTGGCGCGCAGTAATGCCCAGGCACCTAAAGGGCGTTTGCGTATTGACCCGGTCAAAAACGCGGCGTCGCCAGCAGCCCATAATGGCGAAAAGGGTGAAGTACTGCAGGGCGAATTACTTGAGGCGCTGCTGGAAGGGATGGGGCTCAGCGAAATGCAGCCCGTCCCGCAGTTTGACCGCGAAAATATGCGTCAGCTGGGGCAAATTCTGGGCATGTTCTCTCAGGGCACCGTGGCGCTGCTTTCTTCGCGCTCCATTCTCAAGCGCGGCGTAAAAGCCGATATGACCATGGTACTTGATGATGCCAACAACCCGTTCAAACTGTTGCCGACCGGGAAAACCGTTCTGATCCAGATGTTCGGTACGCCAATGCCGGGCTTTATGCCGCCGACAAAATCCGTGCGTGACGCGCTGATCGATCTGCAGGCGCATCAGTTGGGTATGATCTCCGGTATCCGCGCCATCATTGCCGCCATGCTGCAATCCTTCAACCCGGAACAGCTGGAAGAGCAGGCGAAGCAGAACGGGATGACCTCCCGGCTGGCGCTGCCGGGCAGCCGCAAAGCCGCGTTGTGGGACTACTTTGTCCGCAGCTACGGTGAAACGGCAGGCGAGATTGAGGATGACTTCCACACCCTGTTTGGCGAAGCCTTCCTCCATGCCTATGACATGGAGGTAAATCAGTACAAAGACTCACAGAGCGGATCGGAAGAAAAATGAATATCGCAACGGCTTCTCTCTCCCGCCAGGGGACGCGCGCCAGCAACCAGGATCAGACGGGAGAAACCATAGGGGAACGTTCAGCCTGTTTTGTCGTCTGTGATGGTATCGCTGGTCTGCCGGGCGGTGAGGTGGCCGCTGAACTGGCCCGCAACAGTATTATCTCCCGTTTTGATGGCGACAAGCACCTGAACGCGCAGCATATTCGCGACTATGTGCAAACGGCGAATCGCACCATTCTCAGCGAACAGCAGGCGGTTCAGGATTATCGTCGGATGGGCACCACGCTGGTCAGTCTGTTTATCGACAGAGATTACCGGCTGGCCTACTGGGCACATGCCGGGGACAGTCGCCTGTATCTGTTTCGCCGGGGATGGCTGTGGCATGTCACCACCGATCACAGCCTGGTTCAGCAGATGAAAGATGCAGGGCACGACACCGATAACCTCAACAGCAATCTGCTCTATCTGGCGCTGGGTATTGAAAACGGTGGGCCAGAAGCGAGCTACAGCGATGTGGTGCAGGTCGAAGATGGTGATGCATTTCTACTCTGTACGGACGGATTCTGGCACGGCGTCAGCGAAGAACAGATGAAACAGTCGCTGCACATGGTTAACACGCCGCAAGAGTGGCTGACCTTAATGAACCAAATCATCCAAAAGAATGGCGAACAGGAGGGGAATGCTCAGGATAACTATACCGCCCTGGCGGTATGGATGGGTAACCCTCAGGACACCACTTTGCTGCATACGCTTTCTGACGCAGCACAATTTCTTCCCTGCGGAACTGATTAGACACACAAGGAACGATATGAAACTTTGGCTATCGGGTTTAGCACTTCTGGCGGTGGCGTCCACCGCGCAGGCTGAGAATTTCCGCATCGTGCAGTCTCCTGCGCAGAAGCTGGATATCTGGATTGATAACATCAAAGACAACACCCCACAGAGCTGGTGTAAGTCAGAGATTGCGCTGCGTATCGTGGCGAACGGCAACAAAGACGTCTCGGTTCTGGAGAACTTTGTCCCGCGTCTGGGCTCGCTGCTGGAACACCAGTGCAGCAAAGTCAGTAAACTGAGCTGGACGCTGAACGATCCGTCCGGGACGACGCTGGCGCAGGGGACAGCAGGCAAAGCGCAGGACTGGGCGCTGGTGGTAAAACAGCAGCAGACTGCGCCAGTGAGTACTCCGGCCAGCGGTGCGTTGCTGCCGCCGGACCAGAACGCGGAAACCCACACGGTTGCTGCCGATCGCACGCCGTGGCAGGAATTTACCCTTCAGGACGGCTGCCATCTACGTACCTTCTGGGAAGGGGGCTCGTCTGCTCCGGCGCTCTTTATTCCGGATTCAGACACCACCCGCTGCGGAAACGGGAGCTGGCTGAGTGGTCACACGGTTATCTCACAGTCCCGTAATGGTGGACAAAAAGAGATACCGGTGACCTACATTCACGGCTTCCCGGTCATGGGACTGAATCAAAGTGCCGACCCGGAAAACGCGCTGATCACCTCCGTCAACAAAGAGCGCATGGTTTTCAGCACCTCCAACAGCGACCAGAGCTGGATGATCCTGCCTTACGACAGCAGCCTCAACGGCTGGAAAAGCAACGGCACGGTGGCCGTGGAGATTTCACGTGAGACCGCCAGCGACGATGCAAAACTGCAGGCGCGTATCGCCGCGGTGAAAAAAATCTGGGGCGCCTGGGTTACCCCTGGCACAACGCTCAATATCGTTCTGATTGACACCCTGCGCCCTCAGCTGCGCGATCCGGCAGTCGGCGCCTGGCGCGCGGCAAACTAAGGAATGGCTATGAATACGCTCTATCAACACCTGGCGGGTGAATCGCTGAGTGACGCGCTGGTGCGTCTTGAAGCTGAGATCAAAGTCCGTCCGGCCGATGCCGATCTCCGCGCCGCGTTTGTGCAGTTTTTGACCCTCAGTGGTAACTGGACGCGTGCCCTGACTCAGCTGAAAAGCTGGCTGGCACTTAAGCCCCAGGCTAAACCAACCGTTACCCTGCTGGAGCAGTCCATCCAGGGGGAGCTGCAGCGCGCGCAGGTGATGGCGGGGCAGGCTCGTCCTGCCATGCCTGAAACGCAGTGGCCGTGGCTTACCACGCTTGCCGCCGCGCTTAATGACGCGGGAGAGCGTGCTCAGGCGCTGCGTCTGGAAGCCCTTGAGCAGGCGCAGGCAACGGCGGGTCAAATCACGCTTGAGAATGACGAGACGCAGGCATTCGCATGGCTGATGGACGGCGATGCTCGTCTGGGGCCCGTGTGTGAAACCATCGTCAACGGCCGTTATTTCTGGCTGCCGTTTAACGCCATCGCCGAGATCCGTTTCCAGGCCCATGCCAGCGTGACTGACCTGGTGTGGCGTCATGCGCTGGTGCGCCTGACGGACGGTACCGAACAGGTTTGCCAGATCCCGGCGCGCTATCCTTTCGCAGCGGATGCGTCTGACGCGGTTAAGCTCGCGCGCACCACCGAGTGGCTGCCGCTCGACAATGACGGCACGCTGTATGAAGGCATGGGGCAGAAAGCCTGGCTTAGCGAGCAAAGCGAAAGCCCGTTGCTGTCGTTGAACCTGGTGACGTTTGCTGCGGATGGAGCCCATGAGTAATCCCGCTGGCGAAGGCGATCTGCTGCGCAGCGGCTGGCAAGCCCGCAGCAAGCAGGAGAAGGTGGGGGCGCGCGATAAAATGCAGCCCTCGCTGCTGGATCGCCTCACCGATAACGATCCGGAAAAAAAACGCGAGTCCGCCAACAGTAATCTGATTACCCACGCCGCCCTGCGCCGCAACGTGCTGCGGGATCTGCAGTGGTTGTTTAACACCATCAACCATGACGCATCTGGTGACCTGAGCGCGTTGCCGCATGTGAACCGCTCGGTGGTTAATTTTGGCGTCGCGCCGCTGGCCGGGAAAAGAATGTCAGACATTGAATGGCACGACATTCAGCGCAAGCTTACCGAGGCCATCATTAACTTCGAACCGCGCATTTTGCCGCAGGGACTGCAGGTCCGCTGTGTGTCAGACACCTCGTCACTGGATCTGCACAACGTGTTGTCCATTGAGATAAAAGGGCGTCTGTGGTGTGTGCCGTACCCGCTGGAGTTTCTGTTTCGCACCGATGTCGATCTGGAAAACGGCCATTTTGAACTGAAAGATGCGGGGTGATCATGGAAAGTAAACTGCTCGAATATTACAACCGTGAACTGGCCTATCTGCGTGAAATGGGCGCTGAATTTGCCGAGCGCTATCCCAAAGTCGCGGGTCGACTGGGCATGCACGGCATCGAAGTGGCGGATCCGTATACAGAACGCCTGATGGAGGGGTTCGCGTTCCTGACCTCCCGCGTGCAAATGAAAATGGATGCGGAGTTCCCGCGCTTCTCCCAGCGTTTGCTGGAAATGATTGCGCCAAACTATCTCGCGCCAACCCCCTCAATGGCGATTGCTGAAATCCAGCCCGACAGCACGCGTGGCGATCTGAGCAACGGTTTTAAGGTGCCGCGCGGCACCATGATGGACAGCCTGGCGCTGAAAAAGACCGGGGTCACCTGCAGCTACACCACGGCGCATGAAGTTAATCTGCTGCCGCTGAAAATCGATAAGGTCGAGCTGGGCGGTGTACCTGCCGATCTGCCGCTGGCGCAGCTGGGCCTGAGCCAGCGGGGGATCAACAGCGCGTTACGGATCCGTATTGCCTGCGATGGCCCGCAGCATCTTGGGCATCTGGATTTTGACCGTCTGGAGTTTTTCCTTAGCGGCCCGGATATTGAGGCGCTCAAGCTGCTTGAGCTGGTCATGGAGCACCACGCCGGGATTGTCTGCCAGACCGTCAGCAAGCTCCCGCAGCGACAGCTGCTCTCTGCGGATGCCTTGCGACAGGAAGGGTTTGAGCCGGACCAGGCGCTGCTTCCGGACGACCTGCGCAACTTTGACGGCTATCGTCTGCTGCAGGAATACTTTGCGTTTCCGGCACGGTTCCGCTTTATCAGCCTCAGCGGTCTGGGCAAGCTTATCCAGCACTGTGAAAATGAAAAAGCGTTCGATATTTTCATCCTGCTGGATAAAAGCGATGAGCAGCTGGAGCGGGTGGTTGATGCCAGCCATCTGGCGATGCATTGCACGCCGGTGATCAACCTTTTCCCGAAAGTGGCGGCGCGGCAGAAGCTGAGCGAGAGCCAGCATGAATATCATCTGGTGGTGGATAACATCCGTCCCCTGGATTATGAAATTTATGCGGTAAACAAAATCTTCGGCAGTGCCGACGGCCAGCGTGATGACCAGACATTCCGTCCTTTCTGGAGCACCTGGAGCGGTGATGCGGGCAACTACGGCGCCTATTTTTCCCTGCGCCGCGAGCAGCGAGTGCTCTCTGAACATGCCCTGCGCTACGGTACCCGCACCGGTTATATCGGCTCCGAAGTCTTTGTTTCGCTGGTGGATGAACAGCATGCACCCTGGCAGGAAAATCTGCGCTATATCTCCGCGGAAGTATTGTGCACCAGCCGCGACCTGCCGCTGATGCTTCAGCAGGAGCTCGGACAGTTCATCATGGCCGATTCCATGCCGGTGAAATCCCTGACCCTGCGAAAAGGCCCAACGCCGCCGCGTCCGGCTCTGGCCGAAGGGTTTAGCACCTGGCGATTGATCAGCCAACTGCAGATGAACTATCTCAGCCTGATGGACAGCGAAAACGAAGAGGGTGCCGCCGCCCTGCGTCAGCTGTTAGGGCTGTATGCTAACCTGGCGGAGACGCCGGTTGCGCGTCAGGTTGAGGGCGTTCGCCACTGCGTGCTGGAGCCGGTTCACCGTCGCGTCCCGGAGCCGGGTCCGGTGGTCTTTGCGCGCGGGATCGGCATTACTCTGACGGTGGATGAGCGTGCGTTTTCCGGCGCCAGCCCCTGGCTTTTCGGCAGCGTGCTGGAACGCCTGTTTGCCCGCCTGGTGTCCATCAACAGCTTTACTGAATTCACGCTGAAGAGTCAGCAGCGCGGTGAGATTGGCTACTGGGCACCGCGTATGGGGAAAAGGGCACTACTATGAGCGAAGTCGCCTCCGCGCCGCTGCGTGTCCATCGCCTGACGCCGTTGCCGGACGCTTTCTGGCGCGGCGTACGTGAGACGCCGTGGCGCTACGATCTGTTCCAGCTATTAAGACGCATTGATGCCCAGGGCGGTGAACGTTATCCGCTGGGGCGCGCGCCGCTGCCGAAATTTGAGCCGTTACGTATCGGTCAGCAGCCATCGATGAGCTTTGCGCCGTCAACCCTCGCGCAGGTGCGCCAGCGTGAAGAGAACGGGCTGCACGAGGTGTCTATCCTCAGCTTCGGTCTGTTTGGTCCAAATGGCCCGCTGCCCGTCCATATGACAGAGTACGCCCGCGAGCGTATTCATCATCATCAGGACACCAGCCTGAGCGCGTTTGCCGATCTGTTCCATCATCGCCTGACGCTGTTGTTTTACCGCGCCTGGGCTGATGCGCAGCCCGCCGTCTCTCTTGACCGCGCGGACAACAAACGCTTTGAGGGGTACCTGGCATCCTTGATCGGCATGGGCCAGCCGGGGCAGATGACCAAAGGCAGCCTGAGCGCACATGCCCGTTTTACTCATGCCGGACACCTGACTCGTCACGCCCGGGATCCGGAAGGGCTGGAGAAGATCCTGCGCAACTATTTTAACGCCCCGGTAAAACTGGTCACGAACGTGGCGCAGTGGATGCCGCTTTCGCCGCGGGAACAGGCGCAGTTGGGTGAAGGGCGTCGACTGCCGCGGATGGGAGAATCCGCTTTTCTCGGCGTTGCGGTGCGCGACGTGCAGCACAAGTTTCGTATCGAAATCGGCCCACTGAGCGCGGAAGAGTACAACCGCTTTCTGCCAGGCGAAGCGTGGGTCACTGAACTGCGCGACTGGGTACGCCAGTACGCAGGGGTAGAATTTGAATGGGAAACTCGGGTTATTCTGCGCGCCGACGCGGTGCAGGGTGCCTCGCTCGGTAGCGCCGGGCGGTTAGGTTACAACACCTGGCTGGGCCTTCAGCCTCAGCCTGTCCCACGTGGCGATCTGGTGTATCGCGCAGAGCGATAATTTTTCTAACGCATTGTTATCAACGGAACCGAACATGTCAGAAATCAGCCGTGCCGTGCTTTTCGGCAAACTGGATACGCTGTTATTTACCTCACTGGAAAGCGCCACCGCGTTCTGCAAGCTGCGCGGCAACCCCTATGTTGAACTGGTGCACTGGCTGCATCAACTGATGCAGCAGCAGGATGGCGATCTGCAACAGGTGATTCGTCATTTTGCCCTCGATGAACAGCAGCTGACGCGCGATATCGTGGCCGCACTGGATGCGCTGCCACGTGGCGCGAGTTCTGTTTCCGATCTGTCAGAACATATCGACAGCGCCGTGGAGCGCGCGTGGGTGTTTGGCTCGCTGAAGTATGGCGTCAGCCGTATTCGCGGCGGGCATTTACTGATTGGCATCCTGAAAACCTGGAATCTGGCTAACGTGCTGAAAAGCATCTCGGCGCAGTTCACCCGCCTTAACGTCGACGTGCTGATCGAGCAGTTTGATGCGATTTGCGCTCAGAGCAAAGAGACGCAGCAGGCGGCCGCTGCCGCGGATACGCCAGCCGGTACGGTGCCTGCCGCACAGGGGACGTTAGCCCAGTATGGTCAGGACCTGACTGCGCGCGCCCGTGAAGGGAAGATTGACCCGGTTGTCGGGCGCGATGAAGAGATCCGCCAGATGGTCGATATTCTGATGCGCCGTCGCCAGAATAACCCGCTGCTGACCGGGGAAGCTGGCGTTGGCAAAACGGCGGTGGTGGAAGGGCTGGCGCTGCGTATCGCCGAAGGCGACGTGCCGGCACCGTTGCAGAATATTCAGCTTTGGCTGCTGGATATCGGCATGCTGCAGGCTGGCGCAGGCATGAAAGGCGAGTTCGAAGCGCGTCTACAGGCCCTGATTAATGAAGTGCAGTCCAGCTCTACGCCAGTCATTCTGTTTATCGATGAGATCCACACCCTGATTGGCGCAGGCGGCCAGCAGGGTACCGGTGATGCCGCTAACCTGTTAAAGCCGGCTCTGGCGCGCGGGCAACTGCGCACCATCGGGGCCACCACGTGGGCGGAATACAAAAAATACATCGAGAAAGACCCGGCGCTGACCCGTCGTTTCCAGACGGTACAGGTTCACGAGCCGGACGAAGCCAAAGCCATTCTGATGCTGCGCAGCACGGTGTCACCGCTGGAGACGCATCACCAGGTACTGCTTCTCGACGAAGCGGTCAGCGCGGCGGTCAAGCTTTCACATCGTTATATTCCGGCACGCCAGTTGCCGGATAAAGCCGTTGCGCTGCTTGATACTGCCTGTGCCCGCGTGGCGGTCAGCCAGAGCGCGCCACCGGCACAGCTGGAAGATTGCCTGCGCCATCTCGCGGCCCTGGATGTGGAGATCGAGATTGCCGGACGCGAAGCGCGCGTGGGTGCCGGCGATCCGGAGCGCGTCGCAGCCTTGACCGCCGAGCGCGATACATACGAAACAAAGCGCGAAGCCCTGACCCAGCGCTGGGAAGAGGAACGTGCTCTTGTGACTGAAATCATCCGCCTGCGTGCCGCGCTTTTTGCCGCGGGTGATGACGAGACCGGCGAACTGCGCAGCGCGCTTAACGCGCAGCAGCAGGCGCTCAACGCTTTACAGGGCGACGAGCCGCTGCTGTTTGCGGCGGTGGATGAAAACGTGGTGGCGGCGGTGGTCTCTGACTGGACCGGTATCCCGCTGGGCCGGATGGTGAAAAACGAGATTGATGCGGTGCTCAACCTGGCTGATACCCTCAACCAGCGCGTCATCGGCCAGCGTCACGGCCTGGATCTGATTGCCCGTCGCGTGAAAACCTCGCGGGCAAAACTCGATGATCCGAACAAACCTGTTGGCGTATTTATGCTCTGTGGCCCGTCCGGCGTGGGGAAAACGGAAACTGCACTGGCGCTGGCGGAGTCGCTTTATGGTGGTGAGCAGAACGTTATCACCATCAACATGAGTGAATTCCAGGAAGCCCACACCGTTTCCACCTTAAAAGGTGCGCCTCCGGGATACGTGGGTTATGGTGAAGGCGGGGTGTTAACCGAGGCCGTTCGCCGTCGCCCGTACAGCGTGGTCTTGCTGGACGAAATTGAAAAAGCGCACCCGGATGTACATGAAATCTTCTTCCAGGTCTTCGATAAAGGCTGGATGGAAGATGGCGAGGGCCGCCATATTGATTTCCGTAACACCATCATTATTCTGACGTCCAACGTCGGCACCGATCTGATCAGCGCCATGTGTGCCGATCCGGAACTGATGCCTGAGCCTGAGGCGTTAAGCGGCGCGTTGCGTCAGCCGCTGCTGGAGGTCTTCCCGCCGGCGCTGCTGGGCCGTCTGCTGGTGGTGCCGTATTATCCACTGAGCGACGAGATGCTGGGGCAGATTGTCCGCCTGCAGCTCAAACGCATTCAGCGTCGTCTGCAAGAGAATCACAATATTATTTCCGAGTTTGATGACAGCGTGGTGGAACAAATTGTTCAGCGCTGTACCGAGGTGGAGTCTGGCGGCCGCATGGTGGACGCTATTCTGACAAACACCTTGCTGCCTCAGATGAGCCAGATATTACTTACCGCCAGCCGCAGCGATGAGCAGTACCGACGTCTGCACGTCACCTGTGAGCAGGGCGAGTTTCACTGTCAGTTTGCCGCGTAATAATCATCAAGAGAACTGTAAAAGATGACGGATAATGATAACAATCGGACTGTCCCAAACGCGCTCCCGGTCGGGTATCGCTTCAACGAGTTTGAAATTAAAGAGGTGATCGGCGGCGGCGGGTTCGGCATCGTCTATCGCGCGTGGGATCATCAGCTCGAACGCACTATCGCTATCAAAGAATTTATGCCTGCCTCGCTCGCCGTGCGCGGCGACGATATGACGCTGGTACTGCGCAGCGAACGTTTTGGCAAAGCGTTTTCCGCCGGTCTGAACAGCTTCATTCAGGAAGCCCGCCTGCTGGCGCGCTTCAACCACCCGAACCTGCTTCACGTGCTGCGTTTCTGGGTGCAAAACGATACGGCCTATATGGGAACGCTGTTCTATAGCGGTACCACGCTCTCCCGCCTGCGCGAACAAAAACCGGAGCTGATTAACGAAGCCTGGATCCGTCGTATGCTGCCCATGCTGTTCGGTGCCATTAAGACAATTCATGACGAAGGCTATTTGCACCGCGACATCTCTCTGGATAACATCCAGATTCAGGACAACGGCCTGCCGGTTCTGCTCGATTTCGGCTCAGCGCGCCGCACCATTGGTAATCTCTCTGACGAGACGGAAACCATGCTGCGCCCGGGCTTTGCGCCGATCGAGCAGTACACTGACGACAACGAAAGCGAGCAGGGCCCGTGGACGGATATTTATGCTCTCGGCGCCGTGCTGCGTACCCTGATTGTCGGCTCACCGCCGCCGGTCAGCGTGGTGCGCTCAATCCAGGACACCTGCAAACCGCTGGTGGAACTGCAGCCACAGGGCTATTCCCTCTCGCTGTTGCAGGCCATTGACCGGGCGCTGGCGTTGCACATGGAAGACCGACCGCAGTCCATCGATGAATTCGCGGCGCTGATTGAGATGCCGGTAGCGGGTATCGACGATGTACTGAGCGCGAAAAAACCGGGCACGATGCTGGTACCGGTAGAGGAAGAGGCACCGGCTTCTGCACTGGACTGGCACCGGTACAAAATCCCGGCAATGGTTGCTGCGGGCGTGCTGGTTGGCGTCGTCGCCGGAGCGATGCTGTTTAGCGGTGGCGACCATGATGCGCCAGAGCAGGCGGCGCAGGCCCCCGCTGAGACGCGCACCGTTGAAACTGCATCGAACGCGCCGGATGTGAAACCGGAAACGGCGAAAGCCAGTGAACAGACTGCACCGACTGCGACAGCGCAACCGGCCACCCCGCCGGTGGATGCCAGCCCGGTGGCACTGGTCTATATCCGTATTCTTGACGGTGAGACCCTGAAAGTGAACAGTGAGCCAAAAACACTGCGTCCGGCGAATAACGGTTATGCATCGCTCAAGCTACCTGCGGGCGAGGCCAGAATTGAACTGCAGGGCAACGGGAAAACGCGTACCCAGACGCTGGATATCGCGAAGCCTGGCACCTGGCTGGTGAATCCGTAAGTAAGGTAAGCAGGGACTGGTAACAGGACGGAGCGAATGTATAACCTCAAGTTTGTCTATCTTTTCAGCGAGAATGTCTCGCCAGCGCTTTTCGCGAAAATTATCCGCCCGTCCGTAGCCGGGCAGTGGATAATGTCAGTTCCCGACAATTCGCTGCGCTCGCTGTTTACGCGTTACGATTTGCTGCATTCCATCACCGGGGCGAATCCCTATCAGTCAGGACGCGATACCCGTAAGCTGATCGTGCAGGATCTCGATATCGGCAGGATCGTTGCCATCGACGAGAGTTTCCGTAACTGGTCATCGGTAACGGAGATATTTTATATCAATGCCGATGGCCGACTGCAGGCGGCCTCGCTTACCGGTCTGGGCTGGTATCCGGTAAGCACAATCGTCGATCGCTACGAAACCATGGTGCGAACCTACGGTGCCCGTCCTGCGCCGACGGTACTGCCGAAGCAGGTGGTGAAATCCAAAGCGGCACAGGTGCCGGATGAGGCCACGCCGGGTAAAGACGGTAAAACCTATGCTTCGCAGCTACAGCAGATGACCAAGGCGGAACGCTGGCAGGCGCGTAAGGATCTGATCGCGAAGGGTAGTAACAGCCTTTACCCGGATGCGCAGATCGCCGCTAAACGACTGGCGGCGAATAATATTGCGGTGGAGAAAGCGAAGCTTGCTGAGAATGTTTATAAGACAGTGAATCCGCTGGAGACAACGCCGGGGGTGCCAGAGGGCTGGAAGGATATAAGCAACGATGCATCGGTGCTAAAGAAGTTAGGTCTTAAAAGTAAAACACTTTATGACAAGAGTGAGGATCCTGATTTTCTGGCACGCGTCTATCAGCCTGACCCTGACGTTTTTGGTGGCGATATGAACCCTACGCTGGTGTTCAGAGGGTCGAGGCAACCAGAGTTTTTCCCCATGAAGAACATGACTGACTGGAAAAATAACGGTGCGCAGGGGCTTGGGTTGGAGTCGGATTATTACCGAAGAGCCGTAAGTATGGGCGAGCAGCTCGCCAAATCAGGTCAAAAAATAGACATTGCGGGGCACTCTCTTGGGGGAGGTTTAGCATCAGCCACCTCTATGGCAAGCGGTATGGCGGGATGGACGTTTAATGCTTCTGGCCTAAATTCCGGTACCGTCGAGAAATATGGCGGAAGCATATTGGGCAGCACGGATAACATTCAGGCTTACCGCGTCGAGGGTGAACTGCTGACCAGGACTCAGGAAGTAAATGTTTGGGAAGATTTTAAAATGGTAAAAGGGCACGTGCCAGCACTTATAGCGAAAGAAGAAATTTCTGCCATTATGCCCAATGCTGCCGGAATAGCTCACGACCTTCCTGGTGGAATGGGGAGTGCATTTGACCGACATGGAATAGATCAAGCGATAAACTGTATTGAACAACAGAAGGATGAGGATATCTCTATTATCAGGAGCCGCGCGTGAAATCACTAATTTTTGGCTGGGTAGCGCTTTGTTTAATGTTTATGGTTCAGGGGTGCAAGCAAAATATGGATTTACAACCAGATAATTACTTTAATGGTGACCAGCTCACATTAGCGCGCGCAATTGAGAATGGTGACGGCGATGAGGTGAAAAAGTTAGCTTCGAAAACTGATTTAAACAAACCTGGTAAAGAGGACATGACCCTGTTGTTTTGGGCGGTGATGAATTCACTTAACGATAAAAAAACGCCTGAACATTTAAAAATTATCACTACTCTGATTAAGGCTGGCGCAGATCCGCTGCAGCCGAGGCCGCAGGGAAAAAGTTCGCCTGCAGAATTAGTATTAAAAGCGGACAGCGACGTGTGGATAAAGGCGATGCTGGACGGCGGATTATCTCCAGATGCAAAAGACAAAACGTTTGGTGAGCCTATAATATTCGAAAGTATCGAAGCGAAAAATACCGAGACACTCAAGGCGATGCTTGACGGCGGAGCGGATATTAATATTACCGACTCACTGGGTAGTACATTGTTAGTAGCCGCGCTGGATTACCACGCTTACGATCACGTGCTCCTTTTGCTGAAACGCGGTACTGACCCTGAAATTAAGACTATCAATGGCTGGACGATGGGTAATCAACTTCAACGTTATCTGAACAGAACAGAAGAAGGCAGTGAAGAATATAAAAAACTAACTGAAATCAAAGAGACGCTTATTCAACATGGTGGTAAATGGCCGCCAGCACCAGTCAAGTAAAGGTTAGGGCGAACATGACCGCGAAAAATAAAATTTTCTATTTCTGGGGTGTTATGGATGTCATCGGGATTGTGTTTTATTCGATTGGTCCATACCATTTACTTGAGTCATGGTGGGTTTCCACCGGAGGAAATCCGGGTGTAATTATCTTTATGCTGATAGCAGGTGGCGTAAACGGAATAGTGACAGGTGCTTTTTATCTTGTTTATCTCCTCATGCCAGTTTCCTTGCTTTTTTCTGCCTGGTTTTTTTTCACGAAACATCGATATGCGGTCGGTTTTGCTCTTATACAAGAAGTGCTGCGCGTTATCATCTTCAGTTGCTCAGTGACACTTTTCCCTATGGCGATCGCTGGTTTAGGATTGAGCGTTATTTCCATTAATATTGCTTTATTTATATTATCGGAAATATTAAAGATTGGCTCTCTCATATATATAATCAAAACAGTTCGCGCTAAATAACCAATCTGACACTGCATAGTATTACCATGACACATTTAGTGCCGTGAGTCTTTGCATCGCATAAGCCATATGGAATAAAGTTATGCTCAACCGAATTACCGTTCAGCTCCCGGTGGAGGGGCTTCTGTTCTGGAAACTGACGGGTCGCGAGGCGATGTCCGAGTCGTTCGCCCTGACGCTGACCCTGCTTGGCACGGATGCGCGCATTGACCGCAGCAAACTGCTGGGTCAGCCGGTCACGGTGACCATCCCGACGCAGAGCCTGCTGACGCCCCGCTATATCAATGGAAAAATCACCCGCGTGGCGGTGAGTGCCGTCGAGCTGACGGGCACCCGCTATGCGGTGTACCAGCTGACGGTGGAGCCGGACCTGTGGCCGATGAAGCGCGACCGTAACCTGCGTATCTTCCAGGGCCAGACGGTACCGCAGATTGTGAAAACCCTGCTGGGTGAACATCAGGTTAACGTGGAGGTTAAGCTCACCGGGAGCTACCGGGTGTGGGACTACTGCGTGCAGTATCAGGAGTCAAGCCTGGACTTTATCAGCCGCCTGATGGAGCTGGAGGGGATTGCGTATCACTTCAGCCACGAGGCGGACAAGCACACGCTGGTGCTCACCGACGCCGCCACGCAGCATCAGCCGTTCAGCGGCTATGAGGTCATTCCTTACCACCAGACGCCGTCAGGCGGCAGTACGGATGAAGAAGGCATCAGCCAGTGGGCGCTGGAGGACAGCGTGACGCCGGGGATTTACAGCCTCGATGATTATGACTTCCGCAAGCCGAACGCGTGGCTGTTCCAGGCCCAGCAGAACCCGGCGTCACCGAAGCCGGGCAGCATCGACGTGTACGACTGGCCGGGACGGTTTGTTGAGACCGGGCATGCGGAGTTCTACGCCCGTATTCGTCAGGAGCGCTGGCAGGTGGAGCACCAGCAGATTCAGGCGACGGCCACGGCCGCGGGTATTGCACCGGGACACACCTTCACCCTGACTAACGCCCCGTTCTTCAGTGATAACGGTGACTATCTGGTCACGGCGGCGGGTTACCATTTCGAGGAGAACCGCTACGCGAGCGGCGAGGGGGAAACCCTTCACCGCACTGATTTCGCGGTCATCCCGGCGTCGGTGTCATACCGTCCGGCGCAGAGCACGGCGTGGCCGCGCACCTACGGCCCGCAGACGGCAAAAGTTGTGGGGCCAAATGGGGAGAGTATCTGGACGGACAAATATGGCCGCGTGAAGGTGAAATTCCACTGGGACCGTCTGGCGAAGGGGGATGACACCAGCTCCTGCTGGGTGCGTGTGTCGAGCGCCTGGGCGGGTCAGGGGTACGGCGGGGTGCAAATTCCGCGGGTCGGCGATGAGGTGGTGGTGGACTTTATCAACGGCGATCCGGACCGTCCGATTATTACTGGTCGCGTGTACAACGAGGCGAGCATGCCGCCGTGGGCGCTGCCGGCGGCGGCCACGCAGATGGGTTTTATGAGCCGCACGAAGGATGGCTCCGTGGATAATGCCAATGCCCTGCGCTTTGAGGACAAGGCGGGTGCAGAGCAGGTGTGGATCCAGGCCGAGCGCAATCTGGATATTAACGTCAAAAACGACGAAACACATTCTACTGAAAAAAATCGAACCCAGTTTGTTGGTGAAGATGAAACCTTACGGGTAGCGAAAAACCAGAAATCAGGGATTAAAGGCGATGTGGTATGCCTGACGGGGAACAGTCGAAACGATAAGGTCGTTAATAATTTTATACTTTCCGCAGGTAATACGCTGAGACTGGAATGTGGTGAAAGCGCCATCGAGCTATCAAAAGACGGTAGCGTCCATATCATTGGTAATAACTTTAACTTTACTGCAAAACAGAACGCACAAATTAATACGCTTTCCGGCGAATTGCATTTGAACCCTGATGACGGACGAAATGTCATCGATCCGCCTGGTGCATCCCTTCAGGGTGAAATCCAACAGGAAGTGGATAGTTTTTTTGTTATTAATGGCAACAAGTAAGAGTAACCCGAATGGCTGATTATATTCTTCAGGAAGCAACACTCGCCTTACCCGATGTATTTAAAGACAGAACCATGAATTTATTCACCATGAGTGATAACGGAGCTAGCGAGTTTACTTTTGTTGTTTCTCGTGCGACGGCAAAAAACGAAGATAAAGTCCATGATGCGGCTACCCGACTGGCGCATGAACTGGAAATTACAGTGCCCGACTTTCGTCTAGAATCCTCTCAGATGACTTCTGTTGATGGTCATCCGGCGGTAGAGCTTTTTTATCAGTTTAAAAATGATAACTCGGTCATTTTTCAGAAGCAGACGGTGATTTTACTCGCTGACCATCCTGGTGGGCAAAAGATGGTGTGTTACATCGGCACATGCCCGGGCGAATTTAGCGATTATTATCATAATCAATACCAGGAAATTATCCGTAGTATTAAGTTTCACAAACCTGCTCAAACGGATCCCAAAGAAATGCTCGCTGCCGACAGCCAGGGGCCTTTTTTTGCGCTTGATAGTGAGAGTAAAGTTCTCCGTGTCTTTGAAAACATTCAGGAACTTTATGGACATCTTTCGCTTCAGCGGGCGAAAGAGGGTCAATATTTGCTTTATGAAAAAAAAGGTAAACCACTCAGTATTGCACCCGTTCCGGACAGCCAACCCCTTCGTTATGCGCTCTGGACGACTTCCTCAGACAAATCACATCACTTGCTTTCACAACTTTCCGTATGCCGCCAGGTCTCTGGTTCTGACCAACTTAATACACCCGATCGGATACGTGGGTATCTGATGGCACAGCGAGCCGAATAGTTATGTCAGAATGTCTGGCCGCACGCGTAGATGATGAGATTGCTCATACAGCCTCAAAAGGCTGGATGATCGCAGGATTGGTGGGTGGGGCAATTCTGGGCGCTGCTGCCGTTGTCGTCACCGGAGGGACCGCGCTGGTTGCTGTTTCTGCCGTTGCGGCTGGGGCATGTGCTGCGGGTGGGTTGGGTGAACTCCTCGGCAGTATGTCATGGGCACCGCGTCACACGACAGGTACGCTGAAAGAAGGTTCACCCAATGTCTTTATCAACAGCCGAAAGGCGATCCGCGCACATCTATCAGCCGGAGAGTGTGATGAGCACAGCGGCAGCCTGCAACGGGTCGCGGAAGGTTCGATAAAAGTTTACATCAACAACTTCCCCGCCTCTCGCACAGGCGATAAATTGACATGCAGCGCTGAGATTAGTCAGGGAGCGCGTAATGTTATTATCGGCGGAAGCAAGGTCCAGACCGATGAAATAAGTCCTGAAATCCCGGAATGGGTGAACTGGACGATGCTCGCCGTTGGTGCCGGAGCCATGGCGGTGCTCGCCAGTCCTGCTATCGCATTTCTGAGTACCCTCGGGGCGATGGGTGGTGGAACGGTTGGTAGCTACGCAGGTGGGATGTTGTTTGGCGAAGGTAGCGACGGTCAGAAATGGGGGATGCTGATCGGCTCGATTATCGGCGGCGGGGCTGGCATGAAAGGCGGGGCGCGGTTTGATGCGTGGCGAGCTGGTAAATCAATGCCGCGCGTTAGTGCGGAACCCATTACAGCCCCAGCTTCGCCGAGGATGAGCTTAAGCGAAGCCGTAGGGAAACAACGAGCTGAAAAATGGATTACTCGTGGCAGAGAATTGGCAGATAATCGTGATCCTGCTTTGTCTGCTTTACTCAGTGATGAGCAAGTAGGCGCATTGTATGGTTATACTACCGATCCTGGCTACCAAATGGTAAACCCAGCATTACGAGGTATGAAACCAATGACTAAAGAAATGGAAGCATTTACTCAACATATAAATGATGGCCTGGACCAGCTTCCTGCTTTTAGTGGAGAGACATACCGCGGGATGAACAGCTTACCTTCACACATCTTGGATGGATATACTCCGGGCAAAACAGTTATCGATCCAGCCTTTGTTAGTACTGATGTTAATCAAGGCTTCAGCGGTCCTATCCAAATGCGTATTGAAGGTTTTTCCGGCCGGAAAATTGACTTCCTTTCAGAATTCAATGCAACAGAGACTGAAGTGCTATTTAAGCCTAATACATCGTTTGAGGTTATCAGCAGGTCAGATGAACTTGGGATAACAAATATAGAATTAAGGGAAATACCATGATCGACCTTCATACTGAAGACTCTGTAATCAATCATTATGCCGATCGCTATCGTACATACATGCCAATTAATGTCCGTAAGGCAATAAAAAATGACGGTATTGATGGTTTGAGTTCTTCACAAGCCTGGGATGAAACATTACCTTTAATTACGACTGAAGATATTTCACGTGATAAAGCACTTGGGGCGCTGGTCGGTTTGGCTGTTGGGGACGCAGTCGGCACTACTCTTGAGTTTAAGAAAAGAGACAGTGAACATGTAGCGGATATGATTGGTGGCGGACCTTTTCATTTAAAACCCGGTGAATGGACGGATGATACGTCCATGGCATTATGTCTGGCGGAAACTTATCTTTCAGAAAACAGAATGCATACCGATATACTTAGAAAATATCTCGTTAAATGGTATCTTAACGGTGATAATAGCAGTAATGGTCGGTGTTTCGATATTGGCAATACGACGCGATTTGCGCTTGAACAGTATTTGCGTATCGGGCCTTCCTGGTATGGTAATACCGAGAAACACACTGCTGGTAATGCTGGGGTTATTCGTCAAGCTCCGGTGTCTATCTTTCGTCGAAAATCGCTGCGCGCGATTTACTTCGAATCCCAGGCTCAGAGTCGCGCAACTCATGGTGCGGTAGAGTCAATTAATGCATGCCAATTTCTCGGATTGGTATTGCACTATTTAATTAACGGTTATAAAAAAGAAGAAGCTTTTTCCCCTCATGTTTTCCCACTATGCGCGCGTGTAATGATCATAAATGCGGGTGAGTATAAGCAAAAAACTCGCGATCAGATTCGTTCAAGTGGTTATGTAATAGATACGCTTGAGGCCGCGATGTGGTCCGTATGGAATACGGATAATTTCAGAGATGCTATTCTGTTGGCCGCCAATCTTGCCGATGATGCTGACAGCGTTGCGGCGACGGCAGGACAAATAGCGGGAGCATTATATGGTTATTCTGGTATTCCGTCGGAGTGGAAAAACAAACTTGTACAACACGAGCGTATCGCCAAAATGGCAGGTGAACTGTTTGATAGAGCTCCTGAGGATAATTTTTTATAATTGAATAATTCATATGGCACGGCTATTGTAGCGTGCCATTCAGTTGGAGAGAAAATGTTGGGTTAATGTGAAGTTACATGTGAGGAAAACAACTCACTTTGCCAGCATAGAAAATATACTGAATTATGCAAAAAAAGTAGAGTAGTTCGGTAATATTGCTTCCCGTGCCTGGTATTTGGCTAGTTAAAAATATCCCTACCAGCCAAAAGGTAGGGGGTACAGAATTTATTAAGATAAAAATATGTCTAAGAGTGCTCATGAATAAAGAAAATTATAACGAGCTGAATTATATCAATGATGCCATTGATATAATCAATAAACGATTGGAAACAAAACCTGATTTTTCACTGTATATTATGGTGAAGTGCCAGTTGGATTATATTAAATCTGTTTTGGTTGGCGCTGAAAAAGATAAAAGTAAATTACATTCATTGAATCTTGGAGTACTTGCATCTAAAGAATTTGATACAACAGATGCCGAACTTGCTGAGCATTTATCTAATGCTAATTATATAGCTTCGCAGATGGGGAAAGGATTGAAGATCATTCTTCCTCATGAACAAGATGTGGAATATTTGAAAAGACAAAAAAGATATCGTAAGTGATAGGCAGTTTTTTTGAATTCTGCTGGCCGCCAACCTTGCCGATGAAGCTGACAGCGTTGCGGCGACGGTGGGGCAAATAGCTGGAGCATTATATGGTGATTCCGGTATTCCCCAGGATTGGAAAAATAAACTCGAGCAACACGAACGTATCGCCACAATGGCAGGTGAACTATTCGATAGAGCACTTGAGGATAATTTCTAGTAATTGTATAAATCATATGGCGCGGCTATTATAGCGTGCCATTAAGTTGAATAGAAAATGTTGTGTTGATGCGAAGTTGGATGAGAGACGAAACAACTTACTTTTTCAGTGTTGAAATATGTCGAAATATCAAATGGACCATATTTGATGATAGTCACTCATTAATAAAGAAAGTGATTTTTTAATTTCCCCTCTTAATTTTATTATCTTCCTTTAATAAAATGTGGTGACTGATTTTATCAGGCAGAAGTGGTCGGGAATAATAGGCGCGCTCTCACTCTAATAATTTAACTCAATACAATGAATGAAATAACAGTCTTGGATTATGTTGAAAAAGCATTAAGTTTATCTCAAAAGAGATATGCTGAAGTTAGAAAAAGTAATCCCCAATCCCCGCTTTTGCAAATGTACGACTCTGCAGTACAACAATTATTATTTCTGCGGGACCTCATCGAAGGCAAGGAAAAGGATAAGGCGAAATTATGGAAGATGACGTTCGGTATGTATGCATCGAAGGAGTTTGATAATTCGGATGAGTTGTTTTTTGAAAGGCTGTCGGATGCCTGGTTTATTGTTGATCAAATTCGCCGAGGATTAAAGGTTAGGCTCCCGCATGAGGTTGATGCCAATTATAGAATAAAACAACAAAATCTTAAAATGAAATATCCTGATGAATTTTAAGGTTGATGTTAAATATATTTTATTATGGGTGGATGGTGATTAATTTACATGCTAATTTGAATGTATTGTTAAAATATGTAGATAGATATCGTAAGTACTTACCTGTTAGTAGTCTTTCAGTCCAGCAGAAAATGCAGTATAAATATAATGATAAACTATTAGAATCATCTTTTGATTGCGATGCACAAAAACAATGGTATTTAACACCATCGTGTAGTCTCTCACTAGCGGAATCAAGGGATCGCGCGATTGGTGCCCTTATTGGCCTCGCTGTTGGAGATGCTGTAGGGACGACGCTCGAATTTTTACCGCGTGACAGAGCATACGTCAAAGATATGACAGGAGGTGGGCCATTTCGACTTCGCGCAGGCGAATGGACGGATGACACATCCATGGCATTATGTCTTGCGGAAACGCTTCTTGAGAAGGGTGATGCTGATACTATATGCTTCAGGAATAAGCTTCTGGAATGGTATCAGCATGGTTATAACAGTTCAAATGGCATCTATTTTGATATAGGTAATACAACTCGCTTTGCTTTAGAACAATATTTAACTGTTGGTCCTGGGTGGAGCGGTAATACTTCGCCAGAAACTGCAGGTAATGCTTCTATTATCAGACAAGCGCCTGTCTCAATTTTTTTTAGAAAGTCATTAAGCAAAGCGTTTTATGAGGCTAAAAAACAGAGCATCGCCACGCACGGTGCCGCGGAAGCAATAAATAGCACACAGTATTTAAGTTATTTACTTGTACATATGATTAATGGCAGCAATAAAGATTTTGTTTTTGCTCCACACGTCATGCCGCTTCAGCCACGTGTAATGATTATCAACGCGGGTGAATATAAGCAAAAAACTCGCGATCAGATTCGTTCAAGTGGTTATGTCATCGATACGCTTGAGGCCGCGATGTGGTCCGTATGGAATACGGATAATTTCAGAGATGCTATTCTGTTGGCCGCCAATCTTGCCGATGATGCTGACAGCGTTGCGGCTACGGCGGGGCAAATCGCGGGTGCGCTGTATGGTTATTCCGGTATCCCACAGGAGTGGAAAGACAAACTGGTACAACACGAACGTATCGCCAGAATGGCAGGTGAACTGTTCGACAGGGCTTCTGAAGATACTTTCTTGTAATTGTTTTCATATTTGGATAGTGAGGGTTTGAGCTGGCCGTAATTTCCGCTCAGGCAGATGGCGGGATTAATGGTTATTGCTGAGTGTGTTGCCCTTTTGACAAAAGATTAAAGAGGATAAATGGGAAATATTGTAATGCATTGGTTTTTCTTTATTTTCTTTATGATTTGGACACTAGCGCTTATCTGGAATGGAAAAGATTTTTTTAACAAGAAAAAGTGGCTCCTGGCGGGGATGATGTTGGTTCTGGTATTAGTAGCCACAGTTGTCATTGGCTTTACGTTTAAATGGCTTTCTCAGTCGTTGTCATTGTTTTCCATCGCAACGGCCAAACAATATTCGATCATTTTTTCTATGTCTTTTCTGTGCGTATGGGGTTTAAAGGTCACAGTTGTGCTGCTCTGTACTGTTTTCTCGGGGATTCTGAGGGGGCACAAAAGCTACAATGTGGAAAATTATGAAAAAATATCGTCTATATCACGCATCGTCGCGCCTGGCTTACTTATCGTTGCTAAAAGCTTAATTTCCCTCGGAAGCGTCCTTATGTTTTCGGGTCTTTGGCTAAAGTAAGCACAATGATTAAGGTTGCATAACGGATACCGTTGTTTCTACTGTTATCGCAACCACGTCTCCGCTTTGCGTCATGCCCTTGACCCGATCCGGATGCGTGCATCGACCGCAGCAGGCAGCTCGGTCAACTGGTTGCGGTGATCATCCTCACGCAACCCGCCATGCGCCAATTGTTAATACTGGGGGTGTGACTGTCATAGTCGGGCGAGCGAATAAGGAGCAGCGGATTCAATGAAGTTTCTCGGGTTTATTATTTTTTCATTGGTCGCTCTTGCCTATATCTGGAATGGCAAAGATAGTTTTAACAAAAAAGAATGGGTAGTTTTTTTCGTAAAATTATCTTTTATATTAGTCGGCACTTTTATTCTGGTTTTCGTGTTGATCGGATTGCGGGAAATTTTCCCCTCGATGACAAAAGAAGATGGTGAGTTGGTACTAATCGTTATTCCGCCTTCATTTGTCACACTGTTATTGGCTAAGTTTTTCGTCGTTATGCTTTGCACAATATTTGAAGCTATAATGCGTTTTCATCAGCGATATAACACGGAGCAAAATTATTCGATTTTGTCATCACTGGCAAACAGATATAGCCCCGGATTGCTTTTGCTGGCGAAATGCCTGGCATCATTTGGATGCATTCTTATATTCTATGGTATCTGGCTAGCCTCCGCGGCCTAAGTGAAGAGACATTATAAACACTTAGAACAACTATCCGTTTCCCATAGCCTCCGCTACCAGTAACGAAGACCTTGAGGCGAATGACTGGAAATGGCTGTACACCTCAACTGACAAGGAAATACTTCATTACCAGGTGATATTTCCCATGCGTGTTAAGCCAGCAGGTTTGACTCCACCACACATTACTGAAGTCGGCTTGACGAATGAGAGGGGGTTATCCATCTCCGGAGTAACACTGTGGACGTGCTGGGGAAATTTCATCGCTGCGGAAGAAATGTGTGCTTTATACCAATGCTTTGTTTTTAGCATGGGGAAAGTATGGTGCCATGCGTAGGATGTATTTTTAATTAGTTAATTAAGTGTTCCATATTAAATGATAGGTTCCTCGACGATTTCCCCCAGGTGATTTTTCATCTGTCTGGTTACATGTAATAGTAAATGACTTTTTTCATTTATCCGTTTTTTTATTATCTTCTCCAGCATAAAACCATTACGGAATAAAGATTATGCTCAACCGAATTACCGTTCAGCTCCCGGTGGAGGGGCTTCTGTTCTGGAAACTGACGGGTCGCGAGGCGATGTCCGAGTCGTTCGCCCTGACGCTGACCCTGCTTGGCACGGATGCGCGCATTGACCGCAGCAAACTGCTGGGTCAGCCGGTCACGGTGACCATCCCGACGCAGAGCCTGCTGACGCCCCGCTATATCAATGGAAAAATCACCCGCGTGGCGGTGAGTGCCGTCGAGCTGACGGGCACCCGCTATGCGGTGTACCAGCTGACGGTGGAGCCGGACCTGTGGCCGATGAAGCGCGACCGTAACCTGCGTATCTTCCAGGGCCAGACGGTACCGCAGATTGTGAAAACCCTGCTGGGTGAACATCAGGTTAACGTGGAGGTTAAGCTCACCGGGAGCTACCGGGTGTGGGACTACTGCGTGCAGTATCAGGAGTCAAGCCTGGACTTTATCAGCCGCCTGATGGAGCTGGAGGGGATTGCGTATCACTTCAGCCACGAGGCGGACAAGCACACGCTGGTGCTCACCGACGCCGCGACGCAGCATCAGCCGTTCAGTGGCTATGAGGTCATTCCTTACCACCAGACGCCGTCAGGCGGCAGTACGGACGAAGAGGGTATCAGCCAGTGGGCGCTGGAGGACAGCGTCACCCCGGGGATTTACAGCCTCGATGACTACGACTTCCGCAAGCCGAACGCGTGGCTGTTCCAGGCGCAGCAGAACCCGGCGTCACCGAAACCGGGCAGTATCGACGTGTACGACTGGCCGGGACGGTTTGTTGAGACCGGGCATGCGGAGTTCTACGCCCGTATCCGTCAGGAGCGCTGGCAGGTGGAGCACCAGCAGATTCAGGCGACGGCCACGGCCGCGGGTATTGCACCGGGACACACCTTCACCCTGACCAGCGCCCCGTTCTTCAGTGATAACGGTGACTATCTGGTCACGGCGGCGGGTTACCATTTCGAGGAGAACCGCTACGCGAGCGGCGAGGGGGAAACCATCCACCGCACTGATTTCAGCGTCATCCCGGCGTCGGTGTCATACCGTCCGGCGCAGAGTACGGCGTGGCCGCGTACTTACGGGCCACAGACCGCAAAAGTCGTGGGTCCAAACGGCGAAAGTATCTGGACGGACAAATATGGCCGCGTGAAGGTGAAATTCCACTGGGACCGTCTGGCGAAGGGGGATGACACCAGCTCCTGTTGGGTGCGCGTGTCGAGCGCCTGGGCGGGTCAGGGGTACGGCGGGGTGCAAATTCCGCGGGTCGGCGATGAGGTGGTGGTGGACTTTATCAACGGTGACCCGGACCGTCCGATTATCACCGGGCGGGTGTATAACGAAGCAAGCATGCCGCCGTGGGCGCTGCCGGCTGCAGCCACGCAGATGGGTTTTATGAGCCGCACGAAGGATGGCTCCGTGGATAATGCCAACGCCCTGCGCTTTGAGGACAAGGCGGGCGCAGAGCAGCTGTGGATCCAGGCTGAGCGCAACATGGACACCAGCATTAAGAACGATGAAACGCACAGCGTCGGTGGCGAGCGCAGCCATTATGTGAAGAAAAATGAACTGCATCGGGTGGAAGCGAATCAGATCCAGGCGGTGAAAGGCGGAACAGAGATCCTGACGGGCAAAGGCAAGCTGGATGCGGCGGTGGAGCAATATGTCATTGCTTCCGGTACGAAGCTACGGCTGGTCTCCGGTGAAAGCGCAATTGAGCTGAACGCTAACGGCAAGATTAACCTGATCGGTAAAGAGTTTAACTTCTTCGTGGAAGGGGATGGTTATATCACCACGGGCGGTAAGCTGCACCTGAATACGTCTGGCACACAACCGGGTACCACGGCGCCGGGTTCCGGGCATAAAGGGGATATTGATGCGGCGGTGCAGGAGAAATTTACGACTAAAGGTGAGTAAGGTCGTAGCAGTGCTTATTGCATTATTAACGACGGGAATGGCTGAGGGAGATTCAGAGAAAAAGGATCTCTGGGCGTTCATTTCACAAATGAGCGCCTCACTCAAAACGTTATCCGTTACGAGTCTAAATGACATGCCGTTGCACTTTAACTACATGAAAAATAATGCATATATGAACTTCTACCATGCTGATGATTTCAAGCTTTTGGAGGGTACGAGCATTACTACCATTGATTTACGAGTAAGCAAAAAAAATGATGGCATGGCTCCCTTACTGAATTTTTCACCATCAGGCCAGTGCATCACACTTCAAACCGTTAAAAAGCATTACCCACAACTGACGTTAACTGATTATCCCCGAGGCCGCTCGGAGAATGAAGTGACCAGTTATACAGCACCAAAAGATATGAATGGACAAAAAGTGAGTTTCAGTTTCACCGTAAAAAAACCTGACTGTCTGAGCTCTGTTGTTATTAGCGCTGACTAAGAAAACAGCTTCCATGACTCGCGGTTTCCCACATCGGTGAGAAGCGTAATTTAGATTGAGAAAATGACGATTAACGTGAAAAAACAGACTCCGACATATCTTTGTTTTGTTCTGATGCTTACCTGTCTGTGCAGCAGTGCGGTATTGGCTCAAGTTATACCGCCAGTTCTGACAAATCACGATTTTTCTGTGCAGATAAAAAGCCAGCCTGTCGAATTGGGTGACAGATGGACTCCTGACGTTGCGCGCAGAATTGACGTGCCAGTGGAAGGCAGTTTTACCGGTGAGGTTCCTTTTGACGGAGCTAACTATAAATTCTTCCAGCATCAAAAGTCTGGGTTAGACATTTTCAGTTCCAATCTCTGGTGGGATAAAGCGGAACGAAGCGTTGATGATTATATCGTGTCGCAGATCACGCTGACTGCTATAGATGTCGCAACGCCGCGTGGTGTCCATGTTGGTTCAACGAGAACGGACTTGAACACAGCATACGGTGACGGTCAGGTCGCAAAGGATGCCGGAGAACAATGGATTACCTATGAGTTGGGTAAAAAGGTCCTCTCTTTTGAGATCAAAGACAGTAAAATTGTGAAGATAACAATGAATTACGACAATGGAAATCCAGAGTAATTTATGAAAAGGAAATATCTGGCAGCCGTATTGCTCACCGCTTTCCTGGCAGATGCAATTGAAACTGCAACTGCGCTAGAGTTATCACAATACAATAAGCTCAATACGGTCAGTCGCATCGTTAACGATAGCGAAGTGACAGACCTCCTCAGAAAGGCCCTAGGAAGCGATTACCAGACGTTTATCAACAATTTTGATGTATTTGGTGAACCGCATTCCACGGCTGACGGTGGATTGTTAATTGAAGGCTGGCTAAAAGATCTTTATCTGGAAAACGCCTCTGCTTTGGTTATCGAACCAGATGGCAAAATCTACGCTGCCTGGGTCATACCCGAGTCTGACGTTATTCATTATCAGTCTTCTGAACATCGCCAGGATATTAACGGCGATATTAAAAAATGGGCTGCAAGATTTGGCACACTGCATTATGAAACGATAAGCCAATCTGGTCCCGCATTTGGCGGAGTATGGTCAGGCGAGTACGCGAACGACTCGACGTTAACTCTGCGGTTAGCTGAATCAGGTGGCCGTATCTCCGGATCTTATTGCTATATTTCTCAAAGAGGAAACCGCATTGATTGCCCGGAAGATGATGAGCGTAATCTTAGCGGTACGATCGCGGGCAATCGTGCCAATGTTGAGTTCAACTCATCGTTTGGCGGTATAGGCGGACGGGCTGTTCTGGAAATTAAGGGGAGTGAAATGGAATGGCGTTTAGTTACTCCTCCTCAAAAAGGAAATTATTATGCTCCGCAGCGTTATACGTTACAGAAAGCTGCTTCGGCTCAGACAGTTGAAACCCGAAAACTCAATACTGAAAAGTTCGCTATTTCTCTGGTCAATAAATGCGGGCATTTTACTAGTGAATGTGACCAGATGTATTATCTCGGCGTGCGCAAAAGTGATAATAGTACGATCTCCCTTAAGGGGAAAACGTTGCACGATCCTGCAGGTAAAATAATTGGTTCTACCTATAAGAATGGCGAGATCGCTTACACCGTGACTTACTCACCTGTGAAATTGGTCGTGAGCAAAGGCAGCCATGTGTTAGTTGAACAGTCAGGTCAGTGGCTTAAATAATGCATTCGCCAGCCCAAAGGCCAGCATGGATTGGCCCCTTTTATTTCTCACACTATTAATCATCCCGAGTTCACTTATGAAATACACCCTCCAGGAAGGTTCGTTTTCCCTTTTTCCTGCTGCCTGGCAGGACAACAGTATGAATATTATTCGCGATGACGAAAGCGGATTGTCCGTCGTGGTCAGCCGCGGCGGTATCCCGGATGGCAGCGACTATGAGAAAGAGTTTCACCGCCAGTGGGAACTACTACGTCCGCAGATGGGCGAGATTGCCCAAAGCGCATTCCAGGGCGTAAAGGTCGGGCCTGACGGGAAAATTAACGCGCTGGAAGTCGAGACGACTTTTGACAGTAACGGACAGCGCATTTGGCAAAAACAGCTGGCCGTACAAACGCCGGGCAAGCCGGTGTTGATGATTTTTACCCTCTCGGCGCTCAGAGCATTCACCGCAGAGGATCAGGGGCGCTGGAGCGCGCTTAAGCAGAGTCTGACGCTAAACGACAACCGGAATGTGTAAGGCATGAGCGATAACAACGCGGCCCGTCAGGGCGACGAGATCATTCACTCCAGCATTTTTGCGGATATCACCAGTATTGTGGCGGAAGGTGCGGCCTATGCCGTTATCGGCGCTGCCGTGGGCGCGGCGGCAACCGTTGCTGCTCCGCTGCTGGGGGCGGGTGCTGCCGCCGCGGGCGTGGCGGCGATTGGATCCAGCTGTCTGTTAAGTGGGATCATTGGCGGCGTACTGGCAAACGTGGCAGGTATAACTGACGATATCAGCAACGCCGCCGAAGGTTTAGGCAACGCGCTGTTCCCGCCGTCGCCAGCGGGCAAAATTACCACCGGGTCTGATAACGTTCTGACGAACGCGATTCCCGCTGCACGAGCGGCCGGGACGCTGACGCCCGCCGACACACCGTCACCTGAACCACAGTCTCCGGGCAGCTTTGCCGACTATGCCGGCATGCTGCTTTCCGCCGCTGGACAGTTTGGCAGCGAGATGTGGCAGCCGAGCGTGGCGTCCGCCGCCGCAGGCACGTCGCCCCTTGAAGAGGATAAAGTGGCGTGCGAAAAGCACTCCGGGCCGCAATACCTCGCTGAGGGCTCTAAGAGCGTCTTCATTAACGGGCAGCCCGCGGTACGTGCAAAAGATCGCACCACCTGTGAAGGCACTGTCTCTGATGATGTGTCCCCGAATGTGATCATTGGCGGCGACACGCTCACGGTACGTGATATCAAGAGCGGTAAAACGCCGGGTCTGGCGCTGGGGATGATCGCGCTCTCCCTGCTGCGCGGACGTCCGGGTAAAATCCTGAAAAATATGCCCTGTGCACTGGCGGCAGCCGGCGGTGGCATGCTGGCCGATATGGCCGTTAATGCTGTGTTTGGCTCCTCGCACCCGGTACATGCTGCAACCGGCGTGAAGGTGCTGAATGATGACGATGAACTCGATTTCTCGTTGCCGGGGCGCTTCCCGCTGCGCTGGCAGCGCAGCTACAACAGCCTGACCACTCGTGAAGGGCTGTTTGGTCTGGGTTGGGCGACAACCTTTGACAGCTATCTGACGCTCGAAGAGAACAACGCGACCTGGTTCGACGAAACCGGCCGTGAGCTGAGCTTTGAGCTGCCGCCCGTCGATCGCGCGTTTTACAGCATCAGCGAAGGTATCATCATCCGCCGCAATGAGAGCGGCGACGTGGCGATTGCCGACGATGACGGCGCGGTATGGCGTCTGTATAAACCGACCCGGGTGAATCCCACCATCCTGCGTCTGGCCTCCCTCAGCGACGAATACGGTAACGCGCTGCTGACGGAGTGGGATGAACACGGCAGGCTGGTCAATCTTCACGATGAGCCACGGGCGATTGATGTCACCCTGCGCTATGAAGATGAGCGTTTCCCGCAGCGCGCCACCTCTGCCAGCCATTTTGACGGCAACCGTACCTGGCCGCTGATGCAGTGGGGTTACGATGCGCGCGGCCAGCTGGCGAGCGTGACGGATGCCTCTGGCGTAGTGACGCGCGAATACCGCTATAACGACCACGGCCTGATGGTCTGGCACCGCCTGCCGGGCGGGCTGGAGAGCGAATACCGCTGGCAAAAATTCGACCACTGGCGCGTGGTGGAAAACCGCACCAGCACCGGCGACGGCTGCCGCTTCACCTACGATTTAGCCGCCGGGCTGACGACCGTCGAGCACTACGATGGCCAGACGCGTAAGCACTACTGGAACGCGCAAAATCTGATTGTCCGCTACGTTGACGAGCGCGGTGAAAACTGGTGCTACGAGTGGGATGAAAACGAACTTCTGACCCGTCGCATCGATCCGCTCGGTAACGCCGTCACCTTCGTCTACGACGAAATGGGCAACCGGGTGCAGGAAATCGACGCCGACGGCAATACCCGCACCACCACCTGGCTGGAGCACCGCGCGCTGCCGTCAGGCATCATTGAAGCTGACGGCAGTGCGACCCGTTTCTGGTACGACGAGCATCACGGGCTGAAGCGTGTGGTAGACCCGATGGGGCAGACAACATTGCTGCGCCGGGACGAGTTTGGTCAGGTCGTTGAAGAAGTTGATGCCGCGGGAAACAGTCGTTACCAGGAGTACAACGAGGCCGGGCAGGTCATTCGTGCCACAGACTGTTCAGGACGAATAACCCGCTATACCTATCATCCGCTGGGCTGGTTGACGACTGAGATCGGCGCTGACGGCGAAGAGACGCGCTATCGCTACGATGCCGCGGGGCGTCCGGTGCAACTCGATCGACCGGAAGGCTGGACAGAGTCACTTGCATGGAACGAACGCGGCCTGCCGGTGACGCATGCGGGCGCTGATGGCAAAGAAAGTGAGTTTAAATACGACGAGGCAGGACGATTAACCGCTACGCGTAACACTCAGGGTGAAGAGGTCCGTCGCCGCTGGGACAGCCGCGGGCGACTGATTGCCCTGGAAAATGAAAATGGCGAAGCCTATCAGTTCCGCTGGGGGCCCGACTCGCTGCTGCTGGAAGAGGTGGGGCTCGATGGCGTGGCCTCACAGTATCGCTATGACGCCTGCGGGCGTACGATAGCGCGCACGTTTGCCGCCGGTCATCCGGAAGCCATCACCCATGCCTTCGCCTGGAGCGCGAGTGGCCAGCTGGTTGCCCGCACCACGCCGGAAGGGCAGACCCGTTATCACTACACACCGTCAGGTTTGCTGAGTCGTATTGGACTTCATCCGGCACTTTCCGTTGACGCCTGGAGTGCAGAGGCAGAACAGGAACTTGCCTTTGAGTATGACGCTCTGGGGCGTGTCACGCATGAAGTGGGCGAGCACGGTGAGCTGGCATGGGAGTATGATGCTCTCGGCAACCGCACCTCCGTCACGCTGCCCGATGGCCGCGAGCTGAAACAGTTCTACTACGGTAGCGGGCATCTGCTCAGCATTGCCCTCGATAAGCTGTCGGTCTCCGATTTTACCCGTGACGAACTCCACCGTGAGACCAGCCGTACCCAGGGGCTGCTGACCACCCGCAGCGAGTACGACCGTCTTGGTCGACTGCATCGCCGGGATGTATTCACTGGCAATGCCCAGCGTCCGTCGCCGCGCCGCTGGTCTCGCCGCTGGGATTACGACTACCGCAATAACCTGGTGCGGGAAGAGCGGGACGATAACCCGTTCAGCTGGTACCGCTGGCAGTACGACAGCGCCGGACGTCTGCTCGTTCAGGACGGCACGCTGCCCGGCCAGGAGCAGTGGCGCTGGGATGCTGCCGGTAACCCGCTGGAAGGTACTGCTGAGAAGGTCACGCACAACCGCCTGACGCAGCTGAACGGCATTCGCTGGCGTTATGACATCCACGGCCGCACCGTGGAGAAAGATAACGGCCAGACCCGCTGGCACTACCGCTACGATGGTGAGCACCGTCTGACGGAAGTCATCAGCCAGCCGCGGGACCGCAACAAACCGCAGACGCAGGTCAGCTTCCGCTACGATCCGCTCGGGCGACGCATCAGCAAAACACGACGCCAGATGCTGGGCGGACAGCCAACCGGCAAGCCGGTCAGCACCCGGTTTGTCTGGGAAGGGTTTCGTCTGCTGCAGGAGGTGCACGGGGATGTGCCGCTCACCTACGTCTACAGCGACCAGGACAGCTACGACCCGCTGGCGCGTATTGACGGCGTGGAAGCACCGGAGATCTTCTGGTTCCACTGTCAGCCCAACGGCACGCCGGAGCGGATGACGGATATCGAAGGGCAGGTGCGCTGGGAAGGGGTGAACAGCGCCTGGGGCAAGCTGCTGCGGGAAAGCGAGACGCAGGTATCAGGATATTCTCAGAACCTGCGGATGCAGGGGCAATACCTGGACCGTGAGACGGGGCTGCACTACAATCTCTTCCGGTATTACGACCCGGACTGCGGGCGGTTTACGCAGCAGGACCCGATAGGGCTGGCGGGGGGGATAAACCTTTACCAGTATGCGCCTAATGCGCTGGGGTGGGTGGATCCGTGGGGGTTATCTAATAGTGGTATATTAGATAAAGCTATGTCTGGTAAAGTTGGAGATCGACTTTCTGCTCACCATGTTATACCCGTTGAGGTGTGGAAAGAGAACCAATCATTCTTCAATAATATTGGCATCGGTAAAGACATGAACTCTGCATTTAATGGTATTCATGTGCCAGGGAGCGCAACAGCAATGAAACAAGATGCAGGGAAAGGAATGGATGTTTTCCATAGCAGTAATCATCATAACTATAGTGACATTGTCCGTCAGCGAATTGCTCGTGTTGAGCAACGATATAATTCTGGGAGATTGGATGCTAAAGGGGCGAGGATAGCTATAAGGCGGATCCAGATTGATATGAAGAATAAAATTTGGATGGGTCATGTTCCCACAACAAAATGCAGGAGAATGAATTAATGTCCTATTATGTGATCATGAATGACTTTGAATCATCACTCATGCCAAGAAATTTACAGGGCATGGTTGATGAAAGATTACAGATCGATGAAAACTGGGAAATAGAAGGCTCTGCATTTTCCTACCCTTATCGAATAACAGACGATGAATGTCCAGAACGTATTTATTTGTTGTGCAATAAAAATGTTGGGGCTTTGAAATTTGACTATTATAAAAAAGACTTTGGGCACTTGATGGATAAGTCTTTATTTTCAATTTTAGAAAATTATAAGCACAATGTTTTTTTTGACCGAGATATAACACCAGTTTCGATCGGGAATGGTCAAGTTCTTCGGAATGATTTTAAATATGTATATTTTCCAGGCGGGGATGTTATAGATGAAGAAAAATCTATTCTTGAAGATGATAAGTTCGGAGATATCATACCTTTTAAAATCGAATTAAAGGATGATGCGCTTGAATATGATATTCTTTCGTTTAGCGACACATTATTAGGTGGTTTTATCATTATTAAACAAGAGGTTAAGGAAGTTATAGAAAGTAAAGGCTTCCGGGGTTTGAAACTTGTTCGACTGGAAAATGCTTTAGACGTTTTCTGTGAGGATTATTTCTACGAAATAGACTCAAATCGTAAGAGAAAGGGCAATAAACTACCTTAATATTGAATGGTGTCGTGCCATTACTGATTCTTTATTTTTCTTTTTTAATGGCGCGAAAAAGTTCTTTGGATGATGAGTCCATTTTTCAACTATAGATCATAGTAGTTTTACGAGTAATCAATAATGTTAACTCTTAAAGAGGAATGATGTATATAAAAAATACTATTCAAGACTTTGTTATCAAATTCAAAACGAATGATTTAAATATGGGGGAGATAGACTTTACAGCAGAAGAAAATAAAAGTTCTCTCCCTGTAAATTTAAATGGCGAAATTCGATTTTTTATAGTCATTTGATTTTAAATGACCACCCAACATTTTATGGTACTTTCTTTATACAAATTGTTGAGTCCCAAGATCTCAATGAAATATTATCAGGCTGGCGAGTTCAAAATGATACGGCCTGGCACGATGAGTATATAATCTTTGCTGAAAGAAATGGAGACGTTCTTTTTTGTGACACCCGAAATATAACATCCCCTGTTTATGGTAGTATTCAAAAACGAAACTTTATCATTTCCGGTTCCTTAGCTGACTTTTTGGATGTTTTTTGTTCTGCCATTGAGATAGAGCAAAGTAAATATGATGGTGATGGTACAGATGATGATTTTAATTTCAGAGAGGATTTTCTGAAAGATATCGATTTTATGCTTAAAAGCAAACTAAAGGATGTTGAGGCAAAAGGGTTTAAGCAATTCTTTTTTGGTTAAGTTTTTATTTTTTAATATTAAAAATAACATTTTTTAGAGAGCTTATTTCTTCAAAAATTATTTATGGCTCATGTCAGCTTTTATATTGGTTAGGAGGTTTCTTTGCGATTCACCATCAATAAACACATGAAAATCGGTTACGATAAATTTGATGAAAAAAGAGTTACATCTTTTATAGAAAAAGGAAATGATTTTCATGATGATAAAAAATATACTGAGGCGTTAGAGCAATACCACAAAGCCTGGCAAGCTCTTCCTGAGCCGAAGCTTGAATGGGAAATTGCCAACTGGATCTGTGCATGCATATACAGCGCATATTTTGATCTGACGGATTATGCTGAGGCAAAGAAATGGGGAGAGACGACATTACGGACATGTGGATCGGATATAGACACTGCACCCTTAATCGATCTCGGCATGGTCTGTTATGAGTTGAATCAATTTGAGGAAGCGTATAAATATTTTAACGATGCTTATAACTACGGCAAAGAGCGTGCGTTTCAGGATAGACCTAGAAAATACCTTGAATTTTTTTTGCGCAAAAGAACATGAATACATCGTTATTTACCTTTTAAAGGTGGCTTGAATAAATATGTTCCATATAATTGCTTACGGAGTGTAATTACTACGTTATAATCTGATGAATAACTTCAAAAAATGTGAAAAAAAGATTGGACGTGCAGATATTTATAAAACGGAAAGTAAATTATCTATTACCCTTTCGGATGATTTCGTATTACATTATCTGCAATTTAATGGTGGCATTCCTGAGAAAAGTTGGTGGGACGGTGATGAAGGTTTTGAGCCAGTAGAGGTAGCAGGATTTAAACCGTTTGTTTATAATACTCAGACAAATCATGATCCTAGGTCTTTAATTGACGGTTGCTATATTAGCATGTTGGATAGGGAAGTGATTCCTAGGAACCTGCTTCCTTTCGCAAATGATTGGGGAGGGAATTTCTTTTGTCTGAATTTAGATAATTATTCAATTGTATATTTTGCCACAGATTCTTTTGATGAAGATTTGACTATGCAAGAGAATCATATAAAACTTCAAAGATATCTGACAAATTCATTTTCCAACTTTCTTGATGGATTGGTAACAGAAGAGAGACTCCCTTAAAGAATAATTAATAAGTTTGCGACTTATTTAATTCTGCTGCTGTGAAGTCTATTATTATGAAATTCTGTAGCAAGCCATAAAGTTCTAGTTAAAAACTAAAAATGCAACGTATTTTTCCCTTTAATTAACAATTACCATCTTTGGTCATGAGTTTGTTATTTCTCAGAAATAGTAACTACCTTTTAGGACCAATTAGTATTCAAACGAAAAATAGGTTGAGAATGAAATAACCTCAAACCCTAAGCTTGAAATTAACAATCCACCATATGGAATTCAATGGGAACATGAATGGGGAAGAATTGTTGTACAGTCTAATGAAAAAAGCTTCGACTGTGGAATTTATATTGAATGGAATGTTTGACTAAATGAAGTTTCAATTAATAACCCCCCCATTTGCTTATCACCTAACCTGTCTATTAATGGAGTTAAAGATTTAGATAAAATGAAAATAACAAATCGACTGAAAAAGAAGTTATTAGTCCTAGATGGCATTGACAATGATTTCATAGAGTATGGAAAGGAACTAGCATGCCCTGAATGCGAAGGTGTACTACTATATTCCATAGTAAATTCATATGGTTTTGACTCGCTCACCGAAGAGGTAAAATGGTTTCTTGTTAAGAAAATGAGAGGTGTGAAGTATCTTAGTGAAGATAATAAATATAGCTATGATGAAAGCCAATTGTATGTTTCGAAAAACACATGTCAAAACTATTTAAAAGACTTTTCAACTGTTTTTACGTATAAAGAAGTTCAGCCAGCCCGGTACCGTGTATCTCTTGTGGGGTTTTTTGAAGGTGACTTGAAACAGATCAAACAATGAAATTTTAGGTTTACCTATGATTGAAAATCTTAATTGTATTAAAGAAAATGATCTGCTTGAATGGACGCATGATGAAAGTAACACACTGATTACTTTACCATTTTTAGACTGTGCAATGATAGATTCAACACGCCAATTAGTCTTTGCGTTAAGCGAACCAAAGCCATTACCAACCGTTTTGACAATTTTCAATGCTCGGGGCGAAAAGCTGTTGTCGTCTGCACCTCCTGAAGACGCTATTTTCTACTACTTAACATTTAATCTTTCAAAGGAAGTGGTCGTCGTCTGTAGTTATGCAGTACAACAGAATGGCTGGTATGATTGGTTTTATTCCTTTGATATGAAGCGTAACACGTTAACTCGAACTGGCCCTGCGTATTAAGATCAAATGCCCTTAAAAAAATGATAAGGCAAGCTGTTTCTGCGTGCTTTGAAAAGATGTTCGGCTCAGCTCCTGATCTAAGTAAGTAAAACGCTGATCATCTGTTAATTTAATTGTTGAAGATTCGCCTGTATAAAGAGTATAAATGCTGAATGAAACAATTAATAAAAGTGTCGGTAGTTCCTGGAAAATACAGGTAGAAAGGCGGGATTTCAGCTGGGGATGCCATCAGAGAAATAATATTTCAATAGGGGGTAAAATGAATAAATCCATTCATGTCCAGACGGATACTGCCACATTAGTTATTTATGATTTGATGTCATTAAAACATAGAATTGATAATGATGCAGATTGGTGGAGTCTTCCAGAAGTTGAAATTGAAGAAATAAATAAAGGGAATGTATTATTTCTCAATCTTGGAGAGGATGGCACCTATAAAATTCATATAAAAAATAATGTTGACGAGTATGTTGGAGCACTATTTTTAAACGTACCTTCTGGAAAGGTTTTCATTGGGGCGGGGGAGGATGTCACGGGCGGAGATCTTGAGCCTGATGACTCAGATGCTATTTCTGGTGAGTTTATTATTTTAGAACCTGGTAGTTACAAAGTTAAATTTAAAAAGCAAGGTTCAGATGTTCTAATTTCCTTTACAAAAGCAACGTTTATTGAAAACTCATTAGAAGAGGGAGTTTATCTCTGAATGAAAATCCACGCCTTGGTGTGGATTTTTTGATTCAAAAAACAAATGTTAAATAATTAGTTCATCACGTAGCCATTTTTGACAATATCATTTTTTTCCTTTTGCATGTATCTTGCTTGTTTTTTGCGCCTCGCTTACCCTTTCCCTCAATAAATTGTCAGTATACCCGCGACGAACGACTCCACCTTGAGAATCGCCGCCCCCGGGGACTGCTTACAACCCGCAGCGAGTATGACCATCTTGGTCGACTGCATCGCCGGGATGAATTCACTGTCAATGCGCAGCGTCCGTCGCCGCGCCGCTGGTCTCGCCGCTTGGATTACGATTACCGTAATAACCTGGTACGGGAAGAGCGTGACGATAACCCGTTTAGCTGGTACCGCTGGCAGTACGACAGCGCCCGGTGGTTTGCTTGTTCAGGACGGCACGCTGCCCGGACAGGAGCAGTGGCGCTGGGATGCTACCGGTAACCCGCTGGAAGGCTCTGCTGCGAAGGTTACGCACAACCTCCTGACGCAGCTGAACGGCATTCGCTGGCGCTATGACGTTCACGGCCGCACCATAGAGAAAGATAACGGCCAGACCCGCTGGCACTACCGCTACGATCCGCTCGGACGACGCATCAGCAAAACGCGACGCCAGATGCTGGGCGGACAGCCAACCGGCAAGCCGGTCAGCACCCGGTTTGTCTGGGAAGGGTTCCGCCTGCTGCAGGAAGTGCACGGGGACGTGCCGCTGACCTGTGTCTATAGCGGTCAGGACAGCTACGATCCGCTGGCGCGTATTGATGGCGTGGAAGCACCGGAAATCTTCTGGTTCCACTGTCAGCCGAACGGCACGCCGGAGCGGATGACGGATAGCGAAGGGCAGGTGCGCTGGGAAGCGGTGAACAGCGCCTGGGGCAAGCTGCTGCGTGAAAGCGAGCAGCAGGTCCCGATAGGGCTGGCGGGGGGGATAAACCTTTACCAGTATGCGCCGAATGCGCTGGGGTGGGTGGATCCGTGAGGGTTGTCGCCTTGTAAACCTGATAAACATCTACCGGATGTGGAACCAGGGCAATATAATTACCGGGGTATACATAAAGACCATCCCGAATGGGAAAATGCACTTAATGGTAAGGTGATTCCTGGGGATGTTCATTCATCAATAACTCCGGAGCAACATAACTTTGGCGGGGTATCAAGTATCAGCCCATATACTTCGTGGACAGATAGTCCCGATGTAGCAAGAAACTTTGCAGGACCTGATGGTGTTATATTAAGAGTCAAAGTTGGTGCTCCTAAGTCAGGCGATTCTTGGTCGTGGGAGTATTCTTTTGATGAATGGATGGAACGAGAAATCTTACTTAAAGGAATCCGAAGTGGCGATGTTGAGGTGTTTTTACCATGAAAAATGATAGCCTTGTTGAGTATGCGCGAGAAAAAATACCGGATGAATTTCGTTCTTATCTAAATGAAAAAAATAATATGCAATGTGCATCATTCATAAGTCATACTCAAGATGAGTTGCGAACAATGAAAGCGCATAAAGAAAATACGAAATTCACCGAATTGAAAGTAAAGGGGCTTGATGAGTTAATTATTGCTCTTGAAAACTTTGATAAAGAAAATGTTTCTGTAATTAACATCCCTACTAAGTCATATTCTTTTAAGGTTTATTCAGATGAAAAAAATAATTTTCTGCTGGGGGTTGTAATCCTTAAGTTAAAAAAGAAATCTGATGAAGATATTCGATTTGGGCGAGAGGTTCTTGGTATTGTGACTCCTCCTCCCGATATAGAAGATGATTAGGCTTTCTGGCTTTAAGTTATGTACAGACCAACCAGAAGGTGCATGTGTAGCGTTCCGGTATGAATTGTATGCATGGTTGTAGGTTCTACACGACGGAAAGAATATTATCAATGTAGGACGTGGGGATGCACCAACGCGTTTGAATAGCCATGTGAATACACCGGGTAAATCTCTTTTGGAACAGTTGACCATATTTGATAATAATTCGACCAAAGCTGAAGCTAAATACTTGGAACAAAGAATTATGGATCTTAATGGTGGAGCTAAGTCAACGAATTCTTTAACAAATCTCCTCAATAAAATCAGATCGTATAGTCCTAATAACCCAAAGGCTAGCACATATGATATTGTGGGTCATAGCAGTGATTGGGGTGGAAAAGTATTGAATGATGCGTTATCAATACTGAAAGGTAATGGCTTATGAAAGTAAAATACAAACAGGGTGACATCTTTGTCATTCCATTGAGCAATGGGAAATATGCGATTTGTCATATTATTTTTGCTCCAAGCAAAAAATTTAAGCAAGCAATAGGGTTCTGCATATTATCGATACAGCAGACTGAAGAGCTTATTGATGGCGGTTCATTAACACCGCTAAGTTTTGAAAAGTTTGGTAAAGAGACGAAAGTTATCTTTACCGGCAACCAAAATATCAGCAAAGGCGTTTGGAAAATTATTGGTCACACTGATCTTACAGAAGAAAAAAAACAATTGAAAATATTTAATTATGCTGGTGTTTTATATATAGGAGAGGACGAAATCAGACGGTTATCTGTTGCCGAATACCCTAATTACACAACAATGGGGGTTTCAGGGTTTGAGCTTATCGATAATATCCTAACCAATATTTGAGCATCAGGGGAAGGGTGCTTCCCCTGTCAGATTTCGTATTGCAGCCACTCATTAACATCTTAAAAATATCACAGGTATTTTATTTTTGATGGCCTGATCTCACATTATCGGTAGAACGATAATAAAAATCGAGGTAATGTAATGAATGATAAAAAAATACAAATAGTTGATCTACTGATTTCACATGGTCAAATAGTGTTCCGATCCCGAGACTATGACGAAAAGCTGAGTCAGTGGGGAAAGGGTAATGTTTCTCAAGGTGCTGTTCTTCACAAGGATTATGTTATATTCGATCCATTACCAGAGGACGCGTTTGGAGCAAACGTCAATATCAAAATAGAGAATGCTTTCAAATTGGATGAAAATGCTCAGCGCTGTATTGTTGTACCATTTTTCATTACGGATAAACATAAGCTGCAAATCGCTTCAGCAACTGAGAAATTCGATTTAAATATAGATGTGAACGATAAAGTTTATTCACTCTTTTATGAGGTTTGTGAAGGCAATGAAATTTACTATAATTTCACTCTTGTACCGGCAAAAGAAGCTGTTGCTGCTAAGTTTTTGCTAGATGACCCTTGGGGAGGAATAAAAGACCATCCTCTCAAAGAAGGTATTTTTTAAATTTAATACTACCTAGGAAATTTATCTCGGAATAAAAATCCGCGCCTAAGCGTGGATTTTTTCATTCAAAACCAATCAAACGTTAAACAGGAAGTTCATCTCATCGCCATCTTTAACGATGTAATCTTTCCCTTCCGCACGCATCTTGCCCGCTTCTTTCGCGCCTTGCTCATCTTTGTAGGTGATGAAGTCTTCAAACGCGATAGTCTGCGCACGAATGAAGCCTTTCTCGAAGTCGGTGTGGATCTTACCGGCTGCCTGAGGCGCAGTCGCACCGACAGGGATGGTCCACGCACGCACTTCTTTTACACCAGCGGTGAAGTAGCTTTGCAGGTTCAGCAGCTCATAGCCCGCGCGGATCACGCGGTTCAGGCCCGGCTCTTCCAGACCCTGCTCGGCCATGGACTCTTCACGGTCGGCGTCGTCCATTTCAGCGGTACCGGATTCAACCGCGGCGCAAACCGCTACCACTACAGAACCTTCACTGCTCGAAGGTTCTACTGAGAAAGTCACGCACAACTGTCTGGCGCAGCTGAACGGCATTCGCTGGCGCTATGATATCCACGGCCGCACCGTGGAGAAGGATAACGGCCAGACCCGCTGGCACTACTGCTACGACGGGGAGCATCGCCTGACGGAAGTCATCAGCCAGCCGCGGGACCGCAACAAACCGCAGACGCAGGTCAGCTTCCGCTACGATCCGCTCGGGCGACGCATCAGCAAAACGCGACGCCAGATGCTGGGCGGACAGCCAACCGGCAAGCCGAGCACCACCCGGTTTGTCTGGGAAGGTTTCCGCCTGCTGCAGGAAGTGCACGGGGACGTGCCGCTAACCTACGTCTACAGCGATCAGGACAGCTACGATCCGCTGGCGCGTATTGACGGCGTTGATGCCCCGGAGATCTTCTGGTTCCACTGCCAGCCCAACGGTACGCCGGAGCGGATGACGGATATCGAAGGGCAGGTGCGCTGGGAAGGGGTGAACAGCGCCTGGGGCAAGCTGCTGCGGGAAAGCGAGACGCAAGTATCAGGATATTCTCAGAACCTGCGGATGCAGGGGCAATACCTGGACCGTGAGACGGGGCTGCACTACAATCTCTTCCGGTATTACGACCCGGACTGCGGGCGGTTTACGCAGCAGGACCCGATAGGGCTGGCGGGAGGGATAAACCTTTACCAGTATGGTGCAAATAGTTTAACCCGAATAGACCCTCTGGGATTAAAACAAGAGGAAGTTATACGCTATATGAGTAAAGATGAAGCGATTGCATCAGCTTCTGAACGCGATGGTAAAGGCGGATTGGTTCCTAATAATCGTGGTGAAAAAGCCATATGGGTTAATCATGATAGCCGACCAGGGTTTAACCCTGGAAATGAAAAGTATCGTGCCGTTATGACCGTAAATGACTCTGGGGTTGAGCTTCTTAATCAACATAGTGATATATCAAAAGTTGATTACAAAGAAACCGGGCTGAAAGATGGAGTTCTATCAAAGAGAAATGAACCTGGAGCAAGGGGCATCGGTAAAAATATCCTTTCTCGTTTTAATGATAAAATCACTTCATTCCAGATTGAAAAGAAAGATGCTAAAGGTAATTGGAAGAAATGTGGTAAGAGGATTACTTAATGATTTTTGAAATGTATCTACATAAAATTGAACACTTCACTAATGCGAGAGCAGAGATTGAAAGTTTTGGAAATTATGTCTATGTTCAAGATGAACCAGACCTTTTTCCCGTTTATTTTAAAAAAGAAAATGGGAAGTATGCAGAGTTGAGTCGTTGGCAAACTTGCTTTCCTAAGGTTATGTTACAGCGTGCATTAAAGAAGCTAGGCCTAAGTGAAGAAGGGAAATATGCATTTGAAGTTTTTCTTTCTCGATTAGGTTATCTGTTTCAAATAGATAATCGACAGCGTATAGATAAAGATATCGTTATATTATTTTATATACATCAACTTCTTTCCTTAAAAAACAGCAAAGAAGATTACGCAATAAAAGCAAAAGACTTTTTTTTAAGGTTTTTGTGTTTTGAAATGGGCATGGATGATGACTCTTATAATTTACTATGCATTACTAATGATGGGCTCTGTATAAATACTGTTCAGCATGGCAATGTAACTGTATTATCATTGCTTGAGCAATTTTATGCACAATTTGAAAAAAAGAAAAACTTTGGAGATATTAAGGCTATAAAATACTATCAATCATCGGTATTGAATTTTTTGTTTGTTGCGAATAACGAAGATAATCACCTGTTGTTTAATGATAAAAATTGCTATCTTATCGATCCTGGCAATTTTATTAATGCATATAAAAAATCTAAAAAAATAATATATAAAGCTTTGGAGCAGTGTTTTGATAAGTATCAATCTACAAAAAATTTATTAATATCCAACTTCATTCTAATGAATTACGCTTATTATATTCTTAGAGATAATTTAGCAGATCTTAAAACATTGAGAAGACACGTTTCTTCAGATATATTTGGAAGGATAATTTCCGCTATAGTATACAGAGGTTTCTTTGTAGATGAAGAAAAAATACTGAGGTTAGTTGGTGATGAATATAAATTCGGACCTGAAGGTGAAGATCGGAAATTATTTAATTTAATATATTCGATTTAAAATGTTAATGTTCGACCACAATCGAGGGTGTTAGGATTTGAATAATGAATCCGATGTGGAACCCTCGATTCTAAAAAACCAGGTTATGGACTGTTAATAACTTTACGGTACGCATGTTGTCAATAGAACAATATGTATACCTCTTACAGTGCATTAGTGTACGCTGCTATAAAGATTACAGATTATTTTCTTAACAAAAAGTATCATATAAATTTTATTGATGTTCGGTATTTAAGGTTATGCTAACAAACCACAGACGACTTTGTGGCATTCGCTGGCGCTATGACTCCATAAACTTACCGAATGTGTTGAAAGATAACGTCCAGATTTCCTCTCAACCTCATATTCATGGTAATGAATACTGGAATGTTTATCGCGAAGTTGATGGTGCAAATGTGGTAAGTGGCAAGGACCTCATAATAAAGATTATAAAGGTATTGATAGTTACTCGAACAGAACGCTTAAAAAAGAACGATCCTCTATGCATTGCATTCAAATGGTGATCAGTTACCTGCATATACCATAACTCATACTACAGTTAGGCAATCTAAAGGTGATTCATTAGGATATCATGAGGTGTCACAAGTGACACTTAATTCAGATTTCCCTATAGGAACCAAAGTTAGGGAATATTATGTATTAAGGATATATTTGTTTCTAGGGGTTGTGCAACGGCGAATCCTCAATCCGGAAAGGGGGGGCAGTTTTACATACCTGAAGAAGCAAGAGGTAAATTAATTCCTGGTAAGATTATAGATATATGAAGAAGATGACATTTAATGTTAAAAATGGGAATGTTAAAATTGATGGTTATCCTATTGAACTTAGCTCTTTTGAAACATTCACTTCATCTGAATTTTACAAAATCCATCCGCAATTCACTAAGATAGGTAAATTTTATTTTTCGAAAAATGATATTGAATGGGAAGGGCAGAACTTTATCGTAGAGTTCAGACCAGCAATTTTCTCATTTAACCCATCTCTTTTTCTTACAAGTAAAGACGGAGATTTTTATCAATCACTCAAAGATTGGGATAAGAGGGCATCGTTAAAAAATCTAGAAGAGGAAGAAAGACGATTGACAGAATGGGTTCAAAATAAATTTTCCAGAAACAATATGGGAAAGATAAATAAGCCTCCATATGGAACAAAATGGACTTATGAATGGGGAGAGATAACAGTGCAATCAAATGAAAGATCCTTTGATTGTGGGATATATATTGGATGGGATCTTAATCTCTGATGGTAATAAATCGTACATTACATATATGAGTTATCCATTCATGTAACGGAAGTCATATTGTCCAATAGTGATATTTAAATTTATTATAGATGACTGCCTTATTTGGTATACGAGATAAAAACTCGGATTAATCCCTTTTTTCTAAATGAAATAATAATCTTCTTTGTACATCTTTTAAAAATGAGTCTAAAAAAGAGAAATGTATAATGAAATGCATAAAGAATAGTTAGATAATAATTTTGTAAAAATTGGATTTATGGCGAGATGAATTACTCACTTTCAGGATTAACTATATACACCTTAGTTGATCTTTCAATAAAAAATCAAGATATGGCGTTGGTTATTTGTAAATGCCATAAGGTAAAGAGAGTCTCAAGACACAACTGAAACTATTTAAACTTTACTCAGGAAGTTTAGTATGTCGCCATCTTTAACAGTGCAATTTTTCCATTCTGCACGCAGGGGGCGCTGACCACCCGCAACGAGTACGACCGTCTTGGTCGACTGCATCGCCGGGACGTCTTTACCGGCAATGCCCAGCGTCCGACACCACGATGCGAGTCCCGCCACTGGGATTACGACTACCGCAATAACCTGGTACGGGAAGATCGGGATGATAACCCGTTCAGCTGGTACCGCTGGCAATACGAAAGGGTCGGGCGTTTGCTTGTTCAGGACGGCACGCTACCCGGGCAGGAGCAGTGGCGCTGGGATGCTGCCGGTAAACCGCTTGAAGGTTCTGCTGAGAAGGTTACGCACAACCGCCTGACGCAGCTGAATGGTATTCGCTGGCATAATAATATCCATGCTCGCACCGTAGAGAAGGATAACGGCCAAACCCGAGGAACCGCAACAAACCGCAGACGCAGGTAAGCTTCCGCTACGATCTGCTCGGTCGCCGCATCAGCAAAATGCGACACCAGATGCTGGGCGGGGCCAACCGGTAAGCTTGTCACCACCCGGTTTGTCTGGGAAGGGTTCCGCCTGCTGCAGGAAGTGCACGGGGACGTGCCGCTGACCTGTGTCTACTGCGACCAGGACAGCTACGATCCGCTGGCGCGTATTGATGGCGTGGATGCACCGGAGATCTTCTGGTTCCACTGCCAGCCCAACGGTACGCCGGAGCGGATGACGGATAGCGAAGGGCAGGTGCGCTGGGGAGGGGTGAACAGCGCCTGGGGCAAGCTGTTGCGGGAAAGCGAGACGCAGTTATCAGGATATTCTCAGAACCTGCGTATGCGGGGCAATACCCGGATCGTGAGACAGGTCTGCACTACATTCTATTCCGGTATTACGACCCGGACTGTGAGCGGTTTACGCATCAGGACCCGATAGGGCTGGCGGGGGGATAAACCTTTACCAGTATGCGCCGAATGCGCTGGGATGGGGGGATCCGTGGGGGTTGAAACCAAGATGTGCACCGACGAAAGCAAATGACCATAATCAGGCTGCTTTCGGCAGGCAGTGGCAAGGTCATGGGGAGTACAAAGGACGCGACTTATGGTCTAACACAATGTTAAAAGAAGGTGATGTCATCTACGGTGGTGCTCCTGGACAATCTGGTTTTTATTTTGATAAGGCAACTCTCGATGCCGCTGGCGGTAGTAGACAAAAACTATGGGAGAGTTTGCAGGTACAGCCACATAGAATATTTGGATTCCGTAGCAAAATTTAGGCGTACCGTGTAAAACGAGATGCAGTTGCTGGAACGGGACAAGCATTATCATAAGATCCTGTTGTTTTTGGTCAGGGAGGAGGAACATAATTTTCCTTTCAAATTATAAAATTGTGCTTGAGCCTATTAGCAAGCCTTTTGATATCGGAATATGACTATGAATCTTGCTATAGATACAGGCGCTTTTTTCTTCAATAAAATGCTGATGCTGACACCACTTATAACCAAAAAAGAAATAATGAATAATAATAATTTAAATTGGGAGCCTTGGCCAGATAAGGGATGTGATACAGTCTCTTATAGAGCTATTTTTAACATAAAAGGAAACACGCATGGTGATATTTATTTGATAGTTAACTTTATTCAACCTAATGATGGAAATGCTATTATAGGTAGTTGGAGTTTCGCACCTTATAAATTAATCGATGGGGAGCAAAAAAATCCAGAGGGGAAAGTCACAAATAAATTAAGGGATTGGTTCAAAGAAAAAACTAATGTTGACCTCCCAATTCATGGTGCATGGGGCCATATTAATGCGGCATATGACCATTGGAATTGTTCAGGTGCAATTTATTGTAATTATCGTTCTGGTTTCAGAGATGAAAAATCCTGGAGGGATTATTGCAAATGGAATAATATAAAATCATGAATTGAATGCGTATTGGTGTAAAAAACCTCGCAGTTATTTAATGATGGGGTGTCGAAAATAAAGCTTGCGACTGTTGAAATCATACCTTTTGAGGCCAGTGTGAAGACAGAACTCCTGGAAAATGTGTTTTACCCCTAAGAAAATCAAACGTTAAACAAGAGTTCATCATATCGCCATCTTTAACGATGTAATCTTTTCCTTACGCAGCATCTTGCCTGCTTCTTCGCGCCTTGTTCACCCTGCTCTCAATAAGCTGTCGGTCTCAGATTTTAGCCGCGACGAACTTCACCGTGAGACCAGCCGCACCCAGGGGATGCTGACCACCCGCAGCGAATATGACCGCCTTGACCGACTGCATTGCCGGAACGTCTTTACCGGCAATGCCAATGTCCGGCACCGCGATGCGGGTCCCGCCGCTGGGATTACGACTACCGCAATAACCTGGTGTGGGAAGAGCGTGACGACAACCCGTTCAGCTGGTACCGCTGGCAGTATGACAGCGCCGGGCGTTTGCTTGTTCAGGACGACACGCTGCCTGGCCAGGAGCAGATGCGCTGGGAAGGGGCGAATAGTGCCTGGGAAAAACTGCTGCAGGGAAGCGGGACGCAGCTATCAGGATATTCTCAGAACTTGCGTATGCAGGGGCAATACCTGGACCGTGAGATAGGACTGACAACAATCTGTTTCGGTATTATGACCCGGACTGCGGTAGGTTTACGCAGCAGGACCCGATAGGGCTGGCGGGGGGGATAAACCTTTACCAGTATGCGCCGAATGCGCTGGGATGGGTGGATCTGTGGGGGTTGAGTCGTGAGTGTAGCGGTAAAACAAAACCTGATTTCTATGTTGGGCCTGCTGGTCCAGGCGCTACAATGCCTTCAACTGCTTATCGTTATGTCCGATATTTGAATGACGATGGCAGTTTAGATAAATGGGTTCCTGGTCTTCTCGAAACTAAAAAAGTGCCTGTAACGTATTTTGGATTCGAAAAATTTTATACGGGTAAAGCGGCTCGTGATGCGTATCAGATAAAAGGTCCTGATAAAGTTGATCCGACTTTACCAGCGGATGTTTCTTGGAGTGATGCAAGAATTAGAGGAACATTTGATACATTGCAACTTTATGAAAATGGTACTCCTCAAGTGAGGCATCCAAGAATGTTTGGGGATGAAGTTGGTGCACCATTAGAACAATTTACAAATGCTTATCCGCAGTATGGGAAAGGGGGCGTAGAACAAATGCACGCAGAAAAACGGGAAATTACTTTCGACAAAATTGATATTTTTCCGGAGGAATAATGAATTACGATTCTTACAATGAGGTGCTCGACTATCTCAAGGAGTTTTTTAAGTCAAGAGTAGAGTCCGCACGTTATTTAGAAAAGCTAATAACTTTGATTGAAGCTTCTCGCTCTGAAAAAACTGTGACAATAAGAGGTATTTATGAAACGTACATGCAGTATGTAAAAGAAAATAGAGAAAATATAAAAGTCATCGCTGGAGAAAAAGAAATGTGGATTAATTTATTGAACCATTGGCAATAAGGTTTTATTGTCACAAAGATTCCATTGTAAATGGTTCTTACAAACCAGCGTGAATATCCTGCTGGAGCATCTTTCGAAAGCCGAGCCTTGCCTTTGGATACGCTAGATAAACCATATAAAACCTACGAAGTGGTTGCTCCAGTACATGCATATGCAGGACCCGCGATACCTTGGTTTGAACAACCAGGAGGGGGTGCTCAATATGCACTATCTAAATCAATAAAACAACTATTGGCTGATAAAAAAATTAGAGAGAAATAAATTTTATGACTCTGGGAAGTTATAATTTTAAACCCAAGAGAACAATATATGATGGAAAGGATGATGATTTTAATGATTATTCAGAAAAAATATCCATACCAAAGTTAGATTGTGAGATTGTTTTCAAAAACGAAGATGCCAAACCTCTTTGGGGTATACATGATGATTTAAAAAAACAAATCTTGAAAAATATCTCTGGGATAAAGGTTAAAACATATAGCGATGATCTAAGTCCCTCCTATAAATATAACGATTTAGATATTTGTGTTTATTCCAGTTTGTTTGCAGGCAATATTTTTCATATAGTATTAGCTGAGGGTGAAAGTCAGGCTGCTAGATATAAAATCATATTATTAGGGTTTGTATTAACTGACTGCAATTAACGCTATTTCAGCGAAATAGCATGGTGATGCAAGTTTATTCCCATCTTCTATTGTCGATAAATTACGAGGCCGGGAAGTAAAATCCTTTGATGATTTTGGCGAGAACTTCTGTATAGGAGGATGTTTCGATTCGCATCTTTCAAAGCAATGTTGTTCATCAAATGTTACCAGAATGCGGGGCGGAAAGCTCCAATAGCGCATGCTATGCAATGGAACGTGAAAAATAGATAATTTGTACTACACCATAGAACCCCTGCCCAACATGGAGGCGGTGTATATGATGTTGATAATCTAGTAATTATTACGCCAAGATATCACCTTGACAAACTAGACCGTGCTTATCATTTTTAAGGAGTAATATGCAAAGACAAGAGCTTATTGACCTGATAAAAAAAATCCAACGTAGTGAAGGTACAGAAGAGGAAGCTGATAACAACATTGACCTACTTTGCAGAAGTGTCGCAGACCCTCAGGCAGCCAATTACATTTATTATGAAGAACTTAGCGCAGAAGAAATTGCTGATAAAATTATAAACTACAAACCAATCCAACTATAAATATTATTCTGGTGGCGCAATGAGCCTCCCATATGAAAAAAATCCATGCCAAAACGTGGATTTTTTCCATTCAAAACAGATCAAACGTTAACAAGATGTTCACCACGTCGCCATCTTTAACGATGTAATCTTTACCTTCAACAGGCATTCGGGCTTCCTCCTTACGCACCTTGCTGACCCTTACCCTCAATATTTTGCTTGTTCAGGACGGCACGCTGCCCGGACAGGAGCAGTGGCGCTGGGATGCTGCCGGTAACCCGCTGGAAGGATCTGCTGAGAAGGTCACGCACAACCGCCTGACGCAGCTGAACGGCATTCGCTGGCGCTATGATATCCACGGCCGCACTGTGGAGAAGGATAACGGCCAGACCCGCTGGCACTACCGCTACGACGGTGAAGATCGCCTGACGGAAGTCATCAGCCAGCCGCGGGACCGCAACAAACCGCAGACGCAGGTCAGCTTCCGCTACGATCCGCTACGATCCGCTCGGTCGCCGCATCAGCAAAACGCGACGCCAGATGATGGGCGGACAGCCAACCGGCAAGCTGATCACCATCCGGTTTGTCTGGGAAGGGTTCCACCTGCTGCAGGAGGTGCACGGGGACGTGCCGCTGACCTGTGTCTACAGCGGTCAGGACAGCTACGACCCGCTGGCGCGCATTGACGGCGTGGAAGCGCGGGAGACCTTCTGGTTCCACTGTCAGCCGAACGGCACGCCGGAGCGGATGACGGATATTGAAGGGCAGGTGCGCTGGGAAGGGGTGAAGAGCGCCTGGGGCAAGCTGCTGCGGGAAAGTGAAACGCAGGTATCAGGATATTCCCAGAACCTGCGGATGCAGGGGCAATACCTGGATCGTGAGACAGGGCTGCACTACAATCTGTTCCGGTATTACGGCCCGGGCTGCGGACGGTTTACGCAGCAGGATCTGATAGGGCTATATGGCGGGTTAAATCTTTACAGCTATGCTCCTAATCCATTAGGTTGAATAGATCCGCTGGGTCTATGCAAGAGAGGGGATCCCAATGCAACTGAGTCTATATTTAGGGTTCAAGGGGGAATTCCACCAAATGCAAGTCGGGTCAGAATCAAATTAGATTCTGCTAATAACCAAAAAATTCAGCGTGGACCCTTAAATAGTGGAACCTTAAATATCAGTATTGGAGGTAGCTCGCATGCTCAGCATTTCCTTGATATTAGAGGTGGTAATGCAGAAATTGTTTCCTTTCAACTTCCTAAGTGGATGGCGGATTTCATAAAAGAAAGTGCAATACCTCAGGCCGGTTATCGTACTAATCCGTTAAATCAAGGTGGGTTAGCTCCTAAGCGTGTCGATCCGACAACGCCAGCTAGAACGTATGAATTACCATCAATATGGGCAGAATGGCTTGAAGAAGTAGCGATTCCAGGCTCGGGGAATGTAAAATAGGTTACTATATGAATGTTAATAAAGATGATGAACTCCTTGTAATAGTAAAGAACGAAGGAAGATTTTATTGGTTCGTTGCCTTTAAAGAAATGTGGGTTTTGGACAGAGTTAAATGGGTAGACGATTTTGTGAAAAACGGGGTGGAAATTAACTTACAGGATATCCATAAAGAAAGATATGACATACCAGTAGTAAATGAAGAAAACGTACGGATATTCATTGATAACTTAATTAAAGAGGGTTATTTATACGATAAGGATGATATGGCTGTGGCGTTTTACAATAGGCTTTCAGAAAAAACAACCTGGTGGGATATATATGATCTAATGCCAGATTTATTTATAGACTTTGATAGTAAACGACTATATTCTGAATATGTTGAGAATATGCATTACCACAAATATGTTCCTGATGGATGGTTAGGTGAACTTGTTGATTTCTGCAGTGATGGAACGTTACCTCAAGATGAAATATTCTGGATAAAAAATGAAACAGATTATAGAAGCATTGTGATCGTTAAACGGTAAAAATATACTTTCGGCATATCATTACTAGACTATGCAATGTTAGATTCAATACGTTAATTAGTCTTTGTATTAAATGAACAAAAGCCGTTACCAGCCGTTTTGACAAACTTCAATGCACTGTATGACAAAGTATATTTGTCTGCACCTCCCCAAGGGACTCTTTTATTGCTTAACATTCACTCTTCCAAGGGAAGTCGACATTGTCTGTAGCTATGCGGTAAAAAAAATGGCTGGAATGATTGGTTATTTCATATGATGCATAACATATTTTCCCAATCCGGACCCGCGTATTAAGATTAAAATACACATAAACGTTATAACAATACTGGGTGGCAACAGAGGATCCGCATAAACAGTTCCAACAATCGGCGTAAAAACCTAACTGAGAGGCAAAGGATGAGCACGGTTTAAATAGTTATTTTAACCTATATAAAACCACTCGAAGAGATTGACGCAGCGATACATGCTCATGTTGAGTGGCTAAAAAAGGGGTATTCAGAGGGGATTTTCCTGACGTCCGGTAGACGGATCCCAAGAAACGGTGGTGTCATTCTCGCTAAGTGTGAGAGTCTTGCCTCTCTTGAAGAGCGCTTACGCAAGGATCCTTTTCAGAGGTTAAAACTTGCGACTGCCGAAATCATTCCTTTTGAACCCAGTATGAAGACAGAACTCCTGGAAAATGTGTTTTGACCCCGTAAGGAAATCAAACGTTAAACAAGAGTTCATCACATCGCCATCTTTAACGATGTAATCTTTGCCTTCCGCACGCATCTTGCCTGCTTCTTCGCGCCTTGTTCACCCTGCTCTCAATAAGCTGTCGGTTTCAGATTTTAGCCGCGACGAACTTCACCGTGAGACCAGCCGCACCCAGGGGCTGCTGACTACCCGCAGCGAGTACGACCGTCTTGGTCAACTGCATCGCCGGAACGTCTTTACCGGCAATGCCCAGCGTCCGGCACCGCGATGCGGGTATCGCCGCTGGGATTATGACTACCGTAATAACCTGATACGGGAATAGCGGGACGATAACCCGTTCAGCTGGTACCGCTGGCAATACGACAGCGCCGGACGCTTGCTTGTTCAGGACGGCACGTTGCCCGGACAGGAGCAGTGGCGCTGGGATGCTGCCGGTAACCCGCTGGAAGGTTCTGCTGAGAAGGTCACGCACAACCGCCTGACGCAGGTCAGCTTCCGCTACGATCCACTCGGTCGCCGCATCAGCAAAACGCGACGCCAAATGCTGGGCGAATAGCCAACCGGCAAGCCGGTCACTACCCGGTGCGTCTGGGAGGGGGTCCGCCTGCTGCAGGAGGTGAACGGGGACGTGCCGCTGACCTGTGTCTACATCGATGGGCAGGTGCGCTGGGAAGGGGTGAACAGCGCCTGGGGCAAGCTGCTGCGGGAAAGCGAGACGCAGGTATCAGGATATTCTCAGAACCTCCGGATGCAGGGGCAATACCTGGATCGTGAGACAGGGCTGCACTACAATCTGTTCCGGTATTACGACCCGGACTGCGGGCGGTTTACGCAGCAGGACCCGATAGGGCTGGCGGGGGGGGGATAAACCTTTACCCGTAGGCGCCGAATGCGATTGGGTGGGGTTGACTTCTTAGGCATTGATTCATGATACAGCCGAAGAAGAGATGAAAGATATCACGAAGAATGGTGTAATAAGACCTTCAACAGGGGATATACTTGTCCGCTTCGAGGATGGACAATACTTCATTAATATCATACCTGAAATGATTGGCGGACGAACACTTGAAAGATATTGATGGAATTGTGAAAATGTCACTAGGCCAATTAGAAGCTGATAGATATGGTAATGCAAGAAAATTAAAAGGAATAAGCCATTTTGCCGAAATAGCTGTTATTGGCTTAGATGGTAATTGAATCACGAGAAAATACACCTTTGATCTTGTATATAAAAGATTTTGATGATTCTAAAAGAATTGTTAAAAGAGGGAGGGATTGTAGTTGGAGAAAAAATATTTTAAAGGAAATGTTGATTTTATCTCTGGGCAAGGGTGCATTCTTAGTGAATTTATAGGAGATGTCGCGACACGTCAAATAAATATTGTTGATGGTGAGTATTATGCTTCTTCCTCTTTGTTAGATAAAAACGAACAAGTAGGTTTCCTGCTTTATGATGGTAAGAAAAGCGACTTAGACTTAAGTGACTCTGAAGAGATTTCAAATGAAGAATTTGAAAGTGTTTGGATGGATTCACTCGATTCATTTAAAGAAAAAAAACGAATAAAGTATTTATCCGGAGATGCTGTAAAGTGTTTGAACAAATCCACAATCATTGCTCACATTGTAAATAACAAAGGCAAATGGGGGAAGGGATTTGTTTTGTCTCTTTCGAAAAAATATCCTGCTTCGAAGAAAAACTATCACAACAATTTTAAAGATAATGGCGTTCCAGAATTAGGTACGGTAGATTTTGTTATGGTTGATGATCAAAAAAGGATATTTGTTGCTAATATGTTTGCACAGGATGGGATCAAGAAAAATAACAATGATGATAATCAATATGTATGCTATGAATTCTTAGATGTTTGTCTCGCAAAATTGTCTGACTTTGCGTTGGTGAATCGTCTTTCAGTACAAATGCCAAGAATAGGATCTGGCCTTGGTGGTGGTGATTGGAGTATTATAGAGTCATTAATATTAAAAAATATTTGTTATAAGATGATTGATTGTACTGTATTGACTTTATAATTTTAAGTTAAATTTAGATACGGTTTTTTAGTAAGGCTTAATTGCAGTTCTAAAATAAATGCATTATTGACATAGGCAAGGACTTTAGTATGCAAATATCTATAATAAATACTATTGAAAAGGAAACGAGTTACACGATAACAAGAACTACATCGAGGCTTTGAGCAATAACAACAAGTCCAGAAAGCGCTATCTTAGCTGAAGGGTACATTGGAACTTGCCAACTGGATATTTGTATGCTTGTACAGCCCTTACTTCGATCTCACGGAGTATGATAAGGCGAAGAAATGGGGTGAGACCACATTACGCACACGTCGAACGAATATAGGTACTGCGCCATTTATCGACCTCGGTACGGTCCGTTACGAGTGGAATTATTCGAGGAAGCGAATAAATATTTTAACGATGCTATGTTTATGGAAAACAGCGTGCTTTTCAGGATCGGCCTAAAAATACCTTAAGTTCTCTATGCGCAAGAGGGTATAAGATAGTTAATTTATAGAATTTACAATTTAAACAATAGGTTAACACTATGCCATCTTTAACGATGTAGTCTTTCCCTTCCGCACGAACCTCGTCTGCTTCTTTTGCACCTTGCTCTCGATTAGCGGTTAGTATACTCACGACGTACTCCACCGTGAGACCAGCCTTACGCAGGGCTGCTGACCATCCGTAGCGAGTAAGATTGGCTGACACAGCTGAATGGTATTCGCTGGCGTAAAGCTAACCGGTAATCCCGTCACCACCCCGTTTGCTTGAGAGGGGTTCCGCCTGCTGCAGGAAGTGCGGGGAATGTGCCGTTGACCTATGTCTACAGCGATCAGGAGAGCTACGATCCGCTGGCGCGTATTGATGGCGTTGCTGACCTGAGATTTCCTGGTTCTACTGCCATCCTAACGGCATGCCGGAGCGAATGATGGATAGTGAAGGGCAGGTGCGCTGGAGAGGGGTATACAACGCCTGGTGCAAGTTGCTGCGAAAAGGCGAGACGCAGATATCATGTTATTCCCAGGATCTGAGTATGCAGGGGCAATACCTGTAACGTGAGACTGGACTGCACTACAATCTGTTCCGTTATTACGACCCGGGCTGCGGGCGGTTTACTCAGTCGGACCCGATAGGGCTGGCGGGGGGGAAAACTTTACCAGTATGCACCGATGTGGGTAGGTCATTATAGATTAAGTGTTTATGAAATTGGAAGCTATCCTTATTTGAGAGATATAGTTAATGATGGCCACACTGGACTTGATGCTCATTGTTGGATGCAAAATTATTTTGAAAAAAATATTTTTGAAGTTTATAATCTTAAACGCTGAAGAAACATATCGGCATTAATAAAAGTTTGGGGAGAGGTGTAGTTTGCATGGATTCTATAAAAAACAATTAACAACTAATTATCTGTAGGCAATTAACAACACTTTTCCGCATTGTTAATTTCTACTAATTCACTAACAAATGCTAGTCTCATTGCAATGACATTTGTTTTTAATATGGCTTGTTCTTATATCGGTAAACACATATGGTAAAGCAGGATTTAATCGATCAGTTGGATAAAATTGAACAACTAGTGCACAAATCTTTACCTGCTGAATATAAACGATTTATGGTTGAGAATGTTAGAGACACTGACTCTTATGAGATTAAAAGATCGAATGGTGAACATTTATATGTATTCAATTGTTTCGATTTACTTGAAAGAAATATTACATACACAATTCAAGAGGTTGAACCTGAATTTTTATTGATTGGTCAAGATGGCGATCTAGGATATTTTCTTAATTTGTGTAGAGGTACTGATGAGGTTTATTCTTTAGAACTTGGTGCGTTAGGAAGCTTGGATATGATTAAAGAAAGTAATACTATATTTATGTTATAAGAGTTTCTGATTCATTTATGGACTACTAGTTTAATATAAATAAAAATCAATGCCAAAGCGTGCATTTCTTTTGCTCAAAACAAATTAAACGTTAAATAAGAAGTTCAGCAATTCACCATCTGAACGATATAATCCTACCCTTCGGCAAGAATCTTGTCTGCTTCTTTTGCGCCTTGCTCTCGATTAGCGGTGAGTATACTCGCGACGTACTCCACCGTGAGATCAGCCGTACGCAAGGCTTCTGACCACCCGCAGCGAGTACGATCGCATGGGCCAACTGTATAGTCGGGACGTCTTTGTCGGCAATGCCCGTCGCCAGCGCCGCTGTCATGCAGCAGATAACCCGCTCGAAGATTCTGCTAAGTAGTAGGTCGTTAATAATTGTAAGACGCAACTGAATGGCATTCGCTGGCGTAAACGCGATATCAGATGCTGGATGGCAACTGGCATGCTAGTCACTTCCCGGTTTGCCTGGGAAGGGTTCCCCCTGCTGCAGGTGGTGCATGGGGATGTGCGGCTCACCTATGTCTATTGCGATCAGGACAGCAACGATCCGCTGGTACGAATTGACGGCGTAGATACCCCGGAGATCTTCTGGTTCCATTGCCAGCCTAACGGCATGCCCGTGCGGACGTCGGATAGCGAAGTGCAGGTGCGCTGGGAAGGAGGGAACAGCGCGTGGGGAAAGCAGTTGCGGGAAGCTGAGACGCAGGTATCACGATTTTCTCAGAACCTGCACATGCAGGGGCAATACCTGGACTGTGAGACCGGGCTGCATACAATCTGTTCCGGTATTACGATCCGGACAGCGGGCGGTTTACGCAGCAGGGGCCGATAGGGCTGGTGGGGCGATAAACCTTTACTCCTATGCGCCGAATGCGCTGGGGTGGGTGGATCCTGTTGGTTTAACCGTTTGCAAAAACGGATGCCCTAAACGATCAATGAGAAGCATGTCTTTTGCTGAGTGGATTAAAAGAAAAAAGTGGAAATAATACCCATGTGTATTTAAGATATAAAGATGTCAGACCTATCTATGTAGGGATCACTAAGGATGTAGATATCCGTGCTGTACAGCTTGGTGACTTGGTGAAATGTTCGACAAAATAGTTAGAATTACTGAAGAACTGTTAAATTGCGGTCATGCGTGGATCAGAGAACCAGAAATTATTCACAATAATCCCCACTTTTAAAATTCTATCAATAGCATAAGTCCGACAAGAAAGTTATACTCGGATGCTATTATGTGTGGCGGAAATTGGCTTAAATAATAGGGTTAATGGAAAATGGCCGATAGACTTACTATAGTGCCAGCAAAAGAAAATCAAAAAAAATGGCCTAAAGAAGGCGATGTTTTTTACTTTCAGTTAAATGATGGTCGGTTAGGCTATGGCATGGTCTCTTTGGGTAAAATAGATGTCGGCCCGTTCAAGAATGCCATAGTTATATATATATATAACTATTTTACATCTTCGCTTCAAGAAGATGCTGTATTGCCAAAAGATAATTTGCTGCTGTCGCCAATTATTACTGATAATTCATGTTGGAAAAACGGTTATTTCGTAACGTTTAAAACTATCGACATGCGCGAAGTGGATGTCTTACCTCAACATTATTTTAAAAACCCTGTTAGAAATAAAATATATGATCATTATGGCGTGGCAGTAGACTCGCCGATTGAGAATATACTAATAGGTGAGGAGTCGATTCAATTTTATAAAAGCGTTGTAAAATCTATAGAAAGTATAATTAACTAATATGCAGGTCGGTGAGTAGCTTGTGTTTTTCGGTCTTTTATTTTTACCGCAGCATGTTATGATGATTAGCTTATAAAAAACATATTGTTAGATTTTTGAGTGCCAGATGGGCTTATACCTATTTTTAACCTAATCCCTTCATTTATTACTTGATAATTTATAACTATAGAAACCGATACTGCCGTATTAGTTATTTATGATTTGATGCTATTAAAGCATAGAATTAATGAGGATGTAGATTGGTGCAGTCTACCAAAAGATGAAGAAATAAAAATGCAATATGTTATCTCCAATCTTGGTGGTGACGGAACCTATAATGTCAATATTAGATACGATGTTGGTGAGTATACAGTTGCATAATTCTTAAGCGTATCTTCTGGGAAAGTTTTCATCGGGGCGGGGGAGAATGTTACGGGCGGCGCCCTTGATCCTGATGACTCCGAAGCTATGTCAGATGAGTTTATTACTTTAGAAGCTGGTAATTATGAAGTTAAATATACAAAACAAGGTGCGGATGTTCTCATTTCCTTTACACCAGATGCTGGGCGGACAGCCAACCGGCAAGCCGGTCACCACCCGGTTTGTCTGGGAAGGGTTCCGTCTGCTGCAGGAGGTGCACGGGGATGTGCCGCTGACCTGTGTCTACAGCGATCAGGACAGTTACGATCCGCTGGCGCGTGTCGATGGCGTTGATTCCCCGGAGATTTTCTGGTTCCACTGCCAGCCCAACGGCACGCCGGAGCGGATGACGGATATCGAAGGGCAGGTGCGCTGGGAAGGGGTGAACAGCGCCTGGGGCAAGCTGCTGCGGGAAAGCGAGACGCAGGTATCAGGATATTCTCAGAACCTGCGCATGCAGGGGCAATACCTGGATCGTGAGACAGGGCTGCACTACAATCTGTTCCGGTATTATGACCCGGACAGCGGAAGATTTACGCAGCAGGACCCGATAGGGCTGGCGGGGGGGGATAAACCTTTACCAGTATGCGCCTAATGCGCTGGGATGGGTGGATCCGTGGGGGTTGAGTCGTAAATGTAAGGATCCATCTAAAGAAGCAACGAAGTGGCAAGGCCCTGGAAATGATGATTATCCCGGTGTTGATGTTTATAAGAATAGGAAGCTGAAAAAAGGTACAATTCTTTATGCTCTTTACCCGAATGGGAATCAACAACCCTCATATACTGTGACATTCCCAACAGTCAATCAATATAGAGGCGATCCTTTGGGTTATCATCAAGCGTTACAGGTAAAATTAGATCCTCGATGGCCTGTACGTACGAAATTAAGGGCTTTCTATGTAAGCGAAGACATAGATGTTGCTTACGGTAGAGCTGCAGCCAATAAGTTGTATGGAGATGGGGGAGGACTTCAGTTCTTTATCCCAGAGGAATCGAGACATCTTTTAACCCCAGGAAAGATTATAGATATATGATAAACTTAAATTTTAATGCGAAAACGGGAAAGCTAATTTTCGATGGTCTAACTTTAGAGATTGATACTGAAGAAGGATTTTGCAACAGTAAACTTTATCACAAACTAAATACGTTTAATGCTGTAAAGAAATACATGCCTTATCAATATCTTATTGATCCGGTGTTTTTTTGCGATAAAGAATTTGAAATTAACATACGGCCAATATGTTTTGGTTTTCCTTTTATGGTTCATCTTGTCGATAAAGATAGTGAATATTATAAATCCCTAAAGGACTGGGATACGAGAACTAATATTAACATGCTAAATAACTCAGTGAAAAGCTTGTCTGATTGGCTAAGCCTTTCTCTGAATTTAGGGGTTCCTGATATTACGAAAACAGAAATGATTAGATGGGATTATGAATGGGGCCGAATTTCTGTGTCGTATGAGACAAAGTCATTCAACCATGGTATATATATAGTTTGGAATTCAATATAATCAATAATCAAGGCTTGCCTAAATTAAGTTATTGACTAATAACATCATCCATTTACTTTTAATCTTACTTGTTATTATTGGAGATAAAAGTTATAGAGGAAATGAAAATAACTAATCGACTTAAAAAGAAGTTATTAGTCCTCGATGGCATTGACAATGATTTCATAGAGTATGGAAAGGAAATATCATGCCCTGAATGTGACGGGGTAATAGTCTACTCTATCGTAAACTCATATGAGTTTGACACGCTTACTGAAGAGGTAAAAAGCTTTTTGGTTAAGAAAATGAGAGGTGTGAAGCTTGTTAGTGAACATAAGAGATATAGCTACGACGATAGCCAATTAGATGTTTCGAAAAATACATGTTCAAAGTGTTTGAAAGATTTTTCTAGTGTATTAACGTATAAAGAAGTGCAACCAGCACGATACCGGGTATATCTTGTGGGGCTTTTTGAAGGTGATTTGAAAAAGATCAAACTTTAAAAGTTGAGGTTTACCAATGATTGAAAATCTCATTTATTTTAAAGAAAATAACCTGCTTCATTGGGCTAGTGGTGAAAGTAACAGAGTGGTTAGTATGCCATTTTTAGACCATGCAATGGTCGACTCAACACGCCAGTTAGTCTTTGCGTTAAGCGAGTCTAAGCCATTACCAACCGTTTTGACCATCTTCGATACTCAGGGCGAAAAATTATTTTGATCTGCACCTCCTGAAGGTGCGACTTTCTATTACTTAACATTCAATCTGTCAAAGGAAGTGGTCGTTTTCTGTAGCTATCCAGCAAAACAAAATGGTTGGCATGATTGGTTTTATTCCTGGGATATGAAGCGTAACGCGTTGTCTCAATCGGGCCCTGCATATTAAGATCAAAAGCGCTAAAAAAAATGATAACTATAACCGGTGGCAAAACAGGGACTGTATCAGCAGTTCCAACAAGCGATTTAAAAAAACAGAGTTAAGAGGCAAAGGATGAGCACGGTTTACATTGTCATTTTGACCTATATAAAACCACTCGATGAAATCGACGCAGCGATACCTGCTCATGTTGAGTGGCTAAAAAAGGGGTATGCAGAGGGGATTTTTCTGGCGCCCGGTAGACGGATCCCAAGAAACGGTGGTGTCATTCTCGCTAAGTGCGAGAGTCTTGCCTCTCTTGAAGAGCGCTTACGCGAGGATCCTTTTCAGAAGTTAAAGCTTGCGACTGTTGAAATCATTCCCTTTGAACCCAGCATGAAAACAGAACTCCTGGAAAATGTGTTTTAACCCCGGAATAAAAAAATCCACGCCAAAGCGTGGATTTTTTTCATTCAAAACAAATCAAACGTTAAACAGGAAGTTCATCACGTCGCCATCTTTAACGATGTAATCTTTCCCTTCCGCACGCATCTTGCCTGCTTCTTTTGCGCCTTGCTCACCCTTGTAGGTGATGAAATCTTCAAACGCGATAGTCTGCGCACGAATGAAGCCTTTCTCGAAGTCGGTGTGGATCTTACCGGCCGCCTGAGGCGCAGTCGCACCGACAGGAATCGTCCACGCACGCACTTCTTTCACGCCAGCGGTGAAGTAGGTCTGCAGGTTCAGCAGCTCATAGCCTGCGCGGATCACGCGGTTCAGGCCCGGCTCTTCCAGACCCAGCTCGGCCATGAATTCGTCACGGTCAGCGTCGTCCAGCTCTGCAATGTCGGATTCAACCGCGGCGCAAACCGCTACCACTACAGAACCTTCACTGCTCGAAGGTTCTGCTGAGAAAGTCACGCACAACTGTCTGACGTAGCTGAACGGCATTCGCTGGCGCTATGATATCCACGGCCGCACCATGGAGAAGGATAACGGCCAGACCCGCTGGCACTACCGCTACGATGGTGAGCACCGTCTGACGGAAGTCATCAGCCAGCCGCGGGACCGCAACAAACCGCAGACGCAGGTCAGCTTCCGCTAGGAGCCACTCGGGCTACGCATCAGCAAAATGCAACACCAGATGCTGGGCGGGCAGCCAACCAGTAAGCTTGTCACCACCCGGTTTGTCTGGGAAGGGTTCCGTCTGCTGCAGGAAGTACAAGGGGATATGCCGTTAACCTGTGTCTACAGCGACCAGAACAGCCACGATCCGCTGGCGCGCATTGATGGCGTGGATGCCCCTGAGATTTTCTGGTTCCACTGTCAGCCGAACGGCACGCCGGAGCGGATGACGGATAGCGAAGGGCAGGTGCGCTGGGACGCGGTGAACAGCGCCTGGGGCAAGCTACTGCGGGAGAGCGAAACGCAGGTATCAGGATATTCTCAGAACCTGCGGATGCAGGGGCAATACCTGTACCATTAGACAGGGCTGCACTACAATCTGTTCCGGTATTATGACCCGACTGCGGTAGGTTTACGCAGCAGGACCCGATAGGGCTGGTGGGGGGGGATTAACCTTTACCAGTATGCGCCGAATGCGCTGGGGTGGGTGGATCCGTGGGGGTTGAAATGCAAGTCTACGGAAGATGATCCGATTTTAGGTCCTCATGGAAGTTTAAAAAATGACTTACGCCCTGGACAATCACATCACTTAAATCAGGATACTGCATTCCGTGACATTATTCCTACTAATAGTGGAGCAGCGATAAAATTAGAAGGTAATGCGTTCACTCAACCAGGTACTCCACATTATGAAGCTCATAAATCTTTAGAACAGTTTTGGAATCAATTTAGGAAAGGCGGAGCTTCATACCGAGAAATGCCTTCCAATCTCCATTATACTCAGGCATTGAAGCATTCACTGGAGGCTGCTGGTTTACCAGTAAATCAGGTGAAAGAAGCAGTCAGATATAGTATTCAAAATCGAATGCAGTATGGTGCGCTTGGTGGTATGAACGTACCTGGGATCCCTGGAAGAATAAATCAGATTAAATCATGAAAATATCCCCGTTAGCAATAGACAGGTTAAACAAAATTAATTGGTTTGTTAATCTTGGTGTGGTGACGACCCTCCCTGGGGTTATCCAGGTTCAGTCTCTTAGCTTATTTATAAAAGGCTTGAATAGCGATGAATGGGAAAGTGCCACATTGGAAGCAGGCAATGAAATAACAGGTTATCTCGCAAAGAAACATACTAACAATTATCAATGTTGGAACTCTTTGGTCAAAGAGGCTAAGAAAGTGGTGGAGAATGATATTATCCCAAAAATAATCTTCCCAGAGTCTGAGAAAAGCTCAATGATTGAGAACTTAAAATGGGATCTGGTGAATTACTTGCTTGAAGATGCGTATGGTTCTTTACTACGAGAGCCGTTTTTTTTTAACGGATTGATTAATGTTTATGAAGCTGGTCATATGCCTTGTGGATGGTCAGGAACTTGGCCTGCGGGAAAACTAGTTATCTATTGATAGATTCGCAATAAAAAAATCCACGCCAAAGCGTGGATTTTTTTCATTCAAAACAAATCAAACGTTAAACAGGAAGTTCATCACATCGCCATCTTTAACGATGTAATCTTTCCCTTCCGCACGCATCTTGCCTGCTTCTTTCGCGCCTTGTTCACCCTTGTAGGTGATGAAGTCTTCAAATGCGATAGTCTGCGCACGAATGAAGCCTTTCTCGAAGTCGGTGTGGATCTTACCGGCCGCCTGAGGTGCAGTCGCACCGACAGGGATGGTCCACGCACGCACTTCTTTCACGCCTGCGGTGAAGTAGGTCTGTAGGTTCAGCAGCTCATAGCCTGCACGGATCACGCGGTTCAGGCCCGGCTCTTCCAGACCCAGCTCGGCCATGAATTCGTCACGGTCAGCGTCGTCCAGCTCTGCAATGTCGGATTCAACGGCAGCGCAAACCGCTACAACCACTGAACCTTCAGCCGCCGCGATTTCACGCACTTTGTCCAGGTATGGGTTGTTCTCGAAACCGTCTTCGTTAACGTTGGCAATGTACATAGTTGGCTTCAGAGTCAGGAAGCTCAGGTATTTGATTGCCGCCTTGTCTTCTTCCGTCAGGTTTTTCAGCGCGCGCAGCATGCCCGCGTTTTCCAGCTGTGGCAGACATTTTTCCAGCGCAGCCAGTTCTGCTTTCGCGTCTTTGTCGCCACCTTTGGCTTTCTTCTGCACGCGGTGAATAGCGCGTTCACAGGTGTCGAGGTCAGACAGTGCCAGCTCGGTGTTGATCACCTCGATGTCGTCAGCCGGGTCCACTTTGTTGTTAACGTGGATGATGTTGTCGTTCTCGAAGCAACGCACAACGTGACCAATTGCTTCCGTTTCACGGATGTTGGTCAGGAACTGGTTACCGAGGCCTTCGCCTTTGGATGCACCTTTCACCAGGCCCGCGATGTCCACGAACTCCATGGTGGTCGGCAGAATGCGCTGCGGCTTCACGATTTCCGCGAGCTGGTCCAGACGCGGATCGGGCATTGGCACAACGCCGGTGTTCGGTTCGATGGTACAGAACGGGAAGTTCGCCGCTTCAATACCTGCTTTGGTGAGCGCGTTGAACAGGGTGGATTTGCCCACGTTTGGCAGACCGACGATACCGCATTTGAATCCCATTTCTAAATCACCTTAATATCTTGATAATCAATCCGTTAACGATAACCGATTGATGAAAAGTAAATAACTACGCCTATTATACACGTAACCCGCACCACGCGCGGTAAAAAAGCCGTATCGGGCGGATTATTGCGCTTTGAAAGCGTGTAAGCGGTTTGTCGCTTTGGTTAGGCCATCCTGCAGCCAGATTTCAGTGCAGCGCACCGCTTCGTCGACCGCTTCGTCAATCAGTTTCTGCTCAGAAACCGGTGGCTTACCCAGTACGAAACCGACAACTTTGTTTTTATCGCCCGGATGGCCGATTCCCACACGCAAACGGTGGAAATTGGGGTTATTGCCCAGCTTGCTGATAATGTCTTTCAGACCATTGTGACCGCCATGACCACCGCCCAGTTTGAATTTTGCCACACCGGGGGGCAGGTCCAGCTCATCGTGGGCCACCAGAATTTCATCCGGGTTAATGCGATAAAACGTCGCCATGGCTGCAACAGCTTTGCCGCTCAGGTTCATAAAGGTGGTGGGCACCAGCAGACGAACATCTGCGCCAGCAAGATTGATACGTGAGGTATACCCGTAGAATTTTGGTTCTTCACGCAGGGGAGCACGTAACCGTTCGGCCAGCAGATCAACGTACCAGGCACCGGCATTGTGGCGGGTCGCCGCGTACTCTGCGCCTGGGTTCGCGAGGCCGACAATCAGTTTAATCGTCACGATTCAATTCCTAATGGGTTCCAGATCTGGCGCGTAGTTTACTGTCTGACGCGCCGCTTGACAAAATTCTGCTGCCCGAACCGCGAGATATGAATAATTACTTATCTGAACAATTAGAATTTCAAGCTGTTCAATGTGTTATTTGTAAACTTTTGTCTGGGAGTTATCTGTAAATGTGATCATTCACGCAACTCATAAAAGAGCCGTTGTCTATACTTTACACACAAGGATCAGGGGCTTTTCCCCTTACAACCCAAAGTTCCGGAGGTGACATATGAAACGCAAAAACGCTTCGATACTCGGTAATGTGCTGATGGGGTTGGGACTGTTTGTGATGGTCGCTGGCGTGGGTTATTCAATTTTAAACCAATTGCCGCAGCTTGACCTTCCGCAATACTTCGCGCATGGCGCGGTATTGAGTATCTTCCTTGGTGCAGTGCTATGGCTTGCCGGTGCACGCGTGAGTGGACATGAAGAAGTCTGCGATAAATACTGGTGGGTGCGCCATTACGATAAGCGCTGCCGCAGGGACCAGCACAAACACAGCTAACGTGCTACGACGAAAGAACACCGAAACGGCTCCTCATGGAGTCGTTTTTTTTTGCATGAAAGGTTGACCCTCACGTAACGTAAGGCTTCAGAGTGGTGCCACTGGCAAAGTAAAAGGAGCAGTTATGTTGATTCAGGTGGGTGAACTCGCGAAACGTGCCGGGATCACCGTGCGAACATTGCATCACTATGAGCAAACAGGGTTGTTACTGCCTTCTGCCAGAAGTGCGGCAGGTTACCGGCTGTATAATCTGGTGGATGTGCAACGTCTGCATATGATTCAGGTGCTGGCAAAAGCCGGGCTGGAACTTGCTGAAATCAGGGATTTTCTGAAACAGGAGTCGCTGTCGTTAACCGAATTACTCGATGCGCAAATCAGTTTGCTGGATAAGCAACTGCGCAGCATGCTGACGCTGCGCGAGAGGCTGGTGGAATTGCGTACCGGGCTTACCGACGATGCGGCACCCAATCTGGAATCCTGGCTACAGACTCTGGAGTTAATGAATATGTACGAACGCTGGTTTAGCAAAGAGGAGTTACAGCAGTTGCCGTTTGCCGTACGGAAGGAGGCACTTGCGGATATCTGGTCAGGTCTGGTTGCTGAGGCAAATAGCCTGCTGAAGCATAATATCGACGTTTCGGATCCCCGTGCCAGGGATCTGGCGACGCGCTGGATGTCACGCCTGGAGCTGGATACGGCAGGTAAGCCGGAATTTCTCACCCGGCTGAACGAGATGCACAGCGTCGAGCCGCAGATGCGTGAGCAGACGGGTATTACGGCGGAAATGACTGACTATATTACGCGGGCGTTTGCCGAATCGAAGCTTGCCATCTGGGAAAAGTATCTCTCTGCAGAAGAGATGGCCTTTACCCGCGCACACTATTTTGATCGCATGATGGAATGGCCGCCACTGGTAGCGAAATTGCATCAGGCGCAGCGGGAAAACCTCGACCCGTCTTCCGGTGAGGCGCAAATGCTCGCTGAACAATGGCGGGTATTGTTCCAGTCATACGCGGGAACGAATCCTGAAACCCAGCAAAAGTTTCGCGTTGCCATGCAGCAGGAGCCGCATCTGATGAAAGGAACATGGATGACGCCTGCCGTGCTTGCATGGCTCCAGCAGGCGATAGCCGTGATGATGCAGAGACGTTTCCCTGCATCAGGGCATTCACAGATCCGCTAACGCGGCTTCACGGTTAGGATAAAAGGCCAGGCGGCCAGGGATCGGCTGCACGCCAGCGCGCGCCATGGTGCGCAGCGGCTGGAATTCGAGATTACTCACCCGCAGTTCGCAGCCTTCCGGCAGACGCGAAACGAAGCGCTGGAAGGCATCCAGACCACCCGCATCCAGCACCGGCACGGCATCCCATTTCAGCACCACAATGCGTTTGCCCACGATACGGGTTTCCAGTTCGCTGAACAGACCTTCCGCGGCAGCAAAGAACAACGGGCCAATCACACGCAGCACCAGCACATCGTCAGGTACCTCTACGTTAACCGGGGAAAGGCGCGTCATCTGCGCTATACGGCGCATAAACAGCAGGGAGGCCAGCACGATCCCGACGCTGATGGCGATAACCATATCGAACAGCACGGTCAGCGACATACAAATCAGCATCACGATGATGTCGTCTTTCGGTGCGCGACGCAGCAGATTGACCACCTTATGTGCTTCGCTCATGTTCCACGCCACCATCAGCAGCAGGGCAGCCATGGCTGAAAGCGGCAGCCAGGAGAGGAGAGGAGCGAGGACCAGCAGGGCGAGGATCACCAGCACGGAGTGGATAACTGCCGATACCGGCGACGTCGCCCCGGCACGTACGTTTGCCGCAGAGCGGGCGATGGCCGCTGTTGCCGTAATACCGCCAAAGAACGGGGCGATGATGTTGCCCAGACCCTGCCCAACCAGTTCGCTGTTGGCTTTATGCTTGGTGCCGGTCATGCCGTCCAGCACGACGGCACAGAGCAGGGATTCAATGGCCCCCAGCATCGCCATTGAGAAGGCCGCGGGCAGAAGGGCGCGCAGGGAATCCCAGCTTAAGGTGAAGCTGGAACCCGGCATATCCCATGGCAGTACCAGTTGCGGTAACAGTTGAGGAATACCGCTTCCCTGTGAACCGTCAGCCAGAACATAGTGGAACTGAGACCCAATGGTCGCGACGTGGCCACCAAAAAGATTAACGATGGCCATCACCGCACAGCCCAGCAGCAGGGCGGGCAGGTGGCCAGGCAGACGAATGCCTAAACGAGGCCAGAAAATCAGTGTGCCCAGGGTAACAATCCCGATGGCGGCATCGCCCGGGTTGGCGGTGGGGAGCGCCATAAACAGCGCCCCGACTTTTTGCAGGTAATGTTCAGGGACGTGGGCTATCTGCAGGCCGAGGAAGTCCTTGATCTGCATTGTCCCGATGGTAATGCCAATCCCGGAGGTGAACCCCAGCGTCACGGAAAGGGGAATGTATTCAATCAGCCGGCCAAAACGGGCCAGACCAAACAGGATCAAAAAGACGCCGGACATCAGGGTGGCGACCAGCAGGCCTGCCAGGCCAAACTGCTGAGAAACGGGATAGAGGATCACCACAAATGCGGCAGTCGGGCCGGAAACGCTGAAGCGAGACCCGCCCGTTAGCGCAATCACAATCCCGGCGACGGCCGCCGTGTAAAGCCCATACTGCGGTGCTACGCCGCTGCCAATTGCCAGTGCCATGGCGAGCGGAATGGCAATAATCCCGACGGTGATACCGGCAATAAGGTCACGCATAAAACGTGAAGCGGTGTATTTCTCTTTCCAGCAAGCGTCGATGAGGGCGCGAAAGGGAAGAACATGTGAGGAGGTTACGTGTTTCACAATTATCTCTCATCCGTGTGCGCATCATCTGTCATATGAATGGCAGGTGAAGGAGGCATTGATCATACAAATAAATATCAGAGACAAAAAAACCCGCCGCAGCGGGTTTTTCGGCCGTGTTCGATTAGTGTTCGAACATTGCTGAGATAGATTCTTCGTTGCTGATACGACGAATCGCTTCGGCCAGCATCCCGGACAGGGTCAAGGTGCGCACGTTTGGCAGCGCTTTGATCTCATCACTCAGTGGGATGGTATCGCACACCACTACTTCGTCGATAACGGAGTTGCGGAGGTTGTTTACTGCATTGCCGGAGAAGATCGGGTGAGTCGCGTAGGCGAATACGCGCTTGGCACCACGCTCTTTCAGCGCTTCTGCTGCTTTACACAGCGTACCGCCGGTATCGATCATGTCGTCAACCAGCACGCAGTCACGGCCAGCAACGTCACCGATGATGTGCATCACCTGAGAAACGTTAGCGCGTGGACGGCGTTTGTCGATGATTGCCATGTCGGTATCGTTCAGCAGCTTAGCGATAGCACGAGCACGTACCACGCCGCCGATGTCCGGAGAAACCACGATTGGGTTATCCAGATTCAGCTGCAGCATGTCTTCCAGCAGGATTGGGCTACCGAATACGTTATCAACCGGAACGTCGAAGAAGCCCTGGATCTGTTCTGCATGCAGGTCAACGGTCAGAACACGGTCAACGCCAACGCTGGAGAGGAAATCAGCGACAACTTTGGCAGTGATTGGCACACGCGCGGAACGGACACGACGGTCCTGACGAGCATAACCGAAGTAAGGAATAACAGCAGTGATACGGCCTGCTGAAGCGCGACGCAGGGCGTCGACCATAACAACCAGTTCCATCAGGTTGTCATTTGTTGGAGCACAGGTGGACTGGATGATGAAAATATCACCACCGCGTACATTTTCATTGATTTGTACGCTGACTTCGCCGTCGCTAAAGCGACCTACAGCGGCGTCGCCGAGGGAAGTGTACAGGCGGTTGGCAATACGTTGTGCTAGTTCCGGGGTGGCGTTACCAGCAAAAAGCTTCATATCAGGCACGAGAAGAACCTCAGGCATGCGTCCAGTGGTGGATAGCGTTCGCCGCAAACTGTGCGGGCCAGGCGAAATGCTATCCAGGCGGTGTATTAAAGAGCGCGATGCAACGTCTGGAACAGGGTGACGTTGTCACCGAAACTCAGTCTGCGCCAGAATGGCTTGCTGTAGGGGGGAGGTGTTCATCCCACGTGCTACAAAACCATGCAGCCAAACCGGCGCTTGCTCAAGCACCTGACGAGCGGCGGATTCGGTGTCAAATTCAGCAAAGACACAGGCCCCTGTGCCAGTCAGGCGCGACGGCGCGTATTCTAACAGCCAGGAAAGCACCGCATCAACCTCGCGAAAACGTTTTCTTGCGATAACCTCGCAATCGTTGCTGAATTCACAATTTAATAACGTTTCTATTGACCGCACCGGGGTATTCCGTGGCAGGTCAGGATCGTTGAAGATGACCGGGGTCGGAATGCTGACGCCCGGGGGGGCCACCAGGTACCATTTTTCCGGCGGCTCGACCGGGGAAAGTATTTCGCCCACCCCTTCAGCAAACGCCGCATGACCGCGCACGAAAACCGGGACGTCCGCCCCCAGCGTTAAGCCTAACGCTGCCAGCTCATCCTGAGATAATCCGCAGCCCCAGAGGTGATTCAGGGCAACCAACACGGTGGCGGCATTTGATGAGCCACCGCCCAGTCCACCGCCCATCGGCAGACGCTTCTCAATACGGATATCCGCGCCGCTTCCTGCCGGCAGACGACCGGTGTCCGACGCCACTTTCATCAGCAGACGTGCAGCGCGCACGATCAGGTTATCTTCATGCGCCACGCCGTCAACCGGCGTCAGCAGGCAAACCTCGCCGTCCTGACGCGGGTCAATCGTGATTGTGTCGCCGTAATCAAGGAACTGAAACAGCGTCTGCAGGGTATGGTACCCGTCAGCACGCTGTCCGGTGATGTATAAAAACAGATTCAGTTTTGCCGGAGAAGGCCAGTGGGTCATCATTTAACGATCCAGTTGTCCATTTTCAGCTTGATGCGCTGGCTGCCCTGGGTCAGTTCCATGTTGGATGGCAGGGAGGGCCTGGTGTTGCTGTCATAGGCGCTGTACACCACTTTCCAGGTTTTGCCGTTCTGGGTGTAGTTCACCTGGCTCAGACGGTACTGGTCGTCAAGCTGGTAGTCGGTCGCGTCACCCGGCAGGCCCAGGATCCACTGGCGCAGGCTGTTCAGCGGAATAGGCATTCCGGTCAGCTTGCCGATCATCTCTTCGGCGTCGGTGGCGGTATAGTGCTTGCCTTTGTTATCGGTGATCTGCGCTTCACCCGGTTTGGCAATAAGCTCCAGTTCGGTGCTGCCCAGCGGGTTTAACAGCAGCAGGCGATAGTTGTCCTGCCCGGTTTGCTGCCAGAAGAAACGCGCATACACTTTTTGTTCATCAGAGAGATAAGCGAAGGCACCACGGGTCTGGTACTGGCTCAAATTGCGGACGTCCTGCTGGTGCTGACGCCACTGCGGTGAATCAGGGCTTTTACCCGGGCCTTTAGGTTGGGTGACGGTACATGCGGTCAGAACCAGTGCCGCCAGGGGCAGCAGGCGAATCAGTCGGGTCATAATGAGGACAAATCCTTGAGATACGTTGCAGTTATAACTGTTAATGCTAGCGTCGAAGGGTGCCACCGTCTACGTTCAAATTATCTCAAAGCATTGTATAAGCTATTACTCCGAAAGGGGGCAGTCTCTTTTATTGATCTCGCGCATCCTGTATGATGCGTTCTGCTAACCTTATTAACGCTGGTACTACTCCCGCTCAACATGACCCTATTAGCACTCGGTATTAACCACAAAACAGCCCCGGTTTCGCTGCGAGAACGCGTAACGTTTTCGCCGGATACGCTTGACCTGGCGCTGGACAGCCTGCTTGCACAGCCGATGGTGCAGGGTGGCGTGGTGCTCTCGACGTGCAACCGTACTGAACTCTACCTAAGCGTTGAAGAGCAGGACAACCTGCATGAAGCGCTGATCCGCTGGTTATGTGATTACCACAACCTCAACGAAGAAGAGCTGCGTAATAGCCTCTACTGGCATCAGGATAACGATGCAGTCAGCCATCTGATGCGTGTGGCCAGCGGCCTGGACTCGCTGGTGCTCGGCGAGCCACAAATTCTCGGTCAGGTGAAAAAGGCGTTTGCCGATTCGCAAAAAGGGCATCTGAAAGCCAGTGAACTGGAGCGTATGTTCCAGAAGTCATTCTCCGTGGCGAAGCGTGTGCGAACCGAAACCGACATTGGTGCCAGTGCGGTTTCTGTTGCTTTCGCGGCCTGTACCCTGGCCCGTCAAATCTTTGAATCCCTGTCGACCGTCACTGTGATGCTGGTCGGGGCGGGCGAAACCATCGAACTTGTGGCGCGCCATCTGCGCGAACACAAAGTTAAAAAGATGATTATCGCTAACCGTACCCGCGAACGTGCACAGGTGCTGGCGGACGAAGTGGGTGCCGAGGTGGTTGCGCTGAGCGACATTGATGAGCGCCTGAAAGAGGCAGATATTATCATCAGCTCTACCGCCAGCCCGCTGCCGATTATCGGTAAAGGGATGGTCGAGCGAGCGCTGAAATCCCGCCGTAATCAACCGATGCTGCTGGTGGATATTGCCGTCCCGCGCGATGTCGAACCGGAAGTCGGTAAACTGGCGAACGCCTACCTTTATAGCGTGGACGACCTGCAAAGCATCATTTCGCATAACCTTGCCCAGCGTAAAGCGGCGGCGGTTCAGGCGGAAACCATTGTAGAGCAGGAAACAAGTGAGTTTATGGCCTGGCTGCGCGCGCAAAGCGTCAGCGAGACTATCCGTGAGTACCGCGGTCAGGCGGAGCAGGTGCGTGATGACCTGACCGCCAAAGCGCTGGCCGCCCTTCAGCAGGGCGGCGACGCAGAAGCCATTATGCAGGATCTGGCCTGGAAACTGACCAACCGCCTGATCCATGCACCAACCAAATCTCTTCAGCAGGCTGCCCGTGACGGGGATGATGAACGCCTGACTATTCTGCGCAACAGCCTCGGGCTGGAATAGCGCCCTATACCCATTTTCTATTACAAGGTGCATTTACGCCTATGAAGCCTTCTATCGTCGCTAAACTGGAAGCTCTGCATGAGCGCCATGAAGAAGTACAGGCGCTGCTCGGCGATGCCGGGACCATTGCTGACCAGGAACGTTTTCGCGCGCTCTCGCGTGAATACGCGCAGTTGAGTGATGTATCAAAATGCTTTACCGACTGGCGACAGGTCCAGGAAGATATTGAAACCGCGCAGATGATGCTCGACGACCCTGAAATGCGCGAGATGGCGCAGGAAGAGTTGCTGGATGCAAAAGCGCGTGCTGAAGAGATGGAGCAACAGTTGCAGGTGCTTCTGCTGCCAAAAGATCCGGACGATGAGCGTAATGCCTTTGTCGAAGTCCGCGCCGGGACCGGCGGTGACGAAGCGGCACTGTTTGCCGGCGATCTGTTCCGTATGTACAGCCGCTACGCCGAAGCGCGTCGCTGGCGCGTTGAGATCATGAGCGCCAACGACGGTGAACATGGCGGCTACAAAGAGGTTATCGCTAAAATCAGCGGTGACGGCGTGTACGGTCGTCTGAAGTTTGAATCCGGCGGTCATCGCGTGCAGCGCGTACCTGCCACCGAATCTCAGGGGCGAATTCACACTTCTGCCTGTACGGTTGCGGTGATGCCAGAGCTGCCTGAAGCAGAATTGCCGGACATCAACCCGGCGGACCTGCGTATCGATACCTTCCGCTCCTCCGGGGCAGGTGGTCAGCACGTTAACACCACCGATTCCGCTATCCGTATTACCCACCTGCCAACCGGCATCGTGGTGGAGTGCCAGGACGAACGTTCACAGCACAAGAACAAAGCCAAAGCCTTATCCGTGCTGGGCGCGCGTATCCACGCGGCTGAAATGGCAAAACGTCAGCAGGCGGAAGCCTCCACGCGTCGTAACCTGCTGGGCAGCGGCGATCGCAGCGACCGTAACCGTACCTATAACTTCCCGCAGGGCCGTGTTACCGACCACCGCATCAACCTGACCCTGTACCGTCTGGACGAAGTGATGGAAGGAAAGCTGGATATGCTGATTGAGCCTATCGTGCAGGAATACCAGGCCGACCAGCTGGCAGCACTGTCCGAGCAGGAATAATGGAGTTTCAGCACTGGTTACGGCAGGCCGCCAGTGAGCTTTCCGCGAGCGAAAGCCCTAAACGTGACGCCGAAATTTTGCTTGAGTTTGTGACGGGGAAAGCCCGCACTTATCTGCTGGCTTTCGGCGAGACCCAGCTGAGCGCTGAGCAGGAAGCGCAGCTCGCTACGCTGCTTGCCCGACGCAAAACCGGTGAGCCGGTGGCGCATCTGGTCGGGGAGCGTGAGTTCTGGTCACTGCCGTTGTACGTCTCCCCAGCGACCCTGATCCCACGTCCGGACACCGAGTGTCTGGTGGAGCAGGCGCTGTCGCGTTTACCCGCACAAGCCTGCCGAATTCTCGATCTTGGAACTGGCACTGGTGCAATTGCCCTGGCGCTGGCCAGCGAGCGTCCGGACTGCGAGGTGACGGCGGTTGACGTGATGCCCGATGCGGTAGCGCTGGCGCAGCGTAACGTGGCGCGTCTGGGCTTCCCGAACGTCACCGTTCTGCAAAGCAGCTGGTTTAGCGCGCTGGATAACCGCACGTTCGGGATGATTGTCAGCAACCCTCCCTATATCGACGAGCATGACCCGCACCTGACGCAGGGGGACGTGCGTTTTGAACCGCTGACGGCGCTGGTCGCTGCCAACGAAGGGCTGGCGGATATTGTGCATATTGTGACAACGTCACGACAGCATTTGCTCCCCGGCGGCTGGCTGCTGGTCGAGCACGGCTGGACGCAAGGGGACGCGGTGCGTGACGTGTTCATCGCTGCAGGTTATCGTGCGGTGGAGACCTGCCGCGACTATGGCGGCAACGACCGTCTGACGCTGGGACAATGGGCATGAGTCTGTTTACCGTGCTGATCACGGCCCACCTGATAGCCGTTGCCCTGACCATCAGCTTTTTCATCGTCCGTTACGGGTGGCGTTACAGCAATAATCCGCTGATTGACGCCCGCTGGGTGCGTATTGCGCCGCACTGTATTGACACGGTGCTGTTTCTCTCAGGGGCCGGATTAATGTGGAAGACCGGCTATCTGCCATTTACTGATAAAGGCGCATGGCTGACTGAAAAGCTGTTTGGCGTTATCATCTACATCGTTTTGGGTTTTATCGCGCTTGGGCGTCGTCGTCCGCGCAGCCAGCAGACCGGTTTTATCGCCTTTCTGCTGGGGCTGGTGGTGCTGTACATCATCATTAAACTCGCCACCACAAGAATACCGTTACTGGGGTAAGTCATGAGGTCCTTAGCCGATTTCGAATTTAATAAAGTGCCGCTTTGCGATGGCATGATCCTGATTTCGGAGATGATCCGCGACGATTTTACGTCGCAATACGTCTACGAAGAGCTGGAGAATCTGGTCAGCCTGGCGCGTGAAGAGATCAATCAGGCGCGCCCGCAGGACTGGCAATTAGAGAAGCTGCTTGAGCTTTTCTACGGCGAATGGGGTTTCTGCGACACGCGTGGCGTGTATCGTCTGTCTGACGCACTATGGCTGGATCAGGTCTTAAAAAATCGTCAGGGCAGCGCGGTTGCGCTGGGTTCCATTTTGCTGTGGGTCGCGCATCGTCTGGATATTCCACTGGTGCCGGTCATTTTCCCGACGCAGATGATCCTGCGAGCGGAGTGGCTGGACGGTGAGATGTGGCTCATTAATCCGTTTAACGGCGATACGCTGGATGAGCATACGCTGGACGTCTGGTTAAAAGGCAATATCAGCCCGGTTGCCGAGCTCTTTAATGAAGATCTCGACGAGGCGGATAACGCCGAGGTGATCCGTAAACTGCTGGATACGCTGAAATCTGCGCTGATGGAAGAGCGTCAGATGGAGCTGGCATTACGTGCCAGCGAAGTGCTTCTGCAGTTTAATCCGGAAGATCCGTACGAAATCCGCGATCGCGGGCTGATTTATGCCCAGCTTGATTGCGAGCATGTGGCGCTGAACGATCTGAATTATTTCGTTGAGCAATGCCCGGAAGACCCTATTAGCGAAATGATTCGTGCGCAGATCAACGCGATCTCGCACAAACAAATTACACTGCATTAATCTTAATTCCGATTCACACCTGAATAAGGCGATCCTATGAAACAAAAAGTGGTTAGCATTGGTGATATCAACGTGGCAAACGACCTGCCGTTCGTGCTGTTTGGCGGTATGAACGTGCTGGAATCCCGTGATCTCGCGATGCGTATCTGCGAGCACTACGTGACCGTGACCCAGAAACTGGGTATCCCGTACGTGTTTAAGGCCTCTTTTGACAAAGCCAACCGTTCCTCCATTCACTCTTACCGTGGCCCGGGCCTGGAAGAGGGGATGAAAATTTTCCAAGAACTGAAACAGACCTTTGGCGTGAAAGTGATCACCGACGTGCACGAAGCTTCTCAGGCGCAGCCTGTTGCGGACGTTGTCGACGTTATCCAGCTGCCAGCGTTCCTGGCACGTCAGACGGACCTGGTGGAAGCGATGGCGAAAACCGGCGCGGTCATCAACGTGAAGAAACCTCAGTTCGTGAGCCCTGGCCAGATGGGTAACATCGTCGATAAATTTATCGAAGGCGGCAACGACAAAGTGATTCTGTGTGACCGTGGCGCAAACTTCGGTTACGACAACCTGGTCGTTGATATGCTCGGCTTCAGCGTGATGAAGAACGTGTCCAACCAGTCTCCGGTCATCTTCGATGTGACCCATGCGCTGCAGTGTCGCGATCCGTTTGGTGCTGCCTCTGGCGGCCGCCGTGCGCAGGTCACCGAGCTGGCGCGCGCCGGTATGGCGACTGGCCTGGCCGGTCTGTTCATTGAAGCACACCCGGACCCGGACAACGCGAAGTGCGACGGCCCGTCCGCATTGCCGCTGGCTAAACTGGAGCCGTTCCTGAAACAGATCAAAGCGATTGACGATCTGGTGAAGAGTTTCGATGAGCTGGATACCAGCCACTAGTAAAAAAACCCGCTTCGGCGGGTTTTTTTTGGTTATTCCTCTTCCGATAGAAGAGGTGTCGGGTGTGGCCTCAGAGCCTCACCGAACAACGCTTAGGCAAATATCGTCATCAGATAGGCCACAAACAGCGCCATGTGCGCCGCGCCGTTCAGCACGTTGGTGCGCCCGGTCGAGAAGGATATCTGACACAGCAGCAGTGAAGCCACCATCACAATCATCTCTGGCGCACCCAGCGCGAACTGCAGCTCGTTACCGGTCATAAAGGCAATCAGCGTCACCACCGGCACGGTGAGTGAGATAGTCGCCAGGACCGAGCCAAAGAACAGATTCATTGCGCGTTGCACCTGATTGTTCAGCACCGCCCTCAACGCCCCCAGACCCTCAGGCGACAGGATAAGCAGCGCCACCAGGAAACCGGTAAACGCGACCGGGGCATTCAGCTCGGTTAACAGCGTCTCCAGCGGGTTGGCGTTCATTTTGGTCACGGCGATAACCGCAATCAGATGTACGATCAGCCAAACCGTATGCCACGCGCTGCTGTGAGCCGATGGCTTACCGTGATGCGGGTCGTCGCCGTCATCTTCATGTTCATAGACGAACAGGCTCTGGTGCGTTTTGGTCTGAATCAGCAGGAACACGCCGTACATGGCTGCGGAAATCAGCGCAACCAGCAGCGCCTGACCGGTTGAGAAGTTGGCCCCCGGCAATGCCATCGGGAAGACCAGCACAATAATTGCCAGCGGGAAAAGGGCAATCAGATACTGTTTTATGCCGAACAGATTCATGTACTGGGTCGCAAATTTGCGGCCGCCCAGTAACAGTGAAAAGCCCACCAGACCACCTGTCACAATCATAATGATGGAGTAGAGGGTGTCACGCATCAGGGTCGGTGCGGCGTCACCGGTCGCCATCAGCGCGGAAATCAGGCTGACTTCGAGGATAACCACCGAAAGGCTGAGAATTAACGAGCCGTAAGGCTCACCCAGGCGGTGGGCTAATACGTCCGCATGGCGAACGACGCTAAAGGCGCTGGTTAAGATACCCACCAGAGCAAGAATATTGATACCAACTACCACTGGCAGTGACTGACTGCTTCCCCAGAAGAGCAGCACAGCCAGTGCCAGGACCGGGAAAATGAGTGATGTCTCCTTGTGGCGGGTCTTCACCGCCTCGTGTGCTGCTGTCATGTGCTTCTCCATCAATGCAGGTGCTTGTAATTATAGATAGAATTTTCGGTCATTAAATTAACAGATCTCTGTTAAATACCCTTGATTTTTTACTCAATTTTACTGTTTGTAATGTTTTGGCTTTGGGGTGTCGATAATGGAACGTGTTCTGCAATTAATCCTTTAATAACATAATATTAAAATTATCATTTACGCATAATTCTCAATTGACTGGCACCATGCCGTATCGTCGTCCACACTTATCTCTTTAACCAAAATAGGGGTTAGCGATGCCATATAAAACGAAACGCGAATTACCAGACAGCGTGCAACACGTATTGCCCGCGCACGCGCAGGATATCTACAAAGAGGCCTTTAACAGCGCCTGGAATCAGTACAAAGATAAAGAAGATCGACGTGATGATGCCAGCCGTGAAGAGACCGCGCACAAAGTCGCCTGGGCCGCAGTAAAACATGAATATGAGAAAGGAGACGACGATAAATGGCATAAAAAGAAATAGCCGTGAAATCATTCGCTGCCTTCGTTTTGACTTTTCAGGCGGTTGAACTTCCGTTGTATTGCAACTGGCCCGTGAATTGCTTATCGTTACTCAACTGCTGGCAAAATGACCAGCACACAATGCCGGGAAGGCGGATTACAGATGTCGCAAGGAAGCATGCAGTGGCGGAGGTGGAAAGTGTTAACGCGTGATTTCTTAATGAAGGCAGATTGTAAGACGGCATTTGGTGCTATTGAGGAATCGCTTCTCTGGTCAGCTGAACAACGTGCGGCGTCGCTCGCTGCCACGCTGGCGTGCCGCCCGGATGATGGCCCGGTATGGATTTTTGGCTACGGTTCGCTGATGTGGAACCCGGCTCTCGAATTTGTCGAATCGGCAACAGGTACACTTCCTGGCTGGCATCGCGCATTTTGTTTGCGCCTCACGGCCGGTCGAGGTAGCGCGTGTCAGCCTGGACGCATGCTTGCACTAAAAGAGGGCGGACGCACCACGGGGGTGGCCTACCGCCTGCCGGATGCAACGCTGGAAGACGAACTGACGCTGCTGTGGAAGCGCGAGATGATCACCGGCTGCTATATGCCGAGCTGGTGCAAGTTGGAACTCGATGACGGACGTACCGTTAACGCGCTGGTGTTTATTATGGATCCGCGCCATCCGCTGTATGAAGCGGATACCCGCACGCAGGTCATTGCCCCGTTGATCGCTGCCGCCAGTGGACCGCTGGGCACCAACGCGCAGTATCTCTTTTCGCTCGACCAGGAGCTGACGCGCCTCGGCATGAAGGACGATTGTCTGAATGAGCTGGTGGTGAAGGTGAAAGCGCTGCTGGAAGGGAACCCGCTGAATAATACGCTGCGTCCCGGTTTTGCCTGAGAATGCGCCCGGCTGCGTGAGCAGACCGGGCGTTTGTCTCTTATGCAGCAACGTAGCTTACGGAATGCTCCAGTGACTGACTATGGCTGTCAATCAGAACATCCCACGTGCCGGTGTACGGCACGGTAAGCCATGCCTTGTCATCCTGCACGGTCAGGATATCCGCCTGCGAGTGTTGTTGTGCTTTCGAACTCATCAAATGAATGCGGCAGCGCTCAGAACACCGCACCACGACCGTATCCCCGCCAAACAATTTCAAACTTGTTTTTACCAGTGCCATTTTTTACCCCGTAGTCTTAAACAACGCTCTCCCTGCTGCCATATCCGAGCGTGATATTGTTCACAATTCACTCATGGCATAACACCAAAGGGGGAGGGTGAGGATGCTGACTTTGATCAAAAAATGGCGTAACGATTAAACAAAAATGACAAAATTCCTGAAAATTTACCCTGGCGCGCGTTTTGCCCGGTGAACGCGCGCCACCCTAAAATTAAATGCGGAAATGTCCGGCAGTTTCAGCAAGGTCGCCCGCCTGGCTCTGCAGCGCGCCGGCTGCAGCCGCAGATTGCACCACCAGTTCGGCGTTCTGCTGAACCATTCTGTCCAGATGGGTCACCGCATGGTTAATCTCCTGGATGCCTTTCATCTGCTCGCTGGTGGCGATGGAGATTTCACGCATGATGCCCGACACGCTACCGATGCTGGAGCGGATTTCGTTCATGCTTTCCCCGGCCAGATGAACGTAGCGGGAGCCGGTGGCCACGCTGTTGGTGGTGGAATCGATAAGCGTTTTAATCTCTTTCGCCGCCTGTGCGCTGCGGCTGGCCAGATTACGCACTTCGCCGGCCACCACGGCAAACCCACGGCCTTGCTCTCCGGCGCGTGCGGCTTCCACCGAGGCATTCAGCGCCAGGATATTGGTCTGGAAGGCAATCCCGTCAATCACGCTGGTGATGTCGCCAATCTTCGCGGAAGCCACTTCAATGGACTGCATGGTGCTGATGGCCTGAGATACCACCTCGCCGCCGCGAGCCGCCGCCGCAGAGGCCTTACTCGCCTGGTCATTGGCTTCAGCCGCAGACTCGTTCGACTGGGTTACTGACGCGGTGATCTCTTCCACGGCGCTGGCCGTTTCGCGAAGGCTGGAGGCGGCCTGCTCGGTACGCCCTGAGAGGTCCTGGTTACCTGCCGCAATTTCCCGCGCGGCGTTTTTCACCGATGCGCTGGCATCCCGCAGTTGTACCATCACCACCGAGAGCTTGTCGCTGAAGGCGTTAAACGCCTGCGCTACTTGCGCCACTTCGTCATCGCCGCTCTCCGGCAGGCGTTGCGACAGATCGTTAGTGCCGTTCGCAATGTTATGCATCGCATCGCGAATGTCAGACAGGCGCTTCAGCAGACGCGCAATCAGGAAGTGAACAATGGCGCCGCTGAGTAAGGCCAGAATCACCAGCGAGATGGCCGAGGCTTTCAGCAGCGAGCGCATTCCGGAGGTGGCATCGCCTGTGTCCAGGGCAACAACCAGCATCCAGTTCGTACCCGGCACGGCGGTTGCCACGAAGGTTTTTTCGGCGCCATTGAAGGTCCCGTTTACCGGGTTTCCGCTTTTCAGCGCCGCAAAGTCGATGCCTTTGAGGGTTTCGGCGAACGGTTTAAGCGTCAGGGCAGGGTCGCTGGCGGCAATGACGGTGCCATCGCTATTCAGCAGCAGCCCGCTGCTTGCCGGGGTTGGGTGGATCCCGCGCACGTTAGCTACCACGCTGTCCATCGCCACATCGCCAGCCACCACGGCTTTCAGAGTACCGTTTTCTTTCACCGGCACGGCAAACGTCACCACCAGTTTTCCGCTACCGGCGTCAACGTAAGGCGCGGTCACGACCGGGCTATCCTGGCTTACGACCTGCTGATACCAGGGACGGATCGTGGGGTCATAATCCGCCGGTACGCCCGCTGGTTCAGAGAATTTCGCCGTTTTGCTGGCATAGCCAACGTAGACGTTAGTGAACCCACCCGCCTGGGCAAGCTGTTTAAAGACCGGAACCGGATCGTCGCTGAGCGCAACGGTTTGTGCGGAGGCGATAACCGTCATTTTGCTCTTCACCCAGTCCGCAATCGCCATGTTATGGCTGGCGCTGGTGCTGGTCAGGATGTCGCGCTGTGACTGCTGGTTATCCTGGCGTGTGACCTGAAAATTGATGACAGTATTAAGAAGAAGGGCGACGACCAGACAACCTGTCGTCGCGGCAATGATGCGTGCACGAATGGATCTGAACATAAGTGAAATACCTGCTGTGTTGTTTCCATGCCTATCGGCAACCCTGCAGGTAAACTTGATGCTGAAACCGCGTCCATAAGAAAATAATATTTTTACGGGTTTATTATTAAAAAGTTAATACTTTATCGGCGCGCAGAGTCCACTCGGCCAGTTCAACGAGCGTGCCGATTTCCACACCCTCAATCAGCGGCAATCCGGTGATGCCGCGCCCGTCGGTGCAGGTCTTGCACAGTTTGACCGGAACGTTTTGCGCGGTCAGGATCTCCAGCATCTGCTGGATGTTGTAGCCTTCTGCCGGTTTTTGTCCCTTCAGCCCGGCGGTGACCGCATCCGACATTAAAAAGAGCCGTAACTCCAGTTCACTCTCTTTATCACGTAGCGCGATCGCCAGACGCAGGCTGTTAAAAAGGGATTCGCTGCCGTAAGCCGCACCGTTGGCGACGATAACAATCTTCTGCATGTTGACTCCTGTTCTTTTAAAGGCACGAATATTGCTTAGCTATCCAGGGTTTCGCTGTCCGGGAGAGTAAGCATGACATTAATGGCTGGCATTTCGCCAGGTGCGACCGAATGGCTCCAGCGTGCAAGGTCGATGCGCCGGGAGCAACTGAGCAGGCTGGCACAGCTTGGCGTGCTGGTTAACGCCATCAGCCTGCTGGTGCATATGCTGCAGTGCGAGCGTGGAGCCTCTAACGTCTGGCTCTGCTCACAGGGTAAGCTGTACGCTGCCGAATGCAAAGCGAGCCGGGCGCTGGTGAATGAGAACCTCACTGCGCTTTATGACGTTCTGGATAATCACTCCCCGTTTCAGGGCAGCGGCGTGTGCGAACGTATAGCCGCCGCGCTGCTCAGTCTGGATAACCTGTCAGCCCTTCGTGACGGCGTTATTCAGCAAACCATCACGGCCCCGCAGGCGATGGATCACTATTGTCGCATCCTGCGTCATCTGCTCAGTATCGTACCGCAGCTTAATGACAGCATTGACGATCCGCAAATCGCAGGCCGTTTTGTCGCACTTTATAGCCTGATGCAGGGTAAAGAGCTGGCGGGACAAGAGCGGGCGCTGGGCGCCATTGGCTTCACGCAGGGCTATTTTGACGATGGCATCCGTCAGCAGCTGGTGGACCGGATTGACGGACAGCAGGCCTGCTTCGAGATTTTCATGACCCACAGCACGGCGGATGTGCAAACCACCTTTTCCCAGAATTGCCAGCCTGACCGTGAGACGGAGCAACTGAGGCGCCTGGCCTGTACCCGCCAGCCAGCCGCTGACAATGGCCATACCGCGCTGGCCTGGTTTGCTCTGCAAACGGCACGCCTTGAGCATCTGCGCACCCTGGAGGAGATGGTTATTGCCGATCTGATGATCGCGGTGGACGAGCGTATCCATCGACAGGAGGACTACACGCTCCCGGCTGAGGAGCAGGACGATCCGCTGGCCTCTTACCCGGATAAGCCCTTGTTAACCCTGGTTCGCCAGCAGGCGCGCGAGATAGAACAGCTTTCCCGTCAGCTTGCGTCACTGCGCGATACGCTCGAAGAGCGCAAAACCATCGATAAAGCGAAAAGCATACTGATGACCCATCAAAAGATGAGTGAGGAACAGGCATGGACGGCGCTGCGTAAAATGGCGATGGACAAAAACCAGCGCATGGTGGATATCGCCCGCGCGTTGCTCACCGTGAAGAGTTTGTGGCAGTTAACCCCTAAGGAGTAGGTGCACAATCAGTGGGCATTTAGTGCCTGATTGAGGTGCGCGGTCGTGGGGAATTCCCGGTAAACGCCCGGAAAACAGGGCAGTAAAACCTGGCATTCCCTTTGCATTATCTGATTAACCATTTTTGACGGTGCGCCAACGGCGGTGCATCTGTCTTCGGGATAAAGGCGTCCAGCGGTGCTTCGGCACGGGTGGGCGCTTTTTTTTGTCTTTTTTTCAGGAGTGGTCATGGCGGATTTGTCGAGACGGCGGTTTTTACAGGCCAGCATGCTGGCGAGCGGCGCCATGTTGTTACCGGGCGTCATGCAGGCCGCGTGGGCGGCAGGCTCGGATAAACCGGAGCAGGAGACGGTGCGCATCGGGTTTATACCGTTAACCGACTGCGCGCCGGTGGTTATCGCGGCGCTGAAGGGGTTTGATAAAAAATATGGCATCACCATCGTGCCAACCAAAGAGGCAAGCTGGGCAGCCGTGCGCGATAAGCTGGTGGCCGGCGAACTGGACGCCGCCCACATTCTTTACGGCCTGCTGTACGGGCTGGAGCTGGGGCTTGCCGGTAAGCCACAGCAGATGGCAAACCTGATGACCCTGAACCAGAACGGTCAGGCCATCACGCTCTCCAGCGATCTGGCAGAGAAGGGCGTTCGCGATCTTGACGGGCTGAAAACGCTGATTGGGCAGCAGGCACCCGGCACTTACACCTTCGCACACACCTTCCCGACCGGTACGCATGCGATGTGGCTGTACTACTGGCTGGCCAGCGCGGGCATTAATCCGTTCGATGACGTCCGGACCGTGGTTGTGCCGCCGCCGCAAATGGTGATGAACATGCGGATTGGCAACATGGTCGGCTTTTGCGTTGGTGAGCCGTGGAATGCGCGCGCCATTAACGACCGAATCGGGTTTACCGCCGCAACGTCCCAGTCGATCTGGGCCGATCATCCGGAAAAAATTCTTGGCACACGTCGCGACTGGGTGGAGAAAAACCCGAACACCGCGCGGGCGCTGGTGAGTGCGGTACTGGAAGCCGCACGCTGGATTGATGCATCACCAGACAACAAACGTGAGACCGCCCAAATCCTCGCTCGCCGGGCGTGGCTGAACACCAAAGAGCAGTATCTCACCGGACGGATGCTGGGAGAGTACGACAACGGGCTTGGCCAGCGCTGGCAGGATGCGCATCCGATCCGTTTCTTCAACGAGGGTGCCGTCAGCTATCCGTACCTCTCCGACGGGATGTGGTTTTTAACCCAGTTCCGCCGCTGGGGCTTGCTCAAATCGGCGCCGGATTATGCCGCCATCGCGCAGCGCATTAACCAGACCTCGGTCTGGCAGGATGCCGCCACGGCGGTGGGAGGCATATCCACCCCGTCATCACCGTATCGCAGCAGCACCCTGATGGACGGTACCGTCTGGAACGGTACCGATCCGGACGGTTACGCCAACCGCTTCGCTATTCACCGTAAAGGGGCCTGATTATGCAGCATCTGCACAGCACGAAATCGAAAGACGAGACGCCGGCGAGCGGGGAAGTGATTACCCTCCCTCCGGTACAGGTTCGCCGCCGCGCACCGACGTTCACGCGACGGATGAATGACCTTCTGCAGCGCGTGATCCCGGCGCTGCTGGGACTCGGGTTACTGGTGTTGCTCTGGCAGCTGGCCGCGATCAACAGCAAAGGGTTCCCGACGCCGCTCAGCACGCTGGATTCCGCATTAACGCTCTTCGCTGACCCGTTTTACCGCGACGGGCCAAACGATATGGGTATCGGCTGGAACGTGCTCGCTTCGCTGCAGCGCGTGGCGGTGGGCTTTGGTCTGGCGGCGCTCGCGGGGATCCCGCTCGGTTTCCTGATCGGTCGCTTCACCTTTTGCTCGCGCATGTTCAGCCCGTTGATTGCACTGTTACGCCCGGTCAGTCCTTTAGCCTGGCTGCCTATCGGCCTGCTGCTGTTCCAGAAAGCGGAGCCCGCCTCCAGCTGGACCATTTTTATCTGCTCAATATGGCCAATGGTGATTAACACCGCCGAAGGGGTACGTCGTATTCCACAGGATTACCTTAACGTTGCCCGCGTGCTGCAGCTCTCCGAGTGGACCATCATGCGGCGGATCCTCTTCCCGGCCGTGCTGCCCGCGGTGCTGACCGGGGTTCGCCTCTCTATTGGCATCGCCTGGCTGGTCATTGTCGCCGCCGAGATGCTCACCGGTGGGCTGGGGATCGGCTTCTGGATCTGGAATGAGTGGAACAACCTCAACGTCGAAAACATTCTCATCGCCATCGTCATCATTGGCGTGGTCGGGTTGCTGCTGGAGCAGGGGCTGATGCTGATCGCCCGCCGCTTTAGCTGGCAGGAAAAATAAGGAGCGAAGATGAAACCATTAATTCAGGTCCAGGCCGTGAGCCAGCGTTTTTCTACCGCCAGCGGCGAGTTTCTGGCGCTGCAGAACGTCTCTTTTGATATTCACGAAGGCGAAACCGTGAGCCTGATTGGCCACTCCGGGTGCGGCAAATCGACGTTGCTCAACCTGATTGCCGGGATCACCCTGCCGACCGAAGGTGGGCTGATTTGCGATAACCGCGAAATCGCCGGGCCAGGACCGGAGCGTGCGGTGGTGTTTCAGAACCATTCTCTGCTGCCGTGGCTCACCTGCTTCGACAACGTTGCGCTGGCGGTGGATCAGGTCTTTCGCCGCACTATGAGCAAGGTGGAGCGCAAGGAGTGGATTGAACACAACCTCGATCGCGTCCAGATGGGGCATGCCCTGCACAAACGGCCTTCGGAAATTTCCGGGGGCATGAAACAGCGCGTTGGCATTGCCCGTGCGCTGGCGATGAAGCCGAAGGTCCTGCTGATGGATGAACCGTTTGGCGCGCTGGATGCGCTCACGCGCGCGCATCTGCAGGACTCGGTGATGCAAATTCAGCAGGCGCTGAACACCACCATCGTGCTTATCACCCACGATGTGGACGAGGCTGTGCTGCTTTCTGACCGGGTACTGATGATGACTAACGGCCCGGCGGCCACCGTCGGCGAGGTGCTGCACGTTGACCTGCCTCGCCCGCGCAATCGGGTTCAGCTGGCGGACGATAGCCACTATCACCATATGCGTCAGCAGATCCTCCATTTCCTCTATGAAAAACAGCCTAAAGCGGCGTAACGGAGGCGGTGATGCGACTGATCGTTATCGGTAATGGGATGGCCGCAACACGGCTGATTGCCTCGCTGACCGAGCGTGCGCCCGGTCGCTTCACGATCACCGTGTTTGGCGAGGAGTCGGAACACGCTTACAACCGCATCATGCTCTCGCCGGTACTGGGCGGGGAAAAACAGGCGCAGCAGATCCGCCTGCAGGATGACGCCTGGTATCACGCACGGGGTGTGACGGTACGACGGGGGGAAAAGGTGCTCTCCGTGGATGTTGAGAAACGCGAGGTCCATACCACAGCAACCACGCTGACCTGGGACGAACTGGTCTTTGCCACCGGGGCGACGCCTTTTGTACCCCCCATTCCGGGCGGTGACGCTCCGCATGTGTTCACCTTTCGTACGCTGGCCGATATCCGCGCGATTCAGGAGAACCCGGGGCCAGCTGTAGTGCTGGGCGGTGGGGTGCTCGGCGTCGAGGTCGCTGCGGCACTGGCCCGGTCTTGTGACAACGTCACGCTGGTGCATCGTGGTGCCTGGCTGATGGAACAGCAGCTCGATCGGCAGGCAGGCGTTCTGCTTGAAGAGGCGCTGGCGGAGCGCGGCGTTCGCTGCGAACTGTCATCGGGAATGACCGCCATTGCGGCGGATGCCGTGACGTTACAAAACGGACGCAAGATTAACGCCTCTCGCGTGGTGCTGGCGACCGGCGTGCAGCCCAATGTCGCACTGGCAAAAGCCAGCGGCATTCACTGTGCCCGCGGCATTGTGGTTAACCACCAGATGCAGACCTCAGTCCCGGCGATCAGCGCCATTGGTGAGTGCTGCGAAATCGACGGCCAGACGTTCGGCCTGGTCGCACCTTGCCTGGCGCAGGCGGATATCCTCGCCGCCCGGCTGGCTGGGGAGGCTAGCACGCCATTTGCCCTGACCGACAGCGGCATGCGCCTCAAAGTACCCGGTGTGGAGCTGTTCAGCGCCGGGCGAGTAGAGGTTCTGCCAGACGATGTGGTCTGGAGCGCCTGGGATCCGCTGACCCGTCACTATCGCCGTTTGTTACTGCATCGCGGTGCGCTTGCTGGCGTGCTGCTGATGGGGGATTGCCGCAACGCGGCAACATTCACCGATTTACTGGCAACGGCTGCGCCCGCCCACGCGGACTGGCTGTTCAATCGATTCACTACGCAACCGCAGGTTGCAGGACAAAACGCTATGACAAAACCTACGCTGGTGGTGGTTGGACACGGTATGGTCGGCCATCATTTTCTCGAAGACTGTGTGAAGCGCAATTTGCACCGGCAGTACCAGATTATCGTTTTTGGCGAAGAGCGCTATGCCGCCTACGATCGTGTGCATTTGTCAGAGTATTTTGGCGGACGAAGCGCAGAATCGCTCTCGCTGGTGGACGGTGATTTCTTTGCTGAACACGGCATTGAGCTTCGCCTCTCGCAGCAAATTGTGAGTATCGATCGCGACGCACACGTCGTGCGTACCGCCAGTGGGCATGAAACCCACTGGGACAAACTGGTGCTGGCGACCGGCTCGTACCCGTTTGTGCCTCCGGTACCGGGCAGCACGCTGCCGGGCTGCTTTGTTTACCGTACGCTGGACGACCTGGATAACATCGCCGCGCAGGCAAAGCAATCCCGTCGCGGGGTGGTCATTGGCGGTGGCCTGCTGGGACTGGAAGCCGCGAATGCCCTGAAACAGCTGGGCCTGGAAACGCACGTCGTGGAGTTTGCGCCACACCTGATGGCGGTACAACTCGACAACGACGGCGCGGCCATGCTGCGCAAAAAGATCGAAGCGCTTGGCGTGGGCGTTCACACCAGCAAAGCCACCACCGACATCGTCTCTGCGAACGGCGGGCTGGTGATGCGCTTTGCGGACGGCGAACAGCTGGAAACTGACATCGTGGTCTTCTCTGCAGGTATTCGCCCGCAGGATGCACTGGGGCGCAGCAGTGGCCTGGTGACCGGAGAGCGCGGCGGGATTTGCATTGATAACCAGTGCCAGACTTCCGATAAAGACGTGTTCGCTATCGGCGAATGTGCGCTGTGGGAGGGTAAAATTTTTGGCCTGGTCGCCCCGGGTTATCAGATGGCGCGGGTGGCATCGGCCACGCTGGCGGGAGAGGCGAGCGCCTTTACCGGGGCTGACATGAGCACCAAACTGAAGCTGCTGGGGGTAGATGTGGCCTCGTTTGGCGATGCCCATGGAAGAACACCCGGCGCGCTTAGCTATCAATGGACGCATGGTCCGCAGCAAATCTATAAAAAGATCGTGGTCAGTGAGGACAATAAAACCCTGTTGGGCGGCGTACTGGTGGGGGATGCCAGCGAATATGCGACCCTGGTGCAGATGATGCTCAACGGCATAGCGTTGCCCAAAGAGCCTGAAACGCTGATTTTACCTTCCTTCGCCGGGAGCGCGCCAAAAGCCCTCGGCGTGGCGGCACTGCCTGACAGTGCGCAGATCTGCTCCTGCCATAACGTCAGCAAAGGTGATATTTGTCAGGCGGTAAGTGCCGGTGCCGCGGATATTGGAGCCATAAAACAGTGCACCAAAGCCGCGACCGGTTGCGGAGGATGCAGCGCGCTGGTGAAACAGGTGATGGAGTACCAGCTTGCGGAGCAGGGCGTGGAGGTGAAAAAGGACATCTGCGAACACTTCCCGTGGTCGCGTCAGGAAATCTATCACCTGGTGCGCGTCAATCATATTCGTACCTTCGACCAGCTTATCAGCCGTTACGGGCAGGGGCACGGTTGCGAAATCTGTAAACCGCTGGTGGGGTCAGTGCTCGCCTCCTGCTGGAATGAGTACCTGCTGAAACCGGCACATCTGCCGCTGCAGGACACCAACGACCGTTACTTTGCCAATATTCAGAAAGACGGGACGTACTCCATTGTGCCCCGGATGCCTGCAGGGGAAGTGTCGGCCGACGGCTTGATAGCTATCGGCCAGATCGCCAAACGCTACCAGCTGTACAGCAAAATCACGGGCGGGCAGCGTATCGACCTCTTTGGCGCCACGCTCGACCAGCTGCCGGCGATCTGGCAGGCGCTGGTGGAGGCCGGATTTGAGACCGGTCACGCATACGGTAAATCCCTGCGCACGGTGAAATCCTGCGTTGGGTCGACCTGGTGCCGCTATGGCGTGCAAGATTCCACGCGTCTCGCGGTCACGCTTGAGCACCGCTATAAAGGCTTACGCGCGCCGCACAAAATTAAAATGGCCGTGTCCGGTTGTACCCGTGAATGTGCGGAGGCTCAGAGCAAGGACGTGGGCGTCATTGCGACCGACAAAGGCTGGAACCTTTATCTCTGCGGTAACGGCGGCATGAAACCGCGCCATGCGGATCTCTTTGCCAGCGATCTGGATGACGAGACACTGATCCGCACCGTCGACCGTTTCCTGATGTTCTACATCCGCACGGCGGATCGCCTGCAGCGTACCAGTACGTGGATGGACAATCTGGAAGGGGGGATCGACTACCTGCGCGAGGTGATTCTTAACGACAGCCTGGGCATTGCGCACGAGCTAGAACAGGAGATGGCCCGCGTGGTGGAAACCTACCAGTGTGAATGGCAGACCACGCTTAACGATCCGAGCCGTCTGGCGTTGTTCCGTACCGAAGTGAACCGTCAGCCGGTGGAGGAGAATAAACGCTGGCAAGCGGTCTGCGCTATCGATGAGATCCCTGAGCAGGCGGGGATCGGCGCCCGGCTGGGGCGAAAACCGATTGCGCTTTTCCGCTTTGGTCAATCTGTCTATGCCCTCGACGACCTCGAGCCGGGCAGCACAGCAAACGTGCTTTCACGCGGCATTCTCGGCGATGCTGCCGGCGAGCCGGTGGTCATCTCTCCGCTCTATAAGCAGCGTATCCGTCTGCGCGACGGCTGTCAGGCCGATAACGGGGAACCTGCGGTGCGTGCCTGGCCGGTGAAAATAGAAAACGGTCAGGTGTGGGTCGGGAACGACGCGCAGATCTTGCGTGCGGAGGCGTCATGAATGAAACCCGAACGACGTGCCCTTACTGCGGGGTGGGTTGCGGCGTGATCGCAACGGTAGAGGGTGAGAAGGTTACCGTGCGCGGAGATGAACGCCATCCCGCCAGTTTTGGACGCCTGTGCGTTAAAGGCTCGGCATTAGGCGAAACGACCGGTCTGCAGGGGCGACTGCTGCACCCGGTGGTCGACGGGCAGGAGGTGGAATGGTCCCGGGCGCTGGCGGCGGCAGGTGAACGGCTGCAGACCATCATCGACACCTGGGGACCACAGGCGGTGGCGTTTTACGCCTCCGGCCAGCTGTTGACTGAGGACTATTACGCCGCCAATAAGCTGATGAAAGGGTTTATCGGTGCGGCAAACATAGATACCAACTCGCGGCTCTGTATGTCGTCCGCGGTGGCAGGCTACAAGCGCGCGTTTGGTGAAGATGTGGTGCCGTGCAGCTATGAGGATATGGAAAACAGCGATCTGGTGGTGCTGGTCGGGTCAAATGCGGCATGGACCCATCCGGTGCTGTATCAGCGGCTGGTACAGGCGCGCCAGAACAACCCTGCGATGAAAGTTGTGGTTATCGATCCGCGCAAAACGGCCACCTGCGATATCGCTGACCTGCATCTGGTGCTTACGCCCGGCAGTGACGCCGGGCTGTTTGTCGGTTTACTCAATCTGATTCAGGGAACCGACGCGTGGCCCATCGCCCGGGTGGCTGAGTTTTGTGGGCTCTCAACCGAGGACGTGGGGACCTTCTACGATTGGTTTGTGACTGCGCCGCGGGCCATCACGCTCTACACCATGGGCATTAATCAGTCCTCAAGCGGCAGCGACAAGTGTAATGCCATCATCAACGTTCATCTGGCCAGCGGAAAATTCGCCCGTCAGGGCTGCGGACCGTTTTCGCTGACCGGACAGCCTAACGCGATGGGGGGGCGGGAGGTGGGTGGGCTGGCGAACCAGCTTGCCGCTCACATGAATTTCGAGCCGGAGTCTCTTTCGCGGGTGGCGCGTTTTTGGGGTACGGAAAGACTGGCCCAGACGCCGGGCCTGATGGCGGTGGAGTTGTTTGATGCGATCGCCCGCGGCGAAGTGAAAGCGGTGTGGATCATGGGCACCAATCCTGCCGTCTCGCTGCCGGACAGCCACGCGGTGTGTCAGGCGCTGGAACATTGCCCGCTGGTGATTGTCTCCGAGGTGATGCAGGAGACCGACACCAGCCGCTATGCCCATATCCGCTTCCCGGTGCAGGCGTGGGGGGAGAAAGACGGTACGGTAACCAATTCCGAGCGGCGTATTTCGCGCCAGCGCGCCTTTCTGCCGGCGCCAGGCGAGACCAAACCGGACTGGTGGGTCATCGCCCGGGTGGCACAAGCGCTGGGCTATGGTGAAGCCTTCGCCTGGGAACATCCGCAGCAAATTTTTTGTGAGCATGCAGCGCTCTCGGCCTTTGAAAATGACGGTGCGCGGGCGTTTAACCTTCATGAACTGGCGTCACTTACCCGTGAGGAATGGGACCGGCTTGAGCCTTATCAGTGGCCAGCGGGGGCCTTTGCGCGCCGGGAAATTGTGCCGGTAGAGCCTCAGCCACACGGTGCGGCAATAAACGCGCTATACCCGCTGATTCTCAATACCGGGCGTATCCGCGATCAGTGGCACACCATGACCCGGACGGGGTACGTCCCGAAACTGATGCAGCATAGTGCTGAGCCGTGTGTTGAGATCGGCGCCGCAGATGCCATGCGCTTCTCACTGTGCGACGGACAGCTGGCGCGCATCAGTTCTCCGCGTGGGGTGATGCTGGCAAGAGTGCGCATCACTGACGGGCAGCGAGAAGGTGAGCTGTTTGTGCCAATGCACTGGAATGCCCAGTTTGCCCACCAGGGGAAGGTGAATGCGCTGGTGGAAGGGCGCTGTGACCCGCTGTCCGGTCAGCCCGAGAGTAAACAGACGGCCGTCAGGATTATGCCCTGGCAGCCGGGCTGGCAGGGTGAGCTTTATGCCCGTGAACTGCCGGAGCTTCCACCCTCTGTCTGCTGGTGGCGTAAAGTCTCACGTCTGACGGTGGCGGGGGATAAGCCGTTGCTGGCGTGGGTTATGCAGTATGCCAGTGAACGGGGCTGGCAGCTGCAGGTCGCGCAGACCAGCGAGCGCAGCAGCGTGCTGGCCTGGCATGACGGACAACTGATGCTCGGGTTCTGGGAAGGCACTGCGTTACCGACACTGGCGCACGCGGTAATTGAAGCCGCGTTTCGTTCACCTCCCGTGACGCTTGCTGAGCGCCACGCGTTGTTGAATGGACAGGGAACCGGGGACAGTGTCGATCCGGGCCGGATCATCTGCAGCTGTTTCAGCGTGGGGGAAACCGTCATACGCGAGGCGATTGGGGGAGGGTGTGATTCCGTCGCGGCGCTGGGTGCCAGGCTGCGCTGCGGAACGAACTGCGGCTCCTGTGTGCCTGAACTAAAAACAATGTTTCAGGATATTCCGGAAAATTCCTCTTAAGGCTGCAAAACGTGAGGAATAACGGTAAGGTACCCGGTGTTCTCACGTAAGCATCGGGTATTTCTTACGACGTTAATGGCTGTTTCATCTCATCTTCGTTTGCTTGCTTTACTCCCCCTCATTCCGGTCGGAGCCGTTCACGGTGCGCCGAATTCCTTTGTGCAACAGGCACAGAACCCCTTTGATAACAACGGGGATAATCTGCCCGATCTCGGCATGGCGGCGCCCACGACCGAGGGCGAAAAACATCTGGCAGAAATGGCGAAAGCGTTTGGCGAAGCCAGCATGACCGATAACGGACTGACGACAGGCGAGCAGGCGCGTCAGTTTGCCTTTGGCAAGGTGCGTGACGCGGTGAGCGGCGAAGTGAACCAGCATATTGAATCCTGGCTTTCACCGTGGGGGAACGCCAGCGTGAACTTGCTGGTGGATGACGACGGCAAATTTAACGGCAGCAGCGGCAGCTGGTTTATTCCGTGGAACGATAACAACCGTTATCTGAGCTGGAGCCAGCTTGGCCTGACGCAGCAGACTGACGGTCTGGTGAGCAATGCCGGCATTGGGCAGCGCTGGGTTGCAGGAAAATGGTTGCTCGGCTACAACACCTTTTACGACAACCTGCTGGATGAAAACCTGCAGCGTGCCGGGTTAGGTGCGGAAGTGTGGGGCGAGAACCTGCGTCTGTCTGCGAACTATTATCAGCCCTTTGCCGGCTGGCGCGATCGCTCTGACATTCAGGAGCAGCGCATGGCCCGGGGGTACGACGTGACCGCTAAAGCGTGGCTGCCGTGGTTCCATCACCTGAATACCAGCGTCAGCTTTGAGCAATATTTTGGTGATAACGTTGACCTGTTCAACAGCGGTACCGGTTATCACAACCCGGTGGCGGTCAATCTGGGGCTGAATTATACCCCCGTTCCGCTGGTAACCCTCACCGCCGGGCATAAGCAAGGAGAGAGTGGGGTGAGCCAGAATAATCTTGGCCTCAAACTCAACTACCGCTTTGGCGTGCCGCTGGTGAAGCAACTTTCTGCCAGTGAAGTCGCCGCCACCCGTTCTCTGCGCGGCAGTCGCTATGATTCGCCAGAGCGGGATAACCTGCCGGTGATGGAGTTCCGCCAGAGCAAAACGTTGTCCGTCTACCTGGCGACACCGCCGTGGGATCTTAAAGGGGGCGAAACTGTGATGCTTAAGCTGCAGATCCGCAGTAAGCACGGGATTCGCCAGCTGCACTGGCAGGGAGATACGCAGGCGCTGAGTCTGACGTCGCCGGCCAACAATACCAGTGAAGACGGCTGGAGCGTGATTATGCCTGCCTGGGATGACAGTGAGGGCGCGAGCAACCGCTGGCGGCTTTCGGTGGTGGTAGAAGATAATGATGGCAAGCGCGTCTCGTCCAATGAGATCACGCTGGCTGTGGCGCAACCGCTTGTGGCATTACCCACCGACGATCCGCGCTGGAAGCTGCTGCCGGATGAGTAATGCTTAAAAAATACGTTCCTGGTGTACCCATACCGCGGCTTCAACCCGGGATTTTAACTTCATTTTCTTCAGCATATGTTTCACATGCACTTTGACCGTGCTTTCGGTGATATCCAGGCGACGCGCAATCATTTTATTCGGCAGGCCCTGGGCAATCAGCTTCAGAATATCGCGCTCACGTGGCGTTAACTGGCTGACATCGCGATCCGAGGTGGCGCGGTTTGCCCGCAAGCTGGCGGCCAGCACCGGCGTTAAGGCTTCGCTCAGTACCATCTCACCCGCGGCGGCCTGTTGCAGGGCCTTGAGCAGATCTTCCGGCTCCATATCTTTCAGCAGGTAGCCGTCCGCGCCACGCTTGAGCGCCGTCACCACATCCTCTTCATGGTTCGAGACGCTAAAGACCACTACGCGTCCGGAGAGCGATTTTTCCCGCAGCTTGTCGAGCGTTTCCAGACCGTTCATGCCCGGCATGTTGAGATCGAGCAGGATCAGATCGGGATCAAGCGATTCGGCAAGCTCAATGCCCTGTTCGCCATTGCTGGCTTCGCCAACGACGGTGATATCGGGTGCCATGCTGACCAGCTGTTTAACGCCAGTACGCAGCATCGGATGGTCGTCGATCAACAGGATGGATGCCGGTTCCTGATTAGTCATGGGTTTCTCCTTGAGCAGTTGTGAGCGGTTTTTCGGGAATAAAGGTGACCACGACTTCCGTGCCACCTGTCTCTCGCCGGCGAACCTGGCAATCACCGCGCAGGCTTTGGGCGCGGTCTCGCATGATAATTAAACCATAATGGTTAGTTCTTTCGGCATTTTCCGGCACGCCGCAGCCGTTGTCATGAACCGTGAGCCTGACCTGATTATCGTGCTGGCTAACGGTAACGGTGACCGCCGTCGCGTCAGCGTGTTTGAGCACGTTGCTCAGGGCTTCACGGGCGATCTGCAGTAAATGAATCGCCTGATGAGAGGGGACAAACCGCGGCGGCAACTGATAATCAAGCTTCACCGGGAACCCCAGTCGGGCGCTAAATTCATGGCAGCTGGACTCCAGCGCGGGGCGCAGGCCAGGCTCGGTCAGCTGCAGGCGGAAGGTGGTCAACAGCTCGCGAAGCTGAATCCATGAGGTATTGAGTTCGTTGCGGATCTGGCTCAGCAGCTGTTTGTTGCTTTCCGGCATCTCCGCATCCTGCATCTGCAGACAGCTGACCTGCATTTTCATACAGGAGAGCGACTGGGCGATGGAGTCATGCAGTTCGCGCGCGATAGTCGCACGCTCTTCCATGACGATCAGCTGTTGTTGCTTTTCCTGATGGCGGTCGAGCGCCAGTGTAGCGGTCAGCTGCTCCACCAGCGTATCGACCAGCTGCTGCTGATCGTGGCTCAGATGCCGCCCGGCGGGCAGCGTGGCCAGCAGGATACCGTACTGGGTATGGCTGTCCGTCAGTCGCCACTTCAGCGTCGTACCGCCGGAGGTCAGGGGCGGCAAGCCTCGCGGGCAAAGATGACAGCCTTTGTCATCGCAGGACATGTCGGACTGACAGGTAAATTCCTGATGATTATCTTCATCTTCCACATCGTAGACCCGCAGCTCCAGGTCATGCAGCAAGGTAAGATTTTGCAGGCCATTCAGCACCGGCGAGAGGCGTTCACATAACGGCACCTGCATATGCAGACGACGGTTGGCCTGCCACAGGAAGGAGAGGATTTCATTTTTCTGCTCCAGCCCTGCCGTTTTCTCCTGCACGCGTTTTTCCAGCACGGCGTAGCTTTCGGAGAGTTCTTCCGACATGGTATTGAGCGCCTGGCCCAGCATCGCCATTTCATTCCGCCCGCTGATATGCGTGCGCTGGGTAAAATCACGTGCGGTCACCGCGCGGGCCATCGCCAGCAGCTGTTTCCAGGGGTTCAACAGCCGGGCGCGCAGCCAGAGGATGGTGAAAATCAGCAGCAGCCCCATAAACAAGGCCATGGCGCGGTGAACCATCAGCACCCGGTCGATACGCAATTCGGTGGTCTGATCGAAAGAGGAGACCAGCGCGTCAATGCGCGACACAAAACCCGCGACGTCCCGTGCCACGGTCTCAGTATTGCGTGCCTGTTTCAGACCAGGCTGAAGCTGGGTGTGCCAGTAGTTTTGCAGGGATTTAAGCTGTGATTCCTGCCCGTCACGGATGGCGGCGCGTTCCAGCTCCGGGCTGAACGCGGTACGCTCCATTTCGTCGATCAGAGGCTGATCGTCTTCCGTCAGCGGTACCGACGCCAGCAGGCGATAACTCTGCATGCGTAGAGAGCCTGCCTCGTTGATGGCATGCGCATTACCCTGTACGCCCTGTACCAGCCAGCCAGAAATCGCCATACCGGTCACACCAAGGGCGGTGGACAGCATAACGATCAGTGCCAACTGGTTAACCAGTGTTAGCGGAGATAAACATCTTTTTAACATAGAGTTGCCGGGCTCCTGACGTGGCCTGCTTGCAGGAATGGCGCTATTCTGGTGCATACCCAGGAGTATACCCATACCAATAAAGGATTACCCCTAAATTGCCAACGGAGTAAGCGGCAGGAGGAGGCGGTATCGGAGACGCTTCAGTGCCGTGAAAAACCACGTCTTTTTTACTGAAATAGCCTACTCACTAAGGATAAGGGCTTTTTTCGCGCTGTAAAACCTCCCACTTTTCCTTTGATTTATATCAACTTACCGCCGCCCTAAAACCCTAATGTTTGCAGCATCATTCGAGAATCAGAGGTGTCTATGAGTCACTCATCCGCTCCCGAAAGGGAAAATGGTGCCGTTATTACTGAATGGCGTCCAGAGGATCCGGCGTTCTGGCAACAGCGCGGCCATCGTATAGCGAGCCGGAATCTGTGGATTTCCGTTCCGTGTTTGCTGTTAGCGTTTTGCGTATGGATGTTGTTTAGTGCAGTGGCAGTCAATCTGCCAAAAGTGGGTTTTACCTTTACGACCGATCAGCTGTTTATGCTGACCGCGTTGCCGTCGCTGTCCGGTGCGCTGCTGCGCGTCCCTTACGCGTTTATGGTGCCGGTGTTTGGTGGTCGTCGCTGGACGGCGTTCAGTACGGGCATCATGATCGTACCTTGCGTGTGGCTGGGTTTTGCGGTGCAGGATACCTCCACGCCTTTCAGCGTGTTCGTGATTATCTCCCTGCTGTGCGGTTTTGCTGGCGCTAACTTCGCCTCCAGTATGGCGAACATCAGCTTCTTCTTCCCGAAAGCGAAGCAGGGCGGTGCGCTGGGTATTAACGGCGGTCTGGGAAACATGGGCGTAAGCGTGATGCAGTTAATTGCACCGCTGGCAATCTCTGTCTCCATTTTTGCAGCCTTTGGCGGCGGTGGCGTCGAGCAGGCAGATGGTTCTTCCCTGTACCTGCAGAATGCGGCGTGGATTTGGGTTCCGTTCCTGGTGGTCTTCACCCTGGCGGCATGGTTCTTTATGAACGATCTGTCGGCATCTAAGGCTTCGCTGAGCGAGCAGTTGCCGGTGCTGAAACGCGGCCACCTGTGGGTCATGGCGCTGCTTTATCTGGCAACCTTCGGGTCGTTTATCGGTTTCTCCGCAGGCTTTGCCATGCTGTCCAAAACACAGTTCCCGGAAGTGCAGATCCTGCAGTTTGCCTTCTTTGGTCCGTTCATCGGTGCCCTGGCGCGTTCACTGGGCGGGATGGTGTCTGACCGTCTGGGCGGAACACGCGTGACGCTGGTGAACTTTGTGATCATGGCTGTTTTCTGTGCGCTGCTGTTCCTGACGCTGCCAGCCAATGGCCAGGGTGGGAACTTTACCGCCTTCTTCGGCGTGTTTATGGTGCTGTTCCTGACGGCCGGTCTGGGTAGCGCATCGACCTTCCAGATGATTTCCGTTATCTTCCGCAAACTGACAATGGATCGCGTTAAAGCGCAGGGCGGAAGCGAAGAGCAGGCCATGCGTGAAGCCGCGACGGATACGGCTGCTGCACTGGGCTTTATCTCTGCCATCGGCGCAATTGGCGGCTTCTTTATTCCGAAAGCGTTCGGTATCTCTCTGGACCTGACCGGCTCTCCGGCAGGGGCAATGAAAGTCTTCCTCGTTTTCTATATCGCCTGCGTAGTGATTACGTGGCTGGTATATGGCCGTAATACCAAGAAAAATAAGTAAGTGTGATTATCCGTTTGCGCGGCCTTCGGGCCGCGTTTTTTTATTACTACAGTAGTTACAACATACTGATGGCGTTTGAGGAACAATGCCTGCGGGTAACACTGTGATCGCCATCGCTTTACAGGGCGGTCTACCCCTTAATACCTGAGATGTTAAATTTAGCCCTCCTTTTTGTACGATAAATTATAAATATCATTATAAATTAATGGCTTATAAAAATTAAAAATCTACCGCTTTGGTGGTATCCGATCTAATACCCCACCTGAAACTCCCTCTCCGCCTTGATCGTTATCAATTCTCGCCATCTATCAGAGCGTTACCTTCGCTGCAAATCAGCAATGTCGATTTAGAGAGCCACAGGCTCCACACAGGAGATACCCGATGAGCAAATTTTTGGACCGGTTTCGCTACTTCAAACAGAAGGGTGAAACTTTTGCCGATGGGCACGGCCAGGTTCTGGAGACCAACCGGGACTGGGAAGACGGTTACCGTCAGCGCTGGCAGCATGACAAAGTCGTCCGTTCGACCCACGGCGTGAACTGCACTGGCTCATGTAGCTGGAAGATTTTCGTTAAAAACGGCCTGGTGACATGGGAAATGCAGCAGACCGACTATCCGCGTACCCGTCCGGATATGCCAAACCACGAACCTCGTGGCTGCCCGCGTGGTGCAAGCTACTCCTGGTATCTGTACAGCGCCAACCGTCTGAAATACCCTCTGATGCGCAAACGCCTGATGAAAATGTGGCGTGAAGCGAAAGTGCTGCACAGCGATCCGGTTGATGCCTGGGCATCCATTATCGAAGATGCCGACAAAGCAAAAAGCTTTAAGCAGGCGCGCGGTCGCGGTGGCTTTGTTCGTTCTTCCTGGAAAGAGGTCAACGAACTGATTGCTGCCTCTAACGTTTATACCGTCAAAACCTACGGACCGGACCGCGTTGCAGGCTTCTCGCCTATCCCGGCGATGTCGATGGTCTCTTACGCCTCAGGTGCTCGTTATCTGTCGCTTATCGGCGGAACCTGTCTGAGCTTCTACGACTGGTACTGCGACCTGCCGCCAGCCTCTCCGCAGACCTGGGGCGAGCAGACCGACGTGCCGGAATCCGCTGACTGGTACAACTCCAGCTACATTATTGCCTGGGGCTCTAACGTTCCACAGACCCGTACGCCGGATGCCCACTTCTTCACGGAAGTGCGTTACAAAGGCACCAAAACCGTTGCGGTGACCCCGGACTATGCGGAAATTGCCAAGCTGTGCGACCTGTGGCTGGCCCCTAAACAGGGTACCGACTCCGCGATGGCGCTGGCGATGGGCCACGTGATGCTGCGTGAGTTCCACCTCGATAAACCCAGCCAGTACTTTACTGACTATGTCCGTCGCTATACCGACATGCCGATGCTGGTCATGCTGGAAGAGCGTGATGGCTACTATGCAGCGGGCCGCACACTGCGTGCCGCCGATCTGGTGGATGCGCTGGGTCAGGAAAACAATCCTGAGTGGAAAACGGTCGCCTATAACAATAACGGCGAGCTGGTGGCACCCAACGGCTCTATCGGTTTCCGCTGGGGCGAGAAGGGCAAGTGGAACCTCGAGCAGCGTAACGGTACCACCGGTGAAGAGACTGAACTGCGTCTGAGCATGCTGGGTAGCCAGGACGAAATTGCTGATGTGGGCTTCCCGTACTTCGGCGGCGAAGGGTCCGAGCATTTCAACAAAGTTGAGCTGCAGAACATCCTGATGCATAAGCTGCCGGTCAAACGTCTGCAGCTGGCGGATGGGTCGACGGCGCTGGTGACCACCGTGTATGACCTGACGCTGGCCAACTACGGCCTGGAGCGCGGCCTGAATGATGAAAACTGCGCAACCAGCTACGACGACATCAAAGCGTATACCCCGGCCTGGGCAGAGCAGATCACCGGCGTGCCGCGTGGACACATCACCCGTATCGCCCGTGAATTCGCTGAAAATGCTGACAAGACGCATGGCCGTTCAATGATCATTGTTGGTGCCGGTCTGAACCACTGGTATCACCTTGATATGAACTATCGTGGCCTGATCAACATGCTGATCTTCTGCGGTTGTGTGGGTCAAAGCGGCGGCGGCTGGGCGCACTATGTCGGCCAGGAAAAACTGCGTCCGCAGACGGGCTGGCAGCCACTGGCGTTTGCCCTCGACTGGCAGCGTCCGGCGCGTCATATGAACAGTACGTCTTACTTCTACAACCACTCCAGCCAGTGGCGCTATGAGACGGTAACGGCCCAGGAACTGCTGTCGCCAATGGCGGATAAATCCCGCTACAGCGGCCACCTGATCGACTTCAACGTCCGCGCTGAACGCATGGGCTGGCTGCCGTCTGCACCTCAGTTAGGGACTAACCCGCTGCGCATTGCCGACGAGGCGAAGAAAGCGGGCATGACCCCGGCGGATTACACCGTCAAGGCACTGAAAGAAGGCACCATTCGCTTTGCGGCCGAGCAGCCTGAAAACGGCAAAAACCATCCGCGTAACCTGTTTATCTGGCGCTCTAACCTGCTGGGCTCCTCCGGTAAAGGCCACGAGTACATGCTGAAATATCTGCTGGGTACTGAAAACGGTATTCAGGGGAAAGATCTGGGCAAGCAGGGCGGCGTGAAACCAGAAGAAGTGGAGTGGAAAGACAACGGTCTGGACGGCAAGCTGGATCTGGTGGTGACGCTGGACTTCCGTTTGTCCAGTACCTGCCTGTATTCCGATATCGTGCTGCCAACCGCTACCTGGTATGAAAAAGACGACATGAATACCTCGGATATGCATCCGTTTATTCATCCGCTGTCTGCAGCCGTTGACCCGGCGTGGGAATCCAAAAGCGACTGGGATATCTACAAAGATATCGCGAAGAAATTCTCCGAAGTGTGCGTAGGACATCTGGGCAAAGAGACCGATGTGGTGACCCTGCCGATTCAGCACGACTCTGCAGCCGAACTGGCGCAGCCGCTGGACGTGAAGGACTGGAAAAAAGGCGAGTGCGACCTGATCCCGGGTGTGACTGCGCCGCACATTATTCCCGTTGAACGTGACTACCCGGCAACGTACGAACGCTTTACCTCTATCGGCCCGCTGATGGAAAAAATCGGTAACGGGGGTAAAGGGATTGCGTGGAATACCCAGAGCGAAATGGACCTGCTGCGTAAGCTCAATTACACCAAAGCGGACGGCCCGGCCAAAGGCCAGCCAATGCTGAACACGGCCATTGATGCTGCAGAAATGATCCTGACTCTGGCACCGGAAACCAACGGCCACGTGGCGGTGAAAGCATGGGCGGCACTGAGTGAGTTTACCGGTCGCGATCATACCCATCTGGCGACGAATAAAGAGGAAGAGAAGATCCGCTTCCGCGATATTCAGGCTCAGCCGCGCAAAATTATCTCCAGCCCGACCTGGTCTGGCCTGGAAGATGAACACGTCTCCTACAACGCTGGCTACACCAACGTTCACGAGCTGATCCCATGGCGTACCCTGTCCGGTCGTCAGTCCCTGTATCAGGATCACCAGTGGATGCGCGACTTCGGTGAGAGCCTGCTAGTTTATCGTCCGCCAATCGATACTCGCTCCGTGAAAGCGGTAATGGGTACGAAATCGAACGGTAACCCGGAGAAGGCGCTGAACTTCCTGACGCCGCACCAGAAGTGGGGCATTCACTCCACCTACAGCGACAACCTGCTGATGCTGACGTTGTCCCGCGGTGGCCCGATTGTGTGGATGAGCGAGACGGACGCCAAAGATCTGGGCATTGAAGATAACGACTGGATCGAAGTGTTCAACAGCAACGGTGCGCTGACGGCGCGTGCGGTTGTCAGTCAGCGTGTCCCGGCCGGGATGACCATGATGTACCACGCGCAGGAACGTATCGTTAACCTGCCGGGTTCTGAAATCACCGAGCAGCGCGGCGGCATTCACAACTCCGTGACCCGTATTACGCCAAAACCGACGCACATGATCGGCGGCTATGCGCAGCTGGCCTACGGCTTTAACTACTACGGCACGGTAGGATCTAACCGCGATGAGTTCGTGGTGGTACGTAAGATGAAGAATATTAACTGGTTAGACGGCGAAGGTAATGACCAGGTACAGGAGAGCGTAAAATGAAAATTCGTTCACAAGTCGGCATGGTGCTGAATCTGGATAAATGCATCGGCTGTCATACCTGCTCAGTCACCTGTAAAAACGTCTGGACCAGCCGCGAAGGGATGGAGTACGCGTGGTTCAATAACGTGGAAAGTAAACCCGGCACAGGCTTCCCGACCGACTGGGAAAACCAGGAGAAATGGAAGGGCGGCTGGATCCGTAAAATCAACGGTAAACTGCAGCCGCGCATGGGTAACCGTGCGATGCTGCTCGGTAAAATCTTCGCCAACCCGCATCTGCCGGGCATCGATGATTACTACGAGCCGTTTGATTACGACTACCAGAACCTGCACAACGCGCCGGAAAGCAAACATCAGCCGATCGCACGTCCACGCTCGCTCATTACCGGACAGCGTATGGATAAGATCACCAGCGGTCCAAACTGGGAAGAGATTCTGGGCGGCGAGTTCGAAAAACGCGCCAAAGACCAGAACTTCGAGAACATGCAGAAGGCGATGTACGGCCAGTTCGAAAACACCTTCATGATGTATCTGCCGCGTCTGTGCGAGCACTGCCTTAACCCGGCGTGCGTGGCGACCTGTCCGAGCGGAGCCATCTATAAGCGTGAAGAAGATGGCATTGTGCTGATCGATCAGGACAAATGTCGCGGCTGGCGTATGTGTATTACCGGTTGCCCGTACAAAAAAATCTACTTCAACTGGAAGAGCGGCAAGTCTGAGAAGTGCATCTTCTGCTATCCGCGTATTGAAGCCGGTATGCCAACCGTCTGCTCTGAGAGCTGCGTGGGCCGTATTCGTTACCTCGGCGTGCTGCTGTACGACGCGGACGCGATTGAAAATGCAGCCAGCACCGAGAACGAGAAAGATCTCTATCAGCGTCAGCTGGACGTCTTCCTCGATCCTAACGATCCGAAAGTGATTGAGCAGGCGCTGAAAGACGGCGTTCCACAGAGCGTGATTGACGCGGCGCAGCAGTCTCCGGTGTACAAAATGGCGATGGACTGGAAGCTGGCGCTGCCGCTGCATCCGGAATACCGCACGCTGCCGATGGTCTGGTACGTGCCGCCGCTATCTCCGATCCAGTCTGCTGCGGATGCAGGTGAACTCGGCAGCAACGGCATTCTGCCAGACGTGGAAAGCCTGCGTATCCCGGTTCAGTATCTGGCAAACCTGTTAACCGCAGGGGATACCCAGCCGGTCCTGCTGGCGCTGAAACGTATGCTGGCGATGCGCCACTTCAAACGCGCTGAAACCGTTGACGGTGTTAACGATACCCGTGCACTGGAAGCGGTAGGTCTGACCGAAGCCCAGGCGCAGGAGATGTACCGTTACCTGGCGATTGCCAATTACGAAGACCGTTTCGTGGTGCCGAGCAGCCACCGTGAACTGGCTCGCGAAGCCTTCCCGGAGAAAAATGGCTGTGGCTTTACTTTTGGCGACGGTTGCCACGGTTCAGACACGAAATTCAATCTCTTCAACAGCCGCCGCATCGATGCCCTGGATGTGACGAGCAAAACGGAGCCGCACCAATGATTGAACTTGTCATTGTTTCGCGTCTGCTCGAGTACCCGGATGCTGCGCTTGCGCAGCATCAGCAGGAGCTCTTTGATGCACTCGCGTCATCTGAACATCTTGAGAAAGAGGATGCCCAGACACTGGCCGTTTTCCTCCGGGACCTGTTAGCGCGCGATTTACTGGATGCACAGGCGGATTACAGCCAGCTGTTTGACCGCGGACGCGCGACGTCGCTGCTGCTGTTCGAACATGTTCACGGTGAGTCACGTGACCGCGGTCAGGCGATGGTTGACCTGATGGGACAGTACGAGCAACACGGCCTGCAGCTCGACAGCCGCGAGCTGCCGGACCACCTGCCGCTCTATCTTGAGTATCTGGCGCAGTTGCCTAAAGAGGAGGCGCTGGGGGGTCTGCAGGACATCGCGCCGATCCTGGCGCTGCTCGGCGCACGACTTCAGCAGCGCGAGAGCCGTTACGCGGTGCTGTTCGACCTGCTGGTGAAGCTCGCCAACGCATCGGTCGACAGTGAAAAAGTTGCGGAGAAGATCGCCGATGAAGCCCGCGATGATACGCCACAGGCGCTGGATGCGGTCTGGGAGGAGGAGCAGGTGAAATTCATGGCTGACCAGAACTGCGGTGAGTCTGAAATCTCCGCTCACCAACGTCGTTTTGCCGGAGCCGTTGCCCCGCAATATTTGAATATCTCTAACGGAGGACAGCAATAATGCACTTCCTGAATATGTTCTTCTTTGACATTTACCCGTATATCGCGGGCACCGTGTTCCTGGTGGGAAGCTGGCTGCGTTATGACTACGGCCAGTACACCTGGCGTGCTGCCTCCAGCCAGATGCTCGATCGCAAAGGGATGAACCTGGCTTCTAACCTGTTCCACATCGGGATCCTGGGGATTTTTGCGGGTCACTTCCTCGGAATGCTGACGCCGCACTGGATGTATGAGTCATTCCTGCCGATTGAGGTGAAGCAGAAAATGGCGATGATTGCCGGCGGTGCCTGCGGCGTGATGACGCTGGTGGGCGGTTTACTGCTGCTCAAACGCCGTCTGTTCAGCCCGCGCGTTCGCGCGACCACCACCGGCGCGGACATTCTGATTTTGTCCCTGCTGATGGTGCAGTGTGCGCTGGGTCTGCTGACCATTCCGTTCTCGGCTCAGCATATGGATGGCAGCGAAATGATGAAGCTGGTCGGCTGGGCGCAGTCTGTGGTGACTTTCCACGGTGGTGCGTCTGAGCACCTTGACGGTGTGGCGTTTATCTTCCGCGTGCACCTGGTGCTCGGGATGACGCTGTTTGTGCTGTTCCCGTTCTCTCGTCTGGTGCATATCTGGAGCGCACCGGTGGAGTATCTGACGCGCAAATATCAGATTGTTCGCGCCCGTCGCTAATGTGCTGATTTGATCCCAACCCCGCACTCGCGGGGTTTTTTCTCGCCCCAGCCCAGGTTATTACCTGCCGCCGCAAACAGTATCAATGCACCCCCTGCCAGTTGCGTGATATTCAGCGAGTGTCCGAACACCACGTTATCGACAATTATGGCCACCACGGGATAGATAAAAGACAGAGAACCGGTAACGGGCGTCGGGAGCTTCTGGATCGCGCTATACAGCAACTGATACATGATCCCGGTGTGGACGACACCTAACGTCAGTAAAATCGGCCATGGGAAATCAGCTGATAATGCCGGCTGGTGGGCGAAGGGCAACAGCATGACCACGCCGGTCAGTACCTGAATAAAGGCGATATGCTGGGGCGCAACTGATTTCAGTCTGCGGGCGATTATGGCTGTCAGTGCGTAGAAGAAAGCGGCTCCCATCGCCAGACCGATTCCTGCGAGCCAGCCTTCGCCCTGTGCGCCATTCAGCTCACTGGAGAGCAGGATGACCACGCCGCCAAAGGCGAGAACGAGCCAACCCCATTTCACCAGGCTCACGCGTTCTCCTAAAAACATCCCCGTCAACACCAGCATAAACGGCTGAGTGTTATAGACCACGGTAGAAAGGCCGATTGAAATACGTTCATAAGCCGCGAACAGCAGCAACCAGTTCACCACTAACGCAACACCGCCCAGAATTGCCAGCAGTAGCGTGACACGGGTGAGCGGACTAAATGGTTTTCGACTTATTCGGATGAAAATAAAAAGGGCCATCGCCCCGATCAGGCATCGCCAGAAAACCACTTCCGTCACCGGCAGGCCGGAAAGCAGAACAAACGCGCCAATCGAGCCGGAAATTAACATCGCCAGGCTCATCTGCCAGACGCCTTTTTGTACATCACCCATTGTTCACCTCCTGATTAATGACGATATTGTCGAATACCGCTGTCGGGAATAACATGGCTGATATAAGGTGAAAGACAGTGATGACTTTTTTAAATTAGGTAAAAACGATGGAAAACCTTCTCGATGACATCGATCGCCAAATCCTGGCCTGTCTGGTTGAGGATGCGCGCATGTCGCTAAAGGTACTCAGCGGACGTATTGGACTGACATCTCCCAGTACAGCAGAGCGTCTGAAAAGACTGGAAGAGCGTGGGGTGATTGAAGGGTATGGCGCGCGCGTCAATCTGACGGCGTTGGGGTATACGTTGCAGGCGCTGGTGCGGGTTCGTCCTTTACCGGGGTTGCTGCAAAAGGTAGATAAGTACATTCAGGCCATGCCGGAATGTATTGAGAGCGATAAAGTCACCGGTGAAGACTGCTTTGTTATCAGGCTGGTCGTGCGGTCGATTGAGCAACTGGATGCGTTGCTTGATGGTCTGGCGGAACATGCTCAGTGTAATACGTCGATCGTGAAAAGTTCACCGGTGAAGCGCCGGTTGCCACCAATGTGATCGTCTGTTGCTATGCATGACACATCGTTTGAAATACATCACTGGATTGGCTTTGAGATGATGGTGGTGGGGGAAGGATTCGAACCTTCGAAGTCGATGACGGCAGATTTACAGTCTGCTCCCTTTGGCCGCTCGGGAACCCCACCAGGGGTAATTCAAATTTTGAGGTAATGCTGAGAGATGGTGGTGGGGGAAGGATTCGAACCTTCGAAGTCGATGACGGCAGATTTACAGTCTGCTCCCTTTGGCCGCTCGGGAACCCCACCACGGGGTAATGCTATTTACTGGCCTGCTTCCTGCTGGAAGCGGGGCGCATCATATCAAATGAGACGCCCCTGTAAAGCGTTACCACAATAAAAATAAACTGGTTGCCTGAATTTTACGCGTTAAGCTGTAAAGCTAACCAGTTCATTTTCTTGTCGATTAAAGAATAATCGTTCTGTTACCGTAAACGAACACACGTTGCGCAAGGACCTGATAGAGCGCACGACTGAGTACGTTCTTCTCTACGTCACGCCCGGCGCGCATCATATCTTCTGCGGTATAGGTGTGATCCACGTGAATCACGTCCTGCATAATGATTGGGCCTTCGTCCAGGTTGTCATTCACGTAGTGCGCGGTGGCGCCGATGATTTTCACACCGCGTTCGTACGCCTGGTGATAAGGACGTGCACCGATAAAGGCTGGCAGGAATGAGTGATGGATGTTGATGATCTTGTTCGGGAAACGCGCCACGAAGGATGGGGTCAGCACACGCATGTATTTCGCCAGTACCACGTAATCCGGGTTATGCGCTTCGATAGCATTGGCCATCAGGTTGTCATGTTCTTCACGGGTATGGCCTTCATGGCTGACCAGCTCAAACGGAATATCAAAACGTTCAACCAGCGTGCGCAGCGTCTCGTGGTTACCGATAACGGCAGCGATTTCAACATCAAGGCCACCGTAGTTTGCTTTCATCAACAGATCGCCAAGACAGTGGGCTTCTTTCGTCACAAGAATTACAACGCGACGACGGCCAGCGGGGGTCAGTTCACGCACGGAGCCTTCAGGCAGCGCGCTGTCGAGATCGGCAAGCAGGGTGGTGTCGTTGAAAATCCCTTCGAGTTCGGTACGCATAAAGAAGCGTCCGGTACGGTGGTCAACGAACTCGTTGTTCTGCACGATATTCAGTTCATGCTTATAACAAATGTTGGTAATTCGTGCGATCAGCCCTTTTTGATCGGGACAGATGGTGCGCAGAACTTTACGTTGTAGTGATTGCATCGCCGGGAAATCCTGTTTGAGTATTTGCGAAGTCTGGGTTGTCAGGCATTACTGCCCGCAACACTTTTTAAATTTTTTACCTGAACCACAAGGGCAGGGATCGTTACGACCAAACTGAGGGCGCGTTCCGTCAATATAATACCATTGCCCGCTTTCCTTTAAGAACCGGGAACGTTCGATAATGGCACTGGGCTTATTGCGTTCGATAAAGCGGGCAACGAAGCTGACATAACCTTCATCAGCATCACTTCCCGTTGACGATTCATAGACGGTAAGGCCTAGCCATTGGGTATTAGCAAACCCGGCTTCAATATCCTGTCTGAAATCGGCAGCGTGGCAGGACGGGTGCCAGGTTTTAATCAGGTAGTCTGCGTCTTTGATCACAAAAGCAGTATACCGTGAACGCATGAGGTGTGACGGGTCTGGTGCAACCTGATCGCCAGACAGATATCGCTGACAACATAGGCTATACTCCAGAGCGCTACCACAAGGGCAGAGTTGAGACACGATTCTCTTCCTGGAACAAAAAATAAGGGCGTTAAACGCTTCGGGTAGCACCATGTTAACTGAGCAGTTGCGTTGATGCTATGTCAGGAATCCAGGGGACGTAAAACAGGGCTAATGAGAAAGGTTAAAATTGGACTGGCGCTGGGCTCAGGTGCAGCCCGGGGATGGTCGCACATCGGCGTGATAAATGCCTTAAAGCAGATGGGCATTGACGTTGATATTGTTGCAGGGTGTTCAATCGGATCGCTTGTGGGGTCCGCATACGCGTGCGGAAAGCTTCCGGAACTTGAAACCTGGGTACGCTCCTTCAGTTACTGGGACGTATTGCGCCTGATGGATCTCTCGTGGCAGCGCGGTGGGTTGCTGCGCGGTGAACGGGTCTTTAACCAGTTCCGTCAGATTATGCCTCTCGATGACTTCAGTCATTGTCAGTTACCCTTCGGTGCCGTTGCGACGAACCTCAGTACCGGCCGCGAACTCTGGCTTACCGAAGGGGATATCCATCTTGCCGTTCGCGCGTCCTGCAGCATGCCGGGCTTAATGGCCCCTGTTCCGCACAACGGTTACTGGCTTGTCGACGGAGGCGTTGTTAACCCGGTCCCCATTTCCCTGACCCGCGCTATGGGTGCCGATATCGTTATTGCCGTGGATTTACAGCACGACGCTCATCTGATGCAACAAGACCTGATGCCAGTCAATCTTCAGAGTGAAGATGCCGAGGGCGAAAAACTGGCCTGGCATGAGCGTCTGCGCGGACGTCTCGGGCGCATGGCCGCCCGGCGTGCGGTAACTGCACCCACGGCGATTGAAATTATGACGACCTCAATCCAGGTCCTGGAGAACCGCCTCAAGCGCAACCGCATGGCTGGCGACCCGCCGGATATTCTGCTTCAGCCGTATTGTCCGCAAATTTCTACCCTTGATTTCCATCGGGCTGAGGCCGCCATCGCAGCGGGCTCGTTAGCCGTCGAAAAGAAAATAGATGAGTTACTGCCTTTTGTGCGAACAGCACGTTAAGCACCTTTTTTTGACTACTTCAGCAAAATCTGACAGGCGACAGTGCCGATAGCATGCCACTATGTAGTTACTGTCAGCCAGGGGAGGAACCATGACGAAGCCATTGGCCGGAAAACACATTTTGATTGTTGAAGACGAGCCCGTTTTCCGATCGCTACTGGATTCGTGGTTATCATCACTGGGGGCAAACACTTCACTGGCTGACGATGGCATCGACGCGCTGGAAAAAATGGTCAATATCACGCCTGATCTGATGATTTGTGACCTTGAGATGCCACGGATGAATGGACTGAAGCTGGTCGAACATCTGCGCAATGAAGCCAACCAGATGCCGATACTGGTGATTTCCGCCACAGAGAACATGGCGGATATAGCCAAAGCCTTGCGTCTGGGGGTTCAGGATATTCTGCTTAAACCGGTTAAAGATCTTAACCGGCTTCGTGAAACCGTCTTAGCCTGTCTTTATCCCAATATGTTTAATTCCCGGGTTGAGGAAGAGGAACGCCTTTTCCAGGACTGGGACGCCTTAGTGAGTAATCCCCCTGCGGCGGCGAAACTGTTGCAAGAACTTCAACCGCCGGTGCAACAAAATATTTCTCACTGTCGTGTGAATTATCGCCAGCTGGTGGCCGCTGACCAGCCAGGGCTGGTGCTCGATATTGCGCCATTATCGGATTCAGACCTTGCATTTTATTGTCTTGATGTCACCCGGGCAGGGGATAATGGTGTATTAGCCGCTTTATTACTTCGCGCGCTATTTAACGGGTTGCTGCAGGAACAACTCTCCCATCAGGGACAGCGGCTTCCCGAGTTAGGCAGTTTACTCAAACAGGTAAACCAGCTTTTCCGTCAGGCCAATTTACCCGGACAGTTTCCGCTGTTGGTAGGTTATTACCACAGCGGTTTGAAAAATCTTATCCTCGTTTCCGCGGGGCTTAATGCCTCGCTGAATACCGGGGAACATCATATTCAGGTCAGTAACGGTGTCCCGCTTGGAACATTGGGTACGGCTTATCTTAATCAAATTAGCCATCGCTGTTCCTCCTGGCAGTGCCAAATTTGGGGTGCCGGGGGACGGCTACGCTTAATGTTGTCCACGGAATAAGCAGTTGGATCTTAATTTTAAGATTGCTTTACCTGTGATTTACGGGGAGTGCTACTATCGCTGCCCGGAATCATGCGTATTTGTCCTAATTGATCGGCAACGCGTTCTTTTCAGACCCGGACTGCGGGATGAGGCTGATATACTTAACGCGTTATTTATTGCATAAAAGTTCAAAACTTGAACAGCTCAGGAGAATTTGAATGGCTGCCCTAAATTCGAAAGTCAGAAAGGCCGTCATCCCGGTAGCGGGATTGGGGACCAGGATGTTACCAGCAACTAAGGCGATTCCTAAAGAGATGCTGCCTCTGGTTGATAAGCCATTAATTCAGTATGTCGTTAACGAATGTATCGCGGCCGGCATTACTGAAATTGTGCTGGTTACACATTCATCAAAAAACTCTATCGAAAACCATTTCGATACAAGTTTTGAACTCGAAGCCATGCTGGAAAAACGTGTTAAGCGCCAGCTGCTGGAAGAAGTTCAGTCTATTTGCCCGCCACACGTCACCATTATGCAGGTGCGTCAGGGTCTGGCTAAAGGTCTGGGCCACGCAGTCATGTGTGCGCATCCCGTTGTAGGCGATGAGCCTGTTGCGGTGATCCTGCCTGACGTTATTCTGGACGAATATGAATCAGATCTTTCTCAGGACAATCTGGCTGAGATGATCAAACGCTTCGATGAAACAGGCAGCAGCCAGATCATGGTTGAACCTGTGGATGACGTTACCGCTTACGGTGTTGTTGACTGCAAAGGCGTTAACCTTGAACCGGGTGAGAGCGTGCCGATGATTGGCGTGGTTGAGAAGCCTAAAGCCGACGTAGCGCCTTCTAATCTGGCGGTTGTAGGTCGTTATGTCCTGAGTGCTGAAATCTGGCCTCTGCTGGCGAAAACGCCTCCAGGAGCGGGTGATGAAATCCAGCTTACCGATGCCATTGATATGCTGATCGAGAAAGAGACCGTTGAAGCTTACCATATGAAAGGTAAGAGCCATGACTGCGGTAATAAGCTCGGTTATATGCAGGCGTTTGTAGAATATGGCATTCGCCACAATACGCTCGGTGAAGAATTTAAAGCCTGGCTCAAAGAGAGCGCGGGTATTAAGAAATAACTCAGGCTTCATTTGATCTGAACCGGTGAGGCTCTGCCCACCGGTTTTTTTATGCCCATAACACGCCGTCATCACGTCCGATTGTAAGGCAAGCTAAATAGCCAAATAACGCTTTATGACAGAGTGTAAGGGGATGTTTGCGGTAAATTGCGGGTAAAAAAATCCCGCATTACGCGGGATTTTTCTGGAAGCGAGATGATTAATCCTTGATCAGGAAGTCATCCAGCTGTTTACCTTGCTCGTCCATTGCTTTCTTGATAACAGCGGGAGTACGACCCTGGCCGGTCCAGGTTTTAGTTTCGCCGTTCTCGTCAACATAGCTATATTTAGCAGGACGAGCAGCGCGTTTTGCTTTGGTACCGGTTTTAGCTGCAGCCATGCTGTTCAGCAATTCATTTGGATCGATACCATCAGCAATCAGCATTTCACGATATTGCTGCAGTTTACGAGTACGCTCTTCGATTTCAGCAGCAGCAGCGCTTTCTTCTTCGCGACGTTCATTAACTACAACTTCTAATTTTTCCAGCATTTCTTCAAGCGTTTCGAGGGTACATTCTCTTGCCTGCGCACGAAGAGTACGGATGTTGTTCAGAATTTTAAGTGCTTCGCTCATTGTAGTAATCTCAAACTTATAATGGGGGGTGGTTTGTTGTCCTAATAATAGAGCGATAAATTCAGTTGTGCAATAGCTGGGAATGTAAGGAATTCAAAAAATAGTGAATATTGGCGCTATTATTAATTACGCTAACTTAAATTTCATAATCCGCCAGTCTCGCTTGTTATCACGTAAAGTGGCTTAACGCAGTCGATTGCATCTTTTTTTTGTGACATTTGCCTCAGGAATTATAGTTGCGGCGGATAAATATCAGCCTTTTGTATTAGTTTACACCGGGTATGTTAAGGCAGAAATAGTTAATAAATAGTGAATTTTAATGAACGATGATTCCACTATAAAATGAAGTGTTATGTTTGGCTGACCCTATAACATATTGGCTGGGCTGGATGCGTTTACTTCATGTTTTAACGCATTATTTTTGCAAAATGCCGGCGGTAAACCTCGCGCTGAACCGCATAGTCTGTGCGTCGTATCGCTGATAACCAGACAAAATATGGTACAATGAATCATCGGTAATATTACACATTGATTAGGGTTTTACGGCCAATGGCACAACTTTATTTCTACTATTCGGCAATGAATGCCGGGAAATCGACAGCGCTACTGCAATCCTCATACAATTACCAGGAACGTGGGATGCGTACCGTTGTTTATACGGCTGAAATTGACGACCGCTTTGGTGCAGGGAAGGTGAGTTCCAGAATAGGCCTCTCATCGCCTGCAAGGCTGTTTAACCCGCAAACTGACCTGCTGGAGGATATCCGTGCAGCGCATGCTTCACAACCTATCCATTGTGTTCTGGTTGATGAAAGCCAGTTTCTGACGCGTGAGCAAGTTCATGCGCTTTCAGAGGTTGTCGATGAGCTTGATATTCCCGTTCTGTGCTATGGGTTGCGCACTGACTTTCGTGGTGAGCTATTTGCCGGCAGCCAGTATTTACTTGCGTGGTCGGATAAACTCGTTGAACTTAAAACCATCTGTTTTTGCGGCCGTAAAGCCAGCATGGTGCTTCGCCTCGACCAGGCCGGAAAACCCTATGCTGATGGCGAGCAGGTAGTGATAGGTGGCAATGAACGCTACGTATCAGTGTGCCGTAAGCATTATAAGGAAGCGTTGATTGTCGGCTCACTGACGGCGCTTCAGCCTGACAACCGCAAATAATCCTTCACAGTAAAATGCAGACATAAAAAAACCCGCCAGAGGCGGGTTTTTTATCAGGCTGTCAGTTACGCGTTTTTCTTCGCTTTCTTGTCAGCTTTAATGACAGGTGAGTCTACTTTCACAGCAACAGTGTCATTTTCTTTGAACTCGCGGCCGTAGAAGGTATCCAGCAGGATCTGTTTCAGCTCAGAGATCAGCGGGTAGCGCGGGTTAGCACCGGTACACTGGTCATCGAATGCATCTTCAGACAGCTTATCAACATGCGCGAGGAAGTCAGCTTCCTGAACGCCCGCTTCACGGATAGATTTAGGAATACCCAGCTCAGCTTTAAGACTTTCCAGCCATGCCAGCAGTTTCTCAATCTTCGCCGCAGTACGGTCGCCCGGTGCGCTCAGACCCAGGTGGTCTGCGATTTCAGCGTAACGACGACGTGCCTGTGGACGGTCGTACTGGCTGAAAGCAGTCTGCTTGGTTGGGTTGTCGTTCGCGTTATAACGGATAACGTTGCTGATCAACAGGGCGTTCGCCAGACCGTGAGGAATGTGGAACTGTGAACCCAGTTTGTGTGCCATTGAGTGGCAAACACCCAGGAAGGCGTTAGCAAACGCGATACCGGCGATGGTTGCTGCACTGTGAACACGTTCACGGGCAACCGGGTTTTTAGACCCTTCATTATAAGACGCTGGCAGGTTTTCTTTCAGCAGTTTCAGAGCCTGCAGAGCCTGACCGTCAGAGAACTCAGAAGCCAGTACGGAAACGTAAGCTTCCAGGGCGTGAGTCACTGCATCCAGACCACCGAACGCACAGAGTGATTTCGGCATTTCCATGACCAGGTTGGCATCAACGATAGCCATATCTGGCGTCAGCGCGTAGTCAGCCAGTGGGTATTTCTGACCGGTTGCATCGTCGGTTACAACGGCAAACGGCGTGACTTCTGAACCTGTACCGGAAGTGGTAGTAACGGCGATCATTTTCGCTTTTACGCCCATTTTCGGGAATTTGTAGATACGTTTACGGATGTCCATAAAGCGCAGCGCCAGTTCTTCGAAGTGTGTTTCTGGGTGCTCGTACATAACCCACATGATTTTCGCGGCGTCCATTGGGGAACCACCACCCAGTGCGATGATCACATCGGGTTTGAAGGAGTTCGCCAGTTCAGCACCTTTACGCACTACGGTCAGGGTTGGGTCAGCTTCAACTTCAAAGAACACTTCAGTTTCAACGCCAGCCGCTTTCAGAACAGAAGTGATCTGATCTGCGTAGCCGTTGTTGAACAGGAAACGGTCAGTCACGATGAGCGCACGTTTGTGGCCATCAGTAATCACTTCATCCAGCGCGATTGGCAGAGAGCCACGGCGGAAGTAGATAGATTTCGGAAGTTTGTGCCACAACATGTTTTCAGCTCGCTTAGCAACGGTTTTCTTGTTGATCAGGTGTTTTGGACCAACGTTTTCAGAGATGGAGTTACCACCCCAGGAACCACAACCCAGAGTCAGGGAAGGTGCGAGTTTGAAGTTGTACAGGTCACCGATACCACCCTGAGAAGCCGGGGTGTTAATCAGGATGCGCGCAGTTTTCATCATCTGACCGAAGTGAGCAACGCGCTCTGGCTGGTTATCCTGGTCGGTGTACAGGCAAGAGGTATGACCGATACCCCCCATTGCAACCAGTTTCTCCGCTTTTACTACCGCGTCTTCGAAATCTTTCGCACGGTACATAGCAAGCGTAGGAGAGAGTTTTTCGTGAGCGAAAGGTTCGCTTTCGTCGACAACTTTAACTTCGCCGATCAGAATCTTGGTGGTTGCCGGAACGGTAAAGCCGGCGAGTTCAGCGATTTTATAGGCTGGCTGACCAACGATGGCGGCGTTCAGCGCGCCGTTTTTCAGAATGATATCCTGAACGGCTTTCAGCTCTTTGCCCTGCAGCATGTAGCCGCCGTGGCTGGCGAAACGTTCGCGAACAGCATCATAAACGGAATCAACAACAACAACGGACTGTTCAGACGCACAGATAACACCGTTGTCGAAGGTTTTAGACATCAGTACAGATGCAACAGCACGTTTAATATCGGCCGTTTCGTCGATAACAACAGGCGTGTTACCCGCACCTACACCGATAGCCGGTTTACCGGAGCTGTATGCTGCTTTAACCATGCCAGGACCACCGGTTGCCAGGATCAGGTTAATGTCCGGGTGGTGCATCAGGGCGTTAGACAGTTCAACAGACGGTTGGTCGATCCAGCCGATCAGATCTTTTGGCGCACCCGCAGCGATAGCAGCCTGCAGCACGATATCCGCTGCTTTGTTGGTGGCATCTTTAGCACGTGGGTGAGGGGAGAAGATGATTGCGTTACGGGTCTTCAGACTGATCAGCGATTTGAAGATGGCGGTAGACGTTGGGTTAGTCGTTGGAACGATACCGCAAATAATACCGATAGGTTCAGCAATGGTGATGGTACCGAAGGTATGATCTTCAGCCAGGACGCCGCAAGTCTTCTCATCTTTATAGGCGTTATAGATATACTCTGAAGCAAAGTGGTTTTTGATCACTTTATCTTCAACGATACCCATGCCGGATTCAGCAACGGCCATTTTAGCGAGAGGGATTCGAGCATCTGCAGCAGCCAGAGCGGCCGCGCGGAAGATTTTATCAACCTGTTCTTGGGTGAAATTGGCGTATTCACGCTGGGCTTTTTTCACGCGCTCGACGAGTGCGTTCAGTTCAGCGATATTAGTAACAGCCATAATGCTCTCCTGATAATGTTTAAACTCTTTTAGTAAACCAGCGCTCGATACGTCTGACAGTATAGACAGAGCCACTACGACTTGCGTTAGATAAAGTAAAACAAAGAGTTACTTTATGCTCTGGCGCGCTAACTTACTAAAAGAGCCTTACCTTAACATCATCCCTTTGTGACAGGTGACCTTCCTGGGGGGCGTAATCAAGATTACTCACTTCTGAGTACGAAAATCATGATCTGCGTCAATTTTTCCCCAAGCTGATACCTTTCAGCAGGGTTATTTATTGTAGATATTTCCAGTGTTAAATAATTAAGTAACTATTGGAAGTGATGCTATCACTGATTCTACATCTGTTTAACATCCTGAAAGGATAACGTTTAGGCACAGATTTCTGGTGAAGTATGCTCATAAAAAGCGTATCTTCAGCGCGATTTTTCATGACAAAGTGTCAGTCCCGGGCATGTGCATAAGCGGAGCAAAACGTGATCCAAACGCTCTTTGATTTTCCAACGTATTTTAAATTTTTTATTGGTCTGTTTGCCCTGGTCAACCCGGTAGGGATCATCCCTGTCTTCATTAGTATGACCAGTTACCAGACGGCGGCGGCCAGGAACAAAACCAACCTCACCGCTAACCTGTCAGTGGCCATTATCTTGCTCACCTCGCTTTTCCTGGGTGATGCCATTCTCCAGCTGTTCGGCATTTCAATTGATTCTTTCCGCATCGCGGGTGGCATCCTGGTGGTGACCATTGCCATGTCGATGATAAGCGGTAAGCTGGGTGAGGATAAGCAGAACAAACAGGAGAAATCAGAAACCGCCATTCGCGAAAGTATCGGCGTGGTCCCGCTTGCGTTGCCTTTAATGGCAGGGCCTGGTGCGATCAGTTCCACCATTGTCTGGGGGACACGTTACCATAGCCTGATGCACCTGATTGGCTTTTCTGTCGCCATCGCTATCTTCGCACTGTGTTGTTGGGGTGTTTTCCGCATGGCACCCTGGCTGGTGCGCTGGCTGGGGCAAACGGGCATCAACGTTATTACGCGTATTATGGGCCTGTTGTTGATGGCGTTAGGCATCGAATTTATTGTCACCGGTATTAAAAGCATTTTCCCCGGCTTACTGCATTAATATTTCAAATGAAAGAACGGGGCCTGAGGCTCCGTTTTTTTACGTGATTATCAGCAAATCATATAACTAAAGTTGAAATGCTCACATATCATAATAAATTCTACTAATAATCCGCTTTTCTTATATTTCAATAAGTTATCAATTTTCCGCGTGCCTCTCTGCGCATAAAACCTTCAATCGATCTGTTATTTTACTCACATGATACTCTGGGGCTTGCTGAGTCATAACCGAAATGATATTAGTAATTTCAACGTTCCCCTAGAGGAATGTGCTAAATAATAATCAGTTGTTAAATTTTTGTACAAAATCACTCGATGATAGCGCAGCGACGCGCTTGTAGAGAATGTTTTCTCTATCATATTGAATACCAATGTTTTTATGCGGTATTTGATGTCAGGCAGGGCTGCCCCCCGAGATACGGTACTCACCGTAAAAGAGAATTGCTTAACAAATTTGCAAAATGTATTGGCGCACGTTTACGCCATTTGATACTTTCCGGCCTAATATTTTGCAGCATAAAACAAGCAGATGAGAATTATTTTCATATAGTCCTCTTCTCAGATATCCAGCGCAGGCCTCAGACAGGGGAGACCTGTGAAGAATCGACGCAAGACGGCCATACGAGCGGTCAGTAATAAAAAAGTCGGTGATAGCAAGAAGTAAAAAGAAGAACCTGACAGCAGCAAAAAAAACTCCTGCGCTGTACAGGCCCCAACAGGGGATTACACAGCTGGCGAAGGCCAGTAATTATAATGAGTGGAGTACCAACACAATGTCCATCATCACAAAAAAAAATCTGGTAGCGGCGGGGATTTTAACTGCGCTAATCGCGGGCAACGCTGCAATGGCTGCGGACGTTCCTGCAGGCGTTCAACTGGCTGAGAAACAGACGCTGGTTCGTAACAACGGTGCGGAAGTGCAGTCTCTTGACCCGCACAAAATTGAAGGTGTTCCGGAGTCTAACGTCAACCGCGACCTGTTCGAAGGCTTGCTGGTGACCGATGTAGACGGCCACCCTGCACCGGGTGTGGCGGAAAAATGGGAAAATAAAGATTTCAAAGTTTGGACCTTCCATCTGCGTAAAGATGCGAAATGGTCCGACGGTACGCCGGTTACCGCCGAAGATTTCGTGTATAGCTGGCAGCGTCTGGCGAATCCAACCACCGCCTCTCCGTATGCGAGCTACCTGCAATATGGCCACATCGCCAATATTGATGACATCATCGCCGGTAAAAAACCGGTCACCGACCTGGGTGTGAAAGCGATTGATGCCAATACCTTTGAAGTGACGTTGAGCGAGCCTGTTCCGTACTTCTACAAATTACTGGTTCACCCGTCCGTTTCCCCGGTACCAAAATCCGCGGTGGAAAAATTTGGTGAAAAATGGACTCAGCCTGCCAATATCGTGACCAACGGTGCTTATAAACTGAAAGACTGGGTGGTCAACGAACGTATGGTTCTGGAGCGTAACCCGCAGTACTGGGATAACGCGAAAACCGTCATTAATCAGGTAACCTACCTGCCAATCTCTTCTGAAGTTACTGACGTTAACCGTTACCGCAGCGGCGAAATCGACATGACCTATAACAACATGCCGATTGAACTGTTCCAGAAGCTGAAAAAAGAGATCCCGAAAGAAGTGCATGTTGATCCGTATCTCTGCACTTACTACTACGAAATCAACAACCAGAAAGCACCATTCACTGATGTGCGCGTGCGTACAGCGCTCAAGCTGGCACTGGATCGCGATATTATCGTGAACAAAGTGAAAAACCAGGGCGACCTGCCGGCATACAGCTATACCCCTCCTTATACCGACGGTATGAAACTGGTTGAGCCTGAGTGGTTCAAGTGGTCACAGGAAAAACGTAACGAAGAAGCGAAAAAACTGCTGGCTGAAGCCGGTTATACCGCTGACAAGCCGCTGACGTTTAACCTGCTGTACAACACGTCTGACCTGCATAAAAAACTGGCTATCGCCGTCGCGTCTATCTGGAAGAAAAACCTGGGCGTGAACGTGAAGCTGGAAAACCAGGAATGGAAAACCTTCCTGGATACCCGCCATCAGGGGACGTTCGACGTGGCGCGTGCCGGCTGGTGTGCGGACTATAACGAACCAACATCCTTCCTGAACACCATGCTGAGTGACAGTTCGAATAACACCGCGCACTATAAGAGCCCGGCATTCGATAAGATCATTACTGATACGCTGAAAGTCACAGACGATGCGCAGCGCGCTGATCTGTACGCGAAATCAGAAGAGCAGCTCGATAAAGACTCTGCAATTGTACCGGTCTATTACTACGTTAACGCCCGCCTGGTGAAACCGTGGGTAGGGGGTTATACCGGTAAAGACCCGTTGGATAATATTTCCGTTAAGAATCTTTATATTATCAAGCATTAATGGCAATACGTGGGGCAGGCCTGGCTTGCCCCACTGTGTCTACTTTGTAACATTCATCAGGCACACGCCAGAAGGTACGGGCAATGTTGAAATTTATCCTGCGTCGCTGCTTAGAAGCGATACCAACGTTATTTATTCTAATTACGATTTCCTTCTTTATGATGCGTCTCGCGCCGGGAAGTCCATTTACCGGTGAACGTACGCTGCCACCGGAAGTGATGGCCAATATCGAAGCGAAGTATCACTTAAACGATCCTATCTCCACGCAGTACTTCAACTATCTGAAGCAACTGGCGCACGGTGATTTTGGGCCGTCATTCAAATACAAAGATTATTCCGTTAACGACCTGGTGGCGTCCAGCTTCCCTGTCTCGGCGAAACTGGGTGCTGCAGCATTCATCCTTGCCGTCGTTCTCGGCGTCACCGCGGGCGTTATTGCCGCGCTCAAACAAAATACCAAATGGGATTATACCGTAATGGGGGTGGCGATGACCGGGGTGGTTATACCCAGCTTCGTTGTCGCGCCATTACTGGTGATGATATTTGCCATTACGCTGAAATGGCTGCCCGGAGGCGGCTGGAACGGTGGGGCGCTGAAGTTCATGATTTTGCCAATGGTGGCACTCTCCCTGGCTTATATCGCCAGTATCGCGCGTATCACCCGCGGTTCCATGATTGAAGTCCTGCACTCGAACTTCATCCGTACCGCGCGTGCGAAAGGGCTGCCGATGCGCCGGATTATATTCCGCCATGCACTCAAGCCTGCACTCCTGCCCGTGCTCTCCTACCTGGGGCCGGCATTCGTTGGGATCATCACCGGCTCAATGGTTATCGAAACCATCTACGGTCTGCCGGGCATTGGTCAGCTGTTCGTTAATGGCGCGCTGAACCGCGACTATTCACTGGTACTGAGCCTGACAATCCTTGTCGGCGCACTGACCATTTTGTTTAACGCTATCGTCGATGTGCTGTATGCCGTTATCGACCCGAAAATCCGTTACTGATACTGGAGCACGCCATGATGTTGAGTAAGAAAAACAGCGAGGCGCTGGAAAACTTCAGTGAAAAACTGGAAGTAGAAGGTCGTAGCCTCTGGCAAGACGCCCGTCGTCGCTTTATGCATAACCGCGCCGCGGTCGCCAGCCTGGTTGTTCTGGTGCTCATCGCGCTGTTTGTCACCCTGGCGCCGATTCTGTCGCAATTTACCTATTTCGACACCGACTGGGGCATGATGTCCAGCGCACCCGATATGACGTCCGGGCACTATTTTGGTACGGATTCCTCAGGGCGCGACCTGCTGGTGCGTGTCGCTATCGGCGGCCGCATTTCGCTGATGGTCGGTATTGCTGCCGCCCTGGTGGCGGTGATCGTGGGTACGCTTTACGGCTCACTCTCAGGCTATCTTGGCGGTAAAGTGGACTCCGTCATGATGCGTATGCTGGAAATCTTAAACTCCTTCCCGTTCATGTTCTTCGTTATCCTGCTGGTGACCTTCTTTGGCCAGAATATCCTGTTGATCTTCGTGGCAATCGGGATGGTGTCCTGGCTGGATATGGCGCGAATCGTTCGTGGTCAGACGCTGAGTCTTAAGCGTAAAGAGTTTATCGAAGCGGCGCAGGTGGGCGGTGTCTCCACCGGTAATATTGTGGTTCGCCATATCGTTCCTAACGTGCTCGGCGTGGTGGTGGTATATGCCTCGCTGCTGGTACCAAGCATGATCCTGTTTGAATCTTTCCTGAGCTTCCTGGGGCTGGGTACACAAGAGCCACTGAGCAGCTGGGGCGCGCTTCTGAGTGATGGTGCAAACTCAATGGAAGTCTCACCGTGGTTGCTTCTGTACCCGGCGGGCTTCCTGGTCGTCACCCTGTTTTGTTTCAACTTTATCGGCGATGGCCTGCGTGATGCCCTCGACCCGAAAGACCGTTAAGGAGCGCCGTCATGACGATTATTGAAACGGCCACTGCGCCACAGGCGCAACAGCAGGGTAACCTTCTGCTGGACGTAAAAGACCTCCGCGTGACCTTTAAAACGCCGGATGGCGATGTGACCGCCGTGAACGATCTCAACTTCAACCTGCGTGCGGGTGAAACGCTGGGGATCGTGGGCGAGTCGGGTTCCGGTAAATCCCAAACCGCCTTTGCGTTGATGGGGCTGCTGGCGTCTAACGGTGTCATTGGCGGTTCCGCCAAATTCAACGGGCGTGAGATCCTCAACCTGCCGGAATACGAGCTGAACAAGCTGCGCGCTGAGCAGATTTCGATGATATTCCAGGACCCGATGACCTCGCTGAACCCGTATATGCGTGTCGGCGAGCAGCTGATGGAAGTGCTGATGCTGCACAAAGGCCTGGGCAAAGCAGAAGCCTTTGAGGAGTCCGTCAAAATGCTCGACGCGGTGAAAATGCCGGAAGCGCGCAAGCGTATGCGCATGTTCCCGCATGAGTTCTCCGGCGGTATGCGTCAGCGTGTCATGATTGCGATGGCGCTGATGTGCCGGCCAAAACTGCTGATTGCCGATGAACCGACTACCGCGCTTGATGTGACCGTCCAGGCACAGATCATGACGCTGCTGAACGAGCTTAAGCGTGAGTTCAACACCGCGATTATCATGATCACTCACGATCTGGGCGTAGTGGCCGGTATCTGTGACAAGGTACTGGTGATGTATGCCGGTCGCACCATGGAATATGGTAAGGCGCGCGACGTGTTCTACCAGCCTGCACACCCTTACTCCATTGGTCTGCTGAATGCGGTGCCACGCCTCGATGCAGAAGGGGAATCCCTGCTGACCATTCCTGGCAACCCGCCAAACCTGCTGCGTCTGCCGAAAGGCTGTCCGTTCCAGCCACGCTGCCCGCACGCGATGGAAATCTGCAATACCGCGCCGCCGCTGGAAGAGTTTGCACCAGGCCGTCTGCGCGCCTGCTTTAAGCCGCAGGAGGATCTGGTATGAACGCATTAGATGAAAAAAGAAATGTCCTGCTCGAAATTGCTGACCTTAAGGTGCATTTCGACATTAAAGACGGAAAACAGTGGTTCTGGCAGCCGCCGAAAACCCTGAAAGCGGTCGATGGCGTAACGCTTCGTCTGTATGAAGGGGAAACTCTGGGGGTGGTGGGTGAGTCCGGTTGCGGTAAATCCACATTTGCGCGTGCCATCATAGGCCTCGTGAAAGCCACCGACGGCAAAGTTGCCTGGCTGGGTAAAGATCTGCTGGGCATGAAGCCAGACGAGTGGCGCGATGTGCGTAGCGACATCCAGATGATTTTCCAGGATCCGCTGGCCTCATTGAACCCGCGTATGACCATCGGGGAGATCATTGCTGAGCCACTGCGGACCTATCATCCGAAGATGCCGCGTCAGGAAGTACGCGACCGTGTGAAGGCAATGATGATGAAAGTGGGCTTGTTGCCTAACCTCGTCAACCGTTACCCGCACGAATTCTCCGGTGGTCAGTGCCAGCGTATCGGTATCGCCCGCGCCTTGATCCTTGAGCCGAAGCTGATTATCTGTGACGAGCCCGTCTCGGCGCTGGACGTCTCTATTCAGGCGCAGGTGGTTAACCTGCTGCAGAAACTGCAGCGTGAAATGGGGCTGTCGCTGATCTTCATTGCGCATGACCTCGCGGTGGTGAAACACATTTCTGACCGCGTACTGGTGATGTATCTGGGCCATGCGGTGGAATTAGGGACTTACGATGAGGTGTACCATAACCCACTGCACCCATATACTCGGGCACTGATGTCTGCGGTACCGATTCCCGATCCGGATCTGGAAAAAAATAAAACCATCCAGCTTCTGGAAGGTGAATTACCGTCCCCGATTAACCCGCCGTCCGGTTGTGTATTCCGTACGCGATGCCCGATGGCCGGGCCGGAATGTGCAAAAACACGTCCGGTTCTGGAGGGCAGTTTCCGACATGCGGTTTCCTGCCTGAAAGTAGACCCGTTATAATCGCAAGGGCTGACATGATGTCAGCCCTTATTATTTGCGAGGTTAATGTGTCGCGATTATTCACCTCCGTCCGTCGGCGGCTCTATCATCTTTTATTCGATCCTGAAACGGTAACCGGGCGGCGTTTTGAAGCCCTCTGCGCCCTGTTTGCGCTGCTCAGCGTGGTGATCATTTTTATCGAATCGGGCGTCGGAACGCAGTATCACCTGACGCTGGAAGAATGGCATCTTTTTGTCTGGCTGGAGCTGGTCATTACGCTGGTCTTTACCGCTGAATATTTCCTGCGGGTATTCTGTTGGCCTGACCCGGCCAAATATGTCTTCAGCTTCTGGGGATTTATTGATTTAGCCACGATCCTGCCGCTCTATGTCATGTGGCTATGGCCAGAAATCAGTCTGAGCTATGTTTTTGCCTGGCGAGCGATGCGCGTTATTCGGGTGTTACGCATTCTTAAACTGCTGCGGTTTATGCCGTCATTGCGGATATTCTGGAGTGCCATCGTCAGCGCGCGGCATCAGCTGATCCTGTTTTATTCATTTATTGCCATCGTCATGGTGATATTCGGCGCGCTGATGTATTTGATAGAAGGGCCGAAGAATGGCTTCTCAACGCTGAATGCTTCTGTTTATTGGGCGATTGTGACCGTCACGACCGTTGGCTATGGTGATATAGCTCCTCACACTCCGCTGGGACGGATTGTCGCCTCGGTACTGATTCTGATTGGTTATTCGGTGATTGCGGTCCCGACAGGGCTCATTACTACGCACATGAGCAGTGCTTTTCAGAACCGTAAGGCGCAACGAAAATGCCCGAAATGTCACCAGGGTGAACATGAACACAGCGCGCGGTTTTGTAATCAGTGCGGAAGTGAGTTACCGGATTAAATAAAAAAGGCTGCAATCGCAGCCTTATTTATTATTCGCGCCAGAGAATATGACACAGCTTGTGGTCTTTCTCGCGACACAGCAGGACGCGGGCGAAGATGTCGTTAATTTCACCGCCATCTTCATCGGCCAGGCCAATCACCACTTCGGCAAAGAAGTCAGGATTGAGGTCGAAATCCACATGTTCAGCCCAGTCTTCAGAAGGGTCGAACAACTCGGCGCCCCCGCGCTCTTCAAACTGGAGATTAAAGAGGATCACGTCTGCGGGATCGAGGTTATCAACCGCCAGTTCGAGAAAAATGTCATAGGCCTGTTCGAGCGTTTCGTCTTCGGTCAGGCGATTGTTCAGATCCATTTCCATGATGACTACCTGTTTAACATCGTTGGGCACGTTTTACAGCAACGGACTAAAGAAGTAAAACAGTCGTTCGGTAATTCTCTGCCACAGCGGGCGTTTAACCCACAGTCTGGCATCCAGCAGTCGCGAGCGGGAAATATAATCATCCTGGACCGCGGCCAGATCGCCGCCAAAGCCGGCATCATCGATCACCAGTGTGATTTCAAAGTTCAGCCACAGACTGCGCATATCCAGGTTAACCGTACCCACCAGACTTAACTCGCCGTCGACAAGCACGCTCTTGGTGTGGAGTAATCCGCCTTCAAACTGGTAGATTTTCACCCCCGCAGCCAGCAGTTCACTGAAGAATGCCCGGCTGGCCCAGCCCACCAGAAGCGAGTCATTTTTGCGTGGCAAGATGATACTCACATCGACACCGCGCTGTGCCGCGGTACAGATGGCGTGCAGCAGGTCATCGCTGGGAACAAAGTAGGGGGTGGTCATGATCAAATATTCACGCGCTGCGTAAGTGGCCGTCAGCAACGCCTGATGGATCAGGTCCTCCGGGAAGCCCGGTCCGGAAGCGATAGTATGGATGGTGTGCCCGCTGGCCTCTTCAAACGGCATGATATTGCCATCCGGTGGTGGCGGCAGGATACGTTTCCCGGTTTCTATCTCCCAGTCGCAGGAATAAACGATGCCCATCGAGGTGGCAATGGGCCCCTCCATTCTCGCCATCAGGTCTACCCATTGCCCGACACCCGAGTCCTGCTTGAAGAACCGCGGGTCAACCATGTTCATGCTGCCGGTATAGGCAATATAGTTGTCGATCATGATCATTTTACGGTGCTGGCGAAGGTCCATCCGGCGCAGAAACACACGCAAGAGATTGACCTTCAGCGCCTCAACCACTTCAATACCGGCATTACGCATCATGCCCGCCCAGGGGCTACGGAAGAAGGCGACGCTGCCAGCGGAGTCCAGCAACAGGCGGCAATGAATGCCCCGACGCGCAGCGGCCATCAGCGATTCAGCAACCTGATCGGCCATGCCGCCAGGCTGCCAGATATAGAACACCATCTCGATATTATGGCGAGCCAGTTGAATATCGCGGATGAGGGCCTGCATGACGTCATCCGAGGAGGTCAGCAACTGGAGCTGGTTGCCCTTAACGCCGCCAATACCCTGACGGAGTTCGCACAGCTTAAACAGCGAGGAGGCAACACTGCTGTTCTCCTCGGCAAAGATATGTTTGCAGGCTTTGAGATCGTTGAGCCATTTGGCGGTTGAAGGCCACATGGCGCGGGCACGCTCGGCACGGCGTTTACCCAGATGAAGCTCACCGAAAGAGAGATAGGCAATAATTCCCACCAGCGGCAGGATGTAGATTATCAGCAGCCAGGCCATGGCAGAGGGTACGGCTCTGCGCTTCATCAGGATGCGCAAAGTCACACCCGCGATTAACAGCCAGTATCCCAGAATGACCAGCCAACTCACCACGGTGTAGAAGGTTGTCATAGGTAAAAAAATCCTTTTGAAAGCGTATTGTTATGAGTGTACGCATCAGGAATCATCTGGCAAATAAAAACGCCAGTTAAAAGCGCTGGTTTGCTGCGGGGTTGGGTTTATAATGGGGTTTCTGTTAGAGAAAGAGTTGTAAACATGAAGCGCAGTAGAACAGAAGTAGGGCGCTGGCGCATGTTGCGACAGGTGAGTCGTCGCAAGGCTCGTTGGCTGGAAGCACAATCCCGCCGCAATATGCGTATACACGCCATCAGAAAATGTGGAATGACCAGACACCGTAACGCGTTGCTGTTCGCTACACAGGTTATCTGAGAACCATCAGGGCACCGTTAAGGTGCCCACTGATTTTCAGGCTATCATTTTTCGCAGTCTCTCCCCCGATTCATTCCGCGATATACTCCGCCCTCTTAATCTTATGCATTTCAAAGATGAATCCTTATCTCTGGGTATTTATTGTGCTGCTTGCGCTGGATGCGATCAGGGAAAACGCAGGATTATCGTCATTATCCGCGTTGATTAATTTACTGCTCAGCGGGATATCGCACTGGATAAACTAAAAAGGAAAAGAGATGAACGGAAAAGTGGTTGCAGCCCTTCTTGGGATTGCCGTGTTGAGCGGTTGTGCCAGCAGTAAAACGTCACCGGAAAGGCATGCTTATTATTTCGTGTCGCATAAAACCAATTTTACTGGCGGCAATTTTACGTCAAGTGTATCGCAAAATTATCGTCTGAATGTCCCTCAGTTCCGTGAGCTGTATGAGCAGGGGAAAACCGATCGCGCTGCAGGACGCACACTGTCTGAGGCAAACCAGTACGCCCAAAGCATTCGCGATCAACTGAAGAATCAGGCGAAAACGGAGCATGCTTTCGACGGTAATACCGCGGATAAATGGACGTCTCAAATGGAAGAGAAGGACGCCGTTTTATTTGGTAACGAACTGGCTACGACTTATCTTGATGGCTATAACGGCGTACAATAGCGTCTGATTTTGGGGATATCGTATTTGCAGCGATATTCCCGTCGTTTTTTAGCAAAAGGAGTGAGAGGTGTTTGCGGAGTTTGGTGTACTTAATTTCTGGACCTATGTTGTAGGGGCATTTTTTATCGTGCTGGTGCCTGGACCGAACACATTGTTTGTACTGAAAACCGGTATTGGGCACGGTGTTAAAAAAGGGTATCTCGCCGCCACTGGCGTGTTTATCGGCGATGCAGTGCTGATGTTTCTGGCCTGGGCGGGCGTCGCAGCATTAATCCAGACGACCCCGGTTCTGTTTAATATTGTGCGCTACCTCGGTGCTTTCTATCTCCTGTGGCTCGGCGGCAAAATGCTCTGGTCAGTCATCACCCGTCGGAAGAATACCCATGAGAGCGGAACCGAGCCTGCGAGCATGATCATGAAACGCTCGCTGGTGCTGAGCCTGACGAATCCAAAGGCTATTTTGTTCTATGTCTCGTTCTTTGTGCAGTTCATCGATGTGAATGCGAAAAACACGGGCACGTCTTTCCTGATCCTCGCGACCACGCTGGAGCTGATTAGCTTTATGTATATGAGCTTCCTGATCTTCTCTGGTGCGTTTGTCACGCGTTATCTGAAAACCAAAAAGAAACTGGCAAAGCTGGGGAACGGGCTGATTGGGCTGCTGTTTGTCGGATTTGCGGCGCGCTTAGCGTCACTGCACTGAAGAGATGAGTGGCTCCTTTTGGAGCCACTTTTGCATCAAAACACTTTCTTGTACGGGCGAACCGTCACCTTCGCATAGACACCTGCGGCAACGTACGGGTCTGCATCAGCCCAGGCCTGAGCCGCTTCCAGGGATTCAAACTCGGCGATCACCGTGGAGCCCGCGAAACCGGCAGCGCCAGGGTCATTGCTGTCTACCGCAGGCATTGGACCCGCGGTCAGTAATCGACCTTCATCCTGGAGCAGTTGTAAACGCGCCAGATGGGCAGGGCGAACGGACTGGCGTTTTTCGAGGGAATCAGCGACATCTTCAGAGTAAATCACGTAAAGCACGGTGAAGCTCCTTAACCATTAAAAGTGTCAGTAACGTTATGTGAAAGGGCAACTGACTGCAATGTAAAGATAAAAACAATGTTAAAACCCTGATCTGAATGCGCCTTTTTTGGCCTCTCTTGCGCTTAAATTGCGCCAGGACAAAGTGTCTTATTGAATATGATTGCTATTTGCATTTAAAATCAGTGTTCGATTTTTTAACGTTGATGATTATGACTTCGATGACCCTTGATTTACCTCGCCGCTTTCCCTGGCCGACGCTGCTTTCTGTCGTTATTCACGGTGCTGTCGTGGCGGGTTTGCTTTATACCTCGGTTCATCAGGTTGTTGAAATGCCAGCGCCCGCACAGCCTATTTCTGTGACGATGGTATCGCCATCGGATCTCGAACCACCGCAGGTTGCGCCTCCGCCGCCACAGCCCGTCGCCGAACCGGAACCCGAACCTGAACCGGTGCCGGAACCGCCAAAAGAAGCTCCGGTGGTGATCCACAAACCCGAGCCGAAGCCGAAACCTAAGCCGAAGCCAAAACCGGTGAAGAAGGTAGAAGAACGTCCAAAACGCGAAACGCGTCCGGTTGAACCCCGCGCCACGCAGACGGTAGAAAACGCAGCACCTTCGCGTCCGGTGATGAATAACACCACGACGACAGCCAAACCGACAGTCACCGCACCTGCGGGACCGCGTGCGGTCAGCCGTAATCAGCCGCAGTATCCGGCTCGTGCTCAGGCATTACGTATTGAGGGCCGTGTACGGGTGAAATTCGATGTTACGCCGGAAGGGCGTGTTGAGAACGTGGAAATACTGTCCGCGCAGCCGTCTAATATGTTCGAAAGAGAAGTGAAAACGGCGATGCGCAGATGGCGTTATGAAGCCGGTAAACCGGGCAACGGACTGATCGTGAATATTGTATTCCGCCTGAATGGCGGGGCACAGATGGAATAAAAAAAGCCTCCGCAAGGAGGCTTTTTTTACCGGGCAATCAGGCCTGAGGAAGCGGTCGGGGTTTACCTTCGTTGTCCACGGCCACATAAATAAACAGCGCTTCTGTCGCTTTATAACGCTGTCCAATGGGTTCGGACGAGACCTTTTTCACCCACACTTCGATGTTAATGGAGATGGAGGTATTGCCACGTTTTACGCAACGCGCGTAACAGCAAACCACATCACCCACTGCAACCGGGCGCAGGAAGGTCATGCCATCCACTCTCACCGTCACTACCCGGCCATGTGCAATCTCTTTTGCCAGAATAGCGCCGCCCATATCCATTTGCGACATCAGCCAGCCGCCAAAAATATCGCCATTGGCATTGGTGTCAGCGGGCATTGCCAGTGTGCGTAAAACCAGTTCGCCCTGAGGGGCGTTATTTGTTGTCATTGTTTTAACTCGTAACTGAAGACTTCAGGCGGGATGCTACTATGATTTCAGGCTGGAGAGAATAGACCAGAACGCCTGCTGCACACGTTCTGGTCGGTGAACGATCAGTGCTGGTCGTCCTGTGGCATGTGGCGATAGATATAAACGCCACTTAACAGCGTGAAGATGAGCGTCAGAGCCGTCAGGCCAAAGACCTTGAAGTTGACCCAGATATTCTGCGGCAGCCAGAAAGCAATATAGATATTGGCAAGACCACAGAGAATAAAGAAGATCGCCCAGGCGATATTCAGTCGGGACCACACTTCCTGAGGCAGCGTCAGCTCTTTGCCCAGCATGCGCTGGATCAGCGGCTTCTTCATCACCCACTGGCTAATCAGTAACGCACCCGCAAACAGAGCGTAAATCACCGTGACTTTCCATTTGATGAATTCATCGTTGTGGAAGAACAGAGTGAGTCCACCAAACACCGCGACCAGGACGAAGGTCACCAGCGCCATTTTTTCAACTTTACGGTAGCGAACCCAGCTATAGATCAGCACAACCGCTGTGGCCACGATCAGTGCAGTCGTGGCGGCATAAATGTCATACAGCTTGTAGAAAGCGAAAAAGACCACGAGCGGTAAAAAATCAAGAAACTGCTTCATTCTGTGATTCCATCTTCTGTGTAGGGCCGGGCTGACGTTCCCGGCCACAGGATTACTGACGAATTAACATATACAGGCGGAACAGATAGACCAGCAGTACCGCTGAAATGAGGTTGCTCAGCGTATTTGCCACCACCGCGCCAACATTTGGCGTGAGTACCGCAAAATTCGGGGCAAACAGCAGCAGGAGCGTTTTCGCCAACAGCCAGCCGATAACAGCCGGTGCCACCAGGCGTATATTTGCCCAGGCGAGCCGGATGCTGCTGCGCATCGCGGTAAAGATCCCCAGTTTATCCTGCACGACCATTACCGGCGCGAAGGAGAGCACGATAGCCAGTAATACACCCGGCACGACGACCAGCATAATCCCCATCTGCACCAGCATGGTGGTTAAAAAGATGAGGATAAACAGCTTCGGTAATACCGGCGCGCTGGCACCAATCGCCCGCAGGGCGCTGACGCGCTGACCGGCGGAAACCAGCTGAATCATCAGCAGAACGCCACCTGCCAGAATCGCATTGCCGATAAGACCAGAGAATGTCGAAGCAGCGGAAGCCCGCAGCAGGATTTGTTGCTGCTCCGGCGTCATGTTTTGTACCAGTTCAAACAACCCCACGCTATCTGCAAGGTTGTCGCCCTGGCTCAGGCTGGCAATCTGTTCGTCACTTGGCGAGAACGCATGACCAAGCACCACTGTAATGAAGGCGCATAGCAACGCGATCAGTAAAAAGGTTAAGAACTGATTGCGGAAAAAGTTTCCCGTGTCACGGTAGACAGACTTCGCCGTGATAGACATGCACTCTCCTTGAGTATTGCAGGTGTTAATTAGCCGGCAATTGTACACCGGATAACACTGTCGTGGCAGCATCAAGGCTTGTATGGAAAAGCATATCTTTGTAAAGCGGCGGTAATCCAAAGCGCGCACGGGCACGATTACAGGCTTCATTGACCTGCCCATCCTCACCTGACATGGAAAATTCCCGGCACGGGCTGGGGCGGTGCTCGTAGATAGAGCACCGGGTGGACACCCCAGGTTCACCTTGCAGCGCAGCGCATCGGCACGGTTTTTGGTTGGTGCCGCTCATGCAGCGCAGAAAAGGCGTTAACGGTTCAGTGAGATGAACCGGAACGGTACCGCCGCCATCGCTGGCTTCGGCCCAGTAGAAAGAGACTCGAAAATACGCACAACAGGCTCCGCACGTCATGCACGGGTTAAAATCACTCATGGCACACCTGCAAAAGAAGAACGCATCAAATCAACTTGTGAGAGCGCTAAATTATCCAGCCGCGAGAGGAAGAGCAAGAGGGTGAAAAGAGAAAATTTTGTAACGCCGAAATGCCAGAAATTGACCTGACGACAACTTATCGCTTTACGGTGTGTCACCAAAAATTAACCCAGATCAATGAATGTTAACTTACTGGTTTTAATGTGATCTGTAGCAGATCACTTATTACTCATTTGTGAGTATATTCTCCTCCGCGACTAAAACCACAACGATGGAGCGGATATGAAAAAATTAGCGGTGGCAGCCCTTGTATTAAGCAGTCTCTCTGGCGGCGCGTATGCGCATGAAGCAGGTGAATTCTTTATTCGTGCCGGTTCGGCAACGGTGCGTCCAACAGAAGGCTCTGATAGCGTTCTGGGTATGGGCGGTTTTAACGTCAGCAACAATACCCAGCTCGGTTTGACCTTTACGTATATGGCGACGGAGAACATTGGTGTTGAGCTTCTGGCAGCAACGCCATTCCGTCATCGCGTCGGTTTAGGGCCAACCGGGGATATCGCGACGGTGCACCATTTACCGCCAACACTAATGGCGCAGTGGTACTTTGGTGATGCTAACAGTAAGGTGCGTCCGTATATTGGCGCAGGGGTGAACTACACCACCTTCTTCGACGAGAAATTTAACGATACCGGTAAAGAAGCCGGGCTTACCGATCTCAGCCTGAAAGACTCGTGGGGTGTTGCGGGGCAGGTGGGGCTGGACTATCTGATTAACCGTGACTGGTTAATTAACGCCTCGGTCTGGTACATGGACATTGATACCGACGTTCGCTTTAAAGCGGGCGGTGAACAGCAAAGTATCAGCACTCGCCTCGATCCGTGGGTGTTTATGTTCTCCGCGGGTTATCGTTTCTGATTTATCCCCTGAGACTGGCCTGGTTATGGCCAGTCTTGCTTCGGGGGGCGATTAAGGTTGCCCCTCCATATTCCAGCGTGCTGTACTCATCTCATCAAATACATGCTGAACCGTAAACGGCGGAAATACTGCCCGTTTAGCCGCGTCAGTCAACGCCTGACCATAACCTATTCACACCATTCCTAAAGTCGAGGTGCAGATTGCATCGTTTACCGCTTCATGCGTGAGGATCGGTCAGGGCGGCGTCCAGTGATTGCTCAATGGCGCAGGCCTGTGGCCCTGGATACGATAATAAGCCCCGATAGCACGGGGCTTATCTTTCCTCGCAGGCACGCTAACGCACCACCAGCACCGGGCATTTTGCGTGGCGCACGACGACCGCAGCGTTAGAGCCTAACAGATAGGTCGAAATATCAGGTCGATGAGACGCAATAATTATCAGGTCTGCATTGATACTCTCAGCCAGTTTCAGGATCTGATCTTTAGGCGTGCCAGAAATGGCGTGGGTCTGAATGCGGTCGGCCGGTAAATTGAACTGCGTAACGATCTCATTCAATTTCGCCAGCGCCTCCTGCTGCATTTCTTCCAGTTTTGGCATCTCAACGGAATAGGCCAGACCAAGAGAGGAATAGTAGGGGAAAGAAGGAACGACAGTCAGAAAATGCACTTTGCCGTTACTGATTGCTGCGTTCGCCTGAACATAGGGAATCACCTGTTCGGTCAGGCGACGCTCTGAAATATCGACAGGAACAAGAATTGACGCAAACATGCCACACCTCCTGTTTGTTTTTTATCCACTTTAAGTGTAGTTCCGGGGGAGAACAGAGGGCTGCATTTACCGCCAAAGTGGGACGTAAGGCGGATTTTTGGGGCAGGAAAGACGCCCCGGTTAAGGAGCGTCTGTGGCGGGATTATTTCTGTATCAAATAACGAATGGTTGGCCCATCCTGTTGAATGTCCAGTACGGTGTAACCGTGGTTTTTAGCATCCAGAGGAATGTTGTTGATGGACTGCGGGCAGTCGCTCACCACCTCCAGAATTTCCCCTTTCCTGAGCTGAGGCAGGGCTTCCAGCGTAGCGACAGCGGGATAAGGGCAGGGTTCGCCCACCATATCCAGACGATAGTCAGGCACGATCTCTTTCATGCGGCATTCTCCTGCGTTTCATTTTTGACAGCGGCACGGCGGAAGAACCGTTTCTCCTGCGCAATCACCAGTAAAAAAGCGACCAGCAGCAGGGCGTACGTCACTAACAGGCCACCGAGTGGGCCGAACGTGCTGAGCAGGTTGACCTTATCCCAGTTTGTCGCGAGGACAGGAGAAAGGGAATCCCAGTAGTACGCGAGGAGAGTTGACCCGAGCACGTTCCCCAGGCCAACCCACCAGTAATGCACCTGACCTTCAACGGCGCGGTACATCCAGCCGGTTTCACAACCGCCAGCCAGCACAATCCCGAAGCCAAACAGCAGGCCGCCAATCACCGCATTCGGGCCGGCCCACATGATTTTCGGTTCAACACCTAACTGAACATAGCTGAAGATGCCGATAGCACTCACCGCCATCCCGGCAATAATCGCTTTTGCCATCATTGTCCGCCCGGTGATCCACATATCGCGAAACGCTGAAGTAAAGCAGATCTGCGCGCGTTCAATAAGCAAACCAAAGCCCACGCCAAACAGCATTGCCAGACCCAGTTTAGGTTGATTGAGCGCTGTACACAGTCCCCATGCCACCATGGCGAAAAAGACCAGCATCCCCAGGCGGAAACGACGGTGTGCCTGAGCCGGTTTTTGCGTCAGCGGCGATGCGGCGCTGACCTTAACCATCCTGACGGGAATACGGAACAGCGGCAAAAGGGTAAATTTTGCGCCAAAGTAAGAACCGATGGCGGTAGCGATGGCAAAGAACCAGGCATGTAGCGAAAACTGTGGGATACCGGTAAAGAAGGCGGCAAGGTTACAGCCCATCGCCAGGCGCGCACCGAAACCGGCAATCATGCCGCCGATGACCGCCTGTACGATGCGGATCCGACTTTTTGGCATTCTCAGCTTAACGTTGTTTGCCCACAGCGCGGCGGCAAAACAGCCGCCGAACATGCCGATGATCATCATCCCGTCGATGCGGGTCAGCGGAGTGCCTTCCAGATGAATGAGCTTAAAGTAACCCCACTCTTCAGCATGCACACCGGCAAGCTGCAGCAGCTGTCCACCCCAGCGGGTAAACTCGCCGGTTACAGCCCAGAACGTACCGGTAATGCCGAAGTAGTAAGTAGACAGGATCCCCGCTGCGATAACTGCGGGTACAGGTGACCAGAACTTAACCAGGTAAGTTTGTTTGAAGTATTGCCATGACATGAGTAAGCCTCTGAACTCAGAAGGTATATTTGGATTTAACGGGCTGGAATATATAACTTTTTTTCTTTCTCCAAAACCTCTCCAGACCGTTTATCCAGAATAGCTCCATTTTTTATGACCTCCGTCATTAAATCTTCTCTCTTACGAATACCATTCATGGGAAAAACACAAGGGTAAGCGTGAGTCATTCTTTCCCGTGCACGTCGTTATGCCAGTCTGCTACTGACTGGTTTTATAACCAGTCAGGTTTACGTTGTTAGCCTACGTACGACAAATTAATCATTCATAAATGATAGTGAATTCTACTGCGGCGTTAGCTGGGCCGGCTTTAAGTGGAACGACGGCGCCATTTTCTGCGGTTGCGCGAACGCGGGAATACCGGGCACGAAGTGGGATCGTATAACTGGTGGCGGAACTACCTGCATAATATTGATTTAAAAAAGCTTTGTCTCGCCAGCTATAAAAAGCGCTATCGAGGGCGTTTGTATAAATCCCATTTGAAATCGATGGATCGTCAACCTCAACACAAACGCCTTCAGAAGCATTAGGGGCAGATTCGGTTTTTAAACAGGATTCTCCCATATAGGTGAATCCTTTTTCGTTGATAAAATCCAACCGGTAGGCGATGAGGTTAGGATAGTCTGGAACTTTAACATAGGTATTGCTGCTGCCTTCCCCTGCCCAGTTCGAGCCAACACTCTCATGCCGACCAGCCATCACTGGGCAGTTGATAAGCTGAATATTAAATTCTTTCCACGGTGAGTTCCAGTTAGGTCTCTGCATCATATCGGTTATTTCATACTCACCAAGATGTACATAAACATCCGGAGTCTGGCAGCTTCCAGCCACAACATTAACTGTTCCAGAGATATGGAGACGATCGCTATTAAGGTTAAAATTTGCCGCCATGTTCTGACCCGGTTCGGCATAAGTAATGATGGCTGGGATATTTATCGGGACAGTCCATGTCCCTGCAGGGATATCACCGGTTTTCACCAGTCGGAAATATAAGTTGCGACTGATTCCTGTCAGTGATATTCCGCCAAAGGCAACAGAGGTGTTCACAGCAAATTCCTTTGTTACCGGAAGGTTCTCAGCAGTGCTACCGTTATCACCATATGTTAAGGAATAGCCAATGCCCTGGATGCCTGTTTCGTAAATCGTTCTTCCATTGATAGTCGTAGTCGATGCTGGCGGACCACCTTCGAATTCTATTTTAGATAGAGTGGAGAATGTGCCCGTTGCGGTTGAATCAGAAGAAATGCAGTCCATGTAACGCATGGCCTGATTGATGGTGGTACGTGAGATCTGCTGGACAAAAAGCTCTTCGCCCACGGGTAAGTCGCGAAGTGCGCTGACGGTGATACCGCCGGAGAGGATCGGAATATTGATATTTCTGAATTCAGGGGCCACCGGTACGATGACGTTATTCACTTGGGCACTGGTGCACGTTACCAGCGCGTGGGCAGGGAAGCTACAGAGTAGGGTACCCGCTATCAGTGCGCTCATCATGCTAATCAGATGTAAAAATCCGTGTTGTATCTGCATAGAGTTTATCCTTCAAACAATTTCAAACAGTGCGTTTCAATGTGCCACGCATCGGCTATTAAGGGTTACGATGTCACTGTTGTTTGCTTTATCGTGGTTCGGTAATTGGTAATTAAGCAGGCATTGCTGATGACGCGCTTTGCCCCATCGAACGTTCAACTGTCCGCTTTGCTCCGGTAGGCGAGCAAAGATGCGTCTTCCCTGGCCGACGACACCCACAACGCTATGATTGCTGTCATAGACGTCAGCGCCGAACGGTACGTCGGTATTTTCGTCAAGCATAATCAATGCGGGTGTACCGTAGGTTGTGCCATAGCTGAGCTTAACCACGGCACCGCTGTACGGTGCCACTTTTTGACTGGTCAAATTCAGCTCAATATCATTTGGCAAACCTTTCGGATCGAGGCTTACCTCATTCATTTGCCATGCATTGAGGTAGGGCACCAGCGCATAGCCGAAACGGTCAATGCTGACTCCGGGATAACTACTGACGGCAGCGCCTTTGGCGCCTTTAGCCTCAACCAGGGCCACTGTGTTCGCGGTATAAGGCGAGAAGGTGATACCACCACTGTGAAGTACGGCCGTGCCGTTCATGCCCAGTGAGTAATTGTGATAGTTTTTACCTGCCCCAGCTGCAGCTTGAAGCGTAGTTAAAGACGTGCGTAGCGAACTGTTAAAGGTACCGCTGCTGGAACCACCCTTATTCGCGTTCGCGGCACTCACGCTATAGCTGAGTGCATTGCTTTCCAGTGCGGTACCGCTCAGCCCCATTTGCTCACGCATTCGGCCTTCATTATCACGATTCAGGTTAACCGACATCTGGCTAAATACGTTGTCGCTTGAGAACGGAATGCTCATACTCAGCATATAGCGAGTTTCATTTCCACCTTCACCATTGCGGTTGCGACTCGCACTCAAACTGTAATTGACTTTGCCAATGTGGTTGTTATAACCAAACTGGTATTGATGATCGCTACCATGTTGATTCCAGTAGTCTTGTTGGAACAGGCTGGCATAGATGTTTCCCCAACCCTCAGGTAATCGCTGGTTAGCCGTCAGCCCCAGACGGCTCTTGGGCCTGTATAGCTCGACCTGGCTACTATTTTGTTCCAGAGCCTCACGCAGTTGCATGGCCGAAATGAAATCCATGTAGCCTTCTGTAGAGAAACGATAGGCCGCCACGCTGATATTACTGCCGGTCTGCTGAATCATATGGCTGTATTTCAGTTGATAACTTTCCCCGGACATCATTCGGCCATACTGCTGATATTGATGTGGCAGCTCAGTTCTGGCGTGCGTGACATCGAATGAGAAAGCACCTACAGGCGTGCCAACAGCGAGCCCTAGCTGTGCCGCTTTGTAATCCTCGTTACCCTGAATGCCGGTATAAGCCGTAAAACGATTGGAAAGCCCCCGACGCCATGTAAACTCTGCCAGTAACGGTTCATTTTCTACCCAGCCTTTACGCAGAGAACCCACGGTGGCACTGTAATGTGTGATGCCCGGGCGCAGAAGGTTACTGGTTGAGGCAAAGGGCACGCTCTGGCGCTGTACCGAGCCGTCTGCTTCTTCGATAATGACCTCAAGTTCGCCACCGTAACCGGTGGGGTAGAGATCGTTAATTTCAAATGCACCCGGCGCTACGGTCGTCTCCAGCAACAAACGATTTTGCTGCATCACTTTCACTTTGGCATTGGTTCTGGCAATGCCGGTAATTAAAGGCGCGTATCCGCGCTGGGAATTTGGTAGCATTTGCTCAGCGTTTGCAATTTGGATACCGCGAAAAGCAAGCGTATCAAATTGTTCGCCGGTGGTTTGCGTATCTCCCAACGTAAAACGGCTCCCAAAATCTGGGAGATAGCGTCGAACGTAGGTTTCAAGTGACTGATAGTGGCGACCGAAATCATTCTGCCAGTTCAGGCTGCCATTATGGCGAAAATGCCATCCTGATAAATTAATACCACCATTGATGCCTGCATAAAGCGCATCATTTTGATTATGATGAGCCACATTACGATAAAAGTTGGTATTGTAGTTTAGTATTCCGGCTGTAATGCCTTGATCCCATATTTCTGGATTAACATAACCCCGGGGACGTTTGATGAGATAAATTTCGGCAATTGATATGTTAAGTGTCTGTTCGCCGGTATCCAGCTCGAATGAAGCTTCGGGCAAAATCTTGTCAACCGGCAGGCATTCATCATCGCTCGCGCTGTTGAATAATTTAAGTGACTCTTGAGTGAGTTTGGTAGTATTAAACTCTAGCTGAACATAATTTTTTTTGGCCAGACATATTGAACCCTCAGCATTCACACCCGATTCATCTGCAACCTGAAGATCGTATTGCCCCATTGGATTGCTATTTATAATGACCTCAACGTTGTATTTACCGGGCAACGGAACGCCTTTTTGAAAACGGCTAATATCAATGCTGTTTTTGCTTGTTGGATTGATAAAGTTGGTATTAAATTCAACAAAAGAGGTATTGGCTGCTTGAGCAACAGGAAAAAACGCCGTAGCAATGGCAATCGCTAATGGACAAAGCTTAAGCGTGCTGTTGATCTTAAAATTAAGGTTCCGTTCCATCATATCTTCCTGTAACTACATTTTATAATCTGTTTTGCAGCATTATTTCTTTTCGGTTTCAATGAGACGCATAGCGCCATAGTCATTAATAATAAATGGATAGTAATTTTGTGTGTTGCGGCTGAGCGTAAAGGTTTTTGTTGCGCCTGGGGTTATCATCCCACCGCTGCCGATACTGACTTTACCGTCACGATCTTCTGAGAAGTAGGCAATATTGATAAAGTAGGGGGTTGGGTTGGTGGCCGTAATCGTGGTGCCATTTCGTGCCCATTTCATTTGCTGCGGTGCATCGCTGGCGTGAGTTAATAAGCCTGATGGGCGGAAAAAAAGTTTCAGGCGAGAGCGGAAAGCCATCTGAAGCAGATTTTTTCCTTCTGTGTTATTCACCCTGGCAGGAATTTCAAGCACGTTAAGATAGAAAATTGACTCTTTATCTTGCGGTAACGCTTCGCCGGTATAACGTATACGTAACGATTGACCTTTACCGGGGTCAACACGGTTGATAGGCGGGGTCAGCGTAAAGGGGGCTTGCGCATTGTCAGGACGGGATTTTGGATCACCAGAATCAATCCATGACTGAATTAAGACAGGTGATTTACCATTGTTTGTCATTTTAATGGAGACTTCTTTGTCTTTTTCTGGATATATGATCCTCGTACCAGAAATAATCACTGCACTTTGAACAGAGAAAGCTAAAAAGGCAGAGGATAAAAGTATTATGAAAGAGGGTAGTTTCATATTCATAACAAACTCCTTATTCAGGCGAGCACAATGCTCGCCTGTGGTCATAACAAATAAATAATCTTGTTATTATTCGTAATCGATGCTGAAATTGACCTGGCTTTTAACAGTACCTGGCGTGGTTGCCCCTAAGGCATAATAACGCACGGTATACGGCAGGCTTGCGGAACCACTGCTCATATCGTTGCGGGTAGTGTTTGTGGTCTGACTGGTGTTGCCCACCTGTAATGGGAGATCTGTTGCTTTGTCTACCAGTTGTAACTGTACGTTGGTCGCACCGTCTGCAATGCCTTCGTCAGTGTTCAGCAGGTTATAAGTTGTGTTGTCTACCGTAGAGCCATTTTCAAAGAAGGCTGCAGCTGTTGAGGTGCTGGTTACGCCAGTACAGTTGGCAAGCTCAATGCTAAAACCAGTATCACCTATCGTCGCACCTGGAGTCTGCAACAGCGAGGTACTTACCTCTGGCAGTACAACTGTTGCTGGTGAAGCCTGGCCGTCAACGGTGATATCACAGGTGGTGTTGGTCAACTTACCTTGAAAATAAATAGTGCCATCGGATGCCTGAGCCTGCATGCCAACTAACCCAGATACTAATGCGGCAGCGATAAAGGTTTTTTTCATGTTCATTTTACAAACTCCATGTATGTTAAAATACTCATGCCGTTAAATTGGCATAAGTATGAGCATCAAAATTTTCAATACCCAGTTTTCACGAAGGAAAATATAATCTCAAATTACATCCAATCTTCCTGGAGGTGCTTTTGTCCGAGAGTTATATATGCCTTCGATAATTAAATGGTAATGCTGACTTTTATTTCAGTAAAGCCAAAATCCAAATTGGCGATAAAAATAGGACAAAATTCTTGGTTTTTATATGTACTCACTTTTTAAGTTAAGAGTTTTATCTTAGAAATGTAATTGAACCGAGGATGTTTCAAGTGATTGAAACTGTATTAGATTTATCAGTTATATCCGTAATAATTATTTGTTATCCTGACATTATATAAGAAAAAATTCTTACTTTATGTAATGTCTCCTGCTACGAAACTGAGAAACTACTAAGGTAGTGAATATGTTCAACGATTTATTCTTACGGTAAGGGGTCCCGCGTCTTGATACTCTGGAGCTCTATTCGATAGCGTAGATGCCAGGACGACATTCATCCTGGGGCGCTACTGTCAAGAGTAAAAAAATAGCTGGAAAACTTCTATGTTGCTTTTTTGTTATCTAGTTGTTTGTTTGTGGATAAAATTTGTCAAATAATGCTTTATATTTATGTTAAGAGTGTTTTTTTGACGAATAAATAACCTTTTATGAAAGCGAAGTTGCGGTTAAAGAACGAGAAGTCCGCATTAAAATGAGATTATTCTTAATTCAGAATAATCGTTATACGCGCCACCAAGTGTTGGTGCTCGATAATTACTATGAGTGATAGTAACGATAATGTAAAAATATATTTTAAATAAATACAATTAAATTCATATAATTACACGTTCGCCAAATACTACAGGTAAATATTATTCTTTTTATGTAAAAGACGAAAGCATGTACCCAGCTTTGCATTTTAGAGTAAATCTTAAGAATTTCTAATCGATTTATGCCAGGATTTTTCCACTTAAAACAAAGATTGCTTCTTTGTAACTGGTGATGAATTATTGAAATGTTCGGACTTAAGGGAAGAAGAATGACTTGACACGTTATGGAGAATGCTATGGGAGAAAAATTGAATGTTGCTGAAGGCTCATGCCGGGAATCTACAATTACTATTATTACTCAGGATAAGTACTTCTTTTTAGCGCTAAAGTATTTAATCAATTCTATGTTGCCCGAAATTCTTAATGAAAAAGGTATTCTCTACAATGTTGCCCATTGTGAGAGTGTATTTCATATGAATTATCAAAATGAATTGCAATGTCCAGAAAGATTGCTTATCGCAGATTACGATGTGCGACTGATTGGGAATTCTCATGTGCTTAAATTAATTCAGGGAATGAAAATCTTCAGATCAATAATGCTGGTCATTCACAAAGAACTTCCTCTGGCTGGTGTTGATGGTTGCCTGTCTAAAGGTTTGTCAGTTGATGAGATTAAAAACACTCTCCGGGACTTTATTTTGCGAACGCCAGTATCAAAAAATATGGATAGCAACCATTTGCTGTCGCGTTTTACATCTCGCGAACACGAGATCATTCGAATGATATTAAAAGGTAAGCGTGTTGATAGTATTGCAAAAACATTGAAAGTGAGCCCCAAAACGATCTATGCGCACCGGACACGTATTTATCAGAAGGTTGGAGTGCGTAATCTTCAGGGGCTGTTTCAGCATGAAGGGTTGCTAACACCGGAGAACGATTGGCCAAAGGCCTGAGGCCTTAAAATAAGTATCAAATTCAGCGGGTGGCTCAGCCTTACTCAGACAACTTTAATTCAAAGCTCTCACCATAATGCTTTCAGCCTGGTGTAATCTGAGGAAAACGATAATTAATTCTGAGCCACCCTATATTTTAGTGGATGCATAAAATTCGTTAAACCTACCACGCCCTGCCATTCGTACCGGTACCTTGATACTTGATACAAAAGGACGCACTGTCGGGCAATATCTCAGGTTGTATAGAATTCAATCCTTTCGCGGCTCCTCACGCAGAATACGCGAGCGGCAGACATCCAGAATTTCGTCAGCGAGTGCAGAATTATCCGGGCAGGCACGGGACAACACCAGAGCACCGACAAGATGTGCAAAGGTGTCTATCAGGTCAGCACGTGAGACATTTTCGTCACTTAACATTGCCAGCTGACGTTCAACCCCGGCTGCAAATGTCTCTTTGATGGGCCCGGACTGACGGGCGGTGTCGGTGCCCAGGGCAGACATCACACAACCCCTGGCCATATCATCGCGATGCTGTCGGGAGAGGTAATATTCAATGAATTTTTCTCGGTCCACACCCGCCAGGTTTTCCGCGGCGTGTACAAAACCACAGTTCATGGCTTCTGACATCAGGTCAGCCTTTGAACCAAAGTGCTTATAAAACCCGCCGTGGGTTAAACCCGCCGCAGACATCAGCTCCGCCACGCCCACGCCGTCATAGCCGCGCTCACGAAAAAGTTCTGATGCCGTTTCAACAATGCGCATCCGGTTTTCCCGAACCTGCTCTTTTGACACTTTCATGCTTTCCCGCCCCCATACAAAACAAGGCTCAATTATACATTGATGATGATCATAATCAAACCAGTTGACTTTATAGATTATGATCATCATCATTAAATCCATGTTCCCGACGGTGCTTCGCAGAGTTATGCGCGCTCCGTCAGTCTGACTGAGATCAGCAAAGAGAGCCGGACATATCCCCGGATTTACCTGCATCGAACAGTGCAGATTCTGTTCAACATTTAATAAAGAAGATCACATATGACGAAAACTTCAGTTCTCATTACAGGTGCATCGACGGGTATTGGTGCTGTTTATGCGCAAAGATTTGCGAGCCGTGGACATGACCTGGTTCTGGTTGCCCGCGATAAAACAAAATTAGACGCACTCGCCGAGCGTCTGCGACAGGAGAAGGGCGTTTCTGTTGATGTTCTGCCAGCCGATCTCACTCAGGCAGCGGATTTAGCGACGGTGGAAGCTCGTCTTCGTGAAGACGAAAAAATAGGGGTGCTGATTAACAACGCAGGCATGGCACAGTCGGGCAATTTTACCGGCCAGACGCCTGAGGCAATTGAGCGTCTTATCGCCCTGAACGTCACTGCGCTGACGAGGCTTGCGAGTGCCGCGGCGCCACGGTTTGTCAAAACCGGAGAAGGCGCAATCGTCAATATCAGCTCCGTCGTTGGGCTCGCCCCGGAATTTGCCATGACGGTTTACGGTGCCACCAAAGCCTTTGTGCTTTTCCTGTCGCAGGGATTGCATATTGAGCTCTCCTCCGCGGGCGTTTACGTCCAGGCGGTACTTCCGGCTGGCACTTACACCGAAATCTGGGAACGTGCAGGTATTGATATCAGTAAGGCGCCCGAGATGATGGAAGTGGGTCAGTTAGTTGACGCAGCCCTGGCCGGCTTTGATCGTCGCGAACTCGTCACCATCCCTCCTTTACAAAATGCTGCCCACTGGGATGACCTGGAGACGGCGCGTCAGGCTCTGCTGGCGGATATCAATCAGGCTAAAGCGGCAGAACGGTACACAGTGTAGCCACGGGGATTCGGCATAACCCTATGCCGCGTTGTTTCCCTGCAGCGTGTTGTTGCGCTGCAGGGTGAGCAGGACTCTATCAAGAGAGCGTAGTGAGAATGACAAAAAAACGTGTAGCACTGGTGACCGGAGCTTCTTCGGGGATCGGTGAGGCGTCGGCTAAAAAACTGCTGGCCGCAGGGTATACGGTCTATGGCACCAGCCGGCGCGGTGCGCAGGCAGGCACGCATCCCTTTGCGTTATTAACGCTTGATGTGACGGACGATGCGTCCGTGAGCGCCGCCATTGAGGCGTTACTGCATCTGGAAGGGCGGATAGATTTGCTGGTGAATAATGCAGGCTTTGGGGTTGCTCCTGCGGCCGCGGAAGAAAGTTCGATTGATCAGGCCAGGCGTATTTTCGACACCAACTTTCTTGGCCTGGTCAGAATGACGCGGGCAGTGATCCCGCACATGCGCCGTCAGGGCAGTGGGCGCATCATCAACATTGGTTCGATATTAGGGATTGTCCCGCTACCTTACGTGGCACTGTATGCAGCCAGTAAGCATGCGGTTGAAGGGTATACGGGCGCGCTGGACCATGAACTGCGCACACAGGGTATCAGGGTTTCCGTGATCGAGCCGGCCTATATAAAGACACAGTTCGACGTAAACAATGTAGAACCTGATGCGAAGCTAGAAGAATATGAACCGCTCCGGGCTAAGCTGAACAACGTCGTCAGCAAGGCAATGGACGAGGCGGAACGTCCGGAAGTGGTGGCTGATGTGGTGGTAAAGGCTGCCCAGTCTTTACGGCCTAAGGTGCGTTATACGGCGGGCACGCTGGCGGGGAAACTGAATTTCATTCGCCGCTTTGCGCCTGCTTCACTTCTGGACAAGGTAGTACGCAATAGTCTTCAGCTTGACGCGAAAGAATAAGAATATGAAATTTTCTCAACTGGCTATTCTGACTGCCGGGTTGTTTTTCATCCTGACGGCGATATGGATGTTCTTCCCGCAACTGCTGTTAACGCAGTGGGGAATTACGCCATCACCAGGAACTGATGTGCTCGGCCATCGCTCTGCCGCCCTGTACGCGGGCCTGGGGGTGATGTGTTTATTCGCCAGGCACGCAGAGCCCTCGCTGGCCCGCTATGCCCTGGCAGCAGGGATCGGTACGTTATGTTTGATTTTAGCCGCGTCCGGCGTTGTTGAGTGGTATGCAGGACACGTTAATGGGCAGATCGTTATTGCAGTATTTATCGAGCTATTCCTGGGTATCGCTTTTTTACTCAGCAACAGCGTTGGTAAGAAACACGCCACCGGCAAACCCGGCAGAGTAAAAGACAAATGAATAAGAAGACGATGAAAGCATTTACGTTCAAACGCTATGGTAAATCCCCTGAACTGGGATTCGACGACGTAGATTTTCCGTCCCCTGGTGATGATGAAATTCTGGTCAAAGTGTATGCAGTAGGTCTGAACCCGATCGATAACATGATCCCGACCGGCATGTTCAAACGTGTTCTGCATTTCAGTCTCCCCGCGACGTTGGGCAGCGACGTGTCCGGCGTTGTCGTTGCCACAGGACGTCGCGTGACGCGTTTCAAAGCAGGCGACGAGGTGTTTGCCAGTATTTTTGACAGGGGAACGGGTTCGCTTGCTGAATTTGTGCGGGTGCCAGAAAACCTTGCAGCGTTAAAACCCGCCACTCTGGATTTCGTACAGGCAGCGTCGCTTCCGATGGTCAGTCTCACCTCCTGGCAAGCGCTGACGGAACGCGCGAAGCTGCGAGCGGGGCAGAAAGTATTTATCCCGGCCGGCTCCGGTGGAATTGGCAGTTTTGCTATCCAACTGGCAAAACACCTTGGCGCAACGGTAGGGACGACAACCAGCACCGCCAACATTGACTGGGTGAACCGCCTTGGCGCAGATGAGGTGGTTGACTATAAAAAGCAGGAATTCGAAAAAGTGCTGAGCGGCTACGATATTGTCCTCGGGACTATCAGAGGTGACGAGATTGAGAAATCCACCCAAATCCTTAAACCGGGAGGGAAGATAGTTTCCCTGATCGGGCCGTTAGATACGGCTTTCGCACGGGAAAGACACCTTAATGTTTTCCTGCGTTTCGTATTAGGACTGATGAGCCGCAAAATCATGCGACTGTCAAAAAAACGAGGGTTAACCTATTCGTTTCTCTTTGTCCGCCCTGATGGCAGCCAGCTTAGCCAAATCGCTGAACTCATGGACGCTCAACGCATCAAACCCGTTATCGACAACGTTTTCCCCTTTGCCGAAACTGGCGACGCCTTCGCCTATCTGGCTCGCGGGCATGCAAAGGGGAAAGTGGTGGTTAAAATTCATGAGTGATAGCAACGAAGGCTTGCCTCTGCGCTAAGCATAAATGACCAGGGTTATCGCCTCAGGGAAGAGGTATGGTCACTATCACCGTTCGTATCAGTTATAGCCTTCCGTCTTCTTCGCATAATGCGGCCAGATATCAGGATCGTGCCCGGGAATAATTTCCGCATTATGCATCTGGGTAACCACTCTTAGTTTTGCCACCGATCGTGCCACCTGACTGGCCGATGTCATCAAGCCAGGCAGGGCTTTATCCTGAAAATGGTCAAGCGTATAGGCAGCATCTATCGCCAGGGTGAACGATTTTCCACTCGGCAGGGAGACGACAAAAGATTGATGACCCGGGGAGTGGCCTGGCGTGTAAATGATTTTCAGAACGCCATCGCCATACAGATCAAAACCATCATCGGCATCTCCTGCCAGAAACTGCCATTTGAGACCTTCGCGATGAAAATCTTTCCGACAGTAGGCCCCGGCGGTAAACCAATCCGGTGAAAAGGCATAGTCATACTCAGCACGCTGCACAAGATGAGTGGCTTCAGGAAAGCGGCCAATCGCGCCGGTATGGTCAGAGTGGAGGTGGGAGAGTAAAACATAACGCACCGATTCTGGCCTTATTCCGAGCTTCGCCAGTTGTCTTCTACAGCCCTGGTTTGTATCCATGATGGGTTGATACTGGTCAACAGTCGGTCCCCAGTAGGCGCGGGGATCCTTCAGCCCTTCCACCGCAAGACCACCGTCAATAACAACATTCCCCTGCGGATGCGTCAGTAAAAACCAGGGGACAGGTATAATGTAGTCGGCGCCTTCACCCTGATTCATCCTGATATCGTGATATTTACAACGCTGATAGCCCGACTGGAACATATAAAGCCTGATATCTGACATGCTTCTTTTCCCGTAAAAAATGAAATCTTCTGTACGCCATAGCTAGAACAGCCGTGGACGCACAGATTTTCATTAACAGAAGGGCCTGGCAGTAGAGGGGCGGGACCACTTTCATTTATCGGTTTTACCAATATAATCGGTGAATGGATTTACTTACGGCAATGCGTATTTTCATTCGGGTGGTTGAGCGCGGAAGCATGTCTGCCGCTGCGCGCGATCTCGGCATCGGACAGCCGGCGGTCAGTGAAAGGATAGAGCGTCTGGAAGCTCATCTTAATACCCGCCTGCTGCGACGTCACACGCGCCGAATGTCTCTCACCAATAGCGGGACGCTGTTCTATGAACGGAGCAAAAGCGCCGTTGCAGCGGCTGACCATGCGCTGGCAATCGTGGATAATGGTGAGGCAATTAGTGGAACCCTGCGCATTGCCGCACCCTATGGTGCCGGGGAAGAGTTACTTATGCCCGCCCTGCTTAAACTGCAATTGGCCTATCCGGGCATCAACATTGATCTGGTGCTCAGTGACAGAGTGACGGACCCGGTCACCGAAGGTGTGGATATCTCGCTACGTCTTGGTGAGGCGGGGGAAGGATATTATGTTGCCCGCCCGTTGGGGAAAATTGCGCGGTTGCTGGTGGCCTCTCCCGAATATTTGCAGCGTTATGATATGCCCCGTACACCGGGTGAGCTCGCCCGACATGCATTTGCTCGTGTTTCGGGCCTGTTTATGAATAACCATGTGACGCTGATCGCGCCTGACAACGCGTTACTCACCGTCCCTGTGAGAATAACATTCACTTCCAGCCACTGGCGGCCGTTACGTACTGTGCTTCTGGCAGGAAAGGCAATCGGGGTATTGCAGTCTCCGGTTTGCCGACAGGAGATTGCCGACGGGCATCTCGTACCTGTGTTACCCGACTACCTTGTTCCTTCATTCCCTGCATATCTACTTTATCCTCCGGCTAATATCATCTCCGCTGAAACACGAGCATGTGTCGCTTTCCTTGAAAACGAACTTCGCACAAGCCTTACGCGCTCGGTAACAAAAGGGCAGCTATAGTTCTCAAACTCGAATATGAGGCTGTTAAATAAACGGTTGAACAAAATTTCTTGCCCGCCTGAGGTACACCCCGGTTAATGGCTTGCCCAGTCGAGCATGCGTCATTCGCTGCTACGGCGCGGTAACTCTCCGGAAGCTAAATATTCTGCGCGGGTTTGAAACTACTGCAGTGACGTCTTCCCCCACTGCCTGACGTGTTCAATCAGAGCCCGCAGCTTGGGGGCCATATTTCGACGTTGCGGGAAGTACAGATAAAACCCAGGAAAAGGCGGAAGAAAATCATCCAGTAATGAAACAAGCTGTCCTTTTTCAATAAATGGCCTGAATGTTTCATAGGTTGCAAAGGTAATTCCTCCCCCCGCAAGCGCGAGCCTGAGCATGAGACGGAGATCGTTGGTGGTGATATGCGGTTCAACCGCCACGTCGAAAGGTATTCCCGCTTCCTCAAATTCCCAGCGATAGGGCGCGACGTCTGGCGATGGGCGCCAGCCGATACAGCGATGGCGGATAAGCTCTCGCGGATGGCGCGGTGCGCTATGGGCCGCCAGATACGTTGGTGATGCCACCACCACTTCCCGTTGCTGTCCCGTCAGAGGGACAGCAATCATGTCTTTTTCGATCACGTCACCGAGCCTTACGCCGGCATCATAGCCCGCTGCCACGATATCAAATTCGTCATCCGACACGACGATATCGATGGTGACGGCAGGGTTAGCGGCTGCAAAGGACGCGAGCAGAGGGCCTGAAAGAAATTCTTCTGCAATTGAGGTGACAGCAATTTTCAGATGCCCTCGCGGCCCGTTGTCAGAGAGAACGTCTTCGCACGCCGCGTCAATCGTTGATAGCGGTACGGACAACGATTTTCGCAGCCGTTCTCCCGCTTCAGTCAGGTTTACCGAACGTGTGGTGCGCATGACAAGCAGGGTCCCGAACGTATCCTCCAGGCGTCTGATCCCCTGGCTGACCGCCGATCGCGTCACGCCAAGACGTTCGGCGGCAGCGCTGAAGCTACGTTCCTCCGCGACAGCCAGAAACAGAGGTAAAAGATTAAGGTCAATTTTCATTGTTTAGGATTGCTAACCAGTGTGTACACCAGAGGCAGGATACACGAAACAATAACCGCGTTCTATTATCCCTCTGAACTCAACTGAAGGAGTAAGTCATGGATAAAGTCATCTTGATCACCGGTGCATCCAGCGGTATCGGAGAGGGTATTGCACGAGAGCTTGGCAATGCAGGCGCGAAGTTATTACTTGGGGCACGCAGGAAAGATCGTATTGAAGCTATCGCTGCAGAAATCCGCAGTACAGGCGGGCATGTTGAAGCCTGCGAGCTGGATGTCACAAATCGCCAGTCGATGTCTGATTTCGTGCAGGCGGCACTGACTAGGTGGGGGCGTATTGACGTTCTGATCAACAACGCGGGAATAATGCCCCTTTCTCCGCTGGCAGCGGGTAAATATGATGAATGGGAACGTACCATTGATGTGAATATCAAGGGCGTGCTATGGGGGATTGGCGCCGTGCTTCCCACCATGGAAGCGCAGGGCTCCGGTCAGATAATCAATATTGGCTCTATCGGCGCGCTCTCTGTGGTGCCGACAGCCGCCGTCTATTGCGCCACAAAGTTCGCCGTTCGGGCGATTTCAGATGGCTTGCGGCAGGAAAGCGCCAGCATCCGTGTCACCTGCGTCAACCCCGGTGTGGTGGAAAGCGAACTTGCCTCGACCATTACTCATCCGGAAACGCAGGCGGCAATGGAGGTATACCGTTCCATTGCACTCCAGCCGGCTGATATTGCCCGCGCTGTTCGGCAAGTGATTGAAGCGCCTGAAAATGTTGATACAACAGAAATCACGATTCGACCTACCGCGTCTGCGAACTGAACTGGCTAACGCATATGCACCACGAAAGCTGCCTGTAAGGCAGCTTTTTTTGTCGCGTCACAGAGTGCAGGGTGAAAATTGTATGTGTATTGAAAAGGTCATAACGCGGGCCAGACAACCGGTTTGGCCCGCATGACAAACTTACCACTGCTGCTCTGTGGGCATGATGAACAATTCTGCCACGTCGACATGATCCGGCGCGCGCAGCACATATAGGATGGAGTCAGCAATATCCTCTGACTTCAGGAACGTCATGTGTTCCTTCAGGTTTTCCATCTGTGCACGGTAGTTTTCGTCAGTAATGTGCTCGAATAATTCACTTTCAACCGCGCCTGGCTGAAGTGAGGTTACGCGAATATTGTATTGAGACGAAAGCTCCATGCGTAATACATCTGAAAATGCGGCTACCGCATGTTTCGTTGCGCAATATACCCCGAGTCCAGCGAACGTTTTTCTGCCCGCAATCGAGGACGTATTGATGATATGCCCTGACTTTTGCGCTTGCATCACCGGGAGTACCGCGGCAACCGTGTTCATTAAGCCCTTAATATTGACATCAACCATACGATGCCACTCCTCCAGTTTGAGACTGGCGATGTCTGAAATGGGCATGAGTCCGGCATTGTTGAAGGCGATATCAATGTGGCCATAGGCGTCGTGCAGTTTCTTCACGCCATCGAAGACTGACGCCTGGTCAGTCACATCCATTTCCAGCGCAATGGCTTCTCCGCCGAAGGCCTTGATTTCTGACACCAGCGCCTGGAGACGATCCCGGCGGCGGGCCGCGAGTCCCACTTTGACCCCCTCTCTGGCCAATTTAATGGCGGTGGCTGCGCCGATACCGCTTGATGCACCGGTCACGATGGCTGATTTACCGTTGAGTTCCATGATTGATCCTCTTATGCGTTTGTTTCAGCGCTTCAGCAAAGAACATCTGAAGTTCGGGTCAATCATGTCTGCAAAAGGCACTCTCTTCGCGCGGTGGTTTGCTCACACTGTCGGTGTTTTGCTACGCATATTTTCGTGGCGATACTGAGAGGGCGAAATACCGGTGTGCTTGCGGAATATGGCAGCAAAATGGCTGGGGCTGTTGTAGCCCACGGTCAGGGCAATGCTGATCATCGAATCCTCTGTCTCGGACAACAGGCGGCGCGCCTCTTCCATTCGCAAGCGGATAAAATAATGGGAAGGCGAAAGCCCGGTAGACTGTTTAAAGACCCGGCTGAAATGGAATTCGCTAAGCTCGGCAAGGCCAGCCAGACGTGCTAAGTCAAAGGGGTGAGCCAGCTCTTCATGCATCGCCTTAAATACCCGGTGTAATTTATATGCCTGCAACCCGCCGTGGTGTCGCTTTGCCGATGTCCGGTAAGCACGGGAGAGATGTACGGCAAGGGCTTGAGCGATACCCTGGATGTAAGGTCCACTGGGTGGGTGCTGAAAATAAAGCTCTGCGCGCATAAGTTCCAGCAGGGCTGACAGTGTTTCATCGCGTTCGCCCGACACTTCCCGCAGCTCAATGTCCTGCATCATGGACACACCAATATAGACGTGCATAACGATGAAAGGGCAGTCTGGCTCGGCTTGCCATCTCATCTCTGTCGGAGAGGTGTCGGTCGTGAGAAAAAAATCACCTGCGGTAACGTGGTTTTCTGACCACTCTCCGCCCAGAGGCCGTTCTTCAACGACGGCCCGCCCAGAGAGTATCCAGACAATAAAAGGCTCTGGCACGGCCGGGATAATAACGTTGTCCTGCCTCTGCCGACGCGCCAGAATTTGAATGAAGACATCCCGGGAAGATTGTGCCCGATGTTCCTTGAGCAATTCGCCCGGAATGTACGCTTCGAATGATTCAGCGGAAGTACGTTGAGCCATATTCGTCAATAACGTCTCTTAAGCCAGTTTCACAAGATTTAGCGCGGGAAGGGGACCACCCGGGAATTGTTGCAGATATCCCCCAATCTCAAGACTCCCTAAGTCTATACTGGCGAAGCCCATTCGGGTGGCTAATTCCTCAACGTCTGCTTTTGCATCAGCGTGGTCGCCGGAGATAAAGACCACGCGGCGCCCGCCAGATTGGGACGGGTCTTGCGCAAGAACGTTTGCCAGAAGCGTGTTGAAGGCTTTGACGACCCGGGCTCCCGCTGCCCACTCTGAAACGCGCTGGGATGAGTTTTTACCCCCCAGATCTGCAAGGGTGTAGCCCGGCAAAAGTACCGGGTTAGTCGCGTCAATCAGAATACGACCCTCCCAGTTCACCCCACTTAATGCGGCCTCGGTTCTGTTCCAGTTGGTACTTATAAAAACGATTTCGGCTTCGGCAGCCTGTTGTACCGTTCCGGCGCGAGCTTTGTCGCCCAATGCCTCAATCACTTCAGCCAGGCTGTCCGGGCCACGACTGTTACTGAGGATGACATTCACGCCTGCGTTGACCAGCTGGTGGGCAAAGGCTTGTCCGATGGCGCCTGCACCAATAATGCCGACAGTATTTGTTTTCATAGTTTGTTTCCTTAAATGAACAGATGCGTTGATGTGTTTGGCTACATTGCTTAAGAACATGAAAGGAGAATAGTGCTCACCGATCTATCTGTGTAGCCTATATAATTAGATGGTATACATCTAAAGGGGCGATACATGCTGGATGGTATGTCGATTGATCAACTGCGTACTTTCATTGCTGCGGTTGATGAAGGCAGTTTCTCGGCCGCAGGTCGCAAACTTCGCCGGGCGCAGTCCGTCGTTAGCGCTACGCTGGCAAATCTGGAATCTCAGGTAGGCTTTCCTTTATTTGAGCGAACGGGACGTTACCCGAAACTGACGGAGGCGGGGGCAGCCTTACTGGAGGCCGCACGCCATACGCTTGCGGGAATGGACGCGTTTAAGGCTAAGGCGCGTATCCTGGCAGAAGGCCTGGAACCCGAACTCGCCGTGTCTGTGGATGTGATGTTTCCGATAGAGGTCCTGACCGCAGTCGTGAAGGAGTTTCATCTGGCCTTTCCCGGCACACCGTTGCGTCTTTATGTTGAGGCGCTGGGGGCGGTACTTCAGCCGTTGCTGGCCGGCAACTGTCGGGTCGCGATTATCGGCTCGCTACCGGATGTTCCGACCGGGTGTGCCTCTGAGTTCCTGCTCAGTGTACCTGCCGTGCCAGTGGTCTCACCCGATCATCCTTTGGCTAAAATGGCTGGCCCAATTCTTCGGCCGGTTATGGAGAACGCTGTGCAGCTTGTATTGGCTGACCGCTCATCACTCACGGCGGGTCGCAACTTTGGTGTGATGTCGGCTAAGACGTGGCGTTTGGGTGACATGGGGGCAAAACATGCATTCTTGCGTGCGGGCCTCGGTTGGGGTTATATGCCTTTGCCTATGGTTGAGGATGATATTGCTAATGGCAGACTGGTTATCCTGAACCTGGAGATGCAGCCCGATGTTGGCCCTGGTTTTTCCATGCATGCGGTACATATGACGCAATATCCTCCAGGGCCAGCCGGGCGCTGGTTTATTAATAAACTTAAAACGCAGTAAATCAGGTTATCTGGCGGTCAGGGCACCAGATAACCGATATCGTGCATCAGAATGTATAAAATGCCCCGACGGTAAAGAGAAGATATTCATCCTTTTGCACAATGGGGCTGCTGCTTACACGGTCTGCAAGCGTGATATACTCTAAATCCGCATAGCCGGACCAGTTATTATTAAATGTGTGTTGCCAGTTAATATCGTAATTCACACTGTTTAATCCGCTACCCGCGTTGAAAGGCCTATATCCGGAATGGGTACTTTGATTCTTATTCACCCCAAACCAGGTATTATTATACCGTGCGTCGCCGTATTTTCTTTCGGTACTGATTAGCAGAGTATCTGTGTCGTTAGCAAAAAGAACGACATTAAGTTTAATTTTATATTGCATTCCCTGGCTTTCCGTCAGCGGTGCCGTAATATTTCCCTCAAAGCCTATCCAGGGTGCCATCCACCATCCTGCCGTGGTGGTGGTATTCATTACGGTATTAATCTTACCCATACCTTTAAGTTTATCAGAGCCTTCCTGAAGCCAGGCATTTCCGCTATCCGTGCGGCCAAGGGAATACCCCAGAGCTTGCCCCAGGTAAACGCCATTACTGAACTGATGGGAATAGACGATACCTTTGTCGGTATTGACGGACCAGTCATCGTAAGTCCATCCGAAATACGGCAGCGTATTGACATCATATTTATTCGAGCCGGTATATTCAGGCGCATATTGTGAACCCACGCCAATCGTGACATAAGATGCTTTTTTATCTGATGATGCCTGTGAAGTGAACGATGCTGCGATGAGTGTTACTAAGGCGATTTTTATTTCCTTCATAAAACTTCCTGAATGAATTATGCTTATATCTATGAATTGCGGAGTATGCGGGCGGTCAATCAATATTCCTGCAAGATTTAATCAAGATTCCATCAAGGTGCGAATGTGAAACGTGTTTTAATTATTGAAGACGATTTGGATGCCGCGAATGTGCTTGAGGCTTACCTTAAGCGCGATCAGTTTCAGACCTCTTCGGCCAGCAGCGGTAACCGGGGGCTTGAACTGGCATTCAGCTGGAAGCCCGACATTATTTTGCTGGATGTGATGTTGCCCGGCATGAGCGGGAACGATGTTCTGCTGGCCCTGCGCCGGCGCAGTGATATTCCCGTGATTATGATCACCGCCATCCGCGACGGCAGCGACAAAATCAGCGCCCTGCGATTTGGCGCGGATGACTATGTGGTGAAGCCCTATAACCCGGGTGAGGTGGTCGCCAGAGTCCATGCTGTACTCCGTCGTTATTCCGGCGAGCGCAGCAGCACGCTTATTGAGTACCGGGGACTGCATGCAGATACAGAGTCCATGACGGTAAGCGTTGAGAGCGAGAACGGGCAACGGACAGCGCTGGATTTAACGCCGACGGAACTGCTGCTGCTGATGACATTTCTTAAGTCACCGAATAAGGCTTTCACCCGTCAGGCGCTTCTTGAAGCGTGTCTCCCAGAAAGTGAAGCCCTGGAGCGCGTTGTGGACACGCATATCTATAACTTGCGAAAAAAACTCGAGTCAGCGGGGCAGACTGATTTGCTGATAAACGTACGAGGGATCGGTTACCGATTTGCAAATGCATGAAAAAGTTTACGTTATCTCCACGAGGCGAACCGAGTACGCTGTGGAACTGGATATGCAAGCGGCTGATATCTCTGGCAGTCGGAAGTATTATTCTTATCGCCTTTTTTATGTGGGTGCGATTTTTTGTTGAAAACAAATGGCACGCCTACCGGATGCCAGAGGCCGTCAGGGCTGAACTCTCAGTTCTGAGCAAGCACCCTGAACAGAACATCAACCGCTATCATGAAATTATCGACACCTGGTATGGGCTGTCCTACTCAGATCCGACGATTGGGATTAAGGACTGGGTCATTCTTGGCATCCTGGTTCTGATATTCATACCGATTATTTTTATGCTTACGCTGAAAACAGCGCGCCCCATATCCCATCATATTAGCCGGCTTGCCGGTGCGGCACGGTCTGTTGCTGAAGGCGGGTTTGGGACCCGCGTGCCCGTCCCGGACAATCTGCCGCTTGAATTGCGAAGCCTCAGCGAGAACTTTAACGGGATGTCGATGCAGCTGGAACGCTACGAGAAAGATTTGAAAAAATCGCATGTGATCATGGCACATGAATTGCGCTCGCCGCTGACGGCTGCCATCGGTCGCCTGCAGGGCATTATGGACGGCGTATTTGAACCCAGTCAGGCCCAGTTGAACATGATCATGCAGCAGATGAATGATTTAAACAGACTGGTTGACGATCTGCATCTGTTAAAACTGGCTGATGCCAACCAGCTGAATTTGAGCCTGGTATCAACCAGCCTGGACCAGATAATCCGTGAGAAAGTGGCATGGACGATGCCTTCAGCCCAAAGGGTGGGAGTGAACATTATCTACCATGAGGGGGAATCTGTGACCTGTCGGGTTGATCCGTACCGGATAGGCCAGGTCTTTTTGATCCTGATGGACAATGCTCTGCGCTACGCTGCGGAAGGGGGCATCCTGGATATTCGTTATCATGTCAGCGATAAAAAGATATCCGTTATTTTCCGCGACAACGGTCCGGCAGTCCCGGACGCACTGCTTGAAACCATATTTTCACCGTTTGTGCGTGAGGAGCAGTCCCGTTCACGACATACCGGTGGGTCCGGGCTTGGGCTCTCTATTGCCCGAGCGATATGCGAGGCGCATCGCGGTACTATCTTTGCAGAACGGAATGCCAGCGGAGGGCTATCGTTTACGATGACGATACCGCTAAGCGAAAAGGAACAGCATTGACGGTTCCTTAACAAAGGGTGAACTGAATCTTGTAAAAATTGAGTTTAAATACATGGTAAACGGGGGTTTACCATGTCACCTGAATTACTTCTCTCTCTGCTTTCTGCCTTTCGTAAAATGGTACGATGTGGATGTTTTTTACTATACATCGCACCGGTGATTGTCATATTTCAGGTTATCATTATTGTTTTATTGGATGCGCCGAAAGGAGATAAATAATTGTTGAGGGCAGGGCGGCGAATACAGTTCAAAGAACCAGTGATTTACCTGTAGGCTGGGTTTCGGCCCAAAGCAGTTTATAGTCCCATTTTTTATCGTACAATCCGATTGAAAATTGCATTGCCTTATTTTCATTGCGACACACTTCTCGTGCATCAACAATATTTCTCCACATGAGCAGACTTCCTGGGCTGAATGCGGTGATCGACGGGTCAATCCCTCCGTTAGGAACATCAAAATACAGGCTTTTTTCACTACGGGCACACAGTACGAGATCTATCGCAACGGGGGCACCTTCAAAGAAAAGTACATTGCCGGTGACCATATGTGGCAGGGCGGTTAACAGTTCAGTGATGTTTTTCCTGTTATAGCATCTGACGCTGTCAGCAAAACGCAGCCTGAAAAGATGCACGTAAATATCAGCAATATCCGCCGGTGACATCTCTCTGAGCGGGATGCATTCTCCGCCCGCAGCCAGCATTTTTTTTAGCTCCCCGTTTCTTTTTTTCACCGTTTTACCTGAGAACGACGTTTTAATCAGGCAAACCTTACGTTTTTCACGAAAAGCATAGGTGGCATTTATTATATTCCCACGCAGCGATGAAGACAGCCGGTTTGTTTTTACTGGCAGAACGATTTTTTGATCGGCAGCCATGGGGATAATGATTTCATCATAAGATACCGGGTAATCGCGCCAGACATTCAGGCCGAAGGTATTTTCATCACTGGTAAAGTACGCTGCGGTGACCTCGCCATCGCGTCGGTAATGCCAGAATGCGAAATCTTTTTCCTTCTTCTGCATAAAGAAATTGATAATGTCGGGGTGAGTATTAACACTGCCGCCGTACTTATAATAAGCCGCCTGGTAATGCGTGAAGTTTGAACGTTCCCATCCAAAAAGCGAATGTCTGAAGCCCATTATTGTTTCTCCTTGCAATCTCATCAGAGGGCGCTGTCAGCGCCGGGCAGTTCTGTCTGAACAGGCTGATTATCCCGACCGTTAATCAATAAACGGTCAAGGCAAAATCAAGATTGCTGCAATCTTCGTTGGCGGAGTTAATTTTGCCTGTCTCAGGAAATATCTGCTTACATTCCAGCTAGCGCTAGGCTCTTTACATTGACACTAGTGTCAATGTTGTAGAGTGCATCTATGACGAGGAGAAAGGTATGCGACCATCTGAACTGGCGGCGCTCACTGGCGTCAGCACCCGAGTGCTAAGACATTATGAAGCTAAAGGACTGATTGTTTCTCAGCGGTTGGACAACGGTTATCGGAATTACAACGCAAAAGACGTCGAGAAAGTGAGATGGATAACCTCGCTTTTAAAATGTGGGTTCAGTACCCGACAGATTGCAGAGCTGGAAAAGTTTTCTCAGGTAAGCGACATGGATGATGCGCGTTTTATCCAGTGTCTGGCGCAGCACAGAGAAAAACTTCGGGCACTGGACACGCTTATCGAATTACTTAATGAACGCAGAAATACACTTGCCACGCGTATTCACGCTTACGAGTGATCGCTCTGTCTGAGCAGTAATAACAGGAAATATCATCATGAAACAGTTAGACAATAAAGTCGCGTTAATTACCGGAGGCAGTAGCGGTATCGGACTGGCCACGGCCAAACGGTTTATTGAAGAAGGTGCAAAGGTGATTATCACTGGCAGGAATGCAGAAACCCTGCAGCAGGCGATGAATGAGCTCGGTGACGATAATGCACTGTCAATACAACATGATATCGGTGACATACGAAGCCATGAAAACCTCTTTCGCATTATTAACGAAAAGTACGGCAAGCTGGATGTGATGTTTGCAAATGCCGGCGTTATTGTGCTTTCCGATTTCCCGGCCTCCACCGAAGATGATTTTAATACGCAGTTTGATATCAACGTAAAAGGGACGTTTTTCGCCGTGCAACAGGCCCTCCCGTTAATGTCCGACGGTGGCTCGATAATATTAACGTCCTCCATTGCGCATTATAAAGGGTTCGATGGACACACTATCTATGCCGCCTCAAAAGCCGCGCTGCGATCTTTTGCCCGCAACTGGACGACCGACCTTAAAGGCCGTGGGATCCGCGTGAATTGTCTGAGCCCAGGACCCGTCGCCACACCGATTATCAGTAAAATGGGCATTTCCCAGAGCGATCGCGAGATTTTTGACGCCAGCATCGCAAGTCGTATTCCGTTAGGTCGATTAGGCAAGCCTGACGAGGTTGCCGCGGCAGCGCTGTTTCTTGCATCGGATGAAAGCAGTTTTATTTCGGGTATCGACCTGTCTGTCGATGGCGGGATGGGGCAAATTTAGCGGCGCGCGCAGCGCTGATAAAAAAACATCAAATTTGATTAAAGCACATCAATTTTGCTAGAGCAGGCAGTTTTGACTTTCACTACTCTTGGTGCGGTAACGACATTTTCATCATCCGCTGTTAACAGGTATCGCTATGAAAAAATGTATTATTATTGCCGGTTCGGGTTTTGCAGGTATGTGGGCCGCCATTTCAGCAGCAAGGCTGGTACATATGGAAAAGGCAAATGATCGGATTGAGATTTTTTTGGTTTCTCCGGAACCCGCATTAACCATTCGTCCAAGATTGTATGAAGCCGTACTTGAAAATATGGCACCCTCTATTCTGCATGTTCTTAAGGCTGCGGGTGTGCGCTATATTGCCGGTTATGTCACCGATATTGATGCAGAAAATAAAACTATCTCGGTAAAAAAAGAGAGTGGCGAAACCTCGGTTAATTTTGACAGTTTTGTGCTGGCCACCGGAAGCCAGGCATTTCACCCTGAACTGCCGGGGATCACGGAATACAGTTTTGACGTGAACTCATTGAATGCTGCTCATGAACTGGAGCAACACCTCATGTCGTTAGCTTCAGAGCCTGATTCTGTCGCACGAAATACTGTTGTTGTCGCCGGTGGGGGCCTGACCGGGCTTGAGACCGCCACTGAAATGCCGGAACGCCTCAGAGACCTCTTGGGTTCGGAGCGCCATTTGCAGGTTATTATTGTGGACAGTTCGAACAAAATTGGTCAGGCGATGGGCGAGGATGTCTGTGAGATCATCAATCAGGCGCTGGCCAGTAATGGCGTGACTGTTCGAACGGGCGTCAGAGTGCGCGCAATCAACGCTGAGGGGGTGATGCTTTCGGACGATGAATTTATCCCCAGCAAAACGGTGATATGGACGGCGGGAATGCGGGCCAGCGCGTTAGCCGGGCTCATCCCGGGCGACCACGATAATCTGGGCCGTGTTATTGGGGATGCGTATCTGCGGGCACCTGCCGCCAGGGGTATCTTCGTTACCGGCGATACCGTAAAAGTCCCTACGGATGATGAAGGTAATTATAACGTCATGTCCTGCCAGCATGCGATGAGCCTGGGGCGCGTCGCCGGTCATAACGCGGCAGCAGAAATACTGGGATTACCGCTGCATCCTTACAGCCAGCCAAAATATGTTACCTGTCTTGATCTGGGCAAATGGGGGGCGGTCTACACGGAAGGCTGGGATCATCAGGTTATGTACCAGGGCATTGAAGCGAAAAAAATAAAGCAGGAAATTAATACTCAGTGGATTTATCCGCCAGAACCCGACAGAGAGAAAATGTTTTCTGTTGCTAACCCTGATTATATTATTGTTCCGTAACAGGGCATCTCTATTGATGCTGCCTGGCGGCTGGCAGCATCAACGCATGTTCTTTTTTTCACGCCATTGACCGGGAGTCAAGCCTGTTATTTTTCTGAAGGCCTGGGTAAATGCATTTTGCGAGCCATAGCCGCTTTCAATGGCAATTTCTGTAATCAGTTTATCGGTGTGTTGTAACTCGTGGAAAGCGCGTTCCATTACGCGCTGCTTAAGCCACCCGTACGGGGTTAAGCCGGTACTGTTTTTAAAGGCACGGCAGAAATGAGCTGAGGAAACTCCCAGCTCAAGAGCCAGTGATTTAATCGTGACATCCCCTATGGGGCTGTTATCCAGTTTTTCCAGCGCCATTTTTAATGCGCGCGAAGACAATACTCCTTGCGACTGACCTGCGGCTGTCAGCGTGTTGGAGTGGTTTTTTATTAACTGTAATATTAATGACAGTGTTAAGTGCTCGCAGAGCAGTTGGTTAATTTTGTTATTGTCAGAAATGATTTCCGCAACGGCCAGCGTAATTTTTGATGCCGTCTCATCAAAATGCGCTGTGCGTAAGAGTAACTCAGCAGTGGGTATCTCCATTTGATTCAGAAGATCGGCGAAAATATTATCAGGAATATATAAATGCATAACATCTACAAGACCAGCAATATCCCAGCGAGACGTACTTCCTTGAGGAATTGTCGTGATGGCGCCTTTCCGGATCGTGTTTTTAACGATTTTATTTTCTGTTTTTCGCTCAACACGTTGCATATGTCCAACGTGAGCAATAATCACATGTTGATCGAGTGGCGGGATAGTTTCATGTAATGGCCCATGCGGCCAGTGATAACAGCGAATTTGCAGCGCATCTCCACTGTCGATACCTAATTCAGGTCGGTTCTTTAATACCTGAGCCATTTTATGAACGGCATCGTCAAGAGGAATGTCATGATTTTTCATGAGTATACCTGTTAATAACAGTGGGCATCATAAGAGTATAGCGATGTTTTAACCCTGTTTCATTGTGTCTGTCTGCATGTTTATTTTTGATGATGGGAAATAACAGAGGGGAAAAGTCATTTCTACGGTGTGTATACCCTTAAATCGATTAATTATGTTGTCTGGAGGAAATATGGCGATATCTAAGAATGATGCAGCGTCGTTAGCACCGGTTAATGGTACCTCGCATGTGGAAGCCGTTTATGAAAAGGTGCCATCACGTTATGCACTACAGGTCGGTAAGATTGATGTTCTGGTGATCAGTGACGGCGTGTTGTCATTACCTGGGCCCATGTTGGGTCATAACGCGGAGGCCTCCGAACGTACCCACTGGTTTGAAGATAAGTTTCTGCCTGCCGATTTTCTCGACTGGGCATTAAATGTGGTTCTCGTGCGTAGCGGGGAGCGGACGATCCTGGTTGATGCAGGGATGGGGGAGGCTTTCCCTGATTTACCCCGCGCCGGTCGAACGGTTAACCGCCTGGCGTCAGCGGGGATAGATCTTGCCAGCGTCACGGATGTGATTATCACGCATCTGCACATGGATCACGTTGGTGGGCTGCTTATTGAGGGTGTGAAAGCGCGCATGCGGTCAGACCTTCGCATTCATGTCGCTGCTGCTGAGGTGGAATTTTGGCGTGACCCCGATTTTTCACAGGTTTCCATGCCGCCTGGTTTCCCGGAAGCACTGCGCCAAACCGCTACCCAATTTTTGGAAGCGTACCAGACTCAACTGCACACATTCGAAGAGGAATACGAGGTTGCTCCCGGCGTGCGTGTCGTTCGTACAGGCGGGCATACTCCCGGACACAGCGTGGTAAGGCTGGCCTCTGAGGGGGAACGACTCACCTTTGCCGGCGATGCTATTTTCCAGGTTGGGTTTGAACATCCTGATTGGTTCAATGGTTTCGACCATTATCCCGAAGAAGCGGCACAGATTCGCATTCGTCTGTTGCAGGAACTGGCAGATAACAGGGAGTCATTGATCGCTACTCATCTCTCATTCCCGTCTGTCTGCCATGTTGCTGTCGACGGCGATACGTTCCGTTGCATTCCGGGTCCCTGGGATTATTAAGAATACCGCTGACGTCATTTTCACGGATACCGGCAGGAACATAAGAGGCATTACTTATACGGCCATCCCTCAGACGAGGGATGGCGTTCAGGGGGGAGAGCGATGTTTACTTCGCCGCTTCCTCAATAAGTGTGGCAACGTCCTGCGGATGAGAAACCATCACGACATGGGATGCGCCCTTGATCACCACGGTGTGTTTTGAGCCCGCGCGTTCAGCCATGAATCGCAAACCCTGGGCGGGGATATTTTTGTCGCCGTCACCGTAAATGAAGTAAGAGGGCAGTTTTTTCCAGGCAGGCGCACCTGACTTTTCAGTTAAAGCCGCTTCGGTAATCGGTCTTTGCCCTGCGGCCATCAGCGCCGCCTCTTTAGCTGAAACGTCATGTGCGAATTGCTGGTGGAACTTCGCCTGGTCGATGGAGAGATCGACGCTACCATCAGCCAGCTTCACCGGTGCGGCGAGCGCCTGGCCAAGCGTGCCGCCAGGGAATTTTCCGGCCAGGTCGGCCGCCGCTTCACCGGCATCCGGAGCAAATGCGGCGACATACACCAGCGATTTCACATTGTTTGTATCACGGGCCGCGTTCGTAATGACCTGGCCACCATAGGAATGGCCAACAAGGACGACCGGCCCCTTAATATTGTTCACCACGGAAGAGACGTAAGCCGCATCAGTCGAAACACTGCGCAGCGGATTCGCCGCAGCGACGACGTTATACCCGTCCTTTTGCAGGATTTGGGTAACGCCATTCCAGCTAGAAGAGTCGGCAAAGGCACCATGAACCAGGACAACAGTCGGCTTAGCGGTTTCTGCGATAGCGCTGGCAGACAGCAAAACGGTGGCAACGGCAAGGGAGGCAGCAAATTTGGACATGATCGTTCCTCTTTTCAATTCAGTTTAAAGGCTATGCGTATGATGGTTGCGGCCTGTCTGGAACAGGCCACCTTGTTAGCTGCGAATAAAGGCCAGTACGTCAGCGTTAAAGCGATCGGCTTCTGTCTCCGCCAGTCCATGTGAACCGCCGGCATATATTGTCAGCGTCGCATTCGCGACGATCTCAGCGGCGCGGTGTGCGGATGCCTTAATGGGGACAATCTGGTCGTCGTCGCCATGAATAATCAGGGTAGGGCGATCAATCTGCTGCAGGTCGTGTGTGTAATCGACTTCAGAGAACTCATGGATGCAGTCATATTGCCCCTTAATACCGCCCTGCAAGCCGATTCTGCGGAAGTTTTCCCGCAACCCGTCATTGGTGGGGACATGGTCACGGTTGAAGCCATAGAACGGAACCGTCAGGTCGAAGTAAAACTGTGAGCGGTTTTTGGCCGTGCCTTCGCGGATGGCATCAAACACCTCCATCGGGGTGCCGTCAGGATTGGCATCCGTCCGGAGCATCAGAGGAGGGACAGCGCCGACCAGAACGACTTTAGCCACACGTGAGGTACCATGACGACCGATATAATGTGCAACTTCGCCGCCCCCTGTAGAGTGACCCACTAAAATCAGATCCTTCAGATCCAGCGCCTCAATCAGCTCAGCGAGATCGTCCGCATACTGATCCATATTGTTGCCGTGGAAAGTCTGGTCCGAACGCCCGTGGCTGCGACGGTCGTGTGCGATGACCCGGAAACCCTTCTGGCTGAAAAACAGCATCTGCTGATCCCAGGCATCAGACGATAACGGCCATCCATGAGCGAAGAGGATAGGCTGACCTGAACCCCAGTCTTTGTAGAAAATGCCTGTTCCGTCTGTGGTGGTGAAAGTTGTCATTTCGTTCTCCTGTCATGTGTTGTGTTATTAGTTTGTGTGCGACTTATTTGTGTGCAAATGAATATGGCAGCCCTTTTTGCCTTTGTCAATCGCTTGCAATTAAATCGTATGCAAATTATTTTAGGGGGACTGGAGGACATATGACTAAACACACTACTTCCGAGGATTCCCTGCCCGATGTGCACGGTATGCTCTGTTTCTCTCTTTACTCAGCGGGACATGCTTTTACCCAGCTCTATCGTCCCATGCTCGATAAGCTTGGCCTGACCTATCCCCAGTATCTGGTGATGGTCACCTTGTGGAATCAGGATGGGCGAACAGTGAAGGAACTGAGTGGAATTCTTTTTCTTGAGTCCAGCACGCTGACCCCTTTACTGAAGCGGCTGGAGACTGCGGGGTTGATCACCCGGACACGCAATCCGAAGGATGAGCGCGAAGTGCTTATCCACCTAACGGAGAAGGGTGAGGCGCTGAAAAGCGAGACCAGCACTATCACGCGCTGTATTGTGGATACCCTTGGGATGGACGCCGACATCATTGCTGCCATCAAAGCATCAGTTGATAAGATCCGTGACAAGATCCACCGTGCGCAGAAACCGGACGCCGACGACCTATCCTGATTGAGGCGGATTCGGGTTCCTGATAAGTGTACGTCTGGTGACTGACAAGACAGGTACCGGGGAGTTACTTTGCTTTAACTGCCGGGGTGGGCGGGTGCAATGTCCGCTGCGCCCCGAAGCGACTCTTCGACAGCGTTCATGCACTGCTGTAAAGAATATTGACTTACCCATTGTTGTTTATTCACTGGCGGTTCAGTTTTGGCAATAACACAAAAAGCAAAAATGACAGTAAGAACATGGCGGTGACTGACATGGCAAGAGGGGTGAGCCCACCCGTAATAAAATGTCCAGTTATGAGTGACCCCAGCGCAGTCGTTATGAAGGTGAGGAAAATCATAAGCGCAGATCCTCTGGCATCATTACTGCCTGCAGAAACGATACCCCTGTAGAAGGCGACGGGGCCCCTTAACCCCAGCGCAAAACCCATTGGCGTAAAGAGTATGGTCATAACAAAAGCCCGGCTTCCGTTCAGGAAACCATATCCCGATAGCGCGAAGGCGCTGAGCAATGCCATAAGCGTGCCGGCAAGAATTACTTTTTCATGGCTAAAACGTTCAGCCAACCCCGGAGAAATGTTGGCGGCGATGATGTAACCTCCTACGTTCAACATTTGCATAAGGATGAAGTCATTCAGGTTCCCGCCCATGGAAAGGATAATGACGCTTGGTGCTCCGAATACGAACGTTATCAGACCGCCAACGGCCAAAGCCTGGCTCAATGCATAGCGAAGATAAACAGCATTTTTCAATAATTGTACGTACGTTCCAGGCGTGTGCTGGCCTGGGTTTCGTTCTGGTCCCTTTGCAAACCTTATCATTACAGCTAAAGCCATCGTCAGTACGCCCAGAGAGATAAACGTGATTCTCCAGTTAAAGAACTGCAGGATAAGTGTACCTACTACAGGGGCTATCGCCGGAACTAATGCCTGTATGCTCCCTAACAATCCAATTGCCCGGGCTGCCTTCCGATGAGGAAACAAACCTCTAATAAATCCAGGGATGAAAACTGATGCTGCAACAGAAGCCATCCCTTGTATAAATCGTAATATTAAAAGAAGTGTTATTTCTGGAGCATACGCGCAACCAAAAGAAGTTAGTGAAAATAAAAGTAGCGCAAAGAAGAGCATCCTGATTTTGCTGAAGCGATCGGCCAGGTTACCAAATAGTAATAAACCACAGGCATTACCTGCTACATATATGGAGAGTATCCTTTGTGATATCTCCGATGAGATATTAAAGACTGTAGCAAAAAGTGGAATAGCAGGCAAAACCATATCGGTGCCGGCGGCGGTAGACATCGCACAGAGTATTAGATACAAAAATGTGGTCATGTTATTTCATATTCGATGTAATGAGCGCTCATGCCTGTTGTTTAAATGTATGTCTGGGATTATCACCCGGTAAGATTGGCTTTGAGTTGTTTCTTCAGCGGTAGCGAGGCAAAACATGCGTCAATAGCATTGATATTGCAAACCAGAAATTCTTCTGTGTCCCATCCAAAAACATGATGTAATAGTTGATATTCTTTATCCAGTGAGGTGTTGGCAACGGTTCTGGCATCAGTATTAATGCTTAATGAAATGCCTTCACGAAAAAGCGCATTAACAGGGTGCTCTTCAATGGAAGGATAAATATTACAGACAATGTTACAACCCGGGCAAATCTCCAGATGGATATGCTCTTCAAGCAACCGATCTAGTGTCGCTCTGTCAGCAATGCTTCTGACGCCATGTCCGATGCGAGAAACTTTCAGTTTATTAAGCGTTTCATTTACGCTGACGAAATCCTTAGCCTCTCCTGCATGTGCGATACAGTTGCCTCCATGCTGGCGTACATAATTAAACGCCTCAACATGGTTATCCAGCGGGTAGCGGGCTTCATCAGCTGCAAGGTCAAGCGCGACAACCCCATAATGCAGGTATTTTGTCACCAGTCTTGCCGTCTCAAGGCTCTGTTCTGCCGTAAAATGACGCAGTGTACATAATATTAAATTGGCTTTGATATCAAAAATATGGCTATTTATCTGCATGGCATCCAGGACGGTTTCAATGACCTCTTCAGCCGTAAGATATTGATTAAGATGTAAGAGTGGCGCAAAGCGTAACTCAGCATAAATTACCCCATCAGCATGGAGTTGATCAAACATGTCTTCGACGGCCTGACGTAATGCAGTGTGGGTTTGTAATAAGCTCAGCTGCGGAGAAATTCTTCTTAAAAAATCTCCCAGGTCAGTACATTGACTCGGTGCGATAAAATTCGACTGAAATACTTTAAGATTCAGTGCAGGCATCAGCATTTTGCGCAATGATAGCTAATACAAGTATCCAAATGAACGTGAAGCTCAATTTTCGGAATCCTTCGGGAATTAAAATGCATCTAAAGTTCCTCTATACATCATTGCGGAGTCTGCGAGTAACGAGAATAATTTCTCTTTGAACATACCACTTTTTATTTTAAGTATAATTCTGGCATTAGGTGCTTTCCCTGTAAGGTTTGTCGCATCGATAACATAATGTCCATACGATGACTCACATTTGTACTCCACCCAGGAATAACGGGAAAACGCCTCCTCAACAATATCAGGAAAAAGCGCTACTGCCATGGTGGTGGGGTCTGGCAAATCAAAACCCTTGCGTACCGTTCGGCCTGCATTAAACTCCATCAAGGATTTGTTGCATCTTACGGCGAACTGACCCAAGGGGCTCAGTTGATTGAGGTATGCTATATCATCTTCATTAATGAAAGCTTCTCCCATGCCTATTTCCCACCCAACGACTGTCATAGGGAGCCCTGATTGCATCACTATATTAGCGGCTTCCGCATCAACAAAAAAATTGAACTCAGCCAGAGGCGTGATATTTCCCGAAGTAAGGCCGGCACCGCCCATGATATAAACATGTTTAATTTTTTTCGCAAGCGTTGGTTCCTTCAGTACTGCCATTGCCAGATAAGTCAGAGGTCCCAGGGTAACGATCTCAAGTTCACCTTTGAATTTTTCTGCATAAAGAAGAATCGCATCTACCGCATGAAGTGATTCCGACTTTAGGGTGGTGGGGGGATTTTCCATATTACCCATACCATCTTTGCCATGAATATGGTGAGAAGTGAAGTGGGTTTTAAAAAGCGGCTTTGTCATTCCGGAAAATACAGGAGGAGCATATGTTCCGGCTTTTTCAATACTCACTAATGCGTTTTGAACACACTGTTCGATCTCACAGTTACCAACGACTACTGTTATTCCTTCAACCCTAACGGTACGCTCTCTGAGTGCCATCACAATAGCGACTGCGTCATCAGAAGCGGTATCAGTATCAATAAGTAATTTTCTCATAGTATTTCTCTCAGTAAGGAAGCTTGTCACGAGATAAGATGACGAACAATGCATCCAAAAAAAAGGACATCTATCTCTTTTTAGTGGACATGCCAGTCGGTCTCGCTTCAATAACGATTAGTATTCTGAGCGCTAACTTCGCTAAGATATTTGTGAAAAAATCGTGTGCCATAGTTTTTATATATGGTTAGTGCTTTTATAAAATAAAAAACTTGTGATTAAAAAAGGCTTCATATAAATGAACCATCTTCCGATGGCGTTGAAAGCGGCTGTGGTAGAATGTGGTGCGAAGGTTATTTGCAGATTACTCTGGCTTTAATAATTCACTGTCTTTCACTATAATCGTTTTATTCTTGAGTTCTATGATTTGATTTTCTTGTAACTCTGCTAAAACTCGATTGAGATGTCTCACCGAAATGGAAAGAAATGATGCGACCAATTCTCTTCGCTCAAGCCTGATAACGGAACCATGTTTATTATATTCATTCATGAGGTAATTTGACACTCTCTGTAATGAACTTAAACACATAGTGGTTTTTAATTGAGAAGAGATGAATAATTTATTTGCAAGTTGTTGGCAAAGAAAACGAAGAAAAACTGGCTCATTTAATCCAATAGTATTTATATAGTTAAGTGAAAAATAAACTATCGTTGACGTCTTAAGGATCTTTACTGTACTCAGATTTCTGCTGGTGCTATCATGTTGGAAAATTTCAATGGCACCAATCACAGAGAGAGGTTCTTCTATACAAAAAGTAATATCTTTACCATCTTTAGATAAATGCTCTATTTGTACCTTACCTTTAATTAAACAGTAAACTCCCGATGGGGAATCTCCTTGGTGGAGTAAAATCTCTCCCTTATTAAAAATCAGTAATTTAGCTCTGCTGAGTATGTCATCTGGTAAAATGAATTTAAGTTTAGAGTTCAGAATGTCAGAATGTGATAAATCTATTTGTAATGATTTCATAAAGGTGACTCAACGCTTTGTTTGTGAATTATTATAGATTGCGCATGAAATAATCTCAAGTCATATGCCTGGCATCCCCAGGTTAACCTGTCAGCGATGATATTTCTGGCGCATCTATACCATTTTCTCAAATCGTCATCAACTCTTATAATAAAACTCCTTTCGAAAAAAGGACATGCGTCCTTTTTTTTCGATAAAGCGTTTTTTATACTCCAGGTAAATGGTCTGAGAGTTATTTTATTTGGGGCGGTTTTATGCATTCAGCAACCACTATCGTTACTTTTAGCGGCAAGAAAATTGATTTTCTTAATCTCAGTATAAATGATATAGATATAATTGATATCGCTAAGGGCTTGTCAAATGAATGCCGTTTTGGTGGGCAATGCGAAAGTTTCTATTCAGTGGCTCAGCATTCCGTTCTGGTAAGTTATTTAACGCCAGTGCATTTGGCTCTGGAAGGGCTTCTTCATGATGCCACCGAGGCTTACATAAAAGATTTCCCTTCTCCTTTAAAAAAATGTATGCCGCAGTATATAAACCTTGAGAAAGAAATTGAGTCATTGATCAGAGTGAAATTTAATATTTCCTCCTGTAAAGCCTCAGAAGTTAAGCATGCTGATCGGATCATGCTCGCTACTGAAGCGAGGGATCTGGGTATGGAAAAGGTATTAGACTATCCTTCCCTGCGAGATATATCACCATCGGTTATAATTAAAGTCGTTCCGATGCTACCGAAAGCTGCATTTAGTGCATTTCTTGAGAGATTCGCCGAATTAATAGAGCGTTAAGATGTTAGTCTGCGAATTCACATATAATCACGTGAATTTTTGCTGCGAGGGAGATTGACTTCACCATTAAAAATCTGAAGAAGAGATTTTTGATGTTGTTTTTTTATCTTCATCTGTTCAACGACTATTGATTCTTTTTCACTTTATAAGGGCATTACCTGAACACGGAGCACGCGGATGGCGTTAAGAGAGATGTAACGTATTATATTGGGCGCTACAACGTTTGCTTTTGAGAATAGAAGTCCGCTCTCCCTGTGGTGTTCAACTCATCGTCACAGGAAGATTGGCGTGTTTATCGTGCTCTCTAAATACCAGAATCATTTCTGGCGGGGGAGCGACCGGAAAGAGCAGTAGTACCCTACAGATGCTATAAGGCAGAGCATATACCCGAATGACTCGCTGCCTTCCTCCACGACATTTTTGACTACCCTGACGTAGCTTTGATCAAGTATCGCGTACCATAACCCGTGCATTCCAAACAGTCGGGAGAAGACCAGGACTGCCAACAGACCACTGAGCATCACGCCGTACCACGGGGTACGGGTATAGTGTGCGAGTTGTGTAAGGGTAAGACGATAATGGATAACGGGATAAAGCAAAGCACAAACGGCGGAAAGCAGTGCAAACCATACCCAGCTTCCGTGAGCCAGAAGATCGAAAAATGCATCCAGTTCTCGAATCAGCATGGAGAGGAAAAAGCCGCCAATCAGGATGTTGCAATAGCGCATGAATGCCCATTTCTTCGCCAGCAGGAAGTGTATAAATACGATGCCCCCTAAAACTGATTCCTGCACAATTTCGGTCAGCGATATCTCCGGTATATCCAGATTAAATAAATAGATATCCGCCCACAGGCAAAGCACGGGCACAGTGCAGGCTGCTGACGCGAAAAGAAAGAAGAAAAAGCTTTTGAGCACAGACATTAACACCACCACTTTCATTCAAAACACCTATGATAAGTGGCTTCGAACGAAAATCTATTTCACTTTGTGCGCTATAGGCATGAATTTTAAGCATTTTGAGCTACTTAGCGAGGGCGCATTACCTTTCCACCTCAGACTTCAGCCTTGCATCAGAAATCCAGGTGGAAAGTCGTCTGAGCGATGTAACCCCATGCCACACGAGTTCAGCCTCTGGTTGAGCAGTCACGCGCATACGATGACCCATCGTCAGACGGGTATCCACCCTCAAAAGGGGCGGTATGCTTTAGCTAAACAGGGCGTGAATACGCTGTTCCAGCGCCTTAATTTTCATAGCCATTCAGCCGTCCGGGTGTTTAAGTGGTTATAATAAAAAATAAAAACTTTGCTTAAAAAATTTTTCTGTGCCTAAATAGCGTCATCGGTTTGGAATACAGACCTTATTAAAGCAGTTTAGTAAAGCAGTCCTCAGTTCAGGTGTTATCAATAGATACTCTTCTTCGTGAGCCTCCTCCTAAGTGCCAAATAAGTTACTCTCTAAATACAGGCCATCATCGCCGCGCTTAGTGGCTCAAAAAATAAGGAATTATCTATGTCTAATAAAATGACTGGTTTAGTAAAATGGTTTAACTCTGATAAAGGTTTTGGCTTTATCACTCCTGACGACGGCAGCAAAGATGTATTCGTACATTTCTCTGCTATTCAGAGCGACAGCTACAAATCTCTTGATGAAGGCCAGAAAGTGTCCTTCACCATTGAAAATGGCGCTAAAGGCCCAGCAGCGGGTAACGTTTCTCCGCTGTAAGTCGCGCACATTGTCGGTGAGCCTTACGATAGCGATGAAGACGCGAGTCTGAGCAGTTAAGCTTCACCGATAATAAAAAAACCCGCCGAGTGCGGGTTTTTTTATGGCTTCAGGATGATGATAGGCTGTCTATTATTCCGTTTTACCGGCCTGTTTTCAAAAAAGCTTAACCTTCACCCGGAGGTGGGGTGCGGTCCCGAAGGCTGTGTTCCTGTGATAAACGCCAGAAATCATGTCCTGCCGGATACTGATATAAGCGGAGCGAGAACTGACCGGCGACAGCGGTGATGTATTCAAATATCGCTGACTGAGTATTTTCATACTCCATCCACAGTACGGAAGAGGTAAAGCAATAAATTTCCAGGGGAATACCCGACGGCGTAGGCTTCAGCGTTCTCACCACAATATACATATCTTTGATAATATCAGGCCGATCGGCGAGCCAGGCCATCAGGTAGTGCCGAAAGAGCGTTAAATTTGTCAGGCCATTATCCATAAACCAACTGTCCGGTACGCCCAGGGGATCACGCCCGTCGATGAGTTTTGCCAGCGGTTCATTCGTGCCGCGCAGGGCCAGCATCGGGGCCAGCGTTTCCTGCGTGAGAAATGTAACGGAGTGCTGATCGATCGTGGTGCTGCGCATAATCCGGCGCGCGCCTGACGAAAACATGGCCTGCCAGTTGGTATACGTTTCGGTCAGAAAGTTTTTGGTCGGGATACGCGAGATCGTGTTATCCCAGTTACGGATAGTAATGGTGTGCAGCGCAATGTCGGTCACTTCGCCACTCAGGTTTTTATCGGGCATTTCAATCCAGTCCCCCAACTGCAGGACGTCATTTGACGAAAGCTGGATATTGGCAACGAGCGAAAGCAGGGTATGCTGAAAGACTAACATCAGCACGGCCGCCACGGCCCCGAGGCTGGAAATAATAATCGCGGGGGATTTATTCGACATGACGGCAAGGATCATGATCGCGGCGATGACGTGAATAAATATTTTCCCTATCTGGATATAGCCTTTGATAGAGTGATTTTTACGCTTCGTCTTGCGTAAATATGAGCTGTTGACAATATCCAGCATCTCATTGAAGAAAACCGACAGAAAAATAAAGAATAGAATCCCACAAATGGTATTTATTGCCGTCACCAGCGATGCAGGCATATTGGGCATAAACTGCAGGACGTAATAAACGATAATAACCGGAATGAAATTCGACAGCTTTTCGGCTATGCGACGATCTTTTTCCAGCGGGACATCCTGTTTATGGCTGGCAAAGAAGACCTTACGAACGATTTTTATGAGCAGGAATTTGCACATCAGGTGCGCAAAGAAACCTGAGATGACCAACAGAATAAGATTAAATCCAATGGCCAGAGCCGGATTGCTTTCTATAAATGTTAATAAATAATCCAAGTACACCATCGCTTATCGCCTGAATAAGTATGCCATTTTGTATTAACCTTATTCAAAAGATAAATACAAAGATTTAACCAAATCATATAATGGCATATCCGGTACAGACAAGTCCACGACCTGAATCCTAAGTCGCACAGACCTATTTTGTTTCGGTCGGTAACTTTATTTCCAGAACCGTTCCAGGCAATAAAAGCAGACGATGTCCACCTTCAGCATTTGGATCGCTAAAACATATATCCTCTCCCTGTTCGGTACCGAAGCAGGGAGAGGGGTGTTACATTCTCTGCAGAAGTGGAAGAGGGTGGCACGCCGCGTCGCGCTTAGTCGTGGATTTTTACACCCAGACACCCGCGAACAAACTCAGGGTTAAAGTGTTTAACCGCATCGCCAACATAGCCTAAGTCGAGCGAACTGATTTGTGCCATTTCGGCATCGCTCAGGGAGAAGTCCCAGATAGCCAGGTTCTCTTCAATCCGGTTCTGGTGCGTGGATTTAGGAATGACGGTAACGCCACGTTGCACATTCCAGCGCAGAATGATCTGAGCGATGGTTTTTTGATGCGCTTCGGCAATCCCCTTGAGCATTTCATTTTCGTACGGTTTGTGCCTTCCGCCGCCAAGTGGTGCCCAGGCTTCTGGCTGAACGTTGTAATATTTCATGGTCTCGAGCGCGTCAGATTGCGCAAAGTAAGGGTGTAATTCCACCTGATTTACCATGGGCTTAATTCTGACCGTTTCACAGAAGTTGGTGAGCACGTGGGCGTAGAAATTAGACACGCCAATCGCTTTTAGCTTTCCGGCATCATACGCATCTTCCAAAGCCCGCCACGCGCTGAAATAATCACGCATTGCCTGATGCAATAAGTAGAGATCGAAATAGTCTAATCCCGATTTTTTTAACGAGGCCTCAATACCGGCTTTGGCGGTCTCGTAGCTTGCCATGTCCTGCACCCACAGCTTAGAGGTAATAAATAACTCCTCGCGGGTACACAGACCTTCAGCGATGGCTTCACGAACGGCATCGCCCACGGCGTCTTCATTGCCGTACACTGCTGCGGTATCAATGAGGCGATAGCCTGTACGAATGGCGCTCAGCACTGACTGTTTACATTCTTCTTTATCGGTGACCTGAAAAACACCAAAACCCGCCATCGGCATTCTGAGGTTGTTGCTTAATACTGTATATTCCACTGAAGAGTTCCTCCACCCTGTTTAGACACCATTCAAAAGTATAAACAGAACCACGACGAACCCGTGGTAATCGTCTTTATTCTTTCAACTCGCTGAATACACTGGTCTACACCCTGTCGGGAATAAACCAGAATGACATCTGATTACTGAACCGTATAACCGCCATCAATTGCCAGAGCCTGTCCGGTGACGAAGCTGGCATCGGAACTGCACAACCATAAGACGGCGCGCGCGATCTCTTCGGGCTCGCCCAGGCGACCAATTGGCTGCAGCTTCATGAGCTCGGCCATCGCATCAGGCTCGCTGTTCAGCATATTTTCGACCATTGGCGTGCGGATAATGCCGGGACAAACGGCGTTGATCTGTATTCCACGCGCGGCATATTCCAGCGCTGCGCTTTTGGTCAGCCCGAGGACGCCATGCTTTGTCGCATGATAAACGCCGCGCCCGGCAATGCCGACCAGCCCGCCCAGAGACGAACAGTTAACGATAGCGCCACTTTTCTGACGGCGCATTTGTTGCAGCTCATATTTCATGCAGTTCCAGATACCCCGCAGGTTAATCGCGTTGACGCGATCAAACTCTTCGCCGCTGGCATCTGCGGTTTCTGCAATGGGGCTCTGAATACCGGCGTTGTTATAGGCGGCGTCGAGCTGACCAAACGTCTGTACTGCGTTCTCAATCATGCGTCTGACCTGCTCTTCGTCAGTCACGTCGCAGACGACGGGTTTCACGGTATACCCTTCAGCCAGTAGCGCATCCGCTTCGCGAGATAACGCATCCTCGCGAATATCCGCCATCACCACCGTTGCGCCAGATTCGCAAAATGCCCTGACGGTCGCGAGCCCCATACCGGAAGCCGCGCCGGTGACCAGCGCCACCTTGCCACTAAAATCATACTTAACCATTTGATACCTCTTACCGTGGAATCACGTGCAATGAAGACGTCTCACGTTGTGTAAAAGTATTCTGCGGGAAATGTGATGTTGTTAAAACTGACTAAATCAAAATGCAGTAATGAGGAATTTTCATAAATTAGATAGACTGCTTCTCGTACAGCGCAGGCGGCCGTCATTTATAATGAACGCCATACCGCCAGAACGCTTTTCGTCTGAAGAGACAGTGTATTGGGATGAATCAGCCACCCATTTTCCGGATATCAGAGGCCCAGATTGGCACGAGAAAATCTTAATGACTTAATGGCTTTTATTGCCGTTGCGCGCGAAAAAAGCTTCACCAAAGCTGCGGCCCAATTAGGCGTATCGCAGTCAGCCCTGAGCCATACTATGCGTACCCTCGAATCTCGTCTGGGGATGAAACTGCTGACTCGCACCACGCGCAGTATTGCGTTAACCGATATTGGTCAGTCCATGCTGGATGACCTGGGGCCTTACATCGATGGTATTCAGGGTCGTTTGCAGTCCCTGAAAGATCTCAACAGCAAACCCGCGGGTACGGTGCGTATATCAACATCAGATTATGCTATCGGGTCTGTTATCTGGCCGAAGCTGGAACCGCTGCTTAAAGAATATCCTGACATTAGTCTGGAGCTGATTGATGACTATGCCTTGACGGATATTGTTTCCGGGCGGTTTGATGCAGGAACCCGTCTGGGGGAACAGATCTCCAACGGCATGATTTCCGTGCGTATTGGCCCGGATGTCCGTTTTGCCGTGGTCGGCTCACCTGATTATTTTTCCCGCAATCCTCAGCCGCAGCACCCTAACGATCTGATTGATTACAACTGCATCAACCTGCGGTTTCCGACGCATGGCAATTTATACGTCTGGGAATTTGAAAAAGAGGGTAAAAGCCTGAACGTGAAAGTCACTGGCCAGCTGGTCTTTAGCCGGATCTATCAGTGCCTTCAGGCTGCAGTGGAAGGGTACGGCCTGGCGCATGTTCCGCGTGATATCGCAGAAAAGCATATCGCCCGTGGGGAGCTTATTAGCGTGCTCGACGACTGGTGTCCCTACTGGGATGGCTATTATATTTACTATCCCGAGAACCGAAATCTATCGAAAGCATTCCAGCTGGTGGTCGACGCGCTACGCCATTACAAACATCCCTGAAGAGAGACGTTTGTCAGCAACGCAAAGCCAGGCCCCTCATCCGGTGCCTGGCGTTTACAGTTGCGTGGCTAAATGTCAGGCATTATCCCTGCCGGCAAACACCTCTTTAAAGACCGGCATCGCCGAGAAAACATTGGGCCAGCCCGCAACAAAGGCCAGTTGCGTCAGGACTTCGGACGCCTGGGGCCGGGTTAAACCATTGTCCATGGCGCGGTTGAGATGGTAAGGAACCTGGGCCACCTGGCCGGCAGTGACCAACGCACTGACCGTGATCAGACTTCTGTCCCGTGGCGCCAGTCCGGGCCTGAGCCACAGGTTCTGGAATAGCGCGTCGGTCGTGTATTTCACTACGCCCGGAGAGACCTTGCCAAAGTTTGATTCAACCAGCGTGGCACGCTTGTTTTCCGACTCTTCATCCAGCGGCAGGAAATCCACCTTTCCGCCTGGCAAGGAAGCGGTATCGATATGGCGTTGCGCAAACAGCTGACGCGCGATCAGCGCCGCAGAGGTGGCGTTTGGCCAGCCGGCGTAAAAAGCCAGGTGGGTGATTGTCTCTGAGATTTCCGCAGGTTTTACGCCGCTGTCCAGCGCCACGTTGAGGTAGTGGGGAAGTTCCGCCGTATCATTGCGGCTGATCAGCGCTGCAACCGTCACCAGGCTTCGATCGCGTCGCGACAGTTCCGGGCGATTCCAGAGATCTTTTTCAATAAACTGTTCTGAATAGGCAGCCATTGCTGGCGCGACCTGGGCTACAGCGTCCCGTGAGTCTTCCGGTTTCATTGTCGAACTCCTGTTTTGAGTAGTCTGGGAGACACATCCGTTAATCAATAAGAGTGAAACGATAAGCAGGGCGGTTCTTTTCAGCATTAATGCCCTCCCGCCTGCAGGTACTGCGCATCGCTGACTTTTTCAAGCCAGTTCACGTTTTGCCCCTGCTCATTCGATTCCTGAATGGCCATATGCACCATCGTGGTTTTATCCGTTGCGCCGTGCCAGTGTTTAACCCCTGGCGGGCATTGAATGACATCCCCGGCGTGCACGGTTTTTCGCTCCTGCCCCCACTCCTGCACCCAGCCCGTCCCGGACGTGACCACCAGTGTTTGCCCAAGCGGATGGGTATGCCAGTCGGAACGTGCGCCGGGCACGAAGGTGACATACGCGGCGCCAGCTCTTTGCGGGGCGACAGGTGAGAAGAGGGGGTCAATGTAAGCACGTCCGGTAAAGTGGTCAGCGGGTTCGGCAATCGTCGCGCGACTGCCCGTTTCAGACACGGTCATTTGAGCTGAAGGGGTGGTTTCGCTGTGTGCGGACATACCTGCAAATAACAATAGTGATGCTGCTACAGAGGTGAAACGGATCATCATACTCTCCTGTTGTGAATGAAACGGCAAACCCGGTACCGGGAAAAGAGAAGGGAATAAATGTGTTGTGATGAGATTTGCCGGCTGTGCCGGAAATACATATTCGGGCGGCTACTTATCCGTCAGTAGCTCAAATCGGGCAGTATATTCAGCAGGTGATACGGGCAAGGCATCCGGTTCGTCTAATTGCCCCAGCGTAATTAATCCCGACGCATATCCGTGTGCTTTATAGAAAATCGCCAGATTTCCCCACGGGGCATACAGCGTGATATCACCCTTAGCGGCCGCGGTTCCCGCGGGTGCGCCGGCCGTGGACAGGCGGCGAGGAAGATCGCTGATTTTCTCTTCCCCGGCATAATCTTTCAGCTGCAGCGTAAGGGGCAACAGTGCGATAAAGTCACGACTGGTTTGGCTGCTATTCAACGTTGCGGTCAGCGTCTTGTCGTTGAGTATAATTTTTATCTTCATCGGGTTTTCCTGTATGAGTTCGTTGCGCCAGCCGGCATTCGTCTGCAGTCATTGGCAACTATTCTTAACAGAAATAAACCGCGTGTTAATAGGCGTTATCAGAATAGAAAAATGAATAAATTTCATTAATCCGGTCCGGGAAGCAAAATGTTTGTTATCGGCAGATACAGGCCTCAGGGTCTGGCAACATGGCGTAACCAGTGCCCAACGCCTTCAGCAGCAGCGTCAATTGCGCCGGCCAGATAACCCGAAAATTGCGGTGACCATTCGCTGGCAATCCCGGTTAATTTATCAGCCCATTCTTCCTGCGCCGGAATCTGTTGAGGCTGTGCGTGCCCGACGTCCTGCTGCAGGTCAAATTCTGTCGTCGTAAACGGATCGGCGGCCCAGTCTTTTATCCACTCGGCTTCAGGCTCTGCCGCGTCTTCTCCGAAGAGTCGCACCAGTTGCTCCCGGCACAGTCGCTTGAGTTCGGCCTCGCTCACCGTCCATCGCGATTTTGCCGGTACGCCAATAAAACCAAAGATAGCCGTTTTGCCGGTATCGGGCTCTGACACATCGTGAATTTCAACCATCGGACCCACACGGCTGCTTACGTCGCCGGAGAAATGCTGTGACTGCAAAAAGTCGGCATGGTACAGGGCGACATATTTTGCGTGAGGCGCCATCCAGGTTGGCGTTTTACGCCAGTGTGAAAGTACCTGCTCCGGCAATGCCGGCTCGAACGTCATTTTTGCTGCCAGCGCGGGAGGCAGGGCGAGGAAAACGTGTTCACCGGAGAAAAGTGAGCCTTCGCCCGTTTCGGACTGCGTCGCGACCTGCACACCCTCGCCGAGACGGGAAATAGAAACCACCTGATGGTCTGACTTAATCTTCTGCGCCGGGATCTGGCGTGTTAATGCGCTCGTCAGCGTCTGCATTCCACCCTGAAGCCTGAACGACTCCGGTGATGTCACATAGGCAGGATAACGTTGCGCGGGGGACGTCGTCTGGCGTTCATAAAGCATATCCCCCGGTCGCCCCTGAGGGAGAGGCGTTAATCCAAGTTGATGAACCAGGTGTGCGAAGTCTGGCTGAATTTCCGGCCAGAACCAGGTCGCACCCATGTCCACATGAACCCCATCAGGCGTGTTTGCTAACACCTGACCTGAAAGTACGCGACCGCCGGTTCTTTTCCTCGCTTCCAGTATCACGTAATCCACTCCCGCTTTTTCAAGCAGTGTGCCTGCATACAGGCCGCTGACACCCGCACCAATGATAATAACGCTGCCTTTCATGGTATCGCTCCGGTCAGTGTGGTCGGGCTGAGATGTCCCGTTTTAAGATAAAAAAGTGCCCCAGAGGCGGCGGCCGTCAGCGCCGGCAAATCGCCTTCAGGAAATCTGAGCCAGCTTCCTTTCGGGTAACGACCTTCCGGTGCGCTGATTTCCCCTTCGAGAAGCAGGAGCTCGGCTCCTCCGGCGAGCGGGGCGCAGAAGAGTCGTTCACCCGGTGCGATCCTCTGAAGCTGGGTGGTTTCCGCTACGCTTGCGAACAGGGGACAAATGAGTCTGTGCGGCTGGCCGTGCCAGCGACTCGCCTCGTTGGTATTGATCCTGACCGGTTCCAGTTCTTCGGCGGCGAACTGGCGCAACTTAACGAAAAGGGTGGTGCCGTCACGACTGGACGGTCGATGCGACGAGCCGTCCGGGCTGCGTAGATACCAGCCAGCCGGATAATCGGTTCCGTTTTCCGTAAAGGTGCCGCTCAGCACCAGAATCTCTTCTCCGCCGGGGTGGGTGTGCTCAGGAAACACAGAATCAGGGGCATACCTGACAAGGCTGGTTGCGCGGGCCTGCTCGCGGCCAATGCGATCAAGCATGACGCGCTCCACACCAGGTTGCGGGGACGGCACCCAGCGGTAGTCATCAGGAGTAATGATGGCTCGCTGTGAAAAATCAGAATTCAGTAACATCATAGTCAGTCATTAAACGGCACCGCAGGCGGTGCCGTATGCAGGTTTATTTTGTTGGCAGGTTGTCAAAAACATCCAGAGCCCGGGCGGTGTAGGTTAACGCAGCACCGGCGTTCAGACTGATGGCAACGGAAAGCGCTTCAGCTATCTCTTCACGCGTTGCGCCTTTCTTAACCGCAGCTTCCACATGTACCGCCAGGCAACCATCACAGCGAGTGGTAACGGCAACAGCCAGCGCAATCAGTTCGTGGGTCTTGGGATCAAGGTGCTGATTTTCAGAAGCCCCTTTATCCATCTGCTGTAAGCCTTTCATAAATTCAGGCTGCAGTCTGGCAAATTTCCCGACGGTGGCCAGCAGGCTGGTGCGATATTCATTCCAGTTTAAAAACATTCATAGCTCCGGTACGTGTAGGTTTCAGAAAATGCCCGTTACAGGACGTCGTAAATGCGGATTTCAGGCGCGCTGTTCAGATACGGTTTCAGTGCTTCAACGACGTCCTGGGTGAAAAGCGGACTGCTGAGATAGGCCTGTGCCTGGGACACGGTTTTAAATCCGTGCAGGACCTGTACGTCCTCGTCACGAACAAGCAGTTCTTTAGAGATGGCACCGTCGATGGTGGTCAGGAACGGGGTTTTGTATTGCTGGTAGACCCCGGCGGCTGCCGCACGGTTTTCATTACTGATATCAAGGCTGATTTGCAGATAAGCCATCGTTCTCTCCTTCGCTCAGGGTTAAGGCAAGGCGGCCGGATAAGGTACCGGTCTGCTTTACCGTTCGTTGAGGGCGATTATGAGAAAGCCGGTTATCTTCAACAAATCAGTTAATCTTGCGTTGCAGAAAAGAAAAACTATGTCGGGCGTCTGATGAGAGAAGCATCATGCCGGTACGCGATGACCCTTGCCGCATGATGCTTAAAAAAGGGGGGGTTATGGATTGTCAGAGACCACGTCATGAAGAAGCCAGTCGTGAAATATTTTTACTTCTTCACGCATGGCGGTGTGCTGCGGGGTCACCAGGTAGTAAGACCATGTTAACGGCCAGCGATGGTCTGGGTGCAATTGAACCAGTTGCCCGGTTTCAATCAGCTGTTTCACCAGCGCGTGACGCACAATCGCCACCCCCCGGCCGCTCAGGGCCGAGAGAATCACGGCGGAGGTGGAGTTAATATGCAGCCTGCTTTCCAGCGCGCCAGGGGCATTGACGGTACGGAGAACGTCGTCCCAGGAGGGAAAATTCGCGCCCGGGTGCGGCGTGTCATCGTGGATCAGCTTCTGCGTGGCGAGCCAGTCACCACAGGCAATTTTCTCCGGAGGCACCAGGCGGGGGCTACAGACCAGCACCGCCTCTTCATCCATCAGCCAGGTTTTATTCACGCCGGGCCAGTCTCCCTGTCCGCAGCGAATGCCGATATCCGCCTCGCCGTGCGATACGTCCATCAGCTTTTCCGTGACGTTAAGCCGCAGATCGATTGTGTCATGTGTTTCTGAGAACCGGTTAAGACGCTCCATCAGCCAGTTCATCATCAATACCTGAGAGGCGGTGACGACCACGACAGAACGTGCGCGACGCCCGCGCAGTTTGTTTAACCCGCTTTCCAGCTTGTCCAGGCCCTGCGTAATGTCCTGCAGCGCATCCTGAGCCTCATCCACCAGCGTCAGGCGCTCCTTACCCGACCGCGTACGGCGAAGCAGCGGGTGGCCAACCCAGTCTTCGAGCGAACGAACAAGCTGGCCCACTGCGGCAGGCGTCACGCCAAGCTCTTGCGCTGCACCGGTAAAGCTGCCGTGACGGGCGGTCGCTTCAAAAGCATGTAGCCATTTAAGTCTGTTCAGGGAACGCATTGCAGGTACTCCGATTTATTCTTTCTTTCAGTATACCTGAGCGAAGAAGATTTTCTTTCCTGTGTCGCAATTTCTTCTCAGTCGTCAACCCTGATGCAGGGTGGCATTCTGGATGCACACGATGAGGAGCGAGGCTTTTCATCAATGACAACCAAATGTTTTAAAAGAGGTTAGCGATGAACGCATCTTTTGCCGGTAAAAAGCTGTTAGTGGTCGGTGGTACAAGCGGTATGGGCTTCGAAACGGCGAAGCGGGTTCTGAAAAACGGTGGCAGCGTGGTGCTGGTGGGGAACCGCAAGGACAAAGCGGAGCAGGCTCGTCAGGCGCTGGCGGTCGACGGACCGGTATCCATCATCGTGGCTGACCTGATGAAAGAAGAGGGTATGCAGCACGTGATGAATACCCTCAATGCTGAACACAAAGACATCAGCCTGCTGGTCAATGCCGCTGGCGTGTTCTTCCCGAAACCGTTTACTGAACATGAAGCGTCAGATTACGACATGTACATGAGCATCAACCGCGCGACCTTCTTCATCACCCGTGATGTGGTGCGAAATATGGTTGATGCCGGTATTAAAGGCTCCATCGTCAATATCGGCTCTATGTGGGCACAGCAGGCCATCGGGGCCACGCCGTCTTCCGCATATTCCATGGCGAAAGCCGGCCTGCATGCGTGGACCAAAAACCTGGCTATTGAGCTGGGCGGGAAAGGCATTCGCGTCAATGCCGTGTCTCCGGCCGTTGTTCACACGCCAATTTATGAAGGCTTCATCCCGAAAGACGATGTAAAAGAGGTGATGAACAGCTTCGACAGCTTCCATCCGATTGGCCGCGTGGGTACACCGGGCGATGTGGCTGAAACGGTAGCCTTCCTGCTTTCTGACAAGACAGGCTGGGTCACCGGCGCAATCTGGGACATTGACGGCGGCGTCATGGCTGGCCGTAACGCATAATACACCGCTCATAACAGGTGATACCGTGAATAAAACTTTTCGTGCTATGCAGATTTCCTCGCCGGGCGTGCTTGAAATGGTCGTCAGACCGTTGCCCGAGCCAGGACCCGAGGACGTACTGATTAAAATTGAGGTATGCGGCGTTTGTGGTGCCGATCTTCAGGATGCGGAGAAGGTACCGGAAGCGGGGCAGCCCGGGCGCATTCCGGGCCATGAAATTGTGGGCCACATTACCCGGAAAGGAGATGCAGTTCCCGGGATCTGGCACACCGGTCAGCGCGTGGGCGTCGGGCGTCTTGGGGGATATTGCCAGCATTGCCCGCCTTGCCGTAACGGGCTTTTTCACCTGTGTGAAAATCAGCTAACGCCGGGGCTGAGCTGTGACGGAGGTTACGCCGAGTATGTTGTTATCCGTCATACCGCGCTGATTGCCATTCCTTCAGCGCTCACTTCCGTTCACGCGGCCCCGATCTTGTGCGCCGGTACGGCAACCTTTAACGCGTTGCGTCAATCCGGTGCCAGCGCGGGAGACAGGGTGGCTATTCTCGGTATTGGTGGCTTAGGCCATATGGCGATTCAGTACGCCCGTAGGATGGGGTTTGAGGTTATCGTGATTGCGCGCGGAAGTGAAAAGGCGCATGACGCTTTACAGTTGGGCGCCCATCACTATATCGATGCGCAGACGGAAAACGCGGCGGAACGGCTGAGAGCGGAAGGTGGCGTCGAGATTATTGTGGCCACTGCCCCGGATGAAGACGCGGTTTCAGCGTTATTGCCAGCCCTGGCCCCCAGAGGAAAAGCGATCCTGTTGGGTGCCGGACGCACACCGTTGCAGGTCATGCCGGGTATGATGATTGGCGCGGAACGCACCCTGACTGGTTCATTTGTCAGCACCCCGTCGCAAACCGAACGCGCACTGCGTTTCAGCCACCTCTTTCAGACGCTGCCAGTTACAGAGCTGATGCCCTTTGAACAGGCAAATGAGGCGCTCGACAGGTTACGGCAGGGAAAGGCGCGCTACCGGATAGTGCTTACGATGAACCCAGATAACTAATCGGCAGAAACACCGTCTGGCGGGGAGCCAGACGGTGGAGAGGTTACGCTTTACGCGTTGCCGCTTTCATTGCGCTCACAAACGTTTTCAGCTCAGCCAGCATTTGCTCTGGCTTGTCCACGTTCTTCTCAATGATTTTAACGATAGCGGAGCCTGAGATTGCACCGGCTGCGTTAGCGTCAATTGCCGCCGTGACCTGATCGGGAGATGAAATCCCAAAGCCCTGCAGCGGAGGGGCCGCGTGGTATTCAGCCAGCTTCTCGACCAGATGATTCAGAGGCAGCGCCGCTTTGTTCTCCGCGCCGGTTACACCCGCACGGGAGAGCAGGTAGGTATACCCGCGACCATAAGAGGCAATCTGGCGCAGCAGTTCATCATCGGCGTTTGGCGGGCAGATGAAGATAGGTGCCACGTTATGGCGCATCGCCGCCTGGCGGAACGGCGCAGATTCTTCAACCGGTACGTCTGCCACCAGCACCGAGTCAACGCCCACACGCGCGCATTCTGCATAAAAGGTATCAATACCGCGACTGAAGACCAGGTTGGCATACATCAACAGGCCAATCGGAATGGTCGGGTGCTTCTGGCGGATAGCGGCCAGCATCTCAAAACATTGTCCCGGGGTGACACCGGCCGCGAATGCCCGCAGCGTTGCGTTCTGGATAGTCGGGCCATCGGCCAGAGGATCGGAAAACGGAATACCCAGTTCCAGCGCATCGGCACCTGCTTCAATCAGGGCGTCGATAATTTTCAGCGACTGCTCAGGACCCGGATCACCCAGCGTCACGAAGGGAACGAACGCGCCTTCCTGGCGAGATTTCAGTGCTGCAAATGCGTTATCGTAGCGTTCCATCAGATTTCCCCTCGTGCTTTCAAAATATCGTGAACGGTGAAGATGTCTTTATCACCGCGACCGGAAAGGTTAACCACCAGCAGTTGCTCTTTTTCCGGGTTCTCTTTCATCATTTTCAGCGCATGCGCCAGGGCGTGAGAGGACTCCAGGGCAGGAATGATCCCTTCGTGGCGACAGAGCGTTTTAAACGCCTCCAGGGCTTCGTCATCGGTAATGGAAACGTAGTCCGCACGACCGGTACTGTTCAGGAAGGCATGCTGAGGCCCAACGGAAGGGAAATCCAGGCCTGCCGAGATAGAGTATGACTCTTCAATCTGGCCGTCATCGGTCTGCATCATCGGTGCTTTCATACCGAAGTAGATCCCAACGCGACCATGTTTCAACGGTGCGCCGTGCTCGCCGGTTTCAATTCCGTGGCCTGCAGGTTCAACGCCAATCAGCCCGACGCTGGTTTCGTCGATGAAATCAGCGAACATGCCGATAGCGTTAGAGCCACCGCCAACGCAGGCGATCACTGCATCCGGCAGGCGACCCTCTTTTTCCAGGATCTGCGCTTTGGTCTCTTCGCCAATCATGCGCTGGAATTCACGCACAATCGTCGGGAACGGGTGCGGGCCTGCAGCGGTGCCGAGCATATAGTGCGCGGTTTCATAGCTGCCAGACCAGTCGCGCAGCGCTTCGTTACACGCATCCTTCAGCGTCGCGGAGCCGCTGTGCACCGGGATCACTTCTGCGCCCATCAGACGCATACGGAATACGTTAGGTGACTGGCGCTCAACGTCTTTTGCGCCCATGTAAATGCGGCATTTCAGACCGAGAAGGGCGCTGGCAAGGGCTGATGCCACCCCGTGCTGGCCTGCGCCAGTTTCAGCGATGATTTCGGTTTTACCCATCCGTTTTGCAAGCAGTGCCTGACCCAACACCTGGTTGGTTTTATGCGCACCGCCGTGCAGCAAATCTTCACGCTTAAGATACAGCGTGGTTTTGGTGCCTTCGGTCAGGTTACGGCATTTCGTCAGGGCCGTTGGACGGCCAGCGTAGTTTTTCAGCAGGTCGGTAAACTCAGCCTGAAACGCCGGATCTTTCTGCGCGCTCACGAACGCTTCTTCCAGCTGGCGCAGGGCGGGCATCAGGATTTGCGGGACGTACATCCCGCCGAACTCACCAAAATAGGGGTTTAGTAATGTCGTCATCTTCTCTTCCTTAATATGCACGCAGAGTTTTAAATACCGAGGCCAGCTTACTGGCATCTTTGATGCCCGGTTGCGACTCTACGCCTGAATTGAAATCGAGGCCCGCGCAGCCCGCTTTGGCGGCTTCCACGCAGTTATCCGGGCTAAGTCCACCCGCCAGCAAAACATTGTCCAGCACTTCGCCGTGCAACAGGGACCAGTCAAAACGCTGTCCCGTGCCGCCCTGGCCATTATCGAGTACGTATTTATCAACATGATTCAGGTTACGCTCAGGCAACCTGTCGCCCACGCTCTGCGCTTTCCAGATTTGCACCTGAGGTGCCAGTGCGCTGCGCAGGGCATCGATATAGGCCTGATCTTCGTTGCCATGAAGCTGCACCGCATGCAGAGATAACGCTTCGGCTTTTGCTACCACGTCGGCGATATCCGCGTTGCGAAAGACCCCCACATAGCTGAGTGGCGCTGCCGTCATCACCTGACGCGCCTGCGCTTCGGTCACCACGCGAGGGGAGGAGGCGACAAAAATCAGCCCGCCGTAAATCGCACCGGCTTCATACGCGGCCAGGGCATCCTCTTCACGGGTCAAGCCGCACACTTTGTTTTCACCCAACAGTACGCGGCGCACCGCGGCATTGAGATCGTCATGTTCCATCATTGCAGAACCAATCAGGAAACCGTTGGCGAAATGGCTCAGCTCGCGGACCTGTGCGTAGCTGTTAATACCGGATTCACTGATCACGGTGACGCCAGAGCCCAGACGCGGCGCCAGCTGGCGCGTGCGGTTCAGGTCAATCGACAGATCACGCAGATCGCGGTTGTTGATGCCGACCACTTTGGCTTTCAGCGCAATGGCGCGTTCCAGCTCCTCTTCGTTGCTCACTTCGGTCAGCACGCCCATGTTCAGACTGTGCGCGACTGCAGCGAGCTGGCGATACTGTTCGTCATCCAGCACTGAGAGCATCAGCAGGCAGGCATCGGCCTGGTAAAAGCGAGCCAGCCAGATCTGATACGGGTCGATAATAAAGTCTTTGCACAGGATCGGTTGTGGCGCGATCCCGCTGACAACGGGCAGGAAATCGAAGCTGCCCTGGAAATACTTCTCATCCGTCAGCACGGAGATGGCTGACGCATGATGTTTGTAGATACCGGCAATTCGCGCCGGATCGAAATCGTCACGGATAACGCCTTTCGACGGGGACGCTTTTTTGCACTCAAGAATAAACGCGGTGCGTGCGCCCTGCAGAGCATCATAGAAACGACGGCTGCTTGGGACAACGTCATTCTGGAAGCTGGCCAGCGGCTGCTGTGCTTTACGTGCTTCCACCCAGATGGCCTTATCGGCAACGATTTTCGCTAAAACGGTCTGCATTCTTTACCCTCTTGCCGCAAGTGCGGTAACGCGATCGTAAGCTGCACCTGAGCGCAGTACGTTCAGAACTTTTTGTGCGTTGGCTTTGAGATCTTCCTCGCCGTGCAAACGCATCAGCATCGCGACGTTGGCAGCGACGGCGGCCTCGTGGGCGACCTCTCCTTTACCTTGTAATAAGCGCGTCAGAATGTCACGGTTTTCTTCAGGCGTGCCGCCCGCCAGCGCTTCCTGATGGTAAGGCGTTAAACCAAAGTCGCTCGCCTCCAGCTGATAGCTCAGGATTTCACCGTCGCGAAGTTCGGCCACCAGCGTTGGCGCATGCAGCGACACTTCATCCATTCCCCCACTGTGAACCACCGCGGCACGTTGATAACCCAGCACGCGCAGGGTCTCTGCAATCGGCAGAACCAGCTCCGGGCTGTAGACGCCAATCAGCGCCAGCGGTGGATGGGCCGGGTTGATCAGCGGGCCGAGCACGTTAAACAGCGTGCGGGTTTTAAGCTGCTGGCGAACCGGCATCGCATGGCGGAAACCGGTGTGATATTTCGGCGCAAACAGGAAGCAGACGCCCAGGTCGTCCAGGGCTTCACGCGAACGTTCGGCGTTCATCTCGAGATTGATGCCGAATGCGGCCAGCAGGTCCGACGATCCCGACCGGCTGGAGACGCTGCGGTTACCGTGCTTCGCCACTTTCAAACCACAGGCAGCCGCCACGAAGGCGCTGGCGGTGGAGATATTGATGCTGTTGCTGCCGTCACCACCGGTACCGACGATATCCGCAAACATGTAGTCCGGGCGCGGGAACGGGGCGGCATTTTCCAGCAGCGCCGTTGCCGCACCGGCAATTTCCTGCGGGCTTTCACCGCGAACTTTCATGCTCACCAGCGCGGCCGCCAGTTGTTCAGGCTTCAGTTCACCGCGAACCACGGCGGAGAAGAGCTGGTGGCTCTCCTGCTGGCTCAGGGTCTGTGCCTGATACAATTTTTCCAGAACAGGTTGCAGGGTGTTGGTCTGTTCCAGTTTCTGCAGCGCCCAGTCCAGGGTCTGTTCCAGCAGACGCGCGCCGTGAGAGGTGAGGATTGACTCCGGATGGAACTGCATCCCACAGACACGATCGGTATCGTGACGTACGGCCATCACCATGCCTTCGAACGAGGCGTTAATGGTCAGGCCTGCCGGGATGTTGCTGCCGACCAGCGAGTGGTAGCGCGCCACCGGCAGCGGATTCGGCAGCCCGGCAAACATCGCCTGACCGTCATGTTCAATGCTGGAGGCTTTACCGTGCAGGATTTCACCCGCCTGGCCGACGTATCCGCCATAGGCTTCAACAATCGCCTGATGCCCCAGGCAGATGCCGATAATAGGCAACTTGCCGCGCATACGGGTCAGAAGTTCAGGCATACAGCCCGCTTCACTGGGGGCGCCGGGGCCAGGAGAGAGCATCAGCACCGGGTTTTGCATGGTTGCCAGACGCTCAATCAGGGTTTGCGCCGGCACGTGGTTACGATAGATAACGACGTTGTGACCATTCGCACGCAGCTGATCTGCCAGGTTATAGGTAAAGGAGTCGATATTATCGAGCAGCAGAATGTCAGCCATCAGAAAATCTCCTGTGCATGGTGTGCGGTAGCGATGGCGCGCAATACCGCGCGAGCTTTATTGCGCGTTTCGTCAGCTTCAGACTGCGGAACAGAATCAAGAACCACCCCGGCGCCCGCCTGGACGGTGGCGATGCCGTCTTCAACATAGGCAGAGCGGATAACGATGCAGGTATCAAGGTCACCGTGCGCGGTGAAATAACCCACCGCACCGCCATAGCTGCCCCGACGACGCCCTTCGGCGGCGGCGATAAGCTGCATCGCACGGACTTTCGGCGCACCGCTCAGGGTGCCCATATTCATGCAGGCGCGATAGGCGTGCAGCACGTCGAGGTCATTGCGCAGTTCACCCACCACGCGGGAGACCAGGTGCATCACGAAGGAGTAACGGTCGACTTTCGTTAAGTCAGCCACATAGCGGCTGCCGGGAGTACAAATACGGGCCAGATCGTTACGCGCCAGGTCAACCAGCATCAGGTGCTCGGAGAGCTCTTTGTGGTCGGTGCGCATTTCCAGTTCGATACGGCTGTCGAGATCGCGATCCAGAGATCCATCGGCGCGACGCCCGCGCGGACGTGTACCGGCAATCGGGTAGATCTCGATCTGGCGGCTGGTGGCGTCGTATTTCAGGGAGCTTTCCGGTGACGCACCAAACAGGGTGAACTCGTTGTCCTGCATAAAGAACATATACGGGCTTGGGTTGCTCTTTTTGAGCACGTCATAGGCCGCCAGCGGCGAGGGGCAGGGCAGTGAGAAACGACGGGACGGGACGACCTGGAAAATTTCCCCGGCGCGAATCGCCTTTTGCATCTGACGCACCACGGCACCGTACTGATCGTCGGTCTGGTTAACCTCACAGGTCATCTTCTCTACATGCTGAACCGGCAGAGCGGGTGGCGCTTCGGTCATTTGCTGTTGCAGCTGAGCAATGCGCTGCTCAAGACGTGTTTTCTCGGTCACGGATGGCGTGAACAGACTCGCCTGAATACGGGTGTATTTTTTCTGATGGTCGATCACCAGCAGGGTCTCGGCCAGGTAGAAGCAGTAGTCAGGGCAGCGGTTGCCCTGTTCGGTTTCCGGCAGGTCTTCGAAACCGGCGACCAGATCGTAAGCAAACAGCCCGCCAAAGAACATCGCTTCGCGTTCATCTTCTGGTACCGAGACCAGGTTTTGCAGCAGGCGGAAGGCATCGAAGACTGACAAAGAACAGAGGCGTGCATCTTCGTCCAGCAGTTGGCTGACCGGCGGGAAATGCAGTATCCGCACTTCCGGGTGACGTTCATTCTCGATGCCCGCTGGCAGGGAGGCGTCCAGCAGTGGCAGCAGCGCGGCACCGTTCTCAGAGAGCGCCTTAATCGTGACAGTGTCACCCAGCGCGGTAATGCGCAAGGCGCTGTCGACCAGCAGCAGGCTTTTAAGATCGTCTTTACTGTCAATATCCGCGGATTCCAGCAGCAACGTTGCCGGACGCGCACCGCAGACCTGATGAAACAGCGCGGTTGGGTTGTGGCGATAGACCGCCTCGCAGGTCAGCAATTCGAGGTGTGGTTTGGCTGTTTGCATTATGTTGTTCTCATTTATTCTGTTCAAAAAAAAGCCCGCTTAGTCGCGGGCTGGGTATCTGTTTGCATTTTGCAGACGTGTGACACTGCCCGATAATCAGGATGTGCGCCACCAACCGTGCAGAGTGAAATGTGCTGTCATTTTCAGATACCTTTCTCGTGTGAACTTGCGTACTAGTTAACTAGTTCGATGGCGAGTTGTCAACCCTTGATTTCAGAATTTCGCGCCAAGCCGTTATCATAGGGGTTTCGGATGTCTTTAACCTGCTATGGGAAGTGCTTTGAGCGATACCACCTACGCCGTAATTTATGATTTACACAGCCATACTCAGGCCTCTGATGGCCTGCTGACACCCGAAGCCCTGGTTCATCGCGCCGTTGAAATGCGTGTCGGCACGCTGGCGATAACCGATCACGATACGACAGATGCTATTCCCGCGGCGCGCGCCGAAATTGCCCGCAGCGGACTGGCGCTGAATCTGGTGCCCGGCGTCGAAATTTCGACAGTCTGGGAAAATCACGAAATTCACATTGTTGGCCTCAATATCGATATTGAACATCCGGCAATGCGTGCGTTTTTGCAAGAACAAAAATCGCGCCGCAACGAACGCGCCGAAATGATTGGTGAGCGACTGGAAAAAGCGCATATTCCCGGAGCGCTGGAAGGTGCACAGAAACTGGCAAACGGTGGGGCGGTGACGCGCGGCCATTTTGCCCGTTTTCTGGTTGAGGCGGGCAAAGCCACGACGATGGCGGACGTGTTTAAAAAATATCTGGCACGCGGGAAAACCGGTTACGTTCCGCCACAGTGGTGTACAATAAAACAAGCTATTGATGTCATTCATCATTCTGGCGGTAAGGCCGTGCTCGCCCATCCGGGGCGGTATAATCTTTCTGCTAAGTGGCTGAAAAGACTGCTGGCACACTTTGCCGAATGTGGCGGTGAGGCGATGGAAGTCGCCCAGTGTCAGCAGGCGCCCAATGAGCGTGCGCAGCTCGCAACCTACGCGCGTCAGTTCGGTCTGCTGGGTTCGCAAGGGTCGGATTTCCATCAGCCCTGTGCGTGGATCGAGCTGGGACGCAAGCTCTGGTTGCCCGCAGGCGTTGAGCCTGTCTGGCAGCTCTGGGAACAGCCGCAGAAAATTGAAGAGAGGGAAGTATGAGTCAGTTTTTCTATATTCATCCGGATAACCCGCAGCCACGCTTAATTAATCAGGCCGTGGAGATCGTTCGCAAAGGCGGCGTGATTGTCTACCCGACCGATTCTGGCTACGCGCTGGGCTGTAAAATTGAAGACAAAGGGGCGATGGAGCGCATTTGCCGCATTCGTCAGCTGCCGGACGGCCATAACTTTACCCTGATGTGCCGCGATCTTTCTGAACTGTCGACCTACGCGTATGTCGATAACGTGGCGTTTCGTCTGATCAAAAATAACACGCCGGGCAACTACACCTTTATTCTTAAAGGGACCAAGGAAGTGCCGCGCCGACTGTTACAGGAAAAGCGTAAAACCATCGGGATGCGCGTACCGTCCAACCCGATTGCGCAGGCGCTGCTGGAAACCCTCGGCGAGCCGATGCTTTCGACCTCTTTAATGTTGCCAGGCAGCGAGTTCACCGAATCCGATCCCGAAGAGATTAAAGACCGTCTGGAAAAGGTGGTCGAGTTAATTATTCATGGTGGCTACCTTGGTCAGCAGCCAACCACCGTTGTTGACTTAACCGAAGATGCGCCAGAAGTAATTCGTGAAGGCGTGGGTGATGTTAAGCCTTTCTTGTAAGGGTGTAAGCAGATATACTACGCGGCCATCAAAGCAGGGCTGAGCCCTCTTTTGACCTGATTCGACGCCTGTGAAGGCGACACCTGAGGAAGCTCAATGAGCGAGAAGTTACAGAAAGTGCTGGCGCGTGCCGGCCACGGTTCACGCCGTGAAATCGAAGCCATTATTGAAGCGGGTCGCGTGAGTGTGGACGGTAAAATCGCCACGCTGGGTGACCGCGTAGAAATCGTACCGGGATTGAAGATCCGCATCGACGGTCATCTTATTTCCGTGAAAGAGTCCGCTGAGCAGATTTGCCGCGTGCTGGCGTATTACAAGCCAGAAGGCGAGCTGTGTACGCGCAACGACCCTGAAGGTCGCCCGACGGTGTTTGACCGTCTGCCTAAACTGCGCGGCGCTCGCTGGATTGCCGTGGGGCGTCTGGACGTGAATACCTGCGGCCTGCTGCTGTTTACCACTGATGGTGAACTGGCAAACCGTCTGATGCACCCTAGCCGTGAAGTGGAACGCGAATACGCCGTGCGTGTCTTCGGCCAGGTTGATGAGAATAAACTGCGCGATCTGTCACGCGGCGTTCAGCTGGAAGACGGTCCTGCGGCATTTAAAACCATCAAATTTACCGGTGGCGAAGGCATTAACCAGTGGTACAACGTTACCCTGACTGAAGGCCGTAACCGCGAAGTGCGTCGTCTTTGGGAAGCGGTAGGTGTGCAGGTGAGCCGTCTGATCCGTGTCCGTTATGGCGACATCCTGCTGCCAAAAGGTCTGCCACGGGGTGGTTATACCGAGCTGGATCTGACACAGACTAACTACCTGCGTGAACTGGTTGGCCTGACGCCAGAAACCACCTCTAAAGTGGCGGTGGAAAAAGATCGTCGTCGTATGAAGGCGAATCAGATCCGTCGTGCGGTGAAACGCCATAGCCAGGTGAGCAGCAACCGCCGCTCTGGCAGCCGTAACAACAACGGTTAACATAAAAGCCCGGTGAAGATCACCGGGCTTTTTTCTTAGTAATCAATACCGATTTGCGCTTTGATTCCCGCGTCAAATGCGTGTTTGACCGGACGCAGTTCGCTGACGGTATCAGCAAGCTCCAGTATTTCCCGATGACAGCCACGCCCCGTGACGATAACCGTCTGGTGCGCCGGGCGTTGTTGTAACGCCTCCAGTACCGCATCCAGCGGGAGATAGTCGTAGGCCACCATATAGGTTATCTCATCCAGCAGAACCATATTCAGGGCGGGGTCTGCCAGCATTCTTTTGGCGTGCTCCCAGACTGCAAGACAAGCTGCAGTATCGGTTTCCCGGTTCTGCGTATCCCATGTAAAACCTGTCGCCATCACCTGAAATTCAACGCCATGCGGTTCAAGCAGATTACGTTCGCCGTTGGGCCATTCGCCTTTGATGAATTGAATGACGCCCACTTTCTGCCCGTGACCGACAGCACGCGTGGCGGTGCCAAATGCCGCGGTAGTTTTACCTTTGCCGTTACCGGTAAAGACGATAATTATCCCGCGCTCGTCCTGTGCGGCCGCAACGCGCGCATCGACCTGTTCCTTCAGACGCTGCTGGCGTTGTTGATGACGTTCTTCACTCATTGCGAAATCCCTGGTTTACGGCCCGGCTGGGCATCGAAGGTCATCCCCGTTTTACGACGACTGTCGTCGCCCATCAGCCAGAGATAGAGCGGCATAATGTCTGCGGGTGTTTTCAGTTTCTGAGGGTCTTCCGACGGGAAGGCGCTGGCGCGCATTTTGGTGCGCGTTCCACCCGGGTTAATGCAATTTACGCGCAGATGGCGGCTTTGATACTCCTCCGCCAGCACCTGCATCATCCCTTCAGTCGCGAATTTCGAGACGGTATATGCCCCCCAGTTGGCTCGACCTTCGCGGCCTACGCTTGAGGAGGTAAAGACCAGCGAGCCGGACTCAGATTTAAGTAATAAAGGAAGCAATGCCTGCGTCAGGAAAAACGTGCCGTTGACGTTGACCTGCATCACCTGCTGCCAGATATCGGGATCCTGTTCATCCATAGGACGGACTTCTCCCAGCAAACCCGCATTGTGCAGGACACCGTCCAGCCGCGGATAGTGGGCGCTAATACGGTGAGCAAGCTCCTGGCACACCGCTGGCGTGCAGGTGAGTAAATCGAGGGTATACCACGGGGCCGGAATGCCGCCTGCCGCCTCTATTTCCTGCGCGACGCTTTTCAGTTTCTCTTCATTACGACCAATAAGAATAACGCTCGCGCCATAGTCAGCGTAGGTCAGGGCCGCCTCGCGACCAATTCCGTCACTGGCACCGGTGACCAGAATGATGCGATTTTGCAGCAGATTTTTTTGCGGTTGATAATGCACGGGGACTCCTCTGGCGCGCAGTGACGCAATGACGCCTTCTTTATGACTTTTCGGCTTTATGCCCGAATTAGCATGAGAATTCAATCAGTCTACAGGAGGCATTACTGTAAAATTAACAATTTGCAAATATTTAAACCCCCATGAGGGGATTCCTGAAGCAGGCTCGCAGAGGTAATGTCACGAGCGAGACGCATGGGCAGGGCTGTTGTACACTGCCGTGAAAGAATCGTGGTTAAACAAGGTGGAACGCGTGGAATTACTTTCTCAGTATGGGTTGTTTTTGGCCAAAATCGCAACGGTGGTAATTGCCATTGCGGTGATTGCCGTTCTGATTGTAAACCTGACGCAGCGTAAGCGTCAGCGTGGGGAGTTACGCATTACCCGCCTGAGTGAGCAGTATAAAGAGATGCAGGAAGATATGTCTCTGTCGCTGCTCGATAGCCATCAACAGAAGCAGTGGCTTAAAGCGCAGAAGAAAAAGCATAAACAGGAAGCCAAAGCGGCAAAAGCGAAAGCCAAGCTCAATGCACCGCAGGATGAGGCAAAGCCTCGCGTCTATGTGCTCGACTTTAAAGGCAGCATGGATGCGCATGAAGTTTCTTCTCTGCGCGAAGAGGTCACTGCCGTTCTAGCCGTGGCAAAACCGCAGGATCAGGTGGTGGTGCGTCTTGAAAGCCCTGGCGGGGTGGTACACGGTTACGGGCTGGCTGCGTCACAGCTGCAGCGCCTGCGTGAAAAACAGATCCCGCTGACCGTTGCGGTGGATAAAGTCGCGGCGAGCGGTGGCTACATGATGGCCTGCGTCGCGGATAAAATTGTGGCGGCACCGTTTTCTCTTATTGGTTCAATCGGTGTGGTTGCGCAAATCCCTAACTTTAACCGCTTCCTCAAAAACAAAGAGATCGACATTGAACTGCACACGGCCGGGCAGTACAAACGCACTCTGACGCTGCTGGGGGAAAACACGGAAGAGGGGCGTCAGAAATTCCGTGAAGATCTCAATGAAACGCACCACCTCTTTAAAGACTTTGTGCACCGCATGCGCCCATCGCTCGATATTGAGCAGGTCGCGACGGGGGAGCACTGGTACGGTATCCAGGCCCAGGAGAAAGGACTGGTAGATGAAGTGGGCACCAGCGATGACCTGCTGTTGAACCTGATGGATGGCCGTGAGCTGGTGGGCGTGCGCTTTACGCAGCGCAAGCGTCTGCTCGATCGCTTTACCAACAGTGCGGCAGAAAGTGCCGATCGGCTGTTGCTCCGCTGGCTACAGCGCGGACAAAAACCGTTGCTGTAAACAAAAACGCGAGGCTCAGGCCTCGCGTTTTGCATTAATCAACCAGGTGATATTTCTCTGAAAGCGTATGCGCCAGGTATTTAAACATGTTAAACACGGCGGTGCTTTTCGGGGTAGGTAGCCCCTGTTCGTCAAGGAAGTATTCGCCGCTGAAAACCAGCACGCCATTACGCTGTTCTACGCCGGTGGCTTCAATGCCCGCCAGAGTATCTTCATGATCACGGATAAGCTTGTTTGCTTCGATAAGCAGAGAGACTCGGTCAATTGGTTGGGTCGTATTGTGCATAATCCACTCCTTAAACAGTGACAATAGTCTACGCCGAGGGCGCTTTGGGGGCAAATTTTCCCTGTAATCTGAGGGGATAAGGCGCAGGAGCCTGGCTGGCGTGATTTGCTTTTGCATGCTAATAAAGTTGCGTAACGGATTTTATCAGGTAGAGTGTGCGCTTTCGTCATTCTGGCAACAGAATTGCTTGACATTCGACCGGTAATTCGTCACGAATCATATGAGGCGTGAGAAAAATACCCGAAAACTCAATCACCTGGGCGTCATTTCTCTGACGTTCGGTAAGACAAAGGGGTTGATATCCCCTGACGCAGTCGCAATATCAATGACGCGTCGTCAGTGGAAGGGAAATCAACGTGCGGCGTATTCCTGGAAGAATTAAATTAGGTAAAGGTGAATATGGGTAAAGCTCTCGTCATCGTTGAGTCCCCGGCAAAAGCCAAAACGATCAATAAGTATCTGGGTAATGACTACGTGGTTAAGTCCAGCGTGGGTCATATCCGCGATTTGCCGACCAGTGGCTCAGCCAGCAAAAAGAGCGCAGACTCTACCTCCACCAAAGGGGCTAAAAAGCCTAAAAAGGATGAACGTAGCGCGCTTGTCAACCGCATGGGTGTTAACCCATGGCACAACTGGGATGCACAATACGAAGTGCTGCCCGGGAAAGAAAAAGTCGTTAATGAGCTGAAGCAGCTTGCTGAAAAAGCAGACCACATCTATCTCGCAACCGACCTTGACCGCGAAGGGGAAGCCATTGCGTGGCACCTGCGGGAAGTGATCGGTGGTGATGACAAACGCTACAGCCGTGTAGTGTTTAACGAAATTACGAAGAATGCGATTCGTCAGGCGTTTGAAAAGCCGGGCGAACTGAACATTGACCGTGTAAACGCGCAGCAGGCACGTCGCTTTATGGACCGTGTTGTGGGCTACATGGTGTCTCCACTGCTGTGGAAAAAGATTGCCCGTGGTCTGTCCGCAGGCCGTGTGCAATCCGTTGCCGTGCGTCTTGTCGTTGAACGTGAACGCGAAATTAAAGCGTTTGTGCCAGAAGAGTTCTGGGAAGTCGACGCGAATGTCACCACGCCGGGCGGGGATGCTCTGCCGCTGCAGGTGAGCCATCAAAACGACAAGCCTTTCCGTCCTGAAAACCGTGACCAGACCATGGCCGCGGTGGCGCTGCTGGAAAAAGCACGCTATCAGGTTCTGGAGCGTGAAGACAAACCGACCAGCAGTAAGCCTGGCGCACCGTTTATTACCTCTACGCTGCAACAGGCCGCAAGCACGCGTCTGGGTTATGGCGTGAAGAAAACCATGATGATGGCCCAGCGCTTGTATGAAGCGGGTTACATCACCTACATGCGTACTGACTCGACTAACCTGAGTCAGGATGCGGTTAACATGGTGCGCGGCTATATCGGTGACAATTTCGGTAAGAAATACCTGCCGGAAAGCGCTAACCAGTACGCCAGCAAAGAGAACTCACAGGAAGCGCACGAAGCCATTCGTCCTTCTGACGTCTCTGTGTTAGCGGAATCGCTGAAGGATATGGAAGCTGACGCCCAGAAGCTGTACCAGCTTATCTGGCGCCAGTTCGTCGCGTGTCAAATGACACCCGCGCAGTATGATTCCACTACGCTTACCGTTGGTGCGGGTGATTTCCGTCTGAAAGCGCGTGGCCGTATCCTGCGTTTCGACGGCTGGACGAAAGTCATGCCTGCACTGCGTAAAGGCGACGAAGACCGAACGCTGCCGGCGGTGAACAAAGGGGATGAACTCTCTCTGGTTGACCTCGTGCCAGCTCAGCACTTTACCAAGCCGCCTGCGCGCTTTAGCGAAGCATCGCTGGTAAAAGAGCTGGAGAAACGCGGTATTGGTCGTCCGTCAACCTATGCGTCAATCATTTCGACCATTCAGGATCGTGGCTATGTGCGTGTTGAAAACCGCCGTTTCTACGCTGAAAAAATGGGTGAGATCGTAACCGACCGTCTGGAAGCTAACTTCCGCGAGTTGATGAACTACGACTTTACCGCACAGATGGAAGACAGCCTTGACCAGGTTGCCAGCCATCAGGCGGAATGGAAGAAAGTGCTCGACAGCTTCTTCAGCGACTTTACCAACCAGCTTGAAAAAGCAGAGAAAGATCCTGAAGAGGGCGGCATGCTGCCTAACCAGATGGTACTGACCAGCATCGATTGCCCAACCTGTGGCCGTAAGATGGGGATCCGTACTGCGACAACAGGCGTCTTCCTCGGTTGCTCCGGCTATGCGTTATCGCCGAAAGAGCGCTGCAAAACCACCATCAACCTGGTACCTGAGAACGAAGTTCTTAACGTGCTGGAGGGTGACGATGCAGAAACCAATGCCCTGCGTGCCAAACGTCGTTGTAAGAAATGTGGCACGGCGATGGACAGCTACCTGATCGATCCGAAACGCAAATTGCACGTCTGCGGGAATAACCCAACGTGTGATGGTTATGAGATCGAAGAGGGTGAGTTCCGCATCAAAGGCTATGACGGCCCTATCGTTGAGTGCGAGAAGTGTGGCTCGGAAATGCACCTGAAAATGGGGCGTTTCGGGAAATACATGGCGTGCACCAACGACGAGTGTAAGAACACCCGTAAGATTCTGCGTAACGGTGAAGTCGCGCCGCCGAAGGAAGATCCGGTTCCGCTGCCAGAATTGCCGTGTGAGAAGTCTGACGCCTATTTCGTGCTGCGTGACGGTGCTGCCGGGGTCTTCCTCGCGGCCAACACCTTCCCGAAATCGCGTGAAACCCGCGCGCCGCTGGTGGAAGAGCTGCATCGCTTCCGCGACCGTCTGCCTGAGAAACTGCGTTATCTGGCCGATGCGCCACAGCAGGATCCTGAAGGGAATAAAACGGTGGTACGTTTTAGCCGTAAAACAAAACAGCAGTACGTTGCGGCTGAGAAAGAGGGTAAAGCGACCGGCTGGTCCGCCTTCTTTGTCGACGGAAAATGGGTTGAAGGCAAGAAATAATCTTCCCTTACCGTAACTTACCTGTAAAAGGGCCGGACTTCCGGCCCTTTTTTATTACCTTGTTATTATTTTTTGTTCCGTACTATACAGTCAGGCTATAAATGATATAGTGGTTATAGTTAACCCTTTTCTTATTATCAAATCGTCTTAAGCGATTGACCGCGTGCGCTAAATCGGATGGTCTGGCATGAAATTACAGCAGCTTCGTTATATCGTTGAGGTGGTGAATCACAACCTTAACGTCTCTTCTACCGCTGAGGGGTTATATACCTCGCAACCGGGCATCAGCAAACAGGTTCGTATGCTGGAGGACGAATTAGGTATCCAGATTTTCGCTCGCAGCGGTAAGCACCTCACGCAGGTGACACCCGCCGGGCAGGAAATCATTCGTATTGCCCGGGAAGTCCTCTCCAAAGTTGACGCTATTAAGTCCGTGGCGGGTGAACATACCTGGCCGGATAAAGGCTCGCTTTATATTGCCACAACGCATACTCAGGCGCGTTATGCGCTGCCAGGCGTTATTAAGGGCTTTATAGAACGTTATCCGCGCGTCTCTTTGCATATGCATCAGGGCTCGCCCACGCAAATCGCTGAAGCGGTTTCAAAGGGCAACGCGGACTTTGCCATCGCGACAGAAGCGCTTCACCTGTATGACGATCTGGTTATGCTACCGTGCTACCACTGGAACCGTTCTATCGTAGTGACCCCGGATCATCCGCTGGCGGGGAAAGGGTCGGTGACTATTGAAGAGCTGGCGCAATATCCTTTAGTGACATACACCTTCGGCTTCACCGGACGCTCTGAGCTTGATACGGCCTTTAACCGGGCGGGATTAACGCCGCGCATTGTCTTTACCGCCACGGATGCTGATGTCATTAAAACCTATGTGCGGCTTGGCCTGGGCGTTGGGGTGATTGCCAGCATGGCCGTCGACCCGGTTTCAGATCCGGATTTGGTTCGTCTTGATGCGCACGATATTTTCAGCCACAGCACGACCAAAATTGGTTTCCGTCGCAGCACCTTCCTGCGCAGCTATATGTATGATTTTATTCAACGCTTTGCCCCGCATTTAACGCGTGACGTGGTCGATACGGCGGTTGCATTACGCTCAAATGAAGATATTGAAGAGATGTTTAAAGACATCAAACTTCCGGCAAAATAATCACTCCCGGTATCTTTCCCTCACGGAAAGATACCGAATTAACTCCTCAAAGCTAAATCATAATTATCATCATCTACATTTTCCCTGCCATATAATGTCATTACCCATTTAATCTGTATGGTTTTAATGTCGTGAATTGGCGACAAAAGTAGAAACTAATTTACGGCTACGCAAATATTTCTTTTCAATTATTTATTTCTGGTCAAAAGATTGAATATTTCCCACCAATTGATGCGTAAATTCACTGGCTTTTCGGCTAAAGTTTCTTTAGGATTTATCTCAACAGATGATTAATTGTACCAATTGTTTGGTCCTAAATGATAAGCGATATCGATTGTATGAGGTTAGCAATGCCTTCAGGAAGTGAAGAACCGCAAAGGGATCCTGCGCTCAAGCGTAAAGCCTGGCTGGCGGTCTTTCTCGTCTCCGCCCTGTTTTGGGTAGTGGTTGCTCTCCTTGCCTGGAAATATTGGGGTTGAATATGGCAGTGACGGTACGTACAGAAACGGTAAAACAGATGTGTCAGCATCGTGACAGTGGTCACAAAGGACGCAAAGCACCTGCGACCGTTGTCCCCGCGTCCTGGAAACTGACGCCACAGCAGCAAGCCTTTATTGATGTGTTCGCAGAAGACGAACCCAAAAAACAATAATTTAGTTAATTGCGTAATGATGCAAATAGTCTGAATAAAGACTCTGCACCTTTGTACTCTTTAATAAATACACATCAGCAATATAGAACTGAGGGCAAACCTCGGAGCCTTTTTAAAAATAATGCCTGGTGTACCCTATGATGAATAACATGATGTCTCACAAATACTGGTCATGGCTCGGCGTTTTTTCTGTGTCGATCCTGTTCTGGTCTCAGCTCATCTGGCTGGCCTTCCTGTAAATCCAAAACCTCGCTGCGGCGGGGTTTTTTGTTTTCGCACTTCACTGGACCATTCCTAAATTTATCAATTCGGGTTGTTATCAAAACGTTACGACATCTTTGTGTTATCTTTAATTACAGCCCTGATGATTGTCAGGACATCTCTGTAATTAAGGAGGAGCTTATGTCGTTAACCCTACGCGAAGCCAGTAAGGACACATTACAGGCAGAAAACAAAACCTGGCATTACTATAGCCTGCCACTGGCTGCCAGAACGCTTGGGGACATTTCGCGTTTACCCAAGTCCTTGAAAGTTTTGCTGGAAAACCTCTTACGCTGGCAGGATGGCGATTCCGTCACCCTCGAGGATATCCAGGCGCTGGCGGGATGGCTGAAGAGTGCCCATGCCGACAGAGAAATAGCCTATCGCCCGGCGAGGGTCCTGATGCAGGACTTTACCGGTGTTCCTGCCGTGGTTGATTTAGCCGCCATGCGCGAAGCCGTTAAGCGCCTCGGTGGCGATACGGCAAAAGTGAATCCGCTTTCTCCCGTTGACCTCGTGATTGACCACTCCGTGACCGTTGACCACTTTGGTGATGATGACGCTTTTGGCGAAAACGTACGTCTGGAGATGGAACGTAACCACGAGCGCTATGTCTTCCTGAAATGGGGGCAACAGGCGTTCAGCCGCTTTAGCGTGGTTCCGCCTGGAACCGGTATTTGCCATCAGGTTAACCTCGAATATCTGGGCAAAGCCGTCTGGAGTGAATTGCAGGATAAAGAGTGGGTGGCTTATCCGGATACGCTGGTCGGGACGGATTCACATACCACCATGATTAACGGCCTCGGTGTGCTGGGGTGGGGCGTCGGGGGTATTGAAGCGGAAGCGGCTATGCTTGGTCAGCCGGTGTCGATGCTCATTCCTGATGTGGTGGGCTTCAAACTCACCGGTAAGCTGTCGGAAGGCATTACCGCCACCGACCTGGTGTTGACCGTCACCCAGATGCTGCGTAAGCATGGGGTGGTGGGTAAATTTGTTGAATTCTACGGTGACGGGCTGGATTCGCTGCCGCTGGCCGATCGCGCCACGATCGCCAATATGGCGCCGGAATATGGCGCGACCTGTGGCTTCTTCCCCATCGATGACGTCACGCTGGAATATATGCGCCTGAGTGGTCGCAGTGAAGAGCAGGTCGCGCTGGTCGAGGCCTACACTAAAGCGCAGGGGATGTGGCGAAACCCGGGTGATGAGCCGGTATTTACGAGCACGCTTGAGCTGGATATGGGAAGCGTCGAGGCGAGTCTTGCCGGGCCAAAACGTCCGCAGGATAGGGTCGCGTTACCGGACGTGCCGAAAGCTTTTGCCGCCAGCAATGAACTGGAAGTCAATGTCGCGAAAAAAGATCACCGTCCAATAGACTATGTCCTGAACGGACATCAGTATCAACTTCCGGATGGCGCGGTGGTTATTGCCGCTATCACCTCCTGCACCAACACCTCGAACCCAAGCGTTTTGATGGCCGCGGGACTGTTGGCCAAAAAAGCCGTTGAGCTTGGTCTGAAACCGCAGCCGTGGGTTAAGGCTTCGCTGGCACCGGGCTCTAAAGTGGTTTCAGATTACCTGGCGCAGGCAAAACTCACCCCGTACCTTGACGAGCTGGGCTTTAACCTCGTGGGTTACGGATGTACTACCTGTATCGGTAACTCCGGTCCGCTGCCTGAGCCGATTGAAACGGCGATCAAGCAGGGCGATCTTACCGTGGGTGCGGTTCTTTCCGGTAACCGCAACTTTGAAGGGCGCATTCATCCGCTGGTGAAAACCAACTGGCTGGCCTCGCCGCCGCTGGTTGTGGCTTACGCGCTGGCGGGAAACATGAACATCAATCTCACGACAGACCCGATTGGTCACGATCGCAAGAACGAGCCTGTTTACCTGAAAGATATCTGGCCGTCTTCACGCGACATCGCGCGAGCCGTTGAAAAGGTCTCAACCGAAATGTTCCGCAAAGAGTATGCGGAAGTGTTTGAGGGCACGCCGGAATGGAAAACAATTAACGTCGTGGGCTCGGATACCTATGGCTGGCAGGATGATTCGACCTATATTCGTCTGTCACCGTTCTTCGATGACATGCTGGCTGAACCTGCTCCCCTTAAGGATATCCACGGGGCGCGTATTCTGGCGATGCTGGGCGATTCCGTTACCACGGACCACATCTCGCCGGCAGGCAGTATCAAAGCCGACAGCCCGGCAGGGCGCTATCTGCAAAGCCGTGGGGTGGAACGCCGGGATTTCAACTCCTACGGATCGCGTCGTGGTAACCACGAAGTGATGATGCGCGGGACGTTTGCCAACATCCGCATCCGCAACGAAATGGTTCCGGGCGTGGAAGGGGGCATGACGCGTCATTTACCTGGCACGGAAGTGGTTTCGATTTATGATGCCGCCGTTAAATACCAGCAGGAAGGCACGCCGCTGGCGGTGATTGCCGGTAAAGAGTACGGCTCCGGCTCCAGTCGAGACTGGGCAGCGAAAGGTCCGCGCCTGCTTGGGGTTCGCGTGGTCATTGCCGAATCTTTCGAGCGTATTCACCGTTCGAATCTTATCGGGATGGGGATCCTGCCGCTAGAGTTCCCGCAGGGCGTCACCCGCAAAACGCTGGGACTGACCGGGGAAGAGCAGATTGATATTAGTGGTCTGCAAAACCTGCAGCCGGGTAAAACGGTTCCGGTGACGTTAACGCGAGCAGACGGTAAAACGGAAGTGCTTGAATGCCGGTGTCGCATTGATACGGCAACCGAGCTGACCTACTACCAGAACGACGGCATATTACATTACGTGATTCGTAAAATGCTGGATTGACGCAGTCAGCCCGGCTCGCGATGGCGATGCCGGGCATCTCGCGATCACTCGCTCAGGAGGTGACCCATTTTGGCGGCTTTGGTATCAAGATAGTGGGCATTCTTCGGGTTACGGCCGACAATCAGCGGAACACGTTCGACGATATTGATCCCCGCTTCGGTCAGGATTTCCACCTTTTTCGGGTTATTGGTCAGCAGACGGACCTCATCTACCCCAAGAAGCTTGAACATATCGGCGCACAGGGTAAAGTCGCGCTCATCGGCAGCAAACCCGAGCTGGTGGTTCGCTTCAACCGTATCGTATCCCTGATCCTGCAGCGCGTAGGCGCGGATTTTATTCAGCAGGCCAATATTACGACCTTCCTGACGGTGATAAAGCAGCACCCCACGACCTTCTTCAGCGATGTGAGAAAGGGCGGCTTCAAGCTGGAAACCGCAATCACAGCGCAGGCTGAACAAGGCATCGCCAGTCAGACACTCCGAATGTACGCGAGAGAGTACCGGCGTCTGTCCTGAAATGTCACCGAACACCAGCGCGACATGATCCTGTCCGGTTGCCAGTTCTTCAAATCCCACCATCAGGAAATCGCCCCATGGGGTTGGCAGTTTGGCTTCTGCCACACGTTTAAGCTGCATGTGATTCTCCAGAGTAGGCTGACACGTTTCGTGCCTTTCGCCTGTTTGGCTTTCTGTATCTGTTCATTTTGCCACAAGCTCAGCACGTTCGCCTAATGGGCGCCATGCTATATGGACGTTAAACGCACGATCCGACATATCCACCCAACAGATGAATTTCAGTTATGATTGTGGTGCTTAGCGAAAAAGGAGAAGACATGCTTTCAATCGCCAGACGTACGGCAGCAGGTGCGGCCATTCTACTTATTATGCCGCTGGCCGTATGGGTCTCAGGCTGGATGTGGCAGCCGGGGCAGAACGCCACATGGCTGAAAACATTATACTGGATAACGGAGACGGTCACCCAGCCGTGGGGAATTATCACGCATGTGATCCTTTGCGCCTGGTTTCTGTGGTGTTTGCGCTTTCGTCTGCGTGCGGCGCTGATGCTCTTTGCGATACTGGGTGGGGCGATCCTCATCGGTCAGGGCGTGAAGTCCTGGGTTAAAGATCATGTCCAGGAGCCGCGTCCTTTTGTCGTCTGGCTGGAAAAAGCGCACCATGTTCCGGTGGATGAGTTCTACAATTTAAAACGTAAAGATCGTGGTGCGCTGGTCAAAGAACAGCTTGCGGAACAGCAGGATATCCCGAAGTTCTTACGTAAACACTGGCAAAAAGAGACCGGGTTTGCTTTTCCTTCCGGCCATACTATGTTTGCCGCCAGCTGGGCGTTACTGGGAGTAGGGCTGCTTTGGCCACGGCGACGTACTGTCACGATCGCGATTTTACTGGTCTGGGCCACAGGGGTGATGGGCAGTCGTTTGCTGCTGGGGATGCACTGGCCGCGGGATTTGGTGGTGGCTACGCTGATCTCATGGCTGCTTGTGACGCTGGCAACATGGCTTGCTGAACGCATCTGCGGTCCGTTAACGCCACCGCCTGTCGAGGAAGAAGAGATCGCCGAAAGGGACCAAAGCGACGCCTGATGGTTGATATTCCGTGTTTTGCCCATAAATCCATGACTGGTGCGTCACTTTTTCCGTTTCGCGCCCGTCACTAAAATGGTAGTTTATAAGGCTGATTGCGGTGAGTTGAACACACTTTATTCGCTTGAACCACATAACGGGAAGTAATGTGAAATATTTACTCATTTTCTTACTGGTATTGGCGATTTTTGTCATTTCAGTCACATTGGGTGCACAAAACGATCAACAGGTGACGTTTAACTATCTGCTGGCGCAGGGCGAGTATCGTGTATCGAGCCTTCTGGCGGTTTTATTCGCCGCGGGCTTTGCGATTGGCTGGCTGGTATGCGGTCTTTTCTGGTTGAAAGTTCGTGTTTCACTTGCGCGCGCTGAACGTAAAATTAAACGACTCGAACATCAAATTGCGCCTGCGTCCGACATTCCGGAAAGCTCTGGTGTGCCGGTCGTCAAGGAATAATCGACTATGCTGGAGTTGTTGTTTCTGCTTTTGCCTGTAGCCGCAGCCTATGGCTGGTATATGGGCCGCAGAAGTGCGCAACAAACAAAACAGGATGAGGCTAACCGACTCTCCCGCGACTACGTTGCTGGGGTGAACTTCCTCCTGAGCAATCAACAGGACAAAGCAGTAGACCTGTTCCTCGATATGCTCAAAGAGGATACGGGCACCGTTGAAGCGCATCTCACCCTGGGAAACCTGTTCCGCTCGCGCGGCGAGGTTGACCGCGCCATTCGTATTCACCAGACCCTTATGGAAAGCGCCTCGTTGACCTACGATCAACGCCTGCTGGCGGTACAACAGCTGGGCCGTGATTACATGGCGGCGGGGCTGTACGACCGTGCAGAAGACATGTTCTCGCAGCTGGTGGATGAAACGGATTTCCGCGTCAGTGCCTTGCAGCAGCTGCTGCAGATTTATCAGGCCACCAGTGACTGGCAGAAAGCCATTGATACGGCCGAGCGTCTGGTGAAGCTGGGCAAAGATAAGCAGCGAGTTGAGATAGCCCACTTCTACTGTGAACTGGCCCTTCAGCAAATGGGCAACGACGACATGGACAAAGCCATGGCATTGCTTAAAAAGGGTGCCGCCGCTGACCGTAACAGTGCGCGTATCTCCATCATGATGGGGCGCGTCTTTATGGCGAACGGCGACTATGCCAAAGCTGTAGAGAGCCTGTTGCGGGTTATTGACCAGGATAAAGAGCTGGTCAGTGAAACCCTCGACATGCTGCAAACCTGCTATCAACAACTGGATAAGCAGGATGAATGGGTGGCGTTCCTGCGACGTTGCGTGGAAGAGAACACCGGCGCGACTGCCGAACTGATGCTCTCGGACGTGGTTGAGCAGTATGAGGGCAGTGATACCGCGCAGGTCTATATTACGCGTCAGCTGCAACGTCATCCGACCATGCGGGTTTTCCATAAGCTGATGGACTACCACCTCAACGATGCAGAGGAAGGGCGCGCCAAAGAGAGCCTGATGGTACTGCGCGACATGGTAGGCGAGCAGGTACGAAGCAAACCGCGCTATCGTTGCCAGAAGTGTGGGTTTACGGCGTATACGCTGTACTGGCACTGTCCTTCATGCCGGGCATGGTCGACCATCAAGCCAATCCGAGGCCTTGATGGGCAGTAATTTTTAAAAACGATCTATTTTAGTTACAACATACTGATGGGTTTTCAGAACCCATCGAGTCCGTGCGGTTTGCCGGCCAGGCAGGAGAGTAAATCGATCCTGTCAATTTTCAGCGCTGGCAGGTAGAATGCTCGCCGTTTATCTGTTCCGCGCCGCTGCGCGCCCATAGACGAAAAGGGCTGGTCATGACGTCTGTTACTTCCTCCGCTTCCCGCGTAATTACTGATTCTCCTGTTGTTGTTGCGCTTGATTACAATAAACGTGACGCGGCACTGGCCTTTGTCGACGGTATAGACCCTCGCGACTGCCGTCTGAAAGTTGGCAAAGAGATGTTCACGCTGTTTGGACCGCAAATCGTACGCGACCTGCAACAGCGCGGTTTTGACGTTTTCCTCGACCTTAAATTCCACGATATCCCGAATACTACCGCGCACGCCGTGGCTGCTGCTGCAGAACTGGGGGTATGGATGGTCAATGTGCATGCATCGGGTGGGGCAAGAATGATGACCGCGGCCCGTGAAGCGCTCCTGCCGTTCGGCAGCGACGCACCGTTGCTGATTGCGGTTACCGTGCTGACCAGTATGGATGAGAGTGATTTACACGCTCTCGGCGTGACGTTGTCACCTGCTGAGCATGCAGAGCGTCTCGCGCGCCTGACGAAAAATTGCGGGCTTGATGGTGTCGTTTGTTCCGCGCAGGAAGCCGTGCGTTTCAAATCAGAACTGGGCCAGGCTTTCAAACTTGTTACCCCAGGTATCCGCCCGGCCGGCAGCGAGGCAGGCGATCAGCGTCGCATTATGACGCCTGAACAGGCGCTGGCGGCAGGGGTAGACTATATGGTCATTGGGCGTCCTGTGACGCAGTCTGCTAACCCGTCAGAGACGCTCAAGGCGATCAACGCATCACTGAAAAAGGGGGGGTAATGACTGATTCCAACAGTCGTCTGGTCTACTCAACAGAAAGTGGGCGTATAGACGAACCAAAAGCGAAAGCCGAGCGCCCGAAGGGGGACGGTATTGTTCGTATCCAGCGTCAAACCAGTGGACGCAAAGGTAAGGGCGTATGCCTTATCTCCGGCATTGATCTTGACGACGCGGAACTGGTTAAGCTGGCCGCCGATCTGAAAAAGAAATGTGGCTGCGGTGGTGCCGTGAAAGACGGCATTATCGAAATCCAGGGCGATAAACGTGATTTAATTAAATCCCTGCTCGAAGCCAAAGGCATGAAAGTGAAACTGGCGGGCGGCTAAAATAGATGAGCCACGGCATTTGCCGTGGCTCTTTTTTTTACGTGCGTAAGTCAGACCTGAAATGCGTTCTAATATCGCAGTACCGGTGGAGGCTTATTTAATAATTATTTGCCAACCTGGTGACCGATAATACCACCGACAGCAGCGCCACCTAATGTACCCAGCGTACTACCATCTGTTAATACCGCACCGCCCAGAGCACCAGCACCGGCACCAATTGCGGTGTTGCGGTCACGTTTAGACCAGTTAGAGCAAGCGCTCAGGGACATTGCTACAGTGATTGCCAGAACAGCGGCGGCTAATTTTTTGCTGGTTAAGGTCATAATACTTTCTCCTGAATTATCGATTCACGGAAAGAGCTACGCTTTAAGTATAGACGAATTGAATACCTAAAAACTGTTTTCCGTGAAAGCTGGTCGCGCAGGCGTTACGTAATCACGCAGGTGATAGTCACTTCCTGTTATATCGCTAACATTAATTTTACGACTTTAAGGCGGGTTAAACAGGTAAAAACTCTTAAAGGAGGGTTAGGAATCATCTCAGACAGTAGGGACATAGGCGCCCGACATTCGGGCGCTTAAAGGACTCAGGACGACTTTTTAATAATATTGACGATAAGACCGTCATCTTCCAGTTTAATACGATGTTCATCGCTCAAACGTTCGTCGGTAATTACGCGGCTAAAGCGAGAGACTGGCCCCATGGTATAAGGGTGAACGGCGCCAAATTTTGAGCTATCAGTCAGCACAATGGCCTCACACTCTTTTTCCAGCACCGCATTCACCACATCAGAACGCATCATATCGCGGCCGGTGAAGCCCGTTTCTGGCTGCCAGCCATCAATACCAATAAAGGCCTTACTGAAATGGACCTGCTGAACATACTGGCGGGTCAGGGGGCCAACCATGCTTTCGCTTTTTTTCTGGTAAATGCCGCCCAGCAGGATCACCTCGCAGCGGGTCTCTTTGAGCAGGTGCGCGATATAGCTACTGACCGTGATGATAGTAACATCTTTCTGTTCGGCAAGCGTGCGCGCCAGTAAGGCATTGCTACTGCCGTTTTCGATAAACACCGTCTCGCCATTGTTAACTAAAGACGCGGCAAACTCCGCCAGCTCACGCTTCAGGGCGTAGTTGTTCATCATGCGCGTCTCAACGTCCTCGCTATCGAGCGGGACCGCATACCCATGCGCACGACGCAGGTAGCTCTGTTTCTCCAGCAGGTTAAGATCCTGGCGGATGGTGACTTCTGAAACGCCGGTGGTTTTAGCGAGATCGACTACGCTGACGCGTCCCTGGTCAATGACCATCTGCAAAATGATTTGTTGTCGGGAATTCATAGCATCCAATTAATAAAGCGAAACAGGTTCGAAAACAGCAGGATCAAACTTCCCACGGCGCTTTTGGCTGTCCGTTCTCAGGCGCGTTTTCAGCACCCTTCTGAGCAAGAAGTTCAGACTTCAGGATCTCCAGATTACGGATCGCCGAGTGATAATCGCCTGCCACCAGGATATCCAGCACGGTATCAATACGTTGTGCTACAGCTTGTGCATCAATAGTAGACATAATCTCACCCCAGGTGTGAAAAGGTAATATTTTCAATGATGCAGAAAATGGGATCAAAAGAGAAGGGAAAAAATGCAATAACTAAATTACATAAATGAAAGTGATAAATTTATTCCCCCACATGCTGCGGGCTTAATGAGTGGATTAGTCTAAAACTGCGCGCAAGGCGCTTTTTCTGTGAGGAATTAGACTATGACAGTTATCAACCAGCCTACCTGCACCCTGTTTACCGATACTGAACGTTTCACACAGTTGTCAGCCTACTACGAGGAAGAGCGGCACACCATCTGGATGATGCTGCGGGCGCAACCTCGTCCTTGTTTTAATCATGCGTTAATTGAGGAGATCATGAACCTCTCCTGGCTGGTTCGCCAGTCCGGGTATCTTGTCGATTTTTGGGTAACCGGGTCACTGGTTCCTGAAATGTATAATGCGGGAGGCGATTTACAGTTCTTCGTAGAGTGCATTCAAAATGGACGGCGTGAAGCGTTACGCGCGTATGCACGTGCCTGCGTCGACTGTGTCCACGCAGCGTCGCGGGGGTTTGATACGGGCGCGGTCTCTCTGGCGATGGTTGAAGGCAGTGCGCTAGGCGGTGGGTTTGAGGCTGCGCTGGCACACCATTTTGTTCTCTCTCAGCGCGATGCCCGTCTGGGCTTCCCGGAAATTGCCTTCAACCTGTTCCCGGGCATGGGGGCATATTCGCTGGTCGCACGTCGGGCAGGGATGAAACTGGCGGAAGAACTCATCTACAAGGGGGAGTCGCATACGGCAGAATGGTACGAACAACATGGATTGGTCGATGTGCTGTTTGAGCCCGGGCAGAGCTACGTCTCCGTCAGAACCTTCATCGACACGCTGCGGCCGAAGCTGAACGGGGTAAGGGCGATGTTGCGCGCCCGAACCCGGGTACTGCAACTGCCGCGCAGTGAACTGATGGATATCACGGAAGACTGGGTTGATGCGGCGTTTTGCCTCGAGCCAAAAGATATCGCCTACATGGAGCGTCTGGTGATGCTGCAAAACCGCCATCATGGGGCATTACGCAAAGCCAGTTAACGTTGTTTTCGCGACTGATATCGCTTTAGCCATCGCTCGAATGCGGCAGCGGGCATTGGCTTAGCGAAGAGAAAGCCCTGCCGTTCGTTGACGCCGTTCTTGGTCAGAAAGGCGTCTTCTTTCGCGCTCTCGACCCCTTCAGCAATGACCTGCAGGTTTAAGGCCTGTGCCACCGCGACGATGGCCCGCACCAGAGACTGGGAGATCGATTGTTTATGTATATCCCTGACGAAGGATTGATCGAGTTTAATGGCGTCGATAGGGAACCGCGCCAGCTGCGACAGAGACGAGTAGCCGGTACCGAAATCATCAAGATGAATTTGCGCGCCAAGTTTGCTGAACTGCTGGATCACAGAGAGCGCCAGCTCTTCGTTTTCGATAAGGCAGCTTTCCGTGAGTTCAACGTCGATAGGGCAGTATTCAAAATCCAGATCCTTCAGCGCCTGCTTTAAATCGCTGAAAATGGTCTGGTCGGCCAGCTGACGTGCGGAGACGTTGACCGCCACGCGCAGGTTAATCCCCTTATCGCGCCATTTAGCCACCTGGCGCACCACATCAAGCATCACCCAGCGGCCCAGCGGGACAATCAATCCCGACTCCTCGGCATAAGAGATAAACTCCAGTGGCGGGATCAAACCGCGTTCCGGCGACTGCCAGCGCACCAGCGCTTCAAGACTTCGGATTTCACCCCGCCAGGTAATTTTAGGCTGGTAGTGAATCAGAAGCTGATCGTTATCCAGCGCTTTACGCAGGTTGGTATCCAGCCAGAGATATTCAAATACGCGCTGGTTCATCTCGGGTGAGAAGACGCAGAACTTGCCCCGGCCATTCTCTTTCGCCGTGTACATGGCGGTATCGGCATTACGGATGACGCTTTCCCTGTCGTTACCGTGCTGGGGGGCGAGGGCGATACCGAGCGAGCAACCGGTGTAAATTTCTATCAGGCCGATTCTGAACGGCTGGCGCAGACGGGTTAAGATCCGCGACGCCATGGCTTCCAGAGAGCCCTGAGAGGTATCTGTGGCCATGACAATAAACTCATCACCGCCAAGTCGCGCCAGCACCTGACCGTCATCCAGACAGCTCAGAATGGCCAGAGCGACAGCCTGCAATAGCTGGTCGCCAAACATATGCCCGTAGGCATCGTTGACCTTTTTAAAGTTATCCAGGTCGAGATACACCACGCCTACCTGCGTTTCACCGCGGCTGGCGATGGCATCAGAAATCAGTTCGTGGATCGCATTACGGTTTGGTAAACCGGTAATGGTGTCGGTATTGGCCAGCACGCGCAGACGCTCCTGGGCGCGGCGCTCCTCGGTAATGTCGGTGCCAGAACAGATAAGGAAAATTTCATTTTTGCCGCTGCCGCTATGAACAAACTTGTTTCTGAACAAAAACAGCCGTTGCCCTTTACGCGTTTTGATCCAGCGTTCGACCTCGTAGGAGCTGCCGTTGCGAAAAAAACCGGTGATATTGCGCTTTGAAGCTGCCGCTTCGCTGCGGCTCATAAACAGCTTGAACACGTTCTGACCAATAACTTCTTGTTCTTTCAGACCGGTATATTCTTCACTCAGCCGGTTAAAACGCTGAATATTGCCGTTATGATCGAGAATAACGATGACGGAGTTGGCTTCAGAGACAACCTGTTCAGCAAAAGAGAGGCCCTGAGCCAGGTCACGAGCCACGGAGGGCGTATCGTTCCACGCTGACGCGGTGCCGGCCCATTCATTTCGGGTTATTTTGCGCCCCACAAGATGAACCGGGACATCTTCCCCGTACAACGAGAGCGTCATGGAGATGCTGGAGGTAATGACGGTTAACTGGCGGATGAGTTCGGCTTGTTCATCATCCAGCGCCACCACCTCAGTCACATCGGCATTTTCGCTGGCGGCAAGGTGCAGAGCATTGCTGTCAGCTGTCATTCGCCACCAGGGGCTATGCGTACCCATGTAACGAAACAGCAAATTCTGCTCCAGATCGTCCATCATGTTTTCTCCCGCAGCTGCTCATTAGCGCACAAATTATTCATTTGCCGTCGACTTTTCCGTTGTGAAACAGCGGCAACCCCAAAATGAACGTCGTGTTTTTTCCCGGTTTTCTTATAAAAAACGCGTCTGGCGAAAAAGGGTATTTATTGTATAAAAATTCACGTAACCGAATATAACGGCACTCTTTTACTGTAGATAATTATGGCAATTTTGGGCGGGAAGGCGCTGAAAATAGTACGAAAAAATAATGATTTTGCGGCGGGGGTTCAAAAGAAAAATTGTCGGCGCTTCCCGAAGGGAAACGGCCGACAATTTAAGCGGTTATCAGGCGACCGGTCGCGCGATAACGCTGCGGGTTTCCATGCGAACTTCAGCGATGTTAACGTCAATCACGTCTGTGACTTTGTAAACTGTTTCACCTTTGATTTGCACGGTACCATTCTCCTGGCTGCAGACCAGTTCGTCACGGACGGCATGCAGGAACGGGGCAGGGATAAAGGCGACGGCACCGTTATCCACCAGGCGAACGCGCATACCGCCCCGGCTGATATCAATGATTTCTGCGGCGAAGCGAGTATCTGTACCCGCTTTATCCTGCAGGTAGCGTGCGTACAGCCAGTCTCCCACGTCACGTTCCGCCATACGGTTCAGGCGACGTCGTTCGGCCATCTGCAGGGTGGTGTCATTTTGCGGACGCGCAATGGACTCACCCTTAATGATCGCCTTCAGCAGACGGTGGTTGACCATGTCGCCATACTTACGAATAGGTGACGTCCAGGTCGCGTAGGCTTCCAGGCCGAGGCCAAAGTGTGGACCCGGCTCGGTGCTGATTTCAGCAAAGGACTGGAAGCGACGGATACGGCTGTCGAGGAAACCGGATGGCTGTGCATCCAGCTCGCGGCGCAGCTTACAGAAGCCCTGCAGCGTCAGCACTTCTTCAGGGTCAACGTGCACATCGTGGTTCTTCAGCAGGGCCGCCAGCGCTTCGGTATTGGCCGGATCAAAACCGGTGTGGACGTTGTAAATACCAAAGCCCAGCTTGTCACGCAGGACGCGAGCGGCACAAATGTTGGCAGAAATCATCGCTTCTTCAACAATGCGGTTCGCAATGCGACGCGGTTCGGCCACGATATTCAATACCTCGCCTTTCTCACCCAGCACAAAGCGATAGTCCGGACGATCCTTAAAGACCAGCGCATGGGTTTTACGCCACTCGCCGCGGTTCAGACAAATGCGGTGCAGCAGGCGGATCTGTGCGGCAATCGCGTCTGATTCCGGTTTCCAGGTGCCGGTATTCTCAAGCCAGTCGGAAACATTGTCGTAGGCCAGCTTGGCTTTCGATTCGATGGTTGCGGCAAAAAATTCAATATCGTCTTCGATCGCGCCATCGGCGGCGATGGTCATACGGCAGGCAAGGACCGGACGCACTTCATTTGGACGCAGTGAGCAGAGGTCATCTGACAGTTCGCGCGGCAACATGGGGATGTTGAAGCCCGGCAGGTAGTTAGTGAACGATCGGACTTTTGCCATATCGTCCAGCTTGCTGCCTTCAACGATCCATGCGGTGGGATCGGCAATGGCGACGGTCAAATGCACTTTGCCATCAGCGCTCTCTTCCGCATACAGCGCATCATCCATATCTTCTGTGCTGGCGCTGTCGATAGTGACAAACTCCAGGGCAGTGAGGTCGCGACGCGTCAGGCCTTCGTCCTGCATTTCAGTCGCTACGCCGTCTGGCGCTTCTTTCTCAAGATTATGGCGTGCAAGCGTCACCCACCATGGCACGAAATGGTCGTCGCCAAAGGTGATGAACTGGGTCAGTTCAGCATAAAAGCCACGATCGCCTTTCAGAGGATGACGGCGCATTTCTGCTACGGCCCAGTCACCTTCTTTGAAATCATGCTCAACACCACGGGCGGCGCGGCAAGGAATGGCATCTTTCAGCAGGGGATGATCCGGCACGATAGAAAGACGATCGTCTTTTCGCTGGACCTTACCCACGAAGCGGGTCAGGAACGGTTCGATCAGTTCTTCCGGCTCGGCGGACTCACGTTCCTTTTCGGTATGAATGACGGCCGTAATGCGGTCGCCATGCATCACTTTCTTCATTTGCGGTGGCGGAATGAAGTAGCTTTTCTGCGCATCAACTTCAAGGAAGCCAAAGCCCTTTTCCGTGGCTTTTACGACCCCTTCTGCACGCGGCGTCTGGGAATGCAGTTGCTGTTTAAGCTGCGCTAGCAGCGGGTTGTCCTGAAACATAATGTTCTATTTTCGTAGCCATTGAGCGGCTGACAGTTTTACGCGATTCTCACTGTCACAGCAAGCGGTCTTTGGGTAATTAGTATGGTTATTCCCCTTTGCCAAACGCGACTTTCAGGCGTTCAAGCCAGCCATCCATCGCGCTCCGGGTGAGCAGTTTTATCGCCCGTACCGCAGGCAGTCCTTGTTCAGTGAGCGGGGTGAACTGTGCGGCACTGAAGCGGTCCGGAGAACGCGTCAACAAGTCGATTGCCGCCGAAAGCGCCGGCGAATCAAGAGAAATATCATCATGGCTGTTTACCAGGATTTCACCCGTCAGGTCGAGCAGGATGGGCTCATGGCTGAGTACCGGCGTCAGCGCTTCAAGGGCGGGTTCGGCCTGCCAGCGGGAAAGCGATTCAAGCTGATGCGCGCTGGCATAACGCAGTTCAACGACAGGTAAAAGCGCCACCCAGGACTCAGGAGCGGCTGGCAGCGTGTGCGGCTGAATATGATGGCCGGGCAGCCAGCGTACAGGATGCCCCAGCAGGGCCTGAAAGACGGCCACCACGCGTGCCTGAAAACCGATAAAGCCGATAATCTGATTAATAAGCACCATGTCGTAGGTTGTCAGGCCCACCTCATCAAGCTGCTGCTGTGCTTTATCATCGATGACATCAGGTGAGCTGGCGAGCTGACGGGCGTACTGGGTGATTTGTGCCAGGCGGCGGTTACTTTCGCGTGAGGAGTCAGGGCCGGGAAGCGGGGCGAGGAGGGCGGCATAGTGGTTACACAACCGTTGGACGCCACAGGCCTGCGCGACCGTTAATGCAGTACTCAATCTGTCGTAGGCGCTGAGCGTATGCAGCCGGTTAACGGAGATTGAGAGCGGAAACAACAGGTGGCATAAGGTTCTGGCAGGGGTGAGCCAGCCAGTACAGGCGGCGACAATCTCGTCAGGCAGGGCTAAATCGAGCAAAAAACGATCGTCGACGTTAGCGGCTTCGGGCACCAGAGGCAGAACATCCGTCTGCGCGTGGTTTGACTGGGTTTCGTGGTACCAGTGGCCTTTGCCGGAAAAACGGCGTTGTTCCATGGGCGTTCCTTGATCTCAAAATGGCGATCAATATCCTGGCGTAAGGTAGATGTGGGGAAAAATATTGTTAGGTGATAACAAATAGCTGAACGGAATAACGAAGGGGTCGGGCGGAGGAAGGAAAACTCTCTTCCCGTGAGGGAAGAGAGTCACAGCTTATTTAATTTCCAGCTCGTTCATTGCAGCGATGTTGAAGCCGCCGTCAACGTGAACCACTTCGCCGGAGATACCCGCGGAAAGGTCAGAGCACAGGAACGCTGCAGAGTTACCCACATCTTCAATGGTAACGGTACGACGAATCGGCGTAACCGCTTCGCAGTGCGCCAGCATTTTACGGAAATCTTTGATACCGGAAGCTGCCAGGGTACGGATTGGACCCGCAGAGATAGCGTTCACACGCACACCTTCTGGACCCATCGCGTTCGCCATGTAGCGGACGTTTGCTTCCAGAGACGCTTTAGCCAGACCCATAACGTTGTAGTTAGGGATAGCACGTTCTGCGCCCAGATAGGACAGGGTCAGCAGAGCTGCGCCTGGGTTCAGCATCGCACGGCAAGATTTAGCCATTGCCACGAAGCTGTAGGAGCTGATGTCGTGAGCGATTTTGAAGCCATCACGGGTTACCGCGTTCACGTAGTCGCCGTCCAGCTGATCGCCAGGAGCGAAGCCGATGGAGTGAACGAAACCGTCGAATTTCGGCCATGCTTTTGCCAGTTCAGCAAACATGCCATCGATGCTTTCGTCTTGTGCAACGTCGCATTCCAGAACAAGGCTGGAACCCAGCTGCGCGGCAAACTCTTCTACACGGCCTTTCAGCTTGTCGTTCTGGTAGGTGAACGCCAGCTCAGCGCCTTCGCGATGCATAGCCTGTGCGATGCCGTATGCGATGGACAGTTTGCTGGCAACGCCAGTTACCAGAATGCGCTTACCGGAAAGAAAACCCATAGATTTAATCCTTATATTCATTGCTTATTTTTTGCCTTGTAAATCATAGCATTACAGGCAACATTTCAAAGTCATTCGAAATTAGCTCGAAATTATATCCCACTCAGTGCCCCTTGTGTCACGCTATTTCTCGCTCAAAGCCCGTGACGTATGTCATGGAAGGGGGTGAGCGAACGCGTTATCACGCTGTTTCACAGGCATCCGTCCATTATATCACTGCGCGACCGGTTCGCCTCATCCAACCAGAGGCGGGCGTTTTTGCGCAAAATGATCCGTTCAGTGGATTTTACGTATTACAATCCAGTTAGAGTCAAAACATGAAAGAAATCATTAACAAACACGTTATAGACTGGGTTGAAGATAATATTTTATCTCTGGAGCATATCGATCGGCTGGTCGTAAAAACGGGTTACAGCAGAAGGACGCTCGAAATCTGGTTTAAACACCAATACCACCAGTCGCTGGGTGAGTATATGCTCAGGAGACGAATGAGCTATGCCGCGTCTTTATTAAGGATGACGTCGCTGCCGGTCACCGAAATCGCTCACATTTTTCAGTATCATAGTGGACAGGGTTTTGCCCGCGCGTTTAAGAAATTGACCGGGAAAACACCGTCTCAATATCGAAGCGATGAAATATGGGACTTCCAGCGTTACCATCCTTCACTGTTATTAGAAGGGCTCCGTAAACCTGACGTGAAGATTTGTCGGCTGGCGCGGACGTTTTCCTATAACGATACCCTGACGGAATATGATCATATTTTTAATCCTGCGATACAGGATGTGACCAAAAGACTGAGAAAACTTTTGCTTGATCATCGTGGGGAGGTAAAAGAAATCGCCATCAGGGGACGGCGTCCAGAAGGCCTGGATAAAAGCCGGGAAAACATGGCTGAAGTCATAATTGATTATCTGTCACCGGATAATACGTCGCACCAAAAACAGGAATATCATTTTTCCGGTAAATATGCCGTTATGCGGTAATTAGTTAAGACGTTAATTGTCGGAACGGTTTCTTTTCCTTACGCGACGGTGTCGGCCATGACACCAGCGGAACATAGTCAGTATGACGCTCTGATTATCGAGGCGAGAAAAGGCAATACGGAACCAGCCTTGTCCTGGTTTTCAGGCCACCATCGGCTTGATGAGTCTCAGGTCGCCGACTGGATGCAAATCGCCCTGTGGGCCGGTAAAGATAATGAGGTTATCAACGTCTATTCACAATACAAACATCATACGTTACCGGCGAGGGCCTATTCAGCGCTGGCGATAGCCTATCGCAACAAGCAGGTAAGAGTGATCTCACTGGTGAGTAAAGCGCAGTAGGGAATATCCCGGTTCGGTACGACATCGACCGGGATAATCCACTTCAACAGACTGAGGTCGGTTAACTGAAGCATCTGAAAAGAGGGTGGCAAGCCTGACCGGTTTGCCCCTCGATGTTAAGCAGAGAATGGTGTAAATCGCTCTGCCGTTTCACGTCTTTTATTTATGCGGTATTAATGAACATGAATAACATTACGTTGGCTGAGAAAATGATCGTGCTGTCCGGTGCGCTGCTGTTTGCACTGATGATCGCGGTGAACTCCTTTTTTGTTAATGATAATCCAGGTTTCAGGGTACCCATGACAACCTATTTGATCGTCATGATTGCGCTATTTTTTCTGGATACCATTATCTCTATTTTTATCCAGATGCAGTATGCGTCTGACCGATCTCATTTATCCCTGTTAATCCTGAGCATGGCGTTTCTGAGCGGTCTCATCTATTTCATAGAAACGATTATCGTCATTCAGCTTCCTGAAGACGCAGGGTTAACCCATACGCTAAAAACTAACGATACGGCGGTATTTTATTTTTTCCGCCAGTTAAGTTTTATTTTTTTGCTGGGGCTTGCTGTATGGGTGGAGAAACACACGGCACGGCGACGGTTCACATTACGGAATAAGGTCTGGCTGGCGCTAATATCGTTAATCCCCCTGGTTATGTTCCCGGTGCTGGCCCATGCGTTGAGCAGCTACAATCCAACCTGGACATTAACGATAGCCGCGTATCGCCCCGATCAGTATCATCCTGTCTGGGATGTCCGCTACGTTAACGCTCTGATAGTGCTCTGGTCGGCCCTGGCCTGCTACATGACTTACGTGACACGCTTTTCATCTGGCGTCTGGAACAGCATCATCGTGGTGTGCCTTTCTGCGATCACCTATAACTTTTTCCTGCTCTTACTCGATACGTATAACCTGTCGCTCTGGTATATCAGCCGGGCGGTAGAAGTGTTCAGTAAACTATTTGTTATCTGTACCTTACTGTTACATGTCTTCAGCTTGCTGAGATTTTTTGGCGATCGGGTTAACCGCGATCCCCTTACGCAGATCTTCAACCGCAAGTATTTTTTTGAGGCACTTCAGCGGCTCCGCATGCTCAGAACAGAAAAGGGCACCAGCATTATGATGCTGGATATCGATAACTTTAAGACCATTAATGACACCTGGGGACATCCTGTGGGGGACCGCGTCATTCTGGCGGTCGTGGATATTATTAAAGACAGTATTCGTGATAATGACGTCTTTGCCAGACTGGGAGGTGAAGAGTTTGGCCTGCTGTTGCCCGACACGGACAGGAGTATGGCCGTAGTCGTCGCAGAACGTATTCGCAAGAATGTTGAGCAACGCACCGGGCAGGGTAACCTGTACGCGGTGCCCCTGACGGTAACGTTAAGTATTGGCGTGTGCTCAGCCATTCAGGAAAACGTCAACAGTAGCGATATCATTCGTGATGTGGATGAAGCACTGTATGAGGCCAAGCACGGTGGTAAAAACAGAACCGTGTGCAGACAGGCCGCAGGGTCGGTCTGAACCGGCGTTGCGCGCCTCCCGCGGTGTGATTTACGCGCAAGAAAAAACGGGGTTATAACACAGGGATGTAAATATCAAAGTTAACGCGCTCATCGCTGCAGGCGTTAAAACGCATTAAATGAATGCCATCGCGCAACGTCAGGCGGTTCGTCACCATTGCCTTAACAAACGCAATTTTGTTATAGGCGCTATAACTCTCCCAGCTGCCTTCAAAGGACATTTTTGCATATTTCCCGGTAAGTAAAAGTGTGTCTTTCTTTGTTGTTTTAGTGCTGTCTAAACAATATGAAATTAAGACTTCTACCAGATAGGAACGGCTTTTACCCAGACGTTCTGGTCGGCGCGGCACTATGGCAAGCTGTTGGATCCGATCGCGATTCTCAAGCAGGAGTTTTTTGATTTTTTTAGTGACATCGTGCACCGCTGTATCAAAAAGATGATCGTGCTCTATAATCTCATGGGTATACGGAAAAATCTCATTGAGTTCACAGAGTGTTATTTTGGGTGTTTGAAGATCGTCTAATAAAAATGAGGGCTGAAGGATATCAAAATCCCACTCTTTTGCATTTCTGTATTCAGAAGGGGTGAGTCCCGTCATCTTTTTAAAGGCTCTTGAAAACCCCTGGCTGCTTTGGTAGTGAAATAAATAAGCAATGTCCGTAACGGGAAGCGACGTCATTCTGAGCATGATGGCCGCAAGGCTCAGCCTTCTCCTTAGGATGTACTCACCTAAAGAGAGGTGATATTTCTCTTTAAACCATGTTTCGATGGTTCTTCTGCTATACCCGGTATCTTTAACCAGTTGATCAATATGTAAAATAGAAAAATTATTTTCCTCTACCCAGGTGAGAATATATTTACTAATACTATCTTTCATTCGATATCTACAGCATGTGGCGTCATGACGTAATTAATAAATTGCCGGTGGGGTCTATGCCGAATACTTGCTTTATTGCGGTGGGATTCTGGCAATGACCTTAATTTCAAAATCAAAGCCCGCAAGCCAGTTTACCCCCACGGCCGTCCAGTTTGGATAAGGGGGGCGGGGAAACGCTAATTTTTTGGCTTCCATGATGGTTGAAAACTGATTTTCAGGATCGGTATGAAACGTCGTCACGTCGATCACATCATCAAACGTACATCCCGCGGCAGAAAGCGTAGCCTGGAGATTATCAAAAGCCAGTTGTACCTGAGCGCCGAAATCCGTTTCAGGTGTGCCGTCGCTGCGGCTTCCAACCTGGCCTGAGACAAATAACAGATCGCCAGAGCGAATGGCAGCAGAATAGCCATGTTCTTCATAGAGGGCATGACGATTAGCGGGAAATACAGGTTCACGTGGGTGCATGGCATTTCCTTTTCGATTGGGGGTATTGTTGAGATCACGCGGTCGTATTAACATACGCGGCGTATGTCAAAATCTAAACCACATACGCCACGTATGTCAAACGGAAAAACACAACGTAACCAAGGACGTCTTATGGCTGCAAAAAGCCGTGCCGAAACGGCCCAGGAAAATCGCGAAAAAATGATACAGGCAGGGCGCAAAGCTTTTGCCGAGAAAGGCTATGCCGCAGCCTCCATGGATGAGTTGACCGCAAGCGTGGGGTTAACACGTGGAGCGCTATACCATAATTTCACTGACAAGAAAGGCTTGCTGGCTGCGGTGGTCGCCCAGATAGACAGCGAAATGGCACGAAAGGCGAAGGAAATTGCCGCCAGCGCCGAGAATGACTGGGAACGACTGCTGGCGGAAGGCGTCGCTTACATCAAAATGGCGCTCGATCCGGAAGTGCAGCGTATTGTACTGCGTGATGGTCCGGCTGTTCTGGGTGACCCGGCCCACTGGCCCAGCCAGAATAGCTGCCTGGAATCTACCCGTCAGACCATAGAAAAAATGATTGAACGCAAGGTCCTGAAAGACATGGATGCAAACGTCGCTGCACAGCTGTTAAATGGCGCTGCGCTCAATGCTGCACTGTTGATAGCCGCCAGTGACGATCCACAGAAGACGTTGCCACATGCGATTGAGGTGTTTGTCCTGCTTGCAAGCGGGTTACGCCATCAGTGAAAGGAAAGGGTTAACGCGCGCGAGCTGCCATTTAACCCTTAAAGGAATGGGTGTGCCGGGGGCATTTTTGTCGGATAAGGGGCGTTAAAACGCCGCGAGGATTTCGCGTGTGGTGAGCGTTGTTAATCCGCCCCTTGCACCAACGCGCTAGCGGTCTTTTCTCCACGCGTCCGCGGTTAATGCTTCACCGAAATGGCCGGCGATCAATCGCTTAGTCAGTTCATGAAGCGGAGAGGCCATAACATCCGCGGTACTGCCACGTTCAACAACCTCACCCTGATGCATGACCATCACCTGGTCGCTGATGTGTTTCATCATCCCCAGATGTTGGGTCACGTAGATATACGAGATACCCTGTTTTTCCTGTAATTCGAGCATCAGGTTAATTAACTGTGACCGCATCGACATATCCAGCGAGGCGAGCGCTTCGTCGGCGATGATCACTTTCGGGCGCAATATCAGCGCACGCGCGAGCCCAAGACGCTGTTTCTGGCCGGGGGCGAGCATGTGCGGGTAATAGCTCTCGTGATCGGGCAGCAGCCCAACCATCCGCAGGGTTTCAAAAACGCGTTTGCGTCGCGCTTCTGGCTCGAGATCGGTATTCAGACGCAGCGGAAAATCGAGGATTTGCGAAATACGCTGACGCGGGTTGAGCGATGTCGACGGATCCTGGAAGATCATGCGGATACGCTGGCTGCGGAAAGAGTAATCGCCGAATTCCAGCGGATGGTCATCTATCAGCACTTCGCCGCCGGAGGGTTCGACCATGCCTGCCAGCATCTTCGCCAGCGTGGATTTACCGGAACCGTTCTCACCGATGATCGCCAGCGTCTGTTTTTCGCGCAGGGTAAAGCTTAGCGGCTTCACGGCTTCAACGGTCTGACGATGGAACAGTCCGGTACGGTAGCGAAAGGTCTTACTCAGGTTACGGACTTCCAGTAAGGTTTCGACCATTTCACTCTCTCTCCATGTTCAGCGGGAAATGACAGGCATATAGATGATTTTTAGCCCCTGTCAGACGTGGCGTCTCAATACATTTACGCTGCGCATACGGGCACCGCGGCCCCAGACGACAGCCAATCGGCAAGGACTCCAGCAGCGGGATAGCCCCGGGCAGGGTGTTCAGGCGACTCTTGTGCGGCATGGCGCTGCCAAAATCTGGAATGGCGCGGATCAGCGCCTGCGTATACGGATGATGCGGCGCGGTGATGAGGTCTTCACTCGGGGCGGTTTCGACCGTCTGCCCGCAGTACATCACATCAATCTTATCAGCCCATTTGCTGAGCATTTGCAGGTCGTGACTGATTAACAAAATGGTGGTGTTGTTGTTCTGGTTCAGACGCGTCAGCAGGCGGAAAATCTGCGCCTGCGTGGTCGGTTCCATCGCGTTGGTCGGTTCATCCGCAATCAGCAGACGCGGCTGATTGGCCAGCGCGATGGCAATCATCACTTTCTGACACTCACCGTCGGTCAGTTCGTACGGAAAACTGCGCATGGCATCTTTATGATCTTTGATCCCGACGCGGTGCAACAGCTCAATAGCACGACGCTTACGCCAGCCAAACCGTTGCCACCAGCGGCCTTTATAGGTCCATCCGGGAATGTTCTGCATCAGCTGTTTGCCCACGCGCTCGGACGGGTCAAGACAGGATTGCGGCTCCTGGAAAATCATTGATACGTTATGGCCGACCAGCTTGCGACGCTCGCGAGGAGAAAGGCGTTGCAGGTCGATATCATCAAAACGCATACGGTCAGCGGTGACGCGCCAGTTATCCTTCGCCACACCACAGATGGCTTTGGCGATCAGGCTTTTCCCTGAACCGGATTCACCCACCAGCCCGCGAATTTCACCCTCAGCAAGGGTGATACTGATGCGATCGACGGCTTTCACCCAGCCTTCACCGGTTTTGAACTCGATGGTCAGGTTGCGAATATCAAGAAGCGGCATTATTGCACCCCCGCATTAATTGCACGGCGAATACCATCGCCCAGCAGGTTGACAAGCAGCACACTCACCATAATGGCTGCGCCCGGTAACATGACTGTCCACGGCGCAACGTAGATAAGCTCGAGCGCGTCACCGAGCATCGCGCCCCATTCAGGCGACGGCAGCTGCGCGCCGAGATCGAGAAAACCGAGCGCCGCGATGTCCAGAATCGCCATCGACAGGGCGCGGGTGATCTCCGTGACCAGCCCGGCAGCGATGTTCGGCAGTACGGCAAACCAAAGGATGTTTAAGGTTGTTGCACCGTCCAGGCGAGCTGCGACGACATACTCTTTTTCCAGTTCGTCATGCACCATGCTGTATACCGAACGCACGATGCGAGGGAGGATCGCCAGCCAGACCGCGAACATGGCATGCGACAGGTGTGGCCCGACAAACGCCACCACAATAATGGCCAGCAGCAGGGACGGAATAGAGAGCAGGGTGTCGAGAATGTGGTTCAGTGCCGCCGAGCGCAGGCCATGCGTCGACCCGGCAAAGATGCCGAGCGCCAGACCGCAGATGGTGGCAGCAAACGTCACCACAAATGCACCGCCGACCGTCGGCGCCGCGCCGCTCAACAGGCGGCTCAATACGTCACGCCCGAGGTCGTCCGTACCGAGGAAGAAAGAGACCTCACCGTAGCGCGACCAGGATGGGGGCAGCAGCTGATAGCCAAGGAACTGCTGATCAATACCATAGGGCGCAAACCAGGAGCCAAAAACGCAGAGCAACACCAGCCCGGCGAAGCCATAAAGGCCAATCATTGCCGTGGTGTCACCATAGAATTTACGCCACACGGTACGCAGCGCACCGGGCGTGCGCTTTTCACTGTATACGTTATCGTAGGGCATACCATTCCTTATGCTTCAACGGGTTGGCCATAGCACCCAAAATATCGGAAATCACGTTAACAATAATCACCAGAGAGCCAATCACCATGACGCCCGCCGAAATGGCGGCGTAGTCCTGCTGGCGGATAGCGTTGATCAACCATCGTCCCAGCCCCGGCCAGCTGAAGACCATTTCGGTAATCATCGCCAGGGTGAGCATGGTGGAAAACTGGAGCCCCAGTCGCGGGATAACAGGTGGCAGGGCGTTATGCAGCACATTACGGCGCAAGATAGTCAGGCGCGATAAGCCGCGCGTGGCGGCCGCTTTGACATAGTTCTGATCGAACACCTCGATGGTGCTCAGGCGCATCAGGCGAATCACTTCGGTTGTCGGTGCCACCGCCAGCGTCAGTACCGGCAAGACCATATGGCGTACGGCGCTGACGATCATCTCATGTCGCCAGGCTGAATCAGACAGCCAGGCGTCAACGATAGCAAACCCGGTCACCGTTTTTACCGTATACAACAGGTCAAAACGGCCAGAAACCGGCAGCCAGCCCAGGTTGAGGGAGAAGAAAAGCGTCAGCAGCAGCGCCAGCCAGAAGATCGGGATCGAGAAGCCGAGCAGGGCGAGGGCGCTGATAAATTTATCCTGCCATTTGTTGCGATAAATCCCTGCCAGCATCCCTACCGGAATACCAACCATTAAGGCAAAACCGAACGCCAGAATGCACAGCTCCATTGTCGCCGGGAAAACCTCCTTCAGCTGCTCGGAGATGAGCTGCCCGTTGATGCTTGAAACACCGAAATCCCAGTGCAGCAGACCGTTAAACCAGAAGAGCCACGCATCCCACAGCGACGACCCCTGGAGCGGGGCGTGCGGGGTGAAATAGCTCAGGCTGAAACCAACAAAGGTCAGGAAAAAGAGCGTCACCAACAGCAGCAGAAGGCGGCGCAAGGTAAAAATGATCATGGTTTTTTCACCTCTTGTTCTTTTTCTCGAGACACGCCGGCGAAGGAGGCGTTGCCGAACGGACTCAACACCAGGCCTTTAATATCATAGCGATAGGCCTGCAGGCGCAGGGACGAGGCCAGCGGCAGCACGGGCAGCTCTTCGGCAAGGATCTTCTGCGCTTCATCATAGGCGTCTATGCGTGACGCCAGCTGTTGGGACGCCAGCGCTTTTTGCAGCACGCCGTCAAATTCCCGGTTGCACCAGTGGGCGTAGTTGGTCTGGGAGTTAATCGCCGCACAGCTCAGCAACGGACGGAAGAAGCTGTCCGGGTCATTACTGTCGGTCGCCCAGCCTGTCAGGGTTAAATCATGGTTCATGTCCATCAGGCGCGCCTCCTGGAAACGACCCTCAACCGGCACGATGATCACTTTCACCCCCACCTGCGCCATATCTGCCTGCAACAGCTCGGCGGTCTTCAGCGGGCTTGGGTTCCAGGCCTGAGAGCTGGTCGGTACCCAGAGTTGCAGCGTCAGGTTTTCTGCCCCCAGCGCTTTCAGCTGTTCACGCGCTTTTGCCGGGTTGTATTCCGTAATTTTAGCTTCACTGTCATAGGCCCACGAGGCTCGTGGCAAAATAGAGGCGGCGGTTTCTGCCGTACCGTAATAGATCGACTGCATCAGACGTTGGTTGTTGATGGCCAGCGCCAGCGCGTGGCGTACGGCAGGGTTGTTCAGCGGCGGCTTATCGGTATTAAACGCCAGATAGGCGATGTTCATGCCGGGGCGTAACGTCAGGCGCAAACGCGGATCGTCGCGCAAAATGGTGAGCTGACTGGCAGCAGGCCACGCCAGTACGTCGCACTCCCCGGTCAGCAGTTTTGATAAACGCCCCGTCCCGCCAGAGCCAAGATCGACCACTACCTGTGGCATCAGCGGCGTGCCGCGCCAGAAATGCGCATGGCGCTGCAGGCGGATATATTGTCCGGAGCGATATTCGGCCAGCTGGAACGGACCGGTACCGACTGGCTGACGGTCGATTAACTCCTGACGATCGATTTTGCTCAGGTTCGCGGCGTACTCAGCAGACATAACGGACGCATAGTGGGTGGCCAGGTGCCAGAGGAAAGAGGCATCCGGGCGCTTCAGCGAAAACTCCACCGTGCGGTTATCCAGCTTGCGAACGCTTTTAACGGTATCGGCAAACTGCAGGCTGTCGAAGTAGGGGAAGTTGCTGCCGTTAACGTTATGCCACGGGTGATTACGGTTAAAGATACGCTGGAACGTAAAGACCACATCATCTGCGTTCAGTTTGCGCGTTGGGGTAAACCAAGGCGTGTGCTGAAATGCGACATCATCGCGTAGGTGGAAACGGTAGGTCGCGCCGTTATCCAGGACTTCCCAGCTTTCGGCAAGCTCTGGCACCAGACGGTAGGTGTAGGGATCCACATCAAGCAGACGGTCATAGAGTTGCGCGGCAAGGGTATCCACAATCAGGCCGCTGCCCGCTTTTTGCGGGTTAAATGTATCAACCTGACCGCTTACGCAATAGACGAAGCCGCTGTCGCGAATATCAGGTTGCGTAGCGGGTTCGGGCGCAGCAAACGCCAGGCTGCTGAACAGACCAAGTGCAAAGAAGGACGATAAAACCAGACGCATAATTTTTAAGGTTTTTAGGTTCGATCTGCAAAGTGTATCGCACTTACGCCTGCTTCGTAAAAATGTCTGCGGGTAAGTGCTGATATTGTCAGCGCATTTGATGCTTTTTGAGCAATGCCCTTAATTGATGGTAGGTCAGACCCAGGAGTTCAGCCGCCCGTTTCTGGTTATATTTCGCCACCTTCAGGCTCTGCTCAAGCAGCTGTTGTTCCTGTTCATGCTGGAACTGCCGCAAATCCAGGGGAAGTGCAGGGGAAGCTCCGGACGCGGGCGGGGCGGAAGCTGGCTGCGGGCTACGCTGAAAAGGATCGAGAATAATGTTATCCAGCTCGGTCTCACTGCTGCCGTGGCGATAGACAGAACGCTCCACGACGTTTTTTAACTCACGGATATTTCCCGGCCAGTGGTAAGCGAGGAGTGTCTCCTTTGCATACTCGCTGAACCCCGGAAAAAGCGGCAGGCCGAGCTCGCGACACATCTGAATCGCAAACTGCTCTGCCAGCAGCATGATGTCGCTTCTTCGCTCGCGCAGCGGCGGGAGCTGAACGACGTCAAAGGCCAGCCGGTCGAGCAGGTCGGCACGGAATTTATCCTCTGCCACCATTTGCGGGAGGTTGGCATTGGTCGCGCACACCAGACGCACGTTGACCTGCAACGGCTGGCTACCGCCGACACGCTCCAGCTCGCCATACTCAATCACGCGCAGCAGCTTTTCCTGTACCAGCATGGGCGCGGTGGCCAGTTCATCAAGAAACAGCGTGCCGCCGTCGGCGCGTTCAAAACGACCCGGATGGCGTTTTTGGGCACCGGTAAAAGCACCGGCTTCATGACCGAAAAGCTCCGTGTCGAGCAGATTTTCATTCAACGCCGCGCAGTTAAGCGAAATGAAGGGGCCATCCCAGCGTCCGGATAAATAATGTAGACGGTTAGCAATCAGTTCCTTACCCGTGCCGCGCTCACCGATAATAAGCACTGGCTTGTTGAGCGGCGCGAGACGGGAGACCTGTTCGAGGACTTCCAGAAAACTGTTGGCTTCGCCGAGTAAATTGTCTTTGTATCCAGCCATGATGAAATTAACCACTCCTTAGTGATATTCACCAGGTGAGCATAGTGTGCCGATGCCTGGAAATCAACCACATCAAATAAAATCAACAAGATAAAAACTTGGCACGGTATTTGTATTAGCTATTTAGCAGGGCATCGCCCGATAACAGAACTATGAGGATCACATTATGGGTATTTTTTCTCGTTTCGCCGACATCGTGAACGCCAATATCAACTCACTGCTTGAGAAAGCGGAAGATCCGCAGAAGCTGGTGCGCCTGATGATTCAGGAAATGGAAGATACGCTGGTTGAAGTGCGTTCTACCTCCGCCCGTGCGCTGGCTGAGAAAAAACAGTTAACGCGCCGCATTGAGCAGGCGACCGCTCAGCTTAACGAATGGCAGGAAAAAGCAGAACTTGCGCTGCGTAAAGATAAAGAAGACCTGGCCCGCGCCGCGCTGATTGAAAAACAGAAGCTGGCAGACATGGTCGCGACGCTCGAGCATGAAGTCACACTGGTCGATGATACCCTTTCGCGTATGAAGAAAGAGATTGGTGAGCTTGAGAATAAACTGAACGAAACGCGTGCGCGTCAGCAGGCGCTGGCATTGCGCCACCAGGCGGCAAGCTCATCCCGCGATGTACGTCGCCAGCTGGATAGCGGTAAGCTGGATGAAGCAATGGCACGTTTTGAGTCGTTTGAACGCCGTATCGACCATATGGAAGCGGAAGCGGAAAGTCACAGCATTGGTAAACAAAAGTCACTGGATCAGCAGTTCGCTGACCTGAAAGCGGACGATGAAATCAGCGAGCAACTTGCTGCGCTGAAAGCCAAAATGAAGCAAGACAACCAATAATAATTTGTGCGGCACCTGAGCGTGCCGCCACGCATCGTAAGACAAGGAGTACACATGAGCGCGCTTTTTCTGGCTATTCCCCTGACCATTTTCGTGCTGTTTGTCCTGCCGATTTGGTTATGGCTGCACTACAGCAACCGTTCTTCACGTGGTGAACTTTCCCAGAGTGAACAACAGCGTCTCGTACAGCTGACCGAACAGGCGAATAAAATGCGCGAACGCATTCAGGCGCTGGAAGATATCCTCGATGCAGAACATCCAAACTGGAGGGACCGTTAATGGCTGGACTGAACCTGAACAAAAAATTGTGGCGTATTCCGCAGCAGGGAATGGTACGCGGCGTCTGTGCCGGACTGGCCCATTATCTTGATGTCCCGGTCAAACTGGTTCGCGTGGTAACAGTGCTGTCGATCTTCTTCGGTCTGGCGTTTATCACCCTGGTGGCGTACATCGTGCTGTCGTTTGTACTCGACCCGATGCCGGAAGGTGAACTGGCCGCAGAAGGCGCACCGACCAGCAACGATCTTCTCAACGCGGTTGACGATCAACTCGCCGCTGGGGAGAAGCGGTTACGTGAGATGGAGCGCTATGTCACGTCTGACACCTTCACGCTGAGAAGCCGTTTTCGTCAGCTTTAAGAGAGAATATACATGAAGCAAAACTGGCAACAGGCCGGTCAGAAGGTAAAACCCGGCCTGAAAATCGCAGGTAAACTGGTCCTGCTGACGGCATTACGTTTCGGCCCGGCAGGTGTGGCGGGTTGGGCGATAAAATCTGTTGCCCGCAAGCCGGTAAGAATGTTGCTGGCTGTGGCGCTCGAACCTCTGCTGCAAAAAGTGGCAAAACGGCTTTCACGCCGCTACTTTCCCCAATAATTCCTGCGTACGTTAGCCTTTCTCGTTTTCGGGGCAGGCTAGCGATACTTCTTCGCTTTCCCTTTCTTTCTTTGCGGCAGCTCACAATACTGCGTTGAGCTGCTTTGCAATCGCCTTTTTCTGCGTCCCGGTCCGTTGACAGATATTTTTCATGGGAGTAGATTGCGCTCCGTGGGACCGCTACCATGGAAAATAAAATGCAGGCTAAAATTAAAGAAATCATTAATCTTGTTTACGGGGAATCATTTTCAGATACCCATTTTTCGGTGTTGCTGGAAAAGATTGATAACGCGATTTCTGTTATTACAGATAAGCGTAAGATGGGGTGGGATGAAAAAGATGTTGTCCTGATTACGTATGCCGATCAGTTTTCGGCAGAAGGGGAGAAAGCCCTGCCGGTTTTCACACGGTTTTATAATAAGTGGCTCTCTCACTCCTTTTCACATGTTCATCTTTTACCTTTTTATCCGTGGTCTTCTGACGACGGTTTTTCTGTTATTGATTACCACGACGTCGCACCAGAAACAGGAACGTGGCAGGACATCGCCGAATTAAAACAATCAGCCAGTTTGATGTTTGATTTCGTCTGCAATCACATGTCGGCGCAAAGTCAATGGTTCGCGAATTACCTTAAGCAAATGCCGGGGTATAACGATTTCTTCATTTCTGTTGACCCTGAAACGGATCTGTCGGCCGTCACGCGACCGCGTGCTTTGCCCCTCCTCACGCCGTTTACGCTTCACGATGGCAGCGTACGCCACCTGTGGACCACCTTCAGCAGCGACCAGGTCGATCTCAATTTTGCCTCTCCTCAGGTTCTGATTGCGATGGTAGACGTGCTGCTGCACTACCTGACTGAAGGGGCGCGCTACATTCGTCTGGATGCCGTTGGGTTTATGTGGAAGATACCCGGAACGAGCTGTATCCATCTGGAACAAACCCATCAGCTTATCCAGCTTTTCCGTGCCATTACCGAGGCTGTCGCGCCGGGTACGGTGATAATCACTGAGACCAATGTCCCGCATAAAGACAACGTTGCCTACTTTGGTGACGGCAACAATGAAGCGCAGATGGTGTATCAGTTCTCCTTGCCGCCGCTTGTGCTGCATGCGGTACACCGTCAGGATGTCCGGGCGCTGTGTCAGTGGGCGTCGTCGTTGACGCTTCCTTCCACGAAAACCACCTGGTTTAACTTTTTGGCCTCGCATGACGGGATTGGCCTCAATCCGTTACGCGGAATTTTACCCGAGTCTGAGATCCTCTCGCTGGTTGAGAAACTTCAGGCCGAGGGGGCGCTGGTCAACTGGAAAAACAATCCGGATGGAACGCGAAGCCCGTATGAAATCAATGTCACTTATCTTGATGCGTTAAGCACAAGGGACTGCGATGATAATCACCGTATTGCCCGGTTTATTCTGGCTCATGCTGTACTCCTGAGCTTCCCCGGCGTGCCTGCCGTCTATATTCAAAGTATTCTTGGCTCGCGTAATGATTATGAGGGCGTGGAGCGCCTGGGATATAACCGTGCGATTAACCGCAAAAAATACCTCGCCGGTGCAATTGACAGTGAGCTTGAGAACGAAAATAGCCTGCGGCAGAAAGTCTATTATAGATTGCGTGAATTAATCGCCCTGAGGCGTGCAGAAAAAGCATTCCACCCTGACAGTCAGGCTTTTTTTAGTACGGCAGGCGAGCATGTATTAAAAATAATGCGTATTGCGCAAAGTGGCGAAAAAGTTACCGCGTTATTTAATTTCAGCGATCGCGTTCAAACGCTTGAGTCGAATATTCCATCCGGCAGGGAATTGATCGCCGGGAAAGATATTACTGGTACGACTCTGACCCTTAATCCATGGCAGGTGTTGTGGATTAAAGAAAACTAAAAAAGGACCTTAAACATGAATATGCCCAAAATTGTGCTGATATCAGCACTGGTTTCGTGCGCCTTGTTGTCAGGCTGTAAGGATGACAAACCCTCTGCTGTCACCATTGAGTTTATGCACTCCTCAGTTGAACAGGAGCGTCAGGCGGTAATTACAAAACTGATTGAAAAATTCGAGAAAGAGAACCCGACGATTACGGTGAAACAGGTACCGGTAGAAGAGGATGCCTACAACACCAAAGTGATTACGTTGGCCCGCACCGGTGCGCTGCCCGAGGTCATTGAGGTCAGCCACGACTACGCAAAAGTCATGGATAAAGAGCAGCTGCTGGACCGGGATGCGATCAACGCCGCCATCAAAGCGGTGGGCGAAAACACCTTCTATGACGGAATTTTACGTGTCGTTCGCACGGAAGACGGCTCAGCCTGGACGGGGGTGCCAATCAGCGCCTGGCTGTCCGGCGTCTGGTATCACAAAGATGTGCTTGCTGCGGCGGGTATTGAGGAGCCGCATAACTGGGAACAGTTGCTGAAAGCCAGCCAACGCCTCAGCGATCCGGCTAAAAAACGCTATGGCATAGCGCTACCCACGGCAGAAAGCGTGATGACCGAGCAGGCGTTTTCTCAGTTTGCGCTTTCCGGTGGCGCGAACGTTTTTGACGCCAACGGGAAAATCAACATCGATACCCCGGAAATGGTGAACGCGCTGGCGTTCTATAAAGCACTGGCCGCGACCACCATGCCGGGCTCGAACGATGTCATGGAGATTAAAGATGCCTTTATGAATGGTTCGGCGCCGATGGCGGTGTATTCCACCTATATCCTGCCGGCGGTCTATAAAGACGGCAACCCAGCCAACCTGGGCTTTGTCGTTCCGACTGAAACGTCTTCAGCGGTCTACGGCATGGTCACATCGCTGACGATCACCTCCGGTCAAACAGAAGATGAAACCCAGGCTGCACAGAAGTTTGTTACCTGGATGGAGCAGGCACAGAACGCGTCTGACTGGGTGATGATGTCCCCGGGTGCCGCGCTGCCGGTGAACAAACTGGTCGTCGGCACGGACTCCTGGAAAGACAACGAGGTCATTAAAGCGTTTGGTCAACTTCCCTATGAGCTTATCGCCCAGTTCCCGAATGTGCAGGTATTTGGCGCCGTGGGCGACAAAAACTTTACCCGCATGGGTGATGTAACGGGGTCCGGCATCATCAGTTCCATGGTGCATAACGTCACAGTGGGTCAACAAGATCTCACTGCAACGTTAAGCAACAGCCAAAAGCGACTGACTGACCTGATTTCACAACGATAGGAGCGCTCTGCGGAAGGAAATTATGAAGACGTTGTTTTCTGGTCGTTCAGATATGCCTTTCGCCATGCTGCTGTTGGCCCCCAGCCTGATTTTGCTGGGGGGCCTGGTGGCCTGGCCGATGATTTCCAATATTGAAATCAGCTTTTTACGTTTGCCGCTTAACCCGCGCATTAGCGCCGTGTTTGTCGGGCTGGATAACTATGTTCGTATCCTCAGCGATGGCGCATTCTGGCACTCCCTGTGGATGACGTTCTGGTACACCGCCCTGGTGGTGATGGGCAGCACGGCGCTGGGGCTGGCCGTTGCCCTCTTTTTTAACCGGGAATTTCGTCTGCGGAAAACGGCGCGTTCACTGGTGATTTTGTCCTACGTCACACCATCCATCTCGCTGGTGTTTGCATGGAAATACATGTTCAACAACGGCTACGGCATTGTGAACTATCTGGGTGTCGATCTGTTGCACCTGTATGACCAGGCGCCGCTGTGGTTCGACAACCCGGGCAGCAGTTTTGTGCTGGTGGTGCTGTTCGCCATCTGGCGTTACTTCCCCTACGCGTTTATCTCGTTCCTCGCGATATTGCAGACCATCGATAAATCGCTGTACGAAGCCGCGGAAATGGATGGGGCAAATGCCTGGCAGCGTTTTCGTATCGTCACGCTGCCCGCCATTATGCCGGTGCTGGCCACGGTGATTACACTGCGAACCATCTGGATGTTCTATATGTTCGCTGATGTTTATCTCCTGACCACCAAGGTCGATATTTTGGGCGTCTATCTCTACAAGACCGCATTTGCCTTCAATGACCTCGGGAAAGCCGCTGCCATCTCCGTGGTGCTGTTCGTGATCATCTTCGCCGTCATTCTGCTGACCAGAAAAAGGGTAAACCTCAATGGCAACAAATAAACGCGTACTGGGTCGTCTCGGTTTTTATCTGGGGCTGGCGGTGTTTCTGATCATCACGCTGTTCCCGTTCTTTGTGATGTTAATGACCTCGCTTAAGAGCGCGAAAGAGGCGATATCGCTCCATCCGACCATCCTGCCGCAGGCGTGGACGCTGCAGCATTACATCGACATCTTTAATCCGCTGATCTTCCCGTTTGTGGATTACTTCAGAAACAGCATGGTGGTCTCGCTGACCTCGTCGATGATTGCCGTTTTTCTCGGCACGCTGGGGGCTTACGCGTTATCCAAACTGCGTTTTAAAGGACGTACGACGATCAATGCGAGTTTTTACATCGTCTATATGTTCTCGGGGATTTTGCTGGTGGTGCCGCTGTTCAAAATCATCACCGCGCTGGGGATCTATGACACAGAGCTGGCGCTGATTATCACCATGGTGACCCAGACGCTGCCGACAGCCGTCTTTATGCTGCGCAGCTATTTCGACACCATTCCGGATGAAATAGAAGAAGCCGCGATGATGGACGGGCTTAACCGCCTGCAAATTATCTTCCGCATTACCGTTCCGCTGGCGATTTCCGGCCTCGTGTCGGTGTTCGTCTACTGCTTCATGGTGGCATGGAACGACTACCTGTTTGCATCCATTTTCCTGTCCAGCGCCAGCAATTTCACCTTGCCGGTTGGGCTGAACACCCTCTTTAGCACGCCAGATTATATCTGGGGTCGGATGATGGCGGCATCGCTGGTGACAGCGCTTCCGGTGGTCATCATGTACGCACTGTCTGAACGTTTTATCAAAAGTGGTTTGACCGCCGGTGGCGTTAAAGGCTGAGGCGGCCAGTTTTAACTAGGAGTCAGTCATGAAAAAGTTAGTTGCGACAGCGCCTCGTGTAGCGGCGCTGGTGGAATATGAAGATCGTCCTGTTGCCGTCCATGAAGTGAAAATTCGTGCGCGCTTCGGCGCGCCAAAACACGGCACCGAAGTGGTAGATTTCCGGGCGGCAAGTCCCTTCATTGATGAGGAGTTTAACGCGGAGTGGCAGATGTTTACCCCGCGTGAAGAGGGCGCGGCGCGGGGCATTGAGTTTGGTAAGTTCCAGCTGGGCAACATGATCGTTGGCGACATTATCGAATGCGGCGATGACGTGACGGAATACCAGACGGGCGACCGTGTCTGCTGCTATGGGCCGCTGCAGGAGACGGTCATCGTGAATGCCGTTAATAACTACAAGCTGCGCAAAATGCCGCAAGGGTCTTCCTGGAAAAATGCCGTCTGTTATGACCCAGCGCAGTTCGCCATGAGCGGCGTGCGTGATGCTAACGTGCGGGTAGGGGATTTTGTCGTTGTGGTCGGACTGGGTGCCATTGGGCAGATTGCGATTCAGCTGGCGAAAAAAGCCGGTGCATCCATCGTCATCGGTGTCGACCCTATCGAACATCGCTGCGAAATTGCCCGCCGTCACGGGGCTGATTACTGCCTCAGTCCGTTTGGCACCGATGTCGGTCTGGAGATTAAAAAACTGACCGGAAAGCAGGGCGCTGACGTGATTATCGAAACCAGCGGTTTTGCCGATGCATTGCAGTCTGCGCTGCGCGGGCTCGCCTACGGTGGAACGATCTCCTACGTGGCTTTCGCGAAACCGTTCGCAGAAGGGTTCAATCTGGGGCGTGAAGCCCACTTCAATAACGCGAAAATCGTTTTCTCGCGCGCCTGCAGCGAACCCAACCCGGATTACCCGCGCTGGAGCCGCAAGCGTATTGAAGAGACCTGCTGGGAACTGCTGATGAACGGTTATCTGAACTGCGAAGATCTGATTGACCCGGTTGTCACCTTTACCACCAGCGCTGAGAGCTACATGAAGTATGTCGATCAGCATCCGGAACTGAGCATCAAGATGGGCGTCACTTTTTAAGCTAAGGAGAGCATCAATGAAAATCGCAACGCAAAATCAGGCTTTTTTCCCGACTTCTATTCTGGAGAAATTCCAGTACATCAAAGCGATGGGTTTTGATGGCTTTGAAATTGACGGCAAACTGCTGGTGGACAATCTCGATGAAGTGAAAGCCGCAATCACCGCCACGGGCCTGCCGGTGACCACCGCCTGCGGGGGATATGACGGCTGGATTGGTGACTTCATTGAAGAACGTCGTCTGAACGGATTAAAACAGATCGAACGCATCCTGGAAGCACTGGCTGAAGTGGGTGGAAAGGGGATTATTGTGCCCGCCGCCTGGGGAATGTTTACCTTCCGCTTGCCGCCGATGACCTCTCCACGCAGCCTGGCGGGTGACCGCGAAGCGGTGAGTGCTTCGCTGCGTTGTCTGGATGAGGTGGCGGCGCGTACCGGGACCACCGTTTACCTTGAGCCGCTCAACCGCTACCAGGATCACATGATCAACACGCTCGCGGATGCGCGTCGCTATATCGAAGAGAACGCGCTCAGGCATGTGCAGATCATCGGCGACTTTTACCACATGAATATCGAAGAAGATTCGCTAACAGAGGCGCTGCATCGCAACCGGGATCTGCTGGGTCATGTGCATATCGCCGATAACCATCGCTATCAACCTGGCAGCGGGACGCTGGATTTTGCCACGTTGTTCGGGCAGCTTCGTGCGGACAACTATCAGGGCTACGTGGTGTATGAGTGCCGTGTCCGCGCCGACGATCCGGCCCAGGCTTACCAGAATTCACTCACGTATCTGCGTGAATGCTAAGGATGACGAGCGTGATGAGTGCTTCAACACCTTCGCTTCTGCGCGTCGCCATTATTGGCGCCGGGCAGGTCGCGGACAAAGTGCATGCCTCGTATTACGCCACACGCAGTGATGTTCAAATGGTCGCTGTCATGGACAGCGGCCTTGAACAGGCACAGGCGTTTGCGGAACGTCATGCAATTCCTTCGGTCTGGCAGAATGCATCTGAAATGCTGCAGGCGGTAAAACCTGATGTGGTCAGCGTCTGCTCCCCAAACCGGTTCCATTTTGAACATGTCATGGCGGCACTGGAGGCCGGATGTCATGTGATGTGCGAAAAACCGCCTGCCATGACGCCGCAACAGGCTGACCAGATGCGCATGGCGGCCCGTAAAGCGGGAAAAGTGCTGGCGTATGATTTTCACCATCGGTTTGCGCTCGACACGCAGCTGTTACGTGACGCTGTCACAAATGGGGCGTTAGGTGAGATCTACTTTACGTCGGCCCAGGCGCTGCGTCGTTGCGGCGTGCCGGGCTGGGGCGTCTTTACGAACAAATCGCTACAGGGTGGCGGACCGCTGATCGATATCGGTATTCATATGCTGGATGCCGCGATGTATGTGCTGGGTTTCCCGGCGGTAAAAAGGGTGACCGCCCATAGCTTCCAGAAGCTGGGGAACCGTAAAAACAGTGGACAGTTTGGCGAGTGGGATCCCGCCCGGTTTACCGTTGAAGATGCTCTGTTTGGCACAATTGAATTCTGCAATGGCGGCGTTCTGCGCCTGGATACGTCGTTTGCGCTGAATATCCGTGAGCAGTCGATCATGAATGTTTCATTCTGTGGCGAAAAGGCGGGGGCCACGCTCTTCCCGGCACACATATACCACGATGAGGCGGGCGTTTTACAGACCCTCATGCAGCGTGATGAGGCAGACGACCAGCGTCACCTGCGCAGCATGGAGGCGTTTGTACGCCATGTGCTGGGAGAGCCGGTTATGATCGCAGATGCGGAACAGGGGCTGGTTATCCAGCAACTTGTTGCCGCGCTTTATGAATCGGCGGATACAGGGGAAAGCGTGACGTTATGCTGAATGTGTCTGTTTTAACCGAACCGGGCTTCTCTCCCCACAGTCTGAATAAATACGCCTCCATCATGGCTTGCGGCAATGGCTACATGGGCATTCGCGCGGCACACGAAGAGGATTACACCCAGCAAACCAGAGGCATGTATCTCGCCGGGCTCTATCATCGCGCAGGTCGCAATGAGACCACGGAGTTAATCAACCTGCCGGATATTACCGGTATTGAGGTTGAACTGGATGGTGTGAATTTTACCCTGCTTTCCGGGGCGCTTCTTGAGTGGCAGCGCGAGCTGGCGTTTGCCAATGGTGAACTGCGTCGCAGCGTGCTCTGGCGCTCGCCCGACGGGAAACGCTATCGCCTGGAGAGCCGTCGTTTCGTTTCTCTCGCTCAGTTGCCGTTAGTGGCAATGCAACTCGCCATCACTCCCCTTGATGGGCCCTCGCAGGTGGTGTTGAAAACCGGAATCGATGCGACGCAAACCAACAGCGGCAGGCAGCATCTGGATGAGATTTCAGTCCGGGTATTCGACCAGAACTGTATGCAGGGCGTGTATGAAACGCAGGACCGGGTTTCTGATGTCGTTATATCCGCGTTCTGCCGGCTTTCAGCGGGTAGCGAAAGCTGCTTTACCGCTAAAAATCGTCGCATCAGTGCGCATTACGCCCTGAACGTTTCGCAGGGTGACACTGTCACGCTTGAAAAGATCGTCTGGGTCGCCCACCGCAGTGACAAAGCCCTTTCGCAGGCGTCGTTTGCGCGTAACGCACTGGCCGAACTCAAGGTGTGCGCAGCGCGAGGCTACGCATCGTTGCTGGAGAGCTCTGCCTGCGCCTGGGAAGACGTCTGGCGAGATGCGCGGGTGGCGGTAACGTCTGCGGAACCGCAGGATCAGCTCGCGCTGGATTATACCGTCTGGCATCTGATCGCCATGACGCCTGCCGACAATGAGCGCTGCAGTATCGCCGCGAAAGGATTGACCGGCGAAGGGTATAAAGGCCACGTCTTCTGGGATACCGAAATTTTCCTGCTGCCTTTCCATCTCTTTACGCGTCCGCAGGTCGCCCGCAGTCTGCTGCGTTATCGCTGGCTCAACCTGGCCGGGGCTCGTGAAAAAGCGCGTCGCAACGGCTGGCCTGGCGCACTTTTCCCCTGGGAGAGCGCCGCGAGCGGTCAGGAGGAAACGCCGGAATATGCAGCAATCAACATCCGCACGGGCACGCGCCAGAAAGTGGCCTCTGCGCTGGCAGAACATCACATTGTGGCGGACATTGCCTGGGCTGTCGTGGCCTACTGGCAGGCGACACATGATGACGCTTTTATGCGTAACGAAGGGCTGACGCTACTGATAGAGACGGCAACGTTCTGGATGGGGCGGGCGACGGAAGTCAATGGTCGCCTGGAAATCCACGATGTGATCGGGCCGGATGAGTACACGGAGCACGTCAATAACAATGCCTACACCAACTATCTGGCCTGGCACAATGTCGCCTGTGCGCGCCAGTTTATGGCGATGTTCAATCGTGAAGATGCCGGCTTCATGGAGAATGCCAGCCGGTTTATGTCCCGTTTGTGGTTACCGCAAGCCAACGCAGAAGGGGTCCTTCCTCAGGATGACACCTTCATGGCGAAACCGGCAATCGATCTGAGCCGCTATAAGGCGAAAGCGGGTAAACAGACCATTCTGCTCGATTACTCCCGCGCGGAAGTGAACGAGATGCAGATTCTTAAACAGGCCGACGTGGTGATGCTCAACTACCTGCTGCCGGAACGGTTTACCCCACAGCAGTGTGCTGCCAACCTAGCGTACTACGAGCCGCGTACCATACACGACTCTTCGCTGAGCAAAGCGATTCATGGAATTGTTGCTGCCCGGTGTGGCGATACGGAAAGGGCCTACGCCTTCTGGCGCGAGGGTATCGCCATCGATCTGGGCGACGATCCGCACAGCTGCGATGACGGGATTCATGCTGCCGCCACCGGGGCTATCTGGTCCGGCGTTATTCAGGGATTTGCCGGCATGCAGATCGTCCAGGGGGAATTGCATCTTGCCCCGAAGCTGCCTGCCCACTGGCGAAAACTGGCTTTCCCGCTGCGATGGAGAAACGCGCGCATGCACTTCACGTTTGAAAATGATGTTTTAACGATTGAAACCACTGCACCGGTGACCTTAACGCTGTGGGGTAAAACCCTGTGCATAACGGATCGGCAGGTCTGTTCTTTCAGGGATTTTTTTACATCTATTTATGGGACCGCTACCACGGGAGCAAATCATGATGCCTGAGGCCGTTGTCTTTGATCTTGATGGTGTGATCACCGATACCGCGCATCTGCATTTTCTGGCCTGGCGTGCCGTGGCGCAGGAAATTGGCATCTCGTTCGACGTGGCGTTCAACGACGAGCTGAAAGGGATAAGCCGTATGGAATCGCTGCAGCGGATTCTGCGCCATGGCGGAAAAGAGGAGGAGTTTAACGACCAGCAGCGGCAGGCGCTCGCGGATAAAAAGAACGCGCGCTACGTCGGGTCTCTGGCGTCGTTGACGCAGGATTCTCTGCTTCCGGGCATCCGCGAGGTGCTGGCGGAAATTCGTGCGGCGAACGTCAAAATCGGGCTGGCCTCAGTGTCCCTTAACGCCCCCGGTATTTTGCAGGCGCTGGGCATTGAGAGGGCTTTTGATTTCTGCGCCGATGCCTCGCGCATTGCCCGCTCAAAACCGGACCCGGAGATCTTTCTTGCGGCCTGCGCCGGGCTGAACGTGCGCCCCGAGCAGGCTATCGGAATAGAAGATGCTGCAGCCGGCGTTGAGGCAATCAACGCGGCGGGAATGCTCTCGGTCGGGATTGGACCTGGCCTGAACCATGCGGGATTACAACTTCATTCAACGCAGGAACTGACCTGGAAATGCCTGACGGATTTCTGGGCATCCCGAACGGTAATGATAAGGAATTAAAAATGGCTCAACTGTCTCTGAAACATATTCAGAAAATCTACGATAACCAGGTCCATGTGGTTAAGGATTTTAACCTCGAAATTGAGGACAAGGAGTTTATCGTCTTTGTGGGTCCCTCGGGGTGCGGTAAATCGACGACGCTTCGCATGATTGCCGGGCTGGAGGAGATCTCCGCCGGTGAGCTGGTGATTGACGGTGTCAGCATGAACGATGTGCCCGCCAAGTCCCGCGACATTGCGATGGTTTTCCAGAACTATGCGCTTTATCCGCACATGACGGTTTACGACAACATGGCGTTTGGCCTGAAGATGCAGAAAATTGCCCCCGCGGTCATTGAAGAGCGCGTGAACTGGGCGGCACAAATCCTGGGGTTGCGTGATTACCTCACGCGTAAACCTGGCGCATTGTCGGGTGGGCAACGTCAGCGCGTGGCGTTAGGACGGGCGATTGTGCGCGAAGCCGGTGTCTTTCTGATGGATGAACCGCTTTCTAACCTCGACGCCAAGCTGCGTGTGCAAATGCGCGCTGAAATCAGCAAGCTGCACCAGAAGCTCAACACCACAATGATTTACGTGACCCACGATCAGACGGAAGCGATGACGATGGCGACCCGGATTGTGATCCTCAAGGATGGCGTTATTCAGCAGGTGGGGGCACCTAAGCAGGTCTACAACGAACCGGCGAATATGTTTGTGGCGGGCTTCATCGGCTCACCGGCAATGAATTTTATTCGGGGCGCGATAGACGATCGCTATTTCGTGACGGAAACGCTGCGTCTGGAGATACCTGAAGACACGCTGGCGGCGGTGAATGCCGCCGGATATCAGCGTAAAGCCGTGGTCTTTGGGATCCGGCCGGAAGATATTCTGACGCTGCAAAGCCGTGGGGATGATATTGCGGCAAAAGTCAGCGTGGCCGAACTGACCGGGGCTGAGTTCATGCTCTATGCCACCGTGGGCGGGCATGAGCTGGTCGTTCGTGCAGGAGCGGTAAATGATTATGCGGCGGGGGATAATATCGGCATCCAGTTCGATATGAATAAATGTCATTTCTTCGACGCTGATACTGAAGTGGCTATTAGATAAGAAAGGCGTTCGCCGGAAATGCAAATTTCCGGTTTTTTTTGAGTTAATTATAAAGGGAACATTTAAATGAGTACTCTACTAAGAAGTGCTGCGCTCGTTCTGTGCGCAGGGGTTAGCTGCGCGCACGCAACGGAATCAGCAAAACACTGGGAATTTAATATCGGTGCCATGTATGAAATTGAAAACGTCGAAGGTCAGGGCGACGATAAAGATGGATTATATGAACCCTCTGTGTGGTTTAATGCCACATGGGATGCCTGGACCCTTTCGCTGGCAATGTATCAGGAAGGACCGGTTGATTACAGCAGCATGACCCGTGGGACCTATTTTGACCGCCCGGAATTTGAATTACGCTATCGCTTTATCGGCACCGATGATTTTACACTCGGGTTGACCGGCGGTTTCCGTAATTACGGTTATCATTTTAAAGATGAACACGGTGCCAAAGACGGTAGCGCAAATATGCAGCGCTACAAAATTCAGCCGGACTGGGATATTAAATTGTCCGACGACTGGCGTTTTGGTGGCTGGTTTGCCATGTATCAGTTTGCGAATGACCTGGAAAAAACCGGTTATGCCGACAGCCGTGTAGAAACGGAAACGGGTTTTACCTGGACCATTAATGAAACCTTCTCTGCTAAAGTGAACTATTATCTTGAGCGCGGTTTCAATATGGACAGTTCACGTAATAACGGCGAATTTTCAACGCAGGAAATTCGCGCGTATCTGCCTGTTTCATTAGGCCAGACGACGCTCACGCCATATACCCGTCTGGGGCTGGATCGCTGGTCGAACTGGGACTGGCAGGACGATCCCGATCGTGAAGGACACGATTTCAACCGACTGGGTCTTCTGTACGCGTATGACTTCAACAATGGATTATCCATGACGCTGGAATACGCCTACGAATGGGAAAACCATGACGAAGGCGACAGCGACCGTTTCCACTACGCGGGTGTTGGCGTTAATTACGCGTTCTGACAGACCGGATGCCAGGGGCTTTCAGCCCCTGGTTTTAACGAAGAGAGGGCGCTAACGTAAAATGGGTATCGACAAGCACTTTTTGTGGCGCAGGCTGACCGGCGATACGCCTGAAAAGAAGATTGCAGCTCTCTTCACCCAGCTTGCGGGTTGGGATATCAAAGCCCCCGGGTGCTGGTGTTAAAATGAGAGAGAGCATCGGGTCACTGTATCCTGCAATCACAACCTGCTCGGGGATCTTCAGTTCCAGAGTATCCGCCGCGCGATAAAGGGTGAGTAACTTCATGCTGTCGGTGGCAAATACCGCATCAGGTGGCGTGGCCGAGGAGAGCAATTCTGTGGCCGCGGCAAGCGCGCTTTCATGGGTATATCCGCCGTCGATGATCCACGCCGGGTTAATGGTGATGCCGTGTTTTTCCAGGCTGGCTTTATAACCGGCAAGACGATCAATCGAAACATGATAATTGAGCGGCGCATGCAGACAGGCAATGTTACGTCGGCCATTTTTAATAAAGGTTTCTGTTAGCGTGGCGCTGTCGTGAAAATTATCCGTGTCGACCGAGTAAATATTCTGAAAATCACCTTCGACTTTCCCGATGACGACCACCGGTACGCCATATGCATCCAGCGTTGTGAAAAAGGATTCATTTGCCGGTGAGCTCAGCATGATGATCCCTTTAATCATTTTTTGTTTTATTTTACTTTCGCACTTCAGCAGATCGTCTTCACTGCTTTTCGAGGTTTGCAAAATAACGTCAAAACCTTCCTCTTCAGCTTTGGCTGTAATGGCATGCAGAACATCAGAGAAAAAAGGGTTGCCGGCGGTGGTTTTCGTCGAGCGTGTCGAAATAACCATAATGGCGTCGAAGCCAGAAGAGGTCAGGGCGCGGGCGAGTTTATTGGGTTGATAATTTAATTCGTCAATCGCCTTCAACACTTTTTCACGCGCTTCAGGAGAAATATTCGTTTGTTTATTCAGAACGCGGGAGACGGTTGATTTCGAAACGCCGGCAACCCGTGCGATATCATAGATGGTGGGTGACATACACCTTACTCACTCCTGACTAACAGCAATGTCGTTCATCTTACTGGAGAGAAAACGGCAATAGCAATAAATAAGAATTGATAATCAACGATCTGCCCCCATTTATTGTATTCTGAAGCAATGTATTTGAGGCTTCCGGGCAATGAAGGACGGCGATGAAGCGACTTAAGAACGAACTCAATTCACTGGTGAACCGTGGCGTTGACCGTCATCTGCGTCTGGCGGTGACGGGGCTGAGCCGCAGCGGCAAGACGGCGTTTATCACCGCGATGGTGAATCAGCTGCTTAACCTGCACAGTGGGGCGCGGCTGCCGCTGCTGAGCGCCGTGCGGGAAGAGCGCCTGCTGGGGGTTAAGCGTGTGCCTCAGCGCGATTTTGGCATTCCTCGCTTTACCTATGATGAAGGGCTGGCTCAGCTTTATGGTGAACCGCCCGCCTGGCCGACGCCGACGCGCGGGGTGAGTGAAATTCGCCTTGCGCTGCGTTTTCGCTCTAATGAATCCCTGATGCGTCACTTCAAAGACACCTCCACCCTGTATCTGGAAATTGTGGATTACCCCGGTGAGTGGTTGCTCGATTTACCTATGCTGGCACAGGATTATCTCAGCTGGTCACGGCAGATGACGGGGCTGTTGCAGGGCAACCGCGCCGAGTGGTCGACGAAATGGCGAAAACTGTGCGAAGGCCTGGATCCGCTGGCCCCTGCCGATGAAAACCGGCTGGCGGCGATTGCCGAGGCCTGGACGGAGTATCTGCATCAGTGTAAGCAGGAAGGGTTGCATTTCATCCAGCCGGGCCGTTTTGTTCTGCCGGGAGATTTGGCGGGCGCACCTGCGCTGCAGTTTTTCCCGTGGCCGGACGTGGATGGCATCGGGGAGTCAAAACTGGCCCAGGCGGACAAACACACTAACGCCGGAATGCTGCGCGAGCGTTACAATTACTACTGTGAAAAAGTGGTGAAAGGTTTTTATAAAAACCACTTTTTACGTTTTGATCGCCAGATTGTGCTGGTGGATTGTCTGCAACCGCTGAACAGCGGGCCGCAGGCCTTCAACGATATGCGCCTGGCGCTGACACAGTTAATGCAAAGTTTTCACTACGGGCAGCGCACGCTGTTTCGCCGTCTCTTCTCACCCGTTATCGACAAGCTGCTGTTTGCGGCCACAAAAGCCGATCACGTGACGGTCGATCAGCATGCCAATATGGTGTCGCTGCTGCAGCAACTGGTGCAGGACGCCTGGCAAAATGCCGCGTTCGAAGGGATCAGCATGGATTGCCTCGGACTGGCTTCCGTACAGGCGACACAGAGTGGGTTGATTGACCTTAATGGCGAGAAAATACCGGCATTGCGCGGGAATCGTCTCAGCGACGGCGAACCGCTTACTGTCTATCCGGGCGAAGTGCCCGCACGCCTTCCGGGGCCGGCCTTCTGGCAGAACCAGGGCTTCCAGTTTGAAGCCTTCCGCCCGCAGGCCATGACGGTCGATCAGCCGTTACCGCATATCCGTCTGGATGCGGCGCTGGAGTTTTTGATTGGAGATAAATTGCGATGACGGAACCGTTAAAACCGCGCATTGATTTTACCGGAACGCTTGAGCAAGAGCACCCGGAGGCGTTTAAAACTGCGCAGACGTTTAATGGCCCGCAGGCAGATAATTTTGCCCCGGCTCTGACCGAAGAGCTGCTTGTTGAAGAGGGGCCGGCTGAAGCGGTCGTGGAAGCCGCGCTACGCCCAAAACGCAGCCTGTGGCGAAAGATGGTGACTGCCGGGCTGGCGTTGTTTGGCGTCAGCGTGGTTGGGCAAGGCGTCCAGTGGGCGGTCAACGCCTGGCAAACCCAGGACTGGGTCGCGTTGGGCGGCTGCGCTGCCGGTGCTCTGATTGTGGGGGCGGGTGTCGGATCTGTTGCGACCGAGTGGCGTCGCCTGTGGCGCCTGCGACAGCGCGCCCATGAGCGTGATGAAGCGCGGGATCTGCTCCACAGTCACGGAACCGGCAAAGGCCGCGCGTTTTGTGAAAAGCTGGCCAGTCAGGCGGGTATTGATCAGTCGCACCCGGCGCTTCAGCGCTGGTATGCCGCTATCCATGAAACCCAGAACGATCGTGAAGTGGTGACGCTGTATTCCCACATGGTGCAGCCGGTGCTGGATGCCCAGGCGCGGCGCGAAATCAGCCGCTCTGCTGCGGAATCAACCCTGATGATTGCCGTCAGCCCGCTGGCGCTGGTGGATATGGCGTTTATCGCCTGGCGTAACCTGCGTCTGATTAACCGGATTGCTGCTTTATACGGCATTGAGTTGGGGTACTACAGCCGCCTTCGCTTGTTCCGTCTGGTATTGCTCAACATCGCCTTTGCCGGAGCAAGCGAGCTGGTGCGGGAAGTGGGGATGGACTGGATGTCGCAGGATCTGGCGGCGCGTCTCTCTGCCCGTGCCGCGCAGGGTATTGGTGCCGGTTTGTTGACCGCCCGTCTGGGCATCAAAGCGATGGAAGTGTGCCGTCCACTGCCGTGGATTGATGGCGATAAGCCGCGATTGGGGGATTTCCGACGTGAGTTAATCGGTCAGCTCAAAGAGACGCTCAATAAAAAACCGGTTCAGTAGCCGGTTTGGTCATTAATCGTGCTGGCTGTCAATATTTGTTGACAGCCATCTTCCCGATCACCGTGTTCTGACATATCATTTTAATGTTATTGGCTTAAAACGGTGAATTTCCCATGCGTCTTGAAGTCTTCTGTGAAGACCGTCTCGGTCTGACCCGCGAATTACTCGATCTTCTTGTTTTACGTAGCATTGATTTACGTGGCATTGAGATCGATCCTGTCGGGCGAATTTACCTCAATTTTGCCGAAATTGAATTTAATACGTTCAGTAGCCTGATGGCAGAAATACGCCGTATCGCTGGCGTTACGGATGTACGCACCATCCCCTGGATGCCGTCGGAGCGTGAGCATCTGGCATTGAGCGCATTGCTTGAAGCCATGCCAGAGCCTTTCCTCTCCCTGGATTTAAAAAGTAAGGTTGAGCGTGTTAACCATGCCAGCTGCCAGCTGTTCGCGCAGAGTCAGGAAAAACTCAGCAACCACAACGCAGCACAGTTGATTCCCGGCTTTAACTTCCAGCGCTGGCTGGACAGCAACCCGCAGAACACCCACAGCGAGCATGTGGTTATCCACGGACAGAATTTCTTAATGGAAATAACGCCGGTCTATCTGAAAGGCGAGGCCGACACGCGCGTTCTGACCGGCGCCGTGATCATGCTGCGTTCTACCGTGCGCATGGGCCGTCAGCTGCAAAATATCTCCAGCCAGGATGTGGGGGCATTCAGCCAGATTATTGCCGTCAGCCCGAAAATGCGGCATGTGGTGGATCAGGCGCGCAAACTCGCGAGTCTGACCGCGCCACTGCTGATTACCGGCGATACCGGTACCGGGAAGGACCTGCTGGCGCATGCTGTGCATCTGGCCAGCCCGCGAGCGGCAAAACCGTATCTGGCCCTCAACTGCGCCTCGATTCCGGAAGATGCCGTCGAAAGCGAATTATTTGGTCACGCGCCGGAAGGTAAAAAAGGGTTCTTCGAGCAGGCTAACGGCGGTTCCGTGCTGCTGGACGAGATTGGTGAAATGTCGCCACGCATGCAGGCCAAGCTGCTGCGCTTCCTCAATGATGGCACGTTCCGCCGCGTAGGCGAGGATCATGAAGTTCATGTGGATGTGCGTGTGATTTGTGCGACGCAGAAAAACCTGGTCGAACTGGTGCAAAAAGGGGTATTCCGCGAGGATCTCTACTACCGCCTGAATGTCCTGACCCTGAATATCCCACCGCTGCGCGATTGCCCGCAGGATATCATGCCGCTGACCGAACTCTTTGTGGCGCGCTTTGCCGACGAGCAGGGGGTACCGCGTCCGAAGCTTTCAGCCGATCTCGGCACGGTGCTCATGCGCTACGGCTGGCCGGGCAACATTCGCCAACTCAAGAACGCCGTTTACCGCGCACTGACGCAGCTGGAAGGTTATGAACTGCGGCCGCAGGATATTCTGTTACCGGATTACGATGCCGGGACGGTGTCAGTAGGTGAAGAGGCGATGGAAGGTTCGCTGGATGACATTACCAGCCGTTTTGAGCGCTCCGTGCTGACGCAACTGTACCGTAGCTATCCAAGCACCCGTAAGCTGGCAAAACGCCTTGGCGTTTCACACACGGCGATTGCCAATAAGTTGCGAGAGTATGGTTTGAATCAGAAGAAGGGTGACGAATAACGGTAAAAAGCCTCTGTAAAGAGGCTTTTTTTTACTCATTCTTTTGCGATAGGGGTGCTATTAATGTCGACCTTTGTCTCTCCCTGAATCGATGCAATACGGTTCTCCACGTCTTTCACCTGTTGCGGGTTATGGAGCAGGGTATAGGTCAGATCAAACTGTGTGCTGGCTCCCGGTTGCAGTTGCTTAACGCGTTTTTGTTCGCGCTCAATGGTGACCGGGTAGGCGTAGCTGGTACCCGGCTCAATACCGGTGACATAACCTTGCTTCAGGGTGTCGGTGTTTTTCCATAAGGTCAGCACCGGCAACTGGCGGGTATCAAACTGAATGGACGCCCCTTTATCACCGGCTTTATTCACCACGGCCGCGAGGGTTTTGTGGTTGTTATCCGCAAGCGGTTTGAGGTTAAACACCATCTCATCAAAGCCTTTCGTTGGCCCGGCATAGGTCTGCCAGTCGTTGACACCGGCTTTCGCGTAGTCATTGAATGGACTGACGCTCGCAACCGGGGCAAGGAAGCGCGCGCCTTCTTCGAGGATCGGGGTACCAAAGTTGCTGTGGTAGATGATTTGATAATCATGCGGGTAATCAGCATGGTTTGTCAGAACATCATGCAAACTGAACTGGTTGGTTCCTGGGACGTAACGCAGTTCGGTCATGGTCTGCAAATCTGCTTTTTTGAACGTGCTCTCTTTGATCAAACCGCGAATTCGAATTTCATGGGGGGCGGCGTCAGCCACCTCCACTTCAACCTGCGATACAGGCGTATTGCCCGCCTTGCCGTGAAGCGTGTAGATTTGGCCGTCAGCCGTGACCGGGTGGCCCGTCCACTCATAGCCACAGCGCACCATCATCTCGTTGAAACCTTCCAGCCAGCCAAGCCCGTTGCGACTTTCCAGATTAATATATGCCGGGTTCACGACCTCTTTTACCGGGGAATCCCAGCCCATTCTGGTGCCGAAGCCTTCCACACGGAGCAGGTTCATGCCGCGAGAGGGGCTTAAGGTAATTGTCAGGCCACTTTTACTGCTGATAACAAGGATTTTGCTGCCTTCCTGTTTGCCACCGTGCAACACTTTTTGTTCAATGCTGAACGCCTGATCTTTTACCTTCAGCTCATCGCTCGTTATTTTCCAGTTTCCTTTCTCCACGCCGCTTTCAGCGCTTGTCAGCACCCAGGTTTTCGCCGCAGCCTGACCCGAAATCAAAGCCGCAAGGAGCGTAATAGCCAGTTTAATTTTCATATCCTTTCCTTTTTGCTGAAACGATTATTTGCTTTCGTCAGCAAATCTAATGTTTTGACCTGAAGGGAAATGTGATGTGCTTCACTGGGGAAGAAAATATGAATATTTAAGGTCTAATATGAGAATAAGATCGCAATTAAGTTAACTTCAATACAATTATTTGCACAGTAAATGTGAACGGTGAATGGTTTAGCTTTAACGATTCAGCTTGAAGGGAATAAAAAACCCCGCCAGTGCGAGGTTTGTCATGTGTCGTCTTCCAGAGCCTGCAAAGAGAAATAAACCCTGTTATTTCATTAGATTGCTAAGCTATATAGAATGCTAAGCATTCATTATGCTTTCAACACGTCCAACGCTGCAGTGTAATCCGGCTCGGTGGTGATTTCGTTAACCAGTTCGCTGAACACGACGTTGTCATTTTCATCGATAACCAGTACAGCGCGCGCTGCCAGGCCTTTCAGTGGGCCTTCCGCGATGCTCACGCCGTAGTTTTCCAGGAAATCCGGGCTGCGCAGGGTGGAGAGGGTAATGACGTTGCTCAGACCTTCAGCACCGCAGAAACGGGACTGGGCGAACGGCAGATCGGCAGAAATACACAGCACAACGGTGTTGTCCATGTCCGTCGCCAGCTGGTTGAATTTGCGCACGGATGCAGCACAGACGCCGGTGTCGATGCTTGGGAAAATGTTCAGGACTTTGCGTTTGCCAGCAAACTGAGACAGTGTGACGTCAGACAGATCTTTAGCCACCAGAGTAAAAGCCTGTGCTTTGCTGCCAGCCTGTGGAATGGAACCTGCAACAGCAACCGGGTTGCCCTGGAAATGAACGAGTTGTGACATAGATATCTTCCTGTTTACATATAGTTAACGTCGGGGCTAGTGTATGCCATCAGCGGATAACACGGCAAACCAATTTTTTCGCCTTTCCGGGCCGCAAGGAGTCAGTGATGAGAAGCGTTAAGGTCTATGAAGAAGCCTGGCCATTGCATACCCCGTTTGTGATCTCCCGCGGCAGTCGAAGCGAAGCCAGTGTGGTCGTGGTGGAGATAGAAGAGGACGGCATTAAGGGCGTCGGCGAATGCACGCCGTACCCGCGCTATGGCGAAAGTCTGGCGTCGGTAATGGCACTTATCATGACACTCGTTCCCGATCTGGAAAAAGGGCTCACCCGCGAGGCGTTACAGCAGCGTATACCCGCCGGCGCGGCACGTAATGCGATTGACTGCGCACTCTGGAGCCTGGAGGCTGCCAAACAGCAAACTTCGCTGACGACGCTGCTAGGCGTCACGTTGCCGACATCGGTTGTCACGGCGCAAACGGTGGTGATTGGCGAGCCTGAACACATGGCCGCCAGCGCAAAAGCACTCTTTGATGCGGGGGCGACGCTGTTAAAGGTGAAGCTTGACGATCGTCTGATCAGCGAGCGTATGGTCGCTATCCGCTCGGCAGTCCCGACAGCCACGTTAATTGTGGATGCGAATGAGTCATGGCATCCCGAAGGCCTTGCCGCACGATGTCAGCTGCTGGCCGACCTGGGCGTAGCCATGCTGGAACAGCCTCTGCCGGCACAGGATGATGCGGCGCTGAAGAATTTTATCCACCCGCTGCCCATCTGCGCGGATGAAAGCTGCCATACGCGCGATAGCCTGGTTGAACTGCAGGGCCGTTACGAGATGGTCAATATCAAACTCGACAAGACCGGTGGGCTGACAGAGGCGCTGGCGCTGGCAGAACAGGCGCAAGCTCAGGGGTTTTCAATCATGCTGGGATGTATGCTGTGTACATCCCGGGCGATCAACGCGGCGCTGCCGCTGGTAAATCATGTCAGTTTTGCCGATCTTGATGGCCCGACATGGCTGGCGGTTGACGTTTCACCGGCACTCACGTTTACCAGCGGCGTCCTTCATTTTTGAGGCTGCCAGCGCAGAAGCTCCACCATGGCCTTTAAATATTTTTCGCTGGCTTCGTCTGACGATATCGGCGGGAATTCCGCGGTGATGCAAGGTAATCCCAGGTCGGCACACCAGCTGCCGAATGAGCCAGGGGTTTCATAGCCCACGCTGGAGACAAGCGGCAGGGCGAAAGCATTCGCCAGCCATTCGCCCAGCTCGGTGTGCCGCGGATCTTCGATGCAGGCCAGCGGATCGTGAAAGGTGACAACCCAGGCCGGGTGGATCTTATGGATTAACTGGCACAGCGCCTGTGTTTCCGGCTCCGAGCCCGGCGTGTCGCCGGTCAGCAAGACAACGTCACGCTCTTCGGCGGAGCTGTTCCAGCGATAAACCGTTTCACCGGCGCGCCAGTTTGCTGCAGGGAAATTACGGTTTAAATCGATGCCCCGCGCATTGGCGCGTAACCCAAGCTGACACCCATCCGGGTTGACGGCCAGAATCACGTGATGACGTCGTAAGCTGGGCGTCAACGTGCGCAGCGCGCACGAGAGCGTGACGACAGAAGAGTTCTCGTCGCCGTGCGTGCCGGCAATGATTAAGCCGCTGTTGCGATCGGCATCGGGGGCCGGAAACCAAATCAGCGATGCGCCTAGAAATGAACGGCCATACTGCTCTGCACCTGGCGGGAAGGCGCCGCGTTCCGCTCTGGGTCGGGTGATTGCCATAGGAAATCCTGATAAAGAAGTCTCTACTGGCAGTGTTGTGCAAAACTCGCGGTTAATCAAATAGTTTCCGTATGGCGGGAAAATTGCCGGATATCAACTTTCCGGAGGAAGGTATTTGCAATTCTCATTGTCGAAACAAATAATTACGCATCTGCTTATTACCTGAATTCATAAAAGGGGATCTTATGAAGCATCCTGTTTCGCGTCTCTGTACTGCACTGTTGCTGTGCGGACTCTCTTCACTCTCGTACGCCGCTGATGTGCCACAGGGCACGGTACTGGCGCAAAAACAGGAGCTGGCCAGACACATTAAAGATGAGCCGGCTTCCCTTGATCCGGCAAAAGCCGTGGGATTACCCGAGATACAGGTCATTCGCGACCTTTTTGAAGGACTGGTTAATCAGAATGAGAAAGGTGAACTGACCCCGGGCGTGGCGACGCGCTGGCAGAGTAATGATAACCGTATCTGGACCTTCTCCTTACGTGATAACGCGAAATGGTCTGACGGTTCGCCAGTTACCGCTCAGGATTTTGTCTATAGCTGGCAGCGTCTGGTTGATCCGAAAACCACGTCTCCGTTTGCCTGGTTTGCGGCGCTGGCGGGTATCCATAACGCACAGGCGATAATTGATGGTAAAGCCGCGCCAGATACGCTGGGCGTGACGGCCGTAGATGCAAAAACCTTACGTGTGCAGCTGGATAAACCGCTGCCGTGGTTTAGTAATCTGACGGCAAACTTTGCCTTCTATCCGGTGCAAAAGGCCAATGTGGAGAGCGGCAAAGAGTGGACGCGTCCGGGGGCTCTGGTCGGAAATGGCGCCTACGTTCTGAAAGATCGCGTGGTGAATGAAAAACTGGTTGTGGTGCCAAATACACACTACTGGGATAACGCCAAAACCGTCCTGCAAAAAGTGACGTTCATACCGATTAACCAGGAATCCTCGGCCACTAAACGCTATCTGGCGGATGATATTGATATCACCGAATCGTTCCCGAAAAACATGTATCAGAAGCTGCTCAAGGACATTCCGGGACAGGTGTATACACCGCCTCAGCTGGGCACCTATTACTATGCGTTTAATACGCAAAAAGGACCCACGGCCGATGCCCGTGTACGTCTCGCCCTGAGCATGACCATCGATCGCCGCATCATGGCGGACAAAGTGTTAGGAACCGGTGAGAAGCCCGCCTGGCATTTCACGCCAGACGTGACGGCAGGGTTTACGCCAGAAACCTCGCCATTTGAGCAGATGTCACAGCAGGAACTTAATGCCCAGGCGAAAACGCTGCTTCAGGCCGCGGGCTATGGCCCTCAGCGCCCGCTGAAGCTGAACCTGTTGTACAACACGTCAGAAAACCATCAGAAAATCGCGATTGCGGTGGCCTCGATGTGGAAGAAAAACCTCGGCGTTGACGTCAAACTGCAAAATCAGGAGTGGAAAACCTACATCGATAGCCGTAATACCGGTAATTTCGATGTGATCCGCGCGTCATGGGTCGGGGATTACAATGAGCCATCGACCTTCCTGTCGTTATTGACCTCAACCCACAGCGGCAATATCTCGCGTTTCAACGATCCGGCGTACGATAAAATTATCCATCAGGCGACGCTCGAAAACACGGCGAAAGCTCGTAACGCAGACTACAACATGGCGGAGAAAATCCTCACGGAAAAAGCGCCAATCGCACCTATTTACCAGTACACCAACGGCCGCCTGATCAAACCATGGGTGAAAGGTTACCCCATTAATAACCCGGAAGACGTGGCTTATAGCCGGACGATGTATATTGAGAAACACTGACGAGCCGGTAACCGACGGGCTTCGTTGTGAACGTTAAATTAAGAGCTGGCGCATTTGCGCCAGTTTTTCTTTATTGAACGAGGGATGTTTGTTCCGTGAGTCAAAGGGGAGGTAAATGATGACGGATGAAAAGAAAGAGAAAGCGTCTTTCCCGGCAGGGTTAGGGATTATGGATAAAATCTGGGAATGGCAATGGATTATCCGCTTCATCTATATTGTCCTTTTCGCCGATCTGGCGCTGCTGGCATACAGCGGGCAAGGAATATTGACCTGGCCTGTTCAGACACTTAACTGGACCGAACATCTGGGTTTTTTCTGCGTGGCGCTCGCCGCCTTAGGTTTGATTGCCACCACCCTGATGCCTTTTATAGCCAATATCGTCAGGCTATTACTCAATGAGTTCATCTACAGCAGAATCTTCCCGGATTTCTTGCGCGCGCAGAGTGATTATCAGAAGAGGTCGGGTGAAGTTCCTTCAGGCGAAGTACTTGATTTAGCGTTGAAGGAAAACAACCAGTTCCTGCTGAATTATTATGAAAAACATAATGCAAACTGGCGCACGAAATTTCATGAACGATTTAAAGTCGGGGATTTACTCTTTGGGATCCTGTTTTTCATGATGCTTGATGACCATCCGCAGTGGTTTAGCGATGCGCAGCATTCGCTGGTCATCGATCTGTTCAGCCACGGTGGTGAAAGCGGAACCGTTCTGTTTTATACCGTACTTATTATCATATTTAGTACGCTGATGAGTCTCTGGTTCGGTAAATGGGACTGGGGGAACATCTACTATCCGCCACTGTATCGTGAAAAAGAGGAAGCCCGCAGAAAAGCGCGTGAGCGGGAAGCGCAGTGGGAGCGGCAGGATCGCTAAATCGCCGGGCGACACATTATTCCCAGCGGATTGCTCCCGTCAGGCGCTGCTGGCGGGAGCAGGGCAACGTTATTCTAGCAATGCACTGAATTTCGCCAGCCATTGCGGATGCGCAGGCCAGGCGGGGGCAGTGACCAGATTACCGTCTACGTGCGCCTGATCGATACCGATATTGGCATAGTGCCCGCCGCCGAGGCGGACTTCTGGCGCACAGGCGGGATAGGCGCTACAGGTTCGTCCTTTTAATATGCCGGCAGCAGCGAGCAGTTGCGGTCCGTGGCAAACCGCAGCAATCGGTTTGCGCGCGGCGTCGAAGGCCTGCACCAGTTTCAGCACGTCATCATTTAGCCGGAGATATTCAGGGGCTCGTCCGCCCGGGATTAGCAGCGCGTCATAATCCTGCTCTTTTACGGCGGAAAAATCGGCATTGAGGATAAAACGGTGGCCCGGCTTTTCACTGTAGGTCTGGGCGCCGTCGAAATCATGGATCGCCGTCATGATGTAGTCGCCACGGGATTTGTCCGGGCAGACAGCGTCCACCTGATGGCCAATCATCTGTAAAGCCTGAAAGGGCACCATTGTTTCATAATCTTCGGCGTAATCGCCGACCAACATCAGGATTTTCTTGCTCATCATTTCTCACCTTTAGGTTTAACGATGTTTAAGATATAGCCTGGCACAGCTGAATTGCCGGAAATAAAAAAAGCCCGTCAGAGAACGGGCGAAATAAGCAAATGATTTAATGATTCGTTATCAACTTGTTGGAGGATAACGTTGCGTATTTTACGCACCTCTTACCGGTGCTGATACCTGACAAATTCGGTAAGTGAAACAAGGAATTAAACATGCGTCATAGCGCATCGAAGGTGGGGTAGATACTGTTCTCAAGGTATTCCACCAGAAACCAGATCTCACCGCTGAAAATAAACCACAAGCCAAATATAATAACGAATAAAATAATTATGGTGAGTATTATTTCTGTTTTTCCCATTGCACATCTACCCACCTGTGGTCCATTTATTCGAGAGGGGCATTGTAACGGGGCTTACGAAGATACACCAGTTTCATGCCGCCAGGACTTTATTACGCCCATCACTTTTGGCGCGATAAAGCGCATCGTCCACACGTTTAAACAGTTCATCCATACTCTCGCCCGGATTATGTCGCGCCACGCCAATGCTGACGGTGAAGCGAGGTAAACCCGGGATCGTGATGCGGGCGACCGCATCGCGCACAGTTTCGGCGATTTGCAGGGCGGTGTCGAGCGGGGTGCGCGGCAGCAGGATGACGAACTCCTCACCGCCCCAGCGGAAGACCAGGTCCTCTTTGCGGCTACAGGCTTCCAGCGTGCGCGAGAGCGAGATCAGTACCTCATCACCTTTCAGGTGGCCGAAGAGGTCGTTGATATTTTTGAAGTGATCGGTATCCACCAGCAGCAGGCTAAATTGCTGCTGCGCGGGAAGATGATGGGTATTGGCCTGGTCGGTGATGATATAGAACTGACGCCGGTTGAGCAGGCCCGTCATGGAATCACGCAGTGCCGCGTGTTCCAGCTCCTGCTCCAGCCTTTTTTGCTCGGTGATATCGTGGATAATGCACAACATCAATTTGTCACCGTAAATTTCAATCGGCCCGGCATAGGTCTGAACATGGCGGGTGGAGCCATCGGCCAGACGGTGGATAAAGTTGAGGGGCTTATGGCCGCCCGGCAACGCGGCAATCTCCGTCATCACGGGGATCACATCCCGCCCCAGAGTATTGATTTCCCAGGTATGTTTTCTGCACATTTCATCATGCGCATAACCGTAAAAAGTCAGCGCCGCCAGATTGGCATCCACAATCTGGCCATCCCGGGACGGATCGATAAGCAGCATTGGCGCGCTGTTGGTCAGGAAAAAGCGCGCGTAAAATCCCTGTTTTTTGCGCTGGTAGGTCGCGGAGCGGCTGGCCTTAAGCCCGGAGAGAACCTGCTGCGTCAGCCCTTCAAAAACAATAACATTCCCCTGGGGCACGAAATGGGCAAGCGAGAGACGGCAGCTCAGCGCGGTTTCATGTCCATCGCGGGAGATGGTCCAGATTTCGACGATCTCCTGCTCACTCTTCAGTTCAGGCACATACATCGACAGCACGTGATGCGCATTGGCGGAATAGGTACCTTTGCGTAGGTCATCCAGGGATTTATCGCCCATGATCTGAGCGGCGGCCGCATTTGCAAAAATGATCTGTTCTGAAGCAGGTGAAATGAGCCACACGGGGGTTTTAATTAAATTCAGCGCATCAAAACAATTTTGCGACATAGCGTATTCCTGTACATCGGCACCATGTGCCTGAGGATCATGACAGAATTAACGGGAGTGGACTCCTTTGAAACATACTCTACTTAACCCGGTCAGGCATGATTTTTTTGTGAAATATATGCGGGTTCCGCGTGAATTTTACCAATGGGTATAATTTGTTTGTCTGAGTTTTTTTGCAGCAGCAGCCAGGGAACCTGTTCGGCAGGTAAAGGACGGGAGAAAAGGAACCCCTGCAGGTAATCACAGCCGAGGTCCGTCAGCACCACCTGTTGTTCTTGCGTCTCGATCCCTTCTGCAACCACATTCATTTCCATGGTCCTGGCGATATTAATAATGGTTTCCACCAGCTTGCGGCTTTTTTCATTTACCAGCATCGAGTGCACAAAGCTCTTGTCGATTTTTAGCTCTTTAGCGGGCAGAACGCTCAACATCAACAGGTTGGAATAGCCGGTGCCAAAATCATCAATCGAGACGGTAATCCCGGCTTGATTGAACGCATTGAGTAATTCAATACTGCGGTCGAGATTTTTCAGTGCGGTACTTTCCGTCACCTCAAGGATAAGCCGGGAGGGCGACAGATTATATTTATGCAACATCGACGAAATGATGTGGAAGATATCCGGCTGTTCGAACTGGACGGGGGAGAGGTTAAAGGACAATGTCCACTGGCTGAAACCTTGTTCTGTCCAGAAATGAAGCTGACGGCATGCCGCTTCAATCGCCCAGTTCCCCACCGGGATGATCAGCCCCGTTTGTTCCAGCGACGGTAAAAACAGATTAGGCAGCAACACCCCTTGCTCAGGGTGCCGCCAGCGCAGAAGGGCTTCAAAACCGTGAATAGTGGTGTCTTTTGCATGCCAGGTCGGCTGATACCACAGTTCAAACTGATCGCGTTCCAGCGCCTGAGTTAACTCCTGCAGGAAGCCGGGGTTAGCCGGAATAGCCGTTGACATCTCGTTCCGGTAGACGGCCCAGCCGTTTCGTCCATCCTCTTTGACGCGATTCAGGGCCGCATCGGCTTTTAGCTTCAGCTCATGCAGCGTCTCGCCATCCTGCGGGTAGAGGCTGACCCCCGCGCTGATTGTTGTGCTCAGCGTGTGTCCACAAAGTGAAAACGGGCGGCGCATATCCTCCAGCAATGTCGTGAGCAGCGCGTTGAGTCTATCGTCGTCACACTCGGGAACCAGCAGGATAAAGGCGTCGCCGCCAAGCCTGGCGAGGGTCATCTCGCGGGTAAGGCGGGCGGTAATGCGCTGCGCGAGAGAGATTAACAACTCATCCCCGGTGTTGTGGCCCCAGGTATCGTTGATGCGTTTGAAATGATCGACGTTGAGGAAAATCACGGCGAATGGCTTCTTGCTGAGCAATGCGCTGCGCAGGCAATCCTGCATCCGAATGTCCATCTGGTGGCGATTAGCGAGACCGGTAAGCGCATCAAACCGCGCCTGCAGTTCAAGCTGACGATTAAGCTGGCGTAGGTTGTCGGTCAGTCGGTTCGTCCGCCGGTGCGAGTCGATGAGCGAAATCATTAACATACCCCCGAGCAGGCACAGTGTGGTGACAGAAACCCAGACCGATAACCCCAACTCGCTGATACCGCCGGGCAGGGTATGCGTCATTTCCTGAAAATGGGCAGCACGCATGCCGGTGTAGTGCATCGCACAGATGGCGACACCCAGCACGCAGGCCGCGAGAATACGATTGATAAACACTCCTTTGCGCATATCCCGCAGGCGGAATGCCAGCCACAGTGCCGCGCCGGAGGCCATAACGGCAATCAACACGGACACGGCAACAATGCGTCGATCCCAGAGAATATGGCTGTCCAGCATCAGTGCGGCCATACCGATAAAGTGTATACAGACCACGCCAGCACTCAGGAGCACCGTGGCAACGATCAATCGAAAAGGGGAAAGGGTTTTACCCGTTACGGCAATATTGATGGCGACCGTGGACGCAACCACCGCCACGCCCAGTGAGGCGAGGGTTAACCAGAGGTTATAGCTCATTATCATCGGCATTTGCATCGACAGCATGCCGATGAAGTGCATTGACCAGATCCCGATCCCAAGCGTGACGCCTCCGGCGATACGCCAGAACATCGCCGTTTTACGGCTGGAAAGCGGGATTTTTCCGGCGCTGTCCAGGGCCACAAATGAGGCGATAAAGGCCACCAGATACGAGAGGGCTATTAACACAGGGTCCCACGATATATTGAGCATTATGCAATCCCACGCCAAAGAGGGTTACCGATTTCGCCTGCCGGGCACGTCTTTAACTGGCAACGTACATGCGCATTCAAATAATATGAGTTATGTATCGTGCAAAACGACCGGTCATATTAAAACGTTAAGGCTGGCGGTGAATATAAAATATATTCTTTCCGGCACCTATTAAGCATTGCTAAACAAAGGCGAATAATTGCAGCAAAGCTCCTTAAATATGAGCGCGGCCATATTGTCTCATCGCAGGCGATGGTATCGCTTAAAGTGGCAGGAAACCAGTATCACAGGATGCTGCATATAACATTTTCACTAATACCCTGTTTTTATCTGACTTAAGTTAAATCTCAGGTGGCTAACGGCGAAAGGTGAAACCAGCGTTGTTCGTCAGGACAAACAACAACACGAATGCTATAAATCTTAATGCCGACCTAAATATAAAATCGTGGATATAATCATGCTAAGAAATATTAGTGTCAGAACCTTCATTGCCGGGTTCCTTTTATGTCTTTTCCTGGTTGATGCAGGTGTCGTTGTTCTATTTTCCAGCAAATCCTCTCTCTTTATTTCACTCAATATCATTAATTTCGTTGCGCTATTTTTGCTCTGGGGCTACATGACAAAGTATCTTGTGACGCCGATCAATACGGTGAAAAAAAGTATTGAAGAAGTGACTGCAGGCAATCTTGGCGTGACTATCCCTGAATTTGGCAATAACTGTGCAGGGCGTTTAATCCCCGGGATTAACAGCCTCTCCAGCAACATCGCGACCCTGGTACGCGAGATCAGAGCCTCGTCGCAAACCGCCATGACCTTGTCCGATCAACTCTCCGCGCGTAGCGCGCAGCTTTCGGTGAAAACAGAGCAGCAGTCTGCATCGCTGGTGCAAACGGCTGCCAGCATGGAGCAGATGGCAGCAAGTACCCGAAATAATGCCGATAACACCCGACTGGCCAGCGAGCAGGCAAACAGGGCGACACTGCAGGCGCGTAAAGGTGGCGAGTTGATGGGTCAGGTGGCCACCAATATGCAATCCATTACCGAATGTGCACAGCAAATGACGGAGATTATCTCAATGATCGACGGCATTGCCTTCCAGACGAATATCCTGGCGCTAAACGCGGCCGTTGAGGCGGCCAGAGCCGGTGACCACGGAAAAGGGTTTTCGGTGGTGGCAGAAGAGGTGCGAAACCTGGCCCACCGCAGCGCGGATGCCGCCAAAAACATCAAAACGCTGATTGAAGTGACCAGCAATAACGTTACTCAGGGCGTGACCGTTGTGTCCGAAGCTGAAAAGAATATGCAAGAAATTGTGACCGGCTCCGGCAATGTCAGCCAGTTGATGGATGACATTTTCACCTCGACGTCAGAGCAGGAGAAAGGCATTTCCCAGATTACGCTGGCCTTGTCTGAGCTGGAACGGGTCACGCAAAGTAACGTTACGATGGCAGAAGAACTCAACGGATCCTCTGATGTACTGCGTAATCAGGTAAGTGAACTGCAGGCGCGGACGCGTAACTTCCGGCTCGAAAAGGGGTATCAGGCTGAATCCACGCCTTCTCATGCTGGCCCGCTGTCATTCCAATCGCGTCCCGGTCACTCCCTCTGATGCACGAAAAGAGCCTGGTCAACCGGGCTCTTTTATCCGGACTTCTCGCCACTGAATTACCCTCCCGTGCGGTCTGAAAAGGCGCCTGGCGGAATACGGTTATTTCCTGAGCGAATTCAGCGCGATGCGAAACATAGTTGTTGCTTAACCCCTGATGAAAGCTAGACTGACAACGAAAGAGCTGAAAAGGGGGAGGCGCGGTGGAGAGTATAAAAGGATCAGAACTAAACGTTCCTGATGCAGTTTTTGCCTGGGTGCTGGATGGTCGTGGCGGTGCCCGACCGCTGGAAGACAACGATGTCATTGATAATGAGCATCCCTGCTGGCTACACCTTAACTATACCCATACGGACAGTGCCGACTGGCTGGCCACGACGCCGCTCCTGCCGAACAACGTGCGTGATGCGCTGGCGGGTGAAAGCCTGCGGCCACGTGTGAGCAGAATGGGGGACGGCACGCTCATCACTTTGCGTTGCATTAATGGCAGCACCGATGAACGTCCTGACCAGCTGGTCGCGATGCGTGTTTATATGGACGATGGTCTGATTGTCTCCACCCGTCAGCGTAAAGTTCTGGCGCTGGATGATATTGTGAACGATCTGAAAGAGGGCACCGGGCCGACCGATTGCGGAAGCTGGCTGGTGGACGTCTGCGACGCGCTGACTGACCATGCGAGTGAGTTTATCGAAGAGCTGCACGATAAAATCATCGACCTCGAAGATAACCTGCTCGATCAGCAGATCCCGCCGCGCGGTTTTCTGGCGCTCCTGCGTAAGCAGTTAATTGTTATGCGCCGCTATATGACGCCACAGCGGGACGTATACGCGCGTCTGTCCAGCGAAAGGCTCAACTGGATGAATGACGATCAGCGACGCCGAATGCAGGATATTGCCGACAGGCTGGGGCGCGGACTTGATGAAATCGATTCCTGTATTGCCCGCACGGGCGTCATGGCGGATGAGATCGCGCAGGTGATGCAGGAGTCGCTGGCAAGAAGAACCTATACGATGTCGCTGATGGCAATGGTCTTTCTGCCGAGCACATTCCTGACGGGATTGTTTGGCGTGAACTTGGGCGGAATTCCCGGCGGAGCGGCCCATTATGGCTTTACCGCATTTTGCGTCATGTTAGTTGTTTTGATCGGTGGTGTTGCATGGTGGTTGCATCGTAGTAAATGGCTGTAAATTTACGCTTTTTTCAGCTTTTACGGAGATCAAAACGCTCTTTTAATTGAGCGAAGTCAATAAACAATGACCCCGTAAGGTGCAATATTACTCCCGCAGGTGAATGCAACGTCAAGCGATGGGCGTTGCGCTCCATATTGTCTTACTTCCTTTTTTGAATTACTGCATAGCACAATTGATTCGTACGACGCCGACTTAACTAGTCGGCTTTTTTTTGCCTCCTGTTCCCCAGCGTCTACCCTAAAAGGGACGTCAGTAAAACCTGGAGGGAATGATGAGCATCTTACTCGCTCTGCAACTGCAGTATTCACGTCAGTCCGATCCGATCCCCACCGATCCGACGCCGATGCCCGATCCTGTTCCGCGTCCGCAACCCATGCCTGACCCGCCGCCCGATGAAGAACCGATTAAATTGTCGCATCGAACCCCGAGATCTGCGAGGATACGCGCCATCTGACCGCAAAGATGACCACGAGAGACTATTGTGACCGCTTTTTCAACCCTGAATGTACTGCCCGCCGCCCAACTCGATAACCTCAACGAGTTGGGATACCTCACCATGACGCCTGTTCAGGCGGCCGCATTGCCCGCCATTCTTGAGGGGCGTGATGTACGCGTTCAGGCTAAAACAGGGAGTGGAAAAACGGCGGCTTTCGGTCTGGGTCTGCTACAGCATATTGATGCTGCGCTGTTTCAGACGCAGTCTCTGGTGCTGTGCCCAACCCGCGAACTGGCGGACCAGGTCGCGGGCGAGCTGCGTCGTCTGGCGCGATTCCTGCCTAATACCAAGATTTTAACCCTCTGTGGCGGACAACCGTTTGGCGCACAGCGTGATTCGCTTCAGCATCCACCACACATCATTGTGGCGACGCCTGGCCGACTGCTCGATCACCTGCAAAAAGGTACGGTCTCGCTGGATGCATTACACATGCTGGTCATGGATGAGGCAGACCGGATGCTGGATATGGGCTTCAGCGATGCTATCGATGAAGTGATCCGTTTCGCGCCTGCAGACCGTCAGACGCTGTTATTTTCGGCGACCTGGCCTGAAGCGATCGCCGCAATCAGTGGCCGCGTGCAGAAAAATCCGCTCACCATCGAAATTGACAGTGCTGATGCGCTGCCTGCTATCGAGCAGCAGTTTTATGAAACGTCCCAGCACGGAAAAATCGCGCTCCTGCAGAAGGTGCTCAGTCAGCATCAGCCCGCTTCCTGCGTGGTGTTCTGTAACACCAAAAAAGATTGTCAGGCGGTCTGTGACGCCCTGAACGCCGCAGGGCAGAGCGCGTTATCGTTGCATGGCGATCTGGAACAGCGCGATCGCGATCAGACGCTGGTCCGTTTCGCCAACGGCAGTGCCCGCGTGCTGGTTGCCACCGACGTGGCGGCGCGCGGTCTGGATATTAAATCGCTTGAACTGGTCGTGAACTACGAGCTGGCATGGGATCCTGAAGTACACGTTCACCGTATCGGCCGTACTGCGCGTGCCGGAAACAGCGGTCTGGCCATCAGCTTCTGCGCACCGGAAGAGGCGCAGCGCGCCAATATTCTGTCTGAAATGCTGCAGATTAAGCTTAACTGGGTGAATGCACCGGGCAATGTCAGTCTCGTTCCGCTGGAAGCAGAAATGGCAACGCTGTGTATTGATGGCGGTAAAAAAGCCAAGATGCGTCCGGGTGATGTGCTCGGTGCGCTGACCGGAGACGTGGGGCTGGATGGGGCTGATATCGGCAAGATTGCGGTACATCCTGCACATGTTTATGTTGCTGTTCGCCAGTCGGTTGCCCATAAGGCCTGGAAACAGCTGCAGAACGGGAAAATCAAGGGTAAAACCTGTCGTGTTCGTCTGCTGAAATAAGGTTTAAACGCGTCTCAGACGGTGGTCTGAGACGCGTTTGCATTATTCCACTATTTCACTTCCACGACATTCAGGCGCAGTTCTTCAAACTGATTGTCATCTTCTTCTGGCTGCCAGCCAGCAGGTTTCACGGGGATCTCTTCCCGGTCAAACGCCAGATCGCCGCCATTTACCACTTCCGACTCATGGTTGATGCCTTTGAAATCGAAAAGCTCAACGTCCGCGAGGTGAGAAGGCACCACGTTCTGCATCGCGCTGAACATGGTTTCGATACGGCCCGGGTAGCGTTTGTCCCAGTCACGCAGCATGTCACCAATCACCTGACGCTGCAGGTTCGGCTGAGAGCCGCACAGGTTACATGGAATGATCGGGAACCCTTTGGCCTGAGAGAACCGCTCGATATCTTTCTCGCGGCAGTAGGCAAGCGGGCGGATCACAATGTGTTTGCCGTCATCGCTCATCAGTTTTGGCGGCATGCCTTTCATCTTGCCGCCGTAAAACATGTTCAGAAACAGCGTCTGCAGGATATCGTCGCGGTGATGGCCGAGTGCGATTTTGGTTGCACCCAGTTCTGTCGCGGTACGGTACAGGATGCCGCGGCGAAGACGAGAGCAGAGCGAGCAGGTGGTTTTGCCTTCCGGGATCTTCTCTTTCACAATCCCGTAGGTATTTTCTTCTACGATTTTGTACTCAACGCCCAGTTTTTCGAGGTATTCCGGCAGAATGTGTTCCGGGAAACCAGGCTGCTTTTGATCGAGGTTAACCGCCACCAGGGAAAACTTCACCGGCGCGCTTTGCTGAAGATTACGCAGGATCTCCAGCATGGTGTAACTGTCTTTACCACCTGACAGGCAGACCATAATGCGGTCGCCTTCTTCAATCATATTGAAGTCTGCAATGGCTTCACCAACGTTACGGCGCAGACGCTTTTGCAGTTTATTCAGGTTGTATTGCTCTTTCTTATTAATGTCTTGATTTTGTTGCATTTAATCTGTACTCAAATTTCAAATGGGGCACCAGTGGGGCAAACGGTTTAGAGGGGCAGCTTCTGTCAGCATTGCCCTCTCTTTGCTGTTCATCTCTTCACTCTATGAAGCTTAGATTTCAAACACCCTCTGCGCATTTTAGTGCCCCATCTGACTGGCAATAAAAGACGGGTCAGCGCCTGCGGTTAACCACCAGCATGCGAAAGTGTGCCGTGTATGGTACGGATTGTTGCGCCGAATGCCAGCACGTTTTACAGGATTTTGAATTGTGGACGGCAGCAACCTTGCTTTGTGATATCGCGTATAATGCGGCTTCGACATACTCTGAACATTCCAGTGGCTTGTGCTATGACCCTCAATCGCTTTTGTTATTTGCTTCTGTTGATCGCCGCAATCGGAAGTCTATTCACCTCGCATCCGTTTATCCTGTGGCTCCTGCTTATCAACGTACTGACGTTAGCGATGTATGGCGCCGACAAAATGGCGGCGCGAAGGGCCATGCGCAGAGTGCCGGAAGCCACACTGCTGGTATTTGGCCTTATCGGCGGATGGCCCGGGGCGATTATAGGTCAGCAACTGTTTCGCCATAAAACGCAAAAGCAGCCTTTCAAAACCTACTTCATTGTCAGTGTCATCGTCAGTATTTCAGCGATGGTGGCGGTGTACCAACTCTTTCCTGTTTTAACGTACTGAGCGTGTACAAACGGAATGCAATAACGCGCTGACCACGGTAGATAACTAAAAACGACTGCCAATAGTAGTAGGAATATTCTTAAGGTGTTGCTGTTTTTTGCACGATCTGAATAATGTGTGCAACGACACGGATGACAACATCTCATGAAAATTCAAACTATTACACTGGCAATGCTGGTGGTCGTTTCTGCGCCTTCGAGGTCAGCTTTTCAGGAACGGGAATATAATACCTGGTATATAAAAAATGCTGTTCTTTACGATATGACCCAGACTTCAGACGGTTTCCCGGTCATGTTGAGCATCTCTCAGCCTGAGCGGAAATCAGCAAATTTGCTGGTCTCCTATATCACCGAAGGGCGCTGTGGCGGGACCCGACAAGAACTTAACGTGAATGGCAAAGTGCTTCCGGCCACGTATTATTGTGTTCAGGTCGGGCAGAACCGGATAGAGCATTTTTCGGTGAAAGATGCGCAGAGCGTTAACGGCATGGTTAACCATCTGAAATCGGATTTCACCTTACTTCTTCAAAACGACATCAAGGTCTGGGCCGCGAACATTAATGCGCCCAAATACGGCCTCGCGCCGCGATTCTGACACGTACACCTCGACCTCATCACCTGTTAGCTAAGGGGTTACGCCCTGTATCACAGCATAAATAGCATCCGTGACAACGCCACGTTTTACCACAATCCTGCTACGCTTTTTGTGTTGTACAAGGGAGCACAAACATGAAGAACAAAGATGAACAAACGGGATTAGTGGGACTGGCAATTGGCGCCGCCGTTATCGGTCTTGTTTCAGCACAGCAACCCATCCATCGCGACAGTATTGTGAGTGAACTGGTCAGACTCGGCAGACAGAAAGGCGATGGCGTTGAAGATGAGGTTTTCGTTAAGGCTGCCGAGCTCGTGAGAAAGGGGGTGTAACCGATGGCTGATATTCGTCATGCACAGTGCCATTGTGGCGCGGTGACGTTTACCGTTGAACTCTCAGACGGATTAAATACCGCCCGGCGCTGCAGCTGCTCTTTTTGCCGGATGCGGGGCGCCGTGGTGGTCTCGGCACCGCTGTCGGGCATTACCGTAACAAAAGGGGCGGATAAGCTCACGGAATATCGTTTTAACACAGGAACAGCCCGCCATTTCTTCTGCTCGGTCTGCGGGATTTATACCTTCCATCAGCGGCGTTCAAATCCCAACGAATACGGCGTGAATGTGGCCTGTTTTGAAAATGTGACCCCCTTTGATTTTGCCGAAGTGGCGGTGATGGACGGCGTTAATCATCCCGCGGATGGCGACAGCGGGGTTTTCGGCTACCTCTCTTTTCGTCAAAAAGAAGCATAACTGCCGCCTGGCCAGATTTTAACAATGCGGCCTATAGTGGGGAGTGGGTATCCGAAACAGGAGAGAAATATGCTGTATGTTGAGAAAGACGATCCGCGTGAGGCGCCTGAGTCAGGTGATAAAAAGCCTCAGCCGGTCAAAAAATAGTCCGTTGATACGTTTCCCGCCACCGGCCCTGCTGGTGGCGTATTGTTTGGGGGAAACCTTAACTGCCATCCAGATGGTTCAACAGCGCGCCGAGATGCCCAACGACACCACCAAAATCAAAAATTAACGCCATCCATATAATCGCCAGAAGGGTAAGTACGGCAACTGATACACGACCAAACAATGCAGTTATCCTTAATGAAGCAAAGTCTATAAGGTGAGTGTACACGGGTTTCTTTAAACTTACCCTTAACGACATAGTCATAAATTTTCCTTTTGAGATGATTCACACATTCACTGAGCCGAGAGGCGCGAAGAGAGGGAAATATGATGGGAGAGAAGAGGAGGGCTGGCTTCAGGCGTCGCAACGAAAATAACGAGCCCGCATCACGATGCGGGCTCTTGGGATCAGAACTGGTAAACCAGACCTAATGCAACGACATCATCCGTGCTAATGCCGTTATTTTTGTAGAAACTGTCATCTTCATCCAACAGGTTGATTTTATAATCAACGTAGGTGGACATGTTTTTGTTGAAGTAGTAGGTTGCGCCTACGTCAGCATATTTAACCAGATCCTGATCGCCCTGACCGTTGGCCAGGTCTTTACCTTTAGACTGCAGATAAGAAATTGCCGGGCGCAGGCCGAAGTCGAACTGATATTGCGCGGTCACTTCAACGTTTTGCGTTTTATTGGCCACGGCATCCGTATTATCGCCATAAGGGGTCATATTGCGGGTTTCAGAATACATTGCCGCCAGATAAATATTGTTGGCGTCATATTTCAGGCCTGCAGTCCAGGCATCCGCTTTATCGCCACCGGCAGTGGTATTCATCACCTGCTCGTTGGTACGGTCAGAAGAGGTATAGGCAGCACCCGCGCTGATACCCATGCCAAAGTCATAGGTGGTGGAGATACCGAAGCCGTCACCGTTCTCATGGCGCGTGTCGCGACCATTGTTGGTGCCTTCCTGGTTGTTGCTGGCATCTTCGTTCTTACCCTGATACTGCAGGGCAAAGTTCAGACCCTGTACCAGACCATAGAAGTCAGTGTTACGGTAGGTTGCGACCCCGTTGGCACGGCCAGTCATAAAGTTGTCTGCATTGGTGTAAGAGTCACCACCGAATTCAGGCAACATATCGGTCCAGCCTTCCACGTCGTACAGAACGCCGTAGTTACGACCGTAATCGAAGGAGCCATAGTCACCGACTTTAATACCGGCGAAGGCCAGACGCGTCCATGACTGGTTATCAGACCCTTCAGTGTTATTGGCCTGGATATTGTATTCCCACTGGGCATAACCGGTCATCATGTTGTTGATCTGGGTTTCACCCTTGAAGCCCAGACGCATGTAAGTTTGATCGCCATCTTTAGAGGCATCGTCGGAGAAGTAATGCAGACCATCTACTTTTCCGTACAGATCTAATTTGTTGCCGTCTTTATTATAAATTTCTGCAGCATGCGCAGCGCCAGCCATTAACAGCGCTGGAATCATCAGGGCCAGTACTTTTCTTTGCATTTTGGAATTCCTTTGCAGTTGTTTTTATTTAATTACGTATTGAACTTTCCGCACGAGAAAGCTGTCTCATGCTAAATCACTCCTGGCCAAGAACAATAAAATATAATTGTTACGAGTTAAGTTAATTCTTAACCGGATTATGCGGCGGAAATAGTCATTGGTTTTATGAATGATTTAAAGCTAATCATATTAAATAAAAATTATTAATTGCCCATTAAATCAGATAACCTCAGCGGCGTTATATGCCTTTAAGATTTTTCATCCATAATTTATGTGAATGTCATTTAGTGATTTAACGTGATATTCATTAATTATCTGGACTCGCCCGGTGTGAATACATCGGGCTTTTTTTATGGCAAAAAAATGCCCGGACGAGCCGGGCAGAAGGAGCGTCAGTCGCGGGTGGGTTTTTCCGCTTTTCCGGCCATTTGCGCCAGGAAATCATACCGTTTTTGCAGATCGGCGGCGGCATCTTTCCACAACTGCTCGGCCACCTCTGGTTGTTGCGCGTTGAGGCGACGAAAGCGCTGTTCCTGCATTAACGTTTCGGCCAGCGCATCGGAAGGCGGACGTGAATCCAGCGCCAGAGGCAATTTACCTTCATCGGCGCGGCGCGGGTCGAACCGGTAGAGCGGCCAGAAACCGGTTGCGGTCAGCTGGCGCATCTGATCGTGGCTGAGTGCCAGGTCGTAGCCATGCTCTTCACACGGGCTGTAGGCAATGATCAGCGACGGACCCGGGTAGGCTTCCGCTTCCTGAATGGCTTTCACCGTCTGGTTCAGCTGCGCGCCCAGCGAGATTTGCGCGACATACACGTGGCCGTACATCATCATGCTGACGCCGAGATCTTTACGCGCCTTGCGCTTGCCGTGTTCACCAAACTTAGTTACTGCGCCAAGCGGGGTAGCTTTTGACGCCTGGCCACCGGTGTTGGAATAGCACTGCGTATCCAGAACCAGAATGTTGACGTTTTCGGTAAGGCTTAACACGTGATCCAGCCCGCCAAAGCCGATGTCATACGCCCAGCCGTCACCGCCGATCAGCCAGATTGATTTTTCCACCAGCGCGTCAGCGTCGGTCAACAGCTGCCCGGCACCTTCCACGCCCTGCAGAGCGTTGCGCAGTTCCGCAACCTGCTCACGACGACGTTCTGGCGTTGCATCGGCGTGCAACGCCTCATTCAGCTCCGCCGGGATGTGGCCAGCAAACTGTTCCAGTAACCGCATCACGCGTGCGCGGTGCTGGTCAACGGTCAGACGGAAGCCCAGACCAAACTCGGCGTTATCCTCAAACAACGAGTTCGCCCATGCCGGACCGCGGCCATGGGCGTCGGTGGTGTACGGCGTGGAAGGCAGATTACCGCCATAGATTGATGAACAGCCCGTGGCGTTAGCGATCAACATTCTGTCGCCGTACAGTTGCGTGAGCAGCTTGATATACGGCGTTTCACCGCAGCCGGAGCAGGCGCCTGAATACTCGAACAGCGGAGTAATGAGCTGCGAGGTACGAATATCAATACGCTCCAGCGTGCTGCGGTCGATCTCCGGCAGGTTCAGGAAGAAGTCATAATTTACCTTCTCTTCTTCGACATGCTCGAGGCGCGACATCATATTGATGGCTTTGATGTCCGGATCCTGACGATCTTTCGCCGGACAGACCTCAACGCACAGATTACATCCGGTGCAGTCTTCCGGAGCGACCTGCAGAACATACTTCTGTCCGCGCATATCACGGGATTTCACATCAAGTGAATGCAGGCTGGCCGGGGCGTCTTCCATCGCTTCCGGGGAGACCACTTTGGCACGAATGGCCGAGTGCGGGCAGGCTGCTACGCAGTGGTTGCACTGGGTACACAGCTCCTCTTTCCAGATGGGGATTTCTTCGGCGATGTTGCGTTTTTCCCAGCGCGTGGTGCCCATCGGCCAGGTGCCATCCGGCGGCAGCGCGGAGACGGGAAGGGCATCACCCAGCCCGGCCAGCATGGCTGCCGTCACGGTTTTCACGAAATCCGGTGCCGCGTCAGAAACCACCGGTGGACGGTTCGGGCTGGATGGATCAACCGCTTGCAGCGGTACTTCAAATAAAGACTCGCGCGCCAGCGCCAGCGCCTGCCAGTTACGCTCGACCAGCTCCTGACCTTTACTGCTGTAGCTTTTGGCAATCGCCCCCTGCAGTTCCATTAGCGCGCTGTCTCCCGGCAGGATCTGCGTCAGGTGGAAGAAGGCCATTTGCATCACGGTGTTGATTCGCGCGGCAAGGCCACACTCGCGGGCAATTTTTGCAGCGTTAATGACGTAGAAGCGGGCTTTTTTCTGGTTCAGCACCGCCTGCACTTCCTGCGGTAGCCGCGACCAGACTTCATCCACGCTATATGGCGTATTGAGCAGGAAAATACCGCCCGGTTTCAGGCGCTCTGCCATCTGGTACTTATCGATGAACTGCAGCTGGTGACAGCCCACAAAATCAGCCTGCGAGATAAGGTACGCCGAGCGGATAGGGTGCTCGCTGACGCGCAGGTGGGAAACGGTCAGCCCGCCTGCTTTTTTGGAGTCGTAGACAAAATACCCCTGGGCATACCACGACGTGGAGTTCCCGATGATCTTAATGTTGTTCTTGGTCGCGGAGACGCTACCGTCGCTGCCCAGTCCATAAAACAGCGCCTCAAGTTTTGCGGTGGAAGGCAGCGTGTTTTCCGGCAGGGGCAGAGAGAGGTTGGTCACGTCATCATAAATACCGACGGTAAAGCGCGGTTTTGGTTTAGCCTCGCTCAGCTCATTAAACACCGCCAGCACACAGTCCGGGCCAAACTCTTTGGAGGACAACCCATAGCGACCCCCGATCACGCGCGGCAGTGTTTCGCGCTCACCGCAATTAAACGCTTCAGCCAGCGCGGACATGACGTCCAGATACAGAGGTTCTGCGTGGGCGCCAGGCTCTTTAGTGCGATCGAGCACCGCCACGGTGCGCGCGCTTTCCGGCAGGGCGGAGAGCAAATGTCGCGCGGAAAACGGTCGGTAGAGCCGCACTTTGAGCACGCCGATTTTTTCACCACGGGTCAGCAGTTCATCCACCACCTCTTCACAGGTGCCAATGGCTGACCCCATGAGCACAATGACCCGTTCCGCCTGCGGATGGCCGTAGTATTCAAACGGTTTGTATTGCCGTCCGGTGGCCGCGGCAAAATCATCCATCGCCTGCTCAACGTGATCATAAACGGCGTTGTACCACGTGTTCGTTGCTTCCCGGGACTGGAAATAGGTATCCGGGTTGGCCGATGTCCCGCGGATCACCGGGTGTTCCGGGTTCAGCGCACGGGCGCGATGTGCGTCGATTTCCGCCTGCGGCAGAAGATTGAGGAGCGTGTCGTCAGCCAGCGGAACGATTTTATTGATTTCGTGAGAGGTACGAAAACCATCAAAGAAATGAATAAAGGGCACGCGACTCTTCAGCGTCGCCATATGCGAAATTAACGCGAAGTCCTGTGCTTCCTGAACGCTGCTGGCGCACAGCATGGCGCAACCGGTCTGGCGAACGGCCATCACGTCTGAGTGATCGCCAAAGATGGAGAGGGCGTGTGTCGCAACGGTTCGTGCGGCAACGTGAAGCACAAACGGGGTAAGTTGTCCTGCCAGTTTATAGAGCGTCGGGATCATCAACAATAATCCCTGCGACGAGGTGAATGACGTCGACAAAGCACCGGTCTGCAGCGCCCCGTGGACGGTCGCGATAGCGCCAGCCTCAGACTGCATTTCCACGACTCTTGGGACGTCGCCCCAGACGTTTTTCAGTCCGTTGCCCGCCCAGGCATCGGCCTGTTCGGCCATCGTAGAACTTGGCGTAATTGGGTAGATGGCGATAACTTCACTGGTGCGAAACGCGACGGACGCGACTGCACCATTACCGTCAATAGTTTGCATAGGACAACACCCTTACATTGCGCAAAAAAAGGAGCCCGAAAAAAACACAACGGGCTTTGAATATTATTCCCTTAGTTTAGCAAAGGTCGGATTTTACGATTTTCGCTTTTGTGTCCTCGGTATTCTCGACATCAATGAGTAGATCAATCTTTTGGCGAAAAAATTGCGAGAAATTGTTTCAGGAGCGCATAAATACGCACTTTCGCTCTCGACGACACGGCATGTGATGCCTATTATGCATAGGTTTCGCATTATTAATGGGGGAGAGAGAGCATGCGTTCAGCATTTTGGGTCGGGTGTGCCGCGTTATTATTATCGGCATGCAGCAGTGAACCTGTTCAGCAGGCAACGGCGGCACACGTAACGCCGGGGATGAAAGCGGCGATGTCCAGCTCTGGACAAGCCAACTGCGCGATGATTGGCGGCTCGCTGTCTGTTGCCCGCCAGCTTGACGGCTCAGCTATCGGGATGTGCGCATTGCCAAACGGCAAACGCTGCAGTGAACAGTCGCTTGCCGTAGGATCCTGCGGAAACTACTGATTACTCCGCACGCTTAAACATTAGCGTTTTATCGGCTGTCGCCAGCGTTAACTGGTCTTCAGTCAGGTCGACCTGCGCCCCTTTGCGCAGCATGTCGCCAATGGCCTGATCCAGTTCGTTCAACTGTGGTTCGGTACAGAGCTTGCGCGTCATGGCGAGCGTTTTGACCTTGAGCTCACCTTCGGACAATTTCCCCTGTCCGTTAAACGTGTTACACATTACGCCGGAAACGCTAATGTTATTAACCAGACTGATATCAGACAGGGCTTTGAAGCTGATCTCTGGTTGCGTTGTCGTGGCCTTAACGGCTTTCCCGTCCACATTCTCCAGCACAAAACGGTGGCTCTTAAGTTGGTCCGGCTGAACGGAGGCTTTACCAGGATTAACACACCCGGTGAGGACAAGACTGATAACACTTAACGCAATGAGCTTTTTCATTTTTCTTCTCAGACGATAGATACTGTGAATCTTTTTTTCAGTGTAACGATACTCTGCCGTGCGTTAATGGGGTTTATCTGAAAGTGCGGGCGGGTACCGGGCAACGTTGTCGTTGCCCGCAATACGATCAGTGCGACTTAAACCCTGCGGCCGTCATTAACATGCGAAAGAGCATACTGACCGCCGCCAGTGCCAGTACGCTGCCGCCCCAGATAATGGCCAGCCACATGACTCTTTTCCAGAAAGGTTGTTGCATCAGTGATAACCCTCTCCATGCTGTACTTTTCCGCGAAACACGTAGTAACTCCAGAAGGTGTAGACCAGAATCACGGGAATGATCAACAACGCGCCCACCAGCATAAAGCCCTGACTTTGTGTCGGAGCCGCCGCCTGCCAGAGCGTGATTGACGGGGGAATAATGTGCGGCCAGATGCTGATCCCAAGTCCGCTAAAGCCGAGAAAAATCAGCCCTAACGTCAGGATAAACGGCAGATGATGGCTCTCTGGGTTATTCAGGCAACGCCACTGACACAGGCTCAGGATCACCACCAGCGCCGGCACGGGCAGCAGGAAGAAAAGATTCGGCAGGGTAAACCAGCGCGCGGCGATGGCCGGCTGCGCCAGTGGCGTCCAGAGGCTGATTGCTGCAATGAATACCAGAAGCAGGATCAGTAGCGTTCTGGATACCCGTCGCATTCGCTGTTGCAGCGCGTTTTCGCTTTTCATCACCAGCCATGTCGAGCCTAACAGCGCGTAGGCCACCACCAGACCTGCGCCGCAGAACAGGTTAAAAACGGTCAGCCAGTCGAACGGTCCGCCACTGTAGGCACGCCCGGTGACGCTAAAGCCGTTGATCACTGCGCCCACCGTCATGCCCTGGGTAAAGGTCGCCAGGATCGAACCGCCGATAAACGCTTTGTCCCAGAAAGGGCGGTGTGCCGGCGTGGCTTTAAAACGAAACTCAAATGCCACACCCCGGAAAATAAGTCCGATCAGCATTAACGTCAGCGGAATAGTGAGGGCATCAATAATGACCGCATAGGCCAGCGGAAACGCGCCAAACAGCGCTGCACCGCCGAGCACCAGCCAGGTTTCATTGCCGTCCCAGACCGGCGCAACGCTGTTCACCATCACATCGCGATCGTCGGCATCAGGCGTAGCCGGGAACAGGATACCTATCCCCAGATCAAAACCATCCATCACGATATACATCAGCGTGGCAAAGACGATGATAACAAACCAGATAATGGAAAGATCGATACCCATTATGGTTGCTCCTTATGTTCAGTAGTAACGGCAGAAAGCGGGCGTGCGGGACGTCCATCGGACTCGGTGGCAAACGATTCATGAGGCTGAGGTCCTTTTTTAATCAGGCGGACCATATAGCTGTAACCCACGCCAAATACGGAGGTGTAGACGACGAAGAAGGCCAGCAGACTCGCGCTCATATGCAAGTCACCATGGGCAGAAACCGCATCCTTCGTTCGCTGAAGCCCGTAGACGACCCAAGGCTGGCGGCCCACTTCGGTAGTGACCCATCCGGCCAGGATGGCAATCAGCCCGGTGGGTCCCATCAGGAGGGCAAACCACAGGAAGGGACGCGAAGCGTACACGCGCTTTTTATAACGTAACCAGAGTGCCGTCACCCCAAGCAGCAGCATCAGCATGCCTAAGCCCGCCATAATGCGGAATGACCAGAAGACGATGGTGGAATTTGGCCGGTCTTCTTTTGGAAATTCTTTCAGTGCCGGAACCTGTTTGTCGAGGCTGTGCGTCAGAATAAGGCTGCCAAGCGCCGGGATCTCCAGCCCAAAGCGGGTGCGCTCCTGTTCCATATCCGGCCAGCCAAACAGCAGCAGCGGGGTGGGTTCACCCGGTGGGTTCTCCCAGTGGCCTTCAATGGCTGCTATTTTAGCGGGCTGGTGCTTCAGGGTGTTCAACCCGTGCATATCACCCACCATCGCCTGAAGGGGAGCCACAATCAGGGTCATCCACAGCGCCATGGAAAACATCGCGCGGATGGCGGGGGTGTTGTTTCCGCGCAGCAAATGCCAGGCTGCGGATGCGCCGACAAACAGGGCGCTACTCAGGAAGGCCGCTATCGACATATGCAGCAGGCGATACGGGAAGGAGGGGTTAAACACCACGGCAAACCAGTCTACCGGCACCACCTGTCCGTTGACGATTTCAAAGCCCTGTGGCGTCTGCATCCAGCTGTTTGATGAGAGGATCCAGAAGGTTGAGATAACGGTCCCCAGCGCCACCATGCAGGTTGCAAAGAAATGCAGACCCGGCCCGACTTTATTCCAGCCGAACAGCATAACGCCGAGGAATCCTGCCTCGAGGAAGAAGGCAGTAAGCACTTCGTAGGTCAGGAGCGGGCCGGTAATACTGCCGGCAAATTGTGAAAACCCACTCCAGTTGGTCCCAAACTGGTAGGCCATGACCAGCCCGGAGACCACGCCCATACCGAAGTTAACGGCAAAAATCTTCGACCAGAAATGGTACAGCGAACGCCAGACCGGGTTTTTGGTTTTCAGCCACAGGCCTTCTAGCACAGCGAGATAACTCGCCAGACCGATGGTGATTGCCGGGAAAATAATGTGGAAGGATACGGTAAAGGCAAACTGTATTCGTGCGAGATGAAAAGCATCTAAACCAAACATGCACAACCTCAATGTCAAACGGTGTGCTGTTATGGTATAGGGGCGAAATAACGAGTAGCAGACGCAGAAAAGCGAAATTTACCTATAACAGTTCATGAAAACATCACGCTTTGCACATCTGATATAGCTTGTATGAAAGAATAAAAAAATTATTTTTATGAAATTTATGCATTAAACAGCTTGCCTTGTTATCAACAACATGCGTTAATGGCCCTCTGGGTTTGAGTCCAAATAAACATCTGACGTAGTTTTATAAAGCAGTTCTCATCACGTTGTGCCTCTCCGCAGCCTCTCTTGGGTCTTTTTCTACACTCCGATTAGTTTTTGTTTCAAACCACTATCGCCTGAAGGGCCCATTAAGCAATTAACGTTTTTACGTTTACAGGAGAATCCTATGACTTCTTATATCCATTTCCGCTGCCCATGCTGCCATGGTTCGCAGTACCGTACCTCAGCTTTTGATGTGTCTGAGAAAAACCCGTTCGGTGCAAAATGCATTTTTTGCAAATCGTCGATGATTACCCTCGATCATCTGGCCGCTGCCCGCCACGCTCAGCGTAACGTCACCGAACTGCGTAAGTAATGCATCTGGCTAACTATAACAGTTAGCAAAATCTTCTCTTTTTCTCCTGCTGATATACACTGTCGGTCATAAGGAGAATCTGATGAAAAAATACCAGCGTCTGGCGCAACAAATTATCTCGCAGATCGAGCTTGGCGTATGGTTGCCGGGCGATAAGCTGCCTTCTCTGCGAGAGCAGGTCGCGAGCAGCGGCATGAGTTTTATGACCGTTGGCCACGCGTATCAGATGCTGGAAAGCCAGGGGCGTATCGTCGCCAGGCCGCAGTCGGGCTATTACGTTGCCTCGCGCCCGACCGCACACCAACCTGCGCCGCCTGCCCAGGTGATGCGGGACGAAGTGGTAGATATCAACACCTATATCTTCGACGTATTACAGGCCAGCCGCGACCCGTCGGTTGTTCCTTTCGCTTCGGCCTTCCCCGACCCCCGGCTTTTCCCGTTGCAGCAACTTAACCGTTCGCTGGCCAATGTCAGTAAAACCGCCACAGCAATGAGCGTAATTGAGAACCTGCCTCCGGGTAACGTTGACCTTCGCCACGCCATTGCTCGCCGCTATGCGCAGCAGGGAATGAATATCTCGCCGGATGAGATTGTCATTACCGCAGGCGCACTCGAAGCCCTGAATCTTAGCCTGCAGGCCGTTACCGAGCCTGGTGACTGGGTGATTGTCGAAAACCCCTGTTTCTACGGTGCGCTACAGGCGCTGGAACGCCTGAAACTCAAAGCGCTGTCGGTGGCGACGGACGTCCGCGAAGGGATCGATCTGAATGCGCTTGAGCAGGCGCTCAATGAGTATCCTGTCAAAGCCTGCTGGCTCATGACCAACAGTCAAAATCCCCTTGGCTTCACGCTCAGCGCAGAAAAAAAAGCGCACCTGGTCGCGCTTCTCGCCAGGCACAACGTCACCCTGATCGAAGATGATGTCTACAGCGAACTCTATTTTGGCCGGGAGAAACCCCTGCCAGCGAAAGCCTGGGATCGTGACGATATGACGCTCCACTGCTCGTCCTTCTCGAAATGTCTGGTGGCGGGGTTTCGCATCGGCTGGGTGGCGGCAGGTAAACATGCGCGACGCATTCAGCAGCTACAGCTGATGAGCACCTTATCGACCAGTTCACCCATGCAGCTGGCGCTGGTGGATTACCTTGCGACAAAACGCTATGACGCCCATCTTCGCCGCCTGCGACGCACGCTGGCCGAACGCAAACAGCAGGCGTGGCAGTCGCTTTTGCGCCATATGCCGGCAGGCGTCAAAATTCATCACAACGACAGCGGCTATTTTTTGTGGCTGGAACTCCCGGCGCAGCTGGATGCCGGGCTGCTGAGTGAGAAAGCGCTAATGCACCACATCAGTATTGCCCCCGGTAAGATGTTTTCGACCTCTGACGCCTGGACACCATTCTTCCGGTTTAATACCTCCTGGGCGTGGGGGGAGCGGGAAGAACAGGCTGTGATTCAGTTAGGGAAATTAATTAGCAGCATGCTCGAATAATAATCTCCGCACCTTTCTAAAATAATCATTCCTTATCCTGATGGCGGTACGGCGAATATTCCGCAGTACCGCATCATAGGAAATCTGCATACCGCCTCTCAACGCTAACTCCTTGTCTATAATCCAGTTAACGGGGAATGCGCCCTCGGTCACACCTTGATGAAATTTCTTTAAGCCGCACGGTGCGGCGCATTTGCGCGGTCTACGTTTAATTAGGGAGATATTTTTACGGCACGGCTGCCGCTAAATTTCATTGCGACAGGAGTAATTCTTATGAGCAAAAAATTTGCCCGCAGCAGCCTGTGCGCGCTCGGCATGACCCTCATGACAGCGCACGCCGCAGAGCCACCGAAGGCTATCGGCGACGGGGAAGGACGACTGGATATTATTGCCTGGCCCGGGTACATCGAACGGGGACAAACCGATAAAAATTATGACTGGGTCACGCAGTTCGAAAAAGAGACCGGCTGCGCGGTGAACGTTAAAACCGCGGCCACCTCGGATGAAATGGTTAGCCTGATGGCGAAAGGAGGATACGATCTGGTCACTGCCTCGGGCGATGCCTCACTGCGCCTGATCATGGGGAAACGCGTTCAGCCGATTAACCCCGACCTTATCCCAAACTGGAAAACCCTCGACCCGCGGATCGTCAAAGGTGAATGGTTTAACGTCGGCGGCAACGTCTACGGCACGCCGTATCAGTGGGGGCCAAACCTGCTGATGTACAACAGCAAAACGTTCCCGACGCCGCCGGACAGCTGGAGCGTCGTCTTTACGAAACAGAATTTACCTGACGGTAAAACCAATCAGGGCCGCGTGCAGGCCTATGATGGCCCGATTTACATCGCCGATGCGGCGCTGTTTGTCAAAGCCACGCAGCCGCAGCTGGGTATCACCGACCCGTACCAGCTAACAGAAAAACAGTATGCCGCCGTACTGAAGGTATTGCGTGACCAGCATGCGCTGATCCACCGCTACTGGCATGACACCACCGTTCAGATGAGCGACTTTAAAAATGAAGGCGTAGTGGCCTCCAGCGCCTGGCCCTATCAGGCCAATGCCCTGAAAGCGGAGAACCAGCCTGTTGCCACTGTTTTCCCGAAAGAAGGGGTAACCGGCTGGGCGGACACCACCATGCTGCACGCGCAGGCCAAGCACCCAATGTGCGCCTACAAATGGATGAACTGGTCGCTGACGCCTAAAGTGCAGGGCGATCTGGCGGCCTGGTTTGGCTCGCTGCCTGTGGTGCCGGAAGGGTGTAAAGCCAGCACATTGCTCGGCGATAAAGGCTGCGAAACGAACGGCTACAACTATTTCGACAAAATCATGTTCTGGAAAACCCCGATTGCAGAAGGCGGCAAATTCGTTCCTTACAGCCGCTGGACACAGGATTACATCGCTATCATGGGCGGCCGTTAATCGCAGGAGCAGAACATGACGTACGCAGTAGAGTTTAATGACGTTTCCCGTCTGTACGGTGACGTGCGGGCGGTGGATGGGGTCACCATTGCTATTCATGACGGAGAGTTTTTCTCCATGCTGGGGCCTTCGGGCTCCGGCAAAACTACCTGCCTGCGTCTGATAGCCGGTTTTGAGCAGCTGTCAGGCGGCGCAATCAAAATCTTCGGTAAAGAGGCGAGCGCACTTCCCCCCTGGGAACGCGATGTGAATACCGTGTTCCAGGATTATGCGTTGTTCCCGCATATGTCGATCCTCGACAACGTCGCGTACGGGCTCATGGTCAAAGGTATCGACAAGAAAACGCGGCATGCGCAGGCGCGTCAAGCGCTGGAAAAAGTGGGACTAAGCTTTGCTGTCACGCGTAAGCCTTCGCAGCTTTCCGGCGGGCAACGTCAACGTGTCGCCATCGCGCGGGCGCTGGTCAATGAACCCCGGGTATTGCTGCTGGATGAACCGCTCGGCGCGCTCGATCTTAAACTGCGTGAGCAGATGCAGTTCGAGCTGAAAAAGCTGCAGCAGGAGCTCGGCATCACCTTTATTTTCGTCACTCACGATCAGGGGGAAGCCCTGTCGATGTCTGACCGGGTCGCGGTTTTCAATAATGGCCGCATTGAGCAAGTCGACACCCCGCGCGATCTCTATATGCGTCCAGGAACGCCCTTCGTGGCGAGCTTTGTCGGGACCTCGAACGTGTTTGACGCCGGTATGGCACACAACGTGTGCGGGATGGAAGGCATCTATTCTTTACGGCCGGAACATATTCGCCTCAATGAGAGCGGTGAGGTTCAGGTTGAGGGCGTGGTGCAGGCAGTACAGTATCAGGGGGCGGCAACGCGTCTTGAGCTAAAACTCGCTGACGGTACAAAACTGCTGGTCAGCCAGGCCAATTTTAGCGATGCCGCAACGCTGAACGGCGTGACGCCGGGACAGGCGGTGATGGCGTCGTGGTCACGTGATGCCATGGTTCGCCTGCAAGAGGAGAGGTGACATGAACACGCGTGTCGCGCCGCCTCCCGCCCACCGTAGCCGCATGAGCCGCCTTACCGCACTGTTCTGGCGTAAGCCATCGCTTGGTCTGTTCCTGCTGCTGCTCGCGCCGCTAATGTGGTTTGGCATCGTTTATCTGGGATCGCTTCTCACGCTTTTATGGCAAGGGTTTTATACCTTTGACGATTTCACCATGGCGGTCACGCCGGACCTGACGTTTGCTAATATCCTGGCGCTTTTTAATCCGGCAAACTATGACATCATTCTGCGTACGCTGATGATGGCCATTGCGGTGACCATCGCCAGCGCTATCCTCGCGTTTCCGATGGCGTGGTACATGGCACGTTACACCCGCGGCAAGTGGAAGGCGTTCTTCTATATCGCCGTGATGCTGCCAATGTGGGCCAGCTATATTGTTAAAGCCTATGCCTGGACGCTGCTGCTGGCGAAAGACGGGGTAGCGCAGTGGTTTCTGAGCCACCTGGGGCTGGAGCCGATCCTGACCGCAATCCTTACGCTTCCGGCCATTGGCGGAAACACGCTTTCCACCTCCGGGCTGGGGCGTTTTCTGGTGTTCGTCTATATCTGGCTGCCGTTTATGATCCTGCCGGTACAGGCGGCGCTGGAGCGGCTGCCCGCGTCGTTACTGCAGGCTTCAGCCGATCTCGGCGCGCGACCACGCCAGACTTTTCGTTACGTCGTTTTGCCGCTGGCAATCCCGGGCATTGCGGCAGGGTCAATCTTCACTTTTTCCCTGACGCTGGGCGATTTCATTGTTCCACAGCTGGTGGGGCCGCCGGGGTACTTTATTGGCAATATGGTCTATTCCCAGCAGGGTGCTATCGGCAATATGCCCATGGCCGCGGCCTTCACCCTGGTGCCAATTGTCCTCATCTCTCTTTATCTGGCGTTCGTGAAACGTCTGGGAGCATTCGATGCACTCTGAACGCGCACCGTTGTTCCTGAAAGTGGCAGCCTGGGGAGGCGTTATCTTCCTTCATTTCCCGCTGCTGATTATTGCGACCTACGCCTTCAACACCGAAGACGCCGCGTTCAGTTTTCCGCCGCAGGGGTTGACCTTGAAGTGGTTCACCGTGGCAGCGGGGCGTGGCGACATCATTGAATCAGTGACGTTGTCACTTCAAATCGCTGCGCTGTCGACGGCTATCGCGCTGGTGCTTGGCACGCTTGCTGCAGCGGCGCTGTGGCGAAGCGCGTTTTTTGGCACAAATGCGATCTCGCTGTTGCTGCTGTTGCCGATTGCGTTACCGGGGATTATCACCGGTCTGGCGCTGTTGACGGCATTTAAAACCATTGACCTTGAGCCGGGTTTTTTCACCATCGTGGTTGGTCACGCCACGTTCTGCGTGGTGGTGGTGTTTAACAACGTGATTGCCCGTTTCAGACGCACCTCCTGGAGTCTGGTCGAGGCGTCAATGGATCTGGGGGCCGACGGCTGGCAAACCTTCCGTTACGTGGTCCTGCCGAATCTCGGTTCGGCGTTGCTGGCCGGGGGGATGCTGGCGTTTGCACTCTCGTTTGACGAAATCATCGTCACAACATTTACCGCGGGACACGAGCGCACGTTACCGCTGTGGTTGCTTAATCAGCTCGGGCGTCCGCGCGACGTGCCGGTCACCAACGTCGTTGCACTGCTGGTGATGCTGGTCACAACCCTACCCATTCTGGGAGCCTGGTGGCTCACCCGCGACGGCGAAAACAGTGCCGGAAGCGGGAAATAACATTGATTTCAACAGGACAATGCTATGCAAACACAACTGCTGATAAATGGTGAACTGGTCGCCGGAGACGGGGAAAAACAGCCGGTCTATAACCCTGCCACCGGAGAGGTACTTCTGGAGATTGCTGAAGCGTCAGCAGCGCAGGTCGACGCGGCGGTCCAGGCCGCCGATCGCGCATTCATTGAATGGGGACAAACCACGCCTAAAACGCGTGCCGAGTGTCTGCTGAAGCTGGCTGACGTGATTGAAGCCCACGGCGAAGAGTTTGCCCGTCTCGAATCGCTCAATTGCGGTAAGCCGCTGCACTGTGCGTTGGGAGATGAAATTCCGGCTGTGGTCGACGTTTTCCGCTTCTTTGCCGGCGCCGCCCGCTGCCTGAACGGGCTGGCTGCCGGCGAATATCTTGACGGTCACACATCGATGATACGCCGCGATCCGGTGGGCGTGGTCGCCTCCATTGCGCCATGGAACTATCCGCTGATGATGGCGGCATGGAAGCTGGCACCCGCGCTGGCCGCGGGTAACTGTGTGGTGATCAAACCTTCGGAGATTACCCCACTGACGGCCCTCAAGCTGGCGGAACTGGCGAAAGACATCTTCCCGGCAGGCGTTCTGAACGTTCTGTTTGGCCGCGGAAAAACGGTCGGCGATCCGCTGACCGGCCACGAAAAGGTGCGTATGGTGTCGCTCACCGGTTCTATTGCCACCGGCGAACATATTATTGGACACACGGCGTCCTCGATTAAACGCACCCATATGGAGCTGGGCGGCAAAGCCCCGGTTATCGTTTTCGACGACGCCGATCTTGATGCGGTTGTTGAAGGGGTACGTACTTTCGGTTTCTACAATGCCGGGCAGGATTGTACGGCAGCCTGTCGTATTTATGCGCAGAAAGGCGTTTGTGCCGCGCTGGTGGAAAAACTGGGTGCCGCGGTGGCGAGCCTGAAAATGGGTGCGCCGGAGGAGGAAACCACCGAGCTGGGCCCGCTCAGTTCCGAAGCCCATCTTTCACGCGTCTGTAAGGCGGTTGATGAGGCTAAAGCCCTGAGCCATATTCGCGTGGTGACCGGCGGCAGCAAAAAAGAGGGGGCAGGCTACTATTTCCAGCCAACCCTTCTGGCAGGGGCAAAACAGGACGATGCTATCGTTCAGCGTGAAGTGTTTGGCCCGGTTGTAAGTGTCACCGAGTTTGATGACGAAGCGCAGGTGCTGGCATGGGCGAACGATTCGCAGTACGGCCTGGCGTCATCGGTCTGGACCCGCGATGTAGGGCGTGCCCACCGGATGAGCGCGCGTCTGCAGTACGGCTGCACCTGGGTTAATACCCATTTTATGCTGGTGAGCGAAATGCCGCACGGCGGGATGAAGTTATCCGGCTACGGCAAAGATATGTCGGTGTACGGCCTTGAAGATTATACCGTTGTTCGCCACGTGATGATAAAGCACTAAGCCCCCATGCCCGGTCGCATTCAGCGCCGGGCATTCTCTCCTTTCAGTACATTATCCATAGTATTCAAATGGTTATTCTGTAACGAAAAAACTTGATCTGTATCAACATATGACGCATATTGCGTGCGGTTATTTTTTCGGCTCTGGTAAACAGAATGACGTTGTATCAAAAGATGTTGGTTTTTTACGCAATCATGGCTTCTGTCTGTGCATTAATTACCTGGTTCCTCTCTAAAGACCGCAAACGTATCCGACTGCTCAGTGCTTTTCTGGTGGGGTCAACCTGGCCAATGAGCTTTCCCGTTGCGCTGTTGATCTCGCTTTTCTGAAGCACGCTTCCCGTTTTAAAAGATGAACATAGCATTCCAGACACGAAGACTGTATAAATACACAGTGAATCGTTAAAGGAGTGCTTATGAACAGTTTTTACTCGCAGCAGGCCGGCTGCGTTGTGCGCTGGCACGATCTTCCCGGCTCTGGCGATCCTGTGGTGTTTATTCACGGGTTAGGCTGCGCCTCTTCTTATGAATATCCTCGTATCGTCTCTGACGCCCGGTTTGGTGCGCGCAGAGCCATTCTTATCGATCTCCCCGGCAGCGGTTACAGCGACAAACCCGTGCAGTATCGTTATCGCACCAGCGAGCAGGCGCGAGTGGTGGCTGAACTGTTGGACTATCTCAAACTCGATAGCTTCTGGCTATATGGTCATAGTATGGGTGGCAGCATTGCTATCGAGGCAGCAGGACTGATGGCGCCACGCGTAAAAGGGTTGATGGTGTCGGAACCCAATTTTCACGCCGGGGGTGGCATGTTCAGCCGCTCTATCGCTGCACAGACGGAACAACAGTTCCTGGCGCAGGGGTATGATGCGCTGCTCAATGCAGAAACCTCACCCTGGGCGGGCAGTCTGCAAAGCAATGCGCCGTATGCCGTGTGGCGTGGCGCGTCCAGCCTGGTGGAAGGGGTAGAGCCGGAATGGGAGGTTCAGTTTTTGTCTCTGCGCTGCCCGGTGACGTTGATTTTCGGCGAGTGGTCCCTGCCTGATGATGATGTGGACTCTCTGCAAAAGCGGGGCGTTGAAGTGAAAATCATCCCAGCGGCCGGACACTCCATGTCCTGGGAAAATCCGTCGGCACTGGCGCAGACGTTAGCAGAGTGTATGACCACGACCTGAAAGAATAGCCCGCATCTCTGCGGGCCAGGAGCGCTAACGTAACAGGGCTTGTAAGGCCTGGCGTGCGGCAGGCTGTACATCGTGCGGGTGGTGGAAATCGATGTTCTCTATTGCCCGGCTATAGAGGGCGACCAGCCAGTCATAGACATACACCGTTGCCGCATGTACGGGTTGTTCTCCCAGACGCGTCAGGCGCGGCGCGGTACTGTTGACCACCGGTGTGACAAAGATTGCCTGGCCTTTACGGATGCGGCTCGCCGGGCGTGCCTCTGCGGGTGTCCGATCGTAGCCCAGCCAGCCAATGAAGTTGCCCATTACGGCATGCAGTTGAGCAGCGCTGCTCTTGTCGGTTTCAACGATGTTCTGCAACTGCTGTGGCAGGTTCAGTCGGTAGCTGGCCACCACCAGAACGTCGGCAATTTGCTGCAAAACAGCGGGTTCCAGCCCAAGGCGCGCGGCAGTGGCATCGTTGCGGCTCCACTGGCGCAGATGGTTTATCCAGACTTTATGTGCCAGGCGAGCTTTGTCTTTGGTCTGGAATGGGCTGGCGTTCTCCTGGGCATGCTCGGCAAACAGGTCAATGGTATCCGTAAACAGTCCGTTCACCTGCTCCTCGCGGGGCTGCTGAACGGCCAGCAGGGTTTCAAAGGCTTTAAGCGGCGGCAGAAGACCTTCAAGCAGTTCACCGTGGCGGGCGGCGGAGCTTTGCAGAACGCGCACCATGTTTTCGGCCTGAGTTCGTCTGGCGCCGGGTTCCTCAACCAGCGGTGCCAGATACCCCTTCATCAGGGCCGAGAGTTCCTGGCGCAGCATTGCTTTCAGCGTGCTAAGACGCTTCTGCCGCTGAGCGGGTAACGTGGCCTGAGACAACCACTCGATCACGCGCTGCATGCTGTGGCTGTCCAGCGCCTGCAGTGTCCCCCAGCGCACACCCGGTTTGCCCAACAGGTGCTGTACCGTTTCATCAAGGTTCTGACGGGTGGTAAAACGTGCGTCGTGAGGCGTAATCGCCCACACCAGCCCCGGCAGGGCGGATTCTTCAACCGGCTGAGTCTCTTTGACCCAGTTCATCAGCACCCGGGCTTTTTTAGCCGTTTGCTCGTGCTGGGCTGTCGCATTGCAGATAACAAGCACGTCCGGTTGCAGCTGCTGGCGATAATGCTCCAGCAACCACTGGCATTTAGCCTGGTTCAGTGTATCGGCGCTGTTATCTGAAAAGACCGGAATATCAATAATATCGACATTATCCAGGGCGCAGCTTTCGACCGGCAAGACCAGCTCACGCGTCAGGAAGGCGAGCGTATCGACAGGGATACTGATGGCGTTAAGCATCTCGCCGTTGTTCAGCGGATGAAGCAGCGTCTCCTGGGCCTCCGGAAGGGTAAAGGTGCCGTGAGTCAGGAACCCTTCGCCCGGCAGTCCGAAGTTATCGACCAGCAGGCTGAGCGGGGCGGCGAGTGCTCCGGCATGGCTGGTCTGATGCAGGACATGAGCGAGCTTTAACCACTGCTGGGTCAACTCCTGTTGCTCACCCCACAGCAGCGACCAGACGCTGGCACGCGTGCTGAGATCGAGCGAAGGGACCAGCTGTGCAAACTGATGCCACAGGGCATCATCAATTTGCTGTTTCGCGGCAGGTACTGAGCTTTGCCAGAAGCGGGCGATGGCACCCACGTCCTGAGCCGTAATACCGGGAACGCCCTGCGGCTGGCGCAGGCCACGCCACTTCTCCAGGCGCGTCTCAATGACCGCTTTATCCACGGCGCGGATGTCCGGCTGCAGCGTGGTGCGGGCGATAAACAGCTGAACCAGCTCTGCCTCTGTCACCAGGCTCAGGCGCAGCGGGAACGCCTCATCCATCACCTCTGCATTTCCGCGGGTGAAGCGCACGGCCATGTTGGTCAGGGTATGTCCCGGATTAATGTGCGAAAAATAGTCAAATGTACGCTGGCCTGGCGTAACGTTCAGGCGGCCATTACCGCTGCCGCACAGCGATAAAAGCAGATGCGCTTTAGCACTCTGAGAATGACCGTAAAGTCCAATACTGCCCGGGCGGGACAGGGCGCGGTCAATGGCCTGCTCCCGTGCCTGCGTCGCGTTGATGCGCGCAAGAAGGGCATCGGCCTCGTTATCCAGCACAGGGGCGTTCAGGCGCGTCTCATTTATCCACCCGATTAAGGCCTGAGTGGTGGTCATCGTCGCAGTCATTTCAGGTATACGCTCCCGCTGTCGATCCAGTAGTGGCTGCCGCTATGACGGCGATCGGCCAGAGTATTCAGTTTGAAGGTTAAAGCATCAGGCGGAACCGGCGTCCCGTCCTGCAACCAGGCATCGCTCAGCGCGAAGGATTCAGGCCCTTCATGCTTATTGCCGCCGCAAAGTTTGAGCCGCACGTTCAGCACGCCGTCACCCGCAATCGCTTTGGCCAGTTCGGCCGAGTTGATGCTAAGCGTATAGAGCGGCGTTGCCGGCCAGCGCGCGTTCGCCAGCTGGCGGAAACCGAGCGTCACATTTCCGCGCAGCGGGAAGTGCAGACGGGCGTCGAGTTTCGCACCCGGTTTATCCAGGTCGATATCCTGATACCAGACGTTTTCTTCACGCAGGGTGTTTACGGTGTTATCCAGGACGCCCAGATAGCGAACTGTTGAATATGCACCGATATCCGCGGCTTTAAAGTTAAAGCGCGGCAGTCGCAGGTCAAGCGCCAGGCTGCAAAGCATCGCGCCGACGGCGGCGGTCGATTTTGGATTACCAATGCGTCCTTGCTGGCTGAACGGGTACCATTCATGAACCTGGTATTTATCCAGCCAGACGATGCGATTAACCGGCACCGGCTGCAGGTGGCGAATAAGCGCCTGAACGCCAGGCAGGCAGCCCGGACGCCCCGTGATCAGCAGAATATCGCAGCTGTAATGTGAAATGGCCTCGCACACCGCATGCAGGGGTGACGCCAGCGTGAACTGGCCTGCCAGCATCGCATCCTGCATTTCACGGAAATTCACGTGCAGCGGAACGGCAAACAGATCGAAGGCTTCTGAACCTGCCGGCAAGGCATGATCGACGGCCTGTTGCAGATAATTCATCACGTTGCGGGTCGGTTTCTGCGACAGCAGATCGCCAAAGGTGGCATGCAAGCCTGCCAGCGGATCGTCGATGTCGCTGGATTCCCACGCGGCAAGGATGGCGTGACCAATCGGCATAAAGAGCTGAAGCGCCGTTTGCTGGCGCAATACCGCCTGGGTATCGATGCGTCCTGAGTCACCAAACAGCGAGGCCATCAGCAGAGAGGCATCGGCGATGCCGGACTTCTGCAGCTGGGTTTGCAGGGCGGGTAACACATAGCGCTGGATGACGTCCAGCAGGGTGTCGTCACCGGCCACTTTAAACCCTTCACGGAACAGCAGCTGCGGCGTGATTTTGACGTTGTTACCGGAGCCGTCATCCAGCTGATAATGGGTGATCGCCATGTCGGTTGTGCCACCGCCAATGTCGATAGAGGCGACACGCAGCGAGCGCCCCGGCTGCACGCCCGGTTCAGGTTCACGATCCGGGCGGGCGAGGGAGGCGAAGAACGCTTCCGTCTGACCACCAAAATGCGAGATCGCTTCGTTGTACAGCCACACCAGTTGACCACAGCTGGCCTCGTCCCACTCCATCTGGATTGCAGGTACCGGCACCACGCTTTTTTCCTGGTGCTTACGGGTGGCAAAATCGTCGTCCTGCGGGTGCCAGCCCATCGCTTTCCAGACGATAGCGATCGCTTCGAACATGCGGCGACGGAAGATCTCGCATTCCTGCTTCGGCATCGCCGAGGGCAGGGTCAGGATCAGCGTACGCAGCTGGCGTGGCGAGGCCGGAAAACCCAGACGCAGGCGTGTGGCAACGCTGTTGATCTGCCCCAGCGCCTGTGCCAGCAGTTCGCACAGCATATGCGTCATCAGCGTGCTGCGGCTGTACTGCGGGGAGAAGACCGGCAGTCGCTCGTCCTGCGGCAGCGTAAAGAGTGGTTCACCGTCATCGTTCATCAGGTTCATCAGCGGGAACGCGGTCGCCAGCGGTTCGCGCTGGGTTTTGCTGTTCATCTGGCTAAAGCGCCAGTCCTGGACCACCGGGGTTTCATCCCACAGGTAGCGACGCGGGCTGGAGATACCGCTATTACCTTCCGTGCCCAGACGGTGCGTAGCCAGTTTGCGGGCTTCATCGCCCACGCGGACAATAGACGGCCAGACAAAGGCATCTTCACGCCCACTTTCCACCGAGAAGTGCTGCTTGCCAAAACGCGCTTCTGAAAACTCCAGACGACTGGTAAACAGCGGCTCATTGAGGAACTGTGGTTCGCTTAACGAGCGCACCTGCAGTTCGGCCGTCTGGCGCAGACCGTCGTTCGCATCACCGTGATCTTCAATAATAACGCCGCAGGTATGGGTATTTCCGACGTCGAGGATCAGGTCGACCGGAATAGCCGGCGTACTGAGGGTATGGGTGACAAATTTCACTTCCGGCACGGTGAGCTGTTCACCGAGCATGGACAGCAGGTTGAGCCAGTGTGCCTGGTACTCAAAGCTGCGCATTGCCTGTTGCAGGTCGCGTTCCGCGCGGTTTTCAACGTCGGTCGCATAGTGGGTAAACGCCTCGCGCAGCCAGCCGTCAATCCAGGTCTGGTCGAGGAAGCTTTCCACCTCATCGTCACGCCATGCCAGTCCGAAACGGGTGCCGTTGAGAATGTCATTTTCAACCGGGGACAGCGCGGCAGTAGCATGCTCTGCAATCTGGCTGTCGAGAGCGAGCGTGACGCGGTGCGTATTGCCTGCCGCATCAGGCGTTTCAAGTTTACGCACCTGGACGCGCGCCCAGTTATCCGGCCCGTCAACAAAGGTACGTGGCGGATTGAAGCGCAGGAAGGGAATGGGGAGCCAGACGCCATCCAGCACCGTCAGGGACTGATGCAGTGGGATCGTGGTTTCCGGTTTCACCACTTCAGGCTGTCCGCCGTTCAATCCCGGCAGCGTGTAACGCCCGTTGACGAGATCGAAATCGAGACGCAGAAGCGGACCGTTGGCGGTTTTACGTACGAAGCGCCCGTTGCTGGCGGTGTCCTGCGGAGTCAGGCCAAAATCGAGGAATTGCACGCCGCTGTTGGCAATAAGCGTGACGCTCTGTTTATAGTCGCAAAGATTTACCAGCATAGGGTCAGGCACCTGCTTTCTTGAACGTCAGTGGAACGACGGTTTTGGCATCATAACGGGCATTACATTCAGCGACATCGCTGGTACCTGCTTTGCAGGCAACTTCCGGCATCGGGTAGCGTGAACCGTCTGTGCAGCGGGCATTACCGCGACTCTTGATCATCAGTTCGCCATTGCTGTGCAGCCCGGAGAAAACCTCCACGCGGCAGACAACATTGTCACCGTGAACAACACGAGCGAAGCCTTTATTGTTCTGGATCTGATAGCGCAGCGACGGTGGTTTGCCGGTAATCGGATCTTTCACGTCGAGGATCGCACGCCATGTTCCGTTCAGAAAACGCGTCGACCCCGCTTTCACCTGGTTTGCTTCCATGACCATGGCGTCTTTCGGGATCGCCGCAATCACAACCGGCGCAGGCGCTGGGGCGGCAACGGGTGCCGGCTCTTTTTCTTTGCTCGCGATCACCTCTGCCTGATGCAGCGGTAATTTCATCGGCAGTGGCTCAACGGCTGTAATCGGCTTTGGCGCAATGGCGACAGGTTCAGGGGCAACGACAGCCACTGGCTCGGCAGAAGGGGCCTGTTTTGGCCACAGCAACGGGGTGGCAATCGCGGCAACGATCACGGCGGCAACCGGAAGCGTCCACAGGGGAACGCGGCGTTTTTTGGCTACGATCGCAGGCTCTGGCTCGGGTTCTTCCACAGGTGGCACAGTGACCGGCGCAGGCTCAGGCGTATACAGTTCGTCCGGCGTGATGCGCACCACCGTGGCCGGGGCGATCAGCGGCTCATCGGCCTGTTCAAAGGTCAGGACTGGGGTCGGTTCCGGCTCGGGTTCAGGGTCTTCAATGACAATCGGGGCTGGCTCAGGGATCAGCGATTCACGTAAACAGTCGAGTACGTCGTCACGCGCATTCTCATTGAGGTTTACAAACCCCCAGAAGCTTATGACCGGCTTTCCATCAACCAGGAAAAGGAAATTTTCGCCGGGAAACTGAAATGCTTTCGACAGCAGGGAGCCGAAAAGCTGTTGCGCTGTTTTTGGCGACTGCAGGCACTTCTTACTCAGCGATTCAACGCTGGCCAGCGTATTTTCCAGATAGCGCAGGGCGCGATAACGATCGTCTTCGTTCGCCGCTTTCCAGCTGGTTACACAACCGTCGACCGGCGAATACCAGTCGACACGGTCGCCACCATCATTGACCTGCGGAATAGCCAGACAGTCGACAATCGCCTGTTGTTTGCGTAACCGGAGCGCTTCCCGGATTTGTAACGCTGATTCAAAAACGGCTTGTCCGCCGCCGCCAACGGCCTGAAAGTCATCCAGATTACCGCTGCGTAAAAGAGTTTTTGCCACGATTTGATCCCATATACTTCTTCACACCGTTACTTTAACGAAATCGGGAAGCAACCAAACGGAGGAAGAGACGCCAAAAGGGACGATTTCTTGTGGCATAGAAAGGTGCGGTTGTGCTTGACGAATAATAGCACTTAAGGCAAATCAACCTCTGGCGCACTGGCTGTAAAACCAGCGGAAAACGTTGCTTTAGAATAACCTGATAGTGATTCGTTATTTGCCAGGTTATAGCGGCTGTGCTGTTATTACAGTCCAATATAATAAAACTGCCAGGGTTATAACCATGTCTACAGGGAAAACGCTGCTCGCCCTCGCGCTGAGCACTCTCTTACCAGCAGGTGCCGCATGGGCGGCGAATAATGACACCATCATTTATTGCTCTGAAGCATCACCGGAGTCTTTCAACCCGCAGATCGCCAGCTCGGGCCCGTCATTCGTGGCCAGCTCTCAGGTCCTGTATAACCGCCTGATCAATTTCGACCCGGTGAAAAACACCCCGGTACCGTCGCTGGCAGAGTCCTGGACAATTTCCCCGGACGGTAAGACTTATACCTTTACGCTGCGTAAAGGGGTCAAGTTCAACAGCAATAAATACTTCAAGCCGACCCGTGATTTTAATGCGGATGACGTTATTTTTTCCGTCATGCGTCAGAAAGACCCTAAGCATCCTTATCACAATGTCTCGCAGGGTAATTACGAATACTTTAATGACGTAGGCCTGGACAAGCTGATTCAGGACGTCAAAAAGGTTGATGATTATCACGTGCAGTTTACGCTGAGCGAACCAAACGCCGCATTCCTTGCTGACTGGGGGATGGATTTCGCCTCTATTCTTTCCGCTGAATACGCTGACGCGATGCTGAAAAAAGGGACGCCTGAGAATGTCGATACCTGGCCGATTGGTACCGGGCCGTATGTTCTGCAACAGTACAAAGTGGATTCGCTGATCCGCTACGTCGCTAACCCGAACTACTGGGAAGGTGCGGTTCCGACGAAACACCTTATTTTCTCCATCACGCCAAACGTAGAAACGCGTCTGGCGAAGCTGCAGACCAACGAATGCCAGATCATTCCGGCGCCGTCACCGGTTCAGTTTGATGTTATTAACAAAAATAAAGACCTGAAGCTGCACGCCGTGGAGGCGTTGAACGTGGGGTATCTGGCGTTCAATACCGAGAAAAAACCGTTTGATAACGTGCTGGTGCGTCAGGCCCTGAACTATGCGACGGACAAAAAAGCCATCGTGAATGCGGTCTTTATGGGTTCCGGTACGGTGGCGAAATCCCCCATTCCGCCGAATATGCTGGGCTTTAATAACGATCTGAAGGACTACAGCTACGATCCTGAAAAAGCGAAAGCTTTGTTGAAACAGGCCGGTCTGGAGAAGGGTGCGGACGTGACGCTGTGGTCAATGCCTGTGCAGCGTCCGTATAACCCTAACTCGAAGCGTATTGCGGAGATGATTCAGAGCGACTGGGCGAAAGTCGGCGTGAAGGCCAAAATTGTCTCTTACGAGTGGGGCGAGTATCTCTCCGGTATGCGTAAAGGGGAGCATGATTCCGCGCTGTTTGGCTGGATGTCCGATAACGGCGACCCGGATAACTTTGCTGATGTACTGCTGGGATGCGACAGCATCAAAACCGGATCGAACGCCGCGCGCTGGTGCGATAAGGGGTATGATGATCTGGTCAAGAAAGCCAAACTGACCAGCAACCCGGGTGAGCGTGCGAAACTCTACAGCCAGGCGCAGGAGATCTTCTATGCTCAGGCACCGTGGATTGCGCTGGCGAACGGCAAAACGTTCTACGCCACCCGCAGCAACGTAACGGGGTACAGCGTGAGCCTGATGGGCAGCGATTTCTCCAAAGCGAAACTGAACTGACTTTTTCCCCGGCAGGCACCGCGCCTGCCGGGCATCTGACAAGGAGTGACAATGTCACATTTAAATGAAGTTATCGCCCGTGTCGATACCGCCATCGAAGAGGGAGTGATTAGCCGAATGAATGAACTGCTGATCGAACTGAGCGATGACGCAGCGTTAAGCCGTGAAGATCGCTACAGTCAGCAGCAGCGTCTGCGTACCGCGATTGCACATCACGGTAAGCAACATAAAGAAGAGATGGACGCCCGTCAGGAATTGCTGACCAAAGGCGGTACGATTCTGTAGCGGTGAGCCGGGGGTCAGAACTGGCGTCTCGCAACCAGCCACGCCCCGACCACCAGCATTACGGCACCGCACACCGGGCCAATCAGCGCGCGCAAGGGGATGCCATTGCTTCTGAGTACATCCATTACCAGCCCGCCAATCAACTGGCTTGCCACCAGCACGGCGATGGTTGTCGCTGCGCCAACATTTTGATAGCCGCTGATACTGGCAAAAACAAAAAACGACCCTAACAGCCCCGGGATCAACGTCCACCAGCGGATCGTTGAAGCCAACTCGCTAAATCCGGCGAAGCCCTGTTTTAGCAGCAGAATGCTGACAAACAGCACAATGCCAACCAGCGAATTCAGCAGCATCGCGATAAGAATGGTCGAGGAGGACTGAGTGATGCGCACCATTAAGGTGTTTTGCACCACCAGGCCAATTCCCGCCGCCACCAGAAAAGCCAGCGTCAGAGACTGATTCATGAGATAGCGTCCGGATCGCTGCGCTCATCAAGCTGCAACTGCATAAAGGTCAGATCCAGCCAGCGGCCAAACTTGGTGCCCACCTGCGGCATCTGGCCGGTGGTCACAAAACCGAGCGTCTCATGAAGATGAATAGAGGCCTGGTTTTGCGCCTCAATGCCCGCCACCATGACGTGTTTGCCGAGGGTCCGCGCTTCAATAATCAGCGCGTTCATCAGCGTGCGGCCAATACCTTTCCCCTGATGGTCCGGATGAACGTAGACAGAATGCTCTACCGTATGCCGGAAACCGTCAAAGGCGCGCCAGTCGCCAAACGAGGCGTAGCCGGTGATAACGCCATTCTCTTCACTCACCAGCACCGGGTAGCCTGCGAGGGCACGCGCCTCAAACCAGGCAATGCGGTTATCCGTATCGACGGTTTTATCATTCCAGATCGCGGCAGTATGCAGCACCGCGTGGTTGTAAATCTCCCCAATAGCGGCGCAGTCTTCTTTGCAGGCATGACGAACGATCATGTTTGAACCTCTGAGTGTGTTGTTCACTATAGTATTACGTTATGAGTACGATATTACACAACTGTACAGACGGATGGCTATGACATAAGCCAGATTTTTTTGTTATCAAAACCGCGTTGAAATGCTGTTCATACACTATAGTATGACGTCATGAATACTATGACAGACACAATGAATCAAAGGATTAGCGCGCGAATTCGCCTTGAACGCGAGTCGCGAGGATGGTCATTAAGCGAGCTTGCTGACCGGGCCGGCGTCTCGCGCGCCATGATCCACAAGATAGAGCGCGGGGACAGCAGCCCGACGGCGACCTTGCTCGCGCGGTTATCCGGCGCGTTTGGCATCAGCATGTCAACGCTGATCGCCAGAGCAGAAATGCAGGAAGGAAAGCTGCTGCGTCTGGAAAACCAGCCCGTCTGGCGTGACCCTCAGACACACTACCTCCGCCGCCACGTTTCACCCCGCACCGATCTGCCCATCGATCTTGTTCAGGTTGAGCTGCCGGCGGGAAGCGATGTCCCTATGCCCGCCTCGTCGTATGCGCTGGCGCGCCAGCTTATCTGGCTGCAGTCTGGCGAACTGGTTTTCCAGGAGGGCGATACCCGTCATGAAATGCACGCCGGTGATTGCCTGGAACTGGGGCCGCCCAACGACTGCCGGTTCATTAATGAGACGAATGAAACCTGTATCTATCTGGTTGTGCGGCTTAACCAGTCTGGCTCGTAAAGTTAAAGCGTTTACGCCGATCATGAGCCAGGCTCTAATGACATTTGTACCAGAAGGAGTTCCTGATGAATCAATCTGTTTCGCAAAATCGCCGCTGGGTTCTGGCTTCTCGTCCGCACGGTGCGCCGGTCGCGGAGAATTTTCGTCTGGAAGAGCAGCCTGTTCCTGAACCTCAGGCAGGACAGCTTTTGCTGCGCACGGTCTGGCTGTCGCTTGATCCTTACATGCGTGGCCGCATGAGTGATGCACCTTCCTATTCACCGCCAGTGGAAATTGGGGCGGTCATGGTGGGGGGAACGGTCAGCCGCGTGGAGCAGTCAAATCATCCGGACTATACGCCGGGTGAGTGGGTGCTGGGCTACAGCGGCTGGCAGGAGTATGCAATTTCAGACGGCAGCGGGCTGGTGAAACTGGGCGATAATATATCTCACCCTTCGTGGGCGCTGGGCATTCTGGGTATGCCAGGGTTTACCGCCTATATGGGGCTACTGGACATCGGCCAGCCTAAAGTCGGTGAAACGCTGGTGGTTGCGGCGGCGACGGGGCCGGTTGGTGCGACGGTCGGGCAGATCGGTAAAATCAAAGGTTGCCGGGTGATCGGCGTTGCCGGTGGTGCAGAAAAATGCCGCCATGCCGTCGAGGTGCTCGGGTTTGACCAGTGCCTGGATCACCATGCCGATGACTTCGCGGCCCAGCTGGAAAAGGCCTGCCCGAAAGGGATTGATGTCTATTATGAAAACGTCGGCGGGAAAGTCTTTGACGCCGTGTTGCCCTTACTGAACACCTCGGCGCGCGTACCGGTATGTGGTCTGGTGAGCGGTTACAATGCGACGGGTCTGCCGGAAGGGCCTGATCGTTTGCCGTTATTGATGGCGACGATTCTGAAGAAACGTATTCGTATGCAGGGGTTTATCATCGCTCAGGACTACGGCCATCGCATCAAGGAGTTCCAGGATGAGATGGGGCGCTGGGTGCAGGAAGGCAAAATTCACTACCGTGAGCAGGTTACAGACGGCCTGGAGAATGCGCCTGAGGCGCTGATTGGCCTTCTTGAAGGAAAAAACTTCGGCAAAGTCGTGATTCGCGTCGCGGGTGACAATAAATAATCTAAAATATGGCGGGGTTTCCCGCCATATTTATTTGTGAAGATACGATATATTGTCTTTAATTAACTGGACATGGCTTTTCGCGCCTTCCGTTCAGATGAGCACGAAAACGAAAAAAAATAAATTTTGCATTTCTTGACATTTTTACAGACTTCCCATCACCAGGCATGACGATACAGGATATATCGGAACAGCGTCGTTTATAAAAAACGGCGTTTAAAAATAGCATTAAGTATTAGCTACAGGAATTGAACATGCTTGATTTGGACCATTTAGAAAAAGCGCAAAGGATCAGTCTTACCATGCAAGTCGAACTCAGTTTGAAAGGCGCGTTAATTACAGGCTCACTGAAACCTGGCGCTCGACTGATTACCAAAGAAATTGCTGATAAATTAGGAACCAGTATTACCCCGGTCCGCGAGGCGCTTTTGCGTCTGGTGTCGTCTGGGGCATTACACGCCACGCCAGCCCAGGCGTTTCTGGTTCCTGAGGTCACGCTTGAGCGTTATAACGAGATTAACGCCATCAGAAAACAGCTTGAGCCTATGGCGGTAGCTGCCGCCTGTCAGCATATGACGGAAAATAAGCTGGAGGTGTTGCGCAAGCTATCAGAGACATTCCATGAAGCCATGCGCAACGGGCACGTTCAGCAGGCGCTGCATGCTAACCGCATCTTTCGGTTTACGCTTTATCAGTACGCGGAAATGCCGACACTCAGCGCCTTAATTGAGCAGCTATGGGTGCGTATTGGACCTTGCATGAACTATCTGCATCAGGAGCTTAACGACATCAAGGTGTCGACTTATCACTACGCCGAGCTCCTGTCCGCGCTTGAGCGAAGAGATGTTGATGGCAGTCAGAAGGCGATCGAGACGTTGATTGACGAAGCGAACACGCTTTTACAGCGACAATATTTTAACTGAGAGATTATTTAGCAGAGCGACTATATCCTGCCGCGAATTATATTCCTGGTTAAATACTCCTGATGGCTTATTGCCATCAGGAGCGTTATTCCATTTATAAAAATAATATTCAGCAAAAAAGAATGCTTTTTGCTTACTCGAAGCGATAAGAGACTGACAGACCCACGCCGTAGTTACGGCCCGGTGCAGGTTCGTAATAACGCCCGTTGGATTCATTCACGATAACCGAACCGACATACTCTTTATCGAACAGGTTATCGACGCGACCAAAGACGTCCATTCCCCAGTTACCGTAGTTGAATTTATACCCGGTATTCAGCCCAACCACCGTGTAGGACGGGGCTTTCGCCGTGTTCTCGTCATCCGCCATGATATCGCTCATGTAGCGCACATCCGATCCCGCATACCAGCCTTCTTCCGGCTGCCAGCCAAATGAGGCATAACCCATGTTGCGGGCAATGCCCGGCATACGGTTGCCGTTACAGTCGCCGGTGCTGCACACGTTGGTTCGATAGGTGGCGTCCAGATAGGTCCACGCCATTTTCAGCTTCCAGTTCTCAGCAAACTGCTGATCCAGGGAAACTTCAACCCCCTGACGACGGGTTTTACCGGCGTTTTTATAGCTGGTACGACCGCCAGCGCTGGCATCGACGACAATCTCATCATCCGTATCGGTGCGGAACAGCGCTGCCGTCAGCAGACCATTACCGATACGGGTTTTACTGCCCACTTCATAGGTATTGTTCGTGGAAGGTTTCAGGCCAATGTTGAGGCCGCCCTGGTTATCCGCACGATAAGAGAGCTCATTGATGGTTGGCGTTTCAAACCCGCGACCTGCCGCAGCATAGAGATTCCACGCATCGGTCACGGCATATTTCACCGAACCGGCCGGAAGCCACTTGTGATAGCTTGCGTCACCGCTGTCGTCTCCGTTGCCCGGGGTCACGTAATGGTCGTTGGAGTCAAACCAGACCGAGCTGTAACGGACGCCGGCATCCACGGAGAGTTTCTGCGTTAACTGCCAGCTGGTTTGCAGGTACGGGTCGACGTTCCACATCAGGTTACGTTCGTTACGACGTTTGTCACCCTTGACGCCGTACTCCGGCACGCCGTTGTTCATCACGAAGTTCTCGTATCCGCGACGATCTTCGCTCATGTTTTCGTAGTTCAGACCGGTGGTAAAGGTGACCGGAACCAGCAGTTCGCCACGGTGCGTCCAGCGGGTATCAATCCCCTGGTAATGGCGCTGCATATCAATCACGCCGCCGGAGTGGGAAGGTCTCAGCTGAGGCTGATAAGGAATTGACTGGTACTGCGTCATTTCACGTTCGCCGGCGTACATCATGACGCTGAGATCGTCCTGGGTGCTGAGCTGACGATCGTAGCGCAGGCCAGCCTGGGTCTGCTTGATGGTCTTGCGCGTATTGTATTGATCGCCACGCGGAGACTGGCGAGGGTTGTCATGCCACTCCTGGGCACTCAGTCCACCCGGATCGTTGGCTTTCATGTCCACGCTGTTGAAAATCAGCGTCAGCTTGCTCACGTCATCAATACGAACACCCAGTTTAGCGTTGGCGAGATTCTTCCGCGCGCCGCTGTGGTCGCGATAACCTTTGGTCGTGAAACGGGTAGTGGACACGGTGTAATCCACATCCCCGGCATGCGTCCCGTCACCCATCGCGCCGGTGGCTTTCATTCCATAGCGCCAGGTACCGTAACTGCCGTAATAGCTGCTGGCCTCGATGGTCGGCGGCTGCTGCCCGGTCTGGGTCGTCATGTTGATCACGCCGCCAGAGGCGTTGCCATAAAGGGCAGAGAAGGGGCCGCGAAGCACTTCTACGCTGTCCACGCTGGAGAGGTCGATATTGGAGGTTTGTCCCTGTCCATCCGGCATGGTTGCCGGAATACCGTCGACATACATACGGATACCGCGCACGCCGAAGGTTGAGCGGGCACCAAACCCACGCATCGAAAGCTGGAGATCCTGAGCGTAATTCTGGCGGTTCTGGATCTGCAGCCCCGGCACGCTGCCAAGAGATTCAGACAGGTTAATGCGTGGCGCAGCATGACGCATATCATCGCCATTCACGACGCTGACCGCCGCCGGGGTATCGAGCTCCGAGACGGTTTGCGACGTGGCGCTGACGATCATGGTCTGTTCATCGGCACTCATCGCAGTGAGAGGCGCAGAGATAACAGGAACCAGCAGCAGTGGAAGCGTTGCCTTACGGGCAGAAATGATTTTCATGAAATAGACCGGTTATGGAAAAAAACGTACCAAATGGAACATGTCCATATATGTTAAATCTTTTGTAAATCTTTTGAAAACTATAACCGCACATTGCGTTAATGAAAGGCCGGGAAGGAAAGAAAAACTCCACATCTAACTCATAAATGATTACTATTCTCATTATCAAAACGGCAATGCCATGACGTTGCCTGCCGGAAGTGATGTCAGCAGTAAACCCTGTGTTCAAAAAAGGAATTGTTATGTCTTTACGTCATCTGTGCTCGCCGCGCCTGAGTATGTCTCTGCTGTCAGGGGCGTTACTGTTTGCCGGAACCTTCCAGGTTCATGCTGCCGAAGAGATGTTGCGCAAAGCGGTCGGGAAAGGCGCATATGAAATGGCCGTGAGCCAGCAGGAGAATGCGCTGTGGGTCGCGACATCGCAGAGCCGCAAAACGGACAAAGGCGGGATTGTCTATCGCCTTGACCCGGTCACGCTGGATGTGACGCAGGTCATTCATAACGATCTCAAACCGTTCGGTGCCACCCTTGATAATGCCACCCAGACGCTGTGGTTTGGTAACACCATCAACGGCGCGGTAACCGCGATTGATGCCAAAACGGGTGAGGTGAAAGGGCGACTGGTGCTGGATAACCGTCAGCGCAGTGAAACCGTCAAACCGCTGCAGCCGCGCCAGCTGGTGGCCGATGACAGCACAAACACCGTTTACATCACCGGCGTAGGCCAGGAGAGCGCGATTTGGGTGGTGGATGGTGCAACGCTGAAGCTGAAAGAGACCATCAGCAGTACCGGTAAATTCAGTACCGGCCTGGCGCTGGATGCGAAGGCAAAACGTCTTTACACCACCAATGCTGATGGCGAACTGGTGACGATTGATACGGCAACCCACAAAATCCTCAGCCGTAAAAAAGTGCAGGACGACGGTAAGGAGCACTTCTACCTGAATCTGAGCCTGGATACCGCCGGACAGCGTGCGTTCTTAACCGACTCAAAGCAGCCGGAAGTGCTGGTGGTGAATCTGAAGGACGGCAGCGTCATCAAGAAAATTGCCGTGCCTGAATCGCTGGCCGTTCTGTTTAACCCGGCGCGCAACGAAGCGTATGTGACACACCGTGAAGCGGGTAAGGTGAGCGTAATCGACGCGAAAACCTACAACGTTACCAAAACCTTCGACACCCCGGTCTACCCGAACAGTCTGGCGCTCTCTGCGGATGGCAAAACCCTGTATGTGACGGTAAAACAAAAATCGACCCGTCAGCAGGAAGCCACCCAGCCTGATGACGTGATTCGTATCACGCTCTAAGTTTCGCTCCTCAACATAAAGAAAAAGGGAAGGCGCAATGCCTTCCCTTTGTATAACCAGCAGGTCGATATTAACGCGACGTCTCTTCAACCAGCGGGGCGTCGTGTTGGGCATCATCAGGATGAACCGGCGCCGTGCTGTGAATTTCTTGTACGCGTTTACGCACGCCAAACCAGCCAGCAATCAGCAATACGGCCAGCAGAGGAATGGTGGCGATCGTGTAGGTACCGTTCGGGTAATCAAACGCCATCAGCACCAGCACGCTGAACAGGAACAGCAGGGTGAGCCAGGAGGTCACCGGTGCGCCCGGCAGCTTAAAGCTGACTTCAGCGGCTTTGCCTTCTTTGATCGCTTTGCGCAGACGCATCTGGCAGACCACGATAAAGGCCCAGGAGGCGATGATGCCGAGCGCGGCAACGTTCAGCACGATTTCGAATACCTGAGACGGTACCAGGTAGTTCAGGAACACGCCGAAGACATACACCACTAGCGTCGCCAGAATGCCCGCGTAAGGCACATGCTGACGGCTCATCTTCGACATGAATTTCGGCGCCGAGCCGCCCATCGACATGGAGCGCAGGATACGACCGGTGGAGTAAAGACCCGAGTTCAGACTGGAGAGTGCAGCCGTCAGCACCACGATATTCATGATGCTGCCAACATAAGGCACGCCCAGTTTAGAGAAGAAGGTCACAAACGGGCTTTGACCCGCCTGATAGGCGTTCCACGGCAGCAGCAGAACCAGCAGCACCACGGAACCAACATAAAAGAGACCGATACGCCAGATAACGCTGTTAATGGCTTTAGGTACCATGGTCTGTGGGTCTTTACATTCACCCGCCGCGGTGCCGACCAGCTCAATGGACGCGAAGGCGAACACCACACCCTGAACCAGCACCAGCGCAGGCAGCAGGCCATGCGGGAAGAAACCGCCGTTATCGGTGATCAGGTGGAAACCGGTGGCATTGCCATCGAGCGGTTTACCGCTACCGAGGAACACCGTACCCACGACCAGGAACACCACGATGGCCAGCACTTTTACCAGCGCGAACCAGAACTCCATCTCCGCGAACCACTTCACGCCGATCATGTTCATGGTGCCGACAATGGCCAGTGCGCCCAGCGCAAACACCCATTGTGGCACATCACCAAACGCGCCCCAGTAGTGCATGTAAAGCGCGACGGCGGTGATATCGACAATACCGGTCATTGCCCAGTTGACGAAGTACATCCATCCAGCAACGTAGGCCGCTTTTTCACCGAGGAATTCACGGGCGTAAGAGACAAAACTGCCGCTGGAAGGGCGATGCAGTACCAGTTCGCCCAATGCACGAAGAATGAAGAAAGAGAAGATCCCGCACACCAGATAGACCAGGGCGAGAGCCGGGCCAGCCATCTGCAGACGAGCGCCAGCACCTAAAAACAGACCCGTTCCGATAGCGCCGCCGATGGCGATCATTTGAACCTGACGGTTGCCCATCGCTTTGTGGTAGCCCTCTTCATGGGAGTTTAACCAGCGACGTTTAGCAGCGTGATGATCGGCTGCGCTTTTATTGCTTGTTTTCATTGAGTTACCTGTTTGCCTGTCTGAACCATTATCGTGATAGTCCTGCCTGGCAGAGTGCAATACAAACGATTGCTTCTGCGCAAACACATGTTGCCTTCCCAGTCATTCTGCGTATGGATAAGGCGAAACATGGCGAGGCATCCTACCTGCAATTCATAAGCGACGCAAAATATAACCGTGCCGAAAGTGATGCACGTCGAAGGAAATCGTGTGGTCAGAGCAGACGGGGATCACAACACGCTGAATAGCGGTGAGTTTTTAGACAAATCCATTAATGAAGTGGTGCTTTAATCATCAGTTTCGCTTAATGATTGCGCAAAGCAACCAGCGCATAACAGCGCCTTTGCTCAACCGCCAAAAACGGCAATCGCCTGTTGCAGGCGGGTCGTGCGCTGCGTCAGATGGTGTGCGGCGTCCGTCACGTTATCCACCATGCCGGTATTGTTTTGGGTCATTGTACCGATGCGGGAGATGGACGCGTTAATCAGGGTCAGCGCCTGCGTTTGCTCCTGCGTGGCGTGGCCTATCTCCTTAATCAGAGAAGACATCTCCATGACATTGCCAATCATCACCGTGAGCTGCGATTCAGTTTGCTCGACCTTCTCCACGCCGGCGTTCACGCTGGAAACGTTTTTCTCTATAAGCGTTTTGATCTCTTTGGCCGCCGTGGCAGAGTGCTGGGCAAGGTTGCGCACTTCGGCCGCCACGACTGCAAAACCGCGCCCGGCATCACCCGCACGCGCCGCTTCAACGGCCGCGTTCAGTGCCAGAATATTGGTCTGGAAGGCGATACGATCGATGACGCTGATGATGTCGACGATCTGGCTGTTATCCTGCGACACGGACTGCATCATGCCGATAGTCTCGTTCATCATTGCTTCACCGCGGTGAGCGCTGGTGCGGGTGCGATCTGCCATCAGGATCGCGTCTTTCGCCGTTTCAGCCGTCTGCTGAACCGCGCTGGCAATTTCTTCCACGGCTGAGGCCGTTTGCTGCAGAAAGTCTGCGGTTTCTTCGGTACGCGTCTGTAACGCCATACCTTCTTTCGCCACCTGCTGGCTGATTGTACTTATACCGCTGATTTGTGCACCGACATCGTCCACCAGCGAATGGAGGTTCAGACCCGACTGATTCACCATGCGCATCATCAGGCCGATTTCATCGACGCGGTCAAAATGGTAATAGTCCGCTTTACGTCCTGAAACCACCCGCTGCATTTGCTGGACAATGGATTTTACCGGCTTTGCAATTTGCGCATGAAGATAAACGGCCAGGGCAATAAATAGCAGAGCCAGACCTACAGTCTCAACAATACGATCGGCAAATATAAACAACTGCAGACAAGCGAGCAGGGCGGTTATCGCAATACCAAGATGGATCCTTTTACTGGTGCTAAGGCGTTTAAACAGCGACGTAAAAGAGAACAGACCGTGGCGAACAAGCAGGCCTTTATAAAAGCGATGATGTTTTAATTCATTATTGCGCACTTTCTCATACCGTTTTTCACTGACAGTAATCTCTTCACGCGAAGGAATATTCCGCACAGAAATATAGCCGGTTAACGTTTCATTCTGATAAACCGGGGTGACGTTGGCGCGCACCCAGTAGTGATCGCCGTTCTGGCGGCGGTTCTTGACCAGCCCCGTCCAGGTCTCACCCTGTTGCAGGGTAAACCACATGTCGCCAAACGCCTCAGCAGGCATGTCGGGGTGGCGAATAAGATTATGCGGCTCACCGAGAAGACTCTCTTCTTTATAGCCGCTGGCGTCAATAAAGGCAGAGTTCGCATAGGTAATATGGCTGTGCGTATTGGTGGTCGACATAAGCGTCGAACCTTCGTTAAGTAAATACTCGTTTTGTGTAACGGGAGTGTTATTCCGCATCAGTAACCCCATGGTCATATATCAATAAAAAAGAGCCCGTTAAACATTCAGGCAAGATTGAAAGGTTTGTTTTTATTTTTACTGTCGGCATATTCTCTACGAAAGTTATGCGTTCAGGAATACCCTGCATTTAGTATTTTTTATTTTTAAAATGCGTCCGATGTAATAAAAATGAAAATATTTATCGTTGCGTTTTTGTGGCGCCCTGCAAATAAACGCCATAAGGCAAATTAAAAGCGGGAGATCACTCTTCGACGTAAACTGACCCGCCGAAATAGCGTTTCGTTAACAAGATGAAAACGCTATGCTTTAAGGGTTTTTCTTCAACAGGGGGCAACAGGGTGAAAGTAAATGTGATTGGCACCAGCGGGAGTGGAAAAAGCACTCTGGCGAAGCGTATCGCCGCAGAACTGGATATTCCTTACATTGAAATGGACCGACTTTACTGGTGTCCGGACTGGCAGGGCACACCGGACGCTATCTTGCTGGAAAAACTGGAGACGACGCTAAAGGCGTCAGCGGAGTGGGTGCTTGATGGCAACTATAACCGTACGCGTCCTGTGAAATGGCGAGACGTGGATCGGGTGGTGTGGGTGGATTATGGGTTCGCCCGAACCCTGTATCAGGCTGTCACCCGAGCGTTCACGCGCGCCTGGCACAAACAGGAACTGTGGCCCGGTACGGGAAACTGTGAGAGTTTTCGTCGCGCATTCTTGAGCCGTGAGTCCATTATTATCTGGACAATCAAAACCTGGCGCAGCAACCGCGCACGTTATGCACGCGATATGGTAGACCCGCAATACGCCCATATTCATTTTGTCCGCATTACCCGCCGCAGTGAGGTGGAAAACCTCATTTCATCGCTTAAGTCACACGCGTAGCATGGATTTATATATCTGATTTCCGGCAAACCAAATGTAAATTAATTGTTTCTCAGAGGTGAAATACGCCTTTAATAATGACGACATGTTAAGTCAAACGAGAACGCAACATGTCCTGGCGAATCAGTATTCTGGATAAAAGCCCCATCGCTGAAAACGAAACGGCTGCCGATGCACTGGCGCGAACCCTGGCGCTGGCACAGCAGGCAGAAAATCTGGGCTATCACCGTTTCTGGATTGCCGAACACCACAACACGCCCCAGCTGGCCAGCCCTTCACCCGAACTGTTAATTGCCTGGATCCTCGGGCAAACCCGGCGTATCCGCGTGGGCTCTGGTGGCGTCATGCTCCAGCACTACAGCCCTTACAAAGTCGCAGAAAATTTCAACCTCCTGGCCGCGCTTGCTCCCGGGCGCGTGGATCTGGGCGTCGGGAAAGCCCCAGGCGGCCTGCCGCTCTCCACCCGGGCGCTGCAGCAGGGCCTCGATCAACAGCAAAAAGGCAGTTTTGCCGAACAGCTGACACAGCTTCATCACTGGATCCAGCCGGAAAATCAGTCGGTGGACGAGGCCGTTCGCGCGACGCCGCTGCCGCCGGTTCCGGCGCAGGGGTTCCTGCTGGGGGCCAGTACCGAAAGCGCGCTGCTGGCCGCGAAACTTGACTGGCATTTTGTCTTTGCTGCTCACCTGAACGGGGATCCGGCGCTGCTGCGTGAAGTCATCACCACCTGGCGTAACCACAGCGCCCGGGATGCGATTGTGGCGGTGCAGGTCATCGTCGCCCAGTCGCAGGCTGAGGCGGAGGCACTGGCACAACAGGTTGAAGTCTGGGGCGTCGAACTGGCAAATGGGCAGCGCGTCACCGTGGCCAGCGAAGAGCAGGCCTATGCCTTTGCCCGACAGGCGGGCAGCGAGCCGGTGCGCATTGCCCGTCGGGCACAGTCGCTGCTGGCGGGAACAGCTGAATCGGTGCTGGAACAGTTGAACGCCCTGCACGAAAAATGGGGCATTGATGAATTCATTATTGATACCCCCGTTGCGGATGGCGTAACGCGACTACAGTCCCTGCGTCTGCTGGCGCAGGCGAAGCTTAACAAGGAGGTCGCCGTATGCGTTTTGACGAACAACTGATTGCCTGGCGCCGGGAGCTGCACCAGAACCCGGAGCTGTCCGGCCAGGAGGTCGAAACGACCGCTCGCCTGCGTCAGTGGCTGACGAAGGCTGGCATTATGCCGCTGCCTTATGCGCTTCAGACCGGCGTGGTGGCCGAAATCGGCACGGGGAAAAAGCTGATTGCGCTGCGGGCCGATATTGACGCCTTGCCCATTGAAGAGCGCAGCGGCGTGCCGTTTAGCTCACAGCGTGCGGGGGTGATGCATGCCTGCGGACACGATATTCATACCAGTGTGATCCTCGGGGCGGCGTTAAAGCTTAAAGAGCGTGAAGCGTCTTTAAACGGGCGCGTGCGGATCCTTTTTCAGCCGGCTGAAGAGAACTTTGGCGGCGCGAAAAGTATGGTGCGGGCCGGTGCCTTACGTGATGTCAGTGCCATTTTCGGGATGCATAACGAGCCGGGGCTGCCGGTCGGGGAATTTGCCACCCGCGGTGGACCGTTCTACGCCAACGTCGACCGGTTTGTTATCCGAATTACCGGTAAAGGCGCGCATGCTGCACGTCCGCATGAAGGTAACGATGCCATCGTGCTGGCGAGCCAGCTGGTAACGGCGTTGCAGAGCGTTGCCAGCCGCAACGTCAACACGCTTGATTCCGTGGTGCTGAGCGTCACGCGCATTACCGGGGGCAATACCTGGAACGTCCTGCCGGAAAGCGTTGAGCTGGAAGGCACGCTTCGCACCCACCGCGTGGAAGTGCAGCAGAATGTGAAAGCACGCGTCGGCGAAATTGCCGCCGGGTTTGCCAGCGCGTTTAGCGCGCAGATCGACATCACCTGGTACGCCGGGCCTACCGCGCTGGTCAATGACGCGCACTGGGCCGAATTTGCCACCGCCGTCGCCAGAGAATCTGGGTATGAAACGCAGCACGCCGAGCTGCATATGGGCGGGGAAGATTTCGCGGTGTATCTGCAGCAGATCCCCGGGGCGTTTGTCAGCATTGGCAGCGCCAGTCCGTTCGGTTTACATCACCCGGCCTTCAACCCGGATGAAGCATTAATTGAGCCCGCTGCCCGCTATTTTGCACAGCTTGCGGAAAAAGCCCTGCAACACGTTTAATTCTGAAGAGGTGAATATGTCTGCAACCCGACAACTGCGGCTGGGAACCATTTTGCATGGTGCTTCCGGAAATATGTCTGCCTGGCGCCATCCGGCGGCGGTCGCCGATGCCAGCATTAATTTTGATTTTGTAAAAGCCACGGCGTTAAAAGCCGAAGAGGGGAAGCTTGATTTTTTATTCGTCGCCGACGGCCTCTATATTAACGAGAAATCCATTCCGCATTTCTTAAACCGGTTTGAGCCGTTAACGGTCTTGTCCGCACTGGCAAGTCTGACGTCGCGCCTCGGTCTGGTCGGTACCTTATCGACCTCCTACAGCGAACCGTTTACCGTGGCGCGCCAGTTTGCCAGCCTGGATCATTTGAGCAACGGACGCGCAGGCTGGAATGTGGTGACCTCACCGCTGGAGGGGTCGGCGAAAAACTTCTCGCGCGAGAAACACCCTGAACATGCGCTGCGCTACCGGATAGCGGATGAATACCTCGACGTGGTGAAAGGACTCTGGGATTCCTGGGAGGGAGATGCCTTTGTGCGCGACAAAGAGAGCGGGCAGTTCTTTGACCCGGCAAAACTGCATACGCTTGATCACCACGGCGATTTCTTCCAGGTGGCCGGTCCGCTCAATATTGGCCGCACGCCGCAGGGACGCCCGATTGTTTTTCAGGCAGGTGCATCGGATGACGGAAAAAAACTGGCCGCGAAACATGCTGACGCCATTTTTACCCATCATGAAACGTTAGAGGAAGCCAAAGCGTTTTATCGCGACGTGAAACACCAGCTTGAATCGAATGGCCGCAGGGCATCGGACTTACATATTTTTCAGGGCGTCAGCGTGATTGTTGGCAAAGACGCGGAGGACGTGGAGAACCAGTATCAGACAACCGCGGCTCTGGTGTCGATTAACGATGCCCTGAATTACCTCGGCCGTTATTTCGAACATCACGATTTCAGCCAGTACCCGCTCGACGAGCCGTTCCCGGACATCGGTGAACTGGGTAAAAACAGTTTTCGCAGCACGACCGATGAAATTAAGCGTAATGCTCGCGAACGCAACTTAACCCTGCGTCAGGTTGCACTCGAAGCGGCATCCCCGCGCCCGCGCTTTTCCGGTACGCCGGAGGAGGTGGCAGACGGTCTGCAGGGCTGGTTTGAGGCATTCGCCGCGGACGGCTTCATTATTCAGGGTGGAACGCCAGACACGTTCCCGCGTTTTGTTGACCAGGTTGTCCCGGTGTTACAGGCCCGCGGGTTATTCCGCACCGACTATCCCGGCACTACGCTGCGCGACAGTCTGGGTTTAGACGAACCGCAAAACCAGTTCACACAACAATAATAGAGAACCTCGCTATGCAGAAATCATCGCTTATTCTGGCGCTTGCGCTGGCCTTTTCCCCTGCCGTCTGGGCAGAGAATGTGAACATTAATGGCACTGGCGTGAGCCTGGAAGCCAACAAAACGCCCGTCAACACCGCCAAAAACAGCGACGCCATCGCGCAACTGCCGAAAGATTATCGCTTCGCCGTGCCGGGCAAATTCACCGTGGCGGTTGCCGCGCTTAACTCACCGCCGCTGACCGTTTTTTCCGACGACAATAAAACGTTGCTCGGAAGCGAGGTGGACGTTGCCCGTCTGGTGGCAGACAGCCTTGGGCTGGAGCTGAACGTGGTGCCAACCTCCTGGGAGGACTGGCCTCTCGGCGTCGCCTCCGGGAAATACGATGCGGCGATCAGCAACATCACCGTGACCAGAGAGCGCAAAGAGAAGTTTGATTTTGCCACTTACCGTAAAGATTCCCTCGGCTTCTATGTGAAATCGACCAGCCCGATTACCTCGCTGCAGAAGGCGGAGGACATCGCCGGGCTGCGCATCATCGTAGGTTCCGGGACCAACCAGGAGGCTATCCTGCTGGCGTGGAATGCGCAGAACGTGAAGAAAGGCCTGAAGCCGTTTACCCCGATCTACACCAAAGACGATGCATCACAAACCCTGTCTCTCCAGTCAGGCCGCGCAGATGCGTTCTTTGGACCGAACGTGACTGGCGCATGGAAAGCGGCGTTGACCGGGAAAACCAAACGGGTTGGGATTGTCGACGGCGGCTGGCCGAAGGCGGCGCACATTGCGGTGACGCTGAAAAAAGGCAGCGGCCTGGTCGAGCCGGTACAGACTGCACTTAACGGGGTCATCAAAAACGGCGATTACGACAAAGTGCTGAACCGCTGGGGGGAAGGGGTAGAACGTATCCCTCAATCAGAAGTGAACCCGGCAGGACTGGGTGACTAAGGAGGCGCTATGCGCGAGCAATTTCGGGACGTGTCACCGGAAGACGCCGATCTTCAGCCCATCATCGATGGATTATTCGGTGAATATGCCGCCCGCTATGGCGACTACTTCTCTAAAGACGCGGAAGTGGAGCTCACGGAGTGGTACCTGGCCCCGCAGGGGCTGTTTATTGTCCTTGAGCGTGACGGCGACATCATCGCCACCGGCGCGTATAAACCGTTTGATGAACGCACCGCTGAGATCAAACGAATCTGGACGCACAAGGCGCTGCGTCAACAGGGGCTGGCGGCCCGCGTCGTCCAGGAGCTGGAGCGTCGGGCGGTACAGGCCGGTTACAGCCAGATCTACCTCACCACCGGTTTTCGTCAGCCGGAAGCGGTCAGGCTCTATATCAGCCAGGGCTATCAGCCGCAGTTCGATCTGAACCGCGATCCGGAAGAGTACAGCCAGCCGCCGTTTGATGGCCGGCTGCGTTTCACCAAAACGCTGATCAGTGAAGCGTTCAGTAAAACAGCATGAGGAATGACAATGAGCAACGTTGAAACCATTAAGGTGGTCCCGGCGCGTTATCCGCTGCGGACTGTCGGTGCCGTGGTGGCGCTGTTTGTGCTTGCGGTGGTCATTCAGTCCGTGGCCTTTAACCCGCGCTGGGAGTGGTCTGTCTTTGCCCGTTGGTTCTTTGATCCGGTTATCCTCGAAGGCGTAGGGCAAACATTGCTGTTGACCCTGATCGGCACTGCACTCAGCGTGGTCATCGGCGGCCTGCTGGCGCTGGCGAGGCTCTCTTCATCCTGGCTGCTGAGCAGCCTGGCCTGGGGGTATATCTGGCTGTTTCGTTCGTTGCCGCTGATTGTGGTTCTGATCATTCTCTATAACTTTTCCTATCTCTACGACACGCTCTCGCTCGGCGTACCCTTCACCGCCATTACCTGGGGTCGCTTTGAAACCATCAACGTGCTGGGACAGTTTTCCACCGCCGTGGTGGGGCTGACGCTGGTTCAGAGCGCGTATACCGCCGAGATCATTCGCGGCGGTTTTCTGGGGGTGGATCATGGTCAGTATGAAGCGGCGGCGGCACTCGGTCTGCCAGCCTGGCGTCGCACGGTGCGTATCATTTTGCCGCAGGCGCTGCGCACGATTCTGCCGTCCGGATTTAATGAAATTATCAGTCTCGCGAAAGGCACGGCGATGGTGTATGTCCTGGCGATGCCGGAACTCTTCTATACCATTCAGATGATCTATAACCGCACGCAGGAGGTGATCCCGCTGCTGATGGTCGGTGCGGTCTGGTATCTGGTGATTACCACCGTGTTGTCTGCCATTCAGCATGTTGTGGAGCGCGGGCTTGCACGCAGCGAACGCCGTTCAGCCGTTAATCAAAACCGGGTAGCCAGTCGCGTCCGTTCCGTATCCACCGCATCAGTACAGGAGCCCGTCCATGCAAACCTCTCCTGAAGGGCATATTTCGATTACCGGCGTCAGTAAGTTTTTTGGCCGCCATAAAGCGCTTGATAACGTCTCGCTGGAGATCCCGCCCGGATCGGTAACGGTGATCCTCGGGCCTTCCGGATCGGGTAAATCGACGCTTCTGCGCACCATTAACCATCTGGAACGCGTCGACGAAGGGTTTATCCAGATTGACGGTGATTACATCGGTTACCGCCGTCAGGGTGACAAACTCTACGAGCTGAAAGAGAAAGAGATCCTCAAACAGCGCGTCAATGTGGGCTATGTCTTCCAGAACTTTAATCTCTTTCCGCATCTCACGGTGCTGGAAAACCTGATTGAAGCGCCCATCGCCCATAAAAAACTGAGTAAGAAAGAAGCCGTTGAAAGGGCATACAGCCTGCTGGATGTGGTCGGGCTGCGCGATAAAGCCGACGCCTGGTCGCGCCATCTCTCCGGTGGCCAACAGCAGCGTATTGCCATTGCCCGCGCACTGGCGTTACGTCCCCGGGTAATGCTGTTTGATGAGCCCACTTCAGCGCTCGACCCGGAACTGGTTGGCGAAGTGCTGGACGTGATTAAAAAGCTCGCCCGCTCGGGTACCACGCTGGTGGTCGTCACCCACGAGATCGGCTTTGCCCGGGAAGTGGCGGATCAGGTGGTCTTTATGGTCGACGGCAAAATTGTGGAGCAGGGCAGCAGTGACGACGTATTAACCCGTCCGTCGCACCCGCGAACGCGCCAGTTCCTGTCAAAAGTGCTGTAAGGAGCGCAGATGAAATATGCTTTTCTGGCCGGTCTGGCTTTTACGACCGCGAGCCATGCGGGTATCGATTTACACGCCAACGAGCAGCCGCTGCCGGTGACGGTAGATCGGCAGGCCGTCGCGAAGATCCCCGCGAACTATAAATTTGTTGAGCCGGGCACGCTCACGGTAGCGATCTCAGCGCTCAACTCTCCACCGCTGGCGCTGCTTGCCAGCGATAACCGGACGCGGATTGGCAGCGATCCGGATATTGCCCGCTTGCTGGCGGGCAGTCTGGGGTTAAAGCTGAAGCTGGTTCCCACGGCCTGGGAAGACTGGCCGCTGGGGATCAGCTCCGGACGCTATGACGTGGCGCTGGTGAATATTGCGGTGACCGAACAGCGAAAAGAGAAATTTGATTTTGCGACCTATCGCGTCGACTCACTGGCGTTTTCCGTGAAATCCACCAGCGCGGTCCAGGCGATTAACAGCGCAAAAGATCTGGCAGGCAAAAAGGTGATTGTCGGTTCCGGGACCAATCAGGAGCGCATTCTGCTGGGCTGGAATGAAGAGAACAAAAAAGCCGGTCGTGCGCCTGCGCTGCCGGTCTATCTGACCGATGATGCTTCCGGCAACCTCTATATTCAGTCCGGCAGGGCGGATGTGTTCTTCGGGCCTCAATCCGTATCAGCCTATAAAGCGGCGTTGACCGGCAAAACGCGCGTAGTGGGGCTCGGGCCGAAGAGAGCCTATGTCGCCACGACGACCAAAAAGGGCAATGGGCTGGTTTATGCTTTGCAGGCTGCGCTGGAGGGCGCTATTACGCGTGGAGAGTACCAGCGGGTGCTGGCACGCTGGGGAGAAGAGGGCGAAGCGGTGACGCAATCCGACGTGAACCCGCCTGGGATAACCTATTAGTCGTGTCTACACTTAGGGTTTTCATCCCGGAGGGGGCAACATGATTAAACTCTATGGCGTACCCGGCTGGGGATCGGCAATCAGTGAAGTGATGCTGACTCTGGCAGACATCCCTTATCAATTTATTAACGTGGACGGGTTTGACCAGCCCGGCCCGCAACGTGAGTTGCTGAAAGCACGCAATCCGCTGTGTCAGGTACCCACGCTGGAACTGGAAAACGGGGCGATCATGACCGAAACGGCGGCGATTGCCCTGATGGTGCTGGACAGATGTCCCGATCTTGCGCCTGCCGTCGGGCAGGCTGAGCGGCAGCAGTTTCAGCGGTTGCTCATCTGGTTTGTTGCGAACGTTTATCCCACCTTTACCTACGCCGACTACCCTGAACGCTGGGTGCCGGACGCGCCGGAGCAGTTGAAAAACAGCTGTATTGAATACCGAAAATCACTCTATCTGTGGTTCGACAGCCAGCTCAGTGCCACCCCTTTTGCACTCGGGGAACGGCTGACGCTGCTTGACGTCTACATCACGGTTGCACGCACCTGGGGGCCTCGCCATGCATGGTTTGCGGCGAATACGCCGAAGATAACGGCGATTGCGGATACCGTGTGCCAGCTGCCGGAACTGCACAAGGTGTTAAAGGCAAACGAGATAATCTGATAACGTGGAACTCACATTCATAACTGGAAGCCTGCATATGCCACACGTAGATATCAAATGTTTTCCCCGTGATTTGAACGACGACCAAAAAACCGCGCTGGCGGCGGATATTGCTGAGGTGATTACCCGTCATCTGAACAGTAAAGATCGCTCTATTTCGGTCGCCCTGAATGAAGTGCAGGAAGCCGACTGGAAAGCGCAGGTCTGGGATACCGAAATTGAACCCAACCTGGATCACTTAATTAAGAAACCCGGCTATTCAATGTGAGAGAGGGTCGGGCGGCGCGGAGTCGCCCGACACGACACACGCGTTACTTCGTCTGCAGCAATATTGCCATCAGCCCCGGAAAGCGGGCATCAAGATCGTCTCTGCGCAGTGAAATCATATTTTCTCGTCCCTGCGGGCGCTGCCAAATCACGCCGCTGTCGCGCAGCACGCGCCAGTGATGGGTCATCGTCGATTTCACCACCTCGTCCGGGCGCAGCGCGTTACAGCTCAGTTCGCTGCCATCGGCCAGCCTGCGGATAATCGACAGCCGTAGCGGGTTACCGAGGGCAAAAAGCACATTTTCCAGCAGTATTTGTTCAGTTTCAGGGTGGTTCGGGATCATCGTTTTCCTGCGTCTGGTGTCAGATTGAGCTATATCAACAATAGGTCAACCGTAAAAAAATAGTTCGATAATACTCGTACAATGGGACTATTATAGCAAACGAACGAACACGCGACCATCCCGGTCGTCACAACGCAGTCTTAATGACTAAGGAAATATTATGCCCCGACCCATCCCTCTCGAACGTTATCGCAACATCGGTATCTCCGCGCATATCGATGCCGGTAAAACGACCACCACCGAGCGCATCCTGTTTTATACCGGTATGAGCCACAAACTGGGTGAAGTACACGATGGCGCGGCAACTACCGACTGGATGGCACAGGAGCAAGAGCGCGGGATAACCATTACCTCTGCGGCAGTCAGCTGTTTCTGGCCAGGTATGGACCGGGGCTTTGAACCGCACCGGATCAACATTATTGACACCCCGGGCCACGTAGATTTCACCATTGAGGTGGAACGTTCCATGCGTGTACTCGACGGCGCTGTCATGGTGTATGACTCCGTCGGTGGCGTGCAGCCGCAGTCGGAAACCGTCTGGCGTCAGGCGAACAAATATCATGTCCCGCGGCTGGCCTTCGTCAACAAAATGGACCGCCCGGGTGCGGACTTCTTCCGCGTCGTGCGAATGATGCAGGAGCGTCTGAAAGCGAATCCGGTCCCGATTGTTATTCCGGTGGGGGCAGAAGAACACTTCACCGGCGTGGTGGATCTCATCAAAATGCGTACCATTTTGTGGGACGATGCTACCCAGGGCATGGTGTTTACCTATGCTCCTGTGCCGGATGACGTAGTGAGTACTGCGCAGGAATGGCGGGAAAAAATGGTCTCTGCGGCGGCGGAAGCCAGCGATGAGCTGATGGATAAATACCTGGAAACGGGTGATTTAGAGGAAGCGGAAATCATCAGGGGGCTGCGTATGCGGACCATCTCCGGTGAAATCCAGCCGATGCTGTGCGGCAGTGCGTTTAAAAATAAAGGCGTGCAACGCATGCTCGATGCGGTCATTGAACTGATGCCGTCGCCTTTGGACGTGCCCGCCATTGATGGTGTGGATGAGAATGGGCAGCATGCCGAGCGTCATCCAGACGACAACGAGCCGTTCTCTGCGCTGGCCTTTAAACTGATGAGCGACCCGTACGTCGGACAGCTGACCTTTATCCGCGTTTACTCTGGCGTGCTGCGCAAAGGCGACGCGGTGTACAACCCGGTGAAAGGGAAGAAAGAGCGCATTGGGCGCATCGTGCTGATGCATGCTAACGATCGCCACGAAGTGGATGAACTGCGCGCGGGCGATATCGCGGCCTGCGTTGGGTTGAAAGATGTGACAACCGGTGACACGCTCACCGACCCGAATGCCGTCATCACGCTGGAGCGGATGGAGTTTCCGGACCCGGTTATCTCGCTTGCGATCGAGCCGAAAACCAAAGGCGATCAGGAGAAAATGGGCATTGCATTGCAGCGCCTGGCAGCGGAAGACCCTTCGTTTCGTCTGCACACCGATGAAGAGTCCGGCCAGACAATTATCTCCGGGATGGGTGAGTTACATCTTGAGATTATCGTTGACCGCATGCGGCGTGAGTTCGGCGTTGAGGCGAACATTGGTCGCCCACAGGTCACGTACCGTGAAACCCTGCGTAAAGCGGTGAAGGATATCGAAGGGAAATTTGTCCGACAGTCCGGCGGTAAAGGGCAGTACGGCCATGTGGTGCTCAGTCTGGCGCCGTTAGAGCCCGGCAGTGGTTTTGTGTTTGAAGATGCCACCAAGGGCGGCGTTGTCCCGCGCGAGTATATTCCGTCTGTGGAGAAAGGCCTGCGCGAAGCCATGAACAGCGGTGTCCTGGCGGGGTATCCGGTTGTCGATGTGAAAGCGACCCTGACGTTTGGCTCCTATCACGAGGTCGACTCCTCGGAAATGGCGTTCCGCATGGCGGCGATCCTCGGCTTTAAAGAGGGCGCTCGCAAAGCGGACCCGGTGATTCTTGAACCGGTCATGCATGTCGAGGTGGAAACACCGGAAGAGTACGCCGGCAACATCATGGGCGATCTCTCTTCCCGCCGCGGCATGGTGCAGGGAATGGAAGAGCAGTACGGTAGTCAGATTATTCGCGCGGATGTGCCGCTGGCGGAGATGTTTGGCTATGCCACGACGCTGCGTTCGATGTCGCAAGGCCGCGCGACCTACACGATGGAATTCCATCATTTCGCGGAAGCACCGCGTAATGTTGCGGATGAAATTATTGCACGGCGCGCGAAGTAATTTAAAAGCCCTTTCCCTCGCGGAGAGGGCTTTTTTTATAGGCTATTTTTCCAGCGCCTTTACCATTTTCCCACTGGTCACAAACGTCCCGGCCCCCAGATGATGCAGGGTGTTCAGCTTATCGCCGTCAAACTGCCAGCGTCCGGCGACAAACGCGCGTTCATCTGCGGCTGCCGAAACAACCTCACCAAACAGCGTATCGTATTTTTCTGCAGCTGCGGTAACCGGGAGTAAACGACACTCCATCCACGCCAGGCATTTCTCTTCAATTACCGGCAGGCCGAGTACCGGACCTTGCACAACCGGGATCCCGTAGCAGTTGAACTTGTCTTCGTCGCGCCCGCTCACGCTGCCGACGGCGTAAGTCCAGTTAGCCGCTGCCACGGCGGGGATGACGATGCCGAACTTCCCGCTGCGCTCAATCAGTTCGCGCGACCAGGTGCTTTTGTCCACCACAATTGCGATACGCGGTGGCTCAAACTCCACCGGCATCGACCAGGCCGCAGCCATGACGTTACGACGGTCGATAGACTCATCGCGGCTGGTAATCAGTACCGTAGGGCCATGGTTCAGCAGACGGCTGGCATGCTTTAATTCAACGGGACGAAACGCGCTCATGAACATTCCTCTCAGCAGGTATGCTGGCATTAAACGTCTGATGGGGAGCCGAAATCAAGATGCATCCGCAAAAAGCACTTTTGCGCATATGGAGGCCGGAAAATAGTTTATAAACAGGGAACATCACATCATGGAAGCGAATCATGTCCCCATTTCTGAGTGCTTATTTTGCCCGTACGGGCTGGCAACAGCCTGTTCAGGTTGACATCGACACCCTGCGGGCGCTGCATCTACACCACAACTGCGCGATCCCCTTCGAGAATATTGACGTCGTGATGCCGCGCGAAATCCATCTGGAAGATCAGTGCCTGGTCGACAAACTGGTGACGGCGCGTCGTGGAGGCTATTGTTTTGAGCAGAACGGCCTCTTTGAACGCGTTTTGCGTGAAGTGGGCTTTACGGTTCGCAGCGTGCTGGGCCGCGTGGTCTTAGCCAGTCCGCCACAGATGCCGCCGCGTACGCATCGTCTGCTGCTGGTTGAACTCAACGGCGAGCGCTGGATTGCCGACGTCGGTTTTGGCGGACAGACGCTGACGGCGCCGATTCGTTTGCTCGCCAACGAGGAGCAGGAGACACCCCACGGGCTGTACCGTTTGCTGAGCGAGGGCAACGACTGGATCCTGCAGTTCAGCCACCACGATCACTGGCAGTCGATGTACCATTTTGATCTGACAACACAGTATTTCAGCGATTACGTGATGGGCAACTTCTGGTCGGCGCACTGGCCGCAATCCCATTTTCGCCACCATCTGTTGATGTGTCGCCATATGCCTGACGGCGGAAAGCTGACCCTGACCAACTTTAACTTTACCCACTGGCAGAAGGGGCATGCGGAAGAGCAGGTCCATCTTCCCGACGCGAACGCGCTGTATCAGGTGATGCAGTCACGGTTTGGACTGGGCGTTGACGATCCCAAACACGGGTTTTCGCTGGACGCGCTGACGGCGGTGATGGCCGGGTTTGATACACATCCTCAGGCCGGGAAATAGACCGGTGGCGCTGCGCTCAGGCGTAGCGCCACCCGGCAACACTCAGCGGCGCGATCTCACCACCTGATACCTGCGTGTTAAATACTCCACCGGCGCGCTCCAGACGTGCACCAGTCGGGTGAAGGGGAAGATCAGGAAAATGGTCATGCCCAGCACCAGATGAACACGGAAGATAAACGCCACGCCCGCCAGATGTTCGGACGAGCCACCGCGGAAGGTCACTACCGACTGCGCCCAGTCCACCAGCTTGAGCATCTCGCTGCCGTCGGGATATTTCGCGGAGAACGGAATGGTGGTGAGCCCAAGAATACACTGCACCAGCAAAATGCAGAGGATCAGGATATCTGCCGTGGAGGAGGTCGCCCGGATACGCGGGTTCGTCAGCCGGCGAATCAATAATCCCGCACCGCCTACCAACGTGAGCACGCCGCAAACGCCGCCCAGAATCATCGCCATCAGCTGTTTCTGCGACATCGGCAGAAACCACGAATAAACCCAGTGCGGCGTCAGCATCCCGAAAAGATGTCCGAAGAAGATCCCCAGGATCCCGATATGGAACAGATTCGACCACAGCACCATGCCGCGCTTATCCAGCATCTGGCTGGAGGAGGCGCGCCAGGTATACTGCCCGTAGTCGTAACGCAGCCAGCTTCCCACCAGAAAAACCGTGCCGCACAGGTAGGGGTAAATATCGTAGAAAAAGACGTTCAGAAACTGGATCATTTTGGGCCTCCCGCACTGACGTCGACATACTGCGGGGCAACGTCCTGGCTAAAGCGTCGTTGATATTGCTGCATCGGTGAGGTATCACACGATGTGGCGTTGTCCTCGATAAACTTGACCTGTTCCTCTTCCCAAACGGCGTCCAGCGCCTGGCGGGTATCATCCCGTTTCTCGGTGGAAACCTGTTTCGCCACGCTGTCGCTGGTCAGACGCGTGCCTGCGAGCGTCAGGAGCGCATCGAACAGCTGATAATGCGCCACGCCGCGCTGCTTCAGGCGACCGCCAATCAGCGCCAGGATCGGCGCAACGTTTTGTAGCCCTTCTCGGGCCTCGTCGTCGGTGACGAGACTGAGATACTCCAGGTAGAGCGGCAGATAGTCCGGCAGTTCACGACAGTCCAGCTGCAGGCCGGCTTTTTCGTACTGGCTCATCAGGTCGACCATCGCCTGGCCGCGATCGCGGGATTCAGCATGAACGTGCTCAAACAGCAGCAGCGAGGTCGCACGACCCCGCTCAAACACCTCGCACCATTCGGCCTGCTTATCCAGCAGCGCGGCATCCAGATGCTGGCGGGCAAAGGGCAGTAACGCAGGGAGATCCTGTTCTATCAGGGAAAGTGCTTCCTCGCGATTTTCCCATAATGTTTCATCGGGATACTCAATCAGCAGGGCGATGATTTTAAGGATCTGCATCACTCTCCCTCCCCGTGGTCGCGCACTTCGGTGATATTGATGGCATCAATCCGGCTGCTGTTAAAGAGGTTGAATTTGGTGTCGGAACCGTGGCACCCGTCGCCAAAGGAGAAGCCGCAGCCGTTGCGTTCCGGGAAGGCGTCGCGCGCCATTTCGCGGTGGCTGGTGGGGATCACGAAACGATCTTCGTAGTTGGCAATCGCCAGATAGCGGTACATCTCTTCGACCTGCTCGACGCTAAGGCCCACTTCTTCGATGGCGCGGGTATCGGTCACGCCTTCAACGGTCTGAGAGCGTTTGTAATGACGCATGGCCATCATGCGTTTGAGGGCGCGCAGCACCGGAGCAGGATCGCCCGCACTGAGCATGTTGGCCAGATACTGCACCGGTATGCGCAGGCTTTCGACCGCCGGTAACACGCCGTCGTTGAGCGGCAGGCCGCCCGCATCTGCGTAAGACTGGATCGGTGACAGCGGCGGAACGTACCAGACCATCGGCAGGGTGCGGTATTCCGGATGCAGCGGCAGGGCCAGCTTCCAGTCCATCGCCATCTTGTAAACCGGGGAACGCTGGGCGGCGTCAATCACGTTCTGCGGAATACCTTGCTTGAAGGCTTCTTCAATGACCGCCGGGTCGTGCGGATCAAGGAACACGTCACACTGGCGTTCATAGAGGTCGGTTTCATGTTCGGTGCTGGCCGCTTCTTCAATGCGATCCGCGTCATACAGCAGCACGCCCAGATAGCGAATACGCCCGACGCAGGTCTCCGAACAGACGGTTGGCTGGCCAGACTCAATGCGTGGGTAGCAGAAGATGCATTTCTCCGACTTTCCGCTTTTCCAGTTGAAGTAGATTTTCTTGTACGGGCAACCGCTGATGCACATGCGCCAGCCACGGCATTTGTCCTGGTCAATCAGCACAATGCCGTCTTCTTCACGCTTGTAGATGGCACCGCTCGGGCAGGTGGCCACGCAGCTCGGGTTCAGGCAGTGTTCACACAGGCGCGGCAGGTACATCATGAAGGTGTTTTCAAACTGGCCGTACATCTCCTTCTGGATCTTGTCGAAGTTGCGGTCGCGGGCGCGTTTTTCGAACTCGCCGCCAAGCAGTTCTTCCCAGTTCGGGCCGCCAACAATTTTGTCCATCCGTTTGCCGCTAATCAGCGAGCGCGGGCGGGCCGTCGGGAGGTGATCGCCTTGTGGAGCACGGTGCAGATCCTGGTAATCAAACGTGAAGGGCTCGTAGTAATCATCAATGCCGGGCAGGGACGGGTTGGCAAAAATTTTTGACAGCACGCCCACGCGCCCGCCGAGACGCGGCGTCAGCTTGCCGGTGATCCCGCGTACCCAGCCGCCTTGCCACTCCTCCTGATCTTCCCAGTTTTTCGGGTAGCCAATCCCCGGTTTGGTTTCGACGTTGTTGAACCACGCATATTCCATACCTTCACGCCCGGTCCAGACGTTTTTACAAGTGACCGAGCAGGTGTGACAGCCAATGCATTTGTCGAGATTCAGCACCATTCCAACCTGTGAGCGTATTTTCATTTTTTCGCCTCCTGTACCTGATCCCGACCTTCGCCATCCAGCCAGTTAATGTTTTTCATTTTGCGGATCATGATGAACTCGTCGCGGTTAGAGCCGACGGTGCCGTAATAGTTGAAGCTGTACGCCAGCTGGGCGTAGCCGCCAATCATGTGTGTCGGTTTGGGACAGACGCGCGTCACCGAGTTATGGATCCCGCCGCGACGACCGGTGACTTCTGAACCCGGAATATTCAGGATACGTTCCTGCGCGTGGTACATCATGGTCATGCCCGGCGGGACGCGCTGGCTCACCACTGCCCGGGCGGTCAGGGCCCCGTTGGCGTTGAAGGCTTCGATCCAGTCGTTATCCTCAATGCCTAACTCTCTGGCATCGGTTTCGCTGATCCAGACGATAGGCCCCCCGCGTGACAGCGTTTGCATCAGCAGGTTTTCACTGTAGGTCGAGTGAATGCCCCATTTCTGGTGTGGCGTCAGGAAGTTCAGCGCCTTCTCAGGAAAGCCGTTCGGCGGGATTTCGCGCATATGGCTAACGCTTCGGGTATCAATCGGTGGGCGATAGGCCACCAGACTCTCCCCGAACGCGCGCATCCACGGATGGTCCTGATACAGCTGCTGACGACCGGAAAGGGTGCGCCAGGGAATAAGCTCGTGAACGTTGGTATAACCGGCGTTATAGGAGACATGCTCACTTTCAAGGCCCGACCAGGTGGGGCTGGAGATAATTTTCCGCGGCTGGGCCTGAATATCGCGGAAGCGGATTTTCTCATCTTCTTTGTTCAGCGCCAGATGGGTGTGATCGCGACCGGTCAGTTCGCCCAGCGCTTGCCAGGCTCGTACTGCCACCTGGCCATTCGTTTCAGGGGCGAGGGCGAGGATCACTTCCGAGGCGTCAATCGCCGTTTCAATACGCGGGCGTCCTTTTGCCGGGCCATCGAGCTTGACGTAATTCAGCTTGCCGAGGAAATCGACCTCGCTCTGAGTATTCCATGAAATGCCTTTCCCGCCGTTGCCGAGTTTGTCCATCAGCGGGCCGAGTGATGTAAAGCGCTCGTAGGTTTCCGGATAATGCCGTTCGACCACCGCAATCGTCGGCGCCGTTTTACCCGGAATGAGATCGCATTCGCCTTTGCGCCAGTCCTGAATATCAAACGGCTGTGAAAGTTCCCCCGGGGAGTCGTGCTGCAGCGGCTGCAGTACCACGTCCGTTTCGGTGCCAAGATGGCCGACGCACACCTCTGAGAAAACGCTGGCAATACCTTTGTAAATCTCCCAGTCGCTGCGGGATTCCCAGGCCGGGTCGACGGCAGCTGAAAGCGGATGAATAAACGGATGCATATCCGACGTATTCATGTCGTCTTTTTCATACCATGTCGCGGTGGGCAGCACGATATCGGAGAACAAGCAGGTGCTGGACATGCGGAAATCGAGCGTCACCAGCAGGTCAAGCTTGCCCTCGATGGCCTGAGTTTGCCACTCCACCTCTTCGGGCTTCACGTCATCCGTCGACCCTAAATCCTCGCCCTGGATGCCGCTTTCGGTACCGAGCAGGTATTTGAGCATGTACTCGTGACCTTTCCCCGAAGAGCCGAGCAGGTTAGACCGCCAGACAAACAGATTGCGCGGGTGGTTTTTACCGTTGTCAGGCTGTTCGCAGGCGAAACGTATATCGCCCGATTTTAATGCCTGCACGGTGTACTCCTGCGGGGTCATGCCGGCGGCGTCGGCCCGGGCTTTAATGTGCAACGGATTGAGGTTTAGCTGCGGCGCCGAGGGCAGCCAGCCCATACGCTCTGCCCGGACGTTAAAATCGATCAGGTGACCGGTGAATTTTGTCGCGTCCGCCAGCGGAGAGAGTAACTCCTGCGCGGTCAGTTTCTCATAACGCCACTGGCAGGCGTGGTTGTAGAAGTACGACGTACTGTTCATCTGGCGCGGGGGACGGTTCCAGTCCAGCGCAAACGCCAGCGGCAGCCAGCCGGTTTGCGGACGCAACTTCTCCTGACCCACATAGTGTGACCAGCCGCCGCCGCTTTGACCCACGCAGCCGCAGAACACCAGCATGTTGATCATCCCGCGGTAGTTCATGTCCATGTGGTACCAGTGGTTCACCCCGGCACCGAGGATAATCATCGACCGGCCGTGCGTTTTGTGCGCCGTGTCGGCAAACTCACGGGCAATTTTCTCTATCAGGTAAGCAGGGACGCCGGTGATCTGCTCGCCCCAGGCGGGAGTGTAAGCTTTGATCTGGTCATAGCTGCCCGCCGCGTTGCTGTCTTCCAGACCACGATCGAGGCCGTAGTTAGCGAGAATCAGATCGTAGACGCTGACCACCCGTTTCTGGCTGCCATCGGCCAGCGTCAGGGTTTTACTCGGTACACGGCGCGTCAGGACCGGCTCCTGCTTGACGCTACGGAAGTGTGGATTTTCATTGCCGCCAAAATAGGGGAATGCCACCTCTGCCACGCTGTCGTGGGTAATCAGCAGCGAGAGGGTGAGCTCCGTTTCATGATCTGCCGCCAGCGGCGCCAGGTTCCATTTGCCTTTTTCGCCCCAGCGGAAACCAATGGATCCGTTCGGCACCACCAGATCGCCGGCGATATCAAAGGCGACGGTTTTCCACTCAGCATTATTGGCTTCTCCCAGCCCGTCCGTGAGATCAGAGGCCCGCAGCATCCGCCCCGGCACCACGCGGCCATCGGCCTGTTCATCCAGCAGCACCAGCATCGGCATGTCGGTGTAGCGGCGGCAGTAGTTGAGGAAGTACTCGCTGGGGTTGTCGAGATGGAACTCTTTGAGGATCACGTGGCCCATTGCCATCGCCAGCGCGCTGTCGGTGCCTTGCTTGGGTGCCAGCCACTGATCGCTCAGTTTGGCGACCTCGGAGAAGTCCGGGGTGATGGCCACGGTTTTGGTGCCTTTGTAGCGGACCTCGGTAAAGAAGTGGGCATCTGGCGTACGCGTCTGCGGAACGTTAGACCCCCAGGCAATGATGTAGCTGGAGTTGTACCAGTCTGCGGATTCCGGCACGTCGGTCTGCTCGCCCCACGTCATGGGCGAGGCGGGCGGTAAATCACAATACCAGTCATAAAAGCTGAGACAGGTGCCGCCCAGCAGAGAGAGATAACGCGTCCCGGCGGCATACGAGACCATCGACATCGCCGGAATCGGTGAAAAACCGGCCACGCGATCGGGGCCGTAATGTTTAATGGTCCAGACGTTGGCGGCAGCAATCAGCTGGTTTAGCTCTTTCCAGCTGGAGCGGATAAATCCGCCGTGTCCGCGTGCCTGCTTGTAGCTCCGGCTCTTCTGCGGATCGTTCTGAATGGCATCCCAGGCCAGCACCGGATCGCTGTGTTGTGCCAGCGCGTCACGCCACAGTTCGATCAGCGTGCGGCGCACCAGCGGGTATTTCAGCCGGTTGGCGCTGTATAGGTACCAGGAATAACTTGCACCACGCGGGCAGCCGCGCGGCTCGTGGTTAGGCAGGTCGGGGCGGGTACGCGGGTAGTCGGTCTGCTGGGTTTCCCAGGTAACCAGGCCGTTTTTGACGTAGATTTTCCAGCTACAGGAGCCCGTGCAGTTCACGCCATGGGTGGACCGCACAATCTTGTCGAACTGCCATCGCTGTCGGTAGCTGTCCTCCCAGTCACGGTTGGTGTTGTACACCTGCCCGTGTCCATTGGCGAAGCTGTCGCCTTTTTGTTTGAAATAGCGAAAGCGATCCAACAGTTTGCTCATGACATTTCTCCTGCTTCGATAGCCTTTTCGGAGAGGGCTGCCCACTCTCAGGCGAATGTGTAATTGTTATTGTTGTGAAGATTTGCGGCCATAAACCAGCCAGGTCACCAGGACGCAGACGATGTAAAACACGAGGAAAACTTTCATGGCACCCACAGGCGAGCCGGTCATGGCCAGCGACGTGCCGAAGGCTTTCGGAATGAAGAACCCGCCGACGGCACCGATGGCGGAGATAAAGCCCAGCGCTGCCGCGGTTTCGGTCACTGCTTCATGCTGCGCCTGCTCGTCACTTCCCCCTTGTTGCTTCACGCGGATGAGGGTGATTTGGCGGAAAATGATGGCAATCATCTGAAACGTTGACCCGCTGCCCAGTCCGGCGGTGAGGAACAGGCCCATAAAGACCAGATAGAAGGCGAGAAAACTGCCCGACCCGGAACCGGGAAGCGTCAGGAAAAGCAGGGCGCTGAAAAGCGCCATAAAGACGAAGTTAATCAGGGTGACGCGTACGCCGCCGAGTTTGTCTGAGATCATCCCGCCCGCAGAACGGGCCAGCGCGCCAATCAGTGGACCAAAGAAAGCCAGATGGAGGATATTGACGTCAGGAAACTGGGTTTTCGACAGCATGGCGAAGCCTGCTGAAAAACCGATAAACGAACCGAAGGTTGCCAGGTAGAGGAGGCTCAGGAGCCACAGGTGAAAACGTTTTAACACCGGTAGCTGGCTGGCAATCGTGGCCTTAGAGCTCGCGATGTCATTCATGCCGAAAAACGCCGCAATTGTGGCCAGCAGGAGAAGGGGCGCCCAAATCCACGCGGCATTGGCCAGCCACATCGTTGAGCCGTCATCCTGCGGCACGCCGTTTACGCCGAGAAAGGTGAACATGGGCAGGAAGATCACCAGCGGCGCGACCAGCTGCATTACGCTCACGCCCAGGTTCCCGAGCCCGCCGTTAATCCCCAGGGCGCTACCCTGTTTCGTTTTCGGGAAGAAGAAGCTGATATTGCCCATGCTGGAGGCGAAGTTAGCGCCGGCAAAACCACACAGCAGCGCGATGACGATAAAGATCCAGTAGGGAGTGGCAGTGTCCTGAATCGCGATCCCCAACCAGACGCAGGGAACAATCAGGATCACCGTGCTTAACACCGTCCAGTAGCGTCCACCAAAGAGAGGAACCATAAACGAATAGGGGACGCGCAATATCGCACCGGACAGGGAGGGTAAGGCTGTTAGCATAAAAAGCTGGTCGGTGGAAAAATTAAATCCAACTTTATTCAGATTGACCGCAATGGCACTAAATAACATCCATACGCAAAACGCTAATAACAGGCAAGCCACAGAAATTAAAAGATTTCTTCGGGCAATATGTTTTCCTTTATTTTCCCAGAATTGCGCGTTTTCGGGTTTCCAGTTGCTCAGCAGATAAGGATTATTCTTCTCGCTTTGTTGTGACATGTCGCCCTCTTGCTTAACCATAAAAAGAAAAAATGGAGTAAAAACAGGTGGATGTCTGACAGTGTGTTTCTGGAATTATTGGATGGTTTGGGATACATCTGAAAGGATAGATAAAAAAGCGAATCCCTGAGCCGGGAGGGGAAATAAGGGTTCGCTTAATGTGTTACGAATTGTAAGTGCGGGCTGTTAATACTCATAAGTGAGTATTAACACAATTCCAGAGAGATTAATTTATCAAGATGGTTATTAAAGGCAGCGTCGTCCATCTCTGGGATATCTAATATATAAATGCCGTCCAGGCCACACACCAGACCAATTAAACGCCAGGCAATATTTTCTGGCCGATCGCCCGGGGTAAAATCTCCCGCGTCAGTGCCTGCTTTGATAAGGGCGACGGTCTCCTGGTGCCACATCTCCATGGTCAGTACATATGTGCCCCTGATGTCCGTATCCCGGCTTGCCAGGATCTGCGCCTCACGCCACAGGCGAATATAGGGCTCAAACCGGCCATCATCGCTGCCGAGCATGGCATGCAGCTGCTGTCGCCAGCTGGCCTGCTTGCCGACCACATCCGCATCCAGCAGTTCACGGATTAACCGCACAAAAGCCAGCGATTTTAGCTCCCCGCCAGAGGTGAAATGGTGGTGGACCTGTCCGGTGGCGACGCCGGCTTCGGCGGCAATTCGCCGTACCGTCATTGCGGAAAGTCCGTCAGAGAGCGCCACGCGCATAGCAGCCTGTAAAATCTCTTCCCGCCTTTCATCCTTGCTCAGATATCGCATTTTCACTCACTCTTAATGGGACTGAAACAAGTGTAACAAAAAGCTGGACACTCGTTCAACTTTACGTAGGATCGCAAGCTGGACATGTGTCCATGATTTAAAAGAAAAGGAAATTTATGTTTCGTCAGTGGTTAGCGTTAGTCATTATCGTGCTGGTGTATATCCCGGTGGCGATCGACGCGACGGTACTGCACGTAGCGGCGCCGACGTTGAGTATGACGCTGGGTGCCAGCGGTAACGAATTATTGTGGATCATCGATATATACTCGCTGGTGATGGCGGGGATGGTGCTGCCGATGGGCGCGCTGGGTGACCGCATTGGTTTTAAACGGTTGTTGATAATTGGCAGTACGCTGTTTGGCTTGTCATCGCTGGCAGCTGCATTTGCGCCTTCAGCAGGATGGCTGATTGCTGCCCGCGCCTCGCTGGCGATTGGGGCGGCGATGATCATCCCGGCCACGCTTGCGGGGATCCGCACGTTATTCGTTAATGCGCGCGATCGCAACATCGCGCTTGGGGTCTGGGCCGCCGTCGGTTCAGGCGGTGCGGCGTTTGGTCCGTTGATTGGCGGTATGTTGCTGGAGCATTTTTACTGGGGATCGGTCTTTTTGATCAACGTGCCGATCGTGGTCATCGTTGTTTCCCTTGCCGTGCGTCTGGTGCCTCGTCAACAGGGACGCCCGGAACAGCCGCTGAATATTGCCCATGCAATCATGCTGATTGTGGCGATATTACTGCTGGTCTACAGCGCGAAAACCGCGCTCAAAGGGGTGCTTTCTCCGTGGCTGGTGGCAATGACGCTGCTCACCGGAGCGGTGATGCTGATGATCTTTGTGCGGATCCAGCTTCGCGCCCGCGTGCCGATGATCGACATGCGTCTGTTCTGTCATCGCATTATTTTAAGCGGTGTCGTGATGGCGATGACCGCCATGATCGCGCTCGTGGGGTTTGAGCTGTTGATGGCCCAGGAGCTGCAGTTTGTGCATGGCTTTACGCCGTTCGAAGCGGGGATGTTTATGCTGCCGCTGATGGTCGCCAGCGGGTTTAGCGGGCCGATTGCCGGTGTGCTGGTCGGTCGTCTGGGGCTGCGGCTGGTGGCGGCAGGCGGAATGGGGCTGAGTGCCGTCAGCTTTATCGGTCTGTCGCTGCTCGACTTCAGCACGCAGCACTGGCAGGCATGGAGTCTGATGGTGCTGCTGGGCTTCAGTGCCGCCAGTGCGCTGCTGGCCTCAACCTCGGCAATTATGGCGGCTGCGCCAAAAGAGAAAGCGGCTGCCGCAGGGGCGATTGAAACCATGTCCTATGAGCTGGGTGCAGGGTTAGGCATTGCCATTTTTGGTCTGCTGTTAACCCGCAGCTTCTCGGCGTCAATTGTTCTGCCGCAGGGACTGAGCGCGACGCTGGCCGATAAGGCCTCGTCATCGATTGGCGAAGCGGTGAACGTGGCGCAGAGCCTGACTCCAGGGCTGGCGGAGTCGTTAATTGCGGCGGCAAAAACGGCCTTTATCACGTCACACAGCGTGGCGTTAGGCAGTGCCGGCGCAATGTTACTGGTGCTGGCGGTCGGGATTTGGTTTAGCCTGGCAAACGTACCGAAACAGTAAAAAACAGGCCCGGTGGCGCGATGCTTACCGGGCAACCCTCAGTGTGCGTCATGGGGAGTCAGCAGGCAGCGCTTGTCGTGTGCTTCAATTTCGGTGCCGCTAAAGCGCGCGTATTGCCCGGTCAGGCCAAAGAATGCGGGTTGCGTTTCTGTATAGATTTCAGCGGCAAGTATCAGACGGCGACGTTCGTCTTCGCTCATCTCAAGCTGCGTCCAGGGAATGAAATAGCGCGTCGTTGAGCGTGCGGTTAGTGTGAACCACAGCGGGCAACCGCATCCGGGACAAAACCAGCGTTCGCCGCGCGCAGATGACGTGAAATGAGAAGGGGCTATCGACTCTTCTTCCACAAGCGGTTGACCCTGCGCTTCCAGATACATGGCCATTCCCCCCGACCATTTCTGGCACTGGGTACAGTGGCAGGCATAGACGTCGAAGTTGTTGAGGGAAACGCTGAATTGGCTCATCCCACACAGGCAGCGTCCTTTGAAAATATGCATGGCGTGCTCCTTTATTACGCCAGTCAAACCGAATAAAAAAAGCCAGCCACGAAGGCTGGCTTTTTTATACTAACAAATCTTAGAACTGGTAGGTCAGACCAACAGCAACGATGTTGTCGGTAGCAACGCCAGCTGCTTTAGTGAAGCTGCTGTCGTCAACCAGGTTGATTTTGTAATCAACGTAGGTAGACATGTTTTTGTTGAAGTAGTAGCTCGCGCCAACGTCAACGTATTCAACCAGATCCTGGTCGCCGTAAGTACCAATGTCTTTACCTTTGGATTTCAGGTAAGCAATGGATGGACGCAGACCGAAGTCGAACTGGTACTGAGCAACCACTTCGAAGTTCTGCGCTTTGTTAGCGATGAAACCGCTACCGAAGTTGGTCATGTTACGGGTTTCAGAGTAGGTGGTTGCCAGGTAGATGTTGTTGGCATCGTACTTCAGACCCGCAGCCCATACTTCCGCGTTTTCGCCGCCTGCATTCAGATTGCTTGCAGCAGCAACCTGACGGTCAGTACGGTCAGATTTCGCGTAGGTAGCACCTACACCGAAGCCTTCGAATTCATAAGTAGAAGACAGACCCCAGCCGTCACCGTTCGCTTCGGTGATGTCGTTACGGTCGTTTTTACCCTGGTACTGAGCAGCCACGTTCAGGCCGTCAACCAGACCGAAGAAGTCGGTGTTACGGTAAGTTGCAACGCCAGTCGTACGGCCAGTCATAAAGCCATCAGTCTGAGTCCAGGTATCACCACCGAATTCTGGCAGAACGTCAGTCCATGCGCCGATGTCGTAAGCAACACCGTAGTTACGACCGTAGTCGAAAGAACCGAATTCGTTGAATTTCAGGCCCGCGAATGCCAGACGGGTTTTGTTGCCGTCAGAACCCTGAGATTCAGAGCGGTTGCCTTTGAACTCGTATTCCCACTGGCCGTAACCGGTCATCTGGTCGTTGATCTGAGTTTCACCTTTGAAGCCCAGACGAACATAGGTTTTGTCGCCGTCGTTGCCAGCGTCATCAGAGAAATAGTGCAGACCTGTTACTTTGCCGTACAGATCCAGTTTGTTACCGTCTTTGTTAAAAACTTCAGCCGCGTTTACAACGCCTGCTGCCAACATGGAAGTCACTGCCACTGCAACTAATTTAAGTTTCATCTTAAATATTCCTTATAATTTTCTTCAGTATTTCCTGAGCCACTTTGAACGATTTCTAAACGAGGCTAATCATCAATGGCATGCTATTTTTAAGAATCTTGTAGTAGGGTTTCAATAATAAGTTTCAAAATATTAGCAATAATTTCAATTAGTGTGATCCGGATCGGATAAATTGCGGCTGTAACGAATGAGATGGTGGGGATTTGTGCATTTTTTGATGAATTATTCAACAAAACCATTGGCCGCAATATAGTTTTCGGCCGTTTTAGTTTCTTTTGTTAATTGTCGGTATTTTCTGTCTTTTTGCTCGTTTGATATAAATGTCAGTTGTTTAAAATCAATTGGTTAACTATTCCATTGTACGGGATAATCGTTGTTGGACATGAAACACACAGAAACACACTATTGCACTTTGTGCTATATACATTGTTAATATTCGCAAGGGATTAATAACGTAACGGTGTCAAGTTATGTCAATAAAAGACGACGGAGATTTACGAAAGGGCGGTAATATAAACAGAATCTAAACGGCTTTTCTAACGCGCCGATCATTATTTTGACGCGCGATCACATATTAAATTTATGTTAATTCCCGCCGGGCGATTATGGACCCGGCAGAAGATAGCGATATTATTTTCGCGTGGCGTACCAGCACAACAATGACCCGGCACAAACCATTAATGCGCCTTGCCAGAAAGAAAACGAGAGGGGGGAATTCAGCAATACGGCAGCAAGTGCTGCTGAGAGTACAGGCGTGAAATAGGATACCGCTGCGAGTACCGTGACGTTGCCATGAAGAATACCGATATTCCATGCCGCATAGCCAAACCCCAGTGCGACGCTGCACATGATGAGCTTCACGACCACCGGGAGAGTAAACACCATTTGCGGCTGTTCGCTGAACGCATATTTCACCCACAGACTGAGCGCGGTGAGCAGCACGAAAAGCGTTATCCCGTTTTGCCCGTTGGCAAACTTACTGGTGACGGTGCAGTAAGCCGCCCAGATAAAAGCCCCGGCGAACGCCAGCGCGTAGCTGAGCGGGCTTGAGATGACATTACGCATGATGTCATCAAGATGTAGCCCTTGTTCTCCGCCTAATACCCAACAGACGCCCAGCAATGAGACGGCTAAGCCCGGGATCACCCACAGGGTGGACCGTTGGCCGTTAAATAAAATGGCAAACACAATCGTCAGGCTTGGCCAGAGATAATTGACCATTCCCACTTCGATAGCCTGGGAGCGCGTTGCGGCATAGCCTAACGACAGGGCGAGGCAAATTTCATAGCTGACAAACAGCACGCTGCCGGCAATAAGATACCGGGGTGAAAACCGTCTGATATCAGGAAATCCTACCGTCACCAGGCACAGTAATCCGCTGAGGGTGTATATCATTGCTGCGCCTCCCACCGGTCCCAGCCCCTCACTGACGCTACGAATGAGGCCAACCATGGTGCTCCACAACAGTATCGCCGCCAGTCCCGTGAGCGTTGCTCTCTTTCTGTCCATAACCCTGCCATCGCTATAAAAATCAAAGGAAAAATTTATAGCATTAATCCTCCTGCCATCGCGAATTATTCTCTTAAGTCTTTAATCAAAAAGAGGTATTTAAACTCCGTGGGGGTGACTATTAAGGGGGTGAAGACAAGTGACCTTGATTTGACGCAAAAAAAACAGGGGCTTTACTGCTAGTTTGCGGCGCGAAGTCTTAAATGAAAACGAGGACAACAATGGACGTCAGCCGCAGACAATTTTTTAAAATCTGCGCGGGCGGTATGGCCGGAACAACAGCCGCAATGCTGGGATTTGCACCCAAAATGGCGCTGGCTCAGGCACGCAACTATAAACTGCTGCGCGCGAAAGAGATCCGTAACACCTGCACATACTGTTCCGTAGGTTGTGGGCTTTTAATGTATAGCCTGGGCGATGGCGCGAAGAACGCCAAAGAAGCGATTTATCATATTGAAGGGGACCCGGATCATCCGGTGAGCCGTGGCGCACTTTGTCCGAAAGGGGCGGGTCTGCTGGATTATGTCCACAGCGAAAACCGTCTACGCTATCCGGAATACCGTGCGCCAGGATCTGACAAATGGCAGCGCATCTCCTGGGATGAGGCGTTTTCCCGAATCGCAAAACTGATGAAAGCTGACCGCGACGCCAACTTTATCGAAAAGAACGCGCAGGGCGTTACGGTGAACCGCTGGCTGTCGACCGGCATGCTGTGCGCGTCCGCGGCAAGTAATGAAACCGGCATGCTGACGCAAAAATTTGTGCGCTCCCTCGGCATGCTGGCGGTAGATAACCAGGCGCGCGTCTGACACGGACCAACGGTAGCAAGTCTTGCTCCAACATTTGGTCGCGGTGCGATGACCAACCACTGGGTTGATATTAAAAACGCCAACGTCGTGATGGTGATGGGCGGTAATGCCGCTGAAGCCCATCCGGTGGGTTTCCGCTGGGCGATGGAAGCGAAAAACAATAACGATGCGACGCTGATCGTTGTCGATCCGCGCTTTACGCGTACGGCATCGGTGGCGGATATCTATGCGCCTATTCGCTCCGGTACGGACATTACGTTCCTCTCGGGCGTTCTGCTGTATCTGATTGAAAACAACAAAATTAACGCTGAATACGTTAAGCATTACACCAACGCCAGCCTCCTGGTACGGGATGATTTTGCCTTTGAAGAGGGGTTGTTCAGCGGTTATGACGCGGAAAAACGGCAGTACGATAAATGGTCCTGGAACTACCAGTTCGATGAAAACGGCTACGCCAGACGCGATGAGACCCTGAGCCATCCACGCTGCGTATGGAATTTGCTGAAACAGCATGTTTCCCGCTATACGCCGGACGTCGTGGAGAATATCTGCGGTACGCCAAAAGCAGATTTCCTCAAGGTGTGTGATGTACTGGCCTCTACCAGCGCCGCCGACAGAACCACGACGTTCCTGTATGCGCTCGGCTGGACGCAGCATACCGTCGGTGCGCAAAACATCCGCACCATGGCAATGATTCAGCTGTTGCTCGGAAACATGGGGATGGCCGGCGGCGGCGTGAACGCCCTGCGCGGACACTCCAACATTCAGGGCTTGACCGATCTGGGCCTGCTGTCGACCAGCCTGTCAGGCTATCTGACGTTGCCGTCTGAAAAGCAGACTGATTTGCACAGCTATCTGGCGGCCAACACGCCAAAAGCGACGCGTGCCGATCAGGTGAACTACTGGAGTAACTATCCGAAGTTCTTCGTCAGCCTGATGAAGTCGTTCTATGGCGATGCCGCGCAGAAGGAAAACGACTGGGGCTTCGAGTGGTTGCCGAAATGGGACCAGGCCTACGACGTCATTAAGTATTTCAACATGATGGATAAGGGCAACGTTACGGGCTACATCTGCCAGGGCTTTAACCCGGTGGCGTCTTTCCCGGACAAAAACAAGGTCGTTCGCAGCCTGAGCAAACTGAAATACATGGTGGTTATCGATCCGCTGGTGACCGAGACCTCCAACTTCTGGCAGAACCACGGGGAGATGAACGACGTCGATCCTGCATCGATTCAGACCGAAGTGTTCCGCCTGCCGTCCACCTGTTTTGCAGAAGAAGACGGGTCGATTGCCAACTCCGGCCGGTGGCTGCAGTGGCACTGGAAAGGCCAGGATGCACCGGGTGAAGCGCGTAACGACGGCGAAATCCTGGCCGGGATTTACCATCGTCTGCGTGAAATGTATCGCACCGAAGGGGGGAAAGGCGCTGAACCGCTGCTGAGGATGAGCTGGAATTACAAACAGCCGGACCATCCTGAATCCGAAGAGGTCGCCAAAGAGAATAACGGTGTTGCGCTGGCGGATCTGTATGACGCGAACGGCACGCTGCTGGCGAAGAAAGGTCAGTTGCTCAACAGCTTCGCGCTGCTGCGGGATGACGGCACGACCGCGTCGTCATGCTGGATCTACACCGGTTGCTGGACGGAACAGGGTAACCAGATGGCGAACCGCGATAACGCTGACCCGTCAGGGCTGGGCAATACGCTGGGCTGGGCGTGGGCATGGCCACTGAACCGTCGCGTGCTGTACAACCGTGCTTCTGCGGATATCAACGGCAAACCGTGGGACCCGAAACGGATGCTGATCGAATGGAACGGCAGCAAATGGACGGGTAACGATATTCCGGACTTCAGCACCGCCGCACCGGGCAGTGAGACCGGGCCGTTTATCATGCAGCCGGAAGGGCTGGGACGCCTGTTTGCCCTCGATAAGCTGGCGGAGGGGCCATTCCCGGAACACTACGAGCCAATGGAAACGCCGCTCGGTACCAACCCGCTGCACCCGAACGTCATATCCAGTCCGGTGGTGCGTATCTATGAAGAGGACGTCCTGCGTTTAGGCAAGAAGGACAGGTTCCCGTATGTCGGGACTACCTACCGCCTGACCGAGCATTTCCATACCTGGACCAAGCATGCACGGCTTAACGCCATTGCCCAGCCGGAACAGTTTGTGGAGATCAGCGAAACGCTGGCGAAAGCGAAGGGTATTGCCAACGGTGACCGCGTGAAGGTGAGCAGCAAGCGCGGCTTTATTCGCGCGGTTGCGGTGGTTACGCGTCGTCTGCAGGCACTGAACGTGCATGGTCAGCAGGTGGAAACCGTCGGTATTCCGCTGCACTGGGGCTTTGAAGGGGTGGCGCAAAAAGGCTACCTCGCCAATACCCTGACGCCAAACGTCGGCGATTCCAACTCGCAAACGCCGGAGTACAAAGCGTTTCTGGTCAACATCGAGAAAGCGTAAGGAGCGAATACATGGCAATGGAAACACAGGACATTATTAAACGCTCCGCGACCAACTCCATCACCCCCGCGCCTCGTGCGCGGGATGATAAGGCAGAAGTCGCCAAGCTTATCGATGTCACTTCCTGCGTGGGTTGTAAAGCCTGCCAGGTGGCCTGCTCGGAGTGGAACGATATCCGCGATGAAGTGGGACACTGCGTCGGGGTTTACGATAATCCGGCGGACCTGAGTGCCAAATCCTGGACGGTGATGCGTTTTAGCGAAACCGATCAGAACGGCAAGCTGGAGTGGCTGATCCGTAAAGACGGCTGTATGCACTGCGAAGATCCGGGGTGCCTGAAGGCCTGTCCGTCAGCCGGGGCCATCGTCCAGTACGCCAACGGGATTGTCGATTTCCAGCAGGATAACTGCATCGGCTGCGGCTACTGCATTGCGGGCTGTCCGTTTAATATTCCGCGCCTCAGTAAAGAGGATAACCGGGTCTACAAATGCACCCTGTGTGTCGATCGCGTGAGCGTCGGGCAGGAGCCTGCCTGCGTGAAAACCTGTCCGACCGGGGCTATCCACTTCGGGACAAAAAGAGAGATGCTGGAGGTAGCCCAGCAGCGCGTGGACAAACTGAAAGCGCGCGGTTACGCCAGTGCGGGCATTTATAACCCGCAGGGTGTGGGGGGAACGCACGTGATGTATGTTCTGCACCATAACGACCAGCCGGAGCTGTACCACAATCTGCCGAAAGATCCTGCGATCGATACCTCGATCAACCTGTGGAAAGGGGCGCTTAAACCGCTCTCTGCGGCGGGCTTTATCGCTACTTTCGCCGGGTTGATTTATCACTACATCGGTATCGGACCCAACAAAGCGGTGGATGACGACGAGGAGGAACCTCATGAGTAAGTCATGGATTGTGCGCACGAAGTTTGTCGACCGTGCCTGTCACTGGACGGTAGTGATCTGCTTCTTCCTGGTCGCGGTCTCGGGGATCTCCTTTTTCTTCCCGACGCTGCAGTGGCTGACGGAAACCTTCGGGACGCCACAGATGGGGCGTATCTTGCATCCGTTCTTCGGCGTGCTGATTTTTGTGGTGCTGATGTTTATGTTTGCGCGCTTCGTACATCACAATATTCCGGACAAGCATGACATTCCATGGCTGAAGGGGATTATTGAGGTTCTGAAGGGCAATGAGCATAAGGTTGCGAAGGTCGGCAAATACAACGCCGGGCAGAAGATGATGTTCTGGACCATCATGAGCATGATTTTTGTGCTGCTGGTCACCGGCGTCATTATCTGGCGGCCGTACTTTGCGCACTACTTCCCCATTCAGGTGATTCGCTACGCGCTGCTCATTCACGCGACGTCAGCCATCATTCTGATCCACGCCATCCTGATCCACATGTATATGGCCTTCTGGGTCAAAGGGTCGATTAAAGGTATGATTGAAGGGAAGGTGAGCCGCCGCTGGGCGCAGAAACACCACCCGCGCTGGTACCGTGACGTTGAGCGGCTGGAAGCGAAACAGGACAGTACGAAAGGGATGCAGTAAGTCCCGCGTTCGCGGGTCAGCGAATGACCCGCGAACGCTTCAGTCAAAAACGCTCTTCAACATACCGGAACGGGTATTGGGTCGGCTTCACTTTACCAATCTTACGCTTCGGCAAACTCACCGCTTCGATGTGAATGGCTTTGTACGGGATTTGCGCCAGCAGGTGCGAAATAATGTTCAGGCGCACGCGTTTTTTATCTTCCGAACGGGCGACAAACCACGGTGCCCAGGCGGTGTCGGTGGCAGCAAACATCGCATCTCGCGCCACGGTATATTCATCCCACAAATTGAAAGACTTAATGTCCATTGGAGATAATTTCCAGGTCTTTCGCCCGTCGTTAATACGATCGCGCAGACGACGCTCCTGTTCTTTCGGCGTGACCTCCAGCCAGTATTTGAGCAGGATGATCCCGGCATCCACCATTGCTTTTTCCATCACCGGCGTGCCATCAAGAAACTTATCGACCTGCTCCGGTGTGCAGAATCCCATCACCCGTTCAACGCCCGCGCGGTTGTACCAGCTGCGGTCAAAAATGACGATTTCGCCGGCGGCTGGCAGGTGGGGGACATAACGCTGGAAATAGAGCTGGGTCTTCTCTTTTTCCGTCGGGGCGGGGAGCGCAACAACCCGGAAGACGCGTGGGCTAACGCGTTCAGTGATGGCTTTAATGGTTCCGCCTTTACCGGCACCGTCGCGCCCTTCAAAGACAATACAGACCTTTAAACCCTTTGCGACGACCCACTGCTGGAGCTTAACCAGTTCAACGTGGAGGCGACGAAGCTCTTTTTCATACTCTTTCGTTTTTAACGGCTCATGCTTTATGACATCAACTGCGACACTGGTTTTCTTCTTGCTTCCCATGATTGTCATCCTCAGGTTGTCCGGCGCGGGAAAAAGCGGGGCCGCACTATGAAGTGTAATCCACCTGAATTAATGGATTAACGTGTCAGCCAGCTGATTTGAACTGGCTCACCATACAAGATTGTTCAATAATGCCCGTCGCGCGTTGTTAACCAGTGGTTGTGGTATGAAAAAGACAATTTTTTCGTTGGCACTTGGCACGTTTGGCCTGGGAATGGCTGAATTTAGCATTATGGGCGTATTAACTGAGCTGGCCCATGACACCGGAATTTCAATTCCCGCCGCCGGGAATATGATTTCGTTTTACGCCTTTGGTGTGGTGATTGGTGCCCCGATTGTGGCGCTGTTCTCAGGCAAATTTTCGTTAAAATCCACGCTGTTGTTTCTGGTGGTGCTGTGTGCCGTCGGAAATGCGATTTTTACCTTTTCAACGTCGTATGCCTGGCTGGCGATAGGGCGGCTGATTTCCGGTTTTCCGCACGGCGCCATTTTTGGCGTCGGGGCGATTATTCTCTCGAGAATTGCGCCTCCGGGGAAGGTGACGGTCGCCGTGGCGGGCATGATAGCCGGCATGACGGTTGCCAATCTGGTGGGCGTACCGCTGGGCACCTGGCTGGGTCATGAATTCAGCTGGCGCTATACCTTTTTCCTGATTGCCCTGTTTGATGCTCTGGTGATCATCTCGGTACTGGTCTGGGTGCCGCACATCCATGATCGCTCCGAAATCAAATTGACCGCGCAATTTTCCTTTCTGAAAAAACCGGAGCCGTGGCTGATTTTTGCCGCCACCATGTTTGGCAATGCTGGCGTGTTTGCGTGGTTCAGCTTCGTCAAACCGTTTATGGTCAACGTCTCTGGCTTCTCCGAAGGCGTCATGACGGTCATCATGATGCTGATGGGGCTGGGTATGGTGTTAGGTAATCTCCTGAGCGGGAAGTTATCGGGCCGCTTCAGTCCGCTGCGTATTGCCGCCACCACCGACATGGTCATTGTCGCGTCACTGCTGTTGCTATTCGCCTTTGGGGAACATAAAACGGCGTCGCTGGTGATGGGCTTTATCTGCTGCGCCGGGCTGTTTGCACTCTCTGCGCCGCTGCAAATTCTGCTCCTGCAAAATGCCAGGGGCGGTGAGATGCTGGGTGCCGCTGGCGGGCAGATGGCATTTAATCTCGGCAGTGCGATAGGGGCGTATTTTGGCGGGATGATGATCACGCTTGGCTTTAGCTGGAGCTATGTCACGCTGCCAGCGGCTGTGCTCTCTTTCTCAGCCATGAGTTCACTGCTGATCTACGCGCACCTTCGGGCCAGAAAGGCAGACGCCGGTTCGCTCGCTTCCGCACGTTGAACCGCGCCGGTAAGGCGCGGTAGAAGGGCACTAGACAAATTTCGCCAACGGATCGGCAGCGGCAAACGCCACGGCTTTGTCCGCTGCTGGCGGGTAGATAAGTTCATTGGTGATGGCGATTTTGATTTTCTTTGCGTCATCACGCACCGATTTGACGGCCTGGTCCCACCCTTCAGTGTAAACGGCACCCCAGGCACCCAGGTCCAGACAGGTCACGTAGTTAACCTGGCGGTAAGGATAAGGCGTGCGATTCAACAGGCTGGCTGCCGCGTTGTGGCCGGCAAATTTACCCAACTGGATCGCGTGCTGGCAGGTCATTAGCGCCGTGTTCCCCATCTCGTCCGTTCTGGCGTAGGCCATATCTCCCGTCGCGTACACGTCCGGATGAGCCGGAACCTGCAGCGTTTCTGTCACTTTTAGACGCCCTTGGTTATCGCGTTCGCCGTTAATCTGTTGTCCAAGCGGGTTTGCTTCAACGCCTGCCGTCCAGACTACGGTTGCAGCGGGGATACGTTCGCCGTTTTTCAGCGTTACGCCGTTCGCATCGATGGCCTCAATTTCACTGTTCAGACGCCACTCAATCCCCAGTTCCTGGCTCGCGTCTTCAATGGTGTTACGCAATGCTTCACTGTATCGTCCGCCAATGACATGACCCCTTTCAACTACGATAACTTTTATCGCTGTATCATCACCGAAGCGAGCGCGCAGGCGAGCAGGAAGCTCGGTTGCCAGTTCAATGCCGGTAAAACCGCCGCCACAGACAACCACGGTATTGCGCGCAGCGGTGGAAGGGCGCGAGACCAGGGAGTCAAGATGCTGCTCAAAGGTCTGTGCGGATTCAAGCTGATCGATATCAAAGGCGTACTCAGCCAGCCCGACAATCGGTGGACGTTTGCTCTGGCTGCCGGTGGCCAGCACTAACCGTTCGTAACTCACTGCGGCAGCCACGCCATTCGCATCACGACAGGAAACGATTTTCCCTTTTGTATCAATGGATTCTGCTTTCCCTGCGATAAAATCAATACCCAGTTCAGCGAACAGTCCGGTCAGCGGAGAGACCAGCGACGTCACGTTCTCTTCATAGAAGCGCGGGCGAACACGCAACTCGGGGGCGGGTGCCAGCACGGCGATCTTCAGGCTGTTATTGCCCTCCAGCGCATTCAGACGCGCGGCACTGACTGCAGCCCACATGCCGGAAAAACCACTGCCCACAATTAAAATCTGCTTCTTCATCTTCGATCCTTTTGATCATCACGCTGTATACCTGACATAACTGCAACTATACTTGTCGCAGTTAACTGCGACAACTTCTTTCTGAGTTAAATTTTAATGCTGCATAAAATCAGCATGTTAATGAAAAAGGGGAGGGTAGTTGTGATTGTGGGCAATAACGCCGTTATAATGACCCAGATAAATAACTTCGGAGTTAACCATGGCGTTTTACAGTTCCGGTGTGGAATACGGCATTCACAGCCTGATGTGCATGGTGGATGCAAAAGGCAATGAGCGTGAGATGAGCGTCCGGGAAATGGCCGCCCTGCAGGGTGTGCCGTATGATTACCTGGGAAAAATATTCACCCGTTTGTCACGTGCCGGGCTGGTGAGCAGCACGGAAGGTAAGGGCGGCGGGTTTAAACTGGCGCGTCCGGCGGAGTTGATCACCGTACTGGATGTGGCGCACGCCATTGACGGTGAGAAGAACATGTTTGAGTGTCGCGAGGTGCGTCAGCGGCTGGCGGTGTTTAATGAAACGCCTCCTGCCTGGGTGTGCAATGGCCCGTGTGGCGTACGTTCGGTCATGGACAGCGCACAGCAACGGATGGAAGAGGAGTTAGCGCGACATACCATTCTCGATCTGGCGCGCAAGATGTACCGCAAAGCGCCGGATACCTTTCAGATTGAGGTTCAGGAGTGGATTTCTGACCGGCGATCGTCGTAGTGAAATGCCGGGTAAGGCAAAACCGCCCCCCGGCAACCGGCGATTAAGAGCGTAAATCAATCACCATACGACCGCGGATTTGACCCTGCTCCATCTCTTTAAAGATGGCATTGATATCTTCCAGCGGACGCATTGTCACTTTTGGCACCACTTTGCCCTCTGCCGCAAACTGGAATGCCTCCATCAGGTCCTGACGGGTTCCCACCAGCGAACCGACGACCTGAATGCCGTCCAGAACCAGGCGTGGAATATCCAGGCTCATCGCTTCCGGCGGCAGGCCCACGGCGACCACGCGGCCACCGGCACGCACGGCATCCACCGCTGAGTTGAAGGCTGCTTTTGCCACGGCAGTTACCACCGCGGCATGTGCGCCTCCGGTTTTCTCCTGAACAATTTTCGCTGCATCTTCGCTGCGAGAGTTAATGGTTAAATCTGCCCCCATGCTGGCGGCCAGTTTCAGCTGTTCATCGTTCACATCAATGGCGATGACCTTGGCGTTGAATACGTTTTTAGCGTACTGCAGCGCAAGGTTACCCAGACCACCAAGACCGTAAATCGCAATCCACTGGCCCGGCTTAATGTGGGACACTTTTACCGCTTTGTAGGTGGTGACCCCCGCGCAGGTGATGCTGCTCGCCGCTGCGGAATCCAGACCGTCCGGCACTTTTACCGCATAATCGGCGGTCACGATGCACTCTTCAGCCATCCCACCGTCAACGGAATAACCCGCGTTTTTCACATCCCGGCACAGGGTTTCGTTGCCGGTATTACAGTATTCGCAGTGTCCACAGCCTTCAAAAAACCATGCCACGCTCGCACGGTCGCCAATTTTCAGCGAGTTGACGCCTGGGCCAATCTCTTTAACGATCCCTATTCCTTCGTGACCCAGTATCACCCCGGTCTTATCGCCGAAATCACCGTTCTTCACGTGAAGATCGGTATGACATACGCCGCAGCATTCCATCTTCAGCAGGGCTTCTCCATGCTTAAGCGGGCGTAATGATTTTTCGGTGACATTGACCTGATGATCCTGAGTGACAACAGCAGCCTTCATATGTTTCTCCTTGTTCATGATGAGATTCTGCATAGCAGGTGTACTACTTCTTAAGGATTAATACTTAGGCGCGTTAATGCAAGGTGGCAGCAACATAATGTCATCATTTGATTCGATTTCGGATTAAGAATACAGCGATCCTCTAATAATCAGGGGGGCGTTCAGGGGCAGAGCGGCCCGGCGAGACGCTCGCCGGGCGCGGACTTACAGTTTTGCTTCTATCGCCTCAATCTCCTGGCGCCATTGCGCCTGCAACTGCGGCTTCTGGTGCTTCGGTTTGCGGGCCAGGTCTTCCTCCAGCAATGTCTCCAGCGCGATCAGCCGTTCAAGCAGGTCGTCAAACTGCGAAGGGCGATCGTGCTGTTGTTTCGGTGAACACGGCGATGTTATCAGGCCTGCACTTTCACGCAGCCGTTCAAAGACCGCTTCGGCGTCATGCCATTCACTCAACCTGCCGTCCTCAATCAGCCAGAAACGGTTGCAGCTTTGGCTGATTAATTGACGGTCATGGCTGACCAGCAGCACGCCACCTTCAAATTGCTGCAGGGTTTCCGTCAGCGCCTCTTTGCCTTCCATGTCCAGATGGTTGGTCGGTTCATCCAGCATCAGCAGGCTATAGCGCGCTAACGTCAGGCCAACAAACAGCAGGCGAGAGCGTTCTCCACCGCTGAGCGTACTGACTTTCTGACCGTGACGTGGCCACGCAAAGCCGGCACCGATCAGGGCCATCTTGCGATTCTGCGGATCGGGTGCAAACGGCTCCAGTGCGTCAAACAGCGATGCATCGTCCGGGAGTTGGTTCAGCGTCTGGTCATAATAGCCAGGCGATACGCGTGGATGGAGTTTCAGCCCATCGTCAGCCTGCTCGCCGCGAAAATTCCGCCAGATCAGCTTCATCAGGGATGATTTACCGCAGCCGTTACGTCCAACGATGGCCACGCGGTCGCCGCTTTTGATACGCGCGATGTCAATGTTAAACAGCGCAGGCAGCCCGGGCGTCGGCGGCACTGCGAGGTTTTCCAGCTCCAGCAGACGGTCGGCCCGTAGCGCGTCGCCGCGCAGGGTTAATGTCCACTGACTTCCCGCCGTGACCTCCGTCTGGCTCTCTTTCAGCCGTTCAACCTGCTTTTCCATCTGTTTCGCTTTGCGGGCCAGGTCTTCGTTGTCGTAGACTTTGCCCCAGGTCGCCAGTCTTTTTGCGCTGGCCGCGACGCGGTCGATCTCCTTTTGTTCTGCCTTGTGGCGCTGCGCATCACTTTCGTCTTTCGCATCCAGCGCTTTGCGTGCGGCGGTGCAGGGAAGGGCAAAGTAATGCAGCATCTTATCGCGCAGGATCCAACTGCCGTTGGTCACGGCATCCAGCAGCTGCCTGTCATGTGAAACCAGCACAAAGCTGCCTGACCAGGCCTGTAAAAATTGCTCCAGCCAGAGCATGGTGGGTAAATCGAGGTGGTTACTCGGTTCATCCAGCAGCAGCAGGTCCGGCGCATTAATCAAAGCCCGCGCCAGCAGCAGACGCGTATGTTGCCCGCCGCTCAACGTTGCCGAGGTTAATGTCCAGTTCTGCGGCGTAAAGCCCATACTCGCCAGCAGCGTTTCCGCTTTCCAGCGCAGGCTCTCGCGTTCAGCCGCAGGCAGTTGTGCCAGCACGGCATCCAGCATGCTCAGGGGATAAATCCCGTCCGGCAGATGTTGTTCTACGCGCGCCATGATGCAGTGCCCGGCCAGCGCGACCGTTCCGGCGGCAGGCGTGTCCGTACCGTCCAGCACCTTCAGCAACGTACTTTTACCGCAGCCGTTGTCGCCCAGCAGACCGATGCGATCGCCTTTTTTCAGCGTAAAGGAGAGAGAGTCGAAGAGCGTACCAAACGCCGTATCAACACGTAGAGATTGTGCAGTGAGTAAAGTGCTCATTGTTGCTTACCCAAGAGTTACAGGCATGTTTATGCCTCGTCAAACATCGCTGACGATAACTCAGTAAGCCCGAGAGAAGGGATTTCAGGGGTTGGTGTCTTCGCTCAAGCAGAAGTTATCGCAGCACGATACCGATAACGCTTGAGCTGGTGCGATCACCAAATGTATGTGAAACATTGAAAATTTCACAGTACAGCATAATTGGCCTCCTTATATATTCAGTAGGTTAATGGATGAAGGCAGTGTAGCGGGGATTTTACGGCCCGGCAAGCGCGGGCAGAATGGCAGGCCGGGAGGCATGATTGCCTGACCCGGCCTGTTCTTTAGATAGACGTTCTGCGATAGCTGCGGTATTCCGGCATCCAGAAGTTGTCGTCAATGGCCTGCTGCAGCGCATCGGCGGAGGTTTTCACCGCCACGCCTTGCTGCTGTGCCATTTTTCCTACTGCGAAAGCGATCGCGCGGGACACCTTATGAATGTCTTTCAGCTCTGGCAACACCAGGCCTTCACCGTTATTCACCAGCGGTGAGTGTTTCGCCAGGGTTTCGCTGGCTGACATCAGCATTTCATCGGTAATGCGTGACGCACCGGACGCGATAACCCCCAGACCAATCCCCGGGAAGATGTAGGAGTTGTTGCACTGCGCGATCGGATAGGTTTTATCCTTCCACACCACCGGGTCGAACGGACTGCCGGTTGCCACCAGTGCGTTACCTTCGGTCCAGGCGATGATGTCCTGCGGCGTTGCTTCTACACGGGAAGTCGGGTTAGAGAGCGGCATCACGATAGGGCGTTCACAGTGTTTGTGCATTTCGCGAATAATCTCTTCGGTGAAGAGACCGGTTTGCCCGGAAACGCCGATAAGAATGTCCGGCTTCACGTTGCGCACCACGTCCAGCAGGGAGAGCACCTCGTTGTCGGTATCCCAGTTTTTCAGGTTCTCACGTTTCTGAACCAGTCGGGTCTGGAACGGCAGGAGGTTAGGCATACCGTCGGTCAGCAGGCCGAAACGGTCAACCATATAGACACGGGAACGGGCCAGTTCTTCACTCAAGCCCTCGCGCTGCGTCTGAGCAATAATCTGCTCGGCAATACCGCAGCCCGCAGAGCCTGCGCCCAGGAAGACGATTTTCTGGTAGCTCAACTGGCTGCCTGCCGCACGGCTGGCGGCGATCAGCGTCCCAACGGTCACGGCGGCGGTGCCCTGAATGTCGTCGTTGAATGAACAGATGTCATCGCGGTAGCGGTTCAGCAGCGGCATGGCGTTCTTCTGCGCAAAGTCTTCAAACTGCAGCAGCACGTTCGGCCAGCGTGCCTTAACGGCCTGGATAAAATCATCAACAAACTGATAATACTCATCGTCGGTAATGCGCGGATGACGCCAGCCCATGTACAGCGGATCGTTGAGCAGCTGCTGGTTGTTGGTACCCACATCCAGCACTACCGGCAGGGTGTACGCCGGGCTGATACCTCCACAAGCGGTGTACAGGGAGAGCTTACCGATTGGGATCCCCATTCCGCCAATACCCTGATCCCCGAGGCCGAGAATACGTTCCCCGTCAGTCACAACAATGACCTTGATGTTGTGGTTCGGCACGTTCTGCAGAATATCGTCCATATTGTGACGGTTCTGATAAGAGATGAATACGCCGCGGGAGCGACGGTAGATCTCAGAGAAACGTTCACACGCCGCACCCACCGTTGGGGTGTAGATCACCGGCATCATCTCTTCGAGGTGGTTCTGAACCAGGCGATAGAAGAGGGTTTCATTGGTGTCCTGAATGTTACGCAGGTAGATGTGCTTGTCGATTTCGGTCTTGAAACCCTGATACTGGATCCACGCACGTTCAGCCTGTTCTTCAATGGTTTCCACCACTTCGGGCAGCAGACCAAGCAGGTTGAAGCTGCTGCGCTCTTCCATGCTGAAGGCGCTGCCTTTGTTGAGCAGGGGGAATTCCAGTAAAACCGGACCGGCATAAGGGATATATAAGGAACGATGTTTTTTCAGTTTGTTGTCCATGTCACTCACTCTTTTTTTGAAGATCCGTCCCTGACACTGCTGTTTGTCATCTTTCTGGCCTGTGCGGTGGGGTGCGGTCAGGCGGTATTATAAAGGAGCTAAATGTTAATTACCGCAACACATAAACAAAAACACCATCGGTTTTGCCGATGGTGTTCAGGATCTCTTACTGGAACTTACTTGCCAGCGTGGCGTTTTCTGCCGGTGGCATGGGTGACTTGCGTTTCACTGTCGCCCTCAATCACCACTTTACGTTGGTTAGAAAGCTTGTAGTTCAGTCCCAGAATATGGCGTGCCTGACGGTTCGATTTCATCTTTACTCCTCAATCCTGTTGATAGTTTTAAGGACAAGTTTGCTTACGCAAACGAAATGTAACCCCTTAGGTTGCAGATCCAGCTTAGCAGGTTTTTACAAAGAGGCATTCTGTCCACTGACCACGTAGTTAATGGTCTGTTGGTAGATGTCACTGAGGATGTCATTGTCTGTGGATTCCACCCATTTGGTCAGTTCCATCAAAATGTCATCTTCAGTCACAGCACCGTGTTCGGCGTGAAGACCCTGTGCGATCGCGTTAACGAGTTCAGGTTGTGCTGCTGCAGTATTTGCCGGGTAATAAGTAAACATGCTGCCTCCGTGTCGTTGTCTGTGTAATGGTACGGCTCGCAAAAAATGTAATTCACAAACAGAATGGCAAATATTTTCCTTGCTGTGTCTAAGATTCATCTTAGAAATAAAAATGACATAAGTGCATGCTTTTAGACACTTTTAGAAATGGAGGAATAATGACAGGGGACGAGGGGGGATATTTTGATGCTGCTCCTGCTATCCGAGAAAATAGCAGGAGCAGAGATTAATTTACCATTTCATTTCGCCGGTATTCACTTTCGCACTTAATTCCAGCGAGCTCTCTTCGGCCAGGCCCGGATACGCTTTTTTCATGGCGCTAATGACGCCAGCAGAATCTTTGTGATTAGCCAGCGTCTGCTCGAACCGCTGCAGATATTCACGGGTAAAATCGATAGCGCCGGTACCTGACGGTGGCGTCCCCAGATAGTGACCCGGGATCACGCGCTCAGGTTTGTGCGCCGCCATGTTTTCCAGCGTATCCTGCCACTGCTGGCGACGCGCCCTGGTCTGGGTATCGGCCGTCCACAGATGGATGCCCCATGAAACGCCCGTGCCGCCAAGAATCGTCTTCGCCGACGGGATCCAGACATAGGCCGCGTAGCTGTCTGGCTGTTCAATATCGATTTTCTCACCATCAACCATAAACGTGGTGGAGGTCAGCACCTGGGGAACGATCAGCGTTGTTGGCGCGCCGTCTTTCATCTGTGGGCCCCAGAAGGCCAGCTTGGCATCTTTGGTGGCCTTGATATGGTCAACCACCTGCTGAGTCGCCACGACTTTCGCATTCGGGAATGCTTTAACCAGCGGTTGCAGACCAAAGTAGAAGTCCGGATCGCCGGAGGTGATCACAATCTTGTTCAGGGTTTTACCGCTGCGGCGAATTTTCTCCACCAGTGCTTCACCGTCTTTCACGCTAAACTGCGCGTCAAACAGGACGGCCTCTTTCGGGCCAGACACCAGCGTCGACGAGACCGCAAAGATGCCTTTCTCCTGCGGGTTCCAGGTATCAATGGTCAACGGTGCGGCGAAGACCGCCGGCGTGAAGAGGGTGCATAGCAGTGCAAGGCGAGTGAGCTTCATCATCATGTCTCTTTTTATCAGGAAAGACCCTATTGTACCGAACTCTCCATTTGCCAGAATTCCTGAAACAAGACATGCTTAGTTTCATAAATCGAGCAAATGGAGCGTTATATGGATCGCGTTATTGCCGCACAGGTCTATAACCGGATTTGCGAGCTGGGAAGTTTGAGTGCCGCAGCCCGTGCGCTGGGCATTTCCCGGCCCATGGTAAGCCGTTATCTTGAGCAGATGGAGAAGTGGGCGGGGACCCGCCTGGTGAACCGCTCAACGCGTAAGCTGACGCTGACCGCAGCAGGGGAAAAGGTACTGCAGAAAACGCGTACCCTTTCGCAACTGTCGCAGGAGATTGAAGGCCAGTCGGAGAAAGATTTACCTTCCGGCACCTTACGGGTAGCCTGCGCGCACTTTACCGCCATGCACATGATTGCGCCGGTACTGCCCGGGCTGCTGGCGCGTTATCCGCAGCTCAGAATTGAACTGGATGTGAATAACCATCCCGTGAGTCTGGTGGGCGAGCGTATTGACGTAGCCGTGCGTATCACCGATAACCCGGAGCCGGGGATGATTGCCCGCAGGCTGGGCGAGTGCCGTTCGGTGCTTTGCGCCTCGCCGGACTATCTTGCGCAGCACGGTACGCCCGTGACGCCTGAGGATTTGGCGCAGCACAATTGCCTGCATTACAGCTTCTTTGCGGGTCAGTCGTGGCATTTTGTGACGCTGGAAGGCGAAAGCGTGAGCGTCGCGGTGAGCGGCAATCTTAGCGCCAGTATCTCGTCGTTGTTGATGGACGCGGCGGTTAAACATTGCGGTATTGCAATGCTGCCCGAACACGAAGCGCAAGGGGCGCTCGAGCAAGGACTGCTGGTACCGGTGCTCACAGACTTAGTGCCTAAGCCGCTCGCCATTCACGGGATTTACCAGTCGCGGGAATATCAGCCTGCGGCCCTGCGCGTCTTTCTTGATGAAATTGCAGGGCATCTGAACTGATGCCCGCGCAGTGAGCCTGTGGCTTATTTCGTCGTCAGCCAGGGCGACGTCGTGCTCCAGAAAATAATATCTGCGCCGAGATACGCTTCTGCGAACTGAACAAACTCATCTTTGGTGAAGGGCTTGCCGGTAGCCGGGTTTCTGTAGGTAAGCGTGGGCTCCTGAACGGCCATGGCGACCAGCGGCAGTTTGTTTTTATACTGGTTAAAGAACGGATAGGCGTTTTTCATTTGCGCCTTGCGGTTGGGAACAATATCCGGTCCGCCAAGCCCGATATTATGGGCACTGGCGTATTCAAACAGCCGCCCCATGTAATTATGGTCATTGTTCCATTCACACGGCCAGAAGTTCACATATTGTACGACATGGGATTGCGTGAAAACCTTTCGCGCAAAGGCGAGGTTTTCCATTTCTCCGGCAAAATAGTTGTCGCACGAAAATCCTGTCGGCGGCTTTTTCTCATCAAGGTCAATCGCGGTTTCAGGTAAGTTCACACCGTAAACCTGGCCATCAAAACGCTTCGCCAGCGCTGCCAGTAAGGCCTGATACCGCTCACGCACGGCAGGATCCCACTGACGGGCTACCCAGCCTGAACCTGTAGGTTTCCCTTCACCAGGATTGTCAAACTGCGGAGAAATACCACCGCTGTACTTTGTGTCTGCCATCAGATAATCAGGGACATACCGGGCATCTTTTTCGAAGAAGCGATCCTGAATTTGAATAAACAGCTTTTTATTGCTGGCCTTCAGGCGTGCCAGGTCTCGCTCTATGGATGAGAAGTCATATCTGTTTTTCTCAGGCTCCAGTGCACGCCAGTTATAAACGATCTGCGCGCCACCGATATCACGACGGGCGATAAGCGCGGCGGCGGCATCAAGGTCGCCCGAGCTGGTATAGATAAAATTCTCCGGCGTGCTGGCAAAGAGGGGGAACGTCACGGCGAGCGTGGTCAGCGCCACGACAATCCTGGTGTTTAGCATCATAGGCCTTTCCCTTTTGATGGTTCGAAGTGATGTATCGCATCAACGCCAACCAGAATACTCTGTGTTCCAGGACGCGTCAGATCTCTGGTCTATACTTAACCCTTTGTAAGCCAAAAGGAGAGCAAGAATGACAATTCATAAGCACGGTTCAGCACACTGGTCTGGCGATATTAAACGCGGAAAAGGAACTGTTTCTACCGAGAGCGGCGTTCTCAATCAACAGCCTTACGGCTTCAACACCCGTTTTGAAGGCGAAAAAGGGACCAACCCGGAAGAACTGATTGGTGCCGCACACGCAGCCTGTTTTTCGATGGCACTGTCGCTGATGCTGGGTGAAGCAGGCTACACCGCCGATTCCATTGATACCACCGCCGACGTGTCACTGGATAAAAAAGAGGGCGGTTTCGCCATTACGAAGGTCGCACTGCAGAGCAAGGTTACTGTCCCTGGCATTGACCCTCAGCAGTTCGATGGCGTTATTCAAAAAGCGAAAGCTGGCTGCCCGGTTTCCCAGCTGTTGAACGCGGAAATCACGCTGGATTACACGCTCAATTAAACCCCAGCCGGGTTAACACCCGGCTATCCCTTCAGCGTGGCAGGAAACACCTCTGCCAGCCAGGCGATAAACACTCTCAGTCGATGTGTCAGATGCCGGTTCTGCGGATAAACCACATGAAACGGATAAGCGTCAGGTCGCCAGTCACTAAGAATTTCAGTTAACGTCCCCGCCTGTAAATGCCTTTTTGTCGAATACTGAAACGTCTGAATAATGCCTAAACCTGCCACCGCCGCCGCCAGATGAGCATTGCTTTCATTGACCCCAAGGAAGTGCGGAATACTTATCTCCAGCCTTTCTCCCTTTTCCCTGAAGCGAAACGGGAACGCCCGACCGGTGACGGGAGAAAGGTAGCTAATCAGCTTATGGCCATTGCACAGTTCCCGCGGATAGGCTGGTACGCCATGATATTTTAAATAATCAGACGTCGCGCAGGTGACCATTTCAGCGTCACCCAGATGACGGGCAATAAGGGAGGAGTCGTCCAGAGGGCCGCCGCGGATCACGCAGTCAACGTTACCGCTGATCAAATCTACGGGCCGGTCGGCCACGCCAAGATCGATGCGTATTTCCGGATAACGCTGCATAAAATCCGGGAGCAGGGGGATCAGCACGTCGCGCGCGGTTGAACCGCCCACATCCACGCGCAGATGGCCTTTCGGCGTCGCGCGAGAAACGCGAAACGACGTATCGATATCTTCAATATCAATCAGCACCCTGAGCGCTTTTTCATAGTACCCGGCACCTTCCGGTGTGGTGACTACCCGTCGTGTCGTGCGGTGTAAAAGCCGGATCTCCAGGTGCGCTTCGAGCGATTTCACCAGCTTGCTCAGGGTGGCGATAGGCATATTCAGAGAATCAGCCGCACGCGTAAAACTTCCGGTTTCCACCACCCGCGTAAATGCGCGCATTGCCATGAGCTGGTCCATTCGTACTCCGGATTATTTCCACCTGTGAATAGTGATTTTCATTTTTGCCCGTTTTTCATTAATCCTGCAACCGATAGAGTTTATTCAACGCAAGCGAAAACCTCTTCAACCGTTTTTGCGGGCATCCTGAAAACATGATTAAAGGTGAATAACATGAATACGTCTCTCGCAGGTAAAATTGCCCTGGTTACGGGCGGTAGCACAGGTATCGGTCTCGCCACCGCGCAGGAACTGGCGGCCCAGGGCGCGAAGGTTTATATCACCGGACGTCGTCAGGCGGAGCTGGACGCTGCCGTTGCACAAATTGCCACCGCGGCGGTCGGCATCCGTGCGGACGTCTCTCAACTTTCCGACCTCGATAAAGTCTATGCGCAGATTGCAAAAGACGAAGGGCGTCTGGATATTCTGTTCGCCAATGCGGGTGGTGGCGACATGCTGCCGTTAGGCGCTATCACTGAAGAGCAGTTTGACCGCATCTTTGCAACCAACGTTCGCGGTGTACTGTTCACCGTGCAAAAAGCGTTACCGCTGTTATCAGCCGGATCGTCGATCATTCTGACCGGATCCACGGTGTCCATTAAAGGAACCGCAAACTTTAGCGTATACAGCGCCAGTAAAGCCGCCGTGCGCAACTTTGCCCGTTCGTGGGCGCTGGATTTGCAGGGGCGCGGTATTCGCGTCAACGTGGTGAGCCCGGGGCCCATCAAAACCCCAGGGCTGGGTGACCTGGTGCCGGAAGAACATCGTCAGGGGCTGTATGACGCGCTGGCCGCCCAGGTGCCGCTGGGACGCTTAGGCGCGCCGGGGGAAGTGGGGAAAGCGGTGGCGTTTCTGGCCTCAGATGCAGCAAGCTTTATCAACGCCACCGAACTGTTTGTCGACGGTGGAATGGCGCAAATTTAAACGTGAAACAGCGCAACCCTGCGTGGCTACTCGCTCAGATTGCGCCAGCAACGCACGCTACAGCCCTCAACTGAAGGCTGTAGCGACTGCGGATGTTCGCATCCTTGCGCTGCCTGCGGACAGCGGTCCCGGAAATAACAGCCGGTGGGAAGGTGGCGATTGCCAGGAAGCTCTGTTTTACGCAGCGCCAGGTTTTCATCCAGCGGTTCACCGGTTCTGGGAACGGAATCAAGCAGCAGCCGGGTGTAGGGATGGCGCGGCCTGACAAGCACCTGATCGGTAGTTCCCAGTTCCACGATCTGGCCCAGATACATCACCGCCACACGATCGCTCATGTGTCTGACTACCGAGACGTTATGTGAGATCAACACATAGGTGAGGTTCCGTTCCTGCTGCAGTTTTACCAGCAGGTTGAGGATTTGCGCCTGCACGGAAATATCCAGCGCGCTGGTGGGTTCGTCGAGCACGATGATGTCTGGATTGGACGACAGCGCCCGGGCGATAGCAATGCGCTGGCGCTGCCCGCCTGAAAAGGCATGCGGTAACCGGTCAAGATATTCCGCACGAATACCCACCTGCATCGCCAGCGTCTCTGCCAGCTGGCGCCGTTCGCGTTCACTGCTGCGTTTTTGCACCCACACCGGCTCGGTGATGATGCGCCACACCGGCAGACGCGGGTCGAGGGAGGAGAGCGGGTCCTGAAAAACCATCTGCATGCCGCCCGCGTGATGCGTCCGCTGATAGTCGCCGGTGCTGGGCCTGAGCATGCCCATCAATAGCTGTGCCAGCGTGCTTTTCCCGCAGCCGGATTCCCCAACAATGCCCAGCGTTTCGCCGCGACGGATCTGCAGGTCCAGCCCATTGAGGGCATGCACCTGTTCCGTAACGCGGCCCAGCCAGTTTTTGCGCGCGGGAAAGTTGACATGCACGCTATCCAGTTCAAGCAAAATGTCAGACATGGTGTTTCTCCCGTTGCGGGTACCAGCAGGCAGCCATCTGGCCCTCTGCACCATTAGGAAGCAAGCGCGGTGCCTCACCGCATTTCGTCCCGGCGGCAAAGCAGCGCTCGCGGAACGCGCAGCCTTGTGGAAGCTGGCTGAGATTAGGCACCGTGCCGGGAATGGCCGGAAGCAACTCGCGCGGCGCACCGTTTTCAGGTGCACATTGCAACAGGCCGATGGAGTAGGGATGAACGGGATGGTGGATCAGCGTTTGTGTGGCACCGCTCTCAATTACGCTTCCCGCGTACATCACATACATCCGGTCACAGAGCTGGGAAACCACGGCCATATCGTGGCTGATAAACAGCACCGAGGTTCCGCTGGCCCGCGCCTTGTGCTTCAGCAGACGCAGGACCTGCAGCTGCACGGTCACATCCAGCGCCGTGGTCGGCTCGTCGGCGATGATAAGTTCAGGCTCGCAGGAGAAGGCAAGGGCGATCATCACCCGCTGACGCATGCCGCCGGAGAGTTCAAACGGATAACGCGCCATCACCGCTTTCGCGTCCGGGATTTGCATCTCCTCCAGCAGGGCAATCGCTTTTTGCTGCGCCGCGCGACGGTCGAGCGGCTGATGCTGGCGGATCACCTCCACCATTTGCTTACCAATCCGCCGCGTTGGGTTCAGGGCGGTCATGGGCTCCTGAAAAATCATCGCCACTTTTGCCCCGCGCCACTGGCGAAGCTGTTTTTCCGATGCGGTCAGAACATCTTCTCCCAGCAATGTCACCTGACCGTGATGAATTCGGTAGCTGCCTTCCGGCAACAGGCGCATAGCGAGCATGGCGGTAACCGACTTCCCCGACCCCGACTCGCCCACTACGCCGACAATTTCGCCCCGTTTAATCTCCAGCGAGACGTGGTTCAGCGCATGAACCTCACCGCAGTATATCGGGAAACTCAGATGTAAATCCTCGATGGTTAAAACCGAGTCGGTCATGACTGTTTCCCTCCTGATTTCGGATCCAGCAGGTCGCGGATGCCGTCACCAAAAAGATTAAAGCCCACGGCGGTAATCAAAATGGCCGCGCCAGGAAAAGCGCAATACCACCACTGGTCGAGTACATAGTTGCGCCCTACGGCAACCATCGCGCCCCATTCGGCGGTGGGTTGCTGTGCGCCCAGACCGATAAAGCCCAGCGTGGCGGCCATCAGAATGGCGCTGCCAATATCCAGCGAAGCCTGCACAATCAGCGGCGGGAGGGCGTTGCGCAGAATATGCCAGCTGATTAAATGCCAGCGTGATGCGCCGAAGGTGCGGGCCGCCTGAACATAGGTAAACTGGCGCACGACAAGGGTTTGCCCGCGTGCCAGACGCACGTAAAACGGAATACGTACAATCGCGATGGCGAGCATTGCGTTAAACAGGCTCGGCCCCAGCGCCGCTGCCAGTGCCATGGTCAGCACCAGCGAGGGAATGGAGAGCATCACGTCCATAATGCGCATAATAATGGCGTCGCCGCGCCCGCCCATTACGCCAGACAAACAGCCCAGAAGCGAGCCAATACCGCCCGCAATCACCACGACGGCCAGCCCCGCGCTGATCGACTGCTGGCTGCCGGCGAGCACCCGGCTGAACAGATCGCGGCCGACCTCATCGGTGCCAAACCAGTGTTCGGCAGACGGAGCCTGCAGACGCGCGGTCAAATCCAGCGCATTGGGGTCATGCGGTACAATCCACGGTGATGTCACCATCAGCAGGAGCATCAGGATCATGATCGCGGCGCCAATCAGCGTGAGGGGACTTTTACGCAGCATCCAGAACAGTTTTGCCCAGTTGATGCCTGCTTTCGCTGTTTTAACCGGGACGGGCGTTTCCTGAGTCAACATCATTCGGCACCTCCGCGCCCGATTCGCGGGTCAACCCACAGATAGAGCAGATCGACCACCAGATTAACCAGCACATAGGCCAGTGAGACTACTACCGCGAAGCCCATGACGGCAGGGAAATCGAGCGCCTGAATAGAGGTGACGACCCAGGCGCCCATTCCCGGCCAGGCAAAGACGGTTTCGGTGAGGACTGCGCCATACAGCAGATCGCCCAGCGCCAGTCCAAGCACGGTAATCGACGGGATCATCGCATTGGGCAGGGCATAGCGCAGCACGATGTACCAGCCGGGCAATCCGCTGGCGCGTGCGGTTCGTATGTAATCTTCACTGAGCTGCTCCAGCATGGCCGAGCGGACCTGACGCGCCACAATGCCGAGATGAACAAATGCCAGCGTCATCGAAGGTAAAATCAGATGCTGCAGGGCATTGAAAAAGACCTCCCCGTTGCCTTCCAGCAGCGCATCCACCAGATAAAAGCCGGTAACGCGCGTCGGCGGATCGAGCCAGTCGTCAAGCCTTCCGCCGCCCGGCAGAAGTTGCAGATGCCCGTAGAAGAGGACAATCACTCCCAACCCAAGCCAGAATGCGGGCGTTGAAATGCCCGTCATCGCCATTAAGCGCACCAGATGATCCAGCCAGCGGTCACGGTAGACCGCCGATAAAATCCCCAGCGGCACGCCGATAACAAGCGCCAGCAGCAGGGAACAAAAAGCCAGCTCCAGGGTGGCCGGGAAAAAGGCCTTCAAATCTTCCGCGACCGGACGTCCGGTGCGGATAGAGGTGCCTAAATCGCCATGGGCCAGCGCATCCACATAGCGACCAAACTGGATATACAGCGATTGATCCAGCCCCAGCTGCTGGCGGATGCCTTGCACAATGTCGTCGCTGGCGCGGTCTCCGGCCAACAGGCGGGCCGGATCGCCGGGGATCAGGTGTGAAATAATAAAGGTGATGATACAGACACCGGCCACCACAAGGATTAACCCCCAGCAGCGCTGGCGCACAATGCTCCAGAACGTCATACACTTTCCCCCGGCGAGAACCGTTATTTACTCATGGTGGCGATGTTAAAGACCTGCTCCAGCATTGGATTAAAGGTGAAGCCTTTCACCTCTTTGTTCATCGCCAGCTGGTAGTTCTTCTGGAACAGATACACGTAGGCCGCCTCGTCGATCACCACCTTCTGCGCCTGCTGGTAATCGTGGGTACGCTCCGCTTGATCGGTGGTTTTCAGGGCCGCCTTCAGCAGGGCGTCAACCTCTTTGTTCTCGTAAAACGAGCGGTTACCCGGCAACCCTTTTTTGTCCGACTCAAACCAGTAGTTCATGAACATGTACGGGTCGGCAAAGTCCGGGCTCCAGTTGCCAATGGCGATGTCATAGTCACCTTTCCCGACACGATCGCGCATGGTGGCGTTAGCCAGTTTTTCCAGCTTCACGTTGATGCCGATCTTGCCGAGGCTCGCCTGCGTGGACAGGGCGATCGGCTCCCAGTTGGGGTCGTTGTCTGAATAGAGGAATGTCAGGCTTGTCGGCTTGTCTTTGACTTTCTCCAGCGCGGCTTTGGCTTTGGCCTCGTCAAAGCTGTACTGCATTGCCGTGGCGTCAAACCCCCACATGCCGTCCGGTATCGGGCCGCGCATCTGTTTACCATTGCCGCTCAGGATGCCTTTCACCATCCCCTGATAATCTGTTGCCCAGGAGACGGCCCGACGTAAATCCACCTGATTGAGCGGGGCTTTGCTGTTATTCAGATAAAGATAGGTCACGCGCAGGGACGGATATTCCGCCACCGCCACTTTGCCTTCTTGCTTAAGGGCTGAAAGCTGATCGACGGGCAGTGAGTCGGCGATATCCAGATCGCCACGGGAAAGCTGCAGCCGGCGTGAAGCGCTTTCACCAATAATTTTCACCGAAACGCGCTTGAAGTGCGGCTTCTCACCCGCCCAGTGTGGGTTCGGAACGAGCACCAGCTGCTGACCTTTCTGCCAGCTTTTCAGCATGAAAGGCCCGGAGCCGGCGGTGTTTTGCGCTAAATAGCCGCGTGCATCATCAGCAGCGTTCGCCTTTAACACCGCCGGGTTAACGATCGACGCACCGTCGTTGGCCAGGGTGTAGAGGAACGGGGCAAACGGCTGGCTGAGGGTGAATTTCACCGTGTGCGGATCGACCGCATCAATTTTGAGATCTTTCGGGAACGCTTCAGACGGCCCCTGGCTAAGCTTCAGCAGACGTTCAAAGGAGAGTTTTACCGCCTCGGCAGTAACCGGCGTGCCATCGGCGAATTTTGCGTTATCGGTAAGGGTAAAGGTCCACTCTTTCTGATCCTCTGACGCTTTCCAGCCCGTTGACAGGTCGCCCTCCACCTCGGTGGAGCCTGGCTTGTACTTCACCAGACGCTGATAGGCGGGGTAAGTCACCGTCCAGTCGTTGTTATCAATGGTCACCGCCGGGTCGAGCGTTTGCGGGTCGGCCGCTTTCCCGATCACCAGCATATCTTTCGGGACGGCAGCCAGCGCAACCGGGGCGCTGAGTGCCAGCGAGGCGGCGATCAGGGTACTAAGAAGCGTTGTTTTCATGGCAGTGCTCCAGTTTTAAAGAGGGGTGTGCGTCAACGGGAAACAGGCAAAACGATCGTCAAGCAGGGGATAGCTGGCCGCGTTCGGCAGCTCGAAGTGCCACCATTCGCTGCTGATCCCCACAAAGCCGCCACCGGACATGATGGCGTTAAGCAGCAGGCGATTGCGCTGCGCGTGCGGCGGCACGGACGGGTGCCAGGCGTGCGAGCGATCGTGCATTTCGTCAAAACCGGCCCCCATATCCAGCACGGTATTCTGTTCGTCCATCAGCGTAACGTCGATGGCCGTCCCGCGGCTGTGATTGGAACCAATCGCCACATCAACCACGTATTCCGGGTTCGGGCAGGCATCCCACAACTGAGCCTGCGCTTCCTGCGGGCGATAAGCGTCGTAGACCACCAGCTTCAGCCCGGCCAGTGCGGCGATGCTGATGGCTTTCGCCAGCGCGGTGGCCGCATCGGTATGCAGCAGGCACAGCGCCTCCTGATAAATCGGACGACCCGTGATGTTGTCGGCTGTGGCGTATTTCAGATCGATATGCAGCGCAGGGAAGGTCTTCGCCACATCAATCAGTTCACTCTCTGGGGGCATAGCTCCGCTCCTTTAGCGTTCGAATTGACCAAACTCTTGTTGTAATTGCCGGTTTACCGCCAGCCGCTGTGGAAGGGCATCACCCAGCGCTTCCACGACACCTGACAGCAGCAGGTTGAACAGACAGCTCACAGGTGCCAGCGAATCCCAGAAATGGCCGGTTTCGGTTTTCACCTGCAGTAAATCAAGCGGGTAATCCCGCGCCCACGGGCACCAGATATCGGTGATCAGGGCCAGCGAAATACCTTTTTCGCTGGCGACCCGACAGTACTGCCGCGCAATGGTGGAATAGGTGCGGGTATCGGTCAGTACCACGTAGGGGTGGGCGAAACCGGAGTTCAGGGATTCAACCCAACTGCCGGACGCGCCTTCGGCGTAGCTGACGCGCGGGCGGAGGTACTCAAGATGACTGAAGAAGGCGTTGGCTATCCCACGTGTCGACTGGATCCCCAGCACAAAAACCGCATCCGCGTGGGCAAGCTGATGAACCACCTGGCGGAATGCGTCGGTGTGCGCCAGCTGATAAACCTGAGTGATGGCATCCACCTCCAGCGACAGAGAGTGCTGAAGGCGGTTGGGCAGAGGGGACTGCTGCTGCCAGGAGTCCAGCCGCTCGTTCATACCCCAGGGCTGATGCGGGTCGCGCAGGCTCTTTTTGGCATCTTCCAGATTGCGATAGCCGAGTTTTCGCAGAAAGCGTCCCACGGTAATGCCGCTGGTGCCGGTCGCCAGACCCACGCTTTCAGCCGTTTCAAACGGGATCTGTGCGGCATGCGCCAGCAGCCAGCTCGCCACCCGCTTCTCGCTGGGGGTCAGCTGGCTGAACGTGGCTTCAATACGGCTCAACACCTCGGGTTTCGTCGTCATACCGCCTCGCTGTTAACAGGCTGTCAGTCATCAGGTTTGTGTTATTTGATTAACAATGCATGACGCGTGCCATGTCCACATCGCGACGGGACGCCGCTGTGCTGCAAACTTCATGCAATATTTAGTTAACCAATGATCAACATTTGTGCAGCGTAGTTCACTTTTGGTGCACTGGCTGAGCGTGGAGGTATGAATTTCGTGAATACGTCAGCGTCTTCACATTTTTGATAAGATAGAGACAACGTAAATATGAAAGGGATCCCGGCATGGCGAACTTGCCCTGGCGTATCAGCGTGCGCCTGATGGCGCTCGCAAAGAAAATGGCGATGCTCGCAGGAGTGGTACTGATCGTCCTGCTCGCGGTTCGGGTTTATCTCTCGCAGCAGGGGCCGGAACTGCATCTCTGGCATACCTGGCGGGCAGATGAGATGTCCGTACGCGAGATAGATAAGGCGAATTTTGCCCAGTATGTCGCCCGGGAAAACGCCATTTTCACCGATCTGGATAACGCGGTAACGCGCAAAACCCAGGGTGAGGAGCGCACGCCGTTAAACCGCTACTACCGTCAGAGCCTGGTTTGGCCCGGTAAATTTTCACCCGATGCCAACCGCTCCTTTGTGCTGATGCCTGCCGGAACGCCACGCGGCGCGGTGGTGTTGCTGCACGGGCTAACAGATTCGCCTTACAGTGTCCGGCATCTTGCCCGTGATTATCAGCAGCACGGTTTTGTGGCGGTGGTTCCACGCCTGCCCGGTCACGGCACCGCGCCCGGCGCGCTGACCGACGTTGACTGGGAGAGGTGGCTGGCGGCGACGCGCCTCGCCGTGCGCGAAGCCACGCGGCTGGCGGGAGACAATGTTCCCCTGCATCTGGTGGGTTACTCCAACGGTGGGGCGCTGGCGATGAAATATGCCCTTGATGCGCTGGACACGCCTGTGCTTCGCAAACCGCAACAGCTCATTCTGCTCTCGCCAATGATTGGCGTTACGGCGTTCGCCCGGTTTGCAGGATTGGCCGGATTGCCGGCGATGTTACCGCCGTTTGCCAAAGCGGCATGGTTAAACATCTCGCCGGAATATAACCCGTATAAATACAACTCCTTCCCGGTCAATGCGGCGCGCCAGTCATGGCTCTTGACCCAGGCCCTGCAGGAGCAGATGGGGCGGGATGCCCGGGAGCACAGACTGGACCAGCTGCCGCCGGTACTCGCATTCCAGTCGGTGATGGATTCAACGGTCAGCACCCGCGCCGTGGTCACCGGATTATTTGACCAGCTTCCGGCGAACGGCAGCGAGCTGGTTGTATTTGATATCAATCAGGCCGCCAGCTTCCGTCCTCTCTTTAAACCGTCGTCGTGGGCGGCGACCTCTGAGTTACTGCCTGTGGCGAAAAGGCGTTACGGTGTCACGATTATTACCAATGCCAGCGCGGACAGTTTTGCCGCGGTGGCGAAAATAACCCCTGCGGGACGCACCGATGAGACCGCGGTACCGCTGGCGATGTCCTGGCCGCAGGAGGTCTATTCACTGTCGCATGTCGCCGTGCCGTTCCCGCCTGATGACGATCTCTATGGCCGACATCCTGCGGAGAAAAACCGGTATGGCATTAGCCTCGGCACGATTGCGCTGTGGGGGGAAACCTCCGTGCTGAGCGTAGGCAAAGACGCGTTAATGCGGGTGACCTCGAACCCGTTTTATGCCTACATGCAGGAGAGGATTGACAGACGCATCGGGGATGAGAAAAAGTAGCCTCTCCCGCAAGGGGTTAATCTGTTAGGTCGCGCAGATGAAGTATGTTAAACAGTAATGTCCAACGCATACCTCTTATCGGAACACGTTTTTGTGCTGACTACTCTTATCTACCGCAGCCAGTTGAATTTATCCTGCCGATCCGCCGAACTCCAGGCGCTGGTTGAACAGGCCAGGACGCGCAATGCCGGGTTGAATATTACCGGCGTTCTTCTTTCAAAAGGAGATGATGTCCTGCAACTCCTCGAAGGCTCGGAAGAGAGTGTGGTAAGGCTGTTTCAGAAGATCCGTGAGGATAAGCGGCACAGCGGCGTGGTTGAGCTTATGCGGGATTACGGCCCCCGCAGACGTTTTGAGAATGTCGGTATGCTGCTGTTTGACCTGCAGAACCAGTCGCCGAAAGACGTTCTGCAGTCGGTGCTGCATTACAGCAAACTGGACAGTTATCTGACATCTGATGATCGGGTGTTCAAATTTATTCAGACGTTTATTACCGGCAAACGTCCGGCCCCGTCGGGGGCGCGTTTTGCCCCGGAGAAATGGACGCTCTCGCGTGAGAAATCGCCGTTTGGCGAGAGTCTGGGTCTGCTGGACAAACAAACCTGCCAGTTCGCCCTCCAGCCCATCGTCGAACCGCTGGAAGGGAAAATCAGTTCGCTTGAGGCCCTTATCCGCGGTAATGACGGGGGAAGCCCGGAGCATTTTTTCAGCCGCCTCGATCAGGACAAAATCTATGAAGTTGATCTCCAGACCAAGGCCTGGGCTTTTGCGCTGGCCGATAAACTGGGGATCGGGAGCCATAAAATCGCGGTGAATCTTCTCCCTATGTCGCTGGTGAAAGTGCCTGGCGCCGTGGAGTTTCTGGTTGAACAGATTAAACAACATGGGCTTCAGCCGGAGCAGGTGGTCATTGAAGTGACCGAAAACGAGATGATTTCCGGGTTCAATAAGTTCAATAGCGCCATTAAACACCTGCGCGCTGAAGGTATTGGCCTGGCGATCGATGATTTCGGTTCCGGTTACGCCGGGCTTTCACTGCTGACCCGATTCCAGCCGGATAAAATTAAAATTGACCGCGAAATTGTCAGCAATATTCATCTCAGTGGGCCAAAACAGGCGATTGTGCGCTCGATAGTCAGCTGCTGCACCGACCTTGAAATCACCCTGGTGGCGGAAGGCATCGAGAAGCTGGAAGAGTGGTGCTGGCTTGAATCTGCCGGGATCCGACGTTTTCAGGGCTTTCTGTTTGCCCGTCCAGCGCTGAATGGCGTAGGCGATATTAGCTGGCCACACCTGGTGCGTTAAGCCAATTTTCCTTCCGTATTATTTCCCCTTCGTCCTGCCTGTGCTTAAATAGCTAAAACGGTTTAACATTGTTTAGCTGAGAGGATCACATGCAAAAAATCTGGGTACTTGGCGATGCGGTAGTGGATTTATTACCGGAGGGAGAAGGCCGGTTGCTGCAATGCCCCGGCGGCGCGCCGGCTAACGTGGCGGTCGGTATTGCCCGTCTGGGCGGGAAAAGCGCCTTTATCGGCAGGGTCGGCGACGATCCTTTCGGTCGCTTTATGCATAAAACGCTGGCTGACGAGGAGGTTGACGTAAACTGGATGCGCCTCGACCCGGCACACCGCACGTCAACCGTGGTCGTGGATCTTGACGAACAGGGCGAACGTTCGTTCACCTTTATGGTTCGCCCGAGCGCCGATCTGTTTCTGGCATCAGCCGACCTGCCGCCCTTTAGCGCAGGAGAGTGGCTGCATGTTTGTTCCATTGCCCTGAGCGCTGAACCGAGCCGTTCTGCAACGTTTCAGGCTATGAACGCAGTCAGGGAAGCGGGGGGTTATGTCAGTTTCGACCCCAATATCCGCCCGGATCTCTGGCCGGATGAGGACGACCTGCGCCGCTGCCTCGAACAGGCGTTGCAATGCGCTGACGTCGTCAAACTCTCCGTCGAAGAACTGGCTTTTTTAACCGCCGACCTTGGGGTCACGAAAGGGCTGACCGCGCTGATGCGCCGCTGTCCGGCCCGGCTGGTGCTGGTCACTCAGGGCAAAGATGGGGTCATCGCCTGGCATGACGGAACGATGAAGCATTATCCGGCAACCCCCGTTGAATGCGTGGACACCACCGGCGCAGGTGATGCCTTCGTGGCGGGACTGCTTTATGGACTGGCTTGCGCTGGGAGCATTGACAGCCACGATCTTCCACGCGTGATCGCATTAGCCCAGCGCTGCGGCGCGTTAGCCACCACGGCTAAAGGGGCGATGACCGCGCTGCCTTATCACCCGCAACTGTAATTCTTCCCGCAACGGGCCGTCTGTCGACGGCCTGAATTGTCGCCTCGATCACACTTACTAAATCGGTTTAGCAAAAAAGATTGCCGATCCAAAATTGGCAGGTTTAGTATCATCAACCTAAACCGGTTTAGCAATTTAGCACTTTCAATGACTTCTTTTAGGGATGCGACAAAATGTATAAAAAACGCAGACTTGCCGTGATGATAGGCATGCTGGCCGGGAGTACCTCTGTTTTTGCCCAAACGGATATGACGAGTATCGAAGCGCGTCTTGCTGCCCTGGAGCAGCGTCTTCAGGCTGCGGAAACCCGCGCGCAGGTTGCGGAGAAACGCGCCACCGACGCAGAACAAAAAACGCAGCAGTTGGTGACTGCCCAGCAGCAGGCGCAAACAACAACCCAGCAAGTGGCGCAGCGTACCGCCGCACTGGAGAAGAAAGCCGATCAGAGCAGTGGGTTTGAGTTTCATGGCTATGCCCGTTCTGGCCTGCTGATGAACGATGCGGCGTCGAGCAGTAAAAGCGGCCCTTATCTGACGCCAGCCGGGGAAACCGGTGGCGCGGTCGGGCGTCTGGGGAATGAAGCCGATACCTACGTTGAGCTGAATGTGGAACACAAACAGACCCTGGATAACGGGGCGACCACGCGCTTCAAGGCCATGCTGGCGGATGGTCAGAAAACCTATAACGACTGGTCCGCTGACACCAGCGATCTCAATATTCGTCAGGCGTTTGCTGAACTGGGCAATCTGCCTGATTTTACCGGCGCGCTGAAGGGCAGTACCTTCTGGGCCGGTAAACGCTTCGACCGCGATAACTTTGATATTCACTGGCTGGACTCCGATGTGGTGTTCCTGGCCGGTACCGGTGGTGGCGTGTATGACGTGAAATGGAATGAATCGCTGCGCAGCAACTTCTCTCTTTACGGGCGTAACTTCGGCAGCGAAGAGCAAATCGACAATAACGTTCAAAACTACATCCTCAGCATGAACCACTTCGCCGGGCCGTTCCAGCTGATGGTGAGCGGCCTGCGGGCAAAAGACAACGACGACCGCAAAGACAGCAATGGCGATCTGATAAAAACCGACGCCGCCAACAATGGCGTTCATGCCCTGGTCGGATTGCACAATGAAAGTTTCTACGGCCTGCGTGAAGGCTCAGCCAAAACGGCGCTGCTGTACGGCCACGGGTTGGGGGCAGAGGTGAAGAGCATCGGTTCCGATGGCGCATTGCTCTCTGAAGCCGATACCTGGCGATTTGCAAGTTACGGTGTCACGCCTCTAGGTGGCGGCTGGCATATCGCGCCTGCCGTACTGGCCCAGAGCAGTAAAGACCGCTATGTCAAAGGCGACAGCTATGAGTGGGTCACGCTCAATACCCGCCTGATTAAAGAGGTCACGCAGAATTTCGCCCTGGCGTTTGAGGGCAGCTATCAGTACATGGATTTAAACCCGGAAGGGTATAAAGACCGAAACGCCGTCAACGGAAGTTTCTACAAGCTGACCTTTGCCCCAACGTTAAAAGCGGGCAAGATCGGCGATTTCTTCAGCCGTCCTGAGTTACGTCTGTTCGCCACCTGGATGGACTGGAGCAGCAAACTGGATAATTACGCCAGCGATGATGCCTTTGGCAGCAGCGGTTTCAACGCCGGCGGGGAATGGAACTTTGGGGTACAGATGGAAACCTGGTTTTAACCTTTTACGCTCCCGCAGTGCGGGAGCGTTTTTCACATCATAAAAATACAGTCAGGCAGAGGTATCTATGGATTTTGATAATATCGCCCGCGCGCTCATTCCGCTGCTCGGTGGCAAAGAGAACATCGCCAGTGCGGCGCACTGCGCAACGCGTCTTCGACTGGTGCTGGTCGACGACACGCTTGCCGATCAGCAGGCCATCGGCAAGGTTGACGGCGTAAAAGGCTGTTTTCGCAACGCCGGGCAGATGCAGGTGATTTTTGGTACGGGGGTGGTTAACAAGGTCTACGCCGCGTTTATCCAGGCGGCAGGGATTAACGAATCCAGCAAGTCCGAAGCGGCCGACATGGCGGCACGCAAGCTGAACCCGTTCCAGCGCATTGCCCGACTGCTCTCAAACATCTTTGTGCCGATCATTCCTGCGATTGTGGCCTCCGGTTTACTGATGGGCCTGCTCGGGATGGTCAAAACCTACGGCTGGGTCAATGCCGATAACGCGCTCTATATCATGCTGGATATGTGCAGCTCAGCGGCGTTTATCATTCTGCCGATCCTGATTGGCTTCACGGCCGCGCGTGAATTTGGCGGTAACCCATATCTGGGGGCGACCCTCGGCGGCATTCTGACGCACCCGGCGCTGACAAACGCCTGGGGCGTGGCGTCTGGCTTCCACACCATGAACTTCTTCGGCCTTGAGATTGCCATGATTGGCTATCAGGGAACGGTATTCCCGGTGCTGCTGGCCGTCTGGTTTATGAGTATCGTGGAGAAAAACCTGCGCCGTATTATTCCGGATGCGTTAGATCTGATCCTGACGCCGTTCCTCACCGTTATTCTCTCCGGCTTTATTGCCTTGCTGATCATTGGCCCGGCCGGGCGTGCGTTAGGGGATGGTATCTCCTTTGTTCTGAGCACCCTGATCGCCCATGCGGGCTGGCTGGCCGGGCTGTTATTTGGCGGGCTTTACTCGGTTATCGTTATCACCGGTATTCACCACAGTTTCCATGCCATTGAAGCCGGGTTACTGGGGAATCCGTCGATTGGCGTTAACTTCCTGCTGCCTATCTGGGCGATGGCTAACGTGGCGCAGGGGGGAGCCTGTCTGGCGGTCTGGTTTAAAACCAAAGATGCAAAAATTAAAGCCATTACGTTACCGTCTGCGTTTTCGGCCATGCTGGGCATTACCGAAGCGGCAATATTTGGTATCAACCTGCGTTTCGTGAAACCGTTTATCGCCGCGCTGATTGGCGGTGCGGCAGGCGGGGCGTGGGTGGTCTCGGTGCATGTTTATATGACCGCCGTCGGGCTGACTGCCATCCCGGGCATGGCGATCGTGCAGGCAAGCTCGCTGCTCAACTATATTATCGGCATGGTGATTGCCTTCGGCGTGGCGTTTACCGTCTCGCTGCTGCTGAAATATAAAACGGATTCTGAATAATGACGTTACCTTCCCGCTGGCCTGCAATCCTGCAGGCCGTCATGAAAGGCCAGCCGCGTGCGTACGCCGACAGCCATTATCCGCAATGGCATCCGGCACCGGTGACGGGGCTGATGAACGATCCTAACGGGTTTATCTGGTTTGCCGGGCGCTACCACCTGTTCTATCAGTGGAATCCGCTGGATTGCGACCATCGCTATAAGTGCTGGGGACACTGGAGCTCCGCAGACCTGGTGCACTGGCAGCATGAACCGATGGCGCTGATGCCCGATGAGGAGTATGACCGCAACGGCTGCTATTCCGGCAGCGCCGTCGATAACAACGGTGTCCTGACGCTGTGTTATACCGGCAACGTGAAATTTGATGATGGCAGCCGCACCGCCTGGCAGTGCCTTGCCACGCAACAGGCTGACGGTACGTTCAAAAAACTCGGTCCGGTTCTTGCGCTGCCGGAAGGCTACACCGGGCACGTGCGTGACCCGAAAGTGTGGCAGCACGACGGGGTGTGGTACATGGTACTGGGGGCGCAGGATCTGCAAAAACGCGGCAAGGTGCTGCTGTTCACATCTGCCGATTTGCACCACTGGGCGTCTTGCGGAGAGATTGCCGGTCATGGCGTGAACGGCCTGACCGAGGCGGGATACATGTGGGAGTGCCCGGACCTGTTTGCCCTCGACGGGACACACGTACTGATCTGCTGCCCGCAAGGGCTGGCGCGCGAACCGCATCGCTATCTCAATACTTATCCGGCCACGTGGATGAGCGGGGCGTTCGACCATACCCGCGCTACGTTTGAACATGGCGTGTTGCACGAGCTGGACGCCGGTTTCGAGTTCTACGCTCCCCAAACCACGGTGGCGGAAGACGGACGGCGGATCCTGATCGGCTGGATGGGCGTGCCGGACGGAGAAGAGATGCTTCAGCCCACACGGGCGCAAGGGTGGATCCATCAGATGACCTGTCCGCGAGAATTACACTTCCGTGACGGCAAACTGTGGCAGACGCCGGTGCGCGAACTGCACGCACTGCGCGAAGAGGAATGTCGCTGGCAGGGTAACGCCAGCGATGCCCCGGCTCTTGATGCGACGCGCCTTGAGTTCGAGCTCACCTCATCTTCAGTAACCGTGGATTTCGCCGGTGCATTGCGCCTTATCGTCGAGGACAGCGGGTTGCGTCTGGAACGCGCCAGCCTGAAAACCGGGGAGGCATTGACCCGTTACTGGCGAGGCGACGTTCATCATTTACGCGTTCTGTGTGACAGCTCCAGCGTTGAAATTTTCATCAATCATGGCGAAGGGGTGATGAGCAGCCGCTATTTTCCTGACCATCCGACACGGGTGCGATTCGAAGGTGGGTCCGACATCACATTACGCTACTGGTCGCTGCGCGGCTGCATGGTAGAATAAGGGTTTTGGCAGCCGGATCTAAGTCGTTGTGAGAAAAACAAAACGCGTCACAATTAAAGACATCGCGGAACTGGCGGGGGTTTCAAAAGCCACCGCCAGCCTGGTACTGAACGGGCGCAGCAAAGAGCTTCGCGTGGCGGAAGAGACGCGTGAGCGCGTTCTGGCGATTGCGAAAGAGCATCATTACCAGCCCAGCATTCACGCGCGCTCGCTGCGTGATAACCGTAGCCACACCATCGGCCTGGTGGTGCCGGAGATCACTAACTACGGCTTTGCGGTGTTTTCTCACGAACTGGAGACGCTGTGCCGTGAGGCGGGTGTTCAACTGCTCATCTCCTGCAGTGATGAAAACCCGGGGCAGGAGACGGTGGTGGTTAATAACATGGTGGCGCGTCAGGTGGACGGGCTGATCGTGGCCTCCAGTATGCTCAATGATGCCGACTACCAGAAGCTGAGCGAACAGCTGCCGGTCGTCCTTTTTGACCGCCATATGAACGACAGCACATTGCCGCTGGTGATCACCGATTCCATTACCCCGACGGCGGAACTGGTGGCCGACATTGCGCGTCAGCATCCTGATGAAATTTACTTCCTTGGCGGGCAGCCGCGGCTTTCCCCGACGCGCGATCGCCTGGAAGGGTTTAAGCAAGGGCTGCAAGAGGCCAATGTGGCGCTGCGCCCGGAGTGGATCATTCACGGCAACTATCACCCGAGCTCCGGCTACGAGATGTTCGCCGAGCTGTGCGCCCGCCTGGGACGCCCGCCAAAAGCCTTGTTCACTGCCGCCTGTGGTCTGCTGGAAGGGGTATTGCGCTATATGGGGCAGCATAACCTGATGCAAAGTGATATCCGGTTAGCCAGCTTTGACGATCACTACCTTTACGACTCGCTCACCATTCCGGTTGATACCATTCGCCAGGATAACCGCCAGCTGGCGTGGCACTGCTTTGATCTGATTGGCAAATTGATCGACGGCGAAACGCCACAACCGTTACAGCGAAAACTGGATGCCACCCTGCAGCGGCGCTATAAAGCGAAGGCATAGCCCTGGCTGCTGAAGGGAAACGTTAATAACTTTAATTAATTTAAGTTTTGGATCGGCCGATAACGATAGGGAATGTTTATTCTTGAGGTATCGGTCCATGTCGTTAAAAAAATCATCCCTGATTGTCCTTTTTGCTCTGCTTTTCTTCTTTGTCGTCAGCACCATTACCAGCGTTGGCCTCATCATTAAAAGTAATAATTCCCTGGATAATGTGAACAAAGAAATCCAGGTTGTGCTGTCGATCATTGATCCCATCAACCACAGCCGTACCTTGCGCGTCAGGGTGATGGAGTACGTGAAGATGGTAGAAGCGGGGAACTCGGCTGACGAGTCAGCGAAACTTTCCGCGGTTAAAGAGGCCCTCACAAAAGCGGATCATGCCTTTGCGGCGTTTATGGCGTCTCCGCGCCTGTCGGATGAAGCGCCGCTGGTGAGCGCGTATCAGGATGCCTGGCAAAACTACCGTAACCAGGGGCTGGCACCGCTGATTGATGCCGCCGCTGCGCACGATGTCGCGAAGTTTAATGCGCTTATCCCGGAGGTGTCCCGCCTCGACCGTCAGTATGAAATCGTTCTCGATCAGGTCCTTGCCGTTCACCAGAAATATGCCAAAACCCTGAACGAGGATGCGAGCAGTAATTTCATCTCCGGTCTGGCGATCATTGCGGCGATTGCTTTGTTGTTTGTAATCGTGATTGTTGCCGTCAGCCTGCTGATGAAGCGCTGTGTTTTCGCACCGGTCAACCTGGCACGCGAGCACTGCAGCCAGATTGCCGCCGGTAAACTGGACATTCCAGTGCCGGTAAAAGGCACCTCCGGCAATGAAATCGATCACCTGATGGGCTCAATGGAGCAGATGCGCCAGGCGCTTCTGTCGACTATCGCCCAGGTGCGTGACGCGAGCCATACCGTCACCCATGCCGCGCAGGAAATTGCTTCCGGGAATATCGATCTGGCTTCACGCACCGAGCAGCAGGCCTCCGCGTTAACCCAGACGGCGGCCAGCATGGAAGAGCTGAGCGCGACCGTGGCGAATAACACCGATAACGTTCACCAGGCAGGAAAGCTGGTGCAGGACGCGGTGAACAATGCGCACACCGGTGAGGCCGTGACCCGCGAAGTGATCGAAACGATGAATACCATCGCGGCGAACTCTAAGCGCATCGAGGACATCACCAGCGTCATCAACAGCATTGCTTTCCAGACCAACATTCTGGCACTCAACGCCGCGGTTGAAGCAGCACGCGCCGGCACACAAGGACGCGGCTTCGCCGTGGTGGCCAGTGAAGTGCGCACCCTTGCGCAGAAAAGCGCGGTTGCCGCGAAAGACATTGAAAGCCTGATTGCCCAGTCGGTTTCCAGCGTCAAAAACGGCGCAGAGCTGGTGAACCGTTCAGGCGAGGTCATTGATTCAATTATCAGCTCCGTGAATAAAGTGAATACGTTGATGGAGCAGATCTCCGTGGCCTCTGAAGAGCAGAGCCGTGGGATCAGCCAGGTCGGTCAGGCGGTGACTGAGATGGATGGCGTGACCCAGCAGAACGCCGCACTGGTTCAGCAATCCGCCGCAGCCGCCGCTTCCCTGGAAGAGCAGGCGCAGCAGCTCTCAAGGAGTATTTCGAGCTTTAGTTTGCCGGTGCAGGCTTGATTGATAATGAGAGGCTCCTGAGGGAGCCTTTTTAATGTCTGGCGTAACTGGAAAGCCGCGCCAGACAAGGCTTCACGTTTTACTACTAGCAGTCAAAAGCCATAAAAAGCGGCTAGGGTGTGGACACATTGTGGACACTCTGACAACCATTTGCACCTTTCAATGGGTTAAGTGAAATCGCGTCCTGCAGGTACTGAGGAGCGAAGTGCGCATAGACCATCGTTTGCGCAATTTTCGTATGACCTAAGATCCTCTGCAGTGTGATGATATTGCCCCCGTTAATCATAAAGTGCGTGGCGAAAGAGTGTCGTAGCGCATGTGTTGCTTGCCCCGCCGGTAAGTCGGGCTTAACTTCTTTGAGGATTCGCCTGAATTCAGCATAACTGGCATCAGGAAACAGAAAGCCTCGTGCTTTGCCGACTACGTAAGCCGCAACGTCATCAGAGATCGGGACCGTGCGCGGTGTGTTGGTTTTCGTCTTAACGAAAGACACCCGGTTATGAATCACGTTCTCCGCTTTCAGCCTTGCAGCCTCACCCCATCTTGCCCCGGTACTCAGACACAAGACGGCAATTTTACGATTATCTCCTGATAGCGCTGCCAGTAAGGCGTCAATTTCCTCAAGAGTGAGATAGCCCGTTTCGGCAGTCTGCTCTTTCAGTTTTTTGAACCCCCTAAACGGATGCTCGCCGTTATACATTTCTGACTCAATTAGGGTAGTAAACATTCCACCTAATGTAATCAGGTCGCGGTTGATGGTAGTTGGCTTAATACCTTCAGCCCGGCGTTGAGCACAATATTGCGTTATCAGGCTCTTGGTGATCTGGAAAGCGCATGGGTTACCGGTCATCGTTTCGAAACGCTCAATTTTCCTGAGATACGATTGACCGTGTTCCTCGTGTTTACCTTTCAGCTTCCACCATAACTCTTTCAGTTCTGACAGTTGGCGTTTGTCCGTGGGTTTTGAAAGCCATTCCTTTGAGTGATGGTTATATTGAGTATGCTTTTCAAAAGCCATCGCCTCGCTTTTCTTGTCGAACTTCCGACGGATGCGTTTTCCGTTACGCCCAGCCGGTCTAATGTCCACTTCATATCGACCATCATCGAGCTTTTTAACAGACATAAAGCCTCCCGATGATGTTACTGCGTACTTCAATTTCCTGATTTAGATAACAAAAACTCACAGTGCATTTTCTGCACAAATAAGCCCCGTAGATGGTTAGCCAGTTTTCTGGTCTGAGTGGGGTGACGTTGTTGTCTGCTGCCCAAAGTGCGCGAGAGCCGGTGCAATTTGCCCAGCTTCAGGTGTTATTTGATCGGCCATGAACCACAACGTGTACTTTGTGAACCGTGGGTGTTGCAGGATTTTCATGATTTGCTCAACTCCGGGCTTTTTGTCTCCGGACTCATAACCAGCAAGAGAGCTATAGGCTATGCCTGTTAACTCACTGAATTGCCTCTTGTTTAATCTCTCTGATTCTCTAATCAGCTTTATCTTCTCAAATACCGGGGTTGACATAGTTACTCCTATGGAAGAATATTGACCCTATCGGGATGTTTTGCTCTTATTGGGTTATCTAGTGAGAGCAATTAAAGCCCATTAAGAGCAATTAATCACACTAAAGGAGAATCGTAGCAGATGAGTAACCAGCTTGTAAGCAGAACAGATGCGGTTCCATATCAGGAATTTGCCCGTCTTATTGGAAAAACTCCCGCAGCGGTTAAAGGGATGATTGAGAAGGGCAAGTTGCCTGTTGTTGAGATGACCGATCCGCAGTCAACGAGTGGGCGCGCAGGGGAATATTGGGTTTATCTGCCTGCCTGGAACAAGGGTATGAAGATGGCATATGACAGCCGCCCGAAGGAAATTCGTGATGGTTGGCTGATGTGGCTCGGATTAGGGGAGCCAGTATGAATAGTGAACCTCGCTGTATTGCACAGTTGCTTCGAAGAGAAAGCCCTAATCCTATCAACTTCACCATCACTCACGGTCGCGGCCGCAAGGGCATAATCATCCGAACCCGTAAGCCGGGAGTTATCGAGAAGGTTCGCCGTCTGGTCAAAAAGAGAGGACTGTGGTTATGACGGTAATGACACTGGACGTGATCCAGAAACAACCAACAGCGCTTCGCGGTCTGGTCTGCAAGTATCTGGCTCAGCCTCGCTGGCAGGACACTTGCGATTTTTACAATCAGATGATGGAGCGGGAGCGTCTTACGGTTTGTTTCCACGCTCAATTAAAACAGCGTCACTCTGTCATGCGCTTAGAGGAAATGACCGAAGCCGATCGTGAGCGTCTTGTTTGCGCGCTTGATGAATTGAGAAATGCATTCGCCCGGCACCGCCAACTTGGCGTGTCGAAAGCAACTTTCATCAGCCGCCTGACCGTTAGCCAAAGGCGATCACTGTTTCTTCATGCGGGACTGACAGAGCAGGAATTTATGATGCCGCACTGGCATTTGAATGAAGAGGGCTGTTATTGGCGTGACAAACTTTTCCGCGCGCTGCGAGAGCTGTTTAGCCTTTTTGAGTACGCACCAACCATTTTAACCTCGGTAAAACCTGAGCAGTATTTACATTAATTAATCTGGATTCGACTAATTACGCGCCTTACAGCGTGGGGACTCCTTTTGTCCGGAGATAGGCAAATGCAAAAACAAAATACAGCGCAGCGGGGGATGTCCTCGGCACATCTGGCGCAGGCAGCAAGCGAGGCACAGCGCGACACGGCGACCCGTTTATCTTCTCAGTTTGACGGGCTTATCGCGCACATCAGTAAGTCAGAACTTAATCGCACCGAGATTATCGAGTTATTAGGTCAGGAGTCGGAAAAGTTACACAACGCAATTTTCGGTAGATCTGGCTAACCACTTTTAACAGGAAGCAAAAATGAGCATACACATCGAGATTAATAACCAGTACGTCATCACCAGTGACCGCTATCAATTCATATTGCAGGAAAAAAAGACCGCTACTTCCGGGAAGAATGAAGGTAAGGAATGGTTGGACGTTGTGGGTTACTACCCAACTATCCCTAAGCTTATCTCAGGCTTGGTTTTGCATGATCTTTTGACCAGCGATCTTACCGGCTTCTCAGCTTTGGAAGCTCGGATTGAACGCATGGGGAAGCAATGTCTGGACGCCTTTAAATAGTATGTCCAACGAACCTCGGGGGCGTGTTGCCCCCTCGCCACCACCACCTTTTTTGAAGGGCGCCAGTGATTCATTCGTTGGTGCTTATCCCTGGAATAACGTCACCAAAGAGGCCATTGGCCGCGACAGACCCCTTACACGTGCCGAACTCCGTCAGGTGCAAGGTGTTTTAAACCGGATTGACCGTCTGCCGTTTTTCCTGCAAACGCTGTTTACATCGCGTTATAACTTCATCCGCCGTAAAAAGAGCCCTTTAGGTGGGCTGTATTTCCTTAAAAACACGTTTGAGCGCAAGCTGCTGCCGCGTCTTGAGCGTGTTAATGAGTTGTGCGGGATGAATGAAACCGCGTCGATTGGGTTTCTGTCCGAGCGCGACCAGTATGCGCGCTTACCAGATATGAATGACAAAGAGCTCAGGAAATTTGCGGCCAGGATTGCCTCTCAGCTCTGGAGCAAATACGAGGAGTTAAGCGACGCATGGGCGGAGGCTCACGGCGGGAAAGAGACACTTTTCACTGATGAAGCTCAGTCGCACCTATACGGGCAAGTGGCCGGTATTGCTCGCGCATTTAACATCACCCCGATGTACTGGAAAAAATACCGTAAGGGTCAGATGACGATCCGCATGGCATTTTCCGCTATTTCCCGACTGATTAAGGATGAGTGGTGGGTTAACCAGCTCAAGGCGCAGCGTATGCGCTGGTGCGAGGCGCTGCTCATCGCTGCCGGTGAGGTCAATAAAGACCGCTCACCTTACGCCAGCAAAAGGGCGATCCGCGATGTTCACGCGCGCCGCCTGGCTAATCTTGAATACCTCAAATCATGCGAGCTGGAAAACAAAGTCACCGGCGAACGTATCGACCTCATCAGTAAGGTCATGGGGAGTATCTCAAACCCTGAAATACGTCGTATGGAGCTGATGAATACCATCGCCGGGATTGAACGTTACGCGGCCAGCGTTGGTGATGTGGGAATGTTTATCACGCTGACCACGCCGTCGAAGTATCACCCGACTCGTCAGGTCGGCAAAGGTGAAAGCAAAACGGTACAGCTCAATCACGGCTGGAACGAAACCGCATTCACGCCCAAAGACGGCCAGCGCTATCTTTGCCGAATCTGGAGCCTCATGCGCACTGCGTTCAAAGATAACGATTTAGAAGTTTACGGGATGCGTGTTGTCGAGCCGCACCACGACGGCACGCCACACTGGCACATGATGCTTTTTTGCAAACCCGGTCAACGTAAAGCCATTAACGAAATTATGCGTCGTTATGCCCTTAAAGAGGACGGGCACGAAAAGGGCGCGGCAAAACAGCGCTTTGAGTCCCGTCATCTTAATCAGGGCGGTGCGGCGGGTTACATCGCTAAATACATTGCCAAAAATATCGACGGCTACGCGCTCGACGGCCAGCTCGACCACGACACCGGCAAGCCCCTGAAAGACACGGCCGCAGCCGTCACCGCTTGGGCGTCTACATGGCGCATCCCTCAGTTTAAACCGATTGGCCTCCCGACAATGGGCGCTTACCGCGAACTGCGCAAGCTGCCGCGCGGCGTGAGTATCGCCAGCGAGTTTGACGACCGTGTCGAGGCTGCGCGAGCGGCTGCAGATAAGGGCGATTTTGACCTGTATATCATCGCGCAGGGCGGGGCAAATATGCCGCGTGATGCTCAGGCCGTCAGGGTCGCCCGAAAGCTGACGGATGAGGTCAACGAATACGAGGAAGATATCGAGAGAGTTATCGGGATTTATGCCCCTCACCTCGGGGCTCACCGTGTCCATGTAACCCGTACAGCCGAATGGCGAATCGTTCCAAAGGTTTTGGCCGTTGAGCCTTTGACCTTAAAAAGCGGCTCTGCCGCGCCTCGGAGTCCTGTCAATAACTGTGGAAAGCCTACCGGCGGTGGCGATCCAGTTATGACCCCCACGCCGTCTGAGCAAGCTGCAGCGGTGTTAGATCTGATTGAGCGCGGGGTTATTGGCTGGAATGAGCCAGACGTCGTGAAAGCGCTTAACGGCGCGTTAAAAGCTGGTGCACCGCGCAAAAATCGCCAGCAAAGAAGCAATGCGCCGCTTAAAACGAGCGAACAAGCACCATCAGCCAGGATGACGAAGCCCGAGAGGGATCGAATCGCAAAAATTCGTTTCGAGTTAGCTCAGGAGGGTATTCCCCCTGAACGATGGGAGATTGAAGCTCTGGCGAGAGGGGCAACAGTAATTTATGGGGATAAACGGTTTTGTTTTGCTGTACAGGAAAACTGGATGGTGTTTCCCTTAAACTGGTGAGAACATGTAAATTAGCAAGCTCGAAGGAAAACGCTGTAACTTAAGGTAACACTCAAATTTAATGGGGTGACCATCGATGGTTAAATTAAAGGATGATGTTTCAGTGAAGATTGCTTTCGCGAGAGGTATGATAAATAGTCTATGCAGGTGTTTTTTTTATAGGCATGATAAAGAGATACCTTGTATTCAAGTAGGTAAACCACTTCAAGATATAATTTTTTGGCTCAAATACAATGATGAGGAAGTGGCAAAATGCGCTAGCGCACTGTTAAGGAATTATGGGCAAAAATTAGGGATAAGTGACCTTCATAGTGCTAAACAGTTGTTGTTAAGCTTTTGCTCTGAAGCCTTCAACTGTATAGATGCCGATTTCTTATCGCTTAACCTAGAGCAAAGATCTGTTGATAGTATAATATCAAAAGTGCATAGGGCAAATCTCTGTGAAATGTTTGCTTATTTTATAACCTCACAAATGAAACTTTACCCTTATATATACAATCTTGGGTGTGTTAGGTTTGATGGGCAATTAAAGTTACAGGATAATCTTTATCTCTATGGCCCAGGGCAGGGTACGGCTTTATTGTCTAATATTAAATCTAAAGCTGGCATTGACGTTTATGAATCCTTTTTTGATGAGACAGATATACGAGATGAACCTATTGGGAGATATTTCAATCATTCATACTCGACAGCTATACTTATCTATGCATCATCCCAACAGGATGCAGTTGAGATGTTGAATCTGCTATTCGGTGGGTTATGTGTTACTGTGAATAATCCATTCGCTATTAACTCCTGTGATGTTAATAATAAAATTGAGAGTTTCTCTGAGGGGAAGTATCATATTTCTAATTTTCGTGTAAACATTCCATCACTGTTAGTTTTAAATATTGATGATTTGGCTTGCGAACGGTTATTAAAAATATTATCTAGATCTGATAGGCGTGTTTTATCTGCTCTTTCGTTCATTGCTCATGGTTGGGGGAGTGATCGCCGTGAGAGGTTTTTAAATCAATTTATAGCTCTTGATGCAATGTATGGTAATAATGCAGGTAACAAAATATCGATTATTGGTGGCGTCTGTCGTGATGCGATAAATATCTTTGATGTGAGATCTAAAATAGAAATAATCTACGAACTCAGATGCAAGTTTGTTCATGGCGATATTTCCACTTTATCGGCGCATGTGAAATATCTAAAATTTGTAGATTGCCACGGGAGCGATCCTGTTGAGTCTCTTTTTGAAATACTTAAAGAGTGCGTTCTCAATTATCAAGGTGTGTATGAAGCTCCAAAAGAATATAGTAACTCTCGGACAATGGTTGTACCCGTTGAGCTTGCTGAGGATGTAAAAAAGATGATTGAGAGCTTCAAAAGTGGCAAGTGAAGTGATAGCGAAGCTTAGTTTTAGCTATGCATCTATCAGGTGCATCTATTTGCATCAGTTTTTTAGTTCGTTTTTTGTGAGTTAGCTCCAGTGTTCGCGTGGCTCGGAACTCCTGATGCACATGCATTAAAAGCGACCCATTAAGCGGGCAGGCGAGGCGGGGATAGCACTGCGCGCCAGACGTGGTGACAGGATTTATTTTGCGCGTCTGTGCGCGTTGTGGTGGCGCGCTGAGTGATGAGATTAAATCGTAGGTGGTGGCGGGGTTGCGTGGCGTGTGCGGCGTCTGACGAGCTCTGAGGATGTGCCGCCCGGAGGCGGCATTTTATGCGGGGTTACTCGGTCTCGATGTTGTAATCCTTAAAGCGGATCACCTCCATTCCGAGCCAGTCGTTTATCTCTTTGAAACGCTCCTGCAGCGGCGTCAGCTCGTTGCGCACAAACACCCGCGCCACCTTCTCGATATCCCCCATCGAGCCGATATTTTCAGGCTTGCCGCCCATGAGCTGGAACGGCACGCGGTGCGCATCGAGCAGGTCAGCGGCGCTCACCTTCTTGATGTTAAAAAAATCATCCTTCGTGGCGACCTCACTCAACGGCACGATCTTAATGCCATCCGGTTTCCCGTTCGGGGCATAGAAAAACAGGTTTTTAAAATTCCCGAGTCCTTTCGAGTCGCGCATCGCGGAGCGCAGCGCCTCGACGTCGGTGCTGCTCTGTGCCGCGTCGGTTACGTACATGATGTAGCCCGCGTGCGCACCGTTCTGGTAATACTTGCGACGAAACAGCGTGGCGGATTCATTCAGCCAGGCAGAATTGAGCGCGCTCAGGTATTCCGGCATCCCGTAGAGCTCCTGATTGATATCAGGCTCAAGCAGATGAAACACCGAGCCGGGGGCGAACTGGTGCGGGTGGGTAAAGCTCGACACATACCAGTAAACGCCATCCTCAACGCCACGGCGGGTGTATTTGGCCGGGGAGGTTTCCAGTTTAAAGAGCTGGCCGGTCACGCTCATGCGCTTTTCGAGATAGCCGTTGGCAAACACCAGATAATCAAGCACAAGGCGGCTGAAGTCCTGACGGGACAGCAACGGGTGCGGGATAAAGGTGCTGGTCAGAATGTTGCGCTTGACGTAAATCGGGGAGCTGTGGTGCACAGCTGCGCGCAGGCTTTTTGCCAGTCCCGAGAAGTTGACCGGCGGCTCGTACCATTTGCCGTTATTGATGCACTCGACATAGTCAAGGATGTCGCGGCGATCCAGAACGGGTGACGGCTCACCAAAGGTGAACGCCTCCATTTTCTGCGGCGCGCTGGCGGTAATGCTGGTCTGTTTTGGCTGTTTGTTTTGGCGTTTTTTCATCTTAGTTAATATCCAGAATTGAACTTGATTGCATACCGCTTCCGGCGGAAAGCGGCTCGTTTAACAGGGCGTGCATGGTCGCCCACGCGATATCCGCGTGGCTGGCTTCCTCGCTGCGGCTGGCTTCATAGGTCGCGCTGCGGCCGCTGCTGGTCATGGTTTTGCGGATAGCCATAAATGACTGCGTGATGTCGGTCGCCCCAGCGTCATATTCCAGACACCCGCGTCGAATGGTGTCTTTTGCTTTCAGCACCATTGCGGTTTTCATTTCCGGCGTGTAGCGGATGGCGCGCGCAGCCGGGAAGAATGAGCGCACGAGCTGGTAAACACCCTGGCCGATGCCGGTCGCATCGATGCCGATATAGTCGACGGTGTATTTCTCGGTCAGCGCGCGAATGGCCTCGGCCTGTGCGGCAAAGTCCATGCCCTTCCACTGGTGACGCTCAAGGATGCGGAACTTGCCACCGGCAACCAGCGGCGGAGCCAGTACCGCGCACCCGGCGCTGTCGCCGGTGTGTGACGGGTCGTAGCCAATCCAGACCGGTCGCCAGTTAAACGGACGGTCGGCGAACGGCTCGAAGTCCTCCCATTCTTCCATCGCATCAACCATGCAGCGCTGCAGCTCCTCGAACGGGAATACAGACGCTTTATCGTCGACGAACTCGCACATAAACAGGTTACGGAAGTCATCCGCGCTGTTTTCCTGCTTAAGCTGGTCGAGGTTAAACAGGGTGCAGCCACCGGCGAGCGCGTCCTCAATGGTGACTATCTGCCGCCACTGGCCGTCCCCGCATAACATGCCACCGGCAAGCGCCTGATGACTGATGTCGATGTCGACACGCTCGTCGCGGTTGCTGCGGCCACGGTTAAACAGCTCGCCTGACCAGAACGGGTAAGCGCCATGCGCCAGCGTCGACGGGGTCGAAAAATAGGTGGTGCGTAGGTGGGACTGCGAGGCCATGCCCGATGCGACTTTGCGCAGCTTCTGAAAATTGGGGATCCAGAAAATTTCATCGACGTACAGGTCGCCGTTGTGGCTCTGCGCGGTGTTTGAATTGGTACCGAGAAAAATCAGCTCAGCGCCATTGTTGCCGATGACGATCGGGTCGCCTGACAGGTCGACGTCAACCAGACGGGCAAAGGCGATGATGTACTTACGGAACACGTAGGCCTGCGTCTTACTGGCTGACAAAAATATCTGGTTTTGCCCGGTCTTAAGTGCGCGCAGGAGTGACTCGCGCGCAAAGTAGAACGTCGCGCCAATCTGTCGCGATTTCAGGATGTGGCGGATGCGGTGCTCTAACCCCGCTTTATGCCAGCGGAGCTGATAGTCAAACGACTGGTCGAAGAAAATCTCTTCCAGCTTCTCTATGGCCTCCTCGCTGAAGTAATTGCGTTTCGGCTTTTTGCGATCGCCTTTGTTGCGGCTGGCGATATTGGGGTTTAAATCCACCTCGTTTCCGGTCTGGCCGTACCGATTCACGCGTGCGAGCCGCTCCATCTGGCGCGACAGAAAATCAGCGACTTTGAAGTCATGCGCGGTCAGGTCTGGCTTAGCGTAGAGCTGGATAAGTCGCGCCTCTAACGTCGATTCCACGCGGTTAATCGGCGCGGTTTCTTCCCATCCATCGCGCTGTTTCCAGCTCTGCACGGTAGGGCGCTTGAGCTGCAGCATGTCGCAGATTTGCGGCACGGCGAACCCTTGCCAGTACAAAAGCCGCGCCTGTCGTCGCGGGTCATTTAACAGAGAAAGGTCAGTTGAAATGGTCATGCTTGCCTCGTTTTTGGTGTGACGTGGCAAGGCTAAGGAAATAGGGGGGTATTCGCGCTAAGTGCCTGTTGTATCAAATCTAACAGGAGCGCAAGCGGTGGCTGATATGGGTCAGAGTCGGGAAACTAAACCCGACCCGAAAACCCAACATCAGGACACCTGAACAATGGCAAAGAAAGTTTCTAAATGGTTTCGCATCGGCGTCGAGGGTGACACCTGCGATGGCCGCGTCATCAGCGGCGATGACATTCAGGATATGGCCGACACGTTCGACCCCCGCGTCTACGGCTGCCGCATTAACCTCGAACATATCCGGGGGCTGATGCCTGACAGTCCATTTAAACGCTATGGCGATGTAACCGAGCTCAAGGCGGAGATTATCAGTGATGACTCTGTCCTCAACGGCAAAAAGGCGTTGTTTGCCAAAATTGCCCCGCTTGACGAGCTGGTCAGCATGGTGCGTGCCGGGCAGAAGGTTTACACCTCCATGGAGATCCGCCCGAACTTCTCGAACAGCGGCAAGTGCTACCTAATAGGGCTGGCCGTCACCGATGACCCGGCAAGCCTCGGCACCGAATACCTCGAATTCTGCAGCCGCGCCGCGCAGAACCCGCTCGCCGGTAAAAAAGACCAGCCGGACGACGTTTTCTCTGTCGCCTCACTGGCTGAGCTGGAGTTTGAGGACGTTCCCGACACCATGTTCAACAGCCTTACCGATATGGTTAAAGCCATTTTCAGCCGGAAGCAGGTCAGCGATGACGCGCGTCTCGCGGATGTGCATGAGGCTGTGACTACCGTCACCGAGCTGGTGCAGACCAACCTCACCGCCACCGACCAGCGCGTCACCGAGCTGGAGACCGAACTGGCGCAGCTTAAGCATGAGGTGACCAGCAAGGCCGAAGAAAGCGCGCAGGCTTTTAACGCCCTCAAAAGCTCCCTCGATAACACCGAAAGCCAGCGCCAGCCGCGCCGCGAGCTTTCAAAAGGCGGTACGGGCGACGAGCTGCTGACCAACTGCTGATAACACGCCGGGCGTGCTGCCCGGCCTGAACCCTTTTACCCGAACAGGAAAAACCATGCGTAAAGATACCCGCTTCAAATTCAATGCCTACCTGTCCCGCGTCGCGGAGCTGAACGGCGTTTCCACCGATGACGTGGCGAAGAAATTCACCGTCGAGCCGTCGGTCACGCAAACCCTGATGACCACCCTGCAGATGTCATCCGCGTTTCTGACCAAAATCAACATCGTGCCGGTCGACGAGCTGAAAGGCGAAAAGGTCGGGGTCGGTGTTAACGGCACAATTGCCAGCACCGCCGACACCGCCGGTGATGATGAGCGTAAGACCGCTGACTTTACCGCGCTGGAGTCCAACAAATACGAGTGCGCGCAGATTAACTTTGACTTCCATATCCGCTACAAACAGCTCGACCTGTGGGCGCGATTCCAGGACTTCCAGACCCGTATCCGTGACGCCATTATCAAGCGCCAGTCCCTCGATTTCATCATGGCCGGTTTCAACGGTATTAAGCGCGCCGACACGTCAGACCGTGTAAAAAACCCGATGCTGCAGGACGTGGCGATCGGCTGGCTGCAGAAGTACCGCAATGAAGCGCCAGCGCGTGTGATGTCCAAAATCACCGACGAGGACGGAGCGGTCATTTCTGACGTGATCCGCGTGGGTAAAAACGGCGACTATGCGAACCTCGACGCGCTGGTCATGGATGCCACCAGTAACCTGATTGACGAGATTTATCAGGATGACCCGGAGCTCGTCGTCATCACCGGGCGTAAGCTGATGGCGGATAAATATTTCCCTATCGTCAATCAGGAGCAGGCAAACACCGAATCGCTGGCCGCTGACATCATCATCAGCCAGAAGCGAATCGGCAACCTGCCAGCCGTGCGCGTGCCGTATTTCCCGGCAGATGGACTGATGGTCACGCGTCTCGACAACCTGTCTATCTACTTCATGGATGACGCGCACCGCCGCGCCATCATCGAAGAACCGAAAAAAGACCGCGTGGAAAACTACGAGTCAATGAATGTTGACTATGTGGTCGAGGCTTACGCCGCCGGTTGCCTGATTGAAAACATCAAACTCGGTGACTTCACACCACCGGCAGCGCCGGAAAGCGCTTCCGCGCCTGCAGCACAGGAAGGTGGAGAGTAAACCATGAAGAGTCCCGCAGCACGTCACATGATGCGGGTCTCGGCCTCTGAAACAGCGCAGCGGGCTGCTAAGCCGCTGCGCAATGCAACTGCCTATGAGCAGATGCTGGTTAAGCTGGCCGCAGACAACCGCACGCTGAAACAAATCCGATCCAATGAGCGAAAGGCAGACAAAAAGCGTGAGCTGCTGCCGTTCTATCTGCCGTGGGTCGCTGGCGTCCTCGCAAACGGCAAGGGTGCGCAGGATGACATTGTCATGACTGTCATGCTGTGGCGTCTCGATGCTGACGATATCGCCGGGGCGCTGGAGATTGCCCGATATGCCATGACCTACGGCCTGACCATGCCGACCGGGCGACGTCCAACGCCTTACCTGCTGGCCGAAGAGGTCGCGCTCGCCGCGCAGCGCCTGCTCATGGCAAAACAGCCGGTCGAGCTCGAAAACCTGCTCGACACCCTCGCGCTGACTGAGCGCGCGGATATGCCTGATATCGTGCGCGCGAAGCTGCACAAAATCACCGGCTACGTGCTGCGTGATGCAAAGCAACTGCCCGAAGCGCTGGCGCACCTGCAGCGTGCGATCCAGTTAGAAAGCACTATCGGCGTGCGAAAAGACATTGAGCAGTTAGAGCGTCAGCTCAGGCCAAAGCCTGAACCGGCACCGAAAACCAAAACGACTCAACCGCGCACGCGCAAAGTCGCCGCTAAACCGGCGGCACGGCGCGGGCGTCCACCAAAGGCGGCAAAAGCCGCTGGTTAACCGAGCGCTCCCCGAGCCGGGCGGCACGCCGGTCAATGCGGGTATCAATTGCCCTGACTGCGACCGGCGTCCACCGCCCACCCATTACCCGAGGTTGTCATGACGACGCTGATTATTGAGCAAAAAAAAGAGCCGCAGGATGTGCCGGGCGTGGTGATACCGCCACCGGGCGTGAGCGAGCCGGTAATCAAAAACACCCCGTTTTTTCCTGACGTGGATCCGAAGCGCGTGCGGGAAGAAATGCGTTTAGAGCAGACCGTTTCCCCCGTGCGCCTGCGCCGGGCAATTAAGACCGCCATTGCGGAGACTAACGCGGAGCTGAGCGACTGGCGCGAAAGTCAGCTCGATGCCGGTTACGCCACGCTGGCTGATGTCCCGACCGACGAGCTCGACGGCGAAAGCGTGCGCGTTTTCCACTACTTCAACGCCGTGTGCTCGATGACGACGGCCACGCTGTATGAGCGTTTTCGCGGCGTGGATGCGACCGCCAAAGGGGACAAAAAGGCCGACAGCATCGACAGCACTATCGATGAAATGTGGCGGGATATGCGCTGGTCTGTGGCGCGCATCCAGGACAAAGCGCGCTGCATTGTGGGGCAAATCTGATGAAAGCCTATGCGCTGCAGGGCGACACCCTCGACGCGATTTGCGCCCGGTACTACGGGCGCACCGAGGGCGTGGTCGAAACCGTCTTAGAGGCAAATCCCGGCCTGTCTGAGCTCGGCGTGATCCTGCCGCACGGCACGGCAGTTGAGCTGCCCGAGACCGACAGCGCGGCCAGAACCGAAACGGTGAATCTATGGGACTGAGTATGGAAAAAATCACCACGTTTATCGCCTACTGGCTGGCCGTGGGGCTGGCGTATGTCGGGGCAATGTCGCCCGAAAAGATGGCGCTTTACGTGGGCGGCGGATGCGCCATTTTTACCGCGCTGACGAACTACTGGTTTAAGCGCAAAACCTATCTCTATCTGACGTCTCTCGGACTCGATAAAGGGGCTATTCGTGAAATCAATCGTTAAAAAGTGCAGTGTGGCCGCCGTGCTGGCGCTGGCAGCACTGGTGCCTGACTTTCGTCTGCTTAACACCTCGCCCGGGGGGCTGGCGCTGATTGCCGACCTCGAAGGTTGTCGCCTGACGCCTTACCAGTGCAGCGCGGGAGTGTGGACGTCGGGCATCGGCCACACTGCAGGCGTCGTGCCAAAGGGCGAAATCACCGAGCGGCAGGCGGCGGCGAATCTCGTCGCGGATGTGCTGAACGTCGAGAAACGTCTGGCGGTCTGCGCACCGGTGAAAATGCCGCCGCAGGTTTACGACGCGCTGGTCAGCTTCTCATTCAACGTGGGAACCGGCGCGGCCTGCCGGTCGACGCTGGTCTCGTATATCAAACGCCAGCAATGGCCGCAGGCGTGCGACCAGCTCACCCGCTGGGTTTACGTGAATGGCGAAATTAACAAGGGGCTTGAAAACCGCCGCGCGCGCGAGCGTGCTTACTGCCTCAGGGGGATTGAATGAAAGTGATGTTTTTATTACTGGTCGCGCTGATGGCGGTTGTGCTCTGGCAGCGTCATGAAAACGGCAACCTGACGCGCTCGTTTGAACGGGCAAACAGGGTCGCGACCGAACAAAAAACCGCGATCGGCATGCTGAAAAATCAGCTTTCAGTTTCGCAGGGAATAGCCAGGCGAAATGAAACCGCGCAGGTCAGTCTACGCGGTGAACTGCTGGCCGCCGGTGCGATGGCCGTGCGGCGTGAAGAAACCATTACGAGGCTGATAAATGAGAATGAAACCCTACGCCGCTGGTACAGCGCTGAGCTGCCTGATGTTGTGCGTCGGCTGCACACCCGCGCCGGTTGCGCCTCCGCCGGTCATTGTTTACAGCGCCTGCCCGAAGGTGAGCTATTGCCCGATGCCGGAAAGCGACCCGGCCACTAATGGCGACCTGAGCGCCGATATTCGCAGGCTTGAGCACGCGCTGGCCGCCTGCGCGCTGCAGGTTGAAACCGTCAAAGACTGTCAGGATAAACTCGATGAAGAAAGCACGCAGCCTGCGCGAATCGCTGATTAAAGCCGTTCCGCAGCTTGAAACAAACCCCGAAATGATGCGCATCTTTGCCGATGAGGGGAATATCGATGCGCGGCTCGCGGCCTCGCTCTCACATGAGAAAATTTACACCCTGAATGTGATCGTGTGTGACTTTGTGGGCGACCCTGACCTGATTTTCGTGCCGGTGGCCGCATGGCTCAGGGAAAACCAGCCGGATATCTGCACGCTCGATGACGGCCGCAAAAAGGGCTACCGTTTCCAGATGGATTTGAACGACGGGGACAGCGTCGATATCAGCATCAGCCTGCAGCTCACCGAGCGAACCCTTATCAAAGAGGAAAACGGTGCGCTGCACGTGAGCTATTCCCCTGAGCCTCCGCTGCCGGAGCCCGTCACCCGGCCTAAAGAGCTCTATATCAACGGCGAACTGGTGAGCAAATGGGATGAGTGAATTTAAGCCTTTTGACGACCGGCTCAATGGTCTGATTGCTGCCCTGTCACCGGCTGCACGCCGTAAGCTGGCCGGAGAGATAGCAAAGGAGCTGCGTAAATCGCAACAGCAACGCATCAAAAAGCAAAAAGCCCCTGACGGCTCGCCGTATCAGGCGCGAAAGCGTCAGCCGCTCAGGTCTAAGACCGGGCGGATTAAGCGGGCGATGTTCCAGAAGCTACGCACAAGCCGGTACATGAAAGCCACTGGCCGTGAAAACACCGCCGTGGTGGAATTTACCGGCAAGGTACAGCGCATCGCGCGTGTCCATCAGCTCGGGCTAAAAGACCGCCCTAACTCCCATAGCCGCGACGTGCAGTATGCAGAGCGCCAGTTACTCGGATTTAACCCAACAGATCAAATATTGATTGAAAGTGTACTTATAAAACATCTTTCTTAGATTATTAGTGGTCTGGTGCTCAAAACTTTAAGAGGCTTTGTAAAATAAAGCCTCATGATCTCCTTAAAATTCATCATTTACATCTACAAAAGGTTTTAATCTCGCTGAGATGAACTGATTTGGTTTCCAGCCCGCACTAAGTTTGTCTAATAAAAAGGTGTCGATTGCGGATATTGCAAGCCCACTAATTGGGTCAATAAGTCCTGCGCCTGTGCTTACTATATAACGTATTGCTTTACCATAACCATTTCCTAGCCATCCTGTTTTTGAAATATCATCAATATAGTCAGAAAGAAGGTTTCTATCAGGGGATTTGTTTTTTAACCAGTTTTTAAATTTTTTGGCCTTTGCTAGTAGTTCTAAGAACTCTTCAAAAGATCGTTCTTTTTTGTTTATTATGGATGATATATTTGGGCAGTCTTTTAAGGTTATCTCATGGAAAAGGTTGAGGTTATTACGATTAGTGTTTGTCCTGGATAGCAGCTGTTTGTTTTTATACTGAATTATTTTTGAATCAGTCAATGATGTATGGAAGTCACCGCCGTAATGTGCGGCCAAAACAAGCCCGTATGAGGAGCTAAGTATACCTGCAGCGATGCTGGAAGGGGTTGTTTCACCAAGTGTAGGGATTTTTTCAGCATTGAATTGATTTATTTTTTCAAAGTCGATATTTGTTGATATTTGGAAGGTTTCACGAGTTGGATGAATCTTGTAGAAAATATCGGATGGAATCTCTTCTTTAGGTAAAAGATTTTCTATTATAATACGTGCTGCGGACGAGACAAAATCACTGTCATCCAAATCACTACGCGCAGCGGCTATTATCCCACCTTTAATAAAGTGGTCGCTGGCAAGTTTTTTTAAAGTTACGTGGTTTTTGAATCTTTCAACAAAATTTTCTGATTCAATTTTACTGTAACCTTGCCTTGACACCATGTTCGCTAATCTTTTTTTCCAGCTTTTGATTTCTCCCTCGATTTCATTTCCAGAGAAATATGCGCTTATTAGGGCGTATTCTCGCCCATTATATGAGTCTCCGGCGTATACTCCGACAAACTCTTCTATAAAGGTGGTTTTAATGTCTGGTAAAGATAGGAGTTTTATTACGTTGTGGTTGCCGATTTCTCTGATTAGGCCAAGAAGGGTTGATGTGTCAATTACAATGTGAACGTTTTGATAGAATATTAAGGCTTCCGCAATTTCGCCAATTGTTAATGTTGGACCATCAATTGAACGGTTTAAAACTATTGAGTCAAACATTCAGGTTTTCCTTGTTGCTTTTTTTTCAAATATAACATTTTGACAACCCGTAGTTCTACTGTAGAAGACTGATTTTAAAATCCTAAAGTCAACTTAGGATGCTCCCATGGTAGTGTCCAAATTTTCTCAATTTTGTTGAGCTAAGAGCCGTTGTCTCAGACATCATCAAACCACTCTTAATTGCCGCTGGACTCGCCCGGCGGCATCCTTTCCCCATGAAAAATCTAAATTCTCTGCAGGAAATCGCACGCGCGATCCGCAACCTTATTCGCACCGGCATCGTGACCGACGTCGACCACGACGAGGGGCTTTGTCGCGTCCAGACCGGCGGCATGGAAACCACATGGCTGAACTGGCTTACCTGTCGCGCAGGTCGCGCGCGCGTATGGTGGGCTCCGTCCGTTGGCGAGCAGGTGCTTTTGCTGGCGATCGGCGGCGAGCTCGATACGGCCTTTGTGCTGCCGGGCATTTTCTCGGATGACCATCCCGCGCCGTCTGCCTCCCCTGATGCGCTTCATGTTTCCTTTCCTGACGGGGCGGTTATCGAGTACGAACCCGAAAACGGCGCGCTCACCGTGTCAGGCATTAAAACCGCCGACGTCACCGCGTCTGAGTCCATTACGGCCACCGTGCCGGTGGTGCTGGTGAAAGCGTCGAGCCGTATCACGCTCGATACGCCGGAGGTGGTGTGTACCAACAAGCTGACGACCGGCACGCTCGAAGTGAAGAAAGGCGGGACTATGTCCGGGAACATCGAGCACACCGGCGGGACACTGAAATCAAACGGCGTGCAGGTGGATAACCACGCGCACGGCAACGTTCAGAGCGGCGGAAGCTGGACTAAGGGGACGCAATGACGGTGCGTTATCTGGGAATGAACAGCCGGACCGGCCTCAGTATCTCTGAGGTTGAGCACATCAGGCAAAGCGTACGCGACATTCTGGTCACGCCGGTTGGGTCGCGCGTGATGCGCCGTGAATACGGTTCGCTCCTGTCGCACATGATTGACCAGCCGCAGACCCCGGCGCTGCGCCTGCAGATTATGGCCGCGTGCTATTCCGCGATCCAGAAGTGGGAGCCCCGCGTAAATCTCTCGACCATCACCTTTGAACGGTCGGAGACCGACGGCGGGCTGTATGTCGATATCACCGGCACGCGCTCCACCGGCGGCCAGCCTTTTTCACTCACCATTCCACTGAGTTAAACGCTATGGCAATTGTTGACCTTAACCAGCTCGCCGCGCCAGACGTCGTGGAAGAACTGGACTATGAAACCATCCTGAGCGAACGAAAGGCGACGCTCGTCTCGCTGTACCCGGAAGACCAGCAGGACGCCGTCGCGCGCACGCTGTCGCTTGAGTCCGAGCCGCTGGTGAAGCTGCTGCAGGAAAACGCCTACCGGGAAGTTATCTGGCGACAGCGCGTCAACGAGGCCGCGCGTGCGGTCATGCTGGCCTACGCCACCGGCGCTGACCTCGACCAGATAGGCGGAAATTACAACGTCGAGCGCCTTGTCATCACCCCTGCAGACGACACGACGTTACCGCCGACGCCTGCCGTGATGGAGTCGGACACCGACTACCGTCTGCGCATTCAACAGGCATTCGAGGGGCTAAGTACCGCAGGCTCTACCGGCTCCTATCAGTTTCACGGTCGCAGCGCTGACGGGCGGGTCGCCGATATTTCGGTCATCAGTCCCGCGCCAGCGTGTGTCACGGTCACGGTGCTGTCACGCGAAAATAACGGCGTGGCGTCTGACGAGCTGCTCGCCATCGTGCGCACCGCGCTGAACGATGAGGACGTCAGGCCGGTCGCTGACCGCGTGACCGTGCAGTCGGCGAACATTGTCGACTATAAAATCACCGCATCCCTTTACCTTTATCCCGGACCCGAAAGCGAGCCGGTGCTCAGTGCGGCGAAAACTAAGCTGCAGGCGTATATCACCGCGCAGCACCGGCTCGGGCGCGATATCCGCAAATCAGCGATTTATGCCGCGCTCCACGTCGAGGGCGTGCAGCGCGTCGAGCTGGCCGAACCGGTGGCCGACATCGTGCTCGATGACACGCAGGCGTCATGGTGCAGCGATTACAGCGTGACTATCGGGGGCAACGATGAATGATACCCGCCTGCTGCCGGTGGGCTCGTCACCGCTTGAGGTGGCGGCGGCGCGCGCCTGCGCTGAGATTGAAAATACCCCCGTTCCGCTGCGTCGCCTCTGGAGTCCTGACGACTGCCCGGCAAATCTGCTGCCGTGGCTGGCGTGGGCGTTTTCCGTTGACCGCTGGGATGAGAACTGGCCGGAGGCCACAAAGCGGGATGTGATCCGCGCGGCGTGGTTTATTCATGCGCACAAAGGAACGATTGGGGCGGTGCGTCGCGTGGTGGAGCCGCTCGGCTACCTGATTAACGTGTCCGAGTGGTGGGAAACGAACGACCCGCCCGGCACGTTTCGCCTCGATATCGGTGTGTTAGAGACCGGCATCACCGAGGAAATGTATTACGAGATGGAGCGGCTCATTGCGGATGCAAAGCCAGCCAGCCGCCATCTTATCGGCCTCAACATTATTCAGGATGTGCCGGGCTATCTCTACACCGGCGCGCTGACGTATGACGGCGACATCATCACGGTTTACCCGGATAAGTGAGAACACCATGACGGTAAAATATAAAACGGTCATCACCAAAGCCGGTGCGATTAAGCTTGCTGCAGCGACCGTCCCGAACGGGAAAAAAGTGAATTTTACGGCGATGGCCATCGGCGACGGTGGCGGCACATTGCCGGTGCCTGACGCCAGCCAGACAAAGCTCGTCAATGAAGTCTGGCGCCATACGCTGAACAAAATCAGCCAGGACAACAAGAATCAAAACTATGTGATCGCGGAGCTGCTCATTCCGCCAGAAACCGGCGGTTTCTGGATGCGCGAAATGGGGCTTTATGACGACACCGGCACGCTGATTGCCGTCGGCAACATGGCGGAAAGCTACAAGCCGGAGCTGGCTGAGGGGTCAGGCCGCGCGCAGACCGTGCGTATGGTCATCATGGTAAGCGATATCGAGTCAGTCGAGCTGACGATTGACACCTCAACGGTGATGGCAACGCAGGACTATGTCGAAGGTAAACTCGCAGAGCATGAGCAGTCCCGCCGTCATCCTGACGCCACGCTTAAGGAAAAAGGGTTTACGCAGCTCAGCAGTGCGACCGACAGCACGTCTGAGACGCTCGCCGCGACGCCGAAAGCGGTTAAGACGGCGTATGACCTTGCTAACGGTAAATATACGGCTCAGGACGCAACCACGGCGCAAAAGGGTATCGTCCAGCTCAGTAGCGCGACCGACAGCACGTCTGAGACGCTCGCTGCGACGCCGAAAGCGGTCAAGACGGCGTATGACCTTGCTAACGGCAAATACACGGCTCAGGACGCGACCACGGCGCAAAAGGGTATCGTCCAGCTCAGTAGCGCCACCGACAGCACGTCTGAGACGCTGGCGGCCACGCCTAAAGCGGTCAAAGCGGCGAATGAAAATGCGAATGGCCGCGTACCATCCACGCGCAAGATTAACGGGCGTGAGCTGTCTCAGGATATCTCAATCACTGCTCAGGATATTTTCAACGGTCAGGCGGTGGAAATTGGGAATGCTGTGGATTTGAATAGCATCACTACGGCAGGTCTGTATTATCAGATCTCAAATGCGCAGGCGCAAACCGGGCGAAACTATCCTGAGTCAGTTGCCGGATCGCTAGAGGTATATAAACACGCCGGAATCACGCAGGTTTACCGGATATATGTAGATTCACGTTCATATATCCGAATTTTTTATAACGGAACATGGACACCATGGGCAAAGCAGTATGACACTGCAAACAAACCCGCCCCTTCGGATATTGGTGCGGTTGCTGTAAATGGTGGTAATTATAACGCCACCTTCGGACTCGGAAGAGTCGAAACCATACCAACAGAATCGAACATGTCTGCTCTCTATAATATGCAGGCTGCCAATGGCGGGGTTGTGTCAGGTGTTGAGTTTAACTGGTACGGTCATAAATTCTCAATTGGCATCACCCGCGACAATGGAGAGGGTACAAACGGTTTAGTATTTCAGCACAACGGGTATACACGACTAAGAATAGATAAAGATGGAAATTTAATATCATCAGGTGCAATTTCCGCAGGTGACAAAGTAGTAGCTGGTGCAGGTGTTTACGATACTCCGGGCGTGAGGGTCTATTCACCCAATAATCAGCCACCACAGCAGGATTTGAGTCCTTATGCAACAACTGCATGGGTTAACGGGAACTTTGCAACGCAAGCCTGGACAGTCGCTAACTTTCTGCAAGGCGGAATAAGGCTTGCTTCACTGGGAACGGCAGATAACGGGAATAACGATAATGCTTTTGCTTATGCACCAAATGGTGCGGTTGTTACCGCTGTGCAACAAAAAACAAACTATACGGCGGTTCAATATCGTTATGTCCAATATAACATCGGCGGAAACTGGTACACAGCTTGGGTGGCCTAATGACAATGCAATCTGGAGTGTTTAAACAATATGACCCATTAGAAAAATGGGGGAAATATACTGCGGCGAAGGTGGCTAAACTTTCGGCGGAGGAACTCGAATTATATTACATTGCCAAATCACCGGAAATGAATATTGTTTTTCTGAAAGACGAAAACGGCAATGACTGGTATCAGTGGCTTAAGACACTTTCAAAGGAAACGTTGAAAGTCTCTTTCAATCCTGACTCGAAAGAAATCATTCATTTTTCATATGACGCGAGCACGATTTTTCCGGTTAATCAGATTGTCGTTGAAGTCGCGCCTGAGAATGTGCCGGATGATTTTACCGCAGCGGGAGAAAAAGCATTAGGCGGCGCGTTTCATTGTGTTGATGGCGCAATTACTGCCGCGCCGGTGGATTATGAGGCAGAGACACAACGCAAAAAACTGGAGCTGCTGACTCAGGCAAATAACGTCATCGCCACGCTGCAGGATGCGGTAGAGCTGAACATGGCGACAGACGAAGAAACAGCAAATTTGCAGGGGTGGAAAAAGTACCGCGTGCTTCTGAGTCGGGTCGATGTTAAAAAACCGGTCTGGCCGCCATTGCCTGAGACTGCGATTTTAGTCAGTTAGCCGTGTTTTAAATGATTTACCGAAGCCCTCCACCCGGAGGGCTTTTGTTTGTTGTTTTATCCCTCCACCAACGCCATTTCATCGCACCCGCAGAACACACAACAGAAAATAGTCGCACCCCCTAACCACGGAGTTAAACAGATGGGCGACTATCATCACGGCGTCGAGGTCATCGAGATTAATGATGGCACGCGCACCATTTCCACCGTCTCGACGGCCATCATCGGCATGGTCTGCACGGCCAGCGATGCTGACGCAAAGACATTCCCCTTAAACGAGCCGGTACTGATTACCAGCGTGCAAACGGCGATCGGTAAGGCCGGTAAAAAAGGCACGTTGTCAAAATCCCTGCAGGCCATCGCCGACCAGTGCAAGCCGGTCATTGTGGTGGTGCGCGTTCCCGAAGGTATCGACGACCCGGAAGACCCGGAAGCGGCGCAGAAAGAAACTATTTCCAACATCATCGGCACGACCGACGAAAACGGCAAATACACCGGGCTGAAAGCGCTGTTAACGGCGAAAACCGTCACCGGCGTTAAGCCGCGTATTCTCGGCGTGCCGGGGCTGGATTCTCAGGAAGTGGCGACCGCGCTTGCGTCGACCTGCCAGAGCCTGCGCGCGTTCGGCTACGTGAGCGCGTGGGGCTGCAAGACCATTTCCGACGCCATCAAATACCGTGAAAACTTCAGCCAGCGCGAGCTGATGGTCATTCACCCTGATTTTCTGGCATGGGACACCACGGCGAACGAAACCGATATTGCATGGGCGACCGCCCGCGCGCTCGGCCTGCGCGCCAAAATCGACCAGGAAACCGGCTGGCACAAAACGCTGTCCAACGTCGGCGTTAATGGCGTCACCGGCGTCAGTGCCTCGGTGTCATGGGATTTGCAGGAGCAGGCCACCGACGCCAACCTGCTTAATCAGGCCGGGGTGACAACGCTCATCCGCAACGACGGCTTTAAGTTTTGGGGCAACCGCACCTGCTCGGACGATCCGTTATTCGTGTTTGAAAACTACACCCGCACGGCGCAGGTGCTGGCCGACACGATGGCGGAGGCGCACGCGTGGGCGATGGATAAGCCCGTTTCCGCAACGCTCATCCGCGACATCGTCGCCGGTATCAATGCCAAATTCCGCGAGCTGAAAAACAACGGCTACATCGTTGACGGCTCCTGCTGGTACGACCCGGAGTCAAACACCGTGGAAACACTGAAAGCCGGGAAGCTGTATATCGATTACGACTACACCCCCGTCCCGCCGCTGGAAAACCTGACCCTGCGCCAGCGCATCACCGATACCTATCTGGCAGACCTGTCAGACTCGGTCAACAGCTAAGGAGCTCAGAGCATGGCGTTACCACGCAAACTGAAATACCTGAATATGTTTAACGACGGTCTCAGCTACATGGGCGTCGTTGAATCCGTCACCCTGCCAAAGCTGACCCGCAAGCTTGAAAAATATCGCGGCGGCGGGATGCCGGGCTCGGTGTCGGTTGACCTCGGCCTCGACGACGACGCGCTGTCGCTTGAGTGGACGCTGGGCGGCCTGCCTGACGTCGCTCTGTGGGCGCAGTACGCGTCACCGGGTGCCGACAGCGTGCCGCTGCGCTTCACCGGCTCATTCCAGCGCGACGACACCGGCGAAATTTCTGCCGTTGAGGTGGTCATGCGTGGCCGTCACAAGGAGTACGACGGCGGCGAAAACAAACAGGGCGAAAGCGGCACGACCAAAATCGCGACCGAATGCTCGTACTACCAGCTCACGATCGACGGCAAGGAGGTCATCGAGATTGACGTCGTCAACATGGTGATGAAAGTCGACGGCGTCGACCGTCTCGCAGAGCATCGCCGGGCGATTGGCCTGTAACCCGTTTACCGGTCAGCCAGGCTGGCCGGTCACTTACTCATACTCAAAGAGAGCAACATCATGGAAAACATCAACGAAACCGCCACCACCGAAAACGAAAATCCGAACATTGTGATCCTCGATAATCCCGTCATGCGCGGTGAGCAGAAAATCGAACAGGTGACCGTGACTAAACCCAACGCAGGAACCCTGCGCGGTGTGAGTCTGGCCTCGCTGGCAAACTCGGACGTCGATGCGCTGATTAAGGTGCTGCCGCGTATGACGTACCCGGCGCTGACCGAGCATGAGGTCATGCGTCTGGAAGCGTCAGACCTGATTTTGTTCGCCGGTAAGGTGGTCGGTTTTTTGTCGCCATCTTCGGCTCGCTGACCTTCCCGGATAACCTTTCGGTCGATGACCTGATGGCGGATATCGCGGTGATATTTCACTGGCCGCCATCAGAGCTGAATTCCCTGAGCGTGACCGAGCTCATCACATGGCGCGAAAAGGCGCTGCAGCGAAGCGGACACCACCATGAGCAATAACGTCAGGATTGAGGTACTGCTGAATGCAGTAGACCGGGCAAGCCGACCGCTTAAAGCTATCCAGACTGCCAGCAAGACCCTTGCCGGCGACATCCGCACTTCTCAGAACAGCCTGCGCGATCTGAATGCGCAGGCGTCCCGGATTGACGGATTCAGGAAAGCGAGCGCACAGCTTGCCGTGACCGGCCAGTCGCTTAACAAGGCGAAACAGGAAGCCGCCGCGCTGGCCGTCCAGTTTAAAAACACGGAAAACCCCACTATAGCGCAGGCGCGGGCGATGGAGGCGGCAAAGAAATCCGCCGCTGACCTGCAGCTCAAATACAACAGCCTCAGGCAGTCGGTACAGCGCCAGCGCACCGAGCTCGCGCAGGCAGGGATTAACACCCGTACTCTCTCGGCGGATGAGCGCCGCCTGAAAACCAGCATCAGTGAGACGACCGCTCAGCTTAACCGGCAGCGCGAGGCACTGGCTCGGGTCAGCCAGCAGCAGGCGCGACTGAGTCGCGTTAAAGAGCGTTATCAGGCCGGTAAATCCCTTGCCGGAGGCGCTGCAGGGGCAGGCGCGGCGGGCGTCGGTATTGCCACGGCGGGAACAATGGCCGGGGTGAAACTGCTGATGCCTGGCTATTCGTTTGCACAGAAAAACTCTGAGCTGCAGGCCGTGCTCGGGGTAGAAAAACAATCACCCGAAATGGAGGCGCTGCGCAAACAGGCGCGCCAGCTCGGGGACAATACTGCCGCGTCTGCAGATGATGCGGCGAGCGCGCAGATTATCATTGCGAAAAGCGGCGGGGATGCCGCAGCGATTCAGGCGGCGACGCCGGTCACGCTGAATATGGCGCTGTCTAACCGGCGCTCGATGGAAGAAAACGCCGCGCTGCTGACGGGTATGAAATCCGCGTTTCAGATGTCAAACGACCAGATCGCACACATCGGCGACGTGCTGTCGATGACGATGAACAAAACGGCCGCTGACTTTGACGGGCTGAGCGACGCGCTGACGTATGCTGCGCCGGTGGCAAAAAATGCCGGGGTCAGTATCGAGCAGACCGCCGCAATGGTCGGCGCGCTACATGACGCCAAAATCACCGGCTCGATGGCGGGAACGGGCAGCCGTGCCGTCCTGAGTCGCCTGCAGGCTCCGACCGGTAAGGCATACGAGGCCATCAAAGAGCTCGGCGTTAAAACGTCTGACAGCAAGGGCAACACGCGCCCGATATTTGCCATTCTGAAAGAAATGCAGCGCAGTTTTGAGAAAAACAATCTCGGAACCAGCCAGAAAGGCGAGTACATGAAAACCATCTTTGGTGAGGAAGCCAGCTCGGCGGCGGCAGTGCTGATGACCGCTGCCTCAAGCGGCAAGCTCGACCAGCTCACGGCGGCGTTTAAAGCCTCGGACGGGAAAACCGCTGAGCTGGTCAAAATCATGCAGGACAACCTCGGCGGCGATTTCAAAGAATTTCAGTCAGCTTATGAGGCCGTTGGTACTGACCTGTTTGACCAGCAGGAGGGCTCACTGCGTGAGCTCACTAAAACCGCCACGAAATATGTATTAAAGCTCGACGGCTGGATCACCAATAACAAAACACTTGCGTCAACCATCGGGTTAATTGTTGGTGGTGGGCTGGCGCTGATTGGCGTGCTGGGCGGGATTGGCCTGATAGCGTGGCCGGTGATAACGGGTTTCAATGTGATTATGGCCGCTGCCGGTGTTCTCGGTGCAAATCTGGCCGCAATGGGGGCGGCCATTGTCTCTGTGCTCGGGGCGCTTACCTGGCCGATTGTGGCTATTGGCGTTGCCATCATCGCCGGTGCGCTGCTCATCCGCAAATACTGGGAGCCAATAAGCGCATTTTTCTCAGGCGTAATGGAGGGGATAAAGCAGGCTTTTGCCCCTGTAGTGGAGTTATTCGAACCGTTAAAGCCGGTTTTTGACTGGCTGGGTGACAAACTTAAAGCGGCGTGGCAGTGGTTTAAAGACCTGATCGCACCGGTTAAATCGACGCAGGAGACGCTCAACAGCTGCAAAAATGCGGGTGTGATGTTCGGTAAGATGCTGGCCGAAGCGCTGATGTTACCGCTCAAAAGCTTTAATACATTGCGTACCGGCGTTAACTGGTTACTGGAAAAGCTCGGGGTTATCAATAAAGAATCGAGCGACCTTGACCAGAAGGCCGTAAAAGCCAATGCCGCCACCGGCTCGCAAAATAAATCTTATATTCCGACAACCTCAATATATGGCGGTTATCAGGCATATCAGCCAGTTACCGCGCCTACTGGTAAGACTTACGTCGACCAGAGCAAGCCAGAATATAACATCAACCTGAATGGTGGCATCGCGCCGGGCAGCGACCTCGACCGTCGGCTGCGTGAGGCTGTCGATAAATTCGACCGGGAAAACCGCGCGCGTCAGCGCTCAAGTATGCGTCATGACTGAGGGGGATAAAGCATGTTAATGGTTTTGGGTTTGTTTGTGTTTGAGCGCCGCACGCTGCCCTATCAGTCCATGCAGTATTCGAAGGATTACCGCTGGGCGTCAAACGACCGTATCGGCAAGCCACCTGCTTACCAGTATCTCGGGGAGGGGGAAACCACGCGCACGCTGTCGGGTGTGCTCTATCCCGAAATTACCGGCGGACGCCTGTCACTGACCGCCATCGAGCTGATGGCCGACGAGGGGCGTGCGTGGCCGCTGATTGACGGAACGGGCATGATCCACGGCATGTATGTCATCGACAAAGTGACGCACACCCACACCGAGCTATTCAGCGACGGAGCGGCGAGAAAAATCGAGTTTAGCCTTTCCCTTAAGCGGGTCGATAAATCGCTGGCGGCCATTTATGGCGACCTGAAAACGCAGGCCGACAATCTGGTCACGTCTGCCGGTGACTGGCTGGGAGGGCTGGCAGGATGATTACAGGAATGGATATTCAGGCCGGGGCGAAGATTGCCCCGGCGTTTATGCTCAAGCTCGATAACGACGATATCACCCAGGATTTTAGTGACCGCCTTATCAGCCTGACCATGACCGATAATCGCGGATTCGAGGCCGACCAGCTCGATATCGAGCTCGATGACACTGACGGCCAGATAGCTTTGCCACCGCGCGGCGCAACGTTGACGCTGTGGTTAGGCTGGCAGGGATCCGCGCTGATAAAAAAAGGGACGTTCACGGTCGACGAAATCGAGCACAGGGGCGCACCTGATACGCTGACCATCCGGGGGCGAAGCGCCGATTTTCGTGGGACGCTGAACTCGCGCCGGGAACAGTCATGGCATGACACCACGCTCGGGCAAATTGTGGAGGCGATTGCGGCACGCAATAAGCTGGAGGCCAGCGTGGCCGACACGCTGAAAGCCGTCGCCGTGCCTCACATTGACCAGTCGCAGGAATCCGACGCGGTGTTTCTGTCCCGCATGGCTGACCGGAACGGGGCGGCGGTTTCGGTAAAAGCGGGGAAACTGTTATTCCTGAAAGCGGGGAGCGGTAAGACGGCCAGCGGAAAGCCCATTCCGCAGATGACGCTTGAGCGCGGCGACGGCGATCGTCATCAGTTTGCCATTGCTGACCGGGAAGCCTACACAGGCGTGTCGGCAAAATGGCTGCACACCAAAGACCCGAAGCCGCAAAAGCAAAAGGTGAAGCTCAAGCGTAAGCCCAAAGAGAAGCACCTCCGAGCGCTGCAGCACCCGAAAGCGAGCAAAGCCCCGGCAAAGACTAAAGCCAAAAAAGAGCAGGAAGCGCGCGAGGGCGAGTACATGGCCGGTGAGGCTGACAACGTGCTGGAGCTTACAACCATCTACGCGACAAAGGCGCAGGCCATGCGCGCCGCTCAGGCGAAGTGGGACAAGCTGCAGAGAGGCGTCGCGGAGTTTTCAATCTCGCTGGCGATTGGCCGGGCAGATTTATTTCCTGAAACGCCCATCGCGGTGAAAGGGTTTAAGCGCGTCATAGACGAGCAGGCTTGGATAATCAGCCGGGTGGTGCATAACCTTAACGGGAGCGGCTACACGACGGGCTTAGAGCTTGAGGTTAAGGTTGCGGACGTGGAGTACGAAAGCGAAGAATTAACGCAGTGATTTGTTTTTAAGTGTTTGTTATATAAAGATAAAGCGAGTAAAATTAACTCATCGGAAATTAAATGAGGTGCTCGCCATGTTTCACTGTCCAAAATGCCATTTTGCCGCTCACGCCCGCACAAGTCGCTATTTTACTGACACGACCAAAGAGCGGTATCACCAGTGCACAAACATCAACTGCAGCGCGACGTTTGTGACCACTGAGACGGTCGAGCGTTTCATCGTATCGCCGGGGGTAGTAGTACCAGCGGCACCGCACCCGACATCATCAGGCCAGCAACAAATGCACTGGCAGTGACCAAAAGAAAGCCCCGCATATGCGGGGCTTTTTGTATGCTGATTACTTAAAAAGCCGCGTATGTGAAAGCATGATCCCTTTTGCTTTTACTTCTGTTTCTTTCCCCATTTCATTACAGGTATCGAGCGGGTTTTCCATCACATAACCTTGTGCCTTCTGCTTGTTTAGAATGTGCAACTCTTTAACAGTCTTAAGGTAATTAGCCGGAACATCCTTAGTCCAGATAGCCATGCAGGCACCTGCGCTGATAATTGCATCGTAAACGGTAGGGGTAATTTGGTTCTCGTTGAGCGTCACTGTCAGCGTTTCACTGCTTTTCGAAACCTCGATCGGCTGCCACGGTTTGAGTGATTTTTTGAGAGTAGAGACGTCATCTGCCTGCGAGGTAAAGGACGTAAGGACGAGGGAGAGTAGGAGTGTAGTTTTCAGAACTTTCAAAATAATTTCCATATTAAACAAATGCTTGAAATTCATTGTGTCATTCAAATACTAAATAAGTAAAGCCCCGGACATGGCAGGGCTTTTTCACGATGTGGTCAATGTGTGGACGTGACCAGAAATAAATCCTTTTATTTCAGTGCGTTAATTCAAAAAAATAAGCCCGCGTAAGAGATACTTTGCTCGGGGCTCTGGAAAACCTTAAAATTAAGTAGGCGGCTGCATTGAATGCCATTGATTATAATGGTTTTTTTCGTGTTTGACGTGACTTTGTAACTTTGTGTTTCATTTATTTGCATTTAAGGATTATTCTTAAGGAAATTTTTAAGGATAAATCACATGACGCTACCAAATGAGATAGATTTTTTGTTACGAGTTGAGTCTGGTAAGAGTTTGGTCGATATGAACTACGCCCTCGACACCATGAAAGGTTTTTCTTCGACTATTAGTGCTGTTTCTGAGGGGGCATTATCAGAACCTGAGGAATTTAAATCTAAAAGTAGTATTGCAGACGATATACGTACCGAGTTGTTAGAGGGTTTTTTAGGTTCGTATGTACAAAAATTTCGCTTGAAAATTAATGACCCTGTCAAAGAATTGAAGCTCAAGAGAATGAGTAATTCTGTATTAGCAGAGTTGATTACATATTATGTTAATGAGGTGCTTTACGCAAAACAACCTGAACTTTCAAAAAAAGCGGATAAGCATATAAAAAAACTTGAGCCTATCGAAAGCAAAATAATTACAAGAATATCTTCTTGGGTAGAAGATATGCATACGCTTTCAATAAGGAAAGACTATTCAGTAAAGTTGTATCGATTGACCGATGCGAAGAAATTTGTTTTATTTGAAGTCAATAAAACAACGTATGGAAATGCTTTTGAATTGACCGAGGATGCTGATATAACAGAAATTGAAGCTGTAATATCACGATTTAATATTTTTACGGGTAATGGAAGGTTATTAGTTAATGGGGACAATTCGACAATTCCATTCGGCTTTGCTGGTGCGTACAGTAAAGTAAAAGGTGCTGATAAGCAGAAGATTTCTCGAAACCTGTCAGCAAACACAGCAGTCGCTGATGAAGAACGGGTAAACATAACACTATCGGTAAAACCTAAAAGAAATAAGTCAAATGAAATAGTGAAATATGTGGTGTATGAGGTTGAACCTTCATGAAACGGGGGTTTTGGCTGTACATAATCTTTGTTACTGCAGGTTTTATACTGCTGTTGATTTCGTCATATGTAGGATGGTTCTTTGTTCATTTAAGTAGAAGTCTTTCACCAAGTGGTGAGCAATGGGGGCAGTTTGGGGATTTCTTTGGTGGAGTGCTGAATCCCATCCTTAGTTTCATCACTATTTGTATTTTAATAAAAACTTCAATTTATCAGGAAAAACACAATTCACTTTTGGAGCAAAGAGAAAGAATTAAAAGATTTGAAGATCGATTCTACGGCATGATTGGACAGGTTAAGAATAATTTTGATAAATTAACGATTAACCTGAATGGTGAAGAGAGAATAGACGGAAAAAAAATCCTAAAAATCATGGAAGATGCAATATTTTCAAATAACCAAACTGAATTTCTGAATGCTAATGGTTTCAAGGAGAATATATTCCCCGTGGTAAGGCAGTTTTATCTTCTGTTGAAGATGTTAGAAACTGAATATGCAAGGGGCGATATTAGTGATGAGTCCATTTTAGAGTATAATCTATGGTTAATAAACTCCACAGATTATGATATATTGAGGTTTGTAATTTTAAGTTCTTATTATTATGATACTATACAAGCTTCTAAGTTTATTGTCGGAAACAAAAGGTTTATTGATGAGGTTAAGAGGTTGGGATTCGAAAAATATATCGAAGCAATCATTAAGTATAAATCTATGCAAAGTTAAAGCTTGTTATGCTCATGCATGTTCCTCCAAATGACAAGTCTTTTATACAATATTTACTATATTATATTGTTAATTTTATTGAGTATAAGCGTGACTTAGCAATTTGGTAGCCGCTTCAATAATTCCAAAATAAAAGCCCCTAAATTGAGGGGCTCAAGTTTTGATGTGGTCAATATGTGGACATTTCCTGAAATAAATCCTTTTATTTCATTGTGTTGAGAAGTTTCCAAAAGCTCCTGAGGGAGCCTTTTTAATGTCTGGCGTAACTGGAAAATCGCGACAGCACCCAGGTTGCAGCTTGTGGAAGACAGGAAAAACAAAGGCAATTATATTTACAAGTCTTATCGTTTTGAGGTTCTGTTCAGGGAGACTAACTGAACAATCATGTATTTTCAGTACATGCCGTGAAGAGGGGATCATGATAGATATCACAAGTGGTGACAGGCACCTTAAATTAACGCCCTATGAAAGGCTGACTGAAGAGGAGGTACCTGCCTATAGCCGTATTATGGTATGGGTTGAATTCTCGGTCCCTGTCTTAAAAACTGAGTTTGCTGCAGAGTTTTTTGTCGGTCAGCTAGAGCAGTTCAGGAATGATACACATGCTCTCCACCAGGCTTTAAAGACAGGGATAAAGTGTAAAGATATTAGTTTAACCTCGGCATTCGAGCAGGTTATGCTTAAGTTTCATCAGGCGCATTTTGCCGGTGCTGTTGCCGTTAGTATGGTACTGAAACCTGAAAACCATGCTGACAGTATTACCCTTGACGATTCCTTCGAGATTGATGAGAGTTACTTTCCCGACATGCTCTCAGGTCTGGATGACATCATTTCATGGCAAAACTGATGCCTGGATTAAGCAAAAGACCGACACTTAAAATGCAGGTCGTTTTATTTCTTAAGAGGAAAACGGCGCATCACATTTCAGTTATGCCTGGAGCCTCAGTTGCCGGAGCCCGTCACCCGGCAAAAAGAGCGCTATACCAACGGCGAACTGGTAAGCATATGGTATGAGTGACTTTAAGCCTTTTAACGACCAGCGACTTCACCCGTTTAGGTGGCATGCTAAACCCGCTATTATCCTCACTCATTTTCCTTGCGTTGTTGGCAATCATCCTGGCCGTTATCGCCACCGCATTAGTTAAACGAATTTTTCGTACGAGATGATGTGTCGGGAGGCGACGCATAGCGCCCACCCGTCGTGAGTGATATGCGTTAAAATCCATAAGCACAAAAAATTTTATATTCTCCCCAGCAATATTTCCCCGCCTCATCCGTCTACCTCATCACAAGCCATAATCAATCACTGTAAATGAGGTAAACACCATGAGAGATTTCGATATGCACGGAAGAGGGCACGGACGCGGGTTTGGTCGCCACCGTATGGGTAAAGGGCTGGTGATAGGTGCGGTAATCGTCCTTGTGCTGGGACTGGTGGTCATGACCCTGTGGAATGCCTTACTCCCGGCCATTCTTGGCGTGAAAGCCATCGGTTTCTGGCAGGCGCTGGGAATTCTGGTATTAAGCCGGATCCTGTTCGGCGGGCTGGGTTTCCGCCCGGGGATGTTCGGCGCGCACCGTCGTATGCACGAACGCTGGATGAACATGACCCCCGAACAGCGTGAGGCGTTTATTCAGCAGCGTCGCGAAGGTTTTGGTCGCCATGGTCGCGGGCATTGCGGCTGGCACGGTCATCGTGAAGATAAACGCGACGACAGCGCGCCAAAAACGCCGGAAGCAGAGTGAGCGAGATGAAAACCGGGCTGGCGGGAGAGTCATTGCTGATGTCGGCGCTCAATGCCTGCCGCGCCCGGCTGAAAGCCTTTATCCGCGGACGAACGTCCGTGCGCGATGATGCCGACGATATTTTGCAGGAAGTCACCTATCAGCTGATGAAAGTGGAGCAGCCGGTCGAAAACGTCGCCGCCTGGCTGTTTCGCGCGGCGCGTAATGAGATGACCGACCGGGCACGAAAAAAACGTGAGGTCTCTCTTTCAGGATATTTTACCGGGGATGATGAGGACTTCCCCGAAGATGAACTGGCGGAAACCCTGTTCGGTGTCCCGCATACGCCGGAGGAGGAGTACCTCAAAACGCTGCTGTGGGAAGAGCTGGGTCAGGCGCTGTCTGAACTTCCGCCCCCTCAGCGCGAGGTTTTTGAAAAAACGGAGCTCCAGGGCTACAGCATTAAAATGCTGGCAGAGGAAACCGGGGCCAGCGAGCAGGCGCTGTTATCGCGTAAGCACAAGGCGGTGCTTTTCCTGCGCACGCGACTGCGGGACGTCTATGATGCGCTGACCGGTGACTAACGCCGACAGACAAAACCTTACATTGTCAGGACTTGTAGATTCATCACTATCGTTTATGATCGGGGCGTCTGGTAAATTTGGAACGTTATGCGCAACCGTCAGCTTCTGGGAAAATGGCTTTTGATAATCACATGTCTGGCGATGGCTATTTGCCTGGTGCAGCGTGCGGTTTATCTCAACCATTTTTTGCAGGGACTGGATCCGCAAACGACCCTGATTGCTGATGCCCCGGTTCAAACCAACGACGCTGAGCCGTCCGGGCCATCGCCGTGTCAGTTAGGCGCACACTCGCTGCTTTGTGCTCAGCCACTGTTCTTTGATGGTGCGCTACCGGCGATTATCATCTTCTTCGCGCTACTTCAGTTGCTTACGCAAGGGCGGGCATGCGTTCCGAGAGAACAGCCCGTTCATGCACCGCCTCCCCGAATACACCTCAAAAACTGCGTTTTCCGTGAATGAAAAGCATCGTCACCACACGATAATTTTCACTATTCACGGAGTAAAACATGTTTAACCTCTTCAGGGGATTCGTCTTCCTGTGGCTGTCCTGCATCGGCATTGTCCATGCGGCGGATACAGGCTGGCTGGTTTCCCCGCAAAACGATCATGCCCGGATCCGCGTTCAGGCGGAAAGGGAGCAAAACCGCATCCTCGCGCTGCTCACCGTTGAGCTGCAGCCAGGCTGGAAAACCTACTGGCGTTCACCCGGCGAGGGCGGCGTAGCCCCGAAAATCACCTGGCCGGCTGGCGTAACGGATGACTGGCACTGGCCGGTGCCTTCGCGCTTTGATATCTCCGGGATGACCACCCAGGGCTATCACGATAAGGTCATCATCCCCATCACTCTCGACGGTGCGGCGGGGGATGCGCTCGACGGGACGCTTACCCTTTCCACGTGCAGTAATGTCTGTCTGCTGACGGACTATAAGCTGCACCTTGATTTTAACCAGCCGGTGGATGAGGGATTCAGCCACGCGTTTGAACGCGCGATGCAGGCCATTCCCGCGACATCTGGCGTGTCCGCAGACCTGTCAGCCTGGTTATCAGACGACAAGCTGATCATTACGGGAACCACGCAAGGGCAATGGGACAAGCCGGGGATCTATTTTGACCCGCTGGAAGGCGACATTCTTCCCGGTGAACCGACCCTCGAAGCCGACGGCAATCAGCTTCGGGTAACGGTGCCCGTGACCGATGAGTGGGGAGATAAACCCACTTCGCTGCAGGGAAAAGCGCTGTCGTTTGTGCTCACCAATGGCGATAAAGCGCAGCAAACCGTGATGACCGTCGGGGCAACGCCCGCGGAACCGTCAGCGGCGGGCGTGTCTGAGGGAACCGGCAAAATGGTGCTCTTTGCGCTACTGGGCGGGTTGATTCTGAACCTGATGCCTTGCGTGCTGCCGGTGATGGGCATGAAGCTCAACAGCGTGCTCCATGCGGGCTCAGACAGACGGATGATCAGGCTCCGTTTTCTGGCAACCAGTGCCGGGATCCTGGTCTCCTTTATGCTTCTGGCCGCAATGGTCACCGCGCTTAAGCTGACCGGTGCCTCGCTGGGCTGGGGTATTCAGTTCCAGAATCCGTGGTTTATTGGCCTGATGGTTGCGGTGACCTTCCTCTTCGCACTCAATCTGTTCGGGGCGTTTGAGATGCTGCTGCCTTCTGCCGCCGCAGGACGGCTGGCAACGGCAGGGGGAACGGGGCTTGCCGGCAGTTTCTGCGAAGGGATGTTTGCAACGCTGCTGGCCACACCATGTTCTGCGCCGTTCCTCGGCACGGCGGTGGCCTTTGCCCTTGGCGCACCGCTGCATTCCCTGTGGCTTATCTTCCTGATGCTCGGCGTGGGGATGAGTTTGCCTTGGTTGTTCGTTGCACTGGTTCCAAAAACCGCCATGCTGCTGCCAAAACCCGGTCGCTGGATGAACGGCCTGAAGATTATTCTTGGCCTGATGATGCTGGCTTCCAGCCTGTGGCTGGTGACGTTGCTTAGCCCTCATCTGGGTGAGGCGGTGAGCCAGAGCGTGATGTTAGTGCTTATCGTCGTCGCTATCGCACTGCTTGCGATGACCGGGCATAAAACCTCGCCACTGTTCTGGTGCGTGGTGATCGCGCTGTCAGCCTTTGGCGGGTACCAGCTGCGCGGGTTGCTTACCTCACCGCCTGTAACAAACACCGCAAGCGTCGCTCAGGCAATCCCGTGGCAACCGCTAAGTGAAGATGCTATTCAGGGTGCCCTTGCGCAGGGCAAACGGGTCTTCGTGGATATCTCCGCGGACTGGTGTGTTACCTGCAAGGTGAACGAGCATCGGGTGTTGAATCAGCCTGACGTTATTGCCGCGCTTAGCCAGCCGGACGTGGTGGCGCTGCGTGGCGACTGGAGCAAGCCTTCAGCGTTTATCGCCGAATTCCTTGAAAAGCGAAACCGTTACGCCATCCCGTTTAATGAGGTGTACGGCCCGGGCTTCCCTGAGGGGGAGATGCTTTCGCCGCTGCTGGATAAAGACACGCTTATTGCCACCCTGAACAACGCTAAAGGCTAAATGTATTATGAAAAGAATCCTTATTACGCTTCTGCTACTGTTGACCTCAGCGCAGGTGATGGCGGCGCAGACCATGACGCCGGAACAGGAGCAACGTGCACAGAAGATGGTTTATGACTTTCTGTTTAACGACCCGGACTCGCCGCGCATTGGCGCTAAGGATCCGAAGCTCACCCTGGTGGTCTTTACGGATTACAACTGCCCGTACTGCAAGAAATTCGATCCTTACCTGGAAAAGATCGTCGAAAAACACCCGGATGTGGCGGTGGTATTTAAGTTTTTGCCTTTCCGGTCGGAAAGTTCACTGACCTCAGCACGCGATGCCTTAACCGTCTGGCGCTCGCATCCTGAGCAGTTTATGAAATTTAACCATACCCTGATGGCCAAAAAGGGATATCACGATGACGCCAGCATTCAGGAGGCGCAAAAACGGGCCGGGGTGAACGTCACAACGCCTGATGATGAGAGCCTGGTGACGATCAAACGCAGCCTGATCATCGCCGAAAAGATGGGTATCCAGGGAACACCGGCCACGCTGATTGGCGACGGGTTACTCCCGGGCTGGGTTCCTTTTGAACAGTTCGATGAAATGGTCAGTGACGCACTGAAAAATCGTTAACGTGAAGGGGGCGGTTCGCCCCCAATGATCCCGGAGCGGAAAATGAAAAAATTACTGTTACTGTCGGTGCTGGCAACGTCAGGGCTGGCACAGGCCGCTGAAGCGATACCGGATGTGGTGAAGCTCTTCAGCGAGCAGCAGAATATCAAAATCATTAAGAAAATTGATGCGCCAGGGGGCGCGCCGGCCTGGCTGGGGCAGTATCAGGATATGGGCGTTACGCTGTTTTTAACCCCTGACGGCAAGCACGTAATTTCTGGCTATCTGTACGATGAAAAAGGAAAAAACCTGAGTGAAGGCTATTTCCAGAAAGAGATCTACGCCCCGATGGGACGCGAAATGTGGAAGCAACTGAATGCGGCGCATCCCCTGAAAGAGGGGGCGGATAACGCTCCGCGCAAAGTCTTCGTCTTTGCCGATCCGTTCTGCCCGTACTGCAAGCAATTCTGGTCCGAGGCGCAGCCGTGGGTGAAGGCGGGCAAGGTGCAGCTTAATACGCTGCTGGTGGCGTTTCTCAACCCCAACAGTGGGCGTAATGCCTCCGCTATCCTGAATGCGAAAGATCCCGTTTCGGCATGGCGTGATTACGAGCTTTCTGGCGGGAAAAAATTGCCAAAACCGCAGGGCACTGCATCCCGTGAAACCGTCGACATACTGCAAAAACACCAGACGTTAATGGACAACCTGGGCGCGAACGCTACGCCCGCCATTTATTATCTGAATGCCGATAATGAGCTTCAGCAGGTGGTCGGCATGCCGGATGAAAAACAGCTTGAGGCGATGTTTGGGCCGAAGCCGTAGTCAAAAACAGGCAGAAACAGGGTGTTTCTGCCTGATGTTGACCGGTCAGCTACCCCAGCGTCCGCGCAAGTAGCTGACGGCTTCCTGCGTCTGCGGCTGGTTAAGATAATCTTCGCGGAACAGGATCGTGCCATTCACGTTGGGCAGTGAATCGTTCAGATCGAGCTGTTTTTTCAGCTCCGGCACGCCGCCCTGAACCGTCCAGTCCGGTTCATTTTTCGACGGTTCACCTACCTTGTAGAACGCAATGCCGATATACAGGCGGGTATGCGTCGGTTTCACCACCTCTGCCCACCATTTCGTCAGCACGTCATAGCGCGCCGCATCCCGGGAGAAAGGCCAGTAAATTTGTGGCGCGATATAGTCCAGCAGACCCTGCTGCACCCACTGACGCGTGTCGGCATAGGATTCATCGTAGGCTGCGGCACCGCGCGTGTCTGAGCCTGCCGGGTCGAATGAGCGGTTACGCCATACGCCAGCCGGGCTGACACCAAACTCCACGCCCGGTTTCGTCTGCTTAATGGCCCGGGAGACCTGCACAATCAGCTGCTGTGTATTGTGGCGGCGCCAGTCTGCTTTAGAGGCAAATCCCTGACCGTATTGTCTGAAAGTCTGCGCGTCATTGAGCGCGGATCCCGGTGATTCGGTATAGAAATAGTCGTCAAACTGCACGCCATCAATGGGATAGTGCGCAACCACTTCGGTGACCACCTGCGTTATCCAGTCACGCACTTGCGGAATGCCGGGGTCGAGCACAAAACGATCGCCGGCAATACGAATCCATTCCGGGTGCTGGACATAAACGCTGGAAGGCTGCAATGACGACGTGCGGTTCAGCGCGGCAATGGTCGACGGTTTGGTATTGGTTGAAACACGGTAAGGGTTGAACCAGGCATGGACTTTCATGCCGCGTTTGTGCGCTTCATCGAGCATAAACTGCAGCGGATCGTAGCCCGGGTACTCGCCGATATTGCCGGTGAGCATATCTGACCACGGCAGAATTTTAGACGACCAGAGCGCCGTGCTGTCCGGTTTGACCTGGAAAAACACGGTATTGATACCGAGGTGCCTAAGCTTGTCGAGCTTGTTCGTCAGGGCCTGTTTTTGCATCGCGATACGGTCTTGCGCATCGCGGCCATTCACTGAGGCCACCGGGGGCCAGTCCAGGCGTGAGACGGTTGCCAGCCAGATCCCACGCATCGGCTCGTTAGCCTGCTGGGTCGGTTTGCTCGCGGTCGGGAGAGGCGTTACCAGTGATTTTGGTGGTTTTGAGGAGCAACTAACAAGTAAAAGTGCGCAGGCAGTCAGCGCACCAATCCGTTTTACATGTCGCGTCATTTGCGTTTTAGCTCTTGGTTATCCGACTGTTAGCCCAGGGGTTAAAGGCGGGTTCGTCCGGTTCTGCGATCCCCTCATCATTCAGGGAATCAAGATACAGGGCTTCAACTTCTGCGCGAGCCCAGGGCGTGCGGCGCAGAAATTTCAGGCTCGATTTAACGCTTGGGTCTTTTCTGAAACAGTTAATTTTGATTCGATCGCCCAACTCACTCCAGCCATATCGTGCAACCAGGGCATTGACCTGCATCTCCAGCGTTACGCCATGTAAAGGGTCTTTAGAAAGGTGTGCAGTCATAAGCGTCCGGATGTCTCAGTTCTTGTGGGGTTGGGGTTAACGACGAAAGGGTACAAGAAAGCAGGGGAAGCGGCAATTTCCCTTTTTGCCTGCGATGAAAAACAGAAGAGCGTATGACCCGAAAGCCATACGCTCTTTTGTATCGCGAACGCGCTAGTCGTGTTTTGTGTCAAACAAATCTGGTGCCCACGGACGTGGGTCAACCTCCATAAACGGCGCGCGTTCGAAGCGGTCCTTCAGCGCCCACGGTACCGTGCAGTCGAAGATGGTCTTACAGGAAATGCCGTTTCCGCGAATCGACGTGCTGTAATCCGGCGACTGCGACGGATCCAGCTGGTGGCCGCGGATCCCTGGAATAGTGGTGATGCTGACATCTCCCTGCATGCGGGTGGTCATCGCCCACAGGATGTCGTCGCTGTCGAAAATATCCACGTCTTCGTCGACAAGAATGATGTTTTTCAGCTCGGAATAGGTCGCGAGTGCGATAAGCGCCGCCTGTCCCTGACGTCCTTCATCGGATGGCTGGCGTTTTTTCACCTGCAGAATGCCGAGGAACTTACCGCCGCCCGCGGTATGCGCATAGACATTTTGCAGGAAGCCCGGAATGGCCTCTTCAACGGCATTGCGGATGCTGGCCTCCGTTGGCAGGCCTGCGAGCGTGGTGTGCTCTTCACCTGGCCCCACCAGCGTTTGCAGGATTGCCTGGTGACGCAGGGTGACGGCTTTCACTTTGATGACGGGCAAAGAAGGGTTTGCCTCGCCGCAGTAGCCCGGAAACTCCGGCATCGCATGGCCACTGTTGGTATGCTGGTCTTCTCTAACGCGCACGCCTGGCAGCAGTTCGCCTTCGATAATGATTTCAGCCCGCGCGATCGCTTTCTCTTTTACCGCCACGCCCTGCACCAGTTCGACCGGTTTCTGACGCAGCGCCCCGGCAACGCCCAGTTCGTTATAACCAAACGGCGTCGTGGGCGCTTCAAAGCAGGCGCCGATATAAATCGCCGGGTCGAGCCCCATGTTGATCGTCACCGGCAGCGGTTTTCCGGCTGCTTCAGCCTTTTTACGAAAGACCTCAATGTGGCGCCCCGCGGCCAGGAACATGGAAAGCTCATCGCGCTCCTGAACGCAGAGACGGTGAATCGTGACGTCAGTCAGCGAACTGTCTTCCGGATCGCTTGCCAGTACCAGCCCCAGACAGAAGAACGGGCCAGCATCAATCGGCGTGTTGGTCGGGGCCGGAAGCAGTTTACGCAGATCAAAATCAGGATCGTCAGCGTAGAATACCTGCTCCTGGCAAGGGGCCTGCGATGCCGGAACAACAACCGGCGCGATCGGGTTTTTCACGGCCTGACCGACGTGCTGCGCGAGCGTCGAGGGTTCACATCCCAGAAGGAGTGCCGCTCTTTCCCGGCTGGCGTGCATGCCCACCAGGATACGCGAATCCGGATAGCCTTTAACGTTATTGAACATCATGGCCGGGCCCGTTCGGGTAGGGCGTTTCACCGTGCCGCCCGCACCAATGTGTCGATAAACACCCGCCAGCTCCGCGTTGGGATCCACCGGATGATCCGTTTCAATATACTGTCCTTCGTGGCGTTGCAGTAACGCGATGGCACTTCTGAGATCGTTGACTGGGCTTTCCATTTTTTTCCTCCCGTGTTTGCATGCCTCCATTTTTATGGCAATAGCCCATAGCATCAATTGCATCATTACTGCTATTTTGATAATAAATTTATTATCGAAAATTCGGGGAAGCGTTATGCAATTTCGTCAGATGCGTAATTTCATTGTCGTTGCGGAAGAGCTTCACATGCACCGGGCTGCGGAGCGCCTGAACATGGCACAACCCGCGCTGAGTCAGCAGATTAAAACGTTAGAGGAACGGTTAGGCGTTACGCTCTTTAGCCGGGCGAACCGCCGTTTAACCCTGACGCCGGCCGGTGAAGCTTTCCTGGAGAAAGCCAGGCTGGCCATCGCCCTGACGGAACAGGCGGTACTGGACGCCAGACAAACGGCGAGGGGGGAGCAAGGGGTGTTGAATCTCGGGTGCGTATCGAGCGCCATGTTTGACACCAGGCTGCCTGCCGCGCTGCGCCAGATGCACAGTCGGTGGCCTGCCATCACCATGTCGCTAATGACGGGGAATGTGCAGACGCTCTATAGCGCCGTGCAAAGCAACCAGCTGGATGTGGCCATCATCCGGGCGCCGCTGCCGTCTCTGCCTGACGACCTGCAAAGCCGCCCGTTTACGTCCGAGAAAACGGTGCTGGCGCTCTCTTCACAGCATCCTCTGGCAAAATCGTCCGCGCTTACGCTCGCCTCGGTGAAAGACGAAAAATGGATCTCCCTGCGCGACCCGAAGGGAATGGGCCTCGAACAGTACTTCTATGACGTTTGTTACGGTGCAGGTTTCCAGCCTGAGGTGGTACAAAACGCCACCGACGTACCTACTGTCATCAGCCTGGTCTCTGCGGGGTTTGGCATGGCGCTACTGCCGGTCTCCGCCAGGGCAGTCAGCGTGGAGAATGTCGTGTACGTCGACATCATTGACAGGCTCAGGGAAAGCGAGCTGAAGCTGGTGTGCCACAGGATCATTCGCTCAGAGGTGTTAAAGAAATTCCTGCATACCCTCGATCACATCTGACGTCCCGCGGCCAGCAGCAGTTGCTCGCGCAGCCAGAGGCTTGCCGGATCCTGACTGTTTTTCGGGTGCCAGTACATGCTGATGGTAATCGGCTGCAGCGGCAGCGGCGGGGGAAAGATATCCAGCGTCGAGGCAAAGCGTTGCAGCATACGTTCCGGTAAGGTGCAGAGCAGGTCCGTGCTGGCGACAAGCGGAGGTGCCATGGCGTAGCTCTGCGTGGACATCACCACGTTGCGCTGATACCCCAGTCCGCCCAGGGTTTGATCCACAAAGCCGGTAAACGGGTCACCCTCTGAAGAGACCACCAGATGAGAGAGTGCGCAATAGTGCTCCAGATCCAGTGGCCCGACACCGCGGGGGTGGCCTTTTCGCTGGGCTGTTGCAAACTGGTCATCGAAAAGTTTACGTCTTACCCAGCCGTCGTGCGCGCCGGCGCTCACACCGATATAGACATCCACATCACCCTTTTCCAGCTGCTGTGGCAGGGTTGCCATTTCTGGCAGCGCGAATCGCAAGCGGATCCCCGGGGCATGGGCCCGGAACTGATTAAGCAGTTCGGCACCCAGCATCAGGGCCGGATTTTCATGCAGGGCAATCACAAATGTCCGCTGGCTGGTTTGCGCATCAAAGGTGGTGGGGGCAAACATCGCGTTAATGCCCTGCAATACGGTCACGACCTGCGGCCTTAGCGCCTCCGCTCTGGGCGTGGGCAACACCCCACGTCCATGTGGGGAAGGGATAAACAACGGTTCGCCAAAGAGCGAACGCAGGCGCGCCAGACGGGAGGACATCGCGGGCTGGCTGATGCCGAGCCGCGCGGCCGCATGGGTGATGTTCTGATCCTGGAGCAATGCATCCAGCGTCAGGATCAGGTCGATATCCATCTCAGCAACGGGCGTCATCGTGTTATCCGTTTTACTTTGCGCTGTGGCTGTCGCGATTGGTGTAGGTGACGGGCACCCAGGCGTAACCGCCGTGCTCGCCTTTTGTGACGTAACCGATACCCGGGAACGGCAGGTGGGGTGCTGCGACAAGGTCTCTGTTTTTCACAAAATCAGCAAAAGCATCCTGGCGGACACGTGCCGCACCGTCCTGATCCTGGTCGTAGGCGATGGTCACGGCGGGCTGCGGGAACTGTACCGCCGCGACGTGGATAATATCGCCGACAAAGGTGATTTTCTCGCCTTTACTTTCCAGCGTATAGAAGGCCGAGCCAGGCGTATGGCCCGGATGAACCGTGCCGGTTATCCCGGGCAGAAGCTGCGAGGTTCCGGAAAAAGGAACCACCTTGCCGGCATCACGATACGGTTTTAAGGTTTTCTGCGCGACATCGAAGTAGTTCTGGTCATAGCCGGTTTTTTTCTGATTATCGTTGTTAAAGAAAAAGTCGATGTCAGGTTTGCCGACAAAAACGCGCGCATTGGTAAACACCGCCTTGCCATCTTTGACCAGGCCACCGGCATGGTCGGAGTGTGCATGGGTCAGTAAAATCTCGGTGATGTCCTGCGGCGCGATCCCCTGCGTTGCCAGACTCTCAATCAGTCGCCCGCCGTTACCGGGGCCAAAAAGCTGGCCTGAGCCGGTATCCACCAGAATCTTGTGGCCGGGTAGCGCAATCAGAAAAGCGTTAATGGACGCCTCTACCGGGTTGGTCTGGAAATTTTGTGTGAGCAACGCATCGGTTTTCTGCGGGGTCGTCCGACGAAGTAATTTGTGCAGGTCTTGCGCCACGGTACCGTCGGTAAACGAGGTCACCATAATATCGCCAACCTGCACACTGTACCCCCCGGCAGGCTGTTTAACCACGTGCTGGGGCGTTTCTGCCGAAGCCTGAAGCGCAGGGTAGAACAATAACGAACTGGAAATCAGCGTTGTCAGGGCAAGTTTTTTTACGGTCAGCATAAGGGTCTCCTTCAGAAAGAGCTCATCTTACTTCTCCGTAAAATTATATGAACCCGCCTGATAATGATAGGACCTATAAACGGGATGGATAGGTCGGGTCAAATGTCGGGTGGCAGCAATGTGCCACCCGGCAAGCCAGACGTTATTGCTTCAGCGGGGCTTTCCAGCCTTCAAGCGTGGCTTTTGACCACGAGCCATACGCGGCATTGGGGAGTACGATCCAGTCACTGCCAAAGCGATCGGCGCTGGCCTCAACGAGTTCACGCTGCGCTTCGCTCGGCTTTTTGTTTTTAAATTGCGCGGCGAAATCAGGCAGGCTGTCACCGAAGAGCATGATTATCTGCTGTTTCTTCAGGATGCTCTGGCGGCGGGCTTCTTTACTGACCGTATCGAGCAGAACGCTATCCTCTGAAACCTGCGGTAAGCCAAGGGATTTTAACGTATTGAGCGTATCTGCTTTGTTTTCCTGCATGCGGTCAGATACATAATAAATACGGACCTTACTTTGATTCACGCGATCAAGAAACGCCTTCGCGCCAGGAATTAATCCCGGTTTTCCCTGTTTTTCCCAGTCACTCCAGGTGTCCCATTTCGTGTAGTCGTGGCACTGTTCGGCATCACGCGCCAGTAACGGAGTGTTATCCAGCACCGTTTCATCAAGATCCATCACAACGGCATAGTTCTCAGGCGCAGTCAGCCCTTTTATTTTTTCGTTAAAACGCTCGGTGGCGAAACGATAGGTCTGCAGCTGTAGTGCCATAATTTCTGCCGATTTCTGTTGGTAGCGCAGCGCCATCTCATACGCTTTCGGCTCACAGATTTCGTGGTCGGCTGCCGTGGCGGTCGCGCTCAAAACAGGTAATGCCAGCAGTAATGCCTTAGCCATTGAATTCACTCTTCTTTCCTTAACGTCATTGTCAAAATCATGTAAGCGTATTGAAATTAAGTGACAGAAAAATGAAGGGAGGCAGGTGAGTCATATTCTGACGCACATTCCCTTGCGCGCCGGGTGGATAATTTTCAGACTAATCGCTTTCGTCCGCCAATATCCGTTAGAGCCAGGGTCAGATCAGCATGTAATACCAGAACAGGGCGATTTCGTCTTTTTCCGGTAATGCGTTGTAGAGGAAACGATCGTATCCGCCTAACGTAAAGCCATAATGACGGTAGAACAGGCAGGCAGAAACATTCACATTCTGGGTTTCGAGCCTTAATCCAGCCGCGTTGACGCTTCGCGCCCACACGTGTGCGGCCGCCATCAATTTTTGCGCCGCGCCAGCTCTGCGTTTCGTGCGCTCAACGGCAATATAGTCAACGGCGATAAATTTATTCCAGCTCATTGACGCGGTGATAAAACCGGCAATTTCTCCCTCATCTGTTTCGGCCACAAGAAATATGGCATCCGGATTAACGCAATGATTTTCAAGGGTCTGCATATCGAGCTCATACGTTTTACGATAAGGCACGGCGACAGCGTCGATATGCAAATCACAATGTATAAAAGGCTCCCGCGCAACGTGACTGACGGTGAATGAAAAGTCACAGCATTCAAGACGTGCGAGGTCGGTATTTAATCCTTTTCGAATCTGCATGGTATTCCTTGTGGCGAATATTTTTATAAATAATAGATGAAGCCATTAAAACCGCTGGCGTAACACTCTTTTGATCCTGAACTAAGCTTGTACTTCATTCCGCGTAAAATGTGGGTCATTCGAGGACAATGAATGGAATTCAGGACATTTCAAAAACACTGGGGTGCTGAGTTTATTTCCAATGACGTTGTACGTTTTCGCGTCTGGGCAGAAGGACAGAAAGAACTTACGCTACGTCTGGCAGAAAACGACTTGCCAATGACGGCGGTCGGCAGCGGCTGGTTCCAGATTGACGTCCCCGGCGTCACGCACGGCACAGAATATCAGTATGTTTTGCAGGACGGCATGGCCATACCCGATCCGGCGTCGCGCGCCCAGGCTGGGGATGTTAACGGTCCCTCGGTTGTCATCGATGCCAGACGGTATCCGCCCGGCAACCGGGAGTGGGCAGGGCGACCGTGGGAAGACACGGTGATTTACGAGTTGCACATCGGCACCTTTACCCCGGAGGGCACCTTCCGGGCCGCCATTGAAAAACTGCCTTACCTGGCTGAACTTGGCATTACCCAGATTGAAGTCATGCCCGTCTCACAGTTTGGCGGATCGCGCGGCTGGGGATATGACGGGGTATTGCTGTATGCACCGCACTCTGCCTATGGCACGCCAGAAGATTTCCACGCCTTTATCGATGCTGCGCATGGGCTTGGGCTTTCTGTCGTGCTGGATATTGTGCTTAACCACTTCGGTCCGGAAGGGAATTATCTGCCTGTGCTGTCACCCGCGTTTTTCGACGCGGAACGGATGACGCCCTGGGGCAACGGGATTGCTTACGAGGCTGAACCGGTCAGACAATACATTACCGAAGCCCCGCTGTTCTGGCTGACGGAATACCATCTTGATGGGTTACGGTTTGATGCCATCGACCAGATTGAAGACGCATCGGATAAACATATCCTGCAGGAGATTGCCGAACGCATTCGCGAGGCTATCCCCGGGCGGCAGATCCATCTCACCACCGAAGACAGCCGTAACGTTATCTTCCTGCATCCGCGCGACGCACACGGTGCGACCCCGCTTTTTACCGCGGAGTGGAACGATGACTTTCACAATGCCGCGCATGTCTTTGCCACCGGCGAAACGCATGCGTACTACCAGGATTTTGCCTTTGAACCGGAGAAAAAACTCGCCCGTGCGCTGACAGAAGGTTTTGTCTATCAGGGCGAGGTTTCTCTCCAGACCGGCAAATCGCGCGGCGTGGAATGTCACACGCAGCCGCCACAGTTTTTTGTCGATTTTATTCAAAACCACGATCAAACCGGCAACCGCGCTCAGGGAGAGAGACTGATCGCCCTCGCGGGGGCCGATAAAACACGGGTGTTGCTTGCTGCACTGCTGCTTTCGCCCCATATTCCGCTGCTGTTTATGGGGGAAGAGTTTGGTGAAACCAATCCGTTTTTGTTCTTTACCGATTTTCACGGTGAGCTTGCCAAAGCAGTGCGAGAAGGGCGCGCAAAAGAGTTTACCGGCCATGCCGGGCACGATGCGTCCGTCCCCGATCCGAATGACGTGAAGACCTTTATTCGCTCCAAAATTGACTGGAATAAGGTCGCCACCGATGACGGTAAAACGTGGCTTCGCTTCACGCGAACGCTGCTGACGTTGCGCCATCGTCATATCGTTCCGTTACTGCGAAAGGGCGTCACGGTGGAGGGCAAGGTCATCAGGACGGCACCCGGCATGATTGCAGTGAGCTGGCGATTCCCGACCGGAACGTTGTCTCTGGCGTTCAATACCGGCAATAAGGCTGTTGATGTGCCTGCACTGGCAGGAGAAACGCTCTTTAACTGGCCGGAGGTGAACGAGGTGTTACCGACGAACAGTATTGTTGTTCGCTTTGCTGATGGAGAAGCATCGTTATGATCCCTTCCGCGACCTACCGTATTCAGTTCCGCAACGGCATGACGTTTGACCGTGTCGTGGAACTGGTGCCGTATATGAAAGATCTCGGCATCAGCCATCTTTACGCGTCACCTGTGTTCACCGCCACGACCGACTCTACCCACGGCTATGACGTGACCGACCCGAATGAAATTGACCCCGCCATTGGCGGACGAGAAGGATTCGACCGTATGGCGGCCGCGCTCAGGCAGGCGGGAATGGGCTTGATACTGGATATTGTGCCTAACCACATGTCGACCTCGCTGGAGAATCACTGGTGGCGAGACGTGATTGAGCATGGCAAACAGAGCCGCTACGCACGCTATTTCGATATTGACTGGTCACGGCCGCTTACGCTGCCGTTTCTGGGCGACACCTTTGAGGCGGAGCTTGAGAAGGGCGCCATCACTGTAAAACGTGACCCTGTCACGGACAAGGCAGCGCTGGTCTACTACGACACCGCCTATCCTCTTAACCCGGGGACCTTTGTGAAGGGTAAAAGCATTGCGGCGCTGCATGAGGCCCAGAGCTGGAGGCTGATGTCCTGGCGTGAAGCCCCGAAACAGCTCTCGTGGCGGCGTTTCTTTGAAATCACCGGCCTGGTGGGCGTGCGGGTTGAAGACGCGTCGGTATTTAGTGATACACACCGATTGATCCTTGAACTGGTTCATTCTGGCGTCGTTGACGGTCTGCGCATTGACCATATCGACGGTCTGGCCGATCCGCTGGGCTATCTGCAGCGTCTGCGCCAGGCAACCGGACCGGCCTGTTATATCACGGTTGAAAAAATTCTCGCCAAAGGGGAACAGCTGCCCGTCGAATGGCCAGTCTCTGGCACCACGGGGTACGAGTTTATTGCCTCGCTGGCGGAAGTTCTGGTGGACGACAGCCGCCTTGACCGCCTGGAGAAAATCCATGACGACACGCTCGGGGAAACCGTTGATCGGTTTGCAGCGTTACGGGATGCCAAAGGGCTGATGACCGATCGCAATTTCGAGGGCGAATTCACTACCCTGTTAACTATCGCCACCGATCTTGCCCGACGCAATGCGGTTGAACTGCAACCCGATGAGATCCACCATGCGTTGCGCGAGCTGCTGATCGCGTTTCCGGTGTATCGGACCTACGGCACCCGTGAAGGATTAACCGCCTCTGACGTGGCGCTGCTCAATCGCGTTGTCGCAAGCGTTAACACCTCTGAAGCGGCCCTGAGCCTGATCGTATGCATTCTTACCGGCGATCTTCCTGAAAATTGCCACGACGACGCGGCACGTTTCAGAACCCGCTTCCAGCAACTCACCGGGCCACTGATGGCGAAATCCGTGGAAGATACGCTGTTCTTTCGCCATAACCTGGAGCTGGCGCTTAACGAAGTGGGGGCAGACCCGACGCCGCGCGCCTTTTCGCTATCGCGTTTTCATCAGGAAATGCGCATCCGCCTTGCCCGTCAGCCTGACGCCTTACTCGGGACATCCACCCATGACACGAAGCGCGGTGAAGATGCCCGGGCACGCCTCTATACCCTGACGGAAGCGCCGGAACAGTGGGGCGAAAATCTGGCCCGCTGGCGGCAGATGAATCAAACCCAGGTGCGTTTTCTGAGCGACGGTACCGCGCCGAACGCTGCCGATACCTGGATGATTTATCAGGCTCTGGCCGGCGTCTGGCCCGCCACGCTGTCACCTGACGATGTCGACGGGCTGAAATCACTCGAAGAGCGCTTCCTCGGCTTCCTGGAGAAAGCGCTGCGCGAAGCCAAACAACGCACAGACTGGATAGACAGCAACGAAAGCTATGAGAGCGTGGTGCTGAGCTATGCCCGGCATCTGCTTTCACCGGACAACACCCTGTTCCTGAAGGATTTCAGTGAGGCGATGCAGCCCTTTATCCGTGCCGGGCTGATGAACAGCCTCAGCCAAACGGTGATCAAACTTACCGCACCCGGGGTACCGGACATCTATCAGGGCTGCGAAGCGCTTAACTTTAGCCTTGTCGACCCGGATAACCGACGGGAACCGGATTTCCCCGCGCTGGTGCGCCACCTCAGCACGGCGGATGCCGGGGTGTTTGCCCGCCCGGAATGCTGGCGAGACGGGAGCGTTAAGCAATATGTCACCGCCACGCTGTTACGGCTTCGTCCGCATTATGCCGCGCTATTCCATTACGGTGACTGGCTGCCGCTGAAGGTGAGCGGCGAGCGGGCGGAGAACCTGATTGTTTATGCACGCGTGAAAGACGAGGAGGCGCTGATTGTTGCCGTGCCGCGGCTGGTCTTCGACGTGACGACCCATGAAGCACTGTGGGCCAATACCACTATTGCTATACCCGATGCGCTGGCAGGAAAACGCTACCGGGATCTGTTCACCGGTGAAAGCCGGGTTCTGCAAGAGACGCTGGATGTAACGTCTGAAACGGGATGCTTAATGGTTCTGCTTACCTGCGAATGATCGTGGAGAACAAAAAATGCCAAAGGATAATACGTTTGAAATTCGGGCCGGTCATGGCCAGCAGCAAGGCGCAAATTATGACGGGAAGGGGGTCAACTTTGCGCTGTTTTCAGCACATGCGGAGCGGGTTGAGCTCTGTCTGTTTGACCCTTCAGGAAAAACCGAAATCGCCCGGCTGGAGCTACCGGAATATACCCATGAAGTGTGGCACGGCTATGTGCCGGATCTGAAGCCTGGCGCGCTGTACGGCTATCGTGTTTACGGCCCGTATGACCCGGAAAACGGGCATCGCTTCAACCCCAATAAACTGCTTATCGATCCGTATGCCCGTGAACTGGTGGGCGATATCGACTGGAACGACGCCCATTTCGGCTATGAGCTGGGTCATGACGATCTCGACCTCAGTTTTGATACCCGCGACAGCGCGCCGTTCACGCCAAAATGCAAGGTCATCGACCCCAATGCTTTTGACTGGCAGGACGATAACCGGCCAACCATTCCGTGGCCGAATACCGTTGTGTATGAGAGCCACGTGAAGGGCTTTACCCAGCTTAACCCGGCGATCCCGCCTGAACTGCGCGGTACATTTGAAGGGATGGGACACAAAGCCTCGGTCGATTACATCAAAAGCCTTGGCATCACCTCGGTTGAACTGCTGCCGGTTCACTGGTTCCCGGACGATCAACACCTGCTCGACAGGGGGCTGAAAAACTTCTGGGGCTACAACACGCTCGGCTTCTTTGCGCCGGCGTCACGCTATTACGGTCCGGCGGGGATCCAGGGTTTTCGCGATATGGTGCGCGCCTACCATGACGCAGGCATCGAGGTGATCCTCGATGTTGTCTATAACCACACGGCAGAAGGCAATGAGCTCGGCCCAACGCTGTCGTTTAAGGGCATCGATAACTTCAGCTATTACCGTACCTTACCCGATCAACACCGGTATTACATTAACGACACCGGCACGGGGAATACGGTGAATACCTCCCACCCGAGAGTGCTGCAGATGGTGATGGATTCGCTGCGCTACTGGGCCGAATCGATGCATATTGACGGTTTCCGTTTCGACCTCGGGACAATTCTGGGCCGTGAGCCCGAAGGCTTTGATCCACGCGGTGGCTTTTTCGATGCCGTCACGCAGGATCCGGTGTTATCCCGTCTGAAGCTGATTGGTGAGCCCTGGGATATCGGCCCTGGCGGTTATCAGGTCGGCGGCTTCCCGCCGGGCTGGGGGGAGTGGAACGACAAATACCGCGATACCGTACGTGAGTACTGGAAGGGCGATAACGTGTCTAACGACTTCGCCGCGCGTCTGCTCGGTTCCGGTGACTTGTACGACCTGCGCGGACGCCGTCCGTGGGCCAGCATCAACTTTATCACCGCTCACGACGGCTTTACGTTGAATGACCTGGTGTCTTACAACGAAAAGCATAATGCCGACAATGGTGAAGACAATAACGACGGGCATAACGATAACCGGTCGTATAACTACGGAGAGGAAGGGCCGACAGAGAATCCGGATATTATCGCTACCCGGGAGCGGCAAAAGCGTAATTTCCTCACCACGCTGTTGTTCTCTCATGGCACGCCAATGCTGCTGGCCGGGGACGAGTTTGGCCGTACGCAAAAGGGCAACAATAACGGGTATTGCCAGGACAGCGAGATCTCCTGGATCGACTGGAAGGGGTTATCGGAAAACGACACCGCCCTGCGCGACTTTACCCGCCATCTGATTGCCCTTCGCGCGAAACAGCCGTTGCTGCGGCGTGAAAGCTGGCGCGACGGGCTTGAGATCCGCTGGTTTAACGCCGGCGGCGGCCCGCAGCAGGATGAGCAGTGGGATGAAGGTTCCACCCTCGGCGTATCCATCAGCAGACCGGACCTCAGACAGGAGCCGGGCCTCTGGCACGATGTGCTGATGCTGTTTAACCCGTTTGAAGGCACCGTGCCGTTCCAGATCCCCCAGTTTGGCGAAGGAGGCTGGGTACTGGAACTCTCCACGGCGGATGGCGTTGTCCCCGAGACGGTCATCACCAAAGCCGTGGAATACAATCTGGCCGGACGAAGTATTTCGCTTTTCAGACGCCCTTAACTACAGTGATGCCGCCGCCCGCGCGGCGGTGTCATACAGGGAAGATATGGTCCGGAGCAGCTGCGCGGTGTCACCAATAGACGCTCCGGAAATCCCGCTCTCCGCATGGATATTGATCAGGCACGCTTCCCGCACGTCGCGGTATTTCATGCATAGCGCTTTCCCTTCCTCCGTCGTTGAGAAATAGAGCTCTTTTCCGGCTTTTTCACTCGTCACGTAGCCCGCCTTTACCAGCTTCTTCAGTGCATACGTCACCACATGGGTATCTTCCACGTTCAGGACAAAACAGATGTCGGCCAGCTTTTTCTTGCGATCGCGGTGGTTCACGTGATGCAGAAGCGAGACATCAAAAGCGCCCATATCTGGCTCACCGGCTGCGGTCATGCAGCGCACCATCCATTTGTTAAACGCGTTGCTGGTCATGATCAACGCGTACTCCAGCTCTGATAATTCCGCGCAACGTTCCGATACCAGATGGCGAGAGGACACGATACGGCCATCGGTTATATCGTCGTGATTTGATGATCCAGCACTCTTCTTTGCAGTCATAACGTTCCTTACGGGGGGGTGACGTTGGCCCGGAAATGTAAACTCATCGATAAAATAAGAACATTTTATTGATAAATTGTTTACATGTTTTTGTGGTTCAGATATAGCTTTTTAGTGCAGGTTCTGCGGAGCCTGACGCAAAACACAACATCGCGCGCCGCACTGCATCCCGCTTCGCCATGATGCGAAGTATTAAAAAAATAGCCGCCGGCGCGCAACGCTCACTTTGGATAGGGTAAACGTTTATGGACGGTTCGACACTGTTGCCGCTCATCGGTATACCGGTGGTGGTTATTGGTTTTGCTCTGCGTTTCAACCCGCTACTGGTGGTTGTGGTGGCGGGGCTGGCTACCGGACTGCTGGTTGGCATGGATTTTGGGATGTTGCTGGAGACCTTTGGCGAGAAGTTCGTCAACAGTCGTTCCCTGGCGACCTTTATTCTGATCCTGCCGGTTATTGGCCTGCTGGAATATTACGGGTTGAAAGAGCGGGCGCAGGCGTGGGTGGCAAAGATTGCCAGCGCCACCTCGGCACGTATTCTGATGCTCTATTTTGTGGCGCGTGAAGGGACGGCCGCGCTGGGATTGATGTCGCTGGGTGGGCATGCTCAGACCGTTCGTCCGCTGCTGGCACCGATGGCCGAAGGCGCAGCGCTCAATGAGTATGGCGAACTGCCGCAACATATCCGGGACAAGATCAAAGCGCATGCCGCGGCGTGCGACAACATCGCGGTTTTCTTTGGCGAAGATATTTTTATCGCGTTTGGCGCGGTGCTGCTGATCGACGCTTTCCTGAAAGAGAATGGGATACAGGGCATTGAACCGTTGCATATCGGTCTGTGGGCCATTCCGACCGCCATCGCGGCATTGATTATTCATATGACGCGCCTGTTGCGTCTGGATGCCAGCATCCGTCGTGACGTTATGTCCTGGCGCGCTGAGCAGGGTACTCAGGAGATCGCGCCATGATGACCCTGATCACCATTAACCGCGTGTATTATCTGATCGGATTTGTCGTGATGCTGCTGGTCGTGATGACCCTGCGCGATCGCGCGAATCCTAAACGTTTTACCACCGCGCTGTTCTGGTTCCTGTTCGGCGGGATCTTCCTGTTTGGCGACCTGATGGTGCAGGAGCTGGGCAAATCCCTTGCTTATCGAATCATCGGCGGCTGCGTCATTGTGATTGCTCTGCTGGCAGGCTTTGGTCTGGTCGGCAAAGGGCACTATAAAATGGCTACCGATGCCGAGCGCGAAGCCTCGTCAACGCGGCTGAAAAACTGGCTTTTCCTGCCTGCGCTGATGATCCCGGTGGTTACGGTGATCGGGACATTATTCCTGAAAGGGGTGTCGATAGGGGGCGTATTCCTTCTTGACCAGAAACAGCTCACGCTGGCGGCACTGTGCGTCGCCTGTGTGGCGGCGATCCTGACCGGCTGGTGGCTGACAAAAGGCACGCCCTTGCAGGCTATTCGCCAGTCCCGGCGCCTGGTCGACACCATTGGCTGGGCGGTGATTTTGCCACAGATGCTGGCCATGCTGGGCGGGGTATTTGTGGTGGCGAACACCGGCGAGTCAGTCCAGAAGGTCGTAAGCCTGTTTGTGAACCCCGATAGCCGGTTCATGCTGGTGGTGATTTACTGCGTGGGCATGGCGCTTTTCACCATGATCATGGGCAACGCCTTCGCGGCATTCCCGGTGCTCAGCGCCGGTATCGCCTTGCCGTTCCTGATTAACGTTCACCATGGTAACCCGGCACCGCTGCTGGCGATTGGCATGTACGCGGGCTATTGCGGCACGCTGATGACGCCGATGGCGGCCAACTTTAATATCGTCCCGGCCGCGCTGCTGGAGCTTAAAGATAAGTACCAGGTGATCAAGATCCAGATCCCAACGGCGTTAACCCTGCTGGTGGTCAACGTGTTCTTAATGTATTTCCTCGTTTTTCGCTAAGCGCGGCAACGATCTAAGGAGCTGATATGGAATTAACGCAACACCAGGCCGACGCGTTTGCCCGCATGCCTTTGACCTATTTACGCCAGGAATATCCGAACCACATTATGCACCTGCTTAATGATGACGGTGATGTCCTGCCACCTCGCGAACTGCATCCCATTTTTTATGGCTGCTTCGACTGGCACTCGGCGGTGCACGGCTACTGGCTGCTGCTGCGCTGCGTGCGGCTTTACCCTGAACTGTCGTGCCGGGATGAAATTGTCGCCCTGTTTGATGAACACTTCACGCAGGAGAAGGTGGCGAAAGAGCTGGCCTATTTCAATGCACCGTTTCGCGCCTCGTTCGAGCGCCCTTATGGCTACGGCTGGCTTCTGGCGCTGGCACAGGAGCTGAAGCAATCCGCGTTACCTCAGGCCGCCAGCTGGTATCAGACACTGCAGCCGTTAACGCAGGACATTCGCGACAGGCTGGTGGATTACCTCTGCAAGCTCACCTATCCGATCCGTGTCGGTACGCATTACAACACCGCTTTTGCGCTGGCGCTGGGGATTGATTACGCCCGTGCAGTGCAGGATAACACCCTTGAACAGGCTATTCTGACGGCGGCGACGCGCTTTTATCTGGCTGACACGCATTACCCGGCTCACTATGAACCGGGTGGTGATGAGTACATTTCCGGCGCGCTGACGGAAGCGCTGTTGATGAGTAAGGTGGCGGAGCATTTCCCGGCGTGGTTTGACGCCTTTCTTCCTGATGTGGGGTCTGTTTTGGCCCTGATGCACCCGGCAGAAGTGAGCGATCGTACCGACCCGAAAATTGCCCATCTGGATGGGTTAAACCTCAGCCGCGCCTGGTGCATGAAGCATATTGCCCGCGCGCTGCCGGATAACCATCCGGGACAACAGGCGCTGCGCGAGGCAGTCAACCGACATCTGACGGCAAGCGTCGAGCATGTGGTGGGAAGCCACTACAGCGGTGGACACTGGCTGGCGAGTTTTGCGCTGCTGGCGCTGGAGTAAATCACAGGTGCAGCGCGTTATGCGCTGCACCGTGTTTATGCCGTAGCCTGACGCGTGGCGCGCAGCCGGCTCACGCTAAACACGACAGAAACCGCCGAAGCAATGACCGCAATCCACAGTGAATAATGAACGGCCCGATCGTCAAAAGCCGGCTGATTCTGCGTTGTGGCCAGCAGAACGCCGACCACGGCAGCCCCCAGGCATTGTCCAAACGTCCGCACGATAGCCAGTACGCCGGATGCGTAGCTGGCATACTCCCGCACCACGTTAGAGAGCATTTCCCGGTTATTGGGACTCTGAAAACAGCCAAAACCAATCCCGCACACCAGGCTTCGCAGGCAGATATTCCATGCGGAAGGGCTGGCGGGCAGTGTCGCGAGCAGGATCAACCCCACCACAAACACGAATAGCCCAAGGGTAGATATCAGCGGGGCTGAAATTGTGTCTGCCCAGCGGCCCGCATGCGGCGCAATCAGTACGATGCCTATCGGCCAGGGCGTGAACAGCAGCGCGGAGACCACCGGACTGTAGCCGTACACGCTCTGAAACAGGAACGGCAGGGCGATAAAGGTGATGCCCTGGCTCACAAACGAGGCCAGCGACGTGAGCGCGGCGAGCGTAAAGCGTCCGTTGTGGAAAATAACGGGAGGCAGTATGGGGCTTCGGGCGCGGCGAATATGCCAGACAAAGGTGATGGCGCTAATCGTGGCGAGCAGCGCCCAGCTGATGGCCTCGTGGCTGATGTGGTGCGAAGCACGCTGGAAACTGTTGGCCGTCATGATCATCGCCCCCAACAGGACCGCGGAGAGCAGTGCCCCCGGGGCATCGAACGGAGAGGGATCTGAAGCCGGTTGTCGTGGTAAGGCCTTCCAGGCCAACAGCAGGGCAATCGTTCCGGGAACAAGGTTAATGGCGAATAACCACTGCCAGCGCAGTACGTCCAGGATCGTCCCGCCCAGTACGGGTGCAATGGCCGTGCTGGAGGCGATAAGCAGGGCGTGCAGTCCCAGAATGCGGCCAAGCAGTCGACCGGGGAAGACGGCACGCAGTATCGCCGGGGCAATACTCAGTGTGGCCGCCCCGCCAATCCCCTGCAATATCCGCATCCCGATCAGCATGTCCGGGGTGCGGGCCAGCGCGCAGCCGAGCGAGGTGAGTGTAAAGACGGCAAGTCCGGTCAGAAACACCGGGCGGTAGCCAACGCGGGCCGCAAGGGCGGCGAAGATGGCCAGAGTCATGGCCGCGGACAACAGATACCCATTGGCGAACCAGACGGCCACATTCGCGGGCACCTGCATCGCGCTGGCCATCGAAGGCAAGGCGATGTTGATCATGGTGCCATCAAAAACTCCCATCAGCGTGGTGGTCATTACCGCGGCCATCACCCGGGCGCGTTCATGGCGGGGCAATCCTTCGTCGCCGGGCTGGTTTGAAAATAGCGTCATCGTCGTAACTCCGGAAAGAATGTTGATGACGAAACTATAATCATGGGATATACAAGGCGGAAGACGCAGCAGTTGCACTGTTCAGTTGCATACAACGCCTTATCTGAGGATGCATCATGTCCGATCCGGATTTTAATTTGCTTGTCGCCCTCGACGTCCTGCTGGCCGAAGCCAGCGTGGCGGGTGCTGCGCGGCGTTTAAACCTGAGTACGTCAGCCATGAGCCGTACCCTGAGCCGGCTGCGAGAGGTGACCGGCGACCCGATCCTGGTGCGGGCAGGGCGTAATATGGTGCTGACGCCCTGGGCCGAGGCCACCCGGGAGCGAGCCCGAGGCGCCGTGTATGAGGCTAGAGCCGTACTGCAGCCCTCCACTGAAACGCTGAAGGTGGAAAACCTCGAGCGGCTGTTCACCATCAGAGCCAATGATGGTTTTGTGGTCGCATTTGGCCCATTGCTGATTGCCGCCGTGGCCGAAGCTGCGCCCGATGTGTGTATTCGGTTCTCGCCGAAGCCTGAGAAAACGTCACGCTATCTGCGGGAAGGGCTGGTTGACCTGGAAATTGGCGTGCAGAGCAACATGGGACCTGAAATACGCCTGCAGCGATTATTTCAGGATCGGTTCATTGCCGCGGTGCGTAAGGGACATCCGCTGGCGGCACACCCCACGATCAGCCTTCACGATTATGTTTCCTGGGGCCACGTGGTTGCCGCGCCCGACGGATCGCTACACGGCTTTGTCGACGATGCGCTGGCAGAAGTGGGGATGAAGCGCAAAATTGCCAGCGTCGTGCCCGGTTTCCCGACGGCGTTATCCGTGGCGCTGGCGTCCGATCTGATCGCCATGGTTCCGGCATTGTATCTGCTGAACCAGCCGATGGCGCAGAGTGTGCATGTCTTTGAACTGCCGTTTAAAACCCGAACCATTACGGTATCGCAGATGTGGCACCCGCGAATGGAAAGGGATCCGGGACACCGCTGGCTGAGAGAGAAAGTGCTGGACGTGTGTCGGGCTGTGCAGCAACCACTCAGTGCTGAGTAACCCGCTTAGGCACGGACAAGATAAAGCGTGTCGACTGAGCATCCGATTCGACGCGGACTTTGCCATGATGCGCGGTGACAATTGACTTCACAATGGCAAGACCAATCCCGCTGCCTTCGCCTTTTCGCTGCCTGGAAGGATCCACCCGGTAAAAACGGTCAAACAGCCTGGGTAGATGTTCTTGCGGGACAGGTTTCCCGGGGTTGGCAATCATCAGCTCAAAATCGTTTTCCCGTTCGTCGATTGAGACGGTCACCGTCTTGCCTTCCGGCGTATAGCGCAGGGCATTGGATAACAGGTTGTTGATTGCGCGTCTGAACATCTGCGGATCGCCTTCGATCAGGCAGGGCATCCCGTGAAACGTCAGCGTGATATGGCGTTCTTCCGCCCAGGCCTCGAAGAAATCAAAGACTTTAATGACCTCCGCGCTTAAATCAAACATCACCCTGTCCGGGATCAGCTGATTATTATCCGCCTGCGCCAGGAACAGCATATCGCTGACCATCCGGGTCATACGGTTATACTCTTCAAGGCTTGAGTAGAGAATATCTTCCAGCTCTTTCGGCGTCCGGTTCTGGCTGAGTGCGATCTCAGTCTGGGTCACCAGATTGGTGATGGGGGTTCTGATTTCGTGGGCGATATCGGCAGAAAAATTCGCCTGGCGGGTGAACACATCTTCAATCTTTTCAATCATATGGTTGAACGAAATCACCAGTTGCTCCAGTTCAACCGGAACGCGCGACGGTTCCAGCCTCACATCGAGATTTTCAGAGGTGATATTTTTAATGGCATTGCTGACGTTACGCAGCGGCAGGTGTCCCTGACGGACCGCGATTCGAATGATAAGAATAATCAGCAGGCTGATCACCACGGCAATCGCAATCAGGTTCTTTTTCAGCGCATCGAGGTAATGGAGATGGAAATTAATAGAAAGCCCGATCAGCATAACGTAATTCTGCGCTTTTCCCTGCAGCGTTGCCGTGCCTGACGAGGCGATAATCCGGTACGTGTCACTTTTCATCTCAGCGCCGGAATGACTCTGCAGGGTGGGGGCATCTACCGTCCAGAGAAACACATCCCGTGCCCGGCTGTGCGTGCTGAATGCCGCCGTGTTCACGGCAGGGCGTAACGCTGCCCCCTGCGCCGTACTGAACAACACCTCCCCACGCGCGTCGAGAAGCAGAACCGCAACGTTACGATAGCTGGCAATTGACTCTTTGATTTTACTGATTTTCTTCTCGTCCGGATCTGCCGGGGACTGCAGGATACGGTGCATCGCGGTACTGATTTGCTGCAGATCGTTGATATCCTGCTCGGCGAAATGCTTTTCAACGGAGTGCAGCATAAACCAGGTGAAGGCGAAAAATGCCAGTATCGTGGAGAGGCTGATAAAAAACGTCAGCCTCAGGGCTAATGAAAAAGGGCGTCCGGGTAATTTAACGCGCATCCGGTGCCTCCAGCATGTACCCCACGCCGCGGACCGTCTGGATCAACTTCGGCTCATAATCATTGTCTATTTTCGCGCGAAGCCGTTTGACGGCGACATCAATCGCGTTGGTGTCGCTGTCAAAATTCATGTCCCAGACCTGGGATGCAATCAGGGAGCGGGGCAGCACTTCCCCCTGGTGTCGCATAAAAAACTCCAGCAGGCTGAACTCTTTGCTGGTCAGCAGGATGCGGTTGCCCGCGCGGCTCACCTTTCTGGACACGAGATCAATCATCAGATCAGCCACCTGAAACTGGCTTTCCGTGATCACCGTATTGCCCCGTCGCAGAAGCGTCCTGACGCGGGCGAGAAGCTCCGCAAAGGCAAAGGGTTTGATCAGGTAATCATCCGCGCCCAGTTCAAGACCCTTCACCCGGTGTTCAATAGTGCCAAGGGCTGAGAGTAACAGAACCGGCATTCCCTTCCCGGCAGAACGTAGCATGCGGATGATATCCCAGCCGTTCACGTCGGGAAGCATGATATCCAGAATCAGGAGGTCATACTCGGCGGTCATGGCGAGATGATATCCGGTCAGGCCATTGTCAGCGTGGTCCACCACAAACCCCGCCTCAGTCAGCCCCTTGCTGAGGTACTCCCCGGTTTTTATCTCGTCTTCGACGATCAGTATTTTCATGTTGCTCCCCTGACTGGCTGCTCTGGACATTCTAGAGAGCCTCAAACCGTTATCAATGACTTACGTTAAGAATGACAACATTGTCATTATCCTGTCACCAGGCAAACAGGAAGCACGCTGTAGAGTAACCCTGGTAATACTCTGGACTTCATTTGAAACATTTACCAGGTCTGCCTGGACGAGAAGCGTGATGTGCACATTAAAACGACTTAGCATTAGCACAATATTTTTCCTGGCAGGCTGCGTCTCGCTGGCACCAGAATATGCGCGTCCGCCAGCACCGGTTCCGCAGCAGTTCTCGTTATCCCGTAATAGCCTCACGCCGGTGGTGGCGGGGTATCACGACAGCGGATGGCGTAGCTTTTTTACCGATCCTCAGGTCGCAGCACTGATCGCCGAAGCCCTGAATAACAACCGTGATTTAAAAATGGCCGCCCTTAAGGTTGAAGAAGCGCGCGCGCAGTTCAACGTGACGGATGCCGACCGGTATCCGCAGCTGAATGCCTCGTCAGGTGTGACCTACAGCGGTGGGCTGAAAACGGACAAGCCGACCACACAGCAGTACGACGCAGGGTTGAACCTCAGTTACGAACTCGATTTCTTCGGCAAACTCAGGAATATGAGTGATGCTGACAGACAGAACTATTTTGCCAGCGAGGAGGCCCGCCGTGCCGTGCATATCCTGCTCGTCTCCAGCGTGTCGCAGAGCTATTTCAGCCAGCAGCTGGCCTACAAACAACGTCGTATTGCCCGCGATACGCTAAAAAACTATCAACAATCCTGGGCTTTTGTTGAACAACAGCTGGTAACGGGCAGCACCAACGTTCTGGCACTTGAACAGGCCCGGGGGCAGATTGAAAGTACCCGTGCAGAAATAGCGAAAAGAGAAGGCGAGCTGGCTCAGGCCAATAATGCCCTGCAGCAGGTTCTGGGAACCTATCGCGCGCTGCCGGCAGAGAAAGGAGGCAGCGTCGATGAGATTTCTCCCGTCAAACTGCCGCCTCGTCTGCCGTCAGAAATATTGCTTCAGCGCCCGGACATTATGGAAGCGGAGTATCAACTGAAAGCGGCTGATGCCAATATTGGCGCGGCGCGTGCCGCTTTTTTCCCGTCTATTACGCTAACCAGCGGGCTTTCAGCAAGCAGTACGGAATTATCCAGCCTCTTCACCGCAGGAAGCGGGATGTGGAATTTTATTCCGAAAATTGACATTCCTGTTTTTAATGCCGGAAGGAATAAAGCCAATCTCAAACTGGCTGAAATTCGCCAGCAGCAGTCAATCGTCAATTACGAACAAAAAATTCAGGCGGCTTTTAAACAGGTCGCCGACGCGCTCGCATTGCGGGACAGCATCAGTCAGCAACTCGACGCCCAGCAACGTTATCTTGATTCGCTACACATCACCCTGCAGCGAGCCAGAGGTTTATATTCCAGTGGCGCGGTCAGTTACATTGAAGTGCTTGATGCCGAACGTTCTCTTTTTGCAACACAACAAACCATTCTCGACCTTATCTATTCCCGACAGGTGAATGAAATTAACTTATTCACCGCGCTGGGTGGCGGTTGGGTTGAGTAATTTCTTTTAATTACTCCATCAGGAAATCAAAAAATGAACAGTTTATTTAACGCGGTCGTACTGGGCGCACTCTCCGTTATATTTTCTGCAGGCCTGCATGCTGAAACACATCAGCACGGGGAGATGAGCACAGCAGCACAAGCCACGCCAGAGCAGGTCATCGCGGGAACCGGCGTGGTGAAAGCGATTGATCTGAGCACTAAAAAAATCACTATCGCGCACGATGCTATTCCAGCGATTGGTTGGCCCGCCATGACCATGCGTTTCACCTTTGTCCAGGCAGACGAAACTATTCTCGCCTTAAAAGCCGGCAGCCACGTTAATTTTACGTTTGTTCAGCAGGGCAATATCTCTTTACTCAAGAGCATTAAATAGCGAGAAAAAGCATGGCCTCTTTAAGAATAAATTTTGCTGCCGTCACCCTCGGCAGCCTTATTGCAGGAGGGCTGATTTCAGTTATCGCCTGGCAGTCTGTGCATTCCGCAGAAAAAACAGAACAGACCACGACGGAGAGAAAGGTACTTTTCTGGTATGACCCGATGAAGCCGGATACCCGGTTTGATAAACCCGGCAAGTCTCCGTTTATGGATATGGATCTGGTGCCGAAATATGCCGATGAAAATGACGAAAAAAGCAGTGAGGGTATTCGTATTGATCCGACGCAGGTTCAGAACCTGGGACTCAAAACGCAGAAAGTGACGCGGGGAGCGCTGAATTACGCCCAGACCATACCGGCCAACGTCAGTTATAACGAATATCAGTTTGTCATTGTGCAGGCGCGTTCTGAGGGTTTCGTTGAGAGAGTGTACCCACTGACCGTGGGCGATCATGTTAAAAAAGGGACACCGCTTATCGATATCACCATTCCGGAATGGGTAGAAGCGCAAAGCGAGTTCCTGTTGTTATCGGGTACCGGCGGAACCCCAACCCAGATAAAAGGTGTTCTGGAGCGACTACGTCTTGCCGGCATGCCGGAAGAGGATGTTCAACGACTGCGTGCGACCCGGAGTATCCAGACCCGTTTTACTATCAAGGCCCCCATAGATGGCGTGATTACGGCGTTTAACCTGCGCACGGGCATGAACATTACCAAAGATAACGTGGTGGCACAGATTCAGGGGATGGATCCGGTCTGGATCAGTGCGGCCGTGCCGGAATCCATTGCGTATCTTCTCAAAGACAGCTCGCAGTTTGAAATTTCAGTGCCCGCGTATCCGGATAAATCGTTTGCCGTTGAAAAATGGAACATTCTCCCCAGCGTGGATCAAACTACCCGCACGCTGCAGGTCCGTTTGCAGGTCTCCAACCAAGACGAAAGCCTGAAACCCGGCATGAACGCCTACCTGAAACTGAACGCCAGGAGCCAGGAGATGCTGCTGATCCCATCCCAGGCCGTGATTGATACGGGCAAAGAACAGCGGGTGATTGTGGTCGATGCGGAAGGGCGTTTTGTGCCGAAAAGCATTCATGTTCTGCATGAATCTCAGCAGCAGTCCGCGATTGGCAGCGGACTGAGCGAAGGCGATTCTGTCGTGGTCAGCGGTCTGTTCCTGATTGACTCCGAAGCCAATATTAGCGGTGCATTGGAGCGCATGCGTCATCCTGAAAAAACTGACGACGCGCATTCGGGCCATTAAGGAGACGATGATGATTGAATGGATTATCCGGCGCTCCGTCGCCAACCGTTTCCTGGTGATGATGGGCGCTTTGTTTCTCAGCGTCTGGGGAACATGGACTATCATCAATACCCCTGTCGATGCATTGCCCGATCTGTCTGATGTGCAGGTGATCATTAAAACCAGCTATCCCGGTCAGGCTCCGCAGATTGTTGAAAATCAGGTCACGTATCCGCTCACGACAACCATGCTGTCGGTACCCGGCGCAAAGACCGTGCGTGGTTTTTCCCAGTTTGGCGACTCCTATGTGTACGTCATTTTTGAAGACGGTACTGACCTGTACTGGGCCCGCTCGCGCGTTCTGGAATACCTGAACCAGGTTCAGGGCAAATTGCCTGCCGGTGTAAGCTCAGAAATAGGACCAGATGCCACCGGTGTCGGCTGGATATTTGAATATGCCCTGGTGGATCACAGTGGAAAACACGATCTTGCAGAACTGCGTTCCCTTCAGGACTGGTTCCTGAAATTCGAACTGAAAACCATCCCTAACGTCGCGGAGGTTGCGTCAGTAGGCGGCGTGGTTAAGCAGTATCAGATTCAGGTTAACCCGTTGAAGCTGGCGCAGTACGGTGTCACGCTGCCCGACGTTAAACAGGCTCTCGAATCATCTAACCAGGAAGCAGGGGGATCATCCATTGAAATGGCGGAAGCGGAGTACATGGTCCGCGCCAGCGGTTACCTTCAGTCCATTGATGATTTCAATAATATCGTCCTGAAAACGGGCGAGAACGGCGTGCCAGTTTATCTGCGCGATGTGGCCCGCGTGCAAACGGGCCCGGAAATGCGGCGCGGCATTGCAGAGCTTAACGGCCAGGGTGAAGTTGCTGGCGGCGTCGTGATCCTGCGCTCGGGGAAAAACGCACGTGAAGTTATTACCGCAGTGAAAGACAAACTGGAGACGCTGAAAGCCAGCCTGCCAGAGGGTGTCGAGGTGGTGACCACCTACGATCGCAGCCAGTTAATTGACCGCGCCATTGATAACCTGAGTAACAAACTCCTTGAAGAGTTTATCGTGGTGGCCATCGTCTGTGCGCTGTTCCTCTGGCATATCCGCTCTGCGCTGGTGGCGATCGTTTCTCTGCCGCTTGGCCTGTGCATTGCCTTTATCGTCATGCATTTCCAGGGGCTAAACGCCAATATTATGTCTCTGGGCGGGATTGCCATTGCCGTGGGGGCGATGGTGGATGCCGCCATTGTGATGATTGAAAATGCGCATAAACGGCTGGAAGAGTGGGATCATCAACACCCTGAGGAGCAGATAGACAACGCAACCCGCTGGAAGGTCATTACCGATGCGTCCGTTGAAGTGGGCCCGGCGCTGTTTATCAGCCTGCTGATCATCACCTTGTCGTTCATCCCCATTTTCACGCTTGAGGGACAGGAAGGGCGCCTGTTTGGGCCGCTGGCCTTCACGAAGACGTATGCCATGGCGGGCGCGGCCGCGCTGGCGATCATCGTCATTCCTATACTGATGGGGTTCTGGATCAGAGGGAAAATCCCCGCGGAGACCAGCAACCCGCTGAACCGACTGCTGATTAATGCCTATCACCCGTTATTGCTTCGCGTGCTCCACTGGCCGAAAACGACCTTGCTGGTTGCGGCGTTAACTATTTTTACGGTCATATGGCCGCTGAGTCAGGTCGGGGGGGAATTTCTGCCAAAGATCAATGAGGGCGATCTGCTGTATATGCCTTCAACGTTACCTGGCGTATCGCCGGCGGAGGCTGCCGCGCTCTTGCAGACGACAGACAAATTAATCAAAACCGTCCCTGAAGTGGCGTCCGTATTTGGTAAGACCGGTAAGGCCGAAACGGCGACCGACTCCGCGCCACTGGAAATGGTCGAAACCACCCTTCAGCTCAAACCTGAAGATCAGTGGCGACCAGGAATGACGATTGACAAGATCGTTGATGAGCTGGATAAGACCGTGCGTTTGCCCGGCCTGGCTAACCTCTGGGTACCGCCGATCCGTAACCGTATAGATATGCTCTCCACCGGCATTAAAAGCCCAATCGGTATCAAGGTGTCTGGCACCGTTTTGTCTGATATTGATGTCACGGCACAACGTATCGAAGCGGTGGCCAAAACCGTGCCGGGCGTGGTTTCAGCACTGGCAGAACGTCTGGAAGGCGGACGCTACATCGACGTGGATATCAACCGCGAGAAAGCATCCCGATACGGCATGACGGTGGGTGATGTGCAGCTGTTTGTCTCATCAGCCATCGGTGGCGCAACAACCGGCGAGACGGTTGAGGGCGTAGCCCGTTACCCGATCAATATCCGCTACCCTCAGGATTACCGAAACAGCCCACAGGCACTGAAACAGATGCCCATTCTGACGCCCATGAAACAGCAAATTACCCTGGGCGATGTCGCTGATATTCGTGTCGTTTCCGGACCTACCATGCTGAAAACGGAAAATGCCCGTCCTGCCAGCTGGATTTATATTGATGCCCGTGGCAGGGATATGGTGTCGGTTGTAAACGACATTAAAACCGCTATCAGCCAGCACGTAAAATTAAGACCGGGCACCAGTGTCTCTTTCTCCGGACAGTTTGAATTGCTGGAGCACGCCAATAAAAAACTGAAACTGATGGTGCCAATGACGGTAATGATCATATTCATTTTGTTATATCTGGCATTCCGTCGTGTTGATGAGGCACTGCTTATTCTGATGAGTCTGCCATTCGCCCTAGTCGGCGGAATTTGGTTCCTGTACTGGCAGGGCTTCCATATGTCCGTGGCGACCGGAACCGGCTTTATTGCCCTGGCCGGGGTGGCAGCAGAGTTTGGCGTGGTGATGCTGATGTACTTGCGTCATGCCATTGAAGCCCATCCGGCGCTTGCCCAGCGGGAAACCTTTACCGCGGAAGGGCTCGATGAAGCCCTTTATCAGGGGGCGGTACTCCGCGTGAGACCGAAAGCAATGACCGTAGCGGTTATCATTGCCGGTCTGTTGCCCATCCTCTGGGGAACCGGTGCGGGCTCAGAAGTCATGAGCCGGATAGCCGCGCCGATGATTGGAGGAATGATTACGGCTCCGCTGTTATCCCTGTTCATTATTCCGGCCGCCTACAAATTAATCTGGCTGCGAAGACATAAATAAACGCGCGACGATATTAAAAGGACACGCTGGAGTGTCCTTTTTTATGCGTATGGGGCAGGGCGTTATTCCCCGTATGGCCCAGTGACAGAAATGTCATCAGCCCGTCACGGGATAAACAGAGGTCGGTTTTTATAATCAATGATAATTCAGACGCCGATGCATTTATCTCTGACTTTTCATTCAGCGATATTGCAGAGCATGTAAACTTAGGAGATTCGACCATGAAAAAGATCCTGTTATCCATTGTCACCATTATGGCTGTCACCTCATCTGGCTGGGCAGCAGAAACGATCAACATGCACGACCAGGTTAATAACGCTCAGGCAACTGCGCATCAAACCATGGCTGAGATGCACAAGAAAATGCTCAAAGCTGGCCCCTGTAATACTCCCGAATCGGCAAAGTCTTTCTCTGCGATGAATGAGCATGAGAAGGCCGCCGTTGTGCATGAAACGGCGAACAATGGGCAGTCTTCTGTTATTCACCAGCAACAGGCAGAGAAACATCGCCGTATGAATCAGGCGAATTAACTGGCGCGTGGTGGATGTCACGGGTATACGCTCCTCGAGTGAGGGGCGTTTTCAGCATCTTTTAGAAGTTCTTCTAAGGATGCAGCCACCGCTGAGCAGTATCATGCCGATACGGAGAAGCGCTGCAGTTGGTTTGCAGGCATGACCAGGCGAGGTTACAGCGCGCGAGAATGTTCTTCTTTATGGCTATCGTTCTTCGCCATATCCATCAATAGTGCGATACCAATATAGTTACTCCAGTTAAATGCATTTTGAAGCACGACTACCGCATTGCCTTTTTGTTTATCGAAACCGATAAAGCTTGAGTAGCCGCCAATATAGCCTACCTGATAAGTAATTTTTTCCAGACCGATAAAGTCGGTGGTCCAGGCAATGCCCTGTACACCGTCGGGGCGTTGAATATCGGTATTACTGACTTCAGCAAAGACGCTATCCAATAAGCGATTGTCGGTTGTCGCCACGTGATAGCGAGCATACGCGGCCAGATCTTCGGCGTTACTGTATAAACTCGCTGCCGCTACCATGTTGTTGGAAAAATGCCAGTCGGGCGTCAGCTGCCCGCGCGGGATGAATTTGGGCTGATCGCCAGCATGGCCAAGCGCACGCTGCGGGTATCCCTTTAACGTCTGGGGAGTAAAACTACTGTTAGCCATTTGCAGCGGTTGAAAAATATAGCGCGAGGCTAAACTCTGAATATCTTCGCCGGTTTTGTGTTTCAGGATATAGCCGATCAGGGCATAGCCGGTATTAGAGTATTGCGGCATTTTATGCTGCGGTGCATGCCAGTTGGCTAAATAGCGCAATACGTTATCGCTATCCAGTTCGCCATAAAAGTTATCGCCACTGCTTAAATAGCTGATGAATTTTCCCAGCATCGGAACATCCATATTCTGACGGGGCAGGCCAGAGGTGTGGGTCACCAGTTCCAGTAGAGTAATTTTTTGTGCATCTGCGCTTAAGGGCGTACCCGTTGGCAGCAATGTCGCCAGGTTATCGTCCCAACTCAGCCTTCCTTCGTTCACCAGACAAGCCACCACTTCCGCCGTAATCCCTTTGCTGAGCGAACCGAGGGCAAACAAGGTATTGGACCCGATCGGGTAGCGATTGGCCGCATCGGTTACGCCCCAACTGTAAAACTGCGGAGAACCGTAATTATGGATCACCGCAACCGTCATCCCGGGAACGGATTTTTGCGCCATATAGTGACGGACCACGCTATCAACGTCGCCGTCCAGCGATTTATGGGTGAGGAGTTCCTGTGTTCCTGCCGGGGAGGACATTTGCGAGAGGGTGCCACAACCGATCAGTGACGGGATAACAAGCAGAAGCCAGCGAAAATGTTGAGTTATGTTCTGCATACCTGTCATGTGTGGTAGTCATTAGAGCGCCCGGAATGTATCACACCTGGCCTGCGTAAACGCCATTTTTCTACGCTTTAGCCGCCAGGGGCGATTTCTGCGGTTATCCCGCCTTTATTACGCAGAAATAGTGGTTTGACAGGAATAGACGTTTTACGAGTACTCATGTGCGCCGTTTGCTTTAGATAATCCCTAAAGTGCGGCGTCTGTCTGTGGAGTTGATAATCTTCCTCACTGGCGTAAATCTCATAGAAATACCAGCGGTGGGGATCATCTACGTCTGTCGCGGCATACATGGCAAGCACACCTTTTTCAATGTTGAGCGACTGAGCCATTTCAGGAAGGACAATGTTTTTGAATTCGGTCTGATATTCCGGCTTCACCTCGACTACCACCAGATTATTGATGGTCCGCCCATCGGGTATGATGTGTTTGTCCCCTGTAAATTGCGGCACCAGTGTGATTTTCAGCTTCCGATCAATCATATCAGGTGCTTGAGTAACAAACGCTTTGTATGGAGAGGCATCCAGATGTTTGCGGTAGGCCAACTCGCTTGCATAAAGCTCAACCATATATGCCTGACGCGCATTGTCACTGCGTTTCAGCGCGTACATCGCCAGCGTGCCCACTTCATGATCAACCGAAGCGGTGATTGTTTGCCTGGCAACCTCATCAAAATGCCTGTCCCGATCGGGCGTGATGCTTATCTCAACGATATTCATCACGGGCGTATCCTGTGTGCCCTGACTTTCTGCAAAGGCAGGACTGCTTATTAGCAGGTAAGTTAAAAACATGAGACTCTTTTTCATGATGATCCTTTTTCTAAACCAGAGACAGGCTACCGCGTCCAGACCTGCTTAACGTCTTTGGTATGCGGCGTATTTTGCGCCATAACCCCCGTCAGAAAGTGGGGCTGATAGCATTCTTCCAGATAGCGGATCGCCTCCGGACTCAGCTGCAGGCTCACGGCGTTTACTGCACCTTCGACATGACGTTTTTGCGTGGCACCGACAATAGGTGAGGTGACCCTGGTCAGTAACCAAGCGAGAGATATTTCCGTCATGGATACCTGATACTGTTCGGCAAGCTCGGCAACGCGCTCGATAATGATCCGATCTTGTTCTGCCGTCCGGTCATACTTCCCGCGGGCGTAGTCATCCTCGACGGCTCGCCGCGTGTGGCCTTCTTTACGGGAGAGACGGCCGCTTGCCAGCGCACTATAGGGCGTCAACGCAATCCCATCCTCAGCGCATAAACCGAAGAGTTCACGTTCATCTTCACGCATAATCAGGTTGTAGTGACTCTGCATGGAAACAAAGGGCGTCAGTCCTTCGCGTTCTGCAAGCGCGTTCGCCTTAGCCAGCTGCCAGGCGTAGCAGTTTGAGATCCCTATAGCGCGCACCTTGCCGGCAGTAACGGCGGCATGCAGCGCTTCAAGCACCTCGAGAACGGGCGTGTTGTAATCCCAGATGTGGTAAACGTAGAGGTCTATGTAGTCCATACCCAGATTTTGCAGACTCAGATCCAGCGAGCGGGCTATTGCCTGTTTTCCGCTGATCCCCTCGGCAATTTGCGCGGGCGTCCGCGGCAGAAACTTTGTAGCCAGCACCACATCATCGCGCTTCGCCATGTCACGCAATGCCCGGCCAACAAACCGTTCACTCGAACCGTTCTGGTAGGCGATGGCGGTATCGTAAAAATTGATGCCCTGTTCAAGGCCGTAGCGAATGATGTGCCGGCTTTCCGTTTCGTCCAGCGTCCAGCGATGCTGGCCTGTCAACGGATCGCCAAACCCCATGCATCCCATGCAGATGCGAGAGACAAGTAAGTCACTTTTACCGAGCCGGGTATACTGCATCGTTATTCTCCTTCCGAATTATTCACCAATAGCGTTAAGCAGGTCGACAAGCCTTGACGCGTGCTCCCGGGCAAGCGTTTTTTGCTGGGCGATTTTCTCGGCATCCCTGTCGGCGTAGCTGATACCGCAGGTATAAACCGGTGCCAGCATCTCAAGATTGCACAGCCTTGCCGTCGTCTCGAACGCAATGAGATACTCCTCAATGGTGTGGCCAAAGAAACCGTCAGCGGTGTAAAGCGCTTGCGGTGCCCCCGTTGTGAAGGAGAGAACCAGCTTTTTACCACCCAGTTTCGCCGTTGAACCATGCGCGAAACCGTGAACAAAAACTTCATCCAGCCACTGTTTCATGAGTCCCGGGAGTCCGTACCAGGAAAAAGGGAACTGCCAGACAATCACATCGGCCCTGAGCAGGCTTTCCTGCTCCGCACCGATATTGAATTTGCCGTCCGGATAGAGCCAGTCCAGACGACGAATTTCAGCGTCGGGCAGGGCTGTCGCCACCTCGTCAAGGATGATGGCGTTGGCGACAGAATGGTTAAGCTCTGGATGTCCGGAAACGATAAGGATATTTTTCATTTCAATCAGTTATGCAGAATTGATGGATGTTTAACTCAGGCATGTTTTCAGATGCAGCGTCTTAAAAAGACGGGACGTCAGTCACGCCGTGTTTTTAGTTTTTAAATTCTTCTGAGAAGAGATTTTCCCAGTTAATAAAGGAGCCAAGAGGAATACACTCGAAGCTTAATAAGCCTGCTTTCGCCAGAGGGAATTCGGCCATTACGTTCATCGCTTCATCGACAGCGTCACATTCAAGGAAAATAGCGACGCCGGGTCTGTCCTGACGAAAGTAGATGTCGCGGATGACGCCGGATTTATACAGTCCCCAGGCGTGCAGCGCTTCAGCAGTAAGGTGCGGTGCATATTTTTCCGGCGATGCACCCGCGGCGGGAATATCCAGACATAAAATTCGCATCAGTCGCTCCAGTAATCAGTTTTCAGTGAGAAGAGCAGAAAGTATAAGAGCCTCAATGTATGAAGGTAAGGCGAGCATTGACTTAAGCATCTTTAGCCTGTACTTAATAATCAGGCAGTAATTGCTTAAGGAAAATGCTATGAATAACGCTCTTTATAATCAGATCCGCATCTTTCAGAGCATTGCGCGTGAAGGAAATATCTCGGCAGCCGCGAGGAAACTTGAAATTACGCCGCCATCCGTCAGCAATGCGCTTAAGTTGCTGGAAGAGCATATTGGTCATCCGCTTTTTGTGCGCACGACCCGGCGTATTGAGCTGACCGAAACCGGGCAACAGTTGCTGGAACAAACGGCCGCCGCGGTGGATTCGCTGGAAAAATCGCTGGAAAGCCTTCGCGATCGGAGTCAGGAACCCTCTGGTGTGGTAAGAATTACGCTCTCGCGTTTCGCCTATCTGTTAATTCTCAAGCCTGCAATGGCTGCGTTCTGTCAGCAATACCCAAGGATTCAACTGGAAATTTCGGTCTTCGACGGTACCGTGAATATTATCGAGGAGCGTTTTGATCTGGGGATTCGTTTTGGCGATATTCTGGAGGGTGGGGTGGTAGCACGACCGTTAATGAAACCGTTTCGTGAAGGGTTATACGCATCCTCTGCCTATCTCGCTGAACAGGGTATGCCTGAGGTGCCGGCAGATCTCAGTCATCACCGATTGATTGGTTACCGTTTTATCACTAACAACCGCATCCTTCCGTTGATCCTGAACGATCGCGGAGAACAGTTAACCGTTGAGATGCCCGGACAGTTAATCAGCAACGATATTGACGTTATGGCAGACGGAATTCGTAACGGGCTGGGAATTGGGCGCTTGTTCGAACCCATCTGGCGGTTACAGCCAGATCGGGAACAATTTATACCTGTGATGGAGAGCTTCTGGAAAACCTATCCGCCAGTGTATCTCTATTACCCGAAAAACGCGGGGAAAACGAAAAGGGTGAAAGCCCTGATTGATTTTTTGATCTCCGCGACCGAGCGATAAGGTTGCGCAGGCACAGGGCGAAGTCCCGCCAGTAGTGGCGGGAATGTGTTTAACGCTGCATGTTATTGCATGTCTGGCGGATTTGCTGGCGCCAGGCGCGATTATGAAGGGTAAATAGCAGCATCTTATAGAAGGAAGGAGATCGTATACAGAAACCGCTGAGCAGCAACATGGCAACACTTACCAGTGCGGCTGTTAAATTGACGCCTGGCCAGATGGTGCCGCTCAGAGCCGCAAGCAGATAAACGACCGTCAGCAGAAGGCTTATGAATGCCAGAGAAAGATGTACCCGCACGGCGCGAATGCTGCCTTTACCCATCATAAACATCGTCAGACCGTTGATGCCGGCGAACAGAAGGGCAATCAACACTACCCACACAAATACCTTTTCTGCCGGCTGATTGAGTGCGGCGAATACGCCGTAGCCCAACCATAGCTGCGGAATAGCAAAACTGACAATCACCCCGAGGGTGCTGATTGCCGCAGGGATACCCATAGTATGTAGCCCCACGGGCTTACCCATCTGCTGGGCCAACTGCGTTTTCAGTTCTTGCAGCTGCGAATCGTTGGCATTGTTTATACGTACCGCTATGTCGTTACAGTGTTGTAGACGACGGGATAGCTCTTTAAGCATTTGAATACTCTACGCTTAATTTGGGGAAAATGACTGTAATAGTCCTACCACATAGCGCCCAGACTTGACTGTGTTCTGTGGATTTCGAATGGTGCCCGTAAGTGAACTACCAACAAATGCCGAGGCATTGGTTACCGCATTAACCAACTCACGCTGCAGTGATTTTTGCAATGATTCGCTGGGGAATCGTTTCGGATAAACACCTGCACGAATTGCAGCCTTAACTCCGGAACTGGAGATGCCAGGATTCTGAGCTTTGATGATTTCTTCTGTAATTCGTTTTCTCTCAGCACGACTAAGGCTCTGGAACCAAGTTATAACTTTACTTGAGGAAGCCGCTTTCATCAGCTTGTAAGTTTCTAATGTACCTTTCAGTGCCGTTCCAGCAGCAGCCAGCGAAATAACATCCAAGACTGTAGAAGTGGCAATATACCAGTCCTGGCTGTCCAGCCAGGCAACATCGGATCCGTGATCGTTATTAATAGCCAGCAGTCTGCCAGCTCCAATCATGCACTGCGCACCGGTCGCGAGTGCACCTGATAGACTAATTGCAGCTATTACCCCGGATCCTCCCGCAGTCATTGGTACTGCCGCACCGGCACCAAACGCCATGACCAACGTTACGATCATCGCACCACAGGCAAAACCAGTTGAGGTAATTTCAGTGGCCAGTGACGGCGCAGTGAGAGCAGCAACAACGGCTTTTTCAGCACTGTGTTGCTTGATTTCCGGCACTTTACTTATCACCACATGGCTCACGGTGCTCTGATTAGCATCCGCGATACGGCGGGAAGGGCGTACAAGCCAGCGTTGTCTACCATCGTCAAAAATAATACCGACGTTGTAAAAATTTCGCATGCAGTCCAGCTGTTCAGCCAGTTTTTTAAAATCGATATCTGCACCTGTCTGATTACCGAGACTGCGAGAAAGGTCGTAACCAGGTAAAGTGTTGTCAGGTGAAGGTTGACCAGGGAGGTTCATCAGAGAACTCCTTCGTTCCATGAGGGCAAATGACGCTTTTGTGGACTGCCTGAATATTCAAACGGCAAGCAGAGTAATTTTATGATTTCGATGATAGCAGTGTTAAAACTTTGATCCAATATCTGGGGGCCAGCCAGAATAGGTAGGAATTAGAAAAGGGTAGGATTGCCTAATTAGCATTACTCAGGAATGGATCATAATATTCAATTTAACATAATATACATTATGCGCACTTACATAGATTAAGGCAGAATCTGGCTTTTTATGGTCGTCCTTGTTCTGGTGTTTGATAGCCTCTAATGCACCTTATCTGCTCCGAATCCTCTAAACCTGCATAGCCATCTTCACTCACGCTGTTTATTCTCTGGCTTCTCTGCCGGCGCTGCATACCAGTTATCTTCCGTCACGACGACCGCGCCTTCTGGTTGCATCACAAAGTTTGGCGACATGATTTGTACATTAAACTCGTTGAAGACATCCTGAATATTGCTGTGCAGTTCATTGCGGGCCTCCGCCAGTGATTGCCCGGCACGCAGCTTCACCTGAAGTTCATAAGCAATATACCAGTCCATCAAACTCAATTGTCTTACCAGCGGCTGTTGTGACTGATCGATACATTTCGCCCGTCTGGCGGCAATCTCCAGCATGGCATGAACTTGCCGCCATGGCGTGTCGTATCCGATAGTGACACCTGTCGTCAGGTTCACGCCACCATCTGGATTTTGCGCGCTGAGATTAGTGATTTTGCCGCTAACTACGACAGCATTCGGTACGGTTACAACGTAATTCTCCCGCGTAATGATTTTCGTCGCGAGCATACCTATCTCGGTAACTAACCCTTCGTTATCCGCGACCCGAATGATGTCGCCTTTTCTCAAGGCTCTCGAGTAAATCAGTACCAGGCCACTCATGGCATGGTTCATCACCCCGGCAGATCCCAGGGTCAACATCAGCCCAAAGAATACACTGATACCTTTAAAGGCCAGTGAATTGGCCCCGGGTAAAAACGGGTATGCCGCGGACAGAGCAAATAACCACACCACTACAGAAATTAACTTCCGCGTCGCGCCGACGGTTTCAGGATGGATCCCGGGAAGGTGTAAACGCCCTGCTTCTACCTGATTTAACAAGACTTTAAGGAGTTTTAGAATGAAGGCTGTGATAAGAAAAATAATCAGGACGATCAAAATGCCCGGCATAGCCGAGACAATGGACAGTGCGATATCCCGCAGAACACGCATGGTCCAGTCACCCAGCGATGCCCCCCAAACGCGCGTCCAGGGAAACAGACTGAATGACCAACTTAGCCAGATATAAAGCCCGAGAATACCCAGAATAATCATCAGCAAAGCATACAAACGAGTCTCAATCGCGCCGACAAACCTGCGCCAGCTTTGTGGAATGATACTGCGGTTCTCAAGAATGCGGCCTCGGTAAAAACGCCTTACTCCACGCCATGACCGCCAGGCACCGTACCAGAAAACAAACAGTGCCAGCAGCCCTGCGGCCGTTTTGCCTGCCGATAATGCCAGCCACCCGGCGTCATATTGATCGCGAAGTGCCGTACGTTGTGCCTCCATTCGAGTCAGCACACGTTGAGCAGCTTCATCAAGCGTCAGGTCGTCACCCTCATCGAGATCGGCTTGTGCCAGTAACATCACCGGCTTGCCGTTCATCACAATCAGTCTTCCCGGTTGGTTGTAACGGGTAACCGGAATAATTTTCAGGGGCTCCAGAACATCCTGTTGAGAGAAATTGCGCAGCGTATTACGAATGCGCAAAACTCGCTCTTCAGGCGTGGTCAGACCGAATTTTGCCTGCAGCATTACAATCGGCTGATGGAAAATATAAACCGTTCTGGCGCGCTCCCGATCTGTCGGCTCCTGGCGCGGCTCTGCGGCTACGCTGAGAAAGGAGATTACCGAGAGCAAGCATGACACTGTAACGAGCAGGATCCTCTTCATTTCCACCCCCTGAAACGCAAGATTATTGTTATTTTTCAATACGCCCAGAGAATGGCTGATCTCTGCTTTTTGAGCATAGACCAGCTCTACTCTTCTGCAACTGTCTTAAAAAACTCACAATGCACAATGTTACTTGAAATTGCACGAAATTGCCGATTAATATGAAGCCAGAAACAAAAGACGCACAAACGTGCAAACTCATGCATTTTTACTTACTGAGGTTGATATGACACAACAGTTGATTTTAATCGCCGGCCCCTATCGTAGCGGCACCGATGGCGTGCAGGCGCGCATTGATGAAAACCTTGCTCGTCTTGAAAATGCGGCGTTAGCCGTCTATCAATGTGGCCATGTTCCGGTTATTGGCGAATGGCTGGCCTTACCGTTGGCAAAAGCGGCTGGCTCGAAATCGATGGGTGATGAAATCAGTGAAGCAATGCTGTATCCCGTCGCGCACCGACTCATTGCGAAATGTGATGCTATCTACCGGATTGCCGGCGCGTCCAAAGGGGCCGATATGGACATAGAGGTGGCGCAAACGCTGGGGCTTAAGATTTACACTGCGCTTGAGGATATCCCTCAGGTTTGATGTGACCTGCCGGCCTGTCGACTTACTGACAGGCCGGATCATAAAAGCTTTTCGCGTGGGTTATGCCTTTTCCGGTTCAGAGGTCATCACCACGGAAACCCCCTTTTCTTTTACCGCGTTAATCCAGGCGCTATCGGTATCGTCTTCAACGACAATCGTGTTCACCAGCGACAGATCGCCAATCACAAAAGATGACGCGGTATTGATTTTTTCGGGGGAAGCCAGCACAACCGTTTCGGCGGCTCTGCCGGAAAATGCACGTTTGATACTCGCCTCTTCAAAATCACCGGTCGTCAGGCCCGCATCAGGATGGATGCCAGTCACTCCCATAAAGAACAGGTCCGCATGGATTTTTTCGATGCCTTCGATAGCAGCCGCGCCAACCGCAACAATAGAGTGTTTATACAGACGGCCACCGATCAGGATAACCTCAATGGAGGGATGTTCGACAAGTCCCAGCGCAATGCCTGGGCTATGCGTGACCACGGTTATCTTCAAATCAGGAGGCAGAAACGTAATCAGCTCTGACGTGGTCGTGCCGCCGTCAATGATCACCACCTGGCCGTCAGAAATCAGCTGCGCACCTTTACGGGCGACATTTTTCTTGGCATCCATCTTTACCGATTTACGCTCAGCAAACGGGGCAATGGCCGAGGATGACGGCAGCGCCCCGCCGTGAACACGCTGTAAACGCCCTTCTGCCGCCAGCTCGCGTAAATCACGCCGAATGGTATCTTCAGACACCGCGAAAAGCGTGCTGAGCGCTTTCGACTGGACCTGACCTTCAGCCTCGAGCTTTTCAAGGATCAATTGTTTTCGCTGCGTTGTGAGCATAAGGAATTCCTGATATTGCACGTTTAATCTTGAAACTGCACGACAATGCTGTTTATGATAATTACTCTACGTAAGGAGGAACAAACGTGCAATCAAAACGTGCAGATGTACGCATCATAGAAAGTGAAACACTGTCTGATAACTGGTACATCCTGAAAAAATATACCTTTGATCTGCAGCGACGCGATGGTGAATGGCAGCGGCAAAATCGCGAAGTGTACGACCGGGGAAACGGAGCCACCATCCTGCTTTATAACCGGGATAAAAAGACGGTGATCCTGACCCGCCAGTTCCGCTTCCCTGTCTTTATTAACGGGCATAAAGATGACCTTATTGAAGCTGCTGCGGGCTTGCTCGATAACATGGATCCGGAAAGCCGGATTAAAGCAGAAGCGGAAGAAGAGACCGGCTATAGCGTTTCCAGCGTTGAGAAAATTTTTGAAGCTTACATGAGCCCGGGCTCCGTCACTGAAAAACTCTATTTTTATCTCGCCGAATACCAGCCGAAAGACAGAACCAGTGAAGGCGGTGGACTCAAAGCGGAGGGTGAGGATATCGACGTACTGGAAATGACGCTGGAAGAGGCACTGCGCGGCATTGAAACGGGCAGGATTGTCGACGGGAAAACCATCATGCTGCTTTATCATGTTGCCCTGAAAGGCATTCTGTAATTGCCGCAGGACAGACACCTGCCGCAGTGCAGGTGTCTGCGTGTGCTATTCTTGCTGAAGCATGCACAACGGAGATGCAAAGATGGCTGACTGGAACCCTTCCCTGTACCTGCGATACGGAGCCGAACGTACGCGGCCCGCCGCTGAATTGCTCGACAGAATTCCCCTGGATGACGTGTCATCCATCGTCGATCTGGGCTGCGGGCCTGGAAACAGTACGGCGCTGTTAAAACATCGCTGGGCTTCAGCGCACATCACAGGGGTCGATAACTCACCTGCGATGCTCGACGAAGCCCGCAGCGCCTTACCGGATTGCCACTTTGTTGAGGCCGATATCCGCCAGTTTAAGCCCGGCCAGCCGCTGAGCCTGATTTACGCCAATGCCTCGTTGCAGTGGGTGCCCGACCACTACGATCTTCTGCCGCACCTGGTCTCTCTGCTCACGTTAAATGGCGTACTGGCCATTCAGATGCCTGACAACTGGCTTGAGCCCACTCATGTGGCGATGCGTGAAGTTGCCTGGGAACAAGGCTATCCCGATCGGGGTCGTGAAGCCTTGCCCGGCGTGCATGCCTATTACGACATTTTGACAGACGCCGGTTGTGATGTGGATATCTGGCGGACAACCTATTTCCATAAAATGAGCTCACACCAGGCCATCATTGACTGGGTAAGCGCGACCGGTTTACGTCCGTGGCTGCAGGAGCTTAATGAGAGCGAGCAGAAACGTTTTCTCAAGCGCTACCATGAAATGCTGGAAGAGCAGTATCCGCTCCAGGAAAACGGGCAGATACTGCTGGCTTTTCCACGATTGTTTATCATTGCTCAACGTCAGCCCTGAGCAACGTTATGAGCGGGCCTCTTTAAGCAGTTGCTGGATAACTTTTTCCTGTTCTTCATAGTTACCTTCGCCAAAAGAGGTATAACGTAACTGCCCTTTGGCATCGAAATAGTAATGTGCCGGCCAGTACTGGTTCCCGAAGGCGTTCCAGATCTGGTAGTTATTATCCGTCACGACCCGATACGGCAGTTGCCATTTGTTCACCGCGTTTTTCACCGACGAGAGCGGTTTTTCCCACGGATATTCAGGCGTATGCACGCCAATGACCACCAGACCCTGGGACTGATATCGCGTGGCCCAGTCGCGGACATGCGGGAGCGTATGCTGGCAGTTGATACAGTCCCAGGTCCAGAAATCAATCAGGACGACTTTACCCCGCAATGATTCAGACGTGACAGGGTCACCATTAATCCACCCGGTTCCGCCACTTAACGAAGGCAACTGACTGCTGGGTTCGGTCATGACGACCGGCTGCAGTTTTACTGGCGCAGTGGCGGGCTTCGCCAGGGTCAATAGCGTGGTTTCAAGACGGTCTGCCACCCCATTTGCACCTTTCAGCACCGAGTTCATCCCCGTGGCGTTGAACGCCACAGCCGCTAACATCACCACGCCCGCCCCCTTGCGCAACCTTTCCATCAGCGCTGATTTGGCCCGCAGCGGTGTCATCAGTTTCCGACCGCCGGCCATAAGCAGGCCCAACATAAGCGCACATCCGCTGCCATACGCCGCCAACAGCGCGCCGGTGGTGATGGCCGAATGACCCGCAATATTGATACTGAAAATAGCCCCAAGGATCGGTCCGGCACAGGGAGACCAGAGCAGACCGACGGCCAGTCCGGCCAGGAAAGCGGAAAACATTCCGCGCGTTTGTCCGCTGCGGGTATTGAGGATATTGCCCGCGCTGACCGCAGGCCCGGCTATACGCTGGGCGAAGGACGGGAAAATTAAGGCCAGCGCGGCTGTAGCCAGAATAATGAGTGCCAGCCAGCGCCCTATTATCGTGGCATCCGTGATCCATTCACTGGCAACCGTGACAACCATCGCCACCACGGTAAACATCACGATCATCCCTGCCAGCAGAGCCAGGATATGTCTTCGCTGCCCCTGAAAACCGGCAAACAGAAGAGGTATCACCGGGAGCGTACATGGACTGAGCAGGCTTATCATCCCGCCCAGAAACGCGATTATCAAAAACATAAAAACCTCACATTACAGATGGCCTGCGACGCTGCAGTGAGGGTATTTCATCGTACGGATGTGTTTGGGATGTGTGCAAAACGGGACGATTTGTCTGCTCTCGTATCGGTCACGCAACCGGATACAAAACCGTACAATCAGCGACGCGGCAGCGTTACCGTGACCTTCAGCCCGCCTTCAGGAAGGTTTGCCAGCCGCAGTTTCCCGTCAAGCTGCGCGGTCAGCTGCGCGGCAATCGCCAGCCCCAGGCCGGTTCCGCCGGTATCACGGTTACGCGATGTTTCTACCCGATAAAAAGGCTGTAATACCGCGTCGAGTTCAGCCTCAGGTATCCCCGGCCCGCCGTCCAGAATATGGATAGCAATGTGTCCGGCAGAAGAATCATCAATCTCAATAACGGCATAGCCACCAAACTTAAGCGCGTTATCCAGGAGGTTGGTCATCACTCGGCGAAGTGCCTGCGGCCGAGTCACTATCGGCAGGCGGGCGTCGTTTGCCTGAAACTGCACGTTTTTACCAATGTCCTGATAATCACAGGCAATGCTGTTTACCCAGGCATGGAGCTCCAGCTTTAGCGAGGTCTCCTCCAGGGATTCTGATGACCGGGCATAGGCAATACCCTCCCGCACCAGGCGGGTCATGTTATCGAGGTCGTTCAATAACTTGTCGCGTAACTCGGGTTGATCGGCCATCTCGACGCGCAATTTCATGCGCGTGATGGGCGTCTGCAGGTCGTGAGAAATGGATGCCAGGATCTGCGCGCGTTCGCGAAGATAGGATTGAATGCGCGCCTGCATCGCGTTAAAGGCATGCGCGGCTCTTTGCACTTCTACCGGCCCCTTCTCCGTCATTGGTGTGTTTGCCGCCGGGTCCAGCGCGTCAACTGCACGGGTAAACTGTGAAAAAGGCCGAATCACCTGACGCACGGCGATCCAGGCACAGGCCGCAAGCAGCAGCAGCTGCAATACCAGCACGACAGGTAACCAGCTGGCGACCGGTGGCATGCGTGGTGTCAGATCGATGGTCAACGGTGCCCCATCACGTAAGGTGAGATGCGCCTGAATATGGGAAATAGGACCGGGAACGGCGGTAAACGTGAGCGGGTAGTCAGCCGTAAGGGTCTCTTTTAGCGTTCGAATGGCATCGCGTGAACGCTTATCCTCAGGCGGTGCGCCCGGTTCTCCAGGCCCGAGAATATAGCGATAGTTACCGCGCTCCAGCCGCGGCAGCCAGGCCGCCCGCTCCTGAGCGGGAAGTCGGTCAAGAATGGCCACGCTAGTGGCTACATCGTTTTCCAGATTACCCAGCATTACGGTGCGGGCGCTGTGCATGCGTTCAACCATCACCAGCGTCAGGCTGAGAGTATTGGCCAGTAAGAGTCCAGCCAGCACGATGACCAACAGCCGGGACAGCAACGAGCGTGGCCAAAGCGTCATTCATTGGCCTCTTTTATGATCACCGGCATTGTAAAGACATAACCTTCACTGCGCACGGTCTTGATATAGGCCGGCGTGCGGGCGTCTTCATTCAGACGCTGACGCACCCGGCTCACCAGCAGATCAATCGATCGTTCAAAAAGCTCGGCATCGCGCCCCTGGGTCAGATTTAGCAGTTGATCCCGGGTCAGGACGCGCTGAGGGTGATCGAGGAACACGCGCAGCAGACGATATTCCGCCCCGCTGAGCGCCACCACCATCCCTTCACTGTCGATTAAATGACGGGCCACGGTGTCCAGTTGCCATTCTCCAAACGTGACCAGTCGTCCGGCTTCCGTCACCTGTAAATTGGGGGGCATTGTGCGGAAACGACGTAAAATGGCTTTGATCCGCGCGAGTAACTCGCGTGCAACAAAAGGCTTCACGACATAATCGTCTGCCCCCATCTCCAGCCCCAGAATCCGGTCTGTTTCCTCGTTACGCGCCGTGAGCATCAGAATGGGCAAGTCTTTATGTTTACCGCTTCGGAGCTGACGACACAGCGTTAATCCGTCATCGCCGGGCATCATGACATCCAGCACCACAAGATCGATATGCTGTTTATCAAGCACAACTCGCATCTCTTTGCCATTTGCCGCGCCAGAGGCGCGATATCCGGACTTAACGAGGTAATCGACAATCAGCTCACGAATATCCCTGTCGTCATCGACGACAAGGATATGATCAATATGCTCCACAGAAATCTCCAGACTGAAGGATAACGTATTGAAAATAGCACATTTCAGAGTTTATCTGCGTCCACAACTGCGTTGACGAAATCCTGCGGATCTTCCTGCGGAGGATTGTGACCTACGGTTTTGCCAAAGGTACGGTGTTCATACTTACCGGTGAATTTCCCGGCGTAGGCCTGTGGAGCAGGATGTGGCGCCCCGTTGTTTCCGCCTTCAATGGTGATCGTCGGGACGGTAATATTCGGAAGCGTTGCCAGTTTTTGCTCATAACTGTCGTATTTGCGCTCCCCTTTTTCCAGCCCTAAACGCCAGCGATAGTTACTGAGCGTCACCGCGACATGGTCCGGGTTATCAAGGGATTTGGCACTGGCGTTAAACGTTGCATCGCTAAATTTCCAGTCAGGTGATGCCTGCGACCAGATCAAACGGGCGAAGTCATGGGTGTTTTTGGCGTAGCCTTCAGCACCACGTTCGGTGGCGAAATAGAACTGATACCACCACTGAACTTCTGCTTTCGGCGGTAAGGGTTGTTTGCCAATCTGCTGGCTGCTGATCAGGTATCCACTGACGGAGACCAGCGATTTAACGCGTTCTGGCCACAGCGCCGCGACGATGTCCGCCGTACGGGCCCCCCAGTCGTATCCTGCAAAAACGGCCTGCTTGATGTTCAGGGCATCCATCAGGTTCACAACGTCTTTCGCCATGGCCGAAGGCTGGCCGTTACGCGGCGTTTTATCTGAGAGGAAACGGGTAGTTCCGTAGCCACGCAGAGAAGGCACAATCACCCGATATCCTTTGGCAGCCAGCGCGGGAGCGACTTGCGCATAACTATGAATATCGTAGGGCCAGCCGTGTAATAAAATGATCGGTTGACCATTTTTCGGGCCGATGTCGACATAACCGACGTTAAGGTCGCCGGCGTTAATCTGCTGAGGATGATCAAACGCCGTCGCGAAATCAGTACCGGTTGCTTCGGCCTGACAGGACATGACGGTACCAAGAGAAACGGTTAAAGCCAGAGTTGAGTATGCGAGTTTGCTGAACATGTTGTTATCTCCGATTGAGTACGATTCACGGGGATATAACAACATCGGTTTGTATAGCGGATATGTGCTAATGGGCCTTTATTGCAAGCCTGTGTATGTATCAGAGGCGTTGATACAATGTGATACAAACACAGGTCATTGCGTCTTAAAGCGAGACGCGATAACGAACGTAATCGTCGGCTTCGCCATATTGGTCGTAGAGTTTACGTGCCGGGTTGTTCTGCCGCGTGACCCAGTAAAGTTTTGACCACCCTTCGCGCTTGCCTTCGTCCATCAGGGCGTCAATGAGCGCTTTTCCAGTCCCTGCTCCCCGTTGGCTGGCAGCAACAAACAGATCTTCCAGATAACAAACGGGCGCTGTCGACCAGGTTCCTTCGTGCAAAATACACATGGCGAAGCCGATGACGTTGCCGTCGCTTTCCGCAACCCGGCAAAACATCGAAGATCGCTCGTCGAGCGCCCTTTGCCATGTCGCGGCTGTCACGGACTCATCGAGGACACAGTCATAAAAATGGGTGTAGCCGTCCCACAGCGGACGCCACTGGGAATAATCTTCTGCGCGTAAAGCTCTTACCGTAACAGCCATATATTCCTCATATTACAAATCGAAAGCCTTTTAAAAGCAGTTATTGGTAGTAAAGAATTCCAGCACACCGAAAAAGAATGTGATAGAGATGAAAATATCAGAAGGTGAACAAAAACATAACGCTTAAACAGGGAGAACCACGGATGACAATACCGACGCTAACGACAGACCGCCTGTTACTCATTCCCCTGGTCGCGGAAGATGCCGCCCAGATACAGCGGCTTTATCCACGCTGGGAAATCGTTCGCTATATGGTCTCCTCAGTACCCTGGCCCTACCCGGATAACGGCGCGGAGTATTATGTTAATAACGTTGCGCTGCCGGATATGGAAAAAGGCATTGCCTGGTTCTGGAGTATTCGACGTCGCGAGGCACCGGATGAGCTGATGGGGATTATCTGCCTGTACGATGTCGAAGATAACAACCGTGGGTTCTGGCTGGCGCCGGAGTTTCAGGGTAAGGGATACATGCGTGAGGCCAGTATTGCGGCGACGGATTATTGGTTTAACACCCTGAACAAGCCGGTGTTGCGTGCGCCAAAAGCGGCTGCTAACAGCCGCTCCCGTCGTATTTCAGACAGTAGCGGCATGCGGCTTATCAGGACAGAAAAGAAAGCGTACGTCAGCGGCATACTGGATTCCGAACTGTGGGAAATCACCCGTGACGAATGGAATGCCCGTCAGGTCAGTTGATAATACTTATCCGGTAACAGTCTTTCGGGGATCTCTTCTTCATCGTTCATCTGCAACAGGTCACGTTCCATCATGTTGCAGATGGCGTCTAGCGGCAGGTCGTTATCTTCGGTACCAAACGGGTCTTCCAGCTCTTCCGCCAGCGTATCCAGCGAGATAAAGGTGTAAGAAATCAGCGCCGACACAAAAGGTGTCATGTAGTGCAGATCGACGACCAGCGCGAACGGCAGCATGATGCAGAACAGATACACCGTACGATGAAGGATCAGCGTGTAAGCAAACGGTACGGGTGTCGTCAAAATACGCTCGCAACCCGACAGGACGATGGACATGTCGTTCAGCCGGTTGTTGAGACTGTGGAACAGGATATCTGAGAGCTCGCCATTGCGGCGCCTGACGGCAAGCCACTCCCCCATGATCAGTAAAATACGGTTCGCCGGCGAGTTGGCGTTCATCACCTTGCGTAAATCATCTTCCGGAAGATAACGGGAAAGTTGTTCGGCGTTCGTTTCCCGGCGCAGGGTCATGCGCAAACAGTTGGCAAAGGCAATCTGCAGTCGGACAAACTCGCCGAGATGTTTATCGTCCGGCAAGGTGTTTTTTACCTCGCGAAACAGAGAGCGTGCCGCTATCATCAGTTGCCCCCAAAGCTGGCGCGCCTCAACGTAGCGGGAATAGCAGGCGTTGTTTCGGAAACCGAGAAAGATAGCGATCGCCACACCGAGAATGCTAAATGGCGCAACGGTAAATTTGATGCCAAGGGACGTGTACCACGGCAGCATCAGGATCACGGCGATAGAAAGCAGAAAGTTGAGTAGCAAGCGGGTATAGATTTTTGGCAGTACCGAGCCATGCCAGACAAAGATGAGTTGTAACCAGTGCTGTTTAGGACGAACAATCATAGTGAGTTTCAGGAAAGAAAAAGAGCGTGGCTATTAAACGTGATCCCCCTCACGGTTGCAAGCATGTTAATAAAACATTGAATTTTCTGACCTGGCTAGCCTAAACCGCACGGTGCCAGAGGTGTTTTTTAAAAACAGAGCAAATAGTATGTTGTAACTAATAAGATCCCCATTAAAACCCGGCCGAAGCCGGGCAACGGTGTTAGCAGAGCGGTTTAACCGCCGCACGCATTCCTTGAAGCAGAATAGCATCCAGATCCCGCGTAACCTGCTCGACCAGGCCGTTAACCTGCGTAAGATCTTGCTCCCAGTGTTCACTCACGCTCAGAACCGATTTTACCAGTTGGCGGGTACTGATCTGGCGATCGTGATGCTGTGTCCACAGCTGCTGGAAACGCGCCAGCCAGTGCGCGTCGTCCTGTACCGGGTAACTTTCCCCGTTACGCTCCCCGCGATAAAACGCAATCAGTGCCGCTAAAGCAAACGTCAGTCGCGCAGGCAATGACCCGGTTGCTTTCTGCCCTGCCAGCAGCTGCGGCAGAATGCGGGTGCGGAACTTGGTCATCCCGTTGAGGGCAATCGACAGCAGCTGATGCCGGATGTAAGGGTTACGGAAACGGCCCGTTACCGCACTGGCGAACGATTCCAGCTCATCACGCGGCAAATCCAGTACCGGAATAATTTCCTCATAGATAGCTTTTTCGACAAAAGCGCACACGTCAGCATCGTTCATCGCCTCGCCTACCGTGTCCAGCCCGGCCTGGAAGGCTACCGGTACCAGCGCCGTGTGCGCACCGTTCAGAATGGCGACTTTACGCTCTTTGTAGGGACGGATGTCATCCACGATCAATACGTTGAGCGGGAACTTATCAAGACGCAGTTCGCTGGCAAGGGCGTCAGGGCCCTGAATCACAAACAGATAGAAGTGTTCGGCGGTATCCAGGAACCCGTCCTGATAACCCAGTTCAGCCTGCAGGGCGGCCACTTCGTCACGCGGGTAACCCGTTACAATGCGGTCAACCAGGGTCGAGCAGAAACAGTTGGCATCGTTCAACCATTCAGTAAAGGCCGTCGGCAGCGCCCACTCCTGCGCGTAGCGCAGCACCAGTTCCCGCAGCGCATCCCCATTGTAGTCAATCAGTTCACACGGAATGATGACCCAGCCTTTGTCTGGCGCACCGTTAAAATGACTGAAACGCTCGAAGAGCAATCGCGTCAGTTTCGCCGGGTAGCTGACGGCAGGCGCATCTTCAAAGGTGTCGCCCGCGTGATAACCGATCCCGGCTTCCGTGGTATTCGAGAACACAAAGCGCATCTCCGGGTTATGAGCCAGCCTGAGGAACGCATCGTATTCATTATAAACGTTGATTTCGCGGTTAACGGAACGGATAAGACGCGCATCGCTCACCGCGTCGCCCTTCTCGTTCAGGCCGCGAATGATCGTGGTATACAGACCATCCTGCGTATTCAGCGACGGCGGAAAATCACTTTGGATGGGACGAACGACCACCACACCGGCGTTAAGATCGGTATGTTCGTTTAACAGGTCGATTTGCCAGTCGATAAACGCCCGCAGGAAATTGCCTTCACCAAACTGAATGATACGTTCCGGATAGTGTGGACCGGGAAAATCATGACGGTTAAGTGTGTTCACAATGGGTTCCTTTTATAATTAGTCATACAGCTTGATAAGATTGGTACGATAACTTATCAAAACTTTACGACCGGGAACCCTGTTTTGATCAATTCATGATGGAGTTGTGAAAAATAATTATAAGAACTTATAGAACACGGAGGTGGCGGTCATCTCGCCATCCGGCATCAATGCATAGCGCGGGATCTCCCCCACTTTTTGCCAGCCAGCACGCTGGTAGAACGTCTCGGCACCGCTGCCAGTCGACGTATCCAGTACCAGGACCGAAATGCCTCTGGCTCTGGCCTGAACTTCAAGTTCTTCCATCAGGGCCATTGCCGCCCCTTTACGGCGCGCTTTTTCATGGACCAGCAGTTTTGCCACATCCGCGCGATGCGGCTGATTCTCCGGCTGATCGGTGATCAACTGTACCGTGCCGATAACACCGTCCTGCGGATCGATACTGGCCAGCACAAGACGTTCATTGCGTCCCACGCTCTCAGCAATACCGCGCCAGAAAGCACGCGCTTTTTCCGGGCTAAAGGGCAACATAAAACTGACGGATGCGCCGCCGTTAACGCAGTTTTCGAGGATCGCGGACAACGCATCAAGGTGGGTGAGGATCTCTTCCCGGGTGAGGTTTTTGATGTGCAGTGAGGTATTCATTGTTTTTCCTTACGTTGAATACCGTCACTGTGCAATTAACATCTTATTAACGCAAACGGATCGATCATAGGCTTTTGTTATGTCATCTTTCGCGGTGGCGTTGCTGCTTCATGGCATACATCTTTTCATCGGCCTCTTTTAGCCACTGTTGCAGGTCATGGCCATTGTGGTCGAATTCACTGAGTCCCCACGAGAACAGAAGCGACCACGGATGCAGTTTGCGGGCATTATAATTTTCGACCTGCTCGGCCAGATACTGCATCGCAATCCAGGCCCCCTGCTCATCCGTATCGGCGAACAGCACGGCAAACTCATCCCCGCCAAAGCGAACCAGCAGATCCGCCTCACGGAAGGAGGAACGCATCAGTTGCGCCATCACGTTCAGCGCCTTATCGCCTTCCTCGTGGCCGTACCGATCGTTTATCTCCTTAAAGCGATCCAGATCCAGCCAGCCGAGGGTTAACGGCTCTGCACGGCGTCGGGCGACGGACAGGGTAAACCGGACGAGCTGATTAAAGCCCCGACGGTTGAATAAGCCCGTCAGTTCATCGGTAGTCGCCGCACTGACGGCGGCAAATTCATCTTCTGCCAGCGCGCCCAGGTCTCCCAGCACGGCAAGATCGGCCGCCGTAAACTCGCGCGGAGAATAATCAATCAGGCAAAGCGATCCGACGCTCGCGCCGTCGCGCAGACGCAGCGGGAAACCAGCGTAGAAACGAACGCCGGGCTCACCGGCCACCAGCGGATTATCGGCAAAGCGGTCATCCTGACGCATGTCCCCCACCACCAGCGGCGCTTCGCTGAGGATCGTATGGCCACAAAATGAGATATTGCGCGGGACAGAGTCCGGTGCCTGGCCATCCGCTGACTTCACGATCAGCGAATGCTCATCGATAAGATTGACCATCGCCAGCGGCACCTGGAAAAAGCGTTTTGCCAGACGCGTCAGGCGGTCAAAGGCCGGCGAACTGTCGATTTCAAGCAGGCCTGATTCGCGCAGCGAGTTCAGACGTTCCGTTTCATTTTCAGGGGTTGCAGGTGTTTTCATAACGTCTCCTGACGCAAGCTTTACTAAAAGCGTAGCTTAAACAGAGACATTGTCAGTGTACGAATATCCTGTTCAGACGCTATTTGTTAACGTCACTGGCTCATGACGACTAATGCAGTGATGTTTCGCTGCCGGACGTTGCAGTAACCTGCTCATCCGACAGCCGGGCGCTGGTCCGATTTCGCCCCGCTTTCTTTGAACGATAGAGATGATCGTCCGCTTCAGCCATCAGCTTATTAAAGACCTCCGTCAACTGCCATGACTCAGATTTACCGCTGCCCAGGCCAATGCTGACGGTCAGATACAGCGTCTGCTGGCGCCAGGTAAACGGATGATGTGCGACGGTGGTTCGAATGCGTTCAGCCAGTTCAAAACCGTGCTGCGCATCCCCGGAGTTCACGACCACCGCGAACTCTTCTCCGCCCATTCGCGCCACCATACCGTCCTCACCGACAACCTGCTGAACCTGCCGGGCAAAGGCCGCCAGTATGCGATCACCGCACTCGTGACCGTAGTTATCATTGATGCTTTTGAAGTAATCGATATCCAGCAGCATGACGGTTAAAAAACGCGAATGCCGGTGCGCCTCTTCTTGCTTTAACGCTTCATAAAGCCCGGATCGGGAATAGACATGCGTCAGAAAATCATAATCTGCCCGCAGTGACACCTGACGAATCAGTGAATTAATGGCCGCCACGCTGACGGAGACCATCACCGGACAAATAGCCATGGTGGCAATGCCCAGCCGGGCTGAGAACATCATCGGGGTCGAAAGCGGTGTCGCGACGGCAATATTGATAATGGAGTTGGCAACCAGAATGATCTCAACGGCGCCCGTGAGAAACGTCAGTAAACAGGTGACGGGCAGCGGGTAGCGTACCGCACACCAGATAAGCGCCGGCAGCGGGAAACAGAGGCTCCCCGCGCCACCAATCACCACCGACGCGACCACCGAGACTATCAACGCCATAACCGGGAACAGCTGCTCCAGGCGTAGCTGAATATCACGCACGGGCAGGCTAATCGTCAGCATACACGGCACAATCAGCACCCCCGTTGAAAACTGCTCGCTAAACCAGTCGGCAAACAGCGGCCAGAAGGTGTGACTGTCGATACCGACCGACCCCACCGCGCCAAGCAAGGCACACAGCAGCGCAGCAATCAGGCAGTAGTTAAACAGACGCAGCGCATTAAGCGGATCGGGGGTTTTCATCAGCCGTTTATCACGCAGAACCAGTATGGCGACCACGACGATAAAAATCATATTCGACAGGTTAATCACCAGCGAGGCCATTCCCCAGCTGGTGGTGACCGCGTCGTACATCAGCATGGCAACATACGCGACCGCGTAGTTATGCAGACGATTCAGATAAGCATAACGGGCGAATACTCCCGCCATAACGCCATTCAGTGGCCAGAACAGCGACAACGCTTCAACCAGACGCAATTCAGCACCCACAAAATAGAATAAGGTGGTGAGAATAAAGATCCACGACGCATTACGCAGCGGAGTATCGGGTTGAAAAAACCTGAAGGCAGAGAGAGCAGAACGCATTAAATATCATTCCGTATAATAACTTATGGCGATTATGTCGATCGTCAGCAGGATCTGAACTAACTTAACCTGCATCTATAACACAAATACAACAGGATCATAACTCGTCAAATTTAGGCGTTCATCTGCAGCACCAGCCAGTGGTGGATCACGCTGACGATATAATGCTGTTGCTGCGCGCTGAGCTGAACACCCTGCGGAATGTTATGCCACTTTGCCAGACAGCCACGACAACAGGTGGCGGTGGCATGCTGAGCGATAAACACCGGATGACCGCGCATGGGCGTCTGTTTCCCGTCATTGGTGGGATGGGCCGGTGCAAGGCGCCGGGCAATAAAATCGGCGGCGTGCTGGTCAATGGTTTCGGCACCTTTGTCCCAGCAGTACTGCCGTTCCTTCGTACCTAAGCGAAAGCGCGAACGAAAAGGCGATCGTGCCAGGCGGGCAAAAAGCGGATCCAGGGTCGACATCAGTATACAGAACGTCCCAGACGTTGGGTCAGTTTCTCCAGAACTGCCACACCGGCAAGTGAATTTCCCGTTTCATCCAGCTCCGGGCTCCAGACGGCAATCGCCATTTCGTGAGGCACGATTGCCACCACCCCGCCGCCGACACCCGATTTAGCCGGAAGACCGACGCGCCAGGCAAACTCTCCGGCGTTCTGATACATCCCGCTGGTCGCCATCAGGGCATTCACCTGACGCGCCTGCATGGGCGAGACAACATCTTGCGCGAGGTGCGGCGCATGCCCCTGATGGGCGAGGAACAAGAATGTCTGTGCCAGTTCAACACAGCTCATTTCCAGCGCGCAGTAATGAAAATAGTTTTGCAGCACGGTGGCGACATCGTTATGGAAGTTACCAAACGATTTCATGAGCCAGGCGATAGCCGCGTTACGGGCGGAGTGTTCAAACTCCGAGCGCGCCACCACCGCATTGTAGGCAATATCCGCGACGCCCGAGAGCTGGCGGACAATTTCAAGCATGCGCTGGCGAGGGGCGCTGAGACGGCTTTGCAGCATATCGCAAACCACCAGCGCACCGGCATTGATAAACGGGTTACGCGGCTTGCCCTGTTCAATTTCGAGCTGAAGCAGTGAGTTGAAAGGCTGCCCGGACGGATCTTTCCCCACGCGATGCCAGATTTCGTCTTCCTCATACTGACGCATGGCCGCAACCAGACTGAGTACTTTTGAAATGGACTGAATTGAAAAACGCTCGGTGGCGTCACCGGCCTGGTAACGCTGCCCGTCTACCGTACAAATGGCAATACCCAGCTTATTCCCGCTGACCGAGGCAAGGGCCGGAATATAGTCGGCAACCTTCCCTTTTCCAATTAACGGACGAACCTGCGACAAAATCTCGTCCAACATCTCATTATGGATGACCGCAGCCACACTTTGCTCCTTGCCCTCAGGCTAAAACGGGCTGCGAGTATAACAGAGGCTTATATGTTGCGTCAGGCGCTAAGACGAAAACGCGAAACCGCCTGCAATAAAAGATCGGATTGCTTATGCAGCCGTTCAGAAGCATCCGACGCGTCAGACACCAGCATGTCGGTCTGACGGGAAACCTGATTCAGCGCCTGAAGCTGCCGCGTCATCTGATGAATGCTCTCCCCCTGGCTCAGGGTCGCGACCGAGATCTCATTCAGCAGACTGCTTAAATTAGCCACCAGCCCGATCACCTGCTGCAGATTATCTTCCAGCAGGTTAACGGCCCGGGAACCGTCTTCGATGCCCTGCAAAGAGTGATTGATCAGTGCCTGAATAGTCTGCGTCGAGTGGCTGCTCTTTCTGGCCAGCAGCCCCACTTCCCGGGCGACAACGGCGAACCCGCGCCCGTGATTCCCCGCATGGGCGGCCTCGATGGCCGCATTCAGTGCCAGAATGTTGGTCTGAAACGCCACACTGTCGATCATCGCCACGATCCCGCGCATCTCTGACGATCGGTCAACGATCGCCTGCATGGAGGCATTGACGGTCGTCATCATCCGATCGCCACCCGCGGCTACCTGGCGCGCCTCGTCCGCCCTGGAGCTGGCGAGTTTTGCATAACCTGTATTCCCTTCCACGTGATTTTCCAGCGCGGCAATGTGTGTCGTCACATCCTCAAGCTCTTTCGCCTGACGAGCCGACTGCAGATACAGCTTCTGGTTGCCCTGTGCCAGCGAGCCTATATTTTCGACCATTGCGTGGGTGGCATTGCTGACCTGGGTCACCAGTTCCTGCAGTCCGTGCTGCAGGGTGGAAACACTGTCGCTTAACTGTCCGATCTCCTTGTTAAAGCGCAGTACGCCCGGCGGTGTACCGGACAGGTCTCCTGCCGCCAGCTGGTTAATGTGAGCAATCAACCGACGCAGCGGCGTAATGACCCAGCGGGACATGCCGAACCACACCAGAACGGCGATGGCAAGTAGCAGAACCGGTGCAATCAGGAAGAGCGTTTGCAGGCCAGAGAGTTGTGCCATCAGACTCTGGCGGCCCTGCATCGCCTGCTTCTCGCTGGCCTGCTGATAGCGGGCATAGTTTTCGTTGAAGTCAGTCTGAAAAGCCTGGGCAGGTACGGCAAAAAAGGCGTCGATCGTGTTGGTCTTGATGAGCCCTTCCGCCTGCTCCTTGATGGCACCGTAGAAAAGCTGGTAGCTGGTGATCAGGGCATCATCTTTTGGCGGATTGAGCGCCAGCCAGGCGTTCCAGGCCTGCTGAGAAACCGTCAGCGACGCCTGAGCTTCGTCCATCAGGCTGTGCCAGCTCCCTTCAGAGCCGGTCTCTTTATCCTGCATAAACCAGACGCCGGAGCGGTTAAGCAGATCGCTTGCTGCCAGCAGAGACACGCGGGCCAGATCCAGTTTGCTCTGTTGCTGGTACGCCAGCAGATTTTGCTGCTCGTTGCGTTGAGCGTCTTTCAGGGAAGCATTGAGCAAAAATGAAGAGGAGAGTTGCAGTGCGGAGAAAAGACCAATAATACAGAAAATACCGGTCAGCAGGCCAAACTGACGAGGGATGAGGCGCTGCGCAATACGGCGAAAAATTTGCGTTAGGTTCATAATTTTCTTCAGTAACAATACGTTAGACGCGTGCGAGTCTACGAAACGAAAATGACAGAACCATTGCAGGAAAATGACAACGGCCTTCGTGCTGAAGGCCTTTATCAGAGAGCGAACTAGACTCTGTTCTTCCATACCGTCTGCACGTTACAGAACTCGTGCAGACCGAAGTGGGAAAGCTCACGACCAAAACCGCTCTTCTTCACGCCGCCAAAGGCCACGCGCGCATCGCTGGCGCTGAAACCATTGATGAACACCCCACCGCACTCCAGCTCACGGGAGAATTTCTCCGCCAGCGTATCGTTCGCGGTAAAGACGGTTGCGGACAGACCAAAGTCGCTGTCGTTAGCCAGCTGCAGGGCGTGCTCCGCGTCTTTCGCAACGCTAACCGCCGCAACCGGACCAAACAGCTCCTGACGAAATGCCGTCATGCTGGCAGTGACATTCCCCAGCACGGTCGGTGCATAGTAGTTACCTTCACCGGCGACTTTCTCCCCACCAAGCAGCAGCGTGGCGCCTTCGGCCAGCGTGGCCTGCACCTGCTGATGCAGTTCATCGCGCAGGTCAAATCGCGCCATCGGGCCAATAAAGTTTTCTTCGCGATCCGGCGCCCCCATCTTCAGGGCTGCCGTCGCCTCGACAAAACGCTGGGTGAAAGCATCAGCGATGCCCTCTTCCACAATAAAGCGCTTAGCGGCGGCGCAAACCTGTCCGGTATTCTGATAACGACCGGCCACGGCTGCTTTCACCGCCAGATCCAAATCAGCATCATTGAGCACAATAAACGGATCTGAACCGCCCAGCTCCAGGACGCATTTCTTGAGTGCTGCCCCCGCCTGCGCACCAATCGCCGCACCCGCGCGCACGCTGCCGGTTACGGTTACGGCGGCAATACGACGGTCGTTGATCGCCTGGCTCACACCCTCATTCGTGGCATTCACCCAGCCAAAGACACCCTGCGGAAAACCGGCGTCAGCAAATACCTGCGCAATGAGGTCAGCCGAGCCGAGTACGTTTGGCGCATGCTTGAGCAGATAGCTGTTCCCGGCCAGCAGGATGGGTACCGCGCCACGCAGTACCTGCCAGAGCGGGAAGTTCCACGGCATGACGGCAAGAACAGGTCCCAGCGGCCGGTATTCAATCACCGCGTTCTGGTTTTCTACCAGGGTCGGTTCAGGCTGCAGCATTGCCGGGCCGTGTTCCGCATACCAGTCGCAGAGGCTGGCGGATTTTGCCACTTCAGCACGCGCCTGCAAAATGGGTTTGCCCATCTCACGGGAGATCATTCGGGCCATCTCGTCTGCACGGTTTCGCAGCGCGCTGGCGAGATCGCGCAGCTTTTGCGCCCGGTCTGAAACGCTTACGCGTCTCCACTGACGAAAACCGGCATCAGCCTGCGCAATTGCGCGTTCAACGTCGTCGGTGCTCGCCCACGGATACGCCGCGAGCGTCTCACCGGTGGCTGGGTTAACAGAGAGGGCATGTGTAGCAGAGGAATAAGTCATGATGGTCTCCACGTAATAACGGTTGATTCATTGTGGCGCACTCTGCTATTTCTTAAAAATGAATAATACTAACCACCTTGTTCACGAATCGAGAATGGCATGGACTTAACTCAGCTTGAAATGTTTAACGCCGTGGCGCTCACCGGCAGCATCACCCAGGCAGCGCAAAAGGTGCATCGCGTTCCGTCGAACCTGACCACCCGCATCCGCCAGCTGGAGGCCGATCTTGGCGTTGAGCTGTTTATTCGTGAGAACCAGCGTTTACGTTTATCTCCCGCCGGGCATAATTTCCTGCGCTACAGCAAGCAGATCCTGGCGCTGGTCGATGAGGCACGAATGGTCGTCGCCGGTGATGAACCGCAGGGATTATTTGCGCTTGGTGCGCTGGAGAGTACCGCCGCCGTGCGTATTCCGGAAAGCCTGGCGCAGTTTAACCAGCGTTATCCACGTATCCAGTTTGCCCTCTCTACCGGGCCGTCCGGCACAATGATTGACGGCGTACTGCAGGGAACCTTAAGCGCCGCGTTTGTCGACGGCCCCCTTTCGCATCCGGAACTGGAAGGCATGCCGGTTTACCGGGAAGAGATGATGCTGGTCACGCCCGCCGGGCATGCAGAAGTGGCACGCGCCACGCAGGTAAGCGGCCGTGACGTCTACGCCTTTCGCGCAAACTGTTCGTATCGCCGACATCTGGAAAGCTGGTTTCACGCCGACAGAGCCACGCCCGGGCGTATTCATGAGATGGAGTCTTATCACGGCATGCTCGCCTGCGTCATCGCGGGCGCCGGTATCGCGCTGATGCCTCGTTCGATGCTGGAAAGTATGCCAGGCCACCATCAGGTGGAAGCCTGGCCGCTGGCAGAAAACTGGCGCTGGCTTACCACCTGGCTGGTCTGGCGCCGCGGGGCTATGACCCGCCCGCTGGAGGCTTTTATAGCGCTGCTAAACGAACGTCAACCACCAGTGCCTTCTCCATAAACAGGCTCAGCGGGTCATCAACATACGGCGGAAACGCCGGACGTTGCTCATAGCCGCACTGCTCATACAGACGGACGGCGGCATGTTGCCGGATGCCCGTCTCCAGGCGAAGCGTGTGGCAGTGACGGCTCAGGGCTTCATCTTCCAGCGCCGCCAGCAGCATCTCGCCGAGATGTTGCCCGCGATGAGCCGGATCGATATACACCCGTTTCATTTCACCGGTCCCGTCGCCGTTGAGCACCACGGCACCACACCCGACGGCATGAAGCTGCCGGTCCCGAATAATCATCAGGATCAGCGAGGCTGTCGGCAGTTCGGTCAGATCGAGCAGGTGGTTACTTTCAGCGGGATAGAGTTCGCTCTGATAGCGGTCAAGCGCGGCAATCAGATGCAAAATATCAGGGTGATGTGCAGATTCAGCGGTAATGGAATACATGGCGGGCTCCTTGTTGTTTTTATTTCAACATAGCGCAGCCCTGCACACGTGCTTCATACCGTTAACTTATATCAGCATTGCCGTTAAGGCTGACGAGAGTATCCCTTAACCAGCGGTGTCCGGCGTGGTTATGGCTGCGTTCATGCCAGATAAGACTGACGTCAAACGTCTCTTTCAGCCAGGGGAGTTCCACCACGGTGAGCGGGTTAACGGTTCCCATAATTAATCGTCGGGGCACCAGTGCTACCAGATGGCTCATCTGCACCATGCCGGGAACAAACAGAAATGATGCCGCAGATACCGCAACCTTACGTTGCAACCCTGACTCCGCCAGCATGACATCCATCGGCGTGGTAAAACCGCCTCCCGAGGGAGACACGATAATATGCTCAAGTTTTGCGAATGCTTCCATTGTCAGTTGGTCGTTCAGTTCAGGATGCTGAGGGCGCCCGATAAGCACGTACGATTCGTCATAAAGATGTTGCGTTCTGAGCTGCGCCTGCGCAGGGTCTGGCGTGGCAATGGCAGCATCAACATCGCCTGAGCTCAGTTGATGGGCCAGTTGATGCGGATCGTAATTCCTGACAGCAATACGCACGCCGGGGGCAATCTCTTGCAGGGCCACAATCAGCGGCATAATGACCGCGGCCTGCACGTAATCAGTACAGGCCAGAGAGACCGTTAGCGAATCGTGCAGCGGATCAAAGTCCTCATGTGATTGCAGCGTATCCCGTATTTTTGCCAGCGCCCCGCCAAGCGTCGCCATCAGCTCAAGAGCTTTGGGGGTTGGCGTCATCCCCCTGCGCCCCGGGATCAATAACGGATCGTTAAACATCCCCCTCAGCCGGTTAAGCTGCGCGCTGACGGCAGGCTGGCTAAGACAAAGCCGGCTGGCGGCCCTGGTGACATTTTGCTCCGCGACCAGCACTTCCAGAGTCAGCAGCAGGTTTACGTCAGGCTTTTTGGTATTCATAGGATGGATATCATGTAAGAAATAAATCGATTTCACGCTCGCCGCCCGCATTCCGATAATGCACTACCGCAACAACACAGAGCGAGAATGAAATGTCGTATGATAAAAAACCACTCATAACAGTTTTTGGTGCCACCAGTAAACAAGGACGTAGCGTAACCACAACCCTGCTGCAAAGTGGGCGCTATCGGGTGCGCGCCTTAACGCAAAACACGGACTCTCCTGCGGCGAAACAGCTGGCGGAACGGGGCGCTGAACTGAGACAAATCACCCTTAAGACGGGCAATGATGCGCATCTGATCGGGGCGTTTGCCGAGTCAGACGGAGCGTTTCTGATGACACCAGGTTTCATCCCCGTATCGACGCAGATGCCAACGGGTGAAACGGCGCTGGGCTACAGGCTTGCAGATGCCGCCGTCAACGCCGGCGTAAAACACCTTGTCTTCAGCAGTCTGGAAAACGTCGAGAGAATAACAGCCGGAACTCTATGGGCTCCTCATTTCAGCGATAAGGGCCGAATTGAGGAGTACATCCGCACACTCCCCGTCAGCGCGTCGTTTATTCAACTGGCGTTCTTTTACACCAATCTGGCCGAATATTATCCGCCGCGTAAAGAAGGCGACGAGCTGATCTTTCCCCTCTATCTCCCGGAAGACGTTCGGGCGCCCTTTGTCGACCCGCTCACGGCGACCGGCCCTGCGGTGCTTGAGATGTTCGATAACCCTGAACACTACAACGGCATGACGTTACCCGTTGTCGGTGAGTGTCTTTCGCCGCGTGAGATGGTGGAAACCTTCACGGAGGTCACCGGCATAAAAGCCCGGTATCGCTCAGCCTACACGCGAGAAGCACTCCTTCACCACTTCCCCGATTTCGCAGACAACGCGGCACTGGTCAGTGAAATTACCGGCATGACGGAATATGCCGTGAACTACGGCTATTACGGAAAAGACCGGGATCTTACCTGGAGCAGAACCATAAACCCTGCCACCTTAACGTGGCGTGAATTTCTGATTACGTCTGGCTGGCAGGGGGAAAAACGAACGTTTGATTAACGCAAGCCACCGTCATTCCCGATGATGAAATGACGGTGGCCCATTCCTGGCTTACATCGCCTGGCGTAAATAGATATGCCCTTTCAGATACAGGGTGGCCTGACCGCCGATTAACACCCGGTCCCCCGCCAGTTCACAGCGTAAATCCCCGCCCCGTCGCGAGACCTGGCGCGCGTTCAGCACGGTTTTGCCCAACTTTTCGCTCCAGTAGGGAATCAACATGCTGTGAGTGGACCCCGTAACCGGATCTTCCGGCACCCCTTCTCCCGGACAGAAGAAGCGGCTGACGAAGTCATATTCATCGCCCGGTGCCGTGACGCAGACCATCTTATCCAGCGGAATCATTGCCGAGATATCCGGCGTAAGGGCCTCTACCTGCTGCTGGTTCTCCAGCACCACCATGTAGTCGCGCCCGACACGCACCTCTTTTGCCTGCTCAACGCCCAGCGCGCTCAACAGCAGCGCTGGCGGATTATCGACGACCTCCGTCGGCCAGGCCGGGAAGTTGAGCGTCAACCAGTCACCGCTGCGTTTTACCGTCAGCTCGCCGACGAAACGGGTGGTGAAAGTGATTTCCGTGTGTGGATAATCAAGGTATTCGAAAATGACATGCGATGCCGCCAGTGTGGCATGTCCACACAGGTTAATTTCGTCAAGGGTAGTGAACCAACGCAGCTCGAATCCGCCGTCAGTGCGTACGAAAAAGGCCGTCTCAGACTGATTGTGCTGTTGCGCCATGTTGAGCAGCGTCTCGTCCGGCAGCCACTCTTCCAGGGGGCAAACCGCCGCTGCGTTGCCGCCAAACGCCCTGTCGCTGAAGGCATCGACCAGATAGAAATCAATTTCCTGCATTGTCTCTTCCTCTTTTGTTATGGTTATTTAGCGCAGAAAGACGGTGCCTTTCAGATACAGCGAGGCCTGCCCGCTCATCAGCACGCGTGAACCTTTCAGTTCGCAGCGCATATCACCGCCACGAGCCGACACCTGGCGGGCAAACATCGCTGTTTTACCCAGTTTTTCACTCCAGTAGGGAATAAGCATTGTATGCGCGGATCCGGTGACCGGATCTTCCCAGACGGCAACTCCCGGTGAGAAAAAGCGGCTCACAAAATCATAATCCCCCTCTCCCCGCGCCGTCACGCTGACCTTATGTTCGCCAGGCGTCATTGCCGAGATATTCGGCGCAAGCGCCTCAACCTGCCGGCGGTTTTCCAGAACCACTACCCAGGCTCGCCCCTTACGGGCTTCAACGTAATGGCCGATCCCCAGCGCCGCAAGCATCGCCGGCGGGGGCGTCTCTTCCTGCGTCGGGCATGCCGGGAAGTCCAGCGTCATCCAGTCCCCTTCCCGGCTAACCGTCAGCTGGCCAGAGGCGGTATCAAAGTGGATACGCGGGTCAGGATAGTTGAGTTCATTAAACAGGACGTACGCGGCTGCCAGTGTGGCATGTCCGCAAAGGTTGACTTCGGTAAGGGTGGTAAACCAGCGTAACTCAATTCCCGCTTTACTGCAGACGAAAAACGCGGTTTCCGACTGATTATGCTGCTGTGCCATTCTGAGCAGTGTCTCATCAGGCAACCATGCGTCTAACGGGCACACGGCCGCCGGGTTTCCACCAAAAGAAGCATTGCTGAACGCATCTACCAGATAAAAATCAATCTCCTGCATTGTCTTACCGCCTGTTTTTGTTGTGATGTTCTTTTATATTCAATGAAAACCATGCCCCCGGCTACCGCTTTTACCAGGTGAATTTTGAGATCTGCATCACATAATGGTTGAGTTTTCGCCGGTTGACGTTTTAAGATCGTCTCCTCTTCTTTTCAGCAACGAATCTCCGACATCGCTATGACAACGAACACAGTTACCCGCAGAGTCGCGTGGCTACGCGTGGTCACGCTGGCAATTGCCGCGTTTATTTTTAATACCACAGAATTTGTTCCGGTTGGGCTGTTGTCTGACATCGCTGAAAGTTTCCAGATGGAAACCGCGCAGGTGGGCATTATGTTGACCATCTATGCCTGGGTGGTGGCACTGATGTCACTGCCGTTTATGCTGCTGACCAGCCAGATGGAACGGCGAAAGCTGCTGATCGGGCTGTTTGCCCTGTTTATCGTCAGCCACGTCCTGTCGTTTCTGGCGTGGAACTTTACGGTGCTGGTCATCAGCCGCGTCGGTATCGCCTTTGCCCATGCCGTATTCTGGTCGATCACCGCGTCACTGGCCATCCGCCTGGCACCTGCGGGTAAACGCGCGCAGGCGTTGAGCCTGATAGCCACCGGCACGGCACTGGCTATGGTCCTGGGCCTGCCGATTGGCCGTATCGTTGGGCAATACTTTGGCTGGCGAACCACGTTCTTCGCTATCGGCATGGGGGCAATGATCACCCTGGTCTGCCTGATTAAACTGCTGCCGAAGCTGCCAAGCGAACACTCCGGCTCGCTGAAAAGCCTGCCGCTGTTAATGCGTCGTCCAGCATTGCTGAGTATCTATCTGCTGACGGTCATTGTGGTCACGGCACATTACACCGCCTACAGCTATATCGAGCCGTTCGTTCAGGTCGTGGCCGGCTTTAGCGCCAACTTTGCCACCGTTCTGCTGTTGATCCTGGGGGGCGCGGGCATTATTGGCAGTATTCTGTTTGGTAAGCTCGGCAATCAGCACGCGTCGGCGCTGGTCAGCAGCGCCATTGGTTTACTGCTGGCGTGCCTGGTATTACTCATGCCAGCGGCGGGCAGCGAGGGTCATCTGGCCGTCCTGAGCCTGTTCTGGGGAGTGGCGATCATGATTATCGGTCTGGGTATGCAGGTGAAGGTGCTGGCCCTCGCCCCGGACGCAACGGATGTGGCGATGTCACTGTTCTCGGGGATTTTCAATCTTGGTATTGGCGCGGGCGCGCTGCTGGGAAATCAGATTAGCCTTCACGTGTCGATGTCTGCGATTGGCTATCTGGGTGCCATTCCGGCACTGGTGGCGCTCATCTGGTCCCTGCTCATCTTCCGTAAATGGCCGGTCGCACTGGAAGAACAGGCCCATCACGGGTAGACCGCAGTCAACGTAAAACGGCAACCGAGGTTGCCGTTTTGCATTACCGGGCGGGTGATTAATGGTACGTCTTAATAATCTCCAGCACACCGTTGATAATAAACTGCACGCCCATACACACCAGTAAGAAGCCCATCAGGCGGGAAATCGCCTCAATACCGCCCTTACCGACCCAGCGCATGATCGCGCCTGAACTGCGCAAGGATGCCCATACGATGATACCAATCAGTGCAAAAATCAGCGGGGGCGCAACCGTGATGACCCAGTCCGGGAAGGTCGAACCATCCCGCACCGTTGACGCGGAGCTGATGATCATCGCAATCGTTCCTGGCCCCGCCGTACTGGGCATCGCCAGTGGGACAAAAGCAATATTCGCGCTGGGCTCGGTTTCCAGCTCTTCGGATTTGCTTTTGGCCTCAGGTGACTCATGCGCTTTCTGCGCAGGGAACAGCATACGGAACCCGATGAAGGCAACAATCAGTCCGCCGGCAATACGCAGACCCGGGATGGAGATTCCGAAGGTGTTCATCACCAGCTGTCCGGCGTAGTAAGCCACCATCATGATGGCAAACACATAGACCGAGGCCATCATCGACTGATGGTTACGCTCGGCGCTGTTCATGTTCCCTGCCAGCCCCAGGAAGAGCGCAACCGTCGTTAGCGGGTTAGCCAACGGCAGCAATACCACCAGCCCCAGACCAATTGCTTTAATCAAATCCAACATAGTGCGTCGTTGTCCTTATCCATGTTTATCACCGCAATTATAAGGTGAAAGTGTGACGTTCAGCCATTCGCTCAACGTAACGATTATTTACGGTCATTAACGATAACCCTTCGTTATCTATTTGAATTGAAAGCATGCAAAAAAAGTTCATGAAACGTTTTAGCAATTCGTGGCATCCGCTGATCCATTCAGTTGACTTATACTTGCCTGAGCAATAATATCTGCCGTGACTAAACTACTTGCCAGGGCAACCATTGTGAAAAGCACCAGTGATCTCTTTAACGACATTATTCCGCTGGGTCGTCTTATTCATATGGTTAACCAGAAAAAAGATCGCCTGCTCAATGACTATCTGTCACCGCTGGATATCACCGCCACGCAGTTCAAAGTGCTGTGCTCCATTCGCTGCGAAGTGTGTATCACGCCGGTTGAGCTGAAAAAGGTGCTCTCTGTCGATCTGGGTGCGCTAACCCGCATGCTCGATCGTCTCGTTTGCAAAGGATGGATAGAACGAAGCCCTAACCCGAATGACAAACGCGGCGTCCTGGTGAAACTCACCAGCGATGGCGCGGCTATGTGCGAGCAATGTCATCAACTAGTAGGACAAACACTGCATCAGGAACTAACAAAAAACTTAACGGCAGATGAAGTGGCAACGCTTGAGCTTTTGCTTAAGAAAATACTGCCGTAAACAGAAAAAGAGGTATGACGATGTCCAGACGCAATACTGACGCTATTACTATTCATAGCATTTTGGACTGGATCGAAGATAACCTGGAATCGCCGCTCTCCCTTGAAAAAGTGTCAGAGCGTTCAGGTTACTCCAAATGGCACCTGCAACGGATGTTCAAAAAAGAGACCGGCCATTCATTAGGTCAATATATTCGCAGCCGCAAGCTGACGGAAATTGCCCAGAAGCTGAAAGAAAGCAATGAGCCGATCCTCTATCTGGCGGAACGTTACGGTTTTGAATCACAGCAAACCCTGACGCGTACGTTTAAGAACTACTTCGACGTGCCGCCTCACAAATACCGTATTACCAGCGTGCCGGGTGAATCCCGATACCTGTATCCACTAAAACATTGTAGTTAATCATCGCCTGTAAAGACGTAACCGAGGAAATCATGAAAGTTACAGCCTCCGCCGCCCTCGCCTTGCTGGTGCTGTTTTCCAGCCAGACCTTCGCGGAGCAAACCCCTCGTGCAACGCAGCAAAATAATCGTGACACGATGATTTTGCCGTCAGCACATGACCAGTCACCTTATGACTTCAACCACATGGGTGCTGGTAGTGACAAATCCGACGAGTTAGGCGTGCCTTATTATAATCAGCACAGCTTCTGATTCGTTTTTGCCCCGCGGATGCGGGGTTTTTTTATGCCTACCCTCTTGCCCGCGTTACCCGACGCACGCGCAAACCAAACACGTTGATGTACAGCCCGGCCATGATCAGCACGGCCCCCAGCAGCTGCAGCGCACTCAGCTTTTCATCGAGCAACAGCGCGGCGCTGGCCAACCCTACCACCGGAACCAGCAGGGATAACGGCGCCACGCGCCAGGTTTCGTAGCGACCCAGCAGCGATCCCCAGATCCCGTAACCAATAATGGTGGCCACAAACGCCAGGTAGATCAGCGATAAAATGGTGGTGAGATCGATTTCCACCAGGCTTTTCAGCATCACGTCTGGCCCATCAAAAATGAGCGCCGCAACCATAAACGGAACAATGGGGATCAAGGCGCTCCAGACCACCAGCGACATCACCTTCGGGCGCGCCTCATGCTGCATAATCAGCTTGTTGAAGATATTCCCGCAGGCCCAGCTCAACCCCGCCGCCAGCGTTAACATAAAGCCCAGTAACGCCACGTGCTGCCCGTTCAGGCTGGCTTCTATCAGCACCAGCACGCCGAACACCGCAAGGGTGATCCCCGCCAGCTGTTTACCCTGCAGACGCTCGCCAAAGACAAACGCCCCGAGAATGATGGTAAAGAACGCCTGAGCCTGTAACACCAGAGAAGCCAGACCGGCGGGCATCCCGAACTTAATGGCGCAGAACAGAAACGCGAACTGGCCAAAGCTGATGGTCAGGCCGTATCCCAGTAAGAGTCTGAACGGAATTTTCGGGCGCGCGACAAAGAAGAGCGCCGGGAAGGCCACCAGCAGAAAACGCAAACCGGCCAGCATGAGTGGGGGCATGTTATGCAACCCAAGCTTGATGACCACAAAATTCAGACCCCATACGATGACCACCAGCAACGCCAGCAGCCCGTCTTTTCGCGTCATACTCTGCCCCTGAATGATTAAATTTTTGTAAACACTTCAAGGTAACGAAAAAAACATGCCACGAGAAGATCATTATTTCTGGCAGTCAACTGAAGCACTTACGGATAAATTAGGTGCTATACAAGCCCCTTATGTCGTGATACTCCTGATATATACCTAAAATAATACACGTTGCAGGTTGGCGGCGAGCAAGCGCGGCCAGAATCTCTGCGGCTCAAAAAACCAAACGCAATTGTCAGGCAGGAATATGAAACCATCACTCAGGCGCTCAACCGCAGCGCTGCTGGCGTCGTCGTTATTATTAACCATTGGTCGTGGGGCAACGCTGCCGTTTATGACCATCTATCTCACGCGCGTATTTAATATGAGCGTTGAGAATATTGGTTATGCCCTGACCATTGCGCTTACCGTCGGTGTGGTATTCAGTATGGGGTTTGGCATCCTCGCCGATAAGTTTGATAAAAAGCGCTACATGCTGATTTCTATCGTCGCCTTTATTGCCGGGTTTGTTGCTATCCCGCTGGTGGATAACGTCACGCTGGTGGTGCTCTTCTTTTCCCTGATTAACTGCGCCTATTCGGTATTTTCAACGGTGCTTAAGGCCTGGTTTGCCGATGTGCTGACCTCGAGCCAAAAAGCGCGCGTTTTCTCGCTAAACTATAGCTTCCTGAACATTGGCTGGACGATCGGGCCGCCGGTGGGCACCTTGCTGGTGATGTACAGCCTGCAGTTGCCGTTCTGGCTGGCCGCTTTTTGTGCCGCACTGCCGCTCGGTTTTATCCATTTCTTTGTGCAAAAAAGCGTTGCGCTCGATGCCACCGAAGAGAAAATGCCGTGGCAACCGTCAGTACTGCTTAAAGACCGCGCCCTCTTCTGGTACACCCTTTCCGGCCTGCTGGCGTCGTATGTGGGCGGGTCATTCGCCAGCTGTATTTCGCAGTACGTGCTGGCTGCGAATGCCGACAGCAACTTTGCGCAAAACGTGGTCGCCGTGGTGCTGCCGGTGAATGCTGCGGTGGTCGTCACCCTGCAATATGTTATCGGTCGCAAGATCTCCGCCACCAATATACGTCCGCTGATGACGGTGGGAACACTCTTCTTCGTCCTGGGTCTGGGCGGTTTTATGCTCTCCGGGGAAAACCTGGTCTACTGGGGCATTGCGGCAGCGGTGTTTACGCTGGGTGAGATTATCTATGCACCGGGCGAATATATGCTGATCGACAATATTGCCCCGCCGGGTATGAAAGCGAGTTACTTCTCTGCCCAGGCGCTGGGCTGGCTTGGGGCGGCGGCAAACCCGATGATCACCGGTATTATCCTTACCAACCTGCCGCACTGGTCACTGTTTGCGATCATGATGGTTGCCATCGTGATTGCCTGGCTGATGATTTTGCGTGGGATGAGCGTGAAGGCGTGGTGCGAAATGCCGAAAGTGGCTTAAGTCCTCGACGCCGGGCGGCATGACGCCCACCCGGCATCGGGCAGGCCATTAATGGTGCAGCATCTCGTCTACCACCTGCTGTTTGTACATTTCGTTCGGGTAGTACGTCGGCCAGTTATCCATCTCTTTTAGCAGCGCCTCGTGGGAGGTGTTGCCCATAAAGATATGGAAATGGGAAGAGGCTTTTGGGGCGATAGTATGGTCGCTGAACTGGACAAACTTCGGCGTCTTGCTGTCCGGATCTTTACACTCGAACAGATAGCGAACCCCTTTCTTACCTGATGCATAAGTCAGGATCTTATAGCCGCTGTAATCATACTGGCAGCGACTGATAGCCTTACCTTTGTGGAATTCCATCACGTTGTTTTCGATGCCGATAGCCTCAACGTCCGTCGCATACCCTGTGCGATAGTAGGCTTTCACCTCGTCGAAGGATTTTTTGTCCTTCTGCGCTTTCTGTTTAAAAACCGGATCCAGCGCGCCATCGAGCAAAAACGGATAGACGGATTGCCATGTCCCATCCCAGTCAGACAGCTTTCTGTCTTTGACGTCTTTATCCTCAAAGACGCCGTTCGCCGCCTTCTGTTCCGCTTCCGTCATCTGATGTCCATGCGAATGGGCAAACAGCTGACCGCTTACCAGCAGCGCCCCCAGAGTCATTGCAAATTTGCCAATATGTGCAGCCAAAACAAACTCCTCACTCCGTTTTATAAGAATGAGGATGTTATAATATAACATTTCAAATCGCAACCAGTCCGCGAACGCCCTCTTGTTCCATTGTATCGCCCCGTCCACGCTGAATGATGGTCCCGCGCGACATCAGCAGATAGCTGTCGGCAAGTTCAGCGGCGAAATCGTAAAACTGCTCTACGAGCAGGATTGCCATATCCCCTCTGTCCGCCAGCTTGCGGATCACCAGGCCTATCTCTTTGATTACCGACGGCTGAATACCTTCCGTGGGTTCATCGAGGATTAACAGCTGTGGCCGGCTCGCCAGGGCGCGACCAATCGCCAGCTGTTGCTGCTGACCGCCGGAGAGATCGCCTCCACGACGATGCTTCATCTCTTTAAGCACCGGGAACAACTGCCAGATATCCTCCGGGACGCGCTTTGCGTCGCGGGCGGGGAAGCGTGACAGCCCGAGCAACAGATTCTCTTCGACCGTTAAGCGTGGAAAAATCTCACGCCCCTGCGGAACATAGGCCACACCCGACTGCACGCGCTGGTGCGGCTTGCTGTGGGTGATTTTTTTTCCCTGCCAGATAATGTCGCCTGTTTTTACCGGGATCAGGCCCATCAGACACTTGAGCAGCGTGGTTTTCCCCACCCCGTTGCGGCCCAGCAGGCAGGTCACTTCACCGGTCGCCGCTTCAAAACTGACCCCGCGCAGAATATGACTGCCGCCGTAATACTGATTCAGTTCGTTCACCTGTAACATGACGGCTCCTTAGCGTCCCAGATAGACTTCTATGACCTGCTCATTCGCCTGTACCTGGCGAAGTGACCCCTCCGCCAGCACGCGTCCCTGGTGCAGCACCGTCACGTGGTCGGCAATGGTTTCGACAAAGCCCATATCATGCTCGACCACCATCAGGGAGTGTTTGCCCGCAAGGGTTCTGAACAGCTCAGCCGTATAGTCGGTCTCCGCGTCGGTCATTCCGGCCGCCGGTTCATCCAGCAACAGCAGATGCGGGTCCTGCACCAGCAGCATGCCAATCTCCAGAAACTGCTTTTGCCCGTGCGAAAGCAGCCCGGCGCGGCGATCGCGCTCACCGCCAAGCCGCAGCAAGAGCAGCATCTCGTCAATACGATCCCGCTGCTCGCCGTTGAGTCTGGCCCGCAGGCTCGCCCAGACGGATTTGTCGGTTTTCATCGCAATCTCAAGGTTTTCCCACACCGTGAGCGCTTCAAAGACCGTGGGCTTCTGGAACTTACGTCCGATGCCCCGGCGGGCAATCTCGGCGGGTTCGAGCGCCGTCAGATCGATGGACTGATCGTACAGCGCTCTGCCGCTTTTAGGCCGCGTTTTGCCGGTAATCACGTCCATTAATGTCGTTTTTCCCGCACCGTTGGGGCCAATCACGCAGCGCAATTCACCCACGCCAATGTTCAGTGAGAGGTCCGTCAGTGCCTGAAAACCATCAAAATTCACGTTGATGGCTTCAAGCTGCAGCACCGGATCGGTCTGGTCGCGATAGCGATCCCCGGGTAACTGGCGGGTAAATAATCCTTCGGCTGGCTGCATTAGTGTTCTCCCTTACGAAACAGACCGTAGACACCGCGCGGTAAAAACAGCGTCACGGCGATGAAAATCAGTCCCAGAAACAGCTGCCAGTATTCCGGCAGGGCGACGGTAAAGACGCTCTTCGCACCGTTCACCAGCGCCGCGCCTATCACCGGGCCGACCAGCGTGCCGCGCCCCCCCAGCGCAACCCAGATGGCCGCTTCAATTGAGTTGGTTGGCGACATTTCACCCGGGTTGATAATGCCCACCTGCGGCACATACAGTGCACCGGCCAGACCGCAGAGTACGGCTGAAAGTGTCCACACCAGCAGCTTGAAACCGCGGGGATCGTACCCGCAAAACGTCAGGCGGTTTTCGGCGTCACGCACCGCGGTCAGAATGCGACCGAACTTACTTTTCGCCAGCGCGAAGCCTGTGCCCAGCGCTATCAGCAACAGCATCACGGTAGCCAGAAACAGCGCGATACGGGTGGTGGTCGCGGTAACGGAAAACCCAAGCAGCGTGGTAAAACCGGTAAAGCCGTTATTCCCGCCAAAGCCGGTTTCATTGCGAAAGAACAGCAACATCCCCGCGTACGTCAGCGCCTGGGTCATGATCGAAAAATAGACCCCTTTGATTTTTGAGCGAAAGGCAAACCAGCCAAACACCAGCGCCAGCAGCCCCGGCACCATCACAATTAATACCAGTGCCCAGACAAAGTGCTGCGTCCCCCACCAGAACCATGGCAGTTCGCTCCAGGAGAGAAACGACATAAACGCGGGCAGCCCGTCACCCGCTGCCTGGCGCATCAGGTACATGCCCATCGCATAGCCGCCCAGCGCGAAGAAGATACCGTGGCCCAGGGAGAGCATTCCGGCATAGCCCCACACCAGATCGAGCGCCACGGCGACGATGGCATAGCAGAGGATCTTACCCGTGAGCGTGAGCATCCAGGTCGAAATCGCCAGCGGATGCGTCGCGGGCAGTAAGGCGAAAAACGGTAAAATCAGCAGGCAGGCCACGATCAGGCTACCGGCTATCTGCGTCGTGCGTGGCGCTTTGCGCGCCAGCGTTAAGGTAAGCGGCTGGCTCATCAGTCAGTAACCCTCCCTTTCAGTGCGAATAACCCCTGCGGACGTTTCTGAATAAACAGAATAATCGCCACCAGGATCAGGATTTTGCCCAATACCGCCCCCATTTGCGGTTCGAGAATTTTATTAAAGATCCCCAGCCCAAACGCCGCGGCCACGCTACCTGCCAGTTGACCCACCCCGCCAAGCACCACCACCAGGAACGAGTCGATGATGTAACCCTGGCCCAGTTCTGGCCCAACGTTGCCTAACTGCGATAACGCCACGCCCCCCAGACCCGCAATCCCCGAGCCAAGCCCAAAGGCCAGCATATCGACGCGACCTGTCGGTACCCCGCAGCAGGCTGCCATGCTGCGATTTTGGGTCACTGCGCGCACGTTCAGTCCAAGACGGGTTTTGTTCAGAATGAGCCACGTGAAAAACAGCACCAGCAGCACAAAACCCAGTACCACAATGCGGTTCCACGGTAGCGTCAGATTGGCAAACACCTGCACGCCACCGGACAGCCATGCCGGGTTTGCCACCTCCAGGTTCTGGGCGCCAAACGTCATGCGTACCAGCTGAATAATCATCAGGCTAATACCCCATGTCGCCAGCAGCGTTTCCAGCGGTCGGCCATACAAATGACGAATAACGGTACGCTCAAGCACCATCCCGATGCTGGCGGTCACAAGAAACGCCACCGGCAGCGCAACGATCGGGTAGAGCGCCAGCCACTGTGGGGCGAGCCCGGCCATCACCTGCTGAACCATCCAGGTGGCGTACGCGCCCAGCATCAGCATCTCCCCGTGGGCCATGTTAATCACCCCCAGCAGGCCGTAGGTAATTGCCAGCCCCAGCGCGGCGAGCAACAGTACCGACCCCAGCGAGAGCCCCATAAACGCCTGACCAAGCAGATCGCCCCACATCAGGCGATGCTCAATCTGTTTCAGACTTTCGGCAGCGGCGGCACGTACGCCGGCATCCGGCTCCGATGCTGCCTGCGTATACGGCGTCAGCCGGGACTGGACGTCCGGATCGTCTGATTGCCCTAACAGCGCCACAGCGTTCAGGCGCACCGCAGCCTGCGGACTTGCCAGCTGGAGGTTCGCCAGCGCCAGCTTCAGCGACTGACGGGCCACATCATCCGTTTCGCTGCTCACCCGTTTTTGCAGGAAATCGAGCATTTCAGGCTGCGCATCCCGCTGGAGTTGACGGGCTGCCGCACGCCTTTCCGTGACACTGTCACTCACGAGCTGATGGGTTGCCATTGCCGTCGCCACCAGATTGCGCAGCCGGTTGGTCAGACGCACGGCTTTGGTTTGGCCTGCTGCGGCTTTTGTTTCACCCAAGGGAACCATTGCCCCCTGGCGTTGTGCAAACGCATGTTTCTGGCTGTCGGTGTAGAGACTTTCACTCTGCAGCGCCTGGAGCAGCGGCAACCGTGCCGCCTCCGGCGCGGTTGCCCACTGCGTCAACAGTTCTGCCTGCTGGCTACGACTGGCGGCCACGAATTGGTCGGCATCCGATGCCTGCACCATCCCTGGCAGCAGTCCGGTAAGCCACACAATAGCGATGATCGTGCGTATGGCGTTCATGACTTTTCTCCCTGCGGTGATAACTTAGTTGCTGGCGGTTTTCATCGGCTGATCGGGCTTTTTGTCATTACCGGCAATGAAGGGACTCCACGGCTGGGCGCGCACCGGCTGTTCCGTCTGCCAGACCACATTAAACTGGCCGTTACCTTCAATTTCGCCAATCATGACCGGCTTATGCAGATGGTGGTTGGTGGCATCCATGGTGAGCGTAAAGCCTGAAGGTGCCTTGAAGGACTGACCGGCCATTGCCGCCCGAACTTTATCGACGTCGGTGGTACCTGCTTTTTCAACCGCCTGCGCCCACATGTGGATCCCGACGTAGGTGGCTTCCATCGGGTCGTTGGTGACCACGGTGTCGGCGTTCGGCAATTTGTGTGCCCTGGCATACGCTTTGTAATCCGCCACAAACGCCTGGTTGGTCGGGTTATCAACGGACTCAAAGTAGTTCCACGCCGCCAGGTTGCCCACCAGCGGTTTGGTGTCGATCCCGCGCAGCTCCTCTTCTCCCACGGAGAAGGCCACAACCGGAACATCGGTAGCTTTCAGGCCCTGGTTAGCCAGCTCTTTATAGAACGGAACGTTGGAGTCGCCGTTGATGGTGGAAACCACCGCGGTTTTCCCTCCGGCAGAGAATTTTTTGATACTGGAAACGATTGTCTGGTAATCGCTGTGACCAAACGGGGTGTATACCTCTTCAATGTCTTTATCTTCCACCCCTTTCGAATGCAGGAAAGCACGCAAGATTTTGTTCGTGGTGCGGGGATAAACGTAATCGGTGCCTAACAGGAAGAAGCGTTTCGCGCTGCCTCCGTCTTCACTCATCAGGTACTCCACCGCCGGGATAGCCTGCTGGTTTGGCGCGGCACCGGTATAGAAGACGTTAGGTGACATCTCTTCACCCTCATACTGCACCGGGTAGAACAGCAGTCCGTTCAGCTCCTCAAACACCGGCAGCACCGATTTACGCGACACCGACGTCCAGCAACCAAACACCACCGCTACTTTGTCCTGGCTCAACAGCTGGCGCGCTTTTTCGGCAAACAGCGGCCAGTTCGAGGCCGGGTCAACCACTACCGGTTCCAGCTTCTTACCCAGCACGCCCCCTTTGGCGTTGATCTCATCGATGGTCATCAGCGCAACATCTTTAAGCGGCGTTTCAGAAATCGCCATCGTGCCGGAAAGGGAATGCATGATCCCCACCTTGATGGTATCGGCCGCCTGAGCGCCAAAACTCATCCCCATAGCTACGACAGACGCGGACAATGCGAAGGCTTTTAATAAGGTACGACGGTGCATATTTTCACTCCTGAAAAAGAAAGCTGTGCAAAGGCGTCCGTTACGGCGTGGACGCAGAAAATAAAAACGTCAGCTTAGAGAGAGCAAAAAGAATGCCAGGATGGATAAAGCGCTATGACAGGAGAGGTAACGAAGGATGTAAAAAGAACGACTCAGAATGGTACAGCGCTGCACTTTTATAATGCAGCGCTGTGGCGGAAGGTTTACCAGACTTCGCTGGCGATCTGCGTCACCAGGCGGACTTTGTCCCACTGCTGGGTTTCACTCAGGCTGTTGCCCTCTTCGGTAGAGGCAAATCCGCACTGCGGGCTCAGGCAAATCTGCTCTTTAGCCACGTATTTCGCCGCCTCCTCCAGACGCGCCTTCACCCCTTCAGGGTTCTCCAGCTCGCCATTTTTAGTGGTGATAAGACCGAGCACCACCTGCTGCTTGCCCGGGCGAACAAAACGCAGTGGTGCAAAATCACCGCTCCGGTCATTGTCGTACTCAAGGAAAAAAGCATCCACGTTGACCGTCCCGAACAGCACTTCAGCCACCGGCTCATAGCCCCCTTCGGAAATCCAGGTTGAACGGAAGTTGCCGCGACAGACATGCAGCCCGATGGTGAGATCGTCCGGCTTGCCCTCCAGAGCCTTATTCAGAACGCGGGCATATATACGCGCCAGCTCGTCGGCATCGTCACCACGTTCCTGGATCTGACGACGTTGTTCGTCCGAACAGAGATAGGCCCAGACGGTGTCATCCAGCTGCAGATAACGGCAGCCCGCGTCGTAAAACGCCCGGATCGCGTCCCGCCAGGTGGTCGCCAGATCGTCAAAATAGTCCTTCAGATCCGGGTAGACCGTTGCATCAATGTCTTTGCGCCCACCGCGGAAATGCAGCACGCTCGGGCTGGGAATGGTCATCTTCGGCTGAGCATTGCCGCTAATGCTTTTCAGGTAGCGGAAATCCGCCAGCATCGGGTGATCGCCAAAGCCCAGCTTGCCGGTCACGCGCACGCCGTGGGCTTTAGTCTGAACACCGTTGAACTGAATACCCTGCTGAGAATCGTAACGCTCAACACCCTGCAGACCGTCGAAGAAATCAAAGTGCCACCAGGCACGACGAAATTCACCGTCAGTCACCACATGCAACCCACAGGCGCACTGCTGCTCGACAACATGGCGGATCGCCTCATCCTCAACCGCACGTAGCTGCCCGGCATCAATTTCGCCGCTGGCGAATTTCAGGCGAGCCTGTTTGATGGCATCCGGACGTAAAAAGCTGCCGACTACATCGGCGCGGTATGGGGCATGGTGTCGTTGCATGGAAATCTCCTTTATCTGCCGACAATAATTGCCTGCAGTGATAATTCATTATTTGAATCTTTAGACTTCTGGATGTCTAAATGTCCAAAAAAGATGTCATACCTGCCGCCAGCCGGCAAACGAGAAAATTTCACGGGTGTTGAAAAAAATTCATCTTCACAGTGCGGAGAGCGATTCCTGGCTCGCAAACTCAAACTTTTCATCTTCCCAGCCGGTGATCCCGCCGAGCATAATTTTCACCGGCAGCCCCAGACGCGCCAGCTTCAGCGCGGCTCTGTCCGCACCGTTGCAGTGAGGCCCGGCGCAATAGACCACAAACAGCGTGCCGTCAGGCCACTGGGCCATGCGTTCGGCGGTGATCTGACGCCACGGCATATGTAGCGCACCGGGAACGTGACGGCGGGCGAACTGCTGCGGGCTCCCGACGACGTGCAGCAGGACGAAATCCTGTTCATGATTCGTGATGGCATGATGCACATCGGCGCAATCGGTCTCGACGCTCAGGCGGCGCAGAAAATGGGTAACGGCTTCCTGGGGTTCAGCAGCCGGAAATTCAGTAACATAACTCATGATCCTTCCTCATCTTTGGCGTTTGTGTTAACACTACTCTATCCACAAATTCAGCCCGTGAATGCGCTCGCTTATGCCAGAAAACAGCAAAAAGATGACAAACTTAAGACAGATTTCCCGCCCTCAGGTCATTGTGCTGGCGTATGACGGTTTGTGTACCTTTGAGTTTGGCGTGGCAGTGGAAATCTTTGGTCTGCCGCGTCCGGAGCTGGGAGACGAATGGTATCGTTTTGCCGTCGCGGGCGTAGACAGCGGTGAACTTCGGGCGACCGGCGGGATTCGCCTCATCACCGACGGCGATTTAACCCTGCTTGAGACGGCCGACCTGATCGTTGTGCCCGGCTGGCGAGGACTGGATTCACCGGTTCCGCCCGCGCTCTGCGCGGCATTACGTAAGGCCAATGCGCGGGGATGCCAGCTTTTGTCGATCTGTTCCGGCGTGTTTGTTTTTGCCGCTGCCGGGCTGCTGGATGGGCGTAAAGCCACAACGCACTGGCGCTATATTGAGGCGCTTAAGGCCCGTTACCCGGCCATCGAAGTGGTTGAAGATGTACTTTATCAGGACGACGGCGACATTCTCACCTCGGCGGGCAGCGCGGCAGGTATCGATTTATGCCTACACGTAGTCCGGCGGGATTATGGGATGGAAATCGCCAACACCGTAGCGCGTCGTCTGGTCATTCCCCCGCACCGGGATGGCTCACAGCCGCAGCAGCTAAGCCGCCCGGTGGCGCAACTGCGCGAAAGTCAGCGTCTCGGTCAGCTGTTTGATTTTCTGCACACCCATCTTGCCGTATCGCACAGCGTTGATTCACTGGCGCGTCGGGTCGGCATGAGTCAACGCACCTTTCTGCGCCGCTTTCAGGATGCGACCGGCACCACGCCCGCGCGCTGGCTGCTCAATGAGCGCCTGCTGAGGGCAAAAGATTATCTGGAAAGCAGTCGTTTAAGTATCGACAGCATCGCGGAGCAGACCGGATTCGGTCAGGCATCGACCCTGCGTCACCATTTTCGGCAGCAGTTCGCCCTTTCACCGGCCCAGTATCGCAAACACTATTCGCGTCCTGACCGCTAGTGGCCGGATTGCAGACAAAAAAAACCGCCATAATATGGCGGTAAATGCTTGCATGGATAGATTTGTATTTTGGTCTCTACGTCCCGACACTCCATGGCCGGGCAGCGGATCTCTTACAAACTAACATCCATAGTCTCAATGAAAGGTAAACAGCCTGATTAACCCGCTTTGGTATTGATTTGCAAATAACGCATCAGACCCTGCTCCGCGCTCTGTTTTGCATCATCATTGATGGCTTCCAGATAAAACGAACGCGACACACCATACGGTGCTTTTTCAGACGGATAAACCGCAAACTCGAATGTTTTACCTCTTGCCTGATTGGTGCAGCCTAATTGCCAGCGCTGGTCATCAATTTTGGTGCTATTACAGGCCACGCGTCCGTAATCGCTGGTTAAATATGACCCAACACGCGCTTTCGCGGACTGAATATATTCTGGTTCGTCATTACTAATAGAGTAAATACCTGCACCCGCCCCAACAGCAACCACCAGCAGCGCAAGCGCTATCATTTTTTTCATTTAACAAGACCCATTCCTTAGCCAGAGTTTAACCATTATATAGGATTTATCCTTAAAGCTAGTGGCTAATTACGTACCAGAATTGGCGGTTAACAAACTTGATGCTAATTTTAGGAAAAGTCTCATCCCAGCTGTCGCCGCACAGAATTTGACACTCTCTTTGCGCTAATTTGAATTTTTGAATAATTTCCCGACGAAATTATTGGCATGATAGTTCCGCGATGGCATTCAACGGTGAAATAATGATGAGAAAAGGGTTAACGCTGATATTGCTGGTGTGTGGTTTATTTTCAGGTCAGCTGATGGCAGGACATAAAGGCCATGAATATGTGTGGGTAAAGAATGTGGAGCATCAGCTCCGCCATGAAGCGGATAGCGATGAATTACGCAGCGTTGCCGAAGAGTCTGCGGAAGGTTTGCGCGAACACCACCTGTGGCAGAAATCGCGCAAACCGGACACGCACTTTCGGTAATTAATTACCCTTACGCTTCGGCAGGGTTTTCATTAAATCGTCCGGGCTCACGGAGGCCACAACGCTACCCGGTGACGGCATTTTGAAAATATGATTTTTCATCTTGCCAATCACATGCATTTCGCACGGACGGCAGTCAAATTTCAGGGTCAGCACTTCGTCGCCATTCACCAGCTGCATCGGTGTGGCCTTCCAGCTTTTAATATTCCCTTTCGCCTGTTTCGGGCAGAGGTTGAAGGCGAAGCGCAGACAGTGCTTGGTGATCATCACCGGCACATCGCCCTTCTCTTCATGCGCTTCATAGGCTGCGTCAATCAGCTGTACGCCGTGACGGTGATAGAATTCACGCGCTTTGTGGTTATAGACGTTCGCCAGGAAGGACAAGTGCGTGTCAGGGTAAACCGGCGCAGGAACGGTTTCGGCCTTGCGGCTGCCGCGTGGATAGTTAGCCAGGCGGGCGGCATCCAGCATTTCTGCCGTCTCGCGGCGGAACTGGTTCAGCAGGCTGTTCGGAACAAACAGGGCATCCGGCAGGTTAACGTCGATATGACGCGCGTAGTAAAGGGTCTGCCCCAGCTTCGCCACGCCATCCTTCAGGTTGTTAAGGGCTTTTTCCGCGTTGTTTGCCACCTCGAACAGGCCATCAAGCGTATGCGTCACGCTGATACCGTCTTCACAGGTCATGGTCAGGATCAGCTGCTCTTCCCAGCCGCCCAGTTCAATGTCCACCGCGATACGACGTTCGCTCGAGGTTTTCAGCAGCGCCTGCTGCCAGTTGTGGTCAAGGTTACGGTTCAGTGCCGCGTTAGGGCGCGCTTTGTAGAGATCCGCAGGCATCTCGTTTGGCCATACGCGATAGCGATTTTCACCGGTTTTTTCCACCGTATTCGCACGGAAGCCCACCACTTCACGCTTGATCATCACGTTCAGGCCATCGCCGTTGGCCAGCGGCTCGGTCACTTCCACGTCGAGGTGATCTTTTGCCACTTTCAGCACTTCACCCACCGGCAAACCGATAAACTTCGGTGAATCAAACGCGCCGATATCCCCTTTACGGGCATTCACAAAGTAGTCAGTGCTGCCGCGGTGGAAAGTTTTGTCCGTTGACGGAATAAAGAAATGCTCGGTACGACCGGCCGACGCACGCGCCAGGTCACCGCGATCTTCAATGATGGCATCCAGCATCTGACGATAGTGAGCGGTGATGTTCTTCACGTAGCTCATGTCTTTATAACGCCCTTCAATCTTGAAGGAGCGCACACCGGCGTCAATCAGCGCACCCAGGTTGGCAGTCTGATCGTTATCTTTCATCGAGAGCAGGTGTTTTTCGAACGCCACAACGCGGCCCTGATCGTCTTTCAGGGTATACGGCAGACGACATGCCTGAGAGCAGTCGCCGCGGTTGGCGCTGCGCCCCGTCTGGGCGTGGGAAATATTGCACTGACCAGAATAGGCGACGCACAGCGCGCCGTGGATAAAGAATTCAATGGTTGCGTCGGTCGCCTGGTGAATATCGCGGATCTGGTTCAGGTTCAGCTCACGCGCCAGCACGATCTGGGAAAAACCCACATCAGAAAGAAACTTCGCCTTCTCTACCGTGCGGATATCGCACTGGGTACTGGCGTGCAGTTCAATGGGGGGAATATCCAGCTCCAGCACGCCCATATCCTGCACAATCAGGGCATCGACGCCGGTCTGGTAGAGATCGGTAATTAAACGTTGCGCAGGCTCCAGCTCATCATCATGCAGAATGGTGTTCAGGGTCACGAACACTTTCGCCCCAAAGCGATGGGCGAACGGCACCAGTTCAGCAATATCGCTCAGGCTGTTGCTGGCGTTATGACGGGCACCAAAGCCAGGCCCACCAATGTAGACGGCATCAGCACCATGAAGGATCGCTTCACGGGCGATGGAGGCGTCGCGGGCCGGGCTTAAGAGTTCGAGATGATGGGATTGCAGGCGCATACTTCGTCGTTATCCGTTATGGTCAAAATGGCGGCTATTGTAGTCAGAAGTATGCGGCAGCGAAACAGTTTTGCGTCGCTTCAGCGGGGATAATGGATCAGGGAGTGAAAATGCACCGGCCGGTCGCTGCTGTTGCGATAGGCGTGCGGTTTATCCCCGGCAAAACGCACCCCCGAATCGGCAGTAATGGTCTGCCACTCGCCATCGATGTTCATCTCCAGTTCGCCGCTGATCACCACCACGTGTTCAATCACGCCCGCCTCGTGGGGCGTGGATTCGCTCAGGGCACCGGCAGCGAGGGTTATCGAAAAGTGGTCAAACTTTAGCGTCTCATCCCACGGGAATAACGGTTTCACCACCATCGCCTGCTGTTCCGGGTCGAATACCGCCTGCCTGTCAGCTGCCGGCGTGATGAAGGCAGAAAAAGGGATGTTCAGCCCCGTGGCGATTTTCCACAACGTGGATACCGTCGGGCTGGATTCATTGCGCTCGATTTGCCCGAGCATGGCCTTTGAAACGCCGGTCTCTTCCGCCAGTCTGGCGAGGCTCCAGCCACGCGCCTGACGCTCGGTTTTCAGTGTGTAAGCAAGATGTTGTGTGATGTCCATGTTCCCTCCTGAAGCGACCGATCATACCACTTGTACGCTATAACGCACAGTGTTACCTTAGGGCGGACGTTATAACGCACAACGGAGTCTTCATGCGCCCTTCATCCTCACTCTTTCCTGCCGTTCTCGCCGGTTTTGTCGCCGTTCTGGTGGGATATGCCAGTTCCGCCGCCATTATCTGGCAAGCCGCTGCTGCCGCAGGCGCAAACGCGCAGCAGATCGCCGGCTGGATGACGGCCCTGGGGATAGGTATGGGGGTCAGCACGCTGGCGCTTTCCTGGTGGTATAAAGCCCCGGTACTCACCGCCTGGTCTACGCCCGGCGCGGCGCTGTTAGCCACCAGCCTGCACGGGGTAACGCTTGCCGAGACCATCGGGATTTTTATCTTTGCCAACGCGCTCATTCTGCTGTGCGGCGTAACCGGGTTGTTTGCTCGCCTGATGAAGCTTATCCCGCATTCCCTTGCCGCTGCTATGCTCGCCGGGGTGCTGCTCAGGTTTGGACTGCAGGCGTTCAGCAATCTTGAGGGGCATTTTTTACTGTGCGGCAGCATGCTGGCGGCATGGCTGTTCGCCAAAGCGCTGGCCCCCCGCTACGCCATTGTCGCCACGTTGCTGGTGGGCAGTATGGTGGCCTGGGCGGGAGGTGACGTTGTCACAAAAGAGTTAACCCTTTCCGTGGTGATGCCCACGTTTATCGCGCCAACCTTTACGTTAACCAGTCTGATAAGCATTGGCGTGCCCTTCTTCCTGGTCACCATGGCGTCCCAGAATGCGCCGGGCTTCGCCACGATGCAGGCTTCCGGCTATCCTCTGGCCGTATCACCACTGATGATCGTCACCGGAGGGCTGGCTCTGGTGTTATCCCCGCTCGGCGTCTTTTCCATCTGTATCGCCGCGATCACCGCTGCGATTTGCCAGAGCCCGGATGCGCACCCGGATGCCAGCAAACGCTGGCTTGCCGCCATGGCCGCAGGCGGGTTTTATCTGCTGGCGGGCATTTTTGGCGGATCCATTTCCGGGCTGATGGCCTCCCTTCCCCTGAGCTGGATCCAGATGCTCGCCGGCCTGGCGCTGCTGGGCACCATCAGCGGGAGCTTGTATCAGGCACTGAACAACGAAACGGAGCGCGACGCGGCAATTGTCACCTTTCTGATGACCGCCAGCGGCGTCACGATCCTGGGTATTGGCTCTGCGTTCTGGGGGCTGGTGCTGGGCGGCGTATGTTATACGGTCTTTTCACACCTTCGCCGCGCGTAGCTGCGAGGGCGTTATGCCCATCATGCTGCGAAAGCGGTTACTGAAATGGCTGGCGGAGTTAAACCCGCAGGCCAGCGCGATATCCGTGAGCGGTGTGGTTGTGTGCTGCACCAGCGCTTTGGCTTTCTCCATTCGACGCTGCATCACGTACTGATGCGGTGCCAGCCCCATGGACTGACGGAACATCCTGGCGAAATGATACTCGCTCAGCGCGGCCTGTTCGGCCAGTTCCGCCAGCGTTAGCGGCTGGGAAAGGTTCTCTTCGATAAACGCCAGCACGTTACGCAGCACAAACGGCGACAACCCGCCGGTCACCACCGGCAGTTTCCACTGCACGCTGGAGTAATTCTGTAACAGGTGGGTCATCAACAGCGTAGACGCGGTACTCAGGGTGAGCTGGTTAGCTTTTTGCTGCCAGTCGCAGCCGAGCAAAAACTGACGGTAAAGCGCGGTAATTTTCGGGTCGCTGCCGAAGATCTTTTCATCCAGCGTCAGGGACAGCGGGCGCTTGTCCCAGATTTTTTCCCCGACATCACGCAGATGCTCATCGGTGCAGTAGAGATGGACAAACGACAGATCATCGCGAATATCCCACGTCGATTCACTCTCTTTTGGCATCAGACAGAAACGGTCCGGGCCGCCGCCGTTTTTCCAGCCGCCCGGCGTTTTTTGATAGCTCTCATAACCGTCCGCCACGTACAGGCTGAGGGTATGGTGATTACTTTTCACGGTTATCGTGTCGTGCTTGTTGTACCAGGCTGCCAGTTGAATACCGGAATTCAGCGCAACGGTTTCCCGCAGCACGGCGTTCTGCTGGCGTAGCGTTTCAAAGGTATCGTAAGCGCGAGACATAGCTATTAACGGGTGAGTAATCAGACTCTCAGTCTATGAAGTGTTGCGCCACGATGCCAGATCTGCAGCCACAAAAAAGCGCAAGAATATGCAAGTCCACCGCAAATCGGTGAAAGCAATGTCATGCCACTCGCGCCAGACTGCACTTTTCAGTATGTGAGAAGAGAGCAACAATGAACGCATTACTCTATGGACTGGTGGTGGTGATATGGGGAACAACCTGGATTGCCATTTTCCTGCAACAGGGGCCAGTCGCAGCCCCGGTGTCAATTTTCTGGCGCTTTGCCGTGGCCTGCGCCACGATCATGATCGTCTTAATTGCCCTGCGTCGGCTTCGTAAGCTGGCCTTGCGGGATCATCTCTTTTGCATGCTGCAGGGATGCTGCGTTTTTTGCTTCAACTTCTGGTGTTTTTACACCGCCGCCGCGCACATCAATACCGGGCTGGAGTCGGTGATTTTCTCGATGGCCGTACTGTATAACGCCATCAACAGCTTTATTTTCTTCGGTCAGCGCCCACCCGCACGCTTCTGGACGGCGGCGGCCCTGGGGCTTATCGGGATCATCACCCTCTTCTGGGACGACCTGCTGGCGAGTGGCTGGAGTGCCTCCCTGCTGACGGGGATTGGTCTTTCAGCACTGGGGACCTACGGGTTCTCGCTGGGCAATATGATCAGCATGCGCCACCAGCGAAAAGGGCTGGAGACCATGACCACCAACGCCTGGGCGATGTTTTACGGTACGGTCATTATGGGCTGCATTGCCCTGTTCCGGGGTGACAGTTTTATCCCCGAATGGACGGTGAGTTACATTGGCGCGCTGCTTTATCTCGCCATTTTTGGTTCGGTCATCGCTTTTGGTGCCTACTTCACGCTGGTGGGACGCATTGGCCCGGGCAAAGCGGCATACAGTACGCTGCTCTTCCCGCTGGTGGCGCTGTCCATCTCCACGGTCTATGAAGGTTACGTGTGGCATCTCAACGGCATCATTGGATTACTGCTGATTCTGGGCGGGAATATGGTGATGTTTACGAAACCGGAAACCTGGTTCAGACGTTTGCGTATGGCATAAAAAAAAGGCCTGCAGCAATGCAGGCCTTTTTGATTATTTCGCGGTTTTCTTAACATCAAACATGGTGGCATCTGTCGCCATGTCATCCACAACCTGTTTTAACGTTGCGAAGCCCATTGGCGTGTTTTCGTTCGCCAGCTCTTTACCTTCGCCTTTACGCACGACCTTCATGACCGGCTTATTCGTCGCCGAATCAATCAGCTCGCCTTCGAAGAAGAGATGGGTATCCATGGTGCGGTGCCCCGTTGCCATCTGCGTACCTGCAACCACTAACGCGACGGGCACTACTTCATAGAACTGCAGACCTTCTTTCTGCGAACTCACACCGGTAATCGCACCGCGGAAGATCAGGCTGTGTTTACCTGGTGTCGTAACAACAGGTTTACGCTGGCTGATTGCCGCTTTCATTTTGGTGTTGGTATAAGCCAGAAGCTCATCAAGCGTTTTTTGACCAATTTGGGTCGTTGGTTTTGGCGCTGGATAATAGGTGATTGGCGTCCATAAAATACTGTCGTAATTTGCCTCGTTATACGACGGGTCGACCCAACGCAGCGTCGGTTTACCCGTTGCGGACGTTGTTTGCTGCAATCCAGAATAATCTTTTAAAAAGCCTGAATATTGTTCGGGGGCGGCGACTTTAGACGAACAGCCCGCTAACGCCAACAGACCAGAAAGCACTGCAACTTTAAAAAAAGTGTGAGTACGCATGATGGTATTCCATGTTATCTGCAAGTATGCATTTGAAGTTATAGCAAAAGTCTGGCGGGTTTGTTGTGACAAAAAATGATGTAAGCAGCACAAATTGCGAAAAGATTGCCCGACTGAACGCCGGGCAGTGAAAAACTACTGATTAATATCAACCTGCCAGAACAAATGCTTGCCGAACGGATCGATTTCATAGCCCGTGACTTCCTTGCGCACCGGTTCAAAAATCGTCGAATGGGCAATCATTACTGCCGGTATCTGGTCATGCATCATCTGCTGAGCCTCTTTATACAGCGCCACGCGTTTATCATGATCGGTTATCGATTTCGCTTCAGCGATAATTTTATCAAATGGTTTGTAGCACCATTTGGCGGAATTAGATCCACCGTTAGCCGAAGTACAGGTAAATAACGGACCAAAGAAGTTATCCGGGTCGCCGGTTGCGGTGGTCCAGCCCATCAGCGCGGCCTGGTGTTCACCGCCCTTCACCCGCTTAAGATACTCGCCCCATTCATAGGTGACGATTTTGGTCTGGACGCCAACCTTCGCCCAGTCGGCCTGAATCATCTCCGCCATCCGTTTTGCGTTCGGATTGTAGGGACGCTGAACCGGCATCGCCCATAAATCGATGCTGATGCCGTTTGCAAAACCAGCCTCCTTCAACAACGCTTTCGCTTTTTCAGGATCGTAGTCGTAATCCTTCAGTTCGCTGTCGGCGCTCCAGACGCCGGGTGGCAGCAGGTTTTTCGCCGCCGTGCCGGTGCCGTGGAATACCGCGTCAATAATGGCCGGCTTATTGATGGCCATTGCCAGCGCCTGGCGAACCTTCACGTTATCCAGCGGAGGTTTTTGCGTATTGAAGGCCAGAAAACCGGTATTCAGCCCGGCTTTACTCATCAGATTAATGTCTTTGTTAGCCTTCATGCGCGGCAGGTCCGCCGGGTTTGGAAACGGCATCACCTGACATTCGTTCTTCTCGATTTTGGCAAAACGCACCGAGGCATCGGGCGTGATGCTAAACACCAGTCGATCCAGCTTCGATTTGCCCTGCCAGTACTCCGGAAACGCAGTGAACAGGATGCGCGAATCTTTCTGGTACTGCGCCAGCTTAAACGGCCCGGTGCCAATCGGGTCCATATCCACCTTTTCCGGCGTGCCGGCTTTCAGCATCGCGTCGGCATACTCCGCCGACAGGATCGAGGCGAAATACCACGCCAGATCGGCGACAAACGGCGCTTCCGGATGGGCGAGCGTAAAGCGCACGGTGTACTCATCGACTTTATCAATGGCCGTGATCAGGCTACCGAACTCAAGGCTCTCGAAGTTGGAATAGCTGCCGTTAGAGACGTTGTGATAGGGATGATTTACATCCTTCTGGCGCATAAACGAGAAAATCACGTCGTCGGCGTTAAAGTCGCGCGTCGGCCTGAACAATTTATTACTCTGGAATTTCACCCCTTTACGCAGATGGAAGGTATAAACCTTGCCGTCCTCGCTCACCTCCCAACCTTCCGCGAGGCTCGGGACCAGTTCCGTTGTACCCGCCCTGAAATCGACCAGCCGGTTATAGACCGGCACGGCACTGGCATCCACGCTGGTTCCCGACGTGTATAACTGAGGATTAAAATTTTCCGGCGATCCTTCAGAGCAATACACCAGCGTTTTTGCCGCGACGGTGGAACTGACCGTGAGCGCAGCAAGTGCCAGCGTTAACATTGTGAGTTTGCTTTTCATCATTTATTCCTGTCTTTTTAATTCGACGGCTAATTAATTCTTTTGCCATTTCATAAATATCATTAAAGTGATGTAGCAAACACCTGAAAAATAAATACAGAAGGAATCACTATGGGCTCGGCACTCTCCAGACAATTAACGCACCGCTTCTTCCGCTATCTCGCCATCACCAGCCAGAGCGATCCCAGAGTGAACACCCTTCCCTCTACGCCGGGCCAGCACGACATGGCGCGTGAGCTGGCCCAGGAGCTGGCGCAGCTGGGTTTAGACGATATTGTGATTGATGAATACGCGACGGTTACTGCGGTTAAAAAAGGTAATGTAGCCGGGGCGCCACGCATCGGTTTTATTACCCATATTGATACCGTCGATGTCGGTTTATCACCGGATATTCATCCACAAATATTAAAATTTACGGGTGAAGACCTCTGTTTGAATAAAGAGAAATCAATCTGGTTACGCGTAAAAGAGCATCCGGAAATTCTGGCTTACCCGGGTGAAGAGATTATTTTCAGCGACGGGACCAGCGTATTAGGCGCAGATAATAAAGCCGCCGTCACCGTGGTCATGACGCTGCTGGAAAACCTGACGCCAGAACACCAGCATGGCGACATTGTGGTCGCGTTTGTGCCGGATGAGGAGATCGGCCTGTGTGGCGCGAAGGCGCTGGATCTAAACCGTTTTGACGTTGATTTTGCCTGGACCATCGACTGCTGTGAGCTGGGTGAGATTGTTTACGAGAACTTCAACGCCGCGGCGGCAGAAATTCGCTTTACCGGCGTAACGGCTCACCCCATGTCCGCCAAAGGCGTGCTGGTTAACCCACTGCTGATGGCGACAGACTTCATCAGCCATTTTGACCGCCAGCAAACCCCGGAATGCACCGAGGGGCGTGAAGGCTATATCTGGTTTAACGGCATTCAGGCGGGGCAAAACGAGGCCGTCTTAAAAGCGAATATCCGTGATTTTGATAAAGCACAGTTTGCCGCCCGCAAGCAGCAGATTGCCGATGTCGCGGCGTTGATTGCCGGGCAGCATCCTACGGCAAAGGTGGAGTATCGCATTGAAGATACCTACAGCAATATCAGCAATGCGATTGGTGAGGATCGTCGCGCTATCGACCTGATGTTTGAGGCCATGGAATCCCTTGGGATCACGCCCAAACCGACGCCAATGCGCGGCGGTACTGACGGCGCAGCGCTCTCGGCAAAAGGCCTGCTCACGCCAAACTTCTTCACCGGCGCGCATAACTTCCACTCGAAGTTTGAGTTTCTGCCGCTGTCGTCGTTCGAGGCCTCATACAACACGGCCCTGCAGCTCTGCCTGCTGGCCGCCCGTTAAGCGGGCTTGCGCGCCAGCAGCGTGGCAAAACGCAGTTTGATGCGGTTACCGTTCTCGTCAGTGCGGTGCAGTTCGCCCACCTCTTCGTTGTACTTGAGCAACGCCCAGCCCTCGTAGTAGTTGCTCAGTTCACCGCTTTTGAACGCAAACGGGAAGCCGACGGTGCACGGGTAATCCGCCGTGTCCATCGCGGCAACAATCAGGTTATAACCGCCGGGTCTGGTGCAGCGCTGCATATTGCCGATCAGGCCCGGAATGGTTTTCGCTTCCAGGAACATCAGCACCACGGTAGAGAGAATAAAATCGTATTCGCCCTCAAAGCTCAGGTTGTTCAGATCTTTGATTGCCGTCTGCAGGTTTACGATGCCTTCTTCCGCTTTGATGCGCTCAATATTATCGATACTCAGTGGATTTTTATCCCACGCGGTCACGTCGTAACCGTTGGCTGCCAGATAGAGGCTGTTACGCCCGTTACCGCAGCCCAGATCCAACGTTTTACCCGGTTTCACAATGCCCGCGCTGTACAGCACTTCTGAGTGCGTACGGGTTAAGCCATATTTCTCTGTGAAGTAATTTTCATCAACAGCCATTATTGTTCCTCAGATTGCATAAGCAGCGCTTTATCAGTGCGCACCAGAAGTTTGCCCTGTATCAGCAAGATAAACGTTCGTACCAGCAGCATCCCGATGATGACATTGGTAAAGATAAACAGTGGGACGGCAATGGCGTGAAAAAAGCCCGACGGACTGCTCTGCCCAAGATGAAGCCCCGTGGTGGCCAAGGCCGACACGCCAAACGAGAAGCTCCAGAACGAGGCGTTAAACGGCTGGGACAAATACCATGGCATCAGCCGTAACATAAACAGCAGTTGCAACAGGCCGTAGCCGAACAGCATTTTGGCAAATGTATCCGCCTCACCGCCATTGACGCTAAACCAGGCGCTGCAGGCCACCAGCGCGGGGGCCAGCTGAATACCCAGCGAGGTTCGCAGCGCGGAAGGCAACTCCCCGGCGCTACGAAGTCGTTGCAAAATCACCGGCTCAAGGCTGAGCCAGGAAAAAACGCCCGCCCCGAGAAACACCAGCCCGGCATCGTTAAACCCCAGCGCGCCGCACGCCATGGCGCTGATAAAGTTGTTTGCCACCGTGGGCAGGTATAACCCCGGCGTGGTGGCCTCTTGCGGATGGTTACCGCGCCATAATCCGGCGCTTTGCCAGGCAGCATAAGCCAGCTGTATCACCACCCCGACGCCAAATAACACCAGTGACACCGGGCGCAGCCAGGGCACAAAACCGATGGCGACCAGCATCGTTGTGGCGGGAAAAAGGCTGACAAAACTGCTCATCACCGGGTGGCGCATCTCGGCCAGCACACTTCGCGGGAAACGGATCGCCCGGGCGATAAACGCCACCGTCAGCAAAAACCAAATCACAATCGCAAGGGCCACCAGGCTCTCACCCGGCCAGCGCGTTACGGGCCAGAGCGTGCTGGCGTATCGCCAGGCGAAGCCCATCCCAATGATGCCAAGCACCATACCGAAGTAACCCGCGGGCAGGTTAAGCACTTGTTGAGCGTTGTTATTTTTATTCATTAATTTGAATTTTTAAAATGTATTTTAAATGCCATTTTAAGGGGTTTCCGCGACGGATGCCAGCACTACGAAACGCCGAAAGTTTGCTACGTTTAGTGGAGACGCTTACCCGAGACTCCATGATGAAAAAGTACAGGCTCAGCGAGAACACCCGCCTCTGGCAATGGAAAAACGGCGAGACAACGCACACGGCGTCGTTACGACAGATTATTGCCACGGCGAATTTTAACGACATCGTGAGCGGCACGAAAGGCGGCTGGGTTGAAGATGAGAGCGCCCTCGCGCACGAAGGCGACTGCTGGATCTACGATGAAAACAGCGTCGTCTTTGCCGGTGCGACGGTGTCCGGCAACGCGCGCCTTACCCTGCCTTGCATCGTCAGTCATGACGCGCAGATTGGCGACAACTGCTGGCTCGACGGCGCAGAGGTCAGTCACGGTGCGCGCATAAGTGACAACGTCACGATACAGCAATCCTGCGTGCGCGGCGAATGCCATATTTTCGGCGAGGCGCGGGTGCTTCATAACAGCGTGGTGATTGCTGCCAAAGGGCTTACGCCGGACCATGAGCAGATCCTGAAAATTTATGACAAGGCGACGGTGAGCCAGTCCCGCATTGTGCATCAGGCGCAAATCTACGGCGAGGCAATGGTTAATTATGCCTTCGTTGAACACCGGGCGGAAGTTTTCGACAGCGCCATCCTCGAAGGCAACGATCTCAATAACGTCTGGGTATGTGACTGCGCAAAAGTGTACGGTAACGCCCGCGTCATTGCCGGTTTTGACGACGATGCCATCCCTACCGTCCGCTACAGCTCTCAGGTGGCTGAAAACGCGGTGGTGGAAGGAAATTGTGTCATTAAACACCACGTCCTGATTGGCGGTCAGGCCTGGTTGCGCGGCGGCCCTATCCTGCTTGACGATAAGGTCGTGATCCAGGGGCGGGCGCGTATCAGCGGCGATGTGCTTATTGAGCATCGGGTTGAAATCACCGACGATGCGGTGATTGAGGCTTTTGCCGGTGAGAACATCCACCTGCGCGGCGAAAAGGTGATTAACGGCGACCAGCGCATCACCCGTACGCCTCTGTTGGGGGCGTTATAGCGGGTAAATTTTCCCGTAGATATTCACATCGTCAAAACGGCCATTCAGGAACTCTGCTTCCCGCAGGCACCCTTCCAGCGTAAAACCGTTGCGCAGGGCAACGTTGTTGCTGGGTTTATTCGCCACCCGACACTTAATGACAAAACGGCGGATCTCGCCTTGCTCGACGTAATAGCGCATAAACGCCTGCAGCGCCTGCGACAAAATGCCCTGTCCCTGATGCGCCTCGTCCAGCCAGTAACCGATGTATCCGGCTTTGTTGGCGGGTTCAATCGCATTAAACGACAGCACGCCGACCAGGTCCTCATCCTTGAAAATCAGAAACATTTTGGCGTAGCCGCGCTGGTGCAGCATCTGATTACTCAGCACATTACGACGGGTGTCATCTTCGGTGCCCACATGCTGCGCCCAGTCAAAGGCGGTTTGCAGCCAGGCTTTGTTTCTGATGACCATGTTGTGCAAATCGGCGGTATAGCGCTCTTCGACGGCGCGAAGCTCGAGATGGTCAGTCACCGGGATTATTTCAGATTCAGTGGCGGTCATGGTCCCTTCCCGTCACCCTCTCCCCGCCGGGGAGAGGGAATAAATGGTCAACGCATGATGCGATCGTCAACGTAGTTACGTTTGTCCGGCGCAAGCGGGAAATACTGATACAGCCAGGTCTCACTGATCGCATCTCCCTGACAGCGCAGGAACAGGCGCATGTCCACCGGTTCGGTTGAATCCGAGGTAGGATACCAGTCGAACAGAATGCGATAGCCGTCAAACGGCTCAACGTAGAGGATCTCAACCTGCTTCGCTTCACCGCTGGAGAGGGTAATGACCGGCTCAATGCCTTTTGGCGCGGCAGCTTTCAGATCGCCCCCGACGAAGTCGATAGCAAAGCGACGGGCCCACACTTTCGGGTAGTTTTCGCCCGGCGCCCAGCCTTCCGGGAACCCACCCATACCGGTGCGGGTCGCGAAGACATTCGCCAGTGGGGAACGGACCGGCGGCATGGCGCTCCAGTAAAGACGGTATTTAAAGTCCAGCTCATCGCCCGCTTTCACCGGTTTTTCTGGCTGCCAGAAGCAGACCACGTTATCCAGTGTTTCACCCGTTGTCGGGATCTCCATCAGGCCAACCGCACCTTTACCCCAGTCGTTACGCGGCTCCACCCAGAGGCCTGGGCGTTTGTTATACCAGCCCATGACATCCTGATAATGCGAGAAATCGCGATCGAGCTGGAGCAAGCCGAACCCTTTCGGGTTTTTGTCCACAAACGCATTGAACTGCAGCTTCTGCGGGTTGTTCAGCGGACGGCAAATCCACTCCCCGTTACCGCGCCACATGGCGAGACGGTCGGAGTCATGAATTTGCGGGTGGATGGTATCGCACATGCGGCGTTCGTTTGTACCGCAGCTGAACATACTGGTCATCGGCGCAATGCCGAGCTGTTTAATGTCTTTACGCGCATAGAGATGGTTTTCCACCTCCATGATCACCTGGCTCTTCTCGCAGTGGATCACGAACTTATACGCACCGGTGATGCTTGGGCTGTCCAGCAGCGTATAGACGGTGAAGGTAGTGTCGCCCGGTTTGACGGTTTCAAACCAGAACGCGGTGAAGTCTGGGAACTCTTCCGGCGTGTCGGTAAAGGTATCCACCGCCAGACCCCGCGCGGAAAGACCATACTGATAGGTATCATCAACCGCACGGAAATAGCTCGCCCCCAGGAATGAGACGATATCGCGACGCGCCAGTTCCGGTGCCTTGAAGGCACGGAAACCGGCAAACCCAAGATCGCTTTGCCCTTCCAGCTGCTTCGTATCAACACCGGTTTCACCGTAGCTGAACAGCTCAGGACGGAAGTGGATTTCGCGCGCCTGTGACGTTGACTGATCCAGCGAGAACATGCGCACGCGGCGACGGAAACCCATGCCCATATGGAAGAACTGCACATCCAGCTGACGGCCTTCAATGTTATTCCACAGTGACTGTTTTTCATCGTAACGGATGGCGTTATAGGCCTGCGGCGTCATGGTCGCCAGCGTGTCCGGTAACGGTCGCGGTGCTCCGCCCCATGGGGTTTTCGCCAGGTCATGGGCCATGGATTGCAGTACGGAGAAGTCAAAACGACGGCTCTGACCGTCAGCAATGTCAGAGTCAGCAGCGTAAGCCGCTTTGGAAAACAGGGAAGCAAGGCCAGTTGTGCCGCTCAGGGCTGCCATTGCCAGCGAGCCTTTTAGAAAACGTCTGCGATTCATGCCTGGAAAAACGTCCTTATGGTCGTGTGAATGTGTTTCGCACTCGGCGAAATGACGGCAAGAAAGAACGCACAGCCTAAACAAAAATGGTTAAGAATCCAATTGTTGGGCGGCGATTATCTGTACAAAGTGCGAAATATTTTCTGTCGACCAGAACGACCCGAAAAAGGTGTAAAGAAAGGTATAAAGACGTGTATAAAAATGCCCCGGCTGGACATCGTCAGTCGGGGCAAATGAGGCGGTTATTTTACGCTGACATCGATACCTGGGAAGTACTTATCAGCGAGTTTAGCGATCGTGCCATCGGCACGCACTTTATCAATTGCGGCATCAAGTTGCTTTTTGGTGGCCTCGTCCCCTTTACGCAACCCAAAGCCGATCCCACTGCCGAGGATAGTGTCGTCCGACACCGGTTTGCCGATAAAGCCAAACCCTTTCCCCTGCGGCTTGCTGAGGAAACCTGCCTGCCCGGCCGCGGACATGACCAGCGAGGCGTCGATACGGCCATTCAGCAGATCGCCCCAGGCCATATTCTGATCTTTATAAGACACCACGGTGACACCCTGCTTTTCCCAGTGCTCTTTCGCATAGGTTTCCTGAATGGAGCCCTGCAGGACACCGATGGTTTTGCCCTTAAGCCCCGCGGGCGTTGCCTCTACCGCGGTACCGGCCTTGCCAACGAGCTGCGATGGGATGCGGTAAATCGGCTGGGTAAAATCAATACTTTTACGTCGCTGTTCGGTGATGTTCATCGCCGAGTTAATGGCATCAAATTTCTTCGCCACCAGGCCCGGTATTAACGCATCAAAAGAGGTTTCAACCCAGGTGCATTTCAGCGCTGCGGCTTTGCAGATGGCATTGCCCAGCTCAACGTCAAACCCTTCCAGTTCGCCAGCAGCATTTCGGCTTTCAAACGGCGGATATTCCGCCTCCAGCCCGTACCGCAGTTCGGTAGCCGCGAATGACGAAAACGTACACAGCAATCCCATGCCGACAACTAACGCGCGTAATTTCATCTCCAACTCCTTAGCGTGGTTTAACCCGACACAGGGCCTGGGCACCTGCCCGTAACGTCGCCTCATCTTTCGCAAAAGAGAGACGAATCAATTTATTATCCGTACCATCCGCATAAAACGCCGACAGCGGAATGGTGGCCACTCCATACTCAACGATCAGCCGTTTCACCAGTTCACTGTCGCGCTCATCGCTAAACTGGCTGTAGTCGGCCAGCAGGAAAAACGAACCGGCGCTCGGCAAGAGTCTGAACGGTGATGCTTCCAGCAAACTTTGCAGCAGATCGCGTTTGCGCTGATAAAACGCCGCCAGCGACAGCCAGGTTTGCGGGTCAATCATGTGCTCTGCAAACGCATGCTGCATTGGCGTATCGGCAGAAAACATCAGAAATTGATGGACTTTACAAATCTCATCCATCAGTACCGCCGGAGCAACACAGTAACCCACGCGCCAGCCGGTCACGTGATAGGTTTTTCCGAAGGAAGAGATAATGACGCTCCGCTCCGCCAGTTGCGGATGTGTCGCCATACCGTGGTGCGGTTCACCATCAAAGACGACGTGTTCGTACACTTCGTCAGACAAAATAATGATATCGGTATTGCGGGTCACCGCCACCAGCTGCTGCAGGTCCTCTGCTGAGAAGACCTGCCCGCTCGGGTTGTGCGGGGTATTGATGATAATCATGCGCGTACGCGGGGTGATCGCCGCACGGACTTCATCCCAGTTGACGGCAAAATCCGGCACCGTCAGTTTAATGGCAACCGGCGTGGCCCCCTGCAGGCGAACAATCGGGGCGTAACTGTCAAACGACGGTTCAAAGTAGATCACTTCGTCGCCCGGGTGCACCAGCCCGCTGATCGCCGAATAGAGTCCTTCGCTGGCACTGGCGGTGACCAGCACTTCGCTGGCCGGGTCATAGTGCGTGCCGTAGAGGGTGGCAATTTTATCCGCAATACGCTCTTTAAGCGGCTGCAGGCCGGTCATTGCCGCGTACTGGTTGTGCCCTGCCTCCATCGCCCGGGTCACCCCGGCGACCAGTTTGGGATCGCAGGAAAAATTGGGTGCACCCTGAGAAAGATTGATGGCGTTATGCCGGGCGGAGAGCTGGCCGATAACGGTAAAAATCGTGGTCCCCACATCGGGTAATTTGGAACGGGTGTGCACCGGAGTGTGTAACGTCATCCTCTTTCCTTTCTCATGATGAATGCATAACTATTCAAACAACAAGTCAGTTGTCGGGACAATCGAATTGTTGTCATAATAGCCATGAGAAAAACGCATACCTGAGGTGGTTAATGTCGCGCCGTTCGCTCCCGCTTAATGCCATCGACGCCTTTTTAGTCACCGCGCGTCATCTGAATCTGACCCATGCCGCAACAGAGCTCTGTCTGACGCAGGGAGCCGTAAGTCGCAAAATCGCCACCCTTGAAGCGTGGTTCGGCTTTCCGCTGTTCGAGCGCCATGCGCGCGGCCTGCGCCTCTCCCCACAGGGCAGCGCCCTGCTTCCGGAATTGCAATCCACTTTTGAAACGCTGCTGACCCTGGCCGATCGGGCCCGTACCCAGCAAACCGTGATCCGACTCAAAGCACCCACCTGCGCCATGCGCTGGCTGGTGCCTCGTCTGCTGGAGGTGGAGCGTGAGCAACCGGATCTGCAGATCGCATTGACCACTACCACCGACCATAACGTCAATTTCAAAACGGAATCTTACGACGCGGCCATTGTATTTGGCACCCATATGAGCGCGGGCGATCTGCTGTTTGAAGAGGCGTTAACGCCGGTAATGAGCCCCCTGCGAGCAGGTTGCGAACTGGGTGCGTTAACCTTCCTTCACCCGACACGGGATAAGACAGACTGGTCCTTGTGGCTGGCGAAGCAGGAAGGCCCGGGGGTTGTTATGCACAAAAATCAACACTTCGACACGATGGACCTTGCCATCACGGCCGCCATTCAGGGGCTGGGGGTGGCCATTGCTGACGAAACGCTGGTGGAAGAAGATGTCCGCGCCGGAAGGCTGGTGCGGCCTTTTGAGAGCAGCATTAAAACGGGTGCGAGCTACAGACTGGTTCTGCGCGAATCGCCTGGCCAGGAAAATGGGCTGGCGGCGTTTCGCGCCTGCCTGCTCAGTCGAGGCTCACATGGTGTTTCATGACGCGCTTAAAGAGGCTCATTCGCGCGCGCATAAAGCGGTTTTCAAGCCTGAAACCTGCATGTTTATTCACGCCAATACGTAGCAGCACGTCCCTTCCTTTTCGACAGGCCGGCCAGTGCGTCGGGCCAGGAAGACTTTCCCGGTGACCGGCGTCACGCGCAAAGCTCACCCAATAATCTGCAACCTGCGCAGCGAATTGCCGGTCTCGCGCATTAACGTAGTGGCAGGAAGGCTCAATCTCACCAAGGGTATCAAACACGTACGGCACCTCATTACCATGCCAGGCACCGTTGATATAGGTTGCGTGTTCTGCTTCCGCCACATAGTCGAACCAGTAACGCCAGCACAAGCCGCCCACGCGCTGCTGGGCCTGCATCACCACATATCCCATGGTGGTAAAAGCCATATCCCGGCACACCTGCCTGCCAAGCTCCACATCCCCTTTCACACCCGGATAGAGCAGTTTGATCAGCCCCAGTCCAAAGCGACGTTCACGGCGAAGCTTCTGGATCTGACCGGCGAGATCGATACCAAATACCGCCATCACGCTGGCTTCGTCACTGTTCGACCCAATCATCACCGGAACAGGATGCTGACGCGCGGCAAAGAACACATCGAGCATTGATTCCGGCAGAACACAGTCTCCGACGATGGGGGCCGGGGCGATGTTCAGCGGCGCGGCCAGCGGCCAGAACGCTTCGGGGGGAATGGCACGTAACTGTTCTGCTGACGCCTCCTCAAGGCCGAAATGCGCCGCCAGCGCTTCCCCTTTTTGCAGGGCCTGTTCCCGTGGCGTATCCGGCAGGGTGTATCCGCTTTGCACAATCGCCTTGTGGAAGAGTCCCTTCGCCAGCGGAGACGCCAGCAGCGACAGCACGCTGCGCGCGCCGGCGGATTCGCCAAACAGGGTGACGTTGTCAGGATCGCCACCGAAAGCGGCAATATTCTCCCGAACCCATTCAAGGGCGGCAATCTGATCCAGCAGCGCAAAGTTATGCACCACCCGGTCTTCTTCTCCCTCCAGCGCGGGATGGGCAAAAAAGCCAAGGTGACCAAGACGGTAATTGATCGTCACAACCACCACGCCGCGCGTTGCCAGCGCCTTACCGTTATAGGGCGGCAGGCCACCCGCGCCAATGGTAAACCCCCCGCCGTGTAGCCAGACCATGACGGGAAGCGGCGCCGGGCGCTCGACGGGTGACCAGACGTTAAGATACAGACAATCTTCTGAGAACCGGCCGGGATCGCCGCCGCCTAACGCCTGGCAATACTCACTGTTCTGCCAGCTTGAGGGCGAAAAAGCGGTGGCCAGACGCAGCCCCTCCCAGCGTTCAGGCGGCCGTGGCGAACGCCAGCGCCAGTTGCCAACGGGAGGCGCCGCATAGGGAATACCACACCAGAGATGTACGTTTTCATCTGTTAAACCAGACAGTGCGCCCTGGCGCGTTTCAATCACAGGGGCGGAGGGATTTTGCATAACAACCTTCTGTTTCCATCACACCCCAGAAGAGTAACGATTTCAGAGCAAACCGCAACGCTGTTTGCTGCGGATTTCAGCCTCCTGATAGAGCATGAACTCATCGTACACCGGGCAACCCAGCGCCGCTTCGAACGCGTCGCGACTGGCGTTACCGTGGCTACGCGCCTGGGTTTCATTGCCCAGATTCGACTGGAAAATCCCTGCGGCACTGACCGGGAGGAAATCTTCATAGGTGATCGGCTGAGCGACAACCCACCCGCGCTCAATTAACGGCTGTGGATCGTCTCCCGGACGAAACGCATGACGATGCGCTTCCCCGGATGGCGTCAGGCGATAGCGGAAATAGGCCAGCTCCTGACGGCGCATCAACAATTCACTGTCCGGGAAGGCGCTGAAGATCTCGCGCAAATGGAGCTGGTGCGTCATGTTATCTTTACCGGTACCGGCCTCTGCAAGCAGGCTGTCATAAAGCGCACGACCTTTTGGCGTCAACGCCACGCCGCGCTGTTCAATTTCGCCAAAGCGCGCGGTATGCGTTCCTGTATGCTCCCCGGCAAACAGCACCGGCTCTTCCAGCGCTTTAAAGCTGGTCTGGCGCAGTAATACGGGAACCTCGCGGCGCGGTGGCCCTTCAATCAGAGTTTTGGGTTCAATCCCGTACTTCGGCATCAGCTCCTGCACCCGGTCAATATCCAGCGTACGTGGCGTGAGGTGGTTGATATGGCACCCCGGGAAACAGACCACATCCGCAATCAGTCGGTGCTCGTTATGCAATGCCAGATAGGTCTCCTGGTCGACCGTCGCATGGCGATGCCAGCGGAAGGTTTCTAACGCCTCCTGTACAAACGCCTGCGCCTGCGCATCCGTAAAGTGCCCTTCTGCCTCATGCAGCGCGATAAGCTCCAGACAACGCGGGGTAAAGATATTGCGGTGAGACAGGATCTCCGCGGCACGCTCACGCAGGACGACGTTGTCAATCAGTTCGAGGCGCAGCAGCGAGGTAAAGATACGAAACGGATTTCGGCACAGCGCCGCATCATCGACCGGGCGGAACGCCGTGGAGTGGACGGGCACGCCCGCCTGAGAGAGGTCATAATAGCTGACCGGGTACATCCCCATAATGGCAAACATACGACGCAAGGTCGAAAGCTCTTGCGCGGTACCCACGCGGATCGCCCCATGACGCTCCACATTCAGGCGCGCCAGTTCATCCGCGTTCGCCAGTTGTTCATGTAATAGTGGGTTATTTTCCAGAACCGCCAGGTTTACGTCCGCAACCAGGTCGAGCAAGGTGCCGTACTGCGGAACTTCCTGCTGGTACATCGCCGACATAGCCTGCGAAAAGTGTTCCCGAATATCATCAGCCGTGATGGTGTTCGCCATGATGTCATGCCTCCAGTGAATATTACCTGGAGTGTAGAGAAACCCGTTCCCTCTGGGGGGAAGAATTTCCGATTTGTGATCTTAAGACAGGAGTGGTTAAAGCGTGTGCTGGCCTGCCCTGACACCCATATGACCTGGCAGATTCACCTTCTCTAAATGTAGATTCACCTTCTCTAAATAAAGCGTTTTCTGATCAAACTGTATTATTAATAACCTCATCGCTTAACCATTAAGAGGTAATAAATAGCATTATCTTAAGAGGTAATATCTCATTAAAAACAAATATCAGTGGCATATATCTTATTTCGTTAACGCAACAAGCGGATTTCCAATATTTCTCCTTAAGATTAATCTGTAATTTTTAGACTGCCGCACGCGCTTCAGGCATAAACAATGCAAGAAAAACAGTTATCCCCTGCGGCTCGCGGATTAACCCCATGAAGACAGGCAGTTAACCGCAAGCCATCCAGGATATATTCATATTAAACGAAGCGTTAACCATCAGAAATATCTCAGCAACGAAGCGATGGTTTACAAAACATATTTGACGAATATGAAACACCGACTAAAGTTATTATTCGAACGACGAGTGATACGGAATATTTTCGTATCTTAACTGACATAACCAATATATGAGGTTTAATATGGCAGAGCATCGTGGTGGTTCCGGTAATTTCGCACAAGACCGTGAAAAAGCATCAGAAGCTGGACGTAAAGGTGGCCAGCACAGCGGCGGTAATTTTAAAAACGATCCGCAACGCGCATCTGAAGCAGGTAAGAAAGGAGGAGAAAACAGCCACGGTGGTGGCCGTAAAAACTCCTGATCTGATGTAAATCTTTTTTATTTAAAACAGAGAGCATGCTGCGGGCCTCCAGGCTCGCAGTACCCCTTCTTTATTTTACCGGAGCGTAATGATGAATATGAAAAGTGTCGAAGATGTGTTTATTCACCTCCTGTCCGATACCTACAGCGCTGAGAAGCAGCTGACCCGCGCGCTCGGCAAACTGGCTCGTGCTGCCTCCAGTGAAAAACTGAGCGCAGCCTTTAGTGCACACCTTGAAGAGACGCAGGGACAGATTGAGCGTATCGACCAGATTATCGAGCAAGAATCTGGCCTTAAGCTCAAGCGTATGAAGTGCGTAGCAATGGAAGGCCTGATTGAAGAGGCCAATGAGGTCATCGAGAGCACCGAGAAAAATGAGGTGCGTGACGCCGCATTAATTGCCGCAGCACAAAAAGTGGAGCATTACGAAATTGCCAGTTACGGTACCCTCGCCACATTAGCAGAACAACTGGGCTATAAAAAAGCCGTTAAACTTCTGGCCGAAACGCTGGAAGAAGAGAAAGAAACCGATCTTAAACTTACCGACCTGGCCGTAGGCAATATTAACCAAAAAGCGCAAAAATGACGCTATAGCAAAGGTTAAATAAAATGAGCATCAGTCCCAGGACTATTAAACGGTGCCATTTAACGGCAGCAATAATATGGTTCATACTCGCTATCCCTTCCGTTTTATGGTGGAAGAGCAGCGTGCTATGGGTCATTATCATCAGTATCTACGCCAATATTGTCGGCCATTTATCTGGCTACAGTGCTGCGCGTGCCGATCAGGCTGCTGAGAGTGAGACCAAATAAGCGACACCATAATGAGGACATTATAATGAATCACGTAGAACACTACCATGACTGGCTACGCGATGCCCATGCGATGGAAAAGCAAGCCGAATCTATGCTGGAATCCATGGCCAGCCGTATTGATAATTATCCCGATGTTCGCGCCAGAATTGAGCAGCATATTAGTGAAACAAAGCGACAAATTACCTTACTGGAAGAGATCCTCGACCGTAATGATATTTCTCGTTCGGTTTTAAAAGATTCGATGAGTAAAATGGCGGCGCTCGGACAGTCCATTGGCGGGATGTTCCCCTCTGATGAGATCGTCAAAGGGTCTATCAGCGGCTATGTTTTCGAACAGTTTGAAATAGCCTGCTACACCTCCCTGCTGGCCGCGGCCAAAAAAGCGGGCGACATGGCTTCCGTGCCCGCCATCGAGAGTATCCTGGCGGAAGAGCGCGAGATGGCCGACTGGCTGATTCGCCACATTCCACAGACCACCGAACAGTTCCTGCTGCGTTCAGACGCATCCGGTGTCGAAGCAAAAAAATAACCTCAGGAGAGAAGACATGTTTCGACACGTCAAACAATTACAATATACGGTTCGGGTTGCCGAACCGAATCCCGGCCTTGCCAATTTATTACTGGAACAATTCGGCGGTCCTCAGGGCGAGCTGGCCGCCGCCTGCCGTTACTTTACTCAGGGGTTGAGTGATGACGACCCGGGTCGTAAAGATATGCTAATGGATATCGCGACCGAAGAGTTAAGCCACCTTGAAATTATCGGTACCCTGGTGGGTATGCTTAATAAAGGGGCTAAAGGCGCACTGGCGGAGGGCGTGGAAAATGAAGCCGAGCTGTATCGGTCCATGACCGAAAACGGTAACGACAGCCATATCACCTCCCTGCTTTACGGTGGCGGTACTCCGTTGACCAACTCCGCCGGGGTGCCATGGACGGCGGCTTATGTCGACACCATTGGCGAGCCGACCGCCGATCTGCGCTCAAATGTGGCTGCCGAGGCCCGAGCGAAGATCATCTATGAACGGCTGATTAACGTCACGGACGATCCGGGCGTGAAGGATGCGCTGGCGTTTCTGATGACGCGTGAGGCGGCGCATCAGCTCTCCTTTGAAAAGGCGCTTCAGTCCATTCGTAATAATTTCCCTCCGGGAAAACTGCCGCCAATCGAGGAATACACCAACAAGTACTACAATATGTCTGAAGGTGGAGAGGTTCGCGGAAGCTGGAACAGCGATAAACATTTCGACTACGTTGAATCCCCCCAACCTGCCGTTGACGGCGGTGACGGGAGTGCAAGCGTGACGCTGACGACCGAACAGGCCACGCTGGTCAAAGCGATGTCGGCCCGCACGAAGTCCGATCCACATTCCGACCCGCTGACCGGCGCCGAACTGGGTGCCGGGAAGAAAAAACCGTAACCGATTTTGCCAGGCAGCCCCGGACTGCCTGGCAATCCTCGTGCGCAACAGTTCCAGAGGTACGGACCATGTTCGAACTCGACGCATTTCACCTCGCCAGAATCCAGTTCGCTTTTACCGTCTCGTTTCATATTCTATTCCCGGCGATCACCATCGGTCTTGCCAGCTATCTGGTGGTGCTCGAAGGGATGTGGCTTCGCACCAAAAATGAGGTGTGGCGCTCGCTGTACCATTTCTGGCTAAAGATATTTGCCGTTAACTTCGGTATGGGGGTCGTTTCCGGTCTGGTCATGGCCTATCAGTTCGGCACTAACTGGAGCGGATTCTCACAGTTTGCCGGCAGTATTACCGGCCCCCTCCTGACCTATGAAGTCTTAACCGCCTTCTTCCTCGAAGCCGGATTTCTTGGCGTGATGTTGTTCGGCTGGAACAAGGTCGGCCCGGGCCTCCATTTTTTCTCGACCTGCATGGTCGCGCTGGGTACGCTGATGTCCACCTTCTGGATCCTCGCCTCCAACAGCTGGATGCACACGCCCCAGGGGTTCAGTATTCAGAACGGTCAGGTCATTCCGGAGGACTGGCTGGCCATCATTTTTAACCCCTCCTTCCCTTACCGTCTCATTCACATGGCTATCGCCGCGTTCCTGAGCAGCGCGCTGTTTGTGGGGGCGTCGGGCGCATGGCATCTGCTGCGCGGCAACGACACGCCCGCGATACGCACCATGTTTTCCATGGCGATGTGGATGGCCCTGCTGGTCGCGCCCATTCAGGCCGTCGTCGGTGATATGCATGGCCTGAATACCCTCGAACATCAGCCGGCCAAAATTGCCGCCATCGAAGGTCACTGGGAGAATCCGCCAGGCGAAGCGACACCGCTGCTGCTGTTTGGCCTGCCGGATATGGAGCAGGAGCGCACCCGCTACGCGCTGGAAATTCCTGCCCTTGGCAGTCTGATTTTGACCCACAGCCTGGATAAACAGGTCCCGGCACTGAAAGACTTCCCGAAAGAAGATCGCCCGAACTCACCGATTGTTTTCTGGTCATTCCGCATTATGGTCGGCATGGGTCTGCTGATGATCACGCTGGGTCTGGTCAGCGTCTGGCTACGCTATCGCCATCGACTCTACCAGTCGCGGCCCTTCCACTGGTTCGCGCTCTGCATGGGACCAGCGGGCCTACTGGCGCTGCTGGCCGGCTGGGTCACCACCGAAGTGGGTCGTCAGCCGTGGGTGGTGTATGGCTATCTGCGCACGATCGACGCGGTCTCGCTGCACAGCACGCTGCAGATGAGCATTAGCCTGCTGGCCTTCTTTGTGGTCTATTCGTCGGTGTTTGGCGTGGGCTACGTCTACCTGATTCGGCTTATCAAGAAAGGTCCGCAGCCCGTTGATACGTTGACGTCAAATACCTCGGGCACCCCTGCCCGTCCGCTGTCTGCCGCTGAGTCTGTTCCGGAACAGGAGAGAAACTGATGGGCGTCGATATCTCAGTTATCTGGTTTGCCATCATCGTGTTCGCCACGCTGATGTATATCATCATGGATGGCTTTGATTTGGGCATCGGGCTGCTCTTTAACTTCGTGGGCGATGCCAGAGAGCGTGACGTAATGGTCAACAGCGTGGCGCCGGTGTGGGACGGCAACGAGACCTGGCTGGTGCTCGGCGGTGCGGGGTTGTTCGGCGCGTTTCCGCTGGCCTATGCGGTGATTATCGATGCGCTGACCATCCCTCTTACCGCCATGTTAATTGGCCTTATCTTTCGCGGCGTGGCCTTTGAGTTCCGCTTTAAGGCAACGCCTTCGCACCGCAAATTCTGGGACTACGCCTTCGCCGGCGGCTCTTTGCTTGCCACCTTCAGCCAGGGGGTGGTGGTGGGAGCAGTGATTAACGGCTTTGACGTTGAGGGCCGGCGCTTTGTCGGCTCCGCCCTTGACTGGTTAACGCCCTTCAATCTTTTCTGCGGCATCGGGCTGGTAGTGGCCTACACCCTGCTCGGTACCACGTGGCTTATCATGAAAAGTGAAGGCGCGTTGCAAAACCGCATGCGTGAACTGACCCGGCACGTGCTGCTGGCGCTGGTGGTGGTGATCGCGGTGGTGAGTATCTGGACGCCGCTCGGCTGGCAGTACGTTGCCGACCGCTGGTTTACCTTCCCCAACTTCATCTGGTTCCTGCCGGTTCCCCTGCTGGTAGGCGTGTTTAGCCTGTGGATCTGGCGACTGACGCACAACCCGGCCAGCCACTCGCGTCCCTTCCTGTTGACCCTTGGGCTGATCTTCCTCGGATTTAGCGGTCTGGGCATTAGCCTGTGGCCTAACATTATTCCGCCGCGCATTACCCTGTGGGAGGCTGCGGCACCACCGGCCAGCCAGCTGTTTATGCTGGTCGGAACGTTACTGATTATTCCGGTGATTCTGGTGTACACCGCCTGGAGCTACTATGTTTTCCGGGGCAAAGTTTCCGACACGGAAGGTTATCACTGAGGTGAACTATGGCAGACTGGCATACCCGAGCCATTATTTATCAGATTGATACTGCACTCTTTTATGATTTAAACGGCGATGGCTGCGGGGACATCGCCGGGATTGGCGCAAAGCTGCGCTACATTCGCCGCATGGGGGCGACGGTTATCTGGATCACCCCTTTCTACCTCACCCCGTTTCTGGATGAAGGTTACGACGTCAGCGACCATCTGCAGGTTGATCCTCGCTTCGGAAAGCTGGCCGACATTATTGCCTTTATTGAACAGGCTCGGGAGCTGGGTATGCAGGTCATTATTGAGCTGTTGATTCAGCACACCTCGGACGCCCATCCCTGGTTTCAGCAGGCTCGCCGCAACCCAACTTCACCTTTTCGTGACTATTACATCTGGTCGGATAATAACGAGGACGATACCTCCCCGATGTTTCCCGGCGTGGAAGAGAGCGTCTGGACATGGGATGACGAGGCCGGGCAATACTACCGACATATGTTCTATCACCATGAGCCCGACCTGAATCTGACCTGCCCCGCGCTGCTCAACGAGATCGAAAATATTATCCTCTTCTGGCTCAAGCTCGGGGTGTCGGGATTTCGCCTTGATGCCGCAACGCACCTGACCGCGCAGGCAGGCGGCGGTGACGAGAAAAAGGGGTTATGGATCCTGGAGCATATGCGCCGCCTTATTGAAGCACGTAATCCGGAAGCGATCCTGCTCGGTGAGGTGGACGTCGACGTGGAGGCGTATAAAGACTATTTCGGCGAAAATAACCGTCTGAATCTGGTGCTGAATTTCTGGCTCAATAAGTATTTCTACGTCAGCCTTGCCAGGAAAAGCGCCCGACCGCTGCGCAATGCCATAAAGAAGATGATTGTCCCGCCTGACTCGTGCTGCTTTGCCAACTGGCTGCGCAACCACGATGAGTTGGATCTGGAAGGGATCGGTAAAAAAGAGAAACAGATTGTGGTCGACACCTTCGCCCCTGACGAAGAGATGAACGTCTACCAGCGCGGGATACGACGCCGTCTGGCACCGATGTTAAAGGGCGATCAAAAACGGCTGGCGTTCTGCCACGCGGTGCTCTTCTCACTCCCGGGCGTGCCGGTCATGCGCTACGGCGATGAGATTGGCATGGGTGATGATTTGACGCTGGACGAGCGCTATGCCGTGCGTACACCAATGCAGTGGGCGGGGTCAGAAGGCGGTGGCTTTTCAGCAGCGGATCCTGAGCGGTTTATCGCCCCGATCATCGATCGCGGTCCCTGGCGTTATCAGAAAATCAACGTGGCCGATTCCCTGCTGCACCGCAATTCCCTGCTGCACCGGATCATCGACATGGCCAATACGCGCTCTGAATTTCCGGAGATTGCTGTCGCACCGTTTCGTCTCATCAATATTGATGATGACGCGGTACTGGGCATTTATTACGAAGCCGAAGCGCGCAGTATCCTGACCTTCGTTAACTTTAGCGACAAGCCGGTCCAGTTTACCGCCCGCGGGATCCGTCACGCCACCTGGACCGCCTGCCTGGCGGATAAACGCTATGACGACGCGCTGATCTGTGGCAAAACCGTCCAGCTTACCCTCAGCGGCTACGGCTATCGCTGGTTCTGGACTAACCGTAGCGCGCTGCGCTGATTACCTTTTACGCCGGGTCATCAGCCGCGTCAGCACAACGCCCGCCACCGCGAGGGAGCCTAACAGGACTTTCCCGGGCACACCTGACGTGATCGCCGTGGCGCGGTTTTTCGCTTCCGGGGTAAAACGCCCATGGATTTTGTGCAGGTCGTTGACCGGCTGGTCGAGATAATCCTGGCGATCCCGGTCATTCAGATCGTCAGTCATCTGACCTTCCCAGGCCTTCTTCACCATCAGCCGGTCCAGGAAACCCGGAAAGAGGAATTGTCCGACGATCGACTGAATGGTGCTGCTGCCCACCCACAGTTCGCGCACCGGTTTTTGCGCGACCTTAAAAATCGCGCTCGCGGCAACTTCAGGCTCAAACACTGGCGGAACCGGACGCATAGCCCAGGCGAATTTGTTTCTTGCCCAGTCAAACTGCGGTGTATTCAGCCCCGGCATCTGCACCATTGAAAGCTGCACCCGGCTGTTCTCATGCATCAGTTCCGTGCGCACCGCATCGGTGAATCCCCGAATCGCCGCTTTGGCGCCGCAGTAGGCCGATTGTAACGGGATCGAGCGGTAGGCCAGCGCGGACCCGACCTGAATAATCACGCCGCGATCGCGTGGCACCATCAATTCCAGCGCGGCGCGGGTTCCGTTTACGAAGCCAAGATAGGTCACGTCAGTGACGCGGCGAAATTCATCCGGCGTCAGGGTACGAAACGGTGCCAGCACCGCACCCATCGCATTGTTAACCCACACATCAATTGCGCCGAGGCGATATTCAATCTCGTTTGCCGCGTCCACCACCGCCTGGCTGTCGGCGACATCCGCCTGTACCGCACAGGCTTTGACGCCAAATCGCGTTAACTCCTCCTGGGTCGAGTGCAGGCTTGTCTCATCGCGGGCAATAATGCCCACATCGTAGCCTGCCTTTGCGAAGTGCAGCGCCGTTGCCTTTCCCACACCCGCCGTACCGCCGGTAATGACAATCACAGCCATAGAACCTCCGCGTTAATTTACTCGTTATCCCAGCCGGATAATCTGGTCACTAATTCAGACAATGAATACTGCACCGCCTTCTCTACCACATCCTGGCAGTCGCCGGAAAACAGGACGGTACGGGTTTCCGTGTGTCCGCGAAGGTTCCAGGCGAAGCAAACGGTCCCTGCCGCCGTGCCATCGTCGCCCCCTTCTGGCCCGGCATAACCACTGATGGCAATACTGACATCCGCCTGGGCAATTTCCAGGATCCGGGCGGCCATTTCGGTCACCGTCTGTTCACTTACGGCCGTATACCGTTCAAGGGTCTCAGGACGCACGCCCAGAATGCGCTCTTTTGCGCCGTCACTGAACACGACCAGGCCGACATCATAAAATTCGGCCGTGTTCTCTTCGGCACAAAGGGCGACGGAGAGTTTTCCGCCGGTGCAGGATTCTGCCGTGGTTAAGCGAAGCCCTAAGTCTGTCAATTTGCTCGCCACTTTTTTGGTCAGTTCGGCGACGGTATAATTGTTATCATGGTGAAGGTTGCTCATTTCGTGGCCTCTTACTTCTCAAAAGGAATGATTGAAATATGTCCATTGCGCTCAAGAATGGCATATTTAATTTCACTCAGCTGCGTAACACCATTATTCTGGCGTGCCGATACCAGAATATCATCACAGGAAACGTCGACTTTTTTGAGTTTATCTGCTAACGGCACGCCGTTCTCAACCAATATCACCGGAGTGCCATCAAGAATATTTTCTACCGGTGAGAAATATTTTTTCATTATCCCAAAGATAATATCCACTACCACCAGCGTGGTAATGGTAATCATTGCGCCGGTGACCGAAAAATCTTCCCCGAGCAGCGCCTGTTGCGTCGCCTCACTGATAATTAACAGGAGAATCAGATCAAAGCTGGTCATCTGCAGCAAAGCGCGCCGTCCGGCAACTTTAAATACCACGACGAGGAACAGGTAAATAGCCAGCGCACGAAAGACCATATCCATATCAGCCTCCTACGGGTAAATAAATTGCCAGAAAGGGATTTCCGGCTCGTTGTTTATGCGAACGACATTGTCCCATTTACCTGCGCGTGCAGGGGTCGTGAAAAGTAAGACAGAGAAGTTGTCGGACATTTTCAGGTTGTTATACACAAAAAAGAGCGTATTCCCGCGACTGAACATGCTGTCCGGTTGCGGCCAAACGCTTCCTGGCTCGTAAACATCGTTGCTCTCGCTGGTCACACTCAGGGTGTATTTCCCTTCTGTTCTGACCGGGAATGAAAGGTGGATCTTCGACTCCGTCTGGCGTCGGCCAAAGCGCTCGTAGTTGATGGTCAGCGACTTTGCCGAGTTTGTTCTTTGCGTATCACTCACCACTCCGCTTGAAAAGAAGCCCGCTATCGCCGCAACGATAATGGCCAGCAGGACAATAAAACCCACCTGACGAAATCCATATTCAAACGTCAGCAATCGGTAATTCTCATCTATCCCAGGTAACTTATCACTTTGACGCTTCATGGCGGCTATCACCGTTTCGCTTATTAACCGATATTTTTGATTTCAAAAGCGAATGTTTTTAAGACTTATCACATTTGCCACATAAAGGAATAGCAACAATACTTAATAAGTCAAGACACACAAAATGAAGGATATCAGATGAAATTATCGCTTATTTCCGCTTTTTTGATATTTCTGGTACCGGCCGCATGGGCAGATAATAACGGCGGGTTACAAAAAGGTGAAGCACCGCCACCGCCGCACGCACTGGATAGCGGTTATCGTGGAACCGATGACGCACGAATTATGACCATCGATCATGCAAAAGAAATGCATGATGGTGCGACTATTTCATTACGCGGAAACCTTATTGACGGTAGCGGCGATAAGTTTGTATTCCAGGATAAAACCGGAAAAATAGACGTTATTATTCCCCAGGCAGTATTCGACGGCAGAACAGTTAAACCCGATCAGATGATCAGTATCAACGGATCGCTTGATAAGAAATCATCGCCGCCTGTCGTGCGCGTCGATCATTTGCAGAAATAATTCAGCGAAGCGTTAACGCTGCAACTATCCATCAAATCTCACCCCTTGGCTTAAGGAGTCAGCTATGAGTGATACTACACAACGTCAGAACGCTTACCCGCAACCCCCTTTCCCGGAGCAACCGCAAACGCCGCCGGGACTGGCATCAGAAATGCAACCCGTACCCGACCACGGGGAAACGAGCTATAAAGGGCATGGCCGCCTTGCCGGCAAGAAAGCATTGATCACCGGAGGTGACTCCGGTATTGGTCGCGCAGTCGCGATCGCTTACGCCCGTGAAGGGGCTGACGTCGCAATTAACTATCTGCCTGAAGAAGAGAAAGACGCGGTTGACGTCATTGAACTTATCAAAGCGGAAGGACGCATTGCCGTCGCGCTGCCGGGTGACATTCGGGATGAGACGTTCTGCCAGAAGCTGGTAGAAGAGGCGGTGGCCAAACTGGGGGGACTGGACATTCTGGTGAATAACGCCGGTCGTCAGCAATACCGGGAATCCCTTGAAGAGCTCACCACGGAAGATTTTGACGCGACCTTTAAAACCAATGTCTATGCGCCTTTCTGGATAACCAAAGCGGCGCTGCGCCATCTGAAACCGTCGGCCTCTATCATTAATACTTCCTCGGTCCAGGCGGTTAAGCCCAGCCCTGTGCTGCTGGATTATGCCCAGACAAAAGCCTGTCTGGCGGTATTCACCAAATCCTTAGCGAAACAGCTTGGTCCAAAAGGAATACGCGTCAACGCGGTTGCCCCGGGTCCTTACTGGACGGTGCTGCAATCCAGCGGCGGCCAGCCGATGGAAAAAGTGAAAGAGTTTGGTGGTGATACCCCGCTGGGGCGTCCGGGTCAACCTGTTGAAATCGCACCGCTCTATGTCACGCTGGCCTCGGATGAATGTTCATTTACCTCCGGTCAGGTATGGTGCTCTGACGGCGGTGATGGCGTGATTTAACCCGGCTATACACTGACGTAACGCTCTCAATGTGCACGAAAAGAACAAGGACGTTCTTCCTCTCCCCCCTGCCAAAAAACATGTTGTAACTCAAACAGATCAAATGTTAAAAATATTTTGCTATCAAGTTATCAAAATTAAACAACTTAGCTTGTCACCCGCATCGCTCTGTTTTTAACATCGCCTATGGAAAAAAATGGTCTGTTCAGTCAGCGCATACGCTTGCGCCATTTGCATACATTTGTGGCCGTCGCTCAACAGGGAACGCTGGGGCGAGCGGCTGAAACTCTCAACCTAAGCCAGCCTGCGCTCTCCAAAACGCTGAACGAGCTGGAACAACTCACCGGAACCCGTCTCTTCGACCGCGGTCGGCTGGGGGCACAACTCACCCTCGTGGGTGAACAATTCCTGACGCACGCCGTCAAGGTTCTCGATGCGCTGAATACTGCCGGACAGTCGCTCAACCGCAAAGAGGAGCACGCCACGGAGATTGTGCGCGTGGGTGCCCTGCCAACGGCGGCGCTCGGCATTCTGCCTCCGGTCATTGGACAGTTCCACAAACATCAGCGGCATACCACTATTCAGGTTGCCACCATGAATAACACCATGCTGCTCGCCGGGCTAAAATCCGGCGAACTGGATCTCGGTATCGGGCGCATGTCCGACCCCGAGCTTATGGGCGGGCTTAACTACGAACTGTTGTTCCTGGAATCCCTGAAGCTGGTCGTGCGACCCGGTCACCCCCTTCTGCAGGATACGGTGACGTTAAGCCGCGTGATGGAGTGGCCGGTGGTAGTATCCCCAAAAGGCACCGTTCCGCGTCAGAACGCCGAGACACTGCTGCAGATGCAGGGCTGCTCACTGCCTTCAGGTTGCATCGAAACGCTGTCAGCCTCGCTTTCGCGCCAGCTTACGGTGGATTATGATTACGTCTGGTTCGTTCCCTCCGGCGCGGTGAAAGATGATCTCCGCCAGGGCACGCTTACCGCACTGCCGGTGACGTCGCCAGGTGCGGGCGAACCTATCGGTATATTAACCCGCGTGGATACCCCGCTCTCCCCGGGTGCGCAGACGCTGCTCAGCGCCATCCGCAAATCCATGCCTGCCTGAGACGCCTTTACAACCTCAACCACTAACCCGTCCTGTCGACGGGTTTTTTGTTTCTGTGGTCAAAAAATGCGAAATCATCCATTAACAATTGCGTAAAACAATTTAACAGTTTTATCATAGCTGCGAATTCACCAAATGGTTCGCATGCTATTTGTTAAACAGGAATTCAACCGCAAATTATGCGGATAAACCGTATAAAACCTCATCCCTCTCCGCGATTATTACCCAATTGGTACATATTCGGCACCGTTCCGCAACGCGGGGGATTTAAAGGAGACAGAAATGGCATTTGGCAGCGCGCCACGTGGGATACCCCGTATCCTGCAGTGGCTCCTTGCCGGACTGATGACGCTCATCGGTCTGGCTGTTGGCGGCTTAGGTTTAAAGCTTGTTACCGTAGGCGGAAGTGGGTACTTCCTGATCATGGGCGTGGCGATGGTGATTGCCGCCGTCCTGATTTTCATCAACCGCACCAGCGGGATCGTCCTCTATGGCATCGCGTTTATCGCCTCGCTGTTCTGGGCCGTCAGCGATGCCGGATGGGATTTCTGGCCGCTCTTCTCGCGCCTCTTTACGTTTGCCGTGCTGGCCTTCCTCTGTGCCATCGTCTGGCCGTTTATGCGCGCCGCAAACCACAACGCCCCGAACAAAGCACCGGCATTTGGCGTCGCGGCCGTTCTGGCGGTCGTGATGCTGGTGAGCCTCGGCTGGATGTTCAAGCCGCAAACGCTGGTGGCGGCGAATGAGCCGGTACCGGTAAAACCGGTCGCACCGGGTCAGGAGCAGAAAAACTGGGCGCACTGGGGCAATACCACCCACGGTGACCGCTTCGCCGCCCTCGATCAAATTAACAAACAAAACGTGAATGATCTGAAGGTGGCCTGGGTTGCCCACACGGGGGATATTCCTCAGAGCAACGGCTCCGGTGCGGAAGATCAGAACACCCCATTGCAAATTGGCGACACGCTGTATGTCTGTACGCCGTACAGTAAAGTCCTGGCGCTGGACGTCGACTCCGGTAAAGAGAAATGGCGTTACGACGCGAAAGCCTCGGCACCGAACTGGCAGCGTTGCCGCGGTCTGGGCTATTTTGAAGATCACAGCAGCGTGACAACGTCACAGGCAGATGCACAGCCTGCGGCCTGCCCTCGTCGTCTGTTCCTGCCGACCACCGATGCGCGACTGATTGCTATCAATGCGGATAATGGCAAAGTCTGTGAAGACTTTGGCGATCGTGGCACCGTTGACCTGAGCATCGGGATGGGGGAAATCAAACCGGGTTACTATCAGCAGACCTCCACGCCGCTGGTCGCGGGGAATGTGGTGGTGGTCGGCGGTCGTATCGCGGATAACTTCTCCACCGGTGAACCGCCGGGCGTCGTGCGTGCGTATGACGTTCATACCGGCAAGCTGGCATGGGCATGGGATCCGGGTAATCCGCAGCTGACCGGCCTCCCACCGGAAGGACAGACCTATACACGCGGCACGCCAAACGTCTGGTCTGCCATGTCTTACGATGCAAAACTGAACCTGATCTATCTGCCAACCGGCAACGCCACGCCAGATTTCTGGGCAGGTGAGCGTACGGCGCTGGATGACAAGTACAGCTCCTCCATCGTGGCGGTGGACGCCGCCACCGGTCAGGTGCGCTGGCATTTCCAGACCACCCACCACGACCTGTGGGACTTTGATCTCCCTTCCCAGCCGCTGCTGTACGATTTACCCGACGGTAAAGGTGGCACCACGCCGGTGCTGGTGCAGACCAGCAAACAGGGCATGATCTTTATGCTCAACCGCGAAACCGGCAAGCCCGTGGCGAAAGTGGAAGAGCGCCCGGTACCGGCCGGTAACGTTGAAGGTGAACGTTACTCCCCGACCCAACCGTACTCTGTTGGCATGCCGATGATTGGCAACCAGACGCTGACCGAATCGGATATGTGGGGGGCGACGCCAGTAGACCTGCTGCTGTGCCGCATTCAGTTTAAAGAGATGCGTCACCAGGGCGTCTTCACCCCACCGGGTCTCGACCGTTCCCTGCAGTTCCCGGGCTCCCTCGGCGGGATGAACTGGGGCAGCGTCTCAATCGACCCGAACAACAGCCTGATGTTCGTTAACGATATGCGCCTGGGACTGGCAAACTACATGGTACCGCGTGCCAACGTGGCGAAAAACGCCAGCGGCATTGAGATGGGTATTGTGCCTATGGACGGTACACCGTTCGGGGCTATGCGTGAACGCTTCCTGTCGCCGTTGGGCATTCCGTGTCAGAAGCCACCGTTTGGCACCATGTCAGCCGTTGACCTGAAATCAGGCAAGCTGGTGTGGCAGGTTCCGGTCGGTACGGTGGAAGATACTGGCCCGCTTGGCATTCGCATGCATATGCCGATCCCAATCGGTATGCCGACCCTGGGCGCGTCCCTCGCTACCCAGTCCGGTCTGCTGTTCTTTGCCGGCACCCAGGATTTCTACCTGCGCGCGTTTGATACCGCCACCGGAAAAGAGATCTGGAAAGACCGTCTGCCGGTCGGTAGCCAGTCCGGACCGATGACCTATATTTCACCGAAAACCGGTAAACAGTACATCATCATCAACGCGGGGGGTGCCCGTCAGTCGCCGGATCGCGGTGATTACGTGATTGCCTACGCGCTGCCGGATAAGCAGTAACGCCATAAAAAAGGGACCTGACGGTCCCTTTTTTTTCACCCGTTTACCCCGGACGACTCAGAACGTTTCCCAGTTATCACCCGACACCGCAGGCGCAGGACGTAAAGGTGCGTTTTTCACCGCTGGCGCAGACGAGACTGAACGGCCAGGCTTTGCGCCACTCAGACGAAATGCCCCGACTGCCTCGGTCAGACGCGCGCCCTGTTCTTCCAGGGAGGCCGCCGCCGCAGAGGCTTCCTCCACCAGCGAGGCGTTCTGCTGCGTCACTTTGTCCATCTCCGAAATTGCCTGGCTGACCTGCTCGATACCGCGGCTCTGTTCGTCGGAGGCGGCGGCAATTTCCAGCATAATATCGGTGACGCGTTTCACCGCATCGACGATGTCGTTCATGGTGTTGCCCGCGGCGACCACTTCACCGGAACCCTGATCGATCAGGGAAACCGACTCGTTGATCAGGCTTTCAATCTCTTTCGCGGCATTTGCACTTCGGCTCGCCAGGGTACGCACTTCGCTCGCCACCACCGCAAAGCCGCGTCCTTGTTCACCCGCACGCGCTGCTTCTACTGCCGCATTGAGCGCCAGGATATTGGTCTGGAACGCAATGCTGTTAATCACCGCAGTAATTTCAGAGATCTTCTTCGAACTGGTGGAGATATTGCTCATCGTTTTCACCACGCCGGAGACCATCTGGCCGCCACGGCTGGCTTTACCGGAGGCATCTTCCGCCAGCTTGCTGGCATGGTGCGCGTTATCGGCATTCTGTTTCACCGTCGCGGTCAGCTGTTCCATACTTGCGGCAGTCTGCTCAATGGCGGCCGCCTGCTGTTCGGTACGGGATGAGAGATCGGTGTTGCCAGCCGAGATTTCACTGGTTCCGCGATAGATCTCTTCCGCCCCCTGGCGTACGGTGCCAACCGTGGTCTCCAGCGAGTGCTGCATGGTTTGCAGGTCGCGCGTCAGCCGGCCAATTTCGCTGCGCCCGGCGACATCATCCGGCATCGTCAGGTCGCCTTTCGCAATGTTCTCGATTCGCGTAGCAGCACGCTGAAGCGGATTGATGACCGTGCGGCGCAGCACGATAAAGGTCAGCGCGGTCAACACCAGCGCCAGGGCAAACGCCCCGACCATGAACATCAGGCCCAGCTGCGTGCGGCTGTGCGCCTGCGCCGTCAGGGCATTGGCCCGGTCGGTACGGATCTTAATCGCCTTCAGCAGGACGGCGTTATAGGCGTCATCCAGCGGGCGCGCGGATTCGTTTTCATGGTTAATGATCGCTTCAAACATGCCGTTTTTGGCAAATTTCACCATCGGCTGAAGGCCCGCGATATAGGCGTCAAAGCGTGTTTTCAGTTCGGCATCCAGCGCTTCATCCTCCGCCGTACGAACGGGGCGGTTCATGTACGCATTAAAGCCATCCTGAGACTGCTTAATACGTTTTTCCGCCTCGCTGATGTTCTGCTTCATTGCATCCATCTCGGCGATACGGCTGGCCGCGCCAGCGTGGATCATATTGATACGCGCGGTGCGAAGATGGTTAGAACTGTTCGACAGCCCCATACGCACCTGAATTTCTGATGTGACATCCTGCTGATCGGCGTCTGCCTGCAGCAGGAAATAGCCCGCCAGACCTGAGCTCAAGGCGAACAGCAAAATAATGCCACCGAGAATGGAGGAAAACAGCGGAACCAGCCTGATATGATGCAAAAAGCTCAGCGTGCGCTGCGCCTGCATCGTTGTTGTGTTGTCCATGACCGTCGACTCTCTTGTAGGTAAGATGCGTAAAAACACGCCTGTAAAATAGTCATCGGCACGGCTGGAGATTAGCTTACGGCTAAAAGCGCAAGGCAGGTCACACTTTAGAGAAGATTATGCAGGAAACGCCAGCGGCAAAAAAACCGCTGGCAGAAGAGTTACTTGTCGCCGAAGTGAATCACGGTACGGATGGACTTACCTTCATGCATCAAATCGAACGCGTCGTTGATTTGCTCCAGCGGCAGGCGATGGGTAATGAACGGGTCGAGCTGAATTTTCCCGACCATTGCATCTTCCACCATGCCCGGAAGCTGGGTGCGCCCTTTCACGCCGCCAAACGCTGAACCACGCCACACACGGCCGGTCACCAGCTGGAATGGACGGGTTTTGATCTCCTGGCCCGCACCGGCAACGCCAATGATGATGCTCTCACCCCAGCCTTTGTGGCAGCATTCAAGCGCGGAGCGCATCACGTTAACGTTACCGATACATTCGAAGCTGAAGTCAACGCCGCCATCGGTCATCTCAACGATCACATCCTGAACCGGCTTATCGTAGTCTTTCGGGTTCACGAAATCAGTGGCACCCATTTCGCCTGCCAGTGTGAATTTCTCCGGGTTAGTATCGACAGCGATAATACGACCCGCCTTCGCCTGCACCGCCCCCTGGATAACCGCCAGACCGATACCGCCGAGACCGAACACCGCAACGGTGTCGCCCTCTTTCACTTTTGCAGTGTTATGCACCGCGCCAATCCCGGTGGTCACGCCGCAGCCCAGCAGGCAAACTTTATCCAGCGGCGCCTGTGGGTTCACTTTCGCCAGCGAAATTTCCGCACACACGGTGTATTCGCTGAAGGTACTGGTGCCCATGTAGTGATAGATCGGTTCACCGTTATAGGAGAAGCGAGTGGTACCGTCTGGCATCAGACCTTTACCCTGAGTAGCGCGAACCGCCTGGCAGAGGTTAGTTTTGCCGGATTTACAGAACTTACACTCACCACATTCTGCCGTGTACAGCGGGATCACATGGTCACCCGGCTTCAGGCTGGTCACACCCTCGCCGACTTCCACCACAATCCCGCCGCCTTCGTGGCCGAGTACCGCCGGGAACACGCCTTCAGGATCGTCACCCGAAAGGGTAAACGCATCGGTATGGCACACGCCGGTATGGGTAATTTTGATCAGGACTTCGCCTTTCTTCGGCGGAGCCACGTCGATTTCAACGATTTTGAGCGGCTGGCCGGGGCCAAATGCGACAGCAGCGCGAGATTTCATAATGTCTCTTCCCTTATTGTGAGGTCTGTGGGTTTATTTTAGATAAGAGCGCAGCAAATGGCCGACTTCTGCCATGCGAACGGCCCGCTGGTCCGGCGTTGTTTCCCCGGTCACCAGCTCATCTTTGAGGTGAATTTCAACCATTTCGCCCATCAGCCCATTCGCAGCACCGCGCACGGCGGCAATTTGCTGCAGGATGGCCAGACAGGGGTCGCCCGATTCCAGTGCACGCTCAAGAGCATCAACCTGCCCTCGAATGCGGCGGACGCGCGTCAGAATACGTTTTTTATCTGCGGGTGAATGCGGCATACGCCCTCCTGATACTATAGGGGGGTATTGTATCTTTGAAAGCAGCTTTATGTAAACATTAGGTTTGACGTGGTTATCGTGTAGTTAGCTGAGGGGGTAAAAGGCTCTTTCGGACATAAAGTAATTTTATACTCATTCTATTACCTATTTTTCTAAAATATTCAGTAGGTTACATGTCTACACCCCCTTATTCTTAGCCAATTGATAGGTACAACGTCGCACCAGGCACGCGAGCCCTGTTGCTGAGCAAACAAGGGACTGTAGCCATCACATTCCGCTCATTCATCACAATAAAAAAGGCCACCGAATGGCAGCCCTGGTCGCTAGGTATTTATCAATATCGTTTCATGGTGCCGACTGGCGTCCTTTCTGACCAATCAGGCCTCTCGCCAGCCATGATCGCACGCTGTTGGGATGGCGTCACAGACTGGGTTATCTCTGGCATAGCCTTGTATTCAGGTTTTTGAGGTGGGCTGAGAACCAGATCGGAACTACAACCTGTCAGCAAAAAAATCGCAAGAAGAGAGGAATTAAACTTGTGCACTCTATACCCTTCCAATGGGATAAAAAATTAAAGAAAGAATCGTGGTGTCGGGTGCATCCCAGTGACTCTCCCCTGGTACGCGAAGACGCGTGCATACCTGCGGACAGCAGTAGTCCGGAACGCCCTCTCGTCAGAGATGATTCACCACAGAAATAAATTATGTCGAATTTATTCCTTCGGTCAATGCATGATTGCTGCGAGTCGTCTCAGGATCGGGGGAATACGAGGTGACTTGATGGAGCCTTAAAATACCCCCCAAGGCAGTGTATCTATAATCAATCGTTGTGTTGAAGAGACTACGCTTTGCACACTAGAACACTTTTTGCGTAACGCACTAATTTTTCTTATTATCGAGGAATATCTTCATCGGAGTATGGGTATGAGTGAAGGATTACAGGTAGTTATGTCACCGGTTCAGATGGCTGCAGTGTTGTCTGATAAAACAGTAACCGAAGCAGAGACACTGCAGAATCGGTTGTTAGGCGGACTCGGTGTGGCAATGAGTACTGTTGAACTGGCCGGCGCGACAATTTTGTGCGCAGCACCAGACCCAACTACGCTGACTAAAGCAGCCTGCATTGTTGTTGGCGCGCATGGGCTCGATAGCCTCAATGCAGCTATTGACCAGACTATTTCTGGTCGTGATACCCGAACAGCAGCATACCAGTTAGCTGTTGATACAGCTCGCCGTCTTGGTGCTGATGAAAAGACCGCAATTAATATAGGTCTGACCGTCGATATTGCCGTGCCCGTAGCTTTTGGCCTTGCTCTCGGAGCTGTCCGTGTCGCATCAGTGCGCGTCGGAAGAATTAGGCTTATTGAGCATGAATCTGCATCTGGATATAAACCCGGTGGGCATACACTCTCTCGCCATGTAGGTTTAAGTGAAGCAGATCTCAGAACACGTATGGCTAACAGACCCACGCTATCTGGAAGCAGCACTTTTTATAACAGACGCATAGCTGAAGATGCCATTTCCCAGGCACTGAAATTCAATTCCTCTTATATAAATAACTGGGCCAAAACTGCGAGAACTGGCTCAAAATTGAACCTCGATTTTTTTGCAGGCAAAGAAGTTGGCTTCGGCATAGAGTCTGCGACTGGCCCCATAATCAAGTCATATAAAATGCGTGTCGTTCTTGAGTGCCAGTTGTATAACAACAAGCCGTACTACGTACTGACTGCATTCCCGGTACTGAGATAAATCATGATTAATAAATTTTTAGATCATCTAATGGGTGCTTACTTTAACCAGGATTACGACCTGTTCGGCGAGACGATCGAAGAGGTGATGGAAGAGTATTTGAAATCCGAAGGACCTGAATATGCAAAGGGACTAATTGAGGATTGCCATAATTTCATCAACAAAAATGATGATGTGGAACTGGAATTTCTTAACTTGTATAGGTTCGATTTTGACCCATCTTTATGGGGTATTACCGCAAAGCAGTTTCTCACAATGATATCGACGCAGGCTTCCCATTATCTTGATGTTAAAAAGTAGGGGCCTTTTCAGGCCCTTTCAGAGTTAATTATCCATCTCAAGTTAAATCCAGCATCGCCAAACACCCTGCGATAAAACCTTCTACCATCTAATACTCAGTTCGAACCATTCCTTCAGGCAACCAGAGCCTGCGTGCTTATGCGCGTTTGGGTATGTCTCTGACATAGGGGTCAAAAAGAAGATGCTATCCGCCGACGTACACCTCACCAGTCATGGCACACTTAGACATGTTGGGCACTGACCGCTCTTTCATCACAAGCCAGGTCGGGGTATACCAGGTATCTATACGGCATAAAAATGTTTGATGAGGAACATGCAGAGTTGCTGAACCAAAGGTTGGGGTTTGCCCTGAACGTTCACTTTCTTCGATTACGGGACTACAATTCAATAAATTTCATTCACATAGAGTTGATACGATGAGTACAACCCCCTTTATCCGCCCTCAACTTACCCTGCCAGACGGTGCCGACAAACTGCTGCTGCACTCCTGCTGCGCACCCTGCTCGGGAGAAGTGATGGAAGCCATCCAGGCCTCGGGAATTGATTACACCATATTTTTCTATAACCCCAATATTCATCCACAAAAGGAATACCTCATCCGTAAGGAGGAGAATATTCGCTTTGCGGAAAAACACGGCGTGCCGTTTGTCGATGCCGATTACGACACCGATAACTGGTTTGAACGCGCTAAGGGCATGGAATGGGAACCCGAGCGCGGCATCCGCTGCACCATGTGCTTCGATATGCGTTTCGAACGCACAGCGTTGTATGCGGCAGAAAATGGTTTTCGCGTCATCAGTAGTTCATTAGGGATCTCCCGCTGGAAGAATATGCAGCAGATAAATGACTGCGGCCAGCGTGCGGCAGCGCGCTATCCGGGGATGGTCTACTGGGACTACAACTGGCGCAAACAGGGCGGTTCCTCGCGCATGATTGAGATAAGCAAGCGGGAACAGTTTTACCAGCAGGAATATTGCGGGTGCGTGTATTCGCTCAGGGACAGTAACCTGCACCGCAAGTCTCAGGGCCGCCCGCTTATCCGGATTGGGAAACTGTATTACGGTCAGGATGAGAATGAGAAATAAAGGGTTTATGGCATAGAGATATATCCGAAAACAGGAGGATTTTGTGCCAATTTCCGCCCTGCGTCCCTTAAAACGCAAAAGAGAGGCTATCCTTATACTATCAACACAAGGAGGCAAAAATGACTGATTTCAATACTGATAAAAATACACAGTTTGCAGAAGACAAAGCGAAAAATAAACTCGATGAACTGGCAGGCTCAGCCCAGCAGCAGTTTGGCGATTTCGTTGACTCCCCTAAGCATCAGGTTAAAGGTGCTGCCAAGAAATATGCCGCACAGGCCAGCGACGCCGTTTCCGATGTCACTGAAGCGGTGAGAAACAATCCCCTGACGGGTTTAATTGCTGCGGGGGCGGTAGGTATTGTTCTCGGCCTGTTACTGGGTCGAAAATAAATAAAGGCCCTTCGGGGCTTTATTTTTGCGCTTTAGCTAAACAATCTGACCATGCGATCTAATTCGTCTTCTTTCACCGCCCGCGACAGATAATAGCCCTGAAAGCTTTTAACCCCAAGGGCGACTAATTTCTCAAACTTCTCTTCGCTATCCACCCCTTCAGCAATACAATCCGTACCGGTCATATCGCTGTATATCTGTATCGCTTTAATAAGATTATAATCATTATCATTCGCCACAAAATGCTCGACGATATCCCGGTCAAGCTTTAATCCATCAAAATGCACCTGCCTTACCGGGAACATGGTTTGATGGTTGGAAAAGCAGTCATCGAGAAACAGCCGGCACCCGGTATTGCGTAAACGCCGCATGGTTTCTGGGATCGTTCTATCCTTGGTCACATCAATATCTTCCGCAAATTCAAAGACCAGTTTGTCGGCCCACTGCGGATTGAGCAGCATCGCCACAGCCTTTTTGGCCATGTCGGGAAGTGCATTACCCGAGGCAAGTCGCGGGGGGATATTGACGGAAAAATAATATTTACCGTTATATTTATTAATACCTGACACCGCAGCATGAATCACTAGCGCAGTAATTTTTAGCCATATTTCCTGGCTTGAAATATCAGTAAGAAAATTAACTGGCTTGATAATTTTACCATTATTATTCCAGCGAATGAGTATCTCAAACCCCACCCCCTTCTTATAACGATCGGTTATGATCTGATACGCAGGGAATATCTCTCTTTTTAGCAATGCATTATAAATCGCCGTCTCTTTGGCAGAGAGACTTTCTTTTTGCGTTAACCGTTCCGTGCTTCCTTCCATTCTTAAGGCATGCGGATCTTTCAGCCAGCGTCGGATCTGGTGCAATTTTTTCACCCCTTCCTTACGATGAGTATAAACCGTTTTATTAGACAGCCCCATTTTTTCACACTGCTCTTTCACTGACATTCCGCGATAAAAATTTAATAAAACGCTTACCTCTCTTTCGGTTAAACCTTTTACGTTTTCCTGATAAGACAACCCCCAGTATTGGTCACGCAATGAACGTGAGTTATCCTTAAATACGTCATTATGCATACGAAAACAGGTCATAACATCAGACACGCTGGCTATACGAATCAATGAAAGCTGGAAAGTATTATTTAAAAGATTCCCCAGAGTTCGATACAGCCAGCCATCCGGCATTTCCCCGTACAGGGTTACCTTTCGAATAACAGGAAGTTTATTTAGCACGCAAGCGAGTCGCTTCAGGCTCTCCAGCAGAGAGACCACACCTTTTCCGAGAAACACCGAGATTTGAGCGTTTTGACTGCTAAGGATATTTTCCAGATCCTGCCGGGAAGGTTCATCCCCCTCAAAACGAACGTGCGAAGCGTCTATACCGTACTGTTTGAGTAACAGACTGTACCCCTGAAATGTGAAATGGCAGGTTGAGATGACAAATTTTTGCTCATAAAAAGCAGCATTTCTGAAAGAAATATTTTGGGTCATAACCTGCTCCTGGGCACAAGAACACATATCCCATTTGTGAATGTAACAAAATATAAAAAAACCCTGTTGTTGATAATAATTTTACAGTACACCATCAGGTTAAGAAACCGTTATCAACGTGACTAACGAGAACATCTTTGTGTTAATCACCGCCTGTATCCATATGCAGTATAAATATAAAATTCGCATCAAATAATAACGGTAAATATGTCAATCTCAAGGTATAATGAAAAATCCGAAAGAAGACTGGATACTTCATCTATCGGCTCATTCATATAAGAGACAAACGCTATGGATAATCATATCTCATCCAGGGCCTTGCTACATCGAAGGGATGTCATTAAAAACAATCCGCGATTCAGTGAGGCAATAACAGAGCACTACACCATTAATGACGCCATCTACAAAAAACAACCTTTGTTCTACAAAACGATGCTTCAGGAATCACGGTTCAACATTATTCTTTCCATGTGTTGTTTTATCTTTGGAAATCAGGCTGAGTCAGTATCAGAAATTAAAGAATTATGTTCCCGTTATAAAATAGCCAGCCCCAACAGTGTGATTGCGATCATCACCTTGCTCAGAACCACCGGGCGCATCAAGACCTGGCGCTGCAGTGAAGACAGACGCAAAACGAGAATCGCACCGACTGAAAAGGGACTTAATGAACTTAAACGCTACATGTCCGGCGCATTTTTGCCGGTAAGTATTCTTTTCCCAAAGTTTAATATCAACGTTAATCTGCTGGATAACGACATCCTGCGAAATAACTTTTTCCGTCGCGCAGCGGAATACCTTTTCAGGGGATTAACGTTCAGGAAGGTTTTGCCTGAAGTGGGATTGTTTATTGATAAAGACGGAGGGCGAATGATAATGTTATATCTTTACCTGCAGGCTATAAAAAATAAAACCGTACATGGCGCAGTCATACCTTATTCAGCCAACTTACTGGCTAAAGAATTTTTTGTTTCACGGATCCACGTCAACCGTATTATCAAATCGGCGCAAGAGGCGGGTTATCTTAAAGATCAGGGTGATGGCCAGATGTCGATTTACCCGGCGTTTATAGAACTGGTCGAAAACTATGCCGGATTATACTTCGCCTATGTGACTCACTATATCAACGTCGTTCCTAAAGAACGACGCCACGTTGTTAACGTAACGTCGACGGTATAATGTTTCTGGCGTTCGGTTTCCCGAACGCCCTTTGCTTACCGTTCCCGCAGTGCCTCTTTCGCCTTATTAAGCGGTTTCAACAGATAATCCAGAATCGTTTTATTGCCTGTTTTAATATCAACGGTCGCAATCATCCCCGGAAACACCGGGAAGGCTTTGCCTTGTTTATTGGTCAGATGGTTACTGTCAGTGCGAATATAGACCCGATAGTAATACACATCCCTTTTCACCTCATCCTGAAGCGTATCCGGCGAAATCATGGTCACCTCGCCCTCCAGCCCACCGTAAATGGAGTAGTCATAGGCGGTCACTTTCACCAGCGCTTTTTGTCCCGGATGAATAAAGGCGACATCGCGCGGCGAGATTTTCGCTTCAATCACCATCTGGTCATCAAGCGGAACCAGGCTCATCAGCTTGCCGTTTGGCGGAATCACCCCTCCCACGGTTGTCACGTCGATATCCTTAACGATCCCGCGCACCGGCGCATTGAAGGTCAGTCTGGTCAACGAATCTTCACGCCCTTTCATCACCGAACGTTGCGCTTCAATCTCCGCGTTCGCTTTCGCCAGCTCTTCACGGGCGCGAACGTAATACTGGTTTTTCATCTCGGTGATTTTGTTCTCAAGCTCATTTTTTTGACGCTCAAGACGTAACACCTCCACCTTACTGGCTGCCCCCTGCGTCACCAGCGGACGGGTCAGCGACAGCTCACGCTGCACCAGTTCGGCCCCCTGCCGTAACCCCGCCAGCCCTTTCTCAAGACTTTCGCGACGAGACTGATACAGCGCCGTTTCCTGTTTGACCAGCTCAACGTCATCATCCAGCTCTGCCGGAAAAGCCAGTGCCGTGTCGTTCACTTCGGCCTTTAGACGCGAGGCAGTTGCCAGCGCGGCATTCAGGCGCGATTCACTTTCCAGCACGCTTGATTCGGTTTTCGTCCGGTCAAGCTGTGCAAGCTGCTGACCACGCTCAACGATGTCGCCTTCACGCACCAGCAAACTGTGAATAATGCCCCCTTCGAGGGACTGGATCACCTGCTCGTGCGAAGAGGGGATCACCTTGCCGCTACCGGTGGTGACCTCATCAAGGCTGAACAGGCTTGCCCAGGTGATAAATACCGCCAGCAGGGCGAACAGCGACCAGGCGACCCAGGTTGACCGCGGCAAGCGTGGCTCCTTCAGGCGGCTGTTGACGCGAGAGAAATCAGTCATGCTACGCCCTCCTCTGCTACTGGTGTCGGTTTCATGGTCACGGTACGCTGTGAGGCTTTTTGCGGCGCCATACCGTGCTGGCGAAGAATTGCGTCGCGCGGGCCATCCATGATCACCTTGCCGTTTTCCAGCACGATGATACGGTCAACCAGTTCCAGAATAGGCAGACGATGGGTCGCGACCACCAGCGTCCGGCGCTTGCCCAACCACGGTTTAAGGTGCTGGATAAACTGCTTCTCACTCATCTCGTCAAGCCAGGCGGTAGGTTCATCCAGCAACAAAATGTTCGGAGAGGTGATCAGGGCGCGAGCCAGTAATAACGCCTGACGCTGCCCGCCGGACAGGCCCGCACCGCCTTCGTTGATAATGTAGTTGAGCCCCATTTTCTGTTTGCGGACAAACTCCAGCGCACCACTGTTCACCAGCGCCTGATGGATCTCATCGTCGGTGGCCAGCGGGTTGCCCATCAGAATGTTGTCCCGCACGGAGCCAAAGAACAGCCGCGCCTGCTGGCTCAGCAGCTGCATGTCGCGGCGCACGTCAGCCGGGTCCAGATGGTTCAACGCGATATTATCCAGCAGAATGCTGCCCTGCTGAGGCTCCTGCATCCCTGCCAGCAGCTGCAGCAGCGTGCTTTTGCCGGAGCCGTTGCGTCCGAGCACCGCCACACGCTCACCGGCGCGAATCTGCAGTTTGCTGATGTTCAGAACGGTGAGTTTTTCTTCATCGTCGTACCAGAACCCCACCTCTTCCAGCACATAATCCCCCCGCAGATGGGCTTTATGCACCTTCTTGCCCTGCTGAGGATCGTCAATCGGGCGCTGCATCAGATCGTCGAGTCCTTTACGCGCCACTTTCGCCGACTGCCAGCGGGAGAGCACGCCTGAAATTTGCGACAGCGGCGCGATGGTCCGCGACGCGAGAATAGAGGTCCCCACCAGCGCACCGGTGGTCATGTCCCCGCTGATAACCAGGTAGCACCCCACCAGCAGCACCACGGCATACACAATCGACTGCACCTCCTGCGTCCAGGTCAGCAACAGCCCGGTCAGCCAGCGCTGCTTCATGCCGACGTTAGCGGCAACATCATTGGTGTTATTCCACTGATTCTGGAAGCGCTGTTCAGCGCGCATCAGCTTGATGTCTTCAATGCCCTGAACCGCTTCCACCAGCGTGGCGTTACGAATGGCAGACTCGCGCATCCCTTCGCTGGACAGTTTGCCCAGCGGGCGCTGGACCAGCAGGCCCGGGATAAGCAGCAGCGGCACGGCAAGCAGGACAACCAGTACCAGCGGTCCGCCAATCATCCACAAAATGAACACAAACAGCAGGAAGAATGGCAGATCGGAGATGGCCGCAATGGTGGTGGACGTGATCAGTTCACGAACCGACTCCAGCTCGCGGATCTGGGCAATAAACGACCCGGTTGACTTAGAGCGGGCTCCGTTTTTAATCCGCAGCGCGTGTGCAAAAACGCGTTCAGAAATACGCAGGTCGGCGCGTTTACCCACCACATCCGAAATGTGCACGCGCAGCATGCGCATGATGAATTCGAAAACAATGGCGATCATCACGCCGCCAAACAGTACCCACAGCGTGGCTTCCGATTGCGAGGGCACCACCCTGTCATACACCTGCATGGAAAAGACCATGCCGGAAAGGGCCAGGACGTTAGCGACCAGCGCCACCAGCATAATATCGCTGTAGCGTCGCCAGTCCTTCAGGGCCAGCTGCCAGAACCAGTTTTTCTCATACGGTTTGATGTAATCATCCACTCGGGCATCCGGCGTGGACTCGAGCGGGCGCAGCACCAGCAGTCCTGTTAACCGTGAGCACAGCGCCTCACGCGTCAGCGTCGTCTCCAGGCCGCCGTCACCGCTGAACTGCAGGCTCACGTTGCCCTCGCTGTCCATGCGGTTAATGACCGCGATTTGCCCGCCGGTAAATTCCGCAAGCAGAGGTAAACGCCACGGGTCGAGGGAGACCGCGTCGGCCGCCACCATACGCATCCCTAACCCAAGCTGGCGTGCCATCTCTTCCAGCACCAACTGGCGTGGAGACTGGCTTTCATGGTTAATCGTGACCCGAACATGCTCTGCCGAGAAGTCCAGCCGATAGTGCTTCGCGATGATGAGCATGCCCTGCAACCAGGGTTCGTACTGTGGATGTGTCTTCATAATGTTGTGAAATCTTTTATCGCTCTTCGTTATAGCTACGCAAAAGGCCGCGAGGATCGCTCCTCGCGGCATAGTTTTACGCAATTAACAGTTGATGATTTGCCAGCAGCGTAGCCAGATCGGTCTGCACGCCGTTCAGCGTGACCAGCGTTGTGGGTGAGAACTGGCCGCCGCTACCGTCCAGGTCAACCTGGATTTCGGTATTGCTGCCGTTTTGCACCACGCGGATGTAATCGGTGATATTCCCCGCACTGCCGTCCAGCGTGGCGACCCCGTTCACATAGCTCGCTGAGCCCGTACCGGTGTAGCCGCTGCCTGAAAGCAGGTCGCGCAGGTCAATACGGTCCGTATCCGCCGTGCCTTCCCAGGTGCCTACCGTAAAGCCGTTCACCACATCACTGCCGTTACCGCCTGTGGCATTGGAGGCGTTGATCAACGTGTAGAGCAGCGTATCGTGACCGCCGCTGCCAATATTGAACGTGTCGTTACCGCCACGGCCTTCGAACTGGTTGTTACCGCTGTTACCGGTAATGACATCGTCAAAGTCCGAGCCGTTAATGCCCTCAATGTTCAGCAGGCGTGAGGTACCAAACCCGGTGTCCTGCGCGGTAGAAAGACGCAGGTCGACGGTCACGCCGGACGTCGCATTGCGGTAGTCCACCACGTCCATACCCCCGGTGTTGCTCCAGGTGTCGTGATCCGAGTGGGTCGTCCAGCCGCCGGAACCGTTATAGGTATACGTGCCGTCCTCGGCGATAAAGGTATCGTTATACCCGGTACCGGTAAGCGTCCCGCTGTGCCCTCCGGTTGCTGCTTCGGCAGTGAGGACGTAGCCCTCTTTACCGTTGCCGGCTTCCAGACCGCTCCAGGTGACGTTATCCGACACGCCATTGGTGATTTTCAGGATCTCGGCCGAGTAAGTTTCATTCGGATCCAGACCGTAGAAACTCACCAGTGCAGAGGTATCGTTCGAACCGATACCGGACTGGGCGTTGATGATCTGCGAGGCCACCAGTACGCCCGCCGCGTTATACAGATTGACCGTATTACCGTAGTAGGCGTTGATACCCTCACTGTCGACAATGTGCAGATGCATCGCCGTGCCGTCGGCAACGGTTTTGCTGTTTTGCACCAGCACCACTTTGCCGTTCTGCTGCGACACCAGCAGATCCTGCGCGCCGTCCCAGTTGTAATCCACGGCGGCCACACCGGTGACGTTCGCCAGTCCGGAAGCCAGCTGACTTGATGTCCAGCTTGAACCGTAACCGTTGTTGGTAAACAGGGTTGCGGTCTGCGATCCGCTGTAGGTACTGAGCTTGATGACGTCCATCTGGCCGTCAGCGTTCCAGTCCACCGCCACCGACAGATACCCTGCTGACGCGTTAGAGGCCTCAACCGCGCTCTTGGTGGTGGAGAGTTTCCCGGTACCGTCGTTGTAGTAGATCACCCCGCCGTTGTTGTTATAGCTGCTGCCCAGGTACAGATCCATGTAGCCATCGCCGTTGAAATCCGCCCACGTCATCGACGCCGCCGTGGTGGTATTCGCCACGTTTGCCACAAACACGTTAGTCAGGTTCTGACCGAGGGATAACGTCCCGTTACCGTTGTTGTTAATCACGGTAAGCGAGTACGCGCCGCTGCGGTTGGTGTGCTGAACCACATCCACGGTGCCGTCGTTATTCAGGTCAACGCCGGAGATTTCACGCATGGTGGTGAATTGTCCCCAGAATCCGGCGCCGCCATAGCTCCCATCCGGCGTGAGTACCCCCTTGTTGTTAATAAGATAGGTAATGGAGTCCGCACCGGCATCGCCATACGCAAGGTCCAGATACCCGTCACCGGTTTTATCGTAGGCAATGACACCGCCGTACCAGATAGTGGTTCCCATACCCAGTTGGCTGGCGTTGTAAGTGCTGCCATCGTAGGTCCACATCACCTGTGTAGACCCGCCGTAGGTGGTTTCAGTCGCAAAGATGTCCTGCGTGCCGTTACGGTCAAAATCGGCAGCGGTCTGGCTAACGGCAGGGTAGCCACGCGTATTGGTCAGCGCGTTCGCCGCGTAGGTTGAATCATCACTGCTGGAATAGGACTGTCCGTTAGCAATGATATTCCACAGGCCGCTGCTGTTCATGCCGACGGTCATGGTCGAGTTTTCGCTGTTACCCGCCGTGGTGGCCCAACTGGTATTCACCGTGGTGGTGTCAATCACCAGGCTGCCGCTCGCCGTCCCGGTGGTATTGCCGTTACCCGCGCTGCTCTTCACCTGTGCCGTTACGTTATAGCTGGCAACGCTCAGTGCATCGCTGTCCGGGATCTGCAGATACCAGGTGTTGTGATCCGGGTCGACCACCACCGCGCCGCCCGTCTGCGAGGTGTAGGTTTTACCGTTCACATTCACCACCAGGTACTCGCCGTTCACCAGATCCGCGGAGACCGTTCCGCTGACAATCGGCGTGGTATCCAATGTTGTCTGCGCGGTAATTGCCGCCGTGGTGGTCGGGATACTGGTATCGACGTTCAGTACAAACCCGTCCGATTCCGTATAGTTACCGGCTTTATCGGTTACCCGCAGGATATACGTATGATTGCCATCGCTCAGGCCGTTATCCTGGAAGGACCAGCTTGCGCTACCGTTCATCGTGACCTGGCCCAGCAGGATCCCGTCACGATAAAGCTGCACAATCTCACCGTCATCCGGTGCGCGGTTCAGCGTTCCGTTGATCAGCGGCGAGCTGTCATCCGTCGCCATCGCGCTGCCAAAGGAGCCCAGACGCTCACCTTCGTCATCGGTATAGCTCACCACGGTTCCCACGGTGGTTGGCGGCGTGGTATCCACCGTCACCACCTGCGATGAGGTTGAGCCCACGTTGCCCGCCTGGTCGATAATCCGCACCTGATAGGTGTAATCACCGTCAGCCAGATCGCGGGTATCGGTGTAGCTCCAGCGCTGGTTGGTTACCGTTGCATCTGTCCAGGTATTCCCGCCGTCCAGGCTAATCTGCACGCGTTCATCATTGGCCAGCGCGCTGCCAAGCGAGCCGTTGAGCGTAAGCGTGGTGTCCATGGTGATGAAATCAGTGCCGGACTGCCCGGTATCTTCACTGATGCTGTCAATGGTGATGCCGTACTGAGGCGCGTGGGTATCAACCGTGACCGTCTGCGACGTGGTTGCCCCGACGTTACCGGCCAGATCGACCACCCGCACCTGATAGTTGTAGCTACCGTCGGCCAGGGTACGCGTGTCGTTATAGCTCCACTGTGTGCCATTCACCGTCGCGTTAACCCAGGTGGTGCCGCCATCCATACTGACCTGAACATACTCGCCCGCACCGGGTTGCGCCCCCAGCGTCCCGTTCAGGGTGTATGACGTTGAACTGGTCAGGAAGTCGTTGTGGTCGAAGCCGGTATCCACGGTGATGTTATCCACGGTCACCGTAATCGCCGCATCCGGGGCGACCGTATCGACAGTCACCTGCTGATGGGCACTGGATCCCACGTTACCTGCGGCATCCACCACGCGCACATAATAGTCATAGGTGGCATTACCCAGCGTGCGGCCGTCCACGTAGTACCAGCTGTTACCGGTGACAATCACGTTCTGCCAGGTCACGCCACCGTCGATGCTGATTTGCGCATATTCGCCGTCAGCCAGCGTCGCGCCGAGCGAGCCATGCAGCGTTAGCGAGGTATCATGGGTGATAAAGTCGCTGCTGCTCAGGCCAGTGTCATCGCTGATGCTGTCAATGGCGATGGTTTTACTGGCATCGGGTGCCACGGTATCAATGGTGACCACCTGGCTGGTGGTGGCGCTGATATTGCCCGCATCGTCAATCACGCGAAGCTGATAGTTATAATCGCCGTCCGCCAGCGTGCGGGTATCAACCCAGGTCCAGCTCAGTCCGCTGACGCTGACATCCGTCCAGGTTACACCGCCATCGAGGCTGATCTGCGCGTGATCGCCACTCCCCAGCGCCGCACCGAGCGTCCCTTTCAGGCTGATCTGGTTATCGCTGGTGATAAAGTCGCTGCCAGACAAACCGGTATCCTGACTGACGGAATCGACCGTAATGGTCGTCGCCGCAGGCGCGGTGAGATCCACCACCACGTTCTGGCTGTCCGTTGCCCCTACGTTACCCGCGTTATCAATCACGCGGACCTGGTACTGATACGTACCGTCCGTCAGGGTGCGGCCATCGGTGTAGCGCCAGGTGGTGCCCGTGACGGCCAGGTCAATCCAGCTCGCCCCGCCGTCCACGCTGATCTGCGCTTTCTCGTTATTGCCGAGCTGCGCGGTCAATGAACCGTTAACAATAATCTGGCTGTCGTTGGTGATGAAATCACTCGCGCTCAGCCCGGTATCGTTTTGCAGGGCGTCGATACTGATCCCCATTGACGGCGCGGTCAGATCCACGGTCACGGTGTGATCGTCGCTGGCAGTGTTACCGATGGTGTTACTCACCTGGGCATGGATCACATACGATCCTCCATCTGCCAGCGCGGTCACGTCTGCACTGCCTACGGTGTAGTTCCAGCTACCGTCAGCCTGCACGGTTGTGGTGTAGGTTTTGCCGTTCAGGGTGATGGTCACCGTCTGGCCCGCAGGCGCGTCGGTGGTACCACCGACCACCAGAGGGATACCATGTTCAGCGGCGCTGACGATATCGTCCTGCGCAAAGGAGTGGATAGTTATGGTCGGGACATCACCGTTCAGCGTCACGTCGTGCGTCGCGCTGCCCGGGTTACCGGCCTTATCGTTCACCGTCGCCGTTAGGGTGTAATTTCCGTCGCTCAGGCCGAGGAAATCATGCCCCGGCACAAAGACCGACCACGAGCCGTCCGCCCCCACGGTCGCCTGATAGTTGTGATCGTTGAAGGAAACCGTCACCGTCTGGCCCTGCTCCGCCGTGGTGGTGCCGCTGATGGTCTGGCCTGCCAGCTGCTCAGCGTTATTGATAATATCGTCATCCGCCACAGTGCCGATGGTTACGGTTGGCGCCACGGTATCCACCGTCAGGGTGTGAGTGGTCTGTCCGCTGTTACCCGCTTTATCGTTGACTGAAGCGGTCAGCGTCAGCGCCCCTTCATTCAGGGCCGCCAGGTCGGCGGCTGGCACATCCAGCGTCCACGTACCATCGTTCGCCACCGTTGCGCTGTAGGTTTTACCCCCCAGCGTTACGGTAACGGTCTGCCCGGCTTCCGCGCTGGTAGAACCATGCACGGTCAGCGGCTGCTGTGCTTCTGCTGCATTTAACACGTCGTCGCCAGAGAGCGTATTCACACCGATCACCGGCGCGGTGGTATCCACGCTGATGCTGTGCGTTGCCGACGCGCTGTTGCCCGCGCTGTCCTGGGCAGCAACGGAGACAGGATAATGTCCGCCATCGGTCAGTGCGCCCACATCAGCAGCCGGCACGGTAGTCGTCCAGGAGCCGTCGCTCTGAATGGTGGCGGTGTAGCTTTTACCGTTCAGGGTTACCGTGACCTGCGTCCCGCTGGCAAACTGCGCGCTCGAGCCGTTAATCACCAGCGAGGTGCCTGCTTCTGCCGCGTTGATCACGTCGTCGCCGGCAATGGTATTCACGGTCAGCGCCACCGAGGCCGTGTTGACCACCACATCATGGGTCTTCGTGCTGCTGTTGCCCGCACTGTCGGTAATGGTTGCGCTGAGGGTCGCGGTGCCGTCAGCCAGCGAGGAAATGACGCTGGCCGGTACGCCCACACTCCAGTTGCCGCTCGCATCTACCGTTGTCGTGTACTGATGAGACCCGACGGTAATCACCAGCCTGTCGCCGACGTTTGCACCGGTTGCACTACCGCTGACGATCTGCGCCTGCGCATGCTCCACGCTGTTGATCACATCATCAACGGCGACCGCGTTAAAGCTGATAACCGGTGGCGTGGTGTCAAGGGTAATGGCTTTATCCGCGCTGCCTGGGTTACCGGCCGCATCGCTCACGCTAACCTGTACGGTGTAGCCGTTGTCGGCCATCGCGGTCAGGTCGGCCCCGGGCACATTCACACTCCACGTGCCGCCTGCCTGAACCTGCGCAGTGTACTGCTTATTGCCGAGCGTTACGGTGACCGTCTGACCCGCTTCTGCCGTGGTGGTGCCGGTGATGGCCACACCTGCAGACGCTTCGCTGGCGTTGATCACGTTGTCGCCGGCAACCGTATCAATCGTCATGGCAGGCGCGGTCGCATCGACGCTGTATTCGCGCCCTGCTGAGGCGCTGTTGCCGTTCACGTTGGTGACGCTCACCTGTACGCTGGCATCGCCGTCTTTCAGACCGGCCAGGTCAGCAGACGGTACCGTCGCCGTCCAGTTACCGCTGGCATCAACGGTGGCCGTGTAGTGCTTGCCGCCAAAGGTGATGCTGACGGTCTGGTTGGCTTCCACGTTGCTGGTGGTGCCGGAAAGCAGCAGATCTGCCCCTTTCTCCGCCGCGTTAATCACATCGTCAACGGCAATGGTATCAATGCTGATGGCGACGGTCGCCAGATCAACAGTGACGTCATGGCTGATGGTCACCGGATTGCCCGTGGTGCTTTGGCCTGCAACGGTAACGGTTACCGTTCCTGCCGGCAGCGCGCTTACATCCGCCGCCGGAATAGCCGCGTTCCAGGTCCCGTCCGCCAGTACGGACGCCGCATAGGTTTTGCCGTTCACCGTTACCGTAAGCATGGTCCCCGCTGCCAGCCCATCGCTGGAGCCGCTGACAATCAGGTTCTGACCCTGCTCAATGCTGTTGATCACATCGTCGCCTGCCACGGTATCGACACGCAGGCCCGGCAGGCTGGCGTCAATGGTGATATCGCGTTCGCCGGAACCGGTATTGCCGTGTCCGTTGGTGACGGTGGCCGTCACGCTCAGTCCGCCGTTACCCAGCGCCGTCAGCACCTCTGAAGGCACGTTGACGGACCAGGTCAGGTCATCCTGCACCGTCGCCGTCCAGCTGTTACCGCCCATCGTAACGGTGACGGTATTGCCCGCTTCGGCGTGGGCAACGGTACCGCTCAGGGTTTGACCGGCAGCCACTTCCGCCGCATTGATCACGTTGTCACCGGCCACGGTGTTGATGATAACGGTCGGCAGCGCGGTATCGACCTGCAGGTTCGCCGTATTGCTGACGCTGTTCCCCACGGTGTTCGTCGCGGTTGCGCTCAGGGTGTAGTTCGCCTCACCCAGCGCGGCCAGATCCGCTGCCGGTACCGTCAGGCTCCAGCCGCCGTCCGCCGCGGTTGTTGC
>NZ_KI973182.1:503813-1369172 GCF_000534435.1 Enterobacter sp. BIDMC 26 | reverse complement strand
CCCGCTTCGGCGGTGCTGGTACCGGACACCGTCAGGTCAGCTTTCGCTTCGGTCGCATTCAGGATGTCGTCAGCCGCCAGGGTGTTAATCGTTACGGACGGCGCGGTGGTATCCACGCTGTACTCGCGGCCCGCAGACGCGCTGTTGCCGTTGACGTTGGTGACGCTCACCTGCACGCTGGCATCGCCCTCTTTCAGACCGGCCAGGTCGGCAGACGGCACCGTCGCCGTCCATTTGCCGTCAGCATCCACCGACGCCGTATAGGTTTTACCGCCGAAGAGGATGCTGACGGTCTGATTCTCCTCCACGTTGGAGGTGGTGCCAGAGAGCACCAGGTCCGCGCCCTTCTCAGCCGCGTTAATCACATCATCCGTGGCAATGGCGTCAATCCCGATGGCGACCGCCGCAAGGTCCACCGTCACATTGTGGGTAATGGACACCGGCGTACCGGCGCTGTTCTGCCCCTCAACGGTGACAGCTACCGTGCCTGCCGCCAGCGCGCCAATATCGGCCGCCGGAATAGCCGCACTCCAGGTGCCGTCAGCCAGCACGGTGGCCGGATAGGTTTTATTATTTACCGTTACGGACAGAGCGGTCCCTGCCGCCAGTCCTTCGCTGGTGCCGGTCACGATCAGGTTCTGACCATGCTCGATGCTGTTGATCACATCGTCACCCGCCACGGTATCCACGCGCAGGCCCGGCAGGCTGGCGTCGATGGTGATATCGCGCTCGCCGGTGCCGCTGTTGCCCACGCCGTTAGTCACGCTGGCGGTGACGGTCAGTTCGCCGTTACCCAGTGCGGTTAACACGGACTGCGGGACGTTGACGGACCAGGTCAGGTCATCCTGCACCGTGGCGGTCAGGGTGTTACCGCCGAGGGTCACGGTGACGGTGTTGCCCGCTTCGGCATTCACCACGGTACCGCTGAGAGTCTGGCCGGTCGCCAGCTCCGCGGTATTGATAATATCGTCGCCAGCCACGGTGTTGATGGTGACACCCGGCAGGACAGACTCCACGTTCACGGTGTGAGTCACGCTGGTACTGTTGCCAACAGCATCGGTTGCAGACGCCGTGAGGGTGTAGATCGCTTCACCCAGTGCGCCGACCTGATCCGCCGGAACGGTAGCCGTCCACAGCCCGTTATCATCCACCGTTGCGCTGTAGGCTTTGCCGTTCAGCATCACGGTGACGATCGCGCCCGCCGCCAGACCTGACGCGGTGCCGGTGAGGGTGAGATCCTGCGTTTTCTCGGTGCTATTGATGACATCGTCGTCTGAAACGGTGTCAATGGTCAGCACCGGAGCGGTAAGGTTGACGGCCACGTCGTGCGTCGCACTGTTGCTGTTACCCGCTTTATCGGTCAGGGTCGCGGTGATGGTGTGATCCCCGGCGGCCAGAGCAGTGACGTCGGCCGCAGGCACTCCCACGCTCCAGTTGCCCGCGGCATCCAGCGTGGCGGTGTAAGATTTATTATTGATGGTGACGGTGACCACATCACCCGCTGCCGCGCCGGTGACAGACCCGGTGACAATCAACGCCTGCGCGTGCTCAACGCTGTTGATGACGTCGTCATCCGAAACGGTGTGAATGGTCAACTGCGGCACCGTGGTATCCACCAGCACGTCACGATCCACCGAGGCCGGGTTACCCGCTTTGTCGGATACCGCCGCGGTGATGGTGTAGTTTCCGTCGATAATGCCGCTCAGGTCGGTTGACGGTACGCTCAGGCTCCAGCTGCCATCCGCCTGCACGGTGGTGGTGTAATCCTTGCCGTTCAGCGTAACGGTCACGGTCTGACCCGCTTCCGCGTTCGTGATGCCGTTAACCACCAAATCCTGCTGCGCTTCAGACGCATTAATGATGTTGTTGTCGCTGACAATGTCGATAGTGACCGTCGGCGCGGTCGTATCCACGCTGTATTCACGGCCCGCTGACGCGCTGTTGCCGTTCACGTTGGTGACGCTCACCTGCACGCTGGCATCGCCCTCCTTCAGGCTGCCTAAATCAGCAGAAGGCACGGTAGCGGTCCAGTTACCGCTGGCATCCACGGTCGCGGTGTAAGACTTGCCGCCGAAGGTGATATACACGGTCTGGTTAGCTTCGACATGGGTGGTGGTACCCGACAGGACCAGATCAGTGCCTTTTTCCGCCGCGTTGATCACGTCGTCGGTGGCAATCGCGTTGACGCTGATCGCCACCGCGGCCAGATCGACCATGACGTCATGCGCAATCGTCACCGGGTTTCCTGCGGTGCTCTGACCCTCAACGGTTACCGTCACCTTGCCTGCGTTCAGCGCGCTGACGTCGGCGGCCGGGATCGCTGCCGCCCAGGTCCCGTCTGCCAGAACCGTCGCCGCATAGGTTTTACCATTGACGGTCACCGTCAACGCAGAGCCAGTTTTCAGCCCATCACTGGAGCCGCTAATAATCAGGTTTTGACCATGCTCGATGCTGTTAATCACATCGTCGCCCGCCACGGTATCGACCCGCAGACCCGGCAGGTTGGCATCAATGGTGATGTCGCGGCTGCCGGAGCCGGTATTGCCGTGACCGTTAGTGACGCTTGCCGTCACGGTCAAATCGCCGTTGCCAATGGCCTTTAAGACTTCAGGCGGCACATTGACCGACCAGCTCAGATCATCCTCAACGGTGGCGGTCCAGGTGTTGCCCCCCATTGAAATCGTGACAGTGTCACCACTTGCGGCACCGCTGACTTTTCCGCTCAGGGTCTGTCCCGCAGTCACTTCCGCCGCATTGATGACATCATCAATGGCGACAGCGTGAATGGTCACCACCGGTAGCGCACTGTCGACAAGTGCCTGATGGCTGGTGCTCGCGCTGTTGCCTGCGGTATCGGTCACGCTCGCGGTGACCGTGTAGTTCGCTTCGCCCAGCGTCGAGACGTTTGCTGCCGGTACCGTCACGCTCCAGTTGCCGCTGGCGTCAGTCGTGGCCGTGTAGTTAATGCCATTCAGGGTCACGACGATCGTGGTGCCGTCCGGCTGGTTGCTGGTGCCGGAGAGTTGCAGATCTTCGCCTTTCTCGATGGCATTGATCACATCATCGCCCGCAACGGTATTGATAGCGATAACCGGAGCGGTCAGGGAAACCGCAATCTCATGCGTCTGCGTGGTGCTGTTGCCCGCTTTGTCGGTGAGGGTCGCAGACATCGTATGGTCGCCATTGCCCAGCGCGCCCGCGTCAGCCGCCGGAATACCCATACTCCAGTTGCCGGACGCGTCCAGCATTGCGCTGTAATTTTTACCGTTCAGCGTCACGGTGATCACGTCGCCTGCCTGTGCCCCGGTGACTGTGCCAGAAACGATCAGCGCCTGACCGTGTTCAGCAATATTCAGAATGTCATCACCGGCAACGGTGTTGAAGGTGATCTGCGGCACGGTAGTGTCCACCAGCACAGACGCATCCGTGCTGGCCGGGTTACCGGCTTTATCCGACACGGCCGCCGTAACGACGGCAGTGCCGTCGGTGATACCGGCCAGATCGGCTGCCGGCACGTCAAGCGTCCAGCTGCCGTCAGCCTGTACCTGTGCGGTGTATTGATTGCCATTAAAGGTCACCGTGACCGTCTGCCCCGCTTCGGCAGTCGAGGTGCCGCTCAGGGTGAGATCCTGTGCCGCCTCTGCCGCATTGAGCATGTTGTCGTGACTGACCGTATTGATGGTGACCGTCGGCGCAGTGGTATCGACGCTGAATTCGTGTGACGAAGACGCCGGGTTGCCATTCACGTTGCTCACGCTCACCTGAACGCGGGCATCGCCCTCTTTCAGGCCGCTTACATCCGCAGCCGGAACGGTGTAAGCCCAGTTGCCATTCGCATCCACGGTGGTGGTGTAGTTTTTGCCACCAAAGGTGACCGTCACCGTCTGACCGGCTTCGACCCCAGACGTGGTGCCGGAGAGCGCCAGATCGTGTCCCTTCTCCGCCGCGTTCAGCACGTTATCAGGGGTCACGCTGTTAACGCTTATCGCGACCGGGGCGAGATCGACATCCACCACGGTCCCGATATTCACCGGGTTGGCGGAAGCATCCTGTGCGCGGGCTGTAATGTTGAGAGGACCGTCCGGCCACTGGCTGACATCCGCCGCAGGCACAGCCGCTTTCCAGGTTCCGTCGGCCAGGACCGTGGCGACGTACTCAATGTTGTTAATGGTCACGGTAACGGTGCTGCCCGCTGCCAGATCGGTGCTGGTACCGGAAACAATGAGATTCTGCCCGTGCTCGATGATATTGATAACATCGTCGCCCGCCACGGTATCAATACGCAGACCAGGCAACTGGGCGTCGATGGTGAAGTCCAGCGCGGCAGAACCGGTGTTTCCGTGCGCATTCGTCACGCTGGCCGTAACCGTCAACTCACCGTTACCGAGCGCGGTTAACTGGCTCTGGGTTAACGGCAGGCTCCAGGTAAGATCGTCCTGCACCGCAACGGTATACGTCTGGCCGCCCAGGGTAAGGGTGACAATGTCGCCTGCCGCCGCGTTGGCGACTTTCCCCGTCAGGGTCTGGCCTGCCGCCAGTTCCGCCGCGTTGATGATGTTATCGCCCGCCAGCGTGTTGAGCGTGACCACCGGCAGCGAGCTGTCTACCAGCACATCGTGCGTGGCCGACGCGCTGTTACCCACACTGTCCGTGACGCTCGCCGTCACCGTATAGTGCGCCTCGCCCAGCGCGCTTACTGCGGAGGCCGGTACGGTAACACGCCAGTTACCGCTGGCATCCGTAATGGCGGTGTAGTGAATGCCATTCAGGGCCACGGTGATCGAGGTGCCTTCTGGCTGGTTGCTGGTCCCGGAAAGCAGCAGATTTTCGCCTTTTTCGGTGGCGTTAATCACGTCGTCCGCCGCCAGAGTGTGAATACCTATCTGCGGCGTCACGGTATTAACCACCACCTCCAGCGTGCTGCTGCCGGTGTTGCCAGATTGATCGGTCACAGAGACCGTTATCGTCCAGGTTCCGTCCGCCAGGCCCTGTACCACAGACGCAGGCAGGCCGAGGCTCCAGTTGCCCGCCGCATCCACCACGGTGGTGTAATCCACGTTATTGATGGTCACCGTGACCCAATCACCCGCTGCCGCTCCGGTCACGGAGCCGCTGAGGACCTGCGCCTGGGTATGGGCAAGCTGGTTTATGGTATTGGTATCGGTGACAAAATCGTTAATGGTCACCTGCGGTACGGTGGCATCCACCAGCCCGACGCGATCCGTACTGCTGCTGTTACCTGCCACATCGCTCACGGTTGCCGTTACCGTGACGGTGCCATCGGCCAGTGCGCCGACGTCCGCAGCAGGTACTGTCAGTTGCCAGCTACCGTCATGTTGAACGGTAGTCTGGTAGGTTTTACCGTTCAGCGCGACGGTGACCGTCTGGCCCGCTTCCGCCGTGCTGCTACCGCTTAACACGATATCCTGCTGTGCTTCGGCGGCACTGATGATGTTGTCATCGGTCAGATTATTGATCGTGATGTCCGGAGGCAGCGTATCGACCGTCACCATGCGCGACGCATCGGCGCTGTTGCCGTTAACGTTCGTCACGCTGACGCTCACCTGCGCGCGGCCGTCAATCAACATTTCCATGGCGCTGGCCGGTACGGTCAGGCTCCAGGAGCCGTCCTGCTGCACCTGCGCGGTATAGGTCCGATCGGCGAATTTCACCACCACAGTCTGCCCGGCTTCCACGCCCTGCGTCTGGCCAGAGAGCGTGAGATCGCTGCCTTTTTCCGCCGCGTTCAGCCGGTCATCACCGGAGATGACATCAACAGTCACCGCCACGGCGTTCAGGTCGAGTTCGATCGGATGTTCAGCGGCAACGGCATTGCCCCACGCATCTTCTGCACTGACGTGCACCGCGATATGGCCCGGCGTCCAGGACTGGAGGTCGCTCGCCGGGACACCAATCTGCCAGCCACCGGTGGCGTTGACCACGGTGACATAGTCGACGTTATTGATGGTGACGGTGATCTGCGTGCCTGCGGCCAGATGGCTGCTGGAGCCGGTCACGGTAAGATCCTGATGCTGCTCAATGGCATTGATCACGTCATCACCGGAAAGGGTGTTAACGCGCAGACCCGGCAGCGCCGCGTTGATATTGATATCGCGCTCGCCGCTGCCCGTATTGCCGTGGCTGTTGGTGACTGACGCGGTAATGGTCAGGTCGCCGTCGCCGAATGCCCTGAGATCCGCAGACGGGATAGTGAGGTTCCAGGTCAGATCGCTACCCACGGTGGCGCTGTAATGCTTGCCGCCAACGGAAACAGACACCGTATCCCCTGCCGCTGCACCCGTGACACGACCGCTGATCGTTTGATCGGCGGCCACTTCGGCGTTATTCACCCGGTTGTCGCCGGCAAAGGTATTAATGACCACCTGTGGCAACACGGTATCAACCAGCAGTGTGGCCTCCGCTGAGCCGCTGTTGCCCACGCTGTCGGTACCGCTGACGCTGACGGTGTACAGCGTGTTCGCCAGTTGCAGGACGTCGGAAACCGGTACCTGAACTGACCAGCTCCCGTTCTCGACAACGGTTTGATAATTGACGTTGTTCAGCGTCACGGTGATGGCGCTGCCGTCTGGCAGCGTGCTGGTGCCGGTCAGGCTCAGCGGCTGCATAGCCTCCTGAGCATTGAGAACGTTATCCTGGCTGATGGCATGAACGGTAAATTCCGGTGGGTTACCGCTCAGCGTAATGCCGTGTGTGGCGCTGCCGGTATTGCCCGCGGCATCGGTAACGGAAACCGTAATGTTGTGGTTGCCTTCTCCCAGCAAGCCCACCACGGACGCAGGCACCCCCACGCTCCAGCTGCCGTCCGCCTGCACCACACCGGTGAAGGTCTGACCGCCAACGGTTACGCTCACGACATCCCCTGCTGCGGCGCCGCTCGCCGTACCGGAAATAATCTGCGCCTGGCCCTGCTCGCTGGTATTGAGGATATTGTCGTCAGCAACGGTGTTAATCGTCACGACCGGGGCGGCGGTATCCACGGTGAAATCGACGGTCGTGGAAGATCCGTTCCCCGCTTTATCGCTGACGTTCACCGTTAGCGTATGGTCGCCATTCGCCAGCGATTGCACCTCGCTGGCGGGAAGCGTAACGGACCACGTGCCGTTGCTCCCCACCGTGGCGGTATGATTTTTCCCGTTGAGCGTTACCGTCACAATCTGGCCGGCTTCCGCATCGGTTTTACCGGTGAGCGTCAGCGCCTGGTTGTGCTCAGCCGCGTTGATGACGTTGTCCTGCGCAATCGTATCAACAGAAAGCGCTGGCGCGTTGGTATCCACACCTATCGTCTGGCTGCCGCTCACGGTATTGCCCGCGGCGTCTTTACCGCTGACGTTCACCGTCCAGGTGCCGTCACCCAGCGCCTGCGCATCCGCGGCAGGCACGTTCACGCTCCATGCGCCGCCGGCCCCCACTTCCGCCGTGTAGGTTTTGCCGTTCAGCGTGACGGTAAGCCCGGTTCCCTGCGCCAGATTTTTGCTGGTGCCGGACAGCGTAAAGCCAGCGGAGTGTTCGCTGGCATTGATCACGTTGTCACCGGCCGTTGTCCCCAGCGTGATGCTGGCGTCAGCGGTAGAGATTGTGACGGTAATGCTGCCCGCCTGCGTCGTTTTGCTCCCGTCGATTTGCACGACAGACCAGGTATGTTCGCCGTCAGCCTGAGTCGGGAGTTTTACGGTCCAGGTACCCTCTTTCCCGACCATGGTGCTGGCAATGGTGCTTCCGCTGCTGTCTTTAACCTGAATGGTCGCGCCCGGCTGCCCGGTACCGCTAAAGGTTGGGGTGTTGTCGTCCGTGATCGCTTTTCCACTCAGCACACCCTGCTTATCACCCGCGTTGTCCGTCAGCAAAAAGGTCGGCGTCGCGCTTTCAACATCTTTGGTGTTGTCGATGACTTTGGTTTTGGTTTCGCCGTCACCCCCGTGCGCCAGCAGTGCGCCAATGGCACCGCCGCCCAACGCAGCGCCTGCAATCCATCCCCATGGCGCGTCATTGAGAACGCTTCCCTGCTCAAGGAAAGGCTCAATGCTGGCAACCGGCGTAGCCTGCGCGGTTAACTCGGTAACAGCAACGCCAGACGCTTCCCCGGCATCGGCAAAAGAAATATGCGTCAGTTCCTGCTGATCGTTGAAGACCAGTTCTGATTGATTATGGGTCTGTGGATCTTCAACAAAATAGTTATTGCAGCGAATAACGCTGCCGTCTTTCATATAAATAAGCAGGTCTTTACCCTGGCGAACATAACGCACAACATCCTGAGCAGAACCCTGAATTTCAATCACACTTGGCGAAGAAATAGAAACCGACAAATTACCCTCACCGGTTAATTTCGTTTTCTCGGCCGTTTTGCGAATGATGACATCAACAATTTTTACGTTACTCATTTTCCTCTCCTTGCAGGTGTCCGGATTCCTGTGGATATGTCCACCAAATGGATGTAGCTATCCCTGGGAAAAAGCACCCATTATTTTCTTACTTATTTCGCACAAAAAGACGCGTGTTTTTTAACTCAAATCAGGTAATTTTGCGGCAGCGTTTTTCTCTATGCCGATCAGCGGCATCAAATTATCAACGGCAGATGCGTAATTAATCGCCGAACTCCAGCCATCATATTCAGCCATTATTTTGGCTGAGGTGGCTTGCCAGACATCCTGTTCAACGCTGAGCAAATCGTTAATGCTCCGCTTGCTCAGGGTATATTCATTTCTGTAAACATCCCGGGCGCGTAACGCGCTTTCCAGCTGCAGCTTCCCCGCCTGCATTCTCCCCTGCGCGCCGGTCCAGTCAGCCTGCGCGACAGAGGCTTTTTGCAGGACATCGAACCGCGCCTGGTCAACCTGAGACGATGCCATGGCCCTTGCCCCTTCGGCCTGGCGAACGCGGGCTGAAACGGCCCCCCCCTGGTATAGCGGTGCGTCAATATTGAGCTGAATCTGGTCATCCCAGTAAGAACGGTTGTCGGACTCGTAGCGGGTGCGGCCTCCTTTCAGGCTTAACGTCGGCCAGTGCTGAGACTTTGCCGTTGCCACGCCATACTGAGCTGAACGCTCCATATTCTGCGCGGCCATGACCGCGGGAATGGACGAGTAATCAATGCGATTAAGCGAGTCTTGCTCAACGGCAAGCTTCGCCGGTACAGGTGAATAGCGCTCGGCCTCCATGCCAGTCAACACCGCAAGCCGTGCGCGGGCGCTGTTTAACGCCGCGTTATACTGCTCGACCGTGGCCTGCATACCGGCAATGCGCGTGCGCGTCTGAAGCTCGTCAGAGGTTGAGCTGACGCCTGCGTCGGCGCGGAGCTTGGCCAGTTGTTCAACGTTTTTGAGCGCCTGAACGTTCTCTTTGGCGGCCTGTAACAGGTCGGAATAGCGTTTAACTTCTACGTAGCTGAGCGCCGTTTTTTCCGCCACCGCAGACAAGGTGCTCATCAACTGGTAACGATAGCTATCGCGCTGCGCCGTGGACTGGTCGATGCTGTTGTTGGTCTTGCCAAAATCGTATACCAGCTGCGTCAGACTCAATCCCCAGGCCGCAGAATTGCGCAGCGAGCCGCTGGAATCGGTGGTCTGGCTATGGCCGGTGCTACCGTTTAACGATATTTGTGGCATCCAGCCGCTGCGTGCTTCATCTATTTGTGCCTGACCTATTCCCAGTTGCGCGGCCTGCTGGCTAATCGACGGATCGCGATCGATGGCAAAAAGAATACTCTCTTTTAATGTTGTCGCAGCAATCGGAGCAATCCCCACCTGGCGGCTATTCGCAGAGGCCGTATTAAAGGCTAGCGAAATTAATGCCAGGGCGACTGGAAATCTCAGCAACATATTATTTCGCATGATAGTCATTTTTATCTCCCTGACTCTGAATGACACTTAAATATTTACCCCTAAAGGGGTATAAATAATTCGACAAATATCTTACCTGGGTCCGAATAAATATTGGACAAACGCTCCCCAACCCCATTTCCATTGGAGATGAGAGCCGACCATATACTTATGACAATAAGAATTTACTTATTTCTATAACTGGTTTGCAGCATAACAAAATGCGCTATAGGCAACTACACCCACAATGTTAATGTGGTGTTACAGATAAGAAAAAAGATGGGGTTTCTGGACAAAACCTTAAAAAGGGGCTTTCAAATGAAACAAATAAAGTCTTTGTTATTTAAGTAAAATTTTAGAATCGCCGGATGCACATTTTTGCGTTAATTTCAGCATGCGTCAGACACAAAGATTTTCAAAGAAATGTCAGTTTAAGTAACCATAACGCCACATACAACATTAATATCTATGTATATAAATAAACACAGAATTTATTGCTATTTATTAATTTTATTAAAGCATTAATGGTTGCATATTGGTATCACAATGGTTATATCCGCCAGTGCGTTTAATAAAACACAACAATAACATTGCTGTTAACATTTGGAATGAATCACTCACACCGTATTAATAACATTTTAATAATAACCAATGTGAACAATACCGGACATTGATACTCACTGTCGATCAACACCCTTCCCTCTGCGGTAAAATGCTGTAATATGCAACTTATTGCGACATTTTGCGGGATTGATCCATGCACAAAACGGCCAGACAAAAATATGTGCTTGATATCATTAGTGAGCACGGGCAGGCCAGCATTACGGAACTGGCGGACAAACTGCAGGTCTCAGCGGACACCATCCGCCGGGATCTGACCGATCTCGAGAAACAGGGGCTGGCGCAAAAGAACCACGGCGGGGCAATTGCCCTGAATCTGTCGGCCATGAATCGTCAGGGGCGCAATACACTGCTGCCAGAAACCAAACAACGTCTTGGTAAACAGGTGGCGCAGGCTGTTCCGCCAGGTTCGACGCTGTTTCTGGATGCGGGGAGCACGGTAATGGCTGTCGCCTCGTTCCTGAAGGGACCGCTGACAATCATCACCACCTCGCTGGATATCGCGTGGCACTTCAGCGACCGTGACGATATCGAACTGATCCTGCTCGGCGGAAAATGGGATCACAAGCAGCGACTGTTTGCCGGCAGCGCCACCCTCTCCCTGCTGTCACGCTACCGCGCGGATATCGCCATTCTGGGAGCCTGTGCTATCCATGCTGAACTCGGTCTGAGCGCCGGAAAAGAGGCCGATGCCGAGGTCAAACGGGCGATGCTCGCGGCCAGCCATGAGCGCTGGATTGTCGCCGACCATCTGAAACTAAACCGCTGTGAACCGTATCTGGTCAGCGGATTATCCAACATCCAGCACCTCTTTTTAGATCGTCCCTGGCCTGAGCTTGGGGACCCTGGCGCAATGCACATTACGGTTTGCGCGAAATAACGTGGAGAAGGTCATGAGTAAAGAGAAGACAATCAACATTGCGCTGATCGGGTATGGATTTGTAGGCAAGACCTTCCATGCCCCGCTGATCCAGTCCGTGGACGGCCTTAAGCTGGCGGTGGTTTCGTCTCGTGATGAAGAGAAGGTTAAACGCGATCTTCCTGATGTTCAGGTGGTGGCAACCCCGGAAGAGGCAATTCAGCATCCCGATGTCGATCTGGTGGTGATTGCCTCCCCTAACGCCACCCACGCGCCGCTGGCAACGCTTGCCCTGAATTCAGGCAAACATGTGGTCGTGGATAAACCGTTCACGCTCGACATGCAGGAAGCCCGCGACCTGATTGCCCTGGCGCAAGAGAAGCAACGGCTGCTCTCCGTCTTCCATAACCGCCGCTGGGACAGCGACTTCCTCGGCATTAAGCAGATTATTGAGCAAGGAACCCTTGGCAAGGTCAAACACCTTGAGTCGCACATTGACCGTTTCCGCCCGGAAGTGCGCGTGCGCTGGAGAGAGCAAAACGTGCCCGGTAGCGGTCTGTGGTTTGATCTGGGGCCGCACCTGATTGACCAGACGCTGCAGCTCTTTGGACTGCCACAGTCGGTACAGGGCAATATCGCCACGCTGCGTGACGGCGCGGAAATTAACGACTGGGCACACGTGGTCTTAGATTATCCGCAACATAAAGTGATTTTGCACTGCAGCATGCTGGTGGCTGGCGGAACGGCACGTTTTACCGTTCACGGCGATAAAGGCAGCGTGGTGAAAGCCCGAATCGACCAACAGGAAGCGCAGCTGCTGGCGGGCGTGATCCCCGGCAGTGAGGCCTGGGGCGAGGACAGTGACAGCATGGTGTTCTTTGGTGCAAACGGTGAGCCGCAGACCGTTACCACGCCGAAAGGCGATCAGCGTCAGTACTACATCAACGTGCGTGATGCGCTACTCGGAAAAATCACCAATCCGGTTCATCCGGTCGAGGCGCTGGCGGTGATGGCGGTACTGGAAGCGGCCGTGAAATCCTCAGAGACGGGCACCACTCAGGCGCTGGAGTTAACCCCGGAAGAGCGCGCTCAACTGCAATAAAACGCTAAAAAAAAGCCCTGCAGACTGCTGCAGGGCTCGTTGTTATGAGTTACTTGCGTTTTTTTGGCATCATGCGCAGGAGGGTGTTGTCTTTCCAGAAATAGTGATGCATCAGCGCCGCCATCGCGTGCAGACCAATCACAACGTACCCCACGTTGGCCAGCGTCTCGTGCCACTCTTTCAGAACGTCGACCAGATCAAAATTCGATTCTGCCGCGTGCGGCATCACCAGACCAAAGGCTAACCAGTCAGTACCGCGGTTATACATCATGACAATACCAATCAGCGGCAACGCGATGAACAGTAGATACACCACCAGATGGCCAAGATGGGACAGTCCGGTCACCATCGGTTTTGGTTTCGGTTCAATCGGCGGTGCGCGGAATTTAAGGCGAACCACTAAACGCGTCACCATTAACACCAGTACAGAGATGCCGCACGAAACGTGGATCATGTTGATTACCGGCCGTGCGGTGCGTGGGAAGAAGCCTTTGAACTCCATCGCGCAGTAGGCGACGATGATTAACAAAAACACCAGCCAGTGGATAGCAATTTGCAGGCTTGTATATTTAGTACGCATGAGATTTCCTGATAAATAACCGATATCGCGCCAACATAATCCCCTTTCCTTAAAAATTCATTAATTTTTCTGTATGGTTTTTCAAATACTTCCCCTCGCATGAAGCTTCTTCAATTGCCGCCCTGTCCGTGATGGTCTAAGCCTGGATGAGTTCAAACTGTCGCAAAGACGCGTTCACAGGAGTACACCATGAGTAAAATTGGCATTAACGGATTTGGACGCATAGGACGCCTTGTCCTGCGTCGCCTTCTTGAAACCCAGGACAGCAACACCGTCGTCGCCATCAACGATCTCACCTCTCCCAAAGTGCTGGCCTACCTGCTCAGGCATGATTCCAACTACGGTGGCTTCCCGTGGAGCGTAGATTTCACCGAAGACGCCCTGATTGTTGACGGAAAAACTATCGCCGTGTACGCCGAAAAAGAGGCAAAACATATCCCGTGGAAAGCCGCGGGCGTGGATATCGTCGTGGAATGCACCGGCTTCTACACGTCGGCAGAAAAATCACAGGCACACCTCGAGGCCGGTGCCAAAAAAGTGCTGATCTCTGCCCCTGCCGGTGAGATGAAAACCATCGTGTATAACGTGAATGACGATACCATTGACGCCAGTGATACGATTATTTCCGTTGCTTCCTGTACCACCAACTGCCTCGCCCCACTGGCAAAAGCCCTGCACGATGCGTTTGAAATAAAAGTGGGCACCATGACAACCATTCACGCCTATACCGGCACGCAGGCGCTGGTGGATGGCCCGCGCGGGAAAGACCTTCGCGCCTCTCGCGCCGCGGCGGAGAATATCATTCCGCACACCACCGGGGCGGCCAAAGCCATCGGTCTGGTGATTCCGGCCCTCAGCGGCAAGCTGAAAGGCCACGCCCAGCGCGTACCGGTGAAAACCGGTTCAGTGACCGAGCTGGTCTCGATTCTGGGTAAAAAGGTCACCGTTGAGGAGATCAACGCCGCGCTGAAAAAAGCGACGCAGGGGAATAAATCTTTTGGTTATACCGATGAAGAGATTGTTTCGTCTGATGTGATTGGCTCTCACTTTGGTTCTGTCTTTGACGCCACACAGACCGAAGTATCAGAGGCTGGCGATCTGCAACTGGTGAAAACCGTCGCCTGGTATGACAACGAATACGGTTTCGTCACCCAGCTGGTGCGCACGCTGGACAAATTCGCCTCGCTGTAATGCCTGTCCCCTCTCCGCGGAGAGGGGAATACCGCAAACGGCCTCTGCTCAGAGAAGCGACCGGTGGTTCAGGGCATCCGTAAGCACAGGATCCTGCTTTAACCGTGCCCACGCTGCAGTCACCTCGTCGGGGAATTCAACGTGTGCAATAAAATCACGCCCGGCCGGGCCATAGCCGTTCATGTCATCACAGAGTCGCGGAAGCTCGCCTAAAATGAGCGAGAGATAGCGCTCTACCGGCCAGAGGTCAGCGCTCTCCCCGCTGAACACCAGCCCGTTTTCGCCATTTTTCAGCACCGGTGTATAGCCCGGGTGGCTGACCCACTGCGGCGAAGCAGACTCGTCACGGCACACGCGGGCAAAGGTTGCCATCGTGCGGCGCTGCATGGTCGGATCCTGCACGACCAGCACGCGCCCGGACGTCTGTTGATGCTGTTTGAGCATGTTCCAGCTAAAACGCGCGTTTTCTCCGCAGTTGGTTGATTGTTCGTCAACCCACACGCGCGCATCAGGGATCTGCCAGAACTGGCGGGCAATATCGGCCAGAATACGTGCTTCCGCTCGCCCCGTTACCGGGACAGTGTGATAACGCGGATGCTGAGCGATGGCTGCATACAAAAACGCGGTCGAATGGCCAATCCCTCCGCTAATCAGTAACGGAACGTCGTGTTCAGCGGCAATACGGCAGGCAGCGTCGATGGTCGGCATCACCGCGTTTCCGGCCAGAATAACCCTGTCAACCGCCGCCACGTCGCTGGTATCGCCCAAATCATCCTGTGCCAGCCACTGGCCGACCGTGTTGATTGCCGCCAGGGTTGACTCCGGCAGAAGGGGAAAATGCGTCTGAACCATGGTGATGTCCTCAGTTGCTCTGGTTCAGATTAACGACTTCAGATCGACAAAACAACGGCCTCCCGGGCCGCTCTTTTTCCTTAACCTGTTCTTCAACATTTGATTAACCTGCGAAAATCATATTCACTTGAATTATCATTTGCGGCAAACGTAGAATCGTTAGCCCACTCATTATTCAATTTTTTCTAAGGTAAAAGACGTTATGCGCCTGCCCGAACGCGACCCTTATGCTCCTCGCGAGTGGCAGCCTCATGAGAAACCCGCCCTGTTGGGTTCGCCCTCCACGCCAGAACACAGCACGCCAAAACGGATTGCCTACGGGGTTGTCGGTCTGCTGGTGTGCCTGACGGGGGCGCTGGGTAATGCGGTGGTCACCGCCAATCTGCAAAATCTGCAGGGGACCTTCGGGGCCTGGTCGACAGAAATCGCCTGGCTCCCGGCGGTGTATGTGATGACCAACATCTCCATCAACCTGCTGCTGGTGAAATTCCGCCAGCAGTATGGTTTGCGCGCCTTCACGGAAGGTTTTCTGGTGCTGTATGTGCTGGTCACCTTTTTCCACCTGTTTGTAAACGATCTCAGCTCCGCGCTGATGGTGCGTGCCGCACACGGGATGGTGGCCGCCGCGCTCAGCTCCCTCGGTATTTACTACCAGATACAGGCCTGGCCCGCGAAACACCGTCTGAAGGCACTGACCATCGGGATTACCGGGTCATCGCTCGCCATCCCCCTCGCCCGCCTCTTTTCGACCGAGCTGCTGCAGCTTGACGAGTGGCGCGGGCTTTACTTCTTTGAGCTCGGGCTGGCGCTCATTTCACTGGCCTGCGTGATAGCGTTGAAATTGCCTCCTGGCGACCGGCGCAAGGTCTTCGAGAAAAAAGACTTCATCACCTTCTTTTTACTGGCCCCGGGGATGGCGCTGCTCTGCGCGGTGCTCTCCTTAGGCCGTCTTTACTGGTGGTTTGAAGCGCCGTGGATCGGCTGGTCGCTGGCATTAGCGCTGGTATTAATCGTGTCTGCGATCGTGTTTGAACATAACCGTTCTAACCCGTTGCTGAATACCCGCTGGTTGTCGAGCGGCAGCATCGTGCGTCTCGGGCTCATTATGCTGCTGATCCGCATCGTGCTGGCGGAGCAAAACACCGGCGTTATCGGCTGGCTGCAGTATGTCGGCTTGCAGAATGAGCAGATGACCCACCTGGCGTGGTCTATTTTTGCCGGTATTGTCTGCGGGATTGTGACCAGTTGTTTGACCATCAAGCCCACAAAACTGGCGTGGCCGATCATTACCTCGCTGGCGCTTATGATTGTTGCCTCCCTGCTGGACAGCCAGTCGAACAACCTGACCCGCCCGGACCAGCTGATGCTAAGCCAGTTCCTGCTGGGCTTCGGCAGCGCCTTCTTCCTCGCGCCCGCCATGCTGGCCGCGATTGGCGGGGTTATCGCCGATCCGCGCAACCTGGTGAGCTTCTCGGTGATGTTTGGCATGAGCCAGAACCTCGGCGGCCTGCTCGGCTCTGCCATCCTGGGGACCTTCCAGACCTGGCGCGAGAAATACCACTCCAGCATGCTGGCCGATCAGCTCACAACCCTGAACCCGCTGGTGAATGACCGTATTCAGGCTTACACCGGGCTGTACCGGAGCCTGATTGGCGACAGCTCGCTGCTGGGCACCCAGGCCATCACCCAGCTGCAAACGGTTTCAACGCTTGAGGCAAATATTCTGGCTTATAACGATACTTATTTACTGACGGCGAGCATTGCCGCCGCCACCCTGGTCTGGATTTTATGGCGCTTGCTGCGCCTGCGACTGACTGCCCGTATGGCCCTGAAGAAGGCAACAGGCAACAAGTAATGAATATGAAGATGATTTCTCTGGAGATGTTATGAGTCAGCAGGATGCCGCTAAAGAGCAGGCCAACACCCGTAAAAATGTCCGTATCGTTTCGGTTTTCACCGCGGCGGCAATCGGTATTGTCGGCGTACTGGTGATCCTCTACGCCTGGCAGCTACCCCCGTTCACCCGCCACTCGCAGTTTACTGATAATGCCTACGTGCGCGGACAGACGACCTTTATCAGCCCGCAGGTTAACGGCTATATCACTGAGGTGAAGGTGCAGGATTTCGACCGGGTTAAAAAGGGCGAGCTGCTGCTGCAGATTGATGACCGTATCTACCGCCAGCGGGTGCATCAGGCCGAAGCGCAGCTGGCGATGAAGATTGCCGCCCTGAACAACAACCTGCAACAGCGCAAAAGCGCCGAAGCGGTGATCGCCAAAAACGAAGCGGCTCTGAAAAATGCCCGCGCCCAGAGTCTGAAATCCCAGGCAGATTTGAAGCGCGTAAAGGACCTGACGGCGGATGGTTCACTGTCTATCCGTGAGCGCGACGCCGCGCTGGCAAGCGCAGCCCAGGGCAGCGCCGACATTGACCAGGCGAAAGCCACGCTGGAAATGTCGCGCCAGGATCTGCAAACGGTGATCGTCAATCGCGGCGCGCTGGAGGCGGATGTGGAAAACGCCAAAGCGGCGCTGGAGCTGGCGCAAATTGACCTGCAAAACACGCGCATTGTGGCGCCTCGCGACGGCCAGCTTGGTCAGATCGCCGTTCGTCTGGGCGCTTACGTTACCGCCGGAACCCACCTCACCACCCTCGTGCCGCCTCAGCACTGGGTGATCGCCAATATTAAAGAGACGCAGCTGGCGGAGCTTCGGGTGGGTCAGCCGGTGAAATTCACCGTCGATGCATTAAATGATAAGGCCTATCAGGGCCGCGTGGAGAGCATCTCTCCGGCAACCGGCGTTGAGTTCAGCGCCATCACGCCGGATAACGCCACGGGTAACTTTGTCAAAATTGCCCAGCGTATTCCGGTGCGAATTGAAGTATTGGGTGACCAGGAAGCCTATCAGCTTCTGCGTCCGGGCATGTCGGTGCAGGTGACCATTGATACGCGGGAGGCGAAGCAATGACCCTTCGCCCGATAGCCGTTCTGATGATCATGACCGTGCTGGCCGGTTGCCAGTCGGTCGACGTGAAACCGGCGCAGCCGTCGCTGCACATCCCCACACAATGGCGAGCAACAGCAGGCCCGGCAAGCCCTGCAGAACAGCTCTGGTGGCGTAATTTCCACGACAATAATCTGAACCGCTATGTGGACCTGGCGCTTAAGAACAACAGCGACGTGCTGATTGCCCGCGAACGGATTAACGAGTATCAGGCGCGGGTCTACGCGGCCGACGGCAGCCTGTTTCCGTCGCTGGATGCTGGCGTCACGGGCACCCGCGCGCGGACTCAATCTGCTGCCACCGGTCTGCCGATCTACAGCAGCCTGTATAAAGGCAGCCTCACCGCCAGCTATGATGTCGATATCTGGGGCGTAAACCGCAGCACCGCGAATGCGGCTGAAGCCTCGCTGGACGCGCAGAAAGCCGCGGCGGCGGCGGCAGATCTTACCGTGGCATCCTCGGTCGCCTCCGGCTATATCACCCTGCTGTCCCTCGATGAACAGCTTCGCGTCACCCGCTCCACGCTGAAGTCCCGGGAAGAGGCATTCACTCTCGCTAAACGCCAGTTTGAAACGGGCTACAGTTCACGCCTGGAGCTGATGCAGTCCGACTCCGAACTGCGCTCCACGCGGGCGCAGGTTCCCCTGCTGCAGCATCAGATTGCACAGCAGGAGAACGCCCTGAGCCTGCTGCTGGGGAGCAACCCGGGCGAGGTCGCGCGCAGTGAAAGCTTCGCGGCCCTGACGCCCCTGGCATTGCCCTCGCAACTGCCCTCCTCGCTGCTTAATCGCCGTCCGGATATTGTGCAGGCTGAAAAGCAACTGGTTGCGGCTGATGCCTCGCTGGCTGCCTCACGCGCCAGCCTGCTGCCGTCGATCAACCTGACCGCAACCGGATCAATACAGGATCGCACGCTCTCCGGCTTACTCGACAACCCGCTGCAGCTCTGGAGCGTCGGCGGCAGCATTCTTGCTCCGCTGCTCAACCGCCAGGCGCTGAACGCACAGGTGGATATTTCGCAGTCCCAGCGCAACCAGGCGCTTTACAGTTATGAAAAAACCGTCCGTAACGCCTTTGCCGAGGTCAATAACAGTCTTGATGCCATCACGCGCTATCAGGAACAACTGACGGAGCTGCTTGCCCAACAAGATGTGGCGCAAGAGACGCTGCGCATAGCGCAAAACCGCTATCGCAACGGCTATTCGTCGTACCTGGATGTGCTGGATGCCCAGCGCACGCTGTTCTCGGTACAAACCAGCGTCGTGCAGGTCAAAAATAACCTGCTGCTGGCGCAGGTTGATTTGTACAGAGCACTGGGCGGAGGCTGGAGCAACGCGTGACCTGATACCCCACAGGCCCTCTCCGGCATGGAGGGGGCGAAAACCGGATCGCAGCGCAACCCGGTGTTTGCCACTCAGGAGTCAATCTATGCAACAACAGTGGTCTGCAGTCGATAATTACATGATCTCTTCACTCATTCCCGAGGATGATATCCTCCAGCGGGTGCTGGAAAACAACCAGCGAGCTGGTTTACCCGAACACGATGTCGCGGCCAATCAGGGGCAGCTGCTGGCGCTTTTTGTCCGCATGACGCAGGCACGGCGGATCCTTGAAATCGGCACGCTGGGCGCCTACAGCACTATCTGGATGGCGCGTGCGCTGCCACCTGACGGGAAGTTGATCACCCTCGAAGCGGACCCCATCCATGCCCGCGTTGCACGGCAGAATATCCAGCTGGCGGGGCTCAGCGATCGGATTGAGCTCATTGAAGGCCCGGCGCTGTACTCTCTTGAACACATCGGTGATATTCCGCCGTTCGACCTGATCTTTATCGATGCCGATAAGCCAAACAATCCGGGGTATCTGGAGTGGGCACTGTACTACTCGCGTCCGGGAACGCTGATCGTCGGGGATAATGTGGTTCGGGACGGCGAAGTGATTAACGCGCAAAGCGACGATGCCCGCGTACAGGGCGTCAGACGATTTATTGAGATGATCGGGGATAACCCGCGCCTGACGGCGACCGCGCTACAAACGGTGGGCAGTAAAGGATGGGATGGCTTTACCCTGGCCGTGGTGAATCGCTAAACGCAGATGCCCTCTCTCACAGAGAGAGGGCGAACACCCGACGTTACGCCGAAATCTGCTCCATTGCCTGCAAAATACGCTTATCCGAAATGGGATACGGCGTACCGAGCTGCTGGGCAAAGAAGCTGACGCGCAGCTCTTCGATCATCCAGCGGATCGCCTGCACGTCTTCATCGTCACGGCGCGCTGGCGGCAATTTGTTGAGCCACTGCTGCCATGCCTTCTGCACGCTTTCCACTTTCAGCATCTGCGCGCGGTCACGATGCGGATCGATAGCCATTTTCTCCAGACGTTTTTCGATCGCCTGCAGATAACGCAACGTATCGCCAAGGCGTTTGAAGCCGTTGCCGGTAACGAATCCACGGTACACTAACCCGGCCATTTGCGCTTTCACGTCCGACAGCCCCAGCGCCATGGTCATATCCACGCGCCCTTTCAGGCGTTTGTTGATATTGAACACGGTGGTGAGGATCTGCTCGACCTGTTTCGCAATGTCCACCACGGTGTCGTTCAGTTCTGCCCTGACTTTCTCATGCAGTACCGCAAACTCCGCTTCTGACCAGACCGGACCGCCCGCCTCGTGGATAAGCTTGTCCACACCACAGGAGATGCAGTCGTCAATCAGATCCAGCACTTTACCGTACGGGTTAAAGTAGAGGCCAAGCTTGGCTTTGTTCGGTAACTTCTCGTGCAGATATTTAATCGGTGACGGAATATTAAGCAGCAGCAAACGACGCAGACCACGCCACATCATCTGCTGTTGTTCCTGTGGATTATCAAAGAGTTTGATGGCCACGCTGTCACGCTCATCCACCAGTGCAGGCCAGGCCTTCACCCTGTAGTTGCCGCGTTTTTGCTCATAGCTTTCCGGAAGCGCGCCAAAGCTCCAGATGTGCAATCCGCTCTGCTCGATACCGTCATCAGCCACCGCAGAAAGCGTCTCCTGGACTTTGCCTTTCAGCGCCTCTTTCAGTTCGGTCAGCGATCGGCCTTCCTGCAGCTTTTTGTTTTTGTCGTCCACCACGCGGAAGCTGATTTTCAGGTGATCGGGCACCTGATCCCAGTGCCAGTCGTCGCGGTCGACGGTTACGCCCGTCATGCGCCTGAGCTCACGCTCCAGCGAATCCAGCAGCGGCAACTCCAGCGGCGTTACGCGGCCTAAAAACGCTTCGGCATAGTTTGGCGCAGGCACAAAGTTACGACGCACCGGTTTTGGCAGCGATTTGATCAGCGCAATCACCAGCTCGCGACGCAGCCCCGGAATTTGCCACTCGAATCCGCTCTCTTCGACCTGGTTTAACAACGGCAGCGGAATGTGTACGGTGACGCCATCCGCATCCGCGCCCGGCTCAAACTGATAGGTCAGACGCAGCTTGAGAGAGCCCTGATGCCAGAAGTTCGGGTAATCGAGTTTGCTGACGGACTCCGCCCCCTCTTTGATCAACATGCTCTTTTCAAAGTTGAGCAGGTCCGGGGTCTCTTTGCTGGCCTTCTTCCACCAGCTGTCGAAGTGGCGGGCAGAAATCACATCGTGGCTGATACGCTGGTCGTAAAACTCAAACAGCGCCTCGTCGTCGACCAGAATGTCGCGGCGACGGGATTTATGCTCAAGCTCTTCCACTTCGGCACGCAGTTTGAGGTTTTCACGGAAGAACGCATGACGCGTCTGCCAGTCGCCCTCCACCAGCGCGTGACGAATAAACAACTCGCGGCACAACGCGGGGTCTATCTGGCTGTAGTTAACCTTGCGCGCGCCAACCACCGGCAAACCGTAAACGGTCACTTTTTCGGTCGCCATCACCGCGCCCTGCGCGCGCTCCCAGTGCGGTTCACTGTATGAGCGCTTCAGCAGGTGCTGGGCAACAGGTTCAACCCATTCGGGATCAATGCGCGCCGCAATGCGGCCCCACAGGCGGCTGGTTTCCACCAGTTCGGCCACCATGGTCCATTTAGGCGGTTTCTTGAATAAACCGGACCCCGGGAAGATGGAGAAACGGGCGTTACGCGCCCCGGTATACTCCTGCTTGTCGGCATCCTTCATCCCGATATGGGAGAGCAGACCGGTCAGCAACGCAATGTGAATTTCGCGGTACTCCGCCGGTTCACTGTTAACCGGAATGCCCAGCTCTTTCACCACCTGACGCAGCTGCGTGTAGATATCCTGCCACTCGCGCACGCGCAGATAATTGAGGAAATCGACGCGGCACTGGCGGCGGAACTGGTTCGACGACAGCGCTTTCTGCTGCTCGCCGAGGTAGTTCCACAGGTTCACAAAGGCGAGGAAGTCGGACTCTTTATCGTGGAACCGACGGTGTTTTTCATCAGACGCCTGCTGCTTGTCCATCGGACGCTCGCGCGGATCCTGAATCGAGAGCGCGGAGGTAATGATCATCGCTTCACGCACACAGCCGTGTTTCTGTGCTTCCAGCACCATGCGCGCCAGACGCGGGTCAACCGGCAGCTGGCTGAGCTGACGACCCAGCGGCGTCAGTTTGTAGGCGCTAGCCTGCTCGTCGGTGGTGATGGCACCCAGCTCTTCCAGCAGGCGCACGCCGTCCTGAATGTTGCGCTTGTCCGGCGCTTCGACAAACGGGAACGCGGCGATGTCGCCAAGCCCTAGCGCAGTCATCTGCAGGATGACCGACGCCAGGTTGGTGCGCAGAATTTCCGGGTCAGTAAACTCCGGTCGCGACAGGAAATCGTCCTCGGAATAGAGGCGAATACAGATCCCTTCCGACACACGGCCGCAGCGGCCTTTACGCTGATTAGCGGAAGCCTGAGAAACCGGCTCAATTGGCAGGCGCTGCACTTTGGTGCGGTAGCTGTAGCGGCTGATACGCGCCGTACCCGGGTCAATCACATATTTGATGCCCGGCACGGTAAGCGAGGTTTCCGCCACGTTGGTGGCCAGCACAATACGACGTCCGCTGTGCGGCTGGAACACGCGGTTTTGTTCGCTGTTTGACAGGCGCGCATACAGCGGCAGAATTTCGGTATGGCGAAGATCGCGCTTGCTGAGGGCGTCAGCGGTATCGCGAATTTCCCGTTCGCCGCTCAGGAAAATCAGAATGTCGCCCGCGCTTTCATTTCCCAGCTCGTCGACGGCATCAAAGATGGCCTGCAGCTGGTCGCGCTCGGTATCGTCCGCGTCTTCCACTATCGGGCGATAGCGCACCTCCACCGGATACGTTCGGCCAGAGACCTCGATAATCGGCGCATTGTTGAAATGCTTTGAGAAACGCTCCGGATCGATGGTGGCGGAAGTGATGATAATTTTCAGGTCCGGGCGACGCGGTAACAGTTCTTTCAGATACCCGAGCAGGAAGTCGATATTCAGGCTGCGTTCGTGCGCTTCATCGATAATGATCGTGTCGTACTGCATCAGCAGACGATCCTGCTGGATTTCCGCCAGCAGAATACCGTCAGTCATCAGTTTGACCATGGTGTTATCGCTAACGTGGTCGCTGAATCGCACCTTATACCCAATGCAGCCACCGGGCTGCGTTTGCAGCTCTTCGGCAATACGGTTCGCCACGGTACGCGCCGCCAGACGACGCGGCTGGGTGTGACCAATCAGCCCTTTCACTCCACGCCCCAGCTCCATACAAATTTTCGGCAGCTGAGTGGTTTTCCCTGAACCGGTTTCCCCTGCAACAATCACCACCTGGTGGTCGCGCACGGCGTCAAGAATGTCCTGTTTTTTCTGACTGACCGGCAGGTTTTCCGGGTAGGTAATCTCCGGACGTGCGGCTTCGCGCAGCACGACTTTCCCTGCCGCCTGTTCAATCTCTTTCGCCATCTCCTGATAAATGGCCTGTTGTGCATCAGGATTTTTAACCTTCTTCACCCCGTGCAGACGGCGGGCAAACCGCTGTTTATCACGCAGCATCAGTGAATCAAGCTGTTGCAGGAGCATCGGGAAGGTTAATTTTTGTTGTTCTGTCATAGCGTTAACGGGCAGTGCACTGCCGGGTAAAATCTCTTTTTAATGATTGCTATAGAGTATCACATTGGCGCTTTGAGTGCCTTATTCAAAAAATTCGAACATAGACTTCGATATATTGCGCTATCCCTGCGACAGGATTGTGAATAGAGTGTCAACAAGCAACGGGGCAACCCCCTTCAATCAAATGCAAAAACAGGAATCACCCATGAGCAAAGTATTAGTATTGAAATCCAGTATTCTGGCAGGGTACTCACAGTCTGGTCAGCTCTCTGACTACTTCGTTGAACAGTGGCGTGAACAGCATTCTGCTGATGAAATCACCGTGCGTGACCTGGCTGCAAACCCGATTCCTGTGCTGGATGGCGAACTGGTTGGCGCGCTGCGTCCAAGCGACGCTCCCCTGACGCCACGTCAGCAGGAAGCCCTGGCCCTCTCTGACGAGCTGATTGCTGAACTGCAGGCGCACGACGTTATCGTGATCAACGCGCCAATGTACAACTTCAACATCCCTACTCAGCTGAAGAACTACTTCGACCTGGTTGCCCGTGCCGGCGTAACCTTCCGTTACACTGAAAACGGTCCTGAAGGTCTGGTGAAAGGTAAGCGTGCGATTGTACTGACCAGCCGTGGTGGTATTCACAAAGACACCCCAACTGACCTGGTTGCACCGTACCTGACTCTGTTCCTGGGCTTCATCGGTATCACCGACGTGAATTTCGTGTTTGCTGAAGGTATTGCCTACGGCCCGGAAGTTGCGACCAAAGCGCAGACCGACGCGAAAGCCGCTATCGACAGCCTCGTAGCCGCTTAATCATCCCCCTCTCACCGCCTGGTGGGAGGGTTTCTTTCTGTCCCCGCCGCTAAAAATTCGCTATCATCCGCACCCACTCTTCTGTCGGGCCGTCTGATGTCTGCGATTATAGATTCTTTTATTGCCCCACCGTGTCACGACGAGATCGAGATCCTCTGGCAGGACGAACATCTGGTCCTGATTAATAAGCCTTCCGGTCTGCTCAGCCTTTCAGGCAAAAATCCGCAAAACCGCGATTCCGTGCATTATCGACTGGTACAGACGTTTCCCGGCTGCACGCTGGTGCATCGTCTGGATTTCGGTACATCCGGGCTGATGGTGATTGCGCGCAATAAAGCGATTAACGCCGCCCTCTGTCACCAGTTTAGCCAGCGCGCCGTGCGAAAGGTATACAGCGCCCTGCTTTGCGGGCATGTGGAACACGACGAGGGCGTGATTGATGCCCCGATTGCTAAAGATCCGGCGCTGTTCCCGCTGATGTCGATTTGTGCGATTACCGGCAAGCCCGCACGCTCACGCTATCAGGTGATGGACCGGTTTTATGATGCGGCACTGCCGTTAACGCGGGTCAGACTGACCCCGGAGACCGGGCGAACCCACCAGCTGCGTATTCACTGCCAGCAGTTGGGCTACCCTATTTTAGGCTGCGATCTGTATGGTGGTCTTGCACTGCCGGGCACCGAACAGATACCACGGCTGATGCTGCACGCCAGCGAGCTGGATTTTGTGCATCCGGTGAGCGCAGAGGCAATTAACGCCCGTCACGCCGCACCGTTTTAAGCGCTGCTTACCACATCAAATCGTCAGGAATTTTGAAATCTGCGTACGGATCGTCTTCATCCTGCTCTTCCTGACTCAGGGCGCTGTTTAACACGATACTCTCGGCATCGCGCTGGGCGATTTTATCGGCCACCACTGCCGGGATAATCGCATAGTCGCAGTCGCCATTGGCATTAATCACCAGACGCGCAATCGCCAGGCGGCCATTGATCAGCTGGGCCTGCGTCTGCTTGTCGACCTCGATTTTTTTGATGAGATTGCCGTCGGTAAAGTTAAAGTCGATGGTGCCTCTGGTCACGGTGATGCGGTTCATTTCGATCAGCTGCTTGACCTGCGCTTTAAACTCTTTCGCCAGCGTCGCTTGCTTCTGTTGCTCGCTCAGCTGCTTGTCACGCTCGAGCTGCGCTTTTTTATTCTCTTCTACTGCTTCCCTTGCTTCACGGGCCTGAACGCGCGATTTCTTGGCCGTGCGCTGAACTTTAGCCATCTTCTTGCTGCTGACTAAGCCTGCTTTCAGCATCTGCTCTTGTAGGGTGAGTTTTGTCATGATCGTTTCTAAACCGTGTTGAAATTTTGGGGATTATACCTGGAAAGGCGCTGTTCATGAAGATAGCTCATGTTGCAGTGAAATTAAGTCACTTCCCCTCCGTCACGGGCTCAGGCATAAATTATGCATTGGTAACTTCTTAGCAACAAGAACTTAGGATGTATAACGACGATGAGTAATGCTTTTACATTTAGCCTTAAGCGTAGTTGCTTTGATGAAAATTATAACCCTTCAGAAAATACGCGTACCACCACCAACTTCGCCAACCTGGCCCGTGGCGAAAAACGCCAGCAAAACCTGCGTAATACGCTGGTGATGATGAATAACCGTTTTAACGCGTTAGCGCGCTGGGACAACCCAAAAGCCGATCGCTATGCGCTCGAACTGGACATTATTTCTGTGGATTTGCATATCGGCGCTGAGAAGCCCTTCCCGGCTATCGAAATATTGCAGACAACGATCGTTGATAAAAAGACCCATGAGCGCATCGACGGTATCGTTGGAAATAATTTCTCGTCCTATGTCCGCGATTATGATTTCAGCGTCTTGCTGCCGGAGCACAATAAAAATCAGTCCCGCTTCGCGCTCCCGGATAATTTTGGTGAGCTGCACGGCACTATTTTCCGGCATTTCGTTAACTCACCTGAATACAAAGAGAACTTCAAAAAGGCACCGGTGATCTGCCTGAGCGTCTCCAGCAAAGACACCTACCGCCGCACGGGCAACCAGCACCCGGTGCTGGGCATCGAGTATCGTCCGGACGGTACATCCTTAACCGAGCAGTACTTCGGGAAAATGGGTCTGCAGGTTCGTTACTTTATGCCTGAGAATAGCGCAGCGCCGTTTGCGTTTTATTTCACCGGCGATTTATTACGGGATTACACCAACCTGGAGTTGATTAGCACCATCAGCACCATGGAGACTTTCCAGAAAATTTATCGTCCTGAAATTTACAATGCGAACTCAACCGCCGGAGAATGCTACCAGCCCGATCTGAATCATGAGGATCATTCATTAACAAAAATTGTTTATGACCGCGAAGAACGCAGTCGGCTGGCAATTGAACAGGGCAAATTTACGGAAGCGTATTTCATCAAGCCCTATAAACCTCTTCTTGAGCAGTGGTCAGGTCACAACACGCTTTAATTAATCGATAATAAAGGTCTTCTACTATGAAAACATTGCTCCCGACTTCAACGGCTGGCAGTTTGCCTAAGCCAACCTGGCTTGCGCAACCCGAAACGCTCTGGTCCCCATGGAAATTGCAGGATCAGGAATTACTTGCCGGTAAACAGGATGCGCTGCGTTTATCTCTGGATGAGCAGATCCGTGCGGGCATTGATATTGTCAGCGACGGGGAACAGACTCGTCAGCACTTCGTCACCACCTTTATTGAACACCTCAGCGGCGTTGATTTTGAGAACCGCCAGACCGTGCGAATTCGTAACCGCTATGACGCAAGCGTGCCGACCGTGGTGGATGCCGTCGCGCGTCAAAAACCGGTGTTCGTTGATGATGCAAAGTATTTACGCCAGCTCACGGATAAACCGATCAAGTGGGCTCTGCCCGGCCCGATGACCATGATCGACACCCTCTATGACGCTCACTATAAAAGCCGTGAAAAGCTGGCCTGGGAATTTGCCAAAATTCTCAACCAGGAAGCGAGAGAGTTAGAAGCGGCGGGCGTTGATATCATCCAGTTTGATGAACCGGCCTTTAACGTGTTTTTTGATGAGGTGAACGACTGGGGTATTGCCGCGCTGGAACGTGCCATCGAAGGTTTGCGCTGCCAGACCGCGGTCCATATCTGCTACGGGTATGGCATCAAAGCCAATACTGACTGGAAAAAAACGCTCGGTTCAGAATGGCGGCAGTATGAAGAAGCCTTCCCTAAACTGCAGACGTCCAATATCGACATCATCTCTCTGGAGTGCCACAACTCCCGCGTACCGATGGACCTGCTGGAACTGATCCGCGGCAAAAAGGTGATGGTGGGTGCCATTGACGTGGCGACCAATACCATTGAGACGCCAGAGGAAGTGGCCGATACGCTGCGTAAAGCGCTGCAGTTTGTCGATGCCGACAAGCTGTGGCCATCAACAAACTGCGGGATGGCCCCGCTCTCACGTCAGGTTGCCAACGGAAAGCTCAACGCCCTGAGCGCCGGCGCCGACATTATCCGTAAAGAACTCGGCGCGTAATCGCTACGTCTGCCAGTAAGGCGGGGTGCCGAAAAGCGCCACGTAATGATCAATCACCGCCCTGACGTTCAGGGGCGGGTGACGGGCGTGAGGATAGATCGCCGCAATGTTCAGCGGCTCGGTGTTTATAGCGCACTCCCGTTCCGCGAGGAGTGCGACCAGTTCCCCCTTCTGCAGTCTGTCGCCAATCAGCCAGTCCGGAAACAGCACGATCCCCATCCCGCCCAGCGCGGCAATGAGCAGCGACTCCGCATTATTGGAGGTCATCAGCGGCACCACGGGGTAATGCACCCAGGCTTCCCCCTGACCTCGCACCAGCCAGCGATTGGGACCTGACGACCCGCGGTAGACCAGGCACCGGTGACGACTGAGGTCATCCGGCCCGTCTGGCACACCGTGTTTTCGCAAATAGTCCGGCGACGCGGCCAGATGGTAACGCTGCTGGCCAAAAACCCGCGCGTGAAAGGTTGAATCCGTCAGCATGCCGATGCGAAAGATAACGTCGGCGGCATCTTTGTGCGGGTCGATAAAGTCATCGGTCAGCGTCAGCTCTATATTCAGCCGGGGATACCGCGCCGCCAGTGCAGGCAGACCAGGGGCAACGTGTCGCTGCCCAAAGTACACCGGGCCATTTATGCGCAGCGTGCCGGAAGGCTCCGTCGAACGCTCATCCAGCTCACGACGCGCCTCCTCCAGGCTTTCCACCATCGCTCTGGCGTAGCGGATAAAAAGGTGGCCGCTTTCCGTTGGGATCACCGCCCGGGTATTACGATAGAAAAGTTGCTGGCCGAGCGCGTCCTCAAGCTGATGGATAACGCGTGAAACCTGCGAGGCAGACATCCCCTCCCGCCGGGCGACCACAGAAAAGTTTTGCGCTTCGTAAACCGCAATAAAAACCCGCAGCGAGCGGATATTCATATTTCCGGCATCAACCATTAGTGCATTTCCTGCAAAGGTGTTTCCTGCATTATGGCATTTTTCTCATCGATGTTCAGGGCTAGTCTGTTTCGCCTTCAGAACGTAGAGATAATGAATATGCAATGGATGTTAATTTTACTGGTTATTCTCGGCGGCATGGGCCTCTCCGTAGAGGCTGGCTTGCTGGGGCCACTGGGTGGGGAAGTCGGCGATTTATGGGCCACGTTCAGTATTTTCGGTACAGGTGCCGCGCTGACGTTTCTGCTGATGCTGTTTTTCAGCCCGCGTAACAGTCCGTCGTTTTTCGCACAGCCCGCATGGCAACTGCTCGGTGGCGTACTCGGGCCCGTTTACGTCGTCATTTTGACCCTCGCCACGCCGGCCATCGGCATTGCCCTGACGATGATTGGCATTCTGGCAGGTCAGGTCTTTAAGAGTCTTATCATTGACCACTATGGGTTGCTGGGCACCACGCCCAGAAAGATTAACGGTAAACGCATCATCGCGCTGCTTTTCATCATTGCCGCGCTGGTTCTGGTTGCACAGGGGTAACAAAATGACACTGATTATGATTATGTTGGCAGTGTGTGGCGGTGCGACGCTGAGCATCCAGGCCGCCATCAACGGACAGCTGGGAAGCAGCGTGGGCGTCTTTAAAAGCGCGTTTCTGACGTTTTCCGTTGGTGCGCTGGTCACCGCCCTGCTGATCTTCTTCTTTGAACCCAAACAGGCCGTTACCCTGATGGACGTGCCCAAATGGCAGTTGCTCGGTGCCCTGTTCGGCGTGCCCTACATTGTGATAATGGTACTGGCGGTACAACGTATCGGTACCGCCGTTGCCACGGTCGCGGTGATCTTCGGCCAGCTCACCATGAGCATGTTGATTGACAGCTTTGGCTGGCTGGGTAACGCCGTCATTCCGTTTTCGCTGAGCCGTCTCGGGGCCATCGTCTGCCTGGCCATTGCGCTGATCTTCATCTACCTCAGCAGCAAAACCCCCGCCGAACCGGCGCCCGGGCGCGAGTAACGTCACGCCTTGCGGGTAAAGAACAGCGTCACCGTGGCGACGGTGACGCCCAGTTTCTTCAGCTCTGTTTTATTGAACAGATGGGTTTCATCCTGCAGGTACATCCAGTCGTCAAAGTGCAGCAGCCAGGTGCTGCCATTGGCTTTCACCTGCATGCTGTAATGCCAGTTGAAGGCGTTTCCCGCCGCCTGCCCGGTGGCCACCCCTTCGATATCCCCTGCCGTGCCTTCGTAGCGATCGCCCCCCATCCGTCGGATATGCCATACCCGCTGCTGCTTTTCGCCGTCGTCATAGACGAAATGTTCATTGAGCGTCAGCGTATCGCCGATAACGTCCCCGGCAATCTCAACGTGAAACCGGCGCAACTGTTTACCGCTGCGATCCTGCACCATGCCCCACGCTTCGGTTTTCCCCTGAAAATAGTGGAAGATATCCAGCTTCGGCTGCTGCTGACGGTATTCCGTCACCTCTGTACTGCAGCCGGCCAGCAGCATCGTTACCGCCAGCGCGATGACCAGAATACGTTTCATTGTTGCCCTCCTGTCAGCTGCTGACGCAGCGCGGGATATTGCGTGCGGGGACTGAGCCAGATTGCCAGAAAGCGCGTGCTGAACGCGGCGGACTGACGTGGTCCCAGTGGAATAAAGTCTTTCTGCGCCGCCGAAGCGCGGTACCAGAACTGCCCCTGCCTGTCGGTGACCACAAACGCCAGCTGGCTGCCCGGCCCAACATCGGGCCAGAGCGACTGGAGCATACGCAGCCAGGCTTCGCTTTGGGGTTCCTGCTCGAGGATCCCCTGTGCCTGCCACTGATCGCGCGTTGCCTCAACCAGGTCGTCACGGTCGATTTCACGCGCGTAAGTGATGATCAGCGCCCGATCCCCGTTCTCCCCGCTGTAACGCCCCTCCGGCGTGCGAAGCTGTGAGGTATAGACGGTGAACGGCCCCCAGGTCAGCGTGGCGTCACCGACCTTGCGCCAGGTCAGCCAGTCGGCAGCCTGAGCCACGGGGGACAGGATTATCAGTAAGAGAAGCAGTGCCGCAGCTCTCATTTTTGTCTCCCCACCAGCAGATGGAAAAACAGCATCAATACCAGCCAGCCCGGTGCCATCCAGCTGATGACAATAAAGGTCGGCTCCAGAAAAGTAATGGCGCCAAGCCGTTCGCCAATCAGATAGGCGACAGGCCCGCCCACGGTTGCCAGCAGGGTCAGCAGCCAGCCGGGTAATGTTGTTGTGCGCGTCAGCTGAGTCCAGACGGTGGCGAACATCAGCCACAGTGCCACCATCCACAGCGGCAGCAGTGACTCACCCGTAAATGCAATCAGGCCCGTCAACGCCCAGAGCGCATCCAGCAGGCTCCCTGCCGCGGCCAGCGCAATGGCGTAAAGTCGGTACGCGGACGGCAACAGCAGGCAGGCCACGACCGCCAGCACGATCCAGATAATCAGGCCCTGCTCGCGAAAGAGCACCACCAGCGCCCAGTAAAAATCGAACGCGATAGCCAGCAGAAAGACCTGCAAATAATGTTTCATACGCGCTCGGCGGTCAGCTGCACCACGCTGATGGTGCGGGCGTTAAACCCGGCTTCGCAGTAGCCGAGGTAGTACAGCCACATCCGACGAAACCGCTCATCGAACCCAAGCTTTTCAATCTCCTGCCATGCATGCACGAAGCGCTGGCGCCAGAGAGCCAGCGTGCGGGCATAGTCGGGCCCCATATCAAAGAGATTGCGCATCACGAAATCGGTGTGGCGCGTCATAAGCTCATTCATGGCGGTGATGCTTGGTAAAAAACCGCCGGGAAAAATGTAGCGCTGGATAAAGTCGACGCTTTTGCTGTAGTCGCGATAGCGCTGGTCCTGAATGGTGATGGCCTGTATTGCCATACGACCTCCCGGTCGCAGCCTGGCCTGACAGGTGCGGAAGAAGGTTGGCAGATAGCGCTGCCCCACGGCCTCAATCATCTCTATCGAGACCAGCTTGTCGTACTCTCCGGTGAGGTCGCGGTAATCGCACAGCAGTACCTCAACGCGATCCTGCAACCCGGCGCGGACAATCCGTTCTTTCGCCCAGAGATACTGCTCCTGCGACAGCGTCGTGGTGGTCACCCGACAGCCATAATGACGGGCGGCATATTCCGCCATCGCACCCCAGCCGGTGCCAATTTCCAGCAGGTGATCATTGGCGTTCAGCGCCAGCTGATCGCACAGGCGAGCCATTTTGGCCTGTTGAGCCGCCGTGAGATCCTGCTCATCTGCGGTGAACAGCGCACTGGAGTAAAGCAACTCGTTGTCCAGAAAATGGGCATAGAAGGTGTTACCCAGATCGTAATGCGCGGCAATATTTTCGCGGGCCTGGGCGCGTGAGTTTCGCCGCGTCCAGTGGCGAAGCCGTTCAAGCGGCCTGCTGAACAGGCGAAATCCCTTTTCCAGCCGGCCAAGCACCGGCCCGTTAAGCGCCAGGATCTCAAGCAATGGCGTGAGCTGTGTGGTTTCCCATTCGCCATCCATCCAGGCCTCAGCGGCGGCAAGGCTGCCCCCCGTTAAGACACGCCAGTACACGCCCGGGCTCAGGATCTGAACGTCAGCATGCAGCGCTGCGGATGTCTCGCCGAAATGGAACGTCTGCGCACCCTCACGCAGGGTCAGCGAACCGCCGCGGATACCGCTTAAGAGACGAAACAGCAGCCAGCGCGCGATGCGGACGTTGCGCGGGATATCGGGTTCAAGCGCAAAGACGGGATCGGTCATGAGCGTTCACTCCTGCTGACGGGATGGTTATACAGCGGCACGCGCTTGAGCCACAGCCGCAGCGCCTGCCAGTAAATAGCGAAAACGGTTTTGAGGGTCATCAGTGGAATGCGCAGCAGCAGCGACCGCAGTGCCGCCCGGGTAAGCGGCTCCCGGCGTAGCGCCAGCGTGGCGTCAAACACCTTCGCTTCCTGATGGTTTTCAATGTGCATATGCAACGAGTCGTCAGGCGGGTTAAAGCGCCAGTGGTAAACCATGTCCATCGGGTTAAAAGGGGAAACATGAAACGCTTTTTCTGTGGGACGCGCATCCTGCCCATTCACCGCGTAGTAATGACGCTCATTCCACGGGGTATTGCGAACTTCCGCCAGCACCCAGCGCAGCGTCTCCGCCCGGTCATAGCAGTAGTAAAAGTTGACCGGATTAAAATGGAATCCGAAGTAGCGCAGCTGCGTCAGGAGCATAACCCGCCCCTGCGGCCGTTCTCCGGTCAGGCTTTCAAGCCTGGTGAGGACATTCTCTTTAAGCGGCGTGCCCAGCGGATAATCTGCATCATGGAACGAGGCGGCGGCAACGCGATTGCGACGTACCCCGACCGCGGGCAACGTCTCCAGCTCATCGAGATCGAGCCAGGCCATAAAGACGCTGTAGCGGAACTGGTGCGCTTTCGGCCGGAAGCGACGATGGCGTAATACACCGTGATAGAGGCAGCTGTTCATTTCAGTTCCCCTCCCCGGCGGCTATCGCATTCACCACGTCCAGCGCACTGCGCACGCCATCTTCATGAAAGCCGTTGTACCAGTAAGCGCCGCAGAACCAGCTACGCTGGTGGCCGTTAATCTCACCGCGACGCGCCTGTGCACGCCAGCTTTTGGGGTTAAACAGCGGGTGTTCATAGACAAAGCGTTTCATAACAAAGCGTTCATCCACGGGGATGTCCGGATTAAGGGTGACGCAGAACAGCGGGCTACCCGCAGGCAACCCCTGCAAAATATTCATGTTGTAGGTGACGCAGGCGCTGGCCTGATCCTGCTGGCTCAGACGGTAGTTCCAGCTCGCCCAGGCACGCTGACGTACCGGTAGCCAGCGCGGATCGCTGTGAAGCACCACCTCATTACGCTGCCAGCCGATATCGCCCAGCACGTCCTGCTCAGCCGCGCTCGGCGCGTCAAGCATCGCCAGCGCCTGCCCGGAGTGACAGGCAAAAATCACCTGATCAACGCTGTGGCTCGCGTTGTCGAGCTGGATCGTTACCCCATTCTGCTGACGAATCACCCGCTGCACCGGGGCGTTGAGGTGCAGCGTCAGGCGGTCACCGAGTTTATCCAGCATGGCGCGGATGTATTCCCGCGAACCTCCGGGCACGACGTACCACTGCGGACGATGCGTCACATCCAGCAGGCCGTGATTGTCAAAGAAACGCAAAAAGAGCGGCAACGGAAAACGTTTCATCTCCTGCAACGACGATGACCAGATGGCCGCCCCCATCGGCAGAATGTAGTGACGTGCGAAAAACGGCGTAAAGCGGTACCTGTCCAGAAACGTCTGCAGCGTCGCGTGCGGGTCTGGCTCGCTCTCCAGTGCCTGTTTCGCCAGGCGATTAAAGCGGACAATCTCCCCGAGCAGCCGCCAGAACGACGGGTTCACCAGGTTTCGACGCTGGGCAAATAACGAGGTCAGGGTGTGTCCGTTGTACTCCAGCCCGGTTTGCGGGTTATGCACCGAAAAGCTCATCTGCGTCTTTTGCCCGCTGATACCCAGCTCGCTCAGCAGGCCCATAAATCGTGGGTAGGTACGGTCGTTGTAGACGATAAAACCGGTATCGATGGCGAAAGTGCCCTGTGGCGTCGGCACGTCAACCGTGGCGGTATGCCCGCCGGGAGTGGCCCCCGCTTCGAACAGCGTCACCTCATGATGACCGGCAAGACGCCAGGCACAGGTCAACCCGGCGATGCCGCTGCCGATAATGGCAATCTTCATGAACGCACCATCCTGCGCAGCAGTGCGCGCTGAAGAAATGCGGGAAGCCCTGAGAGCAACCGCAAGATAAGGCCAAACCCCACCGGAAACGCAATTTGCATTTTCCCTTTTGCCAGCCCGGCCCGAATGGCCTGCACGGCCTCCTCAACGCTCACCCTGCCCGGCATGGCAAAGTCATTTTTTCGCGTCAGCGGCGTATCAACGAAGCCAGGGAATACCACCGTCACGGCGACCCCTTTCGGCTCCCAGTCGAGCCGCAGACTGTCGGCAAACCAGCTCAGCGCCGCTTTGGACGCGCCGTAAGCCTCTGCGCGCGGGAACGTCAGCCAGTGCGCCATGGAGCTGACCAGCACCACGCGGTTGCCTGAAACCAGCTGCGGCTGTAACGCGGCCAGACAGTTCACCGGCCCGAGGAAATTGGTGGTCATCACCCGCTCTACCAGCGCGGCATCCACCACGCCCTGCTCAAGGTATTCGCAGGTACCGGCGCAGAGAATAACCAGGTCGGCATAGCAGCCCGTCAGCGCCTGGCGACAGGCGTCCCTGTCTGTCATATCGAACAGGCGAACCGTGATAGTGGGGCTGTGCTGATGCAGGGCGTCCAGACGCGCCGGATCGCGCCCGCAGGCGATAACCGTGTGGCCGTCAGCAGCGAAGGATTTCGCCAGCCCGGCGCCGATGCCCGAACTTGCTCCGGTAATCAGAACCGTGCTCATGCGTTCACCCTCCGCTTCACGCCGCGCACTGCCCAACCGAGGAGCGGAAGGTGTTCGTAGATCATCTCTCCGGCGTCGTAATAGTCACGCTGGCGAGTAATCAACCCATGCTCGGTCTCCACCACCGAACATCCCGGCAGGTCGAGCGGCTCGCCTCCGGCAATGCGCGGATGCGACCAGTGCATAATCCACGTGACAACGAAACGGCGGTCACCGAACAGCGGAGGATCAATGGTAAAACGGCAATTTTCAACATTGGCAAGCAGATGGGTGAAATAGCGCTGGAGCGCGAAAATCCCGTCATGCTCGCCGAACGGATCGATAAGCGTGGCATCCGAATGATAAAGCCCGACCAGCGCTGAGGGCGGCTGGCTATCCAGTGCGGTGTAGTACTCAACAAACCGACTCACGACAGAGGGCAAAGTGCTCATGGGTCACATCCTGGCGGTAAACAACGTGGCGTAATCGCATAATTAAAACTTACACAATTAACGTTATTTGTCCAAGTTTGTGTAAAACTATTTTTTATTTATATTGTTTTTCAAATAGTTATACCTTGCTCGTCGATACTTTTTTCAGCACCTTTTCTGACACACCTGTTTCCCGTTTTGCTTTTCAGTTTTACCTTAAGGCGCATTTCCCCTTCTTCTTCCAGACTTATCCTTTTTAATCATAAGGATGAGGAAACCCCGCGATGAAACGTTTCTTTCTGTCACTTTTCTCCAGTCCGGAATCATTGCTCCAGGTGATGAGCCAGCAGGAAATTATCGAAGCCGTGGAGGATGGCGATCGCATCATCATCGACCAGGACGGGAACGCCTCGGTAAACTACAAGAGCAACGAGGTGCGACAGGATTTCCTGCGTCATGTTAACGCGCTGAAGAGGGCCTGATATGGGAACGGCTATCTTTATGGTGCTGATGGTCTGTGGGTACTGGTACACCAGCCGTGACCTGTCGACCCGTTTTAAAATCAAGCGATCTTTCGGCTGGGATGTCTATTTTCTCGTTGCCCTGTATGGCTGTATCTTCGTTCTGCAAGGGGTGATCGCCACGGGGCTGCTCTGGCTGTTGCTCTATGCACTTTCTGCCGCCGACAACACCTTCCACTTCACGGCGCAAACCTATGCCGACTGGCAAATAGATTTTATGAACTGGAGCTTTTTAGGTATTCAGGCACCGGTTGTCGTCATGCTGGCCTTCGCCATCCTGTTTTGTCTTTATCGTTCTAACTGGGCAGGCAGCGCCAGGCTGGACGGAGAAGGCAGGAAGAAGCTCTACAAACGTCTCGCGCAGTCGAGCGGTATCGAACAACTGCTGTATCAGTGTATGGAGCAAGGGGAGCTGGCGCAGGTGACGCTGCGCTCGAGACGGATTTATGTCGGCATGATCCACACCGCAACGCTCGAGTATGAAAAAACCGCCAATATCGTGCTGATCCCTATGCTAAGCGGCTATCGCGATGAAAAGACAATGCGAATTTGCATCGAAAATAATTACAGCAAATGGTATGCCCGCCACGACATTACTCTGGATTCAGAACCCGGAAGTGCGATGGACTTCAGAAAGGTGATCATGCTGAATCAGATTGAGAGTATTTCCCTGTTTGACCCGGCCAGTGCCAGCTCGCTGGCGCTGGCGGAACGGGCAGAAGATGATGACTAAAGGCAGGAGCCTGGCATTCACTGCCAGGCTCAGCGCCAGCTCTTCCATGCTAAGCGTATTTCGTCGACGGCCGATCGTGCCCCGGGTCAGGCGGCGTTTTCTGTCAGCCGTTCTACTCCCTTTTTCAATGAGCTTATGACCTCATCCGCTGCGATCCCCATTTGCGCATGAATAATCGCGCCGTCGATCAGCATCATGATTTCATTAACGGTTTTCTCATCGGTTATGCCGGTCAGGGACGCTATTTTTGCCTTTGTTTCGGTTTTATGATTGCGGCAAATATCTTTTATTTCGCCTTCATTTTCTTCAGATTTTGCTTCTGCGCTGGCATTAATAAAGGCGCACCCATGGAATAACGGCGAAATAAACCATTCATACAGCGTGTCAGATAATGCACTGGCCGGGGTTTTACCCGCAGCAAGATGTCGACGCAGCGTGCTTTCAAACCAGTCAATCCATATTTCGTGTCGATAGTGGAGATAGGCAACAATCAGTAAAATTTTCCCAGGAAAATGGCGATAAAACGTCACTTTAGTGACTTTAGCCTGCTTGATAATGGTATCCACGCCCGTTGCTTTAAATCCGCTGGAATAAAACAGATCGTGCGCGGTAAGCAAGATTTTTTCCCTCACACTGATTGTTTTATCGTTATTCAAGTTGACTCTGTTCACAGATCGACGGCCTCAATTGACAGGTTGACAGCGTTATTTTTCAGGCCTAGATTAACACCAGTAGACAGACCTGTCTACCTAATGCCAACCAGAGGTAGCCGAAATGAACACACGCCCCCCTTTACCGCCTTTTACGCGTGAAAGTGCCATCGAAAAAGTCAGACTGGCAGAAGATGGCTGGAACAGTCGCGACCCGGCCAAAATCGCACTTGCCTATTCGCTGGATACCCAGTGGCGAAACCGCGCGGAGTTTGCCACTAACCGTCAGGAAGCACAGGCATTCCTGGAGCGCAAATGGAAAAAAGAGCTGGATTATCGTCTGATCAAAGAGCTGTGGGCATTTACGGAAAACCGTATCGCCGTGCGCTATGCCTATGAATGGCATGATGATTCGGGCAACTGGTATCGCTCTTACGGTAATGAAAACTGGGAATTCGAGCCGGATGGTCTGATGAAGCGCCGCTTCGCCTGCATCAACGATATGCCGATAAAAGCGTCTGAGCGCCTGTTTCACTGGCCGCTGGGCAGACGTCCTGATGACCACCCTTCACTGAGCGACCTGGGGCTGTAGGTTTCGTCAGGATCATGCTTCGCCATTACGGGGGGTTATACGCTCCGGGTAACCTTGCGGTTACCCGGGCGGGCTTATCTTTTACACCACGAAAAAGAGGCAGACTATTATTTAAATCACACCCAACTGTTTCATCAGCGTCAGGTTATCTTCAATATGCCAGTTGGAAACTATTTTACCGTCGCCGATCTCATAGATATCCGTCGCGATAAAATCAACGTTCTGACCCTGCCCTTTTATTTTGCCGAATGTCCCGCTGAAATGACCGTGGAAATGCAAATGGGACACGACACGATTACCCGTAACGATCATTTGTTCCACCTCGCAGCGTAAATCCGGCACCGCGGTGCGAAATGCCCTCGAGGCCATAATGGCGCCCTCTGGCCCCTGTTTACGGCCTTCCGGTGGGGTTTTATCCACAAAATTAACCGCCAGCGCTTCCCGCGCCAGAGACTCTTTGCCGGTATCCCAGAACGTGGCATACGTAACGGCCGCATGTTCGCTCGCCGTTAATTGCGTTTGCGACAGCGTGTTATCCACGATAAGAAGATTCGGTTTCACCCGGTCGCTCTGGGCCGAATAAGCCACGCCGGATACGCCAGCCAGAATTAACGCCAGCACAGCTGGACGTGCATATGTTGAATATTGCATAAACGCTTACAACCTGTGATTACGTTTTCCGCCAGCATGTTCACTGCCGGAATCAATTCGGATCAACGCGGGGTCAGTTAATTAATGCCCCGCCCTCAATATCAATCACCGAGCCCGTAACAAAGGCATTATCGATGGCAAAGAGATAGCCCTGAGCAACGTCTTCCGCTCGTCCCCACACTTTAGCGGGCAACGTTTGTGCTGCAACAGTCAGCATTTTTTCCCGCGCAGCCGCATCCATCCCGGCGTGGGCTTCGGTATCGGTCAGACCCGGGCTGATGACGTTTACGCGACGCGGTGAAAGTTCTTTTGCCAGCACTTTTGTTGCCGCCTCGATGGCGGCGTTCATGGTGGTTTTGACTATGGCACCGGCTACCACGCGGCGTGCAACAAATCCGCTGGTCAGCGTCAGCGTACCGCGGGGCGAAATATTCCCGCTCAGATACCTGGCGACATGCATGCTGCCCCAAAATTTGGTATCAAAAGCCAGTTTCGCCGCGCCAGGGTCGAGGGTCGAAAGCGGCCCTCCCGGTGCCTGAGAGCCGGCCGTGACAATAATATTGTCGACCTCACCCAGCGTTTCGCTTAACGCGATCACCTCTGCTTCATTGCTAATATCGAGGACGAGGGTCTCAACAGAGGCGGGAGATGGACTGAGCCGCGCGCGGGCAGCGTTCAGTTTCTCTTTATTGCGTCCCGCGAGAATAATGGCGTCACCGCGCTCTGCCAGGGCACGGGCTACAGCAAAACCAATACCGGACGCGCCGCCAATAATTAACGTTTTACGGGTCATCATTTTTCCTCACACAGGTTGTAAGTAGGGTAATCGGTATACCCCACCGCTGTACCACCAAAGAGCGTGGCGGGATCGCTGACGTCATTCAGCGGCCAGTGATGCGCCAGCCGCTGTGGTAAATCGGGATTGGCAATAAACGGGCGTCCAAACGCAATCAAATCGGCATACCCTGCTGCGAGGATTTTTTCCGCCTTTTCGGGAGTATAATTTCCTGCCACGATCAGGGTGCCACGGAATGTTTCGCGCAGTTTTTTGCGGAAACTCTCCGGAACCTGTGGCGCATCATCCCAGTCGGCTTCCGCCAGGTGAATAAACGCAATACCTCGTTGCTGGCACCAGGCCGCGAGGGCGAGAATGGCTTCGATGACCTGCGGATCGTTCATTCCCCGCTGTGTAATAAACGGCGAAAGCCGGATACCGGTACGCTCAGCGCCAATGGCCTGCGCAATGGCATCGAGCACCTCCTGCGCGAAGCGGATCCGGTTCACGAGACTGCCGCCATACTCATCCGTGCGGATGTTTGACGTGGATCTCAGGAACTGATCAATCAGATAGCCGTTTCCGCCGTGCACCTCCACGCCATCAAACCCGGCCTGAACGGCATTGAGCGCCGCCTGTCGGTACTGTTCGACGACGCGCACGATCTCTTTTCGCGACAGCACGCGTGGCGTCGGGCAGTCAACCATTTGACCTTCGCCATGTTCATTCACCACCCATACTTTCGCATCGGGTGCCAGCGCGGAGGGCGCGACGGGCAGTCCGTCTTCGTGAAAACGGGCATGAGACATCCGCCCCACGTGCCAGAGCTGGGAAAAAATCACCCCTCCCGCCTGATGGACCGCGCCGGTAGTGAGTTGCCATCCCGCAACCTGCTCTGGCGTATGGATCCCCGGAGTCCATGAATAGCCCTGGCCCTGAGGCGAAATCTGCGTGGCTTCGGTGATGATTAAGCCCGCGCTGGCCCGCTGTCGGTAATATTCAGCCATCAGCGTCGAGGGAATATTTCCCGGCTGAAGAGCGCGGGCACGGGTCATTGGTGCCATGACGATGCGATTTTTCAGGTTGAGTTCCCCTAACCTGTAGCGTTCAAAAAGTGAGGTCTGGTTCATCTGGACGTCCCTTGTGGTTACGATGAAATCACTTTACAGGCGGCATCTGATTTTGATAATTACACTAAAATCAGATGCACTTTTCGGTAAATATGAATAATGGGTAAACTCGAAGATATGGCGCTGCTGGTTGAAGTGGCCGAGGCTGGCGGGCTTTCCGCCGCTGGCCGCCGCCTGTCACTTTCCCCGGCCACCATGACCGCCCGCCTCAAGGCGATTGAAGAACGCTACCAGACGCGCCTGTTTCACCGTTCCACGCGGGCTATCTCCCTCACCCGGGCGGGCGAAGAGTTTTACCATGCAGCACTGCGCGTGCTGGAAGAGATGCATCATGCCGAGTCGTTACTGGCACAAAAAGAGGGCGTGCTCAGCGGCAACATTCGTCTTTCCGCCCCCTCTGACTTTGGCAGGCAGTATCTCAGCCCCGCCGTCATGGCATTTTCCCGCCTGCATCCGGAAATCAAATTTTTCATTTACTTAAGAGAACACGTAGAGGATCTGGTCGCTAACCGGCTGGATATGAGCATTCGCTTCGGCAACCTGCCGGACAGCAGCCTGGTGGTCAGAAATATCCGTCCCAATCACCGGGTGCTGGTCGCGTCAGCAGCGTATCTTAACGACCAGGGTATCCCTGCCTCCTGTGACGCGCTGACGGACCACCGCTGTCTGGCGCTGGAATCGCAAGGGGTGGTGATGAATGAATGGCGGTTTGAGGTTGAGGGGAAAGAGCGCGTCGTTCGCGTAGAGCCTGCCATGGTCTGTGATGACGGGGCGCTGCTTCGTCAGTGGGCCCTCGACGGGGCTGGCATTGTGGGCAAATCGTGGTGGGACGTGAAGGACGATGTCGAGAAAGGAAGGCTGAAAGTGTTGCTTGCCGGGAGCTTCACCGGCTTTAGCCGGTTTGATCGCAAAGATGTCGGGCTACAGTTTGTCTACCCGCAACGGAAACTCCAGCCGCTTCAGGTCACCGCATTTAGCCAGTTTTTTATCGACTGGCTTAAAAAGACTGAACGCGGTGAGCTGATGACGTCGTGAAGCCGCCGGTTGCGTTAAACGGCCCCCGTCGGCCGGTTAAAATACATCAACACACGGCTGACCGACTTTATGAAGGGCATCGGTCAAGCGGGTCCGAAGTTCATTCAGCGCCGCTTCTTTCTCCGCCAGTTGCGCCAGTTTGCGCCGCAAAGCGGCCTGTTTTTCCTCCGCGGTAAAGCGGTCATCAACCCAGACCGCCAGAACATCGGCGATTTCAGCCAGGGTAAACCCCAGCATTTTTGCATGCCCGATCAGCTTCAGCCGTTGTAAATCCACAGCCGAGTAGACTTTGTAGTTATTACTGCCGTTTGGCTGCGGAATTTTTTCCAGCAAGCCCGCCCTTTCATAATAACGCACCGTCTCTTTCGATAACCCAGTTCTGGCACACAGCTCGCCGATCCTCATCGCGTCGTTCTCACTTTGTAAAAATCACGCTTGACCGTGTACCTGAGTACACGGTTTATCCTGTGCCGCACAGACAGGGAAAACGGGATTTATGTTATGAATTCTTTTGATTATACAGGAAAAACAGCACTGGTTACCGGTGCATCCTCGGGCATAGGACGGGAGTTCGCCCGCCAGCTCGCGGCCCGTGGCGTGGGGTTGATCCTGGTTGCCCGCTCCGAGGCAACGCTGCAGGCGCTTGCGGCTGAGCTACACAAAACGCACGGCGTATCACTCACCGTTATCGTGCAGGACTTAACGCTGCCTGAGGCCATTACCCACATTGTGGAACGACTGGAAGCGTTACGGCTTTATCCCGATATTTTGATTAATAGCGCGGGGTTTGCCACCTACGGGCGATTTGAAAAGCTATCTCTGGCGCGCCAGCTTGAAGAGATCAACGTCAACTGCGTCGCCCCCGTGGCACTCGCGCACGCCCTGCTGCCCGCCATGCTGCGTAAAGGTTCAGGCGTGATGATTAATGTGGCCTCAACCGCTGCCATGCAACCGGATCCGTATATGGCAATTTATGGGGCAACAAAGGCATTTTTACTCTCCTTTTCGAACGCGCTGTGGGGAGAATACCGCGCTCACGGCATCCGCGTGCTGGCGCTTTGCCCCGGCGCAACGGATACCGCCTTTTTTGAGGTGGTGAACGCCGAGGAAGCGTCAGTGGGCAAAAGAATGCCAGCGCAGAACGTGGTCGCGCTGGCGTTACGGGCCGTGGATACGCAACGCAATACGCTGATCCCCGGCTGCGGCAACTGGCTGCTGGGCCAGTTACACCGGTTTGTCACCCGCCGACGTCTGGCGATCATTGCTGAAAAAGTATTACGACCTAAGCCTGCCGGTCAGGGGACGCGCTCAGACGCATAATCCCGTTCAGGTCAAAGCGTGACGTTTCAGTGCCGCGCAATTGCACTGAAACGCGCGCAACCTCTCGCAAAGACTGACAATATCCCGCGAAAAACAGTGATACACTTAGCCGACCTGGTTGATGATGCAGTCTTAACGGCTCAGGGCTAACGAGTATTATCCCTCGGGTTCCACAGACGACTGTGCATGTGCCATCTGCCCACTCAACCATGTGACCCAATTACCAAATGGTCACACGTTGTCAATCGGAGCCTGTCACGCTAAGCTGAAATAATGACTAAAGACATGAACACCCCATCCACACGTGGTCCACTCGATCACACGGTCCGAGAGCAAATCGTCGAAGCGGCGTATGAGCACTTCGGCCATTACGGCTATGAAAAAACCACCGTCGCCGAACTTGCGAAAGCCATCGGTTTTTCAAAAGCCTATATCTATAAGTTTTTTGATTCCAAGCAGGCAATCGGCGAGGTCATCTGCGCGAACCGTCTTGATATGATCATGGCGGCGGTCAATGCAGCCATCGCTGATGCGCCATCCGCAAGCGAAAAGCTGCGTCGTCTGTTCAGGGCGCTCACCGAGGCGGGAAGTGAACTGTTTTTCCATGAGCGTAAACTCTACGACATCGCCGCCGTTGCCGCGCGGGACAAGTGGCCTTCAACCGAAAGGTATTCCGAACGTCTGCTGAAGCTGATTGAGAGCATTGTTGTCGAGGGCAGAAAAGCCGGTGAGTTCGAGAGAAAAACCCCTCTGGACGAAGCTACACTGGCGATCTATATGGTGATGTGCCCTTTCATTAACCCTGTTCAGCTGCAGTACAACCTCGAAGCCGCCCCGACCGCGGCGGTTGTCCTCTCCTCTCTGATTTTGCGAAGCCTGGCCCCCTGATTAGTGACCATTGACTTTATTGGTCACTCGAATGAGAATGCGGATACCGTCCTGTTAATGTAATAAGGGTTCCCATGCTCAGGCTTCATTCAGCCCGCCTTGCCGTATGCCTCCTGCCGTTTGCCCTGGTGGCATGCGGCGATAACCACGCCAGTGACGATCCGCGCACGCAGCCACCGCTTGTCAGGTTTGCGTCCGTGATCCCTGCGAACGAGACGTCACGCGCCTTTACCGGCGTGGTGGTGGCAAGAACGCAAAGTGATTTAGGCTTCAGGGTGCAGGGCAAAATTCTCGAACGTCTTGTCGATACGGGTCAAACCGTTAAGCAGGGCCAGCCTTTAATGCGTCTGGATCCTGTTGATCTGAAATTACAGGCGCAGGCCCAGCAGCGAGCGGTGGATGCTGCCCAGGCGCGCGCACGTAAAGCGTCCAGCGATGAGGCGCGTTATCGCGGCCTTGTGGCATCCGGTGCAGTGTCGGCGTCAGAGTACGACCAGATTAAAGCCGCAGCCGACAGCGCCAGAGCGGAGCTCAGCGCTGCCCGGGCACAGGCAGGCGTGGCGCAAAACGCTACCGGTTATGCCGTGCTACTTGCCGATTCAGACGGCGTGGTGATGGAGACGCTTGCCGAGCCTGGACAGGTGGTCAGCGCCGGGCAGGCGGTGATCCGTCTGGCCCGCGCGGGGCAGCGCGAGGCGCTGGTCCAGTTGCCGGAAACCCTGCGCCCTGCCGTAGGAAGTACAGCCCTGGCAACGCTCTACGGTAACGAAAAGCAGCCCGTTAGCGCGAAGCTGCGCCTGCTGTCTGATTCAGCCGATGCGACCACCCGTACCTTTGAGGCCCGATACGTGCTGGATGGCGCGCTGGCGAACGCGCCGCTGGGGGCGACCGTGACGCTGAGCATCGAACACGGCAAAGGCGACAGCCGGGTGATGCAGGTTCCTCTGGCGTCTCTCTACGATGCGGGGAAAGGGCCTGGCGTCTGGCGTATTTCCGCTCAGCCGACAAAAGTCGTCTGGCAGCCTGTCAGGGTGCTTAGCGTAGGGGATGATATCGCCAGAGTGACCGGCGGCGTGCAGCCCGGAGAGAAGATTGTTGCGTTAGGCGTCCATCTTCTGCACGAAGGCGAAGCGGTCCGGCTGGTGGAACAGCGCGATGCCACTCAGGCGGGGATGACACCATGAGTGGAGGTCGTTTCAACCTGTCAGCGCTTGCGGTACGCGAGCGCTCGGTCACGCTGTTCTTGATTATTCTGGTTACCCTTGCCGGTATTTTCTCGTTTTTTGGCCTTGGCCGCGCGGAAGATCCACCCTTCACGGTTAAGCAAATGACGGTTATCACCGTCTGGCCCGGGGCAACCGCACAGGAAATTCAGGATCAGGTCGCCGAGCCGCTGGAAAAACGTCTGCAGGAACTCAAATGGTATGACCGCACGGAAACGTATACCCGCCCCGGTATGGCGTTTATCACGTTGTCATTGCAGGACAAAACCCCGCCTTCTCAGGTTCAGGAAGAGTTTTACCAGGCGCGAAAGAAACTGGGGGATGAAACCAAAAACCTTCCGGCAGGCGTCATGGGGCCGATGATCAATGATGAGTTTTCCGATGTCACCTTTGCCCTTTTTGCACTGAAAGCGAAAGGCGAACCACAGCGTCTGTTAGTGCGTGACGCCGAAGCCCTGCGCCAGCAGCTTTTGCACGTTCCGGGCGTAAAGAAAGTGAACATCATCGGGGAACAGGCCGAGCGGATTTACATCTCCTTCTCGCATGACCGTCTGGCAACACTGGGACTCTCGCCGCAGGATATTTTCACCACGCTCAACAGCCAGAACGCATTAACCGCGGCGGGCTCGATTGAAACGCGCGGGGCGCAAATCTTTATCCGCCTCGACGGCGCTTTCGATAAATTGCAGAAGATCCGCGATACGCCCCTTATCGCGCAGGGCAAAACGCTCCGGCTGTCCGACGTAGCAACGGTTGAACGGGGGTATGAAGATCCACCGACCCTGCAGATCCGTAACCAGCAAGAACCCACCCTCCTGCTCGGTATTGTCATGCGTGAAGGCTGGAACGGCCTGGCGCTGGGTAAAGCGCTGGATGCTGAAACGGCAAATATCAATGCGAATATGCCTCTGGGGATGACCCTGACGAAAGTCACCGATCAGTCGGTGAATATCCGCTCGTCGGTCGATGAGTTTATGATCAAGTTCTTCGTCGCCTTGCTGGTGGTGATGGTGGTGTGTTTTGTCAGTATGGGGTGGCGCGTGGGCATCGTTGTCGCGGCGGCAGTGCCGCTGACGCTGGCGGTCGTTTTTGTCGTGATGGAAGCCTCCGGTATAAACTTCGACCGCGTTACCCTGGGCTCCCTTATTCTCGCCCTCGGCTTACTGGTTGATGATGCCATTATCGCCATCGAAATGATGGTGGTAAAAATGGAGGAAGGCTACGACAGAATCAAAGCCTCCGCCTACGCCTGGAGCCATACCGCCGCGCCAATGCTGGCCGGAACCCTGGTGACAGCCATCGGGTTTATGCCGAATGGTTTTGCGCAGTCAACCGCCGGGGAGTACACCAGCAATATGTTCTGGGTAGTCGGCCTCGCCCTGATAGCTTCGTGGTTTGTGGCGGTGGTATTCACCCCTTATCTGGGCGTCAAAATTCTGCCGGACATCGCAAAAGTCGAAGGCGGTCATGCCGCCATCTATGACACCCCGCGCTATAACCGTTTTCGTCATACCCTGAGCCGCGTGATCGCCCGAAAATGGATCGTCGCCGCGTCCGTCGTGGCCATCTTCACCCTCGCAGTACTGGGGATGGGGCTGGTTAAAAAACAGTTTTTCCCGACGTCCGACCGCCCCGAGGTGCTGGTGGAAGTGCAGATGCCGTATGGCACATCGATTGAGCAAACCAGCGCCGCCACCGCGAAAATCGAAGCGTGGCTGCGCAAACAGCCTGAAGCCAGCATCGTCACCGCCTACATTGGCCAAGGTTCGCCGCGCTTTTATCTGGCGATGGCCCCTGAGTTGCCCGATCCCTCTTTCGCGAAGGTTGTCGTCATGACGGACAGCGAGAAGTCACGCGAGGCGCTGAAGTTCCGCCTTCGCGAAGCGGTAGCCCGCGGGCTGGCTCCGGAGGCTCGCGTGCGGGTCACGCAGCTGGTGTTCGGGCCTTATTCTCCCTTCCCGGTCGCCTGGCGTGTAATGGGACCGGATGTCGATAAACTGCGTGACATTGCAGATAACGTCAAAGGTGTGCTGCAGGCCAGTCCGATGATGAGAACCGTCAATACCGACTGGGGTTCACGCGTACCGACCCTGCATTTCACCCTCGATCAGAACCGCCTGCAGGCTACCGGTTTAACGTCGAACGCCGTTGCCCAGCAGCTTCAGTTCCTGCTGTCGGGCGTTCCCATCACCTCCGTGCGGGAAGATATTCGCTCGGTACAGGTTACGGGCCGCGCCGCAGGTGATATCCGCCTTGACCCGGCGAAGATAGAGGGTTTTACCCTGGTGGGTAACGCCGGGCAACGCGTTCCGCTGTCACAAATCGGGGAGATTGAGATCCGAATGGAAGATCCGCTGTTGCGCCGTCGCGATCGTACGCCCACGATTACCGTGAGGGGAGACATTGCCGAAAACCTTCAGCCCCCGGATGTGTCAACCGCCATCATGAAACAGCTGCAACCCATTGTTGATTCGCTTCCACCTGGCTATCGCATCGAAATGGCGGGATCGATTGAGGAATCCGGCAAAGCCACCCAGGCCATGGCCCCGCTGTTCCCCATCATGATTGCCCTGACGCTGCTGATAATCATTCTGCAGGTGCGTTCACTCTCGGCCATGGTCATGGTATTCCTGACCGCACCGCTGGGGCTTATTGGTGTGGTTCCTACGCTGCTGCTTTTCAATCAGCCATTTGGCATCAATGCCCTCGTCGGCCTGATCGCGCTTTCGGGGATCCTGATGCGAAACACGCTGATTCTCATTGGTCAAATCGATCACAACCAGAAGGACGGTCTCGATCCGTTCCATGCCGTGGTTGAGGCGACCGTACAGCGCGCGAGGCCGGTCTTACTGACGGCCATGGCCGCCGTGCTGGCGTTCATTCCCCTGACGCACTCCGTGTTCTGGGGAACGCTGGCCTACACGCTGATTGGCGGAACGCTAGGGGGAACCATTATTACCCTCGTCTTCCTGCCTGCGATGTATGCGATCTGGTTTCGGATCAAGCCCGCCGCCTGACGGTGCCGGGCTGGCGTCCGGGATAAGCCCGGCAATCCAGTCTGCAAAGGCACGCACTGCGGGAGAGAGAAAACGCTGATGGGGATAAAGCAACGTGACGGGCACCGAAGGCGGTTGCCAGTCAGCCAGAACCTCAACCAGCCTTCCCTCCCGCAGATGCGCTGAGACAATACTCTCAGCCAGCTGCGCCAGCCCGAAACCTTCAAGGCACATGTTGATATAAAGCCCGGTGGCATTTACGGCCGCTTCGCCGCGGACAGGGATGGAGACCGTCTCTGTCCCGCGGACAAAGCGTAACGCATCCGCCCGTCGGGTCTGATCGGAAAAATAGTGTATCGCCCGATGCTGTGATAAGTCGTCTGGCGAGCGGGGAGTACCGAACTTCCTGAGATAGTCCGGTGAGGCACAGGTCACCCAGCGAAACCGGCCCAGAGGACGGGCAACAAGAGTCGAGTTATTCAGATCCCCCGTTCGGATCACACAGTCCACCCCCTCCTGCACCAGATCAACCTGCCGATCGTTGACGCCCAGCATCAGGTAGATATCCGGATAAAGCCGGTAAAAATCTTTCAGGTGAGGCATCACGATGAAATCCGCGATCCCGCCCGGCATATCCACCCGCAAGCGTCCCTGCGGGCACCGGACTGACGCCGTCAGGCTCGTTTCCGCATGCTCGATTAACGCCAGTATTTCCTGGCATTGCGCCAGATACTGCACACCTTCAGCGGTGAGGCTCACCCGCCTTGTCGTTCTGTTAAGCAGGCGCACCTGGAGGTAATTCTCCAGATTTTTTATGCTGCTGGTGACCGTTGACGAAGGCAGAGAAAGCGTTTCGGCTGCGCGGACAAAGCTTCCGGCCTGCGCTACCCGCATGAAGATCTGCATTGCCTGAATACGATCCATCTTTTCTCCCCCGACCGTCGCTCACATTATTCTTCGTAGATTATGAATAATGAAAACACGTTAAGCATCTTTTTCGCCGTAATCGGGTGGCGTAATTTCTCACCCATGAAGAGACAAAGGACAAGAAGATGAGCGATTACCTGAGAAATATGATTAACAATCAGAGCATAACCCCACCCGCCACGTTGATTAAGGGCGCAACCCTGCTCAGCATGGATGACAGGGTGGGTAATTTTGAACGCGGCGATATCCTTATCGAAGGCGCAAAGATCGTCGCCATTGGTGAAAATCTGGCAGCAGAAGGCGCCCGCATAATAAATGCCACACATATGATTGCCATGCCGGGCCTGGTGGATACCCATCGTCATGCCTGGGAGGGACAACTGCGCCGCATTAACCCCGACGCCAAAACGCTTGAAGATTACTGCAACGCCACGCACTTCTCGTTCGCCAGGTATTATCGCCCTGCCGATATTTATATCGGCAACCTGCTCACCGCCCTGGGGTGTATTGATGCCGGTATCACCACGGTGATTGATAATTCCCATAACAGCCGCACCGCTGCGCATTCGGACGCGGCCGTTGAGGCCCTGCTGGATGCGGGGATCCGCGCCGTACACGCTTCCGGTGCACCGGTGTCCGGAGAATGGGATCGCGCGCACTGGCCCGGTAACTGGCAGCGCCTGCAAGAAAAGTATTTCCAGAATAACCCTGAAAGTCTTGTTTCGCTGGCGGTCATGGCCCAGCTGGAGCCGGAGAAATGGCTGGAGGCCCGCAGGCTGGGGTTGCCAATCGTGACCGAATTCTTTGGGGGTGAAATGGCGTCGCAGCTTGAGGCACTGCATCAGCAGGGGCTTCTGGGGCCGGACAATATTTTTAATCACTGCACCGCACTGCCGGACGACGGATGGAAAATCCTGCGGGACGCGGGCGTACGCGTGAACGTCTGCCCCCGTTCCGATGCGCACTATGGGATTGAAGACGGCATGTTTGCCCTTCAGTCCGCGCTGCGCCACGGCATCAGCCCCGGCCTCAGCGTTGACAATGAAACGTCGTACAGCGGCGACATGTTTATGGAAATGCGCGTGGCTTTTTACCTCCAGCGCGTCATGGGCATGCATCAGCAGCACTGCTGTGGTTCAGCGCACACCGTAAATACGCTTCATACCCAACAGCTCCTGAAAGCAGCCACCGTTGATGGTGCGGCCTGTGCAGGGTTACAGGAGAGCATCGGCAGCCTGACGCCGGGTAAACAGGCCGACCTGGTGCTTATTAACGCCGGCGATCTCAACCTCTATCCGTCCGGCAATGCATTTGGCACGGTGGTCCATGCGGCAGAGCGCAGCAACATCCATACCGTCATGATTTCCGGACGAATCGTGAAGCAAGACGGCAACGTGCTGGGGGTCGACATCACCCGCCTTCGCGAGGCCATTGATGAATCACGTCATCATCTCTTTACCTCAGCCGGGTATGAGCCGGACATATTTGCTGACGCCTTCCTGCCGCTGGCGCAGGATTAAGCCCCTTCAACCACAACAAATGTCCCGGTTGCCGCCCCCGCGCGCAGCTTTCTGGCGGCCACGTACCCGGGACTGTTATAAAAACGTTTGGCCTCAGCATACGAATCAAACTCTAGAACGACGTGGCGTTCATGCGCCTCCCCTTCGAGATTTTCATATTCCCCTGACCAGACGATGACCCGGGGGTTGAACCCCTGCAGCGCTTCCCCGGCAGCGTTCGCATATTCTGCATAGGCAGCAGGATCTGTGACGGTCACGTGGGCGATTAAATAACCTTTATTCATCTTCTTTATCCTTCCTGAGGACTGTTGCCGGTGGTGTAAAACGCATCAACCTGTTTGACAGCGTTACGCGGTACGAAGACACTCTATTAGTCATCAATAAGGGAATAAATCACCCAAAAAATAACGCACTGTTACCCGGAAGGTGAACAATGAAAAACCTGCATGCACTGACTATTTTTGCGCGCGTCGCAGAAATGCAGAGCTTTACTCAGGCGGCAGAGAGCCTGGGCATTAAGAAAGGCCGCGTTTCAACGGTCGTACGTGAGCTTGAGCATGACCTCGGGACGACGCTGTTGCACCGGACTACCCGCGCGGTACAGCTGACCGAAGACGGTCGGGCTTTTTATTCGCGCGCCCAGGATTTGTTAGCAGATGCAGAAGATCTGCAGTCCATGTTTGCGCCTGGCGGCATGTCACTGCGGGGACGTTTACGCGTCGATATGCCAGCAGTGTTGGCCCAAAGCGTAGTGATTCCCGCCCTGCCACAACTGCTGGACGCGCATCCTGAACTTGAAATAGAACTTTCAAGCACAGACCGGCGAGTCGATCTGGTTCAGGAAGGCTTTGACTGCGTGATTCGTTTTGGGCCCATTGTTGATGAGACCCTCATTGCCCGACCGCTGGGTCAGCTACGGATGATTAACGCCGCCAGCCCACGCTACCTGGAGCGCGTCGGGGTGCCCGAGACGATCGACGACCTGCTTCGTCAGGGACACCGAATGGTGCATTACATGCGAAATTTTGGTGCCCGACCTGATGGCTGGCAGTACCCGGACGGTGATGGCTACCGGTCCGTGATGTTACCCGGCGCCGCGCGGGTCAACAGCGTACCGGCCTATCATGAAGCCGGGCTGGCGGGTCTGGGCTTAATTCAGGGCGGGTATTCCGCGCTGGCGCCCCATATCCAGCGCGGCGCGCTGGTTGAAGTGCTTCCCCATTTGCCTCCTGAACCGCTTAATGCCGCTTTCGTGGTCGCCCATCGGCGTAATTTATCGCAGCGTGTCAGAGCTTTTATGCACTGGACAGAAGTCATTTTAAAACCGTACTTTGATTAATATCCTGCTAAAGATATTCACGCTAATTGTCGGCGGCCGGACGGCAATATTATCTCGCCCAGGGACGTTTCTTGTGAAAGGAATATACAACGCAAAGGCGAATAATGACTAAAACTGGCAGTTGATTGTTATTTGTGTGGCTTTTAAAATTTAATTGCAAGGTATTTATTAAATTTTAATTAGGGACATAAAAATGACAAGAAATACGCTTTTACTGACGATGATGGCCGCCTTTTCAGGCATAGTATACGCAGGGGAAACGCAATTTACGCCGAATTTCTCACCTGACAGCGTCACCGTTTCAGCCTCGGGCGGGATGCTCAGCGGGAAATCCCATGAAATGGTGTATGACGACGTCACAGGCAGAAAAATCAGCCAACTGGACTGGAAAATTAAAAACGTCGCCATCCTGAAAGGCGATATTTCCTGGGATGCGTACCCTTTCCTGACCCTGAACGCACGCGGCTGGACCTCGCTGGCATCCGGCTCGGGTCATATGGATGACTATGACTGGATGAACGAAAGACAATCCAGCTGGACAGATCATTCGACGCATCCGGCAACTAACGTCAATTATGCCAATGAATACGATCTCAATGTAAAAGGCTGGATATTGCAGGGCGAAAGCTATAAAGCGGGCGTGACTGCCGGTTATCAGGAAACCCGTTTTAGCTGGACGGCCACCGGTGGCTCTTATAATTATGATAACGGTACCAACACGGGGAATTTCCCGGCGGGCGAACGCGGCATTGGTTATAGCCAGCGCTTCTCAATGCCTTATATTGGGCTTGTGGGGCAGTATCGTATTAATAATTTCGAATTTAATGGCCTGTTTAAATTCAGTGACTGGGTGCGCGCTCATGATAACGACGAGCACTATATGCGCGACCTGACCTTCCGCGAGAAAACCTCAGACTCTCGCTATTATGGTGCGTCAGTGGATGCAGGATATTACGTCACGCCACACGCCAAAGTCTTTGCCGAGTTCGCGTATAGCCGTTACAAAGAGGGCAAAGGCGGCACGCAGATTATTGATACTAACACGGGCGAATCCGGGTCAATTGGCGGTGATGCGGCGGGCATTTCCAACAAAAACTATACCGTTACCGCCGGTCTGCAATACCGGTTCTGATTTCGCGCAACGCATCAGGCCAGCGTAAACATGCACAGGCCCCTGACGGGGCCTTTTTCGATGCGCTGCTTTGACATCAGCAGGTGCGCGCCCCTTCATGACGCCGATTTTGGTCGCAGATCCTCGTCAAACTCCAGACGTTTTCGACCGGGCTCCACTTCGCGCAGGGGTTCGACCTGATGCAGGGTCAGCTTGCAGCGATCCACCAGCACCTGATACTCACGCGTGCCCTGCTTCTTCCAGGCAATTTCCTGCTCGCTCAGCACACGTATCGCTTTTGCCGGACTTCCAATGATCAAATGGTTGGCGGGCATCTCCGCTTTCGCTTTCACAAAGGCCGCCGCGCCGACAATGCTGTTTTCGCCAATTACCGCGCCGTCCATGATCACCGCGTTCATCCCTACCAGAGCGTTACGGCGGATAATACAGCCGTGCAGAATCGCGCTGTGGCCGATATGTCCGTCCTCTTCCACCACCGTGTCCTGCTCCGGGAAACCGTGCATGACGCAGTTATCCTGAATGTTCGCACCGTCTTTCACCACAATCCGGCCAAAATCGCCGCGCAGGCTGGCATTCGGGCCAACATACACGCCTTTGCCCAGGATCACGTCGCCGATGAGCACCGCCGTCGGGTGAACGTAGCTCTCATCAGGCACCACCGGCGTCAGACCGTCAATTTGATAAACGGGCATCTCCACTCCTTATACGATAGTAAGACCACCAAAGCGTTGATAGTAGAGCGTGCCGGGCACAGGCAGTTCGCCGACGGAGGTTTCACCTTTCTCACTGACAAACGCCAGCGCCCCCGGTGCCACACGCTGATAAATATTAATGCACAGCTGTCGCGCACTTTGTCCGGCCCAGTGTGCGGGCAATAACTCCTCCGGCAACAACGGGTCTTTCAGCACCACGCGACGGTAAAAATGGATCAGCAACAGCTGGATCTGGAAGCAGCGTTCCGGCGTTAATTCGTCCGGCGCGGCCTCTTTCAGCAGCGGCAGAAGAGGACGGAACGAGTGGATAAACGTCTCGTACATCGCGTTCTGTTCGGTCAACTGCCAGCACTCCTCGACCCGGGCACGCAGCGCCGCGCGGGACAGCGCCAGCGGCGAATGGGCCTCGAAGAAGATGACGTTTTCCGCCACGCCTGCGTCGTGTAAAAGCGACTGCACATCCGCCAGATGCTGCGACGGGGAGGCCATCAGGCTGGGAGCCAGGGTGCCAAAACCCTGCCAGATCAGCTGCTTCTTGACGTCAGCAAGGGTGGTTTTATCCAGACCTTCCGAGAGCAGCAACAGCCACTTGCCGTCCCATGCCGGGAGTTCAGCACGGTAGATTTTACTCTCCGCGCGGCGGGTCAAACGCAGCCCTTTGTCGCTCAGCCGGTAAAAGCTGCGTCGTCCGATGCGCGACACATCCAGCCAGCCCTCTTTGTTAAGACGAAACAGCGCAGTGCGCACAAAGCGCTCGCCAAACCCCATGCCTTCCAGTAAGGCGGCGAGGCTGCCAAGCCAAATCTCGCCACCGCGATGTGAAAGCGCGTCACCGTATAATGAGGAGATAAGCGACGTTCCGCTAACGGGAACCGAGCTAACCGCGTGCTGGATAAAGGCATCGAGTTTATTCATATGATTCATTCTGTTGTTATTTTTGGTCTGGATGAATCATAGCATATTCCCCTCACCCCGGCCCTCTCCCAAAGTGAGAGGGGGATAACGTCCCTTCCCCCCTCCGGGGAGAAGGTTAGGATGAGGGGGTGAGGGAAACTCAACCGTTAGCCGCAACTTTACGCAAATCAAACACCCGACAGGCTTTGCCCTCTGAGCGCGGGATACTGCCGCAGTTGACAATCATCACGTCGGTGGAGATCCCGACCATCGATTTAATCCGATGGCGCAGCTGGTGGCACACCTGGCAGCGCTGCTCGTGGGTCAGCGTTAAGCTGCTCTCTTTCAGCTCCACCTTCACGGAAAGTGAATCAAGATGGCCGCGGCGGTTGACCTCCAGCTGGTAGTGCGGGGAGAGGTGTTCGAACTTCACGATCTCCTCTTCCAGCTGGGACGGGAAGACGTTGACGCCGCGGATGATGAGCATATCGTCACTGCGACCGCTGATCCTGTCCATACGGCGCATGGTGCGGGCGGTCCCAGGAAGCAGGCGCGTCAGGTCGCGGGTGCGATAACGAATCACCGGCAGCGCCTCCTTGGTCAGCGTGGTGAACAGCAGTTCGCCCTGCTCGCCATCATTAAGCGGCGTGCCGTCATTCGGGTTGACGATCTCCGGATAGAAATGATCTTCCCAGATGGTCGGACCGTCGGCGGTTTCGATACACTCCATCGCCACGCCTGGCCCCATGACCTCGGAAAGCCCATAGATATCCAGCGCGGTGATCCCCAGACGTTTCTCGATTTCGCGGCGCATGGCCTGCGTCCACGGCTCTGCGCCAAACACCCCCACACGCAGGGAGCAGGCGCTGGCATCGCCTCCCATCTGGCGCTCCAGCTCTTCGATCAGATTAAGGCAGTAGGATGGCGTCACCATGATCATATCCGGCTGGAAATCGCGGATCAGCTGCGCCTGTTTCTCCGTCTGGCCGCCGGACATCGGGATAACGGTCGCCCCTAAACGCTCTGCGCCATAGTGCGCGCCCAGCCCACCGGTAAACAGGCCATACCCATAGGCCACATGAATTTTGTCTTTCGCACTGCCGCCCGCGGCGCGCAGAGAACGGGCCACCAGGTTGGCCCAGTTGTCGATGTCATGTTGGGTATAACCGACGACGGTTGGCTTTCCGGTGGTGCCGGAAGAGGCGTGAATACGCACCACCTGCTCCATCGGTACGGCAAAGGTATCGAACGGATAGTTATCACGCAGGTCCTGCTTGGTGGTGCACGGGAACTTACGGATGTCTTCCAGCGTTTTAAAATCGTCAGGGTGAACGCCCGCGGCGTCAAACTTGCGTTTGTACATCGGAACGTTGTTATAGGCGTGATGCAGCGTCCATTTCAGACGCTCGGTTTGCAGCGCCTGTAATTCGTCAATGGAGGCCGTTTCGATCGGATCAAGCTTTGTTGTATTTGTCATTGTAGGGTACTCACACTGTTATTCGCTCAAACACGCTCAAGGATCATGGCAATGCCCTGACCCACACCGATGCACATCGTACACAGCGCATAGCGCCCGTTGCGTCGATGCAATTCATTGCTCGCGGCCAGCGCCAGTCTGGCACCGCTCATGCCCAGCGGGTGGCCCAACGCAATGGCCCCTCCGTTCGGGTTGACGTGTTCAGCGTCATCCGGCAATCCCAGCTGACGTAACACGCCCAGCGCCTGAGAAGCGAAAGCTTCGTTAAGCTCAATCACGTCCATATCGTTGATGCTGAGCCCGGCACGTTCCAGCACTTTGCGGGTGGCTGGCACCGGTCCTAAGCCCATCAGACGTGGCTCCACGCCAGCGGTAGCCATCGCCACGATCCGCGTGCGCGGGACAAGCCCTTGCGCGTGCGCCATCGACTCGCTGGCGATAATCAACGCCGCAGCGCCATCGTTTACACCGGAGGCGTTACCCGCCGTCACGACACCGTTCTTGCGAAACGGTGTTTTCAGCGCGGCAAGTTGTTCAAGCGTGGTATCAGCACGGGGATGCTCATCTACCGAAACTTCCGTAACCGTTCCTTTTTTGCCGGTCACCTGCACCGGCACAATCTCCTGCGCCAGAATGCCGTTCTGCTGCGCCTGAGCAGTACGCTGCTGGCTGCGCAGCGCGAACGCATCCTGATCGGCCCGGCTGATATTTAACAATTCAGCTACATTCTCTGCCGTTTCCGGCATGCTGTCAGTTCCGAATTGCTGATGCATGAGCGGATTCACAAATCGCCAGCCGAGGGTGGTGTCGAAAATCTCCGCCTGACGCTGGAACGCCGCCGTGGCTTTACCCATTACAAACGGCGCTCGGGACATTGACTCGACGCCGCCTGCAAGCAGCATGTCGCCATCACCCGCCCTGATCGCCCGCGCGGCAAAGCCAATCGCGTCCAGACCCGAACCGCACAGGCGGTTCAGCGTGGTGCCCGAGACCGTCTGAGGCAGTCCGGCCAGCAGCAGCGACATACGCGCCACGTTGCGGTTATCTTCCCCCGCCTGGTTGGCGCAGCCGAAGATCACATCATCAATCCGCTCGAGGTCGAGCTGCGGATAACGGGCCAGCAGCGCACGCAGCGGCACCGCGCCGAGATCGTCGGCGCGAACGCTGGCCAGCGCCCCGCCATAGCGCCCCACCGGGGTTCGAACGCCATCACAAATAAAAGCGTCACGCATCAGGCTTCTCCTGTCACACTGCCGCCGATGCGGTGAGATTTTCCGCGAAACAGGGCAACGGTTTTCTGTTGTTGGTTCTGAATTTCAATGTCATACACGCCGGTCAGTTTGCCCTGATGCTTAACCCGCGCGGTGGCGGTCAGCGTGTCGCCGGCAAACCCCGGGCGCAGAAAATCGATTGAACAGCCTGACGCCACTGCCGCCAGCCCCTGGCTGTTGCAGGCGTAGGCAAAGGCGGTATCGGCCAGTGAAAACAGCTGCCCTCCGTGGCAGGTTTTGTGGCCGTTGAGCATCTGCGGGGTGATGGTCATCGTTACTACCGCGTAGCCATCGTCCATGTCGATGATGTCGATCCCCAGCGCCTGGGCGCAGGCGTCCTGTTCATACATGGTACGGGCGTTATGCCAGGCGTTATGACTCATAGCTACTCTCCAGAAGCGCACGCTGGCGCAGCAGTGAACAAGGGCGATAGCGTTCTTCGCCGTAATGGCGTTGCAAATTTTCCAGCAGCGTTAACAGCCGTTGCCAGCCCAGACGCTCACCCCAGGCAATGGGCCCGTTCGGGTAATTCACGCCGAGGCGCATGGCGGTGTCGATATCCTTCTCGCTGGCCACCCCTTTTTGCAGCGCATCCAGCGCTTCGTTGGCGATCATCGCCACCGTCCGCCAGACCAGCAGGCCGGGGTAATCGGCAATGTGCAGTACCCGGTGTCCCTGCTGCTGCAGGTACCAGACGGCTTTTTGCGTGGCGGTATGCGGGTTATCCGATGCGGCTGCGATCACCGCCACGTCGCGTTCAATGCGGTCAATCACCACGACCGGACAGTGAAAACGCCGGGCCAGCGCCTGAGCGGTCTCCCCCTGGGTTTCAATCAACAGGAGCTCATCAATTTCCGTGACACCGTCACCTCTTCGCTGCACACGCATGGGGGTAAAGCTGTCGTTTACTGCGTCAAGCCACGGCACAGACGGTTTCTCACCGTGCCAGTCGTAAACGCCCTTCCCGCTTTTTTTGCCCAGCCGCCCCGCCAGCACCAGTTCCTGCTGCACCAGCGACGGCAGGAAACGACGTTCCTGCCAGAAGGCATTGAATACGGAACAGGTCACCGCAAAGTTGACGTCCTGACCAATCATGTCGGTCAGCTCCAGCGGTCCCATCGGGAAACCGCCGCCGTCGCGCAGGGCGGTATCAATCACTTCTGGCGAGGCGACCTGCTCTTCCAGGGCGCGCCAGGCTTCAGAATAGAACGGACGCGCAACGCGGTTGACGATAAACCCTGGCGTTGACTGACAGCGAACGGGCTGTTTCCCCCAGTTCAGCGCCAGCTCGCACAGCGCATCGGCCACTTCGGGCGATGTCGCCAGCCCGCTCACCACCTCGACCAGCTTCATGACCGGTGCAGGATTAAAGAAATGCAGCCCCGCGACGCGCTCCGGATGGTGAACATCCGCCGCAATCGCCGTAACAGAAATGGAGGAGGTATTGCTGGTCAGCAAGGTCTGCGGCGGGCAAATCTGAGCCAGTTGCGCAAACAGCGCTTTTTTGACGTCGATACGCTCAGACGCGGCTTCAATCACCAGATCTGCCGCGGCGAGCGCTTCGATATCCGTTACCGGCAGCAGCCTGGCAAGAATCTGGCTGCCAGCATCGGCGGAAAGTTTTCCGCGAGTCACCCGGGAGGCGAGACGCTGGCGGATCCCGTCAATCGCGCGTGAAATCGCGTCCGAAGCAATGTCATACATCAGAACCTGATGCCCATGACTCGCCGCGACTTCCGCAATTCCCGCGCCCATCGTGCCGCTTCCAATGACGGCGACAGTACGAACCGTGATCGCCATCTTATTTCCCCGTGAATGTCGGTGCGCGTTTGGCAAGGAAGGCGCTGACCCCTTCCCGGTAGTCGTCGCTGCGACCGGCCAGACGTTGATAATCGCGCTCCAGGTCAAGCTGGGCGTCGAGGGTGTTGGTCTCTGCCGCGTTAATCGCCTGCTTAATCAGCCCCAGACCAAAGGTGGGCTGAGAAGCAAAGTGCAGCGCCATCTGCTGGGCCGTGGCGGAGAGGTGTTCGTCATCCACCACCTTCCAGATCATCCCCCAGGCGTGTGCCTGTTCGGCGCTGAGTTTGTCTCCGAGTAACGCCAGCCCCATTGCGCGGGCGCGCCCGGCGACGCGCGGCAGGAACCATGTTCCCCCGCAGTCCGGCACTAATCCGAGCTTGCTGAAGGCCATCACAAAGGTGGCAGAACGGGCGGCAATGACCATGTCACACCCCAGTGCCAGGGTGGCCCCGGCCCCGGCGGCCACGCCGTTGACCGCGCAAATCACCGGTTTCGGCAACGTCGCAAGACGGCGAACCAGCGGGTTGTAGAACGTCTCCACGGACATTCCCAGATCCGGTGCCGGGCCGTTAGGGTCGACGTTGCGGTCATTAAGATCCTGACCCGCGCAGAAGCCGCGCCCCGCCCCGGTAATAAGCAGACAGCGGATGGTGTCATCGCGCTCGGCCTGCTTCAGGCACTCAGCGAGTTGCTGATGCATCACGTCGTTAAAGCTGTTCAGACGCTCCGGACGGTTCAGCGTCAGGGTCATCACGCCTTGTTCTACATGACTGAGAATAAATTCCACGATTAGCGTCCTTTAAAGTCGGGGGTACGTTTCTGTAAGAATGCGTCGATGCCTTCTCGCCGGTCTTCGGTCGCTGAAAGCAGCGTAAACAGCTGTCGCTCCTGGACCAGTCCGGCCTGCAGGGAAACCTCCTGAGACTGGCGCAGCGCCTGCTTCGCCGCCTGGAGCGCCAGCGGTGAGTGTCGTGCCATCAGCGCCGCCTGTTTCAGGGCATATTCCAGCGTCAATGAAGCCGGGAACACATCGCTGACCAGCCCGGCGCGCTGCGCCTGCTGCGCGGTAATGCTCTCCCCGGTCAGCACCATTTTGCTGGCCAGCGATTTGCCCACGCTACGAATCAGGCGCTGCGTACCGCCCGCCCCGGGCATGATGCCGAGCGTAATTTCCGGCAGACCAAAACGGGCGTTATCCCCGGCAATCACCACGTCGCACAGCAGCGCAAGCTCGCAGCCCGCGCCCAGCGCGAAGCCGTTGACGGCGGCAATCAGGGGTTTGTTGAAGGCGGTGATCCGGGCCCACAGCTGGGGACGGATATCGTTCAGGGTGGCAGGCAGGTCTTTCTCCGCCATTTCGTTGAGATCTGCGCCGGCAGCAAAGCAGCGTGCGTTGCCGTAAATCACGCAAACGGAGAGATCGCGATCGGCCGCAGCGGCGTCGAGCGCGTCAGCAATCTGCTCTAACAGGGCGTTATTCAGCGCGTTGCGTGCCGCCGGACGGTTAAGCGTCAGCTGCAGGACACGACCATGACGGGTGACCATCAGTTCGCTCATGCCATCCCCCTGGAGTCAAAATCGACGATCACGTCAGCGGTTAACGGCAGCGACTGACAGCTCAGCACATACCCGGCCGCCAGTTCGTCCGGCTCAAGGCTGTAGTTCGTCGCCATATCAACTTTGCCACGCAGCACTTTGCATTTGCAGGTCGCGCATACGCCGCCCTTGCAGGCATACGGCAGGTCGGCGCCCTGACGCAGGGCGGCATCAAGAATGCTTTCATCGTTTGCCGTGAGGGTAATTTCCCGGTCGTGACCGTCCTGACGCACGGTGACTTTCTGCCCTTCAGCCTGCACGCTGACCGTGCGTTTGCCGGTCGAGCCTGGCGTATTAAAACGCTCAAGGTGAATCGATTTCTCTGGCATCCCCAGCGCTTTCAGCGCCGCTTCCGCGTCGTCCATCATGGCGGACGGGCCACAAATAAAGGCTTCGTCGTACTGGCGGAAGTTGATCAGGGTTTTCGCCAGCGCCTGCAGCTTCTCACCGTCGATACGTCCATGCAGCAGATCGCTGTCGAGCACCTCCTGGCTGAAGATGGCGACCAGCTGCAGACGCTGCGGGTATTTGTCTTTCAGATCGGCAAGCGCCTCGCGAAACATCATGCTCTGGCTGCTGCGGTTGCCGTAGATCAAGGTGAAATGACTGTTCGGCTCGGTGGCGAGCGTGGCGGACAAGATGGCCAGCATTGGGGTAATGCCTGAACCCGCGGCAATGGCCAGATAATGCCCTTCCCGGTCAGCGCGCGGCTGGTAACCAAACTGGCCCTGCGGCACCATGACCTCCAGCGCCATGCCCTGTTTGATCTCATCCCGGGCATAGCGGGAAAAACGTCCGCCCTCGATGGCTTTCACCGCTACGCTGATCTCACCCGGCGCGGTACTGCGGCAGATGGAGTAGCAGCGACGCAGCTCATCCTCACCCAGCTTCGCTTTCAGGGTCAGGTGTTGTCCGGGACGGAAGCGATAGGCGTCCTGCAACGCCTGGGGTACCGCGAAAGTGATGGTCACCGCGTCGCGGGTTTCGGGTTCCACTTTTGCCACTGTTAATGAATGAAACGTTGTCATGGCAACCTCAAATACATTTGAAATAGTCGAAAGGCTCACGGCAGTCGTTGCAGCGATAAAGCGCTTTGCAGGCCGTCGAACCAAATTCACTGATAAGCGAGGTATGTGTGCTGGCACAGCGTGGGCAACTCACCTCGGCCGGAGCATGCGCGTGGCAGCTGTGGCCCACCGGTGGGCTGATGCCATATGCGCGCAGGCGTTCGCGCGCATCCGCTGTCATCCAGTCGGTGGTCCAGGCCGGTTCGAGCTGCAGCACAATATGCACTGGCGTAAAGCCGTGCGCGGTCATCGCCTCGCGAATCGCGCCAAGCAAATGTTCCGTCGCCGGGCAGCCTGAATAGGTTGGCGTAAAGCCAATAACCCAGCCTCCGCCCTGCGCCGATACGCTACGCACCATGCCTAAATCGGTGATGGTTAACACCGGCACTTCCGGGTCCGGGATCTGGCTTAACAGCGACCAGATTTGAGGGATCTCCGCGGGTGCAATCCCGGCAAAACGCTGCATCTTCACCTCCGTACTTACCACTGCTGACCCGGATGGGCGCGCTGGAGATACTGCATTTCTGCCAGCATTGGGCCGAGATGTTCGGTATGCAGCCCGCGCTTGCCCCCCGTGCGATACGCCACTTCCGACGGCACGCTCAGGGTGGCCTCCTGCAAACCGGAAAACACTTCCTGCTCCCACGGCTGACGAAGCTCGCGCGGATCAACCGCGACGCCGGAGGCAATCAACGCCAGCTCGACGTCATCGGCTTCAAACAGCTCGGCCGTAAACCGCCACAGGGTGTCGACCGCCTGCTGCATACGCTGTGAAGATGTTTCCGTGCCGTCACCCAGACGCACCAGCCAGCCACGACTGAAGCGCAGGTGGTAGCGCGCCTCTTTAATGGCTTTCGCGGCGATGGCGGCAAGCTGGCTGTCGCTGCTGTGGGTCAGGCGTTCATACAGCGCTACGTTCCAGGCATCCATAAAGTACTGGCGCGCAAGCGTGTCGGCGAAACTGCCGTTAGGCTGTTCCACCAGCAACACGTTGTGAAACTGGCGTTCATCACGCCCAAACGCCAGGGTGTCTTCATCGCCCTGACCTTCCAGCTCTGCGGCATAGGTCAGGAAATTGCGCGCCTGCCCCAGCAAGTCGAGACCGATGTTGGCGATCGCGAGATCGATTTCCAGCTCCGGCGCGTGACCACACCAGGCGCCCAGACGCTGGGAGAGCACCAGACCGTTGTCGCCCAGACGCAGGGCATATGCGGATAATGTTTTCATCCCTGACCTCACATGTGCTCGATGCCATCAGGGATGGTGTAAAACGTAGGATGGCGGTAAACCTTACTTTCCGCCGGGTCGAAGAACTCGCCGCTCTCTTCCGGCTGAGAGGCGACAATCTCGCTCGCCTTCACCACCCAGATAGAGCAGCCTTCACTGCGACGGGTATAGGCATCACGCGCATTTTCCAGCGCCATGCGATCGTCGGCGGCATGAAGACTTCCCACATGACGGTGGGACAACCCTTGTTTGCTGCGTACGAACACTTCGTACAGCGGCCAGTAGACATTGCTCATCGTGTTTCCTCTTAAGCCACTTTGCAGGCGTGTTGTTTTTCCGCGTGCGCCAGTGCGGCTTCACGCACCCACGCCCCGTCTTCCCAGGCTTTACGTTTGGCAACCAGACGTTCGTGGTTACAGATACCGCGCCCGTTAATGACCTCATCAAACTCGTGCCAGTCGATCTCGCCAAAGCGGTAGTGACCGCTCTCTTCGTCAAAACACAGGTCAGGATCCGGAACCGTCATGCCCAGCATTTCTACCTGCGGAACCGTGTTGTCGACAAAGCGCTGGCGAAGTTCGTCATTGCCGAAGCGTTTGATTTTCCAGGCGAGGCTGCGAGCGCTGTTCGGCGAGTTGTCATCGTTTGGGCCGAACATCATCAGAGCGGGCCACCAGAAGCGGTTAATGGCGTCCTGCAGCATCTGGCGCTGGGCGTCACTCCCCTGCGCAAGCGCCATACAGGCTTCAAAGCCCTGACGCTGGTGGAAACTCTCTTCTTTACAGATTTTCACCATCGCGCGGGCATAGGGGCCATATGAGGTACGGCACAGCGCCACCTGGTTGACGATCGCCGCACCGTCCACCAGCCAGCCGATCACCCCGATATCCGCCCAGCTCAGGGTCGGGTAGTTGAAGATGGAGGAGTATTTCATCTTGCCGTCGAGCATCTTCTGGTAGATGTCTTCCCGCGCGCAGCCCAGCGTCTCGGCCGCGCTGTAGAGGTACAAACCGTGCCCGGCTTCGTCCTGCACTTTCGCCAGCAGGATCGCTTTGCGGCGCAGCGTCGGCGCGCGGGTGATCCAGTTTCCTTCCGGCAACATGCCGACAATTTCGGAGTGCGCGTGCTGACCAATCTGGCGGATCAACGTCTTACGATAGGCATCAGGCATCCAGTCCTGAGGCTCAATCGCCGTCTCCTGCGCTATGCGCTGCTCAAAGCGTTGTTCTTGCGTCACGTCATCACCTTTATGATTCGATTATTTACCACCTAAAGTGAAATACTGAATCACTTCATTTCTTAAAAGTTACACAAAGGTTAAATATAACCCCAAGAAATGTTTCCCCATTTTGTGATGGTGCTCGCAAGGCTTTTTGCATAAGGCCTGCACAACAGGGCTTCCGGCCTTCCACTTCATTACGCTGGATCACAATGTTAACAATTCATTAAAACTCAGCTTGCTTTTTATGATTCATGATTAAACTATTGATAGTGAAATTACGTAACACTTGGAGATAAGCGATGCAGCAGTTAGCCAGCTTCTTGTCCGGTGCCTGGCAGTCTGGCCGGGGCCGCGAACGTACTATCCATCACGCCATCAGTGGCGAAGCGCTGTGGTCCGTGACCAGCGAAGGGCTGGACATGGCGGATGCACGTCGCTATGCGATCGCGCGTGGCGGCGAAGCCCTGCGCGCCATGACCTTTATCGACCGTGCCGCCATGCTGAAGGCGGTGGCGAAACATCTGCTTAGTGAGAAAGAGACGTTCTATGCCCTGTCTGCCCAAACCGGGGCGACCCGAGCGGACAGCTGGGTGGATATTGAGGGTGGGATCGGGACGCTGTTCACCTATGCCAGCCTGGGGAGCCGCGAGCTGCCTGATGACACACTCTGGCCGGAAGATGAGCTGATCCCGTTGTCGAAGGAAGGCGGCTTTGCTGCGCGTCACGTACTGACGTCAAAATCGGGCGTGGCGGTCCATATCAACGCCTTTAATTTCCCGTGCTGGGGAATGCTGGAAAAACTGGCGCCCACCTGGCTTGCGGGGATGCCTGCCATTATCAAACCCGCCACCGCCACCGCGCAGGTCGCGCAGGCGATGGTGAAAGCGATTGTGGAGAGCGGTCTGGTGCCGGAAGGCGCTATCAGCCTTGTCTGCGGCGGCGCGGGCGATCTGCTGAATCATCTCGACAGCCAGGATGTGGTGACCTTTACCGGCTCCGCCAGCACCGGCCAGAGCCTGCGCATTCACCCGAATATCGTGGCGAATTCCATTCCATTTACCATGGAAGCCGACTCCCTCAACTGCTGCGTTCTGGGGGAGGATGTGACGCCGGAACAGCCAGAATTCGCGCTGTTTATTCGCGAAGTGGTACGCGAAATGACCGCCAAGGCAGGGCAAAAATGTACCGCCATCCGCCGTATAATTGTGCCTCAGGATCGGATGGATGCCGTCAGCCAGGCGCTGATCGCGCGGCTGCAAAACGTGGTCGTCGGCGACCCGGCAGAGGACGGGGTGAAGATGGGCGCGCTGGTGAACGGCGAGCAACGCGCGGACGTGCAGGAGAAAGTCGATCTGTTGATTGCGGCGGGTTGCCAGGTCAGACTCGGCGGAAAAGCCGATCTGCAGGCTGCGGGGGCATTCTTCCCGCCGACGCTGCTTTTCTGCCCACAGCCAGATGAAACCCCCGCCGTGCATTGCACCGAAGCCTTCGGGCCGGTCGCCACGCTGATGCCCTCCCGCAATTCAGACCACGCGATGCAGCTGGCACGGGCGGGTGGCGGGAGTCTGGCCGGTACGCTGGTCACCGCCGACCCGGCTATCGCCCGCCAGTTTATTGCCGGCGCGGCGCGGGCGCACGGACGAATTCAGATCCTTAACGCCGAATCCGCCAGGGAGTCCACCGGACACGGCTCTCCGCTGCCGCAGCTGGTGCACGGCGGTCCTGGCCGCGCAGGTGGCGGTGAAGAGCTGGGAGGACTGCGTGCGGTGAAGCACTATCTGCAGCGCACCGCCATTCAGGGCAGCCCGACCATGCTTGCCACCATCGGCAAACAGTGGGTACGGGGTGCTGCGGTTCAGGAAGATCGCGTTCATCCGTTCCGGAAATACTTTGAAGAACTGCAGCCGGGCGACAGCCTGCTGACCCCGCGCCGCACCCTGACGGAAGCCGATATCGTTAACTTTGCCTGCCTGAGCGGCGATCACTTCTACGCCCATATGGACAAAATCGGCGCGGCAGAATCCATCTTTGGCGAACGGGTGGTGCACGGTTACTTCCTGATCTCTGCCGCGGCGGGTCTGTTTGTTGATGCCGGCGTTGGGCCGGTGATTGCCAACTACGGCATGGAAAACCTGCGCTTTATCGAACCGGTTAAGCCGGGCGATACCATTCAGGTGCGCCTCACCTGTAAACGTAAAACGCTCAAGAAACAACGGACCGCCGATGAGAAGCCGACCGGCGTGGTCGAATGGGCCGTTGAGATCTTTAACCAGCACCAGCAGGCGGTCGCGCTCTACTCCATCCTGACGCTGGTGGCGCGCCAGCACGGCGACTTCTGACACCTTCCTCTCTCGCACGTTGACCGGGGTGTGATATTGCCCCGGTCTTTTTTTAACCTGGCAAGACCAACAAATAACCTGGCAGATGCAGGCAAACGCTTTTCTCGGGCGCCTGTCAGGATAAGGCTGTCACAACACAATAAACACAACAAGATGAGGTCTACGATGGGAAGCAATTCTTCTTTTTCTGCCCGTAGAACGGCACTGGCTATGGCCGTTGCGCTGTGTTGCGCCTGGCAATCACCTGTTTTCGCACACGGCAGTGAGGCGCATATGGTCCCGATGGACAAAACGCTGCAGGCGTTTGGCGCCGATGTGCAGTGGGATGATTACGCACAGATGTTCACCCTTGCGAAGGACGGGGCATATGTGAAGGTCAAGCCCGGCGCGAAAACCGCTATTGTGAACGGCAAAACCCTCACGCTGCAGGTGCCGGTGGTCATGAAAGGCAAAAAAGCGTTCATCTCCGAGACCTTCATCAACGACGTTTTCCAGTCGGGTCTCGACCAGACCTTCCAGGTTGAAAAACGCCCTCACCCGCTAAACGCGCTAACGGCTGACGAAATTAAGCAAGCCGTGGAGATTGTGAAAGGCTCTGCGGATTTTAAACCGAACACCCGCTTCACCCAGATAGCCCTGGCCGAACCCGAGAAAGCCAAAGTGTGGGACTTTGTGCTCAACGGCACGGCGGTGGACTCTCCCCGCCAGGCGAACATCACCATGCTGGACGGGAAACACGTTATTGAAAGTCTGGTGGACCTGAAGGATAACAAGATCCTACGCTGGGACGCCATTAAAGATGCCCACGGCATGGTGCTGCTGGATGATTTTGCGACCGTTCAGCAGATCATCAACGAGAGTGCAGAGTTTGCCGAGGTTCTGAAAAAGCGCGGCATTACCGATACGAAGAAAGTGATCACCACGCCACTGACCGTCGGCTATTTCGACGGCAAAGATGGCCTGAAACAGGAAGACCGGCTGCTGAAAGTGGTGAGCTATCTGGACGTGGGCGACGGCAACTACTGGGCGCACCCGATTGAGAACCTGGTGGCAGTGGTCGACCTTGAGCAGAAGAAGATCCAGAAGATTGAAGAAGGTGCCGTTGTGCCGGTGCCGATGACGCCGCGTCCGTATGATGGACGTGATCGCATTAACACGCCGAAAAAACCGCTTAACATCATTGAGCCGGAAGGCAAAAACTACACCATCACCGGCGATATGATTCACTGGCAGAACTGGGATTTCCATCTGAGTCTGGATTCCCGCGTGGGCCCAATGATTTCTACCGTCACCTACAATGACAACGGCAAAAAACGCCAGATTATGTATCAGGGCTCCCTGGGCGGGATGATCGTCCCTTACGGTGACCCTGACGTGGGCTGGTACTTTAAAGCCTATCTGGATTCCGGCGATTACGGCATGGGCACCCTGACCTCTCCGCTGGTGCGCGGCAAAGACGTGCCGTCCAACGCCGTGATGCTCAATGAAACCATTGCCGATTATACCGGTGCGCCGATGGAGATCCCCCGCGCCATCGCCATTTTTGAACGCTACGCAGGACCGGAATATAAACACCAGGAGATGGGTCAGCCTAACGTCAGTACCGAGCGGCGCGAGCTGGTGGTTCGCTGGGTGAGCACCGTTGGCAACTACGACTACATTTTCGACTGGGTATTCCACGAAAATGGCACCATCGGGATTGATGCCGGTGCAACGGGGATTGAGGCGGTGAAAGGCGTACAGGCGAAAACGATGCATGACCCTACTGCCAAAGACGATACCCGATACGGCACATTAATTGATCACAACATCGTCGGGACCACCCACCAGCACATCTATAACTTCCGTCTCGATATGGATGTGGATGGCATCAACAACACGCTGGTGGCAATGGATCCACAAGTGAAACCGAACACCGCTGGCGGCCCGCGAACCAGCACCATGCAGATCAATCAGTACGCTATTGATACCGAGCAGCAGGCGGCGCAGAAATTTGACCCGGGCACCATTCGTCTGCTGAGCAACACCAGTAAAGAGAACCGCATGGGGAACCCAATTTCGTATCAGATAATCCCTTACGCCGGGGGGACGCACCCGGTGGCGACCGGCGCGAAGTTCGCCCCGGACGAGTGGATCTATCACCGCCTGAGCTTTATGGATAAACAGCTGTGGGTCACGCGTTACCATCCGGATGAGATGTACCCGGAGGGCAAATTCCCAAACCGCTCAACCCACGATACGGGGCTTGGCAAATACAGCAAAGATAACGAGTCGCTAAACGATCAGGATGACGTCGTCTGGATGACCACCGGCACAACCCACGTCGCGCGCGCCGAAGAGTGGCCAATCATGCCAACGGAATGGGTGCATACCCTGCTCAAACCGTGGAACTTCTTCGACGAAACGCCGACACTCGGCAGGAAAAAAGACGCGCAGAAATAAAAACAGACCGGGCGTAATGCCCGGTTTTTTATTCGTTTATTTGCTGAATATCTCATCCTGATTATAGTTATTTTACTCCACACATTCCGATAGCATCTTTTGAAACATTTTCAGCCAGGACGCGAAGTTTTCACAAACGACGTAGTACTTTCTCTGAGAGGTTTTAAATGAAATTGAATCTGATTGTCAGAAGTTTCGTGCTGGCTGGAATGATCATGTCCAACAGTCCCTCTTATGCGGCGGAAGCACCAAAGGACGCGTCTGCCGCAACACAACAAGCCAACAATGCCCTTTTTAACCAGCTTCCTTTCTCCGATAACACTGATTTTACCAATGCCCATAAAGGATTTATCGCTCCACTTCCTCAGGACGTTATCAAAGGCGAACAAGGCAATGTCATCTGGGATCCCCAACAGTATTCATTTATTAAAGAAGGTGATAAATCGCCGGATTCGGTAAACCCCAGTTTATGGCGTCAATCCCAGCTGATTAATATCAGCGGTCTGTTTGAAGTTACCGAAGGGGTATATCAGATCCGCAATCTCGATCTGTCAAATATGACCATCATCGAAGGCAAAGAAGGGATTACCGTCGTCGATCCGCTGGTCTCAGCAGAAACCGCCAAAGTCGGCATGGATCTTTATTACAAAAATCGCGGCCAAAAACCGGTCGTGGCGGTGATTTATACCCACAGTCATGTTGACCACTATGGCGGTGTGCGGGGTGTGGTTGATGAAGCCGACGTGAAGGCTGGCAAGGTAAAAGTTTATGCCCCTTCCGGATTTATGGAGGCGGCGGTTGCGGAAAATATCATGGCGGGCAACGTTATGAGTCGTCGCGCTAGTTATATGTATGGCAACCTGCTGAAGCCTGATGCAAAAGGACAAGTGGGTGCGGGTCTGGGGACGACCACGTCCGCCGGTACCGTCACCCTTATCGCACCGACTAACATCATTGAAAAAGACGGACAAAAAGAGGTCATTGACGGGCTGACCTACGATTTTATGCTGGCCCCCGGCTCTGAAGCACCTTCAGAGATGCTCTGGTTTATCGAAGAGAAAAAAATCATTGAATCCGCAGAGGATGTGACCCATACGCTGCATAACACCTACTCGCTGCGCGGCGCAAAAATTCGTGAACCGCTGCCCTGGTCAAAATATATTAACCAGGCGATTGTGCGCTGGGGCGATAAAGCCGACATCATCATGGCACAGCATCACTGGCCAACCTGGGGCAATGATAATGTCGTCGCACTGCTGAAGAGCCAGCGCGACCTCTACCGTTACATCAACGACCAGACGTTACGCATGGCGAATGAAGGCCTGACGCGTGATGAGATCGCCGCTAATTTCAAACTCCCGGATTCCCTCGCCCATACCTGGGCTAATCGCGGTTACTACGGTTCTGTCAGCCATGACGTTAAAGCCACCTATGTGCTCTATCTGGGCTGGTTCGACGGTAATCCCGCCACGCTGGATGAACTGCCTCCTGAAGAGGCTGCGAAGAAATTTGTTGAGTATATGGGCGGCGCGGAGGCCATTCTGAACAAAGCGAAAACTGACTTTGATCAGGGCAACTATCGCTGGGTGGCGCAGGTCGTGAGTAAAGTGGTGTTTGCCGACCCAAACAATCAGGCCGCGCGTAATCTCGAAGCAGATGCGCTGGAACAGCTGGGTTATCAGGCGGAATCCGGCCCGTGGCGTAACTTCTACCTGACCGGCGCGCAAGAGCTGCGTAACGGCGTAGTGAAAGGCCCGACCCCGAACACCGCCAGCCCGGATACCGTGCGGGCGATGACGCCAGAGATGTTCTTCGACTACCTTGCCGTTCATATCAATGGCCAAAAAGCCGGCGATGCCAAATCGGTGTTTAACATCGATCTGGGCAGCGATGGCGGCAAATACAAACTTGAACTGGAAAACGGCGTGCTGAACCACACGGCAAATGCCGAAGCGAAAGACGCTGACGCTACGCTTACCCTGAACCGTGATACCCTGAATAAAATTATCCTGAAAGAAGTCACGCTGAAACAGGCGCAGGACAGTGGCGATATCAAGATCAGCGGCGACAGTGCCAAACTGGACGCTATGCTTGGCTATATGGATAAGTTCGATTTCTGGTTTAATATTGTGACACCGTAACGGTGCAAAACAGACGGGCGGTCCTTCCGCCCGTTCCTGCTTCACTTGCTCCCAGGAAAGGGTAAAGAGCATTTATGGAAAAAAGAAAAAAAACGACGCCAGAGCGGGCTGCCTGGCCGACGCGTCAGGCGATGGTCATGCACGGGCTGGCGATGAACCTGCCGTGGCTGGCATTCGTCAACATCAGCTTCGCCGTGATGATCCTGCTGCGCCACGTCTCGCTTAAGCCCGACGACCCCCTCTACCTCCGGTCGCTGCCTCTGCTGAAGTTTATCGATGCCTCGATGTTCGGCATTATTATTCTGTCAGCTGCGTTAATCATCATGGCCTGGCGACGTATTGCCGGCATCAGCGTGGTGCTCTTTTTCTGTAGCGTCATCTGGTCGATATCCTGTTTCTGGTTTATCACCGATCTGTTGCTGCCTCACGTCTGGCCCCTGTGCGCGATTCTGTTACTCGCCGGGTTGACGGCGCTCTACTTTTACCCCCGTGGGTTACTCGCCTTCGTGATCCCGCTCTGGGTCACGCTACCGGTCGCAAGCTGGGTACTCAATGATGGTGTCAACCTTCACTTTGCCGCCGTCTGGACCGTCTTTACGCTGATTTTGCTCTGCGGGCGTTTCATCCTGATAAGCTGGTTTGATGAGGCCTGGCGACGTAACCAGCAAAACCAGCTGTTGATTTCGCGGCTGGAAGCGCTGGCGCATCAGGATCCGTTAACCCAGACCGCCAACCGTCGCAAGATGGAAGTGGTGCTGGAGAATGCCGTTGAGCAGAAAAAAGCCTTCTCGCTGATTATGCTGGATATAGATTATTTCAAACTTTACAACGACACCTATGGTCACCAGGCCGGTGACGAATGCTTGACCCGCGTGGCGCAGGTGCTCCGGCAGTCGGTGCGAACACCTGACGATGTCGTTTCTCGCTACGGCGGTGAAGAGTTTGTGGTGATCCTCTTTGATTGCCCGGAAAACACAGTCGAAAAAGTTGCCATGCGTATTCAGGACGGCCTGCGCGCGGAGGCAATAGCGCACGATGCCTCAAAAATCAGCGATCGCGTCACCGTAAGCATGGGCATTGCAGGAATGGCAGAGGGTCTGGCGGGGACGGAGATTATCGCCCGCGCCGATGAGGCGCTGTACCGGGCGAAAGCGGCCGGACGGGACCGCTGGTCACGATAGCCGTGTCGGGTGGCCGTTGCGCCAGCCCGACACGCTTTGTTTTAATACCGTACACATACCGATTTGGTTTCACACCAGCCATCCAGCCAGTCCGGGCCGAAATCGCGCCCGGTGCCGGACTGCTTCATGCCACCAAACGGCAGGTTGGCGTCGATCAGCGTATGGCTGTTCACCCAGACGGTTCCCGCCTGCAGCCGGTCGGTGTATTCCAGCGCCTTGCTGATATTTTGCGTCCAGACGCTGGCCGTCAGCCCATATTCGGTGTCGTTGGCCAGCGCCAGCGCTTCTTCGCCATCCGCGACGCGCACCAGGTTGACCACCGGGCCGAACACTTCTTCGCGGGTGAGTCGCAGCGCGGCATCCGGGTTCACCACCAGCGTCGGCGACACGTAATAACCTTTGCCATCCGGCCCCCGGTTACCGGTGATCAACTCCGCATTGCGCGATTTTGCCTCGTCGAGGAAGGTCTGCACTTTATCGCAGTGCGCGCGCGAGACCAGCGGGTTGATGAACGCCTCCGGCGACATGCCCGGCCCGACGCTGAGGGATTTCACTGCCTGCTCAAACCCGCTGACCAGCGAGTCAAACAGCGGCGCTTCAATATAGATACGGGAGCTCGCCGCACAAACCTGCCCCTGATTCAGGAAGCTGCCGGTCATCAGACCTTCAATTACCCAGGCCGGGTCAGCATCTTTCAGCACGATAGCCGGGTTTTTACCCCCCAGCTCCAGCGTCACCCCCGTGAGCGTATCCGCCGCCGCGCGGGCAATTTGCTTGCCTGTCGCCGTTGAGCCAGTAAAGCTCACTTTGGCAATATGCGGATGTGAGGTCAGCGCGGCACCGCACACCGCACCGCTTCCCGTGACCACATTAAACACCCCGTCAGGGATGCCCGCTTCACTTGCCAGTTCCGCCACGCGCAGCATGGTGAGCGGCGTGGTTTCTGAAGGCTTAATGACAATGGAACACCCCGCCGCCAGCGCAGGCATGACTTTCCACATCCCGATCATCAGCGGGAAGTTCCACGGCACAATCCCGGCCACCACGCCAACCGGCTCTTTGCGCGTCCACGCCTGATAGCGGGCCCCCTGCGGTAAGGGGATGGAGAGGTCGAGGGTTTTACCGGCAATTTTCGTGGTAAGCCCTGCGGTATAGCGCATCCAGTTCAGGGTGCAGCCCACTTCAAAAGCGCGGGAGATATGAATGGATTTCCCCTGCTCCAGCGTCTCAAGCTGGGCCAGCTCTTCGCTGTGCTGTTCAACCAGATCGGCGAAATGCAGCAGGATACGCTCACGCTCCGCCGGTAATTTTCCGGCCCAGCTACGGGCAACAAACGCACGCCAGCCGGACATCACGGCACGGTCGACATCATCAACGCTGGCATCGGCGGTGGAGGCGATGACGTCGCCCGTTGCCGGATTATAGACATTGAGCCGCTTTTCACTGTCCGACGCAGCCTGACGCCCTTCAATCCACAGGCCATGATGTCGGTCTAAAAACTGCTGTACGGCAGGCTGAACGGCTACCTGAGATTCAGACATAGGGTACTCCTTCGTTTTTATTCGCAGGGTGTTAATGCAGTCTAAGAGGGGTTTTGGATTCTCGCTTTTGTCTCTGTGACATTCGCTTTGCCACCTGTGACAGGCTCCGCAAATCGTGATAATTCCGTCTTATAACGCTGTTACCGGTGAGTGTTCTTTCCTATAGTCAGCCTCATAGCTCTGACAAAATGCAACACAAATGCAACAATGCAAAAACATTGACGGTGCAGCGAGATAAGCGATGGCGTGTGCAAGCGAAGAGGAACAGTATCAACAGTGGCTGGCACAAATTAACCAGGTCTGCGGGCGTTTTAATGCGCGTCCGCTGGAGGGGGAATTCGTCGGCGAACTGGAAACCAGCTATGCCCGTAGCCTGAAGTTAAGCACCGTAACCGCAGGTGGCGTTAACCTGTTCCGCTCCCGCCATGAGATTAACGACAGTAACGATGCCTGGTTCTACACCGTATTTCAGCTGGAGGGCAGCGCGGAGATTGAACAGGACGACCGCCGCGCGGTGCTGAAGACCGGCGATATCACGCTGCTTGATGCTTCCCGCCCGTGCTCCATTGCCTGGCATGAAAAATCCCGCCAGATTTCGCTGCTGGTTCCGCGCCAGATTATTGAGCAACAGTGTCGTTTTCAGGAGGTAAGCTGCGCGCTCACCCTTTCGCGCACGCTGCCCACCGTTCAGTTAAGCCACCACCTGCTGATGGAAAGTATGGGGAATGCCGATCTGAGTGACCGGGAGAGTGAAGCGGCGCTGGAGGCGATGATCTGTCTGCTTCGCCCCGCGTTCCAGCAGCGCGACGTGGCTCAGCCACGTAAAGAACGCCTGTTCCGCAATGTGCTGTCATTGATTGACGATCATATTCAGTCTGAGTCACTGCGACCGGAATGGATTGCCGCACAGAGCGGGATGTCGGTGCGAAGCCTCTACCGCATGTTTGCTGATAAGGGGCTGGTGGTCGCCCAGTACATTAAAAACCGCCGTCTCGACCTGTGCGCACAAGTGTTGCGCTCCGCCAGCGATGATGAAAAGCTGGCGGGCATTGGCTACAGCTGGGGCTTTTCCGACCACAGCCATTTTTCAACCGCTTTTAAGCAACGTTTTGGCGTCTCGCCTGGCGAATATCGTAAGCGCTTTCGCTAACTACTTCTTCAGCCATTTCCCGTTGATGCCTTTCACGTACTCGCCCGGCTGGGCGCGGGCAACCAGCTTTTGCCCTGCCATTTTCGCCACTTCATCCACCGGCAGATTGTTGCTGTCAGCCAGCTTCTGATAGCTTTCCGTGCGCGCGGCGTTAATGCGATTGACCAGCGCCAGGGTTTCCGCATCCTGTTTGATTGGCGCAAGATAACCGCTCAGGGTTTCCCCCACGCGCCCCTGCGTCCGGGCGTCATTTAAGGTCAGCGTTGCCGCCTGCACGTTCATGCCGAGCGCCAGTAACATCAGAGCTAATCGTTTCATGGCATCCTCAGAACAGATCGCTGCGTGATTTCAACAGGGTTTCAACGTCTTTATCGACCTTAATGTGGATCTCATGTTCGATTTTGACATTCATATTGATGGTAATCGGCTCCTTCGGCGCGGCGACTTCAATGCGCGGCGTACAGCCGGTCAGTAGCGCGGCAACGGCAACGGTGAGCACACCAGCCATCTTTTTCATTGTTGTTCCTCACTTTCCTTGCCAGTCGAACTGCGGATACCAGGTATTGCCGCGTGTTGCTCAAACCAGGTTTGCAGGTTGTCTCCAAAACGCAGGCTACGCCAGAGGGTAAAGACATTCTCTTCATGGGTATAGTTCAGATTAACGTAGCTGCTTTTACCCTCTACCCGGCTGGTTCCCTTAAGGGTCGCCTGCATGGTTAATTCACCCAGATTATCTAAATTGATTCTTGTCCACGAGCGAGAAATTTCCATATAGCGCAGCCAGTTAATTGCGGCGCCCGCCACCATATTATCTTTTACGATGGCGTCCGCCGTGTCTTTATCGATACGCAGCGTCATCGGGCCGGGGTTGGTCAGCCAGCCATCTTTGATGATCCATTTTTCATTGTCCAGCCAGAACGGCAGCGCCCCGCTCACCGGGCCAGACATCGCAAACTGCTTCGGATTAACGGCACTGATCAGCTCGCTGGAGGAGATATTGTCTACCCGCAACAGCGCCGGATCGTGTTGCGGCATCCTCAACTGCTGCATGGTGATTTTTCCGCCGAGGGTTTCCACCTTCACATTGGTGAGCAGAAGCGGGTTCGCCTCACTCCAGGGGTAGTCACCCTGCAGGTCCGCCGTGATATTCCGCGCGGTCACCAGGTTTACCACCTCGCCAATCCGCAAGGTTACCGGGCCGCGCGTTCCCAGCGACCAGGTGCCCTCACTAAACCGGAACGGCAGGACAAAGTCGACGCCGTTGATCTGGTTGTCTGGCATCCAGGCGCTACCGGCTTTCAGTACGCCGTGACCGCCCGCCTCAAAGCCCTGACCCGCGGCCGCCGAGAAGGCCACCTGCGCATACAGTTCGCCGTCACGCAGCGTCATTTTCCAGTCTGGCGGGATCAACGGCTGGAACACGGTGAGCGATTGTTTCGGCCACCAGGCTTGCCCGCGAAGGCGTTCCCCGTCCCAGCGTCCGTTCACCTGTACCGGTCCGATAGCATCAGCATGCAGATCGCCCTTGAACTGGAACAGTGTCGGGTCTGTTCCGTCTACGCTGAAGGTCAGCACCGACGGCGGCAATACGCTGCCACCGCTGAAACGGGTTTGCCCGGCATTCAGCGACAGCGCTCCGCTGAACGTCGGCTTGTCAGGATCGCGATACCAGCGCACCGGGTTATCCAGCACCAGACGGGGTTTACTGACCTCCATGGCACCGTACTTGAGCTGGTCAAAACCGGTTGAAAGCGCGGTCAGCTCAATAAGTTTGTCGCGCCATTCGCCTTTTCCGGCAACATCCCAGCGCGCATTCATTGGGGTGAAGCCCCCTTTGCCCCAGTAGCGCCACTGCCACAAGCCGTTGTCGGGTAAAAAGTCACTGGCCTGGCCATCCAGATGCAGTTCAAAATCACCCATCTCGTTCTCGTGCGCCCGCAAAATGGCCTGCAGGCGTCCATCGACACCCTTTTGGGTCAGCCTGACGCCCGCCAGCGGCCAGCGAATTTCATCAATATCCAGTGAATCGATAATGCGACCACGTGAGCGCAGCAGCGCGCCCGGCTCAAAGGAGAGCTGCGGTTCATACAGGCTTCCGGTCAGTTTTGCCGGCAGTCTGGCATAGAGCACCAGGTCGTTATGTTTCGCCTCGCCGCTCAGATGAAGCGGCATGTCGCTTTGTTCCATACTGAGCCTGCCCGGTCCGATATTCAGCACCGCGTTACCCTTCCCCGCATCCCCTTGAGTGAGCACATTCAGACGCCCGGTCAGGGTCGCTTTCTCAAGCCCCGCCTGCCAGTTATCGACACGAAGGCCAACCCGCCCGCTCAGCGGCATGCCGGAAAGGTTCCAGTTCCAGCGTCCGTCACTGATATTCAGCTGTTCCGCGGTTATTTGCCACGGCAGATCGAGCAGCGGATCGGGGTTATCCCGCGCCATGACCACCAGTTGCCCCTGATTGGCTTCCCAGTCGAGATCGGCATCGACCAGCGAGGTTAACTGTGGCACGTTAAAGGTCGCAACCGCATGGCCTTTAACCGGCACGCCGTCCGGCACCAGCGGCAGGGTGAATTGTCCCACCAGTTTTATCGGCTGTGGCTGGTCGGGAAGTTGTACATCGAACTGTGTGACAGAGAGGGTCTGACCGCGGAGCATCCCTTTAATGCTGACCTGCTCACCTTTGTAGGCAATCTCCTGACGCGCGGGCGTCAGCGACGCCTGAAGTTCTCCCTGCCACTGCTGCCAGGGCGAGAGCGTCAGACGATGGACAGTAAGCCAGGTATTCGGTAACACCGCCTGCCACTGCGCCAGCGTTTTGGGCGCGACCGTGGACGGTGCGGACTGGGGAATTTTATTGAGGCAAACGGAGTTCAGTTCGAGCGCGCCGACATCCAGTTTCCAGCGGCTGGGGTGCGACAGGGTCGCGTTATCGACTCGGGCAATTTCGCAGTCATCCACAAGATAGCGAAGATCGGGGATAATCAGGGCATGACGCGTGAGTCTGGGACTTTGTTCAAAGGCGATGCGCGTCCCGACAGGAAGCCAGATCCCGGCAAGGGTTGGTACCCACTGGGCAAGGGTCATCAGCAGCGTCAGCGGCACCAGAATGAACAGCAGTAAGAGCGCGATTGCGGCTTTGTATGTACCCCTCATGGGCAGTTAATATCCTGATTTAGCGAAAGAATTAAGCCGACAGTGCCGATCATTGTCGCATGTTTAGCCAGTCAGTTGAAGAGAATGCCAAATTTAAGGATAGATGCTCTGACCGTATGCGCTAAAAATTTTATTATACTTAACGTCAATAAGTCATCTTAAATTCAATGGGTTAGGCTGTATTTCAAGACGACCTTCAGCGTTGTAGCGTCAAAAGTTAGAATTTGTTGCGCGGCATTGCCAGCAGGTAAACCATCGCAAAAACCAGGGAACCCCAGTACACGGAGTCATACCGATGAGGATCAAAATCTATGTGCAAAAATCCATTCACAAACTCATGACCATTCGCAAAAATGTTTATCTGTACGGCAGCGACTGCAATCACGAGCAATGTATAAGCAATGAAGAGAGGGTATTTGCGGAGTCGGTTGATTTTTATCTTCCCCAGATACAGGAGGACAAAAATTGCAATAGATACAATAAAATAGCAAAAAGCGGGCCACATAGGTGGGTTTAGGGATAACTCAAGTTGTGGTGACATAATCAATTCTCTTTAGCAATCTGGTACATCTGCCATCCTGTAACGCTTCCACTTCGCCCACCTTCTGACACCTCCGCCCCAGGGTGCATCAAATCTATACTTAAGCAGGGGTGTAGATTGAATATCATAGAGTTAACGGGTAAAGATGCTCTAAAATAATTGATAGAACTTATTGAATTCAATAATATTTCAGAAATTGTAAGATAATTTTAATCATGCTAACGTGAATGCAAAATCACTGGAGAAAGTCTTATGAAACTCGCGGTATATAGCACAAAGCAGTACGACAAAAAGTATCTGCAACATGTTAACGAGGCTTACGGGTTTGAGCTTGAATTTTTCGACTTTCTGCTGTCCGAAAAAACCGCCAAAACGGCGCACGGCTATGAAGGCGTTTGCATTTTTGTGAATGATGATGGCAGCCGTCCGGTGCTGGAAGAGTTGAAAAAACAGGGCGTGAAATATATCGCCCTGCGCTGCGCTGGCTTCAACAACGTGGATCTTGATGCCGCAAAAGAGCTGGGGCTGAAGGTGGTCCGCGTCCCGGCATATTCTCCGGAAGCGGTCGCGGAACATGCCATCGGTATGATGATGTCGCTGAACCGTCGTATTCACCGTGCTTATCAGCGTACCCGTGACGCCAACTTCTCTCTGGAAGGACTGACCGGCTTTACCATGTATGGTAAAACCGCGGGCGTTATCGGTACCGGTAAGATTGGCGTCGCCGCCCTGCGCATTCTGAAAGGGTTTGGTATGCGTCTGCTGGCGTTTGATCCGTACCCAAGCGCTGCCGCGCTGGATCTGGGCGTGGAATATGTCGACCTGCCGACGCTGTTTTCACAGTCTGACGTTATCTCCCTGCACTGCCCGCTGACGCCGGAAAACTACCACCTGCTCAACCAGGCGGCGTTTGACCAGATGAAAGATGGCGTGATGATCATCAACACCAGCCGCGGCGGGTTGATTGATTCCCAGGCCGCTATTGAAGCGCTGAAGACCCAGAAGATTGGCGCGCTGGGGATGGACGTGTATGAGAATGAGCGCGATCTGTTCTTCGAAGACAAATCTAATGACGTGATCCAGGACGACGTATTCCGCCGTCTGTCTGCCTGCCATAACGTCCTGTTCACCGGACACCAGGCGTTTCTGACTGCCGAAGCGCTGATCAGCATTTCAGAAACCACGCTGGGGAACTTGCAGCAGCTTGAAAAGGGTGAAGAGTGCCCTAACGCTATCGTGTAAACCTATGTGCCGGGTGCGGCTCTGCCCTGCCCGGCCAGCTACGCCCGGTCTGGTGTCCAGCTCCGGTGAGCAAAGCACCACCAGAGCACGACAGCCAGCAGCGCAATGGCGCTGAGCACACTAAAGGCCGTCGCAAAAGAGTAATGACCGGCAATTGTGCCGGTTAACGCCGGGCTCATTGCTGCCCCGACACCCTGCATCAGCATTACCACGCTCTGCCCGGCATTCACGTGCCCACTCCCGCGCAACAGCACCACGATAAACGACGGCACGACAACGCCCAGGATCCCCGCGGCCAGACCATCAAGAATTTGTACCGGGATCATCATCAACGGGGCGTCTGTGGAGGCTGCCAGTGCCGCCCGAACGGGCATGATCAGCAGGGCCAGCATGATGAAACGCCAGTAACCGTAGCGCTCAATTCGGCCTGCCACCCCAATGGCGACGGGGATCATCACCGCCTGAGAAATGATGACGGTGGCCGCCGCAAATAATCCGGGATTGATTGTTGCCGGTGCCGCAGCAACCCTCATGCTCAGCATCGGCAGCAGTGCGGCATTGGCCAGATGGAACAGCAGCAGCGTCAGCCCGGTTATCAACAGCGCCCGGTTTTTAATCAGCACCGCGACGCCGGGGACCGGTTGACGGTCTGAAGAGGTCAGCCCCCGCGCCGCATCGTTGTCGATATCTGTATGACGAATGGCAAGCAGCGCGCACAACGTCAGAAGCGTCGTACAGGTCATCAGCAGGAAAATGCCCCCGACGCCCCAGAACCAGGCAATGCCGCCCGCAATCACCGCCGTCAGGAAATTGCCGGCGTGGTTGAACGCCTCGTTCTTCCCCATCTGCGCGCTAAACCCGCTCGGGCCCGTCAGACCCAGCGTAATACCCGCAATCAGTGGCCCCACAAACGCCGCGCAGATACCGGTGATAATTTGCGAGACGGCGACGACGCCGCTCTGCTGACTAAACCAGAGCAGCAGCGTACTCAGCGTAATGACGATACAAAGCAGTGCCAGAACCGAACGCTTATTGCGGGAGGTATCCGTAATAAATCCCGCCGGCAGCGTTGCCAGTAATCCCGCCAGCCCCCCGGCGGTCATCAGGATGCCGATATCATCCGGGGTCCAGTGACGTTCCGTCAGGAAGATGCCGAGAAAGGGCCCGAGGCCATCGCGAACATCAGCAATGAAAAAACTTGTCAGGCACAACGCCCGCAGTGAACGAAGAGACATACTTCCTGCCTTTTGCATATTGGCTGGCTCTGTTAGCGACGGCCTGTACGTTCGACGCCCTGTTAAAATCACGATGCAGTATACCGGAGCGTGTTGAAGCTAAAATGACCTCTCAACTCTTCTGCCGCGGCAAACTCTTTTTATAGAACTTCACGCTTTCCAGATACGCCCATTTATGGGAGTATTTAGGAATCGATTGTTTCCTAAATGATGAGCACAATGTCTGAGAAGCTACAGAACGCACGCGAGCGCGGACGTCCGCGGCAGTTTGATCTCGATGCGGCCCTGGATCTGGCGATGCCGGTATTCAGAGAAAAGGGTTACCACAGCGCGTCGATAAGTGACCTGAGCGACGCGATGCAGCTCACTGCGGGCAGTATTTATAAAGCCTTTCACGATAAACGTGGCCTGTTCCTGCAGGTATTCGCACGTTATACCTCCCTGCGTAATCAATCGTTGCGCGAGCGTCTGGCGCGACAACCTGATGGCCGGGCCAAAATAGCCGAGCTGCTGAACTTTTATCTTGAATCGGCCAGCGCTGTCGAAGGACGCCGCGGCTGCCTGGTGGTCGGCAGCACCCTTGAACTCAGCCAGTTTGACGGCGAAATTGCCGGGCTGGTGCAGAGCGCGCTTGCACGAAATCAACACGCGATCCTCCAGCTGATTGAACAGGGTATGCAGGACGGTTCAGTTAATTCGAGACACGACGCGCAGGCGTTGAGCGGCGTTTTGCTGTGCCTGGTCCTGGGCATGCGTGTGGCGGGCAAAGCCGGAGAATTACCGGCACGCGAACGGCTGGTAGAGACGGTGATGGCGCTACTCGCCTAAAAAATTTACCCATAAAGGAAATGATCATTCCCCAAATAGCTGGAGGTAGTCATGTCTGAGAATTCAATCCCCCTTCCGTGGTCGCAGCCTGTCGCGGGCTTGCCCGGTTTTGCGCACTATTACTCAACGGTCGATGGGGTTCGTCTGCACTATGTCAGAGGCGGACAGACGCAAGGTGAAACAATCGTGCTGCTTGCAGGCTTCCCGCAAAGCGGGTTTGCCTGGCATAAGGTGATGGCTCTTTTAGCCGATCGTTACGATATCATCGCACTCGACCTCCCGGGCCAGGGCGACTCCGATAAGCCACAGTCTGGCTACGATACCCTCACGCTGGCCAGTTCGGTTTTTGGGCTGGTGCAGACACTTGGGATCACAAGACATTACCTGGCCGCCCACGATGTAGGTGCATGGGTTGCCTGGCCGTATGCCCTGCGTTATGAACAGCAGGTAATCAAGCTGGCTCTGCTTGATGCCGGTATCCCGGGTATTACTTTGCCGGACGCCCTGCCCGCGACGCCAGAAAAAGCCTGGAAAACCTGGCACTTCGCGTTTCATCTTCTCCCCGACCTGCCGGAAGCCTTAATTATCGGGCGTGAAGAGATTTACCTCGAATGGTTCCTGCGGCGAAAAACCGCCAGTCCGATGGCCTTTAGCGATGCGGATATCGCCCGGTATGTCCGCCTGATGCAGCAAAACGGCGCGCTGCGTGCCGGGCTGGCCCCTTACAGAGAAGCGGCGGTCTCCGCTGTTCAGAACCGGACGCTGGCTGAAACGCAAAAACTTCGGGTGCCGCTGCTGGCCGTCAGTGCCGATCAGGGTTCGATTGCCGATATGGCTGCCCCGCTTCGCCAGTTTGCAGAGATGGTGAGTGGCATTACGCTTGCTCATTGCGGTCATTTCATTCCGGATGAACAACCTCAGGCACTGAGTGAGGCCCTGACAGACTTCTTCCGTTAACAGGAAGTGCACGGTGTTGATCACTGCTGGCACCGTGCCCTGCTTCATCAACAAAGACAATTGCTGTCGCCATAAAATAAACCTCGCTCAAAATTTATTAAGGAGTTAATCTCGCAAAGAAAATAAGGGGGCATTATGAAAAACTTGATACTCAGTGTTATCGCAAAAATTTCTAAAATGGACGCTGAAGCTAAAGAGCTGGCGGCCAAAGTAGAAGCACAGTCTTTGTTGATAGGCGCGTTGTTACTGACCATTGGTAAAAATGGCGGTATGAACGAAATGCTCGAGAATGTCAGAAAAGCGATCAACGCGGCGCTTGAAGCAGCAGATACGCCGCTCAAATCCGACGCTGAAATGTTACTGAACGAATTCAATAACCTGATTTTATTAACCCAGCTACTCGAAACTAATGACTCAGAGATAAGTATCGAGTCGTTAAAGGAAGCCCCAGGCGAAACGGCCTCAGATTGAAACCCATTCCTAGAGGCTGGAGTTCAGTCTCCAGCTTCTCGTTAAACCCACGCCTTACGCGCAGCGCGCCATGACCGTGTGAGCGTGATTAGACTTTGCCAGGCAGAATATTCAACATCCGTCGCAAGGGTTCCGCAGCGCCCCACAACAGCTGATCGCCGACCGTCAAAACCGAGTATATAGGGTCATTGTTAAGCGACATTTTCTTGTAACGGCCAATACCCACCTGCAGCGAACCGCTAATGTTAGCGGGAGTCAATTTACTGACACTGTCATCCTTATTATTGGGCACATAGTTAACCCATGGATGGGAATGCGTCACAAGCTCTGCAAATTCTTCTTCGCTGACTTCACGCTTGAGCTTCAGGGTTATTGCAGCACTATGGCAACGGATCACACCGACCCGAATACACAAGCCATTTACTGCAATCGTACCCGGAGAGAGACCAAGAATTTTGTTCGTTTCTGCCTCACCCTTCCATTCTTCTCTGCTATTACCATCCCCTAAATCGCTGTCAATCCATGGAATAATACTGCCCATTAAAGGCGCGCCGAAATTCTGGATGGGCATGTTAGCACTGTTAATTAATTCACTCACTTTATTGACTAAAGGAAGCACTGAACCTGAGGATTCCAGCTCATCAGAAGATAAATGTTTACTGATATAAGCGCTTTGAGAAATTAATTCCCGGACATATTTAGCACCCGCTCCGGATGCAGACTGATAGGTCATCACACTCATCCATTCTATCAGATCAGCTTTAATTAAGCCTGACAGTCCCATAAGACTCAGCGTAATGGAACAGTTGCCCCCAACAAAAAGTTTAATTCCCTCTTTGATGGCACGATCGATATTTGTGCGGTTAACCGGGTCGAGAATAATGCAGGCTTTTTCATCCATCCGGAGCGCTGAGGCCGCGTCAATCCAGTAGCCTTGCCAGCCATGGCTAATCAACGCAGGATAAATTGCTTTGGTATAATTCCCGCCCTGACAGGTTATGATGATATCCATTTCGGCCAGGGCGCTAATAGAATTAGCATCTTTGAGTGTGTGGTTGACGCCACCAATGACGGGACCAGCGGCCCCTGCACTGGAAGTACTGTAAAAATGCGCGGAAATATTGTCGAAGTCGTTCTCTTCGACCATTCTTTGTAACAAAACAGAACCCACCATTCCTCGCCAACCAACAATACCAACCTGCTTCATTTGCTTAACCTTAATGACGTTATGAGAATGTTAATTTTTCAAAACATGTTATATCTCATCCCACATTAATGGTCATTACGAATTGCATCACATTCGGCCATTATTAAAATGTTTCATACGGCATCAGCAATTTTTATACCTTTTACACGGCATAATTAATAAAAATTGTGGGGAAGACATAATCAAACAAAAACCGGGCCTCACGCCCGGTTTTGTGGCTGATCTGAATCAGCGCTACGCACTCAACCCGCGATTCTCCAGCGTCGGTTCAATCCTCGGATCGCGGCCGCGCCAGTTCCGGTAAAGTTCAGCTCAATCACTACTATTGCCGCGCGACAGAATCGCCTCGCGGAATTTCTGCCCGTTATCGCGGGTTAAGTCGCCCTGCTCAACAAACCACTGATAGCCATCGTCTGCCAGCATTTGCGTCTATAGGTAATCCAGATTCAGTGTTTGATAATACAGGTCAACCTTTTTTATCTGTGGTAAACGTTACTATTACTTTTTTTTCATCTGCAATTTTACCAAGATTTTCTGGCGCTATTATTCTGCCAACGGGTGTGTATCCGTAGTTTGTCTGAAAGGTCTCATAAAAAAGTACCAGGGTACGATGGCCATATAACATGAGATCGCCCTGATTAATGGTTCCAGGTTTGACCTGGCGGGTCGGTAAGGGACGGGGCAGATCAGCAAATTTCTCGTTCCCGTTAAGTTCCTCCATCGTTAGAGTCAGGGGAAGCTGTTCAATAAATGCCTGTGCGGCTGGATTATTCTTAAGTTCAATGTAAAAAGTTTGCTGATTGATAGTCATTTTAATGGTCACGGCTTCTTCCTTGTCTGTCTGTAAAGAATTACTGGCACGAACCGGGAATAAAAAGCTCGTGATGATAATAAATAACAGGAATAATATTTTTTTCATCCAGATTCTCTCCCGAAAATGTGCTGCACATTTCAGGTGCAGCATCAATGATTATTTTAGATAAGCTTTTACAAAGAGGTCAATTTATCAAATGGGTTCAGATCCGTATGCTTATCTCCGGACTCTTCTCTTACTGGAAATTCTACACGATAGATGTATGCTGACTAGCTAATGATTGCTTAATGGGCTTATAAGCTATAGTTATGTTTTGTGAGTATTTCACCGATGAAACGTAATCTGAATGGCCTCCTTTATTCCATTACCGTCGCCCGCGAAGGGAGTTTAACCCGTGCGGAGGCTAAACCAGGGGGCGCAACCTGCTCTCAGCCAGGCAATATCGGCGCGGGAATAACGGCTGCAGCTCCTCCTGCTCATACGAACTACCCGTAACGTATCTCCAATTAATGAGCTGTACTCATAATCAATATAAATTTATACGCATTATCGAATTAATGCTCTACTGCTAAGATTATCCCTGTTCAGGAATGTGTCACTGAAGTCTGAAGAGATTGAACCTGATCTCAGTCTGATAGTGGTGACAACAGCCCATCTCCTATTCAGGAAGAGTAAAAATGACAGATAACATCATAGGCAAAGTAATTGTAATCACGGGCGCATCAAGCGGTATGGGTGAAGCGGCTGCACGTTATCTTGCTGAAAAAGGAGCAAAGGTTGTGATGGCAGCGCGGAGAATAGACCGCATTGAGGCCATTGCGAATGAGCTCCAAAAGCAGAATAAAGAAGCCATCGCCGTCGCAACCGATGTGACGAAACTTGATGACGTAAACAACCTCATTGAGACTGCGGTCAACAAATTCGGTCGTGTAGATGTTCTTATCAATAATGCCGGCCTGATGCCTCTTTCCCGCCTTGAACAGGGAAATGTCGATGAATGGAATCAGATGATTGATGTCAATCTGCGCGGGGTTCTACACGGGATTGCTGCGGTGTTGCCTTATATGAAATCACAAAAAACAGGTCATATCATTAACACCGCATCTGTTGCTGCACACCTTGTCTTCCAGAGTTCTGCTGTCTATTCGGCGACAAAATTTGCTGTTCGAGCATTAACCGACGGTTTGCGCCAGGAAATGGCGGCACATAACATTCGCGTCACGTTAGTCTCCCCCGGTGCTGTTAAAACAGAACTGCTGGAGCATATAACGGATAAAGATGTTAAGGCTGCAAACCAGGATTACGTTGAAAATGTTGGCGTGCCAGCAGAAACCTTTGCACGCATGGTAGCCTTCGCAATTAATGAACCAGAAGATGTTGGTGTGAGTGAAATTATTTTCAGACCAACGGCTCAGGAATTGTAATTAGTTTAGTGGCGGCAACTGGAGAAAAACTATCAGGATTTAGGCTTTCAGATTCGGCATACCCCTATGCCTTTTCCTAAGCCTAAAAACACGATTTTTCCTGCACCTAACAGCGAGAAATGTCCGCTTCTGGCACAGGCCTGCTGTTGCAGCCCTGACAACCTTAGACTTAAATCGATTCAGAGATCTCTAACGCATCATCTACTTCAATGCCCAGATAGCGGACTGTGCTTTCCAGTTTCTTATGGCCCAACAGAAGTTGGATCACCCTAAGATTCTTGGTTTTCTTGTAGATCAGGTAAGGTTTTGTTCTTCTCATGGAATGTGTGCTGTAAAGCGAATCTGCGAGACCACGCTTTTCTACCCACCCATGAAAGATTCGGTTGTATTGTCGGGTTGATATGTGCTGATTAGTTCCGACCCGAGACCGGAACAAGAAGTCTTTACTGTGCAAATTGCCAAGTTTTATCAATGCAGCAACAGCTTCTCTTGTTCCTTTGGTTATCTCAAATTGCACAGGACTACCGGTTTTCTGTTGCAACACCGTTGCTCTGCTTGAAAACAAGCTACCATATGCCACATCAGATACTTTGAGTTTAACCAGATCACAGCCTCGAAGCTTACTGTCCAGGGCCATATTGAACAGAGCTAAATCGCGCGTTTTACCCTCCAGTTCAAGCCGGTTTAGGATCCCCCAGATATGAGATATTTGAAGTGGTCTTTTTTGGCCGATGATACGGTCTTTGTTCCACGGTGACGTGTTCATACTCAAATCTCCTGCAATGTGGGAGATTTGAGTATGGTTGTCCCTTGTCAGCGAGGAGCGGACCTTAGTGCTGTCCGCCGATTGGTCATGTTTCGGCGAGCCGAGTGGTAATTCAGCTGGCTGCATAGTCATGCATCCGGATAAATTTTACCGGGCGTGTTTCCAGTCGTTTTCCGGGTCAATACATAGCAGTTTTATCTTTTCTCATCGTAAGCGTTGCCAGTAACTCAAAGGCGCTACCGGTAACGACGTTAGGATAAATCTCCTGCTTTTAACAAGCCGATTGCATGGTCAAGTTGCTTATAGAGTTTGTGTCTCAAATCATCTAACTCGTCATTTTCTCGAATTAGAGGTATTCCATTTTTATGGAGAACAATATCGTTAAATGACCCCATCCCGCCGTAGAGTTTTTTCAATGAGTAAATGGATGACTCACAATCAACATCGAGTTCGATGGCCAGTTTTTCAAATGTTTTTGCCCATGAATCCTCCTCATTTGAGGATAGTATTTTAATGATGTCAGTTACTGTTTTCTTTATTTCATTTTTCATTTCAAACCACCACTTCCAAGTATCTTAACGCCAGGTATTTTCCACGGTGCAGGTACTACAACTTGCTCAGAGCCACCGGAAAAAAGGTCTGTTTGATAGCCTACTTCTCCAACATATACTTTCGTTCCCGCGGGTATTTGGATCTCGTGATAGCTATCAAGAGGAGATTCACTTCCATTAGGCCATTTGGGTAGCAGTGCCTTATCTATCCTGGTTTGGAGCACTCCTTGAGGTCGTTCATACCCGAAAAACTGACCTAATGGTCGCCCCTCAACCCCCCCTCTATAGAAACTCGTATCTGTTGATAGAGTGATCTCTTTGTATGTACCACTGGAAAAAGTTTCTGCTAGCTCTTTAGGTAATGGTCCGGGCTTTATCATCGAGTATTCCCCCTCGATTTTTCCCAGAACATGAAGATTGTTAAGCTCACTCACCGCCCCTATTCTGCCGAGCCCAAGACCCGCAGCAACAGAAGCACCAGCAATGATCAGCCCTTTATTGTCCATAACTTGCTTGTAACCCTCTGGCGCATCGCCACCGAGTTGCTGCGCGGTCTGATGGAATCCATCAATATTGCCATTATAGATCCCACCTGCGGCCAACAACCGGCCTGCTGCTTTGCTATTGATGGTTTTTACAGCCTGAGCATGTTGCGCAGGTGCCGCCGGGCGGACGTGATATCCCGGGCGTTTCAGCTGCCGGGACAGGAGGAAGCTGAGCCGGGTATAAAGGAACAGAGGCAGATCATTGCGAAGGTCACCGGATGTCGTCAGCACACCCGAAATAGTATGCCCGGTTATGTCTTTTCTCAGCAGAACGAGCTTCCCGGATTTGATGTCGGCAAGCGTGTCACGGTATGCCATCCACGGTTGCTGCCAGTGAAACGGTTGATAGCGGCTGACAAACCGGGTGTAGCCCTGCGGTAAATTCCACTCCTGGATGATGCGATTGGGCAATGCAGTTTCTGCAAGATCTCCTGCCGCAGTGTCCGGGTGGATAATGTGAGGGATGTCCTCAAGGTAGATGTCGTCCAGTGACATTGCCTGGCTGTGATGAAGCATGGTGCCCCTTTTTCGCTGCTGTTATGCGCCCCATTATTGCGTATTACAGACAACAGGCAAAGCCCCCTAATGCCCCTGTGGCCAGATGCTGGCTCCGCCAGCATCTGGGTTCTATCTGACCGAGGACTGACTAGAAAAGGTCCGCTACGAGCGAGTAGCGGAAGCTCGCAATTGTTATTACCGCGTAGAATGCATTACTAACGTTGCTATGTGTTAACGAACGGGGAGCGGGTCAAGCGCTCTTAACGTCAGCTTTTGTCTAAGCAGACATCTATTTGCTTACTGAAGGGCCGCTATGAGTGCTATGAGCGAGGAGCGGAAGTTCTCCTTCACGCAGGCCCTGCTGCAGGTAATCAGTAGTTATATGTCATAAGGCTCACAAATTTTAGTTTTCCTCTATAGACGGTGCTATATGTTCAACCCAGCAATCTAAAAGAGGCCAACAGACAAGACGATAAATCAACCAGCAAGCATAAATAGCTGAAGCGCTAAAACACCCTCCTGCAGACAACTTCCCGTGCGCTATTTCATGGCGCAGTGACGGACCTGGCTTGTAATTAAAAAGTAAATCAATAATGTTTATTAAATCCCCACCAAAGACCTGCTCCAACTCAGGGCGAAGGCTTTCTAGCATTCCAGATAGAGAACGATCTTCCTGAAGAAGCTCATTATCTAATTTAGAAGTCTCACGGTTCAATGTGTGCATATAAAACCGTATTGAGTTTTCAAGTTGAGGAACGAGAAGGTAAGTAGCAGAAGCATAATCACCCTGAAAAAAGCGAGAAAAGCCTAACGAAAATATATGTTCATGACCACGTGGAACGAATGGGCTTAATGCGGAAATTGATTCGAAATGACGTTCTTCTATAGAAAACCGGGTTGATAAACAATAACGAACAGGGTCTACATAACCTGAAACGAAGTGATGATAAAATAAATCAAGAGTTCTTATATGCCGAGATTTGTACCACTCATCCGATGGATTCCCATCGACAGAAACTGCAGGCGTTTTGGCGTAGACCTTACCCTCTACATCAGTATGAACCCCTCCCATGAAATTACTAAAAAAACTTTCCTTTCGAACAGTGTCAGCGTGGTGACGTAAGTCGCTCTTAGATATAATGTATGGAGCCAGGGCAAATTCATGCAAACAGGCTGAGAGGGAGAGTTCTGAGTAGATTTTAGATGTTTCTTCTCTCTCATTATCGGCATCTATGGGGAGTGTGAATGTTGCAAATTCATCGCGTGATGACATCTGGAAGTCACGCAACTCGGCAATCAACGCTGCTATTCGCTCTTTGTGCCCACCTACAGAACGCAGTTCCCCTATTGCAATGCTTGTCCAGTATGCTTTTGCTGAAGCCTGACTGACATGCTCTCTCATCTTAAGTGTCTGCTCTACTGCCTTCTCTTGGCACTCTCGCTTAGAATCATTGTCCCCATTTTTTTCAAATGCACTTGCCGCTAAATAAAGTACCTTTTTGACAACATCCGGATTTGTATTAGCATCAGTCTTACTTGCTAGTCTCTTGGCATCCTTCGCAACAACACTCCAATCGATTATCTTCTTATTTGCCCCAAACCGCGCTACTCGTTCAAATACTACATACAACTTTAGCTCTAATGCTTTTGCATATACAACATCAAATGCAGATTGTATATTTTGCGGGAATGAGTTTTTCTTCTGTGTTAACGAGGCTATATCGAACACACGTCTTAAGAATTGCTCGAGCTTCCCCATATGATTAAAGGTGCTATAATTCCCCTCCTTCACACTACGGTTACTGTATGTGTCTATTAGTTCGTAATAAGTATTTATTGCTATTGTAGCTGCGTCTTTTTTTCTTTTATCATTAGTCCATATTATATCTGCCACCCGTGCTCGAAGTAGTCTGTTTTCAATTTTAATAACTACGTTTGAAAGAATGTCATTTTGTTCACCTCGGAAGTCGCTAGGTATGTAAGAACGACCATTTGGACCACTCCATACTGGCCCCCACGGTTGGACAGGGTCATCAGCCCTAAAATGAAATGAGCAAACGGCCTTGAACAATTCATACACGCTTTTTGGAGTCTCATTAGAGGAACGAGCTGATGCTTCCAACTGACTATTTAGCTCGTGATAATCACAAGAGGCCGATTCTGGTAGCAAGGAATCAAAGTTAAAAACGGCGAAATCATCTGCTGCCGCCAGAACTACAGGCATGGTCGCCATATCGCTTTTTGGTTGGGTGTCGTCTTGTTTAGTTGCCATGATTATTCCTTAATACGGTTTAGTTGAACCTGCCAGTGCAGTGGTCGACAAAATTTGACCGCGGCATGAGACTTTTTAGAACCACTAAAAGTCCGCTTCTGGCACATAACGGCCCTGGAAATTGGGAAAATCACCGGACCCTTAGCAGATCTGAATATCTGGTCGTATATCTCGGCGACAGCATTTCACGTTTCATCTGCCAATACTGCTGTATGCCCTGCCCTGCAAAGTAAAGCGTGCCTTTCCCGTCTTTCGCATTCAGGTGTTCGAGCACCTCAATCAACTTTTCGCTGCCAGCATACGGTGCGTTCTCATCGAAAAGGTTGAGCTGGCTCCCCCCTGGCTGAAGAAGTCACCCGACATTATTCCGGCTTTCTGGTAGCGATGGCCATCCTTCCAGATTTTATCCAGGCACTTTATGCGGCGTTAATGATTTTGGGGAAGAAAAATCGGACAAAAAACCGGGCATCGCGCCCGGTTCTGTTCCCATACTAAAAAAGCCCTTAAGCACTCAATCCACGATTCTCCAGCATCGGTTCAATCTTCGGATCGTGGCCACGCCAGTTCCGGTAAAGTTCAGCTAAATCAGTGCTGTTCCCGCGCGACAAAATCGCTTCACGGAATTTCTGTCCGTTTTCACGCGTCAACCCGCCCTGCTCAACAAACCACTGGTAGCCATCGTCTGCCAGCATTTGCGTCCACAGGTAGGCATAGTATCCCGCCGCGTAGCCGCCGCCGAAGATATGGGCGAAGTAGCTGCTGCGATAGCGCGGTGGAACGGCGGGCAGATCCAGCCCCTCTTTGTGCAGTGCTGCCGCTTCAAAGGTGTCAACATCGTCCACGGGTTCGCTGATGCCGTGCCAGTTCATATCCAGCAGCGCAGCGCTAAGCAGCTCGGTCATGTCATAACCTTTATTAAACTGCGTCGCGTTAAGCATTTTATCGCGCAGCGCCTCCGGCATCGGCTCTCCGGTCTGATAGTGGCGGGCATAGTGGGCAAACACCTGCGGATGGCTCGCCCAGTGCTCGTTGATTTGCGATGGGAACTCGACAAAATCACGCGGCGTATTGGTGCCGGAGAGGGAGGCGTAGCGCTGGCTGGCAAACAGACCGTGCAGCGTATGACCAAACTCGTGGAACAGGGTAACCACATCGTCCCAGGAGATCAGCGCCGTCTGACCGTTAGCCGGTTTTTGATAGTTGCAGACATTGTAGATAACCGGGCGCGAGGCAAACTCATACGATTGCTCGACGAAATTCCCCATCCACGCCCCACCGGCTTTCGATTCGCGGGCAAAGAAATCACCGTAGAACAGCGCCATCCCTTCACCGGTGTGGTCGAAAATTTCCCACACGCGGACATCAGGATGGTAAACCGGAATATCGAAACGCTCGACAAAGCGGAGGCCAAACAGCTGGCTTGCAGCCCAGAATACGCCATCCTGCAACACGGTGTTGAGCGCAAAGTACGGCTTGATTTGCGACTCGTCGAGAGCATATTTCGCCTGGCGCACACGCTCAGCATAAAAGGCCCAGTCCCACGCCTGCACGGTGAACCCGCCCTGCTCGTCATCAATCACTTTTTGGATATCGGCTTGCTCAAGCGTCGCTCGGGTACGTGCAGCGGGCACAATCCCGCGCATAAAAGCCAACGCGGCGGCAGGTGTTTTCGCCATTTGATCGGCGATACTCCAGCTTGCGTAGTCCTCAAACCCCAACAATTTTGCCTGACGCGCGCGCAACGCGGTGAGACGCAGGATCAGTGCCCGGGTATCGTTTTCATCCCCTTTCTGGGTACGCGTCCAGCCCGCGTTAAACAAATTTTCCCGCGTCTGACGGTCACGCAGCGCGGAAAGTGCGGGTTGTTGAGTGGTATTCAGCAGCGGAATCAACCAGCGATCGTTCAGCCCTTTCTCCGCGGCGGCATGGGCAGCCGTCGCAATCTCGTCAGGACTGAGTCCATCAAGCTGATGAGCATAATCCACGACCAGCCCACCGGCTTTGGTGGCGGCCAGCAGACGCTGATTAAACTGGCTGGTGAGGGTCGCCGCCTCGGTATTCAGCGCTTTCAGCTCCGCTTTTTCTGCATCATTCAGCCGCGCACCGGCCAGCACAAAGTGCTGGTACGTCTTTTCTGCCAGCCGACGGGATTCGGCGTCCAGCGCAGCACAATCCTGCCAGACGCTCTCCACGCGAGAGAACAGCGTGTCGTTAAGCCAGATATCGTTCGCCAGGGCAGCAAGCTCGGTAGAGATCTGCTCCTCAAGCGCCTGTAAGTCATCATTGGTGTGCGCAGAGGTCATGGCGAAGAAAACGCTGCTGACACGCGAGAGCATGGCACCGCTTTTTTCGAGCGCCAGCACGGTATTGTTGAAATCCGGGGCGGCCGTTTGCGCGACAATCGCGTCAATTTCGGCTCGCTTCTGGCGTATCGCTTCATCGAATGCCGGGCGGTAGTGGCCGTCGTTGATTTCGTCGAATCGGGGTGCCTGATAAGGCAACAGGCTGCTTTCAAAAAAGGGATTAGTGGCCGACATCTTTCACTCCTGAGTACGGTTATCTTCCCAGAGTAGGCCAGGCCGCCACTGCCTGCAATGCCGTCATACAAATGTTGCCTTAACGCATCCTTCTCGGCCGTGCTATGTTAGTACAACACAAAAAGCGTTGAGGAACAGTGAGATGATTATTTTAGTTACCGGGGCAACGGCAGGTTTTGGTGAAAGCATCACGCGTCGCTTCGTCGCCAACGGGCATAAGGTGATTGCGACGGGTCGTCGTCAGGAGCGTCTGCAGGAGCTGAAAGATGAACTGGGTGACAGCATCCTGACCGCGCAGCTTGATGTCCGTAACCGTGCCGCCATCGAAGAGATGATTGCTAACCTGCCGGCCGAATGGCGTGCCATTGACCTGCTGGTCAACAATGCCGGTCTGGCGCTCGGTATGGAGCCTGCCCACAAAGCCAGCGTCGAAGACTGGGAAAACATGATCGACACAAATAACAAGGGGCTGGTGTACATGACCCGCGCCGTGCTGCCAGGCATGGTTGAGCGCAATCGCGGCCACATTATTAACATCGGTTCGACCGCCGGAAGCTGGCCTTATGCGGGCGGTAATGTTTATGGCGCGACCAAAGCCTTCGTGCGTCAGTTCAGCCTTAACCTGCGTACCGATCTGCACGGCACCGCCATTCGCGTGACCGATATTGAGCCGGGCCTGGTAGGCGGAACCGAATTTTCCAACGTTCGGTTTAAAGGTGATGACGCGAAAGCAGACAAAACCTACGAGAATGCGAACGCCCTGACGCCGGAAGATGTCACCGAAGCGGTCTGGTGGGTGGCAACACTGCCAAAACACGTCAACATTAACACCGTAGAAATGATGCCAGTCAGCCAGAGTTTTGGCGGACTTAGCGTCCATCGTGGCTAACATTGCCCTTCCCGGCCTGCGGGCCGGGTCTGTTTCAGGCCATAAAAGAATGGTAGTATGTTCAGGCTAACTCTCTGAGAAATGACAACTCATGGCCGCTGAATCGCAACTCAATCCTACCCAGCCCGTAAACCAGCAAATCTATCGCATTTTGCGACGTGATATTGTCCATTGCCTGATCCCACCCGGAACGCCGCTCTCTGAAAAAGAGGTGTCCGTGCGGTTTGACGTGTCCCGCCAGCCCGTGCGTGAGGCGTTTATCAAGCTTGCAGAAAACGGTCTGATTCAGATCCGCCCGCAGCGCGGCAGCTATGTGAACAAAATCTCGCTCTCCCAGGTGCGTAACGGGTGTTTTGTCCGTCAGGCCATTGAGTGCGCGGTGGCGCGCCGTGCCGCATCCTTGATTGATGACAACCAGTGCTACCTGCTGGAGCAAAACCTGCATCAGCAGCGTATTGCGATTGACCGCAAACAGCTCAACGACTTCTTCCAACTTGATGACGAGTTTCACCAGAAGCTGGCGCAAATTGCGGACTGTCAACTGGCCTGGGACACGATTGAAAACATCAAAGCCACCATCGACCGCGTGCGCTATATGAGCCTCGACCACGTCTCACCACCGGAAATGTTGCTACGACAGCATCATGATATTTTCAGTGCGCTGGAAAAACGCGATCAGGACGGTGTAGAAAAAGCGATGACGCTGCACCTGCAGGAAATCAGCGAATCCGTACAGTTAATTCGTCAGGAAAACAGCGACTGGTTTAGCGAAGAGTAAAATACGCCGCCCCCGTTTCGGTTGCGGCGAAGAGATTAGCGAACCACCAGCACCGGAATACTCGCATAGCGCAGGATAGATTCCGCATTTGAACCGAGCAGATGGGTGCTGATGCTCGGGTTTTTCGACCCGATGACGATCACGTCATATTCCCCTTCTTTGCTCAGTTTGATAATTTCGTCACGCACGTTGCCAAAGCAGACCAGGCTGTGGATATTTTCCCCGGGGAGATCAAACAGCCTTTTTAGCTCGTTCATTTTCTTCCCGGATTCCGCGGTCATAAACGCTTCAAACTTTTTGATATCGGCGTTGAATCCACGCAGCAACGAGCGGCTGCTGTTGGGGAGAATGTTCACCAGCGTAATCGACGCACCTTCCGCCTTTGCAAGGTTGGCCGCGTGGCGAACCGCTTTGTCGCTCAATTCCATTTCAAATACATCAACAGGCATTAAAATCTTCTTATACATAAGCCTGACTCCTTATTCCTGTGAAAGGGGTATTCCCTGCTTCAAGAATGACAGCCGGAATATAAACAAACCCTAAACGCTTGCCAGCAGAAACTATCAATAAAGGAAAATAAATGTGGGCTTTGTAAATTGCTGTCGTGAACCGTCAGCACCCAACAATATTGAGAAAAAAGTGTGAATTTGATCAAAAACAAAAAAATGAGATGCAGACAGGCGTATTTATAGTGCCCCGTGAACGGTGAAACCTGAAATAGCGCCGTAACGGATAAGTGAGAGAGGAGAAAATACCATGATAACATACGACCGTAACCGTAACGCAATTACCACCGGCAGCCGTGTAATGATCAATGCCACAGGACACACCGGCGTGATTAAAGCGATCCACAGCGAAGGGCTGGATGCCGCGCAGGTGCGTCGCAGCAAAACGGTAGAAGTGGAAGGTTGTGAAGGTAAGTTCGAACCGATTGAACTGATTCGCCTGGGTATGCACTGATTCATGCGACATCATGCCGCCGCACGCGGCGGCATGTGATGACTTAGCCGTTCGCCGCGTACTCTGCGACCGTGGCTTTTGCACCTTTTTGCACTAACGTCTGGTAAGCACGCAGTACCGCATCCACAAAGACGGTTTCATGCGGGAGTTCTTTGCCAAAAATGGCCTCAATGCCCAGCAGCGCCTTCACCCGGTCTTCGCCCTCAGCACTTCCCTTCACCGCCGCCTGAATGACCGCCAGCTGCGGGTCGCTCACGTCGATAGCGTTGCCCTGCTCATCGACACCACCGACATACCGCATCCAGCCTGCAATGCCTAATGCCAGCAGCGGGAAGCTTTTTTGATGCACCAGATGCCAGCGCACGGAATCGAGCATACGCTGCGGGAGCTTCTGGCTGCCGTCCATTGCGATTTGCCAGGTACGGTGACGTAACGCCGGGTTGCTGTAGCGGGCAATCAACAGGTCTGCATAGTGGCCTAAATCAACGCCTTTCACTTTTAAGGTCGGCGCCTGCTCGTTCAGCATCAGCGCATGGGCGGCAGTACGGTAGTGTTCGTCTTCCATGCAGTCGTTGATGTGCGGGTACCCCGCCAGATAGCCAAGATACGCGAGGAAAGAGTGACTGCCGTTAAGCATGCGCAGCTTCATCTCTTCAAACGGAATGACGTCTGAAACCAGCTCCGCCCCGGCCTTTTCCCACTGCGGACGGCCTGCAACAAAGTTGTCCTCAATCACCCACTGACGGAACGGTTCGCACGCCACGCCTGCCGGGTCACGAACGCCGGTCAGCTGTTCAATTTTATCCAGCGTCTCCGGTGTAACCGCGGGAACAATGCGATCCACCATGGTGGACGGGAAAGTGACGCTGGATTCAATCCAGTCTGCCAGCTCGCCGTCAACCGCACGGGCATAAGCGCAGGTCACATTACGCATGACGTGACCGTTCTCCGGCATATTGTCACAGGACATGACGCTAAACGCGGGCAGCCCGGCAGCTTTGCGTCGCGCGAGTGCTTCCACCACCACACCCGGCGCAGATTTCGGCTGATGCGGGTTTTTCAGGTCGGCGGCGATTAACGGGTGATCGAGCATCAGTTTCCCGGTCGCCGGCGAGTGGCAATATCCCTTTTCAGTAATGGTGAGCGAGACAATCGCCACCTGCGGCTCACACAGTGCGGCCAGCACGCGTTCCAGCCCGTCAACCTGTGCATGCAGTGCGTTCCTGACCACGCCCACCACCCGCGATGTCCACGCATCGGCAGACATTTCCGCCACGGTGTAGAGATGATCCTGTGCGTTCAGATCGGCAATCTGCTGTTCACCGCCAATCAGGTTTACCTCACAGTAACCCCAGTCGCTGTTGTGTTCCGCGGCGAGAATGTCGGCGTACACCGCCTGGTGCGCACGGTGAAATGCGCCAAACCCTAAATGAACAATGCGTGCCTTGAGGCGATCGCGATCGTACTGAGGAAGCGTCGCTTTCGCCTGTAATAACCGGTTTTCCATGATTAAGACTCGTTAAGTTATGTACGCTGGGATTCGCTGCCGCTCTAAACGAGCAGCAGCGCCTGCTGACTACACCAACTAGAATGGCAGTCGGGGTAAAAAAGAACTGCCATTAACCATACTGATCCTGCAGTTTGAGATTTTGATTTATATTAACTTTTACGCATGTGGTGTGACATGAACATAAAGTTGTGTGACAGGTCACTAAAGATATAAACCATTACCGCCGCGATGAAACCGCCCCATAGCCAACGGAATCACGTGCCGGCCCCTCCGCCGCATCTTCCGCCACGCTCAAATCACGATCGCAGACCTCTGGCATGCAGATGGCGGCGATGAGCCCAATCACGGAGTAGGCGATCATCATGGCGACAATTGGCCACCAGGAACCGGTCATATTGCAGAAGATCCCGGCGAGCACTGGCCCGAAGCCTACCGCCACCAGCCCGCCCGCCTCTTTTGAGATAGCCATCCGGGTAAAGCGGTTACGCGAGCCAAACATCTCCGCCATCGTGATGTTTTCCAGGGCGAACAGTCCCAGTACGGCGAAATTATGGATAACGATGATGGAAAGCATGATCACACCCGGCGCATAGCTCTTATCAACGATAATCGACAGCATCGGGTACGCCAGAATAATGGCGGAGATATTGAGCAGAATGTACGGCAGACGACGCCCCACTTTATCGGAGAGCCAGCCCAACAGCGGGATAGAGATAAACCCGAGAATTGAGCTTATCATCAGTGCATCGGTGGGGATCGCTTTATCGAACAGCAGCGTCTGAACCAGATACCCGGCAAGAAACGTCTGGATCAGTCCCGAATTCCCCGCCTGACCAAAACGCAGCCCGGTTGCCAGCCAGAAGGACTTACTCTTCACCATCGCTGCAAATGATAAATCGTGTTTTGTCACCGGTGCGGTTGTCTCAGCCTCGTTCACTTTTTCAAATACCGGGCTCTCCTTGAGGTTCATTCGCAGCCAGATGGCGAAGATCATTACCACCACGCTTGCAAGAAACGGTACACGCCAGCCCCAGGCAACCAACTGTTCGCGGTCGAGGGCAAAGAACATAACTGCCCAGATAGCCGTTGCACTTAGCGTCCCGCAGTTGGTGCCCATCGCCACCAGCGAGGAGATAATGCCGCGTTTCCCTTTAGGGGCGTACTCCGCCAGCATGGTCCCGGCGCCGGAGATTTCAGCCCCTGCCCCCAGCCCCTGGATAATACGCAGCGTCACTAACAGGACGGGCGCGAAAATCCCAATCTGCGCGTAGGTCGGCAAGACCCCGATCAGGGTCGTGCAGATCCCCATCATAGTAATGGTGATAAACAGCACCTTTTTACGGCCAATACTGTCGCCCATTCGCCCGAAGATAAAGGCGCCGACAATGCGCGCGATATAGCCTGCGCCGTACGTCCCCATCGCCAGAATCAGCGCCATTGCGGCCGATTGTTCCGGGAAGAAGATCTCATGGAATACCAGTGCGGCCCCCAGCGAATAGAGCTGGAAATCCATAAACTCCAGTGCGGTACCCAGCCAGCCGGAAACGGCGGCTTTCACCAGATCTGAAGTCGTTCTTTGTGGTTGTGTTTGCGTCATAATGGCTATCTCTGCAAGGTAAGATGCGTACCACTCAGAGCCTGTCTGCGCAGGCTCTTAACCGCGTGAATTATTATTGCCCGAACGTGAGTAAGACTTTGCAGCACTGCCGCTGATCTTTTTCAAACCGTTCGATGGCGTCTGTTACGTGGTGATAGTCAAAGGTGTGGGTGATCAGTTTGTCCGGGTCGATCAGCCCCTTTTCCAGCCAGTCGATGACGACGGGGAATTTGTTGGCATTCAGCCGTGATGAGAATATCGCCAGCTCTTTTCCGGTGATCCCCTGCTGAACAATCTGGCTTGGGTCGCTGGAAAACCCCATCAGCACGATGCGTGCCGCCGGAGAGGCAATGGTGATGGCTTCCTGTAAAATTGTCGGATGACAGGCTGCGTCAATAATAAGCGTCGGTTTGATCCCTTTTTCTTCCAGCGCCGCCTGTAACGACAGCTCTGCGTTGTTGAACACCCAGTCCGCGCCGCTGCGTTGCGCCATCGCCAGCCGTTCATTGATCCGATCGACTACGATAACCTGCTTCACCTTATAGACACCTTTCAGCGCCTGGACGGTGACAAGCCCCATGGGACCTGCGCCGTAGATCAGGGCGATATCCTGCCCGGTGGGTTGTGCGTGGCCCGTCACGTTAGCGGCAATCGTGAACGGCTCGATCATTACCGCGTGTTTATCAGGAATAGCGTCCGGAACAACCCAGGCATTTTTTGCCGGTACGACGGCATACTCACTAAAGCCTCCGTCGCGATGAACGCCCAGCACCACCAGAGAGGTACAGACATTGGGTTTGCCCACGGAGCACGGATAGCAGTGTCCGCAGCTGATCACCGGGTCAACCGATACGCGTTCGCCCACGCGGGCCGGGTCAACTCCCTCACCAACGGCATCAATCTCACCAAAAAATTCATGGCCAATCACGCGCGGGTATCGCGCAAACGGATTATGCCCGCGGTAAATATGGCTGTCTGAACCGCAAATACCGGCCAGTTTGACGTTGACGCGCACTTCACCTGCCGCGGGTTCCGGGAGTGGACGATCTTCAATCACCAGTGCATTGGGTTGTTGAATCACTACGCTTTTCATCGTTCGCTCCTCGTTTACCAGTTCCACAACGTGCCATCTTCGAGACGGGCAACCGGAAGATAGGCAGGATCGTACGGGTATTTCGCCGCCAGTTTTTCGTCAAATTCAATACCCAGCCCGGGTTTGTCGCCCGGATGCATATAGCCATTATCAAAGCGCCAGCTGTGCGGGAAGACCTCCAGCATTTGTTCGGAGTAACCCATATATTCCTGTACACCAAAGTTTGGCACCCACAGGTCAAAATGCAGCGCGGCGGCGTGGCAAACAGGCGACAGATCCGACGGTCCATGTGAGCCGGTACGCACCTGATAAAGCGAGGCGAAGTCCGCGATGCGCCGCATGCCGGTGATGCCGCCCGCGTGGGTAATGGTGGTGCGGATATAGTCGATAAGCTGCTCTTCAATAAGCAGTTTGCAGTCCCAGATGCTGTTAAACACTTCTCCAACCGCAATCGGCGTGACCGTGTGCTGACGGATCAGACGGAAGCAGGCCTGGTTTTCCGCTGGCGTAGGATCTTCCATCCAGAACATACGGAATGCTTCAATGCTCTTACCGAATCGCGCTGCCTCAATCGGGGTCAAACGGTGGTGCATGTCGTGCAAAAGATGCTCATTAAAGCCAAACTTACTGCGCACCGCATCGAACAGCTTCGGTGTGAAATCGAGGTATTTTTCAGTGGACCAGAGCTGCTCTTCCGGCCAGTCACCTTTAGTGGCGGGCTCGTAGGCCAGCCCTTTTCCTTTCGACATGCCATAGGTGGTTTTCATACCCGGCACGCCGCACTGGACGCGGATTGCCTTAAAGCCCATCTCTTTATGCCGGGCGTAATCTTCCAGCACGTCATCAATGGAGTGTCCGGTGGTATGACAATAGACCATCACCCCTTCCCGGGATGCGCCGCCCAGCAGCTGGTAGAGCGGCATATTGGCCGCTTTGGCTTTGATATCCCACAGTGCCATATCCACGGCGGAAATGGCCGACATGGTGACCGGACCACGACGCCAGTAGGCGCCTTTATAGAAGAACTGCCAGATATCCTCAATGCGGTGCGCATCACGGCCGATCAACTGCGGGCAGAGGTGATCTTTCAGATAAGAGGCCACCGAAAGTTCACGTCCGTTGAGGGTGGCATCACCCAGGCCGACGATGCCCTCGTCGGTGGTAATTTTAAGGGTGACAAAGTTACGCCCCGGGCAGGTAACAAAGACTTCAGCCCCGACAATCTTCATAATCCATTTCCTTACATCGCTCATTGTGATGCTGGAAACTTACTCTTCTGCACTACTACCATACAAGTATAATGATCATAAAATCAGCGAACGGTCACAAAAAAATCGGGCGCTCAGGCGCGCCCCCATCCGGCAACAATAATCAACATGCCGCACAGCGCAACCAGCGCCCCGGCCCAGTCATAGGCGCTGAGCTTCACACCATCCACCACGCGTAACCACAGCAGCGCGGTACAGACATAAACCCCGCCATAAGCGGCGTAGACGCGCCCGCTGGCCGCCGGGTGCAGCGTCAACAGCCAGACAAACAGGGCCAGCGCAATGCCCGCCGGGATCAGCAGGAAGACGGTTGCCCCCTTCTTCAGCCAGAGCCACGGAAGGAAGCAGCCGATGATTTCACACAGCGCAGTGGCAAAAAAAAGCAGAGTGGTTTTGAGCATATTTACGGTCATGTGATGATTTATTTAGACATCATACCTGATGATATCGTTTACTTTTCCATACCCGTGCCGCGGGTATGCCGTTATTTCTCTTTGGTGTAGAATCTGAACGGGATAACTTAATTATCTGCGCCCATTTAAAAGGAAACGCTATGACTACATTAAGCAAACGCCTTTGTCTGACAGCCCTGCTGGCGCTGTCATCGTTCGCCTTTGCCGCCTCTGCCACCGCTGAAACCAGCAAACTCATTATTGAGTCTGGCGACAGCGCGCAAAGCCGTCAGAACGCCGCCATGGACAAAGAACAATGGAATGACACCCGTAGCCTTCGCCAGAAGGTGAACAAACGTGTTGAAAAAGAGTGGGACAAAGAAGATGTCGCTTTCGACGCGCGCGATAAGTGTCAGCAAAGTGCCAACGTTAACGCCTACTGGGAGCCAAATACCCTGCGCTGCCTGGATCGTCGTACTGGCCGCACGGTCGCGCCATAATGTCAGTGCAGTGTGACGTTAAGCTCCGCCCGCTGGAGCGTGAAGACCTGCGCTTCGTCCACCAGCTCGACAATAACGCCAGCGTGATGCGCTACTGGTTCGAAGAGCCTTACGAGGCGTTTGTTGAGCTGTCGGATCTCTACGACAAGCACATTCACGATCAAAGCGAACGCCGTTTTGTCGTGGAGTGTGAAGGTGAAAAAGCCGGTCTGGTGGAACTGGTTGAGATCAACCACGTTCATCGTCGGGCAGAATTCCAGATTATCATTTCACCTGAGCATCAGGGGAAAGGTCTTGCCACGCGGGCGGCGAAGCTGGCGATGGATTACGGATTCAACGTCCTCAATCTCTACAAGCTTTATCTCATCGTGGATAAAGAGAACGAGAAAGCGATCCATATCTACCGCAAGCTGGGCTTTATGGTGGAAGGCGAACTGGTTCACGAGTTCTTTATCAACGGTGAATACCGCAACACCATTCGCATGTGCATCTTCCAGCATCAGCACCTGGCCGGACACAAACCGTCAGGCGCCAGCCTGCTGAAACCCACCGCGCAGTAACCTGCGCGGCTTTTTCTCAGTAGTATTCAATACTGTTCTTAATGGTGTACTTGCGCTCAACGGCGGGCTTCACGCTGTTGTCGGTGATCGTCAGATCGCAACTCACCGGATTATTGTGTCGATCGTAATCGCAGCTCTGATTGACGTTGCCCAGCGGTTTGTCATTCAGCATGCTCACGGCGGAGTAATCCATTCTTTTGCGAAGGTCTTTAGACGGCGTCGACTGGACGGATAAATGCTGGTCCCCGGAGACGGTGGTTTTCCCCAGCGGATAGCCATCCGCATCATAGCGGTACTTCACTTCCATCTCTTTGCCGTGCGCCGCCACCACAAACCCGTTATCGTCGGTATCCCACGTTACGCCCGCCGACGGCAATTCGGCCAGCTGGCATTTCCCCTGCAGTTTCACTTTTCGCTGCTGGGTTTCCGCATCAAGGTAGTAATTAGCATCCAGTACCAGCGCCACGCCGGTATTGGCCTCGAGGTCGTGCAGTTCGAGGGTATCGAAACACCCTTCCGTCGACATCGTACCGGTTACCCGTTTGGAGACTTCACCTTTGTCATTGAACAGTGTCTGGGTGAAGTCTTTTACCGGGCCGCGCAGAGGGTCAAAATCAAATTCATTGGAGAAGCTCGCCATCTCGGGCGTAAACGACAGCGGCGCGGAAGGGTTGTCGCACCCCACCAGTGTTGCTGCCAGTAGCGTTATCGCTGCGTAGTTCTTCACATCATTTACCGAATCAGGGAGAGTATTCCCGATCATATTAGCAAATACCGTTGTTCACACGATAGCAAAATGTCAGGCGAAAAGAGACGTACAATCAATGCATTAATCTCTCTTGCCCTCTGCAAAACCTCGCCAGAACGAGAAGGCGCTGTGCCCTCTGTTGAACAGGAAACACACCTGCTTTGAGCGCATGACGGATATTCTGTGACATATTAACAACATGAAAACGCCGGCAGATTGCGCCATCTAACTTTTTTCTTTGATATATTAAATGTTTAACATCCCCTTTCTTCCTCTATAAGGATGCGCTACCCTCACAAATGCGTTCGCGTCCAAAACCGCCTGGAATCTCTATGCTTTCTTTATTCATGAAAAAACGTAGGCAAAACGCTGATTTTTGATTGCTCATCAAAGGTTAAAAAATGAAAAAAACAATCCCTGAATATACGCCTGTTGACTTATCACGTTGGGCCAGAAAAGAACATTTCGAGGTATTTCAGTCCTTTGCTCAATCTACATTTAATCAAACTGTTCAAATAGACATCACCGCATTGCTCAAGGATATAAAAGAACTGGGCTGGAAATTTTATCCGACGATGATTTCCCTCCTTTCTAAAATCGTCAACAACCATTCGGAATTCCGTATGGCCATGAAGAACAATGAACTTGTCATATGGAATGAAATTCATCCAAGCTATACCATTTTCCATAATGAAACGGAGACCTTTTCTTCTTTATGGAGTCACTTCGATGGCAATATTGACCATTTCCAGAACGTTTATTCGGAAGATGTTGCTCGCTATGGTAATACCCTTTCTTATTGGCCGAAGGAAGAGTCGCGGGAAAATGTATTTTTCGTGTCGGCGATCCCCTGGTCAAGTTTTACCAGTTTTAATATCAACGTAGCCAATATGCAGAACTTTTTTGCCCCCATGTTCACTATGGGGAAATACGTCAACCAGGGTGGAAAAGTATTGTTGCCCCTCGCCGTGCAGGTCCATCATTCCGTGTGCGATGGTTTCCATGTGGCAAGATTGTTCAATGAGTTACAGGCGATGTGTGATGACTTACGGCATCACTCCGGCGAACGACAGGTGCAGAGCAAAACGCACCGCGCTTAGCGTCGCGATGCCGGGCGGGTATAACCGCCCGCAGGACGTGTTGATGGAAATTGGGGAAAATGAGCGCAGGAAGCCTGTATAAGATTGTTCAGAAAGTTATCCCCAATAACAAAAGCTTACACGAACCCTGCTAAGCTTAACCGACACACAGAGAAAAGGAGCTACAGATGAAACGGTTACCCTGGATTACCGCCCTGCTGTTAATGAGCGCTTCTACAGCGGCTCTAGCTGCCCCGGATTCCTGCGAGCGCGTAAAAAGCGACATTCAACAGAAAATCATCAATAACGGCGTGCCCGAGTCCGGCTTTACGTTGAATATTGTGCCAAACGATCAGGCTGACCAGCCGGATGCACAGGTTGTCGGTCATTGTGCGAACGATACCTTTAAAATTCTCTATACCCGCACCGGTAGCGGTGCCGCATCAGGGATGCAGGATAATGGTCAGGGCGAACCTCAGTGATTTTAATCACTTTCTCGCGGCCAATTCCCTTTGACTTGATGAGGATTAATATTTAATACCTCCAAATAAGTAACATTCACCCCATCATTAGCCCGGTTGTAATCACGGGCGAAAATAATACGCAATTAAAATGATGGGGTGAGTTATGTCCGATGTCGAAAATCACGGCGGGATCAGCCGTCGAACGTTGGTTAAATCCACTGCAATAGGCTCTCTGGCACTTGCCGCCGGGGGGATTTCACTGCCTTTTGGCCTCAAAAGCGCCGCTGCCGCGGTACAAAACGCCGTAAAGCCCGCTGAAGACAAAGTGGTCTGGGGTGCCTGCTCGGTCAACTGCGGGAGCCGTTGTGCGCTGCGCCTTCACGTCCGTGATGAAGAAGTTTACTGGGTCGAAACGGATAACACCGGTGAGGATATTTATGGCAATCATCAGGTTCGCGCCTGCCTGCGCGGGCGTTCTATTCGCCGTCGGATCAATCACCCCGATCGTCTGAACTACCCCATGAAGCGCGTAGGGAAACGCGGTGAAGGAAAATTTGAGCGTATCTCATGGGATGAAGCCCTGGACACCCTTACCCGCAGCCTGAAAGATGTCGTCGAAAAATACGGCAACGAAGCGGTCTACATTAACTACTCCTCCGGCATTGTGGGCGGCAATATCACCCGCTCCTCCCCTTATGCTTCGCTGGTCGCGCGTCTGATGAACTGCTACGGCGGCTTTTTAAGCCACTATGGCACATACAGCACCGCGCAAATAGCCTGTGCAATGCCCTACACCTACGGCAGCAACGATGGCAACAGCACCTCAGATATTGAAAACACGAAGCTGGTGGTGATGTTCGGTAATAACCCGGCAGAGACGCGCATGAGTGGCGGCGGGATAACCTATTATCTCGAGCAGGCCCGCGAGCGCTCTCACGCGCGCATGATCGTCATCGATCCGCGGTATACCGACACCGCCGCCGGGCGCGAAGACGAGTGGATCCCGATTCGTCCGGGGACGGACGCCGCGCTGGTCGCGGGTATCGCCTGGGTACTGATCGACGAAAACCTTGTCGATCAGCCGTTCCTCGACACGTACTGCGTCGGCTATGACGAAAAAACGCTGCCGGAAGGTGCGCCTGCTAACGGGCATTACAAAGCGTATATTCTCGGTCAGGGTGATGATGGCATCGCCAAAACGCCGGAATGGGCCTCGCGCATCACAGGCATACCGGCCGATCGCATCATCAAGCTTGCACGGGAAATTGGCAGTACCAAACCGGCCTACATCTGTCAGGGCTGGGGCCCACAGCGCCAGGCCAACGGCGAGCTGACCTCCCGCGCCATTGCCATGTTGCCGATTTTGACCGGAAACGTCGGTATCAACGGCGGTAACAGCGGCGCGCGTGAATCGACCTACACGATCACCATTGAGCGTATGCCACTGCCGGATAACCCGGTGAAAACGCAAATCTCATGCTTTAGCTGGACCGACGCCATCGCGCGCGGACCCGAAATGACCGCCCTGCGCGACGGCGTGCGGGGAAAAGAGAAGCTGGATGTGCCGATCAAATTCATCTGGAACTACGCTGGCAACACCATCATCAACCAGCATTCCGACATCAACAAAACCCACGATATTCTGCAGGACGAGAGTAAATGCGAAACCATCGTGGTGATCGACAACTTTATGACCTCGTCGGCGAAATATGCTGACATCCTGCTGCCCGATTTAATGACCGTTGAGCAGGAAGACATTATTCCTAACGATTATGCAGGCAACATGGGCTACCTGATTTTCCTTCAGCCCGTGACCGCGCCGAAATTTGAGCGCAAACCGATCTACTGGATCATGAGTGAAGTGGCGAAACGCCTCGGCCCGGATATTCATCAGCGATTTACCGAAGGACGTACCCAGGCGCAGTGGCTGCAGTATCTGTATGCCAAAATGCTCGACAAAGATCCGCAGTTGCCGTCCTATGACGAACTGAAAGAGAGGGGTATTTATAAGCGTAAAGATCCGGCCGGGCACTTCGTGGCCTATAAAAAATTCCGCGATGATCCGCAGGCTCATCCGCTCAACACCCCCTCGGGCAAGATTGAAATTTACTCCAGCAAGCTGGCAGAGATTGCGGCTACCTGGGAGCTCGCCGACGACGAAACCATCAGCCCGCTGCCGGTCTACGCCTCGACCTTCGACGGCTGGGACGCCCCGGAACGCCATAAATTCCCGCTGCAGCTCTTCGGCTTCCACTTCAAAGCTCGCACCCACTCCAGCTACGGCAATGTCGACGTGCTGAAAGCCGCCTGCCGTCAGGAGGTCTGGCTTAACCCCGTGGACGCGGCGCAACGCGGCATCAAAAATGGCGATACGGTGCGCGTGTTTAACGATCGCGGCGAGGTGCGCATCGAAGCGAAAGTCACACCGCGCATCATGCCCGGCGTGAGCGCGATGGGCCAGGGAGCCTGGCATGACGCCAATATGAACGGCGATCGTGTCGACCACGGTTCATGCATCAACACCCTGACCACGCACCGCCCGTCACCGCTGGCCAAAGGTAACCCGCAGCACACCAATCTGGTGCAGATCGAGAAGGCGTAAGGAGTAAGTGATGACCACTCAGTATGGATTTTTTATTGATTCCAGCCGCTGCACCGGGTGCAAAACCTGCGAGCTCGCCTGCAAGGATTACAAAGATTTAACCCCGGACGTCAGCTTCCGTCGTATTTACGAATACGCGGGCGGTGACTGGCAGGAAGACAACGGTGTCTGGCACCAGAACGTGTTTGCCTACTACCTGTCGATTGCCTGCAACCACTGCGAAGACCCGGCCTGCACCAAGGTCTGCCCGAGCGGGGCGATGCACAAGCGTGACGACGGGTTCGTGGTGGTGGATGAAGATGTCTGCATCGGCTGTCGCTACTGCCACATGGCCTGTCCGTACGGTGCCCCGCAGTACAATGCCGCCAAAGGCCATATGACCAAGTGTGACGGCTGCCACACCCGCGTGGCAGACGGCAAAAAGCCGATCTGCGTGGAGTCCTGCCCGCTGCGTGCGCTGGACTTCGGTCCTATCGACGAACTGCGTAAAAAACATGGTCAGCTGGCGGCCGTCGCGCCGCTGCCGTCCGCGCACTTCACGAAGCCAAGCATCGTGATTAAACCTAACGCCAACAGCCGCCCGACAGGGGATACCACCGGCTACCTGGCAAACCCGAAAGAGGTGTGAGATGGGAAGTGGATGGCATGAATGGCCGCTGGTGATCTTCACCGTCTTCGGACAGTGCGTCGCCGGGGCATTGATCGTTATGGGGCTCGTCTGGCTTACTGAAAAAGACGACGCGGTGAAAACACGCCTTGTCCGCAGTATGTTCTATCTGTGGCTGGTGATGGGCATCGGATTTTTGGCGTCCGTGCTGCACCTTGGCTCCCCGCTCCGGGCCTTTAACTCGCTCAACCGCGTGGGTGCTTCGGCGCTCAGTAACGAAATTGCCGCGGGATCCATTTTCTTTGCCGTGGGCGGTTTCTGGTGGCTGGTATCCGTTATCGGTAAAATGCCCCCGGCACTGGGTAAAATCTGGCTGGTCGTTAGCCAGATCCTGGGCGTTGTCTTTGTCTGGGCGATGACCCGGGTTTATCAAATTGATACCGTACCGACCTGGTACACGGGTTACACCACGCTGGCCTTTTTCCTGACGCTGGTATTGGGGGGGCCGCTGTTTGCAGCCCTGTTGCTGCGCGTGGCAAACACGACATATAAAAGCACATTCGCGGCCTCTGTCAGCATGCTGGCACTCCTGGCCTGCGTGGCGGTCATCGTGCTGCAGAGTAATGACCTGGCGACAATCCACAGTTCCGTTCAACAGGCGAGTACCCTGCTGCCTGACTATGGCGCACTGCAAATCTGGCGTATCGTACTGCTTGCCGCCGGACTCGGCTGCTGGTTGTGCCCGCTGATGCGTCGGCAGGAGCCTAAAGCCTTCGCTCTTTTTGCAGGCGTGATACTGGTCGTCGTGGGTGAACTGATTGGCCGTGGTCTTTTCTATGGTCTGCACATGACCGCAGGTATGGCGATTGCGGGTTAACACAGTCGCGCGGGCTACTCCGCGCGAGCAAGGAAGGTAGTCATGAAAGAAGTCTCACAGCGTGATTCGTTCGCGTTCAGCGCCCGGGTACTGGGCGCGCTGTTTTATTTTGCTCCGGATAGTGAGGAGACTGCGCCGCTGGTGCAGGCGCTCACCGCAGGCGACTGGATTCAGGACTGGCCGCTGGCGCCGGAAACGCTGCAACCCGTTGCAGATGCGTTCAAAACGCCAGCAGATGAAGCATTGAAAGATGCCTGGCAACGTCTGTTTATTGGTCCTTACGCCCTGCCGTCACCGCCGTGGGGTTCCGTCTGGCTGGATCGGGAATCCGTGCTCTTCGGCGACTCCACCCTCGCGCTGCGCCAGTGGATGCGTGAAAACAACATTGCCTTCGAGATGAAGCAGAACGAACCGGAAGATCACATCGGTACCCTGCTGTTACTGGCCGCGTGGCTGGCAGAAAATGGCCGCGACGCTGAACGCGACCAGCTTCTGGCGTGGCACCTGCTGCCGTGGAGTACCCGCTTCCTGTCCGTGTTTGTTGAAAACGCCGGGCATCCGTTCTACACCGCACTGGGCAAACTCGCACAGCTGACGCTCGCGGACTGGCAGGACACGTTAATTATTCCGGTCGCGGAAAAAACGCTCTACCGCTAACGCCAGCACCCTGGCTTGCTCACCGTTTCCGGGCAAGCCAGGCTCTCCAGCCACCAAATTCCGTGATATCCCGTGCCCCCTCCAGGCCATACGCCTCGCAGATAAACCCGGTCAACCACCGTCCGTCCTGCAGCTCGATTTTTCCCAGCCCCAGGGGTGCGGGGATCCCGGCGAGAAACGACCCCACTTCGCTGTGCGGTAGCTCCCAGACTTCGACCGCAATCCCGGCCCCCTGGTCTGCCACCCGAACCATTCCGGGACGTTTACCGTCCGCCAGCGCATACAGACGGTAATAAGGTGCGCTGGTGGTCGCGTCGACAAGGCGTGCTCCGCGCTCACGTAACTGAACATTGAGCGCCAGACCGTCCATATGCGCACCGCAGACCACTATCCGCAGGCGGTCATGGGTTGCGGTGCAGGTCGGCGCGTCGTCCAGCATGGCGCGGTTGCCCGGTAACGTTAATTTTGTGTGACGTTGTAACGCATCGGCCAGACTGAGCAGATACTGATCGGTAAACGCGCGGCCAAACAGCGTGACGCCGGATGGCAGCCCATTGTTCATTTCACCGACCGGGACCGCTACGGCGGCATAGTCGAGCAGGTTCATAAAGTTGGTATAGATGCCCAGCGCCGAGTTGCTTTTAACCGGTTCATCGGCCAGCTCAGCCAGACTCACCGGGCGGGGATACGTCGGAATTAATACGCAATCCAGGTCGGCCATCATGGCATCGCACTCGGCTTTATACCGCTGGAGTTTGTACTGCGCGTCAAACGCCGCCACCGCAGTGGCTGCAGGCGCGTTTTGCAGGACATCACGAATAACCGGCAACACCGCGTCGGGCTGGCGTTCAATCAGCGCACCCGCGAGGTGATAACGCTCGGCGACCCACGGGCCGTCATAGAGCAGTTTCGCGGCCGCCAGAAACGGTGCAAAGTCGAGAGTCACGGGCACGCCACCCAGCGCGATAAGCCCCGTCTTCGCGCGGTGATACAGTGCCTCGCTTTCTGCACAGCCGAGAAACTCCAGCGTCTCCGGCACGCCAAAGCGAAAGCCCGCAGCAGGGACACCAAAAGCCTGCGGGCCGTTCCACGTCGGGTTGGACCGGCTGTATTCGTCACGCGGATCCTGTCGCGCCGTGAGTGCCAGCAGCTGGCTGGCCTCTGCCGCTGTCGCGGTGAAAAACGTGACGCAGTCCAGCGTGCGGCAGGCAGGCACAACCCCTGCCGTGGAGATGAGTCCTTTGGTTGCTTTGAGGCCGACCAGATTATTCAGCGAGGCCGGTACGCGCCCGCTGCCGGCCGTGTCCGTTCCCAGCGCGAAGCTCGCCAGACCCAGGGCGACCGCCAGCGACGACCCCGCGCTGGAGCCACCGGACGGGTAATCCGGATGAACGCTGTTACGACATGGGCCATACGGCGAGCGCGTACCGTTTAAGCCGGTTGCGAACTGATCGAGGTTAGTTTTCCCCAGAGGAATCGCCCCCAGCGCAATCAGCTGCGAAACTATCGTTGCATCCTGCTCTGCCCGATACGCAAATGCCGGACAGGCGGCGGTGGTGTCGATACCCGCCAGATCGATATTGTCTTTGATGGCAAAGGGCACGCCGAACAGCGGCAGCGCGTGCGGCGCTACGCCCTCCAGCGCGGCGAGGTACGGCTCCAGCTCTTCAGGGGTGAGCAGATAAATAAAAGCGTTAAATGACGGGTTCAGCGCCAGCGCGCGCTCGCGTAATGCCGTTATCACCTCACGCGGGACGATCTGGCCTTCACGGTATGCCTCTGCCAGCACAGAGAGACGTAAATCATAAAGAGGCTTCATGCTGTTTTCTCCAGAACGACCACGCACTGGCCCGCCCGCACCGACGACCCCGGCTGGACACGGACCTGACTGACCACACCGTCCTGAGTGGCAACTAACGGGATCTCCATTTTCATCGACTCCAGCACCACCAGCACATCGCCTTCGCGCACGGTGTTGCCGACCTCAACGTTCACCTGCCACAGGTTGCCGGCAACCGGGCTTTCAACACCGGATTCTCCCGACCGTAACGGCGCGTCGTCACCGTCATCCGTCAGTTCATCGCTACTGTCAAAATGCGCCTGCCCGCCCGCTATCCAGCGCTCACGCTCGGCGTTAAACGCCGCCTGCTGATGCGTACGGAATGCCTCAATCTCAGGTGCTTCGTCAGCCAGAAACTGCTGATACTCCGCCAGTTTCAGCGTGGTGTGTTCAATACGCAGCGGATAACGCCCCAGCGGGAAATCCCGGCGGATATTTTGTAACTCCCCGGCAGAAACCGGATAAAAGCGAATTTGATCGAAGAAACGCAGCAGCCAGGGCTTGCCGCCGAAATCCTCTACCGTGCGATAGCGATTCCACATCTGCAGGGTTCGCCCCACAAACTGATACCCGCCCGGCCCTTCCATACCGTAGATGCAGAGGTATGCCCCGCCAATGCCCACCGAGTTCTCCGCCGTCCAGGTACGCGCCGGATTGTATTTGGTGGTCACCAGACGGTGTCGCGGGTCGAGCGGCGTGGCCACCGGCGCGCCGAGGTAGACATCCCCCAGCCCCATCACCAGATACCGGGCGTCGAACACCGTTTTATACACTTCATCAATGTTAGCCAGATCGTTTATGCGACGGATAAACTCCAGGTTACTCGGGCACCACGGTGCATCGCGGCGCACGGTGGTCATGTATTTGTCGATGGCTTTCTGACATGCCGGATCGTCCCAGGAGAGCGGCAGCCAGACGATGCGCGACGGCACGTCCAGCGAGTCCTGGTCACAAACGCCCTGCCACAGCCCGGCGATCACCTCCAGCAGGCTATCCAGGCGCAGCGTTTCCGGCTGATAATGAATTTGCAGGGAGCGGATCCCCGGCGTGAGATCGATAACGCCTTTCAGCGCCCGGTCCTCCAGCGCCTGCATCAGCGCGTGGCCGCGAAAACGCAGCACCAGATCCAGCTCTGGCTCGCCAATCTCCAGCAGCAGATGGGTATCACCCGACACTCTCGCCACCAGACGTTTATCGTCAGTCCCCTGCGTCAGCACAATCGGTGAGTCCAGACCGGCAGGTTGCCACATGACAGGTTGCGGGGTCAGGCTGGCGATTTGGCGCTCCTGCGCCTGCGCCAGCCGTCGCGCGGTGGCAATATCCACCGGCACAAAGCGAACGTAATCTCCCGCCTTCAGTTGCCCTACCGCGTGCAGATCGGCCTCGATGATGGTAACCGGACAGACAAACCCGCCCAGGCTTGGGCCATCCGGGCCGAGGATCACCGGCATATCGCCGGTAAAATCCACCGCGCCGATGGCATACGGATTGTCATGAATGTTCGACGGATGCAGGCCCGCCTCGCCGCCGCTGTCGCGAACCCATTCCGGTTTCGGGCCAATCAGGCGTACCCCCGTCCGGCTGGAGTTGAAATGCACCTCCCATTCGGTGGCGAAAAACGTCGCGATGTAATCCGGCGTGAAATACTCCGGCGCACCGTGCGGGCCGTAAATCACCCGCAGTTCGCGCACCGCGTCCAGCCTCGTGTGCAGCGCCTGCGGCAGCGGCGCGTCCGCAACCGGCTCGATTAACGGCGCCAGGTGCAAAATGTCACCGGTACGGAGCGCCCGTCCGGCGTGCCCCCCGAACTGCCCCAGCGTGAAGGTGCTTTTACTGCCCAGATATTCCGGCACGTTAAACCCGCCGCGCAGGCAAAGATAGCTGCGCACGCCCGCACCGCGGATCTCTCCCATACGCAGCGTCATGCCCGCACGGACGCGAAAAACGTGATTATTGGCCAGCGGTTCACCGTCCAGCGTGAGCGCAATTTCAGCGCCCGTCACCACCAGCTGCGCATCGCAGTTGAATTTCAGCGTCGGGCCGCTGAGGGTGATCTCAAGCGCGGCGGCATCGTCTTTATTGCCCAGCAGACGGTTACCCAGACGCAGCGCCAGGCTGTCCATTGGCCCGGATGGCGGAACGCCAACCGCCCAGTAGCCTGTGCGTCCCGGGTAATCCTGCACCGTGGTCTGCGTACCGGCGCTGAGCACCTCCAGCGTGGACGCCTGGTACATCAGGTGCTCAAGACAGCGGGTCCAGGGCTCACCTGCGGCAAACGGCGCGAAGGTCAGGATCTGCTGCAGATAATTGCGGTTGGTTTCAACGCCATAAATACGGGTCTCCCCCAGCGCGGTATGCAGCACGCGGATGGCGGCTTCGCGTGTCGGCTGCCAGGCGATCATTTTGGCTAACATGGGGTCAAAAAACGGCGGGACTTCGCATCCGGCCTCAACCCAGCTGTCGATGCGCAGCGTAACGCGGTCATCGGGCGGGAAAGCCACGTCGGTGAGCAGTCCCGGTGAAGGCTGGAACTGGCGGCCCGGGTTCTCGGCATAGATCCTGGCCTGAATGGCATGCCCCTTCGGTTTCAGGGTGTCACGCAGTGTCGCCAGTGGCGGCAACGTTCCGGCGGCAAGTTCGATCATCCAGCGCACCAGATCCACGCCCCACACCTGTTCGGTCACGCCGTGCTCCACCTGCAAACGGGTATTCACCTCAAGGAAGTAAAAGCGGGCGGCGTCGCTGTCATAAACGAATTCAACGGTGCCCGCGCTGCGGTAGTTGACCGCTTTACCCAGCGTTATCGCCGCCTCGCACACTGCCTGCACCATGCCCGCCGGCAGGTTTGGCGCAGGCGTCTCCTCCAGCACTTTCTGGTTACGCCGCTGCACAGAGCAGTCGCGCACGCCGAGGGCAATCACCTCGCCCTTGCCGTCGCCAAACAGCTGTACTTCCAGATGACGCGCCCGCTCGATGTACTTTTCGATAAATACACCCGCGTCGCTGAAGTTATTTTTCCCCAGACGCACTACCGCATCGAACGCGTCACGCAGCGCTTCTGCGTCATAGCAGACGCGCATACCGATACCGCCGCCTCCCGCCGTGCTTTTCAGCATCACCGGATATCCCACCCCGGCGGCAGCGTTGACGGCCTGGTTAACATCGGCCAGCAGGTCGGTGCCCTCCAGCATCGGAACACCGTGCGTTTTCGCCAGCGCGCGAGCGGTATGTTTTAGCCCAAACAGACGCAGCTGTTCCGGCGTGGGGCCCACAAAGGCAATCCCCGCGGCGTCACACGCTTCGGCGAACGCGGCGTTTTCCGAGAGAAAGCCGTACCCCGGATGAATGGCCTGTGCCCCGCTGGCTTTCGCGGCGGCGATGATCTTCGTGCTATCCAGATAGGTATTCGCCGCCGGGCCATCGCCCAGACTCAGCGCTTCATCGGCCTCGCGAATATGCAGGCTGCTGATATCCGCCTCGGAATAGACTGCCACACCACGGATTTTCATGGTGCGCAGGGTGCGTAAAATGCGGCAGGCTATCGCCCCGCGGTTCGCAATCAGGAGTGTCGTCAACATAGGTCAGACTCAATCGTGGCGGGTCGTCCCGCCGAAAATCGGCTCACCCATGGTCGTCCATGGGGGAAAAAGCGGTTACGGCAGAATGCGTCCGGCACGGACTTCAAACAGGCGGTACAGCGCCTGGCGCAGTCGCTGCCAGCGGGTGGGCGTCAGTTCCATACCAGCACCTCAGCAGGCGTTGGGTTCCAGCCGTTGCAGGGGTTATTCAGCTGTGGACAGTTGGAGATCAAGACAATGACGTTACACTCGGCGCGCAGGTCGACGTATTTCCCCGGCGCGGAGATACCATCTTCAAACGTCAGCCCGCCCTCTGGCGTCACCGGCACGTTCATAAAGAAATTGATGTTGGCCGTGATGTCGCGTTTTTGCATACGGCCATCGTGCAGACAGGCGCAGAGGAAGTTATCGCGACAGCTGTGCATATGGCGTTTATCGAGGGCGTATCGCACGGTGTTGCTCTCCTGGGCGCAGGCCCCGCCGAGGGTATCGTGACGCCCGCAGGTATCGTCGATAATGGTCAGCAGGGGGTTACCGAGGCTGGAGTACAGGACGCTGCCACGCGTGAGATAGGCGTTGTTCTGACGGCGCAATGTGCGCTGCGCATCGTAACGTTCACGCGGGTTATCGGCATTGTAGAACAGCGTGTCGACCGCCTGGTTACCTTCCAGGTCGAGCAGGCGCAACGTCTGCCCTTGTTTCACCTCGAACAGGTACGGTTCACCTGCCGGGATCACGTGGCGAAATACCGCGTCTTGCACATGCTTTTCAGAGATCATGGTCATTTTACTGCTCCTTACAGGGCGAAAAGCCGGGTATTGGTCATGGCGCGTTCGTTTTCCGGGCGCGTCAGAAGCGCGTTAACGGCCCCCTCTTCATCCTCAGCCTGTCGCCAGCTCAGCGCGACCGGTCGTGGGGCATATTCCCGGGACGGATCCATCGGATGCTGCAGCGCGGTCATCACCACAAGCGTGTCCATGGGCGCGTACAGCTCCACGTAACTGCCCGACTGCGAATAGCCGCCGTGGAAGGTGAACTGACCGCGGTCATCGACGGTGACTTTGCTGAAGAAGTTGACCACCATCAGCAGATCTTCGAGATTGAGATCCCACTTCCCCATCTCCACCAGCAGGTTGTCCGTTCCGTTTCGGTAAAACCCGTTGCGCAGTTCCTGATAGCGTCCCTGGCCATACTTTTCAGTCACCTCGGCGGCGTTCAGTACGCCGCCAAACGGGTCATGCCAGCCGCAGGTATCTGCGGTGATGCCTGCCAGCACGCGTCCCATGTCGGAGTAAAAGCAGTGTCCGGCGGTAAGACGCGCGGTGTGCTGGCCTTTCAGGGTGTCGGGCAGGTTCAGACGTTCACTTTTCTCGTGCGGATTCAGCATCAGCAGGCTGACGTTTGCTCCACCTTCAATGTCGGTCATACGCAGGATCTGCCCGCGCTTAAGCACAAACGAGAGGTGACCGCCGCCGGGCAGGATCTCTTCGCGTAACATGGTCATGGTATTCACGGTGTTAACCCCTTAATGCATAAACGTTATCGGGAGCCGTTCCACTCAGCGCGGAGAGCCGCGTCTCGTTGAGCGGAATGTCGTAGGTAATACGGGCGCCAAAGGCGTTGGGCGCCTGCGGGTCGAGGCGCACTTTGTCGAACACCAGTAAGCGGGTGCCGAGGTTAAAGCCTTCCGAAAGATCGTGGGTGACCATAAAGACAGTCATGCGGGTCTCCCCCCACAGCTGAAGCAACAAGGCGTGCATATCTTTACGGATACCCGGATCCAGGGCGCCAAACGGCTCATCCAGCAGCAACACGCGCGGCTGCATGATGAAGGCCTGCGCAATGGCTAAACGTTGCTGCATACCGCCGGAAAGCTGGGCCGGGTATTTGTGCATCGCATGCCCGAGACCAACTTTTTCCAGCATCCCGGTAGCCCGCTCACGCGCCGCCCGTTTCTTTGCGCCAAACAGGCGCCCGAACAGCGGCGCTTGCGGCAGTTCGAGCCCTATGGTGACGTTATCCAGCACGCTGAGATGCGGGAAAACGGAGTAGCGCTGAAACACCACGCCTCGGCTGCTGTCCGGCTCGGCGCGCAGCGGTTTACCGTCGAGCGTAATGGACCCTCGGCTTGGCGCTTCCTGACCGAGCAGCAGGCGCAAAAACGTGGATTTTCCGCAGCCAGAGGCCCCCACCATTGAGCAGAACTCGCCCTCTTTCACCAGCAGATTGAGGCGCTCCAGCACCACGTGGTCGCCGTACTCCTGCCAGATATTGTTGATGGTGATAAAGCTCATGCCTTCCCTCCTTCCGCCCAGGGAAACCAGGTTTTATGTAACTGGCGCAGGGCCAGATCCATCAGCCAGGCCAGCAGCGTGATCCACAGGACGTACGGAATGATCACATCCATCGCCATATAGCGGCGCACGAGGAAAATGCGATAGCCCAGCCCGGCGGTTGAGGAGATGGCCTCTGCCGAAATGAGAAACAACCATGCCGACCCCAGCAGCAGACGCAGCGAGGTCAGCAGCCGCGATAACAGCTGCGGAAGTACCACGCGCAACACCAGCGTCCAGCTGTTGGCACCCAGCGTCTGGGCTTTGATCAGAATCTCCGGTGGGATTTCGCACGCGCGATGCTCCAGATCGCGCGCCAGCATCGGCGTGATGCCGATGACAATCAGCATCACTTTCGACAATTCATCCAGCCCGAAAACGATAAATAGCACCGGCAGGATCGCCAGCGGCGGGATCATCGACAGCACCGTCATCAGCGGCGAGAGCGACGCGCGCCACAGCGGGAAAACACCGGCGGTGACGCCAACACAGAGGCCGATGATCGAGGCGATGACCAGCCCCGTCAGAAGACGGGCAAGGCTCACCAGCGTATCCACCCAGAACAGATAGTCACCGCTGCGTTTATCCGGGGTAAACGCCATGCGTGATAGCGCGTCCAGCATCTGCTGCAGGCCAGGCAGCAGCTTGTCCTGCGGGTTAGCCTCCAGCCTGACCGCGGAACCGAAAAAGTATGCGGCCAGCAGCAGGACGAAAGGCAGCATCACGAGCATCAGCCGCATGCCGGGCGTGGGATGGCGATTAATTTGTCGCATGGATGTTCCGTCCGTTATCACAGCGTGCCGGCAGCGGCCATTTTCACGAAGCTGTCGTCAAAGCGCAGCTTCACGTTGCTGGCATCGCCCTGGGTGACATTGCCCGGGAAGCGCATGCCGATGAAATCCGCGCTTTGCGCCCCATCGCCCAGCAGCCCTTTATCGAACGAAAACGTGGCTACGCGCTGCATGGTTTTCGCCAGCTCCGGCGACGTTAAAAAGGCAATATTGTCCTGCGGGGTATAGAACAGGTGGGTTGTTTTCAGCTGCGCCTGATAACCGGCCAGATCGGTACCGGAGGCGGCGGCCATTGCGTTGAGCACGGTGGCATCCTGCGCTTTCATCAGCCCCATCATCTCGTACCATGCGCCGGTTAATGCTTTGCCAAGCGCCGGGTTGTCTTTCAGGGTTTCGCTGTTGACCACCATCATGTCGATAAGCTCACCCGGTACCTGAGAGGAGCTGAACACTTCTGTTGTTTTTGGCGTGCCTTTGATGACCGACAGCTGCGGGTTCCAGGCTACCGCCGCCTGCACATTTGCCGTGCCAAAGGCGGAGACGATATCCGCGTCAGACGTGTTTACCACGGTGACGTCTTTTTCGGCCAGGCCGGCTTTTTCCAGGCCGCGCACCAGCAGATAGTGGGAAACAGAGAGCTCAGGCAGGTAGACTTTCATCCCTTTCAGGTCGTTGAGCGTTTTGCCCTCGCCCTTCATCACCACGCCGTCGTTGCCTTCTGAATAGCTGCCAAGGATCAGCGCCGTGGTATCAACGCCGCCCGCGGCCGGTATGGTCAGCGCATCCATATTGGTCATGGTGCAGCCGTCAAACTGGCCCGCAGTGTACTGGTTGATGGATTCGATATAGTCGTTGAGCTGAACAACGTTGATTTTGATGCCGTATTTATCGGCCCATTTATCGATGATTTTGCTAGTGCTGAGGGTGCCCCAGGGCATCCAGCCGGCGTAGATGGTCCAGCAGACGTTGAACTCTTTCTTCACCGCAGCAAAGGTGGGGAGACTGACCAGCATCGCCAGGGAGAGTACCAGGGTGCGGAATAATGGCGTTTTCTTCATGCTTGACCTCTGAGTGGCACAAAATTAGGGGGCAGCGCGACACCTTCAGGTGCTGCTGTCTCCCGGGCTTTTGTCCCGCCGTGTAACCTCTCAGAGGTCGCCAGCTCTTGGACCAGTCATTCACCGCAGTGAACCGGAACCCTAGCCAGCTATTTTTCAAATTGTGGTGTGCTGCCCTTCAGTGTTAAGCGTTGCAAGGGATATGCCAGAATTTTTTATGTTAATTATTAAACTGTTAAGTCTGCCTGTGCAGGCTGTTTCACCGTTTTGGTGAGACACGGCGAGTTGAGTGCACCGTGCTGGTGCTCTTTGGGATGACGCGTGGTGCTGACGGCGTTGCCCACAGAACGTGTCTGCGACAGCAGGAAAGGCTCAACATGATGTGCTGGTTTTTGCCAGGTCTTTCATCATCGTCGTCGTCAGGCTGAGCTGCTCGCTTCCCATTTTACGTGACAATTTCTCTCTTGCGGACTGCCATACGGGGATCACGGATGTCAGAAGCGCCCACCCCTGCGCGGTCAGGCTAAGTTGTTTTCCACGGCGTCCGCGCCCCCCCGTTGATTCAATAACCCCACGGGACTCCATAATCCGTATGTTTCGGCTCAGTGTGGTTGCATCCACCCCGGCCTTTGATGCAAGCCCTGCCACCGTTTCATTTACGCCACCGCCGATCCCCACCAGCAGGCTGAACTGTTCTGCCGTCAATTCATAAGGTCTGAAGCAGGCGTTGTAATAACGCGTAATAGCCCGTGCTGTTGCACGTGCCTGATACGCCGGACAGGTCTCGGGGATGGTTTTTAGTAACGCCAGATCAACAGTGTTCATACTTTACGCTCGACAGATACGGTGAGATAAAATAGTGTATATACACTATTAACGCTATTCAAGGTATCATGATGCCCGCATTTATCCATATCAATTTACGTGTTATCGACCCTGCACGGCAGGCCAATCTTGCCCCTCGCTTCAGACTGGCACTTGAAGAGGCCGGCGGCAAAATTCTGCATTTTGGTCCTGTTGTCGAACTCCTTGAAGGCGATGAAGAACCGCTACCCTTTGCTGGCATTTTTGAGTTCCCTTCACTGCAGCAGGCGCTGGCGTTTTACCATTCGGAAAAATATGCCCCGATCAAAGCTGAACGCCAGCTGGCACAGCAGGCAAAAATGTTCGTTGTCACCACTGACTAAGCGTTTCGTTTCCTTGCCTGCGGTATCGTTTCCAGATTTCTCCACCCGTTCGCCAGAACCGGTGTAGAGTTTTTAAACACTGCATCTCTAAAAGGACACCGGCATCATGTTAAGCATCCTGGGCAAGACAACCTCGATCAACGTACGTAAAGTGCTCTGGACCTGCGAAGAAGCGGGTATCGAGTATCACCAGGAAGACTACGGCAGCGGTTTTGCCTCCACGCAAACCGCTGCCTTCCGCGCCCTGAATCCCAACGCCATGGTTCCCGTGCTGCTCGATGACGAGTTCGTCCTCTGGGAATCTAACGCAATCTGCCGTTATCTGGCCCGTAAAGCCGGCCGTGAGGATCTCCTGCCAACGGAACCGCAGGCCTGCGCCAACGTCGAACGCTGGATGGACTGGCAGGCAAGCGAATTCAACAATGCCTGGCGGTATGTCTTTCCGGCACTGGGACGCAATAACCCGGACTATAACGACCCGGAGCGTATTGCCGCCGGAATTAAAGCGTGGAACCACTGCATCGCTATTCTGGAGGAGCAGTTGCAACGCACTGCAGCCTATACGGCGGGCGAGGTGTTTACCCTTGCAGACGTGGTACTTGGTCTTTCGGTGAACCGCTGGAAAATGACGCCATTTGATAAGCCTGATGTGCCGGCAATTAACGCCTGGTTCGAACGGCTTAATCTGCGACCGGCATTTTTACGTCACGGGAATAACGGTATGGTGTAAGTTTTTCAGCCCACACACATTCAGCAAGGATATTTTATTTAATTACAAAACCCTGAATGCCGTTATCAGGAATAATAATTAAGCAATATCCTGGACAGCCCCTTGCACCGCTTTGCTAGCCTGAATAGTCAGGCAAAGCTCAACCCGGAGGTATTCTTGCTGATTAAACTCAAAAAAGAACGAACGCATCAGGAGGATCGCCTGCTCGCACTCTGGCTGGCGACCTCAGCAGGCTTGCTCAACGCCATCGCCCTCGGGGCATTTGGCTTTTTTCCCTCCCATATGACCGGCAATACCTCCCAATTATCCAGCGAAGTTTCCTCTACCGATCTGAATGATATTTTGTTCTTTGGCGCCATTATTCTGTCTTTTGTTGCCGGCGCAATCATGGCCCGTATCATCGTGTTATGGGGGGTTATCCATAATATCAGGCTGGTTTTTTGCCAGATACTGTTGGTCGAGGGATTATTACTGACCGGCGTTTCCTGTTACGAGATGTATTTCCATGCCCTCACGACTAACCGTGAAATTATTATCTTTCTTTGTGGTCTGATGGGGATTCATAATTCAACGTCGACCCAGCTTTCCGGCGGCCGGGTAAGATCAACCCATATTACCGGCACGCTGACGGACGCGGGAATATCCCTGGCCTCGGTCCTGGTGGCGATGCTCCGCCGGGATTATTCCAAAGATACGGCAGCGCAAAAAAGTCAGCTCAAAACCCACTTAACCACCATTTTCTCGTTTATTACCGGCGGTATCGCCGGGCTGATCCTGTTCAGGTGGATTGGGTTTAACGCCATGCTGGCGCTTGGGGTGATGCTCGTCGTTGTCGCCGCCTTTTCCATCATCAGCACCTCAGTGCGCGTTCGCCGGGTGCGCGCCGCCTTCAGCCGATAATGAGGGTCGCAGGCGTGAGGAGACGCTCACGCCATGTGACACTGTCACATTTTAAATTACGCTTTAGGACAATTCTGTCTGCCCCACAGCCAGCCCTTGCTCCATAAGGCTTAACCTAAGGTTGTCACTAATTTCATAGGGTTACTGATTTTCCCCCTTCGCTGGAACCCATCCCAAACGCTTGCTATAGGTCATCTACCCCTGCCGAAACATGGCATAACAACAGGCAACCCGTGGTTGCTATAACGCATGCGCACAGGGAGACACATCGCAATGCACCCATTACTCACACGTTCGCTGCTTTTTGTCGGCGCCATTATTGTGGTCGTTGCCCTCCTCACCTGGGGAATTGGGCTGGATACAATTAAGGCGCGTCAGGTTGACCTGATTTACCTCGGGCAACAGCATTTAATCCTGGTATTCTCCTCCATGTTCTTTGCCCTGCTGATGGGCATTCCCAGCGGCATTTTGTTGAGCCGCCCGTCAGCACGCGGTATCGCTGAATACGTGATGCAGATCTTTAACGTTGGTAATACCCTGCCGCCGCTGGCCGTTCTGGCGCTGGCAATGGTGGTGATTGGTATCGGTGATACGCCTGCGATTATCGCCCTGTTCCTCGCCTCGCTGCTGCCGATAGTGCGAAACACCTATGCCGGACTGTGCTCGGTTCCGGCGTCGTTACTGGAAGCGGCTAATGGCATTGGGATGACGAAATGGCAGCGTCTGCGCCAGGTCGAACTTCCCAACGCCTGGCCGGTAATGCTCTCCGGGATCCGCATTGCCACCGCCATCAACGTGGGTACCGCCCCGCTGGCCTTCCTGATTGGTGCCAGCAGCTACGGCGAACTGATTTTTCCCGGTATCTACCTCAACGACTTCCCGACGCTGATCCTCGGCGCGGCGGCCACCGCCCTGTTTGCTCTGATCCTCGACACCCTGCTGGCTGCGCTGGGTCGCGTGATGAGTCCACATCTCGCTCGATAACAATAACAAGGAGCTTTTATGAGACTGATATCCAGCCTGACGGCGCTGTGTGCCGCGGCACTGTTCACCAGCCAGGCGATAGCGGCCCCGCTGATCCTGGCGACCAAGAGCTTTACCGAGCAGCACATTCTCTCGGCCATGACCGTCCAGTATCTGCAAAAAAAGGGGTTTCAGGTCCAGCCACAGACCAATATTGCCACGGTCATTTCCCGCAACGCGATGATCAACAAACAAATTGATATGACCTGGGAGTACACCGGCACGTCGTTAATCATTTTTAACCACATCAACAAGCGCATGTCACCACAGGAGTCTTACGAGACGGTGAAACGCCTGGACGCGAAGCACGGTCTGGTATGGCTCAACCCCGCCGATATGAACAATACCTACGCCTTCGCCATGCAGCGTAAACGCGCCGAAGCGGAACACATCAATACCATGTCTGAAATGGTCGCAAAGATTGAGCAGATCCGTAAAACCGATCCGGATAAAAACTGGCTGCTCGGTCTGGACCTCGAATTTGCCGGACGCAGCGACGGGATGAAACCGCTGCAGGCGGCATACAACATGGAACTGGATCGCCCGCAGATCCGCCAGATGGACCCCGGCCTGGTCTATAACGCAGTGCGGGACGGTTTCGTCGATGCCGGGCTTATCTATACCACCGACGGGCGGGTAAAAGGCTTCGACCTGAAGGTGCTGGAAGATGATAAAGGCTTCTTCCCGAGCTATGCGGTCACTCCCGTGGTGCGTAAAGACACCCTTGACGCCAATCCGGGTCTGAAAGAGGCGCTGAATACTCTCTCCGCCCAGCTCAATAACGACGTTATCACCGAACTGAATAAGAAGGTGGATATCGACCATCAGTCACCGCAGCAGGTCGCCCGTGATTTCCTGCGTAGCAAACAGTTGCTGTAGGAGGCGCTATGGAGACGATTCACTACATTCTGGATAACTGGGACTATCTGTTAACCCTGACGCTGCAACACCTGTGGCTGGTGGCGCTGGCGGTTGGGCTAGCCATACTCATCGGCGTCCCTCTGGGGATTTTGATTGTCCGCCACAAATGGCTGGCGACGCCGGTGCTGGGGATTGCCACCATCGTGCTGACGATACCGTCCATTGCGCTGTTTGGCCTGATGATCCCGCTCTTTTCGCTGATCGGTCAGGGCATTGGTGCCCTGCCCGCTATCACGGCGGTGTTTCTCTACTCGTTGCTACCAATTGTGCGTAACACCCATACCGCGCTGGACAGCCTGCCGCCGGGCCTGCGTGAAGCCGGACGTGGTATCGGGATGACCTTCTGGCAGCGTTTGCGCTGGGTTGAAATCCCGATGGCACTGCCGGTGATTTTTGGCGGTATCCGCACCGCCGTCGTGATGAACATCGGCGTGATGGCCATTGCCGCAGTGATTGGCGCTGGCGGCCTTGGCCTGCTGCTGCTTAACGGCATCGGCGGTAGCGATATTCGAATGTTAATTGCGGGTGCGCTGATGATCTGTCTTTTAGCGATTGTGCTCGACTGGCTGCTGCATCGTCTGCAGGTCGTCCTGACTCCAAAGGGGATACGATAATGATAAAACTGGAAAACCTCACCAAACAATTTTCACAGAAACACGGCCAGAGCGTTAAGGCCGTCGACAACGTCAACCTCAACGTGCCTGAAGGGGAAATGTGCGTCCTCCTCGGCCCGTCAGGCTGTGGGAAAACCACCACCCTGAAGATGATTAACCGTCTGATCGCGCCAAGCAGCGGCACGATCCTGATTAACGGTGAAGACACCAGCGGGATGGATACCGTGACCCTGCGCCGCAATATTGGCTACGTTATTCAGCAGATTGGTCTGTTCCCGAACATGACCATTGAGGAGAACATCACCGTGGTGCCGCGCATGCTGGGCTGGGATAAAGCCCGATGTAAAACCCGCGCTGAAGAGCTGATGGATATGGTGGCCATGGACCCGCATAAATTTCTCAACCGCTATCCGCGTGAAATGTCCGGCGGTCAGCAGCAGCGTATCGGCGTGATCCGCGCCCTGGCGGCGGATCCTCCGGTACTGCTGATGGATGAACCGTTCGGTGCGGTGGACCCGATAAACCGCGAGGTGATCCAGAACCAGTTCCTGGAGATGCAGCGCAAACTGAAAAAGACCGTGATGCTGGTCAGCCATGACATCGACGAGGCCCTGAAGCTTGGGGATCGTATCGCCGTCTTCCGCCAGGGGCGTATTGTCCAGTGCGCCAGCCCGGACGAACTGCTGGCAAAACCGGCGAATGAGTTCGTCGGCTCGTTTGTTGGCCAGGATCGTACGCTCAAGCGTTTGCTGCTGGTATCGGCAGGCGATGTCACCGACCAGCAACCGACCCTCACCGTGCGGGGCTCTACCCTGCTTTCTGACGCCTTTGCGATCATGGATGACAACGATATTCGCGCCATTACCGTCGTGGACGATCGGGGTAAACCGCTGGGCTTTGTGAAGCGTCGGGAAGCGCGTAATGCCAGCGGCACCTGTGCCGATATCCTGCATCCGTTCCGTATGACCGGCAAAGCGGAGGATAACCTGCGCGTGGTGCTTTCACGGTTGTATGAGAGCAACACCAGCTGGATGCCGATTGTCGACGAAGAGGGCCGCTATAACGGTGAGATCTCGCAGGATTATATTGCCGAGTATCTCAGCTCCGGCCGTACGCGCCGGGCGCTGAATATTCACAGCGAGAGTTAAGCGAAAACACTCCGCCGGGCGGGCCAGACGTATGGCGCTGACCTGCCCGGCGACACGCTCCCCCACAGCGCATTTGCTCAGGCCGACACGGTTCATCGCACGCATACCTTTTGCTAACCCCGCGATTTCCCCTCACAATATTGTATCTCCCACGTTTAATTGCGGCCCATGCAACGTCTTCACGCTTATCCCGACATCCGCGCGATGTTTCGCAGACTTCTGATTGCCACCCTTACCGGCATACTGGCCGCGCTGGCCGTCGCGGTGTTCCGCCACAGCATGTATCTGCTGGAGTGGCTGTTTCTCAGTAACAACAGCGGCAGTCTGGTGAATGCCGCGGCGGCGTTATCTCCGTGGCGTCGCGCGTTGACGCCCGCGCTGGGAGGGCTGGCGGCGGGGTTACTGTTGTGGGGATGGCAGCGGCTTACGGCGCAACGTCCTCATGCGCCGACAGATTATATGGAAGCACTGGAGACGGGCGACGGCCAGTTTGATTATGGCTCGAGCCTCGTAAAATCCCTTGCGTCACTGCTGGTTGTCTCCAGCGGGAGCGCCATCGGCCGCGAAGGTGCCATGATCCTGCTTGCGGCGCTGGCCGCCTCCTTTTTCGCCCAACGCTTTACGCCGAAATCCGAATGGAAATTATGGATTGCCTGCGGAGCCGCGGCCGGGATGGCCAGCGCCTATCACGCGCCCCTGGCCGGCAGCCTGTTTATTGCCGAAATTCTGTTTGGCACGCTGATGCTGGCCTCGCTCGGGCCGGTGGTGATTGCGGCGGTGGTAGCCCTGCTTACCACGCGACTCTTAGCGCCCGGTGCCGGTACGCTCTATGACGTCCATCTGAGTGGCCTACTCAGTGCGACAGATTATGGCCTGCTTGTCGTGACAGGCCTGCTGGCGGGACTGTGCGGACCGCTGCTGATGTGGCTTATGGCGTTCAGCCATTCGTTATTTCTGCGTCTCAGGCTCTCGCCGCCCTGGCAACTGGCGCTCGGCGGAGCGATCGTCGGGCTGCTGTCGCTCCTGACGCCTGACGTATGGGGGAATGGCTACAGCGTGGTTCAGGCTTTTCTGCTCGCCCCACCGCTGCTGTCCGTGATAGCAGGTGTATTTATCTGTAAATTACTGGCGGTACTGGCAAGCAGTGGTTCTGGCGCGCCGGGCGGGGTTTTCACACCGACGTTGTTTGTCGGCATGGCCACAGGAATGCTGTTTGCACAACTCTTCGGGCTGTGGTTTCCGGGATCTGAAACGGTGATTTTGCTGGGGCTGGCAGGCATGGCGACGTTACTCGCCGCGACGACCCATGCGCCCATTATGTCTGCGTTGATGGTCTGTGAAATGACCGGGCAGTTTTTTTTGCTGCCCGGTTTGCTGATTGCCTGCGTGATCGCGTCCGTCTTGTCGCGGACGTTACGCCACGACTCGATCTACGGACAACATGCGACCGAGGGAAGAGAGATCGATGTACTGCGCTAATTCACGCTGTTCGGCACGCGGCAAATAAGGCAGCTCGCCCACCAACGGTCCCGGCAGTTTTTTGCTCAGCACGTCGATGATTTCCGCGTAGTGCGCCAGGCCCGGGTTGATACGGTTTGCGACCCAGCCAATCAACGGCAATCCGTCATTGGCAATCGCCTGCGCCGTCAGAAGCGCATGGTTGATGCACCCTTCCTGAATACCGACCACCATGATCACCGGCAGTTGCTCCTGCACCACCCACTCAGAAAGCGGGCGCAGATCGTTCATCAGGCTGCGCCATCCGCCGGTACCTTCCACCACGACATGGTCGGCCATCTCGCTCAGGTTCGCCAGACCGTCGGACAACAGGGTGTAATTAATCAGACCGCTGTGCGCCACGCTGCTTTCATCTTCGCTTAAGGCAATGGGATTGATCGCGTGATATGGCAGTTCCAGTGACGAGACGCTTTGTAACACCAGGGCGTCTTTATTCCGCAATCCTTCGGGCGTCTCTTTACTGCCTTTTGCGACCGGTTTGTACCCTGCAACGCGTTTACCGCTTGCTGCCAGAGCCTGTAGCAACGCGCGGGATACAACGGTCTTGCCGACAGAGGTATCTGTACCCGTAACAAAGAAACGCTTAAGCATGACTCATTCCACCTCTTGGGTATGCTTCGAAAATATAAACCAGAGAAATAATTCAGTGGGGGAAGTCTACGGGATGCGTGCGCTACCCAGCTTGAGATAGCGCAATTTTTCGTACATCTGCGGAAAAGAGTTAACCCTGTAACAGGCGGATCAGCAGCGAGCCGTTATACATGGCGTCCTTGACCAGGGCTGCACCAGCCATGGTGCCCTGATTGGAAAACTGGGTGCTTTCCACGGCAATATTTTTGCTGTAGGCCGGGAGCGCCTGTTGATGAATACAGGCCGAGATAGCCGGGAAGAGGATTTCCGCCGCCTGACTCAGCGGTGAGCCAATCAGGATTTTTTGCGGGTTGAAGAGATTCACCATAATGGCCAGAATGCGGCCAACGTTATTCCCCACTCCGGTAATAATATCCTTTGCCAGCAGATCCCCCTGACGCGCTGCGGCGCAGAGTGAATCGACGGTCAAAGGTTGTCCGTGCAGCGAAGAGCTCATGGACTGGCTGAGCCTGACCTGCGCCAGCTCCAGCACGCTTTCCACGCTGGCGATGGTTTCCAGACAGCCATGGTTGCCGCAGTAACAGCGCTTGCCGTAGGGATCGACCTGCGTGTGACCGATTTCGACCAGGCTACTGCTTCCGGCATGCAGAAGGCGTCCGTCGGTGATGACGCCCGCCCCGACGTTATGGTCAATCACCACCTGAATCACGTCCCTTGCGCCGCGGGATGCGCCAAACAGCGCCTCCGCCATCGTCCAGGCGCTGATGTCATGCTGAATATAGACCGGCACGCCGGTGTGATTTTTCAGCACCTCGCCCAGCGGCATCTCTTTAACATCGTCGTAGAACGGCATGCGGTGCACGATTCCATTTTCGGTATCAATAATACCCGGCATGGTGATCGCAATGGCCGTTAAGCGTTCAAGGCGTTGCTGATGGCGAATAAAGAAGTGATCGATATGGGTGACAATGGCATCGAGGAGCGATTGTTCAGCCTTGAGCGGCAGCTCCAGCCGGTCTTCTACCACCAGCTTGCTGCTTAGATCGCGCAGGGCAAGGAAGATCTCTCCCCGGCTAATGCGCAGTGACAGGTAGTGCCACGCCTCAGTCTCCACCACCAGGCCGACCGCCGGACGGCCGCGGCTGCCCGGCTCCTGAATTTCCGTCTCCTGGACCAGGTGGGCTTCCAGCATTTCACGAACAATCTTGGTAATACTGGCAGGTGCCAGTTGTGCCAGGCGCGAAAGATCGATACGCGAAACCGGGCCAAGCTGATCAATCAGGCGATAAACCGCGCCAGCGTTGGTCTGCTTAATCTGATCAATGTGCCCTGGCTGACTATCAGCAACCACCTCGTACTCCCTTATTTTCGAGCATCGAAATAAACTGTGGGCTATGGTGAAGCACTTCAATGGCCGTCGTCAAATATTTACTTAGCCATGTGATTTACTGCACATTTTTACCCACTTTTCCCTCTAAATATCGTCCTGCAGAGGCGCTTAACAGTTGTGCTTTAAACCGCTGCGCTGCGTGGCTCTGCTCATGATGTTTCGACCATACCAGCCACATTTCCGAAACAGCATCGTCTTCGGCGATAGCAACCCAGCGCATTTCACGCAATTGTACCCGTTTAAACGAGGCCGGAAGAATAGAGACGCCCAGCCCCGCCGCGACCAGCCCAATAATGGTCATCGCTTCCCCAACTTCCTGCGTAATGATCGGGGCAAGATCGTAGCGTCGTAACAGGCCCAGAATATCGTCGTACAGACCGGTACCTACCTGCGGGTCGAAAAAAACAAACGGCTCTTTTGCCAGCTCTGCCAGCGTGACCGCCGAACGCGAGGCGAGCGGATGATCGTGCGGAATCATTGCCATCAACGGTTCGCGCAGAATAACCTGCCACGCCAGCGTATCCGGGAGTTGGGTGTTACGCATCAGACCTAAATCAAGAGAACCTTCATTCAGCGGAGCGATTTGCTCGCGGGTATTAATTTCGCGCGTCTGAATATGCACATCCGGAAAATGCCGGCGAAACGACGACAGGGTCTGCGAAACAGCGCTGATAAACGGTGCAGACGAGGTAAACCCAATCCGCAACTCTCCGGTTTCCCCGAGATAAAGCCGCTCTGCCCGGGCTGCCGCCTCATCCACCATACTGAGAATTTGTCGGCTGTCGGCCAGAAATTGCTTCCCGGCCGCCGTCAGGCTCACGCTGCGGTTGGTCCGTGCCAGAAGGCGCGCCCCGACCTGTTGCTCAAGGATCTGGATCTGCTGGCTTAGCGGGGGTTGTGAGATATTCAGTCTTGCCGCCGCGCGGCCAAAATGAAGCTCTTCAGCGACGGCGACAAAGTAGCGCAGATGACGCAGTTCGATATTCATATTTTTAAAGTATCATTTGAGATTATTAATATATTAGACAGAATATTTACATTTTCCTACTCTGATCGTGTGGTCATACCCGTCACCCGAAACCACGGGGATGTTTAAGCAAGGACATTGTGTGAGTCGTACATCTACCATTGATATCGATCCGGCCAGAGATATTGATGATTTACCCGCAGCATCGCAGCCGGTTCAGTTCATTAAACGTGGTACCCCCCAGTTCATGCGCGTCACGCTGGCGCTTTTCTCAGCGGGTCTGGCAACCTTCGCCCTGCTCTATTGCGTTCAGCCGATCCTGCCCGTTCTTTCCCATGAATTTGGCGTATCGCCTGCCAGCAGCAGTATTTCGCTCTCCATCTCTACCGGCATGCTGGCGATTGGTCTGCTTTTCACCGGGCCACTTTCCGACGCCATTGGCCGTAAACAGGTGATGGTTACCGCCCTGATGCTGGCTTCGATTTGTACGTTACTCTCCACGATGATGACCAGCTGGCACGGTATCCTGGTGATGCGCGCGCTGATTGGGTTATCCCTGAGCGGTGTGGCGGCGGTCGGGATGACCTATCTCAGCGAAGAGATCCACCCGAGCTTTGTCGCCTTCTCTATGGGGCTGTACATCAGCGGGAACTCGATTGGCGGAATGAGTGGACGTCTGCTGAGCGGGGTGTTTACGGACTTCTTTAACTGGCGTATTGCGCTGGCGGTGATCGGCTGCTTTGCCCTTGCGTCTGCGCTGATGTTCTGGAGAATCCTTCCGGAATCACGTCATTTTCGTTCCACCTCCCTGCGCCCGAAAACGCTGTTCATCAACTTCCGTCTGCACTGGCGTGACAAAGGGTTGCCGCTGCTGTTCCTGACCGGCTTTCTGCTGATGGGCTCATTCGTTACGTTGTTTAACTATATCGGCTATCGCCTGATGCTCTCTCCGTGGCACCTGAGCCAGGCGGTGGTGGGTCTGCTCTCTGTAGCGTATCTCACCGGTACGTGGAGTTCACCTAAAGCCGGAGCGATGACGGCCCGCTTTGGACGCGGTCCGGTTATGCTGGTCTCTACGGCCGTCATGCTGCTCGGCCTGTTGATGACCCTTTTCGCCTCCCTGTGGCTTATCTTCGCCGGGATGCTGCTTTTCTCTGCCGGTTTCTTCGCCGCTCACTCGGTGGCCAGCAGCTGGATTGGGCCACGCGCTCGCCGGGCCAAAGGCCAGGCGTCGTCTTTGTATCTGTTCAGCTATTACCTCGGTTCCAGCTTTGCGGGGACGCTGGGTGGGGTGTTCTGGCATAACTATGGCTGGAACGGCGTGGGCGGTTTTATTGCGCTGATGCTCTGCGGGGCGCTGTTGGTAGGGACCCGTTTACACCAGCGGCTACACTGATTCAGGGTTTGAAATCGAGCGTGTAGTTTTCCCCGATACGCTCATCAGGTACCACTGGGAGCACATGATCGTCACTGGCAGACTGTAAGGCCGCAATGGCGGCCTTACACAGTTCCGGATCGCTGCCTTTTACCACCTGAATGTGGGTCACATAGGCCGCGCCTTTGGGCTGGTGAATCTTTAACGAGCAGAGCTTCCCTTCATACTGCTCTGTGGTCGTCATCCTTTGTTTCACTGTTTCCACATACGCAAACGCCCATGCGTGCGCAGAGTCTTCTTCGGTGTTGAACGGGATCACGTCATGATGATGTGTCTGGCACCCCGTCAGCAACACTGCAATCCCTACACTCACAACCTTGTTCATTTTCCATCCGGCAGTCGTTTTTTTTTAGGGTTATAACACAGCGTTACTGAACGAAATAGCACCAAACTCTAAGGGGTAATGGCTTGGATTCAGGCGGGAATTTTGATACTACTCACTCTTCATGCCTGAAACATCGCCTTGCAAAGAGAAAACGAAATGAGCGAAAACAGCCACTACCAACAACTCACCCGCACCTTCCAGCGCCTCTCCCGTTTCTCCCACCTCTCCGCCATCGCCAGCTGGGATATGTTTACCATGATGCCGCCGGGCGGCAGTGCCGCGCGCGGTGAAGCGCTGGCCGAAATGAGCGTTCTGCAACACCAAATCCTGACCGATAAAAAGGTGGGGGAATGGCTCACCGCCGCGGCCAGTGAGGACCTGAATGATATTGAACAAGCCAACCTGCGTGAAATGACGCGTCATTACCAGCAGGCGTCGCTGTTGCCGGAAGCGCTGGTGGAAGCCAAATCGCTGGCAGGCAGCAAATGTGAGCACGCCTGGCGTACTCAGCGCCCGGCCAATGACTGGCAGGGGTTTGCCGCCAACCTGAAAGAGGTCGTCAAACTGAGCCGTGAGGAGGCTCGCCTGCGTGCTGAAGCCAAAGGCTGCAGCCCTTACGACGCGCTGCTGGATATTTTCGAGCCGGACATGACCAGCGCGCGTCTGGACGTACTGTTCGCGGATATGAAATCCTGGCTGCCGGACCTGCTGGCAAACGTTGTGGAAAAACAGGCTCAGCAGTCGTTCGTTCCGCCGCAGGGCCCCTTCCCGACGGCAACGCAGCGTGAACTCGGGCTTGAAGCCATGAAGATGCTCGGCTTTGACTTTAACGGCGGTCGCCTGGACGTCAGTGCACACCCGTTCTGCGGTGGCGTGCCGGAAGATGTGCGCATCACCACGCGTTATGATGAGGACGAGCTGCTCAGCGCGCTGTTTGGCGTGATCCACGAAACCGGACACGCGCGCTACGAGCAAAACCTGCCGCGAACGTGGGCCGGTCAACCTGTCGCGCTGGCCCGTTCAACGGCGATCCACGAATCCCAGAGCCTGTTCTTTGAGATGCAGCTGGGGCGCAGCGACGCTTTCCTTAAACATCTCCTCCCTGCGGTTCACGCCCGTTTTGGCAGTCAGGCGGCGTTCAGTGAAGAGAACTTTATTGCCTGGAACCAGCGCGTGAAGCCGGGCTATATCCGCGTCGATGCCGACGAAGTCAGCTACCCGGCACATGTGGTGCTGCGCTATGAAATTGAACGTGCGCTGATCAATGGCGATATCGAGGTGGATGACATTCCGGCGCTGTGGGATGAGAAAATGCAGGCCTGGCTCGGGTTATCAACCAAAGATAACTACCGCAACGGCTGTATGCAGGACATTCACTGGACCGACGGCGGTTTTGGCTACTTCCCGTCCTACACGCTCGGCGCGATGTACGCCGCGCAATTGTTTCATGCGGCCAAAACGGCGCTGCCGGGTCTGCAGTCCTCCATCGCTGAGGGCGATTTCTCCGCCCTGTTTGACTGGCTGCGTCAGAACATCTGGCAGCACGGTAGCCGCTTCACCACTTCGCAACTGATTACCCTGGCGACGGGTGAAGAACTGAATATCCGTTACTTCCGCGAGCATTTGACGTCCCGTTATCTGTAATCCAGCGGCCGGAGTACGCTCCGGCCGTTTTCCCTTTGCGCACCCTTTACCGCCCTTTGTACATTCCGTTACACGCCGATACCAATCACTCACGGAAACCCCGAATTTACAGGGATATAGTTCTTTCAACGGCCCCGCAGTGGGGTTAAATGAAAAACCAAATTCGAGGGTATGAACATGAAAAAAGTATTAGCTCTGGTTGTTGCCGCTGCTATGGGTCTGTCTTCTGCTGCGTTTGCTGCTGAAACCACTGCTGCACCGGCTGCTGCTGCGCCAGCTGCAACGACGACTGCTGCTCCGGCAAAAACCGTACACCACAAGAAACACCATAAAGCCGCTAAACCTGCTGCAGAGCAAAAAGCGCAGGCTGCTAAAAAACACCACAAAAAAGCCGTTAAACAAGATGCCGCTAAACCGGCTGTAGAGCAGAAAGCGCAGGCTGCTAAAAAGCACCACAAAAAAGCGACCAAACCTGCTGTAGAACAGAAAGCCCAGGCGGCTAAAAAGCATCATAAAAAAGCAGTAAAACACGAAGCTGCTAAACCAGCTGCACAGCCAGCTGCGTAAGAGTACAAGCTTAACCGTGCCTTTCGGGGCACGTTGGTAAACCGGCGCTGAACCGGAAAGGTCCAGCGCCGTTTTTTTTATCCGGAGGGCGTATGCTGCGGCGCTATCGGTTTGAGCTGATTCTTATCCTGCTTATTTTATGCGCGCTCATCGCAAGCCATTTTTATCTTTCCTGATCGTAGCACGCTGATTTTACTCCCACTTTAGCGCTGTCCCGTCTATAGTATTTTCATAGGGTTCACTTTTAATAATCATAATTGCCCCCACCAGAGTGTGATATGCGTAAATCTGTTGTGTTGTTACTGGGAACGTTTGGTCTTTTTTCTGGATTCTCACATGCGGATGATGGCGGTGATGAAACCATTAGCGCGAAAGAGCTTAAAACGCTGTTTTTCGGTCATGACGATCGTACGCGCGTCGCCGATCCTACCCAGGCACCCTGGGACGCTATCGGGCAACTGGAAACCGCCAGCGGTAATTTATGTACCGCTACGCTGATTACCCCGCAACTTGCCCTGACGGCAGGCCACTGCCTGCTGACACCGCCAGACGGCAAGCCAGACAAAGCCGTTGCCCTGCGATTTGTGTCGCAAAAAGGGATGTGGCGTTATGAAATTCACGGTATTGAGGGACGGGTTGATGCTTCTCTCGGCAAACGTCTGAAGCCTGACGGTGACGGCTGGATAGTGCCTCCGTCAGCGGCATCCTGGGATTTTGGCCTGATCATTTTGCGCTACCCGCCCTCTGGCATTACCCCGCTTCCGTTATTTGACGGAGACAAAGCCGCGCTCACTGCCGCACTGAAAGCCGCCGACCGTAAGGTGACGCAATCAGGCTACCCTGTCGATCATCTGGACGCGCTTTACACCCACACGGACTGTATTGTCACAGGATGGGCGCAAAACAGCGTGCTCTCACATCAGTGCGATACGTTACCCGGTGACAGCGGCTCGCCGCTGATGTTAAAAACGGATAACGGCTGGCAGCTGATTGGTGTTCAAAGCTCTGCGCCAGCGGCAAAAGACAGATGGCGAGCAGATAACCGGGCCTTAGCCGTGACCGGTTTTCGTGACAAGCTGGAAGCACTGGCGCAGCAGTAACTCAGCACTGTCTGACCTGACGTAACGCCCTGATTGATTCAATCGGCATCGGCTGGCTGAACCAGAATCCCTGCAGCTGATCGCAGCCAGCCAGCCGTAACAATTTCATCTGCTTTTCGTTTTCCACCCCTTCAGCGACCACCGCCATGCCCAGGGCATTGGCGATCCTCACCGTGCCGCTCACCAGCGCCGCCGCTTGCTCATCGTTGTCCACCAGCCCGGCCAGTGATTTATCAATCTTAATGGTGTCGAAATTAAAACGCCGCAAATAGCCAATACTCGAATAGCCCGTGCCAAAATCATCCAGCGCCACCGCGGTGCCCAGCGCTTTAAGGTTGGCAATCGCCGTGCGGGCACGCTCGGGGTTTTCCAGCACATAGGTCTCCGTGACTTCGAGCTGGAGTCGCCTGGCCGGGAAACGGGTGCTTTCCAGAACCCAGGCCACTTTTTCTTCGAATTCAGGGTCGCGAAACTGCGCCGGGGAGATATTAACGGAGAGCTTTAATTCGCTGTACGGCTCCAGATCCTGGCAGGCACGCTGCAAAACAAACTGGCCCAGTTTGTAAATCAGCCCGCTCGTTTCCGCAATGGAAATGAAGGTATCCGGACCGAGTTCACCTTCCGGACGACGCGGCCAGCGAACCAGCGCTTCCACACTGCTCATTTTCTGACTGCGGGCGTCAATAATCGGCTGGTACCAGACCTCAAACTCGTCTCGCTCCAGTCCGTTACGGATCTGGTTTTCAATCGCAAGCTTGCGTTCCCGGGCGTTATTCAGCGCCGCGTCATAGTGGGTGACACGCCCTTTCCCGCTAATTTTGGAATGGTACATGGCGATATCGGCGCGGCGAAACAGCTCGGAACTGGTGCATTCAATCAGGGTTCCGCTGGCAATCCCGATGCTGGCGCCGATATGAATGGTGCGCTCCCCCAGACGAATAGGGGTATTGAGAAAATCCAGTACGGATTCGGCAAAGGTGGTCGCCAGCGCTTCTGCCCCTTCACCGCCGATGGTCATGGCAAACTCATCGCCTCCCATGCGCGCCAGCATCCCGCCCGGTGGAACGCATTCATTCAGCGTTTTGGCAATGGTCACAATGAGATCGTCACCGACGCTGTGGCCGTAAATATCGTTGACGTCCTTGAAGCCATCCAGATCGATAAACACCACGCTTTTGACGTCAATATCGCCACGCAAACTCACGCGGTCCAGCGCTTCAATGAGTGCGCGGCGGTTCGGCAGATGGCTTAGCCAGTCCGTTCTGGCGACCAGACGCGCCTGGCTTTCTCCGCGGGCCAGTTTGTACAGGCCCACACAGCTCACCATAATAAACAGCAGGATCAGCACCGATGCCAGCACCACTATCTGCGTAATATCGGATGATGCGGCCCGGGCCGCCTGCGCGCCAGGAAGGCGTGCCTGCCAGTTGAGGTACCCCAGTAACTCCCCTGCAGAGCTGCGCAGCGGCATACTCAGACTGTTGATTTTATCCGGGGTAAAGTTGAGGTTATCAATCTGAAAGGTCTGCCCCAGATCGGATAATATGCCGCTATTCAAATGGCGGGTAATCACCAGATAGCGGCGTGTATTGTCGTTAACCTGCAATCGCCCGATCATCGGTCGGATCAGCCCTATTCCGACAAACGCGACGCCGTGACGCGTTCGGGTGATCCCGGCATAAATATTCTTCTGGCTGGGTAATTCACGTCCGTGCTGCTGAATAAGCGCTTGCAGGCCTTTGCCAAAAAAATCGAGATTCGTCTCCGCAAAAGGCTGGCTTTGAAACGATCCCCAGATAACGTTGAAATGCTCATCCAGCACGAAAGTGCCGTCATAGAGGTTATTGACTTTAAAGCCCGCTCCCCAGGTGTTGTATAACCATTCGGTATCGAGCTTTGGGCGGTAGACCTCGCGTACCGCATCGTCCCAGACGGCATTATCAATCACCAGGGTCGAGACACGGTTAACCGACGTTTGTATCGCACCCTGCACGGAAAGCGTGGTGCGGTGCTCGTCAATTTCATTGGTTTTGGTGCTGATCAGGTGCAGAGATAAATAGAGCAGCGCGACAATGGAGATGATTAAGCCGATCCCCGCCATGAAGATCATGGCAAACAATGTTCTCGCGGTGGGAATATTGCGCCAGCTTAATGTGCGATACATTAGCCATCCTCTTCAATGTTTTGCTTTTTTTAAGAGTAATACAGGCAGCGAATTTCGCTGCCTGTAAATAATGGCTTAACGTGTATCAGGCGAGTTTTATCATGATCATGCCAGCAAGCAGCAATATCAGTCCAATCCAACCTTTGTTATTTAAACGCTGACCGAACAGCACCCAGCCGGCTGCCAGGGTGGCGGCAATACCAAACCCGCCCCACAGCGCATAGGCCACGGACAGATCGATACCCTTCACCGCCTGTGACAGGGCGCTGAACGCCCCCAGTACGGCGGCAATCGACAACAGTCCGTAAATTTTACGACGAAAACCGTCAGAGAATTTTAGCAGGACGTTCGCTAAAATCTCCAGCACGATGGCAAACCCCAACCAGGCCGCGTGGATCCATTCAAACTGCTGCATGGGTCTGCTCCTTCGGCTGCTTAGTCGGTTTGCGTGTACCCGATTTAATCAGCACGATACCTGCTACCAGCGTCGTTAACCCGGCAATCTTCATTGTTGATAATGTTTCGTCAAATAATAAGACGCTGAACAGGGTGATCAACAAAATACCGATCCCTTCCCACAGTGCATAGGCCACACCCAGCGCAATTTTCTTCACTGCAAACGACAGGAAAATATAGGAAAGTGAAATCATCACCAGCATTAAAATAAAGCCGGTATTGCCATCGCTGACGCTTGCCCATTTCATCGACAACGTGCCGGTAATTTCAGCGATAATAGCAAGGGCTAATAAAATCCAGTAAAACATGTTTTTCTCCTGCTTGAGAATATAATCCATCGTGGCCTGCTGCGTGCAGCAAACCCAAAAATATGAAATTAAATCAGACAGCTAAGCGCGTAGCGCCAGCTCAGGCAGAAGATGTGACTATAGCGCGTTGCGCCAGTGTTGCTCACCAGAAAGAAGGCAGAAGGAAGTGAAAAATACAGCGGTGTTGTTTGAAGAATACGTCCTGAACAAATTGTCCATAAAATTACAATTATCCGCGTTGTTGCTTCTCGTCTTTGCGGATGAAAATTGTCCTCGGTAGTTGAACACGCCAAATTTGTACCATAAGTAAGGCTTTTACTCAAAGTCTTTTCAATTCTTTACCCATCCCGTTTGATTTTGGTTAGTTTATTGAAACGGGTTTCGCCTTTATTATAAATAAAAATATTATTCAGGAACCCCCATGGCTAAACCCATCATTACCCTGAACGGGCTAAAAATTGTCATCATGCTGGGCATGCTGGTGATCATACTGACGGGCGTCCGTTTTGCCGCCGACATCATCGTGCCTTTTATTCTGGCCCTGTTTATTGCGGTGATCCTTAACCCGCTCATACAGCGCATGACGCGGTTCCGCATCCCGCGCGTGCTGGCAATCACGATGCTTATCAGCATCATTATTATTGCCATGGTGCTGCTGGTCGCTTATCTCGGCACCTCCCTGAATGAACTGACGCGAACGTTACCGAAATACCGCTCGTCGCTGGCGATACCGCTGTTGCAGCTTGAACCCTGGCTGCAGCGTGCGGGAATCGAAGTGTCCGTTGAGGAGTTGCTGAAGTACATTGATCCGAATGCCGCCATGACCCTCGTCACCGGCCTGCTGGCGCAGCTCTCTAACGCCATGACCTCGATTTTCCTGCTCTTTTTAACGGTGGTGTTCATGCTGCTGGAAGTGCCGCAACTGCCCGCAAAACTGCAGCAAATAATGGTCCGTCCGGTTGAAGGCATGGGGGCGATTCAACGCGCGCTGGATAGCGTCTCCCGCTATCTGGTCCTGAAAACCGCCATTAGCCTGGTCACCGGGGCCGTGGTCTGGGGAATGCTGATGGCGCTGGATGTCCGGTTTGCGTTCGTCTGGGGATTACTGGCCTTTGCGCTCAACTATATCCCCAACATCGGTTCGGTGCTGGCCGCTATCCCCCCTATTCTGCAGGTGCTGGTGTTCAGTGGGTTCTATGATGCGCTGATTCTGCTGGCCGGGTATCTGGTGATTAACCTGGTGTTCGGGAACATTCTTGAGCCACGCATGATGGGGCGTGGTCTGGGATTGTCCACGCTGGTGGTATTTCTGTCCCTTATCTTTTGGGGATGGCTGCTCGGCCCGGTCGGCATGTTGCTCTCCGTTCCGCTGACCATCATTGTGAAGATTGGCCTCGAACAGACGGCGGGCGGGCAAAGTATTGCCGTGCTGCTGAGCGATATGAGCCATAAGCCAGTCGAATAACCTCCGCAGATGCCTGCCTCGTCCCCCTTACCGGGGGTGACGAGACAGGCAGGCGTTACGGCCTTCGTGCGCGGCGCCCGGCGCACAACAAAATGGCTATTCGCGCCATCCCATTGCCGGTGCAACATGCTTCAGAATGGATTCGATAACATGCGCGTTGTAATCCACTCCGAGCTGGTTCGGCACGGTGAGCAATAAGGTGTCCGCTTCGGCAATCGCTTCGTCCTGTTTCAACTGCTCAATCAGCTTTTCAGGCTCAGCGGCATAGCTGCGTCCGAAAATGGCGCGCGTTTTCTCATCAAGGTAACCCACACTATCGCTGTCGTTCCGGCTTGCGCCGAAGTACATGCGGTCACGATCGTCCATCAGCGCGAAAATACTGCGGCTGACCGAGACGCGCGGCTGACGAGTATGCCCGGCTTCCGCCCAGGCCTGTCGGTAGGCGCGGATCTGTTTTGCCTGCTGAATATGGAATGGCTCACCGGTTTCATCATCTTTCAGGGTTGAGCTTTGCAGGTTCATCCCCAGTTTTGCAGCCCATACCGCTGTCGCGTTCGACCCTGCGCCCCACCAGATGCGCTCACGTAAACCTTCGGAATGTGGCTCCAGGCGCAGCAGTCCCGGTGGATTTGGGAACATGGGTTGTGGGTTTGGTTTTGCAAACCCTTCTCCGCGCAGCACCTCAAGCAGTACCTCGGTGTGTCGGCGCGCCATATCTGATTCGTTTTCCCCTTCCTGCGGGACATAACCAAAATGACGCCAGCCATCAATGACCTGCTCCGGAGAGCCCCGGCTGATCCCCAGTTGCAAACGTCCGCCGGAGATTAAATCCGCCGCGCCCGCATCTTCCGCCATGTACATCGGATTTTCATAGCGCATATCGATCACGCCAGTACCGATTTCGATGCTTTTCGTTTTCGCACCGATCGCCGCCAGTAAGGGGAACGGAGAGCTGAGTTGACGGGCAAAATGATGCACACGGAAATAGGCACCATCTGCGCCCAGCTCTTCAGCGGCGACGGCCAGGTCGATGGATTGCAACAGGGTGTCCGCCGCGGAACGCGTGCCGGACTGAGGTGACGGTGTCCAGTGACCAAATGACAAAAAGCCGATCTTTTTCATAACGAGATATCCTGATGATGCTTTGCGTTATCTCTACTTTACGCATTACCCGGGGAGAATAAATGCCCTTTATTTAACGGAATAATTCAAATAAATTGACTGAATTGAGCGGATCGCAATCACGCCCCATAATGAGATATAGTGCGTCTTTCTTTTTCCCTGGCAGGTAAAACCGGCAATGGCTCTGATCCCTAAAAACTACGCGCGACTGGAAAGTGGCTACCGTGAAAAGGCATTAAAAATCTATCCCTGGGTCTGTGGACGCTGCTCACGCGAGTTCGTCTATTCAAACCTGCGCGAGCTAACGGTTCACCATATCGATCACGATCATACTAATAACCCGGAAGATGGCAGCAACTGGGAGCTGTTGTGCCTGTTTTGCCACGACCATGAACACTCGAAATACACCGAAGCAGATCAGTACGGTACTACCGTTGTCGCGGGTGAAGACGCGCAAAAAGACATGGGCGTGGCCACTTTCAACCCGTTTGCCGATCTAAAAGCGATGATGAATAAGAAAAAATAATTCCCTAATATTGCCCCTCTTCGTCATATGGGCCTCACAGTTACAGGTAAAAGGATATGGATACACTCCGTTGCTACTGGGACGTTTTTTTCAATGCTTATGGCTCACTGCTCACGAAAACCGTGCTGGTATTACTGCTGGTGTGGTGGTGTCATCAAACCCTGCAGCGCTTCAGAAAAGAAGCCCCTGACGCTACCGGCCCCATTGCCGAGGCCAATGCCAGAGAACGCTACCACTGGCGCTATTTGCGGTGGGCTTTAAGTAGCATCCAGGGCATCCTTTCCCTGTATATTATAGGGTCGATTATTACGACGCTTTTTACGTAGCGGATACGGTTTCTGCCCTGAAGACGTCTCAGGTAGCCTCTGTATTTAACAGTCCGCATTGTCGATGATAAGCCGGGGGCGCATGTGCAGACTCGTTACAGTCCAGCGTCCCCCTGCGGATCACTCAACCGTCAGCGCAAAACAATTTTTCAGTACAAAGGCAATGTCATCTTCTGCCAGCTGTTGCGTTTCCACGCCCTGCGCGGTGATCGTTTTCAGCACGTTACCCAGCAAAATCTGACGCCCTTCCGGGTGATGCTGTACGACCAGCAGCTTCTGCACAAAAATGGCGTCCGGGTGCGTGGAGTTAAGGTAGTTGGCAGGCACAAAATCAATCCACTCCTGAGGAGAAAGGTCAAAGCCGTACTGACTGGCCCATTTTCCCTCCACCCGTGCCTGAAGCAGATACTCACCCTCCGCGTTACGGGTCAGCCGGAACGTGTCGAAATCCTGCCGGATATCCGTATCAAGCATGTCTAACGCCATCGGCGCACGGATGCCGTAGCTACCGAATCCAAGGTCACAAAGCCACTGACGACCGTCAATCTCAGCAATGAGTGCCATATGGGTTTTAGGCCGACGCACCGGGTAGAACATCGGGCGCGCCGCGACAAAATGCCAGCGAATACCCAATGCCTCCAGCGCCATCGCAAATAGCCCATTCACCTCATAGCAATAGCCGCCGCGCTTCTGCCTCAACAGCTTATCGGCAATGTCTTCGGGTACCAGCGAAACGACTTTACCCGCCTGTACATCCCCATTTTCAAAGGGTATCGAAAAGAGCTGATGGCGCATAAGCGCATGCAGGGTTGCAGTATCGGCAGCCGCCGGACCGGTATAGTTTATGCGCCTGAAATAGGCAGAAATATCGAAATTGTCGCTGTGCATAGTGCCTCCTTGTCTGGAACATGCCGGACACTATAGATGGGGCACTTCATTGGCTGTATAGTCAGTTTTATCGAAAATTTGACTGCACAGATCCCCATGGCCGCCCCGTCCCCCCATTACCGTCGGATTGCTGAGATGCTGCGTCTTACGCTGGCTTCAGGCGCGTTGCAAATCGGCGACCGGATGATCTCTGCACGTAAACTGGCCGAGCGCGAACAGGTCAGTCTCCCGACGGCACTGGAAGCACTACGCTGCCTTGAGGCCGAAGGCCTGATCGTTGCGCGTCCGCGTTCGGGCTACTACGTCCGTCAGACCCGCCAGTCCCGATGCGTGCAGCCCACGCGTTCCCTGCCCGGCCCCGTGCCTGTGACAATGTCAGCCGTCGCCCGATCGTTATTCAGTAGTGCAGAAGCCCGACTGGTACCGCTGGGGGCTGCCTTGCCCGACCCCGCGTGGCTACCAGGCGATACCCTGCAACGTGCGCTGCAGTCTGCAGGTCGACGTCTGGAAGCGCGTGGGCAAAGCTATAGCCTGCCTCCGGGACGGGTTGATTTGCGCAGTAAGATTGCCGCCCGGGCAGCGCAATGGGGTGGCCGTTTTGGTGCAGAGGATCTCATCATCACCGCTGGCGCGACGCAGGCGCTGCGTCTGGCGTTGCGGGCTGTGTGCCAGCCTGGCGACGTGGTGGCGATAGAACAACCCGCCTATTTCGGTACGCTGTTGCTGCTGGAAGATTTGGGCCTGAAGGCGCTGGAGATCCCAACCGATCCTCAAGAAGGGTTGTTGCTGGCGCCGCTCGCCGATGCTATTCGGTGCCATCATCCAGCGGCCGTTCTGGCCTCACCCACCGTGCAAAATCCGCTGGGTGCCAGTATGTCCGTCCCCCGCAAGCAGGAACTGGTTGCCCTGCTGGAAGATGCAGGCATCCCGTTAATTGAGGACGATGTTTATGGCGACCTGGTCGGCGAAGGGCAACGTCCTCCGGCCTGTAAAGCGTTCGACCAGAGCGGGAATGTCATTTACTGCAGTTCATTGTCTAAAACGCTTGCGCCCGGATGGCGCATCGGCTGGATTGCGCCCGGACGTTACCACGCCCAGGTCCTGCAGGCGCGTATGGCCGGAGACTGGGCAGGCGCGCCGCTGTTTGAAGCCGCAACGAGCGAAATCCTGGCCAGTGGCGACTACGATCGTCATCTGCGGCGGCTAAAGCGGCGCATCGCGGAGGGGATTGGTGCCGTCATTGCGCGCGTCAAGGCAAGCTTCCCTCCCGGCACGCGCGTTAACGTGCCGGCTGCCGGTTTCCTGTTGTGGGTTGAACTTCCACACCAGGTGAATGCACTGGAGGTGCACCGCCGCGCGCTGACACTGAACATTGGCGTTAGCCCCGGGCCGCTGTTTTCCCCCCGCGCACACTTAACGAATTTCCTGCGATTAAATTGTGCCAACGAACCCACGCCCCTCCTGCTGAATGCGGTGGATCGGATTGGCGCGCTTTGTCATGAACTGGCCAGCTCCTCTGGCCTTATTCCAGAAAGTGAGCATTGAGCGCTCTTTACTCCCTGCATCCGGGTTCGCGTTTTTTACTGCCGTCAGAAACGCACTCCCCTTTTTTTACGGAATAATACGTGCCGCTCTTAGCTGCGAGAACAGGCTGAAAAACATCTCATCGGTTGCCTGCATTCGCGTGAACCCTGTCCGGCGGAGCTTACTGCCGTCGCCAAACATGTCGTAATTCCAGCTAAAGACAAAATCGGCAAAATGCCCGTCGTTCAGCTGCAAAATATCCGCCTCCACCAACCGCTCCCCGGCAATGTCGCGCCATAACGCACGATAATCCTTAAACAACTGATGGAATGACAATCTGACCGGCGGCGCAGAGTCCAGTTCAAACCAGCGTGCGATGCGCGGCCACAGCTCGCTCCAGCGCCAGATGTCCCCATTATTCACGTTGAAAGCCTGGTTGTTAGCCCTACGTGATGTGGCTGCCCACAGCGTTGCCTCCGCCAGCAATCCGGCGTCAGTATGATCAACAATGCTGTGCCAGGTCTGTTCCGAACCGGGAAAACGCAGAGGTAAACCCAGAGCCTTACACAGGGACGCATACAGTGCGATGCTCAGCGCAAGGTTCATGGTATTGCCTGGCACCGAACTGCCCACCACGCCTGGCCTGATGGCATTCCAGTGCCAGCGTTTTCCCCGCTGAAAATCACGGAGCCACGCGAGCTGAGCGGCGTTAAATTCTGCCCCGGGTACGCCCGGATCGCTTTCGCGTGCCGGGGTTTTGAACGGTCCCAGGTGCGCGCCATACACTTTGTATCCCTGCATCAGGCTTACCGTCTGCAAAGGTGCCGTTTTTTCAATATTGCTGACCAGGTTGCGCAACATCGTGACGTTCGGTTCAACCATTTCCGTCCAGCTCCCGGCATTCATCCAGGCGCTGTAAAAAATATGGGTGATCTCGCCAGCGGCTTGCAAAGCCCTGGCGCTATCCTCCGCATCCAGTAAATCAACGTTGATCAGCGAAATAGCATCAGGATGGGATAAGGCATGGCGGCTCAGGCCAATCACCTGCCATTTGTTGTCCAGGAGCGTTTTGACGAGCTGTCTGCCTACGATCCCGCTGGCGCCAGCGACCAGCGCGACGTTTTGTGGCTGCATCTTATTCACGGTGTTTCTCCAGTTAGGGTGACAGACACAGTGTGATATATTATTTTTTCCCTACATATCCCCTGAATTCGATGGCACTTATAAGAAAAAACATTAAATGAACAATAAGCTCAACGCCATTTCCACCTTTCTGCGCGTCGCAGAAGCGGGTTCCTTTTCGGCAGCCGCTCGCCAGAGCGGAATGAAGCAGTCTGCCGTCAGCCAGCAGATTGCCGCCCTGGAACAGGAGCTCGGGGTGGTATTACTGCATCGGACAACGCGAATGATGAAGCTCACCGAGCAGGGTGAACGTTATCGCCGTGATATGCAGCTTTTGCTGGATGCCATGCAGGAAGCGGAGAGACGGTTGAACCCTGCCGATCATCAGTTTCAGGGCAGCGTCCATGTTCAGTTGCCAAGCGGTCTGGGGCAGATCGTTTTGCCCCCTCTGCTGGCGCTTCAGCGCCTGCATCCGGCGTTGCACCTGACGCTGTCCCTGGATGACCGCATTGCCGACCTGGTGAGCGAAGGGGTGGATGTCGCGCTACGCCTTAGCGCTGAACCTCCACAATCGCATGCGGCACGTCTGCTGATGCGGATTGAAACCGCGCTGTTCGCTGCTCCCGGCTTTCAGGCGGTACACTCCGTCAGCGAACTGGCTGCACATCCCCATGTGCGATTTAGCGGCATCCCGCGGGATGCGCCTCTACGGTTGATCGCCGGTGAGGAAACAATTGACGTGAAAGTGCATACCGTTTTTCGTGCCAACACCAGTGACGCCCTGTTACAGGCGCTGGAGTCAGGCATCGGGATTGGCGGCATGCAGCTGCCGCTTGCGGCAAAGGCGTTGCAAGCCGGCACGCTGGTGCCGGTATTACCGGCCTGGCGGTTACCTGACCGGTATCTCTATGCCGTCTACCCCGACGCCCGCTTTATCCCACAACGCGTCAGAAGCGTGATACAGGTGATCGAACAAATCCTGCCGACGCTTGCCAAATAACCGGCGTCTACTTCGCTACCGGCAAATCCGCGTACCGCGTCGTATAAGCCGGTGATAACATCTCGCGCTTCATCGCCCAGGATTTCTCAATCCCCTGCCCGGCGAACCATATCTTCCCTTTCCCGGAATGATTCACGCTGTCGATCAGCGCCATCAGCGCCGCGCTGTTGGCGCGCAAACGGTTATCGTCAAATAAATTCAGCTGGGCGACGCCGCTACTGAAAAAGTCCGCCAGCATCACCCCCGCTTTCATGTAGCGATAACCGTCAAGCCATATGCGCCCCAGCGCATCGGTGGCGGCACGGATGATATCGCGCGAGTCATTGGTGGGCGTCATCAGGGTGACAGACGCCTGATTGCCGTAATAAACCTCGTTGTCCGCATGCGGGCTGGTACGCAAAAACACGCTGATAAAGCGACAATATTGATGCTCGCTGCGCAGCTTTTCCGCAGCCCGTTCAGCGTAGGCGCAAATGGCCTGGTGCATCTCCTCGTATTGCGTAATACGGTGTCCAAACGAGCGGCTACAGATAATCTGCTGCTTCGTGGGCGTGAACTCTTCCAGATCAAGACAGGGCTCGCCGCGCAGCTCGCGTGCCGTGCGCTCCAGGACAACGTTAAAATGTTTGCGGATGACCCACGAGGAAGCTTGTGCCAGATCCAGCGCCGTGGTGACGCCCATCGCATTAAGTTTTTTGGTAATGCGGCGCCCGACGCCCCACACCTCCTCTACCGGTACGCGCGCCAGCAGTTTACGCTGCCGCTCGCGATCCGATAAATCCACTACGCCTCCCGTGCTGTTCCACCGCTTTGCCGCATAGTTGGCCAGCTTCGCCAGCGTTTTCGTGGGGGCAATGCCTACGCCAACGGTTAATCCCGTATTTTTAAACACCTGCGTGCGCATATGATGACCAAACGCCTCCAGCGCCATGCAGTTGCTGACGCCAGCAACGTTCACAAACGCCTCATCAATGGAGTAAATCTCTATGGCCGGGGCGAAGTCGGTCAGCGTCTGCATCACCCGGCTGCTGAGATCGGCGTAAAGCGCATAGTTCGAGCTAAAGACGTAAACCCGCGCGGGAAAGCGCTTCTCTTTGAATTTGAAATACGGCTCGCCCATTTTTATATCGAACTGCTTTGCCTCCCGCGACAGCGAAATAATGCAGCCGTCGTTATTGGAGACCACCACCACGGGTTTGCCCCGCAGATCGGGCCGAAACACCGTCTCGCAGGAGGCATAAAAGCTGTTCACATCAACCAGCGCGAACATGTTTATGCGTTTTGAGTGTGTGGGTGACAACACCGAAGATCTGCAGTTCCTCTTCGGACTGAAACGTGATCGGCTGATAGCGAACGTTATGCGGCACTAACCTCAGGATCGGGCGGGTCTGCAGCTCTTTGACCGTAAACTCACCCGCGACGGATGCCACCACAATATCCCCGTGCACGGCGTTTAACGAACGATCGACGACCAGCAGATCGCCATCGCCGATCCCAACGCCGATCATCGAGTCTCCGCTCACCTTCACAAAGTAGGTCGCGCTGGGATGCCTGACGGCCAGGCGGTTAAGATCGAGACGATCTTCCACATAATCCTGCGCCGGGCTTGGAAAACCACACGCTACGCGTTCTACAAATAACGGTAATTCAAGAGGTTGCTTTGGATAATAAGAAAAGAGAGTGTCCATAAATGCCTTTCTCGCCAGATACTGTGTATAAATACAGTATTACGGATTATGGACAAGGATCAAGGTCCTTTACGGAGGTCACCCCAAACGCATTGAAGTGTGAGCGGATTTAATTCAGCCGTATCCTGCGCATCGGCGAAAGAATAGCCAGATAACGCCTGCGGCAGCGACATTCAGGTTTCAAGAGGGACAAAAAAGCCCAAAGCACTGCTTTGGGCTTATGCCTGTCTGGCTTAATCCGCCAGCGAATTGAGCGTTTCCAGCGCGTCAGCCGGGAGCACCAGCTCCGCCGCCGCAAGATTTTGTCGCAGATGCGCCACGGAGGAGGTGCCGGGGATCAGCAGGATGTTCGGCGAACGTTGCAGCAACCACGCCAGCGCGACCTGCATTGCCGTTACGCCCAGCGAATCAGCGACCGCCTGCAGCCCGGATGATTGCAGGGGTGTAAAACCGCCCAGCGGGAAGAACGGCACATACGCAATCCCCTGCTGCGCCAGCGAATCCACCAGCGCATCATCGCCACGGTTCACGATGTTGTACATGTTCTGCACACACACCACCTGCACCATCTTCTGCGCTTCCGCAACCTGGGTGGCCGTGACGTTGCTCAGGCCAATATGGCGCACCAAACCTTGCTGTTGTAACTCGGCCAGCGTGGCGAGAGGTTCAGCAATTGAGCCTTCTGCTGGCCCGTGTGCGCTGAACATGATGCGCAGATTAACCACGTCCAGCACATCCAGCTGCAGATTACGCAGGTTGTCATGTACCGCCTGCGTCAGTTCCTGCGCGGAGAAGGCCGGCAGCCAGGAGGCATCACTGCCGCGACGGGCACCGATCTTGGTGACGAGCGTCAGATCGTCGCGGTACGGATGAAGCGCCTCGCGGATCAGTTGGTTGGTGATATGCGGCCCGTAAAAATCGCTGGTATCAATGTGATTCACCCCAGCAGCCACCGCTTCGCGGAGCACATTCAGCGCAGCATTTTTGTCCTTTGGAGGACCAAACACGCCCGGCCCGGCAAGCTGCATCGCGCCATAGCCAAGCCGTTTAACCGTCCGCGACCCAAGTGCGTACGTCCCGCTTTTATCAATGCTGCTCATGTCGACCTTCCTCATAAAAATGATCCGGATTTACAACGAGTTCCTTAACAGACCCCGTAGTTAAGCGCGAGTTAAATTAAAGTTTAATTTCTCTACGACGATAGTATTTGTGTAACCCTGCATCTTCTCTAACGGACGACCGCTATGCTGAAAAATCTGCACGTGATTACCGGTATTATCTTTGCTCTCACCATATTCTGTCTGTTGCAAGTTGTCACGGGAGGGTTGTTCTACTCTGCCGTCAGCAACGACCGCCATAACTTCCAGAACTCCGGGGTGCTCAATGCCCAGCAGGAGAGCCTGAGCGACAGCGTGAACACGCTGATCAAAACGCGCGTCACCGTCACCCGCGTGGCGATCCGCTACCTGAAAAACCAGCGCGACCCGGCGTCCCTTGCGGCGATCAACAAACTGCTTGGCACCGCGGCTGATTCTCTGGCTAAAGCTGAAGCCTATAACAAAGAGTGGCAGAAAATGCCGCAGGTTAACGGCCAGAACGCGGCATTAACCGACGAAATGCAGAAATCATGGAGCCAGATGCATGAAGTGATGCGTCTCTCCATTGCGTATCTGCGTGCCGACAACTACCAGGCCTATGGCGATCTGGATGCCCAACAGGCCCAGGACGATATGGAAGGGGTTTATAACCGCTGGCGCGCCGAAAACAACACCCTGCTGAAAGCCGCAACCGAAGAGAACCAGAGCAGCTTTACCCAGATGCAATGGACGCTGGCAGCGATCTTCCTGGCCGTTATCGCGGTACTGGTGGTGATCTGGCAGGGTTTACAACACCTGCTGTTAAAACCGCTCCACATGATTATGAACCATATTCGCGCCATTGCGGGCGGCGATCTGACGCAGGATATCGCCCTGTCTGGCCGCAATGAGATGGGCCAACTGGCGGCGGGTCTGCATGAGATGCAGCAGTCGCTGGTGACCACCGTCAGCGCCGTGCGTGGTAGCACCGACTCCATTTACACAGGCGCAGGTGAAATTGCCGCCGGAAGCAACGATCTGTCTGCCCGCACCGAGCAACAGGCGGCTTCGCTGGAGGAGACGGCTGCCAGCATGGAAGAGCTTACCGCAACGGTTAAACAGAACTCCGACAACGCCCGTCAGGCTACGCTACTGGCGAAGAACGCTTCAGAAACGGCGGCCCGTGGCGGTCACGTGGTGGATAACGTTGTCCGTACCATGACCGAAATCGCCGACAGCTCGCAGCAAATTGCGCACATTACCGGCGTGATTGACAGCATTGCCTTCCAGACAAACATTCTGGCGCTTAACGCGGCGGTGGAAGCTGCGCGTGCCGGGGAGCAAGGTCGTGGCTTTGCGGTCGTCGCAGGTGAAGTCCGCACGCTGGCCAGCCGCAGTGCGCAGGCGGCGAAAGAGATCAAAGGGCTGATTGAGAACTCCGTCAGCCGGGTGAATACCGGTTCAGAGCAGGTCAGCGAAGCGGGCGCAACCATGAAGGAGATTGTCGCTGCCGTGACCCGCGTGACCGATATCATGGGCGAGATTTCGTCGGCGTCCGATGAACAGAGCCGCGGCATTGAACAGGTGAGCCTGGCGGTTTCGCAGATGGACAGCGTCACACAGCAAAACGCCGCGCTGGTACAGCAATCCGCCACGGCGGCGGCGGCCCTGGAAGATCAGTCGGAACAACTGCGCCAGGCTGTGGCAGCGTTTCGCCTGAACGGAAAGGAAAAAGCCACCGCGCCCCGCCCAGCCACGGTGAAAACCCCACAGCTGTTACGCCCGGCAACGGCCAACACCGCCACCGACAGCAACTGGGAAACCTTCTGAGTGACAGGCGGGCGAACGTCTCGCCCGCCAGAAGCGCTTAACGGCTGCGCTTAGCGTGCCGTTCCCAGTTCTCCTGTTTCGCTTCGTCAGACTTTCGTAGCGAAACATAGCATGCTCCGCTGCCGCCGTGATGCGGCAGCGCCACGCAAAAGGCCTGCACTTCCTCGAACTCGGTTAACCAGCGCGCCAGATAGCTGCGTACCACGTTGGGGTGGGCGTTCTGCTCCCGCCCTTTTCCATGAATGATCACCAGGTTACGTAATCCATCGCGCCCAGCCTGGCGGATAAAGGAAAACAGCATCTGCCGGCAACGCTCGGCGGGCTGGCGTAACAGATTTAAGCTGGCCTGGCGGGAATATTTACCCGAGCGGAGCTTACCAATAACGCCCTGTTGCACCCCTTCCCGTCTGAACGCCAGCGGCTCCTCCAGGGGCAGAAGTTCCAGGAAGCCCAGGGTCAGGAAGTTATCCAGTTGCTCGGTATCAATCTCCTGACGCGTTCGCGTGTTGCGGCTCGGCTGCCAGTGAATATCCGTGCAGCGCTTCAGGGGCTGGATACCCTCCATGGCGTCAAGAAAAAGTGATTTGTCGTCAGGGTTCATGGACATCCTCCCGCTACATCTGAGCCTGTACTATACCTGCGCCAGGCATGGGCCTCAATAACCGCTACCCCAGGATGAGGGCATAAATATTAACCTGATGAATATAAAAATTATTTCTTCGCAAAAGTTAAACGCGACTTAACTTAAATTTCAGCACACATAAAACAGAAAGTTTAGGTTAAAAAAATGTGGAATCAATGATGCTAAAACATATCTTTTTGAGGGTGGGCTGTTATAATTAAATAAACCTGCTTCACGGATATAACATTCAGGATCTGCGAAGGGAAGCACTGCTGTGTGTTGTAGGGTCTGTCTGATGTCGGACAGGCTCTGTTTTTTTATTTTACTCCCCACTTCACTCCGATACTATTTTCCGCGCCTCTCTTCTGAATTGCGTAATTAACGATTCGGTCAGGGGTGTCTGACGAGAATCACGACGCTGAATTAAATAATAGGCCGCTTTAGGTAGCGATTCGACAACGGGCAGCATAACCAGACGGTGCGCCAGCAGCGGGTCACAGCCCAGTTCCTTTGGCAGGATACTTAAAAAATCACTTTGTGCAACAAGACTAATGCAGGAAGAAAACGTTTCGCAAACAACGTCAATGCGCGGTATTTGCGAGCGATGAGTAAACACATCTTCTAATTGCTTATAATAACTCCCGCGTGGCGTCGGCATTGTCCAGTTATAATTCAGCAATTCGGTAATGGATGTCGCGCCCGTCGCCGGATGCCCTTCCCGACAAAATACGGCGAAAGGCTTTTCAAACAATTTTTCAAACGTAAACTCATGATCGTACGGCCCCTGATAATAGGTGTTGATGGTGAAATCCAGCTCGCCCTGGCGTAATTCATTGATCATCGACACCAGTTGCCCTTCCATAATCCGGACTTTTACCTGCGGATGTTGTGCATGAAAGCGGGTGATCACCGCGGGCATAAGGCTTCGCGAAATACTGGCTCCCATTCCAATGTTAATCTGCCCGGCCAGTTCCCCCTGGCGCTGGCGGATATCATCCTGCGCCGCGCGTAACTCTTCCAGAATCAGCCTGGCGCGCGAGTAAAACCCTTCCCCACATTCGGTCAATGCGACGCCTTTACTCCTGCGCACAAACAGCTGCGCCGCCATCCCCTCTTCCAGCTCTTTGATCGATTTGGTCAGCGCCGGTTGCGAAAGATTAAGCGTCCTGCTGGCACCGCGGATACTGCCCTGACGCGCGACTTCAACAAACGCCCGGATTTGATGAAATTTAATCTGAAATGACATAGCCCGACCGATAACCGTTGTTTATCAGAGTAAAGAAACTGTCATCTACTTTAATGGAAATGGATGTGCGAGGGTAATTCCTGAACGGTTAAAACTGTGAAAAAACGGTTAGTGATAAGTAAAAACTATCACAGCGTGAAGCAGTTCACATATTTTAATGATGACAGGAAGAGATATGGAATCACTGGCGCAGTACATCCAGACATTAGCCCCACAACTGAGCGCATGGCGTCGCGATTTTCACCATTTCGCGGAGTCCGGATGGCTCGAATTTCGCACGGCGGCGAAAGTCGCGGAAATCTTAGACCAGCTGGGTTATTCGCTGGCGATGGGCCGCGACGTGGTGGACGCCGAAAGCCGTATGGGATTACCCGATGACGCCACGCTGGCGCGAGAGTTTGCCCGCGCCCGGGCGCAAGGCGCACCAGAGAAATGGCTGGCCCCGTTTGAAGGGGGATTTACCGGCATTGTGGCGACCCTGAATACCGGCCGGCCAGGCCCGACGCTGGCGTTTCGCGTGGATATGGACGCGCTGGATTTAAGCGAAGCACTCGATGACAGCCATCGCCCGTTCCGCGACGGGTTTGCCTCCTGCAACCCGGGGATGATGCACGCCTGCGGCCACGATGGCCACACCACCATTGGTCTGGGGCTGGCGCACATGCTTAAGCAGAATGAATCGCAACTCAATGGCACCATCAAACTGATCTTCCAGCCTGCCGAGGAAGGCACCCGAGGCGCTCGCGCCATGGTGGCCGCCGGGGCGCTCGACGACGTGGACTACTTCACCGCGATTCACATTGGCACCGGTGTGCCCGCCGGTGTGGTGATTTGCGGCAGCGATAACTTTATGGCCACCACCAAGTTCGATGCGCATTTTACCGGGGTTGCCGCACACGCCGGCGGTAAACCGGAGGACGGCCGTAATGCCCTGCTCGCCGCAGCTCAGGCCGCTATCGCGCTTCACAGCATTGCCCCACACAGCGAAGGTGCATCGCGGGTGAATGTCGGCGTGATGCAGGCCGGCAGCGGACGCAACGTCGTGCCAGCTAACGCCCTGCTCAGGGTTGAAACCCGCGGCGTAAGCGAATCCATTAACCAGTACGTCTTTGAACGCGCGCAGGCCGTGATTACCGGTGCGGCGGCACTCTACGGCGTGAGCGTCGAGATGCGTCTGATGGGCGCCGCCACCGCCAGTGCCCCTACACCGGCCTGGGTAGATTATCTGCGCCAGCAGGCAAGTCAGGTTACCGGTGTGGTGCAGGCCATTGACAGAGTCAACGCCCCCGCAGGTTCCGAAGACGCGACGCTGATGATGGCCCGCGTGCAGCAGAACGGCGGAATGGCGTCGTATATGGTGTTCGGTACCGAGTTAAGCGCAGGTCATCACAATGAAAAATTTGATTTCGATGAGCAGGTCATGAACCTCGCTATCGAAACGCTGGCGCGCACTGCGCTTAATTTCCCGTGGACGCGAGGTGTGTAATGCAGGAGAACTACGCTTTTATTGCCGATGCCATCGACACGCGATGTCAGCTGTTAACCGGCATTGCCGACGACATCTGGGATCACCCTGAAACGCGTTTTGAAGAGTTCTGGTCCGCGGAACGGATTGCCGGCGCGCTGGAAGCGGAAGGTTTCACCCTGACCCGTGAAGCCGGCGGGATTCCGAATGCCTTTATCGCCAGCTTCGGCAGCGGTAAACCCGTTATCGCCCTGCTGGGGGAATATGATGCTCTGGCCGGATTGAGCCAGCAGGCACATTGCGCGACGGCACAGTCCGCCACGCCGGGTGCCAACGGCCACGGCTGTGGCCACAATTTGCTGGGAACGGCAGCGCTGGCGGGTGCCATTGCGGTGAAAAGCTGGCTGGAGCAGCACGGGGGGAGCGGCACCGTGCGTTTCTACGGCTGTCCTGGTGAAGAAGGTGGTTCAGGGAAAACCTTTATGGTGCGCGAAGGTTTGTTTGATGACGTTGATGCCGCCGTCACCTGGCACCCTGAAGCATTTGCCGGCATGTTTAACGTCAGCACGCTGGCCAATATTCAGGCCGCCTGGCGGTTTCACGGCGTGGCGGCACATGCTGCTAACTCGCCACATCTGGGGCGTAGCGCGCTGGATGCCGTAACGCTGATGACCACCGGCACCAATTTTCTCAACGAACACATCATTGAGAAAGCGCGCGTTCATTACGCTATCACCGATACCGGTGGAATCTCACCCAACGTGGTGCAGGCGCAGGCTGAAGTGCTGTATCTGATCCGCGCGCCGGAAATGGCCGATGCGCAGCAGATCTACGAACGTATCGAGAAAATCGCTCAGGGCGCGGCAATGATGACCGAAACCACCGTTGCGTGTCGCTTTGATAAAGCCTGCTCCAGCTACCTGCCCAATCGCACGCTCGAAGCGGCGATGTATCGCGCCCTGCAGCATTACGGCACGCCAGAGTGGACGGAAGAGGAGCGCCAGTTTGCGCAGGATATTCGTGCCACGCTAACGCCAAATGACCTGCAAAACAGCCTGAAGAACATTGCCGCGACGGGGGGAGAAGCCGGTAACGCTTTTGCGCGCCGTCAGCAGGAGATGTTACTGACAGATGAGGTCGCACCTTACGCCATTACCGATAACGTACTGGCCGGGTCAACCGATGTGGGCGATGTCAGCTGGAAAATGCCGGTGGCACAGTGTTTCAGCCCCTGCTTTACCATCGGAACGCCTTTGCATACCTGGCAACTCGTGGCTCAGGGGCGAACCTCGATTGCTCATAAGGGCATGCTGCTGGCCGGAAAAGTGGTGGGCGCAACCGCGCTAAATCTGCTCCAGGATGCAACGCTGCTGCAACAATGCCGGGAAGAGTTCGAACAACAAATCACCGAAAAACCGTACGTGTGTCCGATTCCGTCAGGCGTGACACCGTCACCTTTAAAATAATAAAACACAACACAACAACACAACAACAGTCCCGAGGAACGCCCATGAGTATGTCTTCCATACCTTCGCATTCCCCATCCGGTAAGCTCTATGGCTGGGTTGAAAGGATCGGCAATAAAGTGCCGCACCCTTTCCTGCTTTTTATCTGGTTGATCGTGGTTTTGATGGTGGCGACAGCGGTGCTGTCCGCCTTTGATGTCAGCGTGCGCAGTCCGGCCGATGGCAGTATGGTGGCGGTCAAGAACCTGTTAAGTGTCGAAGGGTTGCACTGGTTCTTACCGAATGTGGTTAAAAACTTCAGCGGCTTCGCCCCGCTGGGGGCCATTCTGGCGCTGGTACTGGGCGCCGGGCTTGCCGAGCGTGTCGGTCTGTTACCGGCGCTGATGGTGAAAATGGCCTCCCACGTCAGCGCACGTTACGCCAGCTACATGGTGCTGTTTATCGCCTTCTTTAGCCACATCTCCTCTGATGCCGCGCTGGTGATCATGCCGCCCATGGGCGCTCTGATTTTCCTCGCCGTCGGACGCCATCCCGTGGCGGGTCTGCTGTCGGCGATTGCGGGCGTAGGCTGCGGCTTTACCGCCAACCTGCTGATCGTGACCACCGATGTCCTGCTCTCAGGCATCAGCACGGAGGCGGCCAAAACCATCGACACCGCGATGCACGTCAGCGTCATCGACAACTGGTACTTTATGGCCAGCTCGGTGGTCCTGCTGACCCTGGTGGGCGGACTGATTACCGATAAGCTCATTGAGCCGCGTTTAGGGAAATGGGAAGGCCGAAGTGATGAGAAGCTGGAGACGCTGAGTAAAGAGCAACGCGTTGGCCTGCGCGTGGCAGGCGTGGTCTCGCTGGCGTTTATTGCCGCGGTCGCGCTGATGGTGGTACCGGAAAACGGCATCCTGCGCGATCCGGTTAAACATACCGTTCTCCCCTCGCCGTTTATTCAGGGCATTGTGCCGCTGATTATTCTGTTTTTCTTTGTCGTTTCGCTCGCCTATGGGATCGCCACCGGCAAAATTCGCCGTCAGGGCGATCTGCCGCAGCTGATGATCGAACCCATGAAAGAGATGGCGGGCTTTATTGTGATGGTGTTCCCGCTGGCGCAGTTCGTGGCGATGTTTAACTGGAGCAACATGGGCAAATTTATGGCCGTGGGGCTGACCGATGCGCTGGAAGCGGCGGGGTTAAGCGGCGTCCCGGCATTTGTCGGCCTTGCGCTGCTGTCGTCACTGCTGTGCATGTTTATCGCCAGCGGCTCGGCAATCTGGTCGATTCTGGCCCCCATCTTTGTGCCGATGTTTATGATGCTGGGGTTCCACCCGGCGTTTGCCCAGATCCTGTTCCGTATCGCAGACTCCTCCGTCATCCCGCTGGCACCGGTCTCACCGTTTGTTCCGCTGTTTTTAGGCTTCCTGCAGCGCTATAAACCAGAGGCAAAACTGGGTACCTACTATTCGCTGGTTTTACCCTATCCGCTTATCTTTTTAGGGGTATGGCTGGTGATGCTGGTGGCATGGTATCTTGTCGGTCTGCCGATTGGGCCGGGGATTTACCCAAGGCTGCACTAAAGGATTAACGATGCTGAGATTACTCGAAGATAAAATTGCCACGCCGCTTGGTCCACTGTGGGTGATTGCAGACGAGCAGTTCTGTCTGCGCGCCGTTGAGTGGGAAGAACACAGCGACAGGATGGACACGTTGCTCAACGTGCACTATCGCGCGCAGGGTTATGAACGTATCAGCGCCACCAACCCCGGCGGCCTGAGCGACAAACTGACGGCGTACTTCGAGGGCGATCTCAGCATCATTGACACCCTGCCGACCGCCACGGCAGGCACACCTTTCCAGCGCGAAGTGTGGCAGGCGCTGCGCAGTATTCCGTGCGGACAGGTCATGCATTACGGCCAGCTCGCCGGGCAGCTCGGCCGTGCCGGCGCGGCCCGCGCGGTCGGCGCGGCAAATGGCGCTAACCCCGTCAGTATTGTGGTCCCCTGCCACCGCGTGATTGGCCGCAACGGCACCCTGACCGGCTATGCCGGTGGCGTGCAGCGCAAGGAGTGGTTACTGCGTCACGAGGGGTATCTCCTGCTCTAGTTTCCAGGCTTTTAGTGCTTAATTTTCTTCCGGTTAGGCTAAAAATCCATAATCAAGCTGTGGAATTTCAAGAAGATGGCAACAGGTTGCCGTCTCTTGTCCTTATTGATGGTTTGGCAGGCTTACGTACTTACCAAAAAGATGTTAAAATTGACCAATATCAATTAAGGCTTGAGCAAACCTATGATCCCGGAAAAGCGAATTATACGACGCATTCAGTCTGGCGGTTGTGCTATCCATTGCCAGGATTGCAGCATCAGCCAGCTCTGTATCCCGTTTACCCTGAATGAGCATGAACTCGATCAGCTTGATAATATCATCGAGCGCAAAAAGCCTATTCAGAAAGGGCAGACGCTGTTTAAAGCGGGAGACGAACTGAAATCGCTCTATGCTATCCGTTCTGGCACCATCAAAAGCTACACCATCACTGAACAGGGTGATGAGCAGATCACCGGCTTCCATCTGGCGGGTGACCTGGTTGGCTTTGATGCCATCGGTACTGGCCATCACCCGAGCTTTGCTCAGGCGCTGGAAACCTCAATGGTTTGCGAAATCCCGTTTGAAACGCTGGACGATCTCTCAGGCAAAATGCCCAATCTGCGTCAGCAGATGATGCGTCTGATGAGCGGTGAGATCAAAGGCGATCAGGACATGATTCTGCTGCTTTCCAAAAAGAATGCAGAAGAACGCCTGGCCGCGTTTATCTATAACCTCTCACGCCGCTTCGCGGAGCGCGGTTTCTCCCCCCGTGAATTCCGTCTGACCATGACACGTGGCGATATCGGTAACTACCTGGGCCTGACCGTGGAAACCATCAGCCGCCTGCTGGGTCGTTTCCAGAAAAGCGGAATGCTGGCCGTTAAGGGTAAATACATTACCATCGAAAACGGTGAAGCTCTGGCCGTTCTTGCCGGTCACTCCCGCAACGTGGCATAACGCCCCCGCATGATTGATGCCAGACCGATAAATTTTTATGATTTATTGGTCTGGTACGTCACCACTTCCGTTTCACCACGTTTCCCTGGCACCGCCCCACTCAGTCCCTGAAAGGTTCTTGTTGAGGTTATGAATTGAGAGAAAGTTTATTTTTCGTTTCAGTCGTTATCGCCTCAGTGACCTTCATATTCATCTGGATCATGCTTGTCGGGCCAATGAAGGGTGAAGAAAAAACCTACGTACAGGATTCAACGACGTTTGCGATTGCGGTGATGGTACTGCTGCTGATTGCCTTTATCGCGGTAACGACAACGGTTCTGTTTCTGTGACAGATTTTCATGATTTATTGATCTGACAAAAACTTCCCCCCTGTTTCATTCAAGATATATAGGTTACTCTTTTAATTACAGACTGTGGTGACAGTAGTAAGGAGACCTGTATGGCAAAGTATCAAAACATGCTGGTGGCTATCGATCCTAACCAGGACGATCAGCCGGCATTACGACGTGCTGTGTATCTACATCAACGGATTGGTGGCAAAATCAAAGCGTTTTTGCCGATCTATGACTTCTCATATGAGATGACCACCCTTCTGTCGCCTGACGAACGCACCGCAATGCGTCAGGGAGTGATCAGCCAGCGTACCGCGTGGATCCGTGAACAGGCCAAATATTACCTGGAAGCGGGTGTTCCTATCGATATTAAAGTGGTCTGGCATAACCGACCTTTCGAAGCCATTATCCAGGAAGTGGTCGCCGGTGGGCACGACCTGTTGCTGAAAATGGCGCACCAGCACGACAAGCTGGAATCCGTGATCTTTACCCCTACCGACTGGCACCTGCTGCGTAAATGCCCTTGCCCGGTGTGGATGGTAAAAGACCAGCCGTGGCCAGAAGGCGGCAAGGCCGTCGTGGCGGTCAACCTGGCGAGCGAGGAGGATTACCACAATTCGCTCAATGAAAAGCTGGTCAAGGAGACGATCCAGCTTGCCGAACAGGTTAACCACACTGAAGTCCATCTGGTGGGCGCTTACCCGGTAACACCGATTAATATTGCTATCGAGCTGCCTGAATTTGACCCGAGCGTGTATAACGATGCGATCCGGGGGCAGCACCTGCTGGCCATGAAGGCGTTACGCCAGAAATTCAGCATTGATGAGAAAATGACACATGTGGAAAAAGGGTTACCTGAAGAGGTGATCCCGGATTTAGCAGAACATCTGCAGGCGGGGATTGTGGTACTGGGTACCATTGGCCGGACCGGTATTTCTGCCGCGTTCCTGGGCAATACCGCCGAACAGGTGATCGACCATCTGCGCTGTGACCTGCTGGTCATCAAGCCGGATGAGTATCAGACACCGGTTGAACTGGACGACCCGGAAGACGACTAAGTTCAGACATAAAAAAACCGCCGGAAACGGCGGTTTTTTTGTCGCTGATTTACAGCGATTTCAGAATAGCATCGACACTGGCTTTTGCATCGCCAAACAGCATGTGCGTGTTCTCTTTAAAGAACAGCGGGTTCTGAACCCCTGCATAACCGGTGTTCATGGAACGTTTGAAGACAATCACGTTCTGCGCCTTCCACACTTCCAGAACCGGCATACCGGCGATTGGGCTACGCGGATCGTCCTGCGCCGCCGGGTTAACGGTGTCGTTGGCACCAATAACCAGGACGGTGTCGGTATCGGTGAAATCATCGTTGATCTCATCCATCTCCAGCACGATGTCGTAAGGCACTTTCGCTTCCGCCAGCAGCACGTTCATGTGGCCTGGCAGACGCCCCGCTACCGGGTGAATGCCAAAGCGAACCTTGATACCGCGCGCACGCAGCTTCTCGGTGATCTCCGCAACCGGATACTGAGCCTGTGCCACCGCCATGCCGTAGCCTGGGGTAATGATGACCGAGTGTGAGTTTTTCAGCATCTCTGCGGTATCTTCCGCGGTGATCTCACGGTGCTCACCCACTTCTTCGTCAGAACCGGTTGAGGAGCCATCAGAACCAAAGCCACCCGCGATAACGCTGATAAACGAACGGTTCATCGCCTTACACATGATGTAAGACAGGATCGCACCAGAAGAACCGACCAGCGCACCGGTGACGATCAACAGATCGTTGCTCAGCATGAAGCCTGCTGCCGCCGCGGCCCAACCGGAGTAGGAGTTCAGCATGGAGACAACCACTGGCATATCGGCACCCCCAATGGAGGCCACCAGGTGCCAGCCAAAGGCCAGAGCAATCAGGGTCATCACCAGTAACGCCAGCACCTGCAGGCCCACGCTTTCAGTGCGCACGAAGACCACCAGCAGCACAAAGGACACGACCAGCGCCGCCAGGTTCAGCTTGTGACGGTTTGGCAGCATCAGCGGTTTAGAAGAGATCTTACCGCGCAGTTTGCCGAACGCGACAATTGAGCCGGTGAAGGTCACCGCACCAATGAAAATGCCGAGGAACACTTCCGTCAGATGGATGTTGACCAGAATCGGTTCCAGACCGGGTGTGTGGTACAGATAGCTGTTGAAGCCCACCAGCACCGCCGCCAGCCCCACGAAGCTGTGCAGAATGGCCACCAGCTCCGGCATCTCGGTCATTTCAACGCGTTTCGCCAGGCGAATACCAATCGCGCCACCGATGATCATCGCCACCAGGATCCATGCAACGTTGCCGGTGTCCGGCCCGAAGATGGTGGCAATCAGCGCAATCGCCATACCGGCGATACCAAAGTTATTTCCCTGCTGAGACGTTTCGTGTTTGGAAAGTCCCGCCAGACTGAAAATAAACAGGATTGCAGCAACAATGTATGCGGCTGTGACTAATCCTCCAGACATATGCTACCCCTTAGCCTTTACGAAACATTTTCAGCATGCGCTGAGTCACGGTGAACCCACCGAAAATATTGATACTGGCGATCAGCACCGCGATAAAGCTCAGGAAGCTTACCCAGCCGCCGTGGCCAATCTGCAGCAGCGCCCCGACCACGATAATCCCGGAGATGGCGTTAGTGACCGACATCAGTGGCGTATGCAGCGCATGGGAGACATTCCACACGACGTAGTACCCCACCACACACGAGAGCGCGAAGACGGTAAAGTGGCCGAGGAATTCTTTCGGCGCGACGTCTGCCAGCCAGCCAAACAGAATAATGACCAGCGCCATGATCGCGTACTTGCGCCACGGAGAAGCCGGTTTAGCTGGCTCTTTAGGCTCAGGCGCCGCTTTCGGTGCCGCCTGAGGCTGCGCGGACACCTGAATCGGTGGCGCAGGCCAGGTGATTTCGCCTTCACGCACCACCGTTACGCCACGCACAACAACATCGTCAAAATCAACGGTGATGTTGCCGTCTTTCTCTTTGCAGAGCAGTTTCAGCAGGTTAACAAGGTTGGTACCGTACAGCTGAGAAGACTGCGTTGGCAGACGGCCCGGCAAATCGGTATACCCGATCACCTTCACGCCGTTAGCAGTGGTGGTCACCTGATTTGGCACGGTGTATTCACAGTTGCCACCGTTTTGCGACGCCAGGTCGACGATCACGCTGCCCGACTTCATTGAGTCAACCATCTCACGGGTAATCAGCTTCGGCGCGGGTTTACCGGGGATAAGCGCGGTAGTGACAATGATGTCGACATCTTTGGCCTGCGCGGCGAAGAGTTCCATTTCCGCTTTGATAAAAGCTTCGGACATGACCTTCGCGTAACCGTCACCGCTACCCGCTTCTTCCTTGAAGTCCAGCTCAAGGAATTCGGCACCCATACTTTGTACTTGTTCTTTTACTTCAGGACGGGTGTCAAAAGCGCGTACGATAGCGCCCAGGCTGTTTGCTGCGCCGATAGCCGCAAGACCCGCCACGCCCGCGCCAATCACCATCACTTTCGCCGGAGGCACTTTCCCTGCCGCAGTGATCTGACCGGTAAAGAAGCGACCAAACTCATGCGCCGCCTCAACAATCGCGCGGTAACCGGCGATATTCGCCATGGAACTTAAGGCATCCAGCGACTGCGCGCGCGAAATACGCGGCACGGAGTCCATGGCCATCACGGTCACGCCACGTGCTGCCAGCTTCTCCATCAACTCAGGATTCTGTGCAGGCCAGATGAAGCTCACCAGCGTCGTGCCAGGATTCAACAGTTCAATCTCGCTCTCTTCCGGCGCATTAACCTTGAGAATAACGGGCGACTGCCAGACTTCAGCACCGTCCACCACTTCCGCGCCAGCCTGAATAAAGGCCTCGTCATCGAAACTCGCCAGTTTGCCCGCGCCGCGTTCAACTGCGACGGTAAAACCCAGTTTAAGCAGTTGCTCCACCGTTTTCGGTGTTGCCGCTACGCGGGTTTCATTGGCTAACCGTTCTTTTGGTACCCCAATACGCATAGTTTTCCCTTCCATCGGTTTTTGATGATGGTTTGTCGATAAATGCCCGCGGTTTGTATCAACTTTCGCCAGCAGGACAGCGACGACATATGATTAACCCCAGAAAATAAAACAGTAACAAACTTTCTATAACCTACTGAAAATAACGCCCGTGATCTACCGCCAGAAAACACTATTTCTTACTTTATCTGTGAAAAATAAGTGATCTGCGTCGCTGACAGTGATATTTACCTTAAATTCATCGCTGAGACCGATAAATAGCGCAAGCGAAGCGGTAAAAACATGATATAGCGCCATTAGAGAACAACTTATTAACATTAAATTAACTTGTAAAAGTCATAAGCTTTATCAGTTTTGCTTGTCAGACGCCTGTTTTTTCAACATATCACTAAATGTTATCAAATCAGATGATTCAGTGAGCACAGGCTGTGAAAAATGGCGCAGACAGCGACGGGTTTTAAATGCCATAATCGGGACCGTCTCAAATTAACAACAATACCAGTACATGGTTTGCGCAAGGCGAAGGATTATTTTTATGAAGCTTAAGAACACACTCCTGGCGTCCGCACTTCTCTCCGCGACCGCCCTGTCTGCGAATGCCGCGACAGAGTTAACGCCGGAGCAAGCGGCAGCGTTAAAACCTTTTGACCATACGGTCATTGTGGGTCGTTATAATTCTATTGGCGATGCCGTCGCCGCCGCATCAAAAGCCGCCGATAAAAACGGTGCGGCCTCGTTTTACGTTGTTGATCAGTCTGACTCCGGCAACAGCGGTAACCAGCGCGTGACCATTGCGCTGTATAAAGACAATGCGCCGAAAGCTGACGCACCGAAAAACCGCGTGATTAACGGCGTCGTTGAATTACCAAAAGATCAGGCGATTGAGCTGGAACCTTATGACACCGTCACCGTGCAGGGCTTCTATCGCAGCCAACCTGAAGTGAACGATGCCATCACCAAAGCCGCAAAAGAAAAAGGCGCGTACTCTTTCTTTATCGTGCGTCAGGTCGATGCTAACCAGGGTGGCAACCAGCGCATTACCGCGTTCATCTATAAAGAAGATGCGAAAAAACGCGTTCTGCAAAGCCCGGACGCCATCCCTGCTGATTCCGAAGCGGGTCGTGCGGCGATAGCGAAAGGCGGCGAAGAAGCGAAGAAAGTGGAAATTCCAGGCGTAGCCACCTCTGCCGCACCAAGCGCTGAAGTGGGCCGTTTCTTCGAAACGCAATCCACCAAAGGTGGCCGTTACTCCGTTACCCTGCCAGACGGAACCAAAATTGAAGAGCTGAACAAAGCCACTGCAGCGCAGATGGTGCCGTTCGACAGCATTAAATTTACCGGCAACTACGGCAACATGACGGAAGTCTCTTATCAGGTCGCGAAACGTGCGGCGAAGAAAGGGGCGAAGTATTACCACATCACCCGCCAGTGGCAGGAACGTGGTAACAACGTGACCATCAGCGCCGACCTGTACAAGTAACAGAACGGTTGACCCGAGGCGGCGCAATGCCGCCTTTTTTGTTACTTTTTTTTGAAATTCGGCCCCACGTCATTGCATGCTTTCGTGACACTCCGTAAAATCCCGCGCCTTAGTGTGATCCACCATTTTTATGCGCCTGTGCGAAATAATTATTCTGGATTTGGACCTTTCATAACAGGAAGCCAATGGAAAAGAAACTAGGCCTGAGTGCTTTGACTGCACTCGTTTTGAGCTCAATGCTGGGTGCGGGCGTGTTCAGCTTACCGCAGAATATGGCGGCGGTCGCCAGCCCTGCCGCACTGCTTATAGGGTGGGGCATCACGGGGGCCGGGATTTTGCTGCTGGCGTTCGCAATGCTGCTGCTGACCCGCATCCGCCCGGATCTGGATGGGGGGATTTTCACTTACGCCCGTGAAGGTTTCGGCGAACTGATTGGCTTCTGTTCCGCATGGGGCTACTGGCTGTGTGCGGTCATCGCAAACGTCTCCTACCTGGTGATCGTCTTTTCGGCGCTCAGTTTCTTTACCGATACCCCTGAACTGCGGTTCTTTGGCGACGGCAATACCTGGCAGTCCATTGTGGGCGCTTCGGTACTGCTGTGGGTTGTTCACTGGCTGATTCTACGTGGCGTACAGACGGCGGCCAGCATTAACCTGGTGGCAACCCTGGCCAAACTGGTTCCGCTCGGCCTGTTTATCGTGCTGGCCTTTATGGCGTTCCGTCTCGATGTGTTCAGTCTCGATTTCAGCGGTGTCGCGCTGGGCGTACCGGTCTGGGAGCAGGTCAAAAACACCATGCTGATCACCCTGTGGGTCTTCATCGGTGTTGAAGGTGCCGTCGTGGTCTCTGCCCGGGCGCGGAATAAGCGCGATGTGGGTCGCGCCACGCTGCTGGCGGTACTGGCGGCGCTGGGCGTGTATCTGATGGTGACGCTGCTGTCGCTGGGGGTGGTCGCGCGTCCTGAACTGGCCGAAATGCGTAACCCGTCGATGGCGGGCCTGATGGTGAAAATGTTCGGACCGTGGGGTGACGTGGTGATTGCCGCGGGGCTGATTATCTCCGTGTGCGGCGCGTACCTGAGCTGGACCATTATGGCGGCAGAAGTGCCGTTTCTGGCCGCAACGCACAAAGCATTTCCACGCCTGTTTGCTCGTCAAAACAAAAACAGCGCGCCGTCGGCCTCACTCTGGCTGACCAACATCAGCGTTCAGGTCTGTCTGGTGCTGATCTGGCTCACAGGTTCAGACTATAACACTCTGCTGACCATCGCCTCGGAGATGATTCTGGTACCCTATTTCTTAGTGGGTGCATATCTGTTAAAAATCGCCACACGTCCGGCGCACTATGTGGTGGGCGTCGGAGCCTGTATTTACGGCCTGTGGTTGTTGTATGCTTCCGGGCCTATGCATCTGCTGCTGTCGGTGGTGTTGTATGCACCGGGCCTGCTGGTGTTTATCTACGCCCGCCGCACGCATCAGTTAGAGAACGCGCTTAGACGCCGTGAGATGGCCTTAATCGGGCTGTTACTGGTTGCTGCCGTACCGGCAACCTGGATGTTAATGGGATAGAATCGCCTTTCCCATTGTTGAACTGAAAAGGAGAACACGATGGGAAACGCGCAGCAACGCCCAATACTGATTACTGGTGGAGGCCGTCGTATCGGCCTCGCCCTTGCCCATCACTTTCTCAATCTTCGCCATCCGGTCATCATCAGTTACCGCAGCGAATATCCCTCGGTTGAGGGGCTACGCAAAGCCGGTGCGATCTGCATTCAGGCCGATTTCTCAACCGATGACGGTATTCTGGCCTTCGCTGATAAAGTGAAATCTACCACCCCCGGGCTGCGCGCCATTATCCATAATGCCAGCGCCTGGCTTCCCGAAAAATCCGGTACGCCACTCAGCGAAACGCTCTCCTGCATGCTGCAGATCCACGTCAATGCGCCCTATCTGCTGAACCATGCCCTGCTCGACCTGCTGCGCGGTCACGGACATGCGGCGGGTGATATTATTCATTTCACCGATTACGTCGTGGAGCGCGGCAGCGACAAGCACATCGCCTATGCGGCCAGTAAAGCCGCACTCGATAACATGACGCGCTCGTTCGCCCGTAAACTTGCCCCTGAAGTTAAGGTGAACGCCATCGCCCCGGCGATGATTTTATTCAACGAAGACGATGATGCGGAGTATCGCCAGCAGGCGCTAAATAAATCGCTGATGAAAATTGCGCCAGGTGAAAAAGAGGTTATCGATCTTATCGATTATCTGCTCACCAGTTGCTATGTCACTGGCAGAACCTTTGCCGTGGACGGCGGTCGACCGCTGCGCTAGTGAAAGCGGCTCCAGAAGAAGATAAGCACCCAGGCGCTGAGCCCCCAGCAGACAACGGCCCCGCTCAGCGCCAGGGGAAGTCGCATAAAACCGGTGAAGTACCAGAGCGAAAGAAGATAGAGAAAATAAGGGATGATCGACCACATCCCGAACACGATAGTCGTACGCAATGCTTCCGTGCCTCGTTCTGAGGCGACAATATAGTGCGCTATTAACGCAAAGGTCGGGAAGAGTGGGATCAGCCCGGCAATATAATAATTCCTGGTTTTAGCCAGAACACCAATCAGTAACACCACCAGCGCACCCAACGCGGCTTTTATCACCAGCCCCATCTTTTTCCCTATAACAATCAAATAACACTATGAGCCAGAATAACGGAACTGGCGTTAATTATGAAAGATTAATGGAACGTTAAGGTTGTGCGGTGTATGTTGGCTTTTTTCGCGATAACAGACGTTGTATGAATAAGATTGTTTATGTTGAAGACGAGCCCGAAGTGGGGCAATTGATCGCCGCCTATCTGGGTAAACATGATATGGACGTCATTGTTGAGCCTCGTGGCGATCGTGCCGAAGAGGTGGTCTTACGTGAAAACCCGGACCTGGTGCTGCTGGACATTATGCTGCCCGGCAAAGATGGCATGACGGTCTGCCGCGATCTGCGCGCCCGGTGGGAGGGCCCTATCGTGCTGCTGACCTCGCTGGACAGCGACATGAACCATATTTTGTCACTCGAAATGGGTGCCAATGACTACATTCTGAAAACCACGCCCCCTGCCGTCCTCCTTGCTCGTCTGCGCCTTCATTTACGCCAGCGTGCCAGCGTTGAACGTGAAGCGCCTGCTCAGTCGCTGACCCCGCACAAAGCGATGCGTTTTGGTACCTTGTCTATTGATCCGATTAACCGTCAGGTTCTGCTTTCTGGCGAGCTTATCGCCCTTTCCACCGCAGATTTTGACCTGCTCTGGGAACTGGCAACCCACGCCGGGCAGATCATGGACCGCGATGCATTACTGAAAAACCTGCGCGGCGTCAGCTACGACGGAATGGATCGCAGCGTTGACGTGGCTATTTCGCGCCTGCGTAAAAAACTGCAGGATAATGCCACTGAGCCGTACCGCATTAAAACCGTGCGTAACAAGGGCTATCTGTTCGCGCCTCACGCCTGGGAAACCTGATGCCGGTTCCCCGAACGACACTGTTTAAAACATTACGCAGACGAGGTCTGACAGTTGCATAAAATAAGAACACTCAGCCTGATCTGCTGTTTTGGGTTAACCGGGTGCGTTGTCGCAGATATGGACTCAAGTCATTATGACTATGTTCCGTATATTCAGACTATCCAGAATCCCAGGACCCCGGGCCATACCAATGTGCAACAACGCCGTGAGGATTTGTACGCCTGCGGCGTTGATCGAAAGTATTCGCTCAATTCATGGGACGAAAACTTCAGTCGTAACCGCCTGCTGCCGGGCGAAACGATAGAACAGCAAGATTCCAGGATCAAAAAAATAGAAGACTGTATGAAATCAAAAGGGTACGTTCTGTGGAATTACTCACAATGCGGGCCCCGTAAAAAACCGAGCGGTATGTGTAACTAGTTTGGGTTTGCGTGTTTGTCTTCGACGCAGGTTGTTAACGTATTGATTTTCGGTGAGATTGAATGAAAAAGCTGTTCGTACAGTTTTATCTCCTGCTGTTTGTCTGCTTCCTGGTGATGACCATGCTGGTTGGGCTGGTCTATAAATTCACCGCCGAACGTGCGGGCAGGCAGTCACTGGATGATTTAATGAAAAGCTCGCTCTACCTGATGCGCAGCGAGCTGCGAGAGATCCCGCCACACGACTGGGCCAAGACCTTAAAAGAGCTGGATCTGAACCTGTCGTTTGATCTGCGCATCGAGCCGATGAAGGATTTCGATTTAGAGCCACCCGCCATGCAGCGACTGCGTGACGGGGACATTGTAGCGCTGGATGAGAAATATACCTTTATCCAGCGCATTCCACGGAGCCATTACGTTCTGGCCGTGGGGCCGGTACCTTATCTCTATTATCTGCACCAGATGCGTCTGCTGGACCTTGCCCTGCTGGCTTTCATTGCCATTTCGCTCGCTTTCCCGGTCTTTATCTGGATGAGGCCACACTGGCAGGACATGCTGAAACTGGAATCTGCTGCGCAGCGTTTTGGTGACGGGCATTTTACCGAGCGCATTCACTTCGACAGCGGTTCCAGCTTCGAACGTCTTGGCGTGGCGTTTAACCAGATGGCTGATAACATCAATGCGCTGATTATCAGTAAAAAACAGCTCATTGACGGAATTGCTCACGAGCTGCGTACGCCGCTGGTACGCCTGCGCTATCGGCTGGAGATGAGCGAAAACCTGACGGAGGCCGAGTCTCAGGCGCTGAACCGCGACATTGGTCAGCTTGAGGGCCTCATTGAGGAGCTCCTGACCTACGCGCGCCTCGATCGCCCGCAAAACGAACTGAACCTCAGTACGCCGGACCTGCCCGGCTGGTTACAAACCCATATTGATGATGTCCAGAGCGTAAACCCGCAACGTACCCTGCTGACACACGTCACGCCCGGCGATTATGGCGCACTGGATATGCGTCTGATGGAACGCGTGCTGGATAATCTGATGAACAACGCCATGCGCTATAGCGAGAGCACGCTGCAGATTGGCTTAGATTTACAGGGTAGTCAGGCCTGTCTGACGGTTGAGGATGACGGACCGGGCATCGCCCCGGAAGCGCGTGAAACGGTGTTTGAGCCGTTTGTACGCCTCGACCCCAGCCGCGATCGTGCCACGGGGGGATGTGGCCTCGGGCTGGCAATTGTTTACTCCATTGCGCAGGCGATGGGCGGCACGGTGCATTGTGAAGAGAGCGCACTCGGCGGCGCGCGCTTCTGCTTTAGCTGGCCGGTATATCACAACATCACCCTTCCCGTCCCTGCCTGACCTTTATCGCACGCTGGCCTGACCCGGCGTGCTGTGCTATATGATAAGTATGTTGTAACTAATGAAGAGTTATCATGGCGACGTACGATCTCATCGAAAGGCTGAACAGCACGTTCCGCGACATTGAACACGAGTTACTGACTCTGACCGAACGTTTGCAGACCTGCCGTCTGTTAGCCGCGCGCGTCTTCACCTTGCCGGATGTGGTTAAAGGCGCTGAACACGACCCGCTGGAAACCATAGAGGTACAGCAGCATATCGGCAAAGCGGCGCTGGAATTGACGCTGCGACACTACCGTCGCCTGTTTATCCAGCAGCAGTCAGAAAACCGCAGCAGTAAGGCGGCCGTTCGTCTGCCGGGCGTAATCTGCCTGCAAACTGATGCGACAACGCGAGAAGCGCTGGAAAACCAAATTGCGCATATCAACACGCTTAAGGCGACGTTTGAAAAGATCATCACTGAAGAGTCAGGTCTGGCCCCTGCCGCCCGTTTTGAATGGGTACACCGACAGCTACCGGGATTAATCACCCTGAATGCCTACCGTACGCTGACGCTACTGCGTCATCCCGCTACGCTTCGCTTCGGCTGGGCCAACAAGCACATCATTAAAAACTTCACCCGGGATGACATTCTGGCACAGCTGGAAAAGAGTCTGAAGGCACCGCGGACTGTCGCACCGTGGTCACGCGAGCAGTGGATTGAACGGCTTGAGCAGGAGTACCACAGCATCGCCTCACTGCCGGCGGATACACGGCTTAAGATTAAGCGCCCGGTGAAGGTGCAGCCTATCGCACGCGTCTGGTATTCCGGCCAGCAAAAGCAGGTACAGTATGCCTGCCCGACGCCGCTGATCGCTCTTTATGATGCCGATCAGGGGGCCATTGTGCCGGATATTGGCGAACTGCTGAATTACGATGCTGAAAATGTCCAGCATCGTTACAGACCTCAGGCGCAACCGCTGCAGCTGATTATTCCGCGGCTGCACCTGTATGTGGCGCAGTGATTATTTCAGGCTGCCGACCATCGATTCCGGGCGTACCCATGCATCAAACTCAGCCTCCGTCAGGTAACCCAATGCCAGAGCGGAGGCTTTCAGCGTCAGCCCCTCTTTATGCGCTTTTTTCGCAATCTCGGCGGCTTTGTCGTAGCCGATATGGGTATTCAGCGCGGTCACCAGCATCAACGACTCATTGAGCAACTGGCTGATGCGCTCGCGGTTTGGCTCAATGCCTGACGCACAGTGCTCGTTGAAACTCTCCATACCGTCCGCCAGCAGGCGTATGGACTGAAGCACGTTGTGAATCACCATCGGGCGATAGACGTTCAGCTCAAAGTTACCGGATGCGCCGCCCATGTTAACGGCAACGTCGTTACCCATTACCTGACAGCAGAGCATGGTCATGGCTTCACATTGGGTCGGGTTTACTTTGCCCGGCATGATTGAGCTACCCGGCTCGTTCTCCGGAATGCTAATTTCACCGATACCGCAACGGGGACCCGAGGCCAGCCAGCGCACATCATTGGCGATTTTCATCAACGACGCTGCCAGCCCCTTGAGGGCACCGTGGGTATGAACCAGCGCATCACAGGTGGCCAGCGCTTCAAACTTATTCGGCGCCGTGATAAACGGCTGCCCGGTGATGGCCGCCAGCTCGTCGGCAACGCGCACCGCATATTCCGGATGGGTATTTAACCCCGTACCGACCGCCGTTCCGCCCAGCGCCAGCTCTGCAAGATGCGGCAGGCTGTACTCGATGTGCTTGAGGTTATGTTCTAACATTGCCACCCAGCCGGAAATCTCCTGGCCGAGCGTCAGCGGCGTGGCATCCTGCAGGTGAGTACGTCCTATTTTGACGATATCGCTGAAAGCCTGCGCCTTCTCGCCAAGGGTGGTTTTAAGCACGTTGAGCTGCGGGATCAGCTGTTCACGAAGCGCAATCACCGCCGCCACGTGCATCGCCGTCGGGAAGACGTCGTTCGAACTTTGGCTTTTGTTTACGTCATCGTTCGGGTGAACCTTACGCTCCATACCGCGCACGCCGCCCAGCAGTTCGCTTGCCCGGTTCGCCAGCACTTCGTTCATATTCATGTTGCTCTGGGTGCCAGAACCGGTCTGCCAGATGGCGAGGGGGAATTCATCAGGATGCTTGCCGGCCAGCACTTCATCGGCAGCAGTGATAATCGCGGTGGCCTTTTCTGCCGCCAGCAGGCCTAAATCCTGATTCACTTTGGCTGCCGCACGTTTAGTGAGCGCCAGCGCCTGAATCAGCGAGACGGGCATTTTCTCGGTCGAAATACGGAAATGTTCCAGCGAACGCTGGGTTTGCGCGCCCCATAGCTTGTCAGCCGGGACGTCGATCGCGCCCATAGAGTCTTTCTCACGGCGTACCGTAGTCATTACTTTCTCCTTGATAACACTGTCGGGATTGCTCACATGCTTCAGAGATAAGTATTGATTGCTTTACAGAAAAGATATGGCGCTTTGTGCGCTCTTTGATGTGCCGGGTGACGTGAACGCCACCCGGCTATAGTAGATTACTTCACACACGCCGAACATTGAGAGGACTGGATCTGCCTGAAGAAGTCGTTACCTTTGTCATCCACAAGGATAAACGCCGGGAAATCTTCCACTTCAATTTTCCAGATAGCTTCCATACCCAGTTCCGGGTATTCAATGCACTCCAGGCTCTTGATGCTGCCCTGCGCGAGTACGGCAGCCGGACCGCCGATGCTGCCCAGGTAGAAGCCACCATGTTTATGGCAGGCATCCGTCACCTGCTGGCTACGGTTTCCTTTTGCCAGCATGATCATGCTGCCGCCGTTGGCCTGCAGCTGGTCAACATACGAGTCCATACGGCCTGCGGTGGTCGGGCCTAACGAGCCAGAGGCGTAGCCTTCTGGCGTTTTGGCCGGGCCTGCGTAGTAAATCGGGTGATCTTTGATGTACTGCGGCAGCCCTTCACCATTGTCCAGACGCTCTTTCAGTTTCGCGTGAGCGATGTCACGACCAACGATGATGGTTCCGTTAAGAGAGAGACGGGTCGACACCGGATACTGAGACAGCTGCGCCAGAATCTCTTTCATCGGACGGTTCAGGTCAACGTGAACGGCTTCACCCTCGCCCGCTTTGCGCAACGCTTCAGGAATGTACTTCCCTGGGTTGTTCTCCAGTTTTTCGATCCAGACGCCTTCGCGGTTGATCTTCGCCTTGATGTTACGATCCGCAGAACAGGAGACCCCCATCCCGACCGGGCAGGAGGCACCGTGGCGCGGCAGACGGATCACTCGCACATCATGGGCAAAATATTTGCCGCCGAACTGCGCGCCCAGGCCGAGGTTACGCGCTTCTTCCAGCAGTTCCTGTTCGAGCTGAACATCGCGGAACGCCTGGCCGTGCTCGTTCCCTTCGGTAGGCAGGCCGTCATAATATTTGGTCGACGCCAGCTTCACCGTTTTCAGGGTGCTCTCTGCTGACGTACCGCCAATCACAAAGGCAATATGGTACGGTGGGCAGGCAGCGGTGCCGAGCGTGCGCATTTTCTCAACCAGGTAATTCTTCAGCTTGCCCGGTGTGAGCAGCGCTTTGGTTTCCTGGTAGAGATAGGTTTTGTTCGCTGAACCGCCACCTTTGGCGATGCAGAGGAATTTGTATTCATCACCGTCCACGCTATACAGGTCAATCTGCGCAGGCAGGTTTGTGCCCGTGTTGACCTCTTTGTACATATCCAGCGCCGCGTTTTGCGAGTAGCGCAGGTTGTCTTCGGTGTAGGTGTTGTACACGCCATGCGCCAGCGCCGCTTCGTCGCCGCCGCCGGTCCAGACACGCTGGCCTTTTTTACCCACAATGATGGCCGTGCCGGTGTCCTGGCAGGTAGGTAAAATACCTTTCGCCGCGATATCCGAGTTACGCAGGAACTGCAGGGCGACGTATTTGTCGTTTTCGCTGGCCTGCGGATCGCTCAGGATATCGGCAACCTGCTGCTGGTGCGCAGGGCGGAGCATAAACGAGGCGTCGTGGAAAGCCTGCTGCGCCAGTAACGTCAGCGCCTGCGGATCGACCTTGAGGATCTCCTGCCCTTCGAATTCAGAGACGGAGACGTGATCGCGGGTTAACAGGTAATATTCGGTTTGATCCTTACTGAGGGGGAAAGGATCCTGATAATGAAAGGGTTTGTTCGACATTGTTCTCTCACTTACTGCTTCAGTCTGATTATTTGGGCAGATGTTCCGCTGCCCGCTTAAAAGCGAGTCAGCTTATCCTACACAATTTTTTAACAAAAACTGAGACTAGTACGACTTTTTACATCCACAGGTTACTTCCATGTGGTTTATTGCTTTAATACCCGGAGTTAATTCCACCATTGAATCAGGGCTTGATAATGCAAAAACTCATTAACTCAGTGCAAAACTACGCCTGGGGAAGTAAAACTGCGTTAACGGATCTCTACGGTATCGCGAACCCAAACAACCTGCCAATGGCAGAACTGTGGATGGGTGCGCACCCGAAGAGCAGCTCAAAAATTGAAGACGCAAGCGGCCAGGTTCGCTCTCTGCGCGACGTGATTGATGCCGACAAAGCCACCCTGCTGGGTGACAAGGTTGCCAGCCGTTTTGGTGAGCTGCCGTTCCTGTTTAAAGTGCTGTGCGCCGACCAGCCGCTCTCGATCCAGGTGCACCCGAATAAAAAAGCCTCTGAGATGGGCTTTGCGAAAGAGAACGCGGCCGGTATTCCGTTAGATGCCGCCGAGCGTAACTACAAAGATCCTAACCACAAGCCGGAGCTGGTCTTTGCGCTGACCCCCTTCCTGGCGATGAACGCGTTTCGCGAGTTCTCAGAAATTATCTCCCTGCTGCAGCCGGTGGCGGGTGCTAACAACGCTATTGCCCACTTCCTGGAAAACCCGAATGCAGAAGGCCTGAGCCAGCTTTTCGCCAGCCTGCTGAACATGCAGGGAGAAGAGAAATCTCACGCCCTGGCGGTGCTGAAAGCGGCGCTGGACAGCCAGCACGGTGAGCCGTGGGATACTATCCGCCTGATTTCTGAATTCTACCCGGACGACAGCGGCCTGTTCTCCCCTCTGCTGCTGAACGTGGTGAAGCTGAACCCGGGCGAGGCGATGTTCCTGTTTGCTGAAACCCCGCACGCCTACCTGCAGGGCGTGGCGCTGGAGGTGATGGCCAACTCAGACAACGTACTGCGTGCAGGCCTGACGCCGAAATACATTGATATCCCTGAGCTGGTTGCCAACGTGAAGTTTGAGGCGAAGCCTGCGGATCACCTGCTGACTCAGCCTGTTAAACAGGGTGCGGAGCTGGACTTCCCGATCCCGGTGGATGATTTTGCCTTCTCACTGCATGACCTGAGCCCGGCAGAAACCGCCATCGCGCAGGAGAGCGCAGCAATCCTGTTCTGCGTTGAGGGTGAAGCAACGCTGCATAAAGGTGGCGAGCGTCTGGTGCTCAAGCCAGGCGAATCGGCATTTGTAGCGGCAAACGAGTCGCCGGTGAGCGTGAGCGGTACCGGTCGTCTGGCGCGTGTTTTTAATAAGCTATAAGCACTTACTGAATTTTTTAACAACTCTTGCTAAGCTAGTTGAAGACTTTACATCGCCGGGCGGTTTCTACCGCCTGGTTTCATTTTAGGGATAGTCGCAATGAAAAAATCGGTCGTAGCGGTAGGAGTGATTGTAGCGTTAGGCGTGGTCTGGACAGGTGCCTCCTGGTTTACCGGGAAACAGCTGGAAAGCCGTCTGGCTGAGATGGTGGCACAGGCTAACGGAGAGCTTAAGCGTGGCGCGCCGGAAGCAGGCGTGGAGCTTGCCTACCAGAATTATCAGCGTGGTATCTTTACCAGCCATATGCAGGTGGTTGTCAAGCCTGTTGCCGGTAATGAAAATGGCTGGCTGAAACCGGGCCAAAGCGTGGTGCTGGATGAAGTGGTCAGCCATGGTCCGTTCCCGCTGGCACAGTTAACGTCTTTTAACCTGATCCCGTCGATGGCGTCCGTTCATACTGTACTGGTGAATAACGACTTAACCAAACCGCTGTTTGATCTGGCAAAGAATGAGTCACCTTTCGAGGTTAACACCCGCATCAGCTACGCCGGTGACACACGTTCCAGTATCGATCTGAAAGCACTGAACTACGAGAAAGATAACGAGAAAGTGACCTTTAGCGGGGGGAATTTCAAGGTTGATGCTGACCGCGATGGAAATGTCTTCTCCCTGACCGGTGAAGCAGAGAGCGGCCTGATCAATGCCGTCAATGAATACGGTCAAAAGGTTCAGCTGACGTTCAATAACCTGAAAGCCGATGGCGACAGCAAGATGACCGATTTTAAAGAGCGTATCGGTAATCAGAAACTCTCTTTCGACAAGATTGCTATCGCGGTTGAAGGGAAAGAGATGGCCGTGCTGGAAGGCATGGAGGTGGACGGCAAATCCGACGTGTCTAAAGACGGTAAGAGCATCAATACCCAACTGGATTACGCCCTGAAGAGCCTGAAAGTGCAGAACCAGGATCTCGGGACCGGCAAACTGTCGCTGAAGATTGGCAATATCGACGGTCAGGCATGGCATGAATTTAGCCAGAAATACAGCAAAGAGAGCCAGGCACTGCTGAGCAATGCCGCGCTGCAGCAGAATCCGGAAGTTTACCAGCAGCAGGCCATGGCGGTGCTGATGAACAACCTGCCCATCCTGCTGAAAGGCGAGCCGGTTATCACCGTGGCCCCGCTGAGCTGGAAAAACAGCAAAGGCGAAACCAACTTTAATCTGTCCCTGTTCCTGAAAGACCCGGCAACCGCAACGGGTGAACCTCAGACCCTGGCGCAGGAAGTGGATCGCAGCGTGAAGTCACTCGACAGCAAGCTGACCATCCCTGTGGATATGGCGACCGAGTTTATGACCCAGATTGCGAAGCTTGAAGGGTATGGTGATGAAGATGCCGGCAAGCTGGCGAGCCAGCAGGTGAAAGGCCTGGCGGCAATGGGCCAGATGTTCCGCATCACGAAGATGGAAGACAACACCATTTCCACCAGCCTGCAGTATGCCAACGGTCAGGTCACGCTGAACGGCGATAAAATGCCGCTGGAAGATTTTGTCGGGATGTTTGGTATGCCTGCCCTGGGGATGCCGGAACCGGCTGAACCTGCAGCGCCGGCCGTGCCTGAAGCACCTGCTGCACCCGCTGCACCCGCTGCACCCGCTGCACCACAGCAGTAATCATCAAAACCCCTCTCTGAGGGGTTTTTTATTACCGGTTGCAGGTACTCAGCCTGGTGCCACGAAATACTATTTCACCGTCACTAACCGTGCCGACACAATCTGGTGCCCGGCCTGCACGTCTGCTTTTTCGATGCGCTGCATGATCCTGTCCGCCAGCGTGTAACCCATCTCCCGGGCAGGTGTGGTGGCCCAGACAATGGGCAGATCGTCCAGCGCGTTTTCACCAACGTCGGCAAATGCCCCTAACGCCACCTGGTGGCCGAAGAAGGTTTCAACCCCACCCTCGCCGCTCTGACGCCCGGCGCGGATCAGGCCAAACCAGGCCCCCATCGCAATCACCTCGTTATAGCAAATCACGGCGCTTATCGTCGGGCTACTCCGTAATAACGCGTTTATCGCTTCCGCGGCTTTCTTCTGGCTGGATTCGCATTCCACCACCCATTCGCTGTGGAACGGGAGGCCGTATTTAATCAGCGTCGCGCAGTAACCGCCTACCCGCTCGGCTCGCGTCAGGGACGAGCTTTTTCCGCCAAGCCAGGCAATGCGCTGATGCCCCCGATGAATAAGATGCTCCGTCAACATTTGTGCGGCCTGCATGTTGTCCGGTCGCAGGGTATCGGCTTCGTCCAGATAACTGGCGCGCGAGGCAAACACCAGCGGCACGCCTTTTTCGGCGGCGCGCTCGCACAAGTCATTACTCACACCCGATGCGCCGGCGACGATCACCCCGTCGACGCCCTGCGTAAGCAGCATATCCAGACGGGAAAGGAGCTGATCGGCCTCGCGACCGCCGTGAAGCAAAAAGACCATCCGTCCCTGCGCTTCAAGCGCTTCGGTCAGGCCCGCGGTCAGTTCGGCATAAAAGGGAGAGGTCAGGTCACGCACAATCAAACCGATCACACCGCTTTGGCCGCCGCGCAGCGCTGATGCCTGGCGGTTACGTACAAAGCCCAGTTGCTCAACCGCCTCGTTAACCCGTTGCCCGGTCGCGGGAGAAATGCGTCCTTTCCCGCTGAGCACCAGTGAAACGGTGCTGACGGAAACCCCCGCCGCCAGCGCGACATCGTTGATGGTGATTTTTTTCGCTACAGCCATGTGTCGGCGTGACTCCCTGAAATGAGATCGGTAAAACGTTTTATCAATATGTAATCTTTATACTACCAGTCAAAGCCTGAGAATGTGATTCAGAGCGCACTAAACTTTGATAAAACGTTTTATCTTCTCGCAGCATTGAAGCAGATAAACTGATTTTAACAATAAAGGAGTCGTTTTATGACGGCGAAAGCAGCACAAAAAATATCGCTGTGGGAATTTTTCCAGCAACTGGGTAAAACCTTTATGCTGCCCGTGGCACTCCTCTCGTTCTGCGGGATCATGCTCGGGATCGGCAGTTCGTTGAGCAGTAAGGACGTCATCACGCTGATCCCGTTCCTCGGGACACCTGTGCTGCAGGCGATCTTTATCTGGATGAGTAAAGTTGGCTCCTTCGCCTTTAGCTTCCTGCCGGTGATGTTCTGTATTGCTATCCCGCTGGGTCTGGCACGCGAGAACAAAGGCGTGGCCGCCTTTGCCGGGTTTGTCGGTTATGCGGTAATGAACCTTGCGGTGAACTTCTGGCTGACGGCAAAAGGCATTCTGCCCACCACCGATGCCGCCGTGCTTAAAGCGAACAACATTCAGAGCGTTATCGGGATTCAGTCCATTGATACCGGGATCCTCGGTGCGGTGATCGCCGGGGTGATTATCTGGATGCTGCATGAGCGCTTCCACAATATCCGCCTGCCTGATGCGCTGGCGTTCTTCGGGGGCACCCGCTTTGTACCCATTGTAACCCTTGTGGTCATGGGTCTGTTTGGCCTTATTATTCCGCTGATCTGGCCAGTCTTTGCGCTGGGGATTAACGGGATTGGCCGCATCATCAACGGTGCGGGCGATTTTGGTCCGATGATCTTCGGAACCGGCGAACGTCTGCTGCTGCCGTTTGGTCTGCAACATATTCTGGTGGCGCTGATCCGCTTTACCGAAGCGGGCGGCACAATGGAGGTGTGCGGACACGATGTGAGCGGTGCGCTGACCATCTTCCAGGCACAGCTGAGCTGCCCGACCACGCACGGCTTCTCTGAAAGTGCGACCCGCTTCCTGTCACAGGGTAAAATGCCGGCCTTCCTCGGCGGCTTGCCGGGTGCGGCGCTGGCCATGTATCACTGTGCTCGTCCGGAAAACCGCCATAAAATTAAAGGGCTGCTGATTTCCGGGGTCATCGCCTGTGTCGTGGGCGGTACAACGGAGCCAATCGAATTCCTGTTCCTGTTTGTCGCGCCAGTGCTGTATCTCATCCACGCGGTACTGACCGGTCTGGGCTTCACTGTGATGGCGGTGCTGGGCGTCACCATCGGGAATACCGACGGCAACGTCATCGACTTTGTAGTGTTCGGGATCCTGCACGGGTTGTCGACCAAGTGGTACCTGGTACCGGTGGTCGCCGCTATCTGGTTCGCGGTGTACTACGGCATTTTCCGCTTCGCCATCACCCGCTTTAACCTCAAAACGCCTGGACGGGATACCGATACCGCCAGCAGCGTTGAGCAGGCTGTTGCAGGTACCGTGGGTAAGTCCGGCTATAACACCCCTGCTATTCTGGCGGCGCTGGGTGGTGCGGATAACATTACCTCTCTGGATAACTGCATCACCCGACTGCGCCTGTCGGTGGCGGATATGTCGAAAGTGGACACCAACGCCCTGAAAGCCAACCGGGCGATCGGCGTGGTACAGTTAAATCAACATAATTTGCAGGTGGTTATCGGCCCGCAGGTTCAGTCAGTGAAAGATGAGCTGGCAACCCTGATGCGTACAGTGGAAGCCTGATGCCTCACCCCCTCGCGCTGAGGGGGTTTTTCTTTAAGGACTTGAGTCATGTTCGATTTTTCAACCGTCGTGGATCGACACGGCACCTGGTGCACGCAGTGGGACTATGTCGCCGACCGCTTTGGCGCGGCCGATCTGCTGCCCTTCACCATCTCCGATATGGATTTCGCGACCGCGCCCTGCATCACCGAAGCGCTGCACCAGCGTATTCATCACGGGGTGTTTGGCTACAGCCGCTGGAAAAATGAAGAGTTTCTCGCCGCTGTGGCGCACTGGTTCCGGCAGCGCTTTAACAGCCACATTGATACCGAATCGCTCGTGTACGGGCCTTCCGTTATTTATATGGTGTCCGAACTGATTCGCCTCTGGTCAACTCCCGGCGACGGCGTGGTGGTCCATACCCCCGCTTACGATGCGTTCTATAAGGCCATCGAGGGGAATGCCCGCCAGGTGGTCGGCGTGGCGATGGAAAAACATGCCACGGGCTGGCAGGGAAATAGGGCCGCACTTGAGGCGGCGCTGGCAAAACCGGAAAACAAAATTTTGCTGCTGTGCAGCCCGCAAAACCCCACGGGTAAAGTCTGGACGCGTGAAGAGCTGAGTCACATGGCAGAACTGTGCGCCCGTTATGACGTGGCGGTGATCAGCGATGAAATTCATATGGACATGGTGTGGGGAGGCCGTCGCCATACGCCGTGGAATGAAGTGGCACGCGGTAAATGGGCACTTCTGAGCTCTGGTTCAAAAAGTTTTAACATACCGGCGCTCACCGGTGCCTGGGGGCTGATTGGCGATGAAGAGAGCCATAACGGTTACCTCAGCGCATTAAAAGGTCGTGACGGGCTCTCTTCCCCTTCCGTACTGGCGCTGACGGCCCACATTGCTGCCTATCAGCAGGGAGAGCCATGGCTGGATGCATTGCGGGCGTATCTGGAGGAAAATCTGGCGTACATTGCACGCGAATTACACCACGCGTTTCCGACGCTCAACTGGCAGCCACCCGAAGCCACGTATCTGGCCTGGATCGATTTACGCCCACTCAACCTTGACGATAAAATGCTACAAAAAGTCCTGATTGAGCAGCAAAAGGTCGCCATCATGCCGGGATACACCTACGGCGAAGAGGGTAACGGTTTTGTCCGTCTGAACGCGGGATGCCCGCGTAGCAAGCTTGAGCAAGGGGTTCAGCGGCTGATCGCCGGCATAACGACGCTCCTGTAATCAGATTGCGCAACGGAATATTCCCTTGCGCAAATAGCTTTTTACCTCGTTTTGTTTTTATAATATGACGCACTTTAACCAGAAAAGAGTGCGACCATGATTGATACACGCCTGCCACTAACTGATATTCACCGCCATCTTGACGGTAACATTCGTGCCCAAACCATCCTCGATCTTGGCCGCCAGTACAATCTCACGCTCCCTGCTCAAACGATTGAGACCCTAATCCCCCACGTTCAGGTCACCTCAAATGAACCGGATCTGGTCAGTTTCCTGAGCAAACTCGACTGGGGCGTGAAGATGCTGGCCTCGCTGGATGCCTGCCGCCGTGTTGCTTTCGAAAATATTGAAGATGCCGCCCGTAATGGCCTGCACTACGTTGAACTGCGCTTTTCGCCAGGCTATATGGCGATGACCCACAACCTGCCCGTTGCAGGCGTGGTTGAAGCGGTAATTGACGGCGTGCGCGAAGGGTGTAAAACCTTCGACGTTCAGGCTCGCCTGATTGGCATTATGAGCCGCACCTTCGGTGAAGCGGCCTGTCTGCAGGAGCTTGAAGGGTTACTGGCGCATCGTGATGCGATCGCTGCCGTTGACCTGGCGGGTGATGAACTCGGCTTCCCGGGCAGTCTGTTCCTTTCTCATTTCAACCGCGCGCGTGACGCCGGCTGGCACATTACCGTGCATGCCGGTGAAGCGGCAGGCCCTGAAAGCATCTGGCAGGCCATCCGTGAGCTGGGTGCAGAGCGTATCGGTCATGGTGTCAAAGCCGTTGAAGATCGCGCCCTGATGGATTTCCTTGCCGAGCAGCGTATTGGTATTGAATCCTGTCTGACGTCCAATATTCAGACCAGCACAGTGGCATCACTGGCGCATCACCCGCTGAAAACCTTCCTGGAGCACGGTGTTCTGGCCTCACTGAACACGGACGATCCGGCAGTACAGGGCGTGGATATTATTCATGAGTACACCGTCGCCGCACCGCAGGCTGGCCTGAGTCAGGATCAGATCCGCCAGGCGCAGATTAACGGCCTGGACATCGCTTTCCTGACGCCAGCAGAGAAACAGGCGCTGAGGGATAAGGTCGCCCGCGGCTAAGCCCGTTGCCGGGTGGGCGCTTCGCCTTACCCGGCTTTGCCAGAATCACGCCAGACAGAGCGTTGCGCGGTGTTTGGCTGATTCAATCCCCAGTTCAATCAATTCCATAATCTGAATCGCCTGGCTGGCCGGAACCGGGTTATCCCCAGTCCCGTTTAGCGCATCACGGATAGCGGCATAATACGCCGGATAGTTACCCGGGATCGTCAGTAACGTTTCTTCAACCCTCTCCTCGCCTTCCACCCGCGTCACAATCCCGTCCCGCATGTCATAGCCCCAGTCTTCCTGCGGCAAACGCTCGCCGTTTTTCAGGCGTTCTTCCTGAGGATCGAGACCAAACTTCACAAAGCTCCCGCGGGTACCGTGGAGGATATAACGCGCTGATTCGGCGGCTGCCACCATTGTCCCGTGCAGTACAATACGCCGCTGCGGGTAACTCAAGACGGCATGAAAGTAGTCAGTGGTTTGCGCTCCGGGTCTGAGCTGGGCCAGATCGACCGTCATACTGACCGGCAGGCCAAACAAATTTACGGCCTGATCGAGAAGATGCGGCGCTAAATCGTACCAGATGCCGCTGCCCGGCCCGGCTTGCTCACGCCAGCGGTTTCGGACCTGAGGGCGGAACCGGTCAAAGTGCGATTCAAAAAAGAGGATTTCGCCCAGCGTACCTTCATTAAGGAGCGCTTTTACCGTCAGGAAATCACTGTCCCAGCGACGGTTATGAAATACCGAAAGCACTCTGCCAAAACTTTTTGCCAGCGCATCCAGTTCGCGCGCCTGTGACAACGTCACTGTGAAGGGTTTATCGACAATAACGTGCTTACCGGCTTCCAGTGCGGCCTTTGCCAGCGGAAAATGCGTGTCATTGGGGGTGGGAATGACGATCAGATCAATATTAGGGTCGTTAAAAAGATGCTTAGGTTCAGAAACAACCGGCACGGAGGGCCAGTCGGCATGCACTTTCGTGGCATCGCTACTGGAAACTGCCGCCAGCGCCATGCCCGGCGTCCCGGCAATCAGAGGCGCATGAAAAGTCTTGCTCGCGTACCCGTAACCAATAAGCCCGACGCGGATGCTATCACTCATAATGTTGCCCTCTTTTATGACTATCTTATTTCACACTGGCTACTCTGACGTTCTTACAGATTAATCATGTGCCATATGACGTAAAATAGCAGGCTATGCCGGTTGTTTTTGTTACATAGATTTAACGTTCTGATTTTGTTTAGGGGAACCGTTCCCAAAGCACTTGCCGCGGGGGAAACGGCGCTGTAACATTTGCAACCTGTATTTATGGATAAATTACACGTACCAGTCATGACGTCAATTATTAATCGAATCATTGAATTAGCGGGATGGATTGTCCTTGGGGTATCGGTCATTTTGCTTGGCGTTGCCAGCCATATCGATAACTACCAGCCGCCGGAGCCTGTCACCGTCGCCCAACCTAAGTAACCGGTTACCGCAATAAAGAGTGACATAATATGTCAGTTACTTATTGCCAGCCCTGGTGAACACGGTTAACCTTCTCTTCCAGGCATCGTCTGATGCCTGTACTTTCAGCAAAGAAAACTCCTAATTTAGTCGCGTTATCTGAGTGGGCTGTTTACGTCTTTATTAATCCGTTTATTATTCGGACGAATTACCTTAACTGGTATTACTCACTTTTATATGGAAACTTATTAATATGACAGTTCAGGACTATTTATTAAAATTTCGCAAGATCAATTCGCTTGAGAGCCTGGAAAAACTGTTTGACCATCTGAACTACACGTTGTCGGATAATCAGGAAATCATCAATATGTATCGCGCCGCTGACCACCGCCGTGCGGAGCTGGTCTCCGGTGGCCGTTTGTTCAACGTCGGTGAAGTGCCTAAGTCTGTATGGCGCTACGTTTTATAAGAAAGTAGCCATCCGCGCGAAATGTTATATACTCTCCGCCCTGCAAACTGGCTGTACAACATTTCGCGCAGATTATGGGAGAGTTCATGACCGCAACGCCTGGAGAACGAATTGGAGGCTGGTTAATCGCCCCACTGGCATGGCTGCTGGTTGCCTTATTAAGCGCATCACTTGCGCTGCTGCTTTATACCACCGCACTGATTACACCTCATGCAATCCAGACCCTGATGTCGCAAAGTGTGCTTAATATTACGATGTGGTTTGTGTCGTTCGTTTTTGCAATCGGGATGTGGTACTACACGCTATGGCTGACCATTGCCTTCTTTAAGCGCCGTAAGGGTGTCCCTAAACACTACATTATCTGGCTGCTGATTTCGGTCCTGCTGGCGGTGAAAGCCTTTGCTTTTTCGCCAGTTTCTGATGCCTTGGCCGTTCGCCAGCTGCTTTTTCCGTTACTGGCTGCGGCGCTGCTGGTGCCCTATTTCAAGCGTTCGACGCGGGTGAAGAACACCTTTGTGAACCCGTAATAACCTTACAGATAACCTGTTGTCGCCTGCGGTGGTTTGTCCGATAATAGGCGGCTTTTTTATTTCAGGCTAAATAATGACCGATTACTTACTGCTCTTTGTCGGCACTGTGCTGGTTAACAACTTCGTCCTGGTGAAGTTCCTTGGCCTGTGTCCATTTATGGGGGTTTCCAAAAAGCTGGAAACTGCAATGGGCATGGGGCTGGCCACCACCTTCGTGATGACGATGGCGTCTATCTGCGCGTGGTTGATTGATAACTGGATCCTCATCCCGCTGGATTTAATCTATCTGCGTACGCTGTCCTTTATTCTGGTCATCGCGGTGGTAGTGCAATTCACAGAAATGGTGGTGCGTAAAACCAGCCCGGCTCTCTATCGCCTGCTGGGTATCTTCCTGCCGCTGATTACCACCAACTGTGCAGTACTTGGCGTGGCGCTGCTGAACATCAACCTTGGGCATAATTTCATGCAATCGGCGCTGTACGGTTTTTCTGCCGCCGTCGGTTTCTCTCTGGTGATGGTGCTGTTCGCCTCGATTCGCGAGCGTCTGGCAGCAGCGGATATCCCTGCGCCATTCCGCGGTAACGCGATCGCCCTGGTGACAGCAGGTTTAATGTCTCTGGCCTTTATGGGCTTTAGTGGTCTGGTGAAGTTGTAATGAGTACTGTCTGGATAGCCATCGCCTCTATCAGCGTGCTGGGGTTGGTGTTTGGCCTTATTCTGGGTTACGCCTCCCGCCGTTTCGCGGTAGAGGACGATCCTGTTGTAGAAAAAATCGATGAGCTTCTGCCGCAAAGCCAGTGCGGGCAGTGTGGCTATCCTGGCTGCCGCCCCTATGCCGAAGCGGTAGGCGTGCAGGGTGAAAAAATTAACCGCTGCGCACCCGGCGGTGAAGCGGTAATGCTGAAAATAGCCGCCCTGCTTAACGTTGACCCGCAACCTGTTGACGGCGATGAAGATGTGCAGGAGCCGGTTCGCGCCCTCGCCGTGATTGACGAAGCGAACTGCATCGGCTGCACAAAATGCATTCAGGCATGCCCTGTCGACGCCATCGTTGGCGCAACGCGCGCCATGCACACCGTCGTGGCGGATCTGTGCACCGGCTGTAACCTCTGCGTGGCACCCTGCCCGACGCAATGTATCGCGTTGCGCCCGGTTGAACCGACTACCGAAAGCTGGAAGTGGGATCTTCAAACCATTCCGGTTCGCATCATTCCTGTGGAACAACATGCTTAAGTTATTTTCTGCTTTCAGAAAAGAGAAGATTTGGGACTTTGACGGTGGTATCCATCCACCTGAAATGAAAACCCAGTCCAACGGCACGCCGCTGCGCCAAATTCCGCTGGCGTCCCGTTACGTCATGCCGCTGAAACAGCATATCGGTGCTGAGGGTGAACTGTGCGTGAAAGAAGGCGATACCGTCCTTCGCGGCCAGCCGTTAACATTCGGTCGCGGACGTATGCTGCCGGTCCACGCTCCGACGTCCGGTACAGTGGTGGCGATCGCCCCCCATACCGTTGCACACCCCTCTGCGCTCTCCGAGCTGAGCGTCATTATTGAAGCCGACGGAGAAGACCGCTGGATAGAACGTGACGGCTGGAGCGACTACCGCAACCGGAGCCGCGAAGCGCTTATCGAGCGTATTCATCAATTCGGCGTTGCCGGCCTGGGCGGCGCAGGGTTCCCTACCGGCGTCAAACTGCACGGCGGCGGCGATAAAATTCAGACTCTGATCATCAATGCAGCAGAATGTGAACCCTACATCACCGCCGACGATCGTCTGATGCAGGACTGCGCCGCGCAGGTCGTGGAAGGGATCCGCATTCTTGCCCATATTCTGCAGCCGCGCGAAGTGCTGATTGGCATTGAAGATAACAAGCCACAGGCTATTTCGATGCTGCGTGCCGTCCTCAACGGCAGCCACGATATCGGCCTGCGCGTTATCCCAACCAAGTACCCCTCTGGCGGTGCCAAACAGCTGACGCAAATTCTGACCGGCAAGCAGGTTCCGCATGGCGGACGCTCTTCGGACATCGGGGTGCTGATGCAAAACGTCGGGACAGCCTACGCCGTGAAACGTGCGGTGGTGGACGGTGAACCGCTGACCGAGCGCGTGGTTACGCTGACCGGTGAATCTGTCGCACGTCCGGGCAACGTCTGGGCGCGTCTGGGTACGCCGGTTCGTCATCTGCTGGAACAGGCTGATTTTTGCCCGGGCAGCGACCAGATGGTGATCATGGGTGGCCCGCTGATGGGCTTTACCCTGCCGTGGCTCGATGTCCCGGTAGTAAAAATCACAAACTGCCTGCTTGCCCCCTCCCCGACCGAAATGGGTGAAGAGCAGGAGGAGAAAGGCTGTATCCGCTGCAGCGCCTGTGCCGATGCCTGTCCGGCGGATTTACTTCCGCAACAATTGTACTGGTACAGCAAAGGTCAGCTGCACGATAAAGCGCAGGCCCATAACCTGGCCGACTGCATCGAATGCGGTGCCTGCGCCTGGGTCTGCCCAAGTAACATTCCTCTGGTGCAGTACTTCCGCCAGGAGAAGGCCGAGATTTATGCCATCTCCATGGAAGAGAAACGCGCAGCCGAAGCGAAAGCGCGTTTTGAAGCGCGTCAGGCGCGCCTGGAGCGTGAAAAACTGGCCCGTCAGGCGCGTCACAAACAGGCAGCAGTTCAGCCCGGCGAAAAAGACCAGGATGCGATTAATGCCGCACTGGCACGCGTGCGGGAGAAAAAAGCGACGGCAGCCCAGACCGTGGTGATCCCGGCCGGTGAAAAACCGGATAACAGCGAAGCGATTGCCGCCCGCGAAGCGCGTAAAGCGGCTGCGCGCGCCCGTCAGGCAGAAAAAGCACAGTCAGCCTCCTCTGACGCTGAGATCGATCCGCGTAAAGCCGCCGTTGAAGCCGCCATTGCCCGCGCCAAAGCCCGTAAGGCCGGCGAGCAAAACGTGGTAGTTGAACAAGAAGCGGAGGCCGTAGATCCCCGTAAAGCGGCTGTTGAAGCGGCGATCGCTCGCGCCAAAGCGCGTAAGGCCGGCGAGCAAAACGTGGTGGTTGAGCAAGAAGTGGAGGCCGTAGATCCCCGTAAAGCGGCTGTTGAAGCGGCGATCGCGCGCGCTAAAGCGCGCAAAGCAGCGGCGCAGACTGAAACCGCTACGCCTGAAGCCCCCGTCGACCCGCGTAAAGCGGCTGTCGAAGCCGCCATTGCCCGTGCCAAAGCGCGTAAAGCGGCGGCGCAGCCTGAAGCCGCTGAACCTGAAGCACCTGTCGACCCGCGTAAGGCGGCTGTTGAAGCCGCCATTGCCCGCGCCAAGGCCCGCAAAGCAGCACAGCAGGAAGAACAGCAGCCGGCCGCAAACGACGACCCACGTAAAGCCGCAGTCGCCGCCGCCATTGCGCGCGTTCAGGCGAAGAAAGCCGCACAGCAAGCAGTTAACGAGGATTAAATGGTTTTCAGAATCGCAAGTTCCCCTTACACCCATAATCAGCGCCAGACATCACGCATCATGATGCTGGTGTGCCTGGCGGCGCTGCCGGGCATTGCCGTTCAGTGCTGGTTTTTCGGCTGGGGAACGCTGTTCCAGATAGTGCTGGGTTGTGCCAGCGCCTTAGGGGCAGAAGCCCTGGTGCTTAAACTGCGTAAGCTGGCGGTTTCCCGCATCCTTGCCGATAACTCAGCACTGCTGACTGGCCTGTTGCTGGCAATCAGTATTCCACCGTTTGCTCCGTGGTGGATGGTGGTGCTCGGTACGGTGTTTGCAGTCATTATTGCCAAACAACTTTATGGTGGGCTGGGCCATAACCCGTTCAACCCGGCGATGATTGGCTACGTCGTACTGCTCATCTCCTTCCCGGTTCAGATGACCAGCTGGTTGCCGCCGCATGACATTGCCGCGACGGTACCCGGCTTTATGGATGCCCTGCACGTTATCTTTACCGGCCATACCGCGCTCGGTGCGGATATGAACGCGCTGCGTATGGGCGTGGATGGCATCAGCCAGGCCACACCACTCGATACGTTTAAAACCTCCCTGCATGCCGGGCACTCCGTCGATCAGATTATGAAATCTGCCATCTTCAGCGGCATGCTGGCGGGCGCGGGCTGGCAGTGGGTGAACCTTGCTTATTTGCTGGGCGGGCTCTTCCTGCTGCAGCAGAAAGCGATCCGCTGGCATATTCCGGTCAGCTTCCTCGTGACGCTGGCGGTCTGCGCCACACTGGGATGGGTGTTCTCGCCAGAATCGCTCGCCAGCCCACAGATGCATCTGCTCTCGGGGGCAACCATGCTGGGTGCGTTCTTTATCCTGACCGATCCGGTAACGGCATCTACCACGAACCGTGGCCGCCTGATCTTCGGTGCACTGGCCGGCTTGCTGGTGTGGCTCATCCGCAGCTTTGGCGGTTACCCGGACGGTGTGGCATTCGCGGTTCTGCTTGCGAACATCACCGTTCCGCTCATCGACTACTACACGCGTCCGCGCGTGTACGGCCACCGTTAAGGGTTTCGCGATGCTGAAAACAATGCAAAAACATGGCGTCACGCTGGCCATTTTCGCCGCGGTCCTCACCGGACTGACGGCCCTGGTGAACAACCTGACCAAATCGACCATCGACGAACAGGCGGTGAAGCAGCAAAAAGCCCTGTTCGATCAGGTGATCCCCCCTGATTTCTACGATAATGACCTGCAGAAAAGTTGCTTCGTGGTCCAGGCACCTCAGTTAGGCAAAGGCCCGCACCGCGTCTTTATTGCCCGTAAGGGGGATAACGCGGTAGGCGCGGTAATGGAAGCGACGGCGCCCGATGGCTACTCCGGGGCGATTCAACTGCTGGTCGGCAGCGATTTCTCCGGTACCGTGTTGGGTACGCGCGTGACGGAACATCATGAGACGCCAGGCCTGGGGGATAAAATTGAAACCCGTCTGAGCGACTGGATTTTGCATTTTGCCGGAAAAGTGATCCACGGCGAAGCGGATCCTGCATTTGCTGTGAAAAAGGATGGCGGCGAGTTTGACCAGTTCACGGGGGCAACCATTACCCCACGGGCCGTGGTCAATGCCGTAAAACGAGCCGGGCTGTATGCGGAAACGCTGCCCGCGCAGATGAACAATCTTCCGGCCTGTGAGGAGTAATCATGAGCCAGGTTAAAGAGGTTATCGTCCAGGGATTGTGGAAGAACAACTCCGCGCTGGTACAGCTGCTGGGGATGTGTCCGCTGCTGGCAGTGACATCCACCGCCACCAACGCGCTGGGTCTGGGGCTGGCAACCACGCTGGTTCTCACCCTGACCAATCTGTCCATCTCTGCCCTGCGCCGCTGGACGCCATCGGAAATCCGTATTCCGATTTACGTCATGATCATCGCGTCGGTGGTGAGTATCGTCCAGATGCTGATTAACGCTTATGCGTTCGGTCTGTATCAGTCGCTCGGGATCTTTATTCCCCTCATCGTAACCAACTGTATTGTGGTCGGGCGCGCGGAAGCTTTTGCCGTAAAAAACAGCCCGGCGATGTCGGCTCTGGATGGTTTCTCTATTGGTATGGGGGCAACCGGTGCCATGTTCGTGCTCGGCTCAATGCGTGAGATCCTGGGTAACGGAACGCTGTTTGATGGCGCAGATGCGCTGCTCGGCGGCTGGGCTAAAGCGCTGCGCATCGAAGTCTTCCACACCGATACGCCGTTCCTGCTGGCCATGCTGCCGCCAGGCGCGTTTATTGGCCTCGGCATGATGCTGGCGATAAAATACCTGATTGATGAAAAACGTAAGCGCCGCGTGGCTGAGCGCAGCGTACAGGAAGGAATACCCGAGAAGGCCTCATGAATAAAGAAAAGCGCATTGCGATCCTGACCCGTCTGCGGGATGAGAACCCACATCCGACGACGGAGCTGAATTTTAACTCCCCGTTCGAGCTGTTGATCGCCGTGCTGCTCTCTGCGCAGGCTACCGACGTGAGCGTTAATAAGGCGACCGCCCTGCTTTATCCGGTCGCCAACACGCCAAAGGCGATGCTGGAACTGGGCGTGGACGGGGTGAAGTCCTATATCAAAACCATCGGTCTGTTTAACAGCAAGGCTGAGAACGTGATCAAAACCTGCCGGATCCTGCTGGAACAGCACGGGGGTGAAGTGCCGGAAGATCGCGCCGCGCTGGAAGCATTACCCGGCGTGGGACGCAAGACTGCGAATGTGGTACTTAACACCGCGTTTGGCTGGCCGACTATCGCCGTTGATACCCATATTTTCCGCGTCTCTAACCGCACGAACTTCGCACCGGGCAAGAATGTCGAGCAGGTTGAAGAGAAACTGCTAAAAGTGGTTCCCGCCGAATTTAAGGTGGATTGCCATCACTGGCTCATTCTCCATGGCCGTTATACCTGTATTGCCCGTAAGCCTCGCTGTGGCTCCTGTATTATCGAAGATCTCTGCGAGTACAAAGAGAAAGTGTATCCCTGATATCTTCCGCTTTTCGTTTTCTGACGCAACGCCAATTCCTTACCAAGAGAGGGTCTACCAGTAGACCTTCTTTTGACCATAATTTATCCGCCTTCATTACCGCTTCCCTTATCACTTGTTCGAGCCTTTAACGCTCAAACAGGTTAATACTTTTTTCATAGCCAAAAATTTCTATACATATGTGATCAAGATCACCCTGATAACTTCGTGTTGAATTTTTGTTGTTAAAAGCGGCGTAAACCCTTTGCCAGACAAGATCAAACTCATCACGAGCAACACATAAGACCAGCTATTTTTCAGAATATGGGCTATATCACTGCAATAAACCTCAAATAGCAGAACATATCGCCATTGAGGGCAAATTATGGGTGAATGCCAGTCAAAAAAACTCCCTTTACAGATCGTATGAAATTTAACGCTGAATAACATTTGTATGAACCGCCGATTATAGCGGCCCAGTTATATGTAACAGATTATTACAAACGTATTGCCAGACGGTGCAGGATAGTGAACATTACCCGCCGTTTCTCCTCCCAATATAACTATAAGGCGGATGGACTACGGCCATCACGCGATGAACACCCCCGTTAATATGGGATGTAAAAAAAGAGGTATATGTGTCGACTGCAAACAATAAACCAACAGATGAAAGCGTAAGTCTTAACGCTTTTAAACAACCTAAAGCGTTCTATCTCATCTTCTCTATCGAGTTATGGGAGCGTTTTGGTTATTACGGCCTGCAAGGGATCATGGCGGTTTACCTGGTAAAACAGCTGGGTATGTCCGAAGCAGATTCCATTACGCTGTTCTCCTCTTTCAGTGCCCTGGTGTACGGTCTGGTCGCTATCGGCGGCTGGCTGGGTGATAAAGTCCTCGGGACTAAACGTGTCATTATGCTGGGTGCGATTGTCCTGGCCGTTGGCTATGCGCTGGTTGCATGGTCTGGTCACGATGCCGCTGTGGTGTATATGGGTATGGCGACTATCGCCGTCGGTAACGGTCTGTTCAAAGCGAACCCGTCTTCCCTGCTCTCTACCTGTTACAACAAAGATGACCCGCGTCTGGACGGTGCATTCACCATGTACTACATGTCCGTGAACATCGGTTCCTTCTTCTCCATGCTGGCAACCCCGTGGCTGGCCGCTAAATTCGGCTGGAGCGTTGCGTTCTCCCTGTCCGTTGTCGGTATGCTGATCACCGTGGTTAACTTTGCCTTCTGCAAACGCTGGGTAAAAGACTACGGCTCCAAACCAGACTTCGAACCGGTTCACATTGGCAAACTGCTGGCGACCATTGTCGGCGTGGTGATCCTCGCGGCAATCGCAACCTGGCTGCTGCATAACCAGGGCATCGCGCGTGCGGTTCTGGGTGTGGTTGCGCTGGGTATCGTGATCATCTTCGCGAAAGAAGCCTTCGCCATGCAGGGTGCCGCTCGTCGTAAGATGATTGTGGCCTTCATCCTGATGCTGGAAGCGATTATCTTCTTCGTTCTGTACAGCCAGATGCCAACGTCTCTGAACTTCTTCGCTATCCGTAACGTTGAACACTCAATCCTGGGTATCGCGTTCGAGCCGGAGCAGTATCAGGCCCTGAACCCGTTCTGGATCATGATTGGTAGCCCGATTCTGGCTGCTATCTATAACAAAATGGGCGACCGTCTGCCGATGCCGCACAAATTTGCTATCGGTATGCTGCTGTGTTCTGGCGCATTCCTGGTACTGCCGCTGGGTACGAAATTTGCGACTGACGCCGGTATCGTCTCCGTTAACTGGCTGATCCTGAGCTATGCGCTGCAGTCTATCGGTGAACTGATGATCTCCGGTCTGGGCCTGGCGATGGTTGCACAACTGGTTCCTCAGCGTCTGATGGGCTTCATCATGGGTAGCTGGTTCCTGACCACTGCGGGTGCCGCCATCATCGCAGGTAAAATTGCAAACCTGATGGCCGTGCCGGATAACGTGACTGACCCACTGGTCTCTCTGAACGTCTACGGTACCGTGTTCATGCAGATTGGTATTGCTACTGCGGTTATCGCGGTTCTGATGATGCTGACTGCGCCGAAGCTGAATCGCATGACTCAGGACGACGACAAGACGGCGAAAGCGACCGAAACCGCTACCGCATAATGTCACTGAGAAACGACTGAACAGAAGCCGCTAATGTATTAGCGGCTTTTTTTTTACCCGTTCGCGCACTAACATAGCTGAAACCTCAGCAAAAAGGAGTTACCGATGAAACTGTTCTACAAACCGGGCGCGTGCTCTCTTGCTTCCCACATTACCCTGCGCGAGAGCGGCAAAGATTTCACGCTGGATGGCGTTGACCTGATGAAAAAACGCCTGGAAAACGGCGATGATTTTTTTGCTATTAACCCGAAGGGACAAGTTCCGGCTCTGCTGCTGGATGACGGTACCCTGCTGACCGAAGGCGTGGCGATTATGCAGTTCCTCGCCGATAGTGTGCCCGACAGGCAATTGCTGGCACCGGTAAGCACGGTTTCTCGCTACAAAACGCTGGAGTGGATGAACTACATTGCGACCGAGCTGCACAAAGGCTTTACGCCGCTGTTCCGTCCGGAGACGCCGGAAGAGTACAAACCGACCGTACGTGCTCAACTGGAGAAAAAACTGCAGTACGTTAACGCATCGCTGAAAGACGATCAGTGGATTGGGGGCGCGCGTTTTACGATTGCCGATGCCTATCTGTTCACCGTGCTGCGCTGGGCGCGGGCCATTAAGCTCAACATGGACGGGCTGGACCACATTGCATCGTACATGGATCGCGTAGCCGCGCGTCCTGCGGTGGCTGCAGCGCTTAAAGCAGAAGGGTTGAACTGACCGGCGCACTGTATTGCCGGGTGGCGCTGTCGCTACCCGGCTGACAGGAACGTGAACCGTTATAACCGGGTCGCGCTGAAGTAATGCTCCGGTTTCGCGATACGATCCTGTGCCGCGACCACCTGCAGTTCATACTCCTGCATCTCTTTTGTCGCCTTCATGATTTCGTACACCGCAGCAGTCACATGCTCAAGTGCATCCCGCAGCGTGGCCCCCTGAAGTAATTTCACCAGCAGCAAGCCGCTTGTCACATCACCGACACCCACCGGCTGACGCATGCCGAAGTCCACCAGCGGACGGCTGATATGCCAGGCTTCGTCTTTCGTCACCAGCAGCATCTCAAAACGGTCCCTGCTCAGCCCTGCGCGCGCGAGATGTTTCACCAGGACAATCTCCGGCCCCTGGGCTATTAGCTCGCGAGAGGCGCTTACCGCCTCTTCTACGCTATTCACCGGATGCTCGCAGAGAATTTCCAGCTCAATGAGGTTCGGCGCAATAATATCGCTGGCCGGCAGCGCGTGACGCACATGGAATTCAGCCACGCCGGGGGCCACGATACAGCCTTTCTCCGGATGCCCCATAACAGGATCACAAAAGTATTTCGCCGCCGGGTTTGCCGCTTTCACCTGGCGGACAATGCCCAGGATATGCTCTCCCTGCTCTGCCGAACCGAGATATCCGCTCAGTATCGCATCACAGCGTTTTAGCTGATCGATATTGGCAATGCCCTGCACAATGTCGGTGAGGTGCGAGGGCGGCATCACGCAGCCGGTCCATTGACCGTATTGTGTATGGTTTGAGAACTGCACGGTATTGAGGGGCCAGACGTTGGCACCGAGGCGGCGCATCGGAAATTCCGCGGCGCTGTTGCCAGCATGCCCAAAGACAACGTGGGACTGAATGGCGAGGATGTTCTTCATTTTTACTTACCAAACCCTGAAAAAACAAAAGGGGCGTGGTTTCCCACGCCCCTGGATACTTTTAATTATTTCCAGCAGACCAGACAGTAGTTTTTCTTACCGCGACGCAGAAGCGTGTAGCGGCCATACAGACGATCGCTGTCAGCGAAGGTGTATTCCGGGTCGGCCTGTTTTTCACCGTTAATGGTGATAGCGTTCGAGGCGATGGTTTTACGCGCCTGACCGCGGGATGGCTGCAGCTCGGAGTCCACCAGCGCCTGCATCAGGTCGGCACCTTTTTCCATCTCAACCATCGGCACGCCATCCTGCGCCAGCTGTTCGAAGTCCGCTTCGCTCAGATCGCTCAGCGTCCCGTTGAACAGGCTTGCAGTAATGCGTTTTGCCGCGGCCAGACCTTCTTCACCGTGAACCAGTTTGGTCACTTCATCAGCCAGTACGTACTGAGCGCGTGGCGCTTTACCGCTGGTTTTGTCTTCTTCTTCCAGAGCATTGATCGTCTCAATGTCCATAAAGGTGAAGAACTTCAGGAAGCGATAAACATCGGCATCCGCCGTGTTAATCCAGAACTGGTAGAATTTGTACGGGCTGGTTTTCTTCGGATCAAGCCATACCGCGCCGCCTTCGGTTTTACCAAATTTGGTGCCGTCGGCTTTGGTGATCAGTGGAACGGTCAGACCGAAGACCTGGTTCTGGTGCAGACGACGCGTCAGATCGATACCCGACGTGATGTTGCCCCACTGGTCAGAGCCGCCAATCTGCAGGCAGACGCCGTGCAGTTTATTCAGGCAGGCAAAGTCATAACCCTGCAGCAGGTTGTAGGAGAACTCGGTAAAGGAGATGCCCTGGTCGTCACGGTTCAGACGCTGCTTCACCGCTTCTTTGTTAATCATCTGGTTAACAGAGAAGTGTTTGCCAATGTCGCGCAGGAAGGTCAGCACGTTCATGCCGCCAAACCAGTCATAGTTGTTGGCCGCAATCGCAGAGTTGTCACCGCAGTTAAAGTCGAGGAAAGGCGCAACCTGTTTGCGGATCTTATCCACCCACTCCTGCACGGTGTCTTCGGTGTTCAGTTTACGCTCGGCAGCTTTAAAGCTTGGGTCGCCAATCAGACCGGTCGCGCCGCCAACCAGTGCGACAGGCTTGTGGCCCGCCATCTGGAAGCGTTTCAGGCATAACAATGGAACAAGATGCCCCAAATGCAAGCTGTCAGCGGTAGGATCGAAGCCGCAATAGAGCGCGATCGGGCCTTGCGCCAGTCGCTCTGCTAACGCTTCCTCGTCCGTCACCTGAGCCACAAGGCCCCGCTCTTGCAATTGTTTAATCAAGTTACTGCTTGCCATCAAATTCTCCATGTATAAACGACTGCACCTTTGCCGGTACACGACTTTTCGCCTGATGCGAAAGGTACATAGAATAAAGCGCAAGCGCGGCCTGCGCTAGCGCTTAAATCAACAAATTTCGGCGATTACGGTGCCAGCCTGTCGATTTTCCAGCCGCCATTTTCACGCTGGTATAAAAAGCGGTCATGCAGACGGTGTTCGCCGCCCTGCCAGAATTCCATCTGCTCGATCGGAATGCGGAAGCCCCCCCAGAAACTGGGCAACGGAACTTCGCCCTGCTGGAATTTCTGCTTCAGTTCGAGGAATTTGCTTTCAAGCACGCCACGCGCCGAAATACGGCTGGACTGTTTTGAGACCCAGGCGCCAATCTGGCTGTCACGCGGGCGGCTGTGGAAATACTTCACCACTTCCAGCGTGGAGAGACGCTCTGCTTTGCCGGTGACCATCACCTGACGCTCCAGCATATGCCACGGGAACAGCAGGCTGATACGAGGATTGTTTTCTAAATGGTGTGCCTTACGACTGCCCAGGTTGGTGTAAAACACCAGGCCTTTCTCGTCATAATGTTTGAGCAGGACGATACGCTGATACGGTTGACCGTTTTCATCTACCGTTGCGACAACCATTGCCGTTGGGTCGGCGAGTTTCGCTTCGCAGGCCTGTTTCAGCCAGCGTTCAAAAAGCACGAGGGGTTCGGCGGGAAGATCCTGGCGACGCAGGCCGCCTTTGGTGTATTCACGGCGCAGATGCGCAATTTGCTGCAGTTCGTCGTTATCTGACATGGCGTTAGCTGACATTGACATTGGGTGGCGCTATTGTGCGCCGCCCCTGTAAAAATCTCAACGCTTCGGATTTTCGAGCTGGCAATTGTTCAGCACAATACGGTCTCGTTTGTAGACGGTGGCACTGTCGCCTTTCGACCAGAAGACATAAATTCCGTCCGTGTAGCGTGCGCCGGAGGCAGAAATGCCCTGCTTGAGGGTGAGCAATTTGTTGTCGTAGACAAAACTGGCTTCCTGACGCGGATTGTTCAGCTTAACGGTCAGCGGTTTTTCATCACAGCGATACTCCAGGGTATCGGTCTGCATGCGATCAAGGAACTGGTTGTAGACGCTGCATCCTGACAGCAATAAAGGCGCGGCAATAAGAAGAAGTTTTTTCATGGGCGTATTCCGAAGACTTTCCTGGTCCTGGAGGGCATGGCTGCCCTCCTGTTTCATTCCATTCTAACGACCACACGCCGCGCTGAATTTCAGTTAACTCTGATTATGACGTGGATTCGCCGGGAAAATGGCCCCGAGGACGCTGGCCTCACGTGCGCCAGTCACCGACGGCAAATTGCCCGGAAGCCCGGCAATGGTGCGCCAGGCAAGCCAGGCAAAGGCCAGCGCTTCCATATCATCGCCGCTGATGCCGGCTTCATCGGTGGTCGTCACCTCGGTACCTGGCAATAACCCAGCAAGACGTGCCATCACCAACGGGTTACGGCTGCCACCGCCGCACACCAGCAGGCGTTCGCATCCACCGCTGAGAAGAACCTGTTCCGATATCGAAACCGCCGTTAACTCGGCGAGCGTCGCCTGGACATCCTGCGGTGCAAGCGCCGGGAACTGCGCCAGCTGACGTTCGAGCCAGCCATAGTTGAAATATTCGCGCCCCGTGCTTTTGGGCGCCGGTAAAGCGAAGTACGGATCGCTTAGCATGGACTGCAACAGCGGGATGATCACTTTGCCTTCGCTGGCCCACTGCGCGTCTTTATCATAAGCCTGACCACGCTGACGCCAGATCCAGGCATCCATCAGCATGTTACCCGGGCCGGTGTCATAGCCGCGTACGGGTTGATCCGGGATAAGCAGAGACAGGTTGGCGATACCGCCAATGTTCAGCACCATTCGGCGCTCTGTCGGATGGGTCAACAATGCCTGATGAAAAGCGGGCACCAGCGGCGCGCCTTGCCCGCCAAGCGCAATATCGCGACGCCGAAAATCACCGACTACGGTCACGCCCGTCTTCGCCACAATCTGGTTGTTGTCGCCGATTTGCAGGGTATGCGGTGCATCGCCGACCGGCTCATGCCAGACCGTTTGTCCGTGACAGCCGATAGCGACGACATCCTGCGGGCGAAGCTTTTCTTTATGCATCAGGGCCAGTACCGCATCGGCAAACAGCGCCCCCAGCCGCACATCAAGCTGACCAAGCTGAGAAAGCGTCAGTTGCTGCCCCTGACAGACACTGAGAATGTCCTCTTTCAGCGCCAGGGGGATAGGCCAGGTCAGGCTCGCCTGCTGTGCCACCATGTTTTCATCAATAGCGGCCAGAACGACGTCTACGCCATCCAGACTGGTACCCGACATCACACCAATGTAGCGACCCGATTTCATGCGCTTTCCTTACGTTGCGTGGGCTAATGCTCTCCACTCAACCATAAACAGCGCCGCTTTGCTATCCGGCGATAATATTTTTTAACAATCTCAGACAGGTAACCTGCCGGGTGCCCGTTTATGTCTCGTTAAGTTAAATTCAAGTACAATTTTCTTATTGTTAGTGCAAAGATATGAACTATGGCCCCTTATGCCATATAATTTAGCCATAACGGATGCCCGCCATCGGGCGTTTTTGGTGAACAGGAGATTCAAATGATTTTACGTGTACTGGGCGTTTCGCTGATCGGTTTAACCCTTGCAGGCTGTGTGAATGACAGTTCACTTTCTGGCGACGTGTACAGCGCTTCTGAAGCCAAACAGGTTCAGAGCGTCACTTACGGTACCGTTGTTAACGCACGCCCTGTACAAATTCAGGGTGGCGATGACAGCAACGTGATGGGTGCCATCGGCGGTGCTGTGCTGGGTGGCTTCCTCGGTAATACCGTAGGCGGTGGCACGGGTCGTTCGCTGGCCACGGCAGCAGGTGCCGTTGCGGGTGGTGTTGCAGGCCAGGGCGTTCAGGGTGCAATGAACAAAAGCCAGGGCGTAGAACTGGAAATCCGTAAAGATGACGGCAGCACCATCATGGTAGTACAGAAACAAGGTAATACCCGTTTCTCTGCCGGCCAGCGCGTTGTTCTGGCGAGCAACGGAAGCCAGGTCACCGTTTCTCCACGCTAATTCAAACTGGATGTGGTCATCAGACCACATCCATTTAACAAATCCATTTAGCAAAGCCATTTAACAAAGCCCGTAAACAAATCTATTTACATAAAATATAATTATCAGCAATATATTTACAAAAAACATTCCCGCCATGAATCATTAAGCGCGGTATATCTTGTTCCTGCGCAAAGTATTTACTCTCCACGCCTGTTACTCTCTTTCTTACTTTACATTTTTTAATTTTATTATTCCGTCAAATCCCTATGCTTGCACTACAACGATATTTTAAGAACCCTTATATTACATTCTGTTTTGGATGCATCGTCGTCGTTGGAATATTACAAGGTCTCTTTGTAAAACTGGTCGAATTAGTCCCTTCATTCTCACCGCTGCTATTCCCGACACTTACCATATTTTTGCTGGTATTCCACCTGTTTATTGCCTGCTTCATGGTCATGAAATACTGGTGTGACAGACGGCGGTTGTACCTTATCGCCCTCGCCTCGGCCTTCGTCGGGTCGACGATGCTGATGGCCGGCACCCTGTCCAGCTTCCCGTCATGGCTGGATCTCTATCAGTTCAATGTTGTCGACTATAACGACGCCATGATCTTCTTTATGTTCCGTCATATTCTTATGGCGGTGCTGATAATAGTCTCAGCGTTACTCTATTCCATTCGGGATTATCCCCTTTCACGCCCCGCGCATATTGCCGTGGTTATCGGTACAATGCTGTTTACGGTTTCTATGGTCGCCCTGGCCTGGTTCTGCTCCAGCCACTCGGCACTGATAACGCTGGATCTGGTGGATAATGAAACCCGGCAATTTATGGTTCTCTGGAGCCAGGTCATAAATATCTTTTTGATTCTTCTCTGGGTTGTGGCGTTAGCAACGTTAATGACGATTACCCGGGTGCGGAATCTTTTTTGGGTTGGCGGTAATTTCTTATGTGTTTGTTATGTCCTGACGCTCTCATTACTGTTAGCCGGCGGGCATGCTGAGGACACGTCCTGGTATCACGCTCGCTTATTCGAAACCGTGGCGACGCTGATGATTATTTTTGTCCTGCTGTACGACGTCTTTAACCTGTATCGCGACTCGCACATAAAGTATCAGCAGTCTTATCAGAACTCGATCCGCGACCCGCTGACGCGCCTCTACAACCGCAGTTATTTTTACGACACCTTAAATCAGGCACTCAGCATCAGCAAAACCAACCACCCTGTGTCGGTTATCGTCAGCGATCTCGACCGTTTTAAGCGCATCAATGACTGCTACGGCCATCTGCAGGGAGACAAAGTATTGCAGTTTGTCGCCAACCTGCTGATGGATTCCGTCCGCCCGCAGGACATCGCGGCACGTATTGGTGGGGAAGAATTTGTCCTGATGCTGACCAATACTTCGTCGGAAGCAGCGTACCAGGTGGCTGAACGCATACGGCTAAAGCTGAGCAGTTTTGATAAGGTCAGCAGCGGAGGTCAGTTACCTGAATCCATCACGATTAGCATGGGGGTGTTTACCGCCACCTCTCCGACGACGACCGCTGAAGCGTGCGTGGAGAATGCTGACAAGGCGATGTATGAAGCGAAAGAGACCGGGCGTAACCGTGTCGTTGTGTCGAGGTAAAAAAGGCCTTGCTGCTGCAAGGCCTTGTGATGGTGTCAGTCGCGTGACTGCAGCTCATGGATGTTCTGCTCAAGGCGCCCAATGAGGCTGATGAGCAGTTCAAGCTCTGCGGGTGAAACCCCGGAAAGGATTTCGCCGCGCGTTTTGGTGATAACGGCTTCCATTTCAGTAATGATAGGGGCCGCTTTCTCAGTGAGCTTAATCCGCTTAGCGCGACGATCGCTGGCGCAGGTTTGCCGGGAGATGAGTCCTTTCTCTTCCAGTTGGTCAAGCGTACGTACCAGTGACGGTTGCTCAATGCCGATCGCTTTTGCCAGTTGAATTTGTGACTGGTCGGGTGGCAGCTGATGAATGTTATGCAGCGTGACCCAGTGTGTCTGTGTCAATTCCAGAGGTTTCAGGCGATGGTCAATCAGAGCACGCCAGACGCGTACCAACCTTGCCAGATCAGAACCTAATGGCGATTCCAATTTCATCTCCTTATAATTAGCTTGCTAAGTTATTATACTGATTTTAGAATAGTGTGCAGCATTTGTATTGGCAAAACAAATGCAATACTGCATTCATCGAACTTAAAAGGATGACTTACACTGAATTGTGATGTTCCATCAGATTAAGACTCGCCCTCGCGGCATTTTGTTCACTGCAAAGGATCTCTGCCCGTGACGTTTTTTCAAAGCTCCGTGGGACTCCCCCTTCAGGACCTGATTTTCGGTGCGTCAGTCTACTTTCCGCCCTTGTTTAAGGCCGTCCTGGTCGGCTTTATGATTTGGCTCATAGCCCATCGCCTGCTTCGCGACTGGATGTACTCCGGCGAGATTTGGCACCCCATGTTAATGGACCTCTCCCTGTTTGCCCTTTCCGTATGTCTGGGCCTTGCTGTCTTGATTGTGTGGTGAATATGCCCCTGAAAACGCTGAAGTACTTTTCCACGCTGATTGTTCTTGCTCTGGCCCTGGTTGCCGGGTGGTGGCTCTGGAATTTTTATATGCAGTCACCCTGGACACGTGACGGCAAAGTGCGGGCTGAGCAGGTCAGCATTACCCCTCAGGTATCGGGCAGCATCACGACGCTTGTCGTGAAAGATAACCAGTACGTTAAAAAGGGTGACGTGTTATTCCGTATCGACGACACCCCCTATCATATTGCGATCCTTAACGCCCAGGCACAGCTGGCGAAGGCCCAGTCTGATTTAGCAAAAGCCAATAACGAAGCCAATCGCCGCCGGCATTTGTCGCGCAACTATATTTCCGCAGAAGATTTAGATACTGCCAATATCAACGTTAAGGCCATGCAGGCGAGCGTGAACGTCGCGGAGGCTACGCTCAAACAGGCGCAGTGGGAGCTGACACAAACCGTTATTACCGCGCCAGTCGATGGATGGATCACCAACCTGTCAGCCCGCGCGGGGAATTATGCCACCGCCGGGCAACCCGTTTTCGCCCTTGTCGACAGCCACTCGTTCTATGTGGTGGGTTATTTTGAAGAGACCAAGCTTCGCCATATTCGCGAAGGGTCTCCCGCTACCATTACGCTTTACAGCGGCTCGCAGAGGTTACAGGGTCACGTCTCCAGCATTGGCCGCGCCATCTACGATCAGAGTGTTGAATTGGATTCAGGCCTGGTACCGGACATTAAACCGAACGTGCCGTGGGTGCGTCTGGCCCAGCGCGTACCGGTTCGTGTGGAGTTTGACCATTTACCGCAGGGCATAACGCTGGTCTCCGGCACAACCTGCACCGTCGCCATCGGGACCCGTTGATGAACCTGCAGGCCCTCTCCTGGCGAAATACGCCGTGGATGAAAGCGACACATCCGCAGTGGCGCTATGCGCTGCGTAATGGCATTGCGATGTGTCTTGCGCTGACTGTTGCCTATTACCTCAACCTTGATCAGCCCTACTGGGCAATGACCTCTGCCGCGGTGGTGAGTTTCCCCACCGTCGGCGGGGTGATCAGCAAAAGTCTTGGACGTATTGCCGGCAGCCTGTTGGGTGCCACCGCAGCGTTAATCATTGCAGGTCATACGCTGAACGATCCGTGGCTTTTTTTGTTGAGCATGGCGATATGGCTGGGCTTTTGTACCTGGGCCTGCGCGCACTTTACGAATAACGTTGCCTATGCCTTCCAGCTGGCCGGCTATACCGCCGCCATTATCGCCTTTCCGGTGGTGAATGTGCTCGATACCACCGAGCTGTGGGACATCGCACAGGCGCGCGTCTGTGAAGTGATTGTCGGTATTCTGAGCGGCGGTTTCATGATGATGATACTGCCGAGCACTTCCGATGGCACCGCGCTTATTACCGCCCTGAAGACCATGCATACCCGTTTACTGGAGCACGCAAGCCTGCTCTGGCAACCGGATACCAACGACGACATCCGTCTTGCGCACGAAAAGGTGATCGGCCAGATCCTGACCATGAATCTGTTACGCATTCAGGCCTTCTGGAGCCACTATCGCTTTCGTCGTCAGAACACCCTGCTGAACTATCTGTTGCATCAGCAGCTGCGTATGACCAGTTCAATCTCCAGCCTGCGCCGGATGCTGCTCAACTGGCCTACACCCCCTGCACATACGCGCGCCGTGATTGAAACGCTGCTCGCGGCGCTTGCACGCCCGGATGCCGACATCTACACCGTCGCGAAGATTATCGCCCCGCTCGCGCCAGTAGATGAGTATGATTACCGTCACCGCGCCTTCTGGCAGCGTCTCAACTATTTTTGCCGGTTGTATCTGCGCAGCAGCCGCTGGATTAACGCCGTGGAAAATGCCACCCCGGTCACCGAGTTCGCTGTCCCCGGTAGCCCGGCGCTGGCACGACACACAGACTCGATGGAGGCACTGTGGAGTGGTTTTCGTACCTTTTGCGCGCTCACGCTGGTTGGCGCGTGGAGTATCACCACCCAGTGGGAGTCAGGCCCTGCGGCCCTGACGCTTGCTGCTATCAGCTGCGTGCTGTACTCCGTCGCCGCGTCACCGTTCAACTCCCTCACGCTGCTGCTGCGCACCCTGGTGCTGCTCTCGCTGTTTAGTTTTGCCGTGAAGTTTGGGTTGATGGTGCAGATAAGCGACCTGTGGCAGTTCCTTCTGTTCCTGTTCCCGCTGTTAACTACCATGCAGCTGCTGAAGCTGCAAATGCCCAAACTCGCGGGGCTGTGGGGACAGCTGATTGTGTTTATGGGCTCGTTTATCTCCGTCACTAACCCGCCGGTTTATGACTACGCCGATTTTCTCAATGACAATCTGGCGAAGATCCTTGGCGTTGGGCTGGCGTGGCTGGCATTTGCGGTGTTACGTCCGGGTTCAGATGCGCGCAAGAGTCGCCGTCATATCCGCGAGTTACGCAGAGGTTTTGTCGACCAGTTGAGTCGAAAACCGCATTTACGTGAAAGTGAGTATGAATCGCTGGTCTATCACTATGTCAGCCAGCTCAATAACAGCCAGGACTCCCTTTCGCGCCGCTGGCTGTTGCGCTGGGGCGTGGTGCTGTTGAACTGCTCTCACGTGGTCTGGCAACTTAGGGCATGGGAAACACGGTCCGACCCGCTGTCGCAGGTTCGTGATGTCTGTATCACCCTGCTACGCGATGTCATGAGCGAACGCGGTGTCCAGCAGCGTCCACTGGAAACCACGCTTGCTGAACTTCAGCGAATTTGCGATACCCTTGCGCACCATCACTCGCCTGCAGCACGAGATTTAGCCTCGATAATCTGGCGCCTGCACTGCTCGCTGTCGCAGCTGGAACAGGCACCGGCTCCGGGTACAATTGGGGATCACATCACCCCGCAGGCATAGCGAGCCCCGCCACCGCCAAGCGGTTTTGGCTGATCGGACATATTGTCGCCGCCGACATGGATCATCAGCGCCTTGCCTTTCACTTCATCCAGCTTTTTCAGCCGCGGCGCGACGACGGGATCCGTGGCTTTGCCGTCGTTATTCACCACCAGCACCGGCAAATCGCCCAGATGTCCCTTACCGTCAGGACCTTCATGCTTACCGGTATGTTGTGGGTCGAGGTGGCCGCCTGCCGCCTCCGCAGCCGAGGCTTTACCCTCTTTTAATGCGGGCTGACAGCTACCGTTAGCATGGACATGGAAACCATGTTCGCCAGGAGGAAGGGCTTTGAGATTGGGCGCGAATTCCAGCCCCTTGTCGGTTTCAGTGATTTTCACCGTGCCGATGGACTGACCTACACCCTGAGAGGTGACGAGATTCATTTCCACTTCATCACTGGCCGCCTGCGCACCTGCACAGACCACCAGCGTGACGAGAGCCAGAGTAAAACGCTTCATATGACCTCCACGGGTTGTTTTTTGCCCCTTAAGTTTATACCAGGGGCAAAGATTTCACCGGAAAGTCACGTTTTACCGGTTACGGGACGTCGTAACCCAGCGCCGCTTTGCGGATGCGGAACCACTGCTGACGGGTCATCTGCAACTCTTCCGCGGCAATGGCGGCGCGTACGCGTTCAATTTTGCCCGAGCCAATGATTGGCAGTGGTTTTGACGGCAAACGCAGGATCCACGCGTACACCACCTGTTCGATGCTTCCGGCATTCAGTTCGCGGGCAATGGTCTCAAGCTCAGTGCGCAGCGGCTGGAATTCATCATCATTAAACAGACGTCCGCCGCCCAGGCACGACCACGCCATCGGACGGATACGCAATTGCTGAAGCTGATCGAGCGTGCCATCCAGCAGCAGCGGCTGATGAACCGGAGAAATTTCAACCTGGTTGGTGGCCAGGGTAAACGGCAGACGAGACTGCAGCAGCGCAAACTGTGCAGGGGTAAAGTTTGATACGCCGAAATGACGCACTTTGCCGCTTTGATGCAGATTCAGAAACGCTTCGGCCACCTCATCGGCATCCATCAACGGATCGGGGCGATGGATCAGTAGCAGATCGATATGATCGGTCGCCAGATTAACCAGCGACTGTTCGGCGCTCTTAATGATGTGCGCGCTGTCGGTAATGTAATGGCCGAGAGCATGTTCCGGTTTTGCCGTCGTGGCAATCCCGCATTTGGTGACGATCTCCATGCGTTCGCGTAACGCAGGAACCAGTTTGAGTGCCTCGCCGAACGCGGCTTCACACTGATAGCCACCGTAAATATCAGCGTGATCGACCGTGGTGATCCCTAAGTCGAGATGCTCTTCAATAAAGCTTGCCAGCTGGAGGGGGGACATATTCCAGTCCATCAGGCGCCAGTAGCCCATCACAAAACGGGAGAATTCTGGCCCCTGGGGGGCAAGGGTAATTCGCTGAACCATAACATTTTCCTCAAGGACGTGATGTCATGAGTATACGCAATTACCGTGTTAAAACAGTGAAGGTTGCTGGGGTTCTTCGGTGTCACCGGCTTTGTTTGCGCGTATTTTGCGCAGAAGTCGCTGTCGACAGAGACGGAGCACCTCCTGTTTCTGCGTGTCGCTGAAGTGTTGCCAGTTAAAACGCTCATCGCGCGTGCGCATGCAGCCACGGCAATATCCGCGTTCATCCACCTGACAAATACCCCGGCACGGGCTCTGGATGGGGAAAAACTCCAGTTGCTCTGCCACACTCACCTCCCGATAACGACTATCACCTACAGTGAAGACGCTAAACGTCCCGCGTGCAAGGGCTTTACCACAGTTTTGTGGCATTAAGGTTTCACTAATCTTCGTTCTCTATACTCGCCCCATCATTAAAATTGCAGGTTTTCTGATCGATGTGGCTAATCAAAAAGTTACAATGTAACGATATAAAATTTACTCTGGGCTGTGCACTTTTCTTTACCGTATTAAACGCGCTGTTTATTCAGCGTAGCTGGGCAATTATCGCGCCCGCGCATATCCATGACGTCCTCTTTGCCGCGTCCGTTCCACTGGTGCTGTTTTGCGGCTGGGTCATTGTTTTTAGTCTGCTTAATATCCCGTTTATCCGTAAGCCGCTGCTGATTGTCTTGACCGTCGGATGCGCCGCCGCGACTTACTTTATGTATACCTACGGCGCGGTTATCGATCAGAACATGATTGTTAACGTGTTCGAAACCAACTCTCAGGAAGCCACCGCCCTGGTGACGCCGCAGATGATCCTGTGGATTGTCGTTGCCGGTCTTGTTCCGTCCGTGGTGCTGGCCATGATCCGCATTCGCACCGGGAAATGGTGGTACGCCCTGCTGACCCGTTTTGCCGCAATGCTCGGCGCCCTGCTGGTTATCATCCTCATCGCCGCCCTGTTTTATAAAGACTACGCGTCGCTGTTTCGCAATAACAAAAGCATCGTCAAAATGGTGACCCCCGCTAACTATGTCAGCGCGATGGTCAAATACAGCAAAATGCGCTGGTTTGCAGGCGATCAAACGCTGGTCCGAATCGGTGAAGATGCCCATAAAGGGCCGCTGATTGCAGGCCAACAAAAGAAAACCGTTCTGGTGCTGGTCATCGGCGAAGCGTCACGCGCCGCGAACTACTCCTTGAATGGCTACGGGCGTGAAACAAACCCCGAGCTGAAAAAGCAGGATGTGATTAACTTCCCGCAGGCCTCCTCCTGCGGCACCGAAACGGCCGTTTCCGTGCCCTGCATGTTCTCCGGTATGACGCGCAGTAAATACGATGCCGACCTGGCCCATCACCAGGAAGGGTTGCTGGACGTGCTCGCCCATGCGGGGATCAATATGCTGTGGCGTGACAATGATGGCGGTTGTAAAGGCGCCTGCGATCGCGTTCCCCATACCGACATGACCCAGTGGAAACTCGATCAGTTCTGCAAAGACAACTCCTGCATTGACGATGTGAACTTCACCCGTCTGGACAATGTTCTGGATGGCCTGAAGCAGGACTCCGTACTGGTCATCCACCTGATGGGCAGCCACGGCCCGGCATACTATCGCCGTTATCCGGATAATTTCCGCAAATTTACGCCAACCTGCGATACCAATGAAATTCAGGATTGCGATCACCATGCGCTAATGAATACCTATGACAACACCATCCTGTATACCGACAGCATGGTCAGTAAAACCATCGATGCCCTGAAAGCGCGTCAGGCGAGCATGAATACCGCCCTGATTTACCTTTCGGATCACGGGGAGTCGCTGGGCGAAAGCGGGATTTATCTGCACGGCACGCCGTATCTGCTGGCACCAGAGCAACAAACGCACATTCCGTTTATGTTCTGGTTATCACCAGACTATGCGAAAAATTTCGGCGTCAACGCGCAGTGTTTACGTGACCATGCAGCAAAAAATGCGGTTTCGCAGGACAATTTGTTCTCTACCGTATTGGGTATGATGGACATTAAATCAAAGGTTTATCAACAACAGCTGGATATTCTGAACGCATGTCGCCACTGAACACGCTTGCAATAGACCGAACGGTCTATTAGAGTGCGGCCATGAGCAGAAATACAGAACACGATACCCGAGAACATTTACTGGCGACCGGCGAGCGACTTTGCATGCATCGCGGGTTCACCGGTATGGGGTTGAGCGAGTTATTAAAAACCGCTGAGGTACCGAAGGGGTCGTTTTATCACTACTTCCGGTCCAAAGAGGCGTTTGGCGTGGCAATGCTGGAGCGGCACTATGCCAGCTACCATCAGCGCCTGGCAGCGCACTTTGCCACGGGCGAAGGTAATTATCGCGATCGTGTTCTGCACTTCTATCAGGAAACGCTGAACCAGTTCTGTCAGCAGGGCATCATCAGCGGTTGCCTGACGGTAAAACTTTCTGCCGAAGTGTGCGATCTTTCAGAAGATATGCGCACAGCAATGGATAAAGGGGCACGCGGGGTTATCGCCCTCATGGCACAGGCGCTGGAGAAAGGCCGCGATGAAAAAACGCTGACTTTTCCCGGCGAACCTTTAACCCAGGCGCAGGTTTTATACGCCCTCTGGTTAGGCGCGAACCTGCAGGCCAAGATTTCTCGCAGTGCGGTGCCGCTTGAAAGCGCACTGGCACATGTAAAAAGCAGCATTACTACGCCTCGCGTATAGCAGGCGTTTTTATTTACGTAATTACTAGACGACTGGTCTACTCAGGAGCCTTTATGTCCGCTGAAAAATTATTTACCCCCTTGAAAGTGGGTGCCGTTACCGCGCCAAACCGTGTGTTTATGGCCCCGCTTACCCGTCTGCGCAGCATTGAGCCGGGTGATATCCCTACCCCGTTGATGGGTGAATATTACCGTCAGCGCGCAAGCTCTGGCCTGATCATCACCGAGGCCACTCAGATTTCTGCTCAGGCTAAGGGTTACGCTGGCGCACCAGGTCTGCACAGCCCGGAACAGATTGCCGCGTGGAAAAAAATCACGGCTGGCGTTCACGCTGAAGAGGGTCGTATTGCCGTCCAGCTGTGGCATACCGGTCGTATCTCTCACAGCAGCATCCAGCCTGGCGGTCAGGCACCGGTTTCCGCCTCTGCCCTGAGCGCGAACACCCGCACCTCGCTGCGTGATGAAAACGGCAATGCGATCCGCGTTGATACGTCTATGCCGCGCGCTCTTGAACTGGACGAGATCCCGGGGATTGTTAACGATTTCCGCCAGGCCGTGGCGAATGCGCGTGAAGCCGGCTTCGACCTGGTTGAACTGCACTCCGCGCATGGCTATCTGCTGCACCAGTTCTTGTCACCGTCCTCTAACCATCGTACCGACCAGTACGGCGGCAGCGTTGAAAACCGTGCGCGCCTGGTGCTGGAAGTGGTGGATGCCGTATGTCAGGAGTGGAGCCCGGACCGCATTGGTATCCGCGTTTCCCCGATTGGTTCTTTCCAGAACGTTGATAACGGCCCGGACGAAGAAGCGGATGCCCTTTATCTGATTGAAGAGCTGGCAAAACGGGGTATCGCGTATCTGCATATGTCCGAGCCAGACTGGGCCGGTGGTCAGCCTTACACTGAAGCCTTCCGTCAGAAAGTACGCGAACGCTTCCACGGTGTGATCATCGGTGCAGGTGCATATACCCCTGAGAAAGCTGAAGATTTGATTAGCAAAGGTTTGATCGACGCCGTTGCATTTGGTCGCGATTTTATCGCTAACCCAGATCTGGTCGCCCGTCTGCAGCAGAAAGCTGCGCTGAACCCTCAGCGTCCGGAAAGCTTCTACGGCGGCGGCGCTGAAGGTTATACCGACTACCCTACCCTGTAATCTCTTCATTGCTCATTGATAGCGGCGACCTTTCGCCGCTATACTAAAACATCGTTTCTGTTCAAATAGATATTCTATTCCATTGGTTAATGAGGAAATTATGCGCCTACTTCACACCATGCTGCGCGTTGGCGATCTGCAACGTTCTGTCGATTTCTACACTAACGTACTGGGTATGAAACTGCTGCGCACCAGCGAAAACCCGGAATATAAATACTCGCTGGCGTTTGTGGGTTACGGCCCGGAAACGGACGAAGCGGTCATCGAACTGACCTACAACTGGGGCGTGGACAGCTATGAGCTGGGCACCGCTTATGGTCATATCGCGCTGGAAGTGGACAACGCAGCCGAAGCCTGTGAACGTATTCGCAGCAACGGCGGTAACGTGACGCGCGAAGCTGGCCCAGTCAAAGGCGGCACCACCGTGATCGCGTTTGTTGAAGATCCGGACGGCTACAAAATCGAACTGATTGAAGCCAAAGACGCTGGTCGCGGTCTGGGCAACTGATCCCGCAGGGCGCAACATGCGCCCGTACTTTTACTGCATCCCCATCCAAAATTTGCCATAATGCGCACTGCTTTTTTCCCCATGTAAGAGACCCTGATGTCCGATAACGCTCAATTTAGCGGTCTGTGCGACCGTTTTCGTGGTTTTTATCCTGTTGTGATCGATGTTGAAACAGCCGGATTTAACGCTAAAACCGATGCGCTGCTTGAAATTGCCGCCATCACGCTGAAGATGGATGAACAGGGATGGCTTACACCGGACACCACGCTGCATTTCCACGTTGAACCGTTTGAAGGGGCCAACTTACAGCCCGAGGCGCTGGCCTTTAACGGCATCGATCCGCATAACCCGCTGCGTGGTGCGGTAAGTGAATATGACGCGCTGCACGCCATTTTTAAAATGGTGCGTAAAGGCATGAAAGAGAGCAACTGCAGCCGCGCCATTATGGTGGCGCATAACGCCACGTTCGATCACACCTTTACCATGGCCGCCGCTGAGCGCGCGTCGCTCAAGCGTAACCCTTTCCACCCGTTTGTGACCTTCGATACCGCGGCACTGAGCGGTCTGGCGTTGGGACAAACGGTATTATCAAAGGCCTGTATTACGGCAGGCATTGAGTTTGACGGTACGCAGGCGCATTCCGCGCTTTATGACACCGAGCGGACGGCGGAGCTGTTTTGCGAAATTGTGAACCGCTGGAAGCGTCTGGGCGGCTGGCCACTGCCGATGGGTGACAGTGAAGAATAAAAAAAAGCGACCTCATGAGGTCGCTTTTTTGTCTTCGCAGATAACTTACTCCGCGTCTGGCTCTTCCGTTTTGTACTTCGCAGCCGTTTCTTTGATCAGCTGCTGCAGTTCACCGCGCTGATACATTTCGATCAGGATATCGCAACCGCCGACCAGCTCACCGTCTACCCACAGCTGTGGGAACGTCGGCCAGTTAGCGTATTTAGGCAGCTCAGCGCGGATGTCCGGGTTCTGCAGGATATCAACGTAAGCAAAACGCTCACCACAGGCAGACAGCGCCTGAACCGCTTGCGCGGAGAAGCCACAGCTTGGCAGCTTCGGAGAACCTTTCATATACAGCAGAATCGGGTTTTCAGCGATCTGGCGCTGGATTTTTTCAATAGTGGTGCTCATGTCTTGCTTCCTTTAACTTCTGTTACGGCATTCGTCTGTCATTGTAGCGGTTCAGACTGCCATCGGAAAATAACATTTTTGTCACGTCTTTCTTATTTTACCGCGAGTGATGAAAAGTTGCATTGCAAATGGTGTTTAACCCTGCGGCACTCAGGGTTTTGTTTAGGGAGTGAACAATAGTGCGACAGATTGATGAATTTTTTTGCACTTGCTAACGAAACAGGATTGTAGATTGAAAAATGCTATTAACTTATCGGGTTTTTATAGATTAGAATCGACGGGCTTTGTAAATCATTCGCGGGTATTATTGATGACCTGCATTTATCAGGGGACTGCCCAGTGGCGCGGATAAATAAAATCTCGATCACGCTCTGTGCTTTACTGTTTACAACACTCACTTTCACGCCAGTGGCGAACGCCTCTCAACAGGCGCGGCACTCTGCTGTACAAAAAACGCATCTGGCCAAAACCACAGACCGTAAGAAAAAAACCACCAGCAAGAACGACAAGAAAAAGACCACCACCCAGACTAAAAAGACCGCCTCCAGCAAGACGAAAACAAAACCTTCCCGCACTGCCCACGCAACCAAAAGCAAAGCCTCGCAAACTGCAGCTAATCTCGTGACGGAAAAATGCATCCCCCGCAAAGGTCATAAAGCGAAATGCACGAAGGTCACGAAAATAGCGGAAGTGCATAAGGTTCGCGTACAGAAAGCGCAAAAAACGGCGTTGAACAAACTGATGGGGCAGATTGGCAAACCCTATCGCTGGGGCGGCAGCTCACCGCGTACCGGTTTCGACTGCAGTGGCCTCGTCTATTACGCCTATAAAGATCTGGTGAAGTTCCGAATTCCACGTACCGCCAATGAGATGTATCACCTGCGCGACGCGTCACCGGTCAACCGCGGTGAACTGGAGAATGGCGATCTCGTCTTCTTCCGCACTCAGGGGCGCGGCACGGCTGACCACGTTGGCGTATATGTAGGCAACGGGAAATTTATCCAGTCCCCACGTAGCGGCCAGGACATCCAGATAACCTCTCTCAGTGAAGACTACTGGGTACGTCACTATGTCGGCGCACGCCGCGTGATGACGCCAAAAACCATTCGCTAACCCCTGCCCTGCCACAGCCGTGGCAGGGTAAGTTCCTCTTTTGCATACCCTTTCAATTTGCTATTCTGTCCCTGTTGTCTGTGTGGTTATTGGCAACATAAAAAACAATAAGGAGAGAAGCAATGTCGTTCGAATTACCTGCACTACCATATGCAAAAGACGCCCTGGCCCCGCACATTTCTGCGGAAACCCTGGAGTATCACTACGGCAAACATCACCAGACGTACGTCACCAATCTGAACAACCTGATCAAGGGCACCGATTTTGAAGGCAAAACGCTGGAAGAGATCGTCCGCAGTTCAGAGGGCGGTGTCTTTAACAATGCCGCTCAGGTGTGGAACCACACCTTCTACTGGCACTGCCTGGCACCGAATGCAGGCGGCGAACCTACGGGTGAACTGGCTGGCGCGATTAACGCGGCATTTGGCAGCTTTGCTGATTTTAAAGCGAAGTTTACGGATGCTGCAGTCAAGAACTTCGGTTCTGGCTGGACGTGGCTGGTGAAAGACGCGGATGGCAAACTGGCTATCGTTTCCACCTCGAACGCGGGTACGCCACTGACCACCAGCGCAACGCCGCTGATGACCGTGGACGTCTGGGAACACGCTTACTACATTGATTACCGTAACGCGCGCCCGAACTACCTGGAGCACTTCTGGGCACTGGTTAACTGGGCGTTTGTGGCGAAGAACTTCGCCGCGTAAGAGACACGCAGAAGGGTTTGCCCTTCTGCGTTTTTTCATTATTCAGCAACGCACGCTGCTTCCGGCTGTTTACGGCCAGACATCATTACTAACAGCAGGCCGAGCGCGGCAATTATCGCCCCCATCACCGGCACAAAGCTGTATCCCAGGCCACCAGAAATGACGGCACCACCGGCAGCGGCACCGAGCGCATTGCCAAGGTTAAACGCGCCAATATTGACCGACGACGAGAGACCCGGTGCCTCATGGGCAACGCGCATCACGCGCATCTGCAGCGGCGGAACCACGGCAAAGGTCGCAGCCCCCCAGACAACCATCGCCATCGCCGCCCCGACTTCATTACGCGCCAGCCACGGAATGGCGATCATGATGACAATCAGCAGCGTTAAAAAGCCTTTCAGCGTCCCGCTCACGGAACGATCGGCGAATTTCCCGCCGAGATAGTTGCCAATAGAGAACCCGACACCAATCAGCACCAGCATCGCGGTCACAAAGAGAGGCGTCGCGTGGGTGATATCGTGCAACACCGGTGAAATATAGGTGTACAGGGTAAACATGGCACCCGCCCCCAGTACGGTGGTCAACAGTGCGGAGAGCACCTGCGGACGCATCAGTACCGACAGCTCTTTGCGGACGTCAGGACGTTCACCAGCGCTGCCTTTCGGCAAGGAGAAGTACAACGCCACCATGGCGATAACACCCAGCACGGCCGTCGCCAGGAACGACATGCGCCAGCCGATCGCCTCACCCAGCCAGGTTGCGGCAGGTACACCGCCAATGTTGGCAATCGTCAGACCCATAAACATGGTTGCCACGGCACTCGCCTGCTTGTGTTTTGGCACCACGCTTGCGGCCACAACCGATCCCAGCCCAAAGAACGCGCCGTGGTTAAGACTGGTCAGAATGCGGGACAACATCAGGGTGGTGTAATCCGGAGCAATGGCGGAGAGCACGTTGCCCAGCGTAAATATCGCCATCAGGAAAATCAGCGCATTGCGGCGCGCGCGGTGTGAAAGCAGAAGCGTCATGAGCGGTGCCCCCACCATCACGCCAATGGCGTAGGCGCTGATGAGCATCCCGGCCGCCGGGATAGAAACATCCACGCCCCGGGCGATAACAGGCAGTAACCCCATCGGGGAGAATTCAGTGGTGCCAATCCCAAAAGCGCCAATCGCCAGGGCAAGCAGGGGAAAATTGATTTTCATGCGTCAACTCCGGATGCCGTGTCATGTCGTGACACAGAACAAAGAAGCCGAAAGCATGACATCAATCACAAAAAATGAGAAGTTAACAAATTGGCAAAAGATTTTTGCCGCAGGCGTAACAATCAGGAAAACTGAGAGGGAGAGAGCTCTCCCTCCGTGTAAATCAGTGCAATGCAGCCGTCAGACCCGCCGCAACAATCAGAGCCAGTACAATAACGGTGGTCACCAGCGAAAACTTCAGATCGTAGCTCATCAATTTTTCTCCTTTTAATCTCCCCACGAAAAGTGAGCCTGCTCATTTTTACACAGTTTAGTTCAAAAATCTTCCTGGATTTAAACTGATAACCACTTTAGCTCTTCCCCTTTTCATCAAGATAGGACAAAATTCCACGCTAAATTTATTAGCGTACCGGCCATTGACCCCCTCCTGACGTCCTGTGTCGTTTTCCCGGCGTGCCGCAATTCAAGATTGCGTGATAAGGGTGAGAGAAGGCAAACGTTTACCTTCAAGTTTTTCAGGAGTTTAGGATATGGTCTGGAGTGACATTTAATGGCAACAATTAAAGACGTAGCAAAACGCGCAAACGTTTCCACTACAACCGTATCACATGTAATTAACAAAACCCGCTTTGTGGCGGAAGAGACGCGCAACGCCGTCTGGGCGGCAATCAAAGAATTACACTATTCACCGAGTGCGGTGGCGCGCAGCCTCAAAGTTAATCACACCAAATCCATTGGTTTGCTGGCAACCAGCAGTGAAGCGGCCTATTTTGCCGAGATCATTGAAGCGGTCGAGAAAAACTGCTTCCAGAAAGGCTATACCCTTATTCTGGGCAACGCGTGGAACAGCATTGAAAAACAGCGCGCTTATCTCTCCATGATGGCGCAAAAGCGTGTGGATGGCCTGCTGGTGATGTGTTCAGAGTATCCGGAGTCCGTGCTTTCCATGCTGGAAGAGTACCGCCATATTCCTATGGTGGTCATGGACTGGGGCGAAGCACGTGCAGACTTCACCGACTCCGTCATCGATAACGCGTTTGAAGGCGGCTATATGGCAGGCCGTTATCTGATTGAACGTGGTCACCGCGAGATTGGTGTGATCCCGGGTCCACTGGAGCGCAACACCGGTGCCGGACGTCTGGCCGGGTTTATGAAAGCAATGGAAGAGGCGCTGATTACCGTGCCGGAAAACTGGATCGTGCAGGGTGACTTTGAACCGGAATCCGGTTACCGCGCGATGCAGCAGATTGTCTCCCAGTCGCATCGCCCGACAGCCGTTTTCTGTGGCGGTGACATTATGGCAATGGGTGCTCTCTGTGCCGCCGATGAACTGGGTTTGCGCGTGCCGCAGGACATTTCCGTGATCGGGTATGACAACGTGCGCAACGCGCGCTTCTTTACCCCGGCGCTGACCACCATCCACCAGCCAAAAGACTCGCTGGGTGAAACGGCCTTCAATATGCTGATGGACAGGATCGTCAACAAGCGTGAAGAGTCTCAGTCCATTGAAGTTCACCCGCGTCTTATCGAACGCCGTTCCGTTGCGGATGGTCCGTTCCGCGACTATCGTCGTTAATCTTTTACGGGGCCAGTTATACTGGCTCCCGTAGCCATTCCCGGTTAAGCGTCTCACTGTCTCCCAGGTAATCCAGAAGCCAGGCCATTGCGGGCGACACATCACTTTGTTGCCAGGTGAGGCAACAGGCCGCATCCGGAAAAGGATTTTCCAGCGTCAGTTCAACCCATTCACCGGTGTCGATTCGGGGCCGCGCAAAATGGCCAGGGACCATGGCAACGCACAGCCCGGCGCTGAGGCATGTTGCTGAGGATTCCCAGTCCGGCGCAACCACCCGTCGCTGGTTATCCAGCAGCCAGGTAATGCGTTTGGGCAACGAACGCGAGGTATCTTCAAGAACCAACGATGGCCAGTTACGGAGCGTTTCGTCGCTGAGCGGCCCGTCCAGGTCAGCCAGCGGATGATCGCTTGCCACCACACATTTCCAGCTGAGCATGCCCATGTCGCGAAAGGCAAAGCGTCCCCCAACCGGGATCGCCTGCGTGGCACCGATCGCCATCTCTGCCCTGCCATCCGCCAGCGCATCCCAGACGCCGTTAAACACTTCCTGGGATACCCGCAATTCGACATCCGAGAAATGGCGATAGAAATCGACAATCATTTGTCGGGTACGTTCCGGTTTTACGATGTTATCCACGGCAATCGAAAGATGTCCTCGCCAGCCGTTAGCGATCTGCTGACACTGTTCGCGGGTGATCTGCATTTTTTTGATAACAGAACGCCCTTCTTTCAAAAACCATGCCCCGGCGGGCGTTAATTCCACATCACGGTGACGCCGTTCAAACAGCGGAACGGCCAGCCATTCCTCAAGCTGACGCACCGTATAGCTGATTGCCGAGGGGACGCGGTGCAACTCCTGCGCTGCACCGCTAAAGCTGCCGTTGCGTGCAACAGCATCGACCACTTCAAGAGAATAATCTGACCACATTTTCTGCCTGCAAAAATTTTGAATGCACTCGCCAAATATTAGCGTTTCACAAGCTGCTTTGCACTCCCTACACTCTGCGCAAACATAGACCTGCCTCCCTCAGGAGAAAAAAACAATGCAACCCAGGAAAGGATTTTTAGTCTGGCTCGGTGGTTTAAGCGTGCTGGGCTTTTTAGCTACCGATATGTACCTGCCCGCCTTCGCCGCAATGCAGGAAGATTTACAGACCCCGGCGGCAGCCATCAGCGCCAGCCTGAGCTTATTCCTCGCGGGCTTTGCCTTCGCGCAGCTGCTCTGGGGGCCGCTCTCTGACCGCTTTGGTCGTAAACCGGTGCTGTTGCTAGGGCTGGCTATCTTTGCCGTCGGCTGTCTGGGAATGTTATGGGTACGCGATGCAACCTGGTTGCTGGTACTGCGCTTCGTGCAGGCCGTTGGCGTCTGTGCTGCCGCGGTGACCTGGCAGGCGCTGGTCACCGACTACTATCCGGCCAACCGTACAAACCGCATTTTCGCCACCATTATGCCGCTGGTAGGGCTTTCGCCTGCCCTCGCCCCGCTGCTCGGGAGCTGGATCCTGGCGCATTTCGACTGGCAGGCCATTTTCGCTACGCTGTTTGCCATCACGCTGGTCCTGATGATCCCGGCATTCACACTCAAAGCGGCACATAAGAAAGAGACGCCTGCTGACACGACACCGGTGACCTTCACCTCTCTGCTGAGCACCAAAGCGTACCGCGGTAATGTCCTGATTTATGCCGCCTGCTCGGCGAGTTTCTTCGCGTGGCTGACCGGTTCGCCGTTCATTCTTCACGATATGGGTTACAGCCCGGCCGCCATCGGTCTGAGCTATGTCCCGCAGACCATCGCGTTTCTGGTCGGGGGCTATGGCTGTCGCGCGGCGCTGCAAAAATGGGAAGGTCAGCAGATGCTGCCCTGGCTGCTGGTACTCTACGCGCTGAGCGTGATCGCCACCTGGGCTGTGGGCTTTATCCCGGGCGCAGGTCTGGCAGAAATTCTGATTCCCTTCTGCGTGATGGCCGTGGCGAACGGTGCGATTTACCCTATCGTGGTAGCCCAGGCATTACGTCCGTTCCCACAGGCAACAGGTCGTGCGGCCGCGCTTCAGAATACCCTGCAGCTGGGTCTGTGCTTCCTGGCAAGCCTGGTGGTCTCTGCGCTGATTGCCACGCCGCTCCTGACCACCACCAGCGTCATGCTGGTTACGGTTGCGCTGGCCCTTCTGGGATACCGCATGCAGTCAGCGGCACAACGTGAGCAGGATGACCGCACAGAGGTGAAAACCTCGCATGCATAATCGCGCCAGAAATTATGTTAAATATCAGTGATTAGGTTGCTAAGAATTTTCTATTGAATCACCAAATTTTGAGGCCTATACTAAATTTGGTTCGATTAAATACGATAAATATTAAGTGTTAACGGGAGCCGGAGCGCTCCCGTTTTACCATGGAAGGCATTTCGGCAAGGGTTATCTCCCTTCCTCTGTTCTACGTCGGATACTAGCCTCACGGGGAAATACCGTGAGATTTCTCACAAACCATAAAAAGCGTCTACGCTGTTTGAAGGTTCTGATCACAGTAAGGTGATGGAGAAGCTATGAGTTCATCGTGTATAGAAGAAGTCAGCGTTCCGGACGATAACTGGTCCCGGATCGTCAGTGAACTGTTAGGTCGTGCAGGCATCACTATTAATGGATCTTCGCCATCCGATCCACAGGTTAAGCATCCCGACTTTTTTAAACGCGTATTGCGAGAGGGATCGTTAGGCCTGGGGGAAAGTTATATGGACGGCTGGTGGGAGTGTGAACGGCTGGATATGTTTTTCTCCAGCGTTTTACGCGCCGGTCTGGAAAACCAGCTCCCCCGCAATCTGAAAGATACATTACGTGTCGCCTCCGCCCGGCTGTTTAATCTGCAAAGCAAAAAACGGGCGTGGATCGTCGGCAAGGAGCATTACGACCTCGGTAATGACCTGTTCAGCCGCATGCTCGATCCTTTCATGCAATATTCCTGCGCCTACTGGAAAGAGGCCTCAACCCTTGAAGAAGCACAGCAGGCTAAGCTGCGTCTGATTTGTGAAAAACTGCAGCTACAGCCGGGCATGCGTGTGCTGGATATCGGCTGTGGATGGGGTGGTCTGGCCTATTTTATGGCGAAGCATTATGGTGCCAGCGTGGTCGGTGTGACCATTTCAGCTGAACAGCAAAAAATGGCACGGGAGCGCTGCCAGGGCCTTGATGTGGATATTCGCCTTCAGGATTATCGCGACCTGAACGAGCAGTTTGATCGCATAGTCTCCGTCGGCATGTTCGAACACGTGGGGCCGAAAAACTATGACACCTACTTCAGCGTGGTGGACCGTAACTTGAAACCTGACGGCATCTTCCTGCTGCACACCATTGGTTCTAAGCGCACCGACAATAACGTCGATCCGTGGATCAACAAATACATCTTTCCGAATGGCTGTTTGCCGTCCGTTCGCCAGATTGCTAACGCCAGTGAACCTCATTTCATTATGGAAGACTGGCATAACTTTGGCGCGGATTATGACACCACGTTGATGGCATGGCATTCACGTTTCCAGGAAGCCTGGCCAGAAATTGCGGACAACTATTCTGAACGGTTTAAACGGATGTTCAGCTATTATCTCAATGCCTGCGCAGGCGCCTTTCGCGCGCGTGATATTCAACTTTGGCAGGTTGTTTTCAGCCGAGGGATAGAACACGGTTTGCGGGTCGCACGCTAAAAAAACCCCGGATTTCCGGGGTTCATTTTATTCTTCTTCTGCGGTCTTTATTATTGCGGCTTCTTTTGCCGCCAACAGCCGCTCAACGGTATCCACAACCGCCTGAGTCTGCGGATCGATTTCGATATTAACCCGATGCCCCAGTTTTTTCGCCCCCAGGGTTGTACGCTGGAGAGTTTCAGGAATTAAATGCACGCAGAAACGGGTCGGCGTCACTTCCCCAACCGTCAGGCTAATCCCATCAATACCAATAAATCCTTTATACAGGATGTATTTCATTAATGAAGGATCCTGCACTTTAAACCAGATTTGACGGTTATTTTCCGAGGTGACAATCTTCGCCACTTCCGCGGTGGTCATAATATGGCCTGACATCAGATGGCCGCCAATCTCATCGCTGAACCTGGCCGCACGCTCTACGTTTACGGTATCCCCCACCACCAGCTCACCCAGGTTGGTGATGCGCAGCGTCTCTTTCATTAAATCAAAGCTAATCTGGTTCCCGTTAATTTCGGTTACCGTCAGGCAACAGCCGTTATGTGCAATCGAGGCGCCAGTTTCAATGCCATCAAGCATATATTCCGGAAGCTCAACCACATGAGTTCGGAAATTAGGTTTTTCATCAATGGACACCACTTTGGCGGTGCCCTGCACAATACCAGTAAACATGCTTACAACTCCTGTTTTTTCCGGACGGTGGTGACACCGTTTAATCCCACCACAATAACAGTTGGAAAAACAGGTTGCCAGCGGAGCGCATTTTGTGGCGATTTTTTCACTAGATAAATAGCTAAACCCCGCTACAATAGCTGGCACCCCCCTGCATTTTCTTCTTGCTGCCAGTTACGGCGGCCTTTTTAGTCTCTCAAATAACTAGAATATAAAGGTGTTCACGTGCAGAAGTACATGAATGAAGCGCGCCAGTTATTGGCACTGGCTATACCAGTGATCATCGCGCAAGTAGCCCAGACCGCAATGGGATTTGTGGATACGGTAATGGCGGGTGGCTACAGCGCCACCGATATGGCCGCCGTGGCAATAGGCACCTCGATCTGGCTTCCGGCCATCCTGTTTGGCCACGGCCTGCTGCTCGCCCTCACCCCGGTTATCGCTCAGCTAAATGGCTCAGGGCGACGTGAACGTATTGCCCATCAGGTTCGACAGGGGTTCTGGCTGGCAGGATTTGTCTCCGTGCTGATAATGGTTGTGCTGTGGAATGCCGGTCATATCATCCGCGCCATGCATAATATTGACCCGGCACTGGCTGACAAAGCCGTCGGCTATCTGCGGGCCCTGCTGTGGGGTGCGCCAGGCTATCTGTTCTTCCAGGTCGCGCGTAACCAGTGTGAAGGCCTGGCGAAAACCAAGCCCGGAATGGTGATGGGCTTTATCGGCTTGCTGGTGAATATTCCGGTGAACTACATCTTCATCTATGGTCACTTCGGTATGCCGGAGCTCGGCGGCGTCGGCTGCGGCGTGGCGACGGCTGCCGTCTATTGGGTGATGTTCTTCAGTATGATCTCCTATGTGAAACGTGCTCGTTCAATGCGCGATATCCGCAATGAACGTTCGTTCAGCACGCCGGACTGGAACATCATGACGCGTCTGGTGCAGTTAGGCCTGCCGATTGCACTGGCGCTGTTCTTTGAAGTGACGCTGTTTGCCGTGGTCGCCCTGCTGGTTTCTCCGCTCGGCATTGTGAACGTAGCCGGTCACCAGATTGCGCTGAACTTCAGTTCCCTGATGTTCGTATTGCCGATGTCGCTTGCCGCAGCGGTGACCATTCGCGTGGGCTTTCGTCTGGGGCAAGGTTCGACGCTGGATGCGCAAACGGCGGCCCGCACGGGGCTTGGCGTCGGTGTCTGTATGGCCATCTGTACGGCACTGTTTACCATCACGCTGCGTGAGCAAATTGCCCTGCTTTACAACGACAACCCGGAAGTGGTGGCGCTGGCATCCCATCTGATGCTGCTTGCCGCGGTGTACCAGATCTCCGATTCCATACAGGTGATTGGCAGCGGCGTACTGCGTGGGTATAAAGATACGCGTTCGATCTTCTTTATCACCTTCATCGCTTACTGGGTGCTGGGTCTGCCGTGTGGTTATATCCTGGCGCTTACCGACCTGGTGGTTGACCGCATGGGGCCGGCAGGATTCTGGATGGGCTTTATCATCGGCTTAACCTCTGCGGCAATTATGATGATGCTGCGCATGCGCTTCCTGCAACGCCAGTCATCCTCGGTAATATTGCAACGCGCTGCACGTTAAATACGCAGTAGCCGCCAGCTGGCGGCTACTTTCTCTTCACTTTGCGCGGTAATAAAGCAATCGCGTGAAATCAGAGAGAAAAATGCATTTTCCCTCTTGCCTCAACGATGCTGTGCCGCTAATATTCGTCCCCGTTGTCACCGACAACACGTTGCGTTCATAGCTCAGTTGGTTAGAGCACCACCTTGACATGGTGGGGGTCGTTGGTTCGAGTCCAATTGAACGCACCATTCTGCGTCCGTAGCTCAGTTGGTTAGAGCACCACCTTGACATGGTGGGGGTCGGTGGTTCGAGTCCACTCGGACGCACCATTTCAGTCCTGAAATGGTGCAAATCCTCTTCTTAACCCCTGATTTTTCTTAATACCCCAATTTCATCATTATTCTCCTGCTACGCTTTTCTTATGGAAAAAAAACAGGAAGACTGTCGATGAAGAAAATCGCCATTATCGGCTCCGGCCCTACAGGGATTTACACCTTTTATTCTCTTCTTAAGAACGCGTTGCCGCTCTCTGTCTCCGTTTTTGAACAGGCAGACGAAGCTGGCGTGGGAATGCCCTACAACGACGACGATAACTCTCGCCTGATGCTGGCGAACATTGCCAGCATTGAAATCCCGCCCCTTTTTATGACCTACCTCGACTGGCTTAAGCGCCAGAGTGAAGCCCATCTGGCGCGCTTTAAGGTTGATAAAGCCACCTTGCATGACAGACAGTTTTTGCCCCGTATTCTGCTGGGCGAGTATTTTCGCGACAGTTTCCAGACGATAGTCCAGGAAGCTAAGAGGCGGGGATTTCAGGTTGAGATCCACACGTCTGCCACCGTCACCGATGTTGCCCCGTCCTCCTCCGGCGTGACGCTTTCGGTCAATGACACACCGTTTCCAGAACGATTTGATCTCGCCGTGATCGCCACCGGGCATGTCTGGCCAGAAGAAGAGGAAGCCACGCGCGCGTATTTCCCAAGCCCGTGGTCAGGGTTGATGGATGCCCGCATCCGCCCCTGCCGCGTCGGTATTATGGGAACATCCTTAAGCGGGCTGGACGCGGCGATGGCCGTGGTGATGCAGCACGGTGAGTTTCGCGACGGCACGTTCCTCCTCGATAAAGGAAGTGAAGCGTTAAAAATTGTACTCATGTCCAGGACCGGGATTCTGCCAGAGGCCGATTTTTACTGCCCTATTCCGTACGAACCGCTGTCGGTATTAACCGAATCGGTACTCGAAGCCGAAATCGCCAAAGGATCAGACGGTCTGCTTGACCGCATTTTCGCCCTGATGGTGAAAGAGCTTGAACTCGCCGACCCGGCCTGGTGTGAGAAAATATCGCTGCGCATGCAGACGGCGGACAGCCTTCGCGAAGCGTGGTTTGAGGATCGAAAACAGCACGGTCCGTTTACCTGGGCTGAAGAGAACCTGATTGAAGTCGAGCGGAACAAACGTGACCGGCGCACGGTGGCCTGGCGCTACACCGTGCTTCGGCTGCATGAAGTGGTTCAGGAGATGGTTCCTCATCTTACCGAGGAGGACGCTGAACGCTTTAAAAACGGGCTGGCGCGCGTCTTTATCGACAACTATGCCGCCATTCCCCCGCAGTCGATTCGCAGGCTTCTCGCGCTTCGTGAGGCCGGCATCATTAGCGTTGTGGCGCTGGGTGATGATTACACGCTGGATATTGGCAGCGCGCAGACGGTCATCACCACAAAAGAAACAACCTACCGTTTCGACGTCTTTATTGATGCCCGCGGGCAAAAGCCGCTTAAAACAAAAGATCTGCCCTTCCCGACGCTGCGCAAACAGCTACAGGCGACGGGCGATGAGATCCCGGATATTGGCGAGGATTACACGTTAAAAGCGCCGGAAACGCTTCGCGGACGCATTGCATTTGGCGCAATCCCGTGGCTGATGCACGATCACCCTTTTGTTCAGGGACTGGCGGAATGTGCAGAGATAGCAGAGGCGATGGCAAAAGCCGCAGAGAAAACCGCATCGGGTTCAAGAAGGAAATTACCGTACAGTGATGACTGACAGGGCATCCGTGCCCTGCAACGCGGGATTACTCGAAGTAAACCTGCGGGTTATCGGATAAAGAGACGAAGGTTTTCGTCTCTTTATCCAGTGCAAGAATTTTGCCGCTTTCAATGTCATACACCCAGCCGTGAAGACGGATGGCGTTGTTGCGCAGGCCCACCGCCACTGACGGGTGAGTCTTAATGTTGCTCAGCTGCGCAAACACGTTTTCCTGCACCATCGCATTCACTTTATCTATTGGCTTATCCCAGGTTTTCTTCTCAACCACCGCTTTTGCCGCATCGGAATAGCGTAACCAGTGAGAAACCGCCGGCATAGGTTCGAGGTCCGCATTGTCGGCAATGGCTTTCATCGCCCCACAGTTGGAGTGGCCGCAGATAACAATATCGGTCACGCCCAGCGCGACAACCGCGTATTCAATCGTTGCGGAGACACCGCCTGGCTCAGGGCCGAACGGTGGCACGATATTGCCAGCATTACGAATGACAAAGAGTTGTCCTGGCTCTTGCTGAGTGACCAGTTCTGGGACCAGACGGCTGTCAGAGCATGAGATGAACAGCGCTTTGGGATTCTGGCTGGACGCTAAACTGCGGAAGAGCTCTTTACGTTGCGGGAAAATCTCTTTTTGAAAGCTGAGAAAACCTTCAATAATATGTTGCATAGCAATTTCTCTTTTATCTGTTTTAGTTTAGGTATGATCGGGATCACACAAGTAAAGTTTACCCACCGGACTTTACTTCAGACAAGCAATATATTTCTGGCCCGACCGCTGCACAATCTCATCCGCATTCGCCAGGATATTTTGCCCTTCAAAAGCGCCGTACAGGCGAGCGAATTTTTTCCCCACCAGCCGCCCGGTCACGTCTTCGACGCTGCGGGCGGGCAACGGCAGCATATTCGGATAGCTCCACATAAACGAGACGGCATCTTTGCCCGGCGTGACCTGTAGAATATCGCCTGCCAGCAAGACACCACCACCCTCCTGCCAGTGCAGCACCGTTCCGCCAGCGAAATGTCCTCCGAGACGTAATAACGTTACCGCGGGGAAAATATCCAGCGTATCGCCCTGCCAGAAGTGGAGCATCGGGCTGTCGCGCATAACCCACTCGCGATCGTTCGCGTGCAGGTAAACCGGCGCATCGAAAGCCCCGGCCCACTCCTGCATTGTGGTGTAGTAGTGAGGATGTGAAATCGCGATCGCGCTGATGCCACCGAGCGCCGTGATGACGGTTCTGGTTGCCGGGTCGAGATTCGCAATGCAATCCCAAAGGATATTGCCGTGGGGGGTACGCAGAAGCAGCGCGCGCTGGTTGATGGCAAAAGCGGGCACCGTTTTGATACTGAGCAGCTGCGGCTCCAGCTGCTGCCATTTATTGCTGTGTGTGGCCGTCACCGTCGCAAAATCACTCCACGCCTGGCCGCTGGCCGGAACATACTGGCGTTCATCCTCGCACACAGGGCATCGCGCCGGCGTTGCGTCATAAGAGGTACCGCAGGTTTTACACAGTGTAATCATGAGCTCTCCTCAGCGATAAAGCACTGAGTATGGCAGGGATTATCGTTATGTGCTGCGCGGTACATTGCCGGCTCTTTTTGCCCTATACTGTGCCAGTATCAAAAACCGAACAAAGCAGGTGCCATATGGAAATTGATCTCGAAAACTTGGTCTTTAACGGGCTGGATGAAGCTGAAGAGCGTAACGCGGAACGTCTCGACGACGCTGATAAAAAAGCGCAGTCGATTATCGCCGATGACGACTGCGGTGATGCCTGCAAGATCTGATGATAAAGCACCGGAAAACCCGGTGCTTTTTTATATTATTTCTTCAGCCCGTCAATCGCCGCCTGCGCGCACGCTTCATCCAGATGACCACCCGGCGCACCGCCGATCCCTATTGCGCCGATCACCTCATCCCCCTCTTTCACCGGCAGACCACCGGCCAGCAGCAGGAAGCCCGGAATATCACGCATGTTTTGTGCGCCGGCATTGCTCTGCGCGGCTTCCATAACCTTGCCTGACGCATTTTTTGCACTCAGCGCGGTATAGGCTTTCATTTCGCTGGCTTTTACCGTGTGTGGCCCGGCATTGTCGGTACGCTGCACCGCTTTGACCACACCGGCGCGGTCCACCACGGTTACCGTCACCTGGTAGTTTTTCGCTACGCAGGCCTGAATGGCGGAGGTCGCCAGCGCGTTGGCCTGCGCCAGGGAGAGATTTTTCTGGTTCAATGCGTCGGCCTGTGCCGTCAGGCTTACGCTACCGGCGACAAGCGCGGCTGCCATCATTACTTTTTTCATCGCACGTCCTCGAATGATTGAATACCGTTCGATCGTACTCAGACGCGCGATGAAGCGTAATTCGGTTGATTACGCAATTATCCTGGTAGTTATACGGATTGTAATTTGTCGTAATCGCGGATTGCCTGCACCAGGCTGGTCACGCCAAGCTTGGCGAACGCCGCGGCCCGGTGCGCTTCAACCGTTCTGGGCGAGAGGTTCAGCTGCAGGGCCACCTCTTTATTGCTGCATCCTTCCATCAGCACCGCCAGCACCTCGTGCTCACGCGCCGTCAGTTGTTCGAAACGCGCTTTAATCCGCGACGTTTCCTGCCAGCGGGTCAGTCGTCTCTGGCTCTCTTCGAAGGCGAGCCCCACCGTTTCAATGAGCTTATCGGCATCCAGCGGCTTGGTGAAAAACTCAAAGACGCCATTGCGAAAGGCGCGGCGGCAGGCATCAACGGTGCCGTGTCCGGTCATGACGATAACCGGCAACAGCGGCCAGGGCCATTTGCCCTCCTCCAGCCAGGTCAGCCCGCCTTTTCCCGGCATGCGCATATCCAGCAGCAGACAGCCGACGAGCGCCGCGCGCCCACCGTGCGCTGACGTAAACGCGTCAACGCTTTCAAACCCATTGACCTGCCAGCCCATTCCCGAGAGTAAGAAGGCCAGCGACTCACGGATGGATTCATCGTCATCAACCAGCCAGACTGTGTTATCCACGCGTATTTACCTCTCCACTCGCCAGTTGTAACCGGACCTGCGCCCCGCCCTGGGCCGCATTGCCCAGCGTAATTGATCCGTTCATGCGCGTCATCAACGACTCCGTTAACGTCATTCCCAGCCCTATTCCTTCCGTCCGCCCGCTGTAAAACGGCATAAAGGCGTTCTGCAAGGCCTCCGGGCTAAAGCCAGGTCCGCCATCGGTGAGGGTGATATAAATCCAGTTTTCCCGTTTCTCGCTGGTTATTTTCACCCACCCTTGCGCGCACTCTTGCTGGGCCTGAATGGCATTACTGAGCAGATTATGCAGCACCTGTTCAAGCCAGAGTCGGTCTGCCAGAACCCGCGTGGCACCTGCCGCGAACGCATGGCTCACCGCGATATGCTCAGAGCGGCGTTCATGTTCCAGGAGATCGACCACCTGCTGCCAGCACGGTTTCAGATCGATGTCGCGCAAGGTGACTTTTTCCTGAACCACATGTTCGCGAAAGCGGGTTAAGAGCGCGCTGATACGCTGGGTTTGTACCAGCGCGGCAGCCAGCGCTTGCGATACGGCCTGCGGATTCGCCTGCTGTTGCTGGCGCTGAGCACCCTGGATCCAGGTCTGAACGGCAGTCAGCGGCTGGTTAATCTCATGCACGATCCCAGCGGTGATCTCTCCCAGGGTGTTGAGCCTTGCATGCTGGTAATAGTGTGCGCGCTGTTCGGCGTGCTGGCGCTGCCGCCGTTGCCAGAGCAGCAGGCTGGCCGCGGCGATAAGCACTGCCCAGCCGAAGAACAGGAACGGATATACCCACCAGGAGACGGCCAGCCAGTGCGGCTTTGCCGTGGCCATAAGGGTAAAAGGTTGTGTGGGTTGCGTGAAGGTCCGCTGCCAGTGCCAGAAAGCCCCGGCAGGGGGCGCGTTATCTGCGTCATTGAAGCGAATGGCAAGTGCATCAAAGGTATGTTGGGTGCTGAGCAGCGGCGCAAGATCGATAAGTACGCGGATCTGACGCCAGGGATTATACAGCCAGTACTGACAATCGCGGGTCGATTCCACACGGGCAGCGTTCAGCGCACGGCCTGAGGTTTTCTCAAGGGCGAGGATGTGCGGGAATTTTTTGCGCAGAGCCGCGAGGTCTTCCTCACCGTTGAGTAACGGCAAAACAGATTCATTTTGCGTCAGCACGGCGCTAAGGGTGGAATAGCGTGTCGAAAACTCACGATCGCGTTCCCAGAACTGGCGGCGGATCTGTTCGGCATAGAGCAAAACGCCGCTGATGAGGCACGCCAGCAGCCAGACAATAATCGTGCGCCTGAAAAGAGTGTTATTCATTCCATTAACGGGTCAGGAGATTCATCCTGCCGACATTAGCAGTTAACCGTTGTCAGAACAAAATTTCGCACAGCTCATTCCAGTACATTTCGCGCGTGCGGCGCAGTTCAGCGTGACGTTTTATCATGGAACCACTCCGGATCAATGTTGGCAACGTCCACGCCATACAGGCTGGCGACAGGCAGTACGGACTCAAGAACACGTTGCGCGCTGTTCTCCGCATTCGCTGGTCGGGTCGCAAAAAACCGCCGTAACGTGTTTATCCACTTTTTCATCGTCTTTCCCCCTCTCGCTTCACTTGTCCTAAGTTAAACACCCAACACCCGCACAGGGGAAATACCAAAATCCACTGTCGATGTGCAGGATTTGCAAATAGCCCTCCATTCTTTTACTCACCATTAACACCTTGTTCACTAATGCTTTTTTGCTAATAGCAAAGAACGATTTCTTATTTGGCGAGAGCTTTCGCTTATGGGAGCGTAACGGGGTAAAACAAAAACAACGGGATGAACAATCACTATGGCAGCAAACACGAAAGGGTTTAAAAAAAGGACACTGGTGCTGGGCTTACTGGCGGTAGGCGGTCTGTTCTCGATGCAGGTGCAGGCCGATCAACTGGCGGATATTAAAGCCGCAGGCGTGGTCAAAGTTGCCACCTTTGATGCCAATCCGCCGTTTGGCTCCATCGATGCAAAGACCCATGAGATTGTCGGCTACGACGTCGATTTCGCCAGAGCGCTCGCCAGTGCACTTGGCGTGAAGCTTGAACTGGTCGCCACCAACCCCGCTAACCGCATTCCCCTCCTGCAGTCCGGTAAGGCGGATTTGATTGTGGCAGATATCACCATTACCCCGGAACGGGCGCAGGTGGTTGATTTCTCCCTTCCCTATTTCGTGACCGGCCAGCAGTTCCTGGTACCGGTAAAAGCTGCCGATACGCTTGAGGCCTATAGCCGGGCGCGCATTGGCGCGGTAAAAGGCACAACGGGTGAGCAGGCGCTGCACCAGCGTTTCCCGCACGCCCGCGTGCTCTCTTATGACGATATTCCGCTGGCGCTGACGGCCCTGCGCAACGGTAACGTGCAGGCTATCACTCAGGACAGTACGATTCTGGCCGGTCTGCTGGCGCAGGCGCCGGACAAGGCGAACTTCAAAATCCTGCCCGATCTGCTCAGCAAAGAAGAGATTGGCGTGGGGGTAAAAAAAGGCGAAACCGCACTGCTGAAAGCCGTCAACGACGAGCTTGTTAACCTTGAGAAGAACGGTCAGGCGGCAAAAATCTATGACGTCTGGTTCGGTCCGGATACCCCCTCCCCACAGCCTCGTGCCTTTAAAATAGAAGCTCAGTAATATGCTCTCAGCGCTTTTTTCACACTCCGCGGCCGGTGCCGCGGATTTTTCACATCTGGAACACGCCAGCGTCGAGTTTCGAGATGTACAGAAACATTACGGTAACCATCAGGTCTTAAAGGGCATTAACCTCACCATCACGCCAGGTGAAGTGGTGGCCATTCTCGGGCCTTCGGGTTCCGGTAAATCCACCCTGATCCGGCTTATCAATCAGCTTGAAACCCTGAGCGGTGGCGAGATCCTGATCGATAACAAACCCACCGGACGGCTCTCCGGTACCGCGCTGCGTCAGTTACGCAGCCGCGTCGGGTTTGTGTTTCAGCAGTTCAATCTTTACGCCCACCTCACCGCCAGTCAAAACATCACTCTGGCGCTGGAGCATGTTCACGGCTGGAAGGCCCAGCCAGCTCAGGCGCGGGCGCTGGCACTGCTGGAAAAAGTGGGGATGCTGGAAAAAGCACACCATTTCCCTGCCGAACTTTCCGGCGGTCAGCAACAGCGCGTGGCGATTGCCCGCGCGCTGGCCTCTTCACCGCAAATCATTCTGTTCGATGAGCCGACCTCCGCGCTTGACCCGGAGATGATTGGCGAAGTGCTGTTCGTGATGAAGGCGCTTGCGCACAGCGGGATCACCATGATTGTGGTGACGCATGAGATGCAATTTGCCCGGGAAATTGCCGACCGGATTGTGTTTATCGACGCCGGGCACGTTCTTGAAACCGCGCCACCGGAGCAATTTTTCAGGCAACCGTCGCACCCACGCGCTCAGCGATTCCTGCAAAAAGTCCTGAATCCGCTGCATCAGGAGCATCTCTAATGCCCGCACTTGACTGGCAGGGCGTGCTGACCGGACAGCCCCTGCAGTGGATCGTATCCGGATTTCTCACCACCCTGTGGGTGACGCTCGCGGGGATGCTGCTGGCAACCCTGCTCGCGCTGCTTTTTCTGCTTCTTCGCCTGACGGGTGGACGTGTCGGGAACGTAGTCGTCAGTAGCTGGGTGTCGCTGTTTCGCAATACGCCGCTGCTGGTGCAACTGCTGTTCTGGTATTTTGCCGCCTGGAACGGGTTACCACAGGCGTTCCGGGATGCCGTGAATGCGGATCACCGCTGGTCCGTTTTGCCCGGTGACGTCTGGTGGTTTACCCCCGAGTTTTTATGTTCTGCATGGGGGTTAGGCGTATTCACCTCGGCTTTCTTGATTGAGGAAGTGGCATCGGGACTACGTTCAGTCCCTGCCGGGCAACGGGAAGCGGCGCTCGCACAAGGATTTTCCGCGTGGCGCTTGTTTCGTTACATCCTTCTGCCGCAAGGGCTGGCCAACGCCTGGCAACCCGTTGTCGGGCAGTATCTCAATCTGATGAAACTCTCATCGCTCGCCAGCGGCATTGGCTTTGCCGAATTGACCTATCAGGTGAGACAGATTGAAAGCTACAACGCCCATGCGCTGGAGGCGTTTACCGTCGGCACCGTCCTGTACCTGCTTACCGGTATGCTGATGGGGGCGGTACTGGTGCGCCTCGGCCCAATCTCAGGGAGGAGAAACCATGCTTGCCGGACTTAATGTCATTACCGATAACCTGGATTACCTGCTCTGGGGACGTGCGGCGGTTGGTGAGCCTGGCGGGGTCTTGCTCTCATTGCTGATGGCGCTGGGCGCGGCGGCTCTCGCCCTGCCCGGTGGAATTGCTCTCGCGTGCCTGGCCTGGCGTTTTACGGGGCTTGTGCGCAAGGCGCTCTTTGTATGGGCGGAATTAATTCGCGGGATCCCGCTAATCTTTGTGATTTTCTGGATGTGGTATCTGCTGCCGCTCATCACCGGCGGCGATCTCCCGGGGGCGCTCACCGTCACGCTGGCCCTGGCCTGGTTTACCGCGGCCTCGGTTATGCATTCAGTACTGGCCGGACTCAGCGCCTTACCGTCAGGGCAGTACGAGGCCGCCCTGTCTCAGGGTTTCAGTACCCGGCAAACGCTGTCGGGCGTGCTGCTGCCGCAGGCGCTGCGCAATATTCTGCCGTCACTGGTGGGGATTTTTATCAGCCTGCTGAAGGATACGTCGCTGGCGTTTATTGTGAATGTCCCTGAGCTCACCACGGTGGCCGGCCAGGTGAACAACCGGGTGCAAATTTACCCGGCAGCCATTTTTATCTTTACGGGTGTGGTCTACTACCTGCTCTGCTGCTCCCTTGAGCAGCTTGCGAAACGCTGGCGCTTCAACCGGCCAGCGCTTTGACCACGGTTTCCATCGCCTGGGTGGTTAACTCGCTACGTTTTACGCGCTGGTTCGCCAGCGCCGTACGCAGCACCCCCGCAATGACAATATGCTTCGGCTCCTGCCCCAAATCACGCATCTCCAGAACGACCTTCCCGACCACACGACACATCTCCTGATACAGCGCTTCGTCTTTGGTCACATTACCCATCGTCATCACTCCATTGCCCTAAACTCTCAGCTTAAATGATTCATCGCCCGGATACAAAAAACAAGCCCGGCGAGAGTCCCGCCGGGCTTCATTCGTAAAATCAATAAATTAGTTGTTTACCGGGATCACTGCGCCTTTGTATTTGGTGCGGATCCAGTCCTGGATCGCTTTGGAGTGCAGAACGTTCACCAGCGCGACGATATCTTTCTTCTTCTCGTCACCACGATGCACGGTAATGATATTGGCATACGGGTTATTTTCACCACTCTCTACCGCAATCGGGTCATGTACAGGATCAAGGCCCGCATCAATCGCGTAGTTGGCGTTAATCACGACCGCGTCACCTTCGTCGTTGTTGTACATCTGTGGCAGCAGAGAGGCTTCCACGTTAGGCGTGAACTGCAGTTTTTTCGGGTTTTCCACGATATCGCTGATACGCGCGGTCACTTTGTCGATGCCCGGCTTCAGTTTGATCACCCCCTCTTTTTCGAAGATAGAGAGAATGCGGCCCTCTTCAGATACAGCATCACGCATGATGATTTTGCCGCCCTGCGGCAAATCTTTCAGGGATTTGTATTTTTTGGAGTAGATCCCGATTGGCTCGATGTGGATCGCGCCCGCGCTGACAAAATCATAATCCTTATCACCGGCGTGATCTTTCAGCACGCTGTTCAGGTAAGGAATATGCTGGAAATAGTTAGCGTCAATATCATGACCCGCCAGCGCGGTGTTGGGCAGAATGTAGTCCTGGAAAGGTTTGATCTCCAGATCGATACCCTGCTTCGCCAGGATAGGCTTCGCCTGCTCCAGAATTTCGGCGTGCGGCGTGTTGGATGCCCCCACGGTCAGGGTATCAGCCCAGGTGGCAAAGCTCAGGGCGCTCAGGGTTGCTGCGGCGATCAGTGTCAGTGTTTTTTTCATGATGATGGTTCCTGTGTGTTATTAGAGATTATCGTTTATCTAACAGTGAGGTCAGGACGTCGCCGCAGAACTGGATAATGAAAACGATGATCAGAATGGTCACCGTCGCCACCAGCGTGACGTCGCCATGGTTGCGCTGGAATCCTTCCAGATAAGCCAGATTTCCCAAACCGCCTGCGCCAATCACCCCCGCCATGGCGCTGTAACTCACCAGCGCAATCAGCGTGACCGTAATACCTGATACCAGTGCAGGTGATGACTCCGGCAGTAAAACCCGAAACACCAGGGTGCTCAGCCGTGCGCCCATTGAGCGCGTGGCTTCAATAACCCCCTTGTCCACTTCACGCAGGGCAATTTCGACCAGGCGAGCGTAGAACGGTGCCGCACCGACAATCAGAGCCGGCAGCGCCGCGTTGGCGCCAAGAATGGTGCCGACAAGGGTTTTCGTGAACGGGATCAACAGCACAATCAGAATGATGAACGGGATAGAACGAAACACGTTCACCACAATTGAAATCACGCTGTAGACCGCGCGGTTGTGGAACAACCCGCCGCGCGCGGTTAAAAACAGCGCCAGGCCAAGGACGATCCCAAGAACAAAGGTTGCCACGCCGGAAAGGGCAGTCATGTACAGCGTTTCCAGCGTCGCCGCCCAGAGTTGCTCCCACTTCAGATGAGGAAAAAGCGTCTCAGCCATGTTTAATTACCTCGCCTTCAATATCGCTGTGCTTCAGGTCGGCGAGGATATTGCTCAGTTGTTCATCCGATGCCACGACATGTACCCAGAGTTGCCCAAATACGCCGTGGGCCGTTTGGGTCATTTTTCCGTGCAGAATGTTAAACGGCAGGCCGTAGCGCAGAGTCAGCTCGCCCACGATCGGCTTATGGGTGCTGTGGCCCGTAAAGGTCAACCTGATGACGCTACCTTCAAGGTCAGCTGCCAGCTCCGTATTAAACGTCTCTTCCTCGGCATACTGGCTCACCTGGCGGACGAACTGCTGAGTGATAGGCTGCTGCGGACGGGTAAAGACGCTCAGCACCTCCCCCTCTTCCACCACTTTGCCGTTCTCCATCACCGCCACGCGGTCGCAAATTTTGCGCACCACGTGCATCTCGTGCGTGATCAGCACGATGGTCAGCCTGAAGCGGCGGTTAATGTCCAGGAGCAGATCGAGGATTTGATCGGTGGTCTGCGGATCGAGGGCTGACGTGGCTTCATCGCAAAGCAATACGTCGGGGTTATTGGCCAATGCACGCGCAATCCCCACACGCTGTTTTTGCCCGCCACTCAGCTGCGAGGGATAGGCGTTCTCGCGTCCCTTCAGCCCAACGAGATCGACCAGTTCGGCCACGCGGGCCTTAATGTTGGCTTTTGGCACACCGGCGATTTGCATTGAGAACGCGATATTCTCACTCACCGTGCGCGACCAAAGCAGATTGAAGTGCTGGAAGACCATGCTGATCTTCAGACGCGCCTGGCGCAGTGCTTCGCCCTTTGCGGCAGAAATGTCCTGTCCGTTGATGGTCACACTGCCGCGAGTGGGTTTTTCCAGTCCATTCAGCAAACGAATAAGAGTACTTTTACCCGCGCCGCTGTAACCGATAATGCCGTATATCTGCCCCTGCTCTATCGTCAAATTGACGTTATCAACGGCAGTGAGTGCAACCTTCCCGTTGTCAAAAACCTTCGAAATATTGCTGAGTACAATCATTCTTATGTGTAATCCGTCCCGCGCATGGCGGTTTAGCAGTATGGATGTCCAAATGATAGTAAACAGGCGTTATCACCTTTTAAATGAACAAAAAGGAATTTGTTATAACTTGCAGGAATAAATAGCGGTTTTCGCGCCGGCAGGCATTTAGACCAATTTCAGAAATGATTATCTGGCATGTGCATATCAGCGGTTCATCACCTGATGAAAACGGTTAATTTTGCAGCATTTTTGACTGATATAGCCATCCTCACATCCAGAGCACTTTACGTCTTGCTATCCCTCCATCCAAAAACGGCATTTATATTCTTTTCTGTTCTAAAACGGAGTGAAGGATTCTTTAAGGGGTTAATTTCCCCGCCCTATCATCCTGTCATGACCTCCTGAAAGGAAAACACCATGACGATTTACCACTCCGTCACCGAACTGATTGGCCACACCCCGCTTATCCAGCTGCATAAGCTTGATACCGGTCTCTGCTCGTTGTTTCTGAAGCTGGAAAACCAAAACCCGGGCGGTTCGATTAAAGACCGCGTTGCACTGTCGATGATTAACGAAGCGGAGCGTAACGGCCAGCTCCAGCCAGGCGGTACCATTATTGAGGCGACGGCGGGAAATACCGGTCTTGGCCTGGCCTTGATCGCCGCGCAGAAGGGCTATTCGCTGATCCTGGTGGTGCCAGACAAAATGAGCCGCGAGAAGATTTTCCACTTGCGGGCACTGGGGGCTCAGGTGGTACTGACCCGCTCCGATGTCAATAAGGGCCACCCTGCCTACTATCAGGATTACGCGCAACGTCTGGCGAATGAACTGCCGGGGGCGTATTACATCGATCAGTTTAATAACGAAGCCAACCCGCTGGCGCACCGCACTACCACCGCGCCTGAACTGTATGAACAGCTTGACGGTAAGATTGACGCCATCGTCGTCGGCGTGGGATCTGGCGGGACGCTGGGTGGGCTTCAGGCGTGGTTCGCTGAGCACTCACCGCAGACTGAATTTGTGCTGGCCGACCCGGCCGGTTCGGTCCTGGCCGATCAGGTAGAAACGGGACGCTATCAGGATGCGGGCTCGTGGCTGGTGGAGGGGATTGGTGAAGACTTTATTCCTCCGCTGGCACACATCGAAGGGGTGAATCGTGCCTGGCGCATCACCGATCGCGAAGCTTTCACCACCGCCCGCGAGCTGCTGAAAACGGAAGGCATCCTGGCAGGCTCCTCCAGCGGCACCCTGCTGGCGGCTGCGCTGAAATATTGCCAGGCACAGACCACCCCGAAACGGGTTGTGACCTTCGCCTGCGACAGTGGCAACAAATATCTCTCAAAGATGTTCAACGATGACTGGATGCGCCAGCAGGGTTTGATCTCCCGGCCGCAGGCTGGCGATCTCTCCGACTACATTGCCCTGCGCCACGATGAAGGCGCAACCGTCACCGCCGCGCCGGATGACACCCTCTCCGCCGTACTGGCGCGGATGCGTTTGTATGACATCTCCCAGCTGCCGGTCCTGGAGAACGGTCAGGTCGTGGGCATCATCGACGAGTGGGATCTTCTGCGCCATATCGGTGGCGATGGCGACCGCTTCTCGCTTCCCGTGACCGCGGCAATGACCCGTCAGGTGGAGTTCCTCGATAAAAACGCCCCGGAAAGCGCCCTGAACGCCATTTTCGATCGCGGTCTGGTGGCGGTCATTAATGACAATGACCGCTTCCTGGGCCTGATTACGCGCAGCGATGTTCTTACCGCCTGGCGCAACCGTCTTCAGCAATAAAGGAATACATGATGAAAAATCTGGCAACCCTGAGCGTACACAGCGGTGAGTTTAACGATCGGCATGGCGCGGTCATGCCCCCGATTTACGCCACCTCCACGTTTGCGCAACCGTCACCTGGCGAGCACACCGGCTATGAATATTCGCGCAGCGGCAACCCGACCCGCCATGCGCTGGAAACCGCCATCGCCGAACTGGAAGGCGGGACCCGCGGCTATGCCTTCGCTTCCGGCCTCGCCGCCATCTCTACCGTGCTTGAACTGCTGGACAAAGACAGCCATATCGTCGCCATTGACGATGTCTACGGCGGGACCTGGCGCCTGATTGAAAACGTGCGCAAACGTAGCACCGGCCTGCAGGTGAGCTGGGTCAAGCCGGACGATTTGGCCGGTCTTGAAGCCGCCATTCGGCCGGATACGCGGATGGTATGGGTTGAAACGCCAACCAATCCGTTGCTTAAACTGGCGGATCTGGCGGCTATCGCCGACATCGCCCGTCGTCATCACGTCATCAGCGTGGCCGATAATACCTTCGCATCGCCCGTCATCCATCGCCCGCTGGAAACGGGTTTCGACATCGTCGTGCACTCTGCCACCAAATACCTGAATGGTCACTCGGACGTGGTCGCCGGACTGGCAGTTGTGGGGGATAACGCCGCGCTGGCGGACAAGCTTGCCTACCTGCAGAACGCAGTCGGCGGTGTACTGGATCCGTTTAGCAGCTTCCTGACGCTGCGCGGTATTCGTACGCTGTCGCTGCGGGTAGAAAAACACAGCACCAACGCGCTGGCCATTGCGCAATGGCTGGAACAACAACCGCAGGTCGAAAAGGTATTTTATCCGGGGCTGGAATCACACCCGCAATATTCGCTTGCCCGCACGCAGATGGCGCTGCCGGGCGGCATGATTTCTCTGGTGGTGAAAGGTGATGCGCAACGGGCCACAGAGGTGATCCGCACACTGAAATTATTCACCCTCGCCGAAAGCCTGGGTGGCGTGGAAAGTCTGGTCAGCCAGCCTTACAGCATGACTCACGCTTCGATTCCGCTTGAGCAGCGGCTGGCCAACGGCATCGTACCGCAGCTGATTCGCCTGTCCGTGGGCATTGAAGATGCCAAAGACCTGATTGCCGACCTCAGCCAGGCGCTGAAAAACTAAGCAAAACGCGGCAGGTCACGCACCTGCCGCGATAAGATGTCATCTAACCTTAACGCCTTGATAACAATCTCATGTGGATCTGCACAGATTATTTTTGAAACGCTGTTTTCATTTTCCTTTTATCTTAAAATCAGCGTATAATGCGCGCCTAATCCCTGGTGAATGGTTTCAGCGCTTGGAATACAAAAAACAACGTACAACTACTCCTCTCCTTCGTTGGGCTGTCACTCAGGCACACTTTCTTCTGCACGCTCATTTGATGTCTCCTATCCTTAGTGCGTGTCATATACTCTTTTGCAACACAGGTTTGACTCCGCGGCGGTGCGCCCCCGGAGCGAGATTTCCATATCCTTCCCAACTTAAAGACTAAGACTGTCATGAAAAAGACGAAAATTGTTTGTACTATCGGCCCGAAAACCGAATCTGAAGAGATGCTGAGCAAAATGCTGGACGCCGGCATGAACGTTATGCGTCTGAACTTCTCCCACGGTGACTATGCTGAACACGGTCAGCGTATTCAGAACTTGCGCAACGTGATGAGCAAGACCGGTAAAAAAGCAGCCATCCTGCTGGATACCAAAGGTCCAGAAATCCGCACCATCAAACTGGAAGGCGGTAACGACGTCTCTCTGAAAGCGGGCCAGACCTTCACCTTCACCACTGACAAGACTGTTGTCGGTAACAACGAAATCGTTGCGGTCACCTATGAAGGTTTCACCAGCGACCTGTCCGTTGGCAACACCGTGCTGGTAGACGATGGTCTGATCGGCATGGAAGTGACCGCCATCGAAGGTAACAAGGTTATCTGTAAAGTGCTGAACAACGGCGACCTGGGTGAAAACAAAGGCGTTAACCTGCCAGGCGTTTCCATCGCGCTGCCAGCCCTGGCTGAAAAAGACAAACAAGACCTGATCTTCGGTTGCGAGCAAGGCGTCGACTTCGTTGCGGCATCCTTCATCCGTAAACGTTCCGACGTGGTTGAAATCCGTGAGCACCTGAAAGCGCACGGTGGCGAGAAGATCCAGATCATCTCCAAAATCGAAAACCAGGAAGGCCTGAACAACTTCGACGAAATCCTCGAAGCGTCAGACGGCATCATGGTTGCACGTGGTGACCTGGGTGTTGAAATCCCGGTTGAAGAAGTTATCTTCGCGCAGAAGATGATGATCGAGAAGTGTGTTCGCGCGCGTAAAGTGGTTATCACCGCAACGCAGATGCTGGACTCCATGATCAAAAACCCACGCCCAACCCGCGCAGAAGCTGGCGACGTGGCGAACGCCATCCTCGACGGTACCGATGCAGTCATGCTGTCCGGCGAATCCGCGAAAGGTAAATACCCGCTGGAAGCCGTTGGCATCATGGCGACCATTTGCGAACGTACTGACCGCGTGATGACCAGCCGTCTGGACTTCAACAACGACAGCCGCAAACTGCGTATTACCGAAGCAGTCTGCCGCGGTGCGGTAGAAACCGCTGAGAAACTGGAAGCGCCTCTGATTGTGGTTGCCACCCAGGGCGGTAAATCTGCTCGCGCAGTCCGTAAATACTTCCCGGACGCGACGATCCTGGCGCTGACCACCAACGAAACCACTGCCCGTCAGTTGGTGCTGAGCAAAGGCGTGGTTGCGCATCTGGTGAAAGAAATCGCGTCTACCGACGATTTCTACATTCAGGGTAAAGCGCTGGCGCTGGAAAGCGGCCTGGCACAGAAAGGCGACGTTGTGGTCATGGTTTCTGGTGCGCTGGTACCAAGCGGAACCACCAACACAGCATCTGTTCACGTGCTGTAATAATTCCCGAACGAATTAATTTTCATAAAAAGCGTCCTCCGGGACGCTTTTTTTATTTCATGCATTAGCCAAAGTCATTCAAAAAGCAAATCGGGTTTCTCTATTTAATTGCGAATTATCTAAGATGAATCCGATGAAAAATGCCTTTTTTTACAGAGCTTTTTGCCAAAAAAGGGCCGATTCGATGCTTCTTTGAGCGAACGATCAAAAATAGGCGTATTCCCATCAAAAAAATATTCTCAACCTAAAAAACTTTGTGTAATACTTGTAACGCTACATGGAGATTAACTCAATCTAGAGGGTATTAATAATGAATCGTACTAAACTGGTACTGGGCGCGGTAATCCTGGGTTCTACTCTGCTGGCTGGTTGCTCCAGCAACGCTAAAATCGATCAGCTGTCTTCTGACGTTCAGACTCTGAACGCTAAAGTTGACCAGCTGAGCAACGACGTGAACGCAATGCGTTCCGACGTTCAGGCTGCTAAAGACGACGCAGCTCGCGCTAACCAGCGTCTGGACAACCAGGCTACTAAATACCGTAAGTAATAGTACCTGTTAATAAAATGGCGCACATTGTGCGCCATTTTTTTTGTCTTCGTCAAACCCCTACTGCGTCACCTTCTCACCGTCATCTTCCGCGACCGCAGCGGATGTCCGACTGTTTTGTACTGACAATACGTTCTGACGCGCTGACGCGCCGTTATCGGCCGACACGGCTACCGGGATCCCCGCGCGGCGTGACAAGGCTTTATCGATAAGCGCTTTATCACTTCCTGACTGCGAGACAAACGTCGCAAAGTCTGCGGAATGCGAAATGGGTGTCATCTGGGGGTTTTCACCCTCAACCTGCGCCAGCGGACGATGCACTTCAATATAGCGTTTACCGTCAGGCTCAACGGAGAACTTCACCGGCTCATTAATGATTTGCACCCGCGTGCCGACCCGCACCTGCTCAAACAGCGCTTTGATATCCGGCGCGTTCATGCGCATACAGCCAGAGCTGACCCGCAGGCCGACGCTGTCCGGCGCACTGGTGCCGTGGATCAGGTATTCCCCGTGACCCACGCCTAAACGCAATGCAAAGCGTCCTAGCGGGTTATTTGGCCCGGCCGGGACCACGGGCGGCAATTTAATGCCCTGCTCCAGAGAGCGCGCTCTGATGCCCGGTGTTGGGGTCCAGGTAGGATTAGGGATCTTCTGGCTGACCCGGGTGGTGGTGACCGGCGTTTCCAGCCCCAGTTGCCCAATGCCGAGCGGGAAAACCTGAACAATGTTTTCGCCCGGCGGGAAGTAGTAAAGCCGCAGCTCCGCCAGGTTCACGACAATCCCCTCACGGGGCGTGTCGGGCAACAGCATCTGCGAAGGGATCGTGATCACTGTCCCCGGCGCAGGGTTTACCGGCGCAATAGTATTATTGGCTTCAAGGATAAGCTGTGCGGCAGTATTAAACCGGCGAGCGATGGTCTGAAGTTTATTATCCCCTTCCTGTATCGTGTAGGTTTGATTTTGCCCAATCAGACGGCTGCCTGCGGGCGGCAACGGGTAATCCATCGCGCGGGCCGAATTAAGAGCACCGAGCGAACCCAGGAGTAATAGAGTTATTAGAGACGCGCGCTTCATGCTGAGATTCCTTATTCACTGGCCGGATGCCAGAAAGCTGAAAAACCAGCGAGGCGGGAACCACCTCGCGAAACAGAATGAATGCTGTTCTGTAAGTCTAGCTAAGGATTGCAGCTTTGGCGCGGATGGCGCGAATCATCGCTTCCAGCCCCTGGGAACGGGACGGGGTGAGGTGTTGGGTCAGGGCCATTTTTTCAAACCACGGGCGGACATCAAAAGCGACAATATCCTGCGCTGACATCTGGTGATAGAGAATAAATACCACCGCAATAAGCCCTTTCACAATAGCGGCATCGCTGTCGCCCTGTAATTCGATCACGCCGTCGCGCGTCTGCTCCATCACAATCCAGACCTGGCTCTGACAGCCCTGAATAATATTTTCCGGGTTGTGTGCCTCTTCGCTGAGCGGCGGTAAACGCTGGCCCAGTTCAATGATATAGAGGTACTTCTCTTCCCAGTTTGCGCAACGCCCGAAGTTACGCAGTAATTTTTCTTTATCCGGCAAATCTGCCATCTTTCGCCTCTCCGTTAGCCCAGCAACTGGTGAATGCGTTTAAGCCCCGCCACCAGCCTGTCGACCTCTTCCGTTGTGTTGTACATCACCAGCGATGCGCGGCACATCGCCGGCACCTGGTAAAACGCCATCAACGGCATAGCACAGTGGTGTCCGGTGCGAACGGCCACGCCGTAATTATCGAGGAAACTGCCCACATCGTATGCATGGTGTTTACCCAGATTGAACGCAATCACCCCCTGGCGGTCCGCCGGGCCATACAGGGTTAGCGCCGGTACGCTGGCAAGCTCCTGCAGCGCGTAGTGCATCAGCAGGTGTTCGTACTCCTGAATCGCGTCAAGGCCAACAGACGTAACATAGGAGATGGCTGCCCCCAGCCCGATAATCCCGCCGGTATTCGGCGTGCCAGCTTCAAAGCGCCACGGCGCGCGTGCGTAGGTGGTCCCTTCCGACAGACTGACGGTCGCGATCATCGAGCCGCCCCCTTCCCACGGTGGCATCGCCTGCAGAATATCTTCTTTCACGTACAGCACGCCAATCCCGGTCGGCCCATAGAGCTTGTGCCCGGAGAAGACGTAGAAATCGCAGTCCAGCGCCTGGACGTCGACCGCGTGGTGCATGACCGCCTGCGCACCATCAATCAGCACCTTCGCGCCGGCCTGGTGGGCTTTCTCAATAATCGCTGCCACCGGGTTCTCGGTTCCCAGCACGTTAGAAACCTGGGTCACGGCCACCAGCCGCGTACGCGCATCCAGCAACGCGTCAAGTTGCCCAAGCTGCAGGGTGCCATCAACGTTCAATGGGATCACCCTCAGTTGCGCGCCGACACGCTCACAGAGCATCTGCCACGGTACGATATTGGCATGGTGCTCCATCTGGGTGATGATGATGTTATCCCCCGCGTGGACCTGCGCGTTGCCCCAGCTGTTGGCAACAAGGTTGATCCCCTCAGTGGTACCACGCACAAACACCAGTTCCTCTGGCGAGCGTGCATTGAGGAAAGTGGCGATTTGGGTACGCACATTTTCCATACGCTGGGTCGCCTCCGCACTCAGGGTGTGGATCCCCCGGTGCACGGCGGCATAACCGTGGCGGTAGAATTCCGCTTCCGCTTCGATCACCTGATTCGGTTTCTGCGCGCTGGCCGCACTGTCCAGATACGCCAGGGGCAGACCGTTCACTTCACGGGTCAGAACCGGAAAATCTGCCCGTACTTTCTCTACGGGAAAACTCATGCTTCGCCTCCAGGCAGACGCTGCCCGATACGGACCAGCACCTGCTGTTTTAACAGGCCATCGTGCAGCGCTTCCGTCAGTTCAGCGGCAAACGCATAGATGATCATTTGCTGCGCCGCCTGCTGGTCGATACCGCGGGAGCGTAAATAGAACATCTGTTCGTCATCAATTCGCCCGACCGTCGCGCCATGGCTGCACTTCACGTCATCGGCATAGATTTCAAGCTGTGGTTTGGTGTCCACTTCCGCCAGGCGTCCTAACAGCAGGTTGTTGTTGGTCATCTGCCCGTCGGTTTTAATCGCGTGCTGCGCCACGTTAATCAGGCCGTTAAACACCGCCCGCCCTTTGTCGCTGACTATGGTTTTGTGCAGTTGGCGACTGTTACAGTAGCCTTTGTTGTGCTCAAGCCAGGTGCGTGTATCGCACACTTGCGTTTTAACCGGCATCGCCAGGCTGTTGATGCGAAGCGTTGTATTCTCGCCGTTAAGCTGCGTGCTGGTGTTATGGCGCAGTACCGCGCCGCCCAGCAAAAAGCTGTGGCTGTATGCCGCGGCATCTTGTCCAAGCAGCATGTCGTTATGCGCAAAGTGGTGGCTCTGCGGGTTTTCAAACGCCAGTTTGATATGGTGAAGCTGGGCATTGGCGGCAACATGCATTGTCAAACGCGCCCCGGTAAAGTGCCGGGTATCGTTGAGACTGACGTAATGCTCAATCACCGTGGCCTCCGCCCCTTCCGCCAGCTCAAGGTGGTGGCGGTAATGAGCAGTGTTGATCTCGTCGCCGTCTGCTCCCTGAGTGATGTGCATCAGCAGCAGTGGTTTTACCGCACGCTGGTTACGCTTAACGTGAATATGCGTCACGCTCCGCGCCAGGCTCTCGGTGAGATGCAGGAAGACCTCGGGCTGTACCGGGGTGCTCAGGCTCTGACGGTCATCGTTAATGGCAATCTCAAACCCACTGTCCTGGGTGCTGTCACTCAGCTCAGGGCGGAACTGACCATCGACGAAGACCAGACGCACGGCATCCACGCTCAATGCCAGGGCATCGCGCTGCGCCGGGCTGATGTCTGCCAGGCGGGTGACAAACTCGCCGTTCAGCAGGCCATCAAGCGGCGTGTATTTCCAGTTCTCCTGCTTGCGTGACGGCAAACCGAGACGCAGCATCTGCTGCAGGTGCTGTTGCGCCTGTTCCGAGCGCGTATTGCCCTGCGCTTCAAACAGACGGTGCCACTGCTGGAGCGCATTACTGCTGTTCGGTAAGCCAGCCATAACCCTGCTCCTCCAGTTGTTTAACCAGCGTGAAATCACCGGATTTCACAATACGCCCCTGGTAAAGCACATGGACGTAATCCGGCTTGATGTAATCCAGAATACGCTGGTAGTGAGTGACGATGATGAACGCGCGTTTGCCGTCGCGCAGGGAGTTCACCCCGTCAGCGACAATCTTCAGGGCATCGATATCCAGACCGGAGTCGGTTTCATCCAGAATGCACAGTTCAGGCTCAAGGACCGCCATCTGCAGAATGTCGTTACGCTTTTTCTCACCGCCTGAAAAACCGACGTTGACCGAGCGGGTCAGCAGGTCTTCCGGCATTTTCAGCAGCTTAATCTTCTCTTCCATCAGGTCCTGGAAATCAAAGCGGTCCAGCGCCTCCAGTCCGCGATATTTACGTACCGCGTTCAGCGCCGTTTGCAGAAAGAACTGGTTACTCACCCCCGGGATCTCCACCGGATACTGGAAGGCCATAAAGATACCTTCACCGGCCCGCTCTTCCACCGACATCTCCAGCAAATCTTTGCCGTTAAACTCGACCGACCCGTGGGTCACTTCGTAATCTTCGCGTCCTGCCAGCGTCGCGGAGAGCGTACTTTTCCCGGAGCCATTGGGCCCCATAATGGCGTGGACTTCACCCGGTTTGACGTCAAAATTGAGACCACGCAGGATCTCTTTGTCTTCCACGCTAACCTGTAAATCTTTAATACTTAACATGTGCTTTCCTTAACCGACGCTGTGTTCAAGACTAATGGCGAGGAGTTTCTGGGCTTCAACGGCAAATTCCAGCGGCAGTTCAGAGAACACATCCTTACAGAAGCCGTTCACAATCATTGAGATGGCATCCTCCTCACTGATCCCGCGCTGCAGGCAGTAGAAGAGCTGATCTTCCCCAATACGTGACGTCGTCGCCTCGTGCTCAAGCTGGGCGGTATTGTTACGGCATTCAACGTACGGGAAGGTGTGTGCCCCGCAGTCTGCGCCAATTAACATTGAGTCACACTGGGTAAAGTTTCGGGCATTGGTGGCCGTCGGCATGATTTTGACCAGCCCACGATAGCTGTTCTGACTGTGCCCGGCGGAGATGCCTTTGGAAATAATGGTCGACCGGGTGTTTTTACCGATGTGGATCATCTTGGTACCCGTATCTGCCTGCTGATGGCCGCTGGTCAGCGCCACGGAGTAGAACTCACCGATCGAGTTATCCCCACGCAGAATACAGCTCGGGTATTTCCAGGTGATCGCAGAGCCGGTTTCCGACTGGGTCCAGGACATTTTGCTGTTTTCGCCTTCGCACAGCGCACGCTTGGTCACGAAGTTCAGAATACCCCCGGTGTTGCCATCGCCCGGGAACCAGTTCTGCACCGTGGAGTATTTTACCTCGGCATCTTTATGGATGATGACTTCAACCACCGCGGCGTGAAGCTGGTAGCTGTCACGGACCGGTGCGGAGCAGCCTTCAATGTAACTGACGTAGCTGCCTTCATCGGCCACCAGAATGGTGCGTTCGAACTGACCGGTTTTTTCCGCGTTGATGCGGAAATAGGTCGACAACTCCATCGGGCAGCGAACGCCTTTTGGCACGTAGATAAAGGTGCCATCAGACGCTACCGCCGCGTTAAGCGCGGCAAAAAAGTTATCGTTACTCGGCACCACGGTGCCGATGTACTTTTTCACCAGCTCAGGGTGCTCGTGAATCGCTTCGCCGAAGGAGCAGAAAATAATCCCCTGCTCTGCCAGTTTTTCACGGTAGGTTGTCGCCACTGAGACGGAGTCAAAAATGGCGTCCACCGCCACCTCTTTCCCTTCGCGAACGGGCACCCCCAGCTGGTTAAACGCCTCTTCCACTTCTTTGCTCAGGAAGCTGTTGTCCGCACCGGTTTGCTGCACCGCGCCAGGCTGTGAGGCGCAGGTGTCGTCGCAACTCCCGCAGGATGGCGCAGAGTAGTAGCTGTAATCCTGATAGTTCAGCTTGTCATAATGCGCTTTCAGCCAGTGAGGTTCTTCCATTTCCAGCCAGGCCCGGAAGGCGCTCAGACGAAACTCAAGCATCCACTCAGGTTCATTACGTTTGGCCGAGATCGCCCGGACGACATCTTCATTGATGCCTTTCGCCAGTTCATCGGTCTGCAGCTGGGTAAAGAACCCCTCTTTATAATTGAGGTGGCCGCCGCTCCAGGTGTTAACATCACTCGTTGCTTCAGTATTACGAGACATAGTACCGCCTATACCCCAAAGCTTTCGCCGCACCCACATTCGTTCTGGGCTTTCGGGTTATGAAATTTGAATAACTGGTTTAAACCTTCACGTACGTAGTCCACTTCCGTGCCGTCAATAAACGGCATGGCCTGCAGGGCGACATACAATTTTGCGCCGTCAGTTTCGAATACCAGATCATCCTTCTCGGGTTCTGTGACGGTATCGAGCACGTAACCGAATCCTGCGCAGCCGGTCTGTTTCACCCCCAGGCGCACGCCGAGGATCTCTGGCTTTTTCGCCACCAGTTCGTGAATATGTGCCGCCGCCGCTGGCGTGAGCGTTAAGCCACGCCAGGCGAAGTCGGCAGGATTGAAGGTTTCTGAATGCAGTTCCATAGGTCCACCTCATCTAATAAGCCCCAGGGCATAACACCATGTTAGTGATAACGATTATCACTTCAACCCTCTGTCAGCAGGGGCATTGGGCTAAATCGCCCTTTTTGCATACTTTTATTAAGCATAGACCCTGTCAGCGGATGCGGGCGGGATGGATTTAATTGTTCAATACTTTGAAAAATAATGGGTTATCGAATCAGAAAAGCGGAGTAAAGGGGAAAAGTAAAATATGCATCGGAAATACCTATTTTTAAGATAGATTTTATCCAGGGGAACGACGAGCAAAAAAAAGGCCTTCAAGGCCTGCGAAAATTAATGATGAAAGGAAACAACAAAACCCTGTTCACGCCAGTGGTCAAGCAGTTCCTGCTGACGCGGCGTCGGCGCTTTACCGGTCCAGACGAAAATTCTTTGCCCAGGAAAAAGCTCCGGACGAGGGGAATCAATCGGGTCGGCCAGCACGTCAATATGCCATCCCTTTTGTGCCAGACGCGCAGCCTCAAGCCACAAGTGGGTGCGGTCATCGCACTCCCAGCCAATAAGCAGAGCATCTTTACCGGCTTTCTTACGTGACTCAGCCAGGCTTGCGACAGCAAACTCGATCAGCACACCGTCAAGCAGGCTCGCCATATGACGCACCGTATTTTGATCCTGATTCATTCGCTGACGAACGGGAGAAATAATATTATCGATAAGCGCATCCATCGCGTGATCGCGGCGGAATTCGCCTATTTTGGCGCGCAGCTTTGCCGGGCTGGCATAACGCAAAACCGTCATCATCTCTTCCTGGATTGATGCCCAGTTACCCTGAGTCATCACTTCTTTGTTTTCCAGCAAGCCTTTGACTTTGCCGACCGAAACGCCGCTTTTCATCAGGCGTTTGATCTCTTCAATACGCAGGATATCTTCATCGTCAAACTGACGATGGCCCCCTTCGCTTCGCTGCGGCTTCAACAATCCATAACGGCGCTGCCAGGCACGCAGCGTAACGGGGTTGATACCGCATCGTTCGGCCACTTCGCCGATACTGTAATAGGCCATTAACTCCCTCACGCTTAGAACTTCCATACCCAACCAGACCAACCTTATCAGATTGTACAAACCATTTGTATAACTAAGGCCTCTTTTTGAGCGGGTGAAGGGTATACAAGTTCCTTCACCCGTTAATGTATTGTTGTACAAATTTTGCCGCGCGTACAGTCAAGCTTGCAGGTTTATGTACAGCTTTCTCAAAATTCAAACTTCTTCTCTGGCCACGCGATCGCCGGAATTCCCCCGTGACGCGGGCTGGCAAACAGATGCCCCTGGAACTGGGAAATGCCTGCAGACTCCAGCCACATCCACTCTTCAGGCTTCTCAACGCCAACGGCACAGAACTGGATCTCCAGCGAGGAACAGCAGGTGATAATCGCCTGAATGATGGCCTGCCGCGGGCCGCTGTTGTGCACATTCGCGACCAGATCGCGGTTAATCTTAATTCTGTCAGGCTGGAATTGCGCCAGTAACTGCAGACCGGCAAAACCGGCACCAAAGTGATCGATGGTTACGCTGATACCGGCACTTTTTAGCTGCCTGACCGAATGGGTAAACTCTTCAAAACGGGAAATCGCTTCGCTCTCGGTGAATTCCACCACAATCTGCTCCGGCACAAAGCCATTCGCGTCAATGGCCGTCAGCAGGAAATCCACGGCGCCAGGCACGTTGACCAGCGTCATGGGCAGCAGGTTAATGGATAATGTCTGATCCTGTAATCCCAGAGCGCTCGCCATGGAGAGCGCAACCTGCTTGCTTTTCAAATCAGAGGCGTACACCTCTTCACGAGGAATTTGGGCAAAATAGGTTCCGGGGGATTCACCGGTGGGCGTGCGGATCAAGGCCTCCCAGGAGACGACCTGCTGCATAAACGGATCCACGATAGGCTGGAACGCAAAGCTGCAATCCGCACCTTTAGCCACCACCTCCGGTTGCGCCGATAAAGGCGTCTCTTCTGGGATAAAATCCCAGGCATCTGCAGGGGGCAGTTCAAAGTAGTTGGCTTTCTCCGTGGCCTCCACGAAAGTGCGGAAAAACTGCAGGGCGCGATCGCTATATGTCAGCTGATACCTGCTGGTGCCTTTGTCGAGAACCTGCTGAAGCACCTCTTCCCTGTCGAACTGACGCAAGTCAAAAAGCTCCATGCCAACCTTGCCGAAGCGTCGGGAGGGGCCGTGATCGCGCATCAGCTCCACCACGTTATGGTGGCGCGTGTCCTGGCAAATCTGCTCGTAAATGGATGAAACGTTTTCCGCTGGGCCTTCGAGCAACTGAAAAAAATGCGTGCCGTTAAACAGCAAGATCCCCGTGACATTGGATTGCCGGTTTTTACTATTTGCAGCAGCTACCATGTTTTCCAGCGCTTTCACTGGAACGTCCTCGCAGATATGACTGCGGTATATGATGGTTGTAAGCATGCTTATCCTGAAGGGGGTTAGGGGTTGGCCACAAAAACACGTCGGTAAACATCTGTTATAGCATATTAATTACGTGACAAATAATTTACATCTCAACCATTTACGGCACCTAACGCATCCGTTTCCTGCGTTGTACAACTTATCCATCACCGTGCGTATTGTACAATATATTCTGTAACGGAAACGCTTCATTCTCATGACCCAACTACCTGATAAACATAGAATTTATAAAATATATCACAATTATTTTAAAAAATTGTACATTTTCTATGTACAGATTTGGAAATTGTGTATACCTTAAATGTAACGTTAGTGATTACATTTTTTTACAGGAGCGAAACATGCAGCAGAAGGATTATGTCGCAGATTCAGCAGCAGCGATCGCGCACTACTTCGAGAAGGCCGCGCTTCCTACCCAACAGGAGACGCTCGGTCAGGTCGTGGTTGAGATTCTTAGCGACGGGCGAAATCTGAATCGCAAATCGCTCTGTACCAAACTCTTAAGCCGCCTCGAAAAGGCCGATGGGCCTGAAGAGGAACAGCATTACCACATGCTGCTTGGTCTGCTTTTCGAACGGTAATGTTATGAACAGCAGTGATGCAGACCGACTGATTGACCAGCTTATCGGTGAAGCCGTTCTTTCTCTTTTGAAAGAGCGAGGCCCCGTCACAACCGAAGCTCTGGTTCAGCGTCTGCGTGATATGAAAGCGCATGAAAAGGATCCCCAGCGGCGGGAGACACTTGCGATGGTGATTGCCGACATCGGTTCAAACAACATCGCCCTGAAACGTCGCAGAACCGCGCAAGGACGAACCGATAGAGAGGGATCTCTCAACGTTAAAAGAGACAATGTAGTGCCGTTATTTGGAAATGGAAAACCGTCCGATCCCAGAAAAATACATTGACTGCAATTTTACAGCTACGGTGAGAACAAATGAGACAAAATATTCAGCTTCAACCCGAATACCATTCCGCTTTTTTAGAAAGCGCGCTGTCGGAATATTTCCGTCACGCAGGCGATCGTTTTGCTGAAGAGTCCGCTGTTTTTTCTACTGCAGTACGCTGTGTTCTGGCTTCTGAAGGACACCTGTCCAACAAAGCGATCATTTTGTGGCTGATCCAGACGCTGGAATCCACAAACGACGTTGTGCAGGCAGATGTCATACGTAAGACCCTGGAAATCGTTGTGGGTCACACCATGGACGATCTCTAAAAACCCTCCCCTCTGTGAATACTAACGTGTCATCGTCAAAACTGACGATCGGGCTGACGATGACACGTTCCCTCCTCGTATAACACCCTGTAAAACCTACAAAGTAAATGTGGCATGGTTCCTGCTTACTCCCGTTTACGGGACTGGGCTACCCAGTCAACTTTGCTTCATTTCTTAACAGGTCTGTTATTGATGAAAAAAATCGCCAGCGTCTGCCCCTACTGTGGTGCAGGCTGCAAATTAAACCTTGTCGTCGAAAATAACCGTATCCTCCGTGCCGAAGCGGCCGAAGGCGTAACAAACCAGGGCACCCTGTGCCTGAAAGGCTTTTATGGCTGGGACTTCCTGAACGATACGCGTCTGCTTACCCCCCGTCTGACTCAGCCCATGATCCGCTACCACAAGGGAGAGGCTTTTACCCCCGTCACCTGGGAAGAGGCGATCCGCTATACCGCCCATAAACTCAGGAGCATAAAAGAGCAGTATGGCCCGCGGTCCATCATGACCACCGGTTCCTCCCGGGGAACAGGGAATGAAACGAACTATGTGATGCAAAAATTTGCCCGTGCGGTGCTGAATACCAACAACGTGGACTGCTGCGCGCGCGTCTGTCACGGCCCTTCTGTTGCCGGGTTACAGGAAACCCTCGGCAACGGTGCAATGAGCAATTCCATTAACGATATTGAAAACTCAAAATGCCTGCTGGTGTTTGGCTATAACTGCGCCGATTCGCACCCCATCGTCGCCCGTCGGGTCTTAAAAGCCCGCGAAAATGGCGCGAAAATCATCGTCTGCGATCCCCGTCGCATTGAAACCGCACGCATTGCCGACCAGCACCTGCAGCTGAAAAACGGCAGCAACATGGCGCTGGTCAATGCGTTTGGCTATGTCCTTCTGGAAGAGGAGCTGTACGACAAAAACTACGTCGCGCGCTTTACCGAAGGGCTTGACGCTTATCGGGAAACGGTCAAAGACTACGCGCCCGAAAACGTCGAACATCTCACCGGCATTCCAGCCTGGGATGTGCGTCAGGCGATGCGGACGTTCGCGGCTGCGCCTTCCGCCACCGTCATGTGGGGCATGGGCGTAACGCAGTTTGGTCAGGCTGTAGACGTGGTCAAAGGTCTCTCCAGCCTGGCGCTGCTGACCGGAAATCTTGGTCGACCTGCTGTCGGCGTTGGGCCAGTACGTGGTCAAAACAACGTTCAGGGCGCGTGTGATATGGGCGTTCTGCCCAATATGTTCCCGGGGTATCAGGACGTTACGGACCCGGCTGTCCGGCAGAAATTCGCCACTGCCTGGGGAATCGATGTCGGGATTATGGACAAAGAGGTTGGAACGCGTATCACCGAAGTCCCTCACCTTGCGCTGGAAGGCAAGGTAAAAGCCTATTACATCATGGGCGAGGATCCGCTTCAGACTGAAGCCGATCTGGGGCTGGTGCGCCGCGGTTTTGAAGCACTCGATTTTGTGGTGGTTCAGGACATCTTTATGACGAAAACGGCGGAAGTGGCGGATGTTCTGTTACCTGCCACATCGTGGGGAGAACACGGGGGCGTCTTTACCTGTGCCGACCGCGGTTTCCAGCGTTTCGGTAAAGCCATTGAGGCCAGCGGCAACGTGAAACGGGACTGGGAGATCATCAGCCTGCTTGCTACCGAAATGGGCTATCCGATGCATTACACATCCAACCAGCAGATCTGGGACGAGATGCGCGAGCTCTGTCCGCTATTCTATGGCGTGACATACGAAAAAATGGGTGAAATGGGCCATGTGCAATGGCCGTGTCCAACGCTCGATCACCCGGGGACGCCGTATCTCTATAAAGATAACCAGTTCGATACGCCGAGCGGCAAAGGCCAGCTTTTTGCGGCAGCCTGGCGCGCGCCAGCCGAGATCCCGGACGAAACGTATCCGCTGGTGCTCTGCACCGTGCGTGAGGTCGGCCACTACTCCTGCCGTTCAATGACCGGCAATTGCGCCGCGCTGCAAAGCCTTGCCGACGAACCAGGCCGTGTACAAATGAACCCCCTTGATGCGGACAACCTGGGCATTAAAGACGGACAGCTGGTGTGGGTGCATTCCCGTCGGGGCAAAGTCATTACCCGTGCCAGCATCAGCGAGCGCATCAACGCCGGTGCGGTTTATATGACCTACCAGTGGTGGATTGGTGCCTGTAACGAACTGACGCAGGATAACCTTGACCCGGTCTCCAAAACCCCAGAAACCAAGTATTGTGCGGTTAAGCTTGAGGCGATTGAAGACCAACGCTGGGCGGAAGACTTTGCGGCGTCGTCTTATCAGACCATGAAGACGCGGTTAATCACGGCGGTGAACGTCTGAGGAAAAAGAGGCTCGCCACGGCGAGCCTCGTTATACGTTTGCTTATAATCATATGTAACATCGCTAAATATCAGTAGTCATAGATTTTTTGTTCTTTATATAAACGCCTCAAAACAAGGGCGGTCCTGTAAACCCTGCCTCACAGAATCACGAAAAATATTGGGTGTGGCGTTTTTCTTCACCATCCTGTTGAGCAGCGCGATAAGCTCATAATCACTTCGCAGGTTAAATTTTTGCATGATCATGTATTTGTGCGCAAAAACGGTCTTATAGCTGATCTGTAACGCGTCTGCCGTCTGCATAACGGATAAGCCTTTATACAGGTTCATGACGATGCGTATTTGCTGCGGTGATAATATCTTATGCTCGCAATCGAAACAGGACGTTTTCTGCAGCACATGCCCCTTCAACTGCGTTTTACGCCAAGCGCACCATACCGTCTCGCCAATCATGTTAAGAGAGGCCCTGCGGGAGATGAAAATAATATCCTGATAACAGGATTGCGACGCCGTAGACCGTTGCTCATCGTCAACCCAGCCGATCACAATGCCTTTTTGCCGTGACTGTAATTCCGGAAAACAGGTCAGGGTTTCTCCCTGGCATAAAGAGAGGACAATAATATCCGCCGTGCTGACGTTATGCGGCGTCATTTCATAATCAAAGTGAATACAGTCATTAAAATTACGCCAAAAGAAATCCATAAAAAAATACTGCAGACCAGACTGAAATAACGAATCCGTCTCGCTAATTAAAATATTCAACATAGACCACACCGACGGGAAGCAAAAATGCGCGTGAAATCCCGCGCGACTTAATTGTATTGCAGCGTAATGACCACCACTGCGCTGAGGGTGCCGGGCGTCGCCCTGCCTCCGGTGGATATAACCGCAGCCTGCATCGCCATCTTCGCCGTCCGGTCTGAGGCGACATATTCCGTCATGCTGGAGCCGTTCCCTTTCAGTATGCCACTTCCGGCCTCGCGCATTGCTATCGCCACGTGGGTGGCCGTACCGCGGTTAATGTAATAGTCGGCGCCGGCAACAGGGTCGGGTGTACCCGTAAAGGTAGCGGTGACGCTACGCGTCCCCACCGGACATTGGGTAAATAATAGATCAAACGTAACCGGGTCTGAGGATGATCCTGGCGTCACCATATTACTCGCCTGGATATTGCCCAGATTAATATCGAGATTCGTATTACCGTTATTAAACAGGCAGGGTGAGGCCACGATATTTCCGGTGACCCCGATATTTACGCTGTCTGCACATAGCGCTTTGCTGCACAGTAAACCTGACACAAGCAACGCCGCGGGAATTATTTTCATCATCTCACCGGTTATTGATAGGTTATCGTGAGCGTGGCTGACGCATTTGCCGCACCTGACTCCACGGTGGTTAACGTCTGGTAATAGCGCGCGGTTAACGGGAGCGTCTCCTGTCCTCCCGCAGACTGTTTTAATAACAGGCGACCATTCATTACCAAAGGAGAACCGTTATAAAGTAGCTGAACCCCTACCCCTTTTGCCGTACCGGCATTCCCCTGACCGATTAATGCCATGACGCTGGTATTGGCGCTGTCCGGATTTTGCATACCGCTGAGTGACACACTGATATTGGTGCCGGCACTGCAGGTTAACCCCAGATTTTGCGTATTTTGGGCGCCGGATGGCGTGGTTCCAATAACGGAGCCAAACGATGAGGCCGGAATATCGCCTATCGGGAACGTCAACTGCGCCGTCGTTATCGTGCATGCCAGCGCATTAATTGTGCCGTCAGTTAACTGGACCGTCAGACCGTCACGATAAACACCGTCACTTCCCTGAAGCGCCACGGTTCCGATAACGCCCGGCGTTAAAGCGCCCGACGTTACCGGGCCGGTCACCACCAGCTCAACTTTTCCACCAAACCAATCTACATACGACGTCACCGCGTTATACGAAAACGTGTAAACCGGGTTTTCGAAATAATTCCCCGAGGAAAAGCGAATACCAATACCGCTGACATTGGTGGCATAAACATGGTTACCGTAGCTGCTCAGGTTCCCATTGTTATATCGCATACTGAATCCCAGCATCAGCGGGTTAGAGCATCCCGTTAAATAGGTTCCCGTTGATGAGGCGGCGCGAGAAAAAATAATGGTGCCCACGGGGGCATCACGCTGCACGTTAATCGTGCCCACAGATATCGTCGATATTTGCGGCGTGATGGTTGTACAGGTGCCGGCACGGGCGCTATTCCACCCGCTCAGTAAACAGAGCAGGATCAGAGATAAAGCAAATTTCATTTTTAACCTTCCTGGCGGCAAAGCGCGTTAACGTCGGTTATTCCGCCGTAGGTGGGTTGTGCAGGCAGGCTAAACTGCGCGCGGCACTGCTGACCGGGTTGATTTCCCCAGGTTGCCACGATTTCTCCCTGCCCGGGCAGTCCCGTTAAATAGACCTGACCACGGTCGCCCACAATAAAGCTGCTGTTGCTGTCGCCTTTGAGCGTGACGACCGCACCAAACGGAACGGCATACTGCCCGTCGGACAGGGTCATTAACACCCGGCGCCCGATTTTAGACACATAATCGGCTTCCACTATCGCCCCGCGGGTCGGTGTTACGGTGCGCGTATTAATCTCAAGCTCCACGTCATCCGGCATAGTTTCCGGCTCAAGAGTGATGTCGTTTTTTCGGTATACCGACAGATTGTTAACCACCGTATACCCGCGGTAATCCGTACGAACCCCGGGTTGATTGCGAATATCGACACCGTGTGCACCCGGCGCTTTCACCAGGATATTGGTTTCACCGAGCGGCTGCGAAAGCGTGATGCCGTCACGGTGAGCAATGACGCCCCCCTGCAACCCGTAATTCAGGCGCTCGCTGTGTTTGTCGTAGCTGTAGCCCGCGACAATTTCGCCATAGGTGCCTTTATAGTCGCCGTTCAGGTTGCCGGTATTTCCCGTGCCCTGTGTGCCATAACCTTGCTGCACGTTCCAGTTCAGGGCACTGTTTTCCAGAGACACGCCGTTCAGCCCGACCACGTGCGTCGTGCCGTTGTGCTTACTGGCGTTCATGCCATAGTTAGCCCAGGTACGCGGCAAGAATTTGTCCAACGGTACGCTGACGTTAAAGGCCAGCAACCGATCGTGGTCCGCGTTTTGTGCGCTCCCGCGTCCATTCTTGCTGTAGGTCCAGGTCAAACCGTAACTGACGTTGTTCCAGTCATTGTTATAGCCCACGCTCCAGGAGGCCATCGCCTGACCAGAATTCCAGTAATCTTCGCGTGCGGCGCTGAGCGTCAGTGAACCCAGCGCGCCGCCCAGCGTCTGGCTCATGGTCAGTTCAGCACGGTTACGCCGCCGGTCCTGCAGGGCGCTGCTGTCGCCGTAGGAATCCAGCACGTCCTGCATCCCGTAATAGCCACGGGTTGAATATCGGTATCCCGCAATTGAAAAGTTTGTCCCGGTCTTCGCCATATTTTTGCTGTAACGCGCGCGCAAGGACTGACCGGATGTTTTGTCGGTGTTATTCGGCGTTGACCAGGCCTGGGTCACGTCGGCAGAGATCGCGCCGATATTCCCCATGTTTTTACCGATGCCAAACGCCACTGAACGGTATTTATCAGCCCCCTGCATCCCACCGTAAAGGGTGATGCCGTGCTGAATCCCATAAATACCGGTGATTTGACCAAAAGACGTTTTCTCCACGCGGCTGTTGTAGGCGCGATACTGCCCGGCCGTCACCGCATACTTCAGTCGTCCTTCCCGCTGCAGGACCGGCAGCGAGGCATAAGGCAGCGTGAAATGCTGCTCACTCCCGTCAGCCTCTTTGATGGTCACATCCAGATCGCCTGCGCCGCCGGTGGGATACATGTCCGAGATTTCAAACGCGCCTGGCGCCACGTAGCTCTGATAAATTTGATAACCATTCTGGCGGACCACCACCTGCGCATTGGTTCGCGCGATGCCGCGGACCACGGGCGCATAACCTTTAAGAGAGTCCGGCAGCATGTCATCATCCGAGGCCAGTTGACCGCCGCGAAATGGCATACTGTCGAAAACATCCGCCGGTGCGGTACTGTCCCCGATAATCAGCTGTGCTTTCAGCGGAATAACGGCGCGCTGCGCATAGGTATACACGTTGTCCCACCGATCCTCACCGGTGGAATCCCGTGACCAGGTGGTGTAATTACGTAAGCGCCACGGCCCGATATTGACCCCGGGGCGCAGGTTGGCGTACTGGCTATCATTCTGGCTGCCACGAGTGTTCTTCGCCCACGCGTTTGCGCCGCTCAGACTGTAATTAAGCATGGCGGCATTAATCCCCTCATCCCACATTTCTGGCGGAACCGCGTCCCTGGCTGGCAGGTCGATGGCGGCCTGAGGAATGCTGATCACCAGCCGCTGTGCGCCAAACTGAAAATCGCTACTGGCCTGCGGGATCGCCTGAAGGTTTGCGCATTCACCGTTGTTCGCCGCCAGCTGCGGGAAAAGCGTGGTTCTTACGCCCCACTGTTTTAACTGGTCAAGACTCAGGCACGGTCGGAGGACGTCATTGCCCTTTTCGTCTTTTACTGCAGTAAAGGTGATATCGCGGGTCGCCATTAGCTGGTCATCAAGAACAATATCGACGTGATAGGTGCCGGGTGCCTGCGATCCGGATTCAAATGCCGATAAATCCGTTCTCCCTCTTCCTGGATTATCAAGTTCAACCAGTTCGGCATTAAATGTCTCACCGGCAAAAAGCGCCTGCGATGAACCTGCAAGTATTAATCCGATCACTGTCGCCAGGGGTGCAGGTCGAGCCCGAAAATAGTGTATTGCCATCGCTTTTAACTCATTTATGACAGGCAATGCCCGCGTTTCACCGGTTATAAGGTTGCCTGATGCGCGCCCCCAGGGCTGCCGAAGTCATTAATCACTTTAAACGTCAGTACACTGCCGCTGGCCCCCTGCGGTAACGTGAAACGGACTGAGCCACCGGGTAAGACATACGACACGTCATCGATTTTTTTACCCCCAAGGGTGATTTCATTAAAATTGATGACATACGCGGTCGGGTTATTAACCTGAAGTTCATTCCCGGTTCTGCGCCAGCGTAATTGACTGGCCTGTTCGTCAGGCGTGGACGCGTGCAGCTCAGCGGGCCGATAAATCAGTTTGATACGCGTTTTAACCGCAATTTGTAATGCGTTCATCTGCGTTGAGGCAGACGGAATCGCTTTAATATTCAGCCAAAATAAACTTTCCCGATCCTGAGGCAGTGCTCCCGTCATCACGATGCGCTCAACGTTTTTTTGCCCGCCATCCAGACGATACAAAGGCGGCGTAATAATAAAAGGCACCTTGCCTGACGCCCCTTCCTGCGCGTCGATCCATGACTGAATTAAATACGGCGTACCATCAGGGTTATTCACACTGAGTGACGTTTCCTTTTTAGCGCCATCAAAAATAATGCGCGTACCACCAATAATGACGCCGGCATGAGCCGTTGACAGCATCAGAGATAACAACGCTGTTGCCAGTAAAGGGGTTCTGAAAAAATACATTCTGTTCCTCATCAAATTGGGGGCCGGGGCGGCCCCGACGTTCAGGCAAAAGAGCTAGTTATAAACCACCGAGAAGTTGGCGACAGAATTCGCCGGGCCCGCCGTGACGCTGGCCGTGGTCGAAATATACTGGGCATAGAAATTGAGCGTATTGTCTGCGGAGCTGCTGAGCATGTAGGTGTAACCATTGCTGCCATGCAGAGGCAGGTCGGCTTTATCCGCGGTCATCAGGTTGATCGCCACGCCCGTTGCAGCACCCGCCACGGAGGTGTCAATTGCCAGAAGATTGCTATTAGACGCATCCGGAGTACCGTCAAAGCGCACTTTGGCATTCGTGACCGAGACCGGACAGTTTTTCAAAATAATATCGAATTTCGTTGCCGCGGTTCTCGCCCCCGTCGCGGTAAACTCTGTTTTATAATAATCCCCAAGTACAACCACCTGGTTCTGCGATGCCACATCAACATCACAGGCAGAATCCAGAATATTTCCGTTAAAATTAACGGTACCTGCAGCGGCAAACGCATTGGCCATTGTCAGTACGGAACCTGCTGCGATCGTTGCCAGAAGAAGTGTTTTTTTCATCATGCTATATCCTGTATCACTTTATTTATTATTAACATTCAGACAAAAAGACGCGTCGGTTTTTTCACCCGCTTAATGTTTTGTCTTTTACAGACAGCAGCAAAAAAATGAAATAACTTTATTTCATTAAACGTCTGAAGACGCATATGACTTGCTGTCGATGAAATAAAATTTATACAACTCCGTTGACGTCGACAATCATTTTCGGAGTCTTTCCGTAGACCCGTAATTAACAAAAATAAAACATTGTAAATAAGGAATGCCTTATGCATATAACAGGCAGTCTATTAATAGACCGGGGTGTTAAGATCATTAAATTCAAAATGTTAGTCAGGATAATATTGAAAGTCTACTTTTAGACCTGTGCTGCATATTCCCGTAGTCGCTGTTTTTTAAGATAATTCTCTACGCCGGTCACCCATGATCGCAATGAAAGCAGTGGAGCACCTTATGAACACGCGAATGACAGCGGTCCTCACCGATGTAAAATCTACCGTACTGGATTTAAAGCCGTATGCCCATATTGATAAGTTAATCAGTACTGTGCTGCCTTTTACGGAAAGGCATATTCTCGCGAAAGGCGAAATTATTCAGTATCACAATAATGATGTTCGCCTCTGTTTTTTGCTGTTACACGGCAGCGTTGCGCTGCATCGTCGTGGCGATGGTATTGTTTTAAACTCAGAATCCTCACCTTTTATTCTGGGTGTCAGCAGCCAGTTCTCCTCTGAACATCTGTACGTCAGAGCGCTTGAAACCTCAGAAATAGCGCATGTCTCTCTGGATAATTTTAATAAGATCGTGGCGGAAAAAAACTTATGGGAACACTTTTCAAAACTACTCATCTATACCGCCTCCCGGGTATACGAGCACTGCGCGCAAATATCGCAGATGTCAGCCTATGACATTATCCGGTTTCAGCTGGTCGAACTGATGCAGGAGCCAGAAGCCGTACGGAAAAACATCACGGCGGCAGCGTATATCAAGAGTCGAACCTACCTTTCACGCAGTGGGATTATGCGTATTCTCGCGGAACTGCGTACCGGAAAGTACATCACGATGGAGCGTGGCGTGCTGCTGGAAATCCGTCATTTACCACGTAAATACTGATTGGCCTCGTGTTTACGATAAGGAGTAACGCTATAATCAGGGGGGTTATCGCTACGGGTTATAGGTTATGTCCTCTACTGAAAAAACGCATCGTGGTTCTCCTCACGCGCGAGAACTGATTTCATTCCTGCAACCCTACTGTACCACGCGCAATGTTGCTCCCGGCGAACAGCTGGATCTCCAGGTGAATGGCCAGAGCGTGTGCTATTTGATCCTCGAAGGCACCGTTGCTATCTACCGCAGAAGCGACAACATGATGCTCACCACCGCACGTAGCCCGGCGCTTTTTGGCCTCGCCAATCTGACAGACATCTACTTCAATGATTATCTTAAAACCGTGACTCCCTGCCTGACGGGTATGCTTACCACCGCTCAGGTAGAAGCCGTTATCAAAGAGAATGGGTTATGGGGGTTGTTGTCTAAGCACCTGATGTTTGTTTATAACCGGCTATACAATAATGTGATGCCTCAGGGCGCGCCCACGGCCTATGAGATGATTCGCCAGCAATTGATAAAGCTGATGGATGAAGATGAGAGTTATCGCAACGCCATCACCGCAGAGCGGTATATTCGCGAAAAAACCCAGCTGTCGCGCAGCGGGGTGATGCGTATTCTGGCGGATTTGAAAACAGGCGGGTTCATTGAGATAGAAGATGGCAGGCTCGTTAAAATCAATAAACTGCCTGCCCGGTACTGAATGTCAGATACAAAAAAGACCGCTGACGCGGCCTTTTTTTTACTGTCACGATCAATGGACGTGAACGCCCAACCGCCAGGCAAAGTAGATCTCTTCTTTAAGCTCATTTGAAGAGAGCGCCAGCAAATCTGTGAACTCCAGTTCAAGCTGTTTCAGCTTTTTCAGGTACTGCGCCGGAGACAGGTTGCTTTTATCACGACGTAAATATTCAATTGCCAGCTGTGTTGGGGTTATTTCAGTATCCATGATGTCCTCGCTTATGTACAAAACCTGACCAGTATATCACAAGAGGCTGGCTAGTTTTTGACCAAAGGCAAAACATCTGAAAACTTTACACGACCGCCGTCGTCAGTCGCGACGAGCAGCAGAGCCGATCCTGCTCGTCAAGAATGTCAATCTGCCACACCTGATGGCGGCTACCGGCGTGTAGCGTGCGACAAACGCCGCGCACCCGTCCACTTCTCACCGAGCGAATATGGTTCGCATTCACCTCCAGCCCGACGACTTTTTGCTCCCCTTCGGTGCAAAGATAGCCCGCCACGGACCCCAGGGTTTCGGCCAGCACGACGGATGCGCCGCCGTGCAATAAACCAAACGGCTGATGCGTGCGATGATCGACAGGCATCGTGGCCTCCAGTTCATCCTCGCCAATACGCGTGAACTGAATGTCCAGCAGCCCTACCATATTCCCCTCGCCCATGGCATTCAGCGCCTGCAGCGTCACGGCTCGTTTCCAGATCATCCAATTATCTCCAGTAAGGCCTGTAATGGGTGACGCACCCCGTTCCCTTCAACCCGTTTCACCTGGCTTCGGCAGGAGTAGCCCGTAGCCAGACAGCGGTTCCTCGGCAAACGCTGCATCGCCTGATGCCACGACAACTCATAGATACCGAGCGAGTTCGCGTGGTTTTTCACTTCGTGCCCGTAGGTACCTGCCATGCCACAGCAGCCCACGTTGACGCTCTCAAGCTTCGCCCCGAAGCGGGCAAAGATAGACGCCCACTGCGCCGGGGCGCCCGGCAGTGCCGTCACTTCCGTGCAGTGACCGAACAGATACCACGATTCACCGCTCACATCCTTCACGGTCGCCTGTTGCAGCGCCGCCGGCAGCCACTCGTGCACCAGCATGACGTGGAAATCACCGCGTTGCTCCCCCAGCGTCTGCTTATACTCATCGCGGTAGCAGAGCACCAGCGCCGGATCGACACCGACCATCGGCATCCCTAGCTGCGCCACCCGGTTGAGGAAGTCAGCGGTTTTCCGCGCCGTTTTCGCAAAACGGGTAAGGAAACCTTTAATGTGCTGCGCTTTGCCGTTTGGTGAGAACGGCAGTACCACCGGCTGATAGCCTAGTTTTTCTACCAGACGGATAAAATCGGCTACCACCTGGGCATCGTAGTAGCTGGTAAACGGATCCTGCACCACCAGCACCACATTGGCTTTCTGCTCAGGGGTCAGCGCCTCAAGCTGCTCCAGCGTCATGTTCGCCGAGCGGTGCCCCACGAGCTGACGCTGTAGCGAAGGGACTGACAGCAGCGGCAGGTCCACCATCCCGATATGTTTTTCGGAAAGCTTTCGCACCAGCGGCTGATTGATGAAGAAGTTAAAGGTCTTCGGCGCACGCGCCATCAGCGGGGCATAGCTCTCCACCGTCGCCACCAGATGGTCACGCATTGGACGCAGATAGCGGGTATGGTAAAGCTGCAGGAAGCGTGAGCGAAACTCCGGCACATCAATCTTGATCGGACACTGGGTTGAGCAGGCTTTACAGGCCAGGCAGCCGGACATGGCCTCCTTCACCTCGTGGGAGAAATCATACTCGCCTTTGTTCGCATGCCAGCTGTTGCGGGTACGTTCAATCAGCGAGCGCAGACTGGCGCGTTTTTCCGGTAATTCCTGTTCCAGCTTCAGCGGATCAACCCCGCGGTCGGCCAGCAGACGCAGCCATTCGCGGACCAGCGTTGCCCGGCCTTTGGGCGAGTGAATGCGGTTACTGGTAATTTTCATCGACGGGCACATTGGGCTTTTCACGTCGAAGTTGAAACACAGACCGTTACCGTTACACTCCATTGCACCACGCCAGGAGGCGCGCACCGCAATCGGGATTTGTCTGTCATAGGTGCCGCGCTTGACGGCATCCACCTGCAGCATTGGGGCATCGACGCCCTCTGGCGGGCAAATTTTACCCGGGTTGAGACGGTTATCCGGATCGAATGCCGCTTTGACCTTACGCAGTTCAGCGTAGAGCGCTTCACCGAAGAACGCCGGGCTGTACTCCGCGCGGAACCCTTTCCCGTGTTCTCCCCAGAGCAGACCGCCATATTTCGCGGTCAACGCCACCACATCGTCGGAGATCTGCTTCATCAGGATCTCCTGCTGCGGATCGCACATGTCCAGCGCAGGACGCACGTGCAGCACCCCGGCATCCACGTGGCCGAACATGCCGTAGCTCAGACCGTGGCTGTCCAGCAGGGCGCGGAACTCAACGATGTAATCCGCCAGATGCTCAGGCGGGACGCAGGTGTCTTCAGCAAAGGGAATCGGTTTTGCAGCCCCCTTCGCGTTGCCCAGCAGCCCCACCGCTTTTTTACGCATCGCGTAAATACGCTCAATGCCGGAGAGTTCGCTGCAAAGCTGCCAGCCAATCACCCCACCTTCGCCTGCTGCAATCAGTTCGTCCAGCCGCTGACAGAGCGTGGTGACCTGGCTTTCAATCAGCGCTTCGTCATCGCCGGCAAATTCAACGATGTTGAGACCCAACATCTCTTTATCAGGTACATCGGTGATAAGCTCACTCACCGAGTGCCAGACGATGTCTTCCCGAGCCAGATTAAGCACTTTAGAGTCGACGGTTTCCACCGACAGCGCCCGCGCGTCAACCATAAAGGGCGCATTTCGCAGGGCAGAATCGAAGGAGTTGTATTTGACGTTCACCAGCCGACGCACTTTCGGCAGCGGCGTAATGTCCAGCCGCGCCTCGGTAATAAATGCCAGCGTCCCTTCGGAGCCGGTCAGCACGCGGGTTAAATCAAACTGCGTCAGGTCATCGTTAAAGACATGACGCAGATCGTAGCCGGTTAAGAAGCGGTTCAGTTTAGGGAATTTGTCGAGGATCAGCTGGCGGTTATCGCGACAGCGCTCAAGCACGGTGCGGTAAATCCGTCCGTTGGCCGTGTTGTCTTTACCCAGCGTTTCCGCCAGTTCTACCGGCATCGGCTGGGTATCCAGGATATCGCCGCCCAGCAGCACCGCACGCACGCCAAGAACGTGATCGGAGGTTTTACCGTAGACCAGCGACCCCTGCCCGGAGGCATCGGTGTTAATCATCCCACCGATTGTCGCACGGTTGCTGGTAGAGAGCTCGGGGGCAAAGAAGTAACCATAAGGCTTGAGGTACTGGTTAAGCTGATCTTTGATGACGCCCGCTTCGACACGCACCCATCCTTCTTCGGGATTGATCTCAATGATGCGGTTCATATAGCGCGACATATCAATGATGATGCCCTGGTTCAGCGCCTGACCATTGGTGCCGGTGCCGCCGCCGCGTGGCGTGAACACCAGCGAGGTAAATCGCTCCTGCGTTGCCAGTCGCGCAATAAGCGCCACATCGGCCGTTGAACGGGGAAACACGACTGCATCGGGAAGAAGCTGGTAGATACTGTTGTCGGTCGCCATTGTCAGCCTGTCGGCATAATGTGTGGCGGTATCCCCTGTAAAACCCTGTTGCTCCAGTGCCTGCAAAAAATTAAGCACCAGCTGAACGACGCCAGGTGCCTGAGAAATCTGTGGGATCATTACTGTCGACCCTAATTAGAGGTGTGAAATCGTTTGCGTGTATCGTAAAAGTTTTATCACATTTTTTTCTTATACGCTCTGCAGAATTACAGGCAGAATTCGCCTGTCAAAAATCGCTGAAATCATTAATGATTAGAGAATCGCGGTTTTCCGTTCCCGCCAGCCACGCTGGTGTTCAATTAAGGAAAGTTTCATTTATGGTCAATCTTCGCCAGCCCAGGGATGTTGCGCAAATTTTGCTGTCGGTGCTGTTCCTGGCCCTCATGATTATTGCGTGTTTGTGGATCGTTCAACCCTTCATTCTCGGCTTCGCCTGGGCTGCAACCGTTGTGGTTGCCACCTGGCCTTTACTGTTACGGTTGCAGAAACTGCTCTTCGGACGTCGTGGGCTGGCGGTCCTGGTGATGACGTTGCTGTTGTTCCTGCTGTTCATTATTCCCGTTGCGCTGCTGGTCAACAGCCTTGTCGACTCCAGCGGCCCGGTGATTCGCGCCGTGACCAGTGGCGATCTGACGCCGCCGGATCTCGCCTGGCTTAACAGCATTCCGGTTGTTGGCGCAAAACTTTACAGCGGCTGGCATGGCCTGCTGGAGATGGGTGGCAGCGCCCTGATGGCGAAAGTGCGCCCGTATATTGGCACCACCACCACCTGGTTTGTGGGTCAGGCGGCGCACATTGGCCGCTTTATGATGCACTGTACGCTGATGCTGGTCTTTAGCGCCCTGCTGTACTGGCGCGGTGAGCAGGTGGCATTAGGCGTTCGTCATTTTGCCACTCGCCTGGCGGGCAAACGGGGTGATGCCGCGGTTCTGCTGGCGGCGCAGGCCGTGCGCGCGGTTGCGCTTGGCGTCGTGGTAACGGCGCTGGTTCAGGCGGTGCTGGGCGGTATTGGTCTTGCGATTTCTGGCGTGCCGTACGCCACCGTCTTCACCGTGGTCATGCTGATGACCTGCCTTGCGCAACTGGGTCCGTTGCTGGTGCTGGTACCCAGCATTATCTGGCTGTACTGGACCGGAGATACCACGTGGGGCACCGTTCTGCTGGTCTGGAGCTGCGTGGTCGGCACCATGGATAACGTTATTCGTCCCATCCTTATTCGCATGGGCGCAGACCTGCCGCTGATCCTTATTCTCTCAGGCGTAATTGGTGGATTGATTGCCTTTGGGATGATTGGTCTGTTTATTGGTCCGGTGCTTCTGGCCGTGACCTGGCGTCTGTTCTCCGCCTGGGTGCACGAAATCCCGCCTCCGGGAACGGACCCGGACGTGATTTTGAGCGAACTGGAAGAGCTGGAAGATAAGAACAAGCAGTAATGGACAGGCCGGGTAACGCAGTCGCGTACCCGGCCTACATATTCCCCTTCAATACTTAAACGTTGCTTAAGTATTTATTCGTTGCGCACTGGTCAGACCCGCTATAACGGCTCTAAGTCCCCTATTAACCTCAAGAAATCTTTACGTCTCTTTAACTATTGAGACGAATCTGATCGACGCTAAAAGCTGACATGCCTACTATTAGGACACGGTTATAAATCAACACCTTGATTTATAAGCATGGAAATCCCCTGAGTGAAACAACGAATTGCTGTGTGTAGTCTTTGCCCATCTCCCACGATGGGCTTTTTTTTATCCTGGTTACGCGCGGCTGACGTCACAGGTGCTAAGCATCCGCCATTCCGTTGACAATACACGGGTTTCCCCGGTCACATTGACCGTCACCACCTCGCGAATATCCCCCGACGATGCACCAATCTGCAGCTCAAATTCACCCGGTTCGACGATCCGTTTGCCATCACGACGGGTAAAGTTGAACATCTCAACGGGCAACGTAAAGGTGAGCGTGGCGGTTTCACCCGGTGAGAGCGTGACGCGCTGGAACGCCTTCAACTCCTGCAATGGCCGCACCTGCGTGGCGACGTTATCCCGGACATAGACCTGTACCACCTCGCTGCCGCTGCGCTCACCGGTATTGGTGATATCCAGGCTTACGACCACCTCGCCGTCGATCGGAACGCGGGGTTCAGCCACGCGCGCCGTTCCCCAGCTAAACTGCGTCCAGCCGAGACCGAAGCCAAAGGGATAGCGGGAGCCGAAATGGAAAGCGAACGGTGTGCCGCCACTTTTGAGCTTGTGGTTGTAGTAATAGGGCATTGCTCCCGCGCTTTTCGGCACGCTGACCACCAGACGTCCCTGCGGTTCAGCGCGGCCCGTTAATACATCCGCAATCGCCCAGCCGCCCTCCTGCCCTGGCGCCCAGGCCATCATCAGCGCGGCGACGTTATCTTCCAGCCCCTGAAGGTTGTAAGGCCTCCCGCCGGTCATGACCACGATAACCGGCTTGCCGGTGGCCACCAGCGCAGCCAGCAATTGTTGCTGTACGCCCGGCAGATTCAGAGAGTCGGTATCAGAGCCCTCCCCGACGGTTCCGCTCTGGAATAGCCCGGCGAGATCGCCAACGCAGGCCACCACCACGTCACTCTCCTGTGCGGCTTTCACGGCTTCAGGGATCAGGTCGGTACGCTGCGAAACCGGAGATTGCTGCATGGGTTTACCGCCGCTGTCACCCGGAAACACCGGCGCACCCGCCATCCGTTTTTCGATAATGTGACAGCCTTTGGCATAACGTACCCGCGAGGCCCCCAGATACTGCTCGAGCGCCGCGCGCGGTGTCGTGACCTGCGAGGTCTCTTCCACCATGTCGCTAATAATTAAGTGCACCGGAAAACTGTAACCGCTGAGGAGCGCCAGCGGATCGTCTGCCGTTGGCCCGACGACCGCCACGCGAGGGTTGCCGCCGAGGGGCAAAATGCCGTTATTCTCAAGCAGCGTCAGCGAACGGGTCGCCACTTCCCTTGCAACCTGACGCGTTGCCTCATTTTGCAAATCGATGCCCTGTTCATCGGCATACGGTTTTTCAAACAAGCCAAGACGGAATTTTTCGGTCAGGACGCGTGCCACTATTTCATCGACTTTCGCCATGGAAATCAGTCCGCGCTCAACGGCTTGTGCCAGATGACGCGCGCAGTCATCTTTTGGTAGTTCGACATCCAGCCCGGCATTGAAGGCCAGCGCTGCAGATTCGGCGGCATCGTGCGAGATGCCATGATGCTGGTGCAGCAGGCTCACGCCGCCGTAGTCCGCAACGATGATCCCATCGAACCCCCACTGTTCACGCAGCACGGTTGTCATCAGGAAGTGGTCGCTGTGTCCGGGCTGGTTATCGATATCGTGATAGGCAGGCATCACCGAACCGGCATTGGCCAGCTTCACCGCCATCTCAAACGGCAGCAGGAAGGTGTCGTTCAGTTCGCTAAAGCCCAGATGCACCGGCGCGTGGTTGCGTGCCCCTTCGCTGAAGGAGTGGCCCACATAATGTTTGAGCGTTGCCAGAAGATCGCGCTTTTCGCCCTGCAAACCCTTTACGTATGCCGTGGCCATCACCCCCACCAGCCACGGGTCTTCTCCGAAGGTCTCTTCGGTGCGTCCCCAGCGAACGTCGCGAGAGACATCCAGCACCGGGGCCAGCCCCTGCTGGCAGCCAACGGAACGTGCTTCTTTGCCAATCTGTTCTGCCGCACGCTGCACCAGCTGCGGATCCCAGGTCGAACCGTAGTTCAGCGACGACGGGAACAGCGTGGCATCTTTGCACAACAGCCCCACCAGGCACTCTTCATGGAACAGCGCCGGAACACCGAGGCGCGTCTCTTCCATCATCATGCGCTGCAGACGGTTAGCGGCACGCACGCCTGTTTTCGCATCAACAATATGGGTGCCCAGTGGACGCGTGATCTGTCCCACCCCCAGTTTCAGCCGTTCGCTAAGCGCAGCCTGTTCGCTCACGCCCGCGAATTCATCGCTCAGATCGCTGCGTTCGCGGTGGTTACCGTTTTCATCGAGGATCAACCAGTAGGCATGCATCTGGGCGAACTTCTCTTCCGGGGTCATGCGTGCCAGTAGGTCGGCGACGCGTTCATGCACGGGACGTCCCGCGTCCTTATAAATCGCAGTCATGTGTTACTCCTGTATTGCGGAATGGGTGGCCGGGGTGAGTTGTCCTGTCTCGTCTCGCACCTCGCGTTTGCTGGCCAGCTCGCGGGCGATGGAATTGACGAGCTTGCTGTTGAGTTTGTAAATGGTCAGCAGCGCGACCATACAGAGGAACAGCACGCAGGGGATGAGGGTGAAGAGCGCATTAATGGTAGAGAGCACGTGCGGTGCCTGGGTTGCCTGACCGGGCGCATAATCCACCATCCCGAGAACCCAACCGACCACCGCCCCGCCCAGCGCCAGACCAAATTTGATGGCAAACAGCGCGGTAGAAAAGACCAGACCATCCAGACGACGGCCGCTGCGATGCTCCTCATAATCGACCACATCAGAGAACATGGTCCACTGCAGCGGCGTGGTCAGGTTCTGAATAAAGCTAAAGATAATGTTGAGGCCAAAAATCAGCCAGATCTGCGAAGGCGGCAGGAAGAAAATCAGCGCGCCGAAAATCACGAAGGAAATAATGGTCCACTGATAGGCGCGGACGCGGTCAAATTTCCCCAACAGACGTTCAGATAATAATGCCCCCGTTAAGGACGCTACCATCCCGGAAACAATAAAGGCAAATACCAGCTCCGGGCGCAGAAGCACATATTTCACGTAATACATGGTGGCAGAACCACGCGTCACCACTGCGGTTAACAGCAAAATATTAAACAGGAAAACAATTCGCCACTGGCTATTTCCGGCCAGCAGTTTTAAATCGCCGATCATCGAACCCGAGGTGTCATTGCGCGGGGAATAACGCTCGCGGGTCATCAGGAAACAGCAGAAGAAGAGAATAATACCCAGCAGGCCCATCATGCTCATGGCATAGAAATAGCCTTTCTGAACGTTGCCCTGGCCTAACAGCGAGACCAGCGGTAAGGCGATCACCGTCACAATCAACCCGCCGATGAACGACAGGCCGAAGCGCCAGGACTGCAGCGAGTGACGCTCACGCGGATCCAGCGTCAGCGCCCCGGGCATGGCGCAATACGGGACGTTAATCGCGGAATAAATAAGGCTTAAGATGGCGTAAGTAAAGCAGGCATAGACGATTTTCGCCGTCGGCCCGACGTCCGGTACATAGAAGGTGATAAGGCAGCTTACGCCAAATGGGATGGCAAACCACAATAGCCAGGGACGAAAGCGACCGTGCCGCGTCTGGGTGCGGTCGACCAGCGCGCCGATGCAAGGGTCGACAAAAGCATCCACCACGCGCACCACTAAAAACATGGTTCCCATGATGGCCGCCGGCAAACCGAAAACATCCGTATAGAAATAGGCGAGAAATAAGGTTGCCGTTTGCCAGACCAGCGCACTGGCCATATCACCTAAGCCATAACCTATTTTATCTTTGGTACGCAATACAGAGGAGATTGTCATTGTTATTTGCCTTTTTATCAGGTTAAAACGTATTTCAACCAGTTGCGCATCAGCGAGGGAAATGCGCGGTAAGGCTCAAGTATTAGCAACGCTTTGCGCGCTAACAATTGTCTAAATTAACAGACAAATTATGATATTTGGTTTTTTACTTTATTTGTGATGGGGAGCAAATAAGGCATGAAATAAAAAAAGGCGAGGAATATATCCTCGCCTTTTTCTGGTGCTGATGGCGTTACTTGTTGAGTTCGGCCAGGCTCAGCCAGGTTTGCACCACGGTGTCCGGGTTCAGGGACAGGCTGTCAATCCCCTCTTCCATCAGCCATGCGGCAAAGTCTTCATGGTCAGACGGACCCTGACCGCAAATCCCGACATATTTACCCTGTTTCTTCGCCGCGCGGATGGACATCGACAGCAGCGCTTTCACCGCCTCGTTACGCTCATCAAACAGTTCAGAGACCACGCCGGAGTCACGGTCAAGACCGAGCGTCAGCTGCGTCATGTCGTTCGAGCCGATAGAGAAGCCGTCGAAGTACTCCAGGAACTGCTCAGCCAGCAGGGCGTTGGACGGAATTTCACACATCATGATAATCTTCAGCCCGTTTTCGCCGCGCTTCAGACCCTGACGTGCCAGCTCCTCCACCACCGCTTTTGCCTGATCCACGGTACGCACGAACGGGATCATGATCTCAACGTTGGTCAGTCCCATGTCGTTGCGCACGCGCTTCACGGCGTCACATTCCAGCGCGAAGCAGGCACGGAAGCTGTCAGAAACATAACGTCCGGCTCCACGGAAGCCGAGCATTGGGTTCTCTTCTTCTGGCTCGTAACGCTCACCCCCCACCAGATTCGCGTATTCGTTTGACTTAAAGTCGGACAGACGCACGATCACGCGCTTCGGATAAAACGCCGCGCCCAGCGTGGCAATCCCCTCGGTCAGACGACCGACGTAGAACTCTTTTGGCGAGTCGTAACCTTTCATCATCTCGCGGATTTCGTTCTGCAGCTTCGCGTCCTGGTCGTCAAATTCCAGCAGCGCGCGCGGGTGAACGCCAATCATACGGTTGATGATAAATTCCAGACGCGCCAGGCCAACGCCTTCATTCGGCAGGCAGGCAAAGTCAAACGCACGATCCGGGTTACCAACGTTCATCATGATCTTCAGAGGCAGATCCGGCATGGTATCGACGCTTGAACTCTTCACGCTGAAGTCGAGAATATCGGCATACACGTAACCGGTATCACCTTCCGCACAGGAGACGGTCACTTTCTGATCGTCCTTCATGCGCTCGGTCGCGTCACCGCAACCGACAACGGCAGGGATCCCCAGCTCACGGGCGATGATTGCCGCGTGGCAGGTACGGCCACCGCGGTTGGTGACGATGGCCGCCGCTTTCTTCATGATCGGTTCCCAGTCCGGGTCGGTCATGTCGGTCACCAGCACATCGCCTGGCTGAATGCGGTTCATCTCGCTGATGTCATGGATCACTTTGACAGGACCGGCACCGATGCGATGGCCAATCGCGCGGCCTTCCGCCACGATTTTGCCCTGTGCGTGCAGGGTATAACGCTCCATCACCTGACCGCGGGAGCGGACAGTTTCCGGACGCGCCTGCACGATAAACAGCTTGCCGGTGTTGCCATCTTTGGCCCATTCGATATCCATCGGACGGCCGTAGTGTTTTTCGATCTGTACCGCCTGTTTCGCCAGCTCCTGCACTTCTGCATCGGTCAGGGAGAAACGGTCACGCATTTCCTGCGGTACGTCTTCAATCTTAACCTGCTTGCCATGCTCCTGCGTCGGGGCATAGATCATGCGGATTTTTTTCGAGCCCATCGTGCGGCGAACGACCGCCGGACGGTTTGCGGCCAGTGTCGGCTTATGAACGTAGAATTCGTCAGGGTTCACCGCGCCCTGTACTACCATCTCACCCAGACCCCACGCCGAGGTGATGAACACCACCTGGTCGAAGCCGGATTCGGTGTCGATGGAGAACATCACGCCGGAAGAGCCCACGTCGGAGCGCACCATGCGCTGTACGCCAGCAGAAAGCGCCACGCCGCGATGGTCATAGCCCTGGTGCACGCGGTAAGAGATGGCGCGGTCATTGAACAGGGACGCGAAGACGTGCTTCACCGCCACCAGCACGGCGTCATAACCCTGGACGTTAAGGAAGGTTTCCTGCTGTCCGGCGAATGACGCATCGGGCATATCTTCCGCGGTGGCAGAAGAACGCACGGCAAACGACGCCTGGGCATCATCTGCTGAGAGCTGGTTATAGGCTTCGTGAATGGCTTTTTCCAGTTCCGGCTGGAAAGGTGTGTCGATAATCCACTGGCGGATTTGGGCACCGGCTTTCGCAAGCTCGGTCACATCATCAATATCCGTTTTATCCAGCAGGTCATAAATGCGCTGGTTTACACCGCTCTGGTCTAAAAACAGGTTAAAGGCATCGGCGGTTGTGGCAAACCCGTTCGGTACGGAGACACCCATACCCGACAGATTTGTAATCATTTCACCCAGGGAGGCATTTTTGCCCCCAACTCTGTCTACATCATTCATGCCGAGTTGGTTATACCAAAGCACCAGCGGTGACGAGCCATTGTTGGACATCGAAACAATCCTTTTGTGATATTTGATCGGAGTAAGAAACACCTGACTACGTATTTATACTGGCATAATTATTTCCGCTAAAAAAACGGTGAATCGTGTAAGCAATTTAAATTTTCAACTTTTCGGATACTTTCCCACCATCCGCTAACCCGATGATTCCTATATATTCAGCCAAAAACCCTAAAAATAAAGTCGCTAATTGAAAAATGAAATCCACTTTTCAGGAAAATCAAAAACACCGTTTCATTTATAATTAGGATAAGTTCTTTGCTGTGTAATTTACTTTTTTAATTTATGCTTTCAGACAATTACGTACGATATTCAGGGTGGGTAAAATGGATAATGCTGTCGATCGCCACGTTTTTTATATTTCTGATGGTACGGCGATTACCGCCGAAGTGCTGGGACATGCGGTGATGTCGCAGTTCCCCGTTTCGATTAACAGCATCACGCTGCCGTTTGTGGAAAATGAGAGCCGTGCAAAGGCGGTGAAGGACCAGATTGACGCCATCTTCCAGCAGACGGGGGTCCGCCCGCTGGTCTTCTACTCCATCGTGATCCCTGAAATTCGCGCGATTATTTTGCAAAGTGAAGGGTTCTGTCAGGATATCGTCCAGGCGCTGGTGGCCCCGCTGCAGAGCGAACTGAAACTCGACCCGACGCCTATCGCCCACCGAACGCACGGGCTGAACCCCGGCAACCTGACCAAATACGATGCGCGTATCGCCGCCATTGATTACACCCTGGCGCACGACGACGGTATTTCGCTGCGTAACCTCGACCAGGCGCAGGTGATACTGCTGGGCGTCTCGCGTTGCGGAAAAACCCCGACCAGCCTTTATCTGGCGATGCAGTTCGGTATCCGTGCCGCCAACTACCCCTTTATTGCTGACGACATGGACAATCTGGTGCTGCCAGCCGCCCTTAAGCCGCTCCAGCACAAGCTGTTTGGCCTGACCATCAACCCGGAACGGCTGGCGGCAATACGTGAAGAACGGCGTGAGAATAGCCGCTACGCCTCAATGCGCCAGTGTCGAATGGAGGTTTCCGAGGTGGAAGCGCTGTACCGCAAAAACCAGATCCCGTGGCTAAACAGCACTAACTATTCGGTAGAAGAGATCGCCACCAAAATCCTCGATATCATGGGGCTCAACCGCCGCATGTACTAACATGCTAGTACAATAACTCAGAATCGGGTATCATCACCACATCCTCGGCGCGCAGACGCGCCGAACTTGAATTCAGCAGGGATTGGTTTAAGGTGATGCCCATCACTTCCCGGTAGTCTGCCGATGAAGCAAAAATTTTTCTGAGACATTTCATGAATAAAACCGATGAACTCCGCACTGCGCGCATTGACAGCCTGGTCACACCGGCTGAACTGGCACAGCGGCATCCTGTTTCCGCGGGTGTAGCGGAACATGTCACGGCATCCCGCCGTCGCATTGAAAAAATCCTTAATGGCGAAGACAAACGTCTTCTGGTGGTGATTGGCCCTTGCTCCATCCACGATCTGGATGCCGCAATGGATTACGCAAAACGGCTTCAGGGACTGCGGGACAAGTACCAGCATCGCCTTGAAATTGTCATGCGCACCTACTTTGAAAAACCGCGCACCGTCGTGGGCTGGAAAGGGCTGATTTCCGACCCGGACCTGAACGGCAGCTACCGTGTTAATTATGGCATTGAGCTGGCGCGTAAACTGCTTTTGCAGGTCAATGAGCTGGGCGTACCGACGGCCACCGAGTTTCTCGATATGGTGACCGGACAGTTTATCGCCGATCTCATCAGCTGGGGCGCTATCGGCGCGCGCACCACGGAAAGCCAGATCCACCGTGAGATGGCCTCTGCCCTCTCCTGCCCGGTTGGTTTTAAAAACGGTACCGATGGCAACACGCGAATTGCCGTTGACGCGATCCGTGCATCGCGTGCCAGCCATATGTTCCTGTCGCCGGATAAGCGCGGTCAGATGACCATTTATCAGACCAGCGGCAACCCATACGGGCATATCATCATGCGTGGCGGGAAAAAGCCTAATTACCACGCGCAAGATATTGCTGCGGCGTGTGAAACGCTGGCCGAGTTCGACCTGCCGGAACACCTGGTGGTGGATTTCAGCCACGGCAATTGCCAGAAACAGCATCGCCGCCAGTTGGATGTGTGTGATGAGATCTGCCAGCAGATCGTCAGCGGTTCAACCGCCATCGCGGGCATTATGGCCGAAAGTTTTATCCGGGAAGGCACGCAAAAAATCGTAGCCGGACAGCCAATGGTTTACGGCCAGTCGATCACCGACCCGTGCCTGAGCTGGGAAGACAGCGAACTGCTGCTGGAGAAACTGGCGGCAGCGGTCGATTCACGTTTTTAGTCCTTGCCTTTTACCCTCTCCTGCGGGAGAGGGTCTACGTATGCGCACGGCCACATCCGCTTCTGTTTTGATCCCATCACAGTTTTTTCACAAAAACGCTTGCCGTGAATTTTCACTTTGTTGATAATGATTATCATTGTTACATTGATTGTTATTTATAAACATTATGTCACGTACGGATAACAACGCGGCAACGCCCGAAAACACACACACAGCACCTGCCCCAGCGCGCCCCGATCGTCGGATCGACAGTAAAAGCCTGCTGGGGGACGAGGGACGCGTGATCATCGAGCATGACGGCCAGCTTTATCTGTTGCGCCAGACCCATGCCGGGAAGCTGATCCTCACCAAATAAATACCACAATACCTTCGCCAGCCACCCAGGTGATCCCCAGGCAGCCAGCGCTTTCGATTCTTTATGGAGAGTTGCTATGCCACACCTGCATTCCGCATTTTTGCGCCCGTCCTGTCTTGCGCTATCCATTGTCAGCGCCCTGCCGGGCGTCGCGTTTGCGGCCACAGATGACATGACCGTTATCGCCACCGGCAACGCACGCAGCGCCTTCGAAGCCCCGATGATGGTCAGCGTGATTGACACCGCGGCCCCGGAAAATCAGACCGCCAGCTCCGCCGCCGACCTGCTGCGCTACGTCCCAGGCCTGATGCTTGACGGCACCGGGCGCACCAACGGTCAGGACGTCAACCTGCGCGGTTACGACCGCCGCGGCGTGCTGGTGCTGGTGGATGGCGTGCGCCAGGGGACCGACACTGGCCACCTGAACAGCACGTTCCTCGACCCGGCTCTGATTAAACGTATCGAAGTGGTTCGCGGCCCGTCAGCCTTACTGTACGGCAGCGGCGCGCTGGGGGGCGTGATCGCGTATGACACCGCCGATGCAAATGACCTGCTGGAACCGGGCAAAAACAGCGGCTACCGCGTGTTTGGTACGGGCGCGACGGGCGATCACAGTCTGGGCATGGGGGCCAGCGCTTACGGGCGTACCGAAACCCTGGACGGACTGGTTGCCTGGTCGAGCCGCGATCGCGGCGATCTGCGCCAGAGCGACGGTGGAACAGCACCGAATGACGAATCCATCAACAACATGCTGGCAAAAGGCCGCTGGGCCATCGACCCGGCCCAGACGTTGAGCGGATCCCTGCGCTATTACAATAACGCGGCGCAGGAGCCAAAAAACCCGCAAACCCCCGCCGCGGACGCCAGCAGCAATCCCATGACCGATCGCTCCACCATTCAGCGAGACGCTCAGCTGGGCTATCACCTGGCTCCCCAGGGCAACGACTGGCTGAATGCCGATGCGAAACTCTACTGGTCTGAAGCGCGCATTAACGCCCAGAACATTGACGGCACCGGCGAGTTTCGCAAGCAGACCACCAAAGGTGGCAAAGTGGAAAACCGCACCCGTCTGTTCAGCGACACGTTTGCCTCACATCTTCTGACCTATGGCGGCGAATACTACCGTCAGGAGCAACATCCGGGGGGCACCACCACCGGCTTCCCGGAGGCTAAAATCGATTTTAGCTCCGGCTGGCTGCAGGACGAGATCACCCTGCGCGACCTGCCGGTCACGCTTCTCGGCGGTACCCGTTACGATAATTACCGCGGGAGCAATGAAGGATACGACGATGTGAACGCGGACAGATGGTCCTCCCGTGCCGGACTGACCATCAGCCCGACCGACTGGCTGATGCTGTTCGGCTCTTACGCACAGGCCTTCCGTGCGCCGACCATGGGTGAAATGTATAACGACGCCAAACACTTCTCCATCGGCCGCTTTTACACTAACTACTGGGTGCCGAACCCGAACCTGCGTCCGGAAACCAATGAAACGCAGGAGTTTGGCTTCGGGCTACGCTTTGACGACGTCATGCTTGCTAACGATGCGCTGGAATTCAAGGCCAGCTACTTCGACACCAAAGCCAAAGACTACATCTCCACCAGCGTCGATTTTGCGGCTGCGACCACCATGTCCATGAACGTTCCCCACGCCAAAATCTGGGGCTGGGACGTGATGGCGAAATACACGGCCGACCTGTTCAACCTCGACGTCGCCTACAACCGCACCCGGGGAAAAGATACCGATACGGGCGAGTATATCTCCAGCATCAACCCGGATACCGTCACCAGCAAGCTGGATATCCCGGTGGCGCAAAGCGGTTTCTCCGTGGGCTGGATCGGCACCTTCGTCGATCGCTCTACCCATATCAGCAGTAGCTACAGCGAACAGCCGGGCTATGCGGTTAACGATTTCTACGTAAGCTATAAAGGCCAGGAGCAGCTCAAAGGGGTAACCACGACGCTGGTGCTGGGTAACGCGTTCGACAAGGCGTACTGGTCTCCTCAGGGCATTCCTCAGGACGGACGCAACGGTAAGATTTTTGTGAGTTACCAGTGGTAATCCCCACGCCCCGGCCTGCCGGGGCCCTTATTCGAAAGGAAGAGACAATGAATCACTACACACGCTGGCTTGCGCTGAAAGAAGAAAACCCGGGTCAATACGCACGTGACATCGCAGGCTTAATGAACATCAGCGAAGCAGAGCTGACCTTCGCCCGCGTGGGCCACGACGCCTGGCGCCTGCACGGCGACATCCGCGAAATCATCGGCGCGCTGGAAGCCGTGGGCGAGACCAAATGCATCTGTCGTAACGACTATGCAGTTCACGAGCAGGTGGGCGCGTTTACGCATCAACACCTTAGCGGCCACGCCGGGCTGGTACTGAATCCGCGGGCGCTGGATCTGCGCCTGTTTCTCAACCAGTGGGCGAGCGCGTTCCACATCAGTGAAACCACCGCCCGCGGTGAGCGTCAGAGCATTCAGTTCTTCGACCTTCAGGGCGATGCCCTGCTGAAAGTTTACACGACCGATAACACCGATATTTCTGCCTGGGGCGACCTGCTTACGCGCTTTATCTTTGCCGATAATCCCCCACTGGCGCTGAAGCATGCCGATGTCCCTGCCCACAACGAAAAGGCTGATGCGGCCCTCGTTGATCAGGAGTGGCGCGCCATGACCGACGTGCATCAGTTCTTCGGCCTGCTGAAGCGCCACAATCTGAGCCGCCAGCAGGCGTTTCGTCTGGTGGGTGACGATCTGGCCTGCAGGATAGAAAACACTGCTCTGGCACAGCTGCTGGAAACGGTCCGCCTGGAGGGGAATGAGATGATGATCTTCGTCGGCAACCGCGGCTGCGTGCAGATCTTTACCGGCGTGGTGGAAAACGTCGTCCCGATGAAAGGCTGGCTCAACATCTTCAACCCAACCTTTACCCTGCATCTGCGAGATACGTTCATCGCCGAAACATGGGTGACGCGTAAACCTACCGCTGACGGGCACGTCACCAGCCTGGAGCTCTTCGCCGCCGACGGGACGCAAATCGCTCAGCTGTACGGTCAACGCAGCGAAGGTGAACCAGAGCAGCGTCAGTGGCGCAGCCAGGTCGACGCCCTGACCCGAAAAGGGCTGGCCGCATGAAAAAATGGCTCGCCCTGCTCTGCGCCCTGCCGCTGGTGACGTTCGCGGCCACACCGCAGAAAATTGTCGCCCTGGGGGGTGACGTGACTGAGATTATTTATGCCCTTGGCGCGGGATCGTCACTGGTTGCCCGCGACAGCACCAGCCAGTGGCCGCAGGCCGCGAACGCCCTGCCCGACGTCGGCTATTTGCGCCAGCTTAACGCGGAGGGGATCTTATCCATGCGCCCGACGCTGGTGCTGGCCAGTGCTCAGGCGCAGCCCTCTCTGGCGTTAAAACAGGTCGAGGAAAGTCACGTCAGTGTCGTCACCGTTCCCGGCAGTCATGACCTGAGCGTGATTGACGACAAGGTGCGAGTCATTGCCGAAGCGACGCATCGCGAAGCACAGGGGGACGCATTGCGCGCCAGGCTGCGCCAGGCGCTGGCAGCCCTGCCCACCTCGCCACTCGACAAACGGGTGCTGTTTATCCTCAACCACGGCGGGATGACCGCGATGGCTGCCGGACAACAGACCGCCGCGGATGCAGCCATTCGCGCAGCGGGTTTGCAAAACGCGATGCAGGGCTTTACCCGTTATCAGCCGCTGTCCCAGGAAGGCGTGATTGCCAGCCAGCCTGACCTTGTGGTGATTTCGCAGGATGGCGTAAAGGCATTGGGCGGCGAAGCGAATGTGTGGACACTTCCCGGCCTGGCGCAAACGCCGGCGGGACGGAACAGGCAGGTGCTGACCATCGACGATATGGCGCTGCTGGGCTTTAGCGTACGCACGCCGCAGGCCATACAGCAATTGCGCACCCGGGCGGAGCAACTGCCCTGATGTCCAGACGGATCGCGCTGTCGCTGTGGATGCTGGCCGCCATCCTGACGGTCATGACGCTGGCGGCCTCCGGGGCTGGCGCACTGCATCTGCCGGTCAGTCTGCTGTGGCGCGGCAGTGATGAAACCCTGCGTCAGATCTGGCTGACCATTCGTCTCCCCCGGGTCCTGCTGGCGCTGGTCACCGGCGGCTCGCTGGCGCTGGCAGGCTGCGTAATGCAGGGGCTTTTTCGTAATCCGCTGGCGGATCCGGGGCTGCTTGGGATCAGCAGCGGCGCGGCGCTGGCCGTGGCTCTGTGGGTGGTTATTCCCCTCTCGCTCCCCGCGCTGATGATGCTTTACGCTCCCATGATCGCGGCATTTGGGGGTGCGCTGGCGGCCACTTTGGTCATTTTTGTCCTAAGCCAGCAGCGTAACAGCACACTTTCACGGCTGTTACTGGTAGGCATTGCCCTCAATGCCCTGTGCGGTGCGGCAGTCGGCGTACTGTCATGGCTCAGCAATGATGCCCAGCTTCGCCAGCTCTCCCTCTGGGGCATGGGCAGCCTGGGTCAGGCGCAGTGGTCTACGCTGCTGGCCGTCACCTCGCTGATGGTGCCAGGCGTTCTGATTATCTGGCGTCTTGCCTGCACGCTCAATTTACTGCAGCTGGGTGAAGAAGAAGCGCACTACCTTGGCGTGGCGGTAGCAAAGGTACAGCGGATCCTGTTGCTGTGCAGCGCCTTACTGGTTGCCGCCGCGGTTGCCGTCAGCGGGGTGATTGGTTTTGTCGGTCTGGTGGTGCCGCACCTGATACGGATGTGGCTGGGCGCCGATCACCGGGCCGTGATCCCTGGCTCCGTACTGGCCGGGGCGTCGCTGCTGCTGGTTGCCGATACGGTGGCGCGCACGCTGGTCGCGCCGGCTGAAATGCCGGTCGGTTTACTGACCAGTCTCTTCGGCGCGCCGTGGTTCCTGTGGCTCATTTTTCGTCGTGGAGGCGCACATGGCTGAACGCTACTGCGCGGAACGTCTTGTTTATCAGGTCGGGCAACGGACGCTTATCAACGACGTGTCGCTGGCGTTATCTCCGGGGGAAATGGTGGCGTTGATTGGGCCTAACGGTGCCGGAAAATCGACGTTACTGCGCCTGCTCACGGGCTATCTCACGCCTTCTGGCGGGCAATGCAGCCTGGCGGGTACGCCGCTTGAGGCGTGGCACCCGCAAAAGCTTTCACGCCGCCGGGCAGTGATGCGCCAGAATACGCAGCTCGGTTTCGACTGGCCGGTCGACGCGGTGGTGGGTATGGGCCGCGCGCCCTGGACGCGCTACCCGGAAGCCCCGGTTGTCGAAGCCGTAATGGCGATAACGGGCTGCCTGCCCCTCGCAGACCGACACTTTTCGGCCCTCTCCGGTGGCGAGCAACAACGGATCCAGCTCGCCCGCGCCCTGGCGCAGCTCTGGCATGACGGCGGGCCGCGCGGCTGGCTGTTTCTCGATGAACCCACTTCCGCGCTGGATCTTTACCACCAGCAGCATCTGCTGCGGCTGTTGAAATCCCTGACCCGTCAGGGCGATTTTCACGTGTGCGTGGTGCTGCACGACCTCAATCTGGCAGCGCTGTGGGCGGACCGGATCCTGCTGCTGCATAACGGCACGCTGGTTTCTCAGGGCACGCCGGAAACGGTTTTACAGGCCGACGCGCTGGTCCGGTGGTATGGCGCACAGGTATACGTTGGCCCACATCCGGTTCACGCCTCACCGCAGGTGTTTCTCGCCCCCTGACCGGGCTGATAAAAATCTTTCAGCGTCTCAAGCAGGGCATGCGCCGCTTTTGAAAGCTGCGTGTGCCCGGGGTGGATCACGCCGATGCATTTTTCAATCGGCGGGTTATCGAGTGGAATACAGACCGCGCCTAACGAGGTCATCTGCGCCTCGCACAGTGCCGGGACCGCACTGCCGCCCAGGCCGCTGGCGACCATTCTGCCCACCGTCACCAGCTGATGGCTCTCCAGCGCCACATCCAGTTTACGACCGCTGCGGGCCAGCTCTTCTTCCATCATCAGACGAACGGCCGAAGGGCGCTGCAGGGTAATGAAATCCAGCGTCAGTAGCGCCTCCCATGACAGGCGTTTTTTGGCTGCCAGAGCGGATGATTTCGGCACAATGGCGACAAATCGATCGAGACCCAGCGGCGTAAAAAGCAGGTTATGAGTCGGCGCCGGTTCAAACGCGATCCCCATCTCGACCCGCCCTTCACGCACCATTTCAATTACCTGCTCGTTGATAACATCGTGCACGGTGACGTTGATCCCGGCGTGGCGATCGCGAAATGCCTTGAGCACCTCCGGCAGGACATTCGCCGCAAATGACGGCATCGCCGCGACTGAGATTTTGCCGCGCTGCAGCGTAAAGCACTGATGCATGGCCTCTTCGGCGTTATCCCAGTCCGCCAGCAGCTGCCGCGCCATCGGTAAAAAGGTCTCCCCCTCCTGCGTTAGCGCCACCTTGCGGGTGCTGCGCTGCAACAGCGGTCCCCCCAGCGCCTCCTCCAGGCCTTTAATCGTCAGGCTAAGCGCCGGCTGGGAAAGATTCAGCCGTTCACTGGCATGCGCGAAATTCAGAGTGTGAGCTACCGCTAAAAACGCGCGTAACTGTTTGACACTCATTCTCATTTTTCACCTTGTTAACTAATTGAAAAAATTTAGTTAACAGGAAATTAATAAAAAAACCAAATGAGTGGGTCACAAATTCAAAATTAACAAATGAGTCGCCGCCCCTAATGATACCGGCACGGATAACGGGAGGGATGATTATGGCGGGACTGGATAAGCGCGTCGGCAGCTATGCGCAGGCGCTGGACGGGCTGACGGACGGAATGACATTGCTGGCAGGCGGCTTCGGCCTGTGCGGCATTCCTGAGAACCTGATTGCCGAAGTCAGACGCCGTCAGGTGCAGGGGCTGACGGTGGTTTCAAACAACTGCGGCGTCGATGGTTTTGGTCTCGGGATACTCCTTGAGACGCGCCAGGTACGAAAAGTGGTGGCGTCGTACGTGGGCGAAAACGCGCTGTTTGAGCAACAGGTGTTGAGCGGCGAGCTGGAAGTGGAACTCACCCCACAGGGAACCCTGGCAGAAAAGGTTCGCGCTGGCGGAGCGGGAATTCCGGCGTTTTACACGGCCACCGGCTATGGCACCCCCGTGGCTGCTGGCAAGGAAGTTCGCCAGTTTGCCGGCAAGCATTATGTCCTCGAAGAGGCCATCACCGGCGATTTTGCGCTGATCAAGGGCTGGAAAGCGGACTGGTACGGCAACGTTATCTATCGCCATACCGCGCAAAACTTTAACCCGCTGATGGCCACCGCGGGCCGGATAACGGTAGTGGAAGTGGAAGAGATCGTCGCCCCGGGCGAACTGCCCCCGTCGGCCATTCATACCCCGGGGATCTACGTCGACAGGCTGATTGTCGGCCAGTTCGAGAAACGCATTGAACAGCGCACGCTGCGCGCAGAGGGAGTCTGAAGATGTTAACCCGTGAACAGATGGCCATGCGCGTCGCCCGAGAACTGCGCGACGGTTACTACGTCAACCTGGGGATAGGGATCCCGACCCTTGTGGCGAACTATATTCCGGCGGGAATGGACGTGATGCTCCAGTCTGAAAACGGCCTGCTGGGGATGGGAGCCTTTCCGGATGAGCAGAGCCTTGACGCCGACATGATCAACGCCGGTAAGCAGACCGTCACCGCGAGGATCGGTGCCGCCATTTTCGACTCGGCCCAGTCGTTCGCCATGATCCGGGGCGGTCATGTTGACCTGACCGTACTCGGGGCGTTCGAAGTGGATGTCGAAGGCAACATCGCCTCGTGGATGATCCCGGGCAAGATGGTGAAAGGGATGGGAGGCGCGATGGATCTGGTCGCCGGGGCGCAGAACATCATTGTGGTGATGACCCATGCCGCAAAAAACGGCGAGTCAAAACTGCTGCCGCGCTGCACGCTGCCGTTGACCGGCGCTGGCTGTATCCGTCGGGTGTTAACCGACCTTGCGTTGCTGGAGATTGAAGACGGCGCGTTCATTCTGCGGGAATACGCCCCCGGCGTCAGTATTGACGACATCGTCAGTAAAACAGCCGGGAAAATCATCGTGGCGGACGACGTGCGCGAGATGCGCTTCAACTGAGGAGTGAACATGAATGAGGTCATGATTGTCGGGGCCACGCGAACCCCTGTAGGCAGTTTTCGCGGATCGCTCTCCTCCCTTTCCGCGGTTGAACTGGGTGCCGTAGCGGTTCGTCGCCTGCTTGAGAACAGCCAGCTGTGCGCAGATCAGGTAGACGAACTGATTTTCGGTCAGGTGCTGACGGCAGGGTGCGGACAAAACCCCGCCCGTCAGACCGCTCTCACGGCCGGATTGCCCGTCAGTACGCCCGCGACAACCGTCAATCTGGTGTGCGGTGCTGGTTTAAAAGCGGTGCAGCTCGCCGCGCAGGCTATCCGCTGCGGCGATGCCGACGTGGTTATCGCTGGCGGCCAGGAGAGCATGAGCAATGCCCCTTACCTGCTGGACGGTGCGCGGTCAGGGTTGCGTTTTGGTCATACAGGATTGCAGGACAGCATGATAACGGACGGCCTGTGGGACGCATTTAACGATTATCACATGGGCATCACCGCGGAAAATGTTGCCCGCCAGTATGGCATCTCCCGCGAGCAGCAGGACGCTTTTGCCGCCCGGTCGCAGCAAAAAGCGGCGTCGGCCATTGAGCACGGTCTGTTTGACGCGGAGATAGCTCCGGTCACGGTGAGCGAGGGTAAAAAGCCGCCGCGCCTGGTCAACAGTGATGAACAACCCCGGCCGGGAACCACCGCTGAGCAACTCGCTCAGTTGCGCCCTGCCTTTCGTCGTGAAGATGGAACGGTCACGGCGGGTAATGCCTCAACCCTGAACGATGGTGCCGCTGCGGTACTGTTGATGAGCGGTGAAAAAGCGCGGGAAAGCGGATTACCGATCCTGGGACGGGTCGTGAGTTATGCCGTGACCGGCGTTGATCCATCGGTGATGGGCATCGGGCCGGTCAGCGCCTGCCAGACGGCTCTGGCCCGGGCAGGCTGGGCGCTGGATGAGGTGGACGTCATTGAAGCGAATGAAGCCTTTGCCGCACAGGCGCTGGCCGTTGGCAAACTGCTCGGCTGGGATGAACGTAAGGTGAACGTTAACGGTGGTGCGATTGCGCTTGGCCACCCCATCGGCGCCTCTGGCTGTCGGATCCTCGTCACGCTGCTGCATGAGATGCAACGCCGCGACGCGAAAAAAGGGCTCGTCACCCTGTGTGTGGGAGGGGGGCAAGGCATTGCATTAACCCTTGCGCGCTAACCGCGCCCGGACATCTCGTTGGTACCCGAATATAACAATGATAGTGAGGAGTCATAATGAGTGTGTTGATTGCCCTGGCGGCGCTGGCATTGCTGATGCTCGCGGCCTATCGCGGATACAGCGTTATTCTGTTTGCCCCCATCGCGGCGCTGGGTGCCGTGCTGCTGACCGACCCGGGGGCCGTCGGCCCGACGTTTACCGGTCTGTTTATGGAAAAGATGGTCGGCTTCGTCAAGCTCTACTTCCCGGTGTTCCTGCTGGGTGCCGTGTTTGGCAAGCTGATTGAGCTTTCCGGTTTCTCACGCGCGATCGTCGCTGCAGCGATCCAGATCCTCGGGCGCCGCCATGCGATTCCGGTCATTGTGCTGGTGTGTGCATTGTTAACGTACGGCGGCGTTTCGCTCTTCGTGGTGGCCTTTGCCGTCTATCCTTTTGCGGCCGAACTGTTCCGCCAGAGCGGCATCCCCAAACGTCTTATCCCGGCGACCGTGGCTCTGGGTGCGTTCTCGTTTACCATGGACGCCCTGCCCGGTACGCCGCAGATCCAGAACATTATCCCCACCAGCTTCTTTGGCACTAACGCCTGGGCCGCCCCGTGGCTTGGGCTGATTGGCTCGCTGTTTATCCTCTGTTTTGGCCTGCTCTGGCTGGAGCGTCAGCGGCGAAAGGCGCTCAACAACAATGAAGGTTACGGTTCCGATCTGAAAAATGAACCTGAAACGCCGGACAACATTAATCTGCCCCATCCGCTGATCGCCATTTCCCCTCTGCTGCTGGTGGGGATCCTCAACCTGCTGTTTACCCGCTGGATCCCCGGCTGGTACGGGACGCAACATGAGCTTATCCTGCCCGGACTGGCGAAGCCGATTGTCACCGAGGTCAGCAAAATCACCGCCATCTGGGCCGTGGAAGCGGCGCTGATCGCGGGTATTGTCATGGTACTGCTTTTTGGATTTCGCAATATCCGGGGACGGCTGGCAGAAGGCAGCCGGACGGCGGTCAGCGGCGCCATTCTGGCGGCAATGAATACCGCGTCTGAATATGGTTTCGGGGCGGTGATCGCTGCACTGCCCGGTTTTCTGGTCTTATCCAAAGCGCTCGCCGCTATCCCGAACCCGTTGCTCAACGAAGCCATCAGCGTGACCGTGCTTGCCGGGATCACCGGTTCGGCGTCGGGCGGGATGAGCATCGCCCTTGCGGCCATGGCCGATACGTTTGTCGCGGCCGCCCACGCAGCCAATATCCCTCTGGAGGTTCTCCACCGCGTGGCCTCGATGGCCAGCGGCGGCATGGATACGCTTCCCCATAACGGGGCCGTGATTACGTTGCTTGCCATTACGGGTCTGAGCCATCGTCAGGCGTATGGCGGCATTTTCGCTATCACCCTCATCAAAAGTCTGGCGGTGCTTTTTGTCATTGCCGTGTTCTATCTCACCGGCATTGTGTAAGGAGAATAAAATGAATCTGAACGGTAAAACTGCACTGGTGACCGGCTCGACCAGCGGTATTGGACTTGGGATCGCTGGCGTGCTGGCGAAGGCCGGCGCGCAGTTGATTCTTAACGGTTTCGGCGACAGTGAATCGGCAAGAGACGAAATCGCGAAACGGGGTAAAACGCCGGGCTATCACGATGCGGACCTGCGTGACGTCCAGCAGATTGAAGCCATGATGCACTACGCCGAAACCCGGTATGGCGGAGTCGATATTCTGATCAACAACGCCGGTATACAGCACGTCGCACCTGTTGATGCGTTCCCGGTGGAGAAATGGAACGACATTATCGCCATCAACCTCTCTTCCGTCTTTCACACCAGCCGGCTGGCGCTGCCTGCGATGCAGGCGAAAAACTGGGGGCGCATCATTAATATCGCCTCCGTGCATGGGTTGGTCGCGTCGAAAGAGAAATCCGCCTATGTTGCCGCCAAGCATGGCGTGGTGGGCTTTACCAAATCCCTGGCGCTGGAGACCGCCCGCTCCGGTATTACCGCCAATGCCATCTGCCCGGGCTGGGTGCTGACCCCGCTGGTGCAGCAGCAAATCGACAGACGTATTGCCGATGGCGTCGCACCGGATGTCGCTCGTGAGCAACTGCTGGCAGAGAAACAGCCCGCCGGTGAGTTTGTTACGCCGGAACAGCTAGGCGAGCTGGCGTTGTTTTTGTGCAGTGACAGCGCCGTACAGGTCCGCGGCGCCGCCTGGAATATGGATGGCGGATGGGTCGCACAGTGACCGCGGTATCGGCATAAAAAAACCTGGCACCGCAAGGTGTCAGGTTTTGTCCGCCCGGGCTAGCTCGAACAGCTCACTTCCAGGCGTTTTCCCCAGTCCGGCGGACGGCTGACATAGTCGTCATCACGGTCAGCAAACGGCGTACGCAGAGCCACATGCAGGCGATGTAATTCGTCATACTCACCCTGTTCTGCCTGTTCAATGGCCCGCTGCGCCAGCCAGTTGCGCAACACCATCGCCGGGTTCGCCGCGTTCATTTGCGCCTGCCGGGTTGCGTCGTCGACCTGCTCTTGCTGCAATCGCGCACGGTAAAGCGCAAACCAGTCGTCAAAGCCCTGCCTGTCAATGAACTCGTCGCGCAGCGGTGAGGCACTACTGTGTTGCTCAGTCTGGCTCAGCATCCGGAAGGTGCGGGTGTAATCGCTGCCTTCACGTTCCATGAGGGCAAACAGAGCGTTCAGGATGTCGTTATCGCCCCTCTCCTGCGTCACCAGCCCCAGTTTGTTGCGCATCAACGCGCCGTATTCGCGCAGTAAAATGTCCTGGTAGCTGTCGAGCGCATCATTCAGGGCATCAACGTCGATAAACGGCGACAGAGTTTGCGCAAGGCGCTGCAGGTTCCACAGGCCAACAGCCGGCTGATTGTCGAAACTGTAACGTCCCTGATAGTCAGAATGGTTGCAGATGTACCCCGGCTGATAGTCATCAAGGAAGCCAAACGGACCGTAATCAAAGGTCAACCCGAGAAGCGACATGTTGTCCGTGTTCATCACCCCATGGGCAAACCCGACCGTCTGCCAGCGGGCAATCATGGTTGCGGTACGGGCTACCACATCGCGGAACCAGAGAGTGTATTTATCGGCCTCGTCCTGGAAATGAGACCAGTGATGACGAATGGCATAATCCGCAAGCTGGCGGACTTTTTCCGGCTCACGACGATAATAAAAGTGTTCAAAGTGGCCAAAACGCAGATGGCTTTGCGCAACGCGCATAAGCATCGCCCCTTTTTCCATCGTTTCACGCGCCACCGGGGTGTCACTGGTTACAATCGACAGTGCGCGGGTGGTGGGGATCCCCAGCGCATGCATCGCTTCTGATGCCAGACATTCGCGAATAGTCGAACGCAATACCGCGCGCCCGTCGCCCATTCGAGAGTAAGGGGTCAGGCCGGCCCCCTTCAGGTGCCAGTCCACCGTCTCCCCGTTGGGCAGCCGTTGTTCGCCCAGCAGAATCCCCCGGCCATCGCCCAGTTGTCCTGCCCAGACGCCAAACTGATGTCCGCTATAGACCTGAGCCAGAGGCTGCATACCGGCAAGCAGCGTTTCGCCTCCCCAGACGCCAGCGCCGTCGGAGGGCTGAAACATCTCAGGTGGAACAGCCAGCTCATCTGCCAGCCGATCATTATGCCAGATAAGACGGGAATTTTGTAACGGTGTGGGTTTGAGTGCGGTATAAAAACCCGGCAACTCGTCATGCCAGTGAGCAGTAAAAGACAGGGTCATAGGTCCTCCTGCTTTTAGTGTAGAGGGTTTACCCGGACTTAAACACGGGCGAAAGAGAGGGTTATCACTGAACGAGCGTGGTGACGTGCTCTGCAGAGACGGCTGGCCAGAGCGCCCCCTGCATTGCGCCAAAGTTAAAGGACAAGACGCGCTGCAATAAACCGTGGTCATCAATGCCGCCGACGAGCACGGACTGACAGTGAGGCGTTATTTGCCAAAGGATTGCGCGCATAAAAGGCTCAAAAGAGAGTTCAGAAGCACGCTGCTGGATAAATCCCTTGTCGAGAATGACCCGTTTAAACAATCCATCATAAACGGCTTTCAACGACGCTGCGCCTGCGCCAAAGTTTGCCAGCACCAGCGGAAAATGGATTGCCATTCTCGCCAGTTGCAGATCGTCCTTCCCGTTATTTAAACCTGGATAATTCTCATTAACAGTAAACTCAAGAAACGGATAACGCTCAAGTATTGAAACAGCGTTCCCATTACTTAATAAAAATTCAACAATTACAGGTGTAATATTGATCCATGCAATTAACTGATGCTGAATAAAAAACAGTTTACAGGTATCAAGCAATTGCAGTTTCTCGTTAAACAACGCTAACTCTTCTTCAGCAGAAAGCCGCGGGATAACGAGTTCGGTGGGGATCCGAACGTGGGTACCGACGCCAGTAAAGTTAACCAGAACCTCTAAACCTTTAAGCTCGCCGGCGCTATTTCGGGCAGGCAGAAGCATCAGTTCAGACTGGTAAGCATTATCTAGCGTAATAATCATTGCACTCGCCCCGCATTAAAGATGAGAGAGGACATCCTGGAGCAATTGCCGACACAATTCCACTGTCTTGATTTTAATAAGATTAATTTCATTAGTTCCGTATTATTTTTCAGATTTATCCCTGAATCTAAAATAATCTTATCCTGGTTGCTCAGTAATAGCCAGTTTTAGATAAAACAGACACCTGAGGAGATAAGTCATTTTTCGTAAATTTAACTTTAAAACTCTTATTTGAGAAAAAATGGCATGATTTATTAGTTATCATGCCATCATAAGAGACTGCTCTTTGACAGACTAAATACGTCGTGCCTGCCAGAAGTTTTTACGCCAGTAAACATTATCGAGCGACGAGCGCATCACCCCACGGCTGGTCGAGGCGTGAATAAACTGATTATCGGTATCATAAATACCGACGTGAAGCCCACTGTCACCCGAGCCGGTTTTGAAAAAAACCAGGTCGCCGGGCAGCAAATCATCTTTATCGATTTCCGTGCCAATTTCCGCCTGTTTGCGCGTTTCGCGCGGAAGCTGTAAATCAAACTTATCGCGAAACGTCATCAGAACAAAGCCAGAACAATCCACGCCCCCACGGCTCATGCCGCCATAACGATAGGGCGTGCCGCGCCAGTTGCTCAGCTGATCGTTAAGGCTGGCAATGACGGTAATAGAATCTGAAAGCCGCGGGTTAGGCGGCGGCGCACGATGGCTACTGCATCCCGCAAGAAATAACGCGGCCATCAGGAGAAACCAGAATCGCATTTTCAGACGAATCCTCTGCTTTTTTTGTTCTTTTCGTAATTTAGCGTGCAACGGCGTTAACAGGCAAGAAACGGTTACGCCTGCACGGTAGAAATCAGCATCTTATGCCCTTCTATATCCAGCCTGCGGAAAGACATATTGTACGCGCGGGCAAGATTTGGCGGCGTCAATACCGCATCGCGCGTGCCGCTGGCAATCATCTTTCCTCGCGCCAACAGCCACACCCGGTGGGCGTGACGCAGCGTATGGTTCAGGTCATGACTGCTCATGACCACGCCGATCCCTTTTCTGCTCAGGGAGCTTAACAGGGTGTCCAGCGCGGCCTGCTGTGCCACATCCAGACCGCTCATCGGTTCATCCAGAAGCAGCAGTCTGCCATGCGGATTGCCGGCCGGGTGAATCTGCAAAATGACGGCCGCGAGACGCACGCGCTGCCACTCGCCCCCGGAAAGCTGGCTGGCATGCCGGGACAGTTTATCTTCTAGCCCTAATCCCGCCGCCACCTCAGTGAGCAGCGACGTATGCTGTTTATCGTGCAGATGCAGCATCAGGTAGTGCCAGACGGGCATCGCAAAGGGCGGGACCTGCTGCTGCACCAGATAGCTGCGCCTGTGCGCCAGCGAGACTGGCGACCAGTCAGCAAGGTTATGCTCCAGCAGGGTTATCTCCCCCGCGCCGGCAGTCAGCCCTGCCATGCGCGCCAGTAAGGTGCTTTTTCCTGCGCCGTTCGGCCCGACAAGATGCAGGATTTCGCCTGCATTGATGGCACCGGTTATCGGCTCGAGACGCCCCGTATCGGCGACGTCCGTGAGCTGCATCAGCAACGTCATTATTTCGCCAGCGCCAGCTTGATAGACTCCATCACAATCGGATCTTCAGGCGTCATGTCCGGTGAAAAACGCTGCACCACCTGTCCGTCACGACCAATAAGGAATTTTTCAAAATTCCACAGGATATCGTCCGGATAGAGCGGCGCGCGTCCTTTACTGGCCATGCGCTCATAAAAACCGCTGCCTTCCGGCGCAACGGCGGTCGGCGCGGCCGCCACCAGCTTCGCATACAGGGGATGGCGATGTTCACCGTTAACGTCGATTTTGCTGAACATCGGGAACGTCACACCGTAGGTGGTGCTGCAAAACGTTTTGATTTCGTCTTCGCTGCCCGGCTCCTGGCCCAGGAACTGGTTGCACGGGAAGCCCAGCACGGTGAAACCGTCTTTCTCCCAGGCTTTTTGAATGTTTTCCAGCTGTTCGTACTGCGGCGTCAGGCCACATTTGGAGGCCACATTCACGATGAGCAGCACGTTGCCTTTATAGCTTTCCAGCGTGGTTTTCTCACCCTCAATGGTGGTCACTTCGGTATTCAAAATATCAGACTGCATAGCATTCCCTCTGGTTATCTTACGGGTAGTGATTTAACGTCCGGATTTTAATAGTAGCCAGATAAATACCGGCGCGCCCAGCGTGGCGGTCACCACGCCTATTGGCAGCTCAGCGGCTGTCAGGGCGAGCCGGGCGATGATATCCGCCACCAGCAGCGTTACCGCCCCGGCAACCGCCGAGGCCGGCAGTAAGGTTCGATGGTCGGTGATACCGCACAGACGCAGCATGTGCGGGATAACCAGCCCAATAAAGCCAATCGCCCCGGCCAGTGCCACGCTCACCCCAACCAGCCAGCCAATGGCAATGACCAGCACGTTGCGCCAGAAGCCTATCGGCATGCCAAGCTGGCGGGCCGAGGTTTCCCCCAGCGCGAGAATATTCAGTGGCTGTGCCTGCAGGCCTGCCCATAGCAAGACCGGTATCAGCAGTGCCATCAGCCAGCCCTGGCGCCAGTCTACGCCCCCGAAGCCGCCCATCATCCAGTACATCAACTGACGCAAGTCAAAGGACGTGGAGAAATACACCGCCCAGGTCATCAGCGCGCTACAGATGATCCCCAGAGCCACCCCGGCAAGCAGCAGCCGACTGGTTGATAAGTGCCGTCTGGCAAAGCGCAAAAGGATTACCGTTATCAGCAACGCGCCGATAATGGCGCTGAGGCTGATTCCCCATGAGGAGAGTTCCCCCCCGCCCAACATCACCGCCGCCACCAGCCCTACGCCCGCGCCATTCGACACGCCGAGCAGCCCGGGCTCCGCCAGCGGGTTATCAAATAATGCCTGCATAATGGTGCCGCACAGTGCCAGCGCGGCGCCCACCAGGATCACCGCCAGCGTGCGCGGCAGACGGATTTGCCAGACGAAAAGCTGCCCCTCAGGCTCAAACCAGTGTTCAGGCCCTATCCACTGTTCCCCGGCGCACAGGCTAACGCCTGCGGTAACAATGAGCAGCAGCACGAGCAAAAGCAGGTGTCGTTGATCTAAACGGTGCTGGCGATGGGCATAATCAAACATGGACATGGTTTTAGTAGCGTGTGATGTAATTGATTTTACGGCGGGTTTGCCAGAGAGCGCAAAGAAAAAAGGCCGCGTGAGCGGCCTTTTTAGTTAGTTCATATTACTCTGCTTTGGGCGTTGCGTTTTCGACACGGCTTTTTAACTTCTGGCCGGGTCTGAAGGTCACCACGCGGCGGGCTGTAATCGGAATATCTTCCCCCGTCTTTGGGTTACGGCCCGGACGTTGGTTTTTGTCACGCAAATCAAAATTGCCAAAACCGGAGAGTTTTACCTGCTCACCATTTTCCAGAGCACGACGGATCTCTTCGAAAAACAGCTCTACCAGCTCTTTGGCATCTCGTTTGCTAAGCCCAAGCTTATCAAACAGATATTCTGACATTTCAGCTTTTGTAAGCGCCATAGGTTCAATCCCTCAATGATGCCTGGAATCGCTCTTTTAATGCCTCTACACATTTGGCGACGGTAGCGGCAATCTCCTCTTCTTCGAGTGTACGGCTGGTATCCTGAAGGATAAGGCTAATAGCGAGGCTCTTGAAACCTTCTGCTACGCCCTTGCCGCGGTACACGTCAAATAAGTTTACGCCAACTACCTGATTTACGCCAACTTTCTTACATTCGGCCAAAATATCTGCTGCGGGCACATTTTCCGCGACCACAACCGCGATATCACGGCGGTTTGCCGGGAAGCGTGAGACGTCGCGGGCCTGAGGAATAACGCGGTCTGCAACCGGGCTCCATTCCAGCTCGAACACGATGGTACGGCCGTTCAGGTCCAGCTTGCGCTCCAGCTCAGGATGAACAACGCCAATGAAACCAATGCGTTTGCCGTCTAAATAGATAGCTGCACTCTGGCCTGGATGCAGCGCAGGGATCGCTTCTGCACGGAATTCAATTTCAGATAATTTACCGGTCAGATCGAGAATTGCTTCCAGATCTCCCTTCATATCGTAGAAATCAACCGTGCCTTTTGCCAGGTCCCAGTGCTCTTCGTAACGGTTACCGCTGATGGCACCAGCCAGCATGAGATCCTGACGGATGCCTAAATTTGCCTGATTATCCGGTACAAAGCGTAAACCACTTTCGAAAATTCGCACGCGGTTTTGCTGACGATTCTGGTTGTAAACGATAGTCCCCAGCAGACCGGTCCACAGGGACAGGCGCATCGCGGACATTTCGCTGGAGATTGGGCTTGGCAGGATCAGCGCTTCCTGGCCCGGATGGATCATCTGCTGCAGTTTTGGATCAACAAAGCTGTAGGTGATCACTTCCTGATAGCCTTTGTCGTTCAGCATGGTTTTCACACGCTTAAGAGACAAATCTGCTTCACGGTGGCTTCCCATCACCAGACCCGCCTGAACAGGCTCATCCGGGATGTTGTTGTAGCCGTATACGCGAGCCACTTCTTCCACCAGATCTTCTTCGATCTCCATGTCGAAACGCCAGGATGGCGCAACGGTTTTCCACTCGTCCTGCCCTTCGGTCACGTCACAACCCAGGCGGCGAAGGATATCGCTGACCTGTGCGTCAGCAACATGGTGACCAATCAGACGATCCAGCTTGCTACGACGCAGGGTAATGGTCGCACGCTTCGGCAACGTCGCTTCGTGGGTGACGTCGATAACCGGGCCCGCTTCACCGCCGCAGATGTCGATCAGCAGACGCGTCGCACGCTCCATCGCTTTGTGCTGCAGTGCCGGATCGACGCCACGCTCATAACGGTGAGAGGCATCGGTATGCAGGCCGTGACGACGTGCGCGGCCGGTGATAGAGAGCGGGCTGAAAAACGCACACTCCAGCAGAACGTTTTGCGTTTCATCGTTTACACCGGAGTGTTCACCACCGAAGATACCGCCCATCGCCAGCGCTTTAACGTGGTCCGCGATCACCAGCGTATCAGCATTCAGTTTTGCTTCGGTGCCGTCGAGCAGAACCAGGGTTTCGCCCTCTTTCGCCATACGCACCACAATACCGCCTTCGATACGATCTTTATCGAACGCGTGCATCGGCTGACCCAGCTCCAGCAGAACATAGTTGGTCACGTCAACGACGGCGTCGATAGAACGAATACCACAGCGACGCAGCTTCTCTTTCATCCACAGCGGGGTTGGCGCTTTTACGTTAATGCCTTTCACCACGCGACCAAGGTAGCGTGGGCACGCCTCAGCGGCTTCAACCTGAATCGGCAGTGTGTCACTGATGGTAGCGTCAACCGGTACGATTTCCGGTGCGTTCAGTTCAGTCTGGTTCAGCACGGCCACATCGCGGGCCACGCCGATAATGCCTAAGCAGTCCGCACGGTTTGGCGTCACGCTGATTTCAATGGTGTTGTCATCGAGTTTCAGGTATTCGCGGATGTCGGTACCAATAGGCGCATCAAGCGGCAGCTCAATGATGCCATTGTGATCGTCGGAAATACCCAGCTCAGAGAACGAACACAGCATGCCTTCAGACGGCTCCCCGCGCAGTTTCGCTGCTTTAATTTTAAAATCACCCGGCAGTACAGCCCCCACGGTCGCCACGGCCACTTTCAGGCCCTGACGGCAGTTTGGCGCGCCGCAGACGATATCCAGCAGGCGATCGCCGCCTACGTTAACTTTTGTCACACGCAGCTTGTCAGCGTTAGGGTGCTGACCGCACTCAACCACTTCGCCCACAACGACGCCATTGAAAGCGCCAGAAACCGGCTCAACACCGTCAACTTCCAGACCCGCCATGGTGATCTGGTTGGAAAGCGCTTCGCTATCAAGCGTGGTGTTCACCCATTCGCGTAACCACAGTTCACTGAATTTCATTGTTCTGTCCTGCCCTTATTTAAACTGTTTGAGGAAACGCAGATCGTTTTCGAAGAATGCACGCAAATCGGTCACGCCATAGCGCAGCATTGTCAGACGCTCCATGCCCATACCGAACGCAAAGCCGGAGTAGACTTCTGGATCGATACCCACGTTGCGCAGAACGTTTGGATGCACCATGCCGCAGCCCAACACTTCCAGCCATTTGCCGTTTTTACCCATCACGTCAACTTCCGCAGACGGTTCAGTGAACGGGAAGTAGGACGGACGGAAACGAACCTGCAGGTCTTCCTCAAAGAAGTTGTTCAGGAAATCGTGCAGCGTACCTTTCAGGTTGGTAAAGCTGATGTTCTTATCAACAATCAGGCCTTCCATCTGATGGAACATCGGGGTATGGGTCTGATCGTAGTCGTTACGGTACACGCGGCCCGGTGCGATGATGCGGATCGGGGGCTCCTGTTCCTTCATGGTACGGATCTGAACGCCCGAGGTCTGAGTACGCAGCAGACGGGTGGCGTCGAACCAGAAAGTGTCGTGGTCAGCACGTGCCGGATGATGGCCTGGAATATTGAGGGCGTCGAAGTTGTGGTAATCATCTTCGATTTCCGGGCCAGTCGCCACGGTAAAGCCGAGCTCACCGAAGAAACTTTCAATGCGATCAATGGTGCGGGTAACCGGATGCAGGCCACCATTTTCAATACGGCGACCCGGCAGGGAGACATCGATAGTCTCTGCCGCCAGACGCGCATTCAGCACCGCGCTTTCCAGCTCAGCTTTGCGTGCGTTCAGTGCCTGTTGCACCTGCTCTTTGGCTTCGTTAATGACCGCACCCGCTGCCGGGCGTTCCTCTGGCGGCAGTTCACGCAGGGTTGTCATTTGAAGGGTCAAATGCCCTTTCTTACCGAGATATTCGACGCGGACATTGTCTAACGCGGCAACATCTGAGGCCTGATTAATGGCGGCTGTTGCACTGGCAACCAGCTCTGCGAGATGTGACATGATTTTCCTCATTATGTCGGTGCAGACACCGATTTGGTGGAGTTATTCTCTCGAATTTAGACACAAAAAAAGCCTCCATCAGGAGGCTTATCTGGCGCTGTTTTTCGTTTCATCTTTCACGCGCTAGCCTCCTGAATTCAGGTGCTAAAGTAAAAGAAGAAGCGGAAAATAGCAGCATTCATGCTTGCGTTACCTTGTGTGGTAAAAAACCGTTAAGACCATATTGAAAAGGTTGCACGGGTAAAAGTCAATGTTCTGATGGTGTTAAATGAAAAGAGGGAGCGAAGCCCCCTCTTTCAACTGGCTTATGCCAGTGCTGCTTTCGCTTTTTCGACCAGAGCGGTGAACGCTACTTTGTCGAATACTGCGATGTCAGCCAGGATCTTACGGTCGATTTCAACAGAGGCTTTTTTCAGGCCGTTGATGAATTTGCTGTAAGAAATACCGTTCTGACGTGCTGCTGCGTTGATACGCGCAATCCACAGTTGACGGAACTGACGCTTACGTTGACGACGGTCACGGTAAGCGTACTGACCTGCTTTGATAACAGCCTGGAAGGCAACGCGGTATACGCGTGAACGCGCACCGTAGTAGCCTTTAGCTTGTTTCAAAATTTTCTTGTGACGTGCACGTGCAATTACACCACGTTTTACGCGAGCCATATGTGCTCTCCTGTATCTATATTCTTAGTAAAAAATTAAACGTTAACGGCTTATGCGTACGGCAGGCACGCGATAACCAGACCCAGATCGCCTTTAGAAACAAGGCCTTTTGGACGCAGGTGACGTTTACGCTTAGTAGATTTTTTGGTCAGAATATGACGCAGGTTTGCGTGCTTACGCTTAAATCCACCACCACCGGTTTTTTTGAAGCGCTTAGCAGCACCGCGTACGGTCTTAATTTTTGGCATCTTAATTACTTCCACTTCGCATTGTTAAATAAACGAAACATAGGCGAACAAAACCTATGAGACCCGAAGGCTCCACAGGTTTTGCTGCTTGAAGGCCTTACTGTTTCTTCTTAGGAGCGAGCACCATGATCATCTGGCGGCCTTCGATCTTCGTAGGGAAGGATTCGACTACTGCCAGTTCACTCAGATCGTCACGGACGCGGTTAAGCACTTCCATACCAATCTGTTGGTGGGCCATCTCACGACCGCGGAAACGCAGTGTGATCTTGGCCTTATCGCCATCTTCCAGAAAGCGAATCAGGCTGCGGAGTTTTACCTGATAATCGCCATCGTCGGTACCAGGACGGAATTTAATTTCCTTAACCTGGATAACTTTTTGCTTTTTCTTCTGTTCCTTAGAAGACTTACTCTTTTCATAAAGGAACTTGCCGTAGTCCATGATACGACAAACTGGCGGTTCGGCGTTAGGGCTGATTTCAACTAAATCTACTCCAGCTTCTTCAGCCTTTTCGATCGCTTCTCTCAGACTCACAATCCCCAGCTGCTCGCCTTCCAGACCTGTTAAGCGAACTTCCTGGGCGCGAATCTCGCCATTGATACGATTCGGACGTGCCGTTTGAACTCGTTTTCCGCCTTTAATACCTTATTCCTCCAGTTGTTGAAGACTGCGGCTGCGAATCTCTTGTTGCAGCTTCTCAATCACTTCACTTACGTCCAGGCTCCCCAGGTCTTTACCACGGCGGGTGCGAACGGCAACTTTGCCTGCTTCCACCTCTTTATCACCACAGACCAACATATACGGGACACGACGTAAAGTGTGCTCGCGGATTTTAAAGCCAATCTTCTCATTTCTCAAGTCTGCTTTTACGCGAATGCCCGCATTTTGTAGTTTCTGCGTCAATTCTTTAACGTATTCAGCCTGAGAATCGGTAATGTTCATCACCACGACCTGCACTGGCGCAAGCCAGGTTGGGAAGAAGCCGGCAAACTCTTCAGTCAGGATGCCGATGAAGCGCTCCAGAGAACCGAGGATTGCACGGTGAATCATAACCGGTACCTGACGTTCGTTGTCTTCGCCAACATAAGAGGCGCTTAAACGCTGCGGCAGGGAGAAGTCCAGCTGTACAGTACCGCACTGCCATGCGCGATCGAGGCAGTCATACAGGGTAAATTCAATTTTTGGACCGTAGAATGCGCCCTCGCCCAGCTGGTATTCGAACGGAATGCCGTTCTCTTCCAGCGCCACGGCGAGATCCGCTTCTGCGCGATCCCAGGTCTCATCGCTACCGATACGTTTTTCCGGACGCGTTGAGAGTTTGACAACGATCTTCTCGAAGCCAAAGGTGCTGTACATATCGTAGACCATACGAATACAGGCGTTAACTTCATCACGAACCTGATCTTCAGTACAGAAGATATGCGCATCATCCTGAGTAAAGCCACGAACACGCATCAGACCGTGCAATGCACCTGATGGCTCGTTACGGTGGCAGCTACCGAACTCTGCCATACGCAGCGGCAGATCGCGGTAGGATTTCAGACCCTGGTTGAAGATCTGAACGTGGCCCGGGCAGTTCATTGGCTTAATGCAGTATTCACGGTTCTCAGAAGAGGTGGTGAACATCGCATCTTTGTAGTTGTCCCAGTGGCCGGTTTTTTCCCACAGCACACGGTCCATCATGAACGGGCCTTTCACTTCCTGATACTGGTACTCTTTCAGCTTGGAGCGTACGAACGTTTCCAGTTCACGGAAGATAGTCCAGCCGTCATTGTGCCAGAACACCATACCCGGCGCTTCTTCCTGCATGTGGTACAGGTCAAGCTGCTTACCGATTTTACGGTGGTCACGTTTAGCCGCCTCTTCCAGGCGCTGCAGGTAGGCGTTAAGGGCTTTTTTATCGGCCCACGCGGTACCATAGATACGCTGCAACATCTTGTTGTTGCTATCGCCACGCCAGTAGGCGCCCGCGATTTTCATCAGCTTAAAGTGATGACAGAAGCGCATGTTCGGCACGTGCGGACCACGGCACATGTCGACGTATTCTTCGTGATGGTACAAGCCAGGCTTGTCATCATGAGAGATGTTTTCATCAAGAATAGAGACTTTATAGCTCTCGCCACGCTTCACGAAGGTTTCACGCGCTTCGTGCCAGCTGACTTTCTTCTTAATGACGTCATAGTTAGTTTCGGCGAGCTCGTGCATACGTTTTTCGAGCGCGTCGATATCTTCCTGAGTCAGGGTATGGTCAAGGTCAACGTCATAGTAGAAACCGTTGTCGATAACCGGACCGATCGCCATTTTGGTGTTCGGCCACAGCTGTTTGATCGCATGACCTAACAGGTGCGCGCAGGAGTGACGAATGATCTCCAGACCTTCTTCGTCTTTCGCTGTGATGATAGACAGCTGCGCATCGCTTTCAATCAGGTCAGATGCATCAACCAGCTCACCATTAACACGGCCAGCGATGGTTGCTTTCGCGAGTCCAGGACCAATGTCCAGGGCAACATCCATTGGGCTTACAGCGTGGTCGTAATGGCGTTGGCTGCCATCAGGAAGAGTAATTACAGGCATTTTATATCCTTATTTGCAGTGATGCCCCACACATAAGAGCATATACAAAGAAAATAATCGTGATTTGACAATAGATTACGACACCATCTGACCAACAATCGTCAAATTGGCTCGCGATCATTCACCCGCCGAAAATCAGATAAATGCGGATTTACGGCAAGCCCTGCAATGGTAACACTAACAAAAGAGAGATTGCACCCTTTGCTGGCAGATTGCTGCGCTGGCACTTTCGCATGAATTTGCAGGGCGCATATCTCCGGTGCTCGCATTCCAGAGATGCTGGGCTACTCTTGAACAAGTCTTTAAACCCAAAGGTGCATACCATGAACGTATCAAGTAGAACGGTTGTGATATTGAACATCCTTTCAGCCACCGGTTTATTGTTGATTCTTGCAGAACGATTCCACTGGTTCTAACCGAACCGGAAGCAGGCATAACCTGATTCACCACTGGAGAAGGGGCATTTCCCCGCCCTGTTTGGTAGACTGTTCGCATCAACTTACAAGGATCAGGTTATGCCAACAAAACGATTTGCCGTAAAACACTGGAAAATGGTACTGGTGCTGATTGCCATCTGCGGCGCGATGCTGCTTCTGCGTTGGGCGGCAATGATTTGGGGCTGAACGTGAATATAAATAACTGCGCAGGGAATAACATCGTTATCCGTAATACCCTTTTGCGGGTATTCACCGCCAGGACGAAATACGGACGATAGGTTTACGTCAAATAGGTTTGCCGCGAAAAAACCGGTACCACAAAATCCGGTTTTTTTGGCGCGATGAATTAGCGTTTAAACGTCAATAACAACACGGCAAAACCCATCAGGACCATTCACCTGCAACCAGTTTATGGACGTCAAAAGCATCATTCATAGACTGACCGGTGGACTGAGAGGCTGGCGCGATGTTAGACCCGGCTTCAACGTCAACGGCTTTCGCAATGCCGATTTGGCTGTGGGTCTCACTGGCTGTCGGGGTGGTTTCATCAGCAGCAAATACGCCAAAAGACAGTGCGGAAAGCACCATCGCTGCTGCGGCAGTTTTGATTTTTTTCATAATGTTTTTTCTCTTTCTACATTTAATACTAATAATGCTAAATACCTTAAGGCCGAATTCTGCCCGTGCTAAGAGTGTAGATCCAGATCACACTTTTGCCTAGCCTATTACGTTATCAATTCGTGTCAAATAAGCCGCAAATTAATGAAAATGCATTATGAAGAAATGATGGAGATATCAGCAGACCAGATATTTCAAAACAGCGTTTAATATAAAACAGCACAGTTTCAAAAAATAAAAAACGGGCCGATAGCGTAATCGGCCCGAGAATATTACATTTTATAACCCAGTGAAACCGTGGTTCTGCGGTCGGTATGATCCGGAGCAGAATCAGGAGGAGAAGAGTTCCAGGTGACGTTGTAGGCCACTTTCAGGCCAAAGTGTTCGTTGATGGCCACGTTCAGCGCTGTTTCTGAGTTCAGCGTCGTATCGTCGGCACCAAACACAGACACCCCCTGGGTAAATTTGGTGTTGTCAGTCATCTGCCAGGCATAGGTGCCGGAAGCGTAACCGAGCGGTTGAGTTTTGGTTTCGCCGTCGGTGTACTCGTCGTAGCGCACGCCTGGACCGAATTCAAAACGTAAACTGTGTACCGGACCGTTCAGGAACTGACGACCGTAACCGGCAGTGAACACATCACGCTGGCGATAGCCGTTGTAACGGTCAGTTAACCAGCTGGCCTGACCAAACAGGTAGTCAAAGTCGGTCATGTTGTAACGGCTACGTCCGCCAACCGCATATTTCTCGGAAGAGCGTTCGTCATTCGCGGAGGTGTTACTGGCATTTCCCCACAGAGACCAGGCGGTGGTATTACCGTACCAGGTCAGCGTACTGTCCGCCGTGAGAGAGGAGCTTTTCGTGTTACCGGATTGTGCAAGATAGCCAGCGTTCAGGTTACCTTCAAACGGTTTTTGCGCGGTGGCTGGATCGTCCATGACAGTAAAAACGGAATCATCTGCGGTCGCGTTCATTGCAGCAAACACGCCACCCGCCAGCATCAGTGCAGCGGGTACTGTCTTCAAAAGCTTCATTTTATTAAGGAGTCCGTACAACAAAAAAAGAGACCACACGGTCCCGGAAACTTTCTTGAGGATCAATGACAAGGCGTCCAGAGAAAGGTAACAAATTATAAAAAGACGCAAATAACATAGCAATGATTTCTTATTTCATTTTTTGAATAAGAACGATCTCAAAAAGCGTTTTATTTTATATAAGCCGCCGCAGACTTTATGTCAGTATTCATATTTAAAATCATACTGTTATTTACATTGCCTTCCTGACAAATGGTGCCAGACTAAAAGGAACCCACGCTAAAAGGAGGTAATGATGGTTTCTATCTACACCCTGACGCTCTCCCCTTCCCTCGATTCCGCCACCCTGACGCCCCAGATTTACCCGGAAGGTAAATTGCGCTGCAGCGCCCCGGTGTTTGAGCCCGGCGGCGGCGGTATCAATGTGGCGCGAGCCATAACGCACCTCGGTGGAAAGGCGACAGCAATTTTCCCTGCAGGCGGCGCGACCGGTGAGCACCTGGTCTCTCTGCTGGCCGATGAACAGGTGGCCTCGCAGACCGTCGAGTCCAAAGACTGGACGCGGCAAAACCTGCATGTGCACGTGGAGTCCAGCGGCGAGCAATACCGTTTCGTCATGCCGGGTGCAAAACTCAGTGAAGATGAGTTTCGTCAGCTTGAAGAGAAGGTGCTGGCCATTGAGAGCGGTGCTCTGCTGGTGATAAGCGGCAGCCTGCCGCCCGGTGTCAGCACGGAAAAACTGACGGCGCTGATTCGGGCCGCGCAGCAACGCGGTATCCGCTGCATTGTCGACAGCAGCGGCGAGGCGCTGCAGGCAGCCCTGACGCCGGGCAATCTTGAGCTGGTTAAACCCAATCAGAAAGAGTTAAGCGCGCTGGTGAACCGCGAACTGAACCAGCCGGACGATGTCCTCACCGCCGCGCAGGAATTGGTTCACAGCGGCAAAGCGCGACGGGTCGTGGTCTCCCTTGGCCCGCAGGGTGCCCTGGCCGTGGACGAAACGGGGTCCGTTCAGGTTGTCCCGCCGCCGATGAAAAGCCAGAGTACCGTGGGCGCAGGTGATAGCATGGTTGGAGCGATGACCCTGAAACTGGCTCAGGGTGCTTCGCTACTGGAGATGACACGCTACGGCGTCGCAGCGGGTAGCGCTGCCACCATCAACCAGGGCACACGTCTCTGTTCGCTTAGCGACACGCAAAAAATCGTCGATTACCTGTCCCGAAATTAATCCCCCTTTTCCCCTTCTCTGTGAAGGGGAAATACGCGCCATAGTCGCCAAACGCAGCCTATCGACTATGCTAAGAAAACTTCCAAGATAACAATGAGGTGAATTATGAGCAGTGGTGACATCACCCGCTACGTCGTTACCATCAACATTCATCAAGCGTCGCTGACCGAGCTTAATGAGCTCAACAACGCCTTTACCCGGGCCAATTTCCTGCTCACACTCACGGATGACGAGGGCAATATCCATGATTTAGGCACCCTGACGTTTGGCCTGATCAGCGCCCTGAGTAAAGAAGAGGTTCACGCTCTGGCGGCCAGTCTGGTCGAAAGCGTGACCGACAAAGCGGCAGAAATTGATCTTGATACCTGGGAAAGCTGGCAGAAAAAAGAACAATAAGTGCCCTGCATGAATTTAAACCGCTCAGGTGTGCGTTAGTTCGTATTTTTTTACCGCAATTATGCGCTAACTTTATGATCTGGCAGACAACATGGGAGAGACAACATGTGGCAGGCTATCAGTCATCTTTTAAGTGAGCAACTGGGTGAAGGTGAAATTGAACTGCGGAACGAACTGCCAGGCGGAGAAATCCACGCCGCATGGCACTTACGCTACGCCGGGCGCGATCTCTTTGTTAAATGCGATGAGCGAGAGCTGCTTCCGATTTTCACCGCCGAAGCCGACCAGCTGGAACTGTTGTCGCGCAGTAAAACGGTGACGGTCCCGCAGGTCTGGGCCGTGGGCAGCGACCGCGACTACAGTTTTCTGGTCATGGAATTTCTTCCTGCCCGCCCGTTAGACGCCCATAACGCCTTCATTCTCGGCCAACAGTTAGCGCGACTGCATCAATGGAGCGACCAGCCGCAGTTTGGTCTCGATTTTGACAACGACCTCTCCACCACCCCACAACCCAATGCCTGGCAACGACGCTGGTCGACATTCTTTGCTGAGCAACGCATTGGCTGGCAGCTGGAACTGGCTGCGGAGAAAGGTCTGGAGTTTGGCAATATCGATGCCATCGTCGAACATATTCAGCAGCGTCTGGCATCCCACCAGCCTCAGCCGTCTCTGCTGCACGGTGATTTGTGGTCAGATAACTGCGCGCTGGGTCCTGACGGCCCCTATATCTTCGACCCGGCCTGTTACTGGGGCGACAGGGAGTGTGACCTGGCGATGCTGCCACTGCACCCTGAGCAACCGCCGCAAATTTACGACGGGTATCAGTCCGTTCTGCCTCTGCCGCAGGGTTTTCTTGAGCGCCAGCCGGTGTATCAGCTCTACACACTGATGAACCGCGCCATTCTGTTTGGCGGAGAGCATCTGGTCAATGCCCAGAGGGCACTTGAACGTGTGCTTGCCGCGTAATGGCGGGACGGGTGGCTATGTCGCCACCCTCATCGGTTACAGAAATCCCAACAGCGAAAAGAAGAAGTAACCCGCCACGATGATAATGACTGGCAGGATATACAGCGGGAAAATTTGCAGGAAAATGGTGTGACGCGGCACAACAATGCGGGACTCAATCTGCTCGCGGCTCATTCCTTCCGGGCCTTTCGCCTGTTCCAGAATCATCTGGTCTTCCACACCTTCGCGTAAAAAGCGCGTCTGACGGCTCATGCGTGCGCCAGAGGCCTGCAACGCCATACCAATAAAGATCAGCGCGTAGATCACCCAAAACCCGAGATTCAACTGCTGATGAAAATTCGGCGTCGGCGAATTGAACCAAAAGACATTCAGAAACGGCGTGTTAAAACGCATCATTTCAATCATGACATGAGCAAAATCAAGCATTACCGCATTAATACCTGGCTGTTTTTCACTGTGATCGTACATAAATTTGAGCACAGAGATCAGCGTCGAAATGACGGCTGGAATAAAAATTACCCAGCCAGCAATACGTTTTAATACAGCAATGCGTCCAGCTTGTTGATACGTCATCAGTTCCCCTTCATAAAGACGCGTTATTTCTGCCTAAGTCTACCTGCTGACCATCATTTTCGCCCGCTCTTTAAAGGCAATATGCTAAATTGCAGAGTGCACTTAGCATTTATCGTCTGTCGTACACCCTGGATAAGGAGACGTTGTGATGTCGACACCGCGCCAGATTCTTGCCGCAATTTTTGACATGGATGGATTACTGATCGATTCCGAACCGTTGTGGGATCGCGCCGAACTGGACGTTATCGCCAGCCTGGGCGTTGATATCAGCCGCCGTAATGAACTTCCGGATACGCTTGGTCTGCGCATCGATATGGTGGTGGACCTGTGGTATGCCCAGCAGCCGTGGGTGGGACCCGATCGCGACGAAGTGACCGCGCGCATTATCAGCCGCGCCATCTCACTGGTGGAAGAGAGCAAGCCCCTGCTGCCCGGCGTGCGTGAAGCCGTCGCGCTGTGCAAAGCGCAGGGGTTGAAAGTTGGCCTGGCGTCAGCTTCACCGCTGCATATGCTGGAAAAAGTGCTGACCATGTTTGAGCTGCGCGACAGCTTCGACGCGCTGGCCTCAGCGGAAACGTTGCCATACAGCAAGCCGCACCCGCAGGTCTATCTCGACTGTGCCGCTAAGCTCGTTCTTGATCCCCTCTGCTGTGTCGCGCTGGAAGATTCCGTTAACGGAATGGTGGCCTCGAAGGCCGCGCGCATGCGCTCGATTGTTGTTCCCGCGGAGGAAGGCCGACACGATCCCCGTTTTGCCCTTGCCGACGTAAAGCTGAACTCACTGGTTGAGCTGACGGCGCAGCAGCTGCGCGGCGAGTAACCCGCCCCTTTCAGGCAGCGTCAGGCTGCCTGCTTTAAAAACAAAACATCGTTTCATTTTGTTTGCTTTTCTTATCCCCCGCTTCTATCCTTAGCGTCAGAATGACAATAACCTTACTTCTGAGGCGCGTATGATACTGGATAACTTCACTCTGTCAGGAAAAGTGGCCATCGTCACCGGATGCGATACCGGTCTGGGACAAGCCATGGCCATTGCGCTGGCGCAGGCGGGATGCGACATCGTGGGTGTTAACCGCAAAGCGCCGGAGGAAACGGCTGCCTGCATTAGCGCACTCGGAAGGCGGTTCAGGGCGATTCGGGCCGACCTCAGTCAGCAGGAGAGTCTTCAGAACGTTGTTGACAGCGCGGTGGCTGAGATGGGGCGAGTCGATATTCTGGTGAACAATGCCGGGACCATACGCCGTGAAGATGCTCTCGCGTTCAGCGAAAAGGACTGGGACGACGTCATCAACCTGAATCTGAAATCGCTTTTTTTCCTCTCCCAGGCCGTGGCTAAACAGTTTATTGCGCAGGGACAGGGCGGGAAAATCATTAATATCGCCTCGATGCTCTCATTCCAGGGTGGCATCCGCGTGCCCTCTTACACCGCGTCCAAAAGCGGCGTGTTAGGGATCACGCGTCTGCTGGCGAATGAATGGGCGACACACGGCATCAATGTTAACGCCATCGCGCCAGGCTACATGGCGACCAACAACACTCAGCAACTGCGGGATGATCAGCAGCGCAGCCAGGAGATCCTCGACCGGATACCTGCCGGGCGCTGGGGAGTACCAGAAGACCTGCAGGGACCGGTGGTCTTTTTAGCCTCCGCCGCCTCGGATTACGTGAACGGTTATACGTTAGCCGTCGACGGGGGCTGGCTGGCGCGCTAGGCGCGTTTGTGACATACAGTTACACCGTCACCTCTTTCGTCTACTGTATAAAAACCCTATACTGTATGAATTGACAGTTTTGTGGGTTTTATCATGACGGCGGAAGGCCATCTGCTTTTTTCCATTGCGTGCGCAGTTTTTGCCAAAAACGCTGAACTTACCCCTGTGCTCGCACAGGGGGACTGGTGGCATATTGTCCCGTCCGCCGTGTTGACCTGTCTGCTGCCCGATATCGACCATCCAAAATCGTTCCTGGGACAGCGGCTAAAGTGGATATCAAAACCCATCGCCCGCGCGTTTGGTCACCGTGGGTTTACCCACAGCCTGCTGGCTGTATTCGGCCTGCTCACCCTTTTCTATTTAAAAGTCCCTGAGAGCTGGATAGTGCCCGCCGATGCCATCCAGGGAATGGTGCTGGGTTATTTAAGCCATATCCTTGCCGATATGCTGACACCTGCGGGCGTGCCGCTGCTCTGGCCATGCCGCTGGCGGTTCCGTTTGCCCATTCTTGCGCCGCAGAAAGGTAATCAGCTTGAGCGTGTGTTGTGTATGGCGCTCTTTGCCTACGCCGTCTGGATGCCGCAAACCTTGCCCGAAAACAGTGCAGTGCGCTGGTCATCCCAGATGATCAATTCGCTGCAATTTCAGTTCAATCGTTTCATTAATCACCAGATTGAACACTAAGCACACAAATTATTTCCATTTGTCATAACCCATTCCATTTGGATATAAGCGCCACATCACACTTCTGATAACCTTGCGCCAACAGGATCGGTAAAAACCGACCGTATAATAAATCAGGAGAACGGGGATGAATTTTCCACTCATCGCGAACATTGTGGTGTTCGTTGTATTGCTATTGCTTCTCGCGCAGGCGCGCCACAAACAGTGGAGCCTCGCGAAGAAAGTGCTGGTTGGTCTGGCCATGGGTGTCGTGTTTGGTCTGGCGTTGCAGGCTATTTACGGCTCCGATAATCCAGTTCTGAAAGATTCTATTCAGTGGTTCAACATCGTCGGTAACGGCTATGTCCAGCTGCTGCAGATGATCGTTATGCCGCTGGTGTTTGCCTCTATTCTGAGCGCCGTTGCCCGTCTGCATAACGCCACCCAGTTGGGTAAAATCAGCTTCCTGACCATCGGTACGCTGCTGTTTACCACGCTGATTGCAGCTCTGGTCGGTGTGCTGGTCACCAACCTGTTCGGGCTGACCGCTGAAGGTCTGGTCCAGGGTACGGCTGAAACGGCGCGTCTTACCGCGATTCAGACCAACTACGTGGGTAAAGTCGCTGACCTGACGGTGCCACAGATGGTGCTCTCTTTCGTGCCGAAGAACCCGTTTGCTGACCTGACCGGTGCCAGCCCAACCTCCATTATCAGCGTGGTGATCTTTGCGGCCTTCCTCGGTGTGGCGGCGCTGAAGCTGCTGAAAGACGACGCGCCGAAAGGCGAGCGCGTGCTGGTGGCTATCGATACCCTGCAAAGCTGGGTAATGAAGCTGGTCCGTCTGGTGATGCAGTTGACCCCTTACGGTGTTCTGGCGCTGATGACCAAAGTGGTTGCCGGCTCTAACCTGCAGGACATCATTAAGCTGGGTAGCTTCGTCGTCGCCTCTTATCTGGGTCTGGGCATTATGTTCGTGGTGCACGGTATCCTGCTGGGCGTCAATGGCGTTAGCCCGCTGAAATACTTCCGTAAAGTGTGGCCGGTACTGACCTTTGCGTTCACCAGCCGTTCCAGCGCCGCGTCTATTCCGCTGAACGTTGAAGCGCAGACCCGTCGTCTGGGCGTACCGGAATCTATTGCCAGCTTCTCTGCCTCCTTTGGTGCCACCATTGGTCAGAACGGTTGCGCAGGTCTCTACCCTGCAATGCTGGCGGTAATGGTTGCTCCGACCGTGGGTATTAACCCACTGGATCCCGTTTGGATTGCCACGCTTGTCGGGATTGTTACCATCAGCTCCGCAGGCGTTGCGGGTGTTGGCGGTGGCGCAACCTTCGCCGCGCTGATTGTCCTGCCGGCCCTGGGTCTGCCGGTGACGCTGGTTGCCCTGCTGATCTCCGTTGAGCCGCTGATCGACATGGGTCGTACTGCGCTGAACGTGAGCGGTTCCATGACCGCCGGTACGTTGACCAGCCAGTGGCTGAAGCAGACCGATAAAACCATTCTGGAAAGTGAAGACGACGCTGAACTGGCGCACCGTTAATCACGGATGAATAAAAAAACCGCCTGATGGCGGTTTTTTTTTGGCTGTTATTCTTCAATCTCTTCATCCTGGCGGACCTGGTTCGCCCATCGCTGGGCCGACTCCGGCCCCGAAAACGCGGGCGAACGGCGGAAGTGTTCTCCCATCAGAACAAACGCTACGTATTTACCGCGCAGTTGCCAGACATCACGAAAACCATCCACCTTCAGGGCGTGTTCGGGCGGCGCGGGTTCGACGCGGGGCACGTAGCTAATGACAGGGCGGTTTTGTTGACGAAAAGGTTTCATAAGCGACGGGTTCACTAAAGCACATTCTGGAAGCAGGAAAATTCTATGATAGCCGATCCTCCCCCCACGCGTCGCGCCCTGCATCGCTCTGATAGCGCATTCCTTAACCAGGTCATCTGAAAACTCTTAGTTCGCCCGCCCTTTCGCCACATTGTTCTATAGTTAACAAGGTTTTTAGCAATGGATAAAGGAGAAGCGTGCAATGTCGAACAAAGATAAAACACATCAATCACCCATTCATGGCACTGAAGAATCTCAACCAGGCATGGACTCTCTGGCCCCAGCGGATGGCTCTCATCGCCCGTCCCCCGGCCCTTCCGCACCTGGCGAACAGCCTACCGCGCCGGGAAGTATGAAATCCCCGGATACCGGAAACGAGAAGCTGAAATCCCTTGAGTCCCACCGTAAAGGCGGCGAAGGTTTTGCACTTACCACCAACCAGGGCGTGCGCATTGCTGACGATCAGAACTCGCTGCGTGCGGGAACGCGCGGACCGACCCTGCTGGAAGACTTTATTCTGCGGGAAAAAATCACCCATTTTGACCATGAACGTATACCTGAGCGCATCGTTCACGCGCGTGGCTCCGCGGCACACGGCTACTTCCAGCCCTACAAAAGCCTCAAAGAGATAACCAAAGCGGATTTCCTTTCCGATCCGGACAAAATCACACCGGTCTTTGTCCGCTTTTCAACCGTACAGGGCGGCGCGGGTTCGGCAGATACCGTGCGTGATATCCGCGGCTTCGCCACCAAATTTTATACCGAAGAGGGTATTTTCGATCTCGTCGGCAATAACACCCCGGTGTTCTTCATTCAGGATGCGCATAAATTTCCTGACTTTGTCCATGCGGTAAAACCGGAGCCCCACTGGGCCATACCGCAGGGACAAAGTGCGCATGACACCTTCTGGGATTATGTCTCACTGCAGCCAGAAACGTTACACAACGTGATGTGGGCGATGTCAGACCGTGGCATTCCGCGCAGCTACCGCACGATGGAAGGGTTTGGTATTCATACCTTCAGGATGATCAACGCGGACGGGAAAGCCACATTCGTACGCTTCCACTGGAAGCCTGTGGCGGGCAAAGCCTCGCTGGTGTGGGATGAAGCCCAGAAGCTGACCGGGCGCGATCCGGACTTCCACCGTCGTGAGCTGTGGGAGTCGATTGAAGCCGGTGACTTCCCGGAATATGAACTGGGGTTACAGCTGATCCCGGAAGAGGATGAGTTTAACTTCGATTTCGATCTTCTCGACCCGACAAAGCTGATCCCAGAGGAGCTGGTGCCGGTTCAGCTGGTGGGTAAAATGGTGCTCAACCGTAACCCGGACAATTTCTTTGCCGAAAATGAGCAGGTCGCGTTCCACCCGGGGCATATCGTTCCGGGGCTGGATTTCACGAACGATCCCCTCCTGCAGGGGCGGTTGTTCTCCTATACCGATACGCAGATCAGTCGCCTTGGCGGGCCCAACTTCCACGAAATTCCGATTAACCGTCCAACCTGCCCGTACCACAATTTCCAGCGCGACGGGATGCATCGCCAGGATATCGATACCAATCCGGCTAACTATGAGCCGAACTCCATCAACGATAACTGGCCGCGCGAAACGCCGCCTGGACCGAAACGCGGTGGTTTTGAGTCGTACCAGGAGCGCATCGATGGCAATAAAATCCGCGAGCGTAGCCCGTCATTCGGCGAGTATTATGCCCAACCTCGCCTGTTCTGGAACAGCCAGACGCCGATCGAGCAACAGCACATTATCGGTGGCTTTAGCTTTGAACTGAGCAAAGTGGTGCGGACTTACATCCGCGAGCGCGTGGTCGATCAGCTCGCCCAAATCGATATTCAGCTTGCCCAGAGCGTGGCGGATAACCTTGGCATTACGCTGACGGATGAGCAACGCAATGCGGCCCCACCGAAAGACGTTAACGGACTGAAGAAAGATCCGTCCCTGAGTCTGTATGCGGTGCCGGGTGGCTCGATAAAAGGCCGGGTAGTGGCCATTCTGCTGAATGACAACACCCGTGCCAGCGACGTGCTGGGGATTATGCAGGCGCTGAAAACCAAAGGCGTTCACGCCAAACTGCTCTATTCCCGCATGGGGGAAGTGACCGCCGACGACGGTTCAGTGCTGCCGGTTGCGGCCACCTTTGCCGGAGCACCATCGCTCACCGTTGATGCGGTGATTGTGCCGTGCGGCGACATCGACAGTCTGCTGAACAATGGCGATGCGATTTATTATCTGCTGGAAGCCTATAAACACCTGAAGCCGATCGCCCTGTCCGGCGATGCGCGACAGTTTAAAGCGCACCTGAAGGTGGCTGAGCAAGGTGAAGATGGCATTGTCGAAGGCGATAACGTCGATGATGCGTTTATGACGAAGCTGTTCGATCTGCTCGCAGCGCACCGTGTGTGGTCACGCAGCAGTAAGATTGATCGTATACCGGCATAAGAAAAGCCGGGTCTGGCTTTGCCCGACCCGGCGTTGATTGACATCGTTTACTCAGCCCGGCAGGCACCGCGCCTCCGGGCTATTTTCATACATCCTCAAAGGTGCCCAGACGGTACCCACGCTCGGCAATGGCGTATTTCAGCGATGCCGACGTCAGCACATCCAGTTCCGCCAGTCGCGGCCAGCAGTAGGCACTTTTACGCACAATGTTATCGACAAATGCAGGGTGTGCCATCACTTCCAGCGACCGTTCCCCGCGCGCGGCGGACTCATCCAACACCTGCAGAAACAGCGCTTCGCTAATCTCGTCGCCGTAGAACGCGCTACTGAACCCGTCCGTTGTGGGCACAGAAGACAATGACAGCCCGTGCAGCGCCTGCACCTCACGATCCACGCGCATTGCCACGCCTTTGCGCTGTGCAAATTCCGCCACTGACGGGAAAAGTGCCGGGATCATATGCACGTGATGATGGCTGTCAATATGCGTGGGTTCACGGCCAAAGAGATCGACGAAACGGTTGAACTGACAGTCCAGCTCGCGGGTAATCTCCTCGAGCGGCAGCGTGCCCTGCTCTGCCTGCTCCCAAATCCATTTGCCCAGCTGTCCGTCCCGCGTCAGTCCTGGCATCGGTGAAAGCGGCATCCCGAGCGTCAATACAAAGTGCATGCCGACGCCCAGCGCTGGCACCTCGCGGCTGAGCTGCGCCGCGTGTTCAACCGCGTCACCATTAACCAGTGCTGTTGTTGAGGTCACCACACCCCGGCGGCAGGCTTCAATAATGCCGTAGTTTTGACCTTTTGAGAGACCAAAATCATCAGCATTGACGATCAGCAGGTTTTCCATCACACATCCTCTCAGTGCTGTTTGAATTTCAGCTTCTCAATCGTGGCGGCAAAATTAGGCAACCATTTTTCATGCGCCAGAATCATTTCGCTGGCCAGTTGCTCGGCATCGCGATCGGAATGGACCAGTGGGCTGAGATTGAGCGCCAGAAGAACGTCATTGAGTTCACCGCTCAGCGCCGCATTGCTGGCTGCCACTTCAAACCCTTTGATGGTGTGGATCAACCCCATCACTTTGTCGTCAAAGTGGGTAATCCGTGGATGCGGCCTGGCGCCATCACGTCCCAGAATGCAGGTCATCTCAACGGCCCAGTCAGCCGGGATGTTGTCGATATGACCGTGATGCGGCACATTGACGTAGTGCTCGGCCTGCTTGTCGTTGTAAATGGCGTTGATCACTTCACACGCCGCATCGGAATAATACGCTCCGCCGCGCAGCTCAAGCTCTTTCGGTTTCACGTTCAGGTTCGGATCTTTATACAAATCAAACAGCTGCTTTTCAACTTTCTGCACCACCTGAGCGCGTGCGCCACCCTTATAGTACTCACCCATCTCGATGGCCAGCATCTCTTTCTGTTTGAAGTAGTAAAGCAGGTATGAGCAAGGCAGCAGATTAAGCGAGCGGATCAGCCCTTCGCTGAACGGCAGGTCAAAGATGTTTTTTACTGACGCAGCGGTCAGGCGTCCGGAGGCTACGCCGTCAAGCAGTTCGCTAAAGCGAGACTGACCATTCACGATGACATCTTTGATAAACACCATGTGGTTCAGGCCAAAGAGATCAATAGAAAGATCGTCAGTATCGGTCAACTCCAGCACATCGCTGATGAACATCTTCATGCCAATCGGAATATTACAGACGCCGATAAAGCGTTTGAAACCGGTGTGGCGATAAACCGCCTCGGTCACCATCCCGGCCGGGTTGGTGAAGTTAATCACCCACGCGTTGGGGCAGATCGCTTCCACATCGTTGATGATGTCAAAAATGACCGGAATGGTACGCAGCCCCTTGAACAGGCCGCCCGCGCCGTTGGTCTCCTGCCCCAGATAGCCGTGGCTCAGTGGAATACGTTCATCCATTTCACGCGCTTTGAGCTGGCCGACGCGCAGCTGGGTCGTCACGAAGTCGGCATCCTGCAGCGCCAGGCGACGGTCGAGGGTTTTATGCACGGTCAATGGCACACCGGCTTTCGCGACCATCCGCTTGCAGAGCTCAAAAATGATATTCAGTTTCTCCTGACCTTCCTCAACGTCCACCAGCCATAATTCGCTGACCGGTAATTCATGATAACGTTTCAGGAAACCTTCGAGTAATTCCGGGGTATAACTGCTGCCGCCGCCAATGGTTACGACTTTTAATTTCTTCTGCATAATATCTCCCTTAGCATATCAGGTTAATCGCCTGCAAGGTGTAGCGTACTCTTCCCGCTCTGTGGGCAAGCAATCAAGGCAATATTTGTGGCGGGTAAATCCGCCGAAATTTAATTAATTACCGTCAGGTTCTTCCGGTAACTGTTCGGTGTGAACGAAGTCAATTTCTTAAAGGTCTTAATAAACAAGCTGGGGCTACTGTAGCCTGACTCATAAGCAATATCGGTAACCGAGTAGTTGGTTATTTCCAGCTGTTTTTTAGCAAAATTAATGCGGATTTCATTAATAATTTGCACTGGCGTTTTACGATAATAACGCTGAGTTGCTCGGGTCAGATATTCCTGTGATTTACCGGACAAAGCGACCATATTTTCCAGCGCATTTTCGCTGAATTGTCCTTTATCGTGCATCAGTTCAACCGTACTGCGCAGCCACTGCGGAATATCATCGCTTACCTGCTGCTCTTCACGATGATGGCGCAGACGGTTCATCACATAAAACGTCACCGTTTCAATAAACTCATCAAATTCATTCTCGCGAAAGTTAAGCGAGGCGATAACCGTTTCAATCCAGGTCATGAACTCGTTTTTGATGCGATAGACCTGCGAGGCCACAAAGCAGAACGGCACCAGCGGCAGATAGTGTTTCTCAAAGAAGCGTCTGCTGACACCTACGTTAAGAATGCGGGTTGCACCAAATTCATAAAAGCTCTGGTGATGGGACCCCATCGGCAGGAAGACGAAATCTCCCCGCTCAAGCAGGACGCGCTTGCCGTTGATTTCCTGGTAGTAGCGACCGGTCAGAACAATCGTGAACTCATAGTAGTCATGCTGATGCAGACCGCTCGCGCTCTCCGTCTTGTTGTAAATAATCACGTGAAAATTTTTGCCATTAAACAGTTGCTGTTCAAGTGCGGTTTTTATTTCCATCGCGCTGACCTCCTGCTGCAAACTCTGCCTTACTGCATCTTCTCGTGAAGCTCAATCAACTCGGCCACCAGTTCACGTGCCAGCATCGACGTCATCAGATGATCCTGCGCATGCACCAGCACCAGACTGACCTTCATCTTGCCTTCACCCTGGTCGCTTTCGATAAGCTTTGTCTGCACCAGGTGTGCTTCGTTCAGCGCCGTACGGGACTGTTCCATCATGGTTTTCGCGGCTGCGAAATCACCCTGCTTGGCCTGTTTGAGCGCGGCATACGCCAGGCTACGCGCCTGCCCGGAATTGATGATAAGCCCCATCACCACCTCTTCCAGATCGTTCTCTGCGGTTTCTTCTGCGACAATACTGTCCAAATCTAACATTTTTAAGCTCCTTTTGGCTGGCGCGGGTTGCCCCGCGCCGTGCAATTTTAGAATTTCAGTGCAAGGGCGATATCCTCTTCGCTCTCTTCTTCATCGATAACGGTTGCAGCTTTGTTTGCTATCGCCACGAATGGCATATAGAGCAGTGTTGCAATCCCGAGGTTGAATATCGCCAGCAGGAAGGCAGCCACGCTACCGTTGGTGTTGAAGAACGCCCCCAGACCCGCCGGCATGGTCCACGGCGCAATGTTGGTGACGGGCGGAATAATGCCCAGGTAATAGGCCGTCAGGGTAATGGCCGCCAGCAGTGGCTGAACCAGAATGAACGGAATGAACATCACCGGGTTCATGATGATTGGCAGACCAAACAGAATCGGCTCGTTAATCTGGAAGATGCCTGACGGCAGCGCCAGCTTCGCAACCTGACGATGGTCAGCGCGACGAGAAACAATAAAGACCGCGATGATCAGACCCAGCGTCGCCCCGGTACCCCCCAGGAAGATATAAGAGTCAAGCATCGGCTTCGCCCACACATGGAAGGTTTTACCGGCTGCCAGCGCCGCGTCAACGGAGCCGTATTGCTGATAAAGTGCAACGTTTTCCAGTGCCCATGGGGTCATGATACCGCTGTCCAGCGCCGCCAGTGCCAGTGAACCATGCACGCCAAAGAACCACAGCAGGGAGGTGAAAATCACATACGCCCAACCGACCACGCTACCCATTGACGCCAGCGGCGTTGAGATAGAGTCCATAATGATCTGGTGGAAGTTAGTGCCCCAATGAGAGAGCGCCCAGGCGATAATCCCCATGATGGAGAGAATAATGAAGCCTGGAATCAACGCGGAAAATGAACGAGAAACGGACGCCGGCACGCTATCCGGTAAACGGATAACCCAGTTGCGACGAATAATAAAGGTGAACATCTCCGCAACCACCAGACCGATAACGATACCGGAGATGATATTAGCGCCCCCCAGCCAGTTGGCCCCTACGGCATAGGCCTCACCGACGCTGTATGGCGTCACGGTCATAAAGGCGGCAATGGATAATAAACCTGCGGCCAGCGGATCCACTTTCCGCTCTTCCGCCAGTGCCATGCCAATAAAGAAAGGTGCCATCAGCGACATAATACCTAACGTACCGTTATATACGTTGCCGCCGATGGCTTTTAAACCATTAAGGGTTTCAATTGTGGAAGCGTCTAATCGAATTCCTAATGAATAAAAAAAGGAACCTTCACCAAAGCTCAGAAAAACGTTGTTAATTAAAACGAACATTGCCCCAGCCAGCGTCAACGGCATTAATCTAATAAAACCGTTTTTGATGGCATTAACGTGAGGCTGCTTTCCTATTTTAACAGCAAAAGGAAGGAGTACCTTTTCAAGTGAAGCGATGACTTTACTCATAGGAAAATACCCTTAAATGCCGCAACGCAGGTTACGGCGTATTGTGTGTGAAATAACTCTTTGACGGGAAAAATAAAAATTAATTAGCAGCTTTTTTAATTGCTGCAACAGCAGCTTTCAATACACCTAAACCATCAATCTTGCCGTACAATGCCGAATCGATCACTTCGACCGGTTTATTGGGTAACAGACGTTGAATTTCGGGCAACATATAGGCAATTTGCGGCCCCAGTAAAACGACATCGGCTGTCTGGCCCTTTTCGCCCGCCAGCGTCTCCGGAAACGCTTCGATCACCACCGGGACTTCATACTTCTCAGCCTGAGCACGCATCTTTGACACCAGAAGCGAGGTTGACATGCCTGCTGAGCAGAACAGATAGATATGTTTCTTTTCCATAGTAACTTCCCTCTCGTATGACTACCTGCCATCGCGCTATCACTCGACTCGCTATCCTGGCAGACAGGTAGTTTGCTTACTGTTGTTTGTCGTTGGAGTGAGTATACGCAATGGTACAGACAGGAGATAATTCTGCACAGGGGCAAATTGTCTCTCATTGACCTGGCGTGTTGACTACCTTCACATTTCAGGCAAATAATTCGCGAGAAGAAATAAGATTTACGTATGTATAAAAAAACCGGCCAAACGGCCGGTTTGTTAACATACTCAGGCAAGAAGGGTTACTGCGCCTTAGGTGCCTGCGGATCGGTATCGTATTCAGTACAGGTCTGGTAACCGGAGTTGATCACATGACCGGTCTCATCCAACGCAACGAAGTAGGTCTCTGCCTTACCATCACGTTGACCCAGGATATAGGTCTGGCAGGTACCGCGTGCATGAATCATTGTCACTTCAGAAGAAGGCTTGCCGGCAATCGCAGCCACCTGCGAACGGGTCATGCCTTTTTTGACATCTTTCACTACGGGCTGTGTAAACTGATCTTTGGTGCGGTCGTAGGCCGTACACCCTGCCAGCATAGTCAGTACCGCCGCTGCGCTAAGAATTCCTGCTACGTTCTTGTTCATATTCCGTCCTCTTGTTTATCAGCGTGTTATCTAAGCATGGAATAAAAAGTACTATTGTTCAACTTTGTGAATTCCGCCAGACGAATTTCGGAAAATTCTAATAAAACAACGATAACCTGCTAAATCGCCGCAATTTAGCGCACTCGAAACTGTGATCCTTGTCGTTTCTCGTTCAAAGGGTTAGTTTTAACAGTTAACACAATCTGTTTATGTTCTGCATATGGAGGGCGTGATGGCTCTGCAACAAGAGATTATTCAGGCGCTGGGCGCAAAGCCCACGGTAGACGCACAAGAAGAGATCCGCCGCAGCGTGGATTTTTTAAAGTCTTATTTAAAAACTCACTCGTTCCTGAAATCCCTGGTGCTGGGCATCAGCGGCGGTCAGGACTCTACCCTGGCCGGTAAACTCTGCCAGATGGCAATTTCAGAGCTCCGCGAAGAGACGGGTGATGACGCACTGCAGTTTATTGCCGTGCGTCTTCCCTATGGCGTGCAGGCTGATGAGCAGGATTGCCAGGATGCCATCGCCTTCATCCAGCCCGATCGCGTGCTCACCGTCAATATCAAAGGATCGGTGCTGGCCAGCGAGCAGGCGCTTCGCGAAGCAGGCATTGAGTTGAGCGATTTTGTCCGCGGCAATGAAAAAGCCCGTGAACGTATGAAAGCGCAATACAGCATTGCCGGGATGACCAAAGGCGTTGTGGTCGGTACCGACCATGCGGCAGAAGCCATCACGGGTTTCTTCACCAAGTATGGCGACGGCGGTACCGATATTAACCCGCTCTTCCGTCTGAACAAACGTCAGGGTAAGCAGCTGCTTGCCGCGCTGGGTTGCCCGGAGCACCTTTACAAGAAAGCGCCAACGGCAGATCTGGAAGACGATCGCCCCTCCCTGCCGGATGAAGCGGCCCTGGGTGTCACCTATGACAATATTGATGATTATCTGGAAGGCAAAAAACTGGATGAAGGTACCGCGAAGATCATTGAAAGCTGGTATCTGAAAACCGAGCACAAGCGTCGCCCACCGATCACCGTGTTCGATGATTTCTGGAAAAAGTAACACTCTGGCACCCTCTCTCTGGGGAGGGGGTGTTCGCCCGCACCGTCCGTTGCGCCATCCGGCTCTTTTTTAACCAAACCGGCTCTGCTACACTGTATGCCTGAACAGTATATGGAGTAGTATGTGAGCAGGCGTCAATCCGCCCCGCGTCTTGAGTTTGAAGCGGCGGCTATCTACGAATATCCCGAACATCTTCGCCCCTGGCTTGAGGAACTGCCTAAACAGCCGGGCGTGTATATCTTTCACGGTGAGAGTGACACCCTTCCGCTCTACATTGGCAAAAGCGTAAATATTCGCAGCCGGGTCATGTCTCATCTGCGCACGCCAGACGAGGCGGCAATGCTGCGCCAGTCGCGACGTATCACCTGGTTTCGTACCGCCGGAGAGATGGGCGCGCTCTTACTGGAAGCGCGGCTGATCAAAGAGCAACAGCCGCTGTTCAATAAGCGCCTGCGCCGCAACCGGCAACTCTGCTCCCTGCAGATAAACGCCGGTAAGCCGCAGGTTGTCTACGCACGCGAAGTCGATTTTTCTCACGCCCCCAATCTCTACGGGCTGTTCGCTAACAAACGGGCGGCTCTGCAGGCTCTGCAAACGCTGGCCGATGAGTTACAGCTGTGCTACAGCCTGCTAGGCCTCGAAGCAACCACCCGCGGGCGGGCCTGTTTCCGCTCAGCGTTAAAGCGCTGCGCAGGGGCCTGCTGTGGGAAAGAAAGCATTGAGGAACACCACGCCCGGCTCCTCGCAGGGCTGGCGGCGCTTAGCGTTAACTGCTGGCCGTGGGAGGGTGCCGTTGCGCTAAAAGAAGTTGGTGACGCGATGACCCAGTATCACATCATCAATAATTGGCTCTGGCTGGGTGCTGTTGACGATGTAAACGATGCGGCAACCTTGCTGCGCACACCCGCCGGTTTCGACCACGATGGCTACAAAATTCTCTGCAAGCCCGTGTTAACCGGCAAGTATGAGGTCATTGAGCTTAGTGCCCCGGCAGCCAGTTAATTTCGCTGAATAATAAGGTGCCCTGAGCCTCCAGCAGGCGGAGAGTATGGACGCCCTCCTCCCAGCTGGCGCCCTGATCGGCCGTCAGCAACTTATCGCCAAGCTGCCACGCCCCGCTTAACACGAACGCGACGCCCCCGCGGGAGCCGAACGTGGTAAAGGTGCGGTCAGCGACACGCACTTTCGCCTGACAACGGTCACGCCGGGTCATGATGTTGAAATCCATCGACATCCGTCCTTCGGAAAGCAGTGCTTTCACCGGCTGATCGCCGGAAAAATGGTATGGCTGATGATGTTTTAGGGTATGGCAGAACGCCTGACCGGCATCCAGCGTTACCTCACCCCCTTCAAGCAAGGTAATCACCCGATCGACACCGGGAAAAGAGGAGAATTCGCCATTGCTGGCGATGGTCGCGATACTGGCACGCCAGTAAAAATCACGCGTTGCAGGCGGAAAACAACAAATTTCCCGCGTCTCGCCTGCGCCATTGCGCCAGAGGCTGACCGGCATCTTACGGATATCAAAGAACTCCATCACCACTCCTGAAAGGCACAACCTGTGCCAGGGCAAGGATATCGCTATCGTTGCTGTCTTGTTTGTTATCGTTGGGTTTTCACAGACACAGTATCGGCAGCAGAGCGGGCAGGCCTTAGCGGAACGTTAATAAAAATTATAACGCCATGACTCTGCAAACATTCTCTGAAGCGACTACAGGAGAATACCGCTCTGGCGGCGGCAGACAAGAGGGCAGGAAAGAAAAACCGCCGGTCCTGTCCACAGCGTTAGCGCTTTTGTGGACAGGATCCCGGCGGTCTTAAGATGTTGAACCGATTATTCGGTTGGTGCTGGCATTTTACCTTCCATTGCTGGACGTTCTGTCAGACGCTTCTCAAAATTGGCATTAAATTGTTTTTTCTGTTCCGGCGTCAGAATGTTGTAGATCTTGTTCTGGGTTTCCATATGCGCCAGCATGCGGGCTTTATGCTGCTCAGCCATTTTGTCGATCTGCGCTTCGGCTTTTGCTTTATCGAAGCTGTCGCTGGCGATGATGTCATGCATCGCGCGGCGTTCGTCCAGTGACGGACGTTTCATCTGGTCGCGCTGGCTTTTCATGATGTCGCGGACCTGCTGTTTCTGTGCATCCGTCAGGTTCAGATCTTTAAACATCATCATCTCGTGGTGCATACCCGGCTTGCCTTTATGATGCATCATCATTTTGCCTTCGACAGGCGCGGCAGTGGTGGTGGTCGCGGTATCTGCAGCGAACGCCATGCTGGTAGCGCCCAGAGCCAGGGTAGAAGCAACAAACAGTGCAGTAAACTTACGCATAATTTATTTCCTTACTTTCAGTTATTCTTCGGCGCTATGCCGTGTTGACGAGATTAACTTTACGGGGTTTATCGTCAATTAATCAGAGCAACAGTAAAACAATGAAAGTGTAAAAAACAAATTATCGCCAAATGTGGAGGAATTAAGGATAAAGGATGGAGAGTTGCAACGAAAATATTCAAAATGATGATTTTCAAAGCAATTTAAAAAAGTATAGCGAAGTGAAGACCAATAATAAAGCAATTCACCAGGAATATTCTGCAATAGTTGTCATTGCGCTTTAATCGCTAAGAAAAATATTTTGACGCTCCCCTCTCAGGCAATGAGAGGGGAAATGTTCAGGACACTTTTTCCAGCATCAGTCCGGCGCGCAGGCCAAACGCTACCGATGGATTAGGGAACAGAACATATTCAGTGGTTTTCTGCACCTCGTAGCGCTCGTCGCCATCTTCCGCCAGCAGAACGCCTTTGCGAAAAGGGGTGAAGTTCAGCGTGTGGGCGGCCATATGCAGCCGGAAGGCCTCGCTGCGGCGAGTGATCTGCTGTACGACCCGATAGCGCACGACAGTCTGTTGCGTTGGCTCGGGTGCCAATCCCCCGAGCAGCGCGCGAAGCGCAAGATGCGTTGGCGCGAAGCGCGCGAGATCGTTCTGGCCAAACGGTAGCGCTTTTCCCAGCTCCAGCGTGCAGGCCAGCGCGCCGAAATGCTCACAGGTGAAATGGGTAAATGTGCCCCCCGGCGACTGATGAAACACCAGAGCCTCCAGCCCGGCGTCGCCCAGCCAGCTCAGAAACGCCTCATCCCACGGCTGGTTACGCTGGGGCAGAACACCAAAGCGCACATGATAAGAGGCGCGAATTGCCGTATGCAGGTCGAGATGCCAGCGCACGGGACCGGCCGCGGCGAAAAATGTGGCAACCACGTGCTCAAGCCACTGCGCCCGCGACGTCTCATCGCCCGGCACAAACTGTGACCAGCGGCCGCCAAACATGCGGTTAAGGTCGCTCTCAAGATAACGTTTGTTTTGCGCCAGCGCAGGCGGGTTGCCAAGCACCACCAGCAGACGGCACTGCAGGGTGATATCTCCCCGATACAACGCGCGCAGCAGCAGGTCGACAATTTCAACCGGCGCGGTTTCATTGCCATGGATGCCGGTTGAAAGCAGCAGCGATAACTCACTCTTCGCGGCCGGTGTCAGTTCAAGGACGCCGCGACCCAGCCACCGCCAGTGAAATGAGGGGCCCTCCCCCTCATGCTGTTCGGGGGGGTCATCGGCCAGTGTCAACGCCAGTAAATTTTCCATAGCCACTCCTTTAGCGCTGGAACGGATAAACCGATCCCAACTGCAGGATTGTTGTTAACGCGTCCAGTGCCTCACGCCCTTCACGCAGTAGCTGAGGGTCGACCAGATCGGCCTGCGTTAATCTGTCGCGATAGTAACGATCCACCCAGTCATTCAGGGAGTTAAACAGCGTCTCATTCATCATCACGGCTGGATTAACAGCCTGCATTTCGTTCTGCGTCAGCACTACGCGCAGGCGTAAACAGGCCGGACCGCCGCCGTTGGCCATGCTTTCGCGCAGGTCAAAGACGCGCAGTTCATCGATCGGGTTATCGGCTTTCACCAGTTCAGACAGATAACGCCACACTCCTTTATGGTCCTGCGACTCTTGCGGCAGCACCAGCATCATGCTGCCGTCCTCACGGCTCAACAGCTGGCTATTAAAGAGGTAAGTTTCAACCGCGTCCTGTACGCTGACCGCCTGGGTCGGCACCTGAATCGGCATAAATCCCGGCACCCGCTCATGCAGCGTAGCGAGCAGCTTCTCCTGATGGGCAAACGCCTGCTCATGGCAGAACAGCACCTGGCGGTTAGAGACGGCAATGACGTCATTGTGGAAAACCCCCTGGTCAATCACCTGCGGGTTCTGCTGAGCAAAAATCACCTGTGAGGGATTCACCTGATTCAGCCGCGCGACGGCCTGGCTTGCCGCCAGCGTCTGGCGGGCGGGATAACGGACAGGTGCCGAATGGCCGCCCTCTTCTCGCCCGTAAATGAACAGTTGCACGCCGGGATCGCCATAATCCCCCCCAAGACGGTTATGGTTTGCCGCTCCTTCATCCCCGAACATGGCCACCTGTGGCAACGCCTGATGGACCTCAAAGTGAGCCTCATGACGGAAAATCGCACGCAGAACGCGCTCGGTCGTCTCCGCTTCAGTGGCACGGTGGAATTTGTTATTCAGGTTCGCCACCGTTAAATGCACTTTGCCATCCAGCGTATCAGCCGACGGTGCAACGGTAGCAGCGTTTGCCACCCACATCGACGAGGCAGAGCTCGCCGCTGAAAGCAGGTGCGGCGTCTGCGTACCCGCTTTTTCGATAACCTGCTCATCGCTGCCGCTAAAGCCGAGCTGACGTAACACCGCCACGTTCGGGCGCTCCTGCGGCGGGATCACCGCCTGCGGGAAACCGGCATCCGACAGGGCTTTCATTTTCAGCAGCCCCTGCTTCGCTGCCAGTTTCGGGTTGGAGACCTGAAAACGGTGCTTCGTCGAGGCTTCATTACCAAACGAGAGGCCGGCATAGTGGTGCGTCAGCCCCACCAGCCCGTCAAAGTTAACTTCACGCGCTTTCATGACGATCCCCCTGAGTAAAATCCAGCCCCGGACTCAGCGTTTCCGGCAGCGTTAGCGCAGGCGTTTCCAGACTCGCCATCGGCCACGCGCAGTAATCTGCGGCATACCATGCGCTGGCGCGGTGGTTACCCGAAGCGCCTACCCCGCCAAACGGTGCCGTACTCGCCGCACCGGTAAGCGGTTTATTCCAGTTCACAATCCCGGCGCGTGCTTCGAGCAGCAGCTGATCAAATTTCTCACGATGCGGGGAAATCAGACCGCTCGACAGTCCATAGCGGGTGTGATTGGCCATCTCAATGGCGCTGTCAAAATCGTCATAACGCCAGACACAGAGCAGCGGGCCAAAGACCTCTTCATCCGGCACGTTGCGTGCGCCACTCATCTCAACAATGCCCGGCGTCAGCAGCGATGTTCCGGGCTTGATTTGCTTTGGCTCAAGCAGGGTTTTCGCCCCGCGCGCCACGTGATCCTGCCAGGCTTTCAGCACGTTCAGCGCGGCCTGCTCGGAAATCAGCCCCCCAATAAACGGCTGTGGGTCGGCATCCCACTGCGCAGGCACCAGACGCGCGCTGATTTCCACCAGCCGCGCGAGGAAGGCATCGCCCTGGGCACCCCGTTTCACCAGCAGACGACGCGCGCAGGTGCAGCGCTGTCCGGCGGTAATAAACGCTGACTGGAGGGTCAAATGCACCGCCGCGTCGATATCATCGGGATCTTCAACGATCAGCGGGTTGTTACCGCCCATCTCCAGCGCGAGAATTTTTTCCGGCTGCCCCGCCAGCTGGCGATGCAGTTGGTAGCCCGTTCCGGCGCTGCCGGTAAACAGCAGGCCGTCGATATCACTCAACGCACTCAGCGCCTGGCCGGTTTCACGTCCCCCCTGCACCAGGTTGAGCACCCCGTGCGGCAGACCAGCCTGTTCCCAGAGCTTCACCACCACCTCACCGGTCAGTGGCGTTAACTCACTCGGCTTGAAAATCACGCTATTGCCCGCCAGCAGCGCGGGCACGATATGCCCGTTCGGCAGATGCCCCGGGAAGTTATAGGGGCCAAATACCGCCAGCACGCCGTGCGGACGGTGGCGCAGCGTGGCCGCACCGTCAGGCATATCGGTATGTTGCTCGCCGGTACGGGTATGGTACGCCTTCACCGAAATGGCGATTTTATTGATCATCGCCGTCACTTCGGTGGCCGCCTCCCAGCGCGGCTTGCTGGTTTCCTGAGCGATAACGCGCGTCAATTCGGCTTTATTGGCCTCCAGCAGTGATGCAAATTTCTCGACAATTCCCTGACGCACGGAGAACGGTTGTTTCGCCCATCCCGGGAAGGCGCGACGGGCGGCGTGACAGGCCTGTTCGACCTGCCCGGCGCTGGCATCATTTCCCTTCCAGAGCACTTCTTGTCCGACCGGATTGGTCTTTATGCGCGGCTCGCCTTCGCCCGTGACCCAGTCACCGTTGATCCATAAAGTCATGCTGTTTTCTCCTCAGGGCAGAGACGCACCAGGCGAACCGTGTCGCCGGCGTTACATTTCAGGGCATCCAGTTGCGCGGCCGTCAGCACCAGACGTTCACTTTTCGGGTTGGTTCGCACCAGCATGGCGCGGAAATTGTTGTACTGCTCGTTAGCCACCAGACATGCCGGCCACTCACCCGGTGCAGGCTGGCCTTCGGAAACCTCAACCAGCCGGCTTTTACGGATCGCACGCACGCGGTCGATATCGCACTCCAGGGTAGGTCCGCCGTCAAAGATGTCCACATAGTTACGGTAGCGGAAACCCTCTTTTTCCAGCACCGCCCGGGCCGGCGCGGTTTGCGGGTGCACTTCGCCAATCACCGCCTGCGCCTGGGGGCTTAAGAAATGGGTATAGATGGGGTGTTTCGGCATCAGTTCGGCGATAAACGCTTTCTGCCCGGTGCCGCACAGATAGTCCGCGCGGCTGAACTCCATCGAGAAGAAGCGCTCGCCGAGGCTCTCCCAGAAAGGTGAATAGCCGGTGTCGTCGATTACGCCGCGCATCTCGGCGACGACCTTTTCGTTAAAACGATCGCGGAACGCGGCCATAAACATGAAGCGCGACTTGGAGAGCAGATAACCGTTGCCCTCTTTTCGCCACGCAGGATCGAGGAACAGCGTGCAAAGCTCGCTGGCTCCCGTGTGGTCATTACAGAGAAAAAGCGTGGGCAGCGCGTTATAGACGTTCAGCTCTTTTGAGGCGTGAACCATCGTACCGACACGGTAGTTGTACCACGGGTCGTTAAGCCCGACGGCCACTTCGATTGCGCAAATACCGGCCACGGTACCGGTGTCGGTATCTTCGAGAACGAACACATAACCCTGTTCGCTTTTTGGCAACGTCCCCTGCCAGGTTTGCAGGGCGCGCTCAATGCGCGCCGACAGCGTTTTTTCATCGGCAGGAAGCGAGGTCAGCCCGCCTCCCGTCTTACCGGCAAGCTGCATGAGCCCGGCGATATCGCCGCGCTCAACGGGACGGATGACCATCATGATGACACCCCGGACTTCACATGTTCACAGGCCAGTGCAAAACGGTCTAAACCGGTTCTCACCTCTTCCTCGCTGACAATCAGCGCAGGGGCAAAACGCACCACGTTGGCACCGGCAATCAGTACCATCACGCCCATTTTTGCCGCTTCCTGTGAAATAAGTTTAGCTTTTCCGGCAAACTCAGGTGTGAGTTCGCAGCCAATTAACAGACCCAGACCGCGGATCTCTTTAAACAGTCCCGTCTTGCTGTTGATGGCGTTCAGGCGCTCAACAAACCAGTCATGACGTTGTTTAACGCCCTTGAGCACTTCCGGCGTGTTAATGATGTCGAGAACCTGCCCGGCCACGGCGGTAGCCAGCGGGTTACCACCGTACGTTGTACCATGCGTACCCACGGTCATTACGCTGGCGAATTTATCAGTGGTCAGCATGGCGCCAATCGGGAAGCCGCCGCCCAGCGCTTTCGCCGTAGAGAGCACGTCCGGCGTTACGCCGTAGTGCATATAGGCATACAGCTCACCGGTACGCCCCACACCCGTCTGGACTTCATCGAAAATCAGCACCGCGTGATGACGATCGCACAGCTCACGCAGCCCCTGCAGGAACGCTTTTTGCGCCGGAAGGACCCCGCCCTCACCCTGCATAGGTTCGACGATCACCGCACAGGTGGTGTCGTTGATAAGCTCACTGGCGGACTGCAGATCGTTATACACGCCGTGACGAATATCCGGCGGCAGTGGCGCAAAATCCTGCGAGTATGACGGCTGACCGCCGGCGCTGACGGTAAAGAGCGTGCGGCCGTGGAACGCGTTTTTAAACGCCACAATGCCGCTCTTATGAACGCCGAATTTATCGTGTGCATATTTACGCGCCAGCTTCAGGGCAGCTTCGTTTGCTTCCGCACCTGAGTTACAGAAAAAGACTTTTTCGGCAAACGTTGCGTCGATCAGTTTTTTCGCCAGTCGCAGAGCGGGCTCGTTGGTAAAACCGTTACCGGTATGCCAGAACTTCGCCGCCTGGTCGTTTAACGCCTGACGCAGTGCCGGGTGCGCGTGACCCAGAGCGTTTACCGCAATCCCGCCTGCAAAGTCGATATACTCTTTGCCCTGTTGATCCCACAGGCGTGAGCCTTCCCCCCGTACCGGAATAAAAGCCGCCGGAGCGTAAACCGGCATCATCCATTCATCGAAATTTTCACGCGTAATTGACAGAGACATAGCGACCTCATCCGGTAAATAAAAGGTTATTTAGATGTTAAATAATTGAGTGTTTGCACTGTGAATGTAGATTGCAGCCTTCGTGCCAGCCAGCGATAAAAATGCATAAACGGGTTAGGGTTACAGAATATCAATAAGTTACGATATGGAGTTATTCACTGTTATTGCATAAAAAGTGAATATTTTTACGACAAGCGGCGCTTTGCCGCACGAAAATAAGAAAGAGTATGCAGAAGCCAAATATAATTCTGGAATTGTGATCGCTCGCGAAATTTATCGGTTCTTTACGCCCTGTTGGGGGGCAATGCGCGTCAGAATGGTGCAAATATTGCACCGTTGGCATAATCTGTCGCAGTTATTGGTCGAACCCCGTAACAGTTGACGCAAATTCTGCTACCATCCATGCACTATTCACCTTGCATTGGCAGCGACTATGAAATTTGTCTCTTTTAATATCAACGGCCTGCGTGCCCGCCCTCACCAGCTTGAAGCAATTGTTGAGCAACATCAGCCAGATGTGATCGGCCTGCAGGAGACAAAAGTTCACGACGATATGTTCCCCCTCGAAGAGGTGGCGAAGCTCGGTTACAACGTCTTCTATCACGGACAGAAAGGTCACTATGGCGTGGCGCTGCTGACCAAAGAGACGCCGGTTTCCGTACGTCGTGGCTTCCCGGGCGATGATGGCGAAGCGCAGCGTCGCATCATCATGGCGGAAATTCCTTCACCACTTGGCAATATCACGGTGATTAACGGGTATTTCCCGCAGGGTGAGAGCCGCGACCATGAGACAAAATTCCCGGCCAAAGCAAAGTTTTATCAGGATCTGCAGGATTACCTGACCACCGAACTGAAAAAAGAGAATCCGGTGCTGATCATGGGCGACATGAATATCAGCCCGACCGATCTCGATATCGGCATTGGAGAAGAGAACCGCAAACGCTGGTTGCGTACCGGTAAATGTTCTTTCCTGCCGGAAGAACGCGAGTGGATGGAACGCCTGCTCGGCTGGGGCCTGGTTGATACTTTCCGCACCGCCAACCCGGAAACGCAGGATCGCTTCTCGTGGTTTGACTACCGCTCAAAAGGCTTTGATGACAACCGCGGTCTGCGTATAGACCTGCTGCTGGCCAGCCCGCCGCTGGCGGAACGCTGCATCGAAACCGGCATCGATTACGATATCCGCAGCATGGAAAAACCGTCTGACCATGCGCCGGTCTGGGCGAAATTCAAACTGTAACCTCGTGTGAACACGCAAAAAATACTCCTGATGTGCGCCCTTCTGGGCGCATTTGTTCTGACCTTCGTCTTTCTTCCGCCGGGGACGCTCTCCCTGGAAACCATCAAAACGCACCAGCAGTCGCTTCTCTTGCATGTGGAACAGGCACCGTGGCAAAGCGCGTTTTTCTTTTTCGCCCTCTACGTGTTGGTCTCCGCCCTGTCGATACCCGGTGCGGCGATACTGACGCTGCTGGCGGGAGCGCTGTTTACGCTGTGGGAAGGTACCCTGCTGGTCTCGTTTGCTTCTACCCTCGGCGCCACGCTGGCGATGCTTGCCAGCCGTTATCTGCTGCGCGACTGGGTACAGCGGCGATTCACATCGCAGATGAATACGGTGAATGCCGGTATGGCGCGAGACGGTGCAAGGTATCTTTTTGCCCTGCGTCTGATGCCCTTGTTCCCGTTTTTTCTGGTGAATCTGCTCATGGGGCTGACCCGTATTGCGGTCAGTCGCTACTGGTGGGTGAGCCAGGTCGCCATGCTGCCTGCAACCATTATCTTTCTGAACGCCGGACGCGCGCTGGGGAAAGTGAATTCGCTTCGCGATATTTTATCGCCGGGACTGATATTCGCCTTTACACTACTGGGGTTATTGCCGCTGGCGACGCGCTGGCTGTTTTCCCGTTTTACCCCATCATCAAAAAAGTGAGGCATTATGCGCCGTGTGCGTTTTTGCACGTTTCTGAGCGGTCTGCTGCTGGCAGCCCCGCTGTTTGCAGCGGACAACTGGCAGGCTATCCAACAACAAGCTAAAGGCCAGACCGTCTGGTTTAACGCCTGGGGCGGCGATCGGGCGGTAAACCGCTACCTCGAGTGGGTAAGCGGTGAGATGAAAACGCATTACGACATAACCCTTAAAATCGTCCCACTGGCGGATGCCGCCGATGCGGTCAAACGTATTCAAACAGAGGCCGCCGCAGGCCGGAAAACGAACGGGTCAGTCGACCTCTTATGGGTCAACGGTGAGAATTTCCGTACCCTTAAAGCCGCTAACCTGCTGCAAACCGGATGGGCGCAGACCTTGCCCAACTGGCGCTATGTCGATACCCGTAAACCGGTTATGGAGGATTTTGCTGTCCCCACCGATGGCGCGGAATCCCCGTGGGGCGGTGCACAACTCACCTTTATTGCCCGCCACGCAAGCCTGCCTGCGCCCCCAAACGATCCTCAGGCGTTGCTGGCGTATGCGCAGCAGCATCCGGGCAAAGTCAGCTACCCACGCCCGCCCGATTTTACCGGTACGGCATTTCTGGAACAGTTGCTCCTGACCCTCACCGCTCACCCGGAGGCGTTGCAAAAAGCCCCTGATAACACCTTTGCCCAGGTGACGGCTCCGCTGTGGCACTACCTGGACAAATTACACCCGCTGCTGTGGCGAAAGGGAGAGGACTTTCCTCCCTCGCCCGCCAGAATGGATACCTTGCTTGCCAGCGGTAGTCTTAATCTCTCCCTGACCTTTAACCCGGCACATGCGCAGCAAAAAGTGGCCAGCGGTGAACTGCCTGCCGACAGCTACAGCGTTGGTTTTGACAACGGAATGATAGGCAACGTCCATTTTGTGGCCATTCCGTCGAATGCCAGCGCAAGCGCAGGCGCGAAGGTGGTCGCCAATTTCCTCCTTTCACCGCAGGCGCAAATTCGCAAGGCCGACCCGGCCATCTGGGGAGACCCGAGCGTACTGGATGCGAAAACACTGCCCGAAAAAGAAGCGAAGCAGCTCGCTGCCCATACGCCGGCAGGGCTGCCGAAAATACTTCCCGAGCCGCACGCTGCCTGGGTTAACGCGCTGGAGCAGGAATGGCTGCGTCGTTACGGCACCCGCTGAGCTGGCTCGTCTGGCTGGCGATGGCGGTCATCTATATGCCGCTGCTCCCCGCCGCCGCCATACTGTTTGCCCCGGCATTCTCGCTGAACAACTGGCAGTTGATGCTTAACGACCCGCAACTGCCACAGGCTACGGTCGCCACGCTGGTCTCAACGCTTATCGCGTCGCTGGGGTCGATGTTTATCGCTCTGGTGATCGTGGCCCTCCTGTGGCCGGGCGAGCGCTGGCGACGGCTCAGCAGCCGACTGCCGTGGCTGCTCGCCGTTCCTCATGTGGCCTTTGCCACCAGCGCTTTACTATTGTTTGCCGAAGGGGGCCTGCTGTATCAGGTGTGTAGCGTCTGTACGCCACCGCTTGACCGATACGGTGCAGGGCTGGGGCTGACGCTTGCGGTAAAAGAGAGCGCGTTTGTGCTGTGGGCCCTTTACGCCGTCCTGCCGGAAAAACGCCTTGCGCAGCAAAAGGTCGTGCTGCATACCTTCGGCTACGGGCGTTTTCAGGCGCTGAACTGGCTCATCCTTCCAACGATCGCGCCAGCTCTTGGCGCGGTGATGCTGGCGGTGCTGGCCTGGTCCCTGTCGGTTGTGGACGTGGCGATGATGCTCGGGCCTGGCAATCCCCCGACGCTTGCCGTACTGGCGTGGCAGTGGCTCAGTCAGGGCGATGCGCAGCAGCAGACAAAGGGAACGCTGCTGTGCCTGCTTCTCCTTCTGCTGCTGGCCGCGCTTTCTGCACTGGGTTACGGCGCATGGAGACTCTGGCGTCGCACGCTGCCGGATCTGAGCGGACGCCGTCGAATGTCGCTTATCGCGCCACCAGCGCGTCTGCTCAGCGGATTTCTGCCCGCCTGCGGGGTGCTTTGCGCGGTCGTGCTGCTCATGCTGGCGCAGCGGGACGACATCGGTGCGGTTGGCGCCAGCCTCTCCTTTGGCCTGCTCGCCAGCCTGATTTCGCTGGGGGTAATTGTTCTCTGGCTTGAGTGGGGACCGCAGCGAGGCACACAGTGGGTGTGGTTGCCGCTGGCGCTGCCGGCGCTGCCCCTCGTTACCGGACAATACGTTATCGCGTTGCGACTGGGTATCGACGGACACTATGCCGCCGTGCTGTGGAGCCATCTGCTGTGGGTTTTACCGTGGATGTTGCTGGTCCTCCAGCCAGCCTGGCAGAGGATCGATCCCCGGCTGATCCTTACCGCCAGAACGCTCGGCTGGCGGCGGGGAAAAATCTTCTGCTGGCTGAAATGCCCCTTGCTGGTACGCCCGGCGCTGCTGGCTTTCGCGACCGGGTTTTCCGTCAGCATGGCGCAATACATGCCAACCCTCTGGCTGGGCGCAGGCCGTTTTGCGACGCTGACCACTGAAACCGTGGCGCTCAGCAGTGGAGGCAGCATTCCGCTTCTGGCTAACCGGGCGCTGGGGTTGCTGTTGGTCACGGGGAGTGTGTTTGGCCTTGCCGCCCTGCTATCCCGGCTCGCAAGCCGTTACCGACGAGGATTACGTTAATGCTACAGGTCAGCAATCTCACCATTGAACCGCTTTTCCGCGAGGTCAATTTTTGTGTACCACGCGGCGAAATAGTCACGCTGATGGGGCCTTCCGGCAGCGGAAAATCAACCCTTTTTGCCTGGATGGTGGGCGCACTGCCAGACGACTTTCAGGCTCAGGGCGAACTGTGGCTTGATGAACGTCGCTGCGACGGACTGCCCGTGGAGGCCCGCGGGTTGGGGATCCTCTTTCAGGATGCCCTGCTGTTTGACCATTTCAGCGTCGGACAAAATTTGCTGCTGGCATTACCTGAACGGATTGTCGGACGAGCACGGCGGGAAGCGGTCGAGCAGGCGCTCGGTTCTGCCGGGCTTGTCGGGCATTACGCCAGCGATCCGGCGACCCTTTCCGGCGGCGAACGTGCCCGGGTCAGTCTGCTGCGTGCCCTGCTTGCAGAGCCGCAGGCGTTACTGCTGGATGAACCGTTCAGCCGTCTCGATAATGCGTTACGCGCCTCGTTTCGGGCATGGGTATTTGACACTACCCGCGCACGCAATATTCCGGTGGTTCTGGTCACGCATGACGACGAAGACGTGCCCCCGGGCGGCGAAGTGATTGGGATTTCTCGCTGGCAATAATGTGCTAACGCAATGTTTTACCTTTCAGGAGAGACGACAATGCCCCCCTCTTTTACTGACGTCAGGTTATTCGATGAAACGTGTTTCTCAACTGACCGCGCTGGCCATGCTGTGCGGCCTCGCTTCATTTTCCTCTCTGGCTGCTGATATGCCGCACGCCATGACGCTGTCTCAACTTCAGGCACAACACGGCGCGGTGATCGACACCCGCGCCAGCGCGTTTTACAACGGCTGGCCGCAAACGCTGAGCGCGCCCTCCGGGCATGAGCCCGCCGCACTTAACCTTTCCGCCACCTGGCTTGGCGCGATGAGCGATGACCAGATTGCCGTCTGGGCCAGACAGCACCAGCTTACGCCGGCCATGACGATCGCGCTCTACGGTCGCGACGCCGATAATCAGGCGGTCAAAGCGCGGCTGGAAAAAGCCGGTTACCACCAGATTTCCGTGCTCAACGATGCCCTGCAAGTACCTGAGCGTCTGCAGCGTTTGCCGCACTTTGAACAACTCGTCTACCCGGAGTGGATCCACCAGCTTCAGCAGGGTAAACCCGTCACTGCCGCGCCGACGGGCGACTGGAAAGTCATTGAAGCCGCATGGGGCGCGCCGAAGTTTTATCTGCTGAACCATATTCCCGGTGCCGGCTACATTGATACCAACGAAGTGGAAAGCGAACCGCTGTGGAATAAAGTTTCTGACGACACGCTAAAAGCGATGCTGGCGAAGCACGGGATCCGTCACGATACGACCGTCATTTTGTATGGCCGTGACGTATATGCCGCCGCCCGCGTGGCGCAGATCATGCTGTATGCGGGCGTGAAGGACGTCCGCATTCTTGATGGCGGCTGGAAAGCCTGGTCTGACGCGGGTCTGCCGGTTGAACGGGGAATGCCCAAAGACGTGAAGCCCGCCCCCGATTTTGGTGCACCGATCCCCGGCCAGCCGCAGTTGATGGTGGATATGGCGCAAGCACGCGGGATGCTGCATCGCCAGGACGCGTCGCTGGTCAGCATTCGTTCCTGGCCGGAGTTCATCGGCGAAACCAGCGGCTACAGCTACATCAAGCCAAAAGGTGAGATTGCCGGTGCCCGCTGGGGGCATGCCGGTAGCGACGCCACCCATATGGAAGATTTCCATAATCCGGATGGCACCATGCGCAGCGCTGACGACATCACCGCCATGTGGAAAACCTGGAACATCCTGCCGGAACAGCACGTCGCGTTTTACTGCGGCACCGGCTGGCGTGCGTCCGAGACGTTTATGTACGCACGGGCGATGGGCTGGAAAAATGTCGCCGTCTATGACGGCGGCTGGTACGAGTGGAGCAGTCATCCACAGAACCCCGTCTCAAGCGGAAAACGTGGGCCAGAAAGTTCACGCTAACGGGTAAGTGACTTCAGCGTCACATACCCGCTCCAGATGCGCGTTGTGGTGGTCAGCCAGCACAACGCGCCAAATATCCACGCCAGCACGCTGAAGTGCGCCGGAAAGAGGCAGCACAGCACAAACAGCGCGATCGTCTCCGTCCCCTCCGTTAACCCACCAATATAGTAAAACGACTTATGCGCGTAGCCAGGGTTGTCGATGTTGTGTTTCGCTGCCAGCGCGGCAAATGCCAGAAAACTGCTCCCGGTACCGATAAAGGCAAACAACAGCCAGCCAGCGGCAAGCGCATTCTCTGCGGGGGCCGCCAGCGCGAATCCGAAGGGAACCAGCGCGTAAAACAGAAAATCGAGGGCGATATCAAGAAAGCCTCCCGCATCCGTCAGCCCGCGCCGGCGCGCCAGCGCACCGTCCAGACCATCCAGCAGGCGATTCAGCACGATGGCGACGAGCGCCGCCGGATACCAGCCGAGGGCCAGAAACGGTAAGGCCAGCACGCCTATGGCAAACCCGGTCAGGGTTAATCCGTCAGGCGTGATCCCCGGCTTATCCAGTACTGACACCAGTCGGTTGAGCGTGGGTTTAATCCGCGGGTGCAGATGACGATCAAGCATGGGGATCCTCTTTAAACGTGGCACATAACCCCTGCGCCGGGATGTCCAGCGCGGCATTAAAGCGTGCAGAGAGATTCTGAAACGCAATCAGCGCCGTCATTTCGGCGATCGCGTCCTCGCTGAAATGGCGTGTGATCTCACTTTTGATTTCGTCATCCACACGGGGCGGCGTCGCGGTGACAGCCTCGGCATAGGCCAGCGCCGCACGCTCCTCTTCGCTAAAAAGAGCGGAATCACGCCACGCGTTGACGGCCTGAACCTTATCCAATGCGCCCGAGCGCTCCGCCAGGCGCAAACTGTTGGCATCGATACAAAAAGCGCAGTGACAAAGCTGCGATACCCGGGTCATTAACAGCGAACGAAGCACCGGCGACAGGCGCGCGTGACGACGTTCGAGAAAACCGACGAACAATGCCACCAGCCAGAAAAGACGTGGCATCCTTCCCCACCAGCGCGTGGGGTTAAGCACGGCACCAAAGTGTTTTTTCTGCATGGCGGCAATCGGTTTTATGCTGACCGGAAGGGTGGCGATGGGATCTACCCAGGTGGACGTCTCTTTCACCTGATTCTCCTGATGGCTGGACTCTTAGAAAGGGCACGATAATATGGTGTTTTTCGCTAACAAGTATTGACGACCATGCTAAAAACAGTCGATGTCGTTGCGGCAATCATCGAAAAAGACAACAAAATTTTACTGGCCCAGCGCCCGGCTCATGCCGACCAGCCGGGCATGTGGGAATTCGCAGGCGGAAAAGTAGAAGCCGGTGAGACGCAGCCCGAGGCGCTTGTCCGCGAGTTGCACGAAGAGCTCGGCATCCACGCGCAGCCTGGTGAGTATGTGGCAAGCCATCAGCGCGAGGTGTCACAGCGGTTAATCAACCTTCACGCCTGGCACGTTCCGGCGTTCAGCGGCGCGCTGACGGCGCATTACCACAGTGCGCTGGTGTGGTGTACGCCCGAAGACGCATTTGGTTTCAACTTAGCGCCTGCGGACATCCCGCTGCTGGAGGCGTTTATTGTTTTACGCGACGCCAGACCAGCGGATTCGTGCTAATGGTGCGTTCATCACGCTGGCACTGCAACAGAATGCCGTCCGCTTTTACCACTGCCCCTTCCGAATAGTTCTGATCCTGATAGATGCAGCACTGGTTACACGGCTGCGCTCGCTGGCCGCTGGAGCTGAACACCTCCGGCGGCACATTCACGTCCACATCCGGGCGAATGCGGTCTGCCTGCGCGCCTGCGGTAAACATCAAACATAACGCGGTTATCACGTAACGGTTCATAGACTTATCTTCCTGTTGTGCCCTGATAAAGACTATAACGGTAATCCGGCGCAGAACCTTTAATTTATCTCGTCATCGCTTTTGGTTATGACGCAGCCCCGCTGATTAATTTCCCTTTCGGCATGCATTTCTGCTTGCTTCACAAAGCGGTACGGATGGTATAGTCAAAAAAACAACACAATTCGTATAAGCAATATACATAAAATAATATAAGGGGTTCTTATATCTATGGATCAGACACGCTCTCTGGAAGCTTTCCTCTCTTATGTTCAACAGCGCGACCCGCATCAAAGTGAGTTTGCGCAGGCCGTACGTGAAGTCATGACCACGTTGTGGCCGTTCCTTGAAGAAAACCCGCGTTATCGCCAGATGTCACTGCTTGAGCGCCTCGTGGAGCCGGAGCGCGTGATCCAGTTTCGCGTGACCTGGGTAGATGACCGTAATCAGGTCCAGGTTAACCGCGCGTGGCGCGTGCAGTTTAATTCCGCCATCGGCCCGTTTAAGGGCGGGATGCGTTTCCATCCTTCCGTGAATCTGTCGATTTTAAAATTCCTCGGCTTTGAGCAGACGTTTAAAAACGCCCTTACGACCCTGCCAATGGGCGGCGGGAAAGGCGGCAGTGATTTCGATCCGAAAGGCAAAAGCGAAGGCGAAGTGATGCGTTTCTGTCAGGCGCTGATGACCGAACTCTATCGTCATCTTGGTCCCGATACTGACGTTCCGGCGGGCGATATCGGCGTCGGTGCGCGTGAAGTGGGCTTCATGGCCGGCATGATGAAAAAGCTTTCGAATAATAGCGCCTGTGTCTTTACGGGCAAAGGGCTCTCCTTTGGCGGCAGCCTGATCCGTCCGGAAGCCACCGGCTACGGGCTGGTCTATTTTACCGAGGCGATGCTGAAGCGCCACGGCTTAGGGTTTGAAGGTATGCGCGTGGCGGTGTCCGGCTCCGGTAACGTGGCCCAGTACGCCATTGAGAAAGCAATGCAGTTTGGTGCCCGCGTGGTTACCGCGTCAGATTCACGCGGTACCGTGGTGGATGAAGCCGGTTTTACGGCCGAGAAGCTGGCACGCCTGTGCGACATTAAAGCCAGCCGCGACGGCCGTCTGGCGGATTATGCCCGTGAATTTGGTCTGACCTGGCTCGAAGGCAAACAGCCGTGGGGCGTGCCGGTCGATATCGCCCTGCCATGTGCGACCCAGAACGAACTGGATACCGAGGCCGCACGCACCCTGATTACCAACGGCGTGAAGGCCGTGGCCGAAGGGGCGAATATGCCAACCACCATCGAAGCGACCGATCTGTTCCTTGAGGCTGGCGTGCTGTTTGCGCCGGGCAAAGCCGCGAACGCCGGTGGCGTGGCGACCTCTGGCCTGGAGATGGCGCAAAACGCCGCGCGCCTCGGCTGGAAGGCAGAGAAAGTGGATGCGCGTCTGCACCACATTATGCTGGATATTCACCACGCCTGCGTCGAGTACGGCGGTGAGGCATCGCAAACCAACTACGTGCGTGGCGCAAATATCGCCGGGTTCGTGAAGGTCGCGGATGCGATGATTGGGCAAGGGGTTATCTAAGCACGCTGTCGCCCTTTCCCGTCGGGAGAGGGCAACAGCCGAAAGCACATCAGGCTGCGCTTTTTTTCTTTTTGAACGGTTTCTTCGGCGCACCACCCGGTGCAACCATCCCCCGGAACTGCTTCACCGGCGTATTACGCGCCTGGTTAATCAGCTCGTACAAGGTCCCCACCAGCGGCTGCATAAAATCCTGATAGCGACACTGCTTTTCACTGATTTGCGTCAGCACAGATTCCCAGTGTGCCGTCATGTCCGGCCTTGCGGCCAGCTCAGGCAGCGAGTGGATCAATGCGCGCCCCGGTTCAGTCGAGTGGATATAGCGCCCTTTTTTCTCCAGAAAACCGCGCTTAAACAGCAGCTCGATAATGCCCGCACGGGTCGCTTCCGTGCCCAGTCCGTCGGTAGCACGCAAGATCTTCTTCAGATCCTTATCCTGAACAAAACGGGCGATCCCGGTCATTGCCGAGAGCAGTGTCGCATCGGTGAAGTGGCGCGGCGGTTGGGTCTGGCGTTCAACCACTTCGCCTTTCTCACACAGCAGTTCGTCATCTTTGGCGACCACCGGCAGCGGCGTGCCGTCATTCTCTTCGTCACGCTCTTTGTTGCCAAGCAGCGTGCGCCAGCCAGCCTCCGCCAGGAAACGCGCCTTGGCGATAAATTTCCCCTTGGCAATTTCCAGCTCAATCACGCATTTGCGGAACACGGCGTCCGGGCAGAACTGCATCAGGTACTGACGAGCCACCAGGTTATACACCTTCGCTTCGTTTTCCGTGAGGTTAACGTTGCTGGCGCGCGCCGTCGGGATAATCGCATGGTGGGCATCCACCTTTTTATCATCCCAGCAGCGGTTATGAATGTCCGGATTCACAACCGGTTGCGGCAGCAGATCCGGCGCGTGAACGGCAATGGCGTTCATCACCGAGTGACGGCCGGCAAAGTGCTCTTCCGGCAGATACCGGCTGTCAGAACGCGGATAGGTAATGAGTTTGTGGGTTTCGTAGAGCTTCTGGCAGATATCAAGGACGTTCTGCGCGCTCAGACCGAAGCGTTTCGCCGCTTCAATCTGCAGCGCGGAAAGCGAGAACGGCAGCGGCGCGGGTTCTGATTCCCGTTTATCGTTATAGCTGGTGACAATAGCAGGCTGACCGGTAATCCGGTTGACCACGTGCTCCGCCAGCGGACGGTGCAGCAACCGCCCCTCTTCATCCTGATACGATTCGCAGGCATCGCTTGGCTGCCAGACGGCGGTAAAGCGCTCGTCTTTCGGCGTGACGATATGCGCTTTAACCTCAAAGAAATCTTTGGCGACGAAATTCTCAATCTCTTCGTCACGACGCACCACCAGCCCCAGCACCGGCGTTTGCACACGCCCGACGGAGAGGACGCCCTGATAACCGGCATTACGCCCCAGGATGGTGTAGGCGCGGGTCATGTTGATCCCGTAAAGCCAGTCCGCTCGAGCGCGGGCCAGCGCGGAAACGCACAGCGGAATAAACTCGCTGTTCGCGCGCAGACGTGAAATGGCCCGCTCCACGGCCTGCGGATTGAGGTCGTTAATCAGGCAGCGCTGGACCTGCTGGCGTTTTTCCGGCGCCAGCTCCAGATAGTCCAGCACCTCATCCACCAGCAGTTGCCCTTCCCTGTCCGGGTCACCTGCGTGGATGACTTCCGTCGCGTCATGCAAAAAACGTTTAATCACGTTGAGCTGTTTGGTGACGGAAGGCCGTGGCTGCAGGCGCCATTTTTCAGGGACGATGGGCAGGTCATTGAGGTTCCAGCGGGCATAGCGGCTGTCGTAGACATCCGGCTGCGCCTGCTCAAGCAGGTGACCTATACACCAGGTGACCACCTGCCCGTTACCGCATTCGATAAAGCCGTCGCCCTTGCGATGCGGCTTCGGCAGCACATCGGCAATGGCACGGGCCAGGCTCGGCTTTTCGGCAATAAACAACCGCATTGAATTAACGGATCTCAATCATCGGTCGGCCACCGCGCGCGGTCACCAGTTCACCGATCGCCGTCAGGGTAATACCAAACTCTGCGGCCGTCGCCTGGACGTCGGCTTCAGCGTCTGGCGTGACCGCCAGCAGCAAACCACCGGACGTTTGTGGATCGCACAGCAGATTGCGCCACGCTTCAGGCATTTCGCCCATCAGATGACCATAGCTGGCAAAGTTACGCTGGGTACCGCCCGGAACGGCGCCCGCTGCAATGTACTCCTCCACACCCGGCAGCTTCGGCACGTCCTGATACCAGACCTGCGCCTGTACGCCCGCGCCCTGACACACTTCGGAGAGGTGTCCGAGAAGGCCAAAACCGGTCACGTCGGTCATGGCTTTCACGCCGTCGATATTCGCAAAGGCCGCACCCGCGAGGTTCATCTGGCACATGACCTCGGTTGCCAGCCCCTGGTGTTCCGGCTTCAGCAGCGATTTTTTCTCCGCAGTAGTGAGGACACCAATGCCCAGCGGTTTGGTGAGGAACAGCTTGCAGCCCGCCTGCGCGGTGCTGTTGCGTTTCACGCGCTCGGTGGGCACCACGCCCGTGACCGCGAGACCGAAGATTGGCTCCGGCGCATCGATAGAATGACCCCCGGCCAGCGCGATCCCCGCCTGCTGGCAGGCAAAACGTCCCCCTTCAATCACCTCACGGGCAATTTCAGGGGCAAGGGTGTTAATCGGCCAGCCCAGAATGGCAATCGCCATAATCGGTTTGCCCCCCATGGCGAAAATATCGCTGATGGCGTTGGTGGCCGCAATACGCCCGAAATCGAACGGGTTGTCGACAATCGGCATAAAGAAGTCGGTGGTACTGATAATGCTGGTGCCGTTACCCAGGTCATAAACTGCCGCATCGTCACGCGTTTCGTTACCGACAAGCAGGTTCGGGTCGACAAACTTCGCCTGTTCACTGTGGAGAATGGTCTCCAGCACTTTCGGGGAAATTTTACAACCGCAACCGGCTCCGTGGCTGTATTGCGTTAAACGAATGGTTTGCTCGCTCATGGACGTCTCCTGTCATCTCAATCGCGCTATGGTAGCGCTCATTCCATAAAGAGGTAAGTATGACTGTCTGAATTCTGCGGCAGATGCTCAGAATCCAGACAGTTTAGCGCGCGTTATCAGAAACGGCTGACGAAAGGCGTGGTGTCCGGCACATTAATGGTGGCGGAGGCTTTAAGCTGAGGCGTGCCGAGATAGAGGAAGCCGACAATTTTATCATGTTCACCACAAGCGAATCCGTCGCGAACCGGCTGGCTGTTGGTCAGCGGCCCTGTGCGCCAGATACCGTTAAACCCTTGCGCCACGGCGGCCATTTGCATTGCCATGACGGCACAGCCGGCAGACATTTCCTGCTCCCAGACCGGCACTTTGTGGTCGGCCTGACATTTCGCCACGACAGCGATGATCATCGGCGCACGGAATGGCGCACTGCGGGCTTTCTCAATACCCTTCTCATCCTGACCTGCGGCAACCGCCCCCTGCTCCAGTATCTGACTGAAACGATCGCGGCCTTCACCTTCAATCACAAAGAAGTGCCATGGCTGCAGCGTACCATGATCCGGTGCACGCAGGCCGGCACGCAGAATATTCTCCAGTTGCTCCCCTGCCGGCGCCGGCTCGGTGAGACGTGAAGCGCTACGGCGGTTAACAAGCAGTTCAAGTGCGTCCATTGGTTAACTCCTTTCTTGAAATTTACTCACAAAATTAACACGGCGGCAGATTTTGTTACAGCGTAGCAGGCGATTCCTGCTGACAAGTGACGGTTGGGTCATTACGATAACCGCACATTGCCGTCCCGTGGCGACGGAAACAGTCATTTTCTGGTTAGGGAGAATACATGCGAACCCTTTGGCGAATCATTGCCGGTTTCTTTAAATGGACGTGGCGACTGCTCAACTTCGTCCGCAACCTGGTGATGAATATCTTCTTCATCCTCCTGGTTCTGGTTTGCGCAGGCGTCTGGATGCATATCAGCAACGCAAATCAGGCGCAACATTCGACTCGCGGGGCGCTGTTACTTGATATCACGGGCGTCATCGTCGATAAGCCGTCCACCAGCAATCGTCTGGGCGTTATTGGCCGTCAGCTGTTTGGCGCGACATCAGACCGTCTTCAGGAAAACTCCCTGTTCGATATCGTCGACACCATTCGTCAGGCAAAAGACGACCGCAACATTACCGGCATCGTGCTGGATCTGAAAGATTTTGCCGGCGGCGACCAGCCTTCGATGCAATACATTGGTAAAGCGCTGCGCGAATTCCGTGACAGCGGCAAGCCGGTGATTGCGGTCGGGGACAGCTACAGCCAGGGGCAGTATTATCTGGCCAGCTTCGCCAATAAAATCTGGCTCTCCCCGCAGGGTACGGTCGATCTGCATGGCTTCGCCACTAACGGTCTGTATTACAAATCGCTGCTCGACAAACTGAAAGTCACCACCCACGTCTTCCGCGTCGGAACCTATAAATCCGCCGTGGAGCCGTTTATTCGTGATGATATGTCCCCTGCGGCCCGTGAAGCGGACAGCCGCTGGATTGGTGAGCTGTGGCAGAACTATCTGAGCACCGTAGCCGCTAACCGCCAGATAACCGCTGAACAGGTGTTCCCTGGCGCGCAGGGCGTGCTGGAAGGCCTGCGCAAGGTTGATGGTGATACCGCAAAATATGCGCTGGATAACAAACTGGTCGATGCGCTGGGCACCAGCGCGGATATCGAAAAATCACTGAGCAAACAGTTTGGCTGGAGCAAAGAGGATAAAAACTTCAGCGCCATCAGCATGTACGATTATGCGACCAAAAAGCCGGATGACAGCGGTGACAGCGTCGCGGTGGTCTTTGCTAATGGTGCCATCATGGACGGCGAGGAAACGCCGGGTAACGTGGGCGGCGATACCACCGCATCGCAAATCCGCGATGCTCGCCTTGATCCGAAAGTGAAGGCGATTGTACTGCGCGTAAACAGCCCTGGCGGCAGCGTCAGCGCTTCTGAAGTGATCCGCGCTGAACTTGCCGCGGCACGTGCAGCCGGCAAGCCGGTAGTGGTGTCGATGGGTGGAATGGCGGCCTCGGGCGGTTACTGGATTTCAACCCCGGCTAACTACATCGTCGCCAACCCGAGCACGCTGACCGGCTCGATTGGCATCTTTGGGGTGATTAACACCGTGGAAAACAGCCTGGATTATCTGGGCGTCCATACCGATGGCGTTGCCACTTCACCGCTGGCGGATGTGTCGGTCACCAAATCGCTGCCGCCTGAAGTCTCTGAGATGATGCAGCTCAGTATCGAGAACGGCTACAAGCGCTTTATTACGCTGGTGGCAGAGTCCCGTAAAAAGACACCGCAACAGATCGACGACATTGCGCAGGGCCACGTCTGGACCGGCCAGGATGCGAAGAATAATGGTCTGGTAGACAGCCTGGGCGACTTTGATGACGCGGTGAAGAAAGCCGCCGAACTGGCGAAGCTCAAGCAGTGGCATGTTGAGTATTACCAGGACGAGCCGTCGTTCTTTGACCTGGTGATGAACAGCATGTCCGGCTCCGTGCGTGCCATGCTGCCTGAGGCGCTGCAGGCGTATCTGCCTGCGCCAGTCGCGACGGCGGCTAAAGCGATGAAAGCGGAAAGCGACAAACTGGCGGCCTTTAACGATCCACAAAGCCGTTACGCGTTTTGTCTGACCTGTGCAAACGTCCGTTAAACACCGTCCCCTCTTCCCGTGAAGAGGGGATTTTTTTCTTTTGAAGAACAAGAACTCACTACCATGCAGAAGAAATCGATTTATGTAGCCTACACTGGCGGTACCATCGGTATGCAGCGCTCTGAAAACGGCTATATCCCGGTCTCCGGCCACCTTCAGCGCCAGCTCGCGCTGATGCCTGAATTCCACCGTCCTGAAATGCCTGACTTCACCATTCACGAATACGAGCCGCTGATGGACTCCTCCGATATGACGCCGGAAGACTGGCAGCATATCGCGGACGACATTAAAGCCCATTACGACCAGTACGACGGCTTTGTGATCCTGCATGGTACCGACACGATGGCGTTTACCGCCTCGGCACTCTCCTTCATGCTGGAGAATCTGGGCAAACCCGTCATCGTCACCGGCTCGCAAATTCCGCTGGCGGAGCTGCGTTCTGACGGGCAGATCAACCTGCTCAACTCCCTGTATGTGGCAGCGAATTACCCGATTAACGAAGTGTCGCTGTTCTTCAACAACCGACTGTATCGCGGCAACCGGACCACGAAGGCGCACGCCGATGGCTTTGACGCTTTCGCCTCACCGAACCTGCAGCCGCTGCTGGAGGCGGGCATCCATATTCGTCGTCTGGGCACCCCGCCTGCGCCGAGCACGGCGGGCGAACTGATTGTTCATCCGATCACGCCGCAACCGATTGGCGTGGTAACGATTTACCCGGGTATCTCTGCAGATGTGGTGCGTAACTTCCTGCGCCAGCCGGTGAAAGCGCTGATCCTGCGCTCTTACGGCGTGGGCAATGCCCCGCAGAACGGCGAGTTCCTGAAAGAGCTGCAGGAAGCGAGCGAGCGCGGGATCGTGGTGGTTAACCTGACGCAATGCATGTCCGGTAAAGTCAACATGGGCGGTTACGCCACCGGTAACGCCCTCGCGCATGCAGGCGTTATCAGCGGATTCGATATGACCGTTGAAGCTACGCTGACTAAACTTCACTATTTACTGAGTCAGGATCTGGACATTCAGTCCATCCGCAGCGCGATGATGCAAAACCTGCGCGGCGAACTGACGCCGGACGAATAAGGAGACACCATGACGCAACGCGCCCTGTTACTGGTCGATTTGCAAAATGATTTCTGTGCGGGCGGCGCACTGGCCGTCGCTGAAGGTGACAGCACCGTAGACGTGGCGAATACGCTGATTGAGTGGTGCAAAACGCGGGGTGAGGCGGTTGTCGCAAGCCAGGACTGGCACCCGGCTGACCACGGCAGTTTTGCCAGCCAGCACGGCGTTGAGCCCTTCACGCAGGGTGAACTTGACGGCCTGGCACAAACCTTCTGGCCGGATCACTGCGTGCAACAGACGGAAGGTGCGCAGCTGCATCCGCTGCTGAATCAGAAGGCCATCGACGCGGTGTTTCATAAAGGGGAAAACCCGTCTATTGACAGCTACAGCGCCTTCTTTGATAACGGACATCGCCAGAAAACGGCGCTGGACGGGTGGTTACGCCATCACGAAATCACCGAACTGATTGTGCTGGGTCTGGCGACGGATTACTGCGTGAAGTTCACCGTGCTGGACGCCCTCCAGCTAGGCTATACCGTCAGCGTCATCACCGACGGCTGTCGTGGGGTGAACATTCAGGCGCATGACAGCGCACAGGCGTTTATGGATATGGCCGCGGAAGGCGCCACCCTGTATACCCTGGAAGACTGGCTGGAAACGCACGCCTGACCTTCTCGCCGGGCAAGCCCCAGTGCTGCCCGGCACGCCCCGTCTCATTCCCCATAAAGTGAACTCCCTCGCATCACCAGCGAAGCGGCAATGCTATTCTCTTCAGGCTGTTTTTTCGCCACGCCTTTTCCGTGGCGTGGTTATTTTTGTTAAGTCAAAGAGGAACTTGTATGAAACGTTTGCCTTTGCTGGCAGCATTACCCCTGCTTTGCGCGTCAGTTGCTTCCGCCACGCCCCTGATGTCTGTGGGATATTTTAATGGCGGTGGCGATGTCACCGCCGGTCCCGGTGGTGATATCAATACGCTCGACGTTCGTCAGATTACCCACCTGAACTACTCATTTGGTCTGGTCTATAACGATGAGAAAGACGAAACCCATACTGCGCTGAAAGATCCGGCGAAACTTCATCAGATCTGGCTGTCGCCAAAAGTCGCCGCCGATCTGGCGCTAATCCCGACGCTGCGTAAGCAAAATCCAAACCTGAAAGTGCTGCTGTCCGTGGGCGGATGGGGTGCGCGTGGCTTCTCCGGCGCAGCCGCGACCCAAGAGAGCCGTGCGGTGTTTATCCGCTCGGCTCAGGAGATTGTCGAAAAATATGCACTCGACGGCATCGATCTTGACTGGGAATACCCGGTAAATGGCGCATGGGGACTGGTGGCCAGCACGCCAGCCGATCGCGATAACTTCACCGCACTGCTGAAAGAATTGCGCGCCGCCTTCGGGTATAAAAAGCTGGTCACCATCGCGGTGGGAGCAAATGCAGAAAGTCCGAAAAGCTGGGTGGATGTGAAGGCCATTGCCCCGCTGCTCGACTACATCAACCTGATGACCTACGACATGGCGTATGGCACGCAGTATTTCAACGCCAATCTGTATGACTCCAGCGACTGGCCAACGGTGGCCGCCGCAGACAAATACAGCGTGGATTTTGTGGTGAACAATTATCTGGCGGCCGGGCTGAAGCCGCAGCAGATGAACCTCGGGATTGGTTTTTACGGCCGCGTGCCGAAACGCGCCGTGGAGCCCGGTATTGACTGGACAAAACCCGATGCGCAAAACCATCCGGTGACCCAGCCCTACTTTGGGCCTCAGGAAACCGGCTTATTCGCGTCACTGGGTTACGACCTGACCAAAGATACGTATGTGAAGTACAACGATATTGTGAAAAAGCTCTTAAACGATCCGCAGAAGCGTTTTACCGAACACTGGGACGAACGGGCGCAAGTGCCGTGGCTTTCAGTGAATGCGGCGGACGGCAAGGCGCTGTTTGCCCTTTCCTATGAGAACCCGCGTTCCGTCGCCATCAAAGCGGATTACATCAAGGAGAAAGGTCTCGCCGGGGCGATGTTCTGGGAGTACGGCGCGGATGACAATAACCAGTTAGCGAAACAGCTGGCGGAGTCGCTGGGAATTAAACCCAAAGAGTAAGGCAAGCACGCCCTCTCTCCAGAGAGAGGGCGCTGGCAGGACTGCCGCCCCACCGTTACTGCATTTTTATCGTCGCGATCGGCTTTGGCGTGATACCAAAGTCCTCTTTCAGCTCGCGCTTGCTCTTCATCACCATCTGGCCTTGAGTGTCGATAGTCATGTGTTGCGCGTCGGTATTGTTACGCGCCTGCCAGAGCATCACCAGTTGCAGACTGTTCTCTTTTTGCTCCGGCGTGAGCGCGACACCGTCCGGCCATTTTCCCAGTTCAACAGCAGTCACCAGGCGCTGATACACCTCCGGCGTCATACCGCTAATCATGTCATCAATATTCACGATCTCTCCCTTTCAAAGGAATAATTTGCTGAATCGTTTTTTCAACCTTTGATCTGGTCACCGTTTTCATCATCGGTGAAGCTCATCGACGCTGAATTCACACAGAAACGCTCACCCGTCGGTTGAGGGCCATCCGGGAAGACGTGTCCAAGGTGGGCGTCACAGGTTCCGCAACGAATTTCAGTTCGCACCATGCCGTGCGACGTGTCGCTCAGGTAGCGGATCGCATCGTCGCTGACCGGCTCATAAAAGCTTGGCCAGCCACAGCCAGAATCGAACTTCGTTTGGGAATTGAACAACGGGGCGTCACATACCAGACAGTGGTAGACACCGTCGCGTTTGTTGTGCAGTAAACGGCCGGTAAAAGGCGGTTCGGTTCCGTGATTTTGCGTCACGTAAAACTGCATTTCGGTGAGGTTTTTTTTCAAATCGTCAGGGTTACGTTGGTTCGACATATGCTTACATCTCGCTGTAGAAACAGACACCTTTTAACCCGGATTCTAACAAAACATTAACACCCTTGCGTGCACTTTTGTTCTAAACTTATGTGTCGCGAAAAGGCGGTCAGGCAATTGTGATCATGTTCACATTTTTATCCTGCGAGGACTTTAAAATGCCGCGCGCAGCCCCCATGTGGTTGCTAGCTCAAAGGGAAAGTGAGGCGAGTCAGTCGCACAAACGTTAGTCACAGGATTGATTTGTCGCAATGATTGACACGATTCCGCTTGACGCTGCGTAAGGTTTTTGTAATTTTACAGGCAACCTTTTATTCACTAACAAATAGCTGGTGGAATATATGACTATCAAAGTAGGTATCAACGGTTTTGGCCGTATCGGCCGTATTGTTTTCCGTGCTGCTCAGAAACGTTCTGACATCGAAATCGTTGGTATCAACGATCTCCTGGACGCTGAATACATGGCGTACATGCTGAAGTACGACTCAACTCACGGTCGTTTCGACGGCACCGTTGAAGTGAAAGACGGCCACCTGGTTGTTAATGGCAAAACCATCCGCGTTACTGCTGAGAAAGACCCAGCTAACCTGAAATGGAACGAAATCGGTGTTGATGTTGTAGCTGAAGCTACCGGTATCTTCCTGACCGACGAAACTGCGCGTAAACACATCACCGCGGGTGCGAAAAAAGTTGTTCTGACCGGTCCTTCTAAAGACAACACCCCAATGTTCGTTCGTGGTGCAAACTTCGAAACTTACGCTGGCCAGGACATCGTTTCTAACGCATCCTGCACCACCAACTGCCTGGCACCGCTGGCTAAAGTAATCAACGACAACTTCGGCATCGTCGAAGGTCTGATGACTACCGTTCACGCGACCACCGCGACTCAGAAAACTGTTGACGGCCCGTCTCACAAAGACTGGCGTGGCGGCCGTGGCGCGGCTCAGAACATCATCCCATCCTCTACCGGTGCAGCTAAAGCTGTAGGTAAAGTACTGCCAGAACTGAATGGCAAACTGACTGGTATGGCGTTCCGCGTTCCAACTCCTAACGTATCCGTTGTTGACCTGACCGTTCGTCTGGAAAAAGCTGCTTCTTATGAAGAAATTAAGAAAGCAATCAAAGCTGCTTCCGAAGGCGCAATGAAAGGCGTTCTGGGCTACACCGAAGACGACGTTGTATCTACCGATTTCAACGGCGAAGTGTGCACTTCCGTGTTCGATGCTAAAGCAGGTATCGCACTGAACGACAACTTCGTGAAACTGGTTTCCTGGTACGACAACGAAACCGGCTACTCTAACAAAGTACTGGACCTGATCGCTCACATCTCCAAATAAGTTGAGATGAGTTCTTGATCCAAAAAGGCGACTTCGGTCGCCTTTTTTATTGTTTTTAGACAGAGGATTGCTTAATGATTAATAAAATTTTTGCACTTCCGGTAGTCGAACAACTTACCCCTGTGCTCTCCCGCCGCCAGATTGATGGTGCGGATATCATCGTCGTTGACCACCCGCGCGTAAAAGCCTCCGTGGCGCTGAACGGCGCACACCTGCTCTCCTGGAAACCTGAAGGCGAAACGGAAGCACTGTGGCTGAGCGACGCGACCTCCTTTAAAAAAGGGGATGCGATTCGCGGCGGCGTGCCTATTTGCTGGCCATGGTTTGGTCCTTCCGCTGAGAAAGGCCTGCCTTCTCACGGTTTTGCCCGTAACCAGCAGTGGACGCTGAAAGCGCACAATGAAGACGATAACGGTGCGGTACTGACCTTTGAGCTGCAGGCGAATGAGGAAACCCGTGCCCTGTGGCCGCACGATTTCACCCTGTACGCACGCTTCAAGCTGGGCAAAACCTGCGAAATCGAACTGGAAGCGCACGGTGAATTTGAAACCACCTCCGCCCTGCACACCTATTTCAACGTTGGTGACATCAGTGCCGTGAAGGTGAGCGGCCTTGGCGATACCTTTATCGACAAAGTGGATAACGCGAAAGAAGGAAAACTGAGCGACGGCATTCAGACGTTCCCGGATCGTACTGACCGCGTTTACCTGCATCCGGAAGCGTGCAACGTGATCCACGACAGCGCCCTGAACCGTGGTATCGAAGTGGTACACCACCATCACAGCAACGTGGTGGGCTGGAACCCAGGCCCGGCACTTTCTGTCAGTATGGCCGACGTGCCTGATGACGGTTACAAAACCTTCGTCTGTGTGGAAACGGCGTGCGTCACTGCGCCACAAAGAACCAGCGAAGAAAAACCGTCTCGCTTAGGGCAGACAATCAGTATTGTGAAGCGCTAATACGCTACCGCCCCTCTTCCTGTAAAGGAGAGGGGCATGCGTCAGGATTAAACGACATCCAGCGGGCGTTTATGGGTGGGTGGCGGGAAAGCATTATCCAGTTTGTGACGTTCTTCCGCGGTGAGGGTTATCTCCAGCGCTCCAGCGTTGGCGTTAACATGCTCAATTGAGGCCGCTTTTGGTATGGCAATAACACCCTGATGGCGGATAACCCACGCCAGCAGAACTTGGGCGGCAGTGGCGCGGTGGTTATGCGCGATGGCATTCACGACCGGATGGTTCATCAGCCCCGAACGCAGGCGCCCGGCCTGAGCCAGCGGGCAGTAAGCCATCACCGGCATCGCCTGTTGCTGACACCAGGGAAGCAGATCAAATTCAATTCCCCGTGACGCCAGATGATAAAGCACCTGATTAGTGGCACAGGCGGAACCGCCCTCTTCACGCCACAGCGCCTGCATATCTTCATAATCCAGGTTTGAGACGCCCCAGCGGCCAATTTTTCCCTGCTGCTGGAGTCTTTCCATCAGCGTAATGGTTTCATCCAGGCCATAATTACCGCGCCAGTGCAGAAGGTAGAGATCGATATGGTCTGTCCCGAGACGTCGCAGACTGGCATCACACGCCGCCTGGCCTTTCTGACCGCCAGCGTTCCACGGGTAGACTTTTGATACCAGAAAAACGTTGTCGCGCAGGCCCTTAATGGCCTCCCCGACCACCTCTTCCGCTCCGCCTTCGGCATACATTTCAGCGGTATCAATTAACGTTAACCCCAGATCAATGCCCGCCCGTAGTGCATTCACTTCGGATTTACGCTGGCTGGCTTTTTCTCCCATATACCAGGTACCCTGTCCAATAGCCGGAAGTGGACGCCCTGCGGTAAAGGTCACGGTTTTTACGCTCATATCACCCCCTCTTTTTCGTTGCACCACACCAATGCAAACGGGGCGCAAGCGCCCCGTTTTGATGCAATGATTGCACTGTTTTAATGCACAATCAGAACTTGTAGGACACACCGACTGAGAATATGCCCGCCCAGGACTTATCAACCATCGGGCTGTCTTTCACTTCATCGCTCAGACGCTCATAGCGCCCGGTACCGTAGACGTTCCAGTCACCGAGGAAGTTATAGCTCGCCGTCAGCTCAAGGTACGGATCCCAGCCGTCGTCCGCACTGTAGCTCTTCAGACCGCTACGACGGGATTCGTTCTTAGAAACACCATAGTAGTAGTCGTTGTAGTTCTCACTGTTATATTGCACACCGATACCCGGGGTTAGCGTTAACGCACCGTTGGTGTAGCGATAGAGCCAGGCCAGATCCCAGATAAAACCGTTGCTGTTATCCAGCGTATCCCCCGCAAGCGCGGTACGCAGGAAGCCATATTCGGTGTTATGCACATAAGAGAGTCCCGCCATCATGGTGCTCTTACGCTTGTCGAGCTGGCGAAGCGCATGGCTGTCGCTGTCACCCGGCTTGAAGTGCGTCGGATCGTAGTAAGCCATGATGGAGAGCTTGTCGGCCGTATCATTCCAGAGATAGTAGCCACCGCCCAGACCGCGGAACCAGAAGTTATCGCCTTCATAGGTGACAACCGGAACTGGATAAACATCACGATCATACTGTTTGTATGGGCTGTTAATCACGCCAACGCCCGCGCCAACAGTCCACTGACTTTCCGCCGCCTGTGCGGTGCTAACAGCGGTTGCGGCAAGTACGCCCAATGCCAGAAGTTTGAGTTTGGTCACAATCCATTCTTTCCTGTAGTCAAATAATCAGCGAGAGAAGTTTAACCGCCATTGTCGTACATCCCAAAATTTTTTGCCTGCTAATCAGTCTGATTAACCCGTTATTTTCAACTTTTCAGGTGACAGCCTGCTTTCATTTATATGACTACTGAATGAAAAACGTGCTTTTACCCTAAAACAGCAGGGGAAATTTTTGGATGAGTTATTGATATGTCATTGAAATTAGATTTTATCGGCATGCAAGTTTTGCAAATGCCATCTACGCTTTAAATTAAGAAGAGTTTTTTCTGAACACCCTGCGGTTCTTAGCGTCTGACCTGGCACACAGGTTGCTGCTCTGGCAGTGAGGTGCGAGAGATTCTCTTCCGGGAGCCTCCACTACTCATACGAACGGCTCTTATCCTGTGCTAAAAAACGAAAGGACGGCATGCCATGAATATATTCGATCACTATCGCCAGCGTTATGAAGCTGCCAAGGACGAAGAGTTCACACTGCAGGAGTTTCTTACCATTTGTCGGCAAGATCGCAGTGCCTATGCCAATGCGGCAGAACGGCTATTAATGGCTATTGGTGAGCCAAACATGGTTGATACTGCCCTGGAACCTCGGCTTTCCCGTCTCTTTTCGAATCGGGTGGTCGCCCGATACCCGGCGTTTGAAGAGTTCTATGGTATGGAAGATGCCATCGAACAGATTGTCTCCTACCTGAAGCATGCCGCCCAGGGTCTGGAAGAGAAGAAACAGATCCTTTATTTACTCGGCCCTGTGGGTGGGGGTAAATCATCACTGGCTGAACGTCTGAAATCACTGATGCAGCGCGTCCCTATCTATGTGCTGAGCGCTAACGGTGAACGCAGCCCGGTGAATGACCATCCGCTGTGCCTGTTTAATCCGCAGGAAGATGCGCAAATTCTGGATAAAGAGTTTGGTATTCCGCGGCGCTATCTTGGCACCATCATGTCGCCTTGGGCGGCAAAACGCCTGCACGAGTTTGGTGGCGATATCACCAAATTCCGCGTCGTCAAGGTGTGGCCATCCATTCTGGAACAGATTGCTATCGCCAAAACTGAACCGGGGGATGAGAACAACCAGGATATCTCCGCTCTGGTGGGTAAAGTCGATATTCGTAAGCTGGAAAACTACGCGCAAAACGACCCGGATGCCTACGGTTACTCGGGTGCGCTGTGCCGCGCTAACCAGGGGATTATGGAGTTCGTCGAGATGTTTAAAGCACCAATTAAAGTGCTGCATCCGCTGCTGACGGCCACCCAGGAAGGCAACTACAACGGTACGGAAGGTATTTCCGCCCTGCCGTTTAACGGCATTATCCTCGCGCACTCGAACGAATCTGAGTGGGTCTCCTTCCGTAATAACAAAAACAATGAGGCGTTCCTTGACCGTGTCTACATCGTCAAAGTGCCTTATTGCCTGCGGATCTCCGAAGAGATCAAAATTTACGAGAAACTGCTTAACCACAGTGAGCTGGTACACGCACCTTGCGCACCAGGCACCCTGGAAACGCTGTCGCGCTTCTCCATTCTCTCGCGCCTGAAAGAGCCGGAAAACTCCAGCATCTACTCGAAAATGCGCGTGTATGACGGGGAAAGCCTGAAAGATACCGACCCGAAAGCGAAGTCTTATCAGGAGTACCGCGACTACGCCGGTGTGGACGAAGGGATGAACGGTCTGTCCACGCGTTTCGCCTTTAAGATCCTCTCCCGCGTGTTTAACTTCGACCATGCGGAAGTGGCGGCCAACCCGGTTCATCTGTTCTACGTGCTGGAGCAGCAAATTGAACGCGAGCAGTTCCCGCAGGAACAGGCTGAACGCTACCTTGAGTTCCTGAAAGGCTACCTGATCCCGAAATATGCGGAGTTCATCGGCAAAGAGATCCAGACCGCCTACCTGGAGTCTTATTCAGAGTACGGGCAGAACATTTTTGACCGTTATGTCACCTATGCTGACTTCTGGATCCAGGATCAGGAGTACCGCGACCCGGATACCGGCCAGCTGTTCGACCGGGAATCCCTGAACGCAGAGCTGGAAAAAATCGAGAAGCCGGCCGGGATCAGTAACCCGAAAGACTTCCGTAACGAGATTGTGAACTTCGTCCTGCGCGCCAGAGCGCATAACAACGGACGTAATCCGAACTGGACCAGCTACGAGAAACTGCGCACGGTAATCGAGAAGAAAATGTTCTCCAATACCGAAGAGCTGTTGCCGGTGATTTCGTTTAACACCAAAACGTCAACCGATGAGCAGAAAAAGCACGACGATTTTGTCGACCGTATGATGGAGAAAGGCTACACCCGCAAACAGGTTCGCCTGCTCTGCGAATGGTATCTGCGCGTACGTAAATCGTCTTAATACAAGTACAAGTGCCCGGTAGCGCATACGCCTGCCGGGCTACAAAAATGTCCGGCTCGTCCGGACACTGCAAGTTGGCAAATGCAGTACGGGGGATATATGACCTGGTTTATTGACCGTCGTCTTAACGGCAAAAACAAGAGCACGGTAAATCGCCAGCGCTTCTTGCGCCGTTATAAAGCGCAAATTAAACAGTCGATCTCCGAGGCCATCAACAAACGCTCGGTGACCGACGTCGACAGCGGCGAATCTGTCTCCATCCCCACCGATGACATCAGCGAACCGATGTTTCATCAGGGACGTGGCGGCCTTCGCCATCGCGTACACCCAGGTAATGACCACTTCGTGCAGAACGACAGAATCGAGCGCCCGCAAGGCGGCGGGGGCGGTTCAGGAAGCGGTCAGGGACAGGCCAGCCAGGACGGTGAAGGACAGGATGAGTTTGTCTTCCAGATTTCAAAAGATGAGTATCTCGACCTGCTGTTTGAGGATCTGGCGCTGCCGAATCTGAAAAAGAACCAGCATCGTCAGCTTAACGAGTACAAAACCCATCGCGCGGGATATACCGCAAACGGCGTGCCCGCCAACATCAGCGTGGTCCGTTCGCTGCAGAACTCTCTGGCGCGACGCACGGCCATGACGGCAGGTAAACGGCGCGAACTCCGCGAGCTGGAGAGCAGCCTGAAGGTGGTGGAAAATACGGAACCGGCGCAACTGCTGGAAGAGGAACGCCTGCGCAAAGATATAGCCGAACTCCGGGCTAAAATAGACCGGGTACCGTTTATCGACACCTTCGACCTGCGCTACAAAAATTACGAAAAACGCCCCGAACCGTCGAGCCAGGCGGTCATGTTCTGTCTGATGGATGTCTCCGGCTCGATGGACCAGGCCACCAAGGATATGGCGAAGCGTTTTTATATCCTGCTCTATCTGTTCCTGAGCAGAACCTATAAGAACGTGGAAGTGGTCTATATTCGCCACCACACTCAGGCGAAAGAGGTGGATGAACATGAGTTCTTCTACTCGCAGGAGACCGGTGGCACCATCGTGTCGAGCGCTCTGAAACTGATGGATGAAGTGGTGAAAGAGCGTTACGACCCGGCGCAGTGGAACATCTATGCCGCGCAGGCATCAGATGGCGATAACTGGGCAGATGACTCCCCGCTGTGTCACGATATTCTGGCGAAGAAAATTCTGCCGGTGGTGCGTTACTACAGCTATATCGAAATTACCCGCCGTGCTCACCAGACGCTGTGGCGTGAGTATGAACATCTGCAATCGATGTTCGATAACTTTGCCATGCAGCATATCCGCGATCAGGATGATATCTATCCGGTGTTCAGGGAACTGTTCCATAAACAAAGTTCAACAACAAGTTAATCATCATTAATCAGCCAGTTATTTATACTAACTGGCTGATCTTTTGGCTTTCAGGGTAATTTGCCTGTAAAGGGCAAGCGGATTATTTAATACCTCAACAATCCCATGTTTGACTAAAATTCTTTCTTCCGATATTGGCACACCCCTACCAGGGTTATATGTTTGTTGGATAAGCTATACGATAAACTAAGGATAAGCATATCCGGAGAAGGAAGAACAACAGGCGCATAAAAATTGCCCAAAGCAGGAACGTATTGCTGACCTACCAAAACCGAACATTGAATCCACCTTACCTCCAGTGTTAGAGTCATCAACTCGCGGCCATTTACACATAATTTTAAGCATTAAGCCCCGTAGGGCCTTTTCACAGATGCGTTATGCAGCCATTGAAATTATTTCTCCACCGACGGCAGAACAACTTACCCAACTCCAGGGGGCGCCAGAGCTTACTGACGCACAGGTGGCCTACCTCGCAGTACTGACTGGTAGCAATCACTACAGGTAATATACGGGTGGAGAGCCTCCTCGTGGATGGGAATGCATATACTATTTTTATGGATGTCGAGCTGACTTTTAGCCAAAATGAAAAGAAATTGGTACCACGCTAACTAACACCAGATAAGTATTCAAGGAGTCTTTAATGTTTCGATGGATAAAAAAAGCAAACAGATCTAAAAACTATTTTTTGAAAAGGATCAAACTTAAGTTAAAACTTAACTTATTGAGTATGATTGCCGCTCAGGGGCGTACTTCTCGAACGAGACATGGGTCGGGCACAAACCATCTGATTATCCCCTTCATTGGTAAAGGGATTGGTGATGCTATTGTCATTGGTGGTGTGATTGAGACTCTGGTAAGAAACAATTTTCAGGTCTCTGTTATTGCAGATAAAAGGACGCACTTTCTCTTCAAAGAATGGCACAATTTAGAAGCTCTTTACTTTTATGAACCTAACAACAAAAAGATGCTAATCAAGGTGTTAAGGGAACTTCCACCTTTTGTATTTGTTGACTCGCATGAAATAACTCATTCAAATGTCGAAACATTTAATTTAATCAGACTAATAAAACCACACAAAACAATCGGTTTTACCAGGAAGTATCGTATCTATGACGAAGTAATTAACATTAGCTGCCCTTTGTCACATATAAGCACAAGATACATTGATTTCCTGAAGCATCTGGGGATATCGGCACAGAACTATGATTACACTGTGCTCATACCTGACGACGATGTACAAAAAGCAAAGGATTTTCTTAAGAAAACCACTGATAAAAAAAAGGTTGCGTTCATTCCTTACGGCAGTGTTAGTGAACGTTTCTTCTCAACAGCGCAGATTGAGGCCATTACCAGTCACATGGCTAAATATAAAGATACTTTTCACTTAATCATTCTTGGCGAACAACATAAAATAAAGCCTATTCCCGATGCAGATCATGTCACTAAGAGTTCATTGCCCTCATTCTTTTCGGCTGCACAAATCATAAAAGAGAGTGCACTCGTGATTTCTCCAGATACATCATTCGTGCATGTATCCAGAGCATTTAAGAAAAAACTAATTTGCCTCTATCCATTTAAAATGCTTGTCGCTCAGGCAGATAATGCTGATGTCTGGGGGCCAAACTATGAATCAGCTATCCAGGTTAGACTGAAAGAGCGCCGCGTGATGGATACTGATGTTCGGCCTATACTGAATATTATTGACGAACAATTGAAGAGTATCGCCGATAATAGTTCGAGATAAAGAAATCACATCTGTAATTTTTCTCGCTTCTCAGGACTTTCACTTTATGAAACCTGAGAAGCTTCATGCCTGTTAAGCGTTTTTAAATCTTTCTCCGATCTCACCTGCACATTGCAGCTGGATATAATCTCTTCTGATGCCGACACATAATCAGCGGGTAAAGCAATCGCCCAACAGCAACCTCTATACCAACGGCGAAATATTCTGTGCTAAGGTTAAACGCTGCGTATTGGTATTTAACAGGTAAATCGCTATGTCTGATGACGTTAAGGGAACAACAACCCACCAGCAACTCATTACGTTGTTAACCCAGCAGGGCGCACGATTTCGCGTCATGGAGCATGACGCCGTGGGGAAATGCGAAGCGGTGAGTGAGATCCGCGGAACCGATCTGGGGCAAGGGGCAAAAGCACTGGTCTGTAAGGTGAAGGGAAACGGCGTAAAAAAACACGTTCTGGCGATCCTCGCCGCCGATCTGCAGGCCGATTTAAGCCAGCTTGCCAGCCATTTTGGGGGGATAAAAGCGTCTCTCGCAAGCCCTGCCGAAGTCGATACCCTGACCGCCTGCGTTTTTGGCGCCATTCCGCCTTTTAGCTTCCATCCCGATCTGGCACTGGTGGCCGACCCGCTCCTGTTTGAGCGTTTTGATGAAATCGCGTTTAACGCCGGTCTGCTGGAAAAATCCGTGATTATGGATACGCAGGATTATTTGCGTATCGCCCGTCCTGAGCTGGTGACGTTCCATAAAGCGTAATCGTGTAGGCTGGCATCCCGTCAGCCTTTTTTTTCCAGAAAAATAACTGACGCGACCAGGATAATGGCAACAGCGAAAAACGATGAAGAGATGATCAGCGTTTCGACAAACATGTGATCGTACATTTTTGCGCCCCTTTTTCGATGCCTGCCCCTGTTTTATCCCCCGTAAATGACAGGGTTATGACAGCAGTAAAATCTTTTTAAAAACTGTCTTCAGCCGTGTTTCCGCGTAAAGTAAGCAGGCTTACTCTTTTGGCAAGGATTCCTTATGTTTGACCCGACTCTGCTCATTCTTCTGGCCCTCGCTGCGCTGGGCTTTGTCAGCCATAACACCACCGTCGCTATCTCAATTCTGGTGCTGATCATTGTGCGCGTGACCCCGTTAAACACCTTTTTCCCGTGGATAGAAAAACAAGGTCTCACCATCGGGATCATCATTCTGACCATTGGGGTGATGGCACCTATCGCCAGCGGTACGCTGCCTGCCTCGACGCTGCTGCACTCGTTTGTGAACTGGAAATCGCTGATAGCGATAGCGGTAGGCGTTTTTGTCTCGTGGCTGGGCGGGCGTGGCGTTACGCTGATGAGCAGCCAGCCCTCGCTGGTGGCCGGTCTGCTGGTGGGAACCGTGCTCGGTGTAGCGCTCTTTCGTGGCGTTCCGGTGGGCCCGCTGATTGCGGCCGGGCTGGTCTCACTGTTTATCGGGAAGTCATAGTCAGGCTGGCAATATAGCGCGCTGGCGTCTGCCCCAACCCTTTCTTAAACATCGTGATAAACGCGGTGGTGGAGTCGTACCCCAGCGACTGTGCCACCTGCTGTACCGACTTTCCCCCAATCAACAGCTGTAACGCCACAATAAGCTGCAGCTGATGCCGCCAGCGGCGAAAGCTCAGGCCCGTTTCTTTCACCACCAGGCGCGCCAGATTGCGCTCACTCATGGCAAAGTGGCTTGCCCATTGCGCCAGCGTCTGCCAGGCGGCAGGCTCTTCCGCCATCTTCTCGCTCATCAGCCGGATTTTTGGATGAGGCGAAACGGGCAGTTGCAAATGTTCCTGACGCTGCAGCGGTAGCTCGTCAAAAAGAACATCCACCAGACGCGATGTGGCAGCAAGCGAAAGCGCTTCACGTGATTTTTCCGCCAGCGATAAGATCAGTTCCCGCACCAGAGGGGAGATCTTCAGGGTGCAGCAGCGATCGGGCAAACTTACCGCTCCGGGTTCAATAAACAAAAAGCAAAGCTGGGCACCCGGCGTGGCCTTATTGCTGTGCGGCATCTGGCCAGGGATCCACACGGCATACTGGGGCGGTACCATCAGCATGGCGTTTTCCACTTCGCAGGTGATGGCTCCCCCCAGCGCCAGAATCAGCTGTCCCTTACGGTGTTGGTGTCGCGGAATGTATTGTTCCTGCGCCACCACGCGGATGCGAAACGCGACAGCCGCATCATGCTGGCTATCGGGATCGTAGCCGTCCAGTCCGAGACCAATCATCAGGTTGTCCGATATTAGCGATAAACTGTCATTTTAGCCTGATTTCAACCGTGGAGAAAATCGGTATTGTGTGCGCTCGCTTGAACGTATGAGAACACAATGACTACTGCAATTCGGGTTTCAGGAAAACAGGGCGCGCTGCTCATCGCAGGTATCCTGATGATTGCCACTACGCTTCGCGTCACCTTTACCGGAGCAGCACCGCTGCTCGATACCATTCGTCTCGATTATGGCTTGAGTACGGCGCAAACCGGTCTGCTGACCACCCTGCCTCTGCTGGCTTTCGCCCTTATCTCTCCGCTCGCCGCAGGTGTTGCCCGGCGTATCGGCATGGAGCGCAGCCTGTTTATCGCCCTGCTGCTGATTTGCGTCGGCATTGCTGTGCGCTCCCTGCCTTCCGCCCCCCTGCTTTTCATCGGTACGGCGGTGATTGGCTGCGGTATCGCACTGGGCAATGTGCTTTTGCCTGGGTTAATTAAACGTGACTTCCCGGGACAGGTTGCCAGACTCACCGGTGCGTATTCCCTGACGATGGGGATCTCCGCGGCGTTAGGTTCCGCACTGATTGTTCCGTTGGCGCAAGGGGAAGCCGGCTGGCATGGCGCCCTGCTAATGCTGATGGCCTTTCCGCTGGCGGCGTTACTGCTCTGGCTGCCACAGTGGCGTCAGAAACACGTTGCGACGGTGACCGGTGCAGGCGCGTTACATAACCGCGCCATCTGGCGCTCTGCCCTCGCCTGGCAGGTCACCCTTTTTCTGGGGATTAACTCGCTGATTTACTATGTCATCATCGGCTGGCTACCGGCGATCCTGCTCAGCCACGGGTATAGCGAAGCCCAGGCGGGTTCTGTGCACGGACTCTTACAGCTGGCCACCGCCGTTCCGGGTCTCGCTGTGCCGCTGATCCTCCATCGTCTGAAGGATCAGCGAGCAATCGCCGGCGTCGTGGCGCTGTTGTGCGCGATAAGCGCAGCAGGATTGTGGTTTGCGCCGGGAATGGCGGTCATGTGGACGCTGGTGTTTGGTTTTGGTACCGGGGCAACGATGATCCTTGGCCTGACCTTCATCGGGCTGCGCGCCAGCTCTGCGCATCAGGCCGCGGCCTTGTCCGGCATGGCACAGTCGGTTGGCTATCTGCTGGCCGCCTGTGGCCCGCCGTTGATGGGCAAAATTCACGATGCTGCCGGTGACTGGCGGTATCCGCTTCTGGCCTGTGCACTGGCCGCCGTGATCATGGCCGTTTGCGGTATGCTTGCCGGGCGTGACCGGGAGGTCACGCCCCGTTAGTAGAATGGCAGACCACCAGGTCTGCCTTTTTTATCCGCGCGCCGCGCGCAGCATTGCCTGTACCAGCACCACCGGTCGACCTTCCAGCGCGGCACGTTCATGCTGGAATAAAGTGATCACGAAGAACGGATGGGTCAGTAGCTCCGCGGCGCGAATTTCACCCTGCTCGTCCCAGCCGGTGACGCGCATTTCGCCGCTCTCCAGCTCCCGTGCAAATTCCGGCGACACACCGTAATTGCAATGATATCCCTCCACGATTTCCGGTTTGCCATAGGCTTTGGCGATGAGCGTATTGTTGCGCAGCTCAATTGCATCGGTTTTTTCCACCAGCGAGCAGGTTAATGGCGCAATCACCATTGTGCCTTCGGTATCCGTTTCGGCGTGCGCCGCATCGTGCCAGCCCAGCACATTACGGGCGTACTCAATCAGCGCATGCTGAAACCCGCCGCAGGTGCCGAGGAAGGGAATGCTGTTTTCGCGTGCGTAGCGTGCAGCGATAAAGGCCGCCGCCGTGTTTTTGTACGGGCTTGCAGGAACCAGCCAGATAGCGTCATAACCCACCAGATCTTCCGGGCTGGTCAGTTCCGTGGTCGCGAGCCAGTCATAATCAGCGGTGAGGTCAAGAACGGCAGCGGCGTCGTCAATTGCCAGCGGGATCGCCTGGTGCGCAATAACATCGGGATTGTAATCGCCAACCAGCGCAATGCGCAGTGTGGTTTTAGCCGGGAGGTGTTCCATGAAAGGTTCCTTATGCCTGAGTATTAGCAGATAACATAAGGAACCTCAGACTACCGATCTTCTGCAATTATCACAATACCTTAAATTGGGTGGGTAAAGACAAAGTGCTAGAGTAATACGCAGAACGTTTTGCCGCAGGTGAGGAGAAAAGATGATCCAGTGTAAACGCGTATACGAACAGGCAAGCCCGGACGATGGTTATCGGGTGCTGGTAGACAGACTCTGGCCGCGTGGCGTGAAGAAAACCGATCTCGCGTATGATGAATGGTGTAAAACGCTCACCCCGTCCAATGATTTACGCAAGGCGTTTCATAGCGAAACCCTTGATTTCAACGCCTTCAGCAAGGCGTACCGGGAAGAGCTGGCGCAGCACAAGGACGAGGGGTTGCGTCTTGCGGCGCTGGCCAGCAAGCAGACCTTAACCCTTCTCTATGGCGCGAAAGATAAGGAACACAATCACGCCCTGGTGTTAGCCGACTGGCTGCGTAATGTCTAGTCAGTCGATCATCAGTTCATCAAGGATTTGCGGCGCCGTATCCGGGGTAAGCGGCATCAGATGTTCGGCACGAATAAACGCAAAGCCGTGCTGATTGTCAAACGCGAAGACATCACCGGTCACCAGCCAAAGCGCGCGATCCGAGGTGGTGGGTAACTGCGTCATGACGCCATTGACCGGGTTAACGAAACGCTGGCCGGGCTGACACAGGCCAAACAGTTCAACAGATTTACCAATATTACGACGGCCGGACGCCGTGCGGGCACCGATGATCATCGCCATGCTGCCCGGTTTAAGCTGAAACATACTTCTCTCACGATAACGGTAGCCATCGAAAGGCTAAGAATAATCCTAAAGAGAAGTGTACCGCAGCCACTGTCCCGCTGTCACCTGGCAGGTTGCGGATGATCGCGACGATAAAGCGCCCATTCATCGATCACTTCGCCGCCAGGCAACTTGCACTCCGTGCGAACCCCTTGCGGGCTCTGAACCGGGACCTGTTCCCCGCCTTTATTCAGGCAGTAGACGGAGGCGGGATTAGCCATCCCGATAACATGGGGCGGTTTCGGGGCATCAGGCGGGGATGTTTTGGAGGTACAGGCGGCCAGCGGTAACGCCAGTGCCAGAAGCAGTAATCTCATCTCATTGATCCTTTTAACTTCATCAGACTTTAAGGGTAACGGGTCACCGCCGCTTTCTCCACGATTTCTCCATCTTAACTGCACTTTTCCACACTACAGTGGCACGTGTTCTCAATGACCAGAGAACATCATTCCGTAATCAAGATGTCTTTGCCCCGGTCTCAACATCGGGGCTTTTTTTCTCCCCCGCTCCCCTGTGATGAATATTAAAATTTTTATATTCATGTTTTACTATGCCCGAAGTCGAAAAATTCAGCATAACATGCAGATGCAGACGTCTTCTGCATGGGAGTGAGCCTACGTCATGTCGGATATTATCCTTGCCCGTGTTTCAGAAACGCTCGCCACTGAGCAGTCCCTTGAAAGTCTCGTCCGCCAGCTGCTGGAGATGCTGGAGATTGTGACTGAAATGGAGTCCACCTACCTGACGAAGGTCGATATCAATGCGCGGCTGCAGCATATCCTCTACGCCCGCAACAGCAAGCAGATGCAGATCCCTGAGGGGCTGAGCGTTCCTTGGGGCGACACGTTGTGTAAGCGCGCCATTGAGAGTGGTACGTTGTTCAGTTACAAGGTGGCTGAGCGCTGGCCGGATTGCGATGCCGCGAAAGCCCTTGGCATTACAACCTACATGAGTATCCCTATTCACCTTGCGGATGGTTCACTCTATGGCACGCTCTGCGCCACCAGCACGGAAAAGAAACATCCCAGTGACCGCGGTGAACAAGTTCTGAAATTATTTGCCGGGTTGATTGCCCAGTATATTCAGAAAGAGTCGCTGGTGATCCAGCTTCGGGAAGCCAATGCGGCACTCATTGCGCACTCTTATACCGATGCCCTTACCGGATTACCAAACCGCCGCGCCATCTTCGAAGAGCTGACGACCCTGTTTTCACTGGCAAAGCACCTTAAACGCAACGCCATCATCGCGTTTATCGACCTTGATGATTTCAAGCTGATTAACGACCGTTACGGGCATGAATCAGGCGATCGGTTCCTGATTGAAGTGGGCAAACGTCTGACTGAAGAAAAACAGGCGGACGAAATAATTGGCAGGCTGGGCGGTGATGAGTTTCTGGTGGCCTCGCTTAGCCAGACCAACAGTACGGGTGAGAGCACACAGATTAACCTGCTTAAAACGCGCCTCGACGCCCGTATTGCAGGAGAATACTGGCTGGGGAGCGTGAACATTATTTATCCTGGCGCCAGCTTCGGTGTGATTGAAGTTGACCCCACCGTGACCGATCCGGACAGTGCGTTACGCGCGGCTGATGTCGCGATGTATCAGCATAAGAAAGGAAAAAGCAAAACGCGCTTTCTCGCGATGGATTAACCCCGTACACTCTACGGCGTTATAAAAACCGAAACAGGTGATGGTATGAGAATAGGGATCCTCTTCCCGGTCGTTATTTTTATAACGGCGGTAGTGTTTTTGGCCTGGTTTTTTGTCGGTGGTTACGCTGCTCCGGGGGCATAAATGAGAAAAACAACCCTCATTATGCTGATCGTGGCAATCGTGGCTGTTGCAGGCTCGCAGCTAGGCTGGTGGTAAACCCACCACGTAAAAAGGCCGCCATATGGCAGCCTTTTTCAACATTTATCAGGCTTAGCTTTTGATTTTTCTGTAGATAAACAGAACAACCAACGCACCGATCACCGCGACAGCGAAGCTGCCGAAGTTAAAGCCATCGACCTTACCAAAGCCGAACAGCGTACTGATCCAACCGCCCACCACTGCACCGATAATCCCCAGTATTACGGTGACGATAAACCCACCGCCATCTTTGCCCGGCATAATCCACTTCGCCAGAATACCTGCAATAAGCCCAAAGATAATCCAGGATAAAATTCCCATAAGTTTCCTCTCCGTATGGTTTTTGTCATTAAATCAACGACACAAGAAAGGATAGCACAGGATTTCAGAAAGGAAATTTGTGATAAGCATCACAGTGAGAGAGTGCGCGTTTATTCATCAACAGCACCACAAGAAATGTGGGGTTGCATCTTTTGTTGAGAAAGATTATCTTTCTCAACACTGAATAGTTGAGCGAAACACTCAGGTATTCAGTACGACATTGCTCACATTGCTTCCAGTATTTCTTGCCCACTCTAGAGTGGGCTTTTTTTTGCCTACACCGCTACAAAAGCGTGCCGGTTTCGCCCTGCACGTTTTGCCTGATAGAGCGCCTGGTCGGCGGCTATAATGATGTTCTGCTGGCTGCCCGCGATATCCACGGCACGCGCAGTGGAGATCCCGACGCTAACCGTGACCCGCCCGAAGGGACTGAAAGCATGTTCAATATGCAGCGAAAAGACATTGCGAATGATCGTCTGACCGAGGCGGAGCGCTTCCTGGATATCCGTGTCTGGCAGGATCAGTGCAAACTCTTCCCCACCATAGCGCGCCACAACCTGGTTGTCCCGGTTGAGGCTCTCCCTGAGGCTATTTCCCAGCAGGGTTAAACAGCGGTCCCCTTCGGGATGACCATAGTTATCGTTGTATTTTTTGAAGTAGTCCACATCGACAATCAACACCGAAATCGGGGCGTCGCTGGCCGCACAGGCCGCAATTTCTGACAGAATTTTTTCATCAAAAATGCGTCGGTTGAAAAGCCCTGTTAGCGCATCTTCAGACGCAATAATCTTCAGCGCCCTGTTATCCCGTGTTTTTCTGGATAAATCGGAATAGAGGAAACAGGACGCCGCAATGAGTATCGCGGTAAAAACCAAAATGAGTACAGAAAGCTGGAGAGCCTGCTTGCGCCAGGGGGCGAGCGCTTCTTGCGTACTGACCGCCACGGTGGTGACGAGCCCGTAGCGCTTGTTCTTCTCGAAAGCATAAATGCGTTCGATTTTATCAAACCGTGAGACAGAGCTGGCGATACCCGCGTTTTGTACCTTGAGGTATGTCCTGAAGAGAGGCGAATCCGAAACAATCGCGCCGATGTAATTATTTTTAAACGGATGACGTACCAGCAACACGCCTGACTGGGTTGTTAAGCCGATCACGCCTGAGTGACCAATATTGATCTGCCCGTATAACGCCAGAAAATTTTCGATACCCAGCGTAACCACAACGACACCGTTAAACGCGCCGGTAGGGGTTTCCAGCCGACGACTAATGGTTATGACCCATTTACCATTCGTTCTGCTGACCACCGGCTGGCCAATAAAAATCTGCTGGCTCTTATTTTCTTTGTGGTAGATAAAAAACGACCTGTCCACCCCTTTCCGGGGTCCGGAAAAACTTTCATGCAGTGCCGTAAAAATATTCCCTTGCGCATCGTAAACAACCACATTATTTATCTGGATAAGAAGATTATCCTGATTGCTTATCATCCGCTGGATATTTTTGGCCTGTTGTGGGGTCATGCCATAAATTTTGATTATGTCTGAAACCGAAGTAATCAACATTTCACTTTGGCGCATGATCCCTTCGCTGTACACGTCTAAGGTATGGCTCAGGTTGGCAACACTGGTATTTATTTGCTGGATTGACTGCTGCCTGGACGTGGTAATTTGGACGGCAAGCGACAGCGAAATGATCAATGAGACAATGATGACGGTAATAGTTGTTGTGTAAAAAGTATTTTTCACATGCACGAGCTCTTCCACCTTATCAGGCCTGACATCCCTGGCTGACAACTAGAGTCACTGTAACAAAGCTCAGGATAAGAGGAAAATGAATTGCACTTAAGCATACAACAGAAATCTGATGATATTTCGCTTTTCGCAAACGGGCATCAGATATTATTACTGGGCCCCTTTCACAGAAAAAAATCTCTTACAGACTGACCTTCTCCAGCGGCTTAGATAAGATGACTTTAATAAATTCTTTATACGAGACCGGTTTACCAAAATAGTATCCCTGCAACAGGGTAATCTGATTACGGTTGAGATAGTCCAGTTGCTCCTTCGTTTCTACCCCTTCAGCCACGATATGCAGTGAGAGTTTTTTCGCCAGGTCAATCACACAGTCCAGCAGGATCGTAGAGTCTTTCGCCTCTGATACCCGGTTCACGAAACTTTTATCGATTTTAATATAATCAATCGCCAGCGCGTGCAGACAGGAGAGTCCGGAATACCCGGTCCCAAAGTCATCAAGCGCAATGACGAAACCGGCGTTATGTAACGCATTGAGATTTTCCACCAGATGAGGATTATCGATCAGCGGTTCACGCTCGGTCACTTCGAGAACCAGTTTGACCTCTTTACCATAAAAGCCTTTTCCAAAGACCCGGCAGTCAGCGATAAAAGAAGGCGCATTGATGTGTCTGGCGCTAATGTTCACCCCGATGTGAAATCCGTCCGGCAACTTAGGCAAAAGCGGCTTAAGCTCGGTCACCACTTTCGCCATTAACCCTTTGGTCAGCGGAATTATCAGACCGCTGCGCTCGGCAATCGGAATAAAAACATCCGGTGGGATAAAGCCTGATTTTGGGTGCTTCCACCTTGCCAGTACTTCCACGCCATACAAACCGCCGGTATCGCCATTCACGATCGGCTGATAGTACGGAACGATCTCGCCGTGGATGATGGCTTTACGCAGATCGTCTTCAAACGAGTTGCTTTTCCCCCTGTAGCGACGGATAAGAATGCCAACAGCCGCAGATAACGCAAGGATAAGCAGTATCAGGCTCCATCCCTGGTGCAGTAAACGCGTCAGGCTGAAAAAGGCGGGAGGCTGCCAGGCCATGCTAAACGGAAAATGTGCCGATGCAGTTAAGGAGCCCACCCACTTCACGGGGGGCCAGCCGCTCACATCGCCCGCGCCGGCTATCGCTTTTTCGCCAACAACCAGCCTCAGTCCCGTGCTGTTTGCTGCACTCGCAATAACATCCCGCAAATGCGCATCGCTAACGCTTACGATAACGCGCCCTTTCGCGACGGGCATCTGGAAAAGTAACACCGGAATGCCGTTCACCAGGCGATTACCGGGGAGCAGCATCAATTCTTTGTTGGGCAGCGTCTGCGGGCGAACAATCAATACGCCGTTTCCGGGAAGGGAGGTACAGACGATCCTGCCCTGCTGCTCAATCATAATGGCGCGAAGATGCGGTTTCAGCGCAGCTTCCGAACCCAGTTCACGCTGTCCGGTGTCGGTACACCCTGCAGCGGCGACCCGTTTTGCGGTATCTGCAGCACTGACAGCCTCAGCAAGAATGGCCTCAATTTTACGCGTGCTTGCGGCGGCGATTTCGGCATAATTTGACCGGGCCATATGCCACAACTGCCAGTTAATGATCAGCATGCCACTCAGAAACACAAATAAGGCACACAGAATGGGGAGCATAACGTTGCGCACGATTTTTTCCTTAAGAGAAAAATGCTCATTTATGACCTGTATAAGGCGATCGCCTGGCAAACTCTGCGCTGCTTAAAGCAATGTGAAAAGTTTAGTTAAGATTTATCTTAAAAAACTGGTACTTCCGCATGAGTTACTCTGACTGAATAAGATAAACCTCCGTTATTATCAGGCTTGTGCCTTGCCCTGGCTGTGTTAAGATTTGTGAAATCAGGGAGCGGACGGGACCACTGGAAAATGAAAAAGATCATTGCCGTTGCTATCATTTCAACGTTGCTGGTCGCCCTCTCTCTCTACGCGGTTAATGCGGTTATCGTAGCCCAGCAAAAGAGCAAACAGCTCGAGGTTTCCCATTCCCTTTTGCAATATTCAGAAGGCCTCTCTCAAAGTGTGGCGCAGGCGCTCAAAAGCATTACTACACAGGGTTGTGATAAAACCAGTCTCGATAGTTACAGGCAGATAAAGTTAGATAGCCTCTATTTCGGGGATATCGGCTTTATTGAAAAGGGGAAAATAGCCTGTACTGCTTTTTGGGGTAAACTCGCCACTCCCGTTGCCCTTCCTGCAGAGCTGCATAAAACGCCACGGGGTTTTCTTCTGGCACAGTTTTCCAGAAAAGATTTTTTTACAGGCAATGCGGCAATTTATAATAACGTGATTATATTCACCTCCCGCTATGCTTACGATAAGTTCACGCCGATTACGGCGAACTATTCACTGAGTACAACGACCAAAGATTTCGGCAGAACATTTTTCTCAGCCTCCCCGGTGATAAAAGAACAGAGCTGGCTGCATTCGAATCTTTTTACCTTAACCCTGACGCAGTGCAGCGCCGTATGGGATTTGTGTGTGATCGTGAAGCATCACAACGCAGGGCTGGCTTCGTTGTCGCTGGTGGTGTTTACCCTTCTCACGGCAATTCTGGCTTTCATCTGGATAGCGATCACGCTGTTTTTCTTCCGCATCTATGAAGATCGGTTCTCACTGGAGCGCACGCTGGTTAACGCGGTAAAAGCCAATACCATCAGCGTTAACTACCAGCCCATTATTCGAATCCAGGATAAAAAAATGGTGGGCGTTGAAGTTCTGTCGAGATGGCGCGATAACAATCATGGAGAGGTATCGCCTGAGCTCTTTATTCCCTTAATTAAGAAAATTGGCCTGTATCAAAAGTATTATATCAATATCATCGAAAAATCCCTGGCAGAAATCGCCTCGCTGGCGATTAAACATCAGCTGGTGATTTCATTAAACATTGGTCGAACCGAGATTGAAGACGGGCAATTCATTAAGATTCTGTGTCGTGAGTGTTTAGTGAATAGCATTCCACTCTCCTTGATAAAAGTTGAACTCTCTGAAAAGGCGGTCTCCACTGCGGATGTTCTCGAAGGGTTTTGTCAGGCGTTAAAATCACTGGGTGTGAGAATATCAATTGACGATTTTGGAGTGCAAAACTCTAACCTCGCCCGCATATCGCTTCTGGAATACGATGAGATCAAAATAGATAAATCGCTGGTAGATGGTATTAATGAGCATTATAAACAGAATATATTCGTCATCTTTAGTGACGCCCTCGCCAGACTGAATAAAACGCTCGTCTTTGAAGGTGTGGAAAGCGAAACGCAGTATCGCTTTATCGCAGATCGGTATCCTGATGCCCTGATTCAGGGATGGTATTTCTCTAAATCACTGACCATTGATGAACTGACGCAGCAACTTAACAACGATAAGCAAAAACCAGCGCGTTAGCATGTCAACATTGACGACGTGACGGCTCTGCATAACGTCCAGTTATAATTCACGACGTTGAGTTTTAGCTCTCCGCAAACCTCACCGTAACGCTGCATGCGGCGCTCACGGAAAAACGCCCTCAGCGATTCAGGCAGACAGTCTGCCTGGTAGCGTAACAGCGTAGTGTGCCAGAACGGCGCTGGCAAAGGGGTATTGCCATGGCGTAAGCGCAACGCCTCTTGCCAGTCCGTGGTTAACAGACATTCACAAAACGCCTGCCGCTGCCTCAAGGCAAGTGTATCGGGTATGCCTGCAAGCAAGAGCTGGTTGGGCAATGCCACCAGCCTGAGTTCCCGAACCGTGATACCCAGACCGGCGAAAGGGGTCCATGCGTCGATAAGCTGATGCGTCTTCGCCGGTAACGGTGCATTCTCGTCGTAGAGAGGGAGCGTTATGGGTACGAAGGTGAAATGGAAGCCGGATGGCGGCTGGAGGTCTACTAACGAGTCGTGGCGGGTCAACGCCCGCAGTTCCCGAAACAACATGTCGACAGACGCGGCCATTTCCGGCTGGAAACCTGTCGCCAGTGCGAGCTTTTGCGTAGCATAAAACGGCTCCCTTACCGCTCCGATACCGTCCCGCTTTTCCCAGAGCGCCAGCGTCTTCGCGTTGGTGTCGTGGTAATGTTTTTCCAGATCAGACGTTTCCATTTCTTTCCTAAAAACATATAGTCGTCACATTCAGACCGTAGATTACCCTGAAGCACACTCTCATTTGGTTAAAACGTGAAAAATTCTCTGTTGTTTCCGCTGGTACTCTTTTTCCTGATCGTTATTTTCGCCCTGCTCATCGGTAAACCCTCAACGCACATCCCGGATAAAAAATGCATGTGGTCCGATAGCGTGATGCTGAGCTGTTTAGCAAAGCATCAGCACAACGGTTTTTGAGGCGGACTATTCATTTCCCCACTGATTGAGGAAGTTCGCAATATCATCAATGCGCGCGCTACGGATGCCGGCTTCACTGGCCATCTCTTGCTGGGCTTCCTCGCTGATCTCTTCATTGTTCGATAAACGGGTGAGCAGCAACTGGAAATAACAGGCAAGAGGATCGCGCTCTGCCTCACTTACCGGCTCCGCGGCTTCCGACGCGTATTCATCGACGATGTCATAATATTTAAGTGGAATTTCATTGTGCATAAACAGTCTCTTCTCTGACCTTTAAGGGTAATGCCTGAGTATATCGGACGGCACTCTTAGACCAAAGCCTTGTTAATCAACGTAACCACAATGCAATCAATGCAGCCAGCGCCGGTAAAGCCTGAACATAGAGTATTTTTCGGCTGGCGGTCATGGCACCGTAAATGCCCGCAATCAGCACGCAGGTCAAAAAGAAGAAGACCACAGGAACACCGCTTTCACCAAGCCACAGTCCCCAGAGCAGTCCCGCCGCCAGAAAACCGTTATACAGCCCCTGATTTGCGGCCAGCACGCGGGTATCGCGTGCAAAATCAGGGCTGAGATTAAATGCCTTGTGGCCTGTTTTTGTGTTCCACAGGAACATTTCCAGCACAAGTATGTAGAGATGAATTAATGCAACAATAGCGACAAGGATCGTAGCTAACATCTTGCAGTCTCCCGCAGGCAGAGGAAAAAAACGGGGACCTTCTGGCCCCCGTTCACGTTTAACCCAGAATCTGGATGACATATTCGCGATGATCGTGTCGCCAGACTCTGAACATTTTAGCATCTTCTATAGCGTTAACGATCGGGCCAGCGACTTCAACCATTTTATATGGTGCATCAACGTGACACCGGAACGTACATTAACTCAAAACGCTGCCGTTCCATACATCTCCGAGATTTATTACCCGGTCATTATTGTATGCACCAGAGGCATTCAGGTTTTTCAGCGGGCTCCAGTCATTGTTCCAGGGGATAAACATGGTTGCTTTAGGGTATTTCTGAAGAATAACACTCACTAAGTTTGCATAATCAAACTGGCCGTTAATTGTTGATGGCCCCACTTCTGCAAAGGCAAACGGCTTATTCAATGCCACCATTTCATCGTAACCGTTTACAGTGGCAGGATTGTCTGTATACAAGTCCAGGCCAGTAATATCAACATACTCTGCGCCAGGGTAATAAGATGTCTTATAATCCCGGTTTGCATCAGGAGAGAAGACCCAGAGTAAATTGTTTAACCCTTTCGTTTTAACGAAATAGTTAAAGATATCCTGATACAGGCGTCGATACAGATCCATACGTACAGTATCGTTTGTATTCTCACCGGTTGCCCCCCACCAGAACCACTCGCCATTCATCTCATGCAAGGGTCGATAAAAGACGGTGACACCTTTCTCATTCAGTTGCTGTAGGCCCTGAGCGACCTTATCAAGCATTGCCAGCCAGCGCCCACGCGCCGGTGTTCCAGACTGTAAGATTGCAGAAAATTCATCATTACTCACAGGATGCTTGAGAGCCCCCTTTCCATCACCTGGATTATTCCCCGCAAAACAAGGGTTTGGTAAATGGTGGCTGATCGCAACCAGTCCGCCTTTTTTCCAGTGGTCGATCAGATCGGCATTACAACCAAAATCGATCAAACTGGCTTCCTCTCCAGGGGTACAGGCATCCCAGCCACGGGCATAGTCAGCGCTATAAATAGCCGGGAATTTCCCGGTCAGGGCCTGCAGGTCTTTTCCTTGTTGCAGGGAAAAAGCATCGACGCCGCCGATATTGCTATAGCCACCAAAAATACCTGAAATGAGCTTTTTACCCTGTCGTTCGGACAGACCACTCAACCACTGATAAATCATTTTCGCATTATTATCTGCAGACTGATTTGCGGGTACTACAGTAAAAGTACTCATTTGTAGAATATCCTTACGTCTCGATTGGAAAATACATGGCAATGAATGACCATGCGTGTTTGCTATGTACACAATAAAACCGACATTACCCGACTTTATTTTTTCGTACAGTTTGTCTCACTTTTCCCACTACCGCGGAAAGTGCCAGCGCAGCAATACCGTTTGATTAAACAACTTGCTGCGACAGGGATATTTATATCAGCCGTCTGCTTAAAATGATGCTAATTCACGTTGTGCTATCTCCCGTAATACGAGTGATATTCCGCACACCAGAAAGTTATGCTGACAAGAGAATTAATGAGAGTTTCACCGTAATCGCGTCGTACCCGATAAGTCAGATCAGGTATTCATGAGCGCGGCACCGGGTGAGGCCGGACACCATAACAATGAATTTAGTGAGACGTGGAATTAAGATATTCAAGAAATTTTGGGGCATACATCGCCGAATCAAACGGCGAAAGCTCATGATGGCCCGGTAGAGTGTGGACGGTAAATGCTATTGAAGGAGGGGTTTTGATAACCGTACGAAATCGAATAATAAAAAACGGGAACCCATCGGCTCCCGTTCTTGTTTAACCCAGACTCTGGATTACATGTTCGCGATAATCGCGTCGCCAAACTCTGAACATTTCAGCAGCTTAGCGCCTTCCATCAGACGTTCGAAATCATAGGTAACGGTTTTCGCGTTGATCGCGCCTTCCATACCTTTAACGATCAGGTCTGCGGCTTCGAACCATTCCATATGACGCAGCATCATTTCTGCAGACAGGATGATAGAACCTGGGTTCACTTTATCCTGGCCGGCATATTTTGGTGCCGTACCGTGGGTCGCTTCGAACAGTGCGCACTCGTCACCGATGTTCGCACCAGGGGCGATACCAATACCGCCAACCTGCGCCGCCAGGGCGTCGGAGATGTAGTCACCGTTCAGGTTCATACAGGCGATAACGTCATATTCAGCAGGACGCAGCAGGATCTGCTGCAGGAACGCATCGGCGATCACATCTTTAATGATGATCTCTTTGCCTGTGTTCGGGTTCTTGATCTTCTGCCATGGACCACCGTCGATCAGCTCACCACCGAACTCTTCCATCGCCAGCTGGTAGCCCCAGTCTTTGAATGCGCCTTCGGTGAACTTCATGATGTTGCCTTTGTGAACCAGCGTCACAGAGTCACGGTCGTTGGTGATCGCGTATTCAATGGCCGCACGCACCAGACGTTTAGTCCCTTCTTCGGAGCAAGGCTTGATACCGATACCGCAATGCTCAGGGAAGCGAATTTTCTTCACGCCCATCTCTTCGCGCAGGAATTTAATCACTTTCTCTGCGTCAGCAGAGTCCGCTTTCCACTCGATGCCCGCGTAGATGTCTTCTGAGTTTTCGCGGAAGATAACCATGTCGGTCAGTTCAGGGTGCTTAACCGGGCTTGGGGTGCCCTGATAGTAACGAACCGGACGCAGACACACGTACAGGTCCAGCTCCTGACGCAGCGCAACGTTCAGGGAACGAATACCGCCACCGACTGGAGTTGTCAGAGGGCCTTTAATAGCAACGCGGTAGTCGCGGATCAGGTCCAGCGTTTCAGCTGGCAGCCAAACGTCCTGGCCATAAACTTGAGTAGATTTTTCACCGGTGTAAATTTCCATCCAGGAAATTTTACGCTCGCCTTTGTAGGCTTTCTCAACAGCGGCATCAACCACTTTCAGCATTGCCGGGGTAACGTCTACACCGATACCGTCACCTTCGATGAACGGGATAATCGGATTGTGAGGAACGTTAATCTTGCCGTTTTGCAGGGTGATCTTTTTACCTTCCGCCGGAACAACTACTTTGCTTTCCATTAACCTCTCCTTCGAGCGCTTCTGGTTGTTACTGATCTTATGTTAATAAATTGTAATGAGCCCTTCGATAGTACCTGATTGTCCGACGCCATGAAAGGTCTTCGTTAATAGGCTATAATGCGGCAATTGATAACGTCTGAAAATACCATGAAGAAAACTTCTTTTACAAAACACCGGGTTGAGCGATTCAGCTCACGACAAGCCGCCAGAAGACCACAAGAATCCCAGCCAAAGCGGGTTATTTTGTTCAATAAACCCTACGATGTTTTGCCGCAGTTTACTGACGAAGCCGGACGCAGCACGCTGAAGGATTACATTCCAGTTCAGGGCGTCTACGCCGCTGGCCGTCTGGACCGGGATAGCGAAGGACTTCTGGTCTTAACCAACGATGGTGCCTTACAGGCCAGGCTCACTCAGCCGGGCAAACGCACGGGAAAGATTTACTTCGTCCAGGTTGAAGGTGAACCGGATGATGAGACGCTGGCGACATTACGCCGCGGCGTGACGTTAAACGATGGTCCTACCTTGCCTGCAGGTATTGAGCTCGTCAGCGAGCCGGAATGGCTGTGGCCACGCACGCCGCCGATCCGCGAGCGCAAATCCATCCCGACGAGCTGGCTCAAGATCACCCTTTATGAAGGCCGTAATCGCCAGGTTCGTCGGATGACCGCACACGTGGGCTTCCCTACCCTGCGACTTATTCGCTACGCCATGGGCAACTACACCCTGGATTCACTGGCAAACGGTGAATGGCGGGACGTTACCCCTTAAGGAGTCACTATGTTTAAACCGCATGTCACGGTCGCCTGCGTGGTTCACGCGCAAGGTAAGTTTTTGGTCGTAGAAGAGAGTATTAACGGCAAGGCGCTGTGGAACCAGCCAGCCGGGCACCTTGAAGCCAATGAAACCTTACTGCAGGCCGCCAAACGCGAACTGTGGGAAGAGACCGGTATCCACGCGGAGCCGCAACACTTCATCCGTATGCACCAGTGGATTGCCCCTGATCACACTCCGTTCCTGCGCTTTTTATTTGCCGTCGAGCTTAGCGAAACGTGCGCCACAGAGCCGCAGGACGATGATATCGATCGCTGCCTGTGGGTCACTGCCGAAGAGATCCTGAACGCGCCAAACCTGCGCTCGCCGCTGGTTGCCGAGAGTATCCGCTGCTGGCAGTCTGCTGGTCGCCTGCCGCTTGAGGTGATTGGAGAATTTAACTGGCCGTTTACAGAGGGTGCCAATGGTGGGGGGGCGTGATAGAATACGCCGCCTTGAAGTTCAATGTCGTGAGTATTCCATGTCAGATAACAGCCAGAAAAAAGTGATCGTCGGCATGTCCGGCGGTGTCGATTCCTCCGTTTCCGCCTACCTGTTGCAACAACAGGGCTATAAGGTGGAGGGCCTGTTCATGAAGAACTGGGAGGAAGATGATGGCGAGGAATATTGCACTGCTGCTGCGGATCTCGCCGATGCGCAGGCGGTGTGCGATAAGCTGGGCATTGAACTGCACACCGTTAACTTTGCTGCAGAATACTGGGACAACGTCTTCGAGCTTTTCCTGGAAGAGTACAAAGCCGGTCGTACCCCGAACCCGGACATTCTGTGCAACAAAGAGATCAAATTTAAAGCCTTCCTGGAATTCGCCGCAGAAGATCTGGGCGCAGACTATATTGCGACCGGGCACTACGTGCGTCGTGCCGATGTGAATGGCAAAAGCCAGCTGCTGCGCGGTCTGGATGGCAACAAAGATCAAAGCTACTTCCTGTATACACTCAGCCACGAACAGATTGCGCAAAGCCTGTTCCCGGTAGGCGAGCTTGAAAAGCCGCAGGTGCGTAAAATCGCCGAAGAGCTGAATCTGATCACCGCGAAGAAAAAAGACTCCACCGGTATCTGTTTTATCGGCGAGCGCAAATTCCGCGATTTCCTTGGTCGTTACCTGCCGGCACAGCCGGGCAAAATCGTTACCGTCGACGGTGATGAGATTGGTCAACATCAGGGGCTGATGTACCATACGCTGGGCCAGCGTAAAGGGCTGGGTATTGGCGGCACCAAAGAAGGCAGCGAAGATCCGTGGTACGTCGTAGATAAAGATGTCGAAAACAATATTCTGGTTGTTGCTCAGGGCCACGACCATCCGCGTCTGATGTCCGTCGGCCTCATCGCACAACAGCTGCACTGGGTCGATCGTGAGCCGCTGAAGGGTACGCTGCGCTGCACGGTAAAAACACGCTATCGCCAGACCGATATCCCTTGTACCGTCACCGCGCTGGATGATGAACGCATTGATGTGCGTTTCGACGAGCCGGTTGCGGCGGTCACCCCAGGCCAGTCCGCCGTATTCTACAGCGGCGAAATCTGTCTGGGCGGCGGGATCATTGAACAGCGCCTGCCTCTGCCGGCCGTTTAACACGATTGCACACATAAAGGAGAACGTGTGGCGAAGAACTATTATGACATCACCCTGGCACTGGCTGGAATTTGCCAGTCTGCCCGTCTGGTGCAACAGCTGGCGCATCAGGGTCATTGCGATGCTGACGCGCTGCACGTTTCACTCAACAGCGTTATCGACCTCAACCCCGGTTCGACTCTGGGTGTCTTCGGTGGGAGTGAAACCAATCTTCGTCTCGGTCTTGAAACTTTGCTTGGCGTGCTTAACGCCAGTAGCCGTCAGGGGTTGAACGCGGAGCTAACCCGCTACACGTTAAGCCTGATGGTGCTGGAGCGTAAGCTCAGCGCGGCCAAAGGCGCCCTTGATACGCTCGGTGACCGCATTGCCGGGCTGCAGCGCCAGCTCGACCATTTTGATCTGCAGTCCGAAACGCTGCTCAGTGCCATGGCCGGCATTTATGTTGACGTCATCAGCCCGCTGGGCCCACGTATTCAGGTCACCGGCTCTCCTGCCGTGCTGCAAAGCCCGCAGGTTCAGGCAAAAGTACGCGCCTCCCTGCTGGCGGGTATTCGTGCCGCCGTGCTGTGGCATCAGGTTGGCGGTGGCCGCCTGCAGTTAATGTTTTCTCGTAATCGCCTGACGACTCAGGCAAAACAAATTCTTGCTCATTGTTAACCTCCCGGAGTTGCGAATTATGGAATTATCCTCACTGACCGCCGTATCCCCTGTAGATGGACGCTACGGCGATAAAGTCAGCGCGCTGCGCGGGATCTTCAGCGAATATGGTTTGCTGAAGTTCCGTGTTCAGGTTGAAGTACGCTGGCTGCAAAAGCTGGCCGCCCAGGCAGCAATCAAGGAAGTTCCTGCTTTTGACGCCCAGGCAAACGATTACCTCGATAAAATCGTTGCTGACTTCAACGAAGAAGATGCTGCGCGCATTAAAACTATTGAGCGCACCACCAACCATGACGTAAAAGCGGTTGAGTATTTCCTGAAAGAGAAAGTGGCAAGCGTGCCTGCGCTGCATGCCGTGTCTGAATTCATTCACTTCGCCTGTACCTCAGAAGACATTAATAACCTGTCTCATGCGCTGATGCTCTCCACCGCGCGTAAAGACGTGGTGCTGCCTTACTGGCGTAAAATCATCGACGCGGTAAAAGCACTGTCTGTCGAATATCGTGATATTCCGCTGCTGTCCCGTACCCACGGTCAGCCGGCCACTCCCTCCACGATGGGTAAAGAGATGGCAAACGTGGCGTACCGTATGGAACGTCAGTATCGTCAGCTGGAGCAGGTCGAGATTCTGGGTAAAATCAACGGTGCGGTAGGTAACTACAACGCCCACATCGCTGCCTACCCGGAAGTGGACTGGCATCAGTTCAGCGAAGCGTTCGTGACCTCTCTGGGCATTCAGTGGAACCCGTACACCACCCAGATTGAGCCGCACGACTATATCGCGGAACTGTTTGACTGCATCGCTCGCTTCAACACCATTCTGATCGATTTCGATCGTGACGTGTGGGGTTACATCGCGCTGAACCACTTCAAACAGAAGACCATCGCCGGTGAAATTGGCTCCTCAACCATGCCGCACAAAGTCAACCCAATCGACTTCGAAAACTCCGAAGGCAACCTGGGTCTGGCGAATGCGGTGCTGCAGCACATGGCGAGCAAACTGCCGGTTTCCCGCTGGCAGCGCGACCTGACTGACTCCACCGTACTGCGTAACCTGGGCGTGGGTATCGGCTACGCGCTGATCGCGTATCAGTCCACCCTGAAAGGTGTAAGCAAACTGGAAGTGAACCGCGACCGTCTGCTGGACGAGCTGGATCACAACTGGGAAGTGCTGGCAGAGCCCATTCAGACCGTCATGCGTCGTTATGGCATTGAAAAACCGTACGAGAAACTGAAAGAGCTGACGCGCGGCAAACGCGTAGACGCCGAAGGCATGAAACAGTTTATCGACAGTCTGGAACTGCCAGAAGACGAGAAAACCCGCCTGAAAGCGATGACCCCGGCAAACTATATCGGCCGTGCCATCACCATGGTTGACGAGCTGAAGTAACCTCCCTTCCCCCTTTCCGCCTGGAAAGGGGGCTGCTTTTCCCCGGTTTACTTAATGTTTATCCCCACAACAACATAATCAGCGTTAGACTACTTAGCGAAATACAAAACAAACATTAAAACAATAACTTATATATTAATCAGTAGCTTATAACTATTACACTGCGGACATTATCGGACAATAATGGTGATTTTATCGCCCCAAATCATGCCCCTGGCATGATTTTACCCCCAAATTTGCCCCCAAAATTCCCCTCTTTTGCGTAACTTCTTCCAGTTTCGCAACACACCGCTTTACGCATTTCTTTCTCATCAGCATAATCGCCCCGAATCCGTTTGTAAGACTTAACCAGCGCGCGCTACTTTTTCTCCCTGCCCTATTCTTTCAGTCTAAATGACTGGAGGTTTCTGAGTGGGACATTTTGCTCAAGCCCAAACCCGTGAAGAGTATCTGGCTTACCGAGCCGATGGTGCCGATCGAGACATTGCCTATGACCCAGAACCTATTGGTCGGTACAACGTGGCTCCCGGTACTAAAGTCCTGCTGTTGAGCGAACGAGACGAACAACTGCATCTCGATCCTGTTTTCTGGGGTTACGCACCAGGATGGTGGGATAAGCCGCCACTAATTAAAGCGCGTGTCCAAACCGCAGCAACAAGCAGAATGTTTAAACCTCTCTGGCAGCATGGCCGCGCTATCTGCTTTGCTGATGGATGGTTCTAGTGGAAGAAGGAAGGTAACATGAAACAACCGTACTTCATTCACCGTGCCGACGGTTCCGTACCGGCAGACACGTTTATATGGCACGCCGTGACGCACGCAGTGGGGAATGTGAATAATCAGGATCCTGCGCTAATCGAGGCAGTACGATAAAGAACATAAAGAGATCCATTTCGGTCATAATGAGCAAGACGCAGACTACTAACCCATGGTGATCATTATGCACTGATTTGAAAGTGTCCGTAGAGACTGATATCATCCATCTTGAGAATATTTAATGAAAGAGCATAATCTTGTTATCAAAAATATCTAGATTTGAATTAAGGATACCCCCATCCCTTTATGTAATGAATACAAAAACAATTTATTTTATTTTTGAGTCATAGCTCGTTCAAAAAAAAGCTTTTTTTTAAAATTTCAAAAGGATATCATAATGTCACAGTTGAGTGTGGTTTACAACAGCATACTTATTATTGAGTCACTACCTGAAAATGATTTCAAAACAGGTGAGGCTTTATGCAAAATATTAAAAACATTACACCCCGATCATTCTGGAATACAATATATTCCGGTCACATCCAAAGGTGAGTTTATAAAAGTCATGGATGAAATAAATTTTTTGATGCGAGGTAACCAAGGATTTAGGCCAATTATTAATATAGAAACACATGGTAATAAAAAGGAGATTGGGTTTGCTGATAACTCTCGCATGGCATGGGGAGAGTTAATGAGTGTTCTTAGAGGGATAAATGAGATTTGCAATAACGAACTTGTTGTATTCCTTGCTTGTTGTGAAGGTTATCACTTTATTAAATCAACAACAATTTCAGAATATTCCCCATGTGGCTACCTTTTCGCGCCTCAAGAAACAATATTAGTTACCAATGTTATTAATGCAACTGTTGAATTCTTCAACGAAATAACTGTAAATGGAGATTTAGATGCAGCAGCTGATTTAATGAAGCTGAGAAAAATTTATTGTTTTAAATCGGAAATATTTTTTCTTAACGCCCTAACAACTGCATTAATACAGGATTTTGAAGGTGCACAAAACATGCGCACAGACTCCGAAAGAGAGGGTTTAATAAACGACCTGTCTAAAATCTACCTGGGAGGCGTAAAGGATGACTATACAAAGCATGTGATTAAGTGCTTCCACGAGCATGTATCAAAATAACTTATTATATTTTGGGATTTAAAATGTAAAATTTAAACACATGTTCATTTTTAGGGATGACCAGTCCGATGAATGGTCATCAAATGCATCAAGGCAGACACTTGCAGAACGGCGGATTGAAACATAAATGATTATCGTTTTACCTAATTCTAGTGGGTGTCGGCCGTAACGATATGATATTAAATTTTAAAATACTTTTAGCAAAAATCGTCTAAAACATCGAAATAGACTGTAAAGAAAGATGTAACTCTCAATTAATAAAGAACGAAAAATGAAAGAACGAAAAATGTAGTTTTGAAAAAAATTCAATAATCTGGCTCACCTTGACATTTAGAGCCAGATATTAAGAAAAAAAACATAAAAGAACTTTAAATTACTTATCTACAATAGCTTATTGAAATCAATATCATAGCCTGCAGCCTTCATTTCCTTAGCTATATCTACTTGCCAATCTCTATCATTTATATAAACAACCCCACTAATATCATTAGGGAGTTCAATAGCCCCCTCCACCAGTGGGGTTACGTTTTCACGTCCTATCTTGCCTATTAAAAACCCATGTTCAAATATTACATTCTGCCTAGCCCTGTAATTTAAATCACCGCTTTCAGCCACACCCTTTGCATTTCCCATATCGTCTGGTGTATATAAGACAATCCCGAAACCCACATCGTTTGAGTATTTTTCAATTTTCTCAATTATCGTCATACTCCTACTAGCCTGCTCATGAAGAATGATCGCTTCAAAGCCAAGCTTCTCAATAAAGCGCGCGGTACGTTGTTTGGCCTCGCCATCATGCCCATGCACTATAAAAACTTTATTTTTAGGTTTTTCACTTTGACTTATTTCGACAACATCTTTTTTGTCATCTTTTATTTCACGAATTTCGTACTCATCATTCTCCACATCCAAAATCAATGAGTCAATGTAAGCATCCATTGTTTCCCCATCTTGTCGCCAAAATCGCTGAGCATCACTTTCACCATACCTTACTGAATATGCATAATGTGTTAGCTTTGCATTTAAGACCGTTGTTTCACCTGGTAGAGTTTCGTCTAAAAACTGAGTGAATTTTCTCCGCCATGCATTAAATCTCTCATTGCCAAATTCTCTTCCACGAGACTGAAATGCCTGTAACACTTCGCCAAGCAATCTTTTTTTGAAAAGTTTGAGACCATCGATAACTTCTTGCTTGTTCATTTTTTCCTCACTTTTCTTAAAAATTTATATTACTCAAACCTTTTATAGTTAAGGTGATAACTAGAGTAAATCATCACTAACATTATGTTAATTGAATATTTCTAATTTAAAAAGTCTAAAATGCAATTACTTACACCACAAAATAATGACAGTTCCCAGCAGTACATTATTCGCATACTTTGACCAAGTCGGTCCAGCTTCCAAACAACCAGCGTCCCCCCTCATTCAATGCCTTAAGAAGCTTTTTGAGTGCTGGCCGGCTCGCCACTGTTCCGCTCATTTTTTCTTCGAAAATCTGCTCACATCCTGCGAGTTCGAGCGCTTGTCTCTGAAGATCCGTATTTTGGTCATTTGTTGACACTCTTACGTAGCCAATTTGCATATTTTTTCACCTAGTTATTTCTGCAAAAAAATCAGGTGAAGTTATCGGCCAGGCCACTCAAGAGCAATCTATAAAACGTCGGTTTAGGAAACAGCGCAATCAGGGACGTTGGCGCAGTGGCGGGAACGGTCGCCGCCAGCGATGATACGCGCTTGGTACGGAAAACGGGAAGACCAGGGGGACGATTTCTTCTGCTGTGACAATCAATGGTGTTGGTGGCGGAACAACTGACTGGCATACAAATGCAGGTGGTGGTTTAGGTGTTAGGAAAGGAAATGGAGGTGACAATTCCATTGAGATTAACAATACGACAACGGATTCATCTCAAGGGAATTATGTTAATCAGATAGTCGGTAAGTGGTATAGCGGTTCATGGTCGTTTGGTGCAATACGTAGCGGCTCTACCCCATTTGATCGCGTTAAGTTAAATGTGGTGGCAGAATCTGGAGGGGCAGCAGCATCATTTATGTTTTACCCAGATGGGCGTGGCACAGGTGGTCAATGGGTATCACTCTCAGATGCGCGTATAAAAAAGACATCGTGCGCATTTTCGAACCTCTCACTAAGATGAAATCCATTAAAGGCTGCTTTTGGGAGCATATAGACAATGAAACAACGGGTTACGGCTTTATTGCGCAGGACGTTGAGCAAGTATTTCCCGAAGCTAATAAAGGTGGCTATGATATTACCCTGAAGGACGGAACAGTGATTCCTGATGTGAAAACTGTCGATACTTACGGGGTTGCTGCAGTTTTGCTGCCATGAGGCCATTATGGCCCTAATGGTTATGGTCGATGATTTAACGAGTAAGGTTGAAAAACTGGATAAGGAAGCTGAATAATTTGCAGCCCGTCATTTGCCGGAACAGGCTGCAACTGAATGCTCAGGATTCATGATGCCGCTATTTTTAGCTTAATCTCCTCCAGCTCGTTCTGTGTAGCCTCCAGCTTCTTGATGACGTAGTTCAGGGCCAGCACGGTATCAAGCATGATGACGTTGTTATCCAGTGCCAACGTATCATCAGCATCAACCCTGTTTCCTTCGCTATCAAACTTTGGCGCAGCAGGGACCAGCTTTACGTACTCACTATCAATCTTCATGACGTCCTGAGCGATTACACCTCGGCGAACTCTCTCACGAGGGTCATCGTTGTAGACGTACGTTGCTGGCAGGAATTTCTTGATATTCTCGTATGACTGATAACCATCATCATATTTAATATCGTGCTTCAGCGTAATGTCACAGTTAGGTTGCTTCTGGAAAATATAGTTACCGGAAAGATTTCCACCAGCATTGGCGTATATATCACCGTTTGCTGTCGTGAATTGAAATATACGTTGCCCGGCAGAACCACCATCCCCGAGTGTTGTTATTGCTACATCCGCCCACGAACTAGGCCCGGTTGCTATAGAACCAAGCCCTACTGTTGAAGAATATCCACCACTGCATTGACTATGCCAGCGGGCAAAAGGAATAAACCCTGCATCATTATTAACGGATACGTTACCTCGGAAAAAAGAGATATTTCTTTGCCATGTGTTAATGTCTGACCATGAGCCACCATAACCAGCCCCATCAGCTCCACACGAAGATGATTTGAATCTCTCATCTGGGTAAAATAAAAATGAACCCGCGGTACCAGTTCCGCTATTAACATTTAACTGCGCTCTGTCTAAATTAGTCCCGCTCCCACGAACACCGCCAAGAGACCAGTTCCCATTATACCAGGCCCCTCCCACAGCGTTTACATAACTTCCTACAGTCCCATCCCCTGTGATGTTGTATAGCTTAACAGTCTTATCACCACCTTCCTGAGTAGATACGCCAATGCTGCTACCCTGAGTTACCATCAAACTGCCGGTAACATTTCCCCCTGTTTTTTTATCGACAGTATTGAACCGCTTATCATCCCCGACCGCCACGGTTCCCGCAGCTGTTCCAACGTTCCTTGTGGCGCTGTCTCCCAACCCGAGGTTTGTGCGACTGCCTTCTGCCGTTATTGCCCCGGTACCGCCCTGGTCAATCGGGAGAGCACCATTGGTATCTTTCTGAGCCAGTTTGCCGATACCAGGGATAGTTACGGCGGTGCCGTTGATAGTTACGGTGATGCTCTGATTGGCTGAGGTGGTGGCGAACGTCTCCCACGCGCCAATGTTCTCGTCATACTCTTTGATAAGCTGCGACATCGCCTGTGCCAGTCCGTCGACAGAAATATTGTCGGACACCAGGATTCCATACTTCTGGCCGTTTAACGCCGGGGAAGCAGTTGGCGTAACCGTCATTGACGTGGCGCTGTTCACGGATGAAATCTGGAACATCTGAACCGGGTTAGACATGACGATAATCGTCTGGCCAGTACGAACCTGGCTGGCTGGCGCCGTCCAGTTTGTACCCGTCCCGGTGGCGGTATTTCCGTTGATAGCAATAGTGCCGGTGTTATAAAGCATGAACTACCTCACGATAATAACGATCGTTTAAAGCGATCAATAATGTAAAATTGATCGCTCTTATCAATCTGACTATTTTTTAAACTCAAATAAAATGGATATTCCCGCAGATACAGGAATGTAGAAATGAAACGATTATTTGCCCTGGCACTTTTGCTGGCGGCTGGCTGTGCCGATAAAGACAGAGACTATGCCTTCAAAATGGATTACCCGGTGGATGCGGCGCGCTTATCTCTGGGAGGAGATATTCACGTAAATATTGACTGCACCACGAGGGAGTTTAACGTAATTTCAGACAGCAGCAATGGCATTTTCAGCCGACATATAAATAAGCGGCTCAGCAACATATGTTATAAGAAAACGGATAAGCTTGATGTCGTATACCGCTTCGAACCTGCAAAAGGTGTGAAGCAAAACATGATCGCTACTCAATACCCCCGCGTCCCGCCAGTATCAAATTCCGACAAACTGAGCGATGGGAATTCGTAGCCCGCGCCCCTGAAGTGTCTGGCTCCAGTTGCGCTGGTTTTTTGTGATGTACCTCCCCTGCAGCTGTGAGCCTGTCCATTTGAGAACGATCCCTGAATAACCAACAACCGTACCATCGTCACTGAGGTTACCAGGGCAGTTGTTAACCAGAATCCACGGGTTAAAACTCAGGTTTAGCGCAAAGGTATTGTTCTGTAGATCGTAATTGGCCGGCACGTCGAAAAAGCCCACCACGCGCGGCATTTTCGATGCCGAGGCGGCGCTCCAGATAAGATTCCCCGCGCTGTCGAAAACATCCAAATATCCGCTCTGCATTCCAACGTTTCTGGACGTGCGTATCATGCTGCCCGCATTGTCTTCCAGAAGGTCAGCGCCTGGTAAGCCGTACTTATTAGTATCCAGCTGCAGCCAGCGCAAATTACCATCATTCCAGAATTGCGGCTGGGTAATACCCAGCGTGCTTCCGTTTCCGAACGGGCTATCCACGCGGTAATAACCTTTGTCAGTCACTGCACCGAGCGCACGCTGATCATAAAAAAGTGTCGACCTGTTTTGTGAATCAACCAGCAACTTTCCGGCGCTGTTATAAACTTCGAATCCACTCATTGAAAGTTATAAACCTCCATATTAAGTGTTATCGAAATACTGCCGCCGCTTGGTAAATAAAAAACGGTAAAGCCACCATTAAAAGCCCGACAATAATATTCATTTATTACTCCTGCCGAACTCGCCGATACGATTGATATAAATGAGCCGTCCTGCGTTACTCCGGAAAAGGAAACGTCCTTAGCCGTTTCCCCCGCTGCAAATGTTACAGATGTGCTTCCAATATACCGGATAGCATAATCACTTAATTCAACGGCAATACGTCCTGCACCGTCCCAGCACTGCAAACCCTGTGGCATTACCATAACCCCATTCTGACGCGCAGCACGTTGTTGCTGTCGTAAATTTGAATGAGCGTGCTCGATATCAGCATCCTTCCGCCACCGCCCACACCGTTAATTTCAAACGTTCCCCCTTTATCAAGCTTCCAGCCTGCAGAGCCAGCAACATAGTTGTTGGACTGGATGTAGTTGCCGATCTTGGCGTTCTCAATGGTACCGTCCTGGATGAAGCTGGCCCTGATGAACGTCTGCCCATTCTGGATCACAAATGGCAACGCCACGCTGTTTCCGGCAGCAGTAGTAACGGCAAAACGGTCGGCCAGGAAGATCACCTGCGACTGCATACCTGATGGCGTATTCTCCACCCCGATCCCCATGCCTGCGGCGTAATACTGCCCATTACTCGTTACCCCAACTTTGATGTTGTACATCGCGCTGAGCTGGCCGTTTACGTTCGCAATGGCCTGGGCGTTAGTGGTTATAGAGGCTGTATGTCCATTGACTGTCGCCGTGATGGCGTTTATCTGCGTTGCCGTGGCCTGCTGATAATTCGAAACCGTCTGGCTCAGGCTGTTGATGGAGGCCGTATTCCCGTTGACGCTCGTTTGCAGACTCAGCAATGCACGTGCCGTTGCTTCCTTTTCAGTGACGATCACCTCATCAATGCGATCCAGCTGCGCGCTGTTACCGGCTACCGATGCCGACAGAGTTTTACGCGTGGCCACCTGAGCAAGATTGGCCTGAATTATCGCAATTGCCGAGTTCTTCACGCCTCCCGTCATGCCGTCCATAGACACAGAAATCTCGTCTATCTTCACTTCGGCCTGAGCCAGCCCGTCAGCGTTCTCCTGGATGTCTTTCGCCTGCTGCTCGAGTTCGTCAGCATGGATTTTGATTTCGTCAGCCATGCCAGCAATTTTTTCGTTGCTGTCCACCGCGTTCTCGAGAAGGTCTTTGAACGTTTCCGACTCTTTCATGTCCTCCAGAATGTCATTCGTTATTTCGCTGACATCTATCGAGGACGTGCCCATGATCCAGTCGGTCCAGTCCCCGGCGTTACCGATACGGTCAATCAGGCGCGCGCGGTACCACTGGCGAACGCCGGCAGGCATGGGGCCATGCTGATAATCTGCAGCCGGGTACGGCACCAGGACCAGCAGTTCAGGATTGGCGTAGTCGGCAGTTGTGGCGCGCTGAATCTCTGTATAGGCCGTGTCGCCTGAGCCATCCGGAAATTTCCAGGTCAGGTCGATATGCCAGACCACATCCTCGGTCGCCAGGAAGTTGAGCGGAGTACCCGGTTTTCCCGTTTTACCGGAGAGATAAGTTGTTTCACCGTATCCCCATGGTGACGAGGTATCCTGCGCATTCAGCGCCCGGACGCGCACGTCATAGCTGCCGGAATAAATGCCCTGAACCGAGAAACCCTGCGCGCTGGTAACCGGAACGTTTATCCAGTCCCCATTGTCCTTACGCCACTGGGCAACATACCGGATTGCGCCCTCAACCTTATCCCATGACACGTCCAGGCTTGCTACAGTCAGCCCCTGAGACACATGATCGCTCTCAGTCACCACGATATTCTTCGGAGCAGACAGGACGCTTATCGGCGTGACGGTGATCGGAGGCGACTCGACCCGAACGCCGTCATCGATGTAACGATATTTGTTTGGATCGTGCTGAACGGCCGTAATAGTGAAACCGCCTGTGCTCTCGTCGTTAGCCGCGATTGAGGTGACCCTGAAGTACTGTATTGCGAGGTTATCACTGTCTATCGCCCAGACAGCGCCCGCCACAGGAACCTGACTGAATGCCGTAGCCACCGTCACCGTTTTTTTATCGGCGCTCACCGCGCTGATTGTCCGCGTCTGGGCTTTTCCGTCGGGAAGGTTAACCACCAGCCGGTCTTTCGCCGCGTAGTCTATTTCTCGATCAAGGGTAATCTGGCGGCCATTGACCGCGCTTATGCGGCCACCGTTCTCCTTACCAGAACGGAAAGGATCGGCGACACCGATAATTTCAGCGGGCAGAGGGATATAACCGTCAAGCCCCACGCCAAACGATACGGTCCCGTCTTTGGCATTGGAGAGCAATACCCAGCGACCGCGTCGGTGCGCTTCACTTTGCGAGGTGCAGCCGATTGCGGTCAGGGACGTCTGCCGGACGTCGTAACGTTCTACAAGCGCCGAATCGTAGACCCCCTCTACGGTATCGCTGTAATGGTTCTGTGGATCGGACCAGGACACCAGGCAGGAGCTGTAGCGATTCTTGTATGAGCCGCCCGCATAAGTAAACAGTCCATCGATAACGTTTGAGACGTTATAAACCCAGTCAACATCGTCCTGCGGGACGTCTGCCTGGACATAAATCTGATCGTTGCCCCAGAACGTTATTCCACGAAATACCGCGGCGAGATCGTTAAGTACCTGCCAGGCGTCCTCCTGGCTCTGAATGAAAACGTTGCAGGTGAAACGCGGTTCGGTGCCACCGGCCCCGTCGGAAACCATTTCGTCACAGTACTGGGCGATTGAATACAGCGCCCACTTATCCACCATAGACACATCAACGCGCGTGCCCATGCCGTAAATTTCATCCAGAACCAGATCGTAAAAGATCCAGGCAGGGTTATTGGACCAGGCCATTTTGAACCCGCCGGACCATGAACCAGAATAGGTTCGGGTTATCGGATCGTAATTATCCGGAACCTTAATCATCTTGCCTTTTATCTTACAGGTCACTTTCGGCGCGCTGCCGTTGAACTGGCTGCTGTCCACTTCGACATACAGGAGCGCTGTTAAAGGATAACGAAGCTTGCTGTCGATGACTTCAGCATACGAAAACACCTTGAAGGCGTTAACCAGTTTCGAATTTGATCCGCTGGCATCAGCCGTAATACGCCTGACCCTGACAGACCAGCCGGACGTGGATTTTGGCAGATCGATACGGTGGTCACGCTGATATTCCGTCGTGGTCTTTCCGTCAAACTTGGCGTTTACAACCGTTTTCCAGGCACCGCCGTCCGTTGATAAATCGATCGCATACTCGGTAACCGTGCCCACCATATCGCCGTTATCTTTATAGAGATACTGGACCGGAAGGCTGAGCTTGATGCGGATGGCATCCAGGGAAAGGTTGGTAAACTGGCGTGTCCAGGGCGCGGTGGTGGTGACAGTTGTGCCCACCGCCAGCTCGTTATCGACCTGGGGCATCCCGGCAATATAGGTCTGGTCCTGTGTGCCCTTGCGGAACTCCCATTTCACGCCGCTGAAGTTATATTCCCCGCTGTCGTTTGCCAGCGGCGTATCGTTGAGAAAAATGTTCTGAGCGGTCAGGTCGCCCTGAATTTCCCCCTCAGAAACGGCAATGAGCATTTTTAACTTTGCGACCGACAGCAGATCGTCAGGCTGCTCAACCGGAGTATGTGAACTGCCACCTCCCCCTTTGGCCCCCTGCAGGATGGTTTCTTGTTTAAGAAGCTGCATTTTTTCACCCATAAAAAAAGATGCCGAAGCACCTTTAAGTTAGTGGCCGCTGGCCTACTGCTGATCGCTCGAGTACATACCGGCGCTGACTATCGCTCCCCCTGCCTCGATCAGACCGTAGGCCAGGGGGACAGGATGCCCCATAGCGACCGTATTGACCGGCGCCCCGAAGGCGTAGTTAGGCGTGTTGTCCGTGCTGGAGGATTTACCCGCGCCGAAGGATGGCTGGGGCGTGAGTATCTGGACAACGCCACCCAGCATCATTGACACCCCGACCCCGGTCAAAATTGACGTGGCGCTGATGGCTGTTGCACTCATCGCAGCCCCCCAGGCTGCCATACTCGCACCGGCGGTAAAGAATGCAGCGACCAGCGCAACGGCACCGACAACTATCTGCAGGACGCCCGAACTTTTGGCCCCCTCATAAACGGGCACGATCCGGTACACGCTTCCACCGCGGGTCATATCAAACTCTTCCAGCCCGATATTGTTGTCACCGTTAAAAAAGGCGAAACGGATCCCCTTCATATGAGCTTCCGACATATATTTTTTGAATCCGGGAACCTGTGAACACATGGCCCTGAGCATTTCGCGCAGATCGGCAACATCAAACTGAACGCGTTTACCGAATTTTTTAGCCATTTTCCCTTCGAGAATAAGCGTCTTAACCATGCGTTCTGTCCTTATGCCTGACCACCCGGACCGTTCTGTCGCGATAATATTTTCCATAAGGCGTTCGCGAAGAAAGGTGCCCGAACAGATGATGGAGAATAATGTTGTCACCCACATATACCGCGGCGTGATTAGTCACCGATGCCTGCACACTCATCATGATGATGTCCCCTGGCTGCATTGCACCGGCGGCAATCTCAACAAATCCCTCACGCTCCCAGTTGTCGTCGTAGAGCCGTTCCTTGCCGCTCTCCCACCATTCGTAAGGTACTGAATAGTTCCCGAGAACAATGCCGTATTCGCGCAGATAAAATTCACGGATAAGCGACCAGCAGTCGGCGTAACCCAGTACCCACTGCCGCCCGGCATAATCCCGGTCTTCACGCGGGGAAATCGTACAAAAGTCCCCGTCCGGCCAGGACATGATCCCCCACTCAATCCCCGACCAGTCGCACTGGATCCGGTCCAGCTCCGATGGCACCAGCCGAACCACATCCGGATGGGAATGAATGAGCATGATGATCTCACCGCGCGCGCGGGCAGCGAGCTGATCTTCCGGGGAGAGCGTGAATGTCTCCTCGGGCTTATCTGCAATGTTGCGGCAGGGAATAAAGATTTGCTGCTGGCCTGACTGAACAATCAGACCGCAGGCTTCTTTGGGGTATTCAGCAGCGACGTGCTGACGGATAGCATCCAGCAATTTTTCACGCATCTTTATTTCCCCTGCAGGTTGGCGGCCGGAAAACCACCGAACGGCAGCGGCGCGTCCGGGCCGTGACGATCCTGACAATCCTGCCGGCGGCCGCCACAAACGTCTTTCGACGGGTCATCGGTCGGCGTACCGTCTTTGGTAAAGTATTTCGTGCCGTTGTAATCGCATCCGGTCCCGCTTCGGTACCAGCCCCGCATACACCAGGTGCAGACAGGCGTAATCTGCCGTGTCGGCAGCTGCAGGCTCTGAATATCGAAAGGAGAACACAGCTCGAAATCAACCTGTACCCGCGTCTCTGCGGTTTTAGCATTGACGTAAAAGAGCTGTACGCGCTCATCGGCAGGGCTGGCACCCGGATTACCTTTTTTCCAGTTGGCGGCGTCGAGATACTTCGAAAGCGTGGTATGGATTTTGACCTTAGCCCTGACCATATCGTCATATTCAAGACACAGCGCGGTGACATAGTTTCCGACGTTCCCGACGGACAGCGTGGGCGTTGGCTGTGAACCTGTACTCGACAATTCCATCCCCTTCAGTTCGTAGGGATGGGGATCGTACTGGTTTCCCTGCCAGATAATGGCGGGCAGATTTTCTGCAGCGAAGGCTGCCCACCCCTCTTCCTGAATATTGTGCGCATGAAAACGCAGCACCTGATCCATACCGAATTCAGTGCCGTCGATCTCAATCAGCTGAATAACGCTGCCGGGCTCAAGCTGTTGGATGTCTGCCGTAAAACTCATACTCCCCCCATAAAAAAAGCCGCCCGGAGGCAGCTTTCAGTGTTTGTCGAGAAAATCAGGGCGCGAACGCCTGTTCAAAAGTGAAGGCCACAGTGGCTTTTTTCCCGGTAGGGAAAGAAACGCTGAACGAATCGGATTTCATTCTGAACAGCTTTTTTTCTCCCCATGGCGTGGTCCACCAGAACGATTTAGTAACGTGAGACATCAGAAAAGCGCGCAGCGCAGCCGCCTCCTGTCTGGTGCCCGTCCAGTCCAGGTTCCACGTTTCCTGTTTGTCGTTGATCCCCATCCCTGCTATCTGTTTGTAGCCATCCCCGAACTGGGCCTGCAGCGTTCGGGCTGTTTCAGTTCCCTGCGCTGTTTTTCTGGTGCGCCAGGTAAACGTGTCTGTCACGGTGTCCTCCTCGAATAAAGCACGCCGCCTGCGGACATTTCTTTTTTCAGTCGCTCGGTGATTGTCTGCTGAACAATCGCCTGCAGCTGTTTCGCCGTCCCCGTGGCGTTCGCCTGATTTATGCTCCCGTCACTCCCCTGCTGGCTGATGCTGACTGGGGCATAAACACTGATCCCGCCCATGCCAGCACCGGCTGCGCTCCCGCCGCCGACCAGACCACCCGAGGCATACCCGCGCATCAGGCGATAGAGATTAGCCACGCCGATGCGGCTGGTTGATTCTTTGGTGAAGACGAATTCCCCGCGGTGAACGATACCGGCTGGCTCGTACTTGCCGCCGTGCCCGGTAAAACCGCCCACGTCAAAACCCTGTGGCCGGTATGACGGGACCGCGAATGACTGACCTGCAGAGGAGGTTTTCGCCCCGCCGCTAACCCAGCCCATTGCGCTCTGGATGGTGTAAGCCACCAGCAGCTGATTGATAACGGACACTATCATTTTAAGGATCGAGCTGGTGAAGTCCCTGAAGCTCGCCTTCCCGGTTGTCGTCAGGCTGGTAAGCTGGCCCGCCAGCCCGCTGAACGTAGCCTGCGAAATCTGCTGAACAGAGCTGAAAACGTTTGTCGCTGAATCCTGATATTCGGCCCAGCCCTGTTTCGCACCGGCCAGCCAGTTTGCGCGCAGGACATCTTCAGCCTCGAACGTCGCCCTTTGCTCTTCGAGAACCTTTTGCTGCGCCTGAGGGTTGTACGAATAGCTTTCGCTGAGACGCTCCAGCGTAGTTTGTCGCCCGGCTTCCCGGGTGGATATCCCCTCAGACTGAGCCTGCAGGCCCGCCCTGGCGGCTTTTTGCTGCTGCTCAAACTTCACGGCCTGATCGGACAGCTGGTTGAGCTTTTGCTGGCTGGCAACCTTATCGCCAAGATCGGCCAGCTGCCGCTTGTACTCGAGCGTTTCTTCCTTGTGCGCCAGCAGGGATTTTTCCTGCGCCGTAAGCTGACGACGCCCCGCGGCCTCCTGCAGAACGGTGAACTGATTTTCAGTCTGCCAGAGATCCTGACGCTGTTTGCTTATGACGTCGTTCACGCTGGTATGCTGCTCAAGCGTTTTAAGCTGGGCCTGAAGGGTGAGAAGTTCGGCCTGCGCCTTTTCCTCGGCTTTGTCGCCGGCGGGCGTTGAGTAGCTTTTGCCTTTCGGCGTTTTTGGATCCTTCCACTGCTTTTCAATCCCGGCGCGGGCCGCGGCAATGTCTTTTTCAGTCCACAGCGTGGCGACACCGTCTTTCGCATCCTGGCGATTTTTCTCAATAAGCTGACTGAGCTTTTTCTCTGCTGAAGCCCGCTTTTCTGCCGCCGTCGCGCCGGACTCCACCAGTTGGTTAAACTGCTGCTGGTTGCGGATTGCCTGAGCCTGCTGGTCCGTCCGCATTTTTTCCCGCGCGGCTGCCAGCCCTTCCTGGGCGTATTGCTGATCGGCAAGATCGTAAGCCTGCTTTTTCAGCTCCACCTGCTGACGCGCGTTTCTGAGCCTTTCCGCATCCGCTTTCTGCAGAACATTGTTACCGGCATAATCCGGGTCGACCTTAAGATTGCTGGACAGCGCGCGGTACTCTTTCTCTGCTGCCTGCCATTCAGCAAAAGAGTCCTGGCGCTTCATCGCGGTGTCAGGATTACGCCCGACGCCCAGCATCGCATCCCACGCACCGGAGGCGGCATTCTTCACCCAGTTCCAGGCTTTTTCGAGGGAGCCAAGATTATCCTCGACCGCCCCGGCGCGCTGAATGACCGCGTCGGAATATGCCCGCATGGCCAGCTCGGCAGCTTTCTGCGAATCCCCCAGCGCCTGAGCAGAAGCTATCTGTTCATACTGGGTGGCCGTCAGAAAGTGAAGGGAATCGTTGAGCGTCGTGACCGCATTAACAGGATCATCTTTCAGTCGTTTAAACTGATTAATGGTTTCATCTACGGCCTGTCCAGTGGCCTGCTGCAGCCGGGCGGCAACGTTGGTGACCATACTGACATCATTGCCACTGAATGCACCGCTTCCAACAACCTGTGCAAGAACACCTGCAGCTGCATGCTGGGTAATGCCATTGCCAGCCATTGAGCGCGCCAGCGCCTGAAGCTGACCAGAGGTTTTTCCTGCATAGTTCCCGGTGAGGATCAGCTGTTTGTTAAACTCTTCTGATTCTTTACTGCCGTCATACCAAGCTTTACCTAGCCCTACAACTGCTACAGCAATACCACCTATAACACCCGCAATTCCCAAACCACGCAATGTCATCAGCTGGTCAATCCAGCCGGCGCGGTTGGCCAGAGTGATACCGGAGCCGCGCAGGGCACCAAAGTTACCTCTTGCAACTTCACCAACCAGGATGCCAATCTCGCGTCGGGCTGCCGCACTTTGCAGCCCCAACCCATGCGTGGCGACTTTGGCAGCCTCAAGCTTGCGGATGTAGACCTCAGCCGCATCGCTGGCACCAACCTGCGCTGCCTTCATACGCAACAGCTCGGTGCCGGAGAGTTTTTGCTCTACAACCTGTTGCTTCAGCTGATTGAGGAATCGGGTACGCGCTGCAGCTGATTTCTCTTCAACGATCTGCAGCTCTTTTTGCCTGGCCGTGGTTCTGGAAATAAGAGCAAGATAATCCTGTTGGGTGATATTTCCCTGCGCTCTGGCAGCACGAAGGCGCGCCTGCACGCTCGCAAGCGACTGTGTTTCACCATTGAGCTGGCGAACGCCGTCAATCTGACGGAAAAATGATGCCGCCAGTTCATCCTGTCGGCGGGCAAGCGCTGCAGCCTGCCCGTCATTCTCACGCATGCGTTGGTTAAGTTCGGTCACGCGGCGATAAATTTCATCAACGGACCTAGAAACGTTCTGCCAGTCTTTTGTCAGCCCTTCCGTTGCGGCTGACTGACGGGATTTCATATCTGCGGCGGCCGCCGCGCCAGCGTCGCCCACACTCTTTAGTGCTGCGCTCTGACGGTCCGCAGCACGCTGCATTCGCGCCTGAACTTTATCAGACTCATCCGCCATTCCTGTCAGTTGCCCTTTGATTCGGGCGACCTGCTCGCTGAAGGTTGCGCGGTCAACATCCAGCTTAATAACCAGATCGCTAATCTGCTGGGCCATATCGGATACCTCCTGTGATCCCCTCAGCGGCGGTCATCAGCGTGTCATCATTCGGCTCGTCATCGCTGATGACGACATCCGAAGGAGAAAGCAGGCTGAAATGTGCGGGGGTAAGTTCCGGGTCGCGGAAGAAAAGAGTGGAGATGGAATAAAGCAGCTCTGAGAAATGCGCATCGAGCTGCGCGTCCTGAAAATAATGCTCCCGGTAGAACTGGTGCCAGTCGCCCAGCTCACTGGAAGTCATTCCAGCCAGCATGGCGCGCCAGTCGGGTCGCCCGAACTCGCGCGCCAGATTCAGGACAAACTTCAGCTCGCTGGCAAGGGCTTTTCCGCCGTAACGGGTTCAGCGCTTTCGGCCTCCGCTGAGGCATCCGGATCGGCAGGATTGTCATCCTCAACCGGAACGAGCATGCCGGAGAGCAGCTTTATTTCCATTTCTGCTTTACCGATCGCCTCCGGCGGCCAGCCGCTAAGCACCTGCTGATAAAGCGTTTCCACATCCGTGCCAGCCGGATCGTTATGCCACAAAGACATCGCGATCAAACGCGCACCGCAGCGAATATTTGAGCCAATCAGCCTGGCCGTCATTTCCTGATCGCTGATGCCGTCGCTGTCAGCGCTGACGGCCTTTTCCTCTGCGGCCATAAACGTGATGTACTCAATACGCTGCAGCGCCGACAGCTCGAAGATGGTCAGGGATTCTGTTTGCCAGGTGAACTTCTCTTTTTTCAGAAACATGCGTCCTTCCTTACGCTGCAGTTACGGCGACTTTGCAGACCGCTACGAAATTACCATCGCTGGTCATAACAATAACGTCAGCGGTGCCTGCCGCAACGCCGGTGACGGTGATCGCGTTGCCGCTAACGGTGACCGTTGCTTTTGCCCCGTCGGAGGTTGCCACGCGGAACGAGGTATCTGAGGCACTGGCAGGGTTAACCGTCACATTGAGCGTTGTGGTTGCGCCCACGACCACGCTTGCCGTGGCTTTATCGAGCGTAACGCCGGTCACGGGGATATTCGGGGTCCCGCTTTCTTCAGCCAGCTCCGGCTTGCCGGTATTGGTGATTTTCGCTGTACGGGTAATGACCTCTTTTGCCGGAATGGCTTTACCCAGGCTGCTGCACCAGCCGCGGAAAACGTCGACGGTACCGTTCGGGTATTTGATTTTGTAATAGCGCACTGAGCCGTCGATAAACCATGCGACCAGGTCTTTTTGCCCTTCTTCGCCCGGTTTCCAGGCGAGGGTAAACGAGGTATCGCCAGCAGATTTTGCCCCCTGGGCGGTCGCGTTCCAGTCGGCGTCCTCGTCGTCGAGGTAGGTGTCGTCATAAGATTCGGCGGTCATTTCGCCCGGCGTCAGCTCTTTGATTTTTGCCAGGCGATTCCAGTCAATATCCGAGAGCGGGTTGGCAAAAGCATTGCCCGTTCCGGTGTACAGCCAAAGCGTGGTACCGGCGCCTTTCACGGGAGCCAGCGGGTTTGGAGTAGGCATAAGTACCTCTTAAATTGAATAGGTGATTACATACGTGAAATCGACTGAACCCCACGTGGCCATTTCATCATCCCGCTGGTAGTCGTAACCCTGCGGGGTGAACGTCTCGACTAAATCATTCAGTCCCGGGATGAAGGCCATTGCCGGATACACTTTCTCTTCCATCCAGGAATCCAGCGCGGCGTCAGGGCTGGAGGCCTTGAGAAATACCTCGATGTGGACAACCGCCTGCCACGAATCCTCATCGAGCGAATCGCCGGTGTACTCCGCATCAGAGAGGTAAACAGCAACGGCAGGAAGATCCTGCTCTTCAAGAAAAACAGGACGTCCGTCAAACCAGGTGACGGGGTCGGTGATGTCTGCTTTCATTTTTGCCAGAATGGCTGCACGAATTGCGCTGTGTCGGTTCATCGCTTCAGGTGGATCCTAAGTTGGTTTTTCAGGGCCGCGGACAGTTCTTCTGGCATGTCGCTTTCAATAAGGCGTTTTGAAATAGAGGTGAAAGCCACTGTGAGCGGTGTCTCAAGAGGAACTTTGACCACATCAATCGGATAACGGGCCTGACCTACGCGCCGCATGACCTGCCAGCGTCCGTTCGCCAGCTGTTGAATGAACGCGTTGCGAAAGGTATAGGGTCCGATCTTAAGGACACTGCCCGCTCCATTTCTGGCACCTTTTTTACGCGACAGCCTGACGCGTGCCGTGCCGAGCTTTATTGCAGGAAGATTACCGCGGTTGATTTTTATCGATGCAACCGGACGGTCGTGACGGGCCTTGCGCAGACGGGAACGCTGGCGGACCAGACGAACCGGAAGCCCCTTTTTCCGGTTATCATCAACTGTTGCTTCTTTCGCTACAGCTTTGCTCCCCTGGCTTATCGTTCTGCTGGCCACCCGGTTAAGTGCTTTTGCGGTTGCCTCAGGAACGATTATCCGGCTGAGGCTGTTCAGGTTCTGAATAGCCCTTTCCAGTCCTTTCACGGACATAGCGCCTCCTCATTCGAGATGGATGCGGGGTTTTCCGTTGAACATGTCATAGCGGGTAACGGTCAGGTTCTTACCGTCGTAGTCGACACTGTCGTTTCGGCGTGGCTGGTAAAGCTCAGAGAAAACCACCAGCGAAGTACCTGTTCCCGACAATGGCCCCATTTCCTCCAGCTGCTCGGCGGGAACAACGTCATAGCTGCTGCCATTGATGATCGCTGTCTTTCCCATCTTTTTTATGGTGGCCGCGTCCATGCGCGCCGCCATCCGGTCAAAGGGGTTAGGCATTGATCTTAACTTCAACAACGGTGGTGCTTGCCCCTGCCTCTTCCCAGGCGATACCTGCGGCAACGGCATCCGTTTCTTCGATCGTGATTTTGCCGTCCTTCAGATACACCTGCGCCCCGGCAGTAACTGCATCAGCGGGGACTTTTGGCAGGAGGAATACCCCTTCAGTAATGCCGTCCCCGGTATCGCCGACAGGAATATCAGTAATCGCCACAGCGATAAGTTTGCCAACCACAACCGGATCGCTGCTCTGAATGTCGGTTGTACCACTATTTACCAGAGGGATCGTTTTCCCGTCCTGCGCATAGTTCTTAGCCATAAATTTCTCCATTCAGCCCCTTGCGGGGCTGGTTTCAGGTATAAAAAAAGCCCTTAAGGGCATCTGTTTGTCAGGACTGTTTTTTACTGACCAGTGGATTTGGTCATGCCGCGATAGTCCAGCGGTGCCACACCGGCATCGATACGTACTTTCGTGGCGATACCATCAGTGGTGAAGCCTTCCTGCTGATCGATGTAAGGGGTATCGACGCCGTTGAGATACGCAACCTCGATGGTGTCGGTGCCCTTCGCGGCAGCCAGATACCAGGCTTTCGCATCAGCTTCATCCAGACGTGGTTCTGCAATGACTTCTGCAAAGTTCTGGATAGGGTTAACGATCCCGGCATTGATATCTGCACCTTTAACACTGGCCGACTTGATAGTCTGATTCGCCAGGGTTTCCAGGCTGACGGGCACCAGCATGTAGGCCGGACGAATATTCAGGGTACGCTCCCCTTCTTTCTGCAGACGCATCAGCTTGCGCGATTCATCCAGGCTGGCCACGGAAATTGCGCCCGAACTCAGGTTCTTGTGATCGGCATGGAACAGCGCCTTGCCGTCGGAGAGTTTCGGGTTTTTGGTCAGGATGGCGTAGACCAGATCGCCAATCGTTGCTTTCGCCGCGCGCCCCATCTTCATCGGTACGTCGGTGAGCTGGTTGAGATCGTCGTTGATGATCGCCTGGCGGGTTACAGAGAAGATTTCACCGTAAGTGGCAAGCGCGATAGTTTCGCCTTTGTCAGTGGTAGTGATGTACTTGTACTCCGCCCCTTCACGAACCTGTCGCAAAGAAGGGAAACCACCCATGCCGACACGATGCGCCGTTTTGAAGTCTGACAGCTGGCCTTTTTTGGTCCACTGCTCGAAGGTTTCCTGCGCCTCGTCCCAGCCCTGAATCAGCGCTTTGTTCGCAACATCGAGCAGAATGTTGCCAAAGTCAGAGGTGCTGTGGGTCAGCGCCAGGCCTACCATCTGCATCGGATTGTAGCTGGCCACACCGATGCCTTTTTCTGTCAGGGCCATACGCGCATACTCGCGCAGCGTCATACCGTTATAAACGTTATCCCGCTCCTGACCTTCGAACCCGGCACGCGCCATCAGTGCCTGGCGAATACCATCCGCGACGAAGTTACCGTTGCCCGCATGAATATGTGGCTGGGTGGTTTTATTTGATGGCGTGGCCGTTTTACCGAGTTCTGCCAGCAGCAAATCTTTCGCCTTTTCGACGGAACAATCAGGGTCGGCCACACACTGATTCTGCAGTTCCATATGTTTATTGCCGAACATGGCAAAAAGATCGCCGATAGCGTTAACGCGGGCTTTCTGCTCAGCCATTACCTGCGCGCGGATCGCATTTTCATCCGGTGCCGGGTCTGTTTTTGCCTGCGGTGCCGGAGGCTGGGTAATAACCGGGTCACGCTGGGTAGTGTTGCGCGGCGGGGTGATCATGTTGCGAATGCTTTTTGGCATTTTTTCAAATTCCTCAATACGTTTTGAATGAATACAGGCCATAGCCTGAAGGGATGGTGTCACCTGGTCGGCAAAACCCAGTTCAAGGCACTCGCTGCCGTTCATCCAGGTTTCGTCCTCCAGCATTGCCGCAATTTCTTCTGTGGATTTTCCGGTTTTCTGCGCATAAGCCGGGATAAGCACGGATTCAACCTTGTCGAGCAGATCCGCATAGTCGCGCATATCGCTCGCGTCACCACCAGCAAACCCCCATGGCTTATGGATCATCATCATCGTGTTTTCAGGCATGATGACCGGATTGCCTACCATAGCGATCACCGACGCCATTGAAGCGGCCAGACCGTCGATATGAACGGTAATCGCCGCGCCGTGGTGCTTCAGCGCGTTATAGATAGCAATGCCGTCGAAGACATCACCACCGGGTGAGTTGATATAAAGGTTGATGTGGGTGATGTCCCCAAGTGCCCGGAGATCATTGACGAACTGTTTCGCCGTTACGCCCCAGTACCCGATTTCGTCATAAATAAAAATGTCGGCCTCGCTGTTATTGCTGGCCTGCATGCGGAACCACGAATTACTTTTTACGCTGGCTTTCGGACGGTGGCGCGCCCGGTTCTTTGGCTTCGGCACTGGTGCCTCCTTTATCATTGGCGGGGTCTGTGTCAAACACCAGGCCCTGTTCACGGTTCTCGTCAACCTCCGCTTTACGGCGTGACTTAACATCATCCGGGTTGCGACCGCTGGCACGTATCCAGTCGGATTCAGTAGCAGCACCGCCGCGGATCTGCGTTTTCCAGGCATTCGCTTCTTTAACGGGGTCAATCCACGGCATAACGGGCCCCGAATAAACCGCGTTATACAGCGAGTCCATATCGATGCCTCTCGGCAGCTTGATTTCTCCGGCAGCAATAGCCATCTTCAGCCAGGCCCGGTACATGGGCCGGGTCACTGAACCGATGAACCAGTCCTGAAGAATCAGATATCCGTCGGTTGACTCGACAAGCTCCTGCCGCTGGGCACTGTACGTGCCGTTGTAGTTTCTGGATGTGCTGGAAAAACTGAGGCGACTGCCGGCGGATACAGCACGCAGCTGTCCGTTACGAAACGACTCGAGGTTAGGGTTCGGGCGATCGGATTTAATCATCCCGATTTCTTCCCCTGCCTGCAGCTCGTCATAGAGCATCCCGGGCTGAATCATCAGCTCGCGGTCATCGCTGCTGGAATCAGACTCGAAGCTCTGTCCGTCGCCTTTTTTGATATACATGCCGAGTGCAGCAGCAATTCTTGCTGCAGTCAGCTCAGAGTCCTCGTACTCTTTCAGCGCACTCAGCCGCATCAGGACACCTGACAAAAGAGACGTTCCACGGGTCTGGTGCAGGCGCCGGGTGAATTTGAGATGAAGCATGTTCTCTGCATCTATCTCTTTGGTATCGAACTGACGCCCGGACACCGGCAGGCTTTTATAGACCTGATATTTTTTAGGCCGCCCCCAGTTATCGACAAAAACACCCTGATTGAGCTGGGTGGCGGCATCGCTGTTCATTGGCACGAAGTCCGGCTCCAGCGCTTCCAGCCAGAACGGCACGCCAGCAACGGGCTGAAGACCATTTCCGGTACCGCGAACCAGCTGAGCAAATACCTCACCGTCCCGGAGCCACGTTCGCAGCATCAGCCGCTCCAGCATGGGGCGGGTAAACTGGGTTGTGACATCGGGTCTTACGGACCATTCGCCCCACTTTCTGCGGATATCAGTGGCCAGCTTTTTAGCGATCTTCCCGTTACTCAGCATCGGATGCGGTTCAACTATGATGCCCTTCGCACCCACCACCCTTTCTTCCAGCTTGTCGAAAACGCCGATCACCAGATCATGGTTGTTGTCCAGCCAGCGCGCCTGCTGCCTCAGTGAAACCGCCCCCATCTGGCTGAGCTGATCGGCAGAGCGATTTTCTTTCTGGGCTTTGTGGGTACGCGTTTGCTTAACCGCCTCATACGCCTTAATTACCGCACGGGCACGCAGGCGTGAGGCTTTCCAGCCTGGCGAAAACACGCCAATCGCATCATCTAAAAAACTCATCCAAACCTCGCCAGCCTGTAGCCGGGTCGCCCGCGGCGTTTATTATTGAGCGTTGCCAGTCGGCGCTCCCATTCCTGACGGCCTTTTCTGATTTCCGACAGGTTTTCGAGCGTCATCTGCTGCCCATTGAAAGTGATTGATTTCCCCTCCAGAACAGACAGCTCGGCTGCAGCGTAGCGGTCGATCATGTTTTGAATATCTGCTGGATTCACACCCAACCTCCTGACGAAGACCACGGATTAGCCTGCTCGGTTACGGGCTTCTCACGTTTTGGTTTTGATTTAGATTTCGGCGCAGGCGGCGGGGATGGCATTTCGCCAGTTTCCGTCTGCGTGTCCTCGATCCACGTTTCCCGCCGTGCCCACTCAGGAGCTGACGGCCATTTGATTTTTTCGTAACCACTAAGGATGGCGAGCGCGTCGGCATAAACGAGCAGGTCAAATGCTTCGTTTGCGCCCCGGCCGGGCTTACTCCATTTCCCTTCATTAGAGCGTTCCTCATACGTCAGTTCGTCATAGAACCAGCTGCCCAGCCAGGCGGGGAAATGCACATAGCCAGGGCCGGGTGAATCACGCCACAACGCATTATTCACCCGGTCTTTAAGGGCATCGGTCTGGAGAAGATAAAGAGGCACATCACCCGTCGCCTGTGCGCGGCGCGTTGATCTGCCCGTGTTGTCGGGAAACGTTCGCTGGATAAGTTTGCTGCGTCTGACGCTGTCCCCCTTGAAGAGATAGATACGCTTACCCAGCCCTTCACGGCGACATCTGCGCCAGAACTTGTAGGCATTATCCGTCACGCCATCTTCGCCCCCTGAGTCCACGGCCATCGACATCAGCCCCATGCCCTTTGATGGGTCAGCTGCGAGCGGCCACGTTTTATCAAAGACGTCGGTGAGTAAAAGGTCCCAGTCCTCCGGGTAGCTCGCCGGATCCACCTGTAAGCTTTCCCCGTTACCGTCGCAGCGCAGCGAATACCGGATGTTGTAACGGTCAACTATCCAGCGCTCACCCATACTTCCATAACCCGTAATCTGCACAACAAAGCGCCGGTTGCGCCCGGCCTGCACGTCCACGGTCGCAGTGAGAAACTGCACGCCGTCCGGTACCGAGCGTTTTGGGACTTCTTCGGCACGCTGCTCAAGCAATTCACTTTTACGCTGCTCCATGCTGGCGCGCGGCAAATAGGGCCTGCCGAAATCGGTGTTGATCACCGTCTTCAGGGTTTCTTCGCTGCGCGTGGATTCATATTCCTGCTCGGCGGTCAGGAACTTATAAATAAGCTGCGCCCAGGTCTGGTAAGCAGCTGCCGGACCTTCCATCCAGAAGGAGGCAATACGGGAACGACGGCCATCACCGCTAACCTGGCCTTTACTGTCGATGGTTTGCCCGTCCCGGAGCCAAACACATTTCATGTTCAGCGCACGCTTCATGTCCGGCGCGATCCTCCCTTTGCAGGCAGGGCACTGAAGAAACGCCGCTTCGCTGGCAAGCACAGGATCGCTGCTGTCGCGGTATCCGGTCATATTGTCCATTTCCGGCTGGAAATATTCGCCGCAATGCGGGCATGGCCAGTAAAGACGACGGCGGTCACCACGGTTATAGAGCGATAAAATTCCGGTGGTCGGAGGGGCTTCATGGGGCGTGGAGCGCCGCCATTTTGTGTCTCTGATATCTCTCCCGGGCGAGCTCTCAACCAGCGTCATCCCGGAGGACATGAATGTTGTGGTACGCTTCGATGCCAGTGAAAAAGCATCCCCCTCCCCGTCGATATCTTCCGGAAAGCGGTCATAATCCGTCAGCGCCACACTCTTATAGTCCGAGGACGACATGATATTGACGGATGGCCAGCCCAGCTTCAGATAGTTACCGGCGCGAAATGTACGGTCGTAGACGTTGTTATCGTTACGTCTTGGGCTCAGCCGGGTTTTCACTTCAGGGCTACAGCGAAAAGTTCGGTCCAGACGTTTTTTTGAATGCTCGCGCGCCTTTTCCTCTGATACCTGAATCACAAGCAAATCTGCCGGATCGCAGACGATGTTATAGACAATCCAGCCGTCAATAAGTCCGATTGTTTTACCCGTTCGCGCCGGGCCAACAAACACCACTGCGTCATATTCACGCGATGCCAGGCAGTTCATTGGCTCAATAACATAGGGGGCCAGATCCGGATCCCATGGTACGGAGTTTCCCGCCCCCATAGGCACGCGCATATAATTACTGACCGCATCGGCCACCGGCATACGACGCGGGGCACGTAAAATACCGGAAACATCGCGGCGGATGCCGGTGGCGGATGCCCGCTTTGCCATCAGTCCTCCTCTGGCTCTTCCTCCTCTGTTTCAGCGTCCTGCACCCTCTCGGCCATCTGGTCACGCAGATCATCGATAACGCTTTGCACGCGCGAAACCGCAGCAGGCGTTAAAGCACAGTCGCGCTCGAGCACATCCGGGAGGGTTTCAAGTACCATGACGACGGCTTTCGCCATCAATGAGAATTCTCGCGCCACTTCATCTGCAGGTATTAACTGCCCCGTATCCTGTTCGAACTTCAGCCTCTCGTTCTCTGCTTTCCAGTGGGACAGCCTGTCAGAGGGGGGCATATCATCGATATTGGCCGAAACGGTAGGGATCATCAGTTCTGTCAGAATGTCAGTCACCAGATAAAGCTTTAATTTGCTGTTGCTGCCAGGCGCGGGTTCGACATTTTTCAGCCTCGCGGCAACCGTCTGACGGTGTACGCCGGTTATCCCTGCAAGCTGGTTGATATTGAGTTTTAAAGTGGCAATTTCCTGGTCCATGATGGTGAACACTTTTTGAACGATTCGACATCTTACGAAAATGGCCTCTAATTAAATCAAAGACCTGCGCACATGATGATGATGACCCTGGATCCGAAAAACTAGCCGTTTCCCGCGAGCGCGCCGCCCCGTGGTAGACCACCCTGCGGCGAGGACCCATCATAAAATGTTTGGCTATTGTTTTTAGGAATAGTATGCCCAGCGATGGTTCATGCGAAAGAGCAACATACCTTCAAATCCCTCCGCTGCAGGCTTAGATCTATCACTAAACACCCCCGGCCCGTCAGTTGATAGTTGTTTTATATGCTGCTTGAGAGCAAGTTCATGTATATCTGCGCGCATGTGTATCGTTATTTGAATGTCGATCCACGATGACTTTCGCAGGCCGGTGCATACGGGATACCAGCTATAGTGAGCTGCATTTGATTTTCAATTTAGGCCTGAGCTTGCCGCACGGCAAAGCAGTGGAAGTTAACGGTTTACCAAAGCTCACAGCTAAAAGACGTTCTTTGAAGGACGCGTGGAATGCGCATAAAAAAAGCCCCGCTATTGCGAGGCCTTATCTTCATTCTTACTGAATCAATACTTGGTGAATTTAATGACTCTCTCACCTGCTTTGGGAGCCCATTCGTTATACTCGGTGACCAGTTCAACAATCTTCTGCTCAATAAGTTTGAATTCTTCAAAATGAGTCTGCATCGCGTTTAGGTCTGTAGTGGTTACAGATGTACCAACTTGCCCACTGCCATTTGCCTTATAGCAGTTGTCCATTCTGCTATAAGCAGTATGTCTGTCTCGTAAAGCAGATTCTAATTGTTTGCTGATATGCTTGCATCGCCCTAAAGCTTCAAAATCAATATCTGACATCGTAACCTCCTGTTCAAAATTGGATGTCACAGAATACGCTGAAGATAATCTCATAAAAAGCATTATCGAATAGGGTTCTGAAATGCAGGGGGTGTTACGTCACCCAATTGCTCACATTACAATATGATGAACTGACAGCTGATGTCTTTGAACTGGTTCATCTTGCCTTTTTCACCATATGATAGTTCGCAATTTCCCTTAACGGTACTTAAGTCCTGTGGGTTAGCTTCGCTAATTTGTTTCTCTATTTTTGCCGGGGACGAAATTTACCCGCAATGGAATGTGAACACACCAACATGCTTCACTCCTGCTTCTGGCAGTTTGACTGCCACGCTTTGTTATGCGCCAGGATGTCTTTCTTCGTCTGATGGTCCAGTAGATCCCAGTCGTGATCCGTTCCGTAAATGGGTTTAACCCAATCGCAAGCAGTGTCCACTACCTCAACCCTTGCGGGTCCAGTCTGTGCGCAGCTCACGATCAACATCGTTATCAGGCATGTGGTTAACATTCTGCTGTACATTGCTGGCCTCTTTCGTGACTTCCGCCTTGCGTTCCGCCGCGGCAACGGTCGCCGCAGCATTCTCTTCAGTGCGCTGCTGTTTGGCTTTTGCCTCTGCTTTTCCGCTTCCACGAATATTTCCAGCAACAAACCCGCTGAGCGCGACGGCCACCAGCGCACCAAGACCGCCCAGAATCATTTCGATGATGCTCATAGCCACCTCAGATCAGCACGGATTTAGCCAGATTAAACAGTGCGCGGCGTTGCTCCAGCCCATTTCGGCCGCCGTTGATGAGCAGCGTAACGCGCTCAACATCGCCGGAGTGGAGCAGGCAGCCGCGGGAAGCATAGAACCATGCTGCTGAACGTGCGGCGTTTTCGTCGACCTCCAGCAATTCAGGCTGTGTCACCAAATCCAGCTTCAGCGGCTGACCGCAGCTGCGGTAGTTGCTCAGTCCGGTGATTTGCTTCAGGCCTCGCCCGCGATATTTCCAGCCGTCGCCCGCTACCTGATTACCTAGATTCTTTTTCCCCCACTCTCCACCGTAAACAAGATTGGCGATCGCTTTCTGGTTAGCCGGTTGAGTAGCCGTTCTGCCGAGCGCGGCGGCCTGCTGGGGAGTAATGCGGTGCCTGCCGAATGTGTGGACCAGTTTTTCCGCCGCATAGTTCAGGTTTTCCACCAGACGGGTAAACCCGCCGGACTCATGACCCATCTGTGCGATAAACATGGCCTGATCGAGCGGCGCGGTAATGCCGAATTCCTTCATTGCAGCATCGATGTAATGAAACCAGCGCACGGCTAGCCCGGCGCTGATACCTGCCGCCTTTTGAAATTGTGTTTGGTTCACGTTGTTCTCTCTCCTGTAATGCGAGCGATGTTGCCGCCCGCACGCCAGATAGCGATGCAGACAACAAGATTAATGAGGATTTCACCGTAATCGACCTGCACATAATCGCCGTGCCAGATGCGGAAAGCCGTGTATGCAGGAGCCAGAATCAGCCCATAGGCCAGAAGCTCCATTATCCGGCGCCGCCGCATACTGCGCTTACGGAAAAACATCAGGCGGAACGTAATCAAGATGCAGGCCAGTGCATTAAGGTGAAGCAACAGCCATGGAAAGTTCAGCAGCAGCCACGTCATTCTTCCCCCTTCACGCCGGGCAGATTGCCTGTTTTTGAGCGGGCAAGAATGCGCAGCAGAATTGTCACTGAAACCGTTGAAGCCGCCAGTGCGCCAATTGCTGGCGAAACCTTAATAGTGACTGGCGGGCCAAGCTGATTCAGTCCGGCGTTGATAAGGGCGGCGATAATTTCTGAAGCAGTACCGGCACAGTAAATGCCACCGATAAACGAAATGAGCGCAAAAAGAATCTGCTTCCAGATTTTGTGGTCCTCAGAGCTGAGGATATACAGCGCCGCCCCTGCGAGGGAGCAGACCATCACTGCGGGCGTAGCCTCTGGAAAAAGCGTGGCGAAGGTGATTCCGGTTGTACCAGCAGCCACGCCCGCCGTTACCGTTGCAGTTATTGGTTCTGCGGACATTTAGCCCCCTCTTTTTGCCGTGAGCCCTCTCAGAACGAGGGGATATAAAAAACCCCGGCGGGGGCCAGGGCTTAAGGAACTGATCTGTTGAAAGTTGTTATCAATCTTCCATAATGTGATAAATGGCCCTTGTTACGCTATTGAAATGCCTCTATAAATTTCAGTTCAGTATTTTTTAATGGATTTAAAATGGAATTGTCACTAAAAATAGATTCAGTAACTTCGTTTCTCAGCTACGTTTACCAGCAAACAACTCCAACACACATCAGATGCTACAGAGGCCAGTCAAACACTCAATGGAGTTTGAGACCTTCTGTTATGCGAGGCCTTCGCGCAAATGCCGAAAGGCAGATTTTCAGCGAGTTAATGGTTGAATCTCCAACAGAGTTCAATGGTGATCGCTTGATGTTCGACAAGTTAGTCAGAGCACAGCATTATGGACTGCCAACCCGCCTTCTTGATGTGTCCCTAAACCCTCTGGTTGCCCTATATTTTGCTTGCAACGAGGAGGCACACCATGATGCAAATGGTGTCGTACACGTTTTGGACTTTGATGAAAGTCGAGTACGATTTTCAGATAGTGATACCATCAGTTTGATATGTAATTTGGCACGACTCACCGATACAGAAAAGACTGAAATTAAGCAGGAATATAAGAAAGTTAAATCCTGGAATGAAGGTGCTCGCGTGGAGTTTCGCAAACTTGCTCCTATGAAACGCCTATATCAGTTTATTAGAGTAGAAAAACCCTACTTCACTGATTCGATAAAACCTGGCGACATGTTCAGATATTATTTTGTGTACCCAGCTAAAACAAACAGGAGAGTTATTGCTCAATCAGGAGCATTTCTAGTCGCTGGACTTCTCGAGTACTCATCCCCTGGCCGAACACATAAAGGTTTTACCGCAAGTAAAATTGTGATTCCAGCCGAGGCGAAATCACAGATACTTAAAGACTTAGACGTTTTGAACATCAACTCCAGAACAATGTTCCCAGAAGTTGAATTTGCAGCTGGGTACATAAAGAAGAAGTGGCAACTGCGCTAACCCCAACTTTTTGGTGTGAGTCAAACCACTTTTGTTTGGCTCACATTCTGTGTCGTTTCAAGTTACCCATCAGAATCAAGTACGAATGATAGACCACTTATAAGACATTAAACTATAGCGCATGAAGCTTAGAATCCACAACAAAGTGGACTTTAGCGCTTCGACAGGCCAAAGGATTAATGCACTGACGTTGGTTTAGACGTTAAAATTTGTCACGACCGGCGCTCTAAAAGCGTTTTAAGTCCGTGTATTAGAAGCCACTCTTAACAGACTACGATAGTTTTTGCGTACGCGTTAGTGTTTTTTGACACTACAAGTGATAAGGTTAAAAACCGTTCTTAAACAACATGGTTATGAGCTCCTTTATAGGCTAAAATACTGTATACACATACAGTACAAGGCGGATTGATATGAATCGTTTAGCAAGGCTACTACTTACTGCGAGCTCCATCGCTCCAGTTTGTGTGACGTTGATTTTCATAGGGTTTATGAAGCACAACACATGGCTTATATACACAAGTCTTGTTACGGCGGTTGTTAGTTGGATACTTTGTCTGACTTTAGTAACTGTGGCCGAAAAAAAATTTGAAATTCTTAGTAAGAATATTGACTCCGTGTCACCTGCAAACAAAGAAGTAACTAATTACTTTCTTAGCTATCTGTTCCCTTTACTTGGGACGGATTCAATTGCAACTGTAAAAGAGTATGCTATATTTTTTTATGTATCACTTCTTTTATATATATCCTTTTCCGAAAACTACAACTTCAATCCCGTGTTAGCTTTACATGGGTATAAATTTTATGAAGCTGAAGATGATACGGGTGTGGGGTTCGTGTTAATTTCCAAAGAGATTATCACGAACATCAAGGATATAAATTTTAAAGTTGTCAAACTGACTGAACACACATTCCTACATGTAAAAGGATAAATCCATGCCGTTATTTGCAATTATGGATAATCAGAGCGCTATAAAAATAGTGAGAATCAAACTAGATAGAGCTGCCTCGACTATGATTAACGAAACATTTAATCAGCAAAGACAATATTTTGAAGCGCATCATGACTCAGTAATACCATTTTATGCTGGATATAACCCTAGTTACAATGAAAGCTTTGAATTAGAGAATTTCCATGATTCTAATTTACTTATGGATGCAGTAAGGAGAAACACTGCAATTCCCGAGTGGAAACCTGAAGAAATAAATATAGACCACATTAAAGGTTTGTTTGTAGGTGTTGGTGAACCTAATGCGGAAAATTGCATTGCCTTACAAACCTTTAATAAAAAGCAAATCCTAGACACATCTAAATCATTTGTAATGTCCCTGGTTGGGGCGGCAAATACTTTTAGCAAAGCTGAAAAGGTTGGATTTAATATAGACGATAAATTAGTCGCCATTATTAAAAATGATAAAATTTATTTCCGAAGCTTTTTCAAACTTCGCAGTATCTTTGACATGACAGTGTATTTTCAAGAGGCTACAGACCAAGATCTTGCATTATTTTCCAGTAATGCTGCATTTTCTATACCTGAGGGGCTTGATTTGAGCGTTATTGCCGACACCCCAATAAGAAATAAAATAACATTAATAAATAAAAGTGGGATTTTAGACGCTGAATTACTGCCCGTTTTGAAATCTGCAGCAGAAAAAATTGGATTCCCTTTAAAAATCAAAAATATCGAGGGCCAAGAAAGAATTGAAATGCCCCAAACAAAGAGAGAAATTAAAGCTCTATTGGATTTTTTGGATGAGGATATTTTTACCTCAGAAATTAGCCAAAAGGTCTTTAAGAGCAATTCAAAAAGACCTTATGCATGAGATAGATATCGATTTATTAAATATTTATAAATATAAACAGCCCTTCGATGAACCCAAGGGCTGTTTGGAGATCCTTTCGTATCGTTCCATCAGAACACTTACGCTTCTTTGCTATAGCACGTAGCGAGATACCAATAACAAAGTGAGCAATAATCAGCTCATATTGTTCCGGCTTATATTTCTTCAGGCGTGCAACACAGCCATCAATCATTATCCCTTCATCGTCATCACATTGCAGACGTGACTTTTTACCGTGCGGCAGTAAACTTTTAAAACCAGCAGCTATTGGTTGCCAGTCGACTCCACTGCTATCAGCTGCAGCCCAGGCTCCCCAGCGGTCCATTACCTCGTACATATCACGCATTTTTCTCTCCAATGTTCTCGATAATTATCATTCCGGTTTCGCCCCATACTTTTGATGTCCGGGCGTCCCAAATGTGGGAGTCATCCTCAAACAAAGCGTCCAATAGAGATTTTGTTAAGTTGTCCAGATCGGGCTTTTGCTGATGGGGTTGTCCGTCCATAGCTGCGCGTTTTTTATTGCTCCAGCTCGTCGGCATCGGCAAAACGAATGTGATGTGGGCGCCGTTCTCCGGTACCTGGATTCCATGAAGGCGGGCTTCATCGCAAAACATGCGATAGCGCATCACCGGCGCGCGCTGCTTCCACTTATCAGCGCGGGTCATGCGTGGTTTTCCGACAGGAGTGATGAGGTATTTAGGCATAGAACACTCCCAGCTCTAACTGGACCTGTTCCAGCAGCTGCAACTCGGTACCGAAGTTTCTCTCCCAGAGCTTACGGCCAGCATGAATGGCCACACCATAACTGCCGTTGCGATGGTGCATATGGCACAGAGGAATTGATTTCCGATGGTCAGCGCGCTGGCTTGCGCCCTGCCCGGTTCGGATGTGGTGGATTTCCGCAGGCGTTTCGCCCAGGTTCTGATTTCTGCGCACGATACAGCCCAGTGCGGCCACACGCGAAAGATGGAGGCTATCTGCTTTCTTCATGCTGGACCACCAGCATAAGCAGAAGCACCGCACATAGACGGGCGGTGTGAGTAATTCGAGGTAGTTCTTTGCGCCATCACTTTTCTCCGGTGATGGTGCGACAGGCGCTGGTTGTTCAGACCAGCTTGATTATTATAAATCAGTTGTCAGGGTTGCGGAAGCGCTCAGCATGTTGCTGGAGAGATTCGCGGGTAATCAGTATTGCTTCGAGCGGGATAGGTATCACGATAAAAGAACCATCTTCATTGGTCACTACCTCATAACGTCCAGCGGGGCGAACGGCAGCTATTAATTCTTGCTCATTCATAACGCAAAATCCTATTTAATTCAGTCATCCCCGATACAGCGGGGTCGGCCCTTTTCTCCCTGCGCACTGAACGTTACTGAAGCAGCCCTTTTCGCTAACGCCTAATAGGTTAGAAAGACCAATTAGCCGTAATTGGTCTGTGTAACCGATCTGCTCTTTAAGCACAGGAATCGTGTACGGTCTGCTAAATCACTGGCCGATTGTCGGTATCTGTCACACGGTTCAGGAGATGAGTTACTACCCCCATGACTGTTGCATCATCCAGCGCATCACCCTCAATAGCCTCTCCATCCTGAGTTATCAGCGCTTTCCCCTGCACTTTTGCGAAATCCAGACTGCCGCAGAACGAAACCAGGACGGTATCACCCACTTCCGGCTTTCTGGCGACGTTTATGACCGCGTAGCCGGCTGAAGTTTCGATGGTTCGGCAGTTGTCGTCAAAGCCGTAAAGGCTGGTGATAGTGAGCGTCTGTTCTGCGTAGTCTGCTGCTGGTGATAGAAAACCCATGATTACCACCCCTGATGATTAACTGTATATTTATACAGTAACGCCATACAGAAAAATGATCAATGGATTAAGAGCACGAAATGTTAAAGGATATTTGGCATTAGGCATAAAAAAACCCGCCGAAGCGGGTTTAAAACTTAGTGCTTAGTGCGCACTGGAAAGGACCAGCATTTGTAACCATAGGCATGAGCATCAAGAATCTTACGTTCAGAATCAGGAGTCCCTGCCTTTGCACGAGCTTTACGGAAACGGCATTTTACCCAGCGAAAACCGGCTGGTAACGGTTTGGTAGCGATGTCTTTTAAAGCCATACATAAACCTCGCCTCAGGGGAGCACCTCCCTAAAACTTGATTAAAATATGGGGATCCGCTACTGTACTATTGTGTACGCAGTACTGATTGCGGGTGCTCCAACATCCCCAATCCGGGCCCTTCCTCTCCAAAGGCTGGGCCCAAATTCTTTTTATGAACGCACATACGCTTTTAATACCGAAAGAATACGCTCAGCATCTTCCGCAGTGAGATCAGTTGGTAAGCCTTGGACAGTAATCATCGTTCCTGTCTCCGGGCGAACTACAATCGGCAAATTGAAGGCTTGCACCTTCTCTCTCTTGCCCAGTTTAATCTTCTCCGCATTCTGATCCGCAGTATCAAATCCGTCTTGGCTTCCGTCAGTATCTGACTGGTTTACAATAGTACCCACTCGCACATACTCCTCGAACTTGTTAACGGCGCTTTTAAATCGGCTTTGATAGCTTTGAATGGAAGATTCACCAGGCTTCGTGGACTGGGTCGCAATATACTTCTCGATCAAGTCTTCAACGTCTAGATCTCGTACATCATCATCACTATGAATTTTGGTAACAGAGAGCAATAGCAACGCTGAATTCTTCAGGTTACGTGCAGTTGCTTCATTGATGAGTCCCAATGAAGGCAGTTCGTACAGGAAATCGAAGAAAGCTTGAGTTGAATAATTGTTAGCCATGACTGAATCTCTGATTACTTCAATACTGTTAGTTTAGAATCAAAGGATTCATCGATCAATTCTTTTTTCATCGATCGATGAATCCAATTGAAAAGACCTCTAGTCACAACCACAAAAAAGATCAATCAAATTTTGTCATAAGCCACAACAAAATCACACCACCCCAATAATATCAGTCAGTTACACAGATCTTTGATGTAGACCAAGATTTTAGCATCATTGTTTTAATCTGTATTAAACAGCAGTGATAAATGCATCGTCATTCTAGCTCTACCAGGAGTTATCCAGCCAGAGGTTGTTGCCTGTTCATATCGACCTGGATAATCATCCATTGGGTTCGCGCTTTCATTGAATTAAGAATGATATGTGCCCTTTTGCGGTGAAAGTCTTACTTAAGGTTGCATACCCACTCTATGCTGTGAAAAGCGGCTAAGGTCAAAGTCGATAATTGCACGTTGGTCACGGAAAATACCGCAGCGACCGTAACGGATAAGCTCTCCACGTTGCACGGCAATCCGGATGTACTTCTCTGCCGTGGTTCGGTGCAGGTTAAACATCGCGACGACGTCCTTAGTCGTGATACGGCCCTGCTCTTTCACCAGTTCGATAATCCGGTTAATCATCACCGTGCGCTCTTCATGAGTTTTTGGTCGTGGCATCGTTGATTCCTCACACAAGCTCTTTCCATTTTTCCTGAAGCAACTGCCGGGCCGCTGCCTCACCATCAGGCGGGAACGAAAATCCCGCCCGGATGCCAGGGCAACCGTTCGAACAGCGGACCTCTGCTGAACCCCAGTTCATTCCCCGGCTGCGAACCCTCAGTGAAGGGGCCATGCCGCATTGAGGGCATTTCGGTAAATTAGTCATTCCCCAGCCCCTCCAGCAGATGCTTATGGCGGCGTAGCTCCCGAACGGCGCCCTGAAGACGCTGCAGGTTTGACAGCTTCGCTTTTGTCCGGCGGATTTCACCGGAGATATAACGGGATGACGGAATAATCAGGTCATCAGGGCGAGAGGCGAATGCCGGGATGGTCTCAATAATTTCTGCAGTTGTTTTTTCTGGCTGTGCAGCTTCGGCTGTAACGCCTGCGGCCTCACCAGCTCCAGGCAGAGACCATGTCACGCCCTTCCCCTCGCCGTTTTTGATAACCACGCCCTGCCGCTCAAAAGACAGCATTACAGAGACCATGCCGCGGGCATTACGATTTACAGCTGCAGCCAGCGCAGCGGTGGTCATAGAGCCGCTCTTTCCAAGCAACTGGCGGATGGCCACAACATCAACCGGTGCTGGTTCATCACCTTTCAGGCGCGGAGCCTGATTCGCTGGCTCCGCTGCCTGAGGTTTGATCGGCTGCCTGGCCTGCTCTTTAGCTGTACCGATTGACCATGCGCCATCGTAAAAATCACATAACCCTTGTTCTTTCTGCTCGCGCAGCATGTTCAGCGCTTCAACGGGCTCGATATCCAGACGGGCAGCAACCTCGCGATATGTCGCTTTTTTCATGGCTTTCAGTGCATCAAGTACGGTTTCCATAAATTTTCTCCTGTTCACATACGTTTTGATTTGGCTGCCTCTGCCTGCGCTTTAAGTAACTGCGCGGGGGTCGGCCCTGGCGCATGGCGAGGTGCGGCAATCTGTTTTCTAACCGGCGGGATCTGATATCCGTCCGCCACATGTTTTTCCCACTTCGCCAGCTGCATAGCGGCCAGTGCTTCCAGTTCGGTCTGAGTCATTTGCCGCTCAACACCGGTGCGGCGCATTTCGGTGCAAATCTGATATAAAACCGGATGGCGCCATGGAAACTGTTCAGAGCTGTCATAGCGGTAAGACTCGTTACGCCAGCGCCTGTATTCCGCCATCACGTCGGCAGTTCTCAGCCCCAGAGCATTGCCGCCCGTATCCGCCACCAACGTTACGAATTCAGCCAAGTCTGGCGGCCAAGAATTTCCCGCTTTACAGCGCGCAACCATGGCATTACAAACGCTCGTCGTCTGGGCGCTGGTCAAACTCCCAATCTGCGCAATCCATAGGCCCGACGGGGCCGAGCCGTTTTTGGTCTCCCAGCGAGTGGAGTAAATTTCCAGCATGAGCTCCCAGAATTTCCACGCCTTCTCCTCGAGCTCGTAATTGTTCTGCACGTGCTGCACGCGCTCGTTGTACAGCGGCGTTTGCTGTGGAGTTTGGGTCCAGTCCTGCATGAGAATTACCTCGCGGTTTTGTTGGCTTTGTGTTCTGCAGGTGGAGAGCAAATTTTTGCTCCCACTGCGTCTGGTTGAATGCCTTGCCCTCAGAGATCCAGTAATCAACAAAGCAGGCATGGGCAGCACGTAAGTCTTCGGGAGTCAAGTTCGTGGGGACGGGACGACCCCAGAGGTTTGCCTGCCTGCGAAAGTCAGCAGATGGTTTCCACTCCTTGCTCATAGGAAATTTCCCCAGCAACTGTGAGGCTGGGTAAAAAGTCCCTGGCTGACCAGCGTATTCCGGAACAGGCCGTTCACTCGGTGATCCAACCAGTTCCCCTCGTGCGTTATGTGTGGGGTTTAGATCTTTAGATTCCTCTGGGGGATTCCGTATCCCGTTTTTGGGATCGTTTGACGGAAAAAACGGGATCGTTTCACCGTTTTTAACAGTACCGTTTTTGGGTTCGTTTTCAGAAACACTCCCATTTTCGGTTCCCTTTGAACGACCCCGTTTTTGGTAATGTTCCCGTTTTTGGGTATGTTCAGAGTCTGCAATGCTTTCCTCCACCCCAATTAATTTGTAGACAGGGATTTGTTTTGTGCGCCCGCGACGTTCTCCAGTGTCCTGGATAAATCCCATAGCGATCAGATGCTGCAGGCTTGCCTGAACTGTTTTTTTGTCCAGCTCAGTAGCTTCAGACAGAGCGGCAATTGACGGATATGTCGTTAAGTCGGCTCCGCACATATCAGCCAGCCAGGTCAGTACCGACTTTGCAGACGATCGCCCTGTTTTGGCCTTTTTGGCCCAGCGCATGGCATCAAGACTCACTTTTCACCTCGGTGAACTTCATTTCAAACTCACGGCGCCCTGTTTCACTGACGCCGGTGTACCCCTCCCGGCGATATGAAACGCGGAGCTGGGATGAACGCAAAACTGTTACCATGCGCCCGCGTTCGTCGCGGTATTGCTTCCCTGGAATGATTTCACCGCTGCGATCCACTGGCTCCTGAGCGGGTCGGTTCTTCATCGCGTTTTTCATGCGCTCTGCCAGTGCGCTCGCTAATTCCTGAGAAGTACGCATAGGTGCCTCCAGACTGTTAAGCCACGTGATGGCAGTTCATAATTTGGACTTTCACGCCGACCATCTGCGCCAGCGCGTCGATCGCTTCCAGAGTCTCGCGGCGGATTACCGGTTGCGGTTTGCCAGTGAAGACCGCATTGGTGGCTTCGATGCACTCTTTGTTAACCCTGGCGGCCCGGTAGTGCATGCAGTCCTTCTGCGCCAGCTCGTTATCAATGGCGGTACGGATGGCATAGCTCAGCGCTTCCGCCTGTTTCAGGTAATTAGGCGTATCGTTGCGGAACGCACGCTGAATAATCTGCTTGTTGTTGTGCAAGCGCCGCGCGTACTCGTCAGGGTCCGTCACGTTATCCAATGGCTGAAGCAGATCGCCAAAATGATGAGGGGTTATCAGCTGCGTGACTGTCTTCCAGCCCTTTTCCTGAGCCCAGGACTCCAGCTCGCATGCAAGCTTTTTGATTTCCATCAGTCAGACTCCTTCTGCGCGCGTGGGATATCCTGAACAGGAATTCCGCTGGTAGGGGTTGGATGCAAATCCGGACGTAACTCATGTGGGGTGACAGTCCAGCCGCCAAATCCACAGAGCTTTATCACTCGCTCGCTTGGAACTCGGTTTCGGATAATCCAGTTTGCTACTGACTGTGAGGACTTAAAGTTGAATTTGCGGGCGACGGCCGAAACAGAACCAATCGACCTGACAGCCTTTTCCGTTATGTTCTTGTATGAAGTAGTCATCGTTTTCTCCTGAATGAGTCGATGACTGCAATATACTACATAAAGTAGAAAATACAACTACGAAAAATAGAAATGACTATAAACGCGCCGTGCCTTACTCTTCTACATATGGTAGAAAAAGCGAATAAACATCAGGATTTCGCGAACCGGCTGACCGAAGAAATGCGCAGACAGCGCCGTTCCGTCAAGGATTTAAGCCAGGCTTGCGATGTCACATACGAAATGGCTCGTCGTTATACGTTGGGCACGGCTAAGCCACGCGATGAGAAACTTCAAAAGATAGCTGACTGGCTAAATGTCCAGGCGGCCTGGCTTGATTACGGCGAAGGTGAGAGTGCACCAGCTAAGCTTCCGGAAACTGAGTTTTCGGGCTTCCCCGCGACAGAACCAGACACAGGCAGCGATGCGGAATTCAGAGAATTAAGCGAAGACGAAAAGCGACTGGTTCGAGTGTATCGGCAGTTCCCAAGTGTTGAAGCAAAGAACATGCTACTGGCTTTCGAAATGCGGTATAAACAGCTTTATGATTTCTTTCTGAAGTACGCAAACACCCCGCAGAAGTAAAAAAATCCCAAATAACCCGGCACATGCCGGGTTTTTTTACGCCTTCCCCCACTACTGCAAGTAGCTAATCCCTCTTAAATTTCTACTTTTAGTGTTGACACATCTACTTTATGTTGTATTCTCTACACATCGAAGCACAACAGGTGCGACAGGTAAACGTTCCGCCTACCCGGCGATAAGGGTGATTCACAAAGCAAAGCAGCAAACAGGGGTTTGAGATGGAAAAAGCATACGAAGAGTATTTCAACAGTCTGGCGGAGGGTGAAGAAGCACTGTGCTTTACCGAGTTCGTCCAGGCAGTTTCATGAATGTGGCGTAAGCCAGTGGAGTGTTCATATATGGATAAGACACAATTAACACCGGAACAACAAATTGCCTGGGCACAGGGAAAACTCGTAACTTCAGTATTTCTTCGTGATGTTGCTGGATGCCATGCCGCCTGGAAAGTATTACGGAAATACAGAAATTTAGTTGTGCATCGCCAACCTCACCAGGAATGGCGTAATAGTTTAAAAGCAATTTAGTTTTCTCAATTTAAAACCTATGCCTTAAACGGCAGGGATTCTCACATCCTGAGTCAAGGAGTTAAAAATGAAAGTAAGCGTTACAACCGTTGAACTGAATCTTGTTATCGTAAATAAAGAAATTGCCACCTTTAATATTAACGGTACCATTTCAGGTGTAGTTCATTTGCCTTCATCAGGTCCTGTAACCGTCGTGCTTGACAGTGGCTACGTGCTCGGTGAATTTCATTGCCCGGTTTGCGCTGTTAAGCACATTAGCTTGCTGTCTGTGAATTTCGCAGAAGCGCAGAACGCTTGTGGCATGTCTTATTACGATTACAAACGCCAACAACTTAACTGATATGGATGACGCCATTTGTCATTGCGCTGTTTGCTGCCAAGAATATAAGAAATCGGAAATGCATGAAAGGAAAACAGACATATACCCCTTTAAGCGCACGATTTATTTATGTGAGCAATGCAATGAAAAAAGAGAAAGGCGTAACGCGTTAAGAAATGTAAGGCGCGTTATTCAAAAACCATATCGATAAACATCACTTCCCCAAAAATTAATAGAGGTAATTATGTCTGTTGAATTAAAAGTTTTCGGCGGCGCTTATTTCCCGAAAGATAAAGCATTAAAAAAATGTCCGGATTTAAAACCGCTTGCCACTGCTGTTAATGCGACCACAAAAGCCATAGCTGAAGCCGTTATTTTTGGCAAGCTGGCAGCTGAACACCCGGAACACATTGATGATTTCTTCAAAGTTAAAATCTGGGAACACCGAGAAGGTTTACCCTGCCCTGAGCTTGATGTTTTCTCACCTGCATTTTTCGATACCGTTGCTATATGGAATGTGAATGCAGGTGAGCCAGCTGCAGCGCCACAGCCAGAAATCAATGAAAAAGCAGACTGCGAGGACAACAAGGCACAGGAAGAAATTAAAACCGTTGCGCGTCTTGACCAGGCATCACGAGCAGCTTGTCTGGCACTGTTCGGGCCGGTCCCTGGAATCACTACGGCGCAGTTCGGCCAGATCGTAGACCTGATTAACGATGATGCTAGCAGCTTTACCCGCGAACTGGCAGAGGCACTGGCGAAAGAGACCCGCGCGCTGGCGCTGGCGCCGGAACGGCAGGAGCAGCTTCTCGCATGGGTACGTGAGAACACAAAAGATTCTGCGCAGTGGCCGGATATCAAAAAGCAGATCGCTAAATGGATCGATACCCCGGTAGATAAGCGACCTCAAACTGTTCGTACTACCACCGAAGAAAACCTCACAGACACTGGCTCCACTTTGGGCGGGGGAAATAAGACAGACCGAAGCCCGGATCTGGTACACAACCTCTCTACGCTCAAGATAGAGGTTGCTGTTGCGATTCTGAGCACCTTCGACGAAATCGATATTTACTCAATTCCAAACAAGTTTTTCATTCCCGCTAAGGCCATGGCCGAAGCTGAGCAGGACACCCGCTTCACAGCCTGGTGGAAAAAGCTGCGCGGTACCCCAGGCATTCTGGACTATTCACGCGCAGCCATTATCGCCCTGATTAAATCTGCTCAGGAAGACCTCTGGATGGATCCCGTCGCCTTGCGTGAGTACATCAATCGCGAGTTGGTTGAATCTGACCACGCGCACCCCGATCAGAAAACGGTTGATAAGGCTTGCCGCCCAAAACCTCGCGCCAACCCTGAGGAAATCGAAAATGATAAAGCCAAACCGCCTGTATCTGGCGAAACTTTGCCACCAGCAGTTTGCCCTGGCAAAGCTGCGCAACTCGACAAAGAACTCAACGAGGCATTCGCTCAGGACCCCACACCTGAAAAGCAGGCTGGTGATCAGCCGCGGGTGGAGAATATGGGCGGCGGAGTCTTCTCAGTTGATACTCTGATAAACGCCACCTCCTCAAATGAAGTCGAAAAACAGGAAGTGCCTTCCGCGCTAAATGATCGCGAGATTGAAATCGCCCATGCATTAAACGAGCTGATGTCCGGGCGCACAAACATCGGTGACCAGGACGATATCGAAAATCTCACCGCCACCACGGGTAAAGACATCGAGCATATTTTCCCGTTACTGATTGCAGATATCACCACGACTGAATTCTCTCTGTCGCCTTATTTCAGTGATGAAGAAGTACAAGACGTTGCTACTACGATTCTTGAGCAGTGGTCTGACGATATCAGCGTTCGTCAGAAAATAGCCCTTGATGCGATTGTGGAATACCGCCGCCCTGAGCTGCCAAAACCTGTCGTGCTCGATCCACCGACCGTTACTGCAAAGCCGAAAATCGAGTCCGAACCAGCACCTGAAACATACTCGCCGCTTTCGTCTGTTACCTACCTGCAACAGTTGACAATTGCAGCGCTGCAGGGCTTATGTTCCAACCCGGCTTATTGCAATCAGTATGAGGAATTACCGGTTATGGCCGCCGGGCTTGCCCGCAGCGTGATCAACCATCAGGAAGGATCCTGTGCGTCTGATTAACCGCAGCAAGGGAGACAGCATCGGCGGGCCAGCATGCGCCGCCGCGCTCAAATGCCATTTTGAGAAATATGGCGCGCATGGTCGCAGCGACAAGCAGACTTTTTACACCATCAAGTTCCAAGGGAGAAAAATTACGGTTGAGGTTGTTAACCGCCCCCGTAGTTACGTGGCCACGGCAATGACCGGTGCCAGGCATCTCCGGTGCCTCCCTGGCCTTGGCCGGTGATTTTTGACAATCAATATACTATCTGCCGCTGCGGTATCGTGGCGGCGTCATGGAGTTAAGCATGGCGCAAATCATTTTTGATGAAGAGTGGATGGTGGCGGGAAAGCTAACTGAAAAAACGGGGCTGGATGACAGGCAAATAAAAGCTTATCGCCTCGGATGCTGGATTGAAGGGGTTCATTTCAAGCGAGTACCCGCGGTGCCCGGTGGAGAAAGCAAACGCGCTTTGGTCTGGTACAACTTCCCGCTGATCAATAGATTTATTCAGGAAGCATGATGAACTTTCCAACCGGCGTTGAACTTCATAACGGAAAAATCAGGATCACGTTTACCTATCGCGGCATTCGCTGCCGCGAAGTTCTCCGTGGCTGGGTGGTTAACAGCAGCAACATCAAGAAGGCTGGAAACCTTCGCGCCGTCATCGTGAGTGAGATCCAGTTCGGCCAGTTCGATTACGCGGCGCGCTTCCCTGAATCGAAGGCCCTTAAAAAATTCTCATCAACTAAGCGGATCACGACGTTTAAAGAGCTGAGCGATTTTTTCATTGATACAAAAGCGCTGGAGGTGTCAGGGGCAACACTGCACTCTCTCACATCTGCAGTTAACACCCTGAAGCGCGTGGTGGGAGAAAATACTCCCCTGGCTGATATTCAGCACGCCGACATTCTGAATTACCGTAAAGAGCTGCTGACCGGCAGTGTATTAAACCCTTCAATGCCTAATCTGGTTAAAAAGGGACGCGCGCCCTCAACAGTCAATAAACAGATGGCGGTTTTATCGGAAATGCTTAAGCTTGCGAACAGAAGCCAGTTTATATTACACGCTCCTTATGAGGGAGTGTCGAGGCTCAAGCTATCAAAGGCAGATCCTGATCCGCTTTTACTTCATGAGTATCATGCGTTAATTGCTCTCCTCCCTCGCAAGTGGGTTTTAATCATTATTGTGTCTGTCCATACAGGAATGAGGCCAGGTGAGGTTTGTGCTCTGGCATGGGAGGATATCGACCTGAAGAAAGGTGAAATTCACGTTTCCAGAAGCTTGACGAATAAAGGGTTGTTTGTGCCGCCCAAAACTGATGCCGGGATAAGAACGATAACTCTGCTGAAGCCTGCCCTTGATGCGTTGAAGGAGCAGTACGAAATCACCGGCAATAGTCCCAGGCAGCAAATCATCTTCCATCATCGGGAGCTTGGCAAAACCGAAACGCAGAATCTACGTTTCGTTTTTTCTCCTGAGAGGTGTGCGTCGGGCAAGAACCGGTATCTTTCCAAAAACTCGATTTCGTATGGATGGAAACGGGGCACTAAACTTTCCGGTATACGTGAAAGAAATCCCTATCAGTCGCGACACACTTACGCCTGCTGGACACTTATGGCCGGTGCTAACCCTTCCTTTATCGCCAGCCAGATGGGCCATGAGGATGCGCGTATGGTGTACGAGGTTTACTCGAAGTGGATTGGAGATATGAACCAGGATCAGGTCAATATGCTGAATAATCAGATGCCGACGGCAATGCCCCCAAGACGCCCCCAAGGCACTGGTAGCATTAAAAAAGTCATTTAATTTCATGACGCTGGTTTCAAACTACATAATCAGCGTTAAACTATTCATACCATTCATATAGGGAGAAAAGATGATGCGCGTACTGGTTGTTGAGGATAACGCATTGCTACGCCATCACCTGAAGGTTCAGCTTCAGGAGATGGGACATCAGGTGGACGATGCCGAAGATGCAAAAGAAGCCGATTATTATCTCAATGAGCACCTGCCGGACATCGCCATCGTCGATCTCGGATTGCCTGATGAAGACGGTTTGTCGTTGATTCGTCGCTGGCGCAGCCATGATGTCTCCCTTCCGGTTCTGGTGTTGACCGCACGTGAAGGCTGGCAGGACAAGGTTGAAGTGCTCAGCGCAGGTGCGGATGATTACGTTACCAAGCCGTTTCACATCGAAGAAGTGGCGGCACGCATGCAGGCATTGCTGCGCCGCAACAGCGGCCTGGCCTCCCAGGTGATTTCGATTCCCCCTTTCCAGGTTGATCTCTCCCGTCGTGAATTCTCGATCAATAATGAAGTCATTAAGCTGACCGCGTTTGAATACACCATCATGGAAACGTTAATCCGCAACAGCGGCAAAGTGGTGAGCAAAGACTCCTTAATGCTTCAGCTTTATCCGGATGCCGAGCTGCGTGAGAGCCACACGATTGATGTGTTGATGGGACGTCTGCGCAAGAAAATTCAGGCGGAGTACCCGCAGGACGTGATCACGACCGTCCGTGGTCAGGGTTATCTGTTCGAAATACGCTAAATGAAAGGGATCTTGCGTCATATTCTGCCCCTCTCGCTGCGGGTTCGCTTTTTACTGGCAACGGCCGCCGTCGTGCTGGTGTTATCCCTCTCCTACGGCATGGTGGCTCTGGTGGGCTACAGCGTCAGTTTTGATAAAACAACTTTTCGACTGTTGCGTGGTGAAAGCAACCTGTTTTATACCCTGGCGAAATGGGAAAACAACACGATCACCGTCGAAATGCCGGAAAACCTTAACCAGCAAAGCCCGACCCTGGCCCTGATTTATAACGAAAAGGGAAAACTACTTTGGGCACAACGCGATATCCCATGGCTGGTTAAAAGTATTCGTCCGGAATGGCTTAAGACCAATGGTTTCCACGAACTTGAAGCCGATCTGAACACCACCAGCTCGCTGCTGCGCGAGGACCGGTCCCTGCAGCAAAAGCTGAATGAGATCCGCGCAGACGATGCCGAAACAGAAATGACGCACTCCGTGGCGATTAACCTCTACCCGGCCACGATGAACATGCCGCAGTTAACCATCGTGGTGGTCGATACCATCCCGGTCGAGCTTAAACGTTCTTATATGGTATGGAACTGGTTCGTCTATGTTCTGGCCGCGAATCTGCTGCTGGTGATCCCGCTGCTGTGGCTCGCCGCGTGGTGGAGTTTACGCCCCATCGAATCGCTGGCGAGAGAGGTGCGCGAGCTGGAAGAACATCATCGTGAGAAGCTCAACCCGGAGACTACCCGCGAGCTGACAAGCCTGGTGCGTAACCTCAACCGTCTGCTGAAAAGCGAACGTGAGCGCTATGATAAATACCGCACCACCCTCACCGACCTCACGCATAGCCTGAAAACGCCGCTGGCGGTGATGCAAAGTACCCTGCGTTCGATGCGCAGCTCAAAGCTGAGCGTTGATGACGCCGAGCCGGTGATGCTGGAACAGATCAGCCGTATTTCTCAGCAAATTGGTTACTATCTGCACCGTGCCAGCATGCGTTCCGGCAGCGCGTTATTGAGCCGCGAACTGCATCCTGTGGCACCGCTTCTGGATAACCTCACCTCCGCGCTCAACAAGGTTTACCAGCGCAAAGGGGTCAATATCAGCCTCGATATCTCTCCCGAAATCAGCTTTGTTGGTGAACAAAATGATTTCATGGAAGTGATGGGCAATCTGCTGGATAACGCCTGTAAATATTGCCTGGAATTCGTGGAAGTTTCCGCGCGTCAGACGGATAACGAATTGCATATTATCGTTGAGGATGATGGCCCGGGGATCCCGCGCAATAAACGTGATGTGGTATTCGACCGCGGTCAGCGTGCGGATACGTTGCGCCCCGGCCAGGGGGTTGGGTTAGCTGTGGCACGCGAAATCGTCGACCAGTACGACGGAAAAATTGAAACCGAAGACAGTTTACTCGGAGGCGCCAGAATGGAGGTCATTTTCGGTCGCCAGCAGCCCACATCGAACGATAGTTAACCCGTTATGTGAAAAATGCGAGGATCTCGCACCCAGGCTCCTGTGCTTCCGTTATAATCCGAGTCAGTAAGAGCCTGCGGAATAAAAAAATATGGATTATCACTTAACACTTAACTGGCCCGAATTTATTGAACGTTACTGGCAGAAACGCCCGGTCGTTCTTAAACGCGGGTTCAGCAATTTTGTCGATCCCCTCTCCCCTGACGAACTGGCCGGCCTGGCCATGGAGAGCGAAGTCGACAGCCGCCTGGTAAGCCACCAGGACGGGAAATGGCAGGTCAGCCACGGTCCTTTCGAAAGCTACGATCACCTGGGTGAAAACAACTGGTCATTACTGGTTCAGGCGGTTAACCACTGGCATGAACCGACTGCGGCGTTAATGCGTCCGTTCCGCGCCCTGCCCGACTGGCGAATGGACGATCTGATGATCTCCTTCTCCGTGCCAGGAGGGGGCGTTGGTCCGCATCTGGACCAGTACGACGTGTTCATCATTCAGGGTACAGGCCGCCGCCGCTGGCGCGTGGGCGACAAAGTGCCGATGAAACAGCACTGCCCGCATCCGGACCTGCTTCAGGTCGATCCGTTTGAAGGGATTATCGATGAAGAGCTGGAGCCGGGTGATATTCTCTATATCCCACCAGGGTTCCCGCACGAAGGGTATTCGCTGGAAAACTCGCTGAACTACTCCGTCGGATTCCGCGCACCAAGCGGTCGCGAAATGATCAGCGGCTTTGCTGACTACGTGCTGCAGCGTGAACTGGGCAGCCATCGTTACAGCGATCCGGATGTGCCTGCACGCGAGCACCCGGCTGATATTGTGCCAGCCGAACTGGACAAGCTTCGCGGCATGATGCTGGATTTGATCAATGAACCGGCGCATTTCAGCCAGTGGTTTGGTGAGTTTATCAGCCAGTCACGCCATGAGCTGGATGTGGCACCGCCAGAGCCGCCATACCAGGCCGACGAGATTTATGACGCACTGCAGCAGGGCGACAAACTGGTTCGTCTGGGCGGGTTGCGCGTACTGCGCATCGGTGAAGATGTTTTCGTTAACGGCGAGAAGCTGGACTCCCCTCACCGCCCTGCGCTGGAGGCTATTGCCAGCCACCTGACCTTAACGGCTGATACCTTTGGCGATGCGCTGGAAGATCCCTCTTTCCTCGCGATGCTCGCCGCGCTGGTGAACAGCGGGTACTGGTTCTTTGAGGACTAAACCGTAAAGAAAAGCGTGCCGGGTGGCGGCTTCGCCTGACCCGGCCATTTTTTTCGTCATTACCGCGCCGCGGTCAGCTCCGCAATTCGCACAATCACCTTCACCGCTTTTTCCATTCCTTCCAGCGTCACGAACTCGTGCTTGCCGTGATAGTTGTAGCCACCGGTAAACAGATTCGGGCAAGGCAGCCCCATGAACGACAGCTGCGAACCGTCTGTGCCGCCACGAATCGGTTTTAACAGCGGTTCAATATCACAGTCACGCATTGCCTGCTGCGCGATATCGAGGATATGCGGATGCGCCATCACTTTCTCGCGCATATTGTAGTAGCTGTCTTCGATAATCAGCTCGATATAGCAATCCGGATGCAGGCCCTTACCGACCTTTTTGGCTATCTCCATCATCTTACGTTTACGCGCTTCAAATGCTTTACGGTCAAAGTCGCGAATGATGTAGTGCATCTGCGCACTGTCTACGGTGCCTTTAATGCTGGTCAGGTGATAAAAACCTTCATAACCGTCGGTCTGTTCCGGGCTCTCTTCTGGCGGAACTTCCGCATGAATACGCGACGCCAGCGACAACGCATTCACCATGACCCCTTTGGCGGAGCCAGGATGAACGTTGTTTCCGACGATTTTGATTGTCACGGACGCGGCGTTGAAATTCTCGAACTCCAGTTCCCCTACGCCGCCACCGTCGACGGTATAGGCCCAATTCGCGTTAAAGGCCTCTACGTCGAAGTGTTTTGCACCCTTGCCGACCTCTTCATCCGGCGTAAAGGCGACACGGATATCCCCGTGCGGGATATTTTTCTCTTTCAGCACCGCCAGCGCCGTCATGATCTCGGCAATCCCCGCTTTGTCATCGGCACCCAGCAGCGTTTTGCCGTCGGTGGTGATGAGCGTTTGACCGAGCAGCTGGTGCAGCACCGGGAACATCACCGGCGACAGTACTTCGTCACCAATCCCCAGCGCAATGTCGCCGCCGCGGTAGTTTTCAACAATCTGCGGGTTCACATGTTTACCGCTAAAATCCGGAGAGGTGTCGACATGGGAGATAAAGCCAATCGCCGGGATATCACCGGAGACATTCGCAGGCAGCGTTCCCATCACTGTGCCTTTCTCGCTTAACGTGACGTTAACCAGCCCCATGGCGTCGAGCTGCTCTTTGAGCAGGTTTAATAACTTCCACTGGCCTTCGGTGCTTGGCACCTGGCGGACACCCGGTTTAGATTGGGTATCCAGCGAAACGTACTGTAAAAAACGCTCAAGTAATTTATCCATGCAGTCACCCTCACTTTTTGTGACAACATTATCAATAAGCATCAAAAGGCAAATATTGCGTCAGGTCACTTTTATCCCGCAAACGAGAATATTTTCCGTTTATATCGTATCCGTTAGTAAATGTAGCTTATGAATCAGTGACAAGGATTGGCGATTACAGTGGTTTGCCGTAGAATGTCCGCCCTCATTACGAGTCACCAAGGTGGTTACACACAAACCCCGCTTCGGTCTGCATCCCGGAGCGTCTATATGGGACAGCGCAAAAATTGAATACACAATCCCGTTCACGTTCACCGCTGGTGCAACTGGAACGAATTCGTAAAAGTTTTGATGGTAAAGATGTTATTTCCGGGCTCAACCTGACCATCAATGACGGTGAGTTCCTCACGCTGCTTGGCCCCTCTGGCTGCGGCAAGACAACCGTACTGCGCCTTATCGCCGGACTGGAAAACGTCGATAGCGGTCACATCCACCTTGAAAACCAGGATATCACCCAGGTTCCCGCCGAAGAGCGGCACGTGAATACCGTCTTTCAGAGCTATGCCCTGTTTCCGCACATGACCGTGTTCGAGAACGTCGCATTTGGCCTGCGGATGCAAAAAACACCGGCCAGCGAAATCCCGGCTCGCGTTACCGACGCGCTGCGCATGGTGCAACTGGAAGAATTTGCCCAGCGTAAGCCACACCAGCTTTCCGGCGGCCAGCAGCAGCGCGTTGCTATCGCCCGCGCTGTGGTCAATAAACCGCGTCTGCTCCTGCTGGATGAGTCACTTTCCGCGCTGGACTACAAACTGCGCAAGCAGATGCAGAACGAGCTTAAAGCCCTGCAGCGCAAGCTCGGCATTACCTTTGTCTTCGTTACCCACGATCAGGAAGAGGCACTCACCATGTCGGACCGTATCGTGGTGATGCGTGACGGCAAAATCGAGCAGGACGGCACGCCACGTGAAATCTATGAAGAGCCGAAAAACCTGTTCGTGGCCAGCTTCATTGGGGAGATCAACATTTTCAACGCCACGGTGATTGAACGCCTGGACGAACAGCGCGTGCGGGCCAACGTAGAAGGCCGCGAGTGCAATATCACCGTGAATTTCGCCGTCGAAAAAGGGCAAAAGCTCAACGTCCTGCTGCGACCGGAGGATCTGCGCGTTGAAGAGATCCACGGCAATACTGATGCCGAGGGACTGATTGGCTATATCCGGGAGCGCAACTATAAAGGGATGACGCTGGAGTCTGTCGTCGAACTGGAAAACGGTAAGATGGTGATGGTCAGCGAGTTCTTTAATGAGGACGACCCTGATTTCGACCACTCCCTCGACCAGAAAATGGTTATCAACTGGGTAGAAAGCTGGGAGGTTGTACTGGCTGATGAAGAACACAAGTAAATTCCAGAATGTGGTGATTGCTACTATCGTCGGTTGGCTTGTGTTGTTTGTCTTCTTACCCAACCTGATGATCATCGCCACCAGCTTCCTGACCCGCGACGATACTGACTTCGTAAAGCTGGTCTTTACGCTGGACAACTACTCGCGTCTGCTCGATCCGCTCTATTTTGACGTGCTGTTGCACTCGCTTAATATGGCGCTGATCGCCACCGTTGCCTGCCTGGTGCTGGGTTATCCCTTTGCATGGTTTCTGGCGCGTCTGCCGCAAAAAGTGCGTCCACTGCTGCTCTTTTTGCTGATCGTGCCTTTCTGGACCAACTCCCTGATCCGCATCTACGGGCTGAAAATTTTCCTCAGCACCAAAGGCTATCTGAACGAGTTCCTGTTGTGGCTGGGCGTGATTGATACGCCAGTGCGCATCATGTTTACGCCGGGTGCGGTCATTGTGGGTCTGGTCTACATCCTGCTGCCCTTTATGGTGATGCCGCTCTACTCCAGCATTGAGAAGCTGGATAAACCGCTGCTGGAAGCTGCGAGAGACCTGGGCGCCAGCAAACTGCAGACCTTTATCCGGATTATCATTCCGTTGACCATGCCTGGCATCATTGCAGGTTGTCTGCTGGTAATGTTGCCGGCAATGGGCTTGTTCTACGTGTCCGACCTGATGGGCGGCGCGAAAAACCTGCTTATCGGCAACGTGATTAAGAGTCAGTTCCTGAACATTCGCGACTGGCCGTTCGGTTCCGCCACCAGCATTACGCTCACGGTGGTAATGGGCCTGATGCTGTTGATCTACTGGCGTGCTTCACGATTACTGAATAAAAAGGTGGAACTCGAATGATCGGTCGACTGCTTCGCGGCGGTTTTATGACCGCCATCTATGCGTATCTTTATATTCCGATCATTATTTTGATCGTGAACTCGTTTAACAGCTCGCGTTTCGGCATCAACTGGCAAGGTTTCACTACCAACTGGTACAGCCTGCTGATGAACAACGACAGCCTGCTGCAGGCTGCTCAGCACTCCCTGACGATGGCGATTTTCTCCGCCACCTTCGCCACGCTGATTGGTTCGCTTACCGCCGTGGCGCTCTACCGCTATCGCTTCCGGGGTAAACCGTTCGTCAGCGGGATGCTGTTTGTGGTGATGATGTCGCCGGATATCGTCATGGCGATTTCGCTGCTGGTGCTGTTTATGCTGCTGGGCGTCCAGTTGGGCTTCTGGTCACTGCTGTTCTCCCACATCACTTTCTGCCTGCCGTTTGTGGTGGTCACCGTCTTCGCACGCCTGAAAGGGTTTGACGTGCGCATGCTGGAAGCCGCAAAAGATCTGGGTGCCAGTGAGATGACCATCCTGCGCAAAATCATCCTGCCGCTGGCGATGCCCGCCGTTGCTGCCGGATGGCTGCTGAGTTTTACCCTGTCGATGGACGATGTGGTGGTCTCCTCCTTCGTCACCGGCCCGAGTTATGAAATTCTGCCGTTGAAGATCTATTCAATGGTGAAAGTCGGCGTCTCGCCCGAGGTGAACGCGCTGGCGACCATACTGTTAGTGTTCTCGCTGGTGCTGGTGATTGCCAGCCAGGTTATTGCTCGTGATAAAACAAAATCTCAGGGGACAATGAAATGAAAAAAATGCTTGCCGCTGCGGCACTGGTGCTCGGAATGGGTGCCGCGCACGCTGATGACAGCAAAACGCTCTATTTCTATAACTGGACCGAGTATGTGCCACCAGGCCTGCTGGAGCAGTTCACGAAAGAGACGGGCATCAAGGTTATCTATTCTACCTATGAGTCGAATGAAACCATGTACGCCAAGCTCAAAACTTACAAAGAAGGCGCGTACGATCTGGTCGTCCCGTCGACCTATTTCGTCGATAAAATGCGCAAAGAGGGCATGATTCAGAAGATCGATAAAACGAAGCTCACTCACTTCAACAATCTCGATCCGGAGATGCTCAATAAGCCGTTTGACCCGAATAACGACTACTCCATTCCTTACATCTGGGGCGCAACCGCCATTGGTGTCAACAGCGAGGCTATCGATCCGAAAACCGTTACAAGCTGGGCCGATCTGTGGAAACCGGAATACAAAGGCAGCCTGCTGTTAACCGACGACGCGCGCGAAGTGTTCCAGGTAGCATTGCGTAAGCTCGGCTACTCAGGCAATACGACGGACCCGAAAGAGATTGAAGCGGCCTATAACGAGCTGAAAAAGCTGATGCCTAACGTGGCGGCATTCAACTCTGATAACCCGGCAAACCCGTATATGGAAGGCGAAGTGAATCTGGGCATGGTGTGGAACGGCTCCGCGTATGTTGCCCGTCAGGCCGGTACGCCGCTGGAGGTAGTGTGGCCGAAAGAAGGCGGGATCTTCTGGATGGATAGCCTCTCTATTCCTGCAAACGCGAAGAACGTTGACGGTGCCCTGAAGCTAATTAACTTCCTGCTGCGCCCGGACGTCGCGAAACAGGTTGCGGAGACCATTGGTTATCCCACCCCGAACCTCGCTGCGCGTAAGCTGCTCAGCCCGGCCGTCGCGAACGACAAATCGCTCTATCCGGATGCGCAAACCATCAGTAAAGGCGAGTGGCAAAACGATGTCGGTGACGCAAGCCGCATCTATGAAGAGTATTACCAGAAATTAAAAGCGGGCCGGTAAGCGGCCAGGCTTTCTTCCTCACTCCGTCTTAGCGGAGTGAGGAACGATTAACTGACGGCGTTCTCCCCGGCCCAGATCGTGGCCTTCCTCATCGCCTCTACGATGTCTTCCTCTGCCAGCCCCAGCGCGTGACTTATTCTGCTTGCCTCATCCCACTGCTGCTGCTCGTAGTAATGGCAGAGGCGAACCATGTCCGCTAACTGCCCTTCCTGATGGCACAACGCATTACTCACGCTCTGCGGGACAGCAATTTGCGTCATCAGCTCTGCCATCGGCAGCTCAAGCAGGGTATCAAGCAGTGAGAACAGACCGCACATGAACGCATTCTCAGCCAGCATCGGCTCGTTCAGTTTCTCGGCAATCAGTTCACAGAATTTCCCGCGCATCATACTCATCGGGTAAAGCTCGGTGACGGTGTCGTTGGCTGCACTTGCCAGCACTACAACGGCTACAAACCTTCTGAGCTGATTTTCTCCAAGATACCTCAGCACTTCACTCAGCGTTAACTTGCTGAAATTACAGGCCCCCATGTGTTTAAAAGCGGTGTGCTTCATATAGCGCATGATTTTATAGGACAGCGTGAGGTCGCTTTTGATTAACGCCTCGATGATCCGAAAGTCAGGTTTATTGCGTCCTACTTCCATTTGCAGACGGAAAATTGCAAGCTGATTTTGCGATAGCCGTTTATATTTAATCACCTCCGGACGACAGAAAAAATATCCCTGAAAAAGAGAAAATCCGGCATCGCTGTATTGTTTGAATTCCTCTTTAGTCTCAATTTTTTCAGCCAGATATTTAATATGCCCGGTCAGGCTTTTACGCTCACTCAGGTAATTTTTAATTTGCGCTAAGGTGTAATTCTGGACATCAAATTTGATGATGGAAATATAGGGCAAAAAAACATCCCATTCCGGTGCGAGAGTGAAATCATCGAGCGCAAAGCAGTACCCGTGCTCATACATTTCTCTCACGGCCTGCAAAAGCGCCTCACCCGGGTCAGCATCCTCAAGGATCTCAATGACCACGTTGTTTTTGTCCAGCGCCTCAGCGCTGCGGTCGATGATCATCCGGGAAGGAAAATTGATAAACGACGTATGTTCCCCGGCGATGCGCTGGGACGGCACGGATAAGAACTGGTCTGATATCATTCTGGATGTGGCATATTCCGCCGACACATCCGGGAAACGGTTGGTCATTCCGTCTCTGAAAAGCAGCTCATAGGCCACGGTATTCATATCGAGGTTAAAAATGGGTTGTCTCGCGATAAATCCATACATATCCCATCCTCCTGAACGTCTTTATATTTATTAGCATCCCCTATCTGCACAACGATAACGAGCATTATCGAACACTAATTTGATTGAATGCACAAAATAAAAGCATCCACACTAATTAACGGGAATTAGCGTTCAAAAATTTAAATTAAATATACCCGGTGCTCTACAGAAACATGGCGAAATATCCGATAAGTGATCTGTGCCTGCCCGACATGCACGTCATTACGGGAGTTGAGAATGAAAGACGCCATGGTCCGAAAACAAAAAATAAGAGTCAAGACGTTGATGCTATTGTCCATTTTCCTCACCGTGACGGTGGGCTTTACGGCAACGATCGGTTTTATGATGTGGCAGTGGATGGATCAGCAAGAAGTGCTGGCTAAAAAACACATCCGTCAGATTGCTGAAGTGCAGTCTTTGCAGGTCAGTAAACAGATGGATTCCGCTCTGGCGGCCGCGCGTGACATGGGAAATAGCGCTCAGGCACTGCGCGACGCGGGCATCGCTGATCGACAGGGACTCAACCAGCTGCTAATCCATTATCTCTCAGCGCACCCTCAGTTTCTTTCAATGTCGATGGCCTTTGAACCTGATGCTTTCGATGGCAATGATGCCACCTTTGCCGGTCAGAGCGGTGAAGATCCTGCCGGACGTTACGCCCGCTACGTTGACCGCGACGCCACAGGCAAACCGGCATTACATCTGCTGACGGACATCGAAACGCCCGGCAGCGGTGATTATTATCTGCTGCCGAAGCAACGGCAAAAAGATGTCATCATCGAACCCTATATTTATCCCTACAATGGGGTGGACGTAATGCTCACCTCGATTGCCGCCCCCATCATGCGTGAGGGTCAGTTCCTGGGGTCAGTCACGTCGGATTTCTCGCTCGCTACCCTGCAATCGATGATCGGGGCGATTAAACCGTGGAACGGTACAGGCTACGCCCTGCTTCTGTCGGCGGGCAACAACGTGGTTTCCAGCCCGGATAAACGTGCCGTAGGCAAGCCTTACACCGGAACCGTCACAGGGGATGAGGTGATACGCACAAACGATCCTCAACTGAAGGAAGAGGCGTTTATCACCTGGCAGGCGATTACCATCGGCAACAGTCAGACGCCCTGGAAGCTGGCTATCGTCACCCCGGTCAGCGAAGTGATGGCCGAGGCAAGACAATTTTTACTGAAAGCCATCCTCCTGATGGTGTTAAGCATTGTGGTTGTCAGCCTGGTCATGGCGCAAATCTTTACCCGTAAAGTGGACCGCCCGGTGGGGGGCGAACCGTCAGATGCCGCCGGGATCGCGCTGGCCGTGGCCGGAGGCGACTTGAACAACGCTATCCCGGTGCGTCCCGGGGATACCAGCAGTATTTTTTACGCCCTGCACACCATGCAGATGCAGCTCAAGCGCATCGTGGGTAACATCAGCGAAGCCAGCCACTCCGTTCACGGTGGCACCAGTGAAATTTCGGCAGGCAATCTCGATCTGGCCTCACGCACCGAAGAACAGGCAGCGGCGATTGTCGAAACCGCGGCCAGCATGGAAGAGATTTCGGTCACGGTGAAAAATAACGCCGACAATGCGCACAAAGCTACCACCCTTACCGATCGCGCCGCGACCCTTGCCGGACATGGCGAGACGCTGGTCAACGATGTCGTGGTGGTGATCGGGGAAATTGACGAAAGCGCCCGTAAGATTGGAGAGATCAACAGCATTGTGGACGGTATCGCCTTCCAGACCAATATTCTGGCGCTGAATGCCGCCGTAGAAGCGGCGCGCGCGGGCGAACAGGGGCGCGGTTTTGCAGTGGTGGCGGGTGAGGTTCGCAACCTTGCCCAGCGAAGCGCCAACGCGGCAAAAGAGATCTCCCAGCTGATAGCCGAGTCTTCAGGTCGTGTCAGCAAAGGCGTTGAGCTGGTCAATGAAACCGGCGTCATGATGAAGCAGGTCATTGAGGCCGTGTCGCATGTGCATCTGGTGATTAACGATATTGTTCAGGCTCTGGATGAGCAGAATCGGGGAATTAGCCAGGTCAGCATTGCCGTCAATCAGATGGACAGCACGACCCAGCAAAACGCGTCCCTGGTACAACAGATCTCGGCAGCGGCCCTGTCGCTGGACGAACAGGCGAAATCGCTGGAGAAAACGCTGGCGTACTTTACGCCATAAACAAAAAAGGCACCCGCAGTACGGGTGCCTTTTCAGGCTATCGCGATTACAGCCCTTTCAGGAGCTTATCGACAAACTCCGGTACGACGGTACTGGCCAGGCCATAGTGCTTCTCTTCGAACTCGCTGCCCACCTGGCTCGGCTCAAGATTCAGCTCAACCGTATGCGCGCCGTGCAGCCGCGCTTCGTGAACAAAGCCGGCCGCCGGATAGACATGGCCAGACGTGCCAATGGCGATAAAGACATCCGCCATGGCCAGCGCGCTGTAGATGTCATCCATACCAAGCGGCATTTCACCAAACCAGACCACATGCGGGCGCAGGCGCGACGGAAACTGGCAGCAGTGGCACTTATCTTCAGGCAGCACGTCCTCTTTCCAGTCCAGCACCTGACCGCTCCAGGCGCAGCGAACTTTCAGCAGTTCACCGTGCATATGGATGATGTTTTTGTTACCGGCCCGTTCATGCAGATTGTCGATATTCTGCGTAACCAGCAAAAAACGATCGCCAAGCGCCTCTTCCAGCTTCGCCAGCGCCAGATGCGCCGGGTTAGGCACAACCTCTGGCTGCTGCAGCTGACGACGGCGGGCGTTATAAAACGCCTGCACAAGATCCGGATCGCGGGCAAAGCCTTCCGGCGTCGCCACATCCTCAACACGGTGCTCTTCCCATAACCCGTCCGCAGCGCGGAAAGTACGAATACCTGACTCTGCGGAGATCCCCGCCCCGGTCAGCACCACCACTCTGGGTTTATCCATCGCTTCTGGCATCATTCTGTCTCTGAAAAAGATCCGCTGGCGCAAGCGCTCACGTAAGCGGCGTTTATTTTTGCGAAAACGGCTGAGTCGACCTAAGCGACGCGACAGCATAAAAACCTCGTAAACTAATCGGTGAGATGAAGGAATGCGGCTCCGCGCATCCCTCCTGCGTCCCCGTGTCGCGCACGTTCAATACGCGGCACGCGGGCAACCGGCAATAAATGTCGGGGCAAACGCCCGGACAGCTGTTCCGTTAACGCGCTAAAGTTTGAAAGCCCTCCACCAATCACCAGCAGATCCGGGTCGACGATGGTGAGAATATTACCCAGACACACCGCCAGCAGATCCAGATAGCGCTCAACGTGCTCTCGCGCCTGCGCATCCCCCTGCTCCCACAAGGTAATGATTTGAGGGGCTTCAAGTTTCTGATGATAGAAGTGTTCGTAAAGCCATGCAAACCCACGTCCGGAGAGGTAGTTCTCAATACAGCCATGCTGACCGCAACCGCAGCGGGTCAGCGGGAAGTCGCGCCCGACGACCGCCAGGGCATCAACCGGCAGGCGGATATGCCCGAACTCTCCCGTAATGTAACTGCGCCCGGTAATCGGCTTACCGTTGATGACGATCCCTCCCCCTACGCCCGTGCCGAGGATCAGCCCCATCACCAGCGGATAGCGCTGAAACTCATCGTCCCAGGCTTCGGAGAGTGCAAAACAGTTGGCATCATTATCTAAACGCACGTCGCGTTCAAGCAGGGCGGAGAGATCGGCGCGCAGCGGTTTACCGCTGGCAGCAGGAACGTTGGCCGCATACAGCGTACCATCGTCAGTTTCGGGCATTCCCGGAATACCAATGCCGACGCTGCCTTTCACGCCAAAACGTGAATCAGCTTGCGCCACCAGTGCGGCAATGGCAGTTAAAAATTCATCGTAGCTTTCGCGTGGCGTGGGAACGCGGGTTTCCCACTGCAGTTTGAGGTTTTTATCAAACACGCCCAGCGCAATTTTGGTGCCGCCAATATCAAATCCATAATACATCATGCATTCCTCTTTTTGATTTGGCGGCCTGACGACCGCTAAATCATGACGTAATTACTGGCCACTTAGTACCCTCGCCGGATCAATTCGGCTTGCGCGACGCGCCGGATACCAGCTTGCCAGCAGACTCAGTAAAAGTGCCGTTACCAGCACATAAAAAACGTCCAGCCAGTGCAATTCAGACGGCAGGAAGTCAATAAAATAGATATCACCCGACAGGAACTGGTGGCCAATAAGCGCCTCGATGCCATTGATAATTGGCGTCAGCTGCAGAGAAACCACCACGCCAATCACCACGCCGCAGAGGCTCCCGAACAGCCCAGCCAGCAGACCGTACCAGACAAAGATGGCGCGAATAAGACCGTCTTTTGCCCCCAGGGTACGCAGGACGGCGATGTCGCCGCTCTTGTCTTTGACCGCCATCACCAGCGTCGAAACGATATTAAAGCACGCGACCCCAATCACCAGCACCATAGCCAGATACATAATGGCGCGGATCATCTGGATATCACGGTACATATAACCGTAAGTGCCAATCCAGCTTTTGATGTAGACATAGTTATTGGTCACGCTGCCGGCATCACGCACTAGTTTATTGGCGTTGAAGACGTCGTTGACCTTAATGGCAATCCCCGTCACGCTGTCGGCCATGTCGAGATACTGGCGCGCATCTTCCATCGGCACCATCGCAAAGCTGTGATCGAGCTGGCCGCTTAACTGAAGAATACCGGTGACGTGCAGGCGTACACGTTTAGGCTGCTGCAGCTTGTGGTCGGCACTGGCGTTCGGGATCATGATAGAGACCCAGTCGCCCTGCTTAACCTTCAGGGCCTCGGCAACGCCTTTGCCCATAATAATTTGCTGTTCACCGGCCTTAAAGTTTGCCCACGCGCCGTTTTGCACATATTTCGGCAACGCGCTGAGGCGCTCTTCCTGCACCGGGTTCACCCCTTTTACCTGAATGGCGCGCAGGTTAACGCCGCTCTCGACCAGCCCGGTAAAGTTAATGTAAGGCGCGGCCGCCACGATGCCTGGCACTTTTTCGATTTTGCTCAGGGCATCGCTCCAGTGCGTCCACGGCTGATTCACCGGTTCGATTTCACCGTGCGGGACCACCGCCAGGATGCGGTTGTTCAGTTCACGCTCAAAGCCGTTCATGGCGCTAAGGCCCACGATCAGCACCGCCACCCCCAGCGCAATACCGATGGTGGAGATCACCGAGATCAGTGACACCATGCCGCCGCGACGACGTCCGCGGCTAAAACGCAACCCTATGAGTAACGATAACGGTGAAGCCATTACTCCGCCCCCATCAGGGTCAGTTCTGGGTTCAGATGACCGTCGCGCATCTCAAGCTGACGCCCCATCCGTTTTGCCAGCTGGAGATCGTGGGTTACCACCAGAAACGCGGTTCCCTGCGAGGCATTCAACTCACCCAGCAGCTGGAAAATACTGTCCGCGTTGCGGGCGTCCAGGTTACCCGTTGGCTCATCCGCCAGTACCAGGCGCGGATTGTTGACCAGCGCACGCGCAATGGCCACACGCTGGCGTTCACCGCCGGAAAGTTCAGAAGGACGATGATTACCGCGATGCCCAAGCCCAACCGCTTTCAGCATATCGCTGGCGCGGGTGTTAATTTCTGCGGGTTTCTTTTTACCAATCAGCAGCGGCATCGCCACGTTTTCCAGCGCCGTGAAATCCGGCAGCAGGTGGTGGAACTGGTAGATAAAGCCCAGCTCGCGGTTACGCAGCTCCGCTTTTGCCGCAGATGACATTTTGCTCATCGGCTGGCCGGAGAAAATCACGTCACCGCTGGTGGGTGTATCCAGCCCACCGAGCAGGTGTAATAACGTACTTTTGCCGGAGCCGGAACTGCCCACAATCGCCATCATCTCACCTTCGCCCACGCTGAAGCTCACATTGTGCAATACGTCAGTCTGCACAGTGCCTTCCTGATAGCGTTTGGACAGGTTGTCGCATTGCAACAGGATCTTATTCATAACGTAAAGCCTCAGCGGGTTGAGTGGCGGCAGCGCGCCAGGAAGGATAAAGCGTAGAAAGCAGCGCAATGGCCATCGCAGCCAGCGCAATTCCAATCACCTGTAACGGTTCGATAGCCACGGGCAGCGCCGCACCATCAAGCAGAGCGCCGATGATCGGCATTAAATTGTTAAGCTGGCTGGCGAGCAGCGCCCCCAGCACCGCACCGAGTAGCGCACCGATAATCCCGGCACTGGCACCCTGCACCATAAATACCGCCATGATCTGGCGCGGCGTTAGCCCCTGAGTCTGCAGAATGGCGACCTCACCCTGCTTTTCCATCACCATCAACCCCAGTGAGGTGATGATGTTGAAGGCCGCGACCGCCACGATCAGGCTCAGCAGCAGCCCCATCATATTTTTTTCCATCCGCACGGCCTGGAACAGCTCGCCCTTGCGTTCACGCCAGTCCTGCCATTTGGTCCCTTCCGGCAACGTTTGCTGGCTGAGGGTATCCACTTTTAGCGGGGCGTCGAGCCACAGGCGCCAGCCGGTGATATTCCCCGCCGGATAGCGCATCAGACGTGACGCGTCCTGAATATTCACCAGCATCTGATAACCATCGACTTCGCTGTTGGCGGCAAACGTGCCAACCACCGTGAACAAGCGCTGGCTTGGCAAACGTCCCATCGGCGTAAACTGACTGGCCGACGGTACCATTACGCGCAGCTGGTCGCCACGGTTGACGCCAAGCTGCCCGGCCAGTTGCTCGCCGAGGATCACGTTATATTTGCCAGCTTCCAGGTCGGTCTGCTTCACGTTCACGAGGAATGGCGTCAGTGGGTCGTTTTGCGCCGGGTCAATGCCCAGCATCACGCCGACCGCCACGCTACGGGCGCTTTGCAGCACCACATCGCCCGTGGTTAACGGCGCAACGCGCGTGACACCCTGTAACTTCGCCGCGCTTTCCGGGAGCTGTTGTGGGTTAACGGAACCGTTGGTTGAGGAGAGGATAGCCTGCGGCATCAGCCCCAGGATGTTGTTTTGCAGCTCGCGCTCAAAGCCGTTCATGACGGAAAGAACCGTCACCAGAGCCATTACGCCAAGCGTAATGCCAATAGTCGAAAGCCAGGAGACAAAACGACCGAAGCGGTCCGCGGCGCGCCCACGCATGTAACGTAAGCCTATGAAGAGTGCGACAGGTTGGTACATGAAATCCGTCTGTTTGCTGATAGCAGACCCACGAGTATATAAGCGAATCCCTTAAGCGTAAATGACTGAAACCGTAAGCTTTGGTAATCATTTTTCTGAAAAATTCAGATAAATCAGGGTACTACTCTCTGAAACCTCACTGTACAGCCTCCACCTTTTCCGAAAAACCTCCTGATACAGACTGTTACCCGTTACATCACGGTTTTGTTTAACAACAATTGTTCGTTCGTTTATGGCAAAAAGGTAGTCGCGAACAATGAAGCAAAAAGCATTATGGATTAACCAGATAAAAGGGCTGTGTATTTGCCTGGTGGTTATCTACCATTCAGTCATCACCTTTTATCCCCATCTCAATGGGTTACAACATCCGTTATCCGGTCTTCTCGCCAAATGTTGGGTCTATTTTAATCTCTATCTTGCTCCCTTCCGCATGCCGGTGTTTTTCTTCATTTCCGGCTATCTGATTCGACGTTACATTGATGAGGTGGACTGGCGTACCAGTCTCGATAAACGGATCTGGAGCATTGTCTGGGTTCTGGCGCTGTGGGGCGTTCTGCAATGGCAGGCGCTGAGCCACCTCAACGCCTGGCTTGCTCCCGAGCGTGAACTGGCCACTTCCTCCAATGCGGCCTATGCCGATTCCCTTTCCGGGTTTGTGAAGGGAATGCTCACCGCCAGCACCAGTCTCTGGTATCTGTATGCCCTGGTGGTCTATTTCACGCTGTGTAAACTGCTGAGCCGCTGGAAGCTGCCGGTACTGGGGCTGCTGGCACTGGCGAGCGTCGCGATAAACTTCCTGCCGCTGCCGTGGTGGGGAATGAACAGCGTGGTGCGCAACATGATCTACTACAGCCTCGGCGCGTGGTATGGCGCTGAGCTGATGGCGTGGATGAAAGGGTTCAATCTGCGTCGCGCCTGGCTGGCGTTAGCCGCGTTCGCTGCCATTTCTGTGGTGCTGTGGTTTGCTAACGTCCCGCTGCTGCTCTCCCTGCTGTCGATTGTGTTGATCATGAAGCTTTTCTACAGCATTGAGCAACGTTATGCCGTCCATCCTAATAATCTGCTTAACGTGATCGGTTCTAATACCATCGCGATTTATACCACCCATCGCATCCTGATTGAGGCCTTTAGCCTGTTCCTGATTGGTGAGATGAATGCCGCATACTGGCCGGTCTGGGCGGAGCTGACGTTGATTCTGGTCTACCCGTTTGCCAGCCTGTTGCTCTGCACCGTTGCCGGGCTTGGGGTGCGTAAGGTCTCCACCGCACTGTTTGGTGATGTGTTCTTCTCCCCGCCTTCCACGCTTTCTCCGTCATCGGCCAGCCGCTGATGCGCTTTTCGCCCCCTTTTGGGGGCGAATTTCCTCCCTGTGCGGTTCCGGTTTGATTATGTAAAACGATCGAGGATAATAAAGACATTGCGTATCAGTGATATGCCCCAATACTGTTGGTATATCCCCAAGAGACTCTGACATAGCCATGCCTGAACACTATCGATATTCCTTGCCTGTCAAAGCGGGCGATCAGCGCCAACTGGGCGAACTTACTGGCGCGGCGTGCGCCACGCTGGTGGCAGAAATCGCTGAGCGGCACCCGGGTCCGGTGGTACTGGTTGCCCCGGATATGCAAAATGCCCTGCGTCTGCATGATGAAATCCGCCAGTTCACTGACAATCTGGTGTTCAGTCTGGCCGACTGGGAAACGCTGCCGTATGACAGTTTCTCGCCGCACCAGGAGATCATCTCCTCTCGTCTGTCGACCCTGTATCAGTTACCGACGATGCAGCGCGGCGTGCTGATCGTCCCCGTAAACACCCTGATGCAGCGCGTCTGTCCGCACAGCTATCTTCATGGCCATGCGCTGGTGATGAAAAAAGGCCAGCGCCTGTCCCGGGACGCCCTGCGCGCGCAGCTCGACAGCGCCGGTTATCGCCATGTCGATCAGGTGATGGAGCACGGGGAATATGCCACGCGTGGTGCACTGCTCGATCTTTACCCGATGGGCAGCGACCAGCCGTATCGTCTGGATTTCTTCGATGATGAAATTGACAGCCTGCGCGTATTCGACGCCGACACGCAGCGCACGCTGGAAGAAGTGGACTCCATCAATTTACTGCCCGCACATGAGTTCCCGACAGACAAAACCGCAATTGAGCTGTTCCGCAGCCAGTGGCGCGACAGATTCGACGTCAAACGCGATGCCGAACATATCTACCAGCAGGTCAGCAAAGGGACGCTGCCGGCGGGTATTGAATACTGGCAGCCGCTGTTCTTTAACGAGCCTCTGCCCGCGCTGTTCAGCTATTTCCCGGCCAATACGCTGATTGTTAACACCGGTGATATCGACGCCAGCGCCAGCCGTTTTGAGAGCGAAACTCGCGCCCGCTTTGAAAACCGGGGCGTGGACCCGATGCGTCCGCTGTTGCCACCGGAGGTGCTGTGGCTGCGCACCGACGAGCTGAACGCCGAGCTGAAACGCTGGCCGCGTATGCAGCTCAAAACCGATTCGCTCGCCGACAAGGCCGCCAATACCAACCTCGCCTTCCGCACGCTACCGGATTTATCCGTTCAGGCGCAGCAGAAGTCGCCGCTGGATAATCTGCGCAAGTTCCTCGAGTCCTTTACCGGGCCGGTCGTGTTCTCCGTTGAAAGCGAAGGCCGCCGGGAAGCGCTGGGTGAACTGCTGGGGCGGATCAAAATCGCGCCGAAACGTATTTTGCGCCTGAGTGAAGCCACCGGTAATGGCCGTTATCTGATGATTGGCTCCGCCGAGCACGGGTTTGTGGATACCCTCAACAATCTGGCGCTGATTTGCGAAAGCGACCTGCTGGGGGAACGCGTGGCGCGCCGCCGTCAGGACAGCCGTCGCACCATTAATCCGGACACGTTGATCCGTAACCTCGCCGAACTGCACCCCGGCCAGCCGATTGTTCACCTCGAGCACGGGGTGGGCCGTTATCAGGGCATGACGACGCTGGAAGCCGGTGGCATCAAGGGCGAATACCTGATGCTGACCTACGCCAATGACGCCAAACTCTATGTGCCGGTCTCCTCCCTGCATCTCATCAGCCGCTATGCCGGCGGTGCAGAAGATCATGCGCCATTACATAAACTGGGCGGCGACGCCTGGGCGCGCGCGCGGCAGAAAGCCGCGGAAAAAGTGCGTGATGTGGCGGCAGAACTGCTGGATATCTACGCCCAACGCGCGGCCAAAGAAGGCTTTGCCTTCAGGCATGATAAACAACAGTACCAGATGTTCTGCGATAGCTTCCCGTTTGAAACCACGCCGGATCAGGCCCAGGCCATTAATGCTGTGCTGAGCGACATGTGCCAGCCGCTGGCGATGGACAGGCTGGTTTGCGGCGATGTCGGCTTCGGCAAAACCGAAGTGGCGATGCGCGCCGCCTTCCTCGCGGTAGAAAACAACAAACAGGTCGCGGTGCTGGTGCCTACCACCCTGCTCGCCCAACAGCATTTTGACAACTTCCGCGACCGTTTCGCCAACTGGCCGGTTCGTATTGAGATGCTGTCGCGTTTTCGCAGTACCAAAGAGCAGACGCAGATTCTGGAACAGGCCAGCGAGGGTAAGATCGATATTCTGATCGGCACCCACAAGCTGCTGCAGAGTGATGTGAAGTGGAAAGATCTGGGGCTATTGATCGTCGATGAAGAACACCGCTTCGGGGTCCGTCATAAAGAGCGTATTAAAGCGATGCGTGCCGACGTCGATATCCTCACCCTGACCGCCACACCGATTCCGCGAACGCTGAATATGGCGATGAGCGGCATGCGCGACCTGTCGATTATCGCCACGCCGCCGGCACGTCGTCTGGCGGTAAAAACCTTTGTTCGTGAGTACGACAACCTGGTCGTCCGCGAGGCTATTCTGCGTGAAGTACTGCGCGGGGGTCAGGTCTATTATCTCTATAACGACGTGGAAAATATCCAGAAAGCGGCGGACAGGCTGGCCGAACTGGTGCCGGAAGCGCGCATCGCTATCGGTCACGGTCAAATGCGCGAGCGCGAGCTGGAGCGGGTGATGAACGATTTCCACCACCAGCGCTTTAACGTCCTGGTGTGTACCACCATCATTGAGACCGGGATCGATATTCCGACGGCCAATACCATCATTATTGAGCGCGCGGATCACTTTGGACTGGCGCAGCTTCACCAGCTGCGTGGCCGCGTTGGCCGCTCGCACCATCAGGCCTACGCCTGGCTGCTGACCCCGCATCCGAAAGCGATGACCACCGATGCGCAAAAACGTCTGGAGGCTATCGCATCGCTGGAAGATCTGGGCGCGGGCTTCGCGCTGGCGACACACGACCTTGAGATCCGCGGTGCAGGTGAACTTCTGGGCGAAGACCAGAGCGGCTCGATGGAAACCATCGGCTTCTCGCTCTATATGGAGCTGCTGGAAAATGCGGTCGATGCCCTGAAGGCCGGACGTGAGCCATCGCTGGAAGATCTGACCAGCCAGCAAACTGAGGTGGAACTGCGCATGCCTTCCCTGCTACCGGATGATTTTATTCCGGATGTCAACACACGTCTGTCGTTCTACAAACGTATCGCCAGTGCGAAAAATGAGAACGAACTGGATGAAATTAAGGTAGAGCTGATCGATCGCTTTGGCCTGTTGCCGGATGCCGCGAGAAACCTGCTGGATATTGCGAGGCTGCGCCAGCAGGCACAGAAGCTGGGCATTCGTAAGCTCGAAGGCAATGAAAAAGGTGGCGTGATTGAATTTGCCGAGAAGAATCACGTTAATCCGATGTGGCTAATCGGTCTGCTCCAGAAACAGCCGCAGCATTTCCGTCTGGATGGTCCAACGCGTCTGAAATTTACGCAGGAGCTGACGGATCGTAAAAACCGGATGGAGTGGGTTCGTCACTTTATGCGTCAGCTGGAAGAGAACGCTGTTGCATAATTCCCCCTTCCCCCCGTTGGCGCAATGCTTACGGGGGGACAATTTACAAACTCTTTGCACTTCACCTGGATTTCCCGACATACCCATTCGCCATAATTATCGTTAACGCCTTATAAAACAATAACCTTATTATTTATATGGATTATGGTGATGATGACCTCTTCGCGTTTTACCCGCTGGATAACCGTGTTTGCGCTGGCAGCAACGGTCGCTGTTGCGCTTCCTTCACGCGCAAATACCTGGCCTCTTCCCCCTGCTGGCAGCAAGGTCGTGGGCGAAAACCGTTTTCATGTGGTTGAAAATAATGGAGGATCGCTCGAAGCGATTGCCAAAAAATATAACGTAGGCTTTCTGGCTCTGCTGCAGGCTAACCCTGGCGTCGACCCCTATGTGCCACGCGCTGGCAGCGTCCTGACCATCCCGTTGCAGACCCTTCTCCCGGATGTAGCGCGCGAAGGGATCGTGATAAACCTTGCCGAGCTGCGTCTTTACTATTACCCGCCGGGTAAAAATGAAGTCACCGTTTATCCAATCGGTATTGGCCAGCTGGGCGGCGACACGCTGACCCCAACAATGGTCACCACCGTATCGGATAAACGTGCCAACCCAACCTGGACGCCAACGGCTAATATTCGTGCTCGCTATAAAGCACAGGGAATTGATTTGCCAGCTGTGGTGCCAGCGGGTCCGGAGAATCCGATGGGTCACCACGCGATCCGTCTTGCGGCCTATGGTGGCGTTTACCTTCTGCATGGAACAAATGCTGATTTCGGTATCGGGATGCGCGTCAGTTCCGGCTGTATTCGTCTGCGCGATGATGATATCAAGACGCTCTATAGCGTGATCACGCCTGGTACTCGAGTGAATATTATTAATACGCCCATTAAGGTTTCTGAGGAGCCGGGTGGCGTAAGACTGGTTGAAATTCACCAGCCGTTATCGAAAAACATTGGCGACGATCCGCAGACACTGCCAATTAATCTGAATGCCGCGATGGTGAGCTTTAAAACGAATGCCCGCACGGATGGCATCGTGATGGAGCGTGCGATGGAGGCGCGTTCCGGGATGCCCACCGATGTCACCCGGCATCAGGATGTCACCCAGCAGTCGATGTGATCCCCAATAAAAAAAGCCCTGCTGAGCAGGGCTTTTTTACAGTGGCATCGCAGTGGCATAAATGAGGGTTTAGCCAGGCTTATTTGTAGATAACAGCGGTGCCGTGCAGGGTGTTAGGACCGGTCACTGAGGTGATGCGGAAAGATTTTGCACCCATCTCGTCAGCTTTCTGCGCCAGCTGATCTTCCAGTGAGCCCAGGTTAGTCCCGGCAGAAGCAGAGATAGTCCCGACTTTATGCTGGTCAGCAGGGGTTGATTGCACTTCAACAGCAGCGAAGCTTGCGAAAGAAAGTGAACTCAGAACAGCAGCAGCGATGAGGGTTTTTACGTTTTTCATGATTTTTACCTTTGGGCAGATGATTTGGAGGTCGTTAGCTATTTAGTTAACGATCGATAGGTAAATCATAAATGTGATCCAGCTCACGCGTCAACATCTTTTTATAACGAACATTAATTAAATTTTAAATCCGTTATTTTTCATACCCATATGATTAATTTATTTTTCTCTCATCAGTGCTGGTGGTCACCCGCGATTATTTTTATAATGATTATTCAACAAACCAACAGAGGACCAACGGCAAATGACAACCGACGTGACGAGTTGCGCGAAGAAAAGCCGTGGCCGACCAAAAGTGTTCGACAGGGATGCAGCGCTTGATAAGGCCATGACTCTCTTCTGGCAACATGGGTATGAAGCGACCTCGCTTTCCGATCTGGTGGAAGCTACCGGTGCCAAAGCACCCACGCTGTATGCTGAATTCACCAATAAAGAGGGGCTGTTCCGGGCGGTGCTGGACAGATACATTTCGCGCTTTGCGGCGAAACACGAAGCCCAGCTGTTTTGTGAAGAGAAAAGCGTCGAACAGGCGCTACGGGACTACTTCACCACCGTCGCGACCTGCTTCACCAGTAAAGATACCCCAGCGGGCTGCTTTATGATTAACACCTCTGCCACCCTTGCGGCCTCCTCAAAAGAGATTGCCAACACGGTGAAATCGCGCCATGCCATGCAGGAAGAGACGCTAAGCGCGTTCCTGTCTCAGCGCCAACAACGAGGTGAAATTCCTGCGCATTGCAATCCACAGATGCTGGCGCAATACCTGAACTGTATTTTGCAGGGTATGTCGATAAGCGCTCGTGAAGGGGCTACGCTGGAAAAACTGCAAACCATTACCGCGACCACGCTGAAACTGTGGCCTGAACTGCTCAAAATCTGACGCAAAAAAAAAGCTCCTCAGCCTGAGCGCTTGAGGAGCTAAGTTCAGAGAACATCTTTTTTACACTTTGTTATTCAGTACCAGCTGGCCGTTTCCATCCAGCGGAATTTGAGTACCCGGGTCTTTATCCATACGGATCTTGCCCTGCTGATCGCCAATTTTGTACGTCACGTCATAACCCAGCATTTTCTCCGACTTGTCATAGACGGTTTTGCAGCGCTGCTGAGTCGTCGTGTACGTGTCGTTATCCTGCATAGCGCCCTGCACCTGGTTACCGGCATAGCCGCCGCCCAGCGCGCCGACCACGGTCGCCACATCTTTACCACGACCACCACCAAACTGATGGCCAATCACACCACCGGCAACCGCACCCAGTACTGAACCAGCGATACGGTTTTCATCCTGTACCGGACGGCGATGGGTCACGGAGACGTTGCGGCACTCCTGACGAGGCGTTTTCACGGTTTCTTTAATCGGGGTAGCAGACACGACCTGTGCGTATTGTGGGCCGCGATCCAGTACGTTGAGACTGGCAACGGCAGCCACACCTAACGCAGCAGCGACGCCAATCCCTATACCCGCCAACATTGATTTATTCACGGGACTTCCTCCTTTGTTGCTATTGGTAACAATTTTGCAATGCAGGTCGCGCTTCGCCAATAAGACAAAGGATCAAAAAGTGGACGTGGAGGAGAGATATATCGTGTTTAGGAGAACTCTTAAGCACTCAATGTACGATGAGCAGCATGATATGCTAAAAATTCCCTCCGGAGGCCCCGGAGGGAGAGAATATTAGTGCAGCTTCAGGCGTGGTCGAATAACGCGGTTGATTCGTCCCACCAGCATCATCAGCCCGGTTTTGAAGTAACCGTGCAGGGCAATCTGGTGCATACGATAGAGCGAGATATAGACAAAGCGTGCAATACGCCCTTCCACCATCATGGAGCCGCGCATCAGGTTACCCATCAGGCTGCCGACGGTAGAGAAGTTCGAGAGCGATACCAGAGAACCATGGTCTTTATAGACATAGGCTTTCATCGGCTTACCTTTGTACTGCGCCAGAATATTGTGCAGTACCAGGCTTGCCATCTGGTGCGCTGCCTGAGCTCGCGGAGGCACAAAACCGCCCTCCGGACGCGCGCAGGAAGCACAGTCGCCGATGGCGAAAATGTCCGGATCGCGTGTGGTTTGCAGGGTCGGCTCGGTCACCAGCTGGTTAATACGGTTCGTTTCCAGCCCGCCAATCTCTTTCATAAAATCAGGCGCTTTGATGCCAGCAGCCCAGACCATCAGGTCTGCTTTGATGTACTCGCCATCTTTGGTGTGCAGGCCGCCGTCGTCCGCGCTGGTCACCATGGTTTGGGTCAGAACCCGCACGCCCAGCTTGGTCAGTTCATTATGCGCCGCACCGGAAATGCGCGGAGGCAGCGCTGGCAGAATACGTTCACCCGCTTCAACCAGCGTCACGTTCAGCGCATCATTGGTTAAGCCTTTATAACCGTAGCTGTGCAGCTGTTTCACCGCGTTGTGCAGCTCAGCAGAAAGCTCGACGCCCGTCGCCCCCCCACCAACAATCGCGATATTAACTTTCCCGTTCGCACCCATATTGCTGGTGTACTTCAGGAACAGGTTCAGCATTTCCTGGTGGAAACGACGTGCCTGATGTGGGTTATCGAGGAAGATACAGTGCTCTTTTACACCTGGTGTGTTGAAATCATTGGAGGTACTGCCCAGCGCCATGACCAGCGTGTCATACGGCAGTTTGCGCTCAGGAACCAGCAGTTCCCCTTTTTCATCGCGCAGCTCTGCCAGGGTAATGGTTTTGCTCTCACGATTGATATCCACCACGGAGCCCAGCTGGAACTGGAAATGGTGATTGCGCGCATGTGCCAGATAGCTCAGCGCGTCCACGCCCTCATCCAGTGAACCGGTCGCCACTTCGTGCAACAGCGGTTTCCACAAATGGCTGTGGTTACGATCCACCAGCGTAATTTTGGCTTTTTTGCCGCGACCGAGCTTCTTGCCTAACTGTGTAGCCAGCTCCAGCCCGCCAGCACCACCGCCGACAATCACTATCTTTTTCAATGGCGTAGTCAACGTGACCCCCTCAAATTATTAACCAATTGTTAATTAAAAGTTATAAAAATAACCCTTAATTAACAACAGGTTACAGCACTGAAACCATTCAGGTGCATTGAGAATACCACGTCAGGCGCATTGGTCATACCAAAATTGATATGCATCAAGTTTTGATGGCTTAAAAGTAGACAATTCTGGACAAAAAGAAAGCCCGGCGCGCTTTCGCGGCCGGGCCTGGCAGGACGTACGCAGTGGCTTAGCCCAGGGTTTTGAAGGCTTTGATCCGCTGCAAATGCGGGGAGATGTTCTTGAATTTGTGGGTCTGTTCTTCATCCCAGACAATTTCATAGTAATGATGCAGCAGCTCAGCCGCCCGGTGGCTGTTAAGGGCTTCATCATTACGCGACAAGATCACCAGACAACGGTCGCGGTTTTTCTCCCGAAAATTACTGACGCACTTGGTGGCAATATCGACATACTCTTCAGGGCGGTCAATTTTGCCTTCCATGTTCTCATTCGGGAAAAGATTAGGATTGAACACCACCTGGCGGATATCGCACAGGAATCCAATCCGCTCTGCCCAGTAGCCACCTAATCCCACGCCACAAATCAGCGGACGTTCATCGATGTTGAGCTGCAACATCTTGTCCACCTCTTTGAGCAGGTGCTGCATGTCATGCTTTGGATGGCGTGTGCTGTAACTGATCAGCCGGACATCCGGATCGATAAACTGCAGCTGCAGGACCTTCTCATGATTACCAGGACTGTTTGAGTCAAAACCGTGTAAATAGATGATCATTGTCTTCTCACCACGCTACGCCTTCCGGGAGGATTTACAGGCTGGCTTTATGTGCCTGCCAGCGTTCATTCAGGGCTTCAAGCTGCGCGTTGACCGTCTTCCAGCGCGCCGAGTCCATCAGCTCCTGACGGCTAAATGAACCTTTATGATACAATTGTGTAACACGCTGTGCATTGATCGGCGACAGGTTATCCAGCACGCTGACGGCACCTTTACGATTATTGCAGACGAGGATCATATCGCAACCTGCGTCCAGCGACGCCTGACCGCGCTCGGCGTAGCTGCCCATAATCGCCGCCCCTTCCATCGACAAATCGTCTGAGAAAATCACGCCATTAAACCCCAGCTCCTGACGCAAAACGGTTTTCAGCCAGTGCGCGGACCCGCTTGCAGGACGCGGGTCGACGTCGCTGTAAATCACGTGTGCTGGCATGATGGCGTCCAGCTTGTTATCGGTAATCAGGGAGCGGAACACCGACATATCTTTGGCACGAATGTCAGCTTCCGGACGCGGATCGCGCGGCGTCTCTTTGTGCGAGTCGGCGGTCACCGCACCGTGTCCCGGGAAATGTTTCCCGGTGGTTTTCATTCCCGCGTCGTGCATACCGTCAATGAAACAGCTCGCTATCGCCAGCGCAATACGCGGATCTTCATGGTATGAGCGTTCGCCAATGGCGGCGCTGATATGCCCCACGTCCAGAACCGGCGCAAAACTGATGTCGATATCCATGGCAATCATCTCGCTGGCCATCAGCCAGCCGGCCTCTTGCGCCAGTTTGCCACCCTCTTCCGTGCCCAGTAATGCCGCAAAAGATTGGGCGGCAGGCAGGCGAGTAAAGCCTTCGCGGAACCGCTGTACGCGTCCGCCTTCCTGATCGACGGCCACCACCAGATGATTGCGCGATGCAGCACGGATCTGGCGCACCAGTTCTCGCAGCTGCGCTGGATCGTGATAGTTGCGGGTGAACAGGATCAAGCCTCCCACCAGCGGGTGCGCCAGAATTTCACGCTCCTCCGCATCCAGCTCAAACCCTTCTACATCCAACATGACTGGACCCACACCAACCTCTCTTATCCTTTAGTTTGTAACTGACGCCAGGCATCATCTGCCAGCGCAATAAATTGTTTATCTCGGGATTGCTGAAAGCGCATTTCAAACCAGCCAGCCATCAGCATGACGACCCACGGTCGCCAGCGCCTCACCTGACGCCTCAGGGCGTCGGCATTCATGTGCGCTATCCGGGCGTAGTCGGTGATGAGCCGCTGCCGCGCAGCATCATCTTCCGACCAGACGGCCGCCAGCTCCAGCGCCACGTCTCCGTCACCGGCATACTCCCAGTCGATAAGCCTCGCACCGAGGGACGTATGAACAATATTTCCGGCATGAACATCCATATGCAGCGGCGAGAGCCGAAGCGGCTGCGGTTCGCCCGTTTTACGCAGCCGTTTTAGCTGTGCCAGCCAGAATGGGGTTCGCCTGTCGGCCGAAGCCTGCTGCCAGTATTGTTCAAGCAACGGCAGCAGCGTCACCCGCCACCCCAGGCGCGGTTGCCGGTGCAGATGACAGAGCATAGCCGCAAGCACTGCCGTTTCCGGTAGCGTGTTGCCGATCTCCCCTGCCAGATACTCCACGGCCATCCAGCCCTGGCGGTAAAAACGGGGCTTTGGCACCAGATCCGCCGGAAGGCGTTTCAGTGCCCGAAACTGACGGCGGAAATGGGATGAAGACGCTAAGGGATCGTGATTCTGCCGCAATACCAGACGTTGCTCGCCCTGCTCTATAATGCAACTCGCGCCGCCAAGCCCGGAAGGGGCCTGCGGCGCGATAAGGCGATACTGTGGAAAATAACGCGTCAGGATCTCTTCACGCGTACAGTCAGAGTTGCGTAACGGCACCTTTACCTGACCAGATAATCTCGCCTGTCTGAACCAGCATCAGCTGCATTTGCAGGGCTGGCGTATTCACGTTACCGGTGGCACTGGAGTAAAGCACATACTGCGCACCGACGTTACGGGCAATCCCAATCGCCTTGCTGCGTGAACCGAGGCTGTCCTGCGGTGACAGGCCCAACTGCTGCTTGGCTACCGCGAGCTGCTGTGCCGAGACCAGCGTAAACTTACCGTTATTGGCCAGGGCATTGCGCAGGGTTTCTGTCGCTTCGCCCGTGTTCAGCGAACCGTTGGTACGGTTATTCACGCTATCAACCAGCAATACGCTGCCCGCGGTCACACCCTGAGCCTGCAGCATTTTGCCGACCATCGGTTGCATCGCACCGTTCCAGTCGTAATGGCGAACGCGCGGCGCAGGCTGCGATGTCTGATCCGGATGTTCAATTGGACCAGGCTGCGACGGAATAGACGGCACAGTCGGTACGGTTGGCGGCGGCTGCGTTGGCTGTGTCGGCTGCTCGGTACCCGGTTTGGCCTCTTCCACAGGCGCAGGTTCTTCAGTTCGGGTCACACACCCTGCGAGGAACAGAGCGAAAGCAGTCACGAGCGCATAACGGCTCAAATTTTTAATCAAGGTTCACCCCTTACAAATAAAGATAAAGTCTCACCTTATGTGCACCCAGATAGTTGGCGCTGCCATAGAGCGTTACCGACGATCTTGCCGGAATAGTGACGCTGCGCGGCGCTTCCAGCGGATGCATTTCAAGACCTCGTACGTCATACCAGAAAAAACGGTAGTGCACCGTCACTGGTTCTTGTCTTTCATTAAAGAGCGTAGAGGAAGCAGAAGAGTTGATTTCACTGATCGACAACGCAGGTTGTTGCGCCGTGATGCCCGCAGCAAGTACGGAGGATTCCATCACCAGCGTCTGTTCATCGCTGACGGGGATCGCCGGACGCGTGCTGCACCCTACGATCAACATCGTCATTACCAGCGCTGCAATACGCCCTTTAAGCATGTCAAAGACCTTTATGTGCCAGCATCGGCCCCAGAGGACGTCCACCCAGCAGATGCATGTGAATATGATAAACTTCCTGACCACCGTGGCGATTACAGTTCATGATGAGACGGTAACCGTCTTCAGCAATCCCTTCCTGCTCAGCAATTTTTGCGGCCACTGTCAGCATACGACCTAACGCTACTTCATGCTCGGTTTTTACGTCGTTTATGGTCGGAATCAGAATATTAGGAATAATAAGGATATGTGTCGGAGCCTGAGGAGAAATGTCCCGGAAAGCCGTCACCAGCTCATCCTGATAAACGATATCCGAAGGGATTTCGCGGCGGATAATTTTACTAAAAATCGTTTCTTCAGCCATGACCTTTTCCTTTTTTGTTTAATCTGGCGTAGTGCGCCGCCATTAACACATTCTCAGTATTACTGTGTGACACAACACAAGAGTATGAGCGAGATTCTCCTGTCCTTTCAACCTTCTCCACCGATTTCTTTCCTGAATGTCCTCCAGCTGCCTGGAGAGTGAGCGCTGACGCGTCGCGATCGCCTGAAACATTATTTCAGTTCCTTTTGACACATCTGTTTACACCGTTAATCTCAATGCGTATATTTCGCATTTGCATTTTCATGCGCATTTTCAACATAGAAAACGACATTAGCCCGCACACGCGGGACTGATGCAGACCACCTTCACCATTCATTAAGGGTTTGATGATGTCTTTCATTACTCATACCAGGGATGGGCAACGCCAGCCTGTCGCAACACCTTCGTTGCTGACAGCCTGTATTGCTATGGCATTGATGCCAACCGTCAGTTTTGCCGCCTCCACGACCGAAGATACGGTAGTTGTGGAGGGTGGCTTTGATAACGCACAGGATCCCTCCAGCGGACAGGATCAGGACTACAGCGTAAAAACCACCACCACCGGGACCAAACTGTTACTTGTTCCCCGCGATATCCCCCAGTCCGTCAGCGTGATTAGCCAGCAGCGCATGGCAGATCAGAACCTGCAGTCAGTCGGCCAGGTGTTAACCAACACCACCGGCGTAACGGCCCAGGTACAGGACAGCGACCGCACCGTATTTTACTCGCGCGGATTTTTCGTCAGTAACTATGCGTTCGATGACCTGCCGACCTCCATCAGCGAAGTATGGAACTTCGGCGACACCGCCGCCGACACCGCCATTTATGACCGTATAGAGGTGGTTCGCGGCGCTACCGGGCTGATGTCCGGCACCGGTAACCCATCCGCCTACGTCAATATGGTGCGCAAGCACGCAGACAGTAACGTATTCAAAGGGAACGTCTCCGCCAGCTACGGCAGCTGGGACAAGCAGCGCTATGTGCTGGATTTACAGGCCCCGCTGGTAGAGTCTGGCAATGTGCGCGGTCGTCTGATCACCGGTTACCAGGACAACGACAGCGCTGTGGATAACTACCACTACCGTAAAAAATTCCTCTATGGCGTGGTGGATGCCGACGTCACCGACAGCACAACCCTCTCCGTAGGCTATGAATACCAGGAAAGTCACACCGCCGATCCCACCTGGGGCGGGCTGCCAACCTGGTATAGCGACGGAAGCAAAACCCATTACAACCGCAGCCAGACCGTTGCGCCTGACTGGGCTTACTCGGATAAAGACAACACCCGTATCTTTGCCAACCTGACCCAACGTTTTGACAACGGCTGGGAAGCGCACATCAACGGCATGCATGCGGAAACCCATTTCGACAGCAAACTGATGTATATATCAGGCTATCCGGATAAAGAGACCGGGGTGGGCATGGTCGGCTACGGCGGCTGGAACCGCGGTGAACGGAAGCAGGATGCCATCGACGCCTTCCTGCGTGGCGATTTCAGCCTTTTTGGTCGTCAGCATGAGATGATGTTTGGCGGGAGCTTCAGCCGCCAGCGTAACCATTACGATAACAGCATGCCGGATGCGTTATACGGTATGGTGGATGTGGGTAATTTTAAAAACTGGAATGGCAAAATCGCCGACCCGCAGTGGACACCGTGGAAGCTCTATAGCCAGGACGACATTCGCCAGTCATCGGCGTATACCTCGGCCCGATTCTCGCTGGCCGACCCGCTACACCTGATCCTTGGCGCGCGTTACACCAACTATAACATTCGCTACAACCCGGCAGGCTCCCCGGATACCCGTCTGGAAAGTTCCAAAGATGACGTAACGCCTTATGCAGGACTGGTTTATGACATCAATGAAGACTGGTCGACCTATGTCAGCTACACCTCTATTTTCCAGCCACAGGACAAGCGTGACGCGAGCGGCCGTTACCTCGACCCTACGACCGGGAAAAGCTACGAAGCGGGGGTGAAAGCGGACTGGTTCAACACCCGCCTGACCACCTCACTGGCCGTTTTCCGTATTGAACAGGATAACGTGGCGAGCAATACCTACACCTATATGCCGAGCGGCGAATCTATTTATGAATCACTGGATGGCGTAGTCAGCAAAGGGATTGAATTTGAGCTAAACGGTGCACTGACCGACAACTGGCAGTTAACCTTCGGGGCGACACGGTTTATTGCAGAAGATAAGCGCGGGAATGCCATCAGTTCCGATCAGCCACGCACGACCATGAAGCTGTTTACCCGTTATCAATTGCCTATGCTGCCGGAACTGGCGGTGGGCGGCGGGGTGAACTGGCAGAATAAAGTGTGGACGGATGTGGAGGGTGGCCCGGCAGGCCAGTCCCGTGCAGAACAGGGCAGCTATGCGCTGGTGAATCTCTTCAGCCGTTATCAGGTCACCAGGGATCTGGCCTTGCAGGCCAACGTTAACAACCTGTTTGATAAAAAATACTACGACTACGTCGGGTCATACGTTGTCTATGGCGCGCCGCTGAACGTCTCCGTCAGCGCGAATTACTCTTTTTAAGTTTCTACCCATAAAAAAGGCAGCCATTCGGCTGCCTTAGTCTCCCCAGGTCACAGCTTAGCTGTTGCGGATGTACTCATCCATTTCGGTTTTCAGGTTATCGGATTTAGTCCCGAAGATTGCCTGAACGCCCGAACCAGCAACAACAACCCCTGCTGCACCCAGTTTTTTCAGACCCGGCTGGTCTACTTTCGCGACGTCGGCAACGCTAACACGCAGACGAGTAATGCACGCGTCCAGGTTAGTGATGTTCTCTTTCCCGCCGAATGCGGCAACCAGAGCCGGAGCCATTTCGCTTGTCGCGGTGGCTTTGCTGTCTTCTGACGCATCTTCACGACCTGGTGTTTTCAGATCCAGTGCTTTGATCAGCACGCGGAAGATGGTGTAGTAAACAACGGCATAGCACGCACCAACGATTGGGAACAGCCACAGTTTGCTGCTGTTACCGGACAGAACGATGAAGTCGATCAGGCCGTGAGAGAAGGACGTACCGTCACGCATACCCAGCAGGATACAGATTGGGAACGCCAGACCCGCCAGAACCGCGTGAATGATGTACAGGATCGGCGCAACGAACATGAAGGAGAACTCGATCGGCTCGGTGATACCGGTCAGGAACGAGGTCAACGCTGCGGAGATCATGATACCGCCCACTTTTGCACGGTTCTCTGGTTTAGCAGAGTGCCAGATAGCAATTGCCGCTGCCGGCAGACCGTACATTTTGAACAGGAAGCCACCAGACAGTTTACCTGCAGTTGGGTCACCCGCCATGTAACGTGGGATATCACCGTGGAATACCTGACCTGCTGCGTTGGTGAATTCACCAATCTGCATCTGGAATGGAACGTTCCAGATGTGGTGCAGACCAAATGGTACCAGGCAACGCTCGATGAAGCCGTAGATACCAAACGCCACAACCGGGTTCTGATAAGCAGCCCACTGAGAGAAGGTCTGGATCGCGGAACCGATTGGTGGCCAGATGAAGGACAGGATCACGCCAGTGAAAATCGCTGCCAGGCCAGAAATAATCGGAACAAAACGCTTGCCCGCGAAGAAGCCCAGATACTCAGGCAGCTTGATGCGATAGAAGCGGTTGAACATGTACGCTGCAATCGCACCGGAGATGATACCGCCCAGAACACCGGTGTCTGCCAGGTGTTTCGCAGCGATCTCTTCTGCCGGTAAATGCAGAACCAGTGGCGCAACCACTGCCATGGTTTTCACCATGATGCCGTAGGCAACAACTGCAGCCAGCGCAGAAACGCCGTCGTTATTGGTGAAGCCCAGCGCCACACCGATAGCGAAGATCAGAGGCATGTTAGCAAAGACGGAACCGCCTGCTTCGGCCATCACGTGGGAAACTACGGCTGGCAGCCAGCTGAAGTTAGCAGAACCGACACCCAGCAGGATACCTGCGATAGGCAGTACGGATACTGGCAGCATCAGCGATTTACCGACCTTTTGCAGGTTAGCAAATGCATTCTTAAACATAATTGAGAGTGCTCCTGAGTATTTGTGCTTTTTTTACGCTTTCACGCATTGGCCCGGGGGGAGTACCGTGCCGTGGACAGGACATCTAAGCGCCCTTTATTTATTACACAGAGTAAAATAATTCCCTCTGAGTTTGTTTGACGGCTATCACGTTTCAGCTTAAGACGGTCGAAAAACTTTCAGTTATTTACAAAAAGCATTTCTGGATGTGTCTAAATACACCTTCACCGCCCCAAATGAGGCGGTGAACTTTACTCGTTTTATGTATTAATTACGAGCCTAAAAAAAACAGGCGTATCAAACAGATTGCAGGCGGGCGGGGTCGATATGGAACAGCGTAGAGAAGTTGTCCGTCGTGACGCGGGCCAGCTCTTCAATGCTGACGCCTTTAAGCACGGCCATGTACTCGGCTACGTCTCTCGTCATGGCTGGCTGATTTTCTTTACCGCGATGCGGCACCGGTGCCAGATACGGAGAGTCTGTTTCCACGAGGATGCGATCGAGCGGAACATAGCGTGCAGCCTCGCGGAGTTGCTCAGCGTTACGGAACGTCACGATCCCCGAAAACGAGATATAAAACCCTAAATCAAGCAGTTTACCCGCTGTTTCTCTGTCTTCTGTGAAACAGTGTAGTACGCCACCGCAATCCGTCACCTTTTCTTCCTTCAGGATCGCCAGCGTATCGGCGCGCGCATCACGGGTATGGACAATCACCGGCTTGTTAAGCTCGCGACCAATGCGAATATGATGGCGGAAGGACGCTTGCTGGCGCGGTTTCGTTTCCGGCGTGTAGTAGTAATCCAGCCCGGTTTCCCCCATCGCCACGACGCCCTCTTCTGCGGCCAGCCGGCGCAGTTCCTCAACGTCGTACTCTTCATCCTGATTGAGCGGATGCACGCCACAGGAGAAAACAACGTTCTCGCGCTCGCCCACCAGCTCACGCATGCCGCGATACCCCGGTAACGTTGTCGCCACGGCAAGGCAAAACTTCACATCACGAGCAGCGGCTTTGGCCAGCACGTCGTCCACGTTTTTATGCAGGGATTGATAATCCAGGCCATCAAGATGGCAGTGTGAGTCGACTAAAAACATAATGTCTCTCTCAGAGATGGGAAACAGGCGGTGTCACGCCTGGTTGCAGGTAATGTTCGATACGCAGCAACTGGTCGGTCAGTAAAAGCTCGCGATTAAGACCGGTCACTGTTAAAAGCTGTTCACGACTCTGACAGATATCGTGAAGGATAGCGTGTAATGATGCGCCTGACAGGCTGTTCGCCAGCGTGTTAACCAGCGGCCAGACGTCCGGGTTGGTCAGTAGCGTTGCCCCTTGCTGGAGTTTGAGCGCATCCAGAAGTAAGGAAGCCAGCCAGTGCAGACGTTCCGCGGCCTGCTCGCCGTTAAGCACAGGCAATAAACTTAGCCAGTCGCGGCTGGTGATGGAAGACTCAACGGCCCGGCAGAGCGCGTCTCGCTGTGACCAGACCTCTGGCTGCAGTAATGCCAGCGCCGCCGCGGGCGCACCGCTGCTCAGGCGCAACGCAGAGAGCGCCCCTTCCTGTGACGTTGTCACTTCTCGTTCAAGCCAGCTCAGCGCCCATGATTCCTGAGGCACCGCGAGGTGATGAAGACGGCAACGGCTGCGCAGCGTTGCCAGCAAACGCCCCGGGTCACGACAGGAGAGAAGGAACCACGTTTTCTCCGGCGGTTCTTCCAGCGTTTTAAGCAGCGCATTCGCCGCCGCCTCGGTAAGCTGTGCTGCGTCTTTGAGCCAGACGACTTTTGCGCCGCTGAGCCGCGCATGTTCGTACAATTTTTCACTGACTTCACGCACGGCATCAATACCGAGCGCGCTTTTGCCCTTCTCGGGCTCGAGCGTGTAATAGTCAGGGTGCGTGCCAGCCTGCATTAACTGGCAGCCACGGCATTTACCACAGCTTTTATGGCCTTCCGGCTGCTGACACATCAGGAAGCGGGTGATGGCGTAAATCAATGCATCATCCCCCATTCCCGGCAGTGCCTGAATCAGTAACGCATGATGCCCCCGACCAGCCTGATAGCTTTCGATCAGGTTTTCAAAATGCGGGCGCAACCATGGGTACCATTTCATGCCTGTTGCTCCTGTAGCCACTGCGTAACCGTCTTCTGAATTGCGCGGGTGACCTCTTCCAGGGATTGCGTCGCATCAATGGTGCGAATACTGCCATCCTGATCCGCCAGTTCCAGATAGCGCGCGCGGGTACGGTTAAAGAAATCAAGGGACTCCTGCTCAATGCGGTCCAGCTCACCGCGAGCACGGGCGCGCTTGAGACCCACTTCCGGCGTCACATCCAGATAGAGCGTCAGGTCAGGGCGAAAATCACCCAGCACCGCATCGCGCAGCGTGGCCAGCATCGTCTGGTCAATACCACGTCCACCGCCCTGATAAGCCTGGGTCGACAGATCGTGACGATCGCCAATTACCCACTTGCCATTAGCCAGGGCCGGTTTAATGACCGTCTCCACCAGCTGCACGCGCGCCGCGTAGAACATCAATACTTCGGCTTTATCTGTGATGACCTCGTCACCTACGGATTTGATATCCAGCACCAGGCTTCGCAGCTTTTCGGCCAGTTGCGTACCGCCGGGCTCGCGGGTAAATACCATGTCCGCAACGCCAAGCGATTTGAGCGTATCCACCACCACGTTGCGGGCCGTGGTTTTACCCGCCCCTTCGAGTCCCTCAATGACAATGTATTTACTGCGCATTTTTTTCCTTAAGTGCCTTCAGATAGTCCTGAACGGAGCGATTATGGCTGGCAAGGTTGGTGTTAAAGGTATGCCCCCCTTTTCCATCAGCCACAAAATAGAGATACGGTGTTTTAGCAGGATGCGCAGCCGCACGCAGGGAAGCCTCGCTCGGCGTGGCAATCGGTCCCGGCGGCAGACCGCTAATCACGTAGGTATTATACGCCGTTGGCGTCTCCAGATCTTTTCTTGAAATCTTACCGGTATAACTCTCGCCCATTCCGTAGATGACGGTGGGGTCCGTTTGCAGACGCATGCCGATACGCAGGCGGTTAATGAAGACCGATGCCACCTGATCGCGTTCGGCGGCGACGGCCGTCTCTTTCTCAATAATTGAGGCCATCGTGACAAACTGGTTTTGATCTTTGTATGGCAGACCGTCCATGCGCCCTTCCCAGGCGGAATCGACGGCTGCAACCATCTTTTTATGCGCCCGCTTGAGGATAGCCACATCGGTCGTGCCTGCGGTGTACATCCATGTGTCTGGCCAGAACCAGCCTTCCACCCACTCAGGGTGTTCAAATTTCAGTACTTCGGCCACCGTCTGATAGCGGTCATCTTTCAGGGTATGCTTAATGTACGGAGCATCGCGCAGCTGCTCGAGATAATCGCTCAGGCGCATCCCCTCAACAAAACGCAGCGGGAACTGCGCTTCTTTACCGCTTTCCAGCAGCTGAAGCATCCCTTTGACGGTCATCCCCGGCGTAAAGCGATAGGTACCGGCTTTGAAATGAGACAGTTCAGGCTCGATACGTAACAGCCACTGAAACACGCGCGGACGGTTAATGATCTTGTCGCCATAAAGCTGTTCGCCAAGCGCCAGGCGGCCCGTCCCCGCTTTCAGGGTAAAAATCGTCTCGTCTTTAATCAGGATCTTACTGTTCGCCAGCTGACGAACTTTCCACACTCCCGCTCCGCCGGCAACACCCAGCGCAACGATAAGGAGGAGGACAAAGCGCAACATTTTCTTCATGACTATCGGGTTTGCTCACATATCGGGGCTAAAAACTGAAACAGCTCGCGCGAGGACAAGCTGTATTGACCATACGCGCGGACGGGTACAACCGGCATCAGCGCATTACAGATGATAATTTCATCAGCCTGGTGCAGCGCCTCTTCTCTCGCGCTCACTTCGACAACGCGAAAGCCAGAGTGTGCCAGCTGCTGCAAACAAAACTGACGCATAATCCCGTTGACGCCGGCCTGCTCGAGCGACGGCGTATAAACATCGCTCCCCTGCCGCCAGAGTAAATTAGCCGCACAGCATTCCGTAATAAACCCTTCGCTGTCAAGAACCAGCGCCTCATCAGCGTCCGTCTGTTCAAGATGAGTGCGAATCAGTACCTGTTCAAGGCGGTTGAGGTGTTTTATACCAGCAAGCATGGGGTTTCGCCCCAGACGTACCGGGCTGAGCGTCAGCGTAACGCCCTCTTCACGCCAGCGCGGATAATGAGCAGGACAGGCAGACACCGAAAGGATCCGCGTTGGGTGCTGGCAAGCTGAACCGCTGTATCCCCGGCCACCGCTGCCGCGGCTGATAATCACCTTCAGAACACCGCTTTGCTTCCCGGCCGCCAGATGGCACATCTCCTGACGCAATGTGTCCCAGTGCGTGAAGGGGATCATCAAGGCTTCACAACCCTGCTGAAGACGACGAAGGTGCGCCTCGAGCAGGCAGACATTGCCGTCAAGAATGCGCGCTGTCGTAAAGCAGCCATCACCAAACTGAGTTGCCCTGTCACCAGCAGGCAGCGTGTTTTGCTCAAGGCCATTGATTAAAAACATGGTGGCTCCTTATGCGTGGGCATTTAGTCTGGCAGGATGCCATGCAGCCGACAAGAAGATTAGGCTTAATAAAAAAGGCCCGACAAGCGGACCTTTTTTAATCGCCATGATGCAGTCAGGCTCAGATCTTTTTGAAGATCAGTGAACCGTTAGTACCACCAAAGCCGAAGGAGTTACACAGGGTGTACTCCATACCACTTACCTGACGCGCTTCGTGAGGAACGAAGTCCAGGTCACAACCTTCATCCGGATTATCCAGGTTGATGGTTGGCGGAACAGCCTGATCGCGCAGCGCAAGAATAGAGTAGATAGACTCTACTGCACCCGCCGCACCCAACAGGTGACCGGTCATGGATTTCGTGGAGCTCACCAGCACGCGGCTGGCGTATTCGCCGAAGATAGACTTAACAGCCTGAGCTTCTGCTTTATCGCCTGCAGGCGTAGAAGTACCGTGCGCGTTAACGTAACCGATGTGCTCCGGGGTAAGACCCGCGTCGCGAATCGCGTTGGCCATTGCCTGCGCGGCGCCCGCACCATTTTCTGGTGGTGACGTCATGTGGTATGCATCGCTGCTCATCCCGAAGCCGACAACTTCAGCATAAATCTTCGCGCCACGTTTTTTAGCATGTTCGTACTCTTCAAGTACGATCATACCCGCACCGTCACCCAGCACGAAACCGTCACGGTCTTTGTCCCACGGACGGCTTGCCGCCTGCGGGTTATCGTTGCGGGTAGACAGCGCACGCGCTGCACCAAAGCCACCCACTCCCAGCGGAGTACTGGCTTTTTCCGCACCGCCCGCAACCATAGCATCTGCATCGCCGTACGCAATCATGCGCGCGGCCTGGCCGATGTTATGCACGCCAGAGGTACATGCGGTAGCGATAGAAATGCTTGGCCCACGCAGGCCGAACATGATGGTCAGATGACCTGCCACCATATTAACAATCGTGGACGGAACGAAGAACGGGCTGATTTTACGCGGGCCGCCATTCATCAGAGATGTATGGTTTTCCTCGATCAGACCCAGACCGCCAATCCCGGAACCGATAGCGGCACCGATACGGGTTGCGTTCTCTTCCGTAATTTCAAGGCCAGAATCCTGCATGGCCTGAACGCCAGCGACAATTCCATATTGAATGAAGGCATCCATCTTGCGCTGTTCTTTGCGCGAGATGATCTCTTCACAGTTAAAATCCTTTACTAAGCCAGCAAATTTCGTTGCATAGGCGCTAGTATCGAAATGGTCGATTAGGCTGATGCCGCTCTGACCGGCAAGGAGAGCTTTCCAGGTGGACTCTACGGTATTGCCGACAGGAGACAACATGCCAAGTCCGGTCACAACTACACGACGCTTAGACACGTTTGTCCTCCAGGGAGGGATAAAAAAGAGATTCGTGGGACAAAAAAGATAAAACTCAGGCGGTCGAATGACCGCCTGGAGATGTTCACTTACGCCTGGTGACCGTTGATGTAATCAATGGCAGCCTGAACGGTGGTGATCTTCTCAGCTTCTTCGTCCGGAATCTCAGTATCAAACTCTTCTTCCAGAGCCATTACCAGCTCAACGGTGTCAAGAGAATCTGCGCCTAGGTCTTCAACGAAGGAAGCGGAGTTCACAACTTCTTCCTGCTTAACGCCCAGCTGTTCGCCGATAATTTTCTTAACGCGTTCTTCGATAGTGCTCATACTCTTAAATTTCCTATCAAAACTCGCTTTCGCGATGGTTTTCGTAGTGTATAAAATGTTGAAAAATTTGCAACTAAATCCCGGCAGTTCTTACCACGATTTTACGTTATTTTGAGGCCATTCGCCCTAATAACGCAAATATTTTTCATCGTGATTAAACCATGTACATCCCGCCGTTGACGTGGAGGGTCTCACCAGTGATGTAACCCGCTTCGTCAGAGGCTAAAAATGCAACCGCGCTGGCAATTTCTTTAGGGTCGCCTAAGCGGCCCGCTGGAACAGCTGCCAGCGTACCCGCACGCTGCTCATCAGTTAGCGCACGCGTCATGTCCGTTTCAATAAAGCCCGGAGCAACAACGTTTACAGTAATACCGCGGGACGCAACTTCACGTGCCAGCGACTTACTGAAACCGATCAGACCTGCTTTCGCCGCAGCGTAGTTAGCCTGACCAGCATTTCCCATGGTACCAACCACAGAACCGACAGTGATAATACGACCATGACGCTTTTTCATCATAGCGCGCATTACCGCTTTTGACAGACGGAATACAGATGACAGGTTGGTTTCGATGATATCGTTCCACTCGTCGTCTTTCATTCGCATTAACAGGTTATCACGAGTGATCCCGGCATTATTTACCAGAATATCCACTTCGCCAAATTCTGCGCGAATATTTTCCAGAACAGATTCGATAGATGCAGGTTCGGTCACATTCAGAACCAAACCTTTACCGTTCGCACCCAGATACTCGCTGATGGCCTTAGCGCCATTCTCGCTGGTTGCTGTACCAATCACTTTCGCGCCGCGCGCAACCAGTGTTTCAGCAATTGCACGCCCGATACCGCGGCTTGCGCCAGTGACCAGGGCAATTTTTCCTTCAAAACTCATGGTATTCCTCTTTTATTGCGAGAGTGCCGCTGACATCGCGTCCGGCTCGTTAATTGCCGAAGCAGTCAGGGTGTCAACAATACGTTTTGTCAGACCGGTGAGGACTTTACCTGGGCCGACTTCATACAGATGCTCAACGCCCTGAGAAGCCATAAACTCAACGGTTTTGGTCCACTGTACCGGGCTGTAGAGCTGGCGAACCAGCGCATCACGGATAGCGTCCGGCGAGGTTTCGCATTGCACATCGACGTTGTTCACAACGGAAATTGTCGGTGTGTTAAAAGTAATTTTTTCAAGCTCAACGGCCAGTTTATCGGCAGCAGGTTTCATCAGTGCGCAGTGGGACGGTACGCTGACGGGCAGCGGCAGAGCGCGTTTCGCGCCTGCAGCTTTACAGGCTGCACCAGCACGTTCAACCGCGTCTTTATGACCGGCGATAACCACCTGGCCTGGCGAGTTGAAGTTAACGGGAGACACCACCTGACCTTCAGCGGATTCTTCACACGCTTTTGCAATCGCAGCATCATCGAGGCCGATGATAGCAGACATGCCACCGGTGCCTTCAGGTACTGCTTCCTGCATGAACTTACCGCGCAGTTCAACCAGACGCACCGCGTCAGCAAACGCGATAACACCGGCACACACCAGCGCAGAGTATTCACCCAGGCTATGGCCCGCGAGCAGCGCTGGCGCTTTACCGCCCTGCTGCTGCCAGACACGCCACAGCGCAACGGACGCCGTCAACAGCGCCGGCTGAGTCTGCCAGGTTTTGTTCAGCTCTTCGGCTGGTCCCTGTTGGGTCAGCGCCCACAAATCATAACCCAGCCCAGCGGAAGCTTCACGGAAAGTCTCTTCGATAACCGGATACTTTGCTGCCATTTCAGACAACATCCCAACGGCCTGAGAACCCTGGCCCGGGAACACAAAAGCAAATTGCGTCATTATTTAATCCTTATACTAGAAACGAACCAGCGCGGAACCCCAGGTGAACCCGCCACCAAAGGCTTCAAGCAAGACCAACTGGCCCCGTTTGATTCGTCCGTCACGTACCGCTTCATCAAATGCGCACGGTACTGACGCCGCAGAGGTATTGCCGTGACGATCCAGCGTCACCACAACATTATCCATCGACATGCCCAGCTTTTTAGCGGTCGCGCTGATGATGCGCAGGTTCGCCTGATGCGGCACCAGCCAGTCGAGTGCGGAGCGGTCAAGGTTATTCGCTTCCAGCGTTTCATCGACAATGTGCGCAAGCTCAGTCACCGCCACCTTGAACACCTCATTACCGGCCATCGTCAGGTAAATAGCGTTATCCGGATTAACGCGATCGGCGTTAGGCAGGGTCAGTAATTCGCCGTAGCTGCCATCGGCATGCAGATGCGTAGAGATGATGCCCGGCTCTTCGGACTGACCGAGCAGTACCGCGCCCGCACCATCACCAAAAATAATGATCGTCCCACGATCGGTTGGATCGCAGGTACGTGCCAGCACGTCAGCACCGATGACCAGCGCATATTTCACGGCACCGGATTTAACATACTGATCGGCAACGCTCAGCGCATAGGTGAACCCTGCGCACGCTGCGGCAACGTCAAATGCCGGGCAGCCTTTAATGCCGAGCATGTTTTGCACCTGGCACGCTGCGCTTGGGAAGGCATGCGTGGCAGAGGTCGTGGCAACCACGATCAAGCCAATCTGATCTTTATCAATGCCCGCCATTTCGATAGCACGCTGCGCGGCTTCGTAACCCATGGTCGAAACGGTTTCGTCTGGCGCGGCAATACGACGTTCACGGATACCTGTGCGCGTGACAATCCACTCGTCAGACGTATCTACCATTTTTTCAAGATCGGCGTTGGTACGCACGTTTTTTGGCAGGTAGCTGCCGGTACCTAAAATCTTCGTATACATGTACGCTCAGTCACTTTTAGCTAATACAGATTCCAGGCGAGCGGCAATCCGCTGAGGGACTTGTCGCTGCACCGCCTGCACTGCCTGTTCAATGGCGACAGTAAATGCTCGCTGATTGGCGGCACCATGACTCTTAATCACGATGCCGCGCAATCCTAACAGACAGGCGCCATTATACTGGTCGGGGTTGAGGTGACTGAATCGCCGCGTCAGGCTTTTTTGTAACCAACGCTTTAATAAAATCAACCACCAGGCGCTTTTTTTGCCTTCTCCCTGCGATTTAAGCAGTGAGAGAAACATTCGCACGACCCCTTCCATGGTCTTCAACGTTACGTTCCCGGTGAAGCCATCACACACCAGAACATCCGTTTTCCCCGTCAGCAACTCATTGGCTTCGAGATAACCAATATAGTTGATGGAGGGAACCTGTTTGAGCAATTCGGCAGCTTCGCGAATACTGTCCAGGCCTTTGGTCTCTTCTTCACCGATGTTCAATAACGCAACACGGGGATTGTTTATCCCGACCACTTCTTCTGCCAGCACCGACCCCATCACGGCAAACTGAGCCAGCATTGTACTATCACAATCGACGTTAGCACCCAAATCGAGCACCACGGTCTTGCCCTTCTGCTGATGCGGTAATACCGTCACCAGCGCCGGACGCTCAATACCTTCAATAGGTTTGAGCAACAATTTCGACAGCCCCATCAGCGCGCCGGTATTTCCCGCACTGACGCAAGCCTCCGCGCGTCCTTCCTTCACCAGCTCCAGCGCCATTCGCATAGAACTGCCCCGGCTATTGCGAATCGCCTGCGATGGACGTGCATCACTGGCAATAACTGACTGCGCAGGAATAATCTGCAGACGCGAACGTTGTTCGAAGTCAGCTTTTGCAAGTAATGGCGTGATTGTGTCGGGATTGCCGACTAAAAGAAGTGTGAGTTGCGAATTAGAATTCAGTGCCTGCAAAGCTGCAGGCACTGTCACGGAAGGGCCAAAATCCCCTCCCATGACATCTAACGCCAGGGTTAGACGTGTCAAGGTATCGTCACAGCCTGGTTCGGTAAATTCCCCGTTTGCACGGGGAAATCCTCACTAAGCCTAATCACGCTGACGCGTGATTACTTAGTGATAACCTTGCGGCCGCGGTAGAAACCGTCAGCGGTGATGTGGTGACGCAGGTGTTTCTCACCAGAAGTCTTGTCTACAGACAGGCTGGTAACTGCAGTCAGCGCGTCATGGGAACGACGCATGCCACGTTTGGAACGGGTTGGTTTATTCTGTTGTACGGCCATGGACCTTACTCCTCAATTACTTACGCTTTAAGCTGGCTAATACGGCAAATGGGTTTGGTTTTTGCGCTTCATCAGGCAGTTCCCCAAAGACCATGTCCGCCTCGGACACTTCACAGTGTTCAGATTCATGCACCGGAACGACTGGCAAGGAGAGGATGATTTCATCTTCAACCAGAGCCAGAAGATCGATTTCACCGAATTCATTAACTTCAATCGGTTCATACGCTTCCGGGAGTGCTTCAGCCTGTTCGTCAGAACGGACCGGACTGAAACAATACGTTGTGTGAACATGCTGTACAAACGGTTTCCCGCAACGCTGACATTCGAGGGTTACCGTCACCTTTGCATCGCCGGTTAAAACGGCGAGACGCTGGTTATCGATAGCGAACGACATGGAGCATTCTACATCACTGTCCACACTGACTACGGATTCGGCGACACGCTCAGCCTGATCGGAAGTATAAATACCTTCGTAATCGAGGCGTTTTTGAGCCGTGCGAACCGGATCAAGAGTCAGGGGTAATTTTACCTTTTGCATAGGGCGCGCATATTAACTTTGTAACGTCATATAGTCAAAGAAAAAGGCAACCACAGCTGCCTTTTGCCAATTATTCGCACACATTGCGGCCTGTAGTTTAAAATGGCTGGCATCGATACGCTATATCTGGTGATAAAAATATGCCAAATCTCGTTCTTGCCTCCACCTCACCCTACCGCCGAATGTTGCTGGAAAAGCTCGGGATCCCGTTTGAATGCGCGGCGCCGGAAGTTGACGAGACGCCGCAGCCGGGCGAATCACCGCGTCACCTGGTCACCCGTCTTGCGAAGGAGAAAGCGCAATCACTTGCCGCACGCTACCCTTCGCATTTGATTATAGGCTCCGATCAGGTTTGTGTGCTGGACGGTGTTATCACCGGAAAGCCGCACACTGAAGCGAATGCCTGTCAGCAGCTTATGCAAGCGCGGGGCAATATCGTCACCTTTTATACGGGTCTGGCACTCTACAACTCCGCCTCGGGTCACCTGCAAACCGAATGCGAACCTTTCGACGTCCATTTTCGCCATCTTAGTGAGCAGGAAATCGCCGACTATGTGCGTCGGGAGCGACCGCTCAATTGCGCCGGAAGCTTCAAAAGTGAAGGTCTGGGGATTGCCCTGTTCGACAAGCTGGACGGACGTGACCCAAACACGCTGGTTGGGTTGCCGTTGATAGCATTGTGCCAGATGCTCAGACGCGAGGAGTGTAATCCGCTGAAGATGTGAGTATTACGATTGATGCATCACTCACCGGCCTGAGAGACCTCAGGTCGGTAAGTGCCAGCCAAATCAGCCGCGCAGCACCTTCAGGCAGCGTTTTAACTGCTCATCAAGGGGGGCTTCAATGCGAATTGTTTCGCCGGTATTCGGGTGAGTGAACGTCAGTGCCGCCGCATGCAGGAACAGGCGTGACAACCCGGTGCCCGCCAGTTGCTTATCAAACTCCCTGTCGCCATAGCGGTCATCAAATGCGATCGGATGACCGGCATACTGCGTATGTACGCGGATCTGGTGGGTACGGCCGGTTACCGGGCTGCAGCGCACCAGCGTGGCGAACGCATAGCGCTCTTCCACTTTGAAACGCGTCTCAGACGGCTTCCCTTCCTGATTCACACGTACAATGCGCTCACCGCTTTGCAAAATATTCTTCAGCAAAGGTGCCTGCACTGCCTTAACGTGGGACTGCCAGTGGCCGCGAACCAGCGCCAGATAATCCTTCTGCATCCCTTTTTCACGCAGCTGCTCATGCAGGGAACGCAGGGCAGAACGTTTTTTTGCGACCAGCAACACGCCGGAGGTATCGCGATCGAGACGGTGAACCAGTTCAAGGAAACGGGCTTCAGGGCGCAGCGCACGCAGGCCTTCAATCACGCCAAAGCTGAGACCACTCCCGCCATGGACAGCGGTACCTGACGGTTTATTCAGCACCAGGATATAATCATCCTCATAAAGGATAACGTCACTCAGGGCGGCCACTTTCTGCAACCTGGGTGAAACGACCTCTTCTTCGCGTTCCGCAACACGGACCGGTGGGATACGCACTTCATCACCGGCTTCGAGTTTGTACTCAGGCTTTACGCGTTTTTTGTTAACCCGCACTTCACCCTTGCGCAGGATGCGGTAAATCATGCTCTTTGGCACGCCTTTGAGTTGGGTGCGCAAAAAGTTATCGATACGTTGCCCCGCGTCGTCTTCCGCGATGGCAACCATTTTTACGGCTGGAGTCTCTGTTTTCATGGTTGGCGATTCTAAATATCGTCAGCCATTAGCGCCACTCATTTTTCTATGCTTATATTTACTTTTATCCGGCCTGTCCCCTGTTTCACGCAATCGATTTGGTGGTTATTAAACCAATCACCACCTTGAAGTGAAGAAACTGTGAGTAACCGGGTGATAATTGGTAAAAGTCATCTTGCTATAACCCGGCGAGCAGTGGAATAATGAACTCGTTTTCCGTGTTAAATCCTGGTTAAGTAAGGATCTCGACGGAATGACCAATTTTGTCTGACCGATCATCCACGCAGCAATGGCGTAAGACGTATTGATCTTTCAGGCAGTTAGCGGGCTGCGGGTTGCAGTACTTCCCGGTATAAGGATTGTTCTCTGGAGAGTTCTACCCAGGCAATTCCCCTGATAATTGCGCTGTGTTTCCGTATGAAATACAGGCAACCGACACTCTGCGCCTCTTAAGCGAGCGACAACCGTGAGGTTGGCGACGTGAATAGACACGAGGCCATCGGTTCATACCCCGGAAAGCGTCACCTTGCCCGCAGCTTTGTCGTCAATGTAAGAATAACGAGTAAGTTACGATGAAAAGAATGTTAATCAACGCAACTCAGCAAGAAGAGTTGCGTGTCGCCCTTGTGGATGGGCAGCGCCTGTACGATCTGGATATCGAAAGTCCTGGACACGAACAGAAAAAAGCGAACATTTACAAAGGTAAAATCACCCGCATTGAACCAAGCCTTGAAGCTGCATTTGTCGATTACGGTGCTGAGCGTCACGGTTTCCTCCCTCTGAAAGAAATCGCCCGCGAATATTTCCCTGCAAACTATAACTCCCATGGCCGCCCAAACATCAAAGATGTGCTGCGTGAAGGTCAGGAAGTCATTGTTCAGATTGATAAAGAAGAGCGTGGCAACAAAGGTGCCGCACTGACCACCTTTATCAGTCTTGCGGGAAGTTACCTGGTCCTGATGCCAAACAACCCGCGTGCCGGTGGTATCTCTCGCCGCATCGAAGGTGATGACCGTACCGAGCTGAAAGAAGCGCTGGCAAGTCTTGAACTGCCTGACGGCATGGGGCTTATCGTGCGTACCGCAGGCGTCGGCAAATCTGCCGAAGCGCTGCAGTGGGACTTAAGCTTCCGTCTGAAGCACTGGGAAGCAATCCAGAAAGCGGCAGAAAGCCGCGCAGCGCCGTTCCTGATTCACCAGGAAAGCAACGTGATTGTGCGTGCCTTCCGTGACTACCTGCGTCAGGACATCGGTGAGATTCTGATCGATAACCCGAAAGTGCTTGAGCTGGCGCGCCAGCACATCGCTGCGCTGGGTCGTCCTGATTTCACCAGCAAAATCAAACTGTACACCGGTGAAATCCCGCTGTTCAGCCATTATCAGATCGAATCGCAGATTGAATCCGCTTTCCAGCGTGAAGTGCGTCTGCCATCCGGTGGTTCTATCGTTATTGATACGACCGAAGCGCTGACCGCCATCGACATCAACTCCGCACGTGCTACGCGCGGCGGTGATATCGAAGAGACCGCCTTCAACACCAACCTTGAAGCCGCTGATGAAATCGCCCGCCAGCTCCGCCTGCGTGACCTGGGTGGTCTGATTGTTATCGACTTTATCGACATGACCCCTGTTCGCCACCAGCGTGCGGTTGAAAACCGTCTGCGCGAAGCGGTACGTCAGGATCGTGCTCGTATCCAGATTAGCCATATCTCACGCTTCGGCTTGCTGGAGATGTCCCGTCAGCGTCTGAGCCCTTCACTCGGTGAATCCAGCCATCACGTCTGTCCGCGCTGCTCCGGTACCGGTACGGTTCGTGATAACGAATCTCTGTCCCTCTCTATTCTGCGTCTGATTGAAGAAGAAGCGCTGAAAGAGAACACCAAAGAGGTTCATGCCATTGTTCCTGTGCCAATTGCGTCCTACCTGCTGAACGAAAAACGTGCGGCCGTCAGCGCAATTGAATCACGCCAGGGCGATGTTCGCTGCATCATCGTGCCTAACGATCAGATGGAAACTCCGCACTACCACGTGCTGCGTGTCCGTAAGGGTGAAGAGACCAGCACGCTCAGCTATCTGCTGCCTAAGCTGCATGAAGAAGAGATGGCGCTGCCTTCCGATGAAGAACCTGCCGAGCGCAAACTGCCAGAGCAGCCAGCCTTAGCGACCTTCATCATGCCTGAAGCTCCGCCAGAAACGGCGCTGGAAAAACCTGTGACCAAACCGGTTGCGCAAAAACCAGAAGCCGTTGCGGTCAAAGCCCAGCCAGAACAACCGGGTCTGCTGAGCCGCCTCTTCGGTGCGCTGAAGAAGATGTTTGCAGGCGAAGAAGTCCAGCAGCCTGAGCAACCGAAAGAAGCACCGAAAGAAGCGAAACCTGAACGTCAGCAGGACCGTCGTAAACGTCAGAACAACCGCCGTGACCGTAACGATCGTAATGACCGTAACGAACGCCGTGACAACCGTTCGGACAATAATGAGGGTCGTGAGCAACGCGAAGACAACCGTCGCAACCGTCGCGAGAAGCAACCGCAGAATGTTGAAGATCGTGAAATTCGCCAGCAGGCGGGCGATGAGTCTGAGAAGAGCAAACAGCGCGACGAGCAGCAGCCACGCCGTGAGCGTAGCCGTCGTCGTAACGACGAGAAGCGCCAGGCGCAGCAGGAAGTCAAAAACCTGAACCGCGAAGAGCCTGTTGAACAGCAGGAAAGCGAGCAGGAAGAACGTACTCAGGTTATGCCGCGTCGTAAGCAGCGCCAGCTGTCACAGAAAGTGCGTGTAGGTGCCCTGCCGGTGGAAGAGACCGTCATCGTCCCTGCAGAAGCAAGTGACACTGCACCGGGCACCCAACTGGCGAAAGTGGATCTGCCAGCCGTCGTCGAAAACAACGCTGAGCAAGACGATAACGGTGAAGGCCGTGATAACGCGGGTATGCCACGTCGTTCACGCCGTTCTCCGCGTCACCTGCGCGTCAGCGGTCAACGTCGTCGTCGTTATCGCGATGAGCGTTACCCGACACAGTCGCCAATGCCATTAACCGTGGCGTGCGCGTCTCCTGAAATGGCATCCGGTAAAGTCTGGATCCGCTACCCGGTTGCTCGTCAGGAGCAGGTTGTGGAAGAACAGGCTGTCACCGAAGAGGTGATTGCCCCGGTAGCCGCAACTGAAGAAGCGGTAAATGAAGCCGCTATCGTGGTTGAGCCACAGGCCGTTGAGTCAGAAGCGCCTCATGCAGTAGAGGTTGAAACCACGCACCCAGAAGTGATTGCCGCGCCGGTTGACGCCGCACCGCAGCTTATTGCTGAAGAAGACACCGTGGTCGCTGAAGACGTTGTTGCTGAGGTTCAGCCAGCAGCAGCGGTAGAAGAGACCCCGGACGTGGTTGTCGAAACCGTGACTGAAGACGTGGTTCAGGACGTTGAAATTGACGTCGAACCAGTGCGTGAAGCCGCGAAAGCAGAAGAGCCAGAAGTGAAAGCCGAGCCGGTAATCACAGCGCCGGCCCCTGCTCACGTTGCGACAGCCCCGATGACTCGCGCACCAGCGCCGGAATATGTGCCGGAAGCGCCGCGTCACAGTGACTGGGTCCGCCCTGCGTTCAACTTTGACGGTAAAGGCTCTGCCGGTGGCCACAGTGCAACGCATCAGGCGACGGCACCGGCTACCCGTCCGCAGTCTGCTGAGTAACGACACATAGCGTAAAAAGCCGACCTTCGGGTCGGCTTTTTTATTGCTCGCGTGCCGGCTTTCTCATACCCGCAATGTCCGGCATCACCCTCTTCATCATCTCCAGAAAACGGCGTAAACGCGCCGGATAATAACGCGACCACGGATAAACCAGATGGACCGGGAGCGCGGCGGGCTGCCACTGTGGAAGCAAATGCACTAAGCGCCCTTCCTGGATATCCTCCTTGACCGTCCAGCTTGAAACCATCGCCACCCCTAAACCTGTCAGGGCGGTATTGCGCGCAACATGCAGGCTATCCGTGCTTAGCCGTGGCGCAATGGAGATGCGTTTTACCTGCGAAAGATCATCCCACAACTCCACATGTCGCTGATAGAACGTGCTGATGGCAATCCAGGGAAGCGCCTGCAGATCCTCCGGTGTGTGAACCGGCGCAAACTGGTTCAGCAGCGCAGGCGATGCCACCACACAGCGTGGCACTTCCGCCAGCAGCACGGAGACGGTTGCCGGATCCACCTCTGCGCCAACTCGAATAGCACAATCCAGATTGTCGCTCAGAAAATCCACCGACTTATCGTTGAGCATCCACTCCACCGACAGCTGAGGATAACGCTGCAAAAACTCCGTTAACGGTCTCAGGAGCTGATCCTGCCCAAAGGCGTGCGGTGCACGTACCCGTAACACCCCGACCGGCTCGTCCTCCGTCTGGCCGATTTCATCTTCCAGTGCCAGCCAGCTATCAATGACCCGCCGGGCATGTTGATAGCAGCGCTCGCCGTCATCGGTAAGTTTTGTTGCATGGGTGGTTCGCAATAAAAGCCGTACCCCCAGCAGCGTTTCCAGAGACTGAAGGCGGCGGCTCACCGTGGCCTGGCTCGTCGCAAGCAGTCTTGCCGCCCCGGATAGCGATCCGCTTTCCACAATACGAACAAATGTGCGCATGAGTTCAACCCTGTCTATACGCTCAACTCGCTTCATTATTTTCTCTTCTATACGCCAAACGTATAAGCGTTTTACCACCAGACCCTCTACCGTCGCAAGGCGTAGTGATAAAAAATAGCGGCACACTATGAGTGAGGAACGTCTTATGAACACAACAACTGCTCCCCATGCCGCCAGTCGCTGGGTGATTTTTATGCTGGCTCTGGGGGCTGGCTTTAGCGTCGCATCCATTTACTACGCGCAACCGCTGCTGCCGCTGATAGGCGCCGACCTTCATCTCACTATCGAAGGGATGGGGCTGGTCCCGACGCTGACCCAGGCAGGCTACGCGCTCGGTATTCTGTTTCTGTTGCCGCTTGGCGATCGTCACGACCGCAGGACGTTAATCCTGATAAAAAGCGCCGCCCTGGCACTGTTTCTGCTGGGCTGCAGCCTGACCGGGCAGCAGCACTCACTGCTGCTGGCAAGCCTGCTGATTGGCATGGCCGCGACCATGGCACAGGATATCGTTCCCGCAGCGGCTATCCTCGCCCCCGAAGGGAAACAGGGAAAAACCGTGGGAACCGTGATGACAGGGTTGCTGATGGGTATCTTGCTGTCGCGAACCGTCAGCGGTGTGGTGGGTGAAGCTTTTGGCTGGCGCGTCATGTATCAGCTGGCCGCTGTAAGCATCGCATTTATTGGAGCGGTGATGTGGCGGGTACTCCCGCGTTTTGCCATTCACTCCACGCTGAGTTATCCCGCCCTGATGCGCTCAATGGAACATCTGTGGCGTCGTTATCCGGCTCTGCGTCGTGCAGCACTGGCACAGGGTTTTCTGTCGATTGCCTTTAGCGCCTTCTGGTCAACGCTGGCGGTCATGCTGCTGGAGCGCTATCACCTGGGGAGCGCCGTCGCGGGTGGTTTTGGTATTGCCGGGGCCGCGGGGGCCTTAGCCGCCCCGCTGGCGGGAGGTCTGGCGGACAAGCTGGGCGCCGGAAAAGTCACGCAGCTTGGCGCAGCACTGGTTACCGTCTCGTTTGCCCTGATGTTCCTGATGCCCGCGCTGGGTCTTCATGGACAACTGATTCTGATTGCAGTCTCAGCCATCGGGTTTGATCTGGGCCTGCAATCCAGTCTGGTGGCGCACCAGAATCTGGTCTATAGCCTTGAGCCTCAGGCCAGGGGGCGTCTTAATGCCCTGCTGTTTACGGTGGTCTTTATCGGCATGGCGTTGGGTTCGGCTGCGGGGAGTAAAATCTACACGCTGGCTGGCTGGACGGGCGTGGTTGCCCTGGCAACGGTATGCGGTGTCATTGCGCTGGCAATACGTCTGATTGAAAGTGCACGCGTCGCCTCCGCACCGGCAGAAATCGCGTAAAAAAAATGCCCAATCCACACGGATTGGGCAGTAAAACATGCCCAGTTTCAAGACATGTTCCAAGAGGTCAAGATGTTATCTGTTCAGCTGGAACAGGGACATGCCCTGCATATCGCTAAACGCTTTATAAGATGCCTGCAGCGCGGCCTGCTGCATGGTGTAAGAGGAGATCGCTGCATTCCAGTCCACATCAACCAGGTCGCTCATCTGCTTAGTCTGGCCCAGTGCACGATCGTCACCAAGGTTATCCAGCTTTTCAAGCTCGTTCATCTTGGTACCTACATCAGCAGCGACAGTAAGAATGTTGTTCTGGGTATTTGTGATGCCGGTTTGAGCATCAGAAATGATTTTCCCCTGTGCTTCAGCTGCAGCAGAGTCGGTATCGACGGGAACCTTAAGCGCGGTAATCGCCGTATCGAGGATCTTGAACATGTTCGTCTCGCCATATCCGCCACCTGGCAGTTCTTTGGCGTTACTGGTGATGCTTTCGAAGATCTGCTGACCCGTGTGGCTAATGACCATATTACGCGCGGTATCAACCTGCTGCGAAATAGCCTCAGTACCGCCTTTGTAGTCACCGGTAACGGAATCAAACGGTGGCACTTCAGTCTTAAAGCCGGCAAAGATAAACCGACCATTACCATCCGCGGTGTTTGCAAGGTTCATCAATTGGTCGCGAATACCTTGCAAATCGCTCGCCAGCGACAGGCGATCGTCATCACTTAAGGTTGCGTTTCCGGCATAGACTAATTTCTCTTTAGCACTGGTGATAGCGGCAGTAACCTGGTTAAGAACATTATCTTCGAGAGAAACTTTTTGTGATGCGAACGATCTTGCCAACGCAAACTGGCTATTTTGTGACTGTGATTGTGACAGAACAATAGCCTGCGACGCCGCGATAGGATCGTCCGACGGGCGATTGACGCGCTTGCCGGTGGACATTTGTTCACCATAACTCAACCACTTGCTCTGGGAATCGGTGATCCCGCGCATGTTTTGGTCGTACATCATCTGGGTGCTAATACGCATGTTTCACCTCAGCCTTAGCGAATATTAATGATTGCATCAAAGAGCGAGCTGGCAGTTTGTAGAACCTGCGCATTAGCGAGGTAATACTGCTGATAGCGCTGCAAATTGCCGTACTCTTCGTCAAGGTTTACCCCTGAGATCGACTGCTGCTGTTTGGTTAACTGCGTCGCCACATTCGCTTTCGTTTCGCTGCTGGTTTTCAGTGCCGCTGTTGAGCTACCAACGGTACTGACAAGGGAAGCATAAGCATCATTGAAAGACTTATTCCCGCCGACAAGCTTGCTATTTTGCAGATCCAGCAATTTTTGACCGTTGCGGTTGTCACTTTCGCCACCGGCGCTTGTCGATGCCATCGCCAGTTTGGACTCATCATTAAACTTGAGTTCCATGTTTACGATGACATCAGAAACGGGCTTCACAACAAAACTGTCTTTGTTATTCGCGGTACCGCTCACGTTGACATTCAGGCCGTCGAAAGACAGATTGCCGCTCGCATCCGGACTCATCGTGAAACTGGTCTTATCCGACGTACGCGTAATGGTCCAGTCGGTTCCGTTGAACTGCAGCTTATAATCGGTTGCCTGGACTTTAGTACTGTCAGTCACGGAGGCTGTCAGCGCGGCGGTACCTGAATTCTTGCTGTTGGACACAACCGCAGGCGAGCCAAAGTCAAAGAGCTTGCCGCCAGCATCGCCGTTAGCATCAAAACCCGCTTCATGCTGCTTGTTCATCGCGTCAGCAAAGGCCAGCGCCATCTGGTTAAGGCTATTACGCGCTTTATCCAGATCTTCAGAGCGGAAGGTGAGTAAACCGCCAAGGGTGCCGGTGGTAATCAGCTTCTCAGGAATTTCGATATTCCCGGAAACGTCATCGGTATAGGCCAGCGTTGTACGGGTTGGGTCTGCGCTGGAATTCACCGCAGCCAGCTGGTTCGCTTTGCTCCCCTGTACCAGGCTGTAACCGGTGCCAAATGAGACGTTATACGTGCCGCCATCCTGCACAGAAACTTCAACACCGACAATTTTATTCAGTTCGCTCACCAGCTGATCGCGTTGATCGAGCAGGTCATTTGGTGATGAGCCAGCACCCACGCCGGTCAGACGGGAAATCTGATCGTTCAGGTTCGCAATCTGTTTGGCGTAGTTATTAATTTGATCGACGCTGGCAGAAATCGCGGTATTCACCTGAGAATCCTGATCGCGAAGATACTGATCGTTGGTTTTAAACTGATTGACCAGGCCATCCGCTTTGCCCAGCACCGTCTGGCGCGCAGCCGGATCTTCCGCGTTGCTCACCAACGTCTGCAGACTTTTGAAGAAGTCCTGCAGCGTGGTAGAGAGCGAGTTGGTGGTATCCGAGAGCACATCGTCGATTTTTGACATCTGCTGATAGCGCGTAGTCAGGCCGCTGCTCTGGGTCTGCGCGGCGCGCAGCTGGTTGGTAATGAATGCATCATACTCACGCTGGACACCGGAGACATAAACCCCGTTACCTACCCAGCCACCGCCGGTCAGCGTGCTGTTCGACGCGCCCAGCACTGTCGTCTGGCGGGTATAACCTGCCACGTTATAGCTTGAAATATTATTACTGACGGTATTGAGTGCCGACTGCGCAGCACTGAGGCCACTCATGGCACTGTTAATCAAACTGGACATGGGGGTTCCTTTTATACGTTCAGACACGAGTCCTGATGAAGGTTATCGGCAGCCTCCACCGGGACTTGAGAACTTTCAGAACAGATTTTCGATATCTGTGCTATAGGCTTTACTGACCTTCTCGCCCATCGATTTCAGCTGCTGAATCATGCTGGTGAGCTTACGCGCATAGTTCGGATCGGTGGCGTAGCCCGCGTTCTGCAGTGCCTGAGCGCCCTGCTCCGCGGTTGCCGCCTGTGTAACGGCGGTGTAACGCGGATTTCGGCTCAACAGGCCCACATAGTCGGATAAGGCTTCCAGATAGGAGCTATAGACGCGGAATTTGGCTTTAACCTTCACCGCCGCACCGTTTTCATATTCAGTGGTGGTGATCTCGGTGGTCGGCCCCTTCCAGCTCGACGTGGCCTTCACGCCGAAGATGTTAAAGCTCGGATCGCCGTTTTCTTTACGGATCTGCCGCTGACCCCAGCCGGACTCCAGCGCCGCCTGCGCGAGGATCAGGTGGTGAGGCACGCCGCTCTGTTCACTGGCAAGACGTGCCGGCAGCGAGAGCTGCGCCAGGAAGTCTTTGCTGTCGCCAGAAAGTGGCTCATCGCTGGTACTCGTGGCCTTCGGTACGGCTTTGCGCACCATCTGCGTCAGGGCCTGATTCTGATAACTGGTCACCGTTTGCAGGTCGAACTTCATCGGCACCTGCTGTGGCTTATCATCCGGCTGGATGCCCTGCGCGGCTTCGGTCTGTTTGACAATCATATCAGCCAGACCGAGTCCTTTCCCGGCGGTCATCTGCTGCGCAATCTGCTGGTCATACATGCTGGTGTAAAGACGGGTTGAATCACTGCTGAACATCCCGTCTTTCGGCAGGGTTTCACGCATGCTTTTCAGCATCATCTGTACAAACATCCCTTCCACCTGGCGGGCGACCGGGCGGATATTCGCCGCCGGGTCCTTACCTGCTTTGGTTTTCAGTTCGTTGAGCGACTGGGCATCCCAGGCAGCACCGGTCAACAGCTTGCTATCGGTCAGCATCAGATGATTTCCAGTTTGGCGCGCAGACAGCCCGCGCTTTGCATGGATTGCAGAATCGACATCAGATCCATCGGCGTCGCCCCCAGGGCATTCAGGGCCCGAACCACGCTATTGAGGTTCGCGCTGGAGCGTACGCTCTGCAGCGATCCACCGCTCTGGCGCAAATCAATCTGCGTTTGTGGCGTCACCACGGTCTGGCCACCCCCGAACGGGGTATCAGGCTGACTGACGTTGGCGGAACGGTTAACCGTCACGGAGAGGTTACCCTGCGCCACGGCACAGCTGTCGAGCGACACTTCGCGGTTCATTACGACCGAACCGGTGCGCGAGTTGATAATCACTTTGGCATCCTGAACCGGAACATTCACTTCCATATTCTGGATATCAGCCAGCATACGGACCTGGTTGCTGCTGCCGGTAGAAGTGCGGATCTGCACGGTACGGGCATCCAGTGCCGTGGCGCTGCCGTAGCCGCGGCTACGGTTGATGGTGTCGGCAATCTGCTGCGCCATTGTGAAGTCTTCATTATTCAACTGCAGGTTAATGGTGTTACCTGCGCCAAACTGGGTCGGCAGTTCACGCTCAATGATTGCACCATTGGTGATACGCCCGCCGTTCAGCTGGTTCACCTGCACACTGCTGCCACCCGCAGACGCGCCGGCACCGCCGACAAGAATGTTCCCCTGCGCCAGCGCATAAACCTGGCTGTCGACCCCTTTCAGCGGAGTCATCAGCAGCGTGCCGCCACGCAGGCTTTTGGCGTTACCCATTGACGAGACCACGACATCAATCGTCTGCCCCTGGCGCGCGAACGCCGGGTAGGAGGCGGTGACCATGACCGCGGCCACGTTTTTCAGCTGCATGTTGGTTCCCGCCGGGACGGTAATACCGAGCTGGGAAAGCATGTTGTTCAAACTTTGAGTCGTGAATGGCGTCTGGGTGGTCTGGTCGCCCGTTCCGTCCAGACCCACCACCAGGCCATAGCCAATCAGCGAGTTTTCGCGTACGCCCTGAACGCTGGTGAGATCGCGAATACGGTCAGCCTGGGCAAACGTTGCCACCAGCGCCAGCGCCACGGCGAAGATCGATTTAAACATGGGTCACCTCGCTTACATCGGCGATAAGTTAAGGAAGAAACGCTGCAGCCAACCCATATTTTGCGCTTCATTGATGTAGCCGTTACCGACGTACTCGATGCGCGCATCCGCCACCTGGGTGGACGGAACGGTGTTGGTGCCGCTGATGGTGCGAGGATTAACCACGCCCGAGAAACGAATGAACTCAGTGCCCTGATTGATGGCGATCTGTTTTTCACCCACAACGTGTAAATTGCCGTTAACCAGCACCTGGTCAACCGTCACCGTCAGCGTGCCGCTAAAGGTATTGCTGGCATTCGCGCCACCTTTACCGTTAAAGGTATTGCCGCCAGAGGCCTCGACATCAGCACGCGCATTGCCGAACAGGCCCTGCAGATAGCGTGGAACGGTATCGAAACCGAAATTGGTTTTGCCATCGCGGCTGGCATTCGCCGACGAGCTCTTGCTCGCGCTGACGTTTTCCTGCAGCACAATGGTCAACGTATCGCCGACATTACGCGGGCGGCGATCTTCAAACAGCGGTTGATAGCCATAATTGATTGGCTGCGCGGTCTGGAAAATGGAGCCGTTCACCACTGGCGCCGGGCCAGGAACGGGTTGGGCGGTAGTCGCACCCTGCACTAAAGGTTTAGACGGGATCAAGGCACACCCGCTGAGGGTGACAGCCAGAACAGTCAGTATCGGATAACGAAACGCCGCGTTTTTTTGCATTGCCTTCATCTTCGAAAACAGGGAGCCGGCGCGGCGTTGACCGCACCGGGCTACACCTTAGAGTTGCGTCAGTTTCTGCAGCATCTGGTCGGTCGTCGACACTGCTTTACTGTTAATTTCATACGCGCGCTGGACCTGGATCATATTCACCAGCTCTTCCGCAACGTTCACGTTCGAGGTTTCCACATAACCCTGATACAACAGACCCGCACCGTTGAGGCCCGGGGTGCTTTCATTTGGCGTACCGGAGGATTGCGTTTCGGTGTAGAGGTTCTCACCAATGCTTTCCAGACCGGTGTCGTTCATGAAGGTGGTCAGGTTTAGTTGTCCAACCTGAACAGGTGCGGCCTGCCCCTGCTGCGTCACACTCACCACGCCGTCACGCCCGATAGTAATACTCAGGGCATTCGCCGGGATGGTAATCGCAGGCTGAACCTGGAAACCACCCGCCGTCACCAGCTGACCATTCTGATCGACCTGGAACGATCCGTCGCGGGTATAGGCAGAAGTACCGTCAGGCAACTGCACCTGGAAGAACCCCTGGCCTTTGATTGCCACGTCTTTGCTGTTGTTGGTCTGAGACAGGTTGCCCTGGCTATGCAGACGCTCGGTGGCTACCGGACGAACACCGGTACCAATCTGCAGACCGGATGGCAGTGTCGTTTGTTCAGAAGACTGCGCTCCAGGCTGGCGGATGGTTTGATAAAGCAAATCTTCGAAAACGGCACGCTGACGCTTGAAACCATTGGTGCTGACGTTTGCCAGGTTGTTGGCAATCACATCCATGTTGGTTTGCTGCGCGTCCAGGCCAGTTTTCGCGATCCATAAAGAACTGATCATAAGGAGTCCTGTTAACTCATAGCCAGAAGTTGGTTAGCCTTGCCCGCGTTTTCATCAACGCTGCTGATAATCTTCATCTGCATTTCAAAACGGCGGGCACTGGCGATCATGTCGGTCATCGCTTCGACCGGCTTGACGTTACTGCCTTCCAGAACGCCGGACATCACGCGGATGCTCGGATCGGCCTGTAACGTGGCACCCCGAGTGGCCTGGGTCGCCTGGCTCAGACGGAACATCCCGTCATCGCCACGCTGCACCTCTTTGCCTTCCGCCTTCACCAGCTTCAGACGCCCGACGGGCGCAACGGTATTGGCCGGATCGCCCGGGTTCAATGCCGAAATGGTCCCGTCGGCCGCGATAGTCAGCTCAGACCCTTCCGGCACCGTCAGCGGGCCCGCTTCACCCATTACCGGATGACCCTGAATCGTCAGCTGGCCCGTGGCACTCACCTGGATGTTACCGTTACGGGTATATCCTTCACCGCCGTCAGCGGTCTGCACCGCCAGCCAGCCGTCCTGTTGCAGGGCAACGTCCAGCGGGCGTGAGGTGTAATCCATCTGGCCTGGCGTCATATCCGCACCCGGCGTAGAGGCCGTAACCAGCGTACGCGTCGGCAGGGAGAGCCCTTCCACCGGGACCGCACGCAGCGCATTAAGCTGCGCACGAAAGCCCGGTGTAGAGGCGTTTGCCAGGTTGCTGGCAGTAACAGCCTGCTGATTGAGCGTCTGGCTTGCCGCGCCCATCGCGGTATATATTGCGTGATCCATTGCGCTTTCCTGTCAGCCGCTTAACGCAGGTTAACCAGCGTGTTGAGGATCTGATCCTGGGTTTTGATGGTCTGCGCGTTCGACTGATAGTTACGTTGCGCGACGATCATGTTCACCAGTTCTTTACTCAGATCCACGTTAGACGCTTCCAGCGCACCGTTGGTCAGCGTACCGAAGTTACCGGAGCCCGCGGTACCCAGCAGCGCCACGCCGGAAGACTGGGTGGCAGACCAGACGTTATCGCCTTCAGACTTCAGACCTTCGTTGTTGGCGAAGTTAGCCAGCACGATCTGGCCCAGGGCTTGGGTCTGTTCGTTGGAGTAGTTACCCACCACGGTGCCGTCGTCGTTGATCTGGTAGCTCACCAGGTCACCCGGTTTGTAACCGTTCTGGTTGGTTGCCACGATGTTATTGGCGCCGGTGTTCTGCTGCATGGAATTGGCGAAGCTCATCGCAAACGTGGCTGGCGTTGCACCTGGAACGGTGCCGGTAGTGATATTGATGCTGCCGCCGCCGGTCAGTACGCCGCTGGTGTTGAAGGTCAGCGTAGTCGCCAGGGATGGCGTGCTTCCTGCAACGCTGCCGTCCTGGGCATAGACTTTCCAGGAGTTTGCCGGAGTCGCGTCTTTAACGTAAAACAGGTTCATGTTGTGCGCATTACCCTGGCTGTCAAAGACCGTCACCGTCCCTTTTTTGTTGTAGCTGTCAGGGTTGGTCGGATCAAAGGCCGTGGTTGGCGCGGTGTCAGTGGAGTTCAGGTTGATCTGCTGGGACGCGGTGGTGGTGGATTTCGCCGCCATCAAGGTCGTTGGGATATTGATCGCCTGCGGGTTAGCGCCGGTCTGAACCGTTGGCGGAGTACCCGCAACAGGATAACCGGTTAATTGCAGACCCTGCATGTTCACCAGGTTACGGTTTTCGTCCAGTTTGAACTGACCGTTACGGCTGTAGAACACAGAGCCGTTGGAATCGACCATACGGAAGAAACCGTTCTGGCTGATGGCGACGTCCAGACCACGACCGGTGTTGGTCGTCGTACCGTCGGTAAAGTCCTGAGTGATGCCCGCAACTTTCACGCCCAGACCCACTTTGGAACCGGCAAACATATCTGCAAATGAGGCAGAACCGGATTTAAAACCATAGGTCGCGGAGTTGGCGATGTTGTTGCCAATGACATCCAGGTTGGTGGCCGCAGCATTCAGGCCGCTGACCGCTTGAGAAAAGGCCATGACTTACTCCTGATAAGTGTTAAGGCTTAGATAATCTGCCGAACTTCGTCGAGCGTGGTGGTACCTGAGGTACCCAAATCCAGTTTGTTACCGCCAGCGCCTTTAATCACGCCCTGAACCAGTGCGAACTGCAGCGGCTGTGCCACCAGTTGGGTGGTTCCGTTGCTGGCGCTGATCGCCACTTTGTAAGAACCGTTTGGTGCTTTCGTGCCGTCGGTCAGGCTGCCGTCCCAGGTAAAGGTGTGTACGCCTGCCTTCAGCTCACCGATGTCAATGGTGCGTACCACTGCCCCGCTCGCATCGCTGATCGTCGCAGTCACTTTGTCAGCCGGCTGCTGCAGCTCAACGCCAAACGGCGTGGTGGTCGTGGTTGACGTCCCCTCGGTAGTGCTGGTGCCGGCAAGGATCGTGGTCCCCGGGATCATCACCCCATGACCAATCAGATTCGCAGCCTGCAGAGACTGGCTGTTGTCAATCTGACCGGAAACGGAGCCAAGGGTGGTGTTGAGTTTTTCAATGCCGCTGACGGTACTGATCTGCGCCAGTTGCGTGGTCAGCTCGTTGTTCTGCATCGGATTGGTGGGATCCTGGTTCTTCAGCTGCGCCACCAGCAGCGTCAGAAAGCTGCTCTGCAGATCGGACGCGTTACTGCCCGTCAGGGCGTTGGAACCCGTCGAACTTTTGGCGCCATTAACACCTGAGTTCGTGGGATCATTCACATTTACGGCGATGGACATGCATGTCTCCTTTACTGGCCGAGAGTGAGTGTTTTGAGCATCATGCTCTTCACGGTATTAAGCACTTCGACGTTTGCCTGGTAACTGCGTGACGCCGACATGGAGTTCACCATCTCACCCACCACATCCACGTTAGGCATTTTTACGTAACCGTTCGCATCCGCCAGCGGGTTGCCAGGCTCATACACCAGCTTGTCCGGTGCCTGGCTCTCAACCACATCAGAGACTTTCACACCGCCGGTGGCCGCGCCTGGCGCCGCATCGACCTGAAAGACGACCTGTTTCGCACGATAAGGCTGACCGTCTGGTCCGGTCACGCTGTCGGCGTTCGCCAGGTTACTGGCGGCTACGTTCAGACGTTTGGACTGCGCGGTAAGCGCCGAGCCGGCGATATCAAAAATATTCAGCAAGGCCATTTATCAGTTGCCCCCCTGCAGGACGTTCATCATGCCTTTGATTTGTCCGCCGAGAACGGTCAGGCCTGTCTGGTATTTCAGGCTGTTATCGGCAAACTGTGTACGTTCCCGGTCCATGTCCACGGTGTTACCGTCGAGTGAAGGCTGGTCGGGAATGCGATAAAGCAAATCGGTCGTTGGTGCGGTCATCGTCTGAGCGGGAATATGGCGTGAGGAGGTCAGCGCGAGCGCGACACCGCTCCCTTCTGCGCGTCCACGCTCCATCACTTTTTTAAGCTCACTGGAAAAATCAATATCGCGCGCCTGATACCCTGGCGTATCGGCGTTAGCGATATTGGCGGCTAAAATTTCCTGCCGCTGGGCACGTAAATTGAGCGCTTCCTGCTGAAAACGTAACGCGGCGTCGAGTTTATCGAGCATGTCTCCTCCGCTGATGGCAAAATTTCAGTTCACAGCTTAAATCTCAACCCATCCGCCTTATCGACGGAATAAGCGCAAAATGCGTCGCTATTTATTGCGTTGATGAAAAACCACTGCAGGTAGAATTCACTCAATTCTGGAAACGGTGGAACTTGCGATGCAAACGTTAAAACGTGGCCTGATGGCAACTTTCTTGCTTTTTAGCCCCCTGGTGCAGGCGGATGGTTTACAGGATCAGCTAAACACCTTTTTTGCCCAGAAGCTGGCGGGCTTTAGCGATGAAGTTGTCGTCACGGTACGCACGCCACCAAATCTGTATCCCTCCTGTGAGCAGCCGTCATTTACCGTGACCGGCACCACCAGACTGTGGGGGAACGTGAACGTGCTGGCACGCTGCGCCAACGAAAAACGGTATTTACAGGTTGCAGTCCAGGCGACAGGCAATTATGTTGTCGCCGCTGTCCCCATTGCCCGGGGTACCGCACTGCAGGCCAACAGCGTGACGTTGAAGCGCGGCCGTCTGGATCAGCTGCCGCCACGGACAATGCTTGAAATTAACCAGGCGCAGGACGCCGTCAGCCTGCGTGATGTCGCACCGGGCCAGCCGATACAGCTGTCGATGCTGCGCCAGGCGTGGCGCGTCAAGGCGGGTCAACAGGTGTTGGTGGTGGCCAATGGAGATGGCTTCAGTATCAACAGTGAAGGGAAAGCGTTAAACAATGCCGCGGTAGCGCAAAATGCCCGCGTCAGAATGTCTTCAGGGCAGGTGGTTAGCGGAACCGTCGATTCTGATGGGAATATTCTGATTAACCTATAATCTTTTTAAAGATTTCGCTGCAGCTGCCGATAAATATTCAACTAATGATGATGTCAGGCGCCAACGCCGCGAACCCTCGATGAGGACAACACTATGAGCATTGATCGTACATCAGCCCTGAAGCCGGTAAGCGCTGTACAACCTCGCGAAACGAATGACGCTACGCCGCAGAAAACGCGTCTGGAAAAACCGTCAACGTCTAACAGCACCAGCGTAACCCTGAGCGATGCCCAGGCAAAACTGATGCAGCCAGGCGGCAACGATATCAACATGGAACGCGTTGAAACGCTGAAAACGGCTATTCGTAACGGCGAGCTGAAAATGGACACCAGCAAAATTGCTGACGCCCTGATTCAGGAAGCGCAGAGTTTCTTACAGAGTAACTAACCGTATGAGTCGACTGTCAGAAATACTGGATCAAATGACGGTTGTCCTGAACGACCTGAAAACGGTAATGGACGCTGAGCAACAGCACCTCTCTTCCGGTCACATCAACGGCAGCGCGTTGCAGCGTATTACTGAAGACAAAAGCTCGCTCCTGGCGACGCTGGATTACCTTGAGCAGCAACGTCGCGCTGAGCAGGATCCTAAGCGCAGTGCTAACGACGATATCGTTGAGCGCTGGCAGACTATTACAGAAAAAACCCAGCATCTTCGCGATCTCAACCAGCATAACGGCTGGCTGCTTGAAGGTCAGATAGAGCGTAATCAGCAAGCGCTTGAGGTGTTAAAACCGCATAAAGAAACCGGGCTGTACGGTGCGGATGGGCAGACAGCGACGGCACGTATTACGGGCGGGAAAAAGATTTCGATTTGAAGCATAAGCGACAAATCAAGCAGTGGGGAGCACCATAAGGTGAACTCCCCTTTTGGCGTTTATGCCGTACGGCGGGCAAACTCTTTCACTTTGAAGCCCAACACGGCGAGGGTGGCAAAGTAAGCCACAACCCCAACACCCACCACGGCCATCAGTCGCAGCAGACGATAAGGCATGGTGCCGAGCGACCACTCCGGCATCACGTGCATCATGCCGAGCAACGCCGCTGCCATCACCAGCACCGCGATAACCAGTCGCACAAGGAAACTCGCCCAGCCCGGCTGCGGCGTGAAGATATCCTGCTTACGCAGCTGCCAGTACAACAGCCCGGCATTCAGACAGGCCGCCAGACCAATAGACAGAGCCAGCCCCGCGTGCTTCAGCGGGCCAATAAACGCCAGGTTCATCAACTGGGTCATCACCAGCGTCACCAGGGCAATCTTCACCGGCGTTTTAATGTTCTGACGGGAGTAGAACCCTGGTGCCAGCACTTTAACAACAATCAGCCCCATCAATCCCACCGAGTACGCCACCAGCGCCTGCTGAGTCATGGACGCATCATGGGCTGAAAATTTACCGTACTGGAACAGCGAGACGGTCAGCGGTTTCGCGAGGATCCCCAGCGCCACCGCGCTTGGCAGTGCCAGCAGGAAACAGAGGCGTAAGCCCCAGTCCATCAGGCGGCAATACTCATCATGGTTGCCGCTGGCAAAGCTTTTAGAGAGCGACGGCAGCAGAATCGTCCCCAGCGCGACGCCCAGTACGCCAGAAGGAAACTCCATCAGACGGTCAGCGTAGTACATCCAGGAGACCGAACCGGACACCAGGAAAGAGGCAAAGATGGTATTGATGATAAGTGAGATCTGGCTGACAGAAACCCCGAGGATTGCAGGTCCCATCTGCTTCATGACGCGCATTGCGCCGGCATCACGGAAATTAATGCGCGGCAGAACCAGCATGCCAATTTTCTTCAGATGCGGCAGCTGATATGCCAGCTGCAGGACGCCACCCACGGTCACCGCCCAGGCCAGCGCCAGTACCGGCGGGTTGAAATGCGGTGCGGCAAACAGGGCAAAGCCGATCATGCTGACATTCAAAAACGTCGGCGCAAACGCCGGAACGGAGAAGCGGTTCCAGGTATTGAGGATTGCCCCCACCAGCGAGGCCAGTGAGATCAACAGGATATAAGGAAAGGTAATGCGCAGCAGCTGGGTGGTGAGCGCAAATTTATCAGCGGTGTCGGCAAACCCCGGCGCGGTCACCATAATCACCCAGGGCGCAGCCAGCATCCCCAGGACTGTCACTATAGCCAGCGCCAGCGTCAGTAGCCCGGAGACGTAGGCGACAAACACCCGCGTAGCATCTTCGCCCTGCTTGCTTTTATATTCTGCCAGAATTGGAACGAAGGCCTGCGAGAAAGCCCCCTCAGCAAAAATACGGCGCAATAAATTCGGCAGTTTGAACGCGACGAAAAAGGCGTCCGTTGCCATCCCAGCACCAAAAACCCTTGCCACAATGGCATCGCGCGCAAAACCCAGTACGCGAGAAAACATGGTCATCGAGCTGACGGCTGCCAGCGATTTTAATAAGTTCATTAATGTGAATTTCCACAACCATACGGCAAAACGCCTGCAGAGCAGGCGTAATGAATGCCCGACGGCGTTGCGCTTGCGCAGGCCTTCGGATTTGCAGGCCGGGTAGGCGAAAAGCCTCCCGGCGAAACCAACAATCGGCGCTTAGTCTACCCGGATTTAAGGGAATTACTATCGGCAGATGTTACAGAGGGTTATTCACTCATGGCCTCTCGCCAGAGCCGTTCCACGATGCGTTGCGCCATGATGGCCTGTTCACCGGCGGTTTCCGGAACCGTCTGATTTTGCACGCAGCTAATGAAGTGACGGGCGCATCCCGCGAAGCCGCGTTGCTCCAGAGTGCTCTGCCAGCCCGGCGCCGGAAGCGTGACCACACCGTTGCCCTTCTCTTCTCGCCACTCCCGCATGTCAGTGATGTCATACAGCGCACCGTCAGTGACGGCCTGGACAAACTCCCGCTGACTGCCCGCACGACGATGCATGCTGGTGGTCACCTGCAGATGTTCCAGCGCAAAGTGGTGCTCGGCGTAGACCATCTCGCCCAGATCGTTGGTCATCAGGGTCCCGCTTTTCAGCTGAGCCTGGCCGTTTGTCAGCCAGAGCGCCGTGTCCACCACGTGCAGATAATCATCGAGAAGCGTAAAGCGCAGATCGTTTGGCCCGACGCTGTCGGTACGGTGTTTATCCATCCTCAGGGAGGCCAGCGCGCCCGGCTGTGACTTCAGCTGCTGATAAAGCGGAGCGAAGCGGCGGTTAAAGCCCACCATCAGCGTCAGGTTCTTGCGTGCCGCCAGCTCTATCAGTCGCTCGGCATCCTGAACGTTCTCCGCCAGGGGCTTATCCACACAGACGTGAACACCGGCATTCAGCAGTTCGCTGACCACCTGATAGTGCGTTGCCGTTGAGGTATGCACAAATACCGCATCGCACTCGCGGGCAAGATCCGACAGCGAAGCGGCATAAGGTATCCGCCAGGTTGCGCAGATGCGTTCAGCCTTCTCGCGGGTAGGTGACCACGCGCCCTGAAGCGTCCAGTCCGTTGCCGCGCCTAATACCGGTAACCAGGCTTTTTGTGCAATACCGCCAAGCCCCACCACGCCTACACGTAATTTTTTCACTGTTAATCTCCCAAATGTGCCAGCAGTGCGTCCAGGCGCTGTTTCAGCCCAGCGACCTCCTCTTCCAGCGCGTCCACGCGCGCCGTCAGGCTGCCGCTGACAACAGTGGACTCTTGTTCCGTTGCCAGCGTCGCGGTATCCACCTCGCCACTGAAGAGATGCATATAGCGGCTCTCACGCTTGCCCGGTTCGCGTGCCAGACGCACCACGTAAGGGCCATCCTCGCGGGTTGCAAGCCCTTCCAGGGTTTGTTCCACTTCCTGCATATCCGCAAACTCATGCATACGGGAAGCCCGCGTGCGCAGCTCGCCGGGAGTTTGTGCCCCGCGCAGTAAAAGGGTCGCGATCACCGCCACTTCCGCGGCGCTCAACTTCAGGTCGCCGAATTCGGAATTACAAAAACGTTGTTCGTACTTGGTGACGCGGTTTCCGAAGCCGCTGACGGTGCGCAGATAATGGCGTTTCACCAGTTCATCCAGCACATCCTGAACGTCATGCTCGCTGAGGTTCATTACCGGCTCGCGGTTGGTCTTTTGGTTGCAGGCCATCATGACGGCATTGACAGAGAGCGGATATTGCTCCGGCGTCGTGACCTGTTTTTCCAGCAGGCATCCGACGACGCGCGCTTCTGCACCGCTTAACTGATATTTCATCTCTTCTCCTTAGCGACCCGCTGTCCAGTCCCGGGTGGTTAATGCCGTGAGGACATGGTCGCGCCATTCTCCATCTATCAGCAGATAGTCTTTGGCGTAACCCTCTTTCTCAAACCCTAAACGCGCCAGCAAATTACCGCTGCGCTGATTATGCGGCATATAGTTCGCCATAATACGATGAATATGTTGCGTGCGTTGCATATAACGGATCGCCACCGTTAATGCTTCATACATCAGCCCCTGCCCCTGCCATTTCTGACCGATGGAGTAGCCGAGGTAGCAGGCGTGAAACGATCCGCGCACGACGTTTGAAAAGTTGGCGATGCCGATGATCTCTTTTTCTTCAGGATCCAGCAGCGCAAAATAAAACGCACTTCCCTGCTTATGAAATTCCGCAATCATACTGAGGCGCGCCTGCCAGCCGGATGGGTAACAATGGCTCTCATCCCGAACGGGTTCCCAGGGTTTTAAAAACTGGCGATTCTCGGCGTAATAATCCGCCAGACGCCAGGCATCACGCTCATGCACCAGACGAACGACCAGCCTGTCCGTTGTCAGACGCACTTTTGGCACATTACTGCGATAGCCAAACATCGATACCACTCCTTCCCGTCACTTCTGCTGACCCATTAGCTTTACTATACCTGTGCCTGCGCCGTCTGTGAAAACAGTGACATACCATTTTGACCTCTTTTCACATTTTTCGATGAGAACTCTCTATCAAAGCGTTCTTTTGATAAAAAAATATTGTCACGCCCAGGGGTGGGAAAACGCGCAGTAACCCCGCAGAATGTTAGCGTGCTCACCATCCTGTTTTCCCTGGAGGGAAAATGTCCCGCGTATCACAGGCGAGGAGCCTGGGTAAATATTTCCTGCTAGTCGATAACATGCTGGTCGTGCTCGGCTTTTTTGTCGTGTTTCCTCTTATCTCGATCCGCTTTGTCGATCAAATGGGCTGGGCGGCGCTGATGGTTGGCATCGCGTTGGGGTTACGCCAGTTTGTCCAGCAAGGCCTTGGGGTGTTTGGCGGCGCCATTGCTGACCGCTTCGGCGCGAAACCGATGATTGTGACCGGTATGCTGCTGCGTGCGGCAGGCTTTGCCACGATGGCGGTTGCCCATGAGCCCTGGCTTCTGTGGTTCTCCTGCTTTCTCTCCGGGATCGGCGGAACCCTGTTTGACCCGCCGCGCACCGCGCTGGTGGTGAAGTTAATTCGCCCGCAGCACCGCGGACGTTTCTTCTCGATTTTGATGATGCAGGACAGCGCGGGCGCGGTAATTGGCGCGCTTCTGGGGAGCTGGTTGCTGCAGTACGATTTCCGTCTGGTCTGCGCGGCTGGCGCGGTGCTCTTTATTCTGTGCGCCCTCTTTAATGGCCTGTATCTGCCCGCATGGAAATTGTCGACGGTGAAAGCGCCGGTACGCGAAGGGCTGGGCCGCGTCCTGCACGACAAACGTTTTGTCACCTACGTATTGACCCTGACGGGTTACTACATGCTTGCCGTGCAGGTGATGCTGATGCTGCCTATCATGGTGAATGATATTACGGGAACCCCGGCCGCCGTGAAATGGATGTACGCCATCGAAGCCGCGCTTTCGCTGACGCTGCTCTATCCGATTGCCCGCTGGAGTGAACGGCGTTTTCGCCTGGAGCATCGTCTGATGGCCGGGCTGTTTTTAATGACGCTGAGCATGATGCCCATCGGTCTGGTGAATTCTCTCCAGCAGCTATTTACGCTGATTTGCACCTTCTATATCGGCTCTATCATCGCCGAGCCGGCTCGTGAGACGCTGAGCGCCTCGCTTGCAAATGCGCGTGCCCGCGGCAGCTATATGGGGTTCAGCCGACTCGGTCTGGCCTTTGGTGGGGCTTTGGGTTACGCCGGCGGCGGCTGGCTGTTTGATGCAGGCAAAGCGCTGAATCAACCGGAACTGCCGTGGATGATGCTCGGCGCGGTGGGCTTTATGACGCTGCTGGCCCTCTGGTGGCAGTTCAGCCAGAAGCGCAGCGCAAGCGGCATGCTCGAACCGGGCGCGTAGCCCTTCCCTCTGGCGGGAGGTCGCTCCCGCCTCACTTCTCAGTTTTTTCTGCTGGTTTCTGCCATTTCACACTGACATACTGACGTAACAGGACAGAAGCGCCGATTTTTCGTTGAGGAACACTATGAAGAAAATTGTCATTGCCGCTGCATTCATTGTCAGCGGTCTGCTGGTGGGCTGTAACCAGCTTACGCAATACACCGTCAGTGAACAGGAAATTAATCAGGCGCTGGAAAAACATAACAACTTTTCAAAAGACATCGGCGTGCCCGGGCTTGCCGATGCGCATATCGTCCTCAGTAACCTGACCAGCCAGATAGGACGTGAAGAGCCAAACAAAGTGACGCTGAACGGGGATGCAAACCTCGATATGACCTCCCTCTTCGGCAACCAGAAAGCCAATATCAAGCTGAAGCTGAAAGCGCTGCCGGTCTTTAACAAAGAGAAAGGGGCTATTTACCTGCAGGAGATGGAAGTCGTCGATGCGGAAGTCACGCCGGACAAGATGAAATCTGTGCTGCAAACCCTGATGCCTTATCTGAATCAGTCGCTGCGTAACTATTTTAATCAGCAGCCGGCCTATGTCTTAAGTGAAGACAAGAGCAAGGGTGAAGCGCTTGCGAAAAAGTATGCTAAAGGGATAGAGGTGAAACCGGGAGAAATCATTATTCCCTTCACTGATTAACCCGTAGGGCGCCGAGGCGCCCTTTTTTTTACGGAAAAGTGTGCAAACGAAAACGTTTCCGCTTATGATTTGTGTCCGGCAAAAACAGCCATCCGAATGACTGATTCCTGACAAGCCGGAGCTTCCATGACTGCACAACCCCAGGTTCTTAAAATCCGCCGCCCTGACGACTGGCATATCCATCTGCGCGATGGCGATATGCTCAAAACCGTCGTGCCTTATACCAGCGAAATTTATGGCCGCGCGATTGTCATGCCTAACCTGGTGCCACCAGTCACCACCGTCGATGCCGCAATGGCGTATCGCCAGCGCATTCTGGATGCCGTCCCGGCGGGCCATGATTTCACCCCGCTGATGACCTGCTACCTGACCGATTCCCTGGATCCAAACGAAGTGGAGCGCGGGTTTAACGAAGGCGTATTCACCGCTGCGAAACTTTACCCGGCCAATGCCACCACCAACTCCAGCCACGGCGTTACCAGCATTGATGCCATCATGCCGGTACTGGAGCGTATGCAGAAACTGGGTATGCCGCTGCTGGTTCACGGTGAAGTCACGCATGCCGAGATCGACATCTTTGACCGTGAAGCCCGTTTTATCGACACCGTGATGGAGCCCCTGCGTCAGCGCCTTCCCGCGCTCAAAGTGGTCTTCGAGCACATCACCACCAAAGATGCCGCGGAGTATGTCCGCGACGGTAACGAGCTTATCGCCGCCACCATCACGCCACAGCATTTGATGTTTAACCGTAACCACATGCTGGTTGGCGGTGTACGTCCGCATCTGTACTGCCTGCCGATCCTCAAGCGTAACATTCACCAGCAGGCGCTGCGCGAACTGGTTGCCAGCGGTTTCTCCCGCGCGTTTCTGGGCACGGATTCCGCACCTCATGCGCGTCATCGCAAAGAAGCAAGCTGCGGCTGTGCGGGCTGCTTTAATGCCCCAACCGCTCTCGCCAGCTATGCAACCGTGTTTGAAGAGATGAATGCCCTGCCGCATTTCGAGGCGTTCTGCTCACTCAATGGCCCCCGTTTTTATGGGCTGCCGGTCAATGAGACCTTCATTGAGCTGGAACGTAAAGAGAGCCAGGTTGAGGAAGCCATTCCACTGACCGATGACACGCTGATCCCATTCCTGGCAGGTGAAACCGTTCGCTGGACGGTAAAACGCTAAAAAATCAGTGCCCCTTGTTGTCAAACCGATAATATACCTGTATAAATAAACAGTATATTACACAGGGGGCATTTATGCGTATTGAAGTCACCATAGCCAAAACTACTGTTCTGCCTGCCGGCGCGCTTGATGCGCTTGCAGGCGAATTATCCCGTCGTATTAATAACACCTTTCCCGAAAACGACGGTGCCGTAACGGTGCGTTACGCGGCCGCAAACAACCTCTCCGTCATTGGCGGCGCGAAAGAAGATAAAGCGCGTATCACCGAAATCCTGCAGGAAACGTGGGAAAGCGCCGACGACTGGTTCATCACAGATTAACACTGCTCCCTCATTGTGTTTTTTTGCCGGGTCGCCCCGGCTTTTTTTTCGCCTGAAAATCCAGAAAGTTCAAATTAATTCGGCAACTTCTTTAAAAATCGTGAACAACATGGTGTTTTATTGTTCGAACAATCCTAAAAAGCAGAAAAATGTGTTGCTAGCTGTTTATTTTTCCCTTAGGAACCCTTATTACTTGTATACTGAAGTTGCTTCAGAAAAACATGCATTGAACCTCGAAGTCGTTGTCTTCTAACACGCATTATGGGGGTTATAATGGAAAAGAATAGCGAAGTCATCCAGACCCACCCACTCGTTGGCTGGGATATCAGTACCGTAGACAGCTACGATGCACTGATGCTGCGTTTGCACTACCAGACCCCAAATCAGCTGAACCGTGAAGAAGCGGAAGTTGGACAGACGCTGTGGCTTACGACAGACGTCGCCCGTCAGTTTATTTCTATTTTGGAAGCAGGCATCGCAAAAATAGAATCTGGCGACTACCAGGAAAATGAGTATAAACGGCATTAGCGTTTAGCCCACTTTTCACTCTACAGGCACCCTCGGGGTGCCTTATTTATTTCTCCCTTGTATAAGCCCCCGATGTTAATTACTCTGCTAACAAAGCGTTAGTTTAAGAGATGCCCATGAAATATGATCTGATTATTATTGGTAGCGGCTCCGTTGGTTCTGCCGCCGGATATTATGCCACCCAGGCTGGCCTCAAGGTTCTGATGATAGATGCCCATCTTCCCCCTCATTCAGAGGGAAGTCATCATGGCGATACTCGCCTCATTCGTCACGCCTATGGTGAAGGCGAGCGCTATGTCCCGCTGGTACTTCGCGCGCAAGCGCTCTGGGACGAACTGGCTAAACAGACTGAGGAGCGCATTTTCGAACGCACCGGTATCATTAACCTTGGTCCTGCCCGCTCTGATTTTCTCGCCAGCGTCGAACGCAGCGCGAAGACATTCAACCTGGACGTTGAGAAGCTCGACGCGGCGGGGATCATGTCACGCTGGCCGGAAATCACCGTCCCGGACGATTATGTTGGTCTCTTTGAAGCCCATTCTGGGGTGTTGCATTGCGAAACAGCAATAAAAACCTGGATAGCGCTGGCCGCGAAAGCAGGCTGCGCCCAGCTTTTCAATTGCCCGGTCGAGGCCATTAAACATGATGCTGACGGCGTCACGGTGACAACCCTGGATGGAGAGTACACGGCCTCCCGATTGCTCATCAGTGCAGGTACCTGGGTAACCCGTCTGCTGCCAGACCTGCCCGTACAGCCGGTGCGCAAGGTCTTCTCCTGGTTCCAGTCTGATGGCCGTTACAGTACGCAGAATAAATTCCCGGCGTTCACCGGCGAGTTACCCAACGGCGATCAGTTCTACGGCTTCCCTTCGGATAAAGACGCGCTCAAAATCGGGAAACACAATGGGGGACAAATTATCTCCTCTCCTGAAGAACGTAAACCGTTTGGCGCCTACCCACAGGATGGCTCTGAAGCCTTCTCGTTCCTGCGAAATATTCTGCCGGGCGTCGGTGGCTTACTCTATGGCGCGGCATGCACCTACGACAACACGCCGGACGAAGACTTTATTATCGATACGCTGCCCGGGCATGAGAACACATTGCTCATCACCGGTCTGAGCGGTCACGGCTTTAAGTTCGCGTCGGTGCTGGGTGAAATTGCCGCGCAGTTTGCCCAGGGTATTACGCCGCAGTTTGATCTGACGCCCTTCTCTCTTTCACGTTTTAACGGATAATCCACCACGGGCTTCGGACGTTCCGGAGCCCGTCTTTTTGTTACGATTTGCGGGGCGCTATGCGCAAAGTTGTGGGTTTTCTCATCAATAATATTCGTGAGCATTTGATGCTCTATATCTTATTGTGGGCGCTGCTGGCCATCATTGATTTTATTTACATTGTATTTTACTGAAAGCCTGCCTGACATTTATTGACATTACTTTATATTTACTTAAGTTAGAACAATTCCTCAATCAGCCCTTTGTTAAGTCTTGCACGAAGACATTGAATTACCTTTGCGGATCATTTTCAAAACCGCTGAAATAAATAAAATAAAAATCAATATCGACTTATTTCAGTTGCAATATCATTCCTTCCCGTTCATTTTTACTGTTCTGTTTATTTGATAATGGTAATCCTGATGCAATTGCGTAACTCCTCCCGGCGCTATGGAATAATATCCATAAGCTTGCACTGGATATTTGCTATTGCGGTCTATGCCATGTTCGGACTTGGCCTCTGGATGGTGACGCTCAGCTATTACGATGGCTGGTATCACCAGGCCCCGGAGCTGCATAAGAGCATCGGCGTGCTGCTGATGATGGGGCTGGTTATTCGCGTGATCTGGCGACACATTTCACCGCCGCCTGCCGCGCCAAAGACCCACAGTAAATTTACCCGTATCAGCGCTGTTGCCGCGCATATTACGCTTTATGCGCTGCTCTTCGCGCTTCTGATCAGCGGCTATCTCATCTCGACAGCAGAGGGTAAGCCAATAAGCGTTTTTGGCATTTTTGATGTCCCGGCAACGCTTGCCGATGCGGGATCACAGGCCGATATTGCCGGGGTGATTCACCTCTGGCTGGCATGGAGCGTGGTTATCCTGTCCGTGCTGCACGGGCTTGCCGCCCTTAAACATCATTTCATCGATAAAGACGATACGCTAAAGCGCATGCTTGGCCGCTCGTCAGTTGACTCTGGAGCTTAAAATGAAAAAACACCTGCTGGGTATCGCACTGGGTTCTCTGTTATTTACCACCGGCTCAGCCGTTGCTGCTGACTATAAAATTGATAAAGAGGGCCAACATGCTTTCGTCAATTTCCGTATTCAGCATCTCGGGTATAGCTGGCTGTATGGCACCTTTAATGATTTTGACGGCACATTCAGCTTTGACGAAAAAAATCCTGCCGCCGATAAAGTCAACGTGACCATTAATACCAACAGCGTCGACACCAATCATGCAGAACGCGATAAACATTTGCGCAGTGCGGAATTCCTGAACGTGTCTAAATTCCCACAGGCCACCTTCACCTCCACGGAAGTGAAAAAAGATGGCGATAAGCTGGATATTACCGGCAACCTGACGCTCAACGGCGTGACAAAACCGGTTACGCTGAATGCAAAATTAATGGGCCAAGGTGACGATCCGTGGGGGGGTAAACGTGCCGGATTTGAAGCCGCAGGTAAAATTCACCTGAAAGACTTTAATATTACTACCGATTTGGGCCCGGCGTCTCAGGATGTCGAACTCATTATTTCCGTTGAAGGCGTTCAGCAGAAGTCATAATAACGACGCCCGGCAGGCTTTCACACTGCCGGGCATCAGCCTTATTCAGGGTCGGGAATACCCAGTTTGGTGTTCAGACGGCCACGGGATTTATTAAAAATCTTGTTACCGTTTTCCCGTCCTGCACGACGACGGCGCTGCTCCTCTTCCGGCAGCATACTCTCTTCACTGCACAGTTCGCTGCAGCATCCGTTAAATTTCTCGGCACAGGTCGGACACTGAATAAACAGCAAATGACATCCGTCATTTTTGCAGTTGGTATGGGTATCACACGGCGTACCGCACTGGTGACAGTGGGCAATCACATCCTCTGAAATACGCTCGCCCATTCGTTCGTCAAAGACAAAGTTCTTACCGATAAAACGCACCGGTAAACCCTGCTCACGGGCACGGCGGGCGTACTCAATAATGCCGCCTTCAATGTGCCAGACCTTATTAAACCCGTTGTGCTTCATCCAGGCGCTGGCCTTCTCACAGCGGATCCCACCGGTGCAGTACATCACGATCTTTTTATCTTTATGTTCCTGCATCATCTCAACCGCTTTTGGCAGTTGCTCGCGGAAGGTATCAGCCGGAATTTCCATCGCGTTTTCGAAATGCCCCACTTCATACTCATAGTGGTTACGCATATCGATGAACACCGCATCCGGATCGTCCAGCATCGCATTCACTTCCGCCGCTTTCAGGTATTCTCCGACATCAGCGGCGTTAAACGCCGGATCGTCAATACCGTCCGCGACAATGCGTTCACGCACTTTCATGCGCAGTACCCAGAATGATTTACCGTCATCATCCAGGGCAATGTTCAGGCGTACACCGTTGAGAGCCGGATCGAACCCGTAAAGCAGGTCGCGGAAGGCGTTTACTTTGCTTTCCGGTACGCTGATCTGGGCATTGATGCCTTCACGGGCAAGATAGACGCGCCCGAAAACATTCAGCGTCGTGAAGGCCTGATAAAGCGCATCGCGGGTCGCTTGTGGATCGTTGATGGTAAAGTATTTGTAGAATGAGATTGTCGTGCGCGGTTCGGTTTCAGCCAACATACGCGCCTTTAACATCTCATTCGAAACGCGGTTGTGTAACACTGGCATGGTGTACAAGTCCTGCAATCGTTAGAGAGAATGAAAAATCGGTCGGCATCATATAGCAAACAATGACAATTTACATCCACACAATTTACGCTACATTTCACACACCCTAGTTAGTCAGACTTAACAATTGCTGCATTCGTACACGTTTCGAAGACAGACATTTTGGCTACGCCTCAAAAAATGAGACAATAGCTAAACAGGACGTTAGAACACAGGAAAGACATGACCCAGTTACCGAAATTTACTGTCACCCTTTTGCATCCCCGCTATTGGTTGACCTGGCTTGGCATTGGTTTTTTATGGCTGATGGTCCAACTCCCTTACCCTGTGATTTTCCGTGTGGGCAAATGTGTGGGTCGTATTGGTCAAAAATTCATGAAACGCCGCGCCAGGATTGCCTACCGCAACCTTGAGCTGTGCTTCCCGCAGATGAGCGAGGCGGAACGTCATGAGATGGTTACCAGGAATTTCGAATCCGTTGGCATGGGGCTGATGGAAACCGGTATGGCGTGGTTCTGGCCAGACAAACGGATGGCCCGCTGGAGTGAAGTCACCGGGACAGGTATGGAGCCTGTGCATACGCTTCAGGCCAATAAGACAGGCGTACTGCTGATTGGCGTGCATTTTCTGACGCTGGAGATCGGTGCGCGTATGTTTGGCATGCAGGCACCCGGTATTGGTGTTTATCGCCCTAACGATAACCCGGTGATCGATTTAATCCAGACCAACGGCCGTATGCGCTCCAACAAAAGTATGATCGACCGTAAAGACCTGAAGGGGATGATCCGCGCGCTGAAATCAGGTGAAGTGATCTGGTATGCCCCTGACCACGATTATGGCCCGCAATCCAGCGTATTTGTCCCGTTCTTCGCCGTTGAAGAGGCGGCCACAACCACCGGTACCTGGATGCTGGCGAAAATGTCCAAAGCCGCGATCGTCCCGTTTGTCCCGCGTCGCAAGCCGGATGGCTCAGGCTACGAGTTAATGATGCTCGAGCCGGAACTCGCGCCGCCGCTGGACGATGCGGAAACGACCGCTCGCTGGATGAACAGAGTGGTTGAGAAATGCATCATGCTTGCGCCGGAGCAGTATATGTGGCTCCATCGTCGCTTCAAAACGCGGCCAGAGGGTATGCCGTCGCGCTATTAATTTTCCGTGCGGCCATCAGGGCCGCACGCTCATTTAGCTTTAAAAGCGCCTCCGCATTGCAGCGATCATAACCCAGGCGCATACTTAGCAGGCTTATTACTTCAGGCCTATGGTGCTTTGCACCTCATTATGCGGATTGTTATGTCACCCTCAGATGCCCCCATAAACTGGAAGCGTAACCTCACGGTTGCGTGGCTTGGCTGTTTTCTCACCGGTGCGGCGTTTAGCCTGGTGATGCCCTTCCTGCCGCTTTACGTTGAACAACTTGGCGTCACCGGTCACAGTGCGCTCAATATGTGGTCTGGCCTGGTCTTCAGTATCACCTTTCTCTTTTCCGCGATTGCTTCGCCCTTCTGGGGTGGCCTTGCCGATCGCAAAGGACGAAAGATCATGCTGCTGCGTTCGGCACTGGGGATGGCCATCATCATGGCGCTGATGGGCCTTGCGCAGAACGTCTGGCAATTTCTGATTTTGCGCGCGTTACTGGGCCTGCTGGGGGGCTTTATTCCTAACGCAAATGCGCTCATCGCCACCCAAATTCCGCGACACAAAAGCGGCTGGGCGCTCGGAACGCTCTCCACCGGTGGCGTGAGCGGCGCATTGCTGGGACCGCTGGCAGGCGGACTGCTGGCGGATAACTACGGCCTGCGTCCGGTCTTTTTCATTACTGCCAGCGTCCTATTTCTCTGCTTTATCGTCACGCTGCTCTGTATCCGTGAACGTTTCACCCCGGTCCCCCGAAAAGAGATGCTCCACGCACGGGATGTGCTGACCTCGCTTAAAAATCCCAGGCTGGTGCTAAGCCTGTTCGTCACGACCCTGATTATTCAGGTAGCAACCGGGTCGATTGCCCCTATTCTGACGCTCTACGTTCGCGATCTGGCCGGTGACGTCAGTAATATTGCGTTTATTAGCGGGCTTATCGCGTCGGTGCCCGGCGTGGCAGCGTTGCTCAGCGCCCCGAGGCTGGGAAAACTGGGGGACCGCGTGGGCCCGGAAAAAATCCTGATATGCGCCCTGGTGATTTCCGTTCTGCTCCTCATTCCGATGTCGATGGTACAAGCACCGTGGCAGCTTGGCCTGCTGCGTTTCTTACTGGGAGCGGCAGACGGCGCGTTACTGCCTGCGGTTCAGACCCTGCTGGTGTACAACTCAACGAACCAGATAGCCGGCCGCATTTTTAGCTATAACCAGTCATTTCGCGATATCGGCAACGTCACCGGACCGCTTGTCGGAGCTGGGATTTCCGCCAGTTTTGGTTTCCGCGCCGTGTTTATCGTCACCGCGGGCGTGGTGTTGTTTAATGCGGTTTATTCGTGGTTCAGTTTATCGAGGGCTTTACGACCGGTCGTTAATAAGACGAACGCGTGACAGCTTATTTTTGCATTCATACTTGCAGAACCCGATATTCAGCTATTCTTTCCCTGAAACCTTCAGGAAAACAGGGAGACACCAATGACCATGTACGCCACACTGGAAGAAGCTATTGATGCCGCTCGTGAAGAGTTCCTCGCCGATAATCCCGGCGTTGAGGAAGAAAATGCTGACGTGCAACAACTTAATATCCAGAAATACGTTCTGCAGGACGGGGATATTATGTGGCAGGCCGAATTCTTTGCTGATGATGGCGAGGAAGGAGAATGTTTGCCGGTCCTGAGCGGAGAAGGTGCGCAGGCCGTCTTTGATGGCGACTATGACGAAATCGAACTACGGCAGGAATGGCTTGAAGAAAACACCCTGCACGAGTGGGATGAGGGCGAATTTCAGCTCGAGCCACCGCTGGATACGGAAGAAGGACAGACCGCAGCCGATGAGTGGGATGAGCGTTAATTTCCCCTATTCATAAGGGCCGTGCTGAGCGTCGATCGGCAACAATAGCGTATCGAATACCAGTGAAAACGGTAAATCGAGCACGGTGAGATAGCGCCACGCTGAGTCACGTACATCCCATTTTACCCCGGGGTAGTACTGATTACCGTGGCCTTGCCCTGGAATGGTGCGGCTGATGATGCTGCCACAGCCGCTGAGTAAACACGCCATCATCACGGCGAGGATTATTTTCATCAATGACCTCTAAAAAAATACCGGCTTTTCAGCCGGTATTTTATTTGCCGGGTAGCGTAACGCCGCCGGGCACAGAAGGCTTACTTCGCCTTCAGCGCGAGTGGATTAATTTTAATCTCTTTATAGTGGCTGACCCACGAAGAGTATTTTTCCGGCGCAGACCACACACGGTAGTGAAGGCGTGCCATTGTAACCGGATCGCTCAACAGCACCAGACGACGGTCGCGGTTGAGTTTTTCCGGCGTATCGTTCAGCGCCTGCTCAACGTGACGATCGCGGGCAATCTCCAGTACCTGGCTTGCACGGTGACGCGCTGTCGCCATGGCCGTCGCCAGAGCGTTAAATGACGGGTTAAACACCGCGTGCATAAAACCATCTTCCAGCGAGCGTTTGCGGTTCTGCTCCAGATACGTGTCGGTATCCACCAGCACCTGTGGCGGCGAATACTCTTCCGGGATCAGGAACAGTTTCCAGCGTTTGGTACGCAGCCCCACCGTTGAGCGGCTCGAAATCACTGACACAAACGGTGACAGGATCAGCGAGAAGACAATCGGTGCCAGCCAGAACAGGAAGCGCAGATCCAGCCAGGCCATACCTGCCGCCCATACCAGACCCAGCAGCAGCTGCGAGCCATGACGCATGAAGGCTTCCCCCCACGGCGTGGAGTCATCATCACGCTGCGGTGAATTCCAGACCACTTCCCAGCCGAGGAACGCGCTGACCACAAACACGGTATGGAACAGCATACGCACCGGCGCCAGCAGCACGGAGAACAGCACTTCCAGCAGAAGCGAGAGCGTCACGCGGCAGAAACCACCGTACTCTTTCGAGCCTTTGCACCAGATCAGAATGATACTGAGCAGCTTAGGCAGGAACAGCAGCACCATGGTGGAGGCAAACAGCGCAATCGCCAGCTCCGGACGCCACTGCGGCCACACCGGGAACAGCTGGCGCGGTTGCAGGAAGTATTGCGGTTCCGTCAGAGCATGCACCACCTGTAGCGCAGTAGAGAGTGCAAGGAACATAAACCACAGCGGTGCGGAGAGATAAGACATTACGCCAGTCAGGAACACAGCACGGTGAACCGGGTGCATCCCTTTTACGAGGAACAGGCGGAAGTTCATCAGGTTACCGTGACACCAGCGGCGGTCACGCTTGAGCTCATCCAGCAGGTTCGGCGGCAGCTCTTCGTAAGATCCCGGCAGGTCGTAGGCGATCCAGACGCCCCAGCCAGCACGACGCATCAACGCCGCTTCCACGAAGTCGTGCGACAGAATAGACCCCGCAAACGAACCTTCACCCGGCAGCGGAGCCAGCGCACAGTGCTCAATGAACGGCTTCACGCGGATAATGGCGTTGTGACCCCAGTAGTGAGACTCACCCAGTTGCCAGAAGTGCAGACCAGCGGTAAAGAGCGGCCCGTAGACGCGGGTTGCAAATTGCTGGCAGCGCGCATAAAGCGTGTCCATACCGGACGCTTTTGGCGAAGACTGGATGATCCCCGCGTTCGGGTTGGCTTCCATCAGACGCACCAGACCGCTCAGGCAGTCGCCGCTCATTACGGAGTCAGCATCCAGCACGACCATGTAGCTGTACTGATTCCCCCAGCGACGGCAGAAGTCATCGATGTTTCCGCTTTTACGCTTCACGCGACGACGACGACGGCGGTAGAAGATCTGGCCTTCACCCTGCACTTCCGCGATCAGTTCCATCCAGGCTTTTTGCTCGGCAACGCAGATGTCCGGGTTGTAGCTGTCACTCAGGATATAGACGTCAAAATGCGCCGCGTTACCGGTTGCCTTTACGGACTCCCAGGTCGCACGCAGACCCGCAAATACGCGGTCAACGTCTTCGTTACAGATAGGCATGATCAGCGCCGTACGGTGCTCAGGATTAAGGGGTTCATCCCCGACCGTTGAGGCTGAAATGCTGTATTTGTCCCGCCCCATCAGCAGCTGCAGGAAGCCCATCAGCGCGGTCCAGAAACCGGCTGACACCCAGCAGAAGAGAACGGCAAACAGCAGAAGAATGCCGCTCTGCAGGATATACGGCAGCAGCTGCATGAAGGAGACCCAGATATCCTGGCCCATCATGTCTGCAGGGTTGATAAGCGCCCAGCCCTGGTAAGGCAGAATGGTTTTCATGTACCAGGTAGCGACCACGGTCTGCGCCAGCGTCAGTAACAGCAGAATGTAACGACGAATGGTCCCCACGGTACGCCATTTCTGTTCGGAGGCCTGCTCTTCTTTCGTCAGGCGCGACAGATAGCGCGGCGTAACATCACGCCCACGCAGGCGATCCCAGAAGCGGCCAACCGGGTTGGTGCGCCACGGGTCAGGGAACATTGAGGAACGCGTGGCTTTCGGCATTGCCTGAAGCTGATCGCGTCCTTCATCGTCTTTAATCAACTGCCCTTCTGCCAGCGAGTCTGGCCATGCCTGCGCCAGACGCGCCTTTACTGACCCCAGCGGCGTATCATCGTCACGGGAAAACGGACGATGTTCGCCATCCAGCGCGGTATGCACCGCGCGGATGTCGCTTTTAGGCAGCGCCGCTTTTTCAATGTCCGTCAGCGGCATGGCATCAATATATTCAGATGTATTATTCATTGGCAGGTAGCTGATAGCTCCAGGTTTCACTCAGCGGCTGATCGTTACTGACCAGCGCAGCACGCATTTCAGTGGTCTGTTTCGGATCTTTCACTTTCACGCGCAGCGTCAGACGCCAGCCTTTCGTTACCGGGTTATAGCGTACGGTGTTCTCAACGATTTCACCGTTATCACCGATGCTGGCCTGAGCCGCAACGGCAGTATCCGGGGACAGTTTTTTCATATCCTGGCCCGCGAAGTCCACAACAAAGGCCACGGTGCCATCAGGCTGACGGATCAGGTTAGACTGCTTCACATCACCCGTAGAACGGCGAGTCTGCATGACGTACGCATTATCCGGCGCATGCAGTTTGTCTTCGTCGCGGCTAAAGGTAATGGTGTATTTGAAGTTCATCTCTTTACCGGCTTCCGGCAGCTGATCCGGCGTCCAGTAAGCAACGATGTTATCGTTGGTTTCGTCATTGGTTGGAATTTCAACCAGCTCAACCTTACCTTTACCCCAGTCACCTTTCGGCGTGACCCAGGCGCTTGGGCGCAGGTCATAGCGGTCATCCAGATCTTCAAATCGGGAGAACTGACGGCCACGCTGCAGGAGGCCGAAACCTTGCGGGTTTTCCATCGCAAAACTGCTAACAGCCAGATGTTTCGGGTTATTCAGCGGACGCCAGATCCACTCACCATTACCTGCATGAATAGAAAGACCGTTGGAATCGTGCAGTTCCGGGCGGAAGTTCGTCGCCGGTGACGGCTGATTCGGCCCAAACAGGAACATACTGGTCAGCGGTGCAACGCCCAGTTTGCCGACTTTATCACGCAGGTAAACTTTGGACTGCACGTCAACGACCGTGTCACGGCCAGGCATAATCACAAAGCGATAAGCACCGGTCGCACGCGGGGAATCCAGCAGTGCATAAATAGTCAAGCGTTTGTCGGTTGGTTTTGGACGTTCAATCCAGAACTCGCGGAAACGCGGGAACTCTTCACCTGATGGCAGCGCGGTATCAATGGCGAGGCCACGCGCAGAAAGCCCGTACACCTGCCCTGCCCCGATCACGCGGAAGTAGCTGGCACCGAGCATGCTGACGATTTCGTCGTTTTTATCTTTGCTGTTGATCGGGTAAAGCACCTTGAAGCCAGCGAAGCCCAGGTCTTTAACCGTATCTTTATCGTGCTGAACATTGCCAAAATTGAAGTAATCCGGGCTGTACTTGATTTTACGTACCGCGGTCGCCGTCACTTCATTAATGGCAACAGGCGTGTCGAAGTACATTCCCTGATGATAAAACTCAAGCTTGAACGGGGTTTTAATGTTGTTCCAGTACGCTTTGTCATGGTTGAACTGGATCTGCTGATAGTCCGCATACTTCATGTCGCGGAAAACGGAGGGCAAGTTACTTTTTGGCGCTTCGTAGCTCTTGCCTGCCATCGATTTTGCCTGTTTTGCGACATCGTCGATGTTAAAGGCCAGTGCCGATGAGGTATACAGAGATAACACCACTGCAGCACCCAACCAACGCATTTTCATCATCTGTGGTTTATGTTTCATAATAAGTAAGCACTTCCCCCTTTGTGTGCTTATATCGATCCGATCCATTTTAATGGAAACTCAGGCAATCCGACAACATTATCACTGCTTTGTTCAGCTCGCTGGCTCATGGATTAAGCAAATGAAAGAACCCGCTTTTCACTTTGCGTGCTTATCCTGGAGACAGGGTGTCGGTCTTGGTGTAGGGTTGGCTTCGAATGTAACCATTATGAGTCTTAGGGATAAGGCGAAAAGTCTGAGAATGCACAAAGTTATATGAGCTCAACACCTGTAGAACGTGAATATTTCCTCGACTCGATCCGGGCATGGCTGATGCTGTTGGGGATCCCCTTTCACATTTCACTGATTTACTCCAGCCACACCTGGCATGTGAATAGCCAGATGCCTTCCTGGTGGCTCACGCTGTTTAATGACTTTATCCATGCCTTTCGTATGCAGGTGTTTTTTGTCATATCCGGCTATTTCTCCTACATGCTGTTCTTACGCTACCCGGTAAAACGCTGGTGGAAAGTGCGCGTGGAGCGTGTGGGCATTCCGATGTTGACCGCCATTCCCCTGCTGACGTTGCCGCAGTTTATTATGTTGCAGTACGTCAAAGGCAAAGCGGAGAACTGGCCAAATCTGACGCTGTATGAAAAGTACAATACCCTGGTCTGGGAACTGGTGTCTCACCTGTGGTTCCTGCTGGTCCTGGTGGTGCTCACCACGGTCAGTCTGGTCATTTTCAGCCGCCTGCGCCATCGCCTGAGTACCCAGGCCGATACCTTCTTCGCCAATATTACGCTGGGTAAACTGTCTCTGCTCTTTTTGCTGCTGGGTATCGCCTATGCGGCCGTGAGACGCACGCTATTTATCGTGTATCCGCCGATACTGAGTGACGGGCTGTTCAATTTCGTCGTGATGCAGTCGCTGTTTTACATCCCCTTCTTTTTAGCCGGTGCGCTGGCATTTATTCATCCCAAACTTAAATCGCTGTTTACCACCCCGTCGCCATGGTGCGCCCTGGGTGCCGCTATCGCGTTTGCGGCCTATCTGTTAAATCAGCGCTATGGCAGCGGCGATGGCTGGATGTATGAAACAGAAAGCGTGATCACCATGCTGCTGGGTCTGTGGATGGTGAATGTGGTCTTCGCGCTGGGACACCGCTTGCTGAACTTTAAGTCCAGCCGCGTGACCTACTTCGTCAATGCTTCACTGTTTATTTACCTGGTGCACCACCCGCTGACGCTGTTCTTCGGCGCTTATATCACGCCACATATTGCGTCCAACACGCTGGGTTTCTTTACCGGACTGGTCTTTGTGATTGGGATTGCCATCGTGCTTTATGAAATCCATCTGCGGATCCCGCTCCTGCGTTTCCTCTTTTCAGGAAAACCACAGGCTAAAGCCTCATAAACAAACGCGGCGCACTCAGTGCGCCGCGTTTGTTTTAGCTCTCTACGTCCTGTCCACGCTGCGTGAGAAGCCGCTGATAAAGGTGTGTGGTTTCTTCGTCGAAACAGACAAAAATCACCTTCTCAGGCATCGGCTTGAGGGAGAGGTATCGGTAAACGGTCTCTACCGCGATCGTGGCAGCGGCAGGTTTTGGATATCCATATACCCCAGTGCTGATAGCCGGAAAAGCCATCGTCTTATAGCCGTTATCCGCTGCCAGGCGCAGGCAGTTGCGGTACGCCTCCTCCAGAATACTCGCCTCATGCCGATCGCCGCCATGCCATAGAGGCCCCACAGCGTGAATCACCGCTTTGGCAGGAAGATCTCCCGCGAGGGTAATCACCGCATGACCCGGAGGACATTCACCCTGCTGCTGACGCACAGCTTTACAGGCCTCAAGGAGCTGCGGTCCTGCAGCCCGGTGGATTGCGCCGTCAACACCGCCCCCGCCCATCAGTGATGGATTGGCCGCATTAACGATCACGTCGACGTGCATCGTCGTAATATCGCCATGAATGACTTCAATTTGCGGTTTCATACGTACCCTCTGCTACCCGCCTTTTTCTTAAGTGTATCGCAGAGGAGGTATGGATAAAAAACTATCGGGGAAAAACCTCTTCCGCCGGGGAGCGGAAGAGCAAGAATTAACGATACTGAATTTGAACAACCGCGAGCGTTTTTTCGGGATTAAGGTACTTCATGCTGAGAGTTGCGAGGCTGGAATCGTTGACCTGACCGTTAAGTACATCTTCATAGCTGACCCTGCGCGTTTGCATCCGATTATTATCCGGGCATGTCATTGCAAACGCGTCATGATGCGGTGTGACCACGCAGGGGTCTGCGACAATAGCGCCGCGAAAATGAATCACACCACCGTCGACAATCGTGGCTGAAAAAGCGGGAGTAATAAATGCAGAGAGGATCAAACCTAAACCATAAACCCGTCGGGCTAAATATTTGGTCACTATATGTACTCCTCAATGAAAGTCGTCCTTGAGGGGTAAACGCGCTCCGTTAGGGCAAACAAAGCATCACGTTATGGAACAGCACTGCACAGTTCCTGATAACAGCATAGCTCAACCGCGCACGCCCGCCATATCCACAACGTCTTGATTTCATAATCATTAGAGCGCACTTCCCGCCGGGGACCATTGCTGTGATAAATGAAGCGATTTCCCGTCAGAGACAGTGACAGTAATGTTCACCTTGTCTCCGGAATCTATATTTAAACTCAGCCGCATTAAATCAATCGTCTGATTAGCGGGAATAGAAAGTGTGTTTTGTTGCCGTGAAGAACTTTGCCCCCCCTGCCCCTGTCGCAAAGAGACAATCTGCACCTGACATTCACACGGTTCCGTCAGAATAACCTGCGGAATAATGGTGGTCATATTTCCCTGTTGCGATGTTTTAAACGTGATCTGACTGGAAAGCGCCGCGAGGAGAATTAAGGTATTCATGATGAACTCCCGAAAAAAAACAGGGCAAATGCCCTGTTTTTTGTAGCTCAGACTGGAAATTAATACTGATGTGCAGTCGCGTGGTTGCCAAAACCAACCTGCTGAACAGTCACAGTGGATCCGGATGCGGTTTGATCAACAGCAGCACCGTTGCCACCACCGTACTGGCTAACGTTCATCACCGAGTGGTTACCATTCCACTGGTCAAGCGTTGCGCTGTTACCGAAACCATTCTGAGTCAGACTAATTGAGCTGTCATCAGAGCCCTGACCAACGTCAGCACCGTTACCGCCGCCACTCTGATTAATGGTCAGTGTGGAATTTCTCGCACTGGTTTGCAAAGCGAGAGCCGAGTTACCGCCACCGTACTGGTAAATGCTCAGCGTTGAATTTGGACCACTGTCATGACCACCGTGGCCATGCCCGTTACCCCAACCGCCTTGATTAATACTACCGGCCATAGCACTACCAGAAACTACGATTGCTGCAATTGCTGCCACTTTGATAAATTTCATGGTAAACCCCCATCGGATTGATTAAAGTCGCCGCTAAATAACTAACGCTGAATAACGCGAATCGCCATTTGCGACTGTCTCTGCACTACAACTGCGGTTTTCTGCGTACCGTACTGCGTAATATTTGCTCTATTACCCGACCCTTTTTGGATAATTTTCGCACTATTACCATATCCATCTTGCGTAATACCTGCATCATTCGCGCTACCGCTCTGATCGATCCAGGCAATATTATAAGTCCCTGATTGATCAACTCTCGCTCTGTTGCCTGCTCCATCCTGAGAAACAATGGACAATAATTTTGACCCGTCCTGGCGAACCTGAGCATCATTTAACATGCCCTGCTGACCAATAATGGCTGCCTGATTTAATGATGAACGACTTAATTCATTAACCGTGAAGTTATATTCAGCGTTAGCCAAATCTGAATCAGCCGCGATTACAAATCCAGGCGCACCCAGTAATGTAAACATCATAAATAACGATGTATTTTTCATGTTGTCACCCTGGACCTGGCTATTTGATAACGCCATAACCTTGTTACTGTGACTTCGTGTTAGAACGACTCGTAATTTGTTAACGAGTCGTTACGGTGATGAGTATGTCTGCCGAAACATTTTAAATATCTCACCCACGTGGCTTATTTTTATTTATGACGTCACCTCAAAGTAGTAATTCCATGCAAAAAAACGTTATAGACCGGGGTTCTTATTTTTCTATTAAGCTTTTCTTAATAATCGATTGTGCGGCGGGACGAGAGGGGTAAAGCCCCCATGCAACGGACGCTAAACGAAACGCCAGGAGGACATTTTACACAACACGTGACACGAGACCTGTTTTCTTAAGACGCAGCACAGTTCATTCCAGGACTTAGAAAATCTCTGTGACTCATACCTCTTTACGGGCAGAAATAAATAACTAATATTCATAAAAATCAAACAATTATAAATATTTGTATGATTTTTAAAATCTGTGCAGGGTTATTTACATGTACAACTTTCTTATCATTCCACAACATTTAAAAGAGTCCATTTTCACAAATTAATATTGATTTTTACATCCTGTTACACGTTTAACACTTGCTTTAAAGTTAGTAATAGCTAGATTGAAATCAGATGTACGAAATTTGTTTTATATTTACCTCCTGCTGGAGGTTATGGTTTTTTTTCTTCACACAGCAGTGCAACATCTGTCAGTACTTCTGGGGTCCTCTTTTTTATCTGGAGGACCGCTGTCAGGTGTCATAAAAAAGTGGGGTTTCATCATGTATAATGAAGTCCAAAGTTTACATGGTCATACGTTACTGTTGATCACAAAACCTTCGTTGCAAGCGACCGCTTTATTACAACACTTAAAGCAATCGCTGTCTCTGCACGGGAAATTACATAATATTCAACGTTCTTTTGATGATATTGCACCTGGCAGTATCATTCTGATTGATATGATGGAAGCGGATAAAAAGCTTATCCATTACTGGCAAGATAATTTAAGCAGGAAAAACAATAATATCCGCGTGTTATTATTGAATACCCCTGATGAGTATCCCTTCAGAGATATTGAAAGCTGGCCGCATATCAATGGTGTGTTCTATATCACGGAAGAAGAAGATCGGCTGGTCGAAGGTCTGCAAGGTATATTGCGCGGCGAGTGTTATTTTTCGCAAAAACTTGCCAGCTACCTCATCACGCACTCCGGAAATTACCGCTATAACAGTTCAGAGTCAGCGCTGCTAACGCACCGTGAGAAAGAGATCCTGAACAAATTGCGCATTGGTGCTTCAAATATTGAAATCGCCCGTTCGTTATTTATCAGCGAAAATACGGTAAAGACGCACCTTTATAATCTTTTCAAGAAGATAGCTGTTAAGAACCGAACTCAGGCTGTTTCATGGGCAAACGATAACCTCAGGCGTTAATCAAATGAAACGCACATTGAGTTGGATCGCCGCAGCGAGTTTTATGCTCGCTGCCGGGAACGTACGGGCCGTCGAGGTCGAAGTTCCTGGATTGTTAACAGACCACACTGTCTCCTCGGTCGGGCACAATTTTTATCGTGCATTCAGTGACAAATGGGACAGTACATTTACTGGAAATATAACAATCAACGAACGGCCCAGTGCACGATGGGGAAGTTGGATAACAATAACGGCTAATCAGGACGTTATTTATCAAACATTTTTATTCCCCACGAAAATAGACTTCGATAAAAACGTAGCCTTAGCACTGGCTCAATCAGAAGATGCTATTAATCGCCTGCAAATTGATAAAGCGCTATTAAGCACCAGCGATTTAGCAAAAGACGAATTCTAGCGAACCTATATCCGGAGGCTGTCATGCGTATTGCATATGCAGTTGTTTCGATAATGCTAATAACCCCTATAAGCTGGGCCGGAAATATGACGTTCCAGTTCCGTAACCCTAACTTTGGCGGTAATCCCAATAATGGGGCGTTTCTGTTGAACGAAGCCCAGGCGCAAAACTCCTATAAGGATCCCAGCTTTAAGGATTTTAGCGTCGATACCCCATCGGCACTGGACAACTTCACGCAGGCTATCCAGTCGCAGATTTTGGGAGGGTTGCTGACCAACATTAATACCGGCAAACCCGGCCGAATGGTGACCAACGACTTCATTGTCGACATCGCCAACAAGGACGGACAACTCCAGTTGAACGTTACCGATCGAAAAACCGGGAAAACCTCCACCATTCAGGTTTCCGGTCTACAAAGTGATTCAACGAACTTTTAAACAACAACGAAATAAGGACAACGATCATGCAGCGCTTCCTGATATTTGTTGCAGTGTGCTTATTGAGCGGTTGTTTAACTGCTCCACCTAAAGAAGCTGCAAAACCAACATTAATGCCTCGGGCTCAAAGCTATCGTGATTTAACACATTTACCTGCGCCGACCGGTAAAATATTTGTCTCGGTTTACAACATTCAGGATGAAACGGGACAATTTAAACCTTATCCGGCAAGTAACTTCTCTACGGCAGTGCCACAGAGCGCCACCGCCATGCTGGTGACCGCCCTGAAGGATTCGCACTGGTTTATTCCTCTGGAACGTCAGGGTCTGCAGAACCTGTTAAATGAACGGAAAATTATTCGCGCTGCGCAGGAAAATGGCACCGTCGCGAATAATAACCGCATGCCGCTGGAATCACTGGCCGCGGCGAACGTCATGATCGAGGGATCGATTATTGGTTATGAAAGCAACGTTAAATCGGGTGGTGTGGGCGCGCGTTACTTTGGTATCGGTGCTGATACGCAATATCAGCTCGACCAAATCGCCGTAAACCTGCGTGTCGTCAACGTCAGCACGGGCGAAGTGCTCTCTTCGGTAACGACCAGCAAAACCATTCTTTCTTATGAAGTGCAGGCCGGGGTTTTCCGCTTCATCGATTACCAGCGTTTGCTGGAGGGTGAAATCGGGTATACCTCTAACGAACCGGTCATGATGTGTCTGATGTCAGCCATAGAAACCGGAGTAATCTTCCTGATTAATGATGGTATCGATCGTGGATTGTGGGACCTGCAGAACAAAGCAGAGGCGCAAAACCCGATACTGGTTAAATACCGCGATATGTCGGTGCCTCCGGAATCCTGACAGGAAGCGCATAAAAAAGGCGAGATCATCATCTCGCCTTTTTTTATTCGCTTACCGCAGTGATGTTTTGCGCTTTATCCCGTCTGGCGGCCAGCCAGAGGCCGCTGTTCTTCATGGCATAGCCAAACACCAACCCCAGCATTAGCGAGGGAAGCACCAGTGCCCAGTCCCCCTGCCCTGCAAACGTCGCGCATGCGCCCATAAAGGTACCGGGTACAAACGACAGCAGCATATGCTTTGCCTGGATACACATCAAAAACGCGACTACGCCGGTCATGATATAGCCCAGGATCTCCAGATGCGGGGCCAGCGCGCTGCCCTTCATAATCACGAGTGCCCAGATAACACCGCTCATCAGGGTACAGCCAGAGATAAAAAGCCCTTTTACGCCGCCCTGCGGGCAGGCAAAGTAGGCCGTACAGCCCAGAAACCCGGCCCAGCTGAGCAACCCGAGAGAGACCGCCACCCATCCCCATAGTCCGGAGAGAATGCCTGTCGTGAATGCGATACAAAGTAATATGTTCATGGCGCGCATCTTAGCAGAAGCGCGCCATGGAAATGAGATCAGATGCACATTCCGTGCAAGATGAAATGTATGGTTGCAGAATTTATGTGATCTAAATCACTCTTCATCCTCTTCTTCCAGCTCATCCCACATTGCCGCAATGGCGTCGCGGGTCAGCGGAGCCAGCGTTCTCCAGAACGGCGAGGTCGCATGTGCTTCAACTTTGCCGAGGAAAGTACCGCACCACGGCAGCAGATACGCTTCGAAGAGCGTTTCGATAGCCTCGTTCTCATCATCAGCGGCGTGATCTTCAATCCAGGATGCAGCCAGCAGCAACGTTCCGATATGGTCCGCAGGGATATCCGTCAGCGGCATTCCGCGTTCAGAGAGAAACGCGCGCACTTCCGCTTCCGTCGCCCCTTCCTGCCAGGCTGAACGGTACGGCGAAACGCGGCATTCGTCACCAATAAACAGTGCGTTGTAATCCGTTGAAATCTGCTGCATATCGCAACTTTTTTGCAGACGCTCCAGCAACTCATCCTGTTCCAGCGGCCAGTTTTGCGCCAGTTTCCCTTCACGAATCAGGGTAAAGAGTGGAACCAGCAGCGGGTCTTGCGGCTGACGATAGAACAGCGTACCCAGCACGCGGCAAAGGATGGAAAACTCATTCATTTTTTTATTCCATTACACAATTAAAGATCGGCAAATTCATCAATCGGATCCATTCCGCGTGACTCGAGGAAATCAAGCATGCGGCGTGGGGTAACGTTAAGGATCCTGTCTTCCGGGAAATCCACGTCATTCAGTATTTTCAGGCATTCACTAAAATCACCCAGCGTAAACGCGGTATGGGAATCGGAACCCAGCGCCACCATGCCACCGGCATCCCGCACTGCAGCTGCCACGGCGCGACAGTTTGCTTCACTGCCCTTACGCGAGTGAACAAAAGAAGAGTTATTGATCTCCAGCGCCACGCGGTGTTTCGCTGCCGCCTGGGCAACAGCCTCGATATCAATCGGGTATTTAGGATTACCCGGATGAGAAATAATGTGCACGTTGCCGCTGGCTATAGCAGCAATCATCGCTCGGGTGTTCGTCTCTTTATCCTGCGGCGCGAAAACCGGCTCATGGAAACCGGCAAGGATCAGATCCAGAGAGGTCAGCATCGGTCCGGTACAGTCGATTTCACCGTCTGTATTTTTAATGTTTGCCTCGATGCCGCGCAGTATCCCAATACCGTCCACCAGACGTGGCCAGATCCGCATATTCACAAAATGCCAGTAGTGCGGCGCATCTGCCATGTCCGGGCCGTGATCGGTAATCGCAAAAAGCGTAATGCCCTTGCGTTTCGCTTGCGCGATATAATCATGGAGGTTGCTATACGCGTGGGTACTGGCGACGGTGTGCATATGCAGGTCAACGGGATACATCTTTCTCTCCTCTGCGGTTTTTCCAAAGGATAGCAGTTATCTGCAGCGAATATTAGCAAAAACCCGGCTAACGCCGGGTTTCACTCAGTAGCCGCGCTGTCTGTCGACCTGTCCGGTTACCGGATGGCCCTGTTCCATCTCACTGATGGTGTGGGTAATATAGGCAACAGCTTCCGCCGGACGCGTGACCGCTGCAATGTGCGGCGTCATCGCCACACGCGGATGTGCCCACAGCGGGCTTTCGGCCGGTAACGGCTCGCGGCTGTACACATCCAGCATCGCCCCTTTCAGTTTTCCGCTGTTCAGCGCCTGAAGCAGATCGGACTCAACAAGGTGTACCCCGCGCGCCAGGTTCATTACGTAACTCTGGTCAGCCAGTTGATTAAGCAGTGCACCATTGATAATCCCCACCGTTTCGGCCGTATTTGGCAGCAGGTTGATGAGCACGCGTGTACCGTTCAGGAACGCAGGAAGCTCATCAGCGCCGGCAAAACTTTCTACGCCCGGATAATCCTTGCGGCTACGGCTCCAGCAGCGCAGTGGGAAGCCCCACGGGGCAAGTGCTTCAGCGACTTTTGAGCCGAGCACGCCAGCCCCGAGGATACCAATGGTAAAATCTTCTCGCTGATAATCCGGCAGCGGTTCCCAGTGGGATTGCTGTTTTAGTGCCTGATAGTCGTCGAAGCGGCGGAACCAGTGCAGCACCTGGCTGACGGCATACTCCTGCATTTGCTGGCCCATGCCGGTATCTTCCAGACGGAAAAGAGGGATCTCTTCCGGCAGCATTTCAGGGTGTGCTTTCAGTTTGCTCAGAATCGAATCCACGCCAGCGCCCAGTGCAAAAACGGCCTTCAGTTTACGGCCCTGGAGCATTTCTACCGGCGGATGCCAGACCAGCGCGTAGTCAGCATGTTCGTTATCACCACGTTTCCACTCACGCACGCGCGCCCCGGGCAATGCCGCCGAAAGTGCCTTAATCCAGTAAGCAGTATCAAAAGTGGGGTGATAGAAGATTATATCCATAGTCATTCCTGCCTTTTATTGCGCTGTTTTGTGTTCATTTTCAACTGGATTGCCAGCATAACAAATTTTTCCCGCCACCGCGTTGTTGATAAAAAAGGCGCTTTCAGCACATTTAAAAGCCATATTGACTGAAGTTTGTCTAAATGCACTGATTTACTGAAAAAGTGAGTTGACGCCAGTTCGGCTTTTCCTTACATTAGCGCCCGTCCCGGCAACAACGGGATGACAATATGGTGAGGTGTCCGAGTGGCTGAAGGAGCACGCCTGGAAAGTGTGTATACGGCAACGTATCGGGGGTTCGAATCCCCCCCTCACCGCCATATTCAAGATGAGAGCTCGTACGAAAGTACGGGCTTTTTTCTTTTATATTCCCCGGAAAGGGGGGATGAGAATCCCCGACCGGGGTTCGACAACGGGCGACAGCCAGTTGGACAGACTGAGCGCGCAGCGAACAGGCTGCCCGCAGGGCGAGCGAAGCGAGTCAATCCCCCCCTCACCGACATATTTAAGATGAGAGCTCGAACGAAAGTACGGGCTTTTTTCTTTTATATTCCCCGCCCATGCAGCATGAGGCCTTGTGTGGTGTAAGATCCTCACCCACGCTCCAGGGGAGAGGGAAAGATTAATCTTCCACCATTCGCGCATACTCTTCGGTAAGAAAATCCACCAGTGCCCTGACAGACGGGAGTAACCCGCGTCTTGAAGGATACACAGCATGAATCACCTCACGTCGTGGCTCCCAGGCATCAAGTACGCGAATGAGGTCCCCTGACGCAAGCTGATCTTTCACCATCAATATGGGCAACTGCACCACGCCGATACCCGCTATAGCCGCTTCACGCAACGCCAGCATATCGGTAGTGATCAGGCGAGGATGATAATGGATTTCCGCCTTCGCCCCTTCGGGTCCGCTCAGTTCCCATTTATGGATGTGTTTACCCTCGTTCGTGCTTAATCCGGGCCAGGCACTGAGTTCAGAGGGCACCAACGGTTTACCCATCCGCTGAATCAACGCCGGTGCGGCGACCAGACAATGTCCCCGGTCAGCCAGTACCCTTAACACCAGATCGCTGTCATCGAACGGACGCGGGCGCACACGGATCGCGACATCAATCCCCTCCCCCACCAGGTCTACCCGCCGGTTGGTTGCCTCAAGCTGCAGCGCGATCCCTGGATAGCGCGCCATAAATCTCGCCAGCATCGGGCCAACATGGACATGCAACAATGTTATCGGGCAGGTGATCCTGACAATACCGCGCGGCTCAGCCTGTAACGCGGCCACCGCCTCCTCAGCAGCTTCTGCTTCCACCATCATCGCTTTACAGTGCTGATAGAAGGTCTGGCCTACTTCTGTCACCGTAAACTGCCGCGTTGTGCGATGTATTAACCGCACGCCAAGCCGCTCTTCCAGCTGAGCTATCCGGCGACTTAGCCGGGACTTCGGCAAATCGAGCGCACGCCCCGCGGCAGCAAAACCACCGTAGTCGACCACCTTCACAAACCAGACGAAGTCATTGAGATCCTGCATAAATCCTCATCGTTCTATTTTCAGAACAGTGAATGCCATTTTCACTATCTACCGGGATATTAACGCTGAATATAAGCTAATTACATCAACAACGCTTCAGGAGTTCATCATGAAAAACGTAACAGGCGTGTATACCGCTCCCCGTCAACACTGGGTTGGTGATGGTTTCCCGGTACGTTCAATGTTTTCTTACCAGACGCACGGCGAGCCGCTCAGCCCGTTTTTACTGCTGGACTATGCCGGGCCATACACCTTCCCGGCGGATGGGGCAAAGCGCGGCGTCGGCGAGCATCCACACCGGGGTTTCGAAACGGTCACCCTCGTCTATTCCGGCGAAGTTGAACATCGCGATTCCACCGGCAGAGGCGGCGTAATAGGCCCCGGGGACGTGCAATGGATGACGGCGGGCGCTGGCATTTTGCACGAGGAGTTCCACTCCAGCGCGTTCGCGCAGAAAGGCGGTGAACTGAAAATGATGCAGCTGTGGGTCAACCTGCCTGCCAAAGACAAAATGGCGACGCCGGGCTACCAGAGCATCACTAAGGCGGATATCCCTGTGGTCACGCTGCCGGATAACAGCGGCTCGCTGCGGGTTATCGCAGGTCGCTACGAGGATGTTGCTGGCCCCGCGCACACCTTTTCGCCGCTAAACGTCTGGGACATCGCGCTCAATCAGGGTAGCCATCTCACGCTCAGTCAGCCGGAGGGCTGGAGCACGGCGCTGGTTGTGATGGAAGGCACCATTACAGTGAACGGAACAGCCCAGGCAGGCGAGGCACAGCTGGTTGTATTAAGCCAGCAAGGCGACACACTCCATCTGGAAGCGAGCCTCGATGCCAAAGTCCTGCTGATGGCCGGCGAGCCGCTGAATGAACCCATCGTGGGCTATGGGCCGTTTGTGATGAACAGTAAAACCGAAATCGCGGAAGCCATTCGTGATTTCAACTCCGGCCGCTTCGGCCAGATCTGATGGTAATAAAGGAGAAGAAGATGTCTGCACCTGCAAATTTTAACGGCTCACGCCCGGTTATTGATGTAAACGATGCGGTGATGTTGCTTATCGATCACCAGAGCGGACTTTTCCAGACCGTGGGGGATATGCCAATGCCAGAGTTGCGCGCACGTGCTGCGGCGCTGGCAAAAATCGCTACCCTGGCGAAGATCCCGGTGATCACCACCGCTTCTGTTCCACAGGGACCGAATGGCCCCCTTATCCCGGAGATCCACACTAATGCGCCACATGCGCAATACGTTCCACGTAAAGGTGAGATCAACGCCTGGGATAACCCGGAGTTTGTGGCTGCGGTGAAAGCCACCGGGCGCAAAACGTTGATCATCGCCGGCACCATCACCAGCGTCTGCATGGCGTTTCCCTCTATTAGCGCAGTCGCGGAGGGTTATAAAGTGTTTGCGGTTATTGATGCCTCCGGCACCTACAGCAAAATGGCTCAGGAGATCACCCTGGCGCGCGTGGTCCAGGCCGGGGTGGTACCAATGGATACCGCGGCGGTTGCCTCTGAGATCCAGCGGACATGGAACCGGGAAGATGCAGCCGAGTGGGCTGAAGTGTATACCCATATCTTCCCTGCCTATCAGTTGCTGATCGAAAGCTATACCAGAGCACAAGAGGTGGTCAAAAACAGCGAAGTGCTCGATTCACAGCGTTAATCACCGGCTCCACGGTCAAAAAGACGTGGAGCTGATTATTGCTTAACCGAACAAGCACTAAAGCAGAAAATCTGCTTGACCGTTTTAGCGCAACTCCCTATAGTAGCGCCCCGTTGCCCCCCAAGCGGTCAGGCAGCAAAACAATATGGTGAGGTGTCCGAGTGGCTGAAGGAGCACGCCTGGAAAGTGTGTATACGGCAACGTATCGGGGGTTCGAATCCCCCCCTCACCGCCATATTCAAGATAAGAGCTCGTACGAAAGTACGGGCTTTTTTCTTTTATATTCCCCGGACAGGGGGGATGAGAATCCCCGACCGGGGTTCGACAACTGGCGACAGCCAGTTGGACAGACTGAGCGCGCAGCGAACAGGCTGCCCGCAGGGCGAGCGAAGCGAGTCAATCCCCCCCTCACCGCCATATTCAAGATAAGAGCTCGTACGAAAGTACGGGCTTTTTTCTTTTATATTCCCCGGACAGGGGGGATGAGAATCCCCGACCGGGGTTCGACAACTGGCGACAGCCAGTTGGACAGACTGAGCGCGCAGCGAACAGGCTGCCCGCAGGGCGAGCGAAGCGAGTCAATCCCCCCCTCACCGCCATATTCAAGATAAGAGCGCGTACGAAAGTACGGGCTTTTTTCTTTTATATTCTCCGGACAGGACGCCCGCACAAAAAACAAAGCCCGGTTTCCCGGGCCTTGAACACAACGGCTAACTCAATAGTACGCTTGCAGCGTGCGCTGGCAGAGCGCTGAACGCACGCAGTCTTCTTTCGTGAAGCGTACCACCCCAATCATCTCATCTTCCTCAAAACGTGACATGGCGTCGCTCAGTCCGGACTTCACGCCCGACGGCAGATCGCACTGGGTAATATCACCATTGACGATGACCGTCACGTTTTCCCCGAGGCGCGTTAAAAACATCTTCATTTGCGCTGCGGTCACGTTCTGAGCCTCGTCAAGAATGACGACCGCATTTTCAAATGTACGTCCGCGCATATAAGCGAACGGCGCGATTTCCACCTTGCCAATCTCTGGTCGCAGACAGTACTGCATAAAGGATGCTCCCAGACGTTTCACCAGCACGTCATAGACGGGCCTGAAGTAAGGGGCAAACTTCTCTGAAATATCTCCGGGCAAGAAGCCAAGATCTTCATCAGCCTGCAGTACCGGACGGGTGACAATAATTCTCTCCACGTCTTTATGGATCAGCGCCTCTGCCGCTTTGGCTGCACTGATCCACGTTTTCCCGCATCCGGCTTCGCCGGTTGCAAAGATGAGCTGTTTACTCTCGATAGCATTCAGGTAGTGCGCCTGAGCCTCATTGCGCGCCACAATTGGAGAATTATCACGGCTGTCTCGGGCCATGCCAATTGCTTCTACGCCACTCATCTGCACAAGCGAGGTGACCGATTCTTCTTCACGCTGTTTATGGCTACGTGAATCCCGTCTCAGCACACGTTTTGCTTCGCGACGAGCTTTGATCACTGCTTTTTGTCTTCCCATGGATAGCACCTTGAGTTGTTGGTATTCATCACACGTGCCAGTTTCAGCACGATTATGCGCACGAACATCAGAGGGTTGGCTTCCTTGTAAGCCATTGCTTGCTTTACCGGATGACGCAACAGAACGGCTACGCGCACCATTCTGCACGTCGGTCGAAAGAGATTCTTGAGTTGAAGGGGATAATTTTGTGGTGAGGAAATCGCTGCCGGAGTCTGAGCCTCCGCGCCGGGTGCTGCGGGTGTTGTGTTTACCATGTCCAGTACAGGACGCAACCATTCGCGATCTCCATAGTGATTCAGCATCACTGCCGGGAACTACCGCTGTCTTATCTTAAGTACATCAGGAGTTATCATAAATGCAACATTTATTTTACCTGAACGTAACTTTAAGACTGTCCCTACAGTGGAAATCAGTCTCATACAGGAATATTACAGAAATATAACAGCAGGACAGGCATATGAAAAAATAATGTCCCCGCGAATTATCGCAGGGACAATTATCAGGCTTCAATCAACCCTTGAGCGAGATAGGCGTTGCGATCGCGTGCGCCAGGCAGGGCAAAGAAATAACCGCCGCCGATGGGTTTAATGTACTCTTCCAGCGCTTCCCCGTTTAAGCGTTTCTGTACGGTCAGGAAGCCCTTCTCCAGGTCGTGCTGATAGCAGACAAACAGCAGCCCCATATCGAGCTGGCCGGCGTTGGTTACGCCAAGTGAATAGCTATATCCCCGACGCATCATCAGGCTGGATTGTGTCTCTTTGGTACGCGGATTGGCCAGGCGGATATGGCTGTCCAGCGCGATGACATCGCCATTCGGATCGCTGGCGTAGTCAGGCACATCATGCTCGTTCTTCATCCCGAGCGGAGCGCCACTCTGTTTATCGCGGCCAAAAATCGTCTGCTGCTCTTTGAGCGGCGTACGGTCCCAGAACTCCACGTGGAACTGAATAATCCGCACCGCCTGATAACTTCCACCCACAGCCCATGCCGGCTCGCCCTGATCGGCCGTCACCCAGACCACCTCTTTCATGAGCGGGTCATTACGGCTGTCCGGGTTGGCCGTGCCGTCTTTAAAGCCCAGCAGGTTTACGGGCGTCTCTTTCCCTTTGCTGCGGGCGGCATGGTCAGAGATAAACCCTTCCCGCTTCCAGCGAACGCTCAGCAGGTCCGGCGTGTGCTTGATGATGTCGCGCAGCGCGTGGATCACCGTATCCTGGGTGTTGGCGCAAATTTGCAGGAGCAGATCGCCGTGGCAGAGAGCAGCATCCAGAGAGTCATTCGGGAAACGCGTCATTTTCTGCAGCGCTTTTGGCTTCTGTTTTGCCAGCCCGTAACGCGCATCAAACAGCGACTCACCGAGCGAAACGGTTATCGTCAGGTTATCCGGAGCGATAAATGCCCCGAGGATACCGGAATCCATCGGCGGCAGACGCGGGTTAGGCGTGTCCGGCGCCGGACCACCGGCGGTGAGAAACGCGATGCGCGTCGTCAGCAGGCGGAACAAACGCTCAAGATCGGCTTTATCGCTTGCCAGCGAATCAAAAGCCACCAGCATCATGGAGGCCTGCTGTGGCGTCAGAATGCCCGACTGATGCTCGCCATAAAAAGGCTGCGTCTCCATGCGTGCATTGGGTGACAGCGTGCCGGGAGCACTTTGCGGTTTCGCCGCATGCGCCACCGGGCACCCTCCGGCCAGAGCAAGGGCGCCCCCCAGCGCCCCTACTCCTTTTAACAATCGACGACGTGAAGGTTCCACCACGTCGTGTTCATTCTGCTTGTTCATCGTGCTTAATCCAGACCCAGTACGCCACGCAGCAGGGAGAGATCTTCCGCCAGTGTGGTAATCGGGCCTTTCAACGCGTTACGGTCGGCATCGGTCAGTTTATCGTAGGTTTCAAACCCGTCTTTGGTACGGTACTTCGCCAGAATGGTGTCGACTTTTTTGAAGTTGGCATCCACTTTCGCCAGCAGTTCGCTGTTATCTTTCTGCAGCTGAGGACGTAGCAGATCGACAATTTTCTGCGCGCCATCGACGTTCGCCTGGAAGTCCCACAGGTCGGTGTGGCTGTAACGGTCTTCTTCACCGCTGATTTTACTTGCCGCCACTTCTTCAATCAGACCCGCGGCACCGCCCACCACTTTTGATGGCGGGAAGGCCAGCTCACTGATGCGTTTTTGCAGCTCAAGCACGTCACTGTTCAGCTGATCGGCATATTTATCCATCCCTTTGAGAGTGTTATCGCCAAACAGGGCTTTCTCCAGACGATGGAAGCCGGTAAATTTCGGGTCGGCGGCTTTCTGCTCAAAATCATCTTCACGGGCATCAATGCTGCCATCCAGGTCAGAGAACAACTCGGCAATCGGCTCAATACGCTCGTAATGCTGACGGGTTGGCGCATACAGGGATTTCGCTTTCGCGATATCGCCCGCTTTTACTGCATCGGTGAAGGCTTTGGTACCGGTAGCCAGGTCCGCCGTCTCTTTGATGACATACGCTTTATAAGCAGTAATCGCATCACCCAGGCTCAACAGGGCCGTGCCTTTTCCGGCGTCGGCCGTGGCGTCGCCCTTCACGATAAGCTTGCCTTTAGGGTTCGTCAGCAGCCCGCAGGTCATCTCATATTCACCCGGCTGCAGGTTGGCAGTCATCTTCTGACTAAAGCCCGGCGCGATATTTTCACGCTCTTCCACCACCATGACGCCTTTCAGGATTTCCCACTCTAGCGCCTTCTGGCTGTGGTTCTGAATAATAAACTGGGTTTTGCCGCTGTTGACCGTGATGGTCATTGGCTCGCACTGCTTATCATTGACCGAAACCTTGACCTGCGGAACATCCGCGCCCCAGGCGGAAAATGCTGAAGCGAACAGCGCGGCAATGCCTACGCATAACGCACTACGACGGAACTGAATTGCCATGACTCTTCCCTTTAAAAGTATGTTGTAACTAATGCAGTCAGATTACGGCGCAACGCGCGACGTCTGAGTGCCGGTGCGCGGCGGCATGGCAAACAGCACCAGCGCCGGAACCAAATAGATAAAGTACATCGCCACTTCGCTGACGCTCGGCGTTTCCTGGTAACCAAAAATACCTTCGAGCAAGGTACCGGTCAGGGAGTGCGTTGAGAGCACGTTACTGAGGTCGAACGCCACTTCCTGGAAGTGATTCCACAGGCCCGCTTCGTGGAAAGCGCGGATCGCCCCCGCCGCCAGCCCAGCGGCCACCAGCAGAATAAACAGGCTGGTCCATTTAAAGAACGCACCCAGGTTAAGACGAATGCCGCCCCAGTAGAGCAGGAAGCCCAGCACCACCGCAGTGGCCAGACCCAGCATCGCACCCAGCGGTGGCCAGATCCCCACATCCTGCTGAAATGCCGCCAGCAGGAAGAAAACCGACTCCAGCCCTTCCCGCGCCACGGCGAAAAAGACCATCATGATCAGCGCCCAGCCGTGGTTATTGCCCTTTTGCAGGGCGTTATCCACCGCCTGCTCAAGCTGCACCTTCACGTTGCGGGACACTTTACGCATCCAGAACACCATCCAGGTGAGGATTACCACGGCAATGACGGCCACGATCCCTTCAAACAACTCTTGCTCTTTCTGGGGAAACTCACCGGTGGTTTCATTGATAAGAATGCCGAGGCCCAGACAGAGTGCTGCAGCGAGGAATACCCCAATCCACATGACACCAATCCAGCGTCCACGCTGGGTTCGCTTCAGATAACTGGCGATGAGGCTGACGATGAGGGCCGCTTCGAGACCTTCACGTAACATAATGAGAAATGGAACAAACATGCCGACACCTTAAATGTTTATCGCGGTCAACTGATGCAAAGAAAGGTAAATTCTTGTGATAGTGATTATCATTACGCCAGCAAGAAAAACAAGCGAAATGTGTGTTGTTTTGATGACGAGTTGTAAACACCCAGCCTGGTAATAATTGTTGGCGTTATCGTTAAGTTTATAAGTTATAGCGAAAATGCCCATTTACGGTTAATCAGGGCTGTGGCTAAATATCTGCCTCAAAAACCAACTGAAAATTAACCATGTTTAACATTATCCATTTCCTGCTGGCGCTGGTGATTATTCTTGCGCTTGCCTGGCTGGTGAGTTTCGACCGCCGAAAAATTCGCATTCGTTTTGTTTTACAGCTGATTGTCATTGAAATAGCCCTGGCGTTCTTTTTCCTTCATGCCGAAAGCGGGCTGTTCATTATTAAATATGTCTCGGGATTCTTTGAGTCACTGCTGAAATTCGCGGCCGAAGGCACCAATTTCGTCTTTGGCGGGATGGGTGAAAAAGGACTGGCGTTCATTTTCCTCGGCGTACTCTGCCCGATTATTTTTATCTCCGCACTGATTGGTATTCTTCAGCACTGGCGAATTCTGCCGATTTTTATTCGGGTGATCGGGACACTGCTGTCAAAACTGAATGGCATGAGTAAGCTGGAATCGTTCAACGCGGTGAGCTCGCTGATCCTCGGACAGTCTGAAAACTTTATTGCCTACAAGGGTGTACTTGGCGACCTCTCCTCTCGTCGTCTCTTCACCATGGCGGCCACGGCCATGTCGACGGTATCCCTGTCGATTGTCGGTGCCTATATGACCATGCTCGACGCCAAATTTGTCGTTGCCGCGCTCATCCTGAACATGTTCAGCACCTTTATTATTCTCTCCATTATCAACCCGGCGCGCCCGGAAGCAGAGCCGGACATCAAGCTTGAAAAGCTGCACGAGTCCCAGAGCTTCTTCGAAATGCTTGGCGAGTATATTCTGGCCGGTTTTAAAGTGGCGATGATTATTCTGGCGATGCTGATTGGCTTTATTGCCCTTATTAGCGCCGTTAACGCCCTCTTCTCCAGCGTATTTGGTATGAGCTTCCAGCAGATCCTGGGCTATGTATTTTATCCGCTGGCGTGGCTGGTTGGTATCCCACTGAGCGACGCGTTGAATGCCGGCAGTATTATGGCAACCAAGCTGGTCGCAAATGAATTTGTGGCAATGATTGAGCTGCAAAAAATTGCGCATCAGATGTCACCACGCGGACTGGGCATTTTGTCCGTTTTCCTGGTGTCGTTCGCTAACTTTGCCTCTATCGGCATTGTGGCCGGGGCGATCAAAGGCCTGAACGAGCAACAGGGGAACGTGGTATCGCGTTTTGGCTTACGTCTGGTGTATGGCGCGACGCTGGTCAGTTTGCTGTCCGCCAGCTTTGCAGGACTGGTGCTGTAAGCGATAACGGCGGGTTCTCCCGCCGTTTTTCATTAAAACTGCACGCACACCGGTTGATCGACCCGCATCACCGACTCCTGCGCGAAGCGTGATTTATAAATACCGCGCAACGCTTCAATATTCTTCTCGCTCTGCGCATCTTTACCGTGGATCAGCATAAGCGCCTTGCTCGGTTCACGCGCCACTTTCCCGTCGTTACCCAGCCACTGCCCGCGCGCATCAAAGACCGTCAGGCCATCGCGAAAACGCGGCGTCACGTCCTGGTCAACGAACTGCTGCCACTCGCCGGTGGTAATTTGCGCCCCTGCAGGACGGTTTAGCCCGAAATAGAGCGTGGTTTGCTGCATCTGGTTATCCGCTTTGCAGGTCTCCATCGCCGCGTGTTGCGACGGCACACTGCAGCCCGCCAGCATCAATAATGCCGCTGCCATTACCCCTGTTTTGATTGTCATGCTTCGCTATCCTCATTGTTATAAGCACAGCGATATCATCGTAAATTGCGGATTTTGGCAAGAAAAAAGCCGGGTAGCGCGCGCGCTTACCCGGCCTGACTATCAGCGAAAAAGATTACTCAGCCTGCAGCTTAGACGGCGGTGCAGTGTGATAGTGTGCGTCTGCTTCAGCAAAACGTTTCTGCATTGAGGCAGAAGGCGCTTTACCCAGCAGGCTGAACACCACAATGCCGATACTGCCGAAGATGAAGCCCGGGATAATTTCGTACAGACCGAGCCAGGCGAACTGCTTCCAGACGATCACGGTAAGCGCACCGATAATCATCCCCGCCAGCGCGCCGTTGCGGGTCATGCGCGACCACAGCACCGAGAAGAGCACCACCGGACCAAACGCCGCACCAAAGCCCGCCCACGCGTAGCTTACCAGGCCCAGCACGCGGTTCTCAGGGTTTGCCGCCAGCGCAATGGCGATTAAGGCCACCACCAGCACCATGAAACGCCCCACCCATACCAGCTCTTTCTGGCTCGCATCTTTACGCAGGAACGCTTTGTAGAGGTCTTCGGTGATTGCACTTGAGCAGACCAGCAGCTGGCAGCTCAGGGTGGACATCACGGCCGCCAGGATCGCGGAGAGCAGAATACCGGCAATCCACGGGTTGAACAGAATGCCCGCCAGTTCGATGAACACACGCTCGGCGTTCTGGTTTACTGCACCTGCCTGCGCCGGGTTATTGTTGAAGTAAGCGATGCCGAAGAAACCAACCGCACAGGCACCCGCCAGACAGAGGATCATCCACGTCATACTGATACGACGGGCATGAACAATCGTGTGGTGAGAGTCAGCGGCCATGAAGCGCGCCAGAATGTGCGGCTGACCGAAGTAGCCCAGACCCCAGCCCATCAGCGAAACGATGGCGACAAAGTTCAGCCCTTTCAGCATGTCGACGTTTTCAATGCTCTTCTGCTTAATCACTTCAAGCGAATCAGCAAAGCCGCCGACGGTGAAGATGACAATGACTGGCGTCAGGATCAGAGCGAAGATCATCAGGCTCGCCTGCACGGTGTCAGTCCAGCTTACGGCCAGGAAACCGCCCACGAAGGTATAGAGAATGGTTGCCGCAGCACCGGCCCACAGCGCCGTTTCATAGCTCATGCCGAAGGTGCTTTCGAACAGGCGCGCACCGGCCACAATGCCAGAGGCACAATAGATGGTGAAGAACACGAGGATAACCAGCGCAGAGATAATACGCAGCACGCGGCTGTTATCTTCAAAGCGTCCGGTGAAGTAATCCGGCAGGGTCAACGCATTGTTGTTGGCTTCGGTATGCACGCGCAGACGGCCTGCAACCAGCTTCCAGTTGATCCATGCCCCGACGGTCAGGCCAATGGCAATCCAGCTTTCAGAAATACCGGAGATGAAAATCGCCCCCGGCAGCCCCATCAGCAGCCAGCCGCTCATGTCGGACGCGCCCGCAGAGAGTGCGGTGACCATCGGCCCTAAGCTACGCCCGCCCAGAATGTAGTCGTCAAAGTTCTTTGTTGAACGCCATGCCAAAAACCCTATCAGGATCATGCCAAATATATAAACGAGAAATGTCACCAGCATCGGTGTGCTAATTGCCATTCAAATTCTCCAAAATGTCGAGCGACAACCGTCCGGGTTGCCTTGTTATGTCATCACCGGAACGTAGTGATGTGTGTATGTGTTTCTGTTGGCCGCGCGTATCCTGCCGTAAGCAGTGCTCGCACACAAACGATTTAACACTGCATTTACATCAAATTCATCCCTGGTTTTATACGTCTTTCGTATAGGTTGCACTCGCTCACGCTTTTACGGGTTGCACCTTTTAAAAGTGTTAAGTCCCGCATAAAAACAGGCCTCTCATCCAGAAACCAGCACTTTTTTCCAGCTAACCATCTCTTAACAATCCATTCATTTCCTGGGTTGCAAACCAGGTCACATTTAACACGGTTGCACAAAGTTGCAACATGGTGGATATTTCACGCTATCGATAGCACACGACGACAGAACAACAGGAGCTTTGGCATGGGTATGACCACCATGGGGGTTAAGCTGGATGACGCAACCCGCGAACGGATTAAGACCGCAGCAACCCGCATTGACCGCACGCCGCACTGGCTAATCAAGCAGGCGATTTTTAACTACCTCGAAAGGCTCGAAAGCGATGAGGGGCTGCCAGAGCTGCCCGCGTTGCTGGCGGGTGCGGCCAATGAAAGTGATGAGGTTTCCGCCGCTGCTGACGAAAACCATCAGCCGTTCCTTGAATTCGCCGAGCAGATCCTGCCTCAGTCGGTCAGCCGCGCCGCCATTACCGGTGCTTACCGTCGTGCCGAAACCGACGCCGTACCGATGCTGCTGGAGCAGGCCCGTCTGCCAGAAGCCATTGCCTCTCAGGCGCACAGCCTGGCGTATCAACTTGCCGACAAATTGCGTAACCAGAAAAATGCCACCGGCCGCGCCGGAATGGTACAGGGTCTGCTGCAGGAGTTTTCCCTCTCCTCTCAGGAGGGCGTAGCGCTGATGTGTCTGGCGGAAGCGCTGTTGCGTATTCCTGACAAAGCCACCCGTGACGCACTGATCCGCGACAAAATCAGCAACGGTAACTGGCAGTCACACATTGGCCGCAGCCCGTCGCTGTTCGTCAACGCGGCGACCTGGGGCCTGCTGTTTACCGGCCGACTGGTCTCGACTCATAACGAAGCCAACCTCTCTCGCTCCCTGAACCGCATCATCGGCAAGAGCGGTGAACCGCTGATCCGCAAAGGCGTGGATATGGCGATGCGCCTGATGGGCGAGCAGTTTGTTACCGGCGAAACCATCGCGGAAGCGCTGGCCAACGCCCGTAAGCTCGAAGATAAAGGTTTCCGCTACTCTTACGACATGCTGGGTGAAGCGGCGCTGACCGCCGCCGATGCGCAGGCTTATATGGTCTCTTACCAGCAGGCGATTCACGCCATTGGTAAAGCGTCAAACGGTCGCGGTATTTATGAAGGCCCGGGGATCTCCATCAAGCTCTCGGCCCTGCATCCGCGCTACAGCCGTGCGCAGTACGACCGGGTGATGGAAGAGCTCTATCCGCGCCTGAAATCCCTGACCCTGCTGGCGCGCCAGTACGACATCGGTATCAACATCGATGCCGAAGAGGCCGACCGCCTGGAGATCTCCCTCGATCTGCTGGAAAAACTGTGCTTCGAGCCGGAGCTGGCAGGCTGGAACGGAATTGGTTTCGTTATCCAGGCGTATCAGAAACGTTGTCCGTTCGTGATTGATTACCTGATTGACCTGGCAAGCCGCAGCCGCCGTCGCCTGATGATCCGCCTGGTGAAAGGCGCCTACTGGGACAGCGAAATTAAACGCGCCCAGATGGAAGGTCTGGAAGGCTATCCGGTCTATACCCGCAAGGTTTACACCGATGTCTCATACCTCGCCTGCGCAAAAAAACTGCTCGGCGTGCCGAACCTGATTTACCCGCAGTTTGCCACCCATAACGCCCACACCCTGGCGGCCATCTACAGCCTGGCCGGACAGAACTACTATCCGGGTCAGTATGAGTTCCAGTGCCTGCACGGCATGGGTGAACCGCTGTACGAGCAGGTCACCGGTAAAGTGGCGGATGGCAAACTGAACCGTCCGTGCCGTATTTATGCCCCGGTGGGCACCCATGAAACCCTGCTGGCGTACCTGGTGCGTCGTCTGCTGGAGAACGGGGCGAACACCTCCTTCGTTAACCGTATCGCCGATACCACCCTGCCGCTTGACGAGCTGGTTGCCGATCCGGTGCAGGCGGTTGAGAAGATGGCGGCCCAGGAAGGTCAGATTGGCCTGCCGCATCCGAAGATCCCGCTGCCGCGTGAACTGTACGGCAAAGGTCGCGTGAACTCCGCGGGCCTGGACCTGGCGAACGAACACCGTCTGGCCTCCCTCTCCTCCGCCCTGCTCAACAGCGCGCTGCAGAAATGGCAGGCCAAACCGATTCTGGAGCAGCCCGTCGCTGATGGCGAAATGCAGCCCGTGATTAACCCGGCGGAGCCAAAAGATATCGTCGGCTACGTGCGGGAAGCAACCGAAGCAGAAGTGGATCAGGCGCTGGACAGCGCGGTGAATAACGCGCCAATCTGGTTCGCGACGCCGCCGCAAGAGCGTGGCGCCATTCTGGAACGTGCTGCGGTGCTGATGGAAGACCAGATGCAGTCGCTCATCGGGATCCTGGTGCGCGAAGCAGGTAAAACCTTCAGCAACGCCATTGCCGAAGTTCGTGAAGCGGTCGACTTCCTGCACTACTACGCAGGCCAGGTTCGTGATGATTTCGATAACGAAACCCACCGTCCTCTCGGTCCGGTGGTGTGTATCAGTCCGTGGAACTTCCCGCTGGCGATCTTCACCGGCCAGATTGCCGCCGCACTTGCCGCAGGCAACAGCGTGCTGGCAAAACCGGCGGAGCAGACCCCGCTGATTGCCGCTCAGGGTATTAACATTCTGCTGGAAGCGGGCGTGCCTGCGGGTGTCATACAGCTGTTGCCGGGCCGCGGTGAAACGGTCGGGGCGAAACTGACCGCCGATAACCGTGTGCGCGGCGTGATGTTTACCGGCTCGACTGAAGTGGCCTCCCTGCTGCAGCGCAATATTGCCACCCGTCTTGATGCACAGGGGCGTCCAACGCCGCTCATCGCTGAAACCGGCGGCATGAACGCCATGATCGTCGACTCCTCCGCGCTCACCGAGCAGGTGGTGGTCGATGTTCTCGCCTCCGCCTTCGACAGCGCGGGCCAGCGCTGTTCCGCCCTGCGCGTGCTGTGTCTGCAGGATGACGTGGCAGACCACACGCTGAAGATGCTGCGCGGCGCGATGGGCGAATGTCGTATGGGTAACCCGGGCCGTCTCACGACCGATATCGGGCCGGTTATCGACGCGGAAGCCAAAGCAAATATCGAAAACCACATTCAGACCATGCGCGCCAAAGGCCGTCCGGTCTTCCAGGCCGTGCGTGAAAACAACGAGGATGCCCGCGAGTGGCAGACCGGCACCTTTGTGCCGCCAACGCTGATTGAACTGGCCAGCTTCGACGAGCTGAAAAAAGAGGTCTTTGGCCCGGTATTGCACGTGGTGCGCTACAACCGTAACAACCTCAACGAGCTGATTGAACAGATTAACGCCTCCGGCTATGGCCTGACCCTCGGCGTGCATACCCGCATCGATGAGACCATCGCTCAGGTGACCGGCAGCGCTAAAGTAGGCAACCTGTACGTCAACCGTAACATGGTCGGCGCGGTGGTGGGCGTACAGCCGTTCGGCGGTGAAGGTCTGTCAGGTACCGGTCCAAAAGCCGGCGGTCCACTCTACCTGTACCGTCTGCTGGCAAACCGTCCGGACAATGCGCTCGGCGTGACGCTGGCACGTCAGGATGCCGAACGTCCGGTGGACGCGCAGCTGAAGGCCGTGCTGACACAGCCGCTTGAAGCGCTCATCACGTGGGCAGAAAAACGCCCGGAACTGCGCGCTGTCGCACAGCAGTATGGCGAACTGGCGCAGGCGGGAACGCAGCGCCTGCTGCCGGGGCCAACCGGTGAGCGCAACACCTGGACGCTGATGCCGCGCGAGCGTGTGCTGTGCGTGGCGGACAACGAGCAGGATGCGCTGGTTCAGCTGGCCGCCGCTGCTGCAACCGGTTGTGAAGTGCTGTGGCCGGAAGATGCACTGCATCGTGACCTCGCGAAACAGCTGCCGAAAACGGTCTCTGCCCGCATTCATTTTGCGAAGCCCGATGCTTTGCTGACTCAGCCGTTTGATGCCGTTATCTATCACGGTGATTCCGACCAGCTGCGCGAACTGTGCGAGCAGGTAGCGGCCCGCAGCGGTGCGATTGTTTCGGTACAGGGCTTCGCCCGCGGCGAAACCAACCTGTTGCTGGAACGTCTGTACGTTGAGCGCTCGCTCAGCGTGAACACCGCGGCGGCGGGCGGTAACGCGAGCCTGATGACAATCGGTTAATCGTGTAAAATATCCCCGGTGGCACTACGCTTACCGGGGTGACAAAATAACCAGGGCCGGATAAGCACAGCGCATCCGGCTTTTTTACATGGAGGGATGATGAAAAGATATCTGATCGCGGGGGCTGCATTGCTGCTGAGCGCGAACGCGCTGGCAGAAGAGTGCGCAAATGCGACCACCCAGCTTGAAATGAATACCTGTACGGCGCAGCAGTACCAGGCCGCCGATAAAAAACTGAATCAGACGTATCAGGCTGCCATCAAACGCGCAGAAGCCCCACAGCGTGAGCTTCTGAAAAAGGCACAGCAGGCGTGGATTGCCCTGCGCGATGCCGACTGCAACTTTATCGGGTCGGGTACTGAGGGAGGCAGCGTCCAGCCGATGATCATCAGCCAGTGCCTGAACGAAAAAACCGTTGAGCGTGAAGCGTTTCTTGCCTCACTGATGCAGTGTGAAGAGGGCGATTTAAGCTGCCCTCTTCCGCCGGGAAACTAACGCACGCGGATCCCTTCAATGATCATCTGCTGAACGTTTTCCAGCGTGCTGTGGAAAAACGCCTCATCCTGAAGCGTCTTACCGGTTACCGCTTCAACCTGGGCCGCAAAGTCAGCGTAATGCTGAGTGGAGGCCCAAATCATAAAGATCAGATGATGTGGGTCAACTGGAGCCAGCTTCCCGCCCGCCACCCATCCGGCAATAATGGCCGATTTCTCGTCAACCAGCTGTTTTAAATCCCCGGTCAGTTCCGCCTGCAACAGCGGTGCACCCTGCAGCATCTCCAGGCAGAACAGCCGTGACGCCTGCGGATAATCACGCGACACCTCCAGCTTCAGGCGAATGTACTCCCTGATTGCCACCAGCGGGGCAAGCTCTTCGCGAAACGCCTTGAGCGGCGCCAGCCAGATATCGAGGATCTGCTGCATCACCGCAATGTAAAGCGCCTCTTTCGACGGGTAGTAGTAGAGCAGATTCGTTTTCGACACCCCGGCCTGTTCCGCCACCTGCTCCAGGCGCGTGCCATGAATACCAAACTGCGAAAAGGTCTCCAGCGCCGCACTCAGGATGGCCTGCTTCTTCGCACTGACCGCCTGCGAACGTTTACCGGGTGTTTTCACTGCACCTTGTGTCATTCCCGCTCTCCATATTTTGCGTTGTCATCAGCATAGCAAAACCCCTCACCGACCACGACACTCTGCACTCCGATCGCGCATGAATGCCTGTTTTCTGTGCAATGTTTTTGACCATTTAGTCCACATTTGCGTATCTCAATTAACCAACCATTGATTAACACATTAATAACAAAGCCATTTTCAAAACTGGCATTGCCTTTGCAAAACCCTCTTTACCTGCAACGTCGTAAAGAGAGGTTCGTGATGAAAATTGGCGTATTTGTACCTATCGGCAACAACGGCTGGCTAATCTCGACCACCGCCCCGCAATACATGCCTACTTTTGAGCTGAATAAGGCCATCGTGCAAAAGGCGGAGCACTACCATTTCGATTTTGCGCTTTCGATGATCAAACTGCGGGGTTTCGGCGGAAAAACCGAATTCTGGGATCACAACCTGGAGTCCTTCACCCTGATGGCCGGGCTGGCAGCCGTCACCTCGCGCATTCAGATCTACGCGACGGCCGCCACCCTCACCCTGCCGCCGGCGATCGTTGCCAGAATGGCCTCCACCATCGACTCCATTTCCGGTGGTCGCTTTGGCGTTAACCTGGTTACGGGCTGGCAAAAACCTGAATATGAGCAGATGGGGATCTGGCCGGGCGACGAGTATTTCTCCCGCCGCTACGACTACCTGACCGAGTATGTGCAGGTGCTGCGCGATCTCTGGGGCACAGGCAAAAGCGACTTCAAAGGTGACTACTTCACCATGAACGACTGCCGCGTCAGCCCGCAGCCTTCCGCCCCGATGAAAGTGATCTGCGCCGGGCAGAGCGACGCAGGAATGGAATTCTCCGCTAAATACGCCGACTTCAACTTCTGCTTTGGCAAAGGCGTGAATACCCCAGCCGCCTTCGCCCCGACCGCGGCACGCATGAAAGAGGCCGCGGACAAAACCGGTCGCGATGTGGGTTCCTATGTCCTGTTTATGGTCATTGCCGACGAAACCGACGACGCCGCCCGCGCGAAATGGGAACGGTATAAGGCGGGCGCGGACGATGAAGCGCTGAGCTGGCTCACCGAACAGAGCCAGAAAGATACCCGTTCCGGCTCGGACACCAACGTCCGTCAGATGGCCGACCCGACCTCAGCGGTCAACATCAACATGGGCACGCTGGTCGGTTCCTATGCCAGCGTCGCCAGAATGCTCGATGAAGTGGCCGCCGTGCCCGGTGCGGAAGGCGTGCTGCTGACCTTCGATGAGTTCCTGACCGGTGTGGAAACTTTCGGCGAGCGCATTCAGCCGCTGATGCAGTGCCGCGCCCACATTCCTGCCATCACAAAGGAGGTCGCGTAATGACCACGCTTGCAGCACGTCCGGAAGCCATCACCTTTGCGCCGCACCAAAGCGCCCTGATTGTGGTGGATATGCAAAACGCCTATGCCAGCCAGGGCGGCTATCTGGATCTGGCGGGATTTGACGTCTCCGCCACCCGAACGGTGATTGAGAACATTAAAACCGCAGTCAACGCAGCCCGCGCGGCTGGCATGCTGATCGTCTGGTTCCAGAACGGCTGGGACGATCAATATGTGGAGGCCGGTGGCCCGGGCTCTCCCAATTTCCATAAATCGAACGCCCTGAAAACCATGCGCAAACGGCCCGAACTGCAGGGCACACTGCTGGCGAAAGGCAGCTGGGATTACCAGCTGGTGGATGAGCTGGTGCCAGAGGCAGGCGATATCGTGCTGCCCAAACCGCGCTACAGCGGCTTTTTCAACACCCCGCTCGACAGCCTGCTGCGCAGCCGGGGGATCCGTCATCTGGTCTTTACCGGCATCGCTACCAACGTCTGCGTGGAATCCACCCTGCGCGACGGCTTCTTCCTGGAATATTTTGGCGTGGTGCTGGAAGACGCCACCCATCAGGCCGGGCCGGCGTTTGCGCAGCAAGCGGCCCTGTTCAACATCGAAACCTTTTTTGGCTGGGTCAGCAACGTCGCGGATTTTTGCGACGCCCTGAATCCACCGTTAGCCCGTATTGCCTGAGGAACAAGACCATGCCGAAATCCGTGATTATTCCGCCAGGAACCAGTACCCCGATTGCCCCGTTCGTGCCCGGCACGCTGGCCGATGGTGTGGTGTATGTATCCGGCACGCTGCCGTTTGATCAGCACAATAACGTGGTCTACCCCAACGACCCAAAGGCGCAAACCCGCCACGTGCTGGAGACGATCAAAAAAGTGATCGAAACAGCGGGTGGCACAATGGAGGATGTGACGTTCAACAGTATCTTTATCACCGACTGGAAAAACTACGCCGCGATTAACGACATTTACGCCGAATTCTTTCCCGGTGATAAACCGGCCCGGTTCTGCATTCAGTGTGGGCTGGTGAAGCCAGATGCGCTGGTTGAAATCGCGACCGTTGCACACATCGCAAAGTGAGGCGGCCATGAAGCTCTCTGTCTCACCTCCCCCTTACGACGGCGCGCCCACGGTTGTCCTGATTGCCGGGCTTGGCGGGGGCGGCAGCTACTGGCTACCGCAGCTTGCCGTCCTGGAGCAAGAGTACCAGGTGGTGTGCTACGACCAGCGCGGGACGGGCAATAATCCCGACGTGCTGCCGGAAGCCTACAGCCTGGCGATGATGGCCGACGAGCTGGCCCGGGCGCTGAATGCCGCCGGGATCGTTCGTTACTGCGTCGTGGGTCATGCGCTGGGAGCGCTGATCGGCCTGCAGCTGGCGCTCGACCACCCCGATGCCCTCAGCGCGCTGGTGTGCGTGAACGGCTGGCTCACTCTGAATGCTCATACCCGACGCTGTTTCCAGATCCGCGAACGCCTGCTTCATGCAGGCGGCGCACAGGCGTGGGTAGAGGCACAGCCGCTGTTTCTTTACCCGGCCGACTGGATGGCCGCCCGCGCGCCGCGCCTGGAGGCCGAAGAGGCCCTGGCACTGGCCCACTTCCAGGGCAAAAACAACCTGCTGCACAGGCTGAATGCCCTGAAGAAAGCGGACTTCAGTCGCCATGCGTCACGCATTCACTGCCCGGTACACCTCATCTGCTCCGCCGACGATCTGCTCATCCCTGCGGTCTGTTCCACTGAGCTGCAGGCGGCCATCCCCGGCAGCCACAAGGTGGTGATGCGACAGGGCGGGCACGCCTGCAACGTCACCGAGCCAGAAACCTTTAATACGCTGCTGCTGAACGGGCTTGCCAGCCTGCTGCACAGCCCTGAACCCGCTTTATAAGGAGCCCTGATGAGCGAAGCGATTACCCCTGGCGCGCTGGCATCACTGTTTACCGGCGCACGCACCCATAACGGCTGGCAGGCGATCCCCGTCAGCGACGAGACGCTGCGCGAGATCTACGACCTGATGAAATGGGGTCCCACGTCCGCCAACTGCTCGCCAGCGCGGATTGTGTTTGTACGAAGCGCAGAGGGAAAAGAAAAACTGCGCCCGGCGCTTTCCAGCGGCAACCTGGAGAAAACCCTCACCGCCCCGGTCACGGCGATTGTCGCCTGGGATAGTGAATTTTATGAACGCCTTCCCGCCCTGTTCCCCCACGGGGATGCGCGGAGCTGGTTTACCTCAAGCCCGGCGCTTGCCGAAGAGACCGCCTTTCGCAACAGCGCAATGCAGGCGGCTTACCTGATTTTCGCCTGTCGGGCGCTGGGGCTCGATACGGGCCCGATGTCAGGCTTTGATCGCCAAAAAGTCGACGACGCGTTTTTCACCGGCACGTCGCTGAAAAGTAATCTGCTTATCAATATTGGCTATGGCGATACCAGCAAACTCTACGGCCGTTTGCCGCGTCTGGCCTTTGAAGACGCATGCGCACTGGCATAAGGAGCCATCATGATGACACCCGATAAACAAACCTTCCGTGATGCCATGGCCTGCGTCGGTGCGGCGGTCAATATCATCACCACCGACGGTCCTGCCGGGATGGCGGGCTTCACCGCCAGCGCGGTGTGCAGCGTAACGGATTCACCGCCCACGCTGCTGGTATGCCTGAACCGTGGCGCATCCGTCTGGCCGACTTTCAGTGAAAACCGCACCCTGTGCGTCAATACCCTGAGCGCCGGACAAGAGCCGCTATCAAACCTGTTTGGGGGGAAAACCCCGATGGACGAGCGCTTCGCCGCCGCGCGCTGGGAGACCGGCGAAACGGGGTGCCCGCGTCTGGAGGAGGCGCTGGCCTCGTTTGACTGCCGTATCAGCCAGGTGGTGAGCGTGGGCACGCACGACATCCTGTTTTGCGACATCGTTTCGATTATTCGCCACCCCGCGCCGCAAGGGCTGGTGTGGTTTGACCGCGGCTATCACGCGCTTATGCGACCCGCCTGTTAACCCTCCTTAAGGAGTCAGCTCATGGCAATGTTCGGTTTTCCCCACTGGCAGTTGAAATCGACCTCTACGGAACCTGGCGTGGTCGCGCCGGATGAAAGGCTCCCGCTCGGGCCAACCTTAGTGATGGGGGTTCAGCACGCAGTCGCGATGTTTGGCGCAACGGTGCTGATGCCCATGCTGATGGGGCTTGATCCCAATCTGTCCATTCTGATGTCGGGTATCGGTACCCTGCTGTTCTTTTTCATCACCGGCGGGCGCGTGCCCAGCTATCTTGGTTCCAGCGCTGCGTTTGTCGGCGTGGTCATCGCCACCACCGGCTTTAACGGTCAGGGCATCAACCCGAATCTGAGCGTCGCGCTCGGCGGCATTATCGCCTGCGGGCTGGTCTACACGCTGATTGGCCTGGTGGTCATGAAGGTCGGGACGCGCTGGATAGAGCGGATGATGCCTCCCGTCGTCACCGGGGCAGTGGTGATGGCAATTGGTCTGAACCTTGCGCCAATAGCCGTCAGAAGCGTCTCCGGTTCGCCCTTTGAAAGCTGGATGGCGGTGATCACGGTACTCTGCATTGGCCTGGTGGCGGTGTTTACGCGGGGGATGATCCAGCGACTGTTGATCCTGGTGGGATTAATCGTTGCCTGTCTGGTGTACGCCCTGCTGGCAAACGTCTTCGGTCTGGGCAAGCCGGTTGATTTTACGCTGCTGCATAACGCCGCCTGGTTCGGCCTGCCGCAGGTGACGTCTCCGGTCTTTAACACGCAGGCGATGATGTTAATCGCGCCGGTTGCGGTGATCCTGGTGGCAGAAAACTTAGGCCATCTGAAAGCCGTTGCGGGTATGACCGGGCGCAGCATGGACCCTTACATGGGCCGCGCCTTTGTCGGCGACGGTCTGGCTACCATGCTCTCCGGCTCGGTCGGCGGCAGCGGTGTAACGACCTACGCTGAAAATATTGGTGTGATGGCAGTGACCAAAGTTTACTCCACCCTGGTCTTCGTGGCGGCAGCGGTGATGGCGATGCTCCTCGGCTTCTCACCGAAATTCGGCGCGCTGATCCACACCATTCCCGCACCGGTGATTGGTGGGGCATCGATTGTGGTATTTGGTCTGATTGCCGTTGCCGGGGCACGCATCTGGGTGCAACATCGTGTCGATCTGAGCCAGAACAGCAACCTGATTATGGTGGCGGTCACGCTGGTGCTGGGGGCGGGAGATTTTGCCCTGACGCTGGGCGGCTTCACCCTTGGTGGGATTGGCACCGCAACCTTTGGCGCAATCCTGCTTAACGCCCTGCTGAGCCGCCGGGAAGCGGCCGCACCGCAGGGCGACGTGGTACATCAGGACTCTTGATTTATCGCAGCGCTGTCACGCTCTGGCAGCGCTTTTTTCTTCCGTTTCAGCTTCAGCTCACTCACCAGCACGCCGGCGACAATAAACACCGCACCCACCAGCGCCAGCAGCGGTAAACGCTCTCCGGCGATACGCCCGAAAATGCCCGCCCATACCGGTTCACCGGTATAGATAACCGTCGCACGCGTCGGGGAAACGCTGCGCTGCGCCCAGTTCATGGTGACCTGAATAATGGCGCTAAAGATACCCAGCCCCAGCGCCACCACAACCAGCCCGGTGGACATCGGCGGAACAGACTCCCCTGCCGGCACCATGGTGGCAAAAGCCACCAGCGACGCGGTCGCCAGCTGAACCACGGTGACGCGCTTGACGTCCACTTTGCCAGCCCAGGCGCTGATCAGAATAATTTCCGCGGCAATCGCGATAGCACCCACCAGCGTAATGATTTCGCCCGGCCCCAGCGCCAGCAGGTTGTTTTCCGGCCCGGCAAGCAAGATAAGGCCAATAAACGCCAGCACGATCCCCGTGCAGGACATCAGACCCGGTATTCTCCCCAGACAGAGCCATTGCAGTAATGGCACCAGCGGCACATACATGGCAGTGATAAACGCCGATTTGCTGCTGGTGATGGTCTGCAATCCCCACGTCTGCAGACTGTAGCCCATGGCAATCGCAACCCCAATGGCCACCCCGGCCTTCAGTTCTTTAAGCGTCAGCCCGCGCAAGGTTTTAAGCGAGAGTAATCCCACGGCAATCGCCGCCGTCGCAAAGCGCAGGCCGACAAAAAAGAACGGACCGCTCAGCGTGACCGCGTACTGGACGGCGAGAAAGGTTCCGCCCCAGAACATGGTGATCAGAATGAGAAGGGCTTCCTGAGGTTTGACGGAGAATGTGAAACGGGAGAGAGACATGCGGCACCAGCAAATAAGCATCAATCCTCTAGTGTGCGATGCCTTTGGTGACAGTTCAATGTTGCAGAAATAAAAAACCGCCGGGAGATCCCGGCGGCAGGGTATCAGCCCGGCGTATTACTTATTGCTGCCATGACTGTTTTTGCCCCCTTTTTTGCCAGCTTCTGATGCCCGCTGAGGGTCATTTTTGAAATTCCCCCCGCTAGACTGGCCACCTTTACGACCTGCTTCTGATGCTCTTTCACGGTCTTCAGCGAAATTACCTGAACCACCACGATGGTTTGCCATCTCTAACCTCCAGAGTGTGAAACATTAGACATCATATTGCATTCAGTAAAAGAGGATTCTTTCACCGCGCGGCTGAAGGACAGTGCCTTTATCTGTGCCGCGTGAAATTAAGCTTAGTGGAATGCGGCTATCCGGCAAGTCAGAGGTAATATTCTGCAACATGATCTCAGCCATTCGGGTGAGATTACGCGACGGCCATTTATAAGCCTTTCTTATCATTTTAAAAATCCGCAGCGGGAAAGTTGTTTCATTTTGCTACAAAGCGCTTTTGTATCCATATTGTTATAAATCAAAGAAATGCCGTTCATTTTTGCAGTCTGGCTGTGATGACTTATCTTTAAATGAACGCAGCGATCCGCTGTCAGAAAACACAAACGAGGAGTGATGCAAAATGGCAAAAGTTCTGGTGCTCTATTATTCCATGTATGGACACATTGAAACCATGGCTCACGCGGTAGCAGAAGGTGCAAACAGAGTGGACGGCGTAGAAGTTGTGGTGAAACGCGTACCGGAAACGATGCAGGCTGAGGCGTTCGCCAAAGCCGGGGGGAAAACACAAAATGCCCCGGTTGCCACCCCGCAGGAACTGGCTGATTACGATGCCATTATTTTCGGCACCCCTACCCGATTTGGCAATATGTCAGGCCAGATGCGGACCTTCCTCGATCAAACCGGAGGACTTTGGGCATCCGGAGCGTTATACGGCAAACTCGCCAGCGTCTTCAGCTCCACCGGGACCGGCGGCGGTCAGGAGCAGACGATTACGTCAACCTGGACTACCCTTGCTCATCATGGGATGGTGATTGTGCCGATTGGCTACGGCGCGCAGGAACTGTTTGATATTTCCCAGGTTCGTGGCGGGACACCGTACGGCGCCACCACCATTGCCGGTGGCGATGGCTCCCGACAGCCGAGCAACGAAGAGCTCACTATCGCCCGCTATCAGGGTGAGTATGTCGCAGGCCTCGCCAAAAAACTGAACGGCTAACTCAACAGGAGGACAAGTATGCCAACTCAAGAATCCAAAGCCCACCGCGTGGGTGAATGGGCAAGTTTACGCAACACCTCTCCGGAGATCGCCGAAGCCATTTTTGAAGTCGCGAACTATGACGAGAAGCTGGCAGAGCAGATTTGGGAAGAAGGCAGCGATGAAGTGCTGGAACGTGCCTTCGGGAAAACGGACAAAGACGCGCTCTTCTGGGGTGAGCAAACCATCGAACGTAAAAACGTCTGAACGTTTCCCCCCGCCTGAGCGGGGGGTTTTACCTATTTCGCCGCGTTATTCATCACCACATTGAATTTATCGATTGGGCAAAAACCGTTCGCATCAACCGGACACCCCTTCAGCTCCAGCGTCACACGCTGTGCCGGCGCATCCAGTGACAATACGCTGGCGTTACGCAGCTGGTCGGCGCTCTGATAGACATACTCAATCTTCATAAGCTCCTGGTTGGCGTTTTTATCATGCCAGCGCTGGAAAATAATTTTCCCGCCAATTGGCGTCCGCTCGTGCTGGTCATGCAGCTGGTACGGTTTGAAATCCAGCGCCGTAAGCAGCGACGCGATATTGGAATCATGCCCCACCAGCAGGGTGATTTTCGGCGCTTTCGCCTGCCCGGTGACGAGAGCCTGGTCGATATACTTCACCAGCGGTTTGGCCACGTTTTGCGCCACCTCGGTGGAGGTAAACAGCGAGTCCTGATAGCCATTTTTCAGCTGCGACAACACGCGCCACTGCTGATCGGTTTTAATTTCACCCCAGGCAACCTGGTCTGCCGGGAAGCCTTCGTAATACTGCAGCGTGAAGGCATCCACCAGCGAGTTACCGACTTTTAACGGCCCCGATACGCCAGGTTCTTTTTCATAGTCGGCGCTGAAGGTATCTTTCGCCTCTGCCAGCGAGCACACGTTCTTCTCTTTACAGGACGGTGAATCGGCGTAATTCGTCATCTGCTCCAGCAGCTTGTAGCTCTCGCCAAGCTGCATTTTCTGCCGCTCAGTCTCCATCGCCTTCAGCGCTTTTTCACGGAATGCAGGTGAGTTATCCGTAATCACCGGGTTAAAGGTCGGATCCATGGTGCCCATTTTTTCCTGATGATGCACAGGCACATCGCACCCCGGGAAGGCGCCGGTGATAAAGAACTGCGCGGTGGCGACAGTGCGCTGCAGGCTGTTGGCATAGGCATATACGCTATCCGCGGCCGGGCACTCGCCGGTTTTCACCATCCCCTGCTGTGCCAGCCACTCACGCATATAGTGGCCCATATAGACTTCAAGCACGCCACCTTTGGTGGTGAGCTGACCGCCTGGCACCTCCCATTCTGGCCACTGCTTCGGTGTGGATTGCTCGAGCACGCTGCCATTATTGGCGAGCGGCGCGCGCAAATTATGGCGACTCATGATTAAAACTTGTTCCAGCTGATACCCTTCCGGCGTCTCTTGCGCCTGCACGCCAGATGTCACTGCAATGGAACCGGCGATTGCCAGCGCGAGTAGTGCTTTTCTCATCCCTAATTCCTCACTCGTTTTAAAATGTCGCAGTGAGTGTGACAGATTCGTGACAATTTTCCGGGAAGCGTTTCGCAAACTGAGGATTACTTTTCAAGGCGATCGCCGTATTCGCTCATCCAGTCGGCCAGCGGGGAGAGCGCGCTCTGGAGGGTTAACCCCAGCGCGGTTATCTGATACTCCACCCGCGGTGGGATCTCCGGGTAGATAGTGCGCGACACCAGCCCGCGCTGCTCAAACAGGCGCAACTGCTTCGTGAGCTCTTTTTGCGTGATGGGGGCAGCGGCGCGCAGCAGATCGCCAAACCGGACCGGTGCATTGAGCATAATCAGGCGATAGAGCACCGGGATGGCCCACTTACCGGAAATCAGGTTTACAAACTGCGTCATCGGGCAGAGATAAACCTCAGATTTTTTTTCACAGGGTATAGTGAGTGATTCCGCCATAGCACACCTCTTGCCTCATTAGTATCCAAATGGTACCTGGTTTCCTTTCGATACTAACGTTTCTATAGTGCTTTCTCCAGAGTCATTTCAGGAGAAGCACATGGGTCGTTTAGCAGGTAAATATACGCTGATTACCGGCGGTACTTCCGGTATTGGTCTCGCTACCGCGCAGGAATTTATTGCCGAAGGGGCGCACGTTGCTGTCACCGGACGTAACCCGGATACCCTTGCCGAAGCACAACGCATTCTGGGCGATAATGCCTGGGTTATTCCGACTGATGCGGGTGACATCGCCGCGCAAAAAGTGCTGGCGGACACGCTCACCTCTCGCTGGCCACGTCTTGATGCCGTGTTTATTAACGCCGGCGATGTGACGCACGGGCTGCTTGAAGAGTGGCAGGAAGACGCCTGGGATCGCCTGATGGGCATCAACCTTAAAGGACCGTTCTTTTTGATTCAGGCACTGCTGCCGCTGCTCAATAATCCCTCCTCTGTGATCCTGTGCGGATCCGTGAGCGCCCGCATCGGGCTGCCTGCCAGCAGCGTTTATGCCGCCAGCAAGGCGGGATTACTGTCGCTGGCACGCACGCTGTCAGGGGAGCTGTTGCCGCGCGGTATTCGCGTCAACGGCCTGAGCCCGGGTCCGGTGGAAACACCGGCATTTAATAAAACGGGGTTAAGCGAGGAAGCGCTCAAGGCGATACTGGGGGATATCACCAAACTTGTGCCGCTGGGCAGAATGGGCACGCCGACGGAGCTGGCGAAAGCCGCGCTCTATCTTGCCTCTGACGAATCGCGCTATATGGTGGGAACGGAACTGCTGGTCGACGGCGGAATGGGAAACCTGTAGGTCAAAAGGCGCTGATGCCGGTGACGATGCCGACATACAGCGCCGCCCATACGACGGCTGAAATCAGGCTTACCGCGTACACCTTCGCCGCGTTCAGTCTGAGCATGCCCGCTGCCAGCGGGACGATATAGCGCAGCACCGCCAGGAAACGCGCGGTAAAGAGCACCAGCACGCCGTTTTTCTGCAGCTGATGTTGTACCCGCAAAAATTTCTCGGCGTGCCGGGAGGTAAAGCGCGTGACCAGCCGCGTGTGGCCCATCAACTGGCCGATATGATAATTCAATACCGACCCTGTTGCGGCACCCGCCGCGACAGCCAGCCACGTCAGTCCCGGATGCAGGCTGGTCTGGCTGACGGTGATCCCTGCCAGCAGCATCACCGAGGCCGGCGGAAGCACGGAGGAAACCAGTACCGTAGACTTGCTCAGCGCGATGACGAAAAGCAGCGCGAACAGATGCGTCGGATAGAGCGCAAAATGATTCAGCAGATTGTCAAACCACGTCATATTCCACCCCGCAGCGTTCGTGATGCTGACCATTAGAAACGAACAACCTTAAATGGGGTATCAACCGCTCAGACCTCCAGCAGGAAGGCATTAACGACACGCGAAAATGTCAGCGCCATTTAGAAACACAGAGGTGTGGAATTATACTCTCTTGAGCAATAACCTCCGTCATTGATGAATAATCGATGTCATTAATACGCGGGATTAAATTATTGTTCTAAACGTTTCTTAAACGTCTTTTAAATTCCACAGCGCGATTTTTAAAGTGGCGTATTATCCCTCTCGTTTTACAACGATCTCGTTATGGCGAGGCTCCTGTACAAATACACGTTATCGCTCTGGTGGGTTCGAGAGAACCGGCACAGGGTAAAACAGGCACTGTCGAATCAAGGCTTTGTCAGTATAACTTCCCTTACGGGATACGGTGTACAGTGCTGAACCCAGGACGTGGGGATCTCCTCTTCGACATGCCCTGTCTTGCTCGCCCCTGAGAGATTTTATTATTCAAAGGGAATTCACTATGTCTTACGCTATTCACAATCAAAACCTGGCATTCAATGACAGCGCAATCGCGCAATATATGAATACCGATTTTATCGTCCTCGATATTTCATTATGCGTGGCGCTGGCACGCGAGCAATTTTTCGAAAAATTAAAAGACGATGATATTCCATCGCATATTTTCCTCGAAGATAACGGTCGGCTGGCGGGCATGGTTGCGGTGCGCAAACTGCTGCAGACCGCCGATACGGTACAGCCGGTGAAAACGCTGATGATTTCTCAATTTCTGCAGGTCAAACCGGAAGACGAGCGTGCCGATGTCGCCGGGCTGCTGGCCCACGGCGAGGCGGATGTCGTGCCGGTGGTCACGCACGGTAAAGTGGTAGGCTGCCTGACCGAACGCGAAATCGCCCATCTGCTGGAAGATGATGTCACCGAAGATGCCCAGCTCCAGGGAGCAACGCTGCCGCTGGAAAAGCCGTATCTGGAAACCAGCCCCTACAGCCTGTGGAAAAAACGCTCCGTCTGGCTGCTGCTGCTGTTTGTCGCTGAAGCCTATACCAGCTCGGTTATTCAGCACTTCGAAGAGGCGCTGGAATCCGCCATTGCCCTGGCCTTTTTTATTCCGCTGCTGATAGGGACCGGTGGGAACAGCGGGACGCAGATCACCTCCACGCTGGTGCGTGCAATGGCGCTGGGTGAAGTGCGTCTGCGCGACGTTGGCCGCGTGTTACGAAAGGAGATGACCACCTCGCTGATGATTGCCGCCACGCTTGGTCTTGCCGGGTGTGTTCGCGCCTGGATGATGGGTATCGGGCTGGAAATTACCCTTATCGTCAGCCTGACGCTGGTCTGCATTACGCTGTGGAGTGCGATTGTCTCGTCAGTTATTCCGATGGTACTGAAGCGCTGCGGCATTGACCCGGCCGTCGTTTCCGCGCCCTTTATCGCGACGCTTATCGACGGAACCGGTCTGATTATCTACTTCAAGATTGCGCAGTACACGCTGGGGCTGGAATAAGAGTGCAGCACCTCACCCACCGGGATGAGGTGCTCACCGTTTTACATATCGCCAAGCTGATGTGCGATATCACGAAGCTGTTGCGCCAGCGCCTGCAGGTTTTTGCCCTTCTCACCTTTCGGCCCGGTCGACTGCCGCACCACCAGCCGGGCAGGCAAAATGGATGACATGCGCACGGCATTGTCTTCGCCACTGTCAAGAATGCGGCGCACCGCCTCTTTCCCCTGCAGATCCAGGTCCAGCGATACCGTGGTCAATGCCGGATAGAAGAATGAGCTTTCGTAGGTGTCATCGTAGCCAATCACCGATTTTTCACCCGGAATGGAAATCTGATGCTGATGGAAAGCACTTAGTACCCCCAGCGCCATCTGGTCGTTGGCCACCAGCACGGCAGAAAATTGCGGCGTCTCGCGCAGCATCTGCAACGCACCCGCGTAACCGCTCTGCGCATCCCAGTTCCCGCGGATCACCGAGGCCGGCTCCAGACCGTAACCTTTCAGGGTTTCAATCCAGCTTTTCAGCCTGAGCTGCGCCGAGACAGAAGAGGCTGGCCCCGCCAGCAACGCGATTTCCCGGTGCCCCAGTTCGTAGAGATATTTGACGCTGGCACGGGTGCCATCTGCCGGGTTAAACGAAACGTTAAACACGGAACTGTAAGGGTCAACGTCGAGGAACAGACAGACGATATCGTCGTTGTCCGTCGCGATTTTCTGCGCCTGCTCTGCTTCCAGCGGGACGTTGATGATCACCTTACTGACGAGCTGAGATTTCAGTTCATTGATCGAATCCTGGATGCTGTGGTTGACGTTCTCATCAATCATGGAGATCAACACCTGATACCCTTCCACATTTGCATAGCGTTTTACCGCCGCGGCGACCTGTGACGGCGCATGCAAAGCCAGCGAAATCGTCACCAGTCCGACGGTCTGGGTCTGCTTTCCGACCAGCTGCTGCGCCAGGCGGTTCGGGACATACCGCAATAACTCTATGGATTTCTCCACCTTGTGACGCGTGGCTTCGGATACATTGGCAGATTTATTCAGTACCCTGGACACGGTCTGATAGGAGACGCCCGCATGGCGTGCGACGTCCTCTAACGTTGCGCTTTTCGACTTCATGGTCCGGTTCCTTATGTTGTTATGCGCTGATTGTATCAGGGGCGATATAAAAAAACGCCCACTGGGCACTTTCGGCTGCCATAACACCATCAAAAAGTATTACGTTCACAATACTACATTTCTGGTCACACCTCATCAATCGTAACAAAATTGGCTATTTTATTTGCACTTAATCACAGATTAACGATCACGCAATTGCCAGAAAAAAGGTTTAGGCATTTTATGACAGCGGATTTGTGAACGTATTACAAAACAATAAGAGGGTAACAATGAACACGACGATCCGCTCTGTATCTGTTGCGTTGGCTGCCGCGTTAGCGTCTCCTTCGCTGTTTGCAGCGTCTTCAGTACCAATTGATTTTCATGGGTATCTTCGCTCCGGTGTGGGCGTCTCACGGGATGGTGGGATGGAGGAGTGGCAAAAAAATAAAATTGGCCGTCTGGGTAACGAGGCGGATACCTACGGCGAGCTGGAGCTGGGCTCAGAGGTGTACAAAAAGAACGATGTCAGCTTCTACCTCGACAGCATGGTGAGCATGGTCTCTGACGGCTCTAACGACAATGAAACCACCTTCGGCGACGATGCGCAGTTCGGGTTGCGTCAGCTGAATCTGCAGATCAAGGGCCTGATCCCCGGCGATCCGAACGCGGTGATCTGGGGCGGTAAGCGCTACTACCAGCGCCATGACCTGCACATCATTGACACCAAATACTGGAACATCTCAGGCGCGGGTGCCGGTATCGAAAACTACACGCTCGGACCGGGTGCGGTGTCCGTGGCCTGGATCCGTGGCGATGCCAACGACGTGGACTATCGCGTGGACGGCGATAGTGACGTCAATATCAACTACATCGACCTTCGCTATGCGGGCTGGAAGCCGTGGGCGGGTGCATGGACTGAAGTGGGCATTGATTACGCCATGCCAAACCCCACCAATAAGCAGAAAGAGTACGGTGGGCTGTATGAGGCCGACAACGGCGTCATGGTCACCGGTGAGATCAGCCAGGACATGTTAGGCGGCTACAACAAGCTGGTGCTGCAGTATGCGAACAAAGGCCTGGCGCAGAACATGGTGTCCCAGGGCGGCGGCTGGTATGACATGTGGAACTACGTGAACGACGCCAGCGGCTACCGTGTGATTAACACCGGCTTAATTCCGATTACGGACAAGCTCTCCTTCAACCACGTGCTGACCTGGGGCGCGGCGGATGACACCACGCAATTCACCGATAAATCGCGCCTTGTCTCTCTGGTGGGTCGCGCGCAGTACCAGTTCACCGAATACGTGCGTCTGATTGGTGAAGTGGGCGGTTTCTACCAGAAAGATACCTACACCGACGGCTCCAGCTACAAGCAGAGCGGAGAGAAGTACACCCTCGCACTCGGACTGGCGGATGGGCCTGATTTTATGTCGCGTCCTGAACTGCGCGTCTTCGCCTCTTACCTGAATGACTCCGAGAAAGGACAATCCTTCGAAGACGGCACCGCAAATAATACCTGGAATTTTGGCGTGCAGGTGGAAGCCTGGTGGTAATGTTTATTTCCTGATATGCGTTAATCGTTATTGTATCTCCAACAACTGGCAGTCTATTCTCCTCGTTTGGGATAGCCATTATTTTGGCTATCCCTTTTTTAATGTTAATGATTAAAATGCGCATCTAATAATTGCCGCAAGGTATCAGACTGCCGGCCAAATATGGCATGCACCTGCTGGCCAATAATAATTACGCCCAGCGCCCCCTCCTGTTGTAACGCCTGCGTATCCACCTTATTTAAATCTTTTACCGTGACGCGCAGACGGGTAATGCAGGCTTCAACATGTTCGATATTATCGTCGCCGCCAAATGCAGGAATTAAACGCTGAGTTATTTCACTGTCCATAATACGCCTCTCTGTTATGCAGATAAAAAAATGCCTGCTCATAGAGCAGGCGCCTTCAGATTGATTAGCCAGGGTTGTACGACGCGACGCCCTCAGCGACTACGCTTTACGCCTGAGTACCCGACAATCCCACGGCAGCAGAGCAGTATCACCCGCGGCGGCGGCATCGGTCATGCAGTCGGTATACCCCTGCGGCAGCGTAATGAGCTGCTGCTGGGCGGTGTAGTTCTGCACAAACACCCACGTGGTTTCGCCGTCCGTGCGGGCCGTTGCCACTACACCCGGTGGGAAATCGCATTCCATGGCCCGCGGCAGCGCCAGTTCGTCAATAATCCCGGCGAAGAAATCACGCTGGAACGGCAGATCGTTGCGCGACGCCACATGCCACGCTTTCCCCTTACCGAAACGGTTCACCGTCACGGCAGGCCGACCGGCGTAGAAATCATCCCGGTAGGTCGCCAGCGGCTGAGCGTTTTCGACATGGATCAGTTCGCACAGATGGCGAACCTGATACGGGCCCTGCAGGCCAGCCGCATTACCCGCCAGCCCCTGTATCAGATTACGTTCTCCCTCACCGAGACAGTCGATCTCTTCTGCCCAGATGCCGAGCAGTTTACGCAGCGGCCCCGGGAACCCGCCGAGATGACAAAGATCGCTTTCATCCACGATGCCGCTCCAGTAGGTGGTCACCAGATGGCCGCCCCCGGCGACAAACGCTTCTGCGCGTTCGGCGAAGCCTTCCCGCACCATATAAAGCATCGGCGCAATCACCAGCGCGTACTGGCTGAGATCGCCGTCGGCATCAATCACATCCACCGCGATGCCTTTTTCCCAGAACGGACGGTAGTGTTCGTTAACGGTTTTTTCGTACTCCATCCCCATGTTGCGCGGCCCTTCGGCATCGTCCAGCGCCCAGCGATTTTGCTGGTCGAAGATAATCGCCACCCGTGCCTGCGTGCGACACCCGACCACCCCCGGCAGGCGCTCAAGCATTTCGCCAAGACGCGTCACTTCGCGCCCGACACGCGTATCAAGATGCCCCACGTGGTCGATAACCGCCCCGTGGAATTTCTCCACCGAACCGCGGCTTTTACGCCACTGGAAGTACTGTACGGCATCGGCCCCGTGTGCCACCGCCTGCATTGACGAGAGAATATGCATCCCCGGCTTTTTCAGCTTGCTGGTCGGCTGCCAGTTGGTGGTGCTCGGCGTGGACTCCATCAGCACAAAAGGTTTGCCGCCTTTCAGGCTGCGCATCATGTCGTGGTACATGGCGGTATAGCAGGCGAGCTGGGTTTCGTCTTTCTCCTTGTGCCACATCGGGTAGCTGTCCCAGGAGATAAAGTCGATCGCTTTCGCAAGCTGCCAGTAGTCGTAATCGTAGAAGTACTCCATGAAGTTGGTCGTCACCGGCAACGCTGCGTTGACGGCTTTTAGCGGCGCAACCTCATGGCGGCAGAAATCTGTTACCTGCGCCGTATTAAAGCGGCGCCAGTCGAGGTTCAGACCGTGAATGGACACCTCGCCCTGCGGCGCAGGGGACTCAATCTGCGACCAGTCGCTATAGGTGTGGCTCCAGAAGGTGCTCCACCATGCGTGGTTCAGCGCATCCAGGGTTTTGTAGCGCGCTTTCAGCCAGTCACGAAAGCGCTCCTGGCACAGATCGCAGTGGCACTCACCGCCGTACTCATTGGAGATATGCCAGCCCAGCACCGCCGGGTGCTGTGAATAACGCTCAGCCAGTAAGGTATTCATTTTGAATGTCTTGTCACGGTACACAGGGGAAGACATACAGTGGTTATGACGCCCACCGTGCAGCGCAGGCACGCGGTTACGCCCTACGCGCAGCACCTGCGGGTATTTTTGCGACATCCATGCCGGTCGCGCACCGCTCGGCGTGGCGAGGAAAATATGGATCCCCGCTGAATATAATTTATCAATGACGTTATCCAGCCAGACAAAATCATATTCCCCTTCACGCGGTTCGAGCTTCGCCCAGCTAAATATGCCCACCGACATGACATTACATTTCGCCTGCTGCATCATGGCAATATCTTTTTCAATAATACCGGGGTAATTCTCCCATTGCTCCGGGTTATAGTCGGCGCCATGCAATAACGCAGCGACCTTCGAACTTAAAGGCGCAAATTTATTCATATTAAAAACGTCCTGAAGTGAAACAGAATACTATTTAAATACCGTTATCGACGGCAGCACTTTGCCATGACAATCAAATAACGCCTGGTTTTCGCGGGCATTTCCCTCTTTCCAGTCATCATGGATATATTTCATGCCGGTTTTGGTGGCCCATGTGGTGCCCGGTACGGCAATCCAGGTCGGCTCCCAGTAGAACAGACCCTTACCGCGACGATCGGGAACGTCAATCACGGCCTGCATTAAATCGTGGATATAATCGTACTGACCCTGCACGGTGCCGGGATAGCCACCGTCCTTCTCTTCTTTGGCCTGGAAACTGTTTTCTGCGTTATCGCAGTTCTCCAGCGTATAGCCATAGGCCGCTTCCACCACAATGACGTCTTTGTTATAGCGTTTGCTGATGTCGTCCATATTGGCTTTCAGCGCGCCGATCGGACCATTCCAGTAGGTGTACATCGACAGGCCGATAATATCGAACGGCACATCGCGCTTCGTGATCTCATCAAACCACCAGCGGAAGGTGTCATTTTTAGTGCCTTCGGCCAGGTGCAGCATAATTTTCACCTGCTCGCCGTCGGTCAGGTTCTCTTTCATCCCGCTGATTGCGGCGTTGAGTAACCCGGATACGCGGTCAAACTCGCCGCCACCCTGCCCCCAGCTTTTGCCTTCCGGCCAGAGTATTCCGCCATTGATTTCATTACCAATCTGGACCATGTCCGGCAGCACGCCCTCTTTTTTAAAGCGGGCAATGGTGTCGCGCGTATAGTCATGGATTGCCGTTTTAAGCTGCGGGTAATCCATCTTCTCCCAGGCTTTTGGTTTGAACTGTTTGCCCGGGTCGGTCCAGAAATCGCTGTAGTGGAAATCGAGCAGGAGTTTTATGCCCTGGGCCTTCACGCGCTTCGCCAGCGCCAGCGTGTTTTCCAGATTGTTACTGCCGCCCCCGTAGGTATTTCCGTTGGCATCCTGCGGATCCACCCACAAACGCAGGCGCACATAGTTCACGCCGTTGGCTTTCAGAATGGCAATCGCGTCCTGCTGCTGGCCATTCTGGTTATAAAATGTTGCGCCATGCTGTTCCGCCTCGAGCAGCGTCGAGATGTCCGCCCCCTTAATAAAGTCTGCCGGCATGGCGTTAAAAGGACGCGTTTTTACCCCGTCCGCGGCGAACGCACTCGCGGCAAGACCGCAAGAAAGACAAACAGCAAGCAAAGCGGGTTTGAGTCTTTTCATGGTTATCCCTTAGTACTCCCGGAGGTCAGACCGGAGACGAAGTATTTTTGTAAGGCCAGATAAAGGATCGCGACCGGCACCGCAATCAGCACCGCGCCTGCCGCGTAGGTGGTGTAACTGGCACCCATTTTTTGCGCCACCAGGTTATAAAGCCCGATGGGTAAGGTGTATTTGTCCGGGGTGCGCAAAATGGTGCTGGAGAGAATGAAATCCCCCAGCGGCCCGGTGAAGGAGAACAGCGCCACCACCGCCACAATGGGTTTGGAAAGCGGCATGATGATCTCGATGAAGATGCGGAAGTTACTGGCTCCGTCCATGCGCGCGGACTCATCCAGATCCTTAGGAATGGCGTCCAGGTAGCCCTTCATCAGATAGGTGTTCATTGGGATCATGCCGCCAACGTAAATCAGCACCAGCGCCAGATGGCTGTTGATTAAGCCCAACAGCTGAGAGAGCACGAAGATGGCAATCAGCGCCGAGAACTGCGGGATCATCTGCAGCAGCAGGAAGAGCATCAGTCCGTTCTGCCGCCCCTTAAAGCGAAAACGCGAGAAGGCATAGGCGGTAAAGCTAACGCTGATTAAGGTCAACACCATGGTCAGGAAGCTGATTTTCATCGAGTTCCAGTACCACGTCATGTAGTTCACCTGACCATTAAACAGGTCAGCGTAATGCTGGAACGACAGGTTCTGCGGAATAACAGAGGAGCTTAACAGGCTGTTGCCCGCGTTGAGTGAGGCGCCCACCGTCCACACCAGCGGGTAAATGATGATGACCGACACCAGCACAATAACCAGCCAGGAGAGTGAAAGGCGGACCCATTTCTCACGTTTAATACTTTGTGATTTAGCCATTGTTACGTCCCTTACGCCATGTCGTCATTTTTGAAAGATTTGGTGGCGCGGAACTGCCATAGCGCCAGGCCGACGACAAAAACAGACAGCAGGATGGTGATGGTCGCCGCAATGGCATATTGCGAAGATGACATCGTCAGTTTGTAGATCCACGACACCAGAATGTCGGTGCCGCCCGCATTCGACCCCACCACCGCCGGTCCGCCGTTATTGAACAGATAGATGATGTTGAAATTATTGAAGTTAAAGGTGTATTGCGTAATCAGGATCGGCGCAATGGCGTAGAGCACCAGCGGCAGCGTAATGGTCCGCAACCGGGTCCAGCTGCTGGCGCCGTCCATGGTGGCCGCTTCATACAGGTCATCAGGAATGGCCTGCAGCACGCCGGTGGTCATGGCGAAAACAAACGGGAAACCAAGCCAGGTTTGCATCATGATCAGCGCCGTTTTGGTCCAGAACGGATCGGTCATCCAGCCTTTAGGCGCAATCCCAAAGAAGGCCAGAATGGCGTTGTTAATCACCCCGAACGAGTCATTAAACATCCCGGCGAAAACCAGGATGGTGACAAAGCCCGGCACCGCCCACGGCAAAATAAAGATGGTACGGATCAGCGGCTTAAAGCGTAAATCTTTCTGGTTCACCAGAATCGCCAGCAGTACGCCCACCGTACACTGCAGCGTAGTGGCGAGCAGCGTCCAGACCACCGTCCACTGCAGCACTTCGAAGAAGGTGGAACGCCAGATAGAGAGCGTAAAGATATTGATGAAGTTCTTAAACCCGACCCAGTCAACCAGCTTAGCCGGCGGCGTGTGGTAGAGGTTGTAGTTGGTAAAGGCGATGGCAAACCCGAACAAAATGGGAAACACCACCACAAACACCAGCAGGATAAAGCCCGGGGTGATCATCAGATACGGGAAGCCGTCGCTCAATAGCATCTGATACTGTTTACGCACGCTGTTAAGCTGCAACCCTTCGTCACGTTTCAGGCCATTGACCCACGCGTCACGCATCGACAGGTAATACACCATCACGCCGAACGCAGCGATTAACACGCTGATGATCCCCTCCGCCAGCAGGAAGATGGAGTTGTCGCGCGGCACCTCCTCACCCAGCGTCACCAGTCCCCACAGCCCTTCGCGCAGAAAATCAGCAAATACGCCGATAAAACTGGCAAGCAGCACCAGGAAGATGACCCCTTTCAGCCACTGACGGTGGTAAAACTGACCGAAGCCGGGAATGACCGCCAGCAGCAGGCTGGTCCAGGCGTGACGCCCGGCCACGCGCGGTTTGGCAAAATGTTCCGGGATGATACTCACAAACAACTCCTTTCAAAAAACGGGAGAGACACCCTCCCGTTCTGCGACGTCAGAAAACTACTGGTTGCTGGCCTGCATGGCTTCGATTTGCATCTGAACCTGTTTTTCTGCGCTGTCGAGCGCGGCTTTCGGATCCTGTTTACCGGTCAGGCTCAGCTCGAGGGCCGCGTTCGCCGGAGCCCAGACTTCACCCATTTCCGGAATGCCCGGCATCGCTGTCGCCCGTGCGGCCTGCACGGCAACCGCGCTGGCTTTCTCGTCGTTCTTAATGAGCGGATCGTCAATCATCGCGGTCAGCGGCGGAATTTCTCGCGTCGCGATATAGCGCGTTTTGACGTACTGCGGCTGGTTGATAAATTCGATAAATTTCTGCGCCATGGCTTTGTCTTTGCTCCAGGTAGAGACGACATAGCCCTTCACGCCCAGGAATGAACTCATTGGCTTACCGTCCGGCAGCGTCGGCAGCGGCGCAACGCCGTAGTTAATGCCCGCCGCTTCATACGGCTGGAACGCCCACGGACCGTTGATGACGGCTGCCGCTTTTTTCTCGGTAAACAGAGAATCGATCGCGTTCAGACCGTTATCGCCGATGATCCCCGCCGGGAACACGTCATCGGTATAGAATTTTTTCAGGTAGGTGACCGCGTCTACCGCGCCCGGCTTGTTCAGGCCCACGTCGCTGGCGTTATAACCGCCTTTATCGTTTTTACCGAAGATGTACCCGCCCATCGGGGAGATAACCCCCCAGCTGTAGTAAATCTGGTCGAACTTGGCGAGCAGGCCGTACTGGTTTTTGGCGCGCTGCTGTTTAGAAAAGTCATACCAGTCCTGAAGTGAGTTGAGCGGCTTCGCGATCAGGTCTTTGTTGTAAATCAGCACCAGCGTCTCAACCGCTTTCGGCACACCGTAAAGGGTGTTATCCATTTTGAAGGCATTTATCGACGCCGGCGTGTACTGTTCGGTCTGCTTCGCCTCCAGATTCAGGGGGGTCAGCAGCCCTTGCACAACCGCGCCGCCGAGTTGATCATTGGGAATGACCAGCACGTCCGGGCCAATTCCTGCCGGGCCGTCGAGGCGCAGTTTTTCCAGCTGCTGCGCGTAAGGCATCTCCTGCAGGTTAACCTTAACGTCGTACTGCTTTTCGAAATCGGCGACCGCGTCTTTAATGCCGGACGACTTTTTGATGTCTTCCCAGACGTTAAGCTGCGTGGTGGCGTGAGCCTGCACCGCGAGCGTAGAGAGGATCAGAGCAGCGAGTATGTTCTTTTTCATTATCAACCTCATGTGAAGGTATAACAATTTTATGGTTGTTATTGCATTTCACCGCCATACACCTTCGCCAGAAAACCGACTAAAACTGGCGTACAACGTATAACATCAAATGCCTTTGGTTTGGTATACGCTACCCTTCACATCATGATAACTCTACAAAAAACTGTAAGTTGTGTGATCGTCATAACATTAATGGAATATCAGTATAGGGTGCGTGAATACTGGAAGTTATAGTCAGAGCAGACAAATTGCACCGTCCAGCCATGTAGCAAATAATTGTTATACGTAATACATACGCGGCGGTTTACTCGGGGAATACAGATGTCGAACATACAATTGAGGAATGTCACCAAACGCTTTGGCGACACCGTAACCTTGCACAACGTGAATCTTGAGATTGAAGACGGTGAGTTTGCCGTCTTTGTCGGTCCTTCCGGCTGCGGTAAATCGACAATGCTGCGCATGATTGCCGGACTGGAGGACATTAGCGAAGGGGAAGTGTTGATTGGTGACGAGGTGATGAACGACGTTGCCCCCTCCCACCGCGGCGTGGCGATGGTGTTTCAGTCCTATGCGCTCTACCCACATATGACGGTGGCCGAAAACATGGGCTACGGCCTGAAGGTAAATAAGGTGCCGAAAGATCAGATCCGCCATCAGGTCGAGATGGTGGCCAAAACGCTGCAGCTTTCCCATCTTCTGGATCGCAAACCTAAGCAGCTTTCCGGCGGCCAGCGCCAGCGTGTGGCCATTGGCCGCGCCATCGTACGTAATCCGCGGGTCTTTATGTTCGACGAACCGCTCTCCAACCTGGATGCCGAGCTGCGCGTGGAGATGCGTCTGCACCTTGCCCGTCTGCACCAGGAACTGAAAACCACCATGGTGTATGTCACCCACGACCAGATAGAAGCGATGACCCTGGCTGATAAAATTGTGGTGATGAACTACGGAAAGGTTGAGCAGATGGGCGCGCCGATGGAACTCTACTACAAACCGGCGAACAAGTTCGTGGCCGGGTTTATCGGCTCGCCGAAGATGAATTTCCTGCCGGCAACGGTAGAGGCCTGGCAACCGGGTGAGCTGACGGTGAGATTATCCCAGCAGAAGACACTCACACTGGCCCTGACCACCACACCGTTGAACACAGGCAGCCCGGTGACGCTGGGCATCCGTCCGGAACATTTAACCACCGATCTCCGCCACGGCACGCGGCTGACGTTTAACTGTGAAGTGGTTGAGCGTCTGGGCAACAACACCTACCTCTTTGGTCAGTGCTACGGCCATGACAATGTGAAGATTTTGCTGCCGGGCGATGTGAAATTCGCACCGTGGCAGCAAATTGATGTGGCTTTTGACGATCGCCACTGCATGGTGTTTAACGAGCAGGATGTGCGGGTGAGTGCCGACATCGATGAAGCGGTACGCTCGGTCGCTTAACCCGCCAGACGCATCACCGCACGCGTAAAGGCATCAACCGCCAGCGCGACATCCTCAGCCATCACCGATTCCGCCGGATGGTGGCTGACGCCTCCCTTACACCGCACAAACAACATCCCTACCGGCCAGCGCTCCGCCAGGGCGATGGTGTCATGACCGGCACCGCTCGGCAGCGATAATGTCTTCCCCTGCACCGATTCTACAGCCTCCGCCAGCAGCGCCTGCAGACGTGTATCGCATGGCGTGGCGGCGATTCGGTAAAATTCGTCGGCTGCAAAATGTATTCCGCGACGGGCCGCTATCGCCTGCGCCTGCGTCAGCAGTGCAGTAAGCAGAAGGTCAAGCGGCGCATCCTGCGGGCCGCGAATATCTAACGAGAGCGCGACCTCGCCGGGGATGACGTTTACCGCACCAGGCAGACAGCGCAACTCACCCACCGTGGCCACCAGGTTGCCGCCGTACTGACGGGTGGTGTTTTCAATCAGCACCATCCATTCGGCGGCGGCGGCCAGCGCGTCCTTACGATGCGCCATCGGCACGGTCCCGGCGTGGCCGGCCTCACCGGTGAAGCGGCAGTTCAGACGACGCGCGCCGTTAATGGCTTCAACCACGCCCAGCGCCAGACCGGCCTGTTCCAGACACGGTCCTTGTTCAATATGCAGCTCCAGACAGGCGCTGAAATCATCCGGGCGTCGGGCGGCCATCGCGACACGGCTGGGATCTAACCCTGCCTGTACCATCGCCTGCGCCACGCTGATACCTCTGGGATCGCACGTGTCGAGCCAGCCCACAGGCCAGGTGCCCGTCAGGGCGCGGCTGCCCAACAGCGTGATACCAAAGCGGGTACCCTCTTCATCGCAAAAGCCGACAATCTCAACGGCCTGCGCCAGCCGTTTTCCCTGCTGGTGCAGGCTGTCAACGACTTCAATGGCCGCCAGCACCCCCAGCATCCCGTCGTAGCGTCCGGCATTGCGCACGGTATCCAGATGCGAGCCAAGCAATACCGCCGGTGCGCCCTCCTGCTCGCCTTCATAACGTCCGCAGATATTCCCCACGCTGTCCTGCCAGACGGTCATGCCCGCCTGGTTCATCCACTGCCCGACCAGCTGGTTAGCCTGCAGATGCTGGGCAGAGAGGTACACGCGGGTAAGGGAATCCTGGGTTTCGCTGATGGCGGCCAGCGCATCGGCGCGGGCCATCACACGTTCTGCCGCCTGCTGGCGTGTCGCGTGATTCATAGCGCCGTCTCAGTGCGGTAATGATCCCACGCGGCCTGCATCGCGGCACCCTGCGTAGTGGAAAACTTCAGGTAGTTCAGTACCGACTCCAGCGCACTCAGGGTGGTCATTACGCAGTCTTTACGCGCGTTATAGCCCATGGTGCCAATACGCCACACTTTGCCGTGCAGCGGACCAAACGAAGTACCGATTTCAATGCCGAAATCCTCCAGCATCAGTTTACGCACCTGGTCACCGTTTACGCCCTGAGGGATAAGCACGCCCAGCACGTTGTTCATCTTGTGCCTGAGGTCGCCGAAGGTCTCGAGTCCCATCGCCTGAATACCTTTCAGCAGCGCATCCCCGTGCAGCTTGTGGCGGGCGATACCGTTATCCAGCCCTTCCTGCAGAATGAGGCGGGCACATTCGCGGGCGCCAAACAGCGCGGTGGTCGCTTCGGTGTGGTGGTTCAGACGCTCGGGTCCCCAGTAATCCATCACCATGCCGAGGTCGAAATAGTTGGAGTAAATCATCTCCTCGTCGCCGTCGCGATGGGCATCGGTACGGATCCCCTCTTCGATGCATTTGCGGCGACGGATTGCCTCTTCCATCCGTGGGCTCAGGGTAACAGGCGAGGTGCCGGACGGACCGCCAAGACATTTCTGCATCCCCGCCGAGACCGCATCCAGCCCCCAGGCATCGGTCTCCAGGGCGTTGCCGCCGAGCGACGCGGTAGCATCGGTATAAAACAGGACATCGTAACGACGGCAGATTGCCCCGAGTTCCGCAAGCGGCTGCAGCATGGTGGTGGACGTATCCCCCTGCACGGTTAACAGCAGGCGCGGACGCACGCGTTTAATGGCATCTTCCACCCGATCCGGTGTGAACACCTCGCCCCACGGTACCTCGATGGTGTGGACCTCTGCGCGGCAGCGGCGGGCAATTTCGCACAGCAGATGGCCGAAGCGACCAAAAACGGGCACCAGCACCTTGTCTCCCGGACGAATGGCCGATACCAGAATCGCTTCAATCCCCGCGCGGGAGGTGCCGTCCACCAGCATCGTCCAGCGGTTTTCCGTGCGGAACACGCCGCGGTAGAGTGCCATGACGTCGTTCATGTAGTGGGTCATCGCCGGATCGTACTGGCCGATAAGCTGGCTCGACATGGCACGCAGCACGCGCGGATCGGCGTTGATTGGCCCCGGCCCCATCAGCAGACGTTGTGGCGGATTGATTTGCGGAAATTGAGCGATATCCATTTTTTAGTCCTTAGTTAATTGAGGCCGCGCACGGAGGAGATAAACTGTTTAAGCTCAGTGGTCTGTGGGTTAGCGAACAGCGTTTTGCTGTCGCCCTGCTCCCAGACGCGCCCCTGATGCATAAACACCACGCGGTCGCCCACTTCGCGGGCAAAATTCATTTCATGGGTCACCAGGATCAGCGTCATCCCCTCAGCGGCCAGTTGTTCCAGCACCTTGAGCACTTCGCCTACCAGTTCCGGATCGAGCGCGGAAGTTATCTCGTCACAGAGTAAAACTTTAGGCGACATCGCCAGAGCACGAGCAATCGCCACGCGCTGCTGCTGGCCGCCGGAGAGGCTTGACGGGTAGTAATCCAGACGGTCACCCAGCCCGACTTTCTCCAGCATGCGCTGCGCCAGTGCCTGACATTCTGCTGCGCTTTTCTTCAGCACCCGACGTGGCGCGAGCATCACGTTTTCCATCGCCGTCATGTGCGGGAAAAGGTTGAAGTTCTGAAATACCATGCCGACCGAGCGGCTGATTTCACGCGCCTGGGAATCCCGGTCGGTAATGGTCATGCCGCCGAGCTTGATGCTGCCGTCCTGATACCCTTCGAGGCCGTTAATGCAGCGCAACAGCGTGCTTTTACCCGAACCGCTGCGCCCGATAATTGAAATAACCTGGCCCATGTCGATGTCCAGATCCACGCCCTTGAGCACGTGGTTATCGCCGTAGTACTTCTGCACCTGATTAATGGTGATGAGAGGCATTGAATTTAGTCTCCAGATAACGGCTGTAGCGCGACAGCGGATAACACAGAATGAAGTAGCCGAGCGCCACCAGCGCAAAGACTTTAAACGGCTGATAGGTCACGTTGGTCAGCATCGTCCCGGCCTTGGTCAGCTCGATAAAACCGATAATGGATGCCAGCGCGGTCCCCTTAATCACCTGCACGGCGAACCCCACCGTTGGGGCGATGGCGATGCGTAACGCCTGGGGAGCCACCACGCGAAACAGCGTCTGGCCGAAGGTCAGCCCCAGACAGCGCGACGCCTCCCACTGCCCTTTCGGCAGCGCACGAATACTGCCAAACCAGATATCAAGCAAAAAGGCGCTGGTGTAGAACGTCAGGGCCAGCGACGCGGCGGTCCACGGCGAAACATCGATACCCAACAGCGCCACGCCGAAGAAGGCCAGGAACAGTTGCATCAGCAGCGGCGTGCCCTGAAACAGTTCGATATAGCCGCGAATAAGACGTTTTACCGTACGCCCACCCGTGAGGCGCAACAGCAACAGCGGCAGCGTTACCGCCGCCCCGCCGACAAACGCCACCAGCGACAGCAGCACCGTCCAGCGTCCGGCGAGCAGCAAATTGCGAATAATGTCCCAGTCGGTAAAGGTGGTCATCATGCCTGTACCCCCAGCCACTTCCGTCCTGCCGCCATCATTAGCTGGCGTAGGGTAATTGACAGCACCAGGTAAATTCCGGTGGTCACCAGATAGACCTCAAAGCTCAGGAACGTTCTTGACTGAATCAGGTTGGCGGCAAAAGTCAGCTCTTCATAGGAGACCTGCGACACCACCGACGAACCGAGCATAACGATAATGCACTGGCTGACCAGCGCCGGATAAATACGCTGCAGTGCCGGTGGCAGCACCACGCGTATAAACGTTTGCAGGCGGGTAAGCCCCAGCACGCGGCCGGCCTCCCACTGTCCTTTGGGCGTAACCTGAATACCGGCACGGACAATCTCCGTGCTGTACGCGCCCAGGTTGACGACCATTGCCAGCAGCGCCGCTTCGCCCGCCGTCATCTTCAGCCCCAGATTCGGCAGACCGAACACAATGAAAAACAGCTGCACGACAAAGGGCGTGTTGCGGATAATCTCCACGTAGCCGCCCCAGATCCGGCTGAACCACGTCGTCCGGCCGCTGCGAATCGCCGCCCCGAAAATACCGATCGCCAGCCCGCCGAGGGTTGCCATCACCGTCAGTTGAATGGTGACCCATAGCCCTGCCAGCAGCGCCGGCCAGTACGGCCAGAGCGCAGAGAAATGGAGTTGCTCTGTCATCGCCTTACACGCCCAGGCTTGCCGGCAACGGCGCTTTCAGCCACTGCTCAGAGAGGCTATTCAGGGTGCCGTCTTTAATTCCCTGCTCAATCACCGCATCAACTTTCGCTTTCAGCGCCGGTTCGTTTTTCTTCAGCCCGATAAAGCACGGCGAGTCCTTCAGCATAAAGCTCGGAACCGGGGCTTTGGCGGCGTTCTGGCGGGAAATCGCCGCCACGACCAGATTGCCTGTCGCCACGTACTGGACCTGACCGGACAGGTAAGCCGACAGGGTGGTGTTATTGTCTTCGTAGCGTTTGACGTCTGCATCTTTCGGCGCAAGGCTGGTCAGCACCATGTCCTCCACCGCGCCGCGCGTCACGCCAATGGTTTTTCCACTCAGCTGAGCAGCATCTTTCAGTTCAGCCCCTTTCGGGCCGAACACGCCGAGGAAGAACGGCGCATAGGCACGGCTAAAATCGATCACCTTTTCACGCTCGGCGTTTTTACCGAGGCTTGAGATCACCAGGTCCACCTTATCGGTTTGCAGATACGGTACGCGGTTGGCACTGGTCACCGGTACCAGCTGCAGCTTGAGCTTCATCTGCTTTGCCAGATAGCGCGCCATGTCGATGTCGTAGCCCTGCGGCTGGAGATCGGTCCCGACCGAACCAAACGGAGGAAAATCCTGCGGGACGGCGATACGAAGAGTGCCGCGTTTCTCAATATCCTGAAGCTGGTCAGCTTTTGCTGGCAGGTTTGCAAACAGACAGACGGCCCCGGTCAGTGCAATCAATAACTTTTTCATGGTGCTTCCCCGTAACGTTAACATGAAACAAAAGATTCTTTGAATTGGATTTTGCAACTAATGTGCCAGATGAAGCGAAACGGGAAATTTTCTCTGAGGGCCTGATAAAACGAGAGCGGGGCGGAAAAGGCCTCCCTTTTCCGCCCCGCTCTTCTGCACTATTTTAATGCAAAGCACCAGCCTGATGCCCCATTATCGCTGTTCCAGTTCGTCCAGTTGCTGATACAGGGAGGCGATATCGTGGATCCGGGGACGGCCTTTATCGAGGATTTCATGCAGGAAGGCATTAGCCAGCAGGTTGATCAGACTGTTGACCGACGAGTAGCTGTCGTACGCCGAGACGCTGTCCAGCGGGGCGCAGAGCTGCCAGCTGGTCAGCGGAAACAGGCTGTGCGCCTGCGGCTCACACATCAGCAGAACCGGAATACCGCTGTGCTGAAGCTGCTGCAACAGCGGCCGAACGATCCGCGGGCGACGGCGAAATGCCATCATAATCACCAGATCGTCGGGCGTTAAATCGACCAGTTCCTCGCTCAGGCTCTGCCCCGGCTGCGGCAGCAGCAGCACCTGTCCGCGCGCCTGCAACAGCTGCTGGCGCAGGTGCAGCGCCGCCGGATAGGCGTTGCGCATCCCGATAATCACAATCCGCCGTGCCTTCACCATTGAGGCCATGGCCTCGGCAAACTGCTGAGCATCCAGAGCGTTGACCCACTGGGTGAGGTTTGCCATCTCCTGCTTATAATGCCGCGCCAGCAGAGTGTTGCCCTGCACCGCATCGCGGTTATCGGTCAGCGGCATGCCGCTCTGGCGCAGCGTGCGCAGTTCGTCGCGCATCTCTTTATACTTCTCATAGCCCAGACGCTTAAACAGACGGCTCACCGTGGCTTTCGACACCCCGCTCAGCTGCGCCAGCTCGGCGCTGTTATAGCTAATGAGGTCGTCGAAATGATCAAAAATAAAATCAGCCACCCGTTGCTCCTGCGGTGACAACGACGCGTATTGCGCTTTCAGACGTTCATCAAGCTGTTCCATAAAGCCTCTGTAACTTTTGTTTCACCTCACTATACCTTTCATTAAGCATGCCAGCTTCTTAAAACGTTATGTTACGACTGACGTGAAACTTTTCATTCATAACTGGAACAGCTTTTGCAGCACCTTGTGACTTTTGGGTTATGAGGACTCTCCATGCAAAGTAATGTCTCCGTACACGGAATGGCCGTGGCGCCCCACCATCTTGCCAGCCAGAGCGCCCTGGCCATTCTGCGCGAAGGCGGTAGCGCGATTGAGGCAATGGTCGCCGCCGCCGCAACCATTGCCGTGGTTTACCCGCACATGAACGGTCTCGGTGGGGACGGTTTCTGGCTTATCGTGCCGCCCGATGGCGAACCGGTCGCCATTGACGCCAGCGGCGCAGCTGGCTCACTGGCGACGCTTGCCGCCTATGACGATGTCTCTCAGATCCCCCATCGCGGGCCTCGCGCGGCGCTGACCGTGGCGGGAACGGTGAGCGGCTGGGACGAAGCACTGAAGGTTTCGCGCACGCTGACGGGCACCGCTCTTCCCCTGAATCGCCTGCTGGCAGACGCCATTGACTATGCCAGAAACGGCACGCCGGTGACCGCGTCTCAGGCCGCCGCCACGGCCAGTAAGCTGGATGAACTGAAGGACCTGCCCGGCTTCGCAGAGACCTGGCTGGCTGACGGCAAACCGCCGCAGGTCGGCAGCCGGTTTTATCAACCGGCGCTGGCCTCCACGCTCTCGCACCTCGCAGAAGACGGTCTGGACAGTTTTTATCGCGGCCCGCTGGCGGAGCGTCTGGCCCGGGGCATGGCAACGCTGGGGCTGCCCATCACCCTGGCTGACCTAAACGCGCATGTCGCCCGGCGCACCACGCCGCTGAAATTACAGCATCAGCAGGGCGAAGTGTGGAACCTCGCGCCGCCAACGCAGGGGCTGGTGTCGCTGGCGATCCTCGGGATAACCGACCGCCTGTCCATGGCCGATGCTGACGAAGCGACCACCGTTCACCGCATTGTAGAGGCCACCAAGCTGGCGTTTGGTCTGCGCGATGCCCATATCACCGACCCGCGCGAGCTGAAAACCGATATCCAGGGTCTGCTGGAACCTGCCGCACTGGCCGCCCTCGCCGACCAGGTCGATGATAACCAGGCCGCACCGTGGGGCTGCGGCAAAGGCCCTGGTGATACGGTCTGGATGGGGGTAATGGATAACAGCGGTCTTGCCGTGTCGTTTATCCAGAGCATTTATCACGAGTTCGGCAGCGGCGTGGTCCTGCCTGATACCGGCATCGTCTGGCAAAACCGGGGAGCCTCATTCAGCCTCAATCCCCGTCACCTGCTGGCGCTTGCGCCAGGAAAACAACCGTTCCACACCCTGAACCCGGCAGCCGCGCGTCTGCATGACGGACGCGTCATGGTCTACGGCTCGATGGGCGGTGACGGCCAGCCGCAAACCCAGGCCACCCTGTTTACCCGCTATGTGGTGCAGGGTGTACCACTGCAGGAGAGCATCGCCCGCCCGCGCTGGTTACTGGGGCGCACCTGGGGACAGACGTCCGACACCCTGAAGGTGGAAGGCCGCTTTACGCCGCAGACCGTCGCGCGCCTGCGGGCGCTGGGCCACGACGTGGAGTGCTTCCCGGAATTCAGCGAAGCCATGGGCCACGCGGGTGCGATTGTTCGCCATCCTAACGGGCTGTTTGAAGGGGCATTTGACCCGCGCAGCAACGGCGCCGCCGCCGGATTTTAAGGAGAGACTGATGAATACCACACAACCTGACTGGCATGCCTATCTGGCGCAAATGGAGTCCGTGCTGGGCGTTGAGCTGGATGACGCCCGCCGGGCAGAACTCCATGTGCAGTTCTGCCGTATCGCGGCGATGGCCGCCCCGCTGATGGCGCTGCCGCTTGATGACCGTCTGGAGATCGCAGGAGTATACAAAGCATGACGCTACACGAGATGAGTATCAGTGAGATCCAGCAGGCGCTGAGTGCAGGCGACCTGAGCGCCCATGACATCGCCCGCCAGACCCTGGAAGCCATTACGCGCATCAATCCCCATATCAACGCCTGGACCACCGTCACGGAAGAACGCATGCTGGCCGAAGCCGAGAATATCGACACCCTGCGTCGGGAGAAACGCCCTCTGCCGCCGCTGGCGGGCATTCCCTACGCGGTGAAAAACCTGTTCGACGTCGCCGGGCACACGACCCTTGCCGGTGCAGAGCTGTTCAGCCAGCGCCCCCCCGCCACCGCTGACAGCTTTGCGGTACGCCAGCTGCGCAGTGCCGGCGGCTTATTGTCGGGAATGGTCAACATGGATGCCTACGCCTACGGCTTTACGACGGAAAACAGTTACTACGGCGCAACGCGTAACCCGCACGATGTGACGCGCATTGCCGGAGGATCGTCCGGCGGCTCTGCCGCCGCGGTCGCTGCCGGACTGGTTCATTTTTCGCTCGGTACCGACACCAACGGGTCGATTCGCGTACCGGCCTCCCTGTGCGGAATATACGGTCTTAAGCCCACTTTTGGTCGTCTGTCACGCGCCGGCAGCCATCCGTTTGTCGCCAGTCTGGATCACATCGGGCCGTTTGCCCGTCGCGTGAGCGATCTGGCGTCGGTGTACGATGCACTGCAGGGTCGGGATACCAGCGACGGATTTCAGGCGGAGAGCTCCCGGGAGCAGACCCGGCCCCTGCTCGACCGCGGTCTGGATGGTTTGCGCTGCGCGGTGCTCGGCGGCTATTTCAGTACCTGGTGCGACAGCGACATGCGAGACGCCGTGGCGCGGGTGGCAAAAGCTCTCGACGTGCAGGAAACGCTGCAATTCCCCGATGCCGAGCTGGCCCGCTCCGCAGCGTTTATCATCAGCGCCTCGGAAGGCGGAAATCAGTACCTGCCCGGGCTTCGCCGCGAGCCCGGGCGTTTTGAACCCCATTCGCGCGAACGGCTTCTGGCCGGCGCGATGATCCCTTCTGCCTGGTATATTCAGGCCCAGCGTTTTCGCACGCAGGCCCGACAGGCGTTTAAAGCGTTGTTTGCGCAGGCCGACGTGCTGATCGCCCCGGCCACGCCGCGCAGTGCAACGCAAATTGGCGAAGAGATCATGGAGATCAACGGCCAACCTTTACCGGTTCGCGCCAGCATGGGCATGCTGACGCAGCCGATTTCGTTTTTAGGTTTACCCGTTACCACCGTCCCGCTGCGCACCGCTCAGGGCGCACCTGTTGGCCTGCAGTTGATCGCCGCGCCGTTTAACGAGCAAGCCTGCCTGCGCGTGGCGCGGGTGCTGGAAGCAAGCGGAATAACCGATGCCCGGCCGGCGGAGATGGCACCATGATAAATCACGATGACATTAATCTTCCGTGGGTCGTTGCAGAAGTGACCGCAGCCTTTTACCGCTATGAAGATGCGCTGGTAAGCAACAACATTCCGGTGCTGGATGAGCTGTTCTGGCACGACAAAAACACGGTGCGTCTCGGTGCGGGCGAAAACCTGTACGGCATTGAGGAAATCCGCGCCTTTCGGGCGGCGCGCCCGTCCGCGGGTCTGCAAAGGACGTTGCGCCATACGGTAATCACCACCTTCGGAGAGGATTACGCCGTGTGTAGCACCGAATTCACGCGCGAAGGAACGGAGCGGATTGGCCGCCAGCAGCAGACATGGGTACGCTTCCCGTACGGCTGGCGAATTGTGGCGGCGCAGGTGAGCGTGATGGCGTAATGCTAATAACCCTGCCCGATGGCGCTTTTCCCATCAGATAAGCAGCAGGCCGGGACAGGCGTCACCGCCGCCCGGCGCACTGCTGGACCGTTATTGTTGGAACGGGTGCACCTCACGCCAGTGATCGGCTATCTGCTGGCGGGTACAGACCCATACCCGATCGTACTGCGCAAGGTAATCGAGGAACCGCTGGAGTGCACGAAAACGCCCCGGACGCCCCAGCAGACGGCAATGCATGCCTATGGACATCATCTTCGGCGCACATTCCCCTTCTTCGTACAACACGTCAAAGCTGTCTTTCAGGTAGGTATAAAACTGCTCGGCGGTGTTGAACCCCTGCGCGGTCGCGAAGCGCATGTCGTTGGCATCCAGCGTATACGGCACAATCAGGTGGGGTTTGCGCGTGCCGTCGCTGCACGCCACTTGCGTCCAGAACGGTAAATCATCGCCATAGTAGTCGCTGTCATAGTCAAAGCCCCCATGCTCCACTACCAGCTGGCGGGTGTTTGGGCTGTCACGCCCGGTGTACCAGCCGGCAGGCGGTTTGCCAAACAGGTCAGTCAGGACATGCACCGCCTTGTGCAGGTGCTCGCGCTCCTGGTTGATATCCATACTTTGATAGTGGATCCAGCGCCAGCCGTGGCTGACCACGTCATAATCAGCCGCTTTGATGGCGTCGACGATATCGGGATGTCGCGCCAGCGCCATTGCCACGCCAAAGACCGTCAGCGGCAGGCCACGCTTGCAGAATTCGTTATGGATCCGCCAGAACCCAGCGCGGCTGCCGTATTCATAGAGGGAGTCCATCGACATGTGTCTGTCCGGATAACTGGCCGCACCGATGATGTCCGAGAGGAATTGTTCTGAGCCGGCATCACCGTGCAGAACGTGGTTTTCCGCCCCTTCTTCGTAATTGAGTACAAACTGCACGGCGATGCGCGCCTGGTTCGGCCACTGCGCGTGCGGCGGCTTGCCTGCATAGCCGCGTAAGTCCCGCGGATAATCTTCGTTAAAAAGCGCCATTATCACCCCCTCAATTAAAATGGATTCAGTGCCTGAAAGTGTCCGCTCAACGCTTTTTTCTCCGGGAAAGCCAGGTCCCCGTGCTTGCTGGTTGACAGCCCCAGCGCCACCAGCGACTCGACCATTTTCACCGCTGCACTGACGCCGTCGATCACCGGCACGTGCAGCTCGCGCGTCAGCTCCTGCGCCAGCGTCGCCATTCCACCGCAGCCGAGCACAATCGCGCCGCAGCCATCTTCTTTCAGCGCCTGGATGCAGCGCGCGCGCACCTTCTCCTGAGCCAGGCCGCTACCGTCTTCCAGTGCCAGCACCGGCAGATCGATGGCATGCAGGGCTGCACAGTGGTCCTGGAAACCATACTGGTGCAAAAGATGACGGGCGATAATCCGCGTGCGCGGCAGCGTGGTCACAACAGAAAAGCGTGTTGCCACCAGCGTGGCCATATGCATCGCAGCTTCTGCGATACCGATGACCGGCCCCTGCGCCAGCTCGCGCGCCGCCAGCAGGCCGGGGTCACCAAAGCAGGCAATCACGTGTCCATCCACGCCCTGTTGCCGTCCGCGTTTTATCTGTTCGAGAACGCCCACGGCGGCGATGGCCTCATCAAAATGACCTTCTATCGAGGGCACACCTGCGCTCGGGCAGACGGCGAGGATCTCCGTTCCCGGTGCTGCTACCGCGCGGGCTGCGGCGCCGATGGTTTCCGTCATCGCGAGACTGGTGTTGGGGTTAATCACTTGTATACAAACAGACGACATTACGACTCCTTGTGGCTGGCGAACAGCCGGGCAAAATCAGGCAGGCACTCACCGGCCCGTTCGAAACAAAGGCTGGCGACAATATGTTCAAAATGGTGCATTAAGGCCTCACTCAGGGGCTGGAGCGCCTTCTGGCGCAAGAGTTCCACCAGTTGCTCGTGGTCATTGCAGCGGCAGCCCTGACGCCACGGCGCGCCCCAGGCTGCGATCACCAGCGACGACCGCTGGCTCAGTCCGGTCACCATCTCTGTCAGCACCTGATTGCCTGAAATGGCCTGAAGCTGAATATGGAAATTGGCGGAGTGGCGGATTGCGGCGGGACCGTCATACGCCTCGTGCGCCTGCTGCTCCTGGCGAATAATCCCTTCCAGTGCAGCCAGATGCGGCGGCTGACAGTGGGCCAGCACGTCCGGCAGGTTAGCCACCTCAAGCAGAGCGCGCGTGCGGAAGATCTGCTGCGCCTCTTCTACCGTCGGGCTGGCCACGTGCGCACCACGTTTGGGCGTTAAGGTGACCATTTGCACAGCGGCGAGTCGTTGCAGCACCTTGCGAATACCGGTGCGGCTCACGCCGAAGACCTCAGCCAGCGCCTCTTCAGGCAATTTACTTCCCGGGAGCAACTGATGTTCGACTATCGCGGTCATCAGCGCCTGAAAGATGGATTCATCTTTGTCATGCAGGTCTGGCGCGGTCTGCAGGCTGTTTATGTTGTTCATTCACCACTCCGATTTTTACTTTTCGCTATCGAATCGTATACATAAAAATAAAATATTGCATACAAGATTTATTATTTTGGCCTGGATCCTGCAACACCGTCTGCACTCCCACTTAACGGGTTTTCATTCACAGGAGCAGGTTTCATGCCAAACAGACAAAACGCGCAGCACGGTACGGCCGCTGATTCCGGTGCGGTTTACAGCCCACGGCTTTGCAATGAGGATCTGGCACCGACGCGTGACCAGAACTGGAGCTGGTACAACATCTTTTCTTTCTGGATGTCGGACGTCCACAGCATGGGGGGTTATGTTGTTGCCGCGAGCTTCTTTACGCTCGGGCTGGCAAGCTGGCAGGTCTTGCTCTGCCTGCTGATAGGGATTTGCATTGTGCAGTTGTGCGCCAACCTGGTGGCGAAACCGAGTCAGATGGCAGGCGTACCCTACGCGGTGATTTGCCGTCAGGCATTTGGCGTTTTCGGGGCCAATATTCCGGCGGTGATCCGCGGGCTGATTGCTTTCGCGTGGTACGGCATTCAGACCTACCTGGCCGCCAACGCGCTGATGCTGGTGGCGCTTAAGTTCTGGCCTTCACTCGCGACGCTCACCACCGGTTCGTTCCTGGGCCTGTCGCATCTTGGCTGGATCTGTTTCGCTATCATGTGGGTGCTTCAGGCGATGGTCTTCTGGCACGGCATGAGCGCCATTAAGCGCTTTATTGATATCGCCGGTCCGGCGGTCTACGTGGTGATGCTGGCGCTGGCGGGATGGATTGTATACAAGACCGGTTTTGACGGCATCTCCTTTACCCTCGCCAGTAAATCCCTGAGCGCCGGTGAGCAGACCTGGCAGATGATCACCGCCACGGCGCTGGTGGTCTCTTACTTCTCCGGCCCGCTGCTCAATTTTGGTGACTTCTCCCGCTACGGTAAAAGCATGGGGGAGATCCGCCGCGGTAACCGCTGGGGCCTGCCGTTTAACTTTCTGTTGTTCTCCATCGTTACCGTGGTGATTGTGTCGGGTACGCAATCGCTGTTTGGCCGCATGATCACTGACCCGATTGAAACCGTCAGCCGTGTGGGCAACGATCTGGCCGTGGCCATTGGCTTGCTGACCATGATCACCGCCACCATCGGGATCAACATCGTGGCGAACTTCGTCTCCCCGGCGTTTGATTTCTCTAACTGTTCACCGCAAAAAATCAGCTTCCGCACCGGGGGGATGATCGCCGCCGTCGGCTCTATCCTGTTAACCCCGTGGAACCTGTTTAACTCGCCGGAGCTTATCCACTACACTCTGGACGTGCTCGGGGCGTTTATTGGCCCGCTGTTCGGGATTCTGATTGCCGATTTTTACCTGATTAAGCGCGGCAAGGTCTCCGTAGACGATCTGTTTGATGACACGCCAAAAGGCAAATACTGGTATCGCAACGGTTTCAACCCGAAAGCCATCGGCGCGCTGGTGCCATCCGTTGCCGTTGGACTGGTGATAAGCTTTATTCCCTCCCTGCATGAAGTGGCAAACTTTAGCTGGTTTATCGGTGTCTTCCTGGGCGGGGTCACCTACCGCTGGCTGGCGCGGGAAGAGCGTGAAGCGGCAGACGCCTCGTCGTTCAGCCCCCGCGTGGCGACGCAAAAAGAGTAACCCTTCCTTCGGGCCGCAGTTCCTCTGCGGCCTTTTTCATTCTGGCACCGTTTTTGCTCAGTCTCATCACCCCGCTACGCAAACACTAAGGCAGGAAACATGATGGACTACCAGACTGCGATCCGCGGTGCATTTTTTGATATTGCCCAGGTCTGCGACAGTGCAGACGTTATCGCCCAACAGGCGCGCTACCTTGAAGACGGGCTGCTGTTCATCCATAACGGCAAAATTCTGGCCCAGATGGCCTGGCAGGAGGGCGAGCAGTATCTTGATCCCTATAAAGGGTACACCGACCTGCGCGGCAAACTGCTGCTCCCGGGTTTTGTCGATACCCACGTCCATTACCCGCAGACGGAGATGATTGGCGCTTTTGGTGAGCAACTGCTGGAGTGGCTGACCACATACACGTTCCCGGTAGAAAGCCAGTTTGCCGATGAGGCCTATGCGAAAGAGATTGCGGCGTTTTTCATCAACCAACTGGTCAGCCACGGCACCACCACCGCGCTGGTGTTTTGTACGTTGCATCCTGAATCGGTCGAGGCGCTGTTCACCGAGGCCCTGCGCCTTAACATGCGCCTTATCGCCGGCAAGGTGATGATGGACCGCCACACGCCTGACTACCTGAGTGAAACCGCGAAAGAGAGCTACCGGCAGACGCGCGAGCTGATCCAGCGCTGGCACCACCGTGGGCGGTTGGGCTACGCCATTACGCCACGCTTTGCCCCGACCTCCTCACCGGAACTGCTGGCCGCGGTCAGCCTGCTCAGAGAGGAGTTTCCCGACACGTGGATGCAGACCCATCTGAGCGAAAACCCAAATGAAGTGGCCTGGGTAAGCGATCTGTGGCCGGAACATGAACGTTATCTGGATGTGTATCATCATTACGGGCTGACCGGCGAACGCAGCGTGTTTGCCCATGGGATCCACCTCCATGAGAGCGAATGGCGCTGTCTGCACGATACCGGCTCTGCAGTGGCGTTTTGCCCCACCTCGAACCTGTTTCTCGGCAGCGGACTGTTCCGCTTACCCGCCTGCTGGCAACACCAGGTGCGTATGGGCATTGGCACCGATGTGGGTGCCGGAACCACCTTCAGCATGCTGCGCACCCTGGGGGAGGCGTACAAGGTGGGTCAGCTGCAGAGCTACCGCCTGCGCGCCAGCGAAGCGTTTTATCACGCCACGCTGGGCGGCGCTCACGCCCTGAGGCTGGACGATAAGATTGGCAATTTCGCCCCCGGCAAAGAGGCCGATTTTATCGTCATCGACCCGGCCGTTACGCCGCTACAGCGCCTGCGTAACCGGCGCTGTCAGGACATTTATGAGCAGCTGTTTGTGCTGATGACCCTGGGCGACGAGCGCAATATTAGCGAGACCTGGGTCAACGGTGTGCAGGTGTGGTCAACTGCCGCGGTAGGTTGACCACCCGCCCGGCGCTATCACAAACGGCAGGTGGAAGTGCTCGTCTGCCGTTTCTCCCGTCACAAAATCGATCTGTGCGCAGGGGTAAAGCGTGTCGCGGCCGGTTTCGGTGAACCAAGCCCCTATCTCGGCCACCAGCCGGTAACGTCCTGCAGGCAGGAAAGGGATAAACGCGGTGATGCGCCCCTGGGCGTTAGTGAAAGCAGTGGCCAATACGACGCCGTCCTGCTCAAGATAAACCCTTACGCCCTGCGCAGGCTTCCCCGTTGAAATATCAAGGACATGCGTGCTTAACGTACTCATTCGTCAATGACTCCTTCCAGCCGAAGCAGCGTAATTTCCCGCAGCTGTTCCAGTGCGGCCTGTACCTCCTGCGCATCGCTGTTTTCCAGCCGGGCGTTGAGGGCGCGTAAAATCTCCTCACCGCTACGGCCTTTCGCGCGGATCAAAAACACGCGTCCAAAACGGGCCTCGTAGCGAGCGTTCCCTTCCTGCAGTGCCTGTGCCAGCTGCCTGTCGCGGTTGTCGACGGCGCCCTGCTCCTGGCGCGAAAGCACCGCCTCCGCCCGGGCTCCTGTCGGTTTCGCACCAATTCGCGGGTGCGCATTCAGGGCCTGCGTAAGCGCCGTTTCATCCCAGGTTTGGGCCAGCACCCGGGCGGCGTCGAACAGTGCTTTGCGGTGTAAATAGGGCCGCCCCTGCACCAGCGCATCGGCCCAGTCGGGCAACGCCACGCAGGGCTGCAACCGCGCGAGCGCCTCTTCGTGGCTCAGTTGATTAAAAGTTTGCAGTGCAATCATACTCACTCCCGTCATATCGTCGTTTTCTCGCTTTGCACAAACTACGCCACTCTTGCCATCCCCTATGAAACAGTCGATTCCGGATCGCACAACAGGAAATTATTGATTCATAAAAAGGCATTCTCACCGCGTTTGCGCACCTTAGCAGTGCAAAACCACCCCATACAACGCGCTTTTCGCCACTCTGCAGCCTGGTACGCAAATTGCTCTTCCCTTTTTACACCCTGCAAAAGGAGAGAAGCATGAGAGCAATCGTTATTGGCGCGGGCATTGGCGGCCTGAGCGCCGCTGTAGCGCTGAAGAAGGCGGGAATCGACTGTACCGTGTTTGAGGCCGTGAAAGAGATGAAGCCCGTCGGTGCGGCCATTTCCATCTGGCCCAATGGGGTGAAATGCATGCAGCACCTCGGAATGGGCGACATCATCGAGACCTACGGCGGCCCTATGCGCTTTATGGCCTATAAGGATCACCGGCGCGGCGATACCCTCACCCGCTTTAGCCTTGCCCCGCTGGTCGAGCGCACGGGCGGTCGCCCCTGCCCCGTGTCGCGTACGGAACTGCAGCGCGAAATGCTGAACTTCTGGGGGCACGAGAACGTTCAGTTCGGCAAACGCGTTGAAAGCGTCCGTGAGGACGCGGCTGGCATCACCGCCACCTTCACCGACGGTACTACCGCGACGGGGGATTTCCTGATTGCCGCCGATGGCAGTCACTCCGCGGTTCGCCCGTACGTGCTGGGCTATACGCCCGAGCGCCGCTACGCCGGTTACGTCAACTGGAACGGGCTGGTGAAGATTGATGAAGAGATTGCCCCTGCGCACCAGTGGACCACCTTCGTCGGCGAGGGCAAGCGCGTTTCGCTGATGCCCGTCGCCGGCGGACGTTTCTATTTCTTTTTTGATGTTCCGCTCCCCCTCGGGCTGGCGGAAGATCGCACTACCCTTCGCGCCGATCTCACGGGCTACTTCCGCGGCTGGACGCCACCGGTGCAGAAGCTCATCGCCGCGCTGGATCCCGGGACCACCAACCGTATCGAAATCCACGACATTGAACCGTTCGACACCCTGGTGCGCGGCAACGTGGCGCTTCTTGGCGATGCCGCGCACAGCACCACGCCGGATATCGGCCAGGGCGGATGCGCGGCGATGGAGGACGCCGTGGTGCTGGGTGACTGCCTGCGCGAGAACCACAACATCGCACTGGCGTTGCGGCAGTACGAAGCGCTGCGCTGTGACCGGGTCCGCGACCTGGTGCTTAAGGCCCGTAAACGCTGTGATATCACGCATGGCAAAGACATGGCATTGACCCGGGCCTGGTACCAGGAGCTCAAAGAAGAGACCGGAGAGCGCATCATTAACGGTCTGTGCGACACCATTCAGGCCGGGCCTTTAGGCTGAACGCGAGAGGGACAACCATGAAAATACAACCGACTCCACCCGCCCATTGTACGTTTGAGCCAGAGGACTGGCTGCGTCTGGCAAAATGCTGGCACCCGGTTGCTCGCGCCTGCGACATCGGCGCGGCACCGGTCAAAGCCACCCTGCTCGACGAACAACTGGTTATCTACCGCGTCAAAGACCAGGTTGTGGTCGCCCGGGACGTTTGCCCGCACCGCGGCGTACCGCTGACGCTGGGCTTTCACGATGAACACGGGATTATCTGCCCTTATCATGGCTTACGCTTTGGTGAAGATGGACGCTGCAACCGCATTCCTTCCAGCCCTGATCAGCCGGTTCCCGCGAAGCTTAACCTGATTAACTATGCCGTGGAGGAGCGCTTTGGGTTGATCTGGACCTGCCTGGCGTTTGATCCGGATAACCCAATGCCGCTGCCCACCATGCCGCACTGGGATAACGACGGGTTTCAGCAGATCAACTGCCCGGCGTTTGAGGTGAATGGCTTCGCCGGCCGCCAGGTGGAAGGGTTTCTGGACGTGGCGCATTTTGCCTGGATCCACACTGACACCTTTGCTGACCCCAATAATCCGCTGGTACCCCATTATCAGCCCCAGGAGACGCCGTTTGGCTTTGTTGCCGATTACTGGAGCTCGGTGAGCAACTACCCCGCCAGCTCCGATGTCCAGGCCCCGGAAGGCTTCCAGTGGCTGCGTCATTTTGAAATGCATTTACCGTTTACCGCCACGCTGACAATCCATTTTCCGGGGGAAGCCAGGCTGGTGATCATGAACGCCGCCTCGCCCGTCTCTTCACGGGTAACCCGCATGTTCGCCCCTATCGCGCGCAACTTTGACCTGCATATTCCGGTAGAGGAAGTGCACGCCTTCAATTTGCGTATTTTTGAAGAAGACCGCCTGATGGTTGAGACGCAGCGCCCGGAAAGCCTGCCGCTGGATCTGACTCTGGAAGCCCACATCCCTGCGGATAAAAGCTCGATTGCCTACCGCCGGGGGCTGAAAAAGATGGGCTTCGGCGAGTTTTTCCTGGTGTGACGGAGGAACGTGATGAGCGAAATGTTGAGCGTTATTGTCGACGGTCTCTGGCGTGAGGGGGATAAGAATCTCGCCGTCAGGCTGGTGTCAGAATGCGGTGAAGCCCTGCCGGGCTGGCAGCCCGGGGCGCACATTGACGTGCATCTGCCCTGCGGGCTGGTTCGCCAGTATTCGCTGACCGGGGCAAGCGACAGCGAGAGCTATCTTATTTGCGTAGGACGTGAAACCGCCTCGCGCGGCGGGTCACGCTATGTTCACGAGACGCTACGTCCGGGGCAGAAACTGCTTATCTCCTCACCGCGCAATCTGTTTGCGCTGCACGAGGCTGAACGCTTCTTGCTGCTGGCGGCAGGGATAGGCATAACGCCCTTGTATGCGATGGCCCGGCAGCTGGAGGCTTCCAGCACCCCGTTTACGCTGCACTATTACGTTAAAGAGCATGGCAACGCGGCGTTTGCACGTGAACTCATGCAATTTAAACACGGCGAGTGTGTCATCCATACCATCAGCCCGCGCACTGCGTTGGCAGAGCACATGCCCACGCCAGCGCCCGGTTTCCACGCCTGGGTCTGCGGGCCGGCAGGCTTTATGGAGAAAGTGTATCAGGTCGCCCTCACGAGAGGCTGGGCGGAGAGCAATCTTCACAGCGAAGCATTCCAGCCCGTTATGCCCGCCGACTGTAATGAAACGGGCGAGATTTTTACAGTCAAGCTGGCATCAACCGGCGAGCGCTGGCCAGTGCCGGCGGACAAAACTATCGCGCAGGTGCTGCTGGAAAACGGCGTGGCGGTACCGCTCTCCTGTGAAATGGGGATTTGCGGCGCCTGTCTGACGCCGGTTATCGACGGCGTAGTGGATCACCGGGATAGCGTGCAGTCGGAGGCGGAGAAAAGCGCAGCAGACCAGCAGGTGGCGCTGTGCTGCTCACGAAGCCATTCAAGGGAACTAGTGATTGGGTTGTAGAACGAAAAAACCCTGCGATATTGCTATCGCAGGGTTTTCGGATTTGGCGGGATCCACGGATAGTCAAAACAAACGGCATACCGGGTTTCGGAGAAAAAGCATGTCCATTATCACCGATATCACCTCAAAAAAAGCAGACCGGACGATAAAACGATCCCTCATGGCAGCATAACTGGCCTGACACTTCATCATCCTGGCAAGCAGTGGTGCCTGCTCTGCCTGACAGGTACTGAGCACTTGAAATTACAGTACAACCGCACTGACATTTACAGCCATCGACGACAACAGCGCGACCGTTAAGTGGCCGGTGCGGTGATCCTTCCACGATAGGATTAGTTCCATGCCCTTCTACCGGGCAGCTGACCATATCGCCAACTAACGCGGCTTTTTTCCCATCGACAGTAATATTGGAGGAAGCGGAGATCACTTTTCCACCATGAGAAGTTTTGTCACCAAGCAAAACCAAGCCTTTTGTCATGTTGAATCCTCGAACAATAAATAAGAATCAATTAACGTTCATTTCATCAAGTTTTTTAAAGTCAGGTTTTATTTCTCGCGATGACACCCTTTCACCATTGGGATATACAAAAGTGAATGCCACTCCTTTTTTCTTTTCATAAGGGAATATCATCTCAACTTTCTTATCTTCATCGATTGTTGGATGGTAATTCACCCAAGCATCATTATCTTTTATAATCATACGAACATCAAAAAAGGAACTTTTCTCCCCAAACAAGTTCAGTTTATCTGATTTTGTAGAGTTCTTTTGAGTACTCCACCTTTCTAATACGGGGTAATATTTAGGAGTGTAATTGAATTTATTTCCACTTATAATTTCAAATTTCCCATTTCTAGAAGCATCAGCATCAAATGCAACCGTTACGCCCACAGCGGAGCCTGGGATGAGATCCTTTCCAAGATGAGTCGCTTCTATATATTCAATACCTACATTTACTGCACTTAAAGTCCATTTGCATGAACCGCCACCAGTCATAGCAACTTTTGCTTCCCAAACATCTCCACTTCTTTGCATCATAGGGATCCCGATAACGTTATAGCTGGGTTCTGTGACAACTGAGCCATCAAATCCACAGATTCTCTTTTTCATGCATTCATACGAGATATATCTGACTTCCAGCGGGAAGGGTTTTGTATACTGAGACGGGTTTTTTACTTCAATATTGACCCACTTCGTGTCAGAAGGCAGCGAGAGTGTTTTATCCATTGCATGTGCACAGCTATTCAAAATCAATGCAGACAGACAAACAGCGATAATTTTTATCAACTTATGCATTCCTATACCCCCGGATATAACAGATACAACCATACAATCATAAAAGAATCATTTACTTTTCATTCCTTCTACTTTATCAAAGTCAGGAAAAGTTGAACCGTCAGATACAACTGTTCCATCCGGGTATATTATAGTGGGATGAGAGTCATCCGTTTTTTTTCTTGGCTCTAAATATCTAACAACTTTACTTTCATCAATCATTGGCATATATGATATCGCTGTCGCCCCCTCCGCCCTATAAGAAAAAAATCTTTCCTTTGCAAGAAAGGTTAGCTCATTTTTTTGCCTTACCAAATGCCACTCTCTTATATATGGATAATATTTCGGAGTTAACCTAACATCCCCCTTCACGAAGGTGAACTGACCATTTCTTGATGCATCGTTATCAAATGCAATCGTTGCACCTACTGCAGCTCCAGGAGCAAGGTCTTCTCCAAGATGCGTTGCATCTATATACTCAATTCCTAAATTGAACTCGCTTAATGTCCAGTCACATGACCCACCGCCTCTCATCGCAACCTTAGCAATCCAGACATCGCTTTTACCCTGCTGCTCGAGCGGGATTTTCGTTCCGTTATAGCTCGGTTCAGTGACCGACGAACCATCAAAACCACTGGTCCTGTTTTTAAGACATTTATGCGAAATGTAAGTCACCTCAAGTGGAAAAGGTTTGGTATAACGCGATGGGTTTTTAACTTCAACATTCACCCACTTCGTGTCTGAAGGCGGAGAAAGTGTTTTATCCATTGCCTGTGCGCAGCTATTCAAAATAAATGCAGACAGACAAACAGCGATAATTTTTATCAACTTATGCATTTTCCATATCCTCTTCTCCATACAAAGCAATACGTTCCAGAGCGTTACCACCATCTTTCATTAAGAGTGTCGTGTTTAATGCCACATCAAGCCTATCTTCCAACAAGAGAAACAATTCATTTCGCTTAAGCTCAGTGTCGGGAATATATTTTTGTTCTTCCGAAATTTGATCTTTAAATTTCACAATATTTTCAGCATGCTCAGTAAAGTGTTTCTTCTTACTCAGACCTTATTTATCAATCAAACCAAGAATTTTGTTATTAATGTAAGGCATATAAGATGTCATGAAGTGCTCCCCAAAATTTAAATCCGCTAATCTGGATGGGTTTTGCTCTTCAGGAAAATATTTACTTAAATCATGTGCCGTTAATGATTTTTTATATTCATGCTGTTTTTCCCCAGCTTCTTCAGATTCCATCTCTGCAAATGATGGTACCAGATAAAGCTTTGCTGTAATTGGTAGCGGGCCACTCAAAGTTATACATCCAGCTGGTTCAGGAAAACTAATTTTACACTCTTTCCATTCTCTAAATTGCGTTGCCGTGAAATATGCAACGATTTTCCCATGATGCCAAAAACAATCCCCCCAAGATTTCAATTGATATGCCATCAATTCACCTACGGCCCAAGTCATACCTAATAATGCACCAACTGGTCCCCACATATTGTATAACTCATTGTCAACATTAGCTTCAGGTGGAACAGCAGGAACCGGGTCATTGTCATTAACATGGCGGTAGTGAGTTATGCCGGATAACTGCTGGACAGCATTTTTTGTAAATGTCCGAGGCATTCCATATGTATAAATCTTTGGATCTAAACTTCTTAGCCTCACTGAGTGGATCAAAGCTAATGCACCGCCTAAACTATGACCGCATATAAACAATTTCAAGCCACCAGCTAATTGCTCTAACTCTAGCATTTGGTCATCAAATTTACGTTCAACTCGGCAATAGCCACTCCAAAAACCATTATGGACTTTTCCGGCCCAAAGCAATTCGGTGCATGCTGTCTTATCCACATTGCATGTTTTAGTATTTACCGGAGAAAATGAAAGACCAGTTCCAACGTCATATAAACTTGCTGTGCCGCGCCATGAAACTATGACTTTATCTGATTTATAAACGTAATATAACTGAGTATCGCCATCGGCTTTGCCTGTAGTACTATTATTTTTCGGAGTACTCCCGCCATCAGATGAAGATCCACCGGTATTTTTTGATGTATCCATAAATACCGGTGGATTATAGCGATCGCTATAGGGAACATCACATACAAGGGCATTGTAAGTATTGCTACCTTTATGAAACTTTGGTAATTGCTTTAAGTCCTGACATTGACTTATGAAAAAGCGGGTTATTGATTTTTCATCAAACACATTATCATCTGCATATGCCAGGCAAGCCCCTCCGCCTAAATTTATAGCATTAGCCAGCGAATAATCTTTCTGATGATGTAAGACAAGTTCCCACGCCCGGAATGGGCATATTTCTATTACATGACGTTTTTCAAGCTGATTTGACCTTATCGTCAACCCTTTCATAACCTTGTCTGCCGGAAAATGAAATGGCGGCCACACTTCTCCTTTTCGTAGTTTAACGGAGGGAAGGGTACGGCAAAGTTCACCGATAACTACATAGTGCCAGATATACCCTTTCTCTTCAACTTCAGGACGCACAATAGAATCATTTTCCGCATCGCGACTAACGCGTAAGGCACGTTTTTCCATTTCCGTAGCCAGCTGATTGCCATCTAACGTCAACCTCAGTTCCAGCCCATGCGGCATATCGACTCTGATTATCCCGTCAGTATCGCTCTGATCAGAATAAGTGAATCCCTCCACCGGCCCGGTAACTGGATGAGAACTTTCCACAGTCCATGGCATATTCGCCACAGGTTCGCCCTGCTCATCAACCAGTTGAAATTCTACCCAGTAGGGTTTTTGCTTTCCAGCCGTAGCTTTTGCCTCTGTATGTGTCACGGATGTCACTAATGAACTGCCTGCCATAAATATCCCTCTTTATTCAGATGTAACAAAAATTTATGAGCCTTGTTCTCTTGTAAGATAAAATGTCCCAATCTTAATTATCTCTGACAAGAATACAGCGGCAATAAATATCACTCCAACTTTGATTGACATAGTTTTGAAGAACCATGGCAATATTGATATAGAAGGGATCATGAAGAATAGTCTGAATGGTGTTTGAAAATAAACTACCCAATTCACATACTTCCACTTTTTTAAAAGCATTACAGCAGAAAAAACAATCGACATATTAAACAGCAATGAAGATAAAAAAAGGACTAGCGAATAAAACTCTTGCTGTGGATAAATATTGCCAAAAGACAATATATCAGAAATTAAAGGAATTCTTCCCTGAGAGATATTCAGCCAGATAAATCTGGCAATATAAAAGAGATCAAACACCCCCCAAAAATATAATATATAGTTCTGATTTAATCTTAACTTCATTTATTTCCCTCATACATATCATCAGCGGTCGTTGGTTGCCAGTGCCAAGACTGACCCGTAACAGCCCAGGAATCGTCACCTTCCAAAAAAGTTTGTGTTATCTTTCGCTGTTGGCCATAACGATGTACTACAGATTGCTGCTCCATCTCGTCTGTAACATCAGATGGCAAAGGCTGCCATTCCTGAATCTTATCTCTTTTCGTATTCATATAGTCCTTCCCTTCAGAACCAAAAACACGCCCCTCATCTCCCATAGAGGTTAAGCGGTTGATTGCCATAATTGCAGTATTCTTCAACCCGTGATAATCATGATCATCAGTAACCCAATGCCCAGGTCCTTCATCCTTTTGCTCACGTGGAAACTCGATTTTTACATTACCCGGTGTCGAGGAGTAAAACGGTGCAGTCTTTCCTGACGAGTCAGATATTCCTTCAAGCACCTCGCCATCTGGAGAGGTTACTTTATAACTCGTGAATGGTTTGATATCCCCTGATTCAGGATCGGTAACAGTAAACGATCCGCCATACCCCTTAAGGAAAGTAAGAGGTGGAGTATCAAGTGTTGCAGGTCCCGTTTGATTAACATTGGCCGCTTTCAGTAAAATATTTCCCGAACATCCCAGTTCAATATTCCCGCCGCTAAGCTTTATATAAGCGCCACCACAACTTAAAACCAGCTCCTGGCTGGCATTCACCTTTACACTTCCCTGACCACTGGTGATGGTGATGTCCTGTAGCGCCGAGACATTCATGGCATCCGCCTGCGCCTGAATATCAACCTTCCCTGCCCCGGCATACATTTTCATTCCTGCAGCCTGTGCAAACAAACTTACAGCCTCGCTTGCCGCTACAGTGAACGATTGCCCGGTACTGATATCCGTGTTTTTACCTGACATGAGGCCAATACTTGCCCCGCCTGAAGCAAGCCGGACAGCCTCAGGACTGAGAATGCCTATTCCAGCGGGAGCACTGGCCAGCATTCCTGGCATTTTCAGATATTTCAGTGAGCTGTTTAGCGTCTTTTGGCTGTCGATGTCAGATACTGTCGCCTGTGCCCCTTTCGCAGCAGCCTGGAGGCTTCTTGCCAGCGTGAGTGCCTGCTCCAGTTGTTCTACAGCCCTGTCCATTTCAAGCATTTTACTGCCGACGTCAGGCTGAGCATCTGCAGTAAGCAGAATGCCCTTACCACCACGAACGCTGACCCAGTCGTTAGTGCGCAGCTCCGCCCCTTCGCCACGAAGAACCCTGGAAGCATTGACGTTGTGCCCTAAATTAAGTTGGGTCTTACCTCCGTATTCTGTACTGAGCTTGACGTGCTCTTCGCCGCGCTTGTCCTCCATCCGCAGTTTGTTCAGGCCAGCTGTGCGGATAACGTTACGCGTGCTGTTGGCTTCAGTGACGTGGTCAACGTGGCGGGAGTCGTGGAGGGCGTGAGCGATGTATGGACGGTCTGGGTCACCTTCATGGAACGCAATGGCGACTTCAGTACCCTGTATCAGCGGAAAGTGAAAACCGTACTTGTCGCCTCCATAAGGTTTGGCAAAGCGTACCGGCATACTTTCCATGCCCTGACGCTTGTCGTCACGGTCAGCATCAAATTTCACCCGGTACATGCCTGATGCATCCTGCCAGGCGTAGATGTCGTTATCTTTGGCGCTGGTCACGCGGGCCGTCAGGGTGCCGCTGACCACCGGGCGCTTTTTAGCAGCAGGCCGCCAGCAGCGGTTCTCGTAGTAAGGCATCGCTACCCATGCCACCTTCAGGGCATTCTTACGGCTGGCAGAGTAGCCAGTGCGGATAATAACAACACCGTTCTCCGTTTCGCGGGGCAGTGTTGGTGGGATAGCCATTTCGGTGATGGTCAGCACCTGCGCCGGCCCCAGGGTGTGGTCGGTGCTGCTGCCGGTTACCGTGGTCTGGGTGGACAGAAAGCGCTCATGCTCCAGGCGCGCCCAGAAGTTACCGGTTTCTGCCGCCGGCGTGATTTTATCGCCACGTTCAAGGTGACGTGGCCGGTAGTGATACACATCACCGTAAGTATTCCCCTCCCCGTCGCCGCGGGTCATGTCAGCCGGTACTGAAGTCAGGATGTTCTGGGCTTCACGGTGGTTATAGTCACTGGCCGTGACAGAACGCTCCACCACGTTCTGCTGAACGTTAACGCCCCACACCGATTCGGCAGCATTATCATTCATCCCTGACGGGCTGCTGAGAGGTAGCGATTTGCCAAACGTCCAGGCGCTCTGCTTGTCAGCAAAGTGCACCACTTCAGTTTGCGTGTCCGGCTGCAGAGTGAAGAAGTAGAAAATCCCAACCTCGGCCAGCAGGCGTTCGATAAACTCCAGGTCACTTTCCTGGTACTGGTTTATCTGTTCCCGTTTTGGGTAAGTTTGTTTAAGCTTGAACTCATACTCCCATCCCTTCAAACCATGCTCGCCAAGAATTTGCTCTACCACTTCCGGCACTGATTTGTTGACGAAGAAACGGTGAGTACGAAACTGATTGCCCAACAGCGCCAGAAACGGCTCCAGCACGATGCAGTACTGCGCTTCATCCGCTGAACCGCCCGTACGCTCGAAATGCGTCACTACTCCGTGAACCACCTTGCGCGCCGTCAGGGAAAGCAGATTACCCGCACCCATGGTCAGCGTCGCTGGCTTGCTCAGCATCTGCCGGGCATCAATGTTCTTGTCGGCACTGGTGAAGTTGATGGTGTACTTGTACAGTGAACTCATCGCTTCTGAGCCGCTGAAACCTTCCACGTCAATATTTGCCGCACACGACGGAATATCCAGTTGGTAACGGTTTAGCGGGGTATAGATTAAACTGCTCAGTGTATCTGTCAGACTCACGCTCTTGACTCCGTGTAATATTTCTACATCCTTAATGACCAGTGACGGAAAGAAAGACAACGATATAAGGTTTAAATTATTTTATTTAGCTACTCCACCGTATAGCCACGTTGTCTCTATGCCTGTTGGTGGGACGTTGTAAATATCTTCCTGATTGATTTTCAGGGGATGACAAAACCGTAAGGTTATTCATCATAAACATATGTATAAGCAAACCGATATATAAGATAGCCTGCAAAAAATTCTGCTATCGAAAACATACCCCAGATGTATCTGGATTCGCTTGAAGATAAGAAAAAAAACCAAATAGTAAATGCAATACCAGAAACACCCAGCCCCATCCCTGCCCCGCGAATTAATCGGGAAAGGATTGCCAGAAGAATCACCTTGATTTTCATAAGCCTCCAAAAAAGTATTCGCATACTTTATCAAACTCGGCAGGATTTCTGTCTCCTATTTCACAAGCTGTATCAAAAGGCTTAACGATATCTTCGACAATAAAATAAAGAAGATCCAGGTCACCCCGACATTGGAGTTTATTGTGCAAAACAGGATTTCTGTCTTCGAGGTCTCTTGATGTATAAATTGCTCTGGATGTTTCAGCACCAACAGATAACAATAAGCCCGCCAAACTTCCTGCAAAAAAGGCTGATACACCTCTGGATACTATTGCTTCGCCCAGCTTTACCCCCGTTAGTTCAGTAAACGCCATTTTCCCCATAAACGAACCGGAAACATTTTTCACGATAGAAGATATCTTTTCGGCGTGAATGCGTGAAATAAAATCTTCGAGAGAGGTCTTAATGATTTGCTCAATAACCTGATGATTAAATACACCCTTTTTAACTAATCGCGCCAGCCTGAACTTATCATCCAGATTATCTCTGCGATGCTCAGTATCAATGAAATCATACCCCAGATAGGCAAGACTGACTGGAAATGAAATAAACCCTTTTCCTATTGCCCCCCAAAAACCGGACCCATCGATATTAATGGCCTCAAGCATATCTCTGGCAATCTCTTTTGCGCTGTCCATATCACTCCCCCTCTATTACAGAGCCAGAGCGCACATCAAACTCTAGCCCGATGCCCTCTTTCTCACTCCATCCCAGAGTCAGGGAAGCGGATTTCTGCTTCGCAGCCATGTGTCTCAGCAACTGCTGACTCAGCACCGGCAGAATTTGTTGATTGAGCAGGCTGTCGACGTTACGCACGCCGGTATCCGGCAGCAGTCAGAGCGTCATACAGGCTCTCTTCAATTTTCGTGGACAAGCCGTCATGACGATGCAGGCGCTTGCTCACCTGAGCGAGCTTCATTTCCACGATGGTACGCATGGCAGCCTCATGTAGCGGGCGGTAAATCACCGTCTGGAAACGGGCCAGCAGCGCCAGCTGAAAGTGGTCACATAAAATCGCAGCAGTTCCTGCAGATCGCCTTCGGTGGCGTCCGGCTGTTCATCCAGCAGTTGCATCAGGTGGTCGCTGCCGGTTTACATCATTCGATGGAAATTAACCCCCGGAATTAATAGCGGACGCATTCCATTCACCAGCATGTCGACACAATATTTATTTTTGAGTATTTGTCTGAAATGAAAAAATTTCGGATAAGACCCAATAGCTGGAGTGTAGGAACGTTCCCCACCCGATCGGAAATCAAAAAATGTAACAAAATGTTTCCCAAAGAAATCCTGATGGCCAAAGATCATCTTTCTGATTTATAAGAATTTTCTTGCATACCCCTTTAACCCTTATGAAATAAGTGTGTACAGTAAGTGATCAATTTAATTTAGGGACAACTTTGTATAAAATCTCATCAATCACATGAAATATCTGATTTTGTACTTTTATCAAAAAATGAAAGGCAGAACGTGCCTGCCTGTGTGAAAAATTGGCGACATTTACTGGCCTTCACCGTTTTTATTATTTATTTAAATGGGTCTTATTATTTTCATCAGAAAAACAAATATCACAGGGGATTTTTGCATGTCTCACCCCAGTACTCGTGATATGTACATCTCAGGTATCGTTCGAGGAGTGGGTACGACCTTGAACAACAACCTTTGCTGTGTAGCTTGAAAAAATTCGGAAGGGTGTCGATCGTTCCGTAAGTTATATGCATAAGGGCGTACCTGTGAAGCTGGTTCCCTTAGATCGTGTGGCTACATCCGATAACCATGAAAATGTAACCAGACGACTGAATGCTCTCACTGATGAAAACAGGCATTGCAATCGTTATGAAGATGAGATGTTTGCTATTAACTATTTTGAGAAGGGAACGACTCACGTCATTAAACGACCAGAGCGGGTGGATAACCCCAATGACATCATCGCTGGCAGTATCCTGGAACACCAGGAGCAAGATGTAACAGATGCCGGTTACTAATCCGTCCGATGGATTCTTAGCCCCACCGACACAAGCCAGACGGCAATGGCATACTGAAAATCGACAAAAACAAAAAACCCAGGTCGCATAACGACCTGGGTTTCAAATTTGGCGGAAGCGTAGAGATTCGAACTCTAGAACCCTTTCGGGTCGCCGGTTTTCAAGACCGGTGCCTTCAACCGCTCGGCCACGCTTCCAAAGTGAGGCGCACTATAAACATCTATTAGCGCCTTGTAAAGCAGGAATTTTTCTATTTTTTTCTGCGGGTGCTATCCATGCCCCTTAAAAGCAAAAAGCCCCGCGATATGACTATCGCGGGGCTTTTATGTCTGGCGGAAGCGCAGAGATTCGAACTCTGGAACCCTTTCGGGTCGCCGGTTTTCAAGACCGGTGCCTTCAACCGCTCGGCCACACTTCCTAAGTGAGGCGAACTATAAACACCTCTCCGCATGCTGTAAAGAGTGACCGCATTCGTTCGCTTTAAAAATAGCCAAAACGCGTTTAATCGGTTGAATAGACAACGTATCGGCCATTTTATCAGCATAAAATTCAGCGTTCATGCTCAGTGTTTTTTGATATACATGTCCTTGGTGAAATAGTACCCCAGTTTGTCCGGCGTGAATCCTCCCACCCACGGTTTGACCAGGTGCGTACGGACATAGTGATATACCGGAATGGCAGGCACATCGCGCGCCAGCAAATCTTCCGCCTGCTGATAGAACTTACCGCGCTCTGCCGGCGTTTTGGCTTTCGCGGCGTTCACCAGCGCCTGGTCATACTCCGGATTGCTGTACTGGCTGGTGTTTTCGCTGTCACCGGTACGGAAGTTGTTCAGGAAAGTGGCAGCATCGTCGTAATCGGCAATCCAGGCGTAGCGCACTGCGTCGAAGTCGTGGGTATGCATCGTATCGAGCATCGTTTTCCACTCCTGATTTTGCAGCTTCGCCTCCACCCCAAGGTTTTTCTTCCACATCGAACTGGCGGCAATCGCGATGCGCTGGTGCGATTCAGAGGTGTTATAGAGCAGGTTAAAACGCAGCGGATGGCTGGCGTTAAAGCCTGCTTCGGCCAGCAGCTTTTTCGCTTCTTCGATACGTTTATCCATCGGCCAGCTGGCATAGTCCGGGTTCTGGAGCGTCACACCGCCAATATCTGGCTGGCTGATAAGCCACGCCGGACGCTGCCCCTGCCCTAATACCTTCCCGGCAATGATCTCTTTATCCAGCGCCATGTTCAGCGCCTTACGTACACGCGCGTCGTTGAATGGCGGCCGGGTGGTGTTGAATTCATAGTAATAGGTGGCAAGCTGCGGGGAGACATCCAGCTGGCTACCCAGGGTTTTCTTGAGCTGGGCAAACTGGTTGATCGGCACCGTATAAACAATATCGATTTCACCTGCTTTAAAACGGTTTACATCCGAGGCCTCGGAGGTGATCGGCAGATAGGTCACCTTATTGATAACGGTATGTGCGTTATCCCAGTAGCGCGGGTTACGCTCCGCCACGATGCGCTCGTTAACCACCCACTGCGACAGTTTATACGCTCCGCTGGTGACGATATGCTCCGGTTTGGTCCACTTATCACCAAACCGACCAATCAGCACCTTATCCACCGGCACCAGCGACGGGTGGGCCAGCATGGCAAGGAATGCGGCATTAGGTTGAGTCAGCGTGACCTCAAGCGTGGTATCGTTAATGGCTTTTACACCCAGCGTATCCGGTGCTTTTTTCCCCTGAGCGATATCAGCGGCGTTAACAATATGCATGTTGCCCGGATAGCTGGCATACGGTGAGGCGGTTTTGGGGTCTGTCAGACGCTGCCAGCTCCAGACCACATCCTTCGCGGTAATCGCGGTGCCGTCACTCCATGTGATGCCTGGACGCAGATGAAAAGTCCAGACGGTGTTGTCTTTGTTCTCCCATTTTTCTGCCAGCCGTGGCTGAATTTCACCAGTTGGAGAAACGCTAACCAGCCCTTCGAAGATATCGCTGATAATATTGAATTCGACATCGCTTTCGACTTTATGCGGGTCGAGTGAGGCCGGTTCATTACCGTTGTTTCTGACCAGTTCCTGTTTATCCGCCAGCTGTGTTCCTGCTGGCACGTTAGCCGCCCAGGTCGCCGTGCTGGCGCACAGGATCCCTGCCGTTAACAAAGAGAGTGTAAAGCGCGTGCGTGCTTGTGGTTTCATTTCCTTCGCCTTATTGTCTGTTTTTTGACGATCCGGAAATAACACTTAGCGCTCAAAGTGTAATAACGCAATATTTTTCAGTAACCTATAAGAGCTTGATCTGAATAAATGAAGCAAACCGTTGTTCATTCTGCTGAAAAGGTTTTCTGAAGAATAAACAACCAGCAGTAACGCTAACGTCCTGAGTAAAGATGGGTAAAACCACTTTGAGACTGGCGCGCCGTTTCCTATTCTTTCCGCTAATTACATCTGTCATAAGAGAGTGACTCATGGATCGTATAATTACTTCTTCACGCGACCGCACATCGCTACTCAGTACCCACAAGGTGCTGCGCAATACCTATTTCATGCTCAGCCTGACGCTGGCATTCTCGGCGATGACCGCAACGGCCAGCACCGTGCTGATGCTGCCGTCACCGGGTCTGATCCTGACGCTGGTGGGGATGTATGGTCTGATGTTCCTGACCTACAAAACTGCTGATAAACCGGTGGGTATTCTGTCCGCGTTCGCCTTTACGGGTTTCCTGGGCTATATCCTGGGGCCCATCCTCAACGCCTATCTGTCCGCCGGTATGGGCGACGTGATTGGCATGGCGCTGGGCGGTACCGCGCTGGTGTTCTTCTGCTGTTCGGCCTACGTGCTGACCACCCGTAAGGATATGTCCTTCCTCGGCGGTATGCTGATGGCAGGTATCGTGGTGGTGTTGGTAGGTATGGTGGCAAACATCTTCCTGCAGCTGCCTGCCCTGCACCTGGCGATCAGCGCCGTGTTTATTCTGATTTCATCTGGCGCAATCCTGTATGAAACCAGCAACATCATTCACGGCGGTGAGACGAACTACATCCGCGCCACCGTGAGCCTGTATGTATCGCTGTACAACATCTTTGTCAGCCTGTTGAGCATCCTGGGCTTCGCCAGCCGCGATTAATCAACAATGCTGTGAACCAGAGCCCCGCTTATGCGGGGCTTTGTTTTTTGGTACACTGCTGCGGTTTTTGACTGACGCGTGAATGACTATGTTGAGTTTTGAAGGTAAAGAGATTGAAACTGATAACGACGGTTATCTGAAAGAGAGCAGCCAGTGGAGCGAGCCGCTGGCGGAAAAAATCGCCGAAAACGAAGGTATCGCCCTCTCCCCGGAACACTGGGAAGTGGTGCGTTTTGTGCGCGAATTCTATCTCGAATTCAACACCTCCCCGGCGATCCGCATGCTGGTCAAGGCAATGGCCAATAAATTCGGTGAAGAGAAAGGCAACAGCCGTTACCTGTATCGCCTGTTCCCGAAAGGCCCGGCAAAACAGGCCACCAAAATCGCCGGCCTGCCAAAACCGGTGAAATGCATTTAGTAGCGAATACCGAAGTTAACGTATTCCCGGCCGGGTTGATGGGGTTCGGTTAAAACCTTATCAACCCGCGCGCTGCGCGGCCCACCTGCTTTCAGCCACGCCACCAGCTTTTCAACCTGCTCCGCATCACCACAGGCAACCACCTCAACGCTGCCATCATCCCTGTTTCGCGCGTATCCCGTGAGCCCCAGTTGCATAGCTTCGCGCTGCGTGCTGTAACGGAATCCGACGCCCTGAACCATGCCGTGTACCCAGGCAATTGTGCAGATTTTTGACATTTTTCTACTCCTTAACGTAGCGTTTTCGGCAAACAGCCATAATGTTGCCGGAAACGGGCAGTAAAACGAGAGCTGGAAAGATAACCACATTGTAATGCGATTTCGCCAATAGGTAACCGGGTTGACTGTAAGTGTGACAGCGCAACGGCCATCCTCACCTCCTCAACAATCTGGCGAAAACTCTGCGACTCTTCGCGTAACCGTCTGCGTAGTGTCGGCACGCTCAATGCCAGGCGGCTGGCAACATCCTGTGCAGTCCAGGCCCTGGCGGGCGACAGCATGATGAACTGCCGCACCTGCTCGGACAGGTGGCTATTACGCTCTATAAGCAACGGCCCTGCGACGCCGTCATGTAACAATGCCAGCAAAAGGCCGAAAGCCTGATGCTTTTGTAACGCCTCCGGTAAATCCTGACGCACGGCATGCAGCAGGTTACCCCACATAAATGCCAGCCCCTCACTCAGGGGAGCACAGAGGGAATGTAATTCTGTGCGCGGCCAGGATTTCAGGTAATGCGTTTTAAACTCCGCCAGAAGCTCCGGTGACAACATCAATAAGTCAGAGCGAAAGAGACCATTCGCGGGTTGATTTATGATCTCCAGCGGCATATTGGCGGGAATAATGATCAGCGACGCTTTCGTCGCCACCAGGCGGTTATCGTCCTGAACAATCACTTTACTGCCGTGAGTGATATGGCAAATGGCAGGAAGAAAGAGTTTAACCTGGTGCAGGTGATGCATTTTACTGGCACTCACTTCACCAGCCGTCAAATGTTTATGTTGAAACTGGACTCCCTGCACCATGCCATCCTTATCTGCTGTAGGTAACGGTTAAGCTGGCCTTTGCCAGGACGTGACTGTTAAGCATAAAACCCACCAGCGCGCCGCTGGCATTCCTGTCGACAGGCAATTTATCCACATCCAGCGCCCAGACGGTAAACTGATAACGGTGCGGCTTATCCCCTTTGGGCGGACATGCGCCGCCGAAACCAGAATAACCGAAATCATTACGCCCCTGCACAACCCCGGCCGGTAATGTCTCACCCTTCGGGTTTCCGGCATCGGCGGGAAGCGTCAGCGTCTGGAGGGGAATATTGACCACCGTCCAGTGCCACCATCCACTTCCGGTAGGGGCATCAGGGTCAAATACCGTGACGGCAAAACTTTTCGTCCCGACAGGCGGATTTTTCCACGCCAGTTGTGGAGAGTGATTCCCACCGTGACACCCAAACCCGTCAAACACCTGCTGTTGCGACAACGGGCGTTCACTGGCCAGATCCTGACTGCTGATGGTGAAAGACGATGCCGCTAAAACATGAAAACTGACCACCACCAGGGTGGTTACTGCTATCGCACGGCGCTTTTTCATTTGTGTTTCCCTTTGCTATACCGGAAACCCTACTGTAAAGCCCACTGCAGCGCAGTACTGTGCCTAAGCGATTTGATTTTGTGCCGAAACGCTCAAAGGCATCCGCAGATGATTGCGACTTGCTGAATGTGCTACTCTACGCGCCATTTCCCTGGAATCGACAGAATAGCAAATTATGAGTGTACGTTTAGTGTTAGCCAAAGGGCGCGAGAAGTCATTATTGCGCCGCCATCCCTGGGTCTTTTCCGGTGCAGTAGCCCGTATGGAAGGCAAAGCCAGCCTCGGAGAGACCATCGATATCGTTGACCATCAGGGGAAATGGTTAGCGCGAGGCGCATATTCGCCAGCGTCCCAAATCCGCGCTCGCGTCTGGACCTTTGATAAAGATGAAACGATCGATATTGATTTCTTCGTTCGTCGTTTACAGCAGGCGCAGCAGTGGCGTGAGTGGCTGGCAAAGCGTGACGGTCTGGACAGCTACCGTGTGATCGCCGGTGAGTCTGACGGTCTGCCTGGCGTGACGATCGACCGCTTCGGTAACTTCCTGGTACTGCAACTGTTAAGCGCAGGGGCTGAATATCAACGTGCTGCGCTGATCAGCGCGTTGCAATCGGTTTTCCCGGAATGCGCCATTTATGACCGCAGTGATGTGGCAGTGCGCAAAAAAGAGGGCATGGAGCTGACGCAAGGTCCGGTCACCGGTGAACTGCCGCCTGCCCTGTTGCCAATCGAAGAGCACGGTATGAAGCTGCTGGTGGATATCCAGGGCGGCCATAAAACGGGTTACTACCTGGACCAGCGTGACAGCCGCCTGGCCACTCGCCAGTATGTTGCCGACAAACGCGTGCTGAACTGCTTCTCCTATACCGGCGGCTTCGCCGTCTCGGCGCTGATGGGCGGCTGTGCCCAGGTTGTCAGCGTTGATACCTCTCAGGAAGCGCTGGACGTGGCGAAACAAAACGTCGAGCTGAACAAGCTGGATCTGAGCAAAGCCGAGTTTGTTCGCGATGACGTCTTCAAACTGCTGCGTAAGTATCGCGATCAGGGCGAGAAATTCGACGTCATCGTGATGGATCCACCGAAGTTTGTGGAGAACAAAAGTCAGCTGATGGGTGCCTGCCGCGGCTATAAGGATATCAACATGCTGGCCATCCAGTTGCTGAACCCGGGTGGAGTGCTTCTCACCTTCTCCTGCTCCGGCCTGATGACCACAGATTTATTTCAGAAAATCATCGCTGATGCCGCAATAGATGCTGGTCGTGATGTACAATTTATAGAACAGTTCCGTCAGGCAGCCGATCACCCGGTGATCGCTACCTACCCGGAAGGGCTGTATCTGAAAGGGTTTGCCTGTCGCGTCATGTAACTTGAAAAGAGAAATATTGCCCGCACATAACGTGTAAGTAGTGTTTCCCGGGAGGTGACTATGATTGCCAGCAAATTCGGTATCGGCCAGCAGGTCCGCCACACTTTGCTAGGGTATTTGGGTGTGGTCGTGGATATCGACCCGGAGTATTCCCTTGATGAACCGTCAGCGGATGAGCTGGCGGTTAACGCAGAGCTTCGCGCCGCGCCCTGGTATCATGTGGTGATGGAGGGGGATGATGGACAACCCGTTCACACCTACCTTGCTGAAGCGCAGCTGAGTAGCGAACTGCAGGATGAGCATCCAGAGCAACCCACGATGGATGAACTTGCTCAGACTATCCGCAAACAGTTACAGGCCCCGCGCCTGCGGAACTAAGCGTGTAAAAAAAGCCCGATAAACGGGCTTTTTTTTATGACTTCGCCAGCCCCAGACGGGGAATCTCAATCGCCGGACATCGGTCCATTACCACCGTCAGACCGGCTTCTCGCGCCAGCACCGCCGCCTGCTCGTTAATGACACCCAACTGCATCCACAGCGTTTTCGCGCCGATGGCGATGGCCTCTTGTGCCACTCCCCACGCTGCCTCGGAATTGCGGAAAACATCCACCATGTCGACTTTTTCAGGTACCTCGTTCAGCGTGGCGTATCCCTGCTGACCCAGTAAGGTTTTACCGGCCACTTTCGGCGACACAGGGATGACGTGATAGCCCTGATCGAGAAGGTATTTCATCACCCGGTAGCTTGGGCGATCCGGTTTATCGCTTGCCCCTACCAGTGCAATCGTGCGCGTCGATGTCAGAATCTCGGCAATTTCGTTCTCTTTCATGGTTTTCCTCCAGGCTTTTTTATGAGTGTACGTCAAAGCGCACATCTCAACCATGCATCCCATGCAGATGCATGAGGGCAAAACGGCAGAATATGTCTATATGTTAGTAAACGTGATTATCGAAATATTTGGATACATTACCGCGGCCGAGTCATTTCAACAGGAGCCCTCTATGAAAACCGGCATTGCCACTGCTGTGATTGCGTTAGTGATGCCAGTTTGCGTCTTTGCGACCACGCTACGGCTTACAACGGATATTGATCTGCTGGTGCTGGACGGAAAAAAAGTGTCCAGTTCCTTGTTGCGCGGTGCGGACAGCATCGAACTTGATAATGGGCCACACCAGCTGGTATTGCGGGTAGAAAAAACCATCGGCCTCGCTAATCATGAACAACGCATGTATATCTCTGCGCCGCTGATTGTCAGCTTTAATACCCAGCGGGTCAGTCAGGTGAACATTACCCTCCCGCGTCTTGAAACCGAAAAAGAGTCGGCGGCCTTTGACGCCTCTCCGCGCCTTGAACTGCTGGACGGGGATTCAATGCCGATTCCGGTAAAACTCGATATTCTGGCGTTAACCTCGTCCCCGAAAGGCACCGATTACGAGGCCGCGACCGAAATCTATAACAAGGCGGGCAAACGCGCTTCCCTTCCACAGTTTGCCACCAGGATGGCCGACGACAGTACGCTGCTGTCCGGTGTCTCAGAGCTGGATGTTATTCCGCCACAGTCCCAGACGCTGACGGAACAGCGTCTTAAATTCTGGTTCCAGCAGGCCGATCCTGAGACCCGGGCGCGTTTTTTACAGTGGGTGAAGCAACAACCTTCATCATAAGCCACATTTTTTTCGCCTTTCTCTTGCAGCGTCAGGCGGTTCCCGTCATCGTGTAGTCAGTTAACCTGATGGATAAGATTATGGAACTGACAACACGCACGCTACCGGAACGCAAACACATTGCTCTGGTTGCGCACGATCACTGTAAACAAATGCTGCTTAACTGGGTTCGCCGCCATCAGCCATTGCTGGAAAAGCATGCTCTCTCAGCGACCGGGACAACCGGTAACCTGATCCACCGCGAAACGGGTCTGGAGGTCAATGCCATGCTGAGCGGCCCGATGGGCGGCGACCAGCAGGTCGGCGCTCAGATTTCTGAAGGGAAAATTGATGTACTGATTTTCTTCTGGGATCCGCTGAATGCGGTTCCGCACGACCCGGATGTCAAAGCCCTGCTGCGTCTGGCAACGGTATGGAATATTCCGGTGGCGACAAACCTGTCGACGGCAGATTTCATCATTGAATCCCCGCACTTCAACTCACCGGTTGAGATCCTGATCCCGGATTATCAGCGCTATCTTTCCGAAAGACTGAAGTAGTTTTTTGCCCGGTGGCGACACGCTTACCGGGCCTGCAATATTACCGCTCCGCTATCCCGTTAAGGCTTCCTCGCCACTGGCACATCAATACTCTTCAGAATATCGACAAACACCGACGGCTCCTCTTTGTTGAACAGCAGCCACACGCGATGACGCGCGCGGGTCATCGCCACGTACAGCAAACGCCGCTCTTCGGCGTCCGGAAAATCTTCCGGGACCGGCAGTAACGCCTGTTCCATTACCGACTCTCGTGCCGGAGCAGGGAAACCATCGCTCCCCTCTTTGAGCCCCATCACTATCACATAGTCGGCCTGCTGTCCTTTGCTGGCGTGGATGGTCATAAAATCGAGCTGCAGCTTCGGCCAGCGGGTCGCGGCTTTTTCCAGCGCCGCAGGCTTAAGATGGTGATAGCGTGCCAGCACCAGAATACGTTCATCCGGCTTCGCATAGCCGCTCAGTTTGTCCAGCAGCGGCTCCAGCTGATCGTCCACCAGCAGGGTAACGGCTTTTTTGTCCCCGGCCCGGAGGCTATTTAGCGGTTTTACCAGCTGATGCGGGTTCTGCTGGATAAAGCGGTTGGCAACTTCACCAATCCGGGAATTGAAGCGGTAGGTGGTATCCAGATCGCTGCGATCGCCTTCGCCAAAATAGTGATGGAATGCAGTCGTCAGGGAGAGCTGTGCCCCGCTGAAGCGATAGATAGCCTGCCAGTCATCGCCCACCGCAAACAGCGAGGTATGTTTATTTTGCGCCCTTAACGCCGAGAGCAGCGCGGCACGTTGCGGCGAGATATCCTGGAATTCATCCACCAGGATATGCTTCCACGGGCTGACAAAACGGCCTTTCTCAAGAATGATAATGGCCTGATGGATCAAACCGGAGAAATCGACGGCATTTTCCTCTTTCAGCGCGGTTTTCCAGGCTTTCAGTATCGGAGCCATCAGCTTAACCCGCTTCGAAAACAGGGCGCGGATCGTCTCCGGCGCGCTTTCAATCATCTCGGCCTGCGATCCGCCGTGCATCCGCATCAGGCTAACCCAGCGGTCGAGGCGAGAGCCCAGGCGACGAGCCAGTTTTTCATCCTGCCAGAAATTGCCTTCCGGTACGTCCCAGTTGAGTTCTTCTTCCAGCCACTGACGCCACCCTTTAGCCTGCGCCTTTTTCTCACTGCACTGCTGACGCCACGTTTTAATGAACAACGCCTGACGCGCCTGCGTGTCGTTTTCCAGCTTGCTGATGGCAGGCACTTTTTTACTGCCCTGCTGAATGATATGCAGCGCCAGGGCATGGAAGGTTCTGGCGGTAATATCCCGGGTATGCAGGCGTTCCTGTATGCGTTCGTCCATCTCCTCGGCCGCCTTACGGCCAAACGCCAGCAACAGTATCTGGTCGGCAACAGCCTCACCCGTTGTCAGTAGCCAACCCGCACGGGCCACCAGCACCGACGTTTTGCCGCTTCCGGCACCCGCCAGCACCAGCAGGGAGTGCTCGCCGTTAACCACGGCGCGCGCCTGTGCAGGGTTAAGCGGTGAAGATTCAACCGTGCTGAAAAAGTCGGCATAACGGGTCAGCATGGCATCTGTCCACGCCTGGTTGTGCGCCAGCCGGCTCTTGTCTGTATCGCCAAGCCAGGCCTGACACTGACGCCAGGCGTCACGGCAATTGTCGAACTCGTCAAGACGCGTCACGGATAACGGCAGTGCCGCCAGCGCCTGCCTAATCTTTTGCTGCAACCCGGCCGTCTGCTGGCGGGTGAGCCACATTTGTTGCTCGTTACTTTGTGCAATATCGTTCAGTACCTGCTGCAGTACCTGAGCGGCAATCACGCTCATATCCTGGCTCCACTGCTGCCAGAGCATATTCAGGTGATGATGGAAGCGCTGGGTCTCAGCCCACTCGGTACCGTGAAGGCGCACGACTTTATCGTCAGGCAGGACAAACTCCAGTTCGCCCCAGACCAACCCGCGTTTACAGTGGATAGCCAGCAGTTGATTAAACGGAATGAGGTATTCGTGGCGTTCTCCGGAGACTTTCACTCCGGCATTAAGGAGGACAACCCTGTCGTAGGGGTGTTGCGCCAGGCGTTTGCCTAATGATGTTGCTTTCAGTTCCATGTCCAGCCGAATCCACGAAGAGATAATTTACCTGACAGTTTAACTGCCAGTTTTAAGGTGCTCCAGCCTAAAAAAACGTTACAATCACTGGGCGTTAATCATATCGAAAGGAACTGAGGGTTTATGCGTACTGTTCTGAATGTTTTGAATTTTGTGTTAGGCGGTTTTGCCACCACTCTTGCCTGGCTTTTTGCCACGCTGGTGAGCATCGTCCTTATTTTTACGCTCCCCCTGACCCGTTCCTGCTGGGAAATCACCAAACTCTCTTTCATCCCGTACGGGAATGAAGCCGTCCACATTGACGAACTGAACCCGGAGAGCAAAAACGCACTGCTGAACACGGGAGGCACGGTCCTCAATATTCTGTGGCTGGTTTTCTTCGGCTGGTGGCTGTGTGTGATGCATATCTTTGCCGGTATTGCCCAGTGCATATCCATTATTGGTATTCCGGTGGGGATCGCGAACTTTAAGATTGCCGCCATCGCGCTTTGGCCAGTCGGGCGCAGGGTCGTTCCGGTAGAAGTGGCACAGGCGGCACGTGAAGCAAACGCGCGTCGTCGTTTTCAGTAAATAAGGACTGGCCGTGCTTATGCTAAGCCCACTGCTTCGCCGTTATACCTGGAACAGCATCTGGCTTTATAACGTCAGAATATTTATCGCACTTTGCGGCACGGTTGCCCTGCCGTGGTGGCTGAATGACGTAAAACTCACCATCCCGCTCACGCTGGGAGTGGTTGCGGGGGCGCTGGCGGATCTGGACGATCGCCTTGCCGGGCGCCTGCGTAATCTTGTGATTACGCTGGTCTGTTTTTTTATCGCGTCAGCCTCCGTGGAGCTGCTCTTCCCCTGGCCCTGGCTGTTTGCCATTGGCCTTACGCTCTCTACCAGCGGGTTTATTTTGCTTGGCGGGCTTGGGCAGCGCTATGCCACTATCGCCTTTGGTGCCCTGCTGATCGCCATTTACACCATGCTGGGTGTTTCCCTTTATGATCAATGGTACCAGCAGCCCATACTGCTGTTGCTGGGGGCCATCTGGTATAACCTGCTGACGTTAACCGGGCATCTTATTTTTCCGGTTCGCCCTCTTCAGGACAATCTTGCCCGCAGCTTTGAGCAACTGGCCCACTATCTTGAGCTAAAATCCCGGCTCTTCGATCCGGATATCGAGGAGGAGAGCCAGTCTCCGCTTTACGATTTGGCTCTGGCCAACGGTCAACTGGTCGCCACGCTTAACCAGACGAAAGCCTCACTGCTTACCCGTCTGCGGGGCGATCGCGGTCAGCGCGGAACGCGAAGAACCTTGCACTACTATTTCGCGGCGCAGGATATTCATGAGCGTGCCAGCTCCTCGCACGTTCAGTATGCTGCCCTGCGCGAGAAGTTCCGCTACAGCGACGTGATGTTCCGCTTCCAGCGCCTGCTGTCGATGCAGTCTCAGGCGTGCCAGCAGCTGGCACGCTCCATTTTGCTGCGTACGCCCTATCAACATGACCCGCGCTTCGAACGCGTATTTAGCCATCTTGATGCGGCGCTCGATCGCGTTCAGGCCAGTGGAACATCGCCGGAACATATTAAAGCACTGGGATTTTTGCTGAATAACCTGCGGGCGATAGATGCTCAGCTGGCTACCATTGAATCCGAGCAGGCGATGGCGCTCCCCGATAAAGATGTGGAGAATCAGCTTGCTGATGACAGCGTGCATAGCTTCAGCGATATGTGGCTGCGACTGAGCCGCAACTTTACGCCGGAATCGGCACTGTTTCGCCATGCGGTGAGGATGTCACTGGTGCTGTGCGTGGGTTATGCCATCATTCAGATAACCGGCTTACATCACGGTTACTGGATCCTGCTGACCAGCCTGTTTGTTTGCCAGCCAAACTATAACGCCACCCGCCACCGCCTTGCGCTACGTATTATTGGTACGCTGGTGGGCGTCGCTATTGGGCTGCCGGTGCTCTATTTCGTGCCCTCTGTCGAAGGCCAGCTGATCCTGATCGTGATCACCGGTGTATTGTTCTTCGCCTTTCGTAATGTGCAGTATGCGCATGCCACAATGTTCATCACGCTGCTGGTGCTACTCTGCTTTAACCTGCTGGGTGAAGGATTTGAAGTGGCCCTGCCCCGCGTGATAGATACGCTGATTGGCTGCGCTATCGCCTGGGCGGCGGTCAGTTTTATCTGGCCGGACTGGCGATTCCGTAATTTACCGCGTGTGGTAGACAGGGCGATGAACGCGAACTGTCGATACCTTGATGCCATCCTTGAGCAGTATCATCAGGGTCGCGATAACCGTCTGGCTTATCGTATCGCACGCCGCGATGCGCATAACTGTGATGCTGAACTGGCTTCGGTGGTCTCTAACATGTCCACGGAGCCTCGCGCCACGGCAGAAATTCGGGAAACGGCTTTCCGCCTGCTCTGTCTGAACCATACCTTCACCAGCTATATTTCGACGCTGGGTGCCCACCGTGAGAAATTGACTCACCCGGCCATCCTCGCCCTGCTGGATGATGCCGTATGCTATGTCGATGACGCGCTTCATCACCGACCAGCCGATGAGCCTCGCGTCCAACACGCGCTGGATGAACTGGCTCAGCGTATTACGCATATTGACCCGGGAAGCGACAGCAAAGCACCGCTGGTTCTTCAGCAGATTGGCCTCCTTATCGCTCTGCTGCCAGAAATTTGCCGACTGCAACTGCAGATCGCTACCTGGAGGAGTGATTCTCCTGTGGCTCAGGCAGCGCATTAAACCACTCCGTTAACTCCCGGCGAATTCCCGCCGGGAGTGCCGCTTCATGAAGTCCGGCGATGGCCCCTTCCAGTGCGAAGAGCACTTTAATGCTGAGCGCTTTATTCTTCGCCCGCATCTTCAGCCAGCTCGCACGGGCCCCCAGCTCCCGCAGCGTCTCTTCATTAGTGATTCCGGCTTCAAAGAGCAGCACTTCAAGCTGAAAGGTGAGATTGGGCAAGTCCTTGAGGCGGTTTCGCCGATCACGCTGCGAACGCTCTTTTCGTGCCGCATTGAGCGCGAACGAGGAGAGCTGAAGCAGCCGTTCTCTGTCCTGCCACAGTCCGTCATCGACACGATAATAATTGAGCAGCACCGGACGACCCCGTTTCATCAGGGTTAAAAATGACGAGGCATTTTTTACACAGTATTTTGCACTTTCCTCACAGGCCCGGAGATACAGTTCCCCATCGGAGACCATAGCGAAGACGGCATCATCTACGGCCAGGGTATACCCCCCGAACAGCGCACGATGGTGGATTTCACCTAAGGGTGAAAGGTATTCCTGGGATTTATAAATCCGTTCATAAGATATCTTTTTCATGATATTTCCCTTCAAAATCATAAAGTAACAACGAAATTTCTTACTAGCGGATCCGTTAGCAGGAAAATAGGCAACTTATCGTCGTTGAGCAAGATGATTTTTCCAGGCGCATCAATAATGAATGAATTTTGCGAGTCGCTTTCCGAAAATGAGGTTGATCTTTATGCATACAGGGGTTACTGTATATCCATACAGTAACTACAGGGCTGGAATGAATATGTACACTTCAGGCTATGCAAATCGCTCAACCTCTCTCTCTTCTTCCGCTGGCAATGTCACGCAGAATTCCACCGGGCGTGTTTCGACAGGGCTTATCAGTGAAGTGGTTTATCGTGAAGACCAGCCCCTGCTCACTCAACTTCTGCTGTTGCCGTTATTACAACAGCTTGGTCAGCAGTCGCGCTGGCAGCTTTGGCTGACGCCTCAACAAAAACTGAGCCGTGAATGGGTGCAGTCCGCGGGTCTCCCGCTGACAAAGGTCATGCAAATTAACCAACTCTCTCCCTGCGATACCGTAGAATCGATGATCCGGGCGTTACGTACGGGGAATTACAGCGTGGTGATTGGATGGTTATCCGACGAATTGACCGATGAGGAACATTTTCGACTGACTGAAGCGGCTGAAGAAGGTAGTGCGATCGGGTTGATCATGCGCCCGGTTCGACCAGATTCTTATCGCAGAGGACAACTTTCTGGCCTAAAAATTCACTCAAATTTGTATCATTGAGGAAAATTAAGATTATTCCTGGAATTTTTTTTGACCACAAGATGCGATTTTAGTTCCAGGCGCCAAAACTGCGGCAAGGCTTGTCTGGTGCGGTTCTCCTTAATTTTATTGCACAAAACTCGTTCGAAAAATGTTAAATAATCGGTATACGGAACTTTTTTTTTCATATGCCTGACGGACTTCACACTTGTAAGTTTTCAGCTACGTTGTAGACTTTACATCGCCAGGGGTGCTCGGCCTAAGCCGAAGATATCGGTAGATTTATATTTGACCACGCCCCCCGGTGAAGGATTTAACCGTGAATCTCTATTGAGACCTTCATGGCGAATTTTGGATGATAACGAGGCGCAAAAAATGAAAAAGACAGCTATCGCGATTGCAGTGGCACTGGCTGGCTTCGCTACCGTAGCGCAGGCCGCTCCGAAAGATAATACCTGGTATGCAGGTGGTAAACTGGGCTGGTCTCAGTTCCATGACACCGGCTGGTACAACAGCAGCCTGAACAACGATGGCCCTACTCACGAGAGCCAGCTTGGTGCAGGTGCGTTCGGTGGCTATCAGGTTAACCCGTATGTTGGTTTTGAAATGGGTTACGACTGGTTAGGTCGTATGCCATACAAAGGCGACAACGTAAACGGCGCTTTTAAAGCTCAGGGCGTACAGCTGACCGCTAAACTGGGTTACCCAGTAACTGACGATCTGGACGTGTACACTCGTCTGGGCGGCATGGTATGGCGCGCTGACTCCAGCAACAGCATCGCTGGCGACGACCATGACACCGGTGTTTCCCCAGTATTCGCTGGTGGCGTTGAGTGGGCTATGACCCGTGATATCGCTACCCGCCTGGAATACCAGTGGGTTAACAACATCGGCGACGGCAACACCGTTGGTGTTCGTCCGGACAACGGCATGCTGAGCGTAGGTGTTTCCTACCGTTTCGGCCAGCAGGAAGATGCAGCGCCAATCGTTGCTCCAGCGCCGGCTCCAGCTCCAGAAGTACAGACCAAGCACTTCACTCTGAAGTCTGACGTTCTGTTCAACTTCAACAAAGCTACCCTGAAACCAGAAGGTCAGCAGGCACTGGATCAGCTGTACACCCAGCTGAGCAACCTGGATCCTAAAGACGGTTCTGTAGTGGTTCTGGGCTTCACCGACCGTATCGGTTCTGACGCTTACAACCAGAAACTGTCTGAGAAACGTGCTCAGTCTGTTGTTGATTACCTGATCTCTAAAGGTATCCCAGCTAACAAGATCTCCCCACGTGGTATGGGCGAAGCTAACCCAGTTACTGGCAACACCTGTGACAACGTTAAAGCTCGCGCTGCACTGATCGACTGCCTGGCTCCAGATCGTCGCGTAGAGATCGAAGTTAAAGGCATCAAAGACGTTGTAACTCAGCCAGCGGCATAAGTTATCGTCTTATAAAAAAACCCCGCATTGCGGGGTTTTTTATTATCTGAATCTGAAGAAAACAAAAATCTATTTCTTACCCAAGAGAGCCTGAAGATCATTCTTCAGCGTCGACATCTGGTTGGCGTACTTCTCTTTATGCTCGGCATCTTCAATCAACTGCACTATCGTTTCTGACAGCGTTTTCCCACGCCGTTGCGCAAGCCCTGCCAGACGTTGCCAGACCATAAACTCCAGGTCGATGGATTTTTTGCGAGTGTGCTGATGCTCCGCATTAAAATGCCGTTTGCGACGCGCACGAATAGTTTGCTTCATCCGGTTTAACAACGCAGGATTAATGTGTTTCTCAATCCAGCCGTTAACTTGTACCGGTTCATTTTCGAGGGTCAGCAAAATATCCACGGCTTCTTGCGCTGCGCTGGCTTCGATGTAGCAGGTGATCAGCTCCCCTTCACGGTGCTTTTTGACCAGGTACTTCCATTTCCAGCCGCTTTCGAGATTTTCCAGTTGTTGATATTTCATTGCGATCTCAGTGTTACCACGTAACTCTGTTCAGAATATCAGTTTTTTGGCAATCTGCTGAAAAGAAATCATATCCTGTGAGTGAATGCAGCCAATCGCCCTGCCGAAATGCCCAATCCTGCTTGGGTAGAGCCCCCCGCTTACGGTATACTCCACGCTTTTACATCTAACTAAAAAACATCAACTTTGACCATTACGAAACTTGCATGGCGTGACCTCGTTCCGGATACCGAGAGCTATCAGGAACTGTTTGCACGACCCGATCTCGCAAAAGAACACGAATTCATCCTTAGCGATACGCAACCCCGTTTGCATTATGCGCTGGAGCAGGTGTTAAGCCCCTGGGCAACATCACCCTTCATGATGCTCAAGGCCCCGGAAGAAGCGGAATATCTGACGCTTCTGGGTGATGCCATGCGCCAGTTGCGACCGCAAGCGAACGCCGTCTTTGGCGGCCAATATCGTATCGCGGGACATGATGTCACATTCGAACCGGCAGAGCAGCCCGACGACCGCTTTGCTGCCAGGGGTGAGGTGATTACCGCTAACTGGGTCGAGGCTGAACAACTCTTTGGTTGTCTGCGCCAGTTTAACGGTGAGCTCTCGCTGCAACCAGGGCTGGTGCACCGCGCCAATGGCGGCGTACTGATCATCTCGTTGCGCACCCTCCTCTCACAACCTCTGCTGTGGATGCGCCTGAAAACGGTGGTTAGCCAGCAGCGTTTTGACTGGGTTGGCTACGACGAGTCTCGTCCCCTGCCTGTCTCAGTTCCTTCAATGCCGCTGTCGCTGACCGTGGTGCTGACGGGTGATCGTGAATCGCTGGCTGACTTCCAGGAGATGGAGCCCGAACTGGCTGAGCAGGCGGTCTACAGCGAATACGAAGATAACATCCAGATTACCGATGCCGATGATATGGCACAGTGGTGCCAGTGGGTGTTGAGCGTTGCGGAACGTTTCGCACTGCCAACGCCGGCCGCCGACGCCTGGCCTGGTTTGATCCGCGAAGCGGTTCGCTACACCGGTGACCAGGAGACGCTGCCGCTCTGCCCGCTCTGGATCGGCAAGCAGTTACGTGAAGTGGGTGTCGTCAGCGGTAACGGCGCATTCACCGGTGAGCAGCTTACCCAGATGCTGGCGCAGCGTGAGTGGCGTGAAGGCTATCTTGCTGACCGTATGCAGGATGAAATTCTGCTGGAACAAATTCTGGTTGAGACCGAAGGCGAACGTATCGGGCAGATCAATGCCCTGTCGGTGATTGAATTCCCCGGCCACCCGCGCGCTTTCGGGGAACCTTCCCGCATCAGTTGCGTTGTGCATGTCGGTGACGGTGAGTTCACTGATATCGAACGCAAAGCCGAGTTGGGCGGCAACATTCACGCTAAAGGCATGATGATCATGCAGGCGTTCCTGATGTCAGAGCTGCAGCTTGAGCAGCAAATCCCCTTCTCCGCCTCGCTGACGTTTGAGCAATCATACAGTGAAGTCGATGGTGATAGCGCCTCTATGGCGGAACTGTGCGCCTTAATCAGCGCTCTGGCAGAAGTGCCAGTTAATCAGAACATCGCGATCACCGGCTCGGTCGATCAGTTTGGTCGTGCGCAGCCAGTGGGTGGTCTGAACGAAAAGATTGAAGGCTTCTTCTCGATTTGTCAGCAGCGTGGGTTAAACGGCAAACAGGGGGTGATTATTCCTGCCCCTAACGCGCGCCATTTGAGCCTCAGCCAGGACATTCTGGATGCCGTGGACCAGGAACAATTCACCATCTGGGCCATCGAAGGCATTGATGATGCACTACCCTTACTGACAAACCTGGTATGGGACGGCGAAGGGCAAACAACCCTGATGCAGACTATCCAGGAGCGCATTGCTCAGGCGACGCAGCAGGATGCTCGTCATCGTTATCCCTGGCCGTTACGCTGGTTAGGCTGGTTTAGTTCAAACTGATCGGACTTGTTCAGCGTACACGTGTTAGCTATCCTGCGTCCTTCACTAAAATAAGGCTTACTGAGAACATGGTAGATAAACGCGAATCCTATACAAAAGAAGACCTTCTTGCCTCTGGTCGCGGTGAACTGTTTGGTGCTAACGGCCCACAGTTACCGGCCCCGAACATGCTGATGATGGACCGTGTCGTGAAAATGACCGAAACCGGCGGCAACTTCGATAAGGGTTACGTAGAAGCAGAACTCGATATCAATCCGGACCTGTGGTTCTTCGGTTGCCACTTTATTGGCGATCCGGTAATGCCTGGGTGTCTGGGTCTGGATGCAATGTGGCAGCTGGTTGGCTTCTATCTGGGCTGGCTGGGTGGTGAAGGTAAAGGCCGTGCGCTGGGTGTGGGCGAAGTGAAATTCACCGGACAGGTTCTGCCTACTGCGAAGAAAGTGACCTATCGTATTCACTTCAAACGCATCGTTAACCGCCGCCTGATTATGGGCCTGGCAGATGGCGAAGTGCTGGTAGACGGTCGTCAGATTTATACCGCAAACGACCTGAAAGTGGGTCTGTTCCAGGACACTTCCGCGTTCTGATTTCGCGTTGAGCGACCCCATAAAGGCGAAACCTCCGCAGTGCGGAGGTTTCTTTTTTTGAAAGAGACGTTATCAGGCTATGAGTGCCCTGTCGCCGATGGCTTCTCGCCAGCCTCCAAGCCATTGTGACCTTTGATTTATCGTCTGATAAGGACACATTTCTTTAGATCGTCCAGCGATGCCGGCCTGATAACCACGTTGATGAGCCCGTTCCAGGCGATCTCGTTTCTGTCTCTTCATGCCTCGTTTCCCTCATTCTTTTGTCTGGTGGAAAGAAAACAGTGTCTGCACAAACTTGCGCAGGCACAGATAACGAATACCCCGAATTAGTCGCAGCGTCAATGTTCAAAATTCATACGGGTGTCATATTTGTGAGCTACCTGGAAGATCATTTGTACAAAAATTGTGACCCGGCACAAGTAACGGTCTGAAGTGAAACTGAAAAAAAAACCGCAATCAGCAACAGGCCGACTGCGGTTTTTACCGATGAATTTTACTTATGGCAGCCGGGAAATCTCCCTGGCGATGCTGGCCGACTCTTGCGCCCACCCCTGGGCCAGCACTTTCACCATTTCATCGTAGCCATCTTTCTGCTGTTTCAGCTCAAGATGGAAAGGACGCTTAATCATCTGGCCCTGATGGTTCAGCAACCACTCTCCGCTAATCACCACCGCACCGTCATAACGGCCATGGAAACCCGTAACCGTGACGTTCAGCGTATCCTGGTCGTTACCCAGCGGCTGCGACGCGACAACCCAACCCGGAAGCTGGCTGCCCAAATTGGCCACCAGCGTGTTGCGCAGCTGCTGATCCAGCGGGCTGGCCCACAGGTTGTTTGTCGCAATCACGTATTTTACGTCGCTGGTCTGGTAGACCACGCCGTTGCCTGCCAGATAATCCGGCACGGCAACCTGCTCAACCCACAGCAGACGGTTTCCCTGACTGGCGGTACTTTGTACCCCGTTTTGCGCTGCAAGAGGCAACTGATAGTAGCTCTTGTTCTCCACGCCTGAACTGCACGCCGTTAACAGCAGAGCGCCAACCATTAATAGCCATTTATTCATTCTTTTGCCCTCTTAGGCTCAGGATCCTTTTTATCTTTCGCTTCGAACACCAGCGCGTTGCTCTTCTCATTGAGCGTTTTCAGAACCGGCTGCAGTTCACGCAAGACCTGATCAAGACGTTGCATATCTGCCACCATCTTGTTGTACGCCGCCGAGCCAGGCTGGAAGCCCTGCATACTGCGGTTAAGCTCACGCAGCGTTTTCTGCATATCCTGCGGCAGCTGCTGCATACTCTGGCTTGCGGTGATCTTGTTGATATTATCCAGCGTGGTTTGCAGGCGACGCATCGTTGCCTGACTTTCGCTGAGCGAACTGGTCGCGGCTTCAATCATCGGATTCAGTGGCAGATTGTTAATCTTATCCAGTGTCTCCATCAGACGCTGCTGGATCTGTGCCAGGCCGCTGCTCACCGTCGGGATGATCTTATAACCACCGAACTCCCGGATACCGGTAATCGGCGGGGCTTTTGGATAGAAGTCCATATCCACATACAGCGCACCGGTCACCAGGTTGCCCGTCTTCAGCGACCCACGCAGACCCCGGTTCATCAGTTCGGTAATATGCGTACCAATATCCTGATTCTCGCCAATCTGGTTGAGCAGACGTTCCGGCTCAATGCGAATCAGTACCGGAATGCGGTAATCGTCATCCAGTACCTGCTGCAGACCCGGTACAAAGAACGGAACTTGCCCCACCGTACCCAGGCGAATGCCGCGGAATTCAACAGGGGCGCCCGGCTGAAGGCCACGGACGGAATCTTTAAAGAACATCAGGAAGTCGATGTGATCGGTATAGAGTGCGTCCTGAATGCTGCGTTGATCGTCAAAAAGCCTGAACGCCGTTTTCTCTGCAACCGGCTGTCCCAAATCTTGCCCTTCCGGCACATCAAAGCTTACACCGCCACCAAACAGCGTGGTCAGGGAGCCCATCTCCACGCGCATTCCCGCTGACGTCAGATCAACCGCGATCCCGCTGTCCTTCCAGAAACGGACGTTGCTGGTGACCAGCCGATCGTTTGGCGCGTTGATGAACAGCTGATAGCTGATGGTGCGCTTTTGCGGATCAAAGGTACTTGTTTCAACCGATCCCACGCGATAACCGCGGAACAGCACGGGATCGCCCGCCGTTAACTGGCCCGCTTTTTTACTGTCCAGGATCACGCGGATGCCTTTCGCATCTGGCGGCGCAAGCGGTGGCGAGTCAAGCAGCTGGTATTGCGCCGGCTGGCTTCCTTTTTTACCCGGCTGCAGTTCAATGTAGGCACCGGAGAGCAGCGTACCTAAGCCGCTGATCCCTTCACGTCCTACCTGCGGCTTGACCACCCAGAAAGCTGAATCACCGTGCAGCAGTTTTTCCATGCCCGCGTTCAGGCGTGCCTTGATTTCCACATGGGTTAAATCGTCGGTCAGGGTTGCGCTTTCAACCACGCCCACATCGACGCTGCGGCTTTTGATGGTCGTTTTACCGCCCTCAATCCCCTCGGCATTGGTGGTGATGAGCGTCACTTCCGGTCCCTGATGGCTGTAATGATAAAACAGGATCCATGCACCGATCAGCGCGGTCACGATGGGGAAAATCCACACCGGCGACCAGTTTTTGACCTTCTGCACTTTCGCCTCTCCACTCTTATTTTCCATGCTCTTACTGTTCCTCATGGCTTGATTCAGGCTCACGATCCCACGATAAACGAGGGTCGAAGGTCATGGCCGCGAACATGGTCATAATAACGACCAGCGCAAACATTAATGCCCCCATCGCGGGATAAATACTCATCAATCCGCCCATCCGCACCAGTGCAGAGAGAACGGCAATAACAAACACATCAATCATTGACCAGCGTCCAACAAACTCGACGACTTCATAAATCAGGTGCATGCGTTCGCTGTCGCGTTTGCCATGGCCTTTCGCATCCCAGCAGAGCCAGGCAATGGCGATCATTTTTAACGTGGGTACCATAATACTGGCAATAAAGATCACCCCCGCAACGGGATAGGAGCCTTCACCCCACAGCAGTATTACCCCGGCAAGGATTGTCGAGGGCATTTTGTCACCGAGCAAATCGGTGATCATAATCGGCAGGATATTGGCCGGCAGGTACAACATGATGGAAGTCACCAGCAGCGCCATTGTCCACTGCAGGCTATTTTTACGTCGCACGTATCCTTTTGTTTCGCAGCGCGGGCACACATCCAGATCGGCTGGCAGCACAGCGGTGCAGCATGGGCAAGAACGAAGCCCCTGACGGATGCCTGGCACCCCCACCTTTACCGTCTGCACCAGCGTCGGTGCCGGCGCGATATCGTCCCACGCCCAGCGTCTGTCCACACACTGGAAGGCGCGCAGTTGCAGCACGCAGTACAGACACCAGGGTACAAAGCTGCTGCCGATACCCACATCGCCATACGCCATCAGTTTGACGAAACTGACCAGGATACCTGCCAGAAAGATTTCGGCCATGCCCCAGCTTTTTAACTGGAACAGGATACGCGCGAGCCAGATTTTAAGTGCGAGGGGCATCGCGACGCGGTTCACCAGCAACAGAATGACGACCAGACAAAAAGCCGGGACGATCTGTACGAACAGGAGGAAAAAGGTGCCGAGGCTGGCATAGTCTTCCGAGAACATAACCCCCGGAATTTCAAGCAAATCGACCTGGCTGGTCATCCCTCCCACCTTCATATAAATGAAGGGGAAGAGATTGGAAAGCAGCAGCATGAACAACGCCGCCAGCGCATAAGCAGTGGGACGCTGCCTTGGTGCGTCCCACTCGGTTGTCAACGTCGTACCGCAACGGGGACACAGGGCTTTATGTCCGTGACCAAGCTCTGGCAACGCCACGAGCATATCGCATTGAGAGCATAATATATGCCTGTCGGCATGGTGCTGGTCACACATATTGTATCCCTGTTTATGCGCCGTTCTTCAGAGACTCAAGGTACTCCCAGCGCTCAAATGCTTCTTCCAGGGCTTTTTCAGCCGCGGACAGTTCTGCCAGTACTTTTTGAGTATAGTCATGCGATTGGGTAAAGAATGACGCATCAGCGACCTGCGCCTGCAGATCTTCAAGTGCGGCTTCCAGCTCTTCAAGACGCTGAGGGAGTCCTTCCAGTTCGCGCTGCAGGTTATAGCTTAGTTTAACCGAGGTTTTCTTGACAGTTTCTGCTTTTGTTACAGCAGGTTCGGAACTGGTTCTGGATTTAGCCTGTTTTAGCGCCTGAGACTGCGACTGCTGTCCTTTCGCATCGTGATAGCCGCCCACATACTGTCCGATTCGCCCTTCACCTTCGAAGATCCAGCACTCGGTCACGGTGTTATCGACGAACTGACGGTCGTGGCTTACCAGCATCACGGTTCCCTGATAGCCGTCGATCAGCTCTTCCAGCAGTTCGAGCGTTTCCACGTCCAGGTCGTTTGTTGGTTCATCGAGGATCAGCAGGTTACTTGGCTTCAGGAACAGACGTGCCAGCAGCAGACGATTTCGCTCACCGCCTGACAACGCGCGTACCGGCGTCAGCGCGCGTTTCGGATGGAACAGGAAGTCCTGCAGGTAGCCCAGCACATGGCGCGGCTTACCGTTAACCATCACCTCTTGTTTACCTTCCGCCAGGTTATCCATCACCGTTCTGTCCGGATCCAGCTCCGCACGGTGCTGGTCGAAGTAAGCCACTTCGAGCTTAGTCCCGCAGTGAATGCGGCCGCTGTCAGGCTTCAGCTGATCCAGCATCAGCTTCAACAGCGTGGTTTTACCGCAGCCATTCGGCCCGATCAGCGCGATTTTATCCCCACGCTGAACCTGTGCGGAGAAGTCTTTCACCAGCACTTTGCCATCAACCTGATAGTTGACGTTTTCCATTTCGAAGACAATTTTGCCGGAACGGGAGGCCTCTTCAACCTGCATTCTGGCGCTGCCCATCACTTCGCGGCGCTCGCTGCGTTCACGACGCATCGCTTTCAGCGCGCGAACGCGGCCTTCATTACGGGTACGACGAGCTTTGATGCCCTGACGGATCCAGACCTCTTCCTGCGCCAGCTTGCGGTCGAATTCAGCGTTCTGCAACTCTTCCACACGCAGGTTTTCTTCTTTCTCCAGCAGATAGGTATCGTAATCGCCAGGGTAGGTCACCAGCTTGCCGCGATCGAGATCGACAATACGCGTGGCCATATTGCGGATAAACGAACGGTCGTGGGAGATGAAGATAATGGTCCCGTTGAAGGTTTTGAGGAACCCTTCCAGCCAGTCTATCGCTTCGATATCCAGGTGGTTCGTCGGTTCATCCAGCAGCAGCACTTTCGGCCCGCTGACCAGCGCGCGGCCAAGCGCAGCCTTACGCAGCCAGCCGCCAGAAAGCGCCGACAGCTCCATGTCCGGTTCCAGTCCGAGCTGTGCCAGCACTTCATTGATGCGGTTTTCGAGCTGCCACAGGCCGTGGTGATCGAGCATCTCCTGCACTTTCGCCAGTTCGTTAAGATTCTTGTCGCTCGGGTCGGTCATCACCAGGTGTGAAATCTCGTGATAACGCTTCAGGTATTCAGCCTGCTCAGAGATACCTTCGGCAACAAAATCGTAAACGCTGCCGGTCACGTGACGCGGCGGATCCTGCTGCAGGCGAGAGACGATAAGATCCTGCTCGTAAACAATACGCCCGTCGTCCAGGCCCTGTTCGCGGTTGAGGATTTTCATCAGCGTGGATTTACCCGCGCCGTTACGGCCGACCAGACAGACGCGCTCGTTGTCCTCGATGTGCAGTTCTGCATTGTCGAGAAGCGGCGAGTCGCTGAAAGAGAGCCACGCGCCGTGCATACTAATTAAAGACATGTATTATTCCTTTCAGACCGCGGAGATCAACCAGCAGTTATGGATCTGACGATTACGGGCAAAGTCCTGGGACAGCGTTTTTTGGCTAATTTCTTGTGCTTTCAGTCCCAGAGCAGCCAGCCCCTCATGATCCATGCGGAAGCCGCGTTTGTTATTCGAGAACATAATGGTACCGCCCTTACGCAGCAGGCGTTTCAGGTCGGTCATCAGGCGCAGGTGATCGCGTTGAACGTCAAAGCTATCTTCCATACGCTTGGAGTTAGAGAACGTTGGGGGATCGATGAAGATCAGATCAAATTGTTCGTCCGTTTCGCGTAGCCAGCCCAGCACGTCAGCCTGCATCAGACGATGCTGACGACCGGTGAGACCGTTCAGTCGCAGGTTACGTTCTGCCCATTCCAGGTAAGTACGGGACATATCCACCGTGGTGGTACTGCGCGCGCCGCCAAGGCCAGCATGCACGCTGGCGCTGCCGGTATAGGAGAACAAGTTCAGGAAGTCTTTACCCTTGCTCATCTGGCCCAGCATGCGGCGGGCGATACGGTGGTCAAGGAACAGACCGGTATCCAGATAATCGGTCAGGTTAACCCACAGGCGCGCGTTGTATTCGCCCACCTCGATAAAGTCACCCTTCTCACCCATTTTCTGATACTGATTTTTCCCTTTCTGACGCTCACGGGTTTTCAGCACCAGTTTGTTAGGCGCAATGCCCAGCACCGAAATTGTTGCCGCAATCACGTCCAGCATACGCTGACGCGCTTTTTGTGCATCAATCGTTTTTGGCGGCGCATATTCCTGCACCACAACCCAGTCAGCGTAACGGTCAACCGCCACGTTGTACTCCGGCAGATCGGCATCATACAGGCGATAACATTCGATACCTTCCTGTTTCGCCCATTTTTCGAATTTCTTCAGATTCTTACGCAGGCGGTTAGCGTAATCTTCCGCCACACCCGATGGTTTACTGTCCGCCGCTTTCTCGGCCAGATGGTAGTTTTTCTGCACGCAGTCCAGCGGGCCGTTTTTCGCCTTAAACTGGCGTTCGGCACGCAGTTGCAGACAGCTCAGCAGTTCTGGCGAGGCGCTAAACAGCGACAGGTTCCAGCCGCCAAAGTCATTTTTCATATTACGGCCCAGCAGGCTGTGCAGGGCAATCAGCGCCGGTTCGCTATCAAGACGCTCGCCGTAAGGCGGGTTGCTGATAACGGTACCGTATGGGCCTTTTGGCAGCGGATTGGTCAGGTTCGCCACGTCTTTCACTTCGAAGGTGACCAGCTCGCCGATACCGGCACGGCGGGCGTTGCTGCGCGCACGCTCAATGACGCGTGAGTCGCTGTCAGAGCCGTAGAAATGGGAGGTGTACTCCGCCAGACCTTTACGTGCACGGGTCTGCGCTTCGTCTTTGACCTCTTTCCACAGCGCCTCATCGTGCTGCGCCCAGCCGCCGAACCCCCAATGGCCGCGGTGCAGGCCCGGTGCGCGGTCGGTGGCCAGCATAGCGGCCTCAATCAGCAGCGTACCGGAGCCACACATCGGGTCGAGCAGCGGTGTGCCTGGCTGCCAGCCGGAACGCATCACGATGGCGGCGGCGAGAGTCTCTTTGATGGGCGCCATACCGGTACGATCGCGATAACCACGCAGGTGCAGACCCGCGCCGCTCAGATCCAGAGAGATACTGGCGGTGTCGCCGTTGAGCCAGACGTTGATCCGCAGATCGGGATTTTCACGATCGACGTTTGGGCGTTCCTTATTTTTACGCGTGAAGCAGTCCACAATGGCGTCTTTAACGCGCAGGGCACCATACTGGCTGTTGCGGATCTCATCGTTCACGCCATTAAAGTGCACGGCAAAGGTGGCATTCGGGGAGAAGATCTCTGTCCAGTCGATCATCTGTACGCCGGTATAGAGGTCAAGGTCGCTGTAAACCTTGCACTCTTTCATCGGCAGCATGATGCGTGATGCCAGACGGCTCCACATCAGGCTCTGGTAAATAAGCCGTGTGTCGCCCTCAAAATGGACACCACCCTGAACCACCTGGCACTCTTGCGCACCCAGGGTTTCCAGTTCAGTTTTTAACAGCTCTTCCAGCCCACGGGCCGTACTGGCAAACAGAGAATTCATATCGTCACTTTTACTCTTAGAAAATTGTCGCGCATTATAGCTAATATGACGTGTATGTCATAAAGTTGAAGGCTTATTTTCATTCGAGGGGCTGTGCAGTGGCGACGTTATCCAGGCTTTTTATTCATCCGGTGAAATCCATGCGCGGGATCGGCGTTTCACACGCGCTGGCCGACATGAGCGGATTTGCCTTCGATCGTATCTTTATGGTCACCGAACCTGACGGTACGTTCATTACCGCACGCCAGTTCCCACAAATGGTTCGCTTTACCCCTTCCCCGCTTTATGACGGTTTGCATCTCACCGCGCCGGATGGCTCCAGCGTGGTGATCCGCTTTGCTGATTTTGCGCCTGTCGAAGCGCCAACGGAAGTGTGGGGCAATCATTTTACCGCGCGCATCGCCCCGGATGACATTAACCGCTGGCTGAGCGGCTTCTTCTCCCGGGATGTGCAGCTGCGCTGGGTCGGCCCGGCGCTGACGCGGCGCGTTAAGCGCCACGAGGCGGTCCCGCTCTCATTCGCGGACGGCTTCCCCTTCCTGCTGACTAACGACGCCTCCCTGCGCGACCTGCAGCGTCGCTGTAAAGCCAGCGTCCAGATGGAGCAGTTTCGTCCCAACCTGGTTGTTACAGGCGCTGACGCCTGGGAAGAGGATACCTGGAAGGTGATCCGTATCGGCAGCGTGGTATTTGATATCGTGAAGCCTTGCAGCCGCTGTATCTTTACCACCGTCAGTCCCGAAAAAGGCCAGAAACACCCTTCCGGCGAGCCGTTAAAAACCCTGCAGTCATTCCGCACAGCGCAGGACAATGGCGATGTGGATTTCGGCCAGAACCTCATTCCGCGCTCAAGCGGCGTCATCCGCGTGGGCGACGAAGTCGAAATTCTCGCCCGTGGGCCCGCAAGAGTGTATGGCGCAGGTCAGGAAGAAGAGTTCGTCGACGTTGAGACGCCAGCCAGCTCGCCCGTAGACATTCACTGGCAGGGCACCGTTATCCGCGGCAACAATCAGCAGGTTTTACTTGAACAGCTGGAACAAGCGGGGATCCGCGTACCTTACTCCTGCCGGGCAGGCATCTGTGGGTGCTGTCGAATCAAGCTGGTCGAAGGGGAAGTCAGCGCGCTGAAAAAATCCGCGATTGGCGATGATGGTACAATTCTGTGCTGCAGCTGTATTCCGAAAACGTCGGTACAGCTGGAAGCTTAAACGGCCTGCTCGAGGCTGAAAGCGTCTACGCGTTGCTGCGGTTTCAGCCTGTCATTCATTACCTTAATGGCATCCCCCAGTTGCATCGTCCGCCCGGCAATGGTCACACCGGGCTGGGCCAGCAGACAGAGTGCGGCATTTTCGCCAGGCTCAACCACCAGCAGGCTCACCTCTTCAGCGGTATCGCTCAGGTTTACACTCGCCGCATCACCGGTGGCGGGGGCCCAGTTCATGCTGTGCGCTAAAAAATGCCAGCTTTTCGGCATTTGCGGTTTCAGGAATCGAATAGCCACTAACGCGTTTAATACCAGTTCGGCACGCTGCTCTTTAGAAAGCACCAGGTCGCGGCATTTTTCTTCAAAGGAGAAATAAAGCGCAGCGTCGTCAACACAAAAGCCTGACGGGGAGAAGGCATCCGGGGTTAACATTCGGCGAGCAAAACGGGAACGAAACAACATACCATTGGCTAAATCGAGCATCATGCGATCATGCTCGTCACAAAAATACCAGCGCCAGTTATCGTCAGGTTTAATTCGCATGTTTCTCTCCCGTCCCCAAACTTCCTGTACTAAAAATGTCCTGTTTGCCGCTTCGTTTATAACACCATTAATAAAAGACTATAATGACTAAATAAGCAACAATGACGGAATATAAAACAACCAGGGCTGGAAATAAAGCCCTGGTTGTCTGATAAAGAGAAAAGATTAGATATGAGTAACGATTTCTTTAATCAGCTGCGGTCCTTTAAAAATAAAACCGGAATAGATTTGCACCAGTGAGGCACCCGCCGCCATCTTCTCGCGAGCCGCAATCACGGAGTCGATACCACCGACGCCAATAATCGGCAGTCGTCCTTTTAATTCTGCTGACAGGGCACGAATAATTTCTGTGCTTTTTAATTGTACCGGACGTCCACTTAACCCACCCACTTCGTCACAGTTTTTCATTCCCTGAACGAGCGAGCGATCGAGTGTGGTATTGGTCGCAATCACCCCGTCAATATTATGGCGAACTAAACTGTCGGCAACCTGGATCAATTCTTCAGCAGAAAGATCCGGTGCGATCTTAACCGCGACCGGAACATATTTATGGTGGATCGCCTGGAGCTCATTTTGTTTATTTTTAATGGCACTCAGAAGATCGTCCAGTGCTTCGCCATATTGTAAAGAGCGCAGACCCGGGGTATTTGGTGAGGAAATATTCACCGCAATATACCCCGCGTAGGCATAGACTTTTTCCATACAAATCAGATAGTCATCTTTACCCTGCTCTACCGGCGTGTCTTTATTTTTGCCAATATTGATGCCCAATACACCATCAAAATGGGCTTTTTTTACGTTCTCAACAAGGTGATCAACGCCGAGGTTATTAAAGCCCATGCGGTTGATCAGCCCTTCGGCTTCGACCAGGCGGAACAGACGCGGCTTATCATTACCTGGCTGCGGACGCGGCGTGACGGTACCGATTTCGATGGAGCCAAAGCCCATCGCGCCCAGGGCATCAATGCACTCACCATTTTTATCCAGACCCGCCGCGAGACCCAGCGGATTTTTAAAGGTCAGGCCCATGCATTGCACAGGTTTTTCCGGCACGTTTTGATGCACCAGTGCGGCCAGCGGCGTTCCGGTAATACGACGTAACTGCTGGAATGTAAATTCATGAGCGCGCTCAGGGTCGAGCTGGAAAAGGGCTTTACGAACGAAGGGGTAGTACATGAACTCTCCTGGATTCCCGGTGTGCAAACCGGGAGGGGATTATGTGCGATCCGACCCGGAAAGGGAATTGACCTGTGGCAAAAAAAACACCGTTAGACGCAATCGTTTACCTCGCAGCCCCGTTCTTATGCGCTTTTTCGCATTTTAATTGCAGATAAATCATTTAGTGGAATAACCGGGCAGTGTCACACTCCTGAAAATTGTTATGAATGTTAGATAAAAGCAAACAATTAGTTATAAGGAGCATGCATGCGCGTCATAACCCTGGCCGGAAGTCCACGATTCCCCTCTCGCTCCAGCGCACTGCTGGAATATGCCCGTGAAAAGCTCAATGCTCTGGATGTGGAAGTATGCCACTGGAATCTGCATAACTTCGACCCCGAGGATCTGCTCTACGCCCGTTTTGACAGTCCGGCGCTGCAAACGCTGACTGAACAGCTTAAAGGGGCTGATGGCTTAATCGTGGCGACGCCTATCTATAAAGCTTCGTTTTCCGGGGCCCTGAAAACCCTGCTCGATCTGCTGCCTGAACGTGCGCTGGACGGCAAAGTAGTCCTGCCACTGGCAACGGGCGGCACGGTGGCCCATTTACTGGCGGTGGATTATGCCCTCAAGCCGGTACTCAATGCGCTAAAAGCGCAGGAGATCCTCCACGGCGTCTTTGCCGACGACTCGCAGGTTATCGATTATCAACACAAGCCTCACTTCACGCCGAATCTGCAAACCCGTCTAGACAGCGCCCTGGAAACCTTCTGGCATGCCCTGCACCGCAGAGATATCCACGCCCCGGCGTTTAACCAATCACAGGGAGTCGCTCATGTTTAAAAGATTAACCCGTCTCGGACTGGCCGGGCTGTTGGCGCTCACGTCGCTGGCCCACGCGGCAGAGACGGCGCCTGAACATTTACGCATCGGCTATCAGAAAGGTAGCGTCAGTATGGTGCTGGCCAAAAGCCATCAGCTTCTGGAAAAACGCTTCCCGAAGACCACATTCTCCTGGATTGAGTTCCCTGCTGGCCCGCAAATGCTGGAAGCCCTGAATGTCGGAAGCATCGACCTCGGCAGCACCGGGGATATTCCGCCAATATTCGCGCAGGCGGCGGGGGCCGACCTGGTTTATGTCGGCGTTGAGCCCGCCAAGCCGAAGGCTGAGGTCATTCTGGTCCCTGAAAATAGCACCATTAAGACGGTCGCCGATCTCAAAGGCCACAAGGTTGCATTCCAGAAAGGCTCAAGCTCGCATAACCTGCTGCTGCGGGCCCTGCAGGAGGCGGGGCTTAAATTCACCGACATTCAACCCGTCTATTTGACGCCGGCTGATGCTCGCGCCGCTTTCCAGCAGGGCAATGTCGACGCGTGGGCTATCTGGGATCCCTACTACTCCGCAGCTTTACTGCAGGGTGGCGTGCGGGTATTAAAAGATGGCACCACGCTGAAACAAACCGGCTCGTTCTACCTCGCCGCGCGCCCGTATGCGGAAAAGAATGGCGCTTTTATTCAGGATGTTCTTAACACCTTTACTCAGGCGGATGCGCTAACGCAAAGCCAACGTCAGGAGAGCATTACCCTGCTGGCGAAAACCATGGGCTTACCTGAGCCGGTGATCGCGAGCTATCTCGATCACCGTCCACAGACCACCATTACCCCGGTGGACGCACACGTCGCTGCGCTGCAGCAGCAAACCGCAGATCTCTTCTATCAAAATCGGCTTGTTCCAAAACAGGTGAATATTCGCGAACGCATCTGGCAACCCGCAGGCAAAGAAGGAACCAAATCATGAGTCTGAATCTTTTCTGGTTTTTACCCACCCACGGTGATGGACACTATCTTGGCACAGAAGAGGGTTCACGCCCGGTTGACCACGGCTATCTGCAGCAGATTGCGCAGGCAGCCGACCGAATCGGTTTTACCGGCGTACTGATCCCCACCGGACGCTCGTGCGAGGATGCGTGGCTGGTAGCCGCATCGATGATCCCCGTGACCCAACGCCTGAAGTTCCTCGTAGCACTCCGCCCGAGCGTGGTCTCCCCGACCGTCGCGGCGCGCCAGGCGGCAACGCTCGACAGGCTCTCTAACGGCCGGGCCCTGTTTAACCTGGTCACCGGAAGCGATCCGCAGGAGCTGGAGGGTGACGGCGTGTTCCTCGATCACACCGAACGCTATGAAGCGTCCGCCGAGTTCACCCGCGTCTGGCGACGTCTGCTGGAGGGGGAAACCGTCACCTTCGAAGGTAAACATATTCACGTTCGCGACGCCAGGCTCTACTTCCCGCCGGTGCAGCAGCCGCGCCCTCCTCTTTACTTCGGCGGCTCATCAGATGTGGCGCAGGATCTGGCGGCTGAACAGGTTGATCTCTACCTCACCTGGGGTGAGCCGCCCGAGCTGGTCAAAGAGAAAATTGCCCAGGTGCGCGCCAAAGCGGCAGCGCATGGTCGCAAGGTGCGCTTTGGTATTCGCCTGCATGTGATTGTGCGTGAAACCAATGAAGAAGCCTGGCAGGCGGCCGACCGGCTGATCGCGCATCTGGATGATGAGACTATCGCTAAAGCTCAGGCGGCGTTTGCGAAAACCGACTCCGTCGGCCAGCACAGAATGGCGTCATTGCACAACGGTAAGCGCGAGAATCTGGAGATCAGCCCGAACCTGTGGGCGGGCGTCGGCCTGGTGCGCGGCGGTGCGGGTACCGCGCTGGTCGGCGACGGACCAACTGTGGCTGCGCGGATCAATGAATACGCGGACCTGGGTATCGACAGTTTTATCCTCTCCGGTTATCCGCACCTGGAAGAGGCCTACAAAGTGGGCGAGCTGTTATTCCCGCATCTGGATGTCGCCATCCCGGACGTACCGCAGCCCCGCCAGCTCCAGCTTCAGGGCGAAGCCGTGGCTAACGAGTTTATCCCGCGAAGAGCCGCACAAAGCTAAGGAGTTGCCATGAATGCCCCCTCACAAAAATGGTTGCTACGTGCCGCCCCATGGTTTTTACCCGTTGGCATTGTGCTTGTCTGGCAACTCGCGTCCTCTGCCGGCTGGCTGTCGAGCCGTATTCTGCCCTCTCCGGAGGGCGTAATAGAGGCATTCTGGTCGCTGAGCGTCAGCGGCGAACTCTGGCAGCATTTGGCCATCAGCTCATGGCGTGCCGTAATTGGTTTTTCGATTGGCGGAAGCATCGGCCTGGTACTGGGTCTGATCAGCGGGCTTTCTCGCTGGGGCGAGCGGCTGCTCGATACCTCCATTCAGATGCTGCGTAACGTGCCGCATCTGGCGCTGATCCCGCTGGTCATTTTGTGGTTTGGTATTGATGAGAGCGCCAAAATTTTTCTCGTCGCGCTGGGCACGCTGTTCCCGATTTACATTAATACCTGGCATGGGATCCGCAACATCGATCGCGGACTGGTCGAAATGGCACGCAGTTACGGCCTGTCCGGTTTTGCCCTCTTTATGCATGTGATCCTGCCGGGCGCCCTGCCCTCCATAATGGTCGGCGTGCGCTTTGCGCTCGGCCTGATGTGGCTGACGCTGATTGTGGCAGAGACCATCTCTGCAAACTCAGGGATTGGCTATCTGGCGATGAACGCCCGCGAATTCCTGCAAACGGACGTGGTGGTGGTGGCCATTATCCTCTATGCCCTGCTCGGCAAACTTGCCGACGTCAGCGCCCAGTGGCTGGAACGCAGCTGGCTGCGCTGGAATCCAGCCTATATTTCACAGGAGGCTAAAGCATGAATACTGCCCGACTGACTCAGGGTACACCGCTGCTCCTTAACGGTGTCACGAAGCGCTATGGCGAAAACACGATTCTCAACGCGCTGGATCTGCATATTCCTGCCGGACAATTTGTCGCCATTGTGGGCCGCAGCGGCGGCGGCAAGAGTACGTTGTTACGCCTTTTAGCCGGGCTGGAATCCCCCAACGGCGGCGAAATTCTGGCAGGCGCGACACCGCTGGCCACTATTCAGGACGATACCCGCATGATGTTTCAGGACGCGCGCCTGCTGCCCTGGAAAACGGTGATTGATAATGTCGGACTGGGCCTCAACGGCAACTGGCGGGATGAAGCCCGCCAGGCGCTGGCCGCCGTAGGGCTGGAAAACCGTGCGGGTGAATGGCCTGCGGCGCTCTCCGGCGGGCAGAAGCAACGCGTGGCGCTGGCGCGAGCGCTGATACATCGTCCGGGCTTGCTGCTGCTGGATGAGCCACTCGGCGCGCTCGACGCCCTGACGCGAATCGAAATGCAGGACCTGATTGCCGCACTCTGGCAAAAGCATGGCTTTACGGTACTTCTGGTGACGCACGACGTGAGCGAAGCCGTCGCGATGGCAGACCGCGTGCTGCTAATAGAAGAAGGGAAAATCGGTCTTGATGTCACGGTCGATATTGCGCGTCCGCGCCGCGTAGGGTCGGCAAGACTGGCAGAGCTGGAGGCGGAAGTGCTGAATCGGGTGATGCAGCGCGGGGTCAGCGAGCGAGCGTTAATGACGGCTCACGGCTGACGTCCTCCCTCTCCCACCGGGAGAGGGAGGGTTGGTCTTTCGATCAGGCCAGTGCCTTAGCGATCTTCTCGTACAGATCGCCAGACAGGTTTTCCAGCCCTTTCAGTTGCTCAAGCGCAGCACGCATTTTCGCCTGGCGCTGTGCATCATAGCGTTTCAGACGGATCAGCGGCTCAATCAGGCGTGACGCCACCTGTGGGTTACGGCTGTTCAGCTCGGTCAACATTTCCACCATAAACTGATAACCGCTGCCATCTTCCGCATGGAACGCCGCCGGGTTGCTGCTGGCAAACGCGCCAATCAGGGAACGCACGCGGTTTGGGTTGCTCATGGTGAAGGAGCGATGCTTCAGCAGACTGCGTACATTGCTGAGGACATCGGCCGCCGGGCTGGTGGCCTGCAGGATGAACCACTTGTCCATGACCAGACCATCCTGATGCCACTTGTCGTCGTACTCCTGCATCAGCGCATCACGGCATGGCAGTTCAGCGGCAACACTTGCAGCCAGGGCTGCCAGCGCGTCGGTCATGTTGTCTGCTTCGTGATACTGCTTGCTCACCAGCGTGTTTGCCAGCTCGCGCTCACCGAAGGCCAGATAACGCAGGCAGGTGTTACGCAGGGAACGTTTACCGATGTCAGCATGTTCCACACGATAAGCGTCAAGCTTATTGGCGTTGTAGATTGCGAGGAATTCGTCCGCAAGCTCGTTCGCCAGCGTACGGGTCAGCGCTTCACGCACCGCCACAATGGCAATCGGATCGATGATGTCGAACAGTTCGGCGATTTCGCCTGCGGATGGCAACGTCAGAATTTCAGCCGCCAGCGCCGGGTCAATCTTCTCATCCAGCAGGACTGCGCGGAATGCGTCCGCAACGTGAACCGGCAGCGACAGCGGCTGGCCCTGCTGATGACGATTAACGTTCAGCTTGATGTAGGTCGCCAGCAGGCTTTGCGCCGCATCCCAGCGTGAGAAGTCATTGCGCGCATGGCGCATCAGGAACGTCAGTTGCTGGTCGCTCCACTTATATTCCAGTTTCACGGGCGCAGAGAATTCACACAGCAGCGCGGGAACCGGCTGGAAATAGACGTTATCAAAGATAAAGGTCTGTTCCGCCTGGGTCACGTTCAGGACGTGGTGGACCGGATGACCGCCCTTCTGCAGCGGGATCACGTTACCCTCGTTGTCATACAGTTCAATACTGAAAGGAATGTGCAGCGGGTGTTTTTCTTCCTGCTCTGCCGTTGGCGGCGTGCGCTGGCTGATGGTCAGGGTGTACTGCTCGGTTTCCGGATTGTAGTCGTCTTTGACGGTGACAATCGGCGTCCCGGCCTGGCTGTACCAGCGGCGGAAATGGGAAAGATCGACATTAGACGCATCCTCCATCGCCTGCACAAAATCGTCGCAGGTGGCTGCGCTGCCGTCATGACGCTCGAAGTAGAGCTGCATCCCTTTCTGGAAGTTCTCTTCACCCAGCAGGGTATGGATCATGCGGATAATTTCCGCCCCTTTTTCGTACACCGTCAGGGTGTAGAAGTTATTCATCTCGATGACTTTATCGGGACGGATAGGGTGTGCCATTGGGCTGGCATCTTCCGCAAACTGCAGGCCACGCATGGTGCGCACGTTGTTAATGCGGTTCACCGCACGGGAACCCAGATCGGAACTGAACTCCTGGTCACGGAAGACGGTCAGGCCCTCTTTCAGGCTCAGTTGGAACCAGTCACGGCAGGTGACGCGGTTTCCGGTCCAGTTATGGAAATACTCGTGTCCGATGACGCGTTCAATATCCAGGTAATCTTTATCGGTCGCGGTATCGGTACGTGCCAGCACGTATTTGGAGTTAAAGACGTTAAGACCTTTATTCTCCATCGCGCCCATGTTGAAGAAGTCGACAGCAACGATCATATAGATGTCGAGGTCATACTCGAGGCCAAAGCGCTCTTCATCCCACTTCATGGAGTTGATAAGCGAGGTCATCGCCCATGGCGCGCGGTCCAGGTTGCCGCGGTCGACGAACAACTCCAGCGCGACGTCGCGGCCTGAACGGGTTTTGAACGTATCACGCAGCACGTCGAAATCACCCGCCACCAGCGCAAACAGGTAGCACGGTTTCGGGAACGGATCCTGCCACTGTACCCAGTGGCGACCGTTTTCCAGCTCGCCTTCACCTACGCGGTTGCCGTTGGAAAGCAGGAACGGATAGAGGGTTTTATCGGCGATGATTTTCGTTGTAAAGCGTGCCAGCACGTCCGGGCGGTCAAGATACCAGGTAATGTGGCGGAAACCTTCGGCCTCACACTGGGTGCACAGGGCCACGCCAGACTGGTAAAGCCCTTCCAGCGCCGTGTTGGCAGCCGGGCTGATTTCATTCACGATGCGCAGCGTAAAGCGTTCCGGCAGGTTGTCGATAACCAGCTGGTTGCCTTCTATTTTATAGTCAGACCATGCTTGCTCATTGATCTGCACGGAGACCAGCGTCAGGTCTTCACCATCCAGACGCAGCGGCACAGCCGTCGCGCTCTGGCGCGTGAGCTGGCTTACCGCCGTGACAACGGTTTTAGTGGCATCCAGGTCAAAAGTCAGATCGATATCGCTAATCAGGTAATCCGGCGCACGGTAGTCGTGGCGGTATTTGGCTTGTGGCTGTTGTGTCATAGAAAACCTTATGCATCGTTTGTCGAATAACGAATCCAGTCTATTCCTGTTGTGTAAAACGCGCTATGCAGAATGTTCATCTTTTCAGGTACAAACACCTTTTTCGCTACATTTGTATAACACGGGGCACAAAATGCCCTCGACCATAAAGAGCGCTTATGTTGTGATCGGGGTTCAATAAATCACTAAACAAGGTATACTCCGGAGTTGTTTATTGTACTAAACGCTCCTGTGAGAGGATGCTACTGCGCACCTATGACTCAATTCGCTTCTCCTGTTCTGCATACATTGCTGGATACCGACGCGTATAAACTGCATATGCAGCAAGCCGTTTTCCACCATTACTATGACGTCCATGTCGCGGCGGAATTCCGCTGCCGTGGTGACGACTTGCTCGGTATCTACGCAGACTCCATTCGTGAACAGGTCGATGCTATGCAGCATCTGACGCTGCAGGACGACGAATATCAGTGGCTCTCTGGCCTGCCCTTCTTTAAAGCTGACTACCTGAACTGGCTGCGCGACTTCCGCTATAAGCCGGAGCAGGTGACCGTGGTCAATGATAACGGCAAGCTGGATATTCGTCTTGAAGGCCCGTGGCGTGAAGTGATCATGTGGGAAGTTCCGCTTCTCGCGGTGATCAGTGAACTGGCCCACCGCTACCGTTCCCCGGAAACCGGCGTTGAGCAGGCAGTCGCGTCGCTGGAAAATAAACTGGCCGCATTCTCAACGCTGACCGAAGGGCTGGATATGTCCCGCTTCCGCCTGATGGATTTTGGCACGCGTCGCCGTTTCTCTCGCGAAGTGCAGCAGGCTATTGTGAAGCGTCTGCAGCAGGAGCCGTGGTTCGTGGGCACCAGCAACTACGATCTGGCACGTCGTCTGGATCTGACCCCGATGGGCACCCAGGCGCATGAGTGGTTCCAGGCGCATCAGCAGATAAGCCCGGACCTGGCAAACAGCCAGCGTGCCGCACTGGCCGCGTGGCTGGAAGAATATCCCAATCAACTGGGCATCGCGCTTACCGACTGTATTACGATGGACGCGTTCCTGCGTGATTTTGGCCCTGAATTTGCCGAACGTTATCAGGGATTACGCCATGATTCCGGGGATCCGGTTGAATGGGGTGAAAAGGCCATAGCCCATTACGAAAAACTGGGCATTGACCCGATGAGCAAGGTGCTGGTCTTCTCTGATAACCTCGATCTGGCGAAAGCGGTCGATCTCTATCGTCATTTCACCTCCAGAATTAACCTGAGCTTTGGGATTGGCACCCGCCTGACCTGCGACATCCCTCAGGTAAAACCTCTGAACATCGTGATAAAACTGGTGGAATGTAACGGTAAGCCGGTAGCGAAGCTCTCCGATAGCCCCGGTAAAACCATCTGCCATGACAAAGCCTTTGTGCGCGCATTACGCAAAGCATTCGATCTACCGCAGATCAAAAAAGCCAGTTAACTGCTTTCGGGAGCCTTTCAGGCTCCCCTCTCCTCAATTTATTTCTTAATTCTTCTCTTTTGACTGCGAAATCTGCTTGTCTGATGGCGGATGCCAGGTAACATAGATATCCCCCCCCAGTAAGGGTGGGCAAGTGTTTATTTTTTCCGACTATTAACAGAGAGAATATTATGAGCGTTGTGCCTGTAGCCGACGTACTCCAGGGCCGTGTCGCCGTTGACCAAGAAGTCACCGTGCGCGGATGGGTGCGTACTCGCCGAGATTCTAAAGCTGGCATCTCCTTCCTTGCCGTCTATGACGGTTCCTGCTTTGATCCTGTACAGGCCGTCATTAATAATTCTCTGCCCAATTACAATGATGACGTTCTGCGCCTGACAACGGGTTGTTCCGTTATCGTAACCGGTGTTGTTGTGGCATCGCCTGGTCAGGGTCAGAGTTTCGAAATTCAGGCCTCAGCCATTGAAGTCACTGGCTGGGTTGAAGATCCCGACACCTACCCAATGGCGGCAAAACGTCACAGCATCGAATACCTGCGTGAAGTGGCGCACCTGCGTCCACGCACCAACCTGATTGGTGCGGTTGCCCGCGTGCGTCATACGCTGGCGCAGGCGCTGCATCGTTTCTTCGATGAGCAGGGTTATTTCTGGGTGTCTACTCCACTGATCACTGCGTCCGATACGGAAGGTGCGGGTGAAATGTTCCGCGTCTCTACGCTGGACATGGAAAACCTGCCGCGTACGCCAGAAGGTAAAGTGGACTATGACAAAGACTTCTTCGGTAAAGAGGCCTTCCTGACGGTTTCTGGTCAGCTCAACGGTGAAACTTACGCCTGCGCGCTGTCCAAAATCTACACCTTTGGTCCTACCTTCCGTGCAGAAAACTCCAACACCAGCCGTCACCTGGCGGAATTCTGGATGCTGGAGCCTGAAGTGGCATTCGCAGATCTGGATGATGTCGCGGGTCTGGCAGAAGCGATGCTGAAATATGTCTTCAAAGCGGTGCTGGAAGAGCGTCCTGATGACATGAAATTCTTCGCAGAGCGTGTCGACAGCGATGCAGTCGCACGTCTGGAGCGTTTCGTCTCAGCAGATTTCGCGCAGGTGGACTACACCGACGCGGTGGCCATCCTCGAGAAATGCGGAGAGAAGTTTGAGAACCCGGTTTACTGGGGCGTTGACCTGGCGTCTGAGCACGAGCGTTACCTGGCTGAGAAGCACTTCAAAGCACCGGTTGTGGTGAAAAACTACCCGAAAGACATTAAGGCCTTCTATATGCGCCTTAACGAAGACGGTAAAACCGTTGCGGCGATGGACGTCCTGGCGCCGGGCATTGGTGAAATCATCGGTGGTTCTCAGCGTGAAGAGCGTCTTGACGTACTGGACGCACGCATGGAAGAGATGGGCCTTAATCCTGCGGATTACAGCTGGTATCGCGATTTACGCCGTTACGGTACCGTCCCGCATGCCGGTTTTGGTCTGGGCTTTGAGCGTCTGATCGCCTATGTCACCGGTGTTCAGAACGTCCGTGACGTTATTCCATTCCCACGCACACCGCGTAACGCCAGTTTCTAATCGACTGAATAACAAATGGCCAGCAATTGCTGGCCATTATTTTATTCTGCATTGTCAGTTTTCGTCAGCGCAAAGTCAGCATTTTTAAACCACAACCCCGTTACAACCACTACCTGTTACGTTTTGTTTCCACGAAACATCTGCGCACAAAAAATAAACCCTATTCTTATTGCGCTTATTGCAATCTGAAGCAATAGCACAAAATTCAACCAGTTTTACAGCCATCCAGAAGTCTTTTTCGGGTCATAAGAAAAAATGAGCCGTTTGGCTTCTGTTTATACGAATTGCCTTTATCTAAATTAATTATAAGCTTTTCATATAGATATCAAAGTATCTGCCGTTTAATTCGCCAGTGGACGCTGAAATTTGAGGTGGTTCACAAAGTTCCGAAAAATACACATTTAGTTACACATGATTTCTTTTTGTAACTTAATCTTGAGAATTGTAGCACTTTCAGGCTAGCGAAACGGTTCTATGAATGGAAAGATGCCTGTCAGATACATAAAGACACCTAACTCTCATCAATAGTTCCGGAAATATTTATTGACAGAATTTATTGACAGAATTTATTGACAGAATTTATTGACGGCAGTGGCGAGTGTCATAAAAAAACCAATGAGGGTAATAAATAATGATGAAGCGCAATATTCTGGCAGTGGTAATCCCTGCCCTGCTGGTAGCCGGTGCAGCTAACGCTGCAGAAATCTATAACAAAAGCGGCAACAAACTGGATCTGTACGGGAAAGTGGTTGGTGAGCACGACTTCGTTACCTCTGGTGACAACACTGACAGCAACGACGCTACCTATGCTCAGATCGGTTTCAAAGGCGAGACTCAAATTAACGACCAACTGACTGGTTTCGGTCAGTGGGAATACCGTGCTCTGGCAAGCCAGGCAGAAAGCAACCAGACTCAGCGTACCCGTCTGGCATTCGCCGGTCTGAAAGCGGGTGATGCAGGTTCCATCGACTACGGCCGTAACTACGGTATCGTATACGACGTAGAATCTTACACCGATATGGCGCCATCTTTCTCAGGTATGACCTGGGCAAACTACTCTGACAACTTCATGACTGGCCGTAACTCTGGTCTCCTGACTTACCGCAACTCTGACTTCTTCGGTCTGGTTGATGGTCTGAGCCTGGGCCTGCAGTATCAGGGCAAAAACGAGCGTACTGACGTGAGAACCGCTAACGGTGACGGTTTCGGTACCTCTGTAGGTTATGAGTTCGGTGAAGGTTTCGGCCTGATCGGCGCATACAGCAACTCTGACCGTACTGACGGGCAATCCGCAGACGGCAAAGGCGAGAAAGCGGAAGCATGGGCTGTTGGTGCTAAATACGATGCGAACAACATCTACCTGGCAACCACCTATGCTGAAACGCGTAACATGACCCGTGAAGACGACGGTTCTTTCGCAAACAAAACGCAGAACTTCGAAGTTATCGCTCAGTACCAGTTCGACTTCGGTCTGCGCCCATCCGTGTCCTACGTGCAGTCTAAAGGTAAAAACCTTGCACAACGTGGCACCTTCGCTGGCGGCGATGCTGACCTGCAGAAATTCGTTGAACTGGGTGCAACTTACTACTTCAACAAAAACTTCAACATCTATGTTGATTACCAGCTGAACCTGATCGACGACACCGACTACTCTCGTAGCGTGGGTATCGTGAACGGTAAAGACGACCAGGTTGCAATGGCTGTGACCTACCAGTTCTAATCAGTACACCACGTTGTTATATGCTTAATGAACAGGGCTTCGGCCCTGTTTTTTTTATGTCTGATAGCAAAAAATGGCGACTTTTGAAAAGCCGCACGCTTTTTGTCGCAAACGGTTGGCATTTTGTAAATCTACCGTTAACCTGATAGCGGATTTCACTTCTGTAATCACAATGGAACTTCGTCATGTTTGAGAACATTACCGCCGCTCCTGCCGACCCTATTCTGGGCCTGGCCGATCTGTTTCGTGCCGACGACCGCCCTGGTAAAATCAACCTGGGTATTGGTGTATATAAAGATGAAACCGGCAAAACCCCGGTGCTGACCAGCGTTAAAAAAGCTGAGCAGTATCTGCTGGAAAATGAAACCACCAAAAATTACCTCGGTATTGATGGTATCCCTGAATTTGGTCGTTGCACTCAGGAACTGCTGTTCGGCAAAGGCAGTGCAATTGTGAGCGACAAGCGTGCGCGTACAGCACAGACCCCTGGCGGTACCGGCGCGCTGCGCGTCGCGGCGGATTTCCTTGCGAAAAACACCTCTGTTAAGCGTGTCTGGGTGAGCAACCCAAGCTGGCCAAACCACAAGAGCGTATTCAACTCTGCAGGCCTGGAAGTCCGCGAATATGCTTACTACGACGCGGCTAACCACTCTCTGGACTTCGACGGTCTGCTGGCCAGCCTGAACGAGGCTCAGGCGGGTGATGTGGTGCTGTTCCACGGCTGCTGCCACAACCCAACCGGTATTGATCCAACGCTGGAACAGTGGGAACAGCTGGCGAAGCTCTCCGTAGAAAAAGGCTGGCTGCCGCTGTTTGACTTTGCATACCAGGGCTTCGCCCGTGGTCTGGAAGAAGATGCGGAAGGCCTGCGCGCTTTTGCTGCCGTACATCAGGAACTGATCGTGGCAAGCTCTTACTCCAAGAACTTCGGTCTGTACAATGAGCGTGTCGGTGCCTGTACGCTGGTTGCGGCGAACACTGAAACCGTTGATCGTGCATTCAGCCAGATGAAATCCGTGATCCGCGCTAACTACTCTAACCCGCCTGCACACGGTGCCTCTGTCGTTGCGACTATCCTGAGCAACGATGCACTGCGCGCTATCTGGGAACAAGAGCTGAACGATATGCGTCAGCGTATTCAGCGCATGCGTCTGCTGTTTGTGAACACCCTTGCGGAGAAAGGCGCTGACCGTGACTTCAGCTTTATTATTAAGCAGAACGGTATGTTCTCTTTCAGCGGCCTGACCAAAGAACAGGTTCTGCGTCTGCGTGAAGAGTTTGGCGTCTACGCCGTGGCGTCTGGCCGCGTCAACGTTGCAGGCATGACCCCAGACAATATGGCGCCGCTGTGCGAAGCCATCGTCGCCGTGCTGTAAATTGCACCCATAAAAAAAGCCTGCGTAATGCAGGCTTTTTTTTATTCTGGTTACCAGACAGGCATTTCGTCCTGAAGGAACGGGTTATGGAGTCGTTCATAACCCAGCGTCGACATCGGACCGTGTCCAGGGATAAACGTCACATCATCGCCCAGCGGCAACAACTTCTGTTTAATCGACTGAATCAGCTGTCCGTGGTCGCCACGTGGAAAATCGCTGCGTCCTACGCCACCTTTGAAAATCACATCGCCGGAAATCAGCAGACGGGACTGGTCATCAAAGAAGACAATATGGCCTGGCGTATGCCCAGGACAATGCAACACCTGCAAAGTCACATTCCCTACGTTAACGCGCTCTCCTTCATTTAGCCAGCGATCGGGCGTCAGGGGCAGACACTCATCAAGGCCAAACATGCGGCTCTGGGCTGGTAAACCCTGCAGCCAGAACTCATCTTCTTTTTCCGGACCGATCACAGGCACACCGAAGTGCTGTGCCAGCTCCGCCGCCGCACCAACATGATCAAGATGACCATGCGTCAGTAAAATCTGCATCAGCGTGACACCGCTATCAGCGACTTCCTGCTTGATTTTCTCAGCGTCACCGCCGGGATCGACAAGCGCGGCCAGTTTGGTTTGCTCACACCAGATTAATGAACAATTCTGGGAGAATGCAGTAACCGGAATAATACGATAGTTCATACTGCTCCTGTGTTTCGTTATTACCAGTGCCGGACCGGACCGGTATCAATATGCACAAAGTTGCTACTTGGGTAATATCCTACACCACCTGCGCGCATAGATAACGCAGCTTTGCGAATATTGGCTAACGAAACGCCTTCAATATGGAAATCCATTGCCTGTCCCTTCGTGTGATAGCTTTTTTTCGCTACCCCACGGCTATGGGCGCGCAGTTCATTATTGGTATCAACAGAGCGATAACCAGAAATAAGCTGCACTGGCTTGCTGGTACCCAGCAGGCCCTGAAGGCGGAATAACTGATCAAACAGTCCTGGGTCGATGGCTTTTATTTTATTCGCGCGGAAATCACGGAAAAAATGGTTAAGTCTTGCTAATTCATCCTGAATATAGCCTCTGCCATCGAAGAACTCCGCTTTTAACGACTCACCGGTGTGGAGATTGTTGAGCGTTAAAACTCGCGGACGAGGTGTCGAGAGGGTGGCAAATGCTGGCGTCGGCAAGATGGCCGCTGCGCCGAGCGCAACACCACCTAACGCCAGCAGTTTGCGGCGATTAGCGTCAAATTTGTCCATGATAATCAGGTCTACAGGTCAATGTTTATCGTAAATATGCTTAGCGCACGAAGGGCACCTTAACTGGCAAAGCCGACTACGTCAAGGCACCCAACCCCAGTAAATACGCGGCCTCCAGCCATATAGCCCCGTATTCACCATTACTTACGACAACCTATTTTCCCGAACTGCTTCATTTACCTGATTAATTGTTCAGCTTTTGGCAAAATTTGTGCGCCGGATCGCGCCGTGAGATCATAATTGTAAATATCTGTACGATACTGCGTCCGCCCGTCCTCACCCACAAACGCCGTCAGATAATAAAGATTGACCGGAATATTATGACGAATATTAACGTAACGCGTATCCCCCTGCTTCAGGGCGTCAGAGATGCGCGTATCGTTCCAGCCTGCATCCTGCAACAGCATATTAGCCAGCTCCGAGGCTTTATTGACACGCACACAGCCTGAACTCAGCGCGCGGGTGTCTTTCTGGAACAGATTGTGGTTCGGCGTATCGTGCAGATAGATAGCATCTGAACTCGGCATATTGAATTTGTAGCGTCCGAGCGAGTTATGCGCACCGGGTGCCTGCTGGAACCGGAATGGCAGATTAGACGCGGTAATGGTTGACCAGTCGACCATATAGGGGTCTATCGCCTCTTTGCTGTTCCAGCCGCGCATCACCGTATAGCCATGGCGTTCCAGGTAACCCGGATCGTTCCAGATCTTGGGCAGAATGTCTTTACGTGCCAGCGTCGGCGGTACGTTCCACGGCGGGTTAACCACCACGTTGTTCAGGGCACTGCTCATCATCGGCGTTTTGCGATCGGGACGTCCCACAATCACGCGTGACGCCAGCACTTCACTGCCGTTCTGGTAATAGACCAGCGAATACGCCGGAATATTCACCATGATGCCGGTAGAGAGGGTCCCTGGCAGCAAGCGTAAACGCTGGATATTGAGCGCCAGCACCCCTGCACGCTGCGCAGGTGAGACGTTCAGCCAGTCGCGCGTTGACTGGCCAATCACGCCATCAGCACCCAGCCCCTGAGCAGCCTGAAACTGCTTAACCGCTGCAACCAGCTCCCGATCGTAGGCCGCGGGCTTATCACTCAGAACGGCGGCTTTTTTCTCTTTCACCGGGGCTGACGGGCTGACAACGACGCTTTGCGCATCGTCACCCGGCAGGGCAATTTTAGGCCCGCTATCAAGAATACCGGAGCGTTTGAGGATCTCACGCAGGGCAGGCACATCGCTGCTCCACTGTCCAGGACGCAGCGTCGCGGTACCACGCATCTGCGGCCACGGACGTGAATCCCCGACCAGTTCCAGAAGCGACTGATGCATGGTCGCGTATTGCGGATGTGCCGGCGCGAGGCTCGCAATAAAGCGCGGCAGATCGCCACTATCCAGCGCCAGTTGCCACTGGTTAATTACCGACAGTGCCGGAGTCGCCAGCTTGTAAGGCTTATCGCTGTACAACCAACGGTTACCATTGACCGGAATACCGGCCACAAACTGGAGATACCCCATCATGGCATCGGAAAGCACCACGTCCCGCGCCTGCCCGGTGACAGCAGGATCGGTTAAGAGCTCAACCCATTTTGTGAACTGCGGCTGGAACCCTGCAATGGCGACTTCTGCCAGCTGTTGCTGGAAGGCGCGCACCGCATCGCGGTTTTCCCACATGGGTTTCATGTCACGCGCCGCATAGAGCAGCGTGAGCTGACTGGTATAGACAGGCGTGTAGCCTGCTGGCAGCCCAGACAGCAGCTGCTGGCGAAGCGATTCCGCGTCGATGCCTTCTGGCAACGGTTTAATACCGGCCATGATGGCCGTCGCAGGAGACTGCTCCAGCGGTTGAGACAGCGACGTTGGCTGTGTGCCAGTCGTTGCTGTGCTGTCAGTCGGCACAATTTCAGGCTCGTCGGCCTGAGCGGTTAACAGTGGAGCAAACGTCACTGCCAGGCATAAACTTAGCGCAGACAGCTGACGACCACATTTTTTCTTTAGCAACATCCCTTGCCCCCTGTTTTCACGACATGCCCATCACGTTGGGGCTTTCTTTTATTATAGGGTGACGGCAAACCTGTTGCCTTACCTTATGTAAAGAAGTTTAAAGATAACGCAGCCTTAAACACAAGTTAAGCGAAAAAAAAAGCGGCGCTGGTGCGCCGCTCACGGTTAGAAAACGCCTCAGGACGCGTCTGCCGTTGTTTCCGGTAAGGATTCTGGCGGCTGTGGGGCAAAACCGCGTAACCCGACCACGTGAACGTGTTCGGTATTCTGGAATACCTTACGCACCAGTTTATACGTGGTGCCTTTCTCAGGACTGATGTTCTCCGGCGCAGCGATAATGAGCTGCATATCAAGACGCTCACAGAGTTCAAACAGCGTGGCAATTGAGCGGGCGTCAAGACGCGCCGCTTCATCCAGGAACAGCAGTCGACATGGGGAGATATCTTTGCCGCGCAGACGACGTGCTTCATCTTCCCAGCTCTGGACCACCATCACCAGAATCGACATCCCGGTACCGATAGCTTCACCGGTAGAGAGTGCACCGGACTCCGCACGGAGCCAGCCGTCTGAACCACGGTTAACCTCCACTTCCATTTCCAGGTAGTTACGGTAATCCAGGAGCTCTTCACCAATGGTTTGCGGCGTGCGTTGCCCCATGTCAATCTGCGGATTAAGGCGCTGATACAGTTTCGCCAGCGCTTCGGAGAAGGTCAGACGGTTGCTGTTGAACAGATCCTGATGCTGTTCGTGCTGTTCAGACAACACTTCCAGCAGCGTCGAGTGCGCTTCACGCACGTTCACGTTCAGACGCACGCTGTTTACCTGACCAAACGATACGCTCTGCAAGCCCTGGTTCAGCTGGCGAATTCGGTTCTGCTCGCGCTGGATGGTTTTACGGATGATATTCGCCACGCTGCGGGAACTGATAGCCAGCTTCTGCTCGCGGGAGGTCAGCTCTTCCGTCAGGCGGCCCAGTTCGATTTCCATCTGCTCAATGGCTTCGACCGGATCGTCGGTACGAATGATGTCCTGACGAATACGCTCACGCAGGTGCTGATAAACGGCCACGAAGAACTGGATCTTACGCTCAGGGCGTTTCGGATCTTCGGACATACGCAGCACATCGCGCAGGTGTTCGTTATCCGCCACCGCCAGACGCAAGGCACCCAGCGCCTTATCCGACATAGAGCGCAGTTCATCCGCAGAGAGATAGGCCAGCTCGCGACGATGCAGACGGCGTTCAACGTTATTGTCTTTCACCATCCGCATGACGGCGCACCAGCCCGCCTTCGCGGTCACGACCTGCTCACGCATTTCGTGATAATCACGCTCCAGCTTGCGCAGGCGACGAGTCAGGTTATCCATTTCCGCTTCACAGAAGGTCAGCGCTTTTTCCAGCTGATTACGACGTGCGCGGTTATTACTGAGCTGCGCATGCAGTTCATCACGACGGATACGCGCCCGCTCTTCTGCTCCGCTGTCAGCACGGACGCCAATGTCCTGTAACTCTTTCTGAAGATCGTTTAACAGCTCTTTCTTGGTGTCGAAGGAGCTTTTCAGCGAGGCCAGGACCTGATTGTACTGGTTTAGCTGTGCCGAGTGGCTACGCATCGCGTCACGGGCGCGAGTACGTTCCGCTTCAGCCTGTTCAAGGCGCTGACGCAGCTTCTCATTGAGATCGCTGTTACCGCTCAGCATCTCCGCGGAATCGGAGTAGCCGAAGTGGGCCCGGCGCTGCACCACTTCCGTCAGGGCAAACGCCTGCTGGCGCGCTTCGCGCTGCACCTGCTGCGACCAGGCATAATCTTCTTTTAACTGTTCGAACTGCTCCGGATCGCTCTGCAACACGGAGACCATTGGTTCGAGCTTCGCCAGCTGATTACCGTACTGCTGAACAAAACGTGCCGCTTCCTGAGCTTCATCCAGACGTTCCTGAATCTCATCCACGCGGTCAGCCAGCGTGTCATCTGCCAGCAGATTCAGGCGAGGCAGGATGCGGTTAAGGGCCGCAACGCCCTCTTTCGCCTGTTCGAACTGAACGCGGCTTTGCTGGTTGTCATTTTCATGGTTTGAGATCGCACGCTCAAGCTCGCCGCGACGAGTGTTGAGCTTGCGAATTTCGGCTTCCGGGTCAGCTTCAAACGCCACGCCCAGATGGCTGCCGATAAAGCGGCTGAACGCCTGATGAAGACGCTGGGTTTTCTGCACGTCAAACGACAGGGTCGCAAAACGTTCAGACAGCGTCTCACGCTCGGCGTGCAGACTTTCAATCCGGTTTTCACGCGCTGCGCGACCAAACAGCGGAAGCTCAGGGAAGCGAGAATAACGCCACTGACGATCGGCGATTTTGACGACAACCGCTTTTTCCAGCTCATCGACGCTGAATACGCTGTCATCGAACGACTGCGGGTCCCCTTCGATTAAATAGAGGTCTTCCGGGCAATCTTCCAGCCCTGCCAGTTGGTCAGCAATCAGCGACAGATCCGGGACCACAATCGCGTTACGTGATGGGCCATACAGGGCTGAGAAGTACGGCGCATCGTCCAGACCGACATCGTCATAGATTTCGGACAACAGCACGCCGCCAAAACGTTCAGCCAGGGCGTTCAGACGTGAATCTTCCGAACCACCAGGCTGGCTTAAGCGCTCAATCTCTTCATCGATCTCACGTTTACGGGCGCCGACTTCATCGCGCTCAACAATCGCCTCGCGCTCGCGCTCCAGCAGCTGTTGCAGATATTCGGTCACGTCCTGGCTGGACTCAAACTGTTCGCCGCACTGTTCACTGAGCTGGTTCAGGCTGCTTTGGGCAGCCAGCCAGACTGGTGCACGCTGCAGCAGCACCTTAGAACGGGACTGCAGCTGCTCCATCTCCTGGCGCAGCGTCATGCGCTGTTCACTGGCGTTGGATACGGAATCGGAAAGCGCAGCAATACGCGCTTCGAGCTCCTGATGCAGAGCTTCAAGATCGTCGAAATCGTAATTTTTGCCCTGGCGCTTACAGAACTCCGCCAGCATACGCTCGGCTTCCTGCTGTTCGCGAAGACGCTGTTCCAGTTCGTTCAGGCGCATACGCAGCGGCTGAACCTGCTCGGCCAGATGGCGCTGGTTCACACCGTCGCGCAGCAGTTCACGGGCAACTTCCCACGCTTCGTTACGCGCAAGCGGTCCGTTAATTGCCACAACCAGCTGGTACGCTTGCTCAAACTGACTGTGCGCCGTTTGCGCGACGCTCATCTTCTGTTCAAGCGAGAGCAGTTTCTCGGTCGCTTCCTGCTCTTTGGCCTGGAAGGTATCCAGCCACTGGTCAGCGCTTTCCGGGGTGAGGTCAGGCAGATGACACAGCTCTTTTGCACGCTGTAACGCCTGAAGTGCCTGGGTATACTGAATTGCACGCGTCTGCTGCACGTCCAGCGCCTGCTGGTAATCGGCCAACTGATTTTTCAGCTCATCCACTTCCAGCTCGGCGGCCTCGGCACGTGCTTCGTTCTCTTCCTGCATGTCGGCAGCTTCCGCCACCACTTCATTTTGCTCTTCGAGACGAATTTGCAGCTCATCGAGATCCGCTTCGTAGCGCTCGATCTTCTCCTGCTGACGCAGGGCGGTCTGCACCAGGTTCAGGTGATCGCTGGCAGCCTGGTAATCGGCTTCCAGATCGCCTTCGGCGCCGTTGTGCTCGCCCAGTTCACGCGCCATTTCGACGTGCTTATACTGCTCAGCAACCAGCTGTTTACGGGAGGTGAACAGTTCGCGGCGGTACTCTAACGCCTGATCGAGATGGACACGACGTTCATTGGCGTGACGCATATAGTCCGCCGCCACGTAGTTGGTGGCCTCGCTAATCAGGTGCTTAAACAGGTCACGGTCAGACTGCGTCACGCGAATGGCTTCGAGCGTCATGCGGTTTTCACGCAGCGCAGCTTCCATATCCTGGAAGGCCTTACGCACGCCGCTGTTTTCCGGCAACAGGTAGTCGCGCAGGGAGCGGGTAATGGCGCTGGAGATACCACCGTACAGCGATGCTTCGATCAAACGGTAGTATTTGCTACGGTCAGACGCGCTGCGCAGACGACGCGCCACAACGCCCAGATCGAACATCAGGGAGTGGTAATCCGTAATGGAGTTGAACTGCTTGAACTGCACGCCTTCGATGGTTTCGAGCTTATCTTTCAGCTCCTGCAGCGTCAGCACGCGCGCCTGGCGCTCATTCAGGGTTTCCGTCAGCAGCGCTGTGGGCTGCATGGAGGTTGGCAGACCCTGGATGGCAAACGGTTTAATGTCCACTTTACGGTCACGGCCTGCGACCTGCTGCAGACGTACCCCCACCACCACACGCTGATGTCGGGAGTTAATGACGTCCAGTACCGAATAACAGACGCCTGCTTTGAGTTTGCCGTGCAGGCCTTTATCGCGAGAGCCGCTGGTCGCCCCCGCTTCGGTGGTGTTACGGAAATGGAGCAGCGTCAGATCGGGGATCAGTGCCGTAACAAACGCCGCCATGGTGGTGGATTTACCCGCACCGTTACCACCGGAGAGCGTCGTAACCAGCTCATCCAGATCGAACGTCCGGGCAAAGAAGCCGTTCCAGTTAATCAGCGTTAGTGAGCGAAATTTACCGCGTTCAATCATTACTCTTCCTCCCCGCTATCCGGCAGATTCTCTTCATGCTCATCGTCGAGCTGCAAATGGTTTTCCACCGGCATCGCTTCACCGTCGCGGATCATGCGAAGCTGCGCTTCACGCGCATCGTCGCCCGCACGCACATCGGCGCCGAAGCGGAAGACAGATTCCGTAATGCGGAATTTGCTGCTGTCATGGCCCATAAACCAGACCATGCCCAGACGACGCAGACGGTTAAGGGAAGAGCGAACTTTTTCCTGCAATTTCTGGCGGTCAAGATCCGAGCCGGTGGAGCGGTTGTTCACCAGCTTAAGCAGCTTGCTCTCATCCGCCAGCGCCAGCAGCTCGTCGTAAAGCTCCTGCTGGGTGAAGATGCCTTCATTTGCCAGACGCTCCGGGCTGAGATAGAGGTAGCAAAGAATTTTGCCGACCATCATATCCAGCTCAGAGAGCACGGAACGCGGAATCAGGGTTGTGGAACGTGGACGCAGGTAGAAAAACCCTTCCGGTGCGCGGATAAGCTCCACGTTATAGCGGGCGTAAAACTCCTCCAGGTACTCCTGGAAGTCCATCAAAAAGGCGTGATTGTCCAGCTCGTCTAAGCCAATGTGACGACCGGCACGCAGTTGGCTGTCCAGCGCCGGAAACAACGGATTCGCCAGCGCCTGTGCCAGCTTAACTGGCATCACTTGTTCAATATTTGTCAATGACATGCGCCTGTACCTTGGCTCCGTAATCGTTAATCGGCTGCCACTTCGGCGGCAGCCCGGTGAAATCTGCTTGCGCGACGCCCAGACGCACGGCCTGGTCTACCACGATGCGGGCGATGTCGAAGTGGCGTGCGCGAGGATATTGCGCCAGATAGTCGCGCACCACGAGCCCAAGATCCAGCGGCACTTGTCTGGTTTTGTAGACAGCGAGCTGTTCTTCGATCATCGCCGCAAGTTGCTCACGAATTTCGTTGAACTCTTCATATTCCAGATCCGGTGGCAGTTCACCGGTCACTTCTTCATCGCGCAGGGCCATCTCTTCGTCGCGCATATCCAGCAGACGATCGGCACTGGCGTAAGTCAGCGCCCATGGCGCATCGAAATAGGTCTGTACCGACTGGCGCAGACGCTGAGCAAAGACGCGGTTTTTATCCATATCGATCGCGGTACGGATAAATTTATGCACGTGACGGTCATAACCGATCCACAGGTCAATCGACTGCTGACCCCAGCTGATAATACGATCGAGTTTGCTCTGCAGATCGAACACCAGACGGTCAATAAAATGCAGATCGTCATGGGCCATGGTCGCATCCTGGATGCGCAGCAGGTTCGCCTGAAGCTTATCCCCTGCGGCTTCCAGCGTATCCTGCAGTTCACGCAGCGTACCCGAGGTTTCCGACAGCAACATTTCACAGCTGGAGATGGCCGCACGCCAGTCTTTATTCAGCAACTGCGCGATATCGTCTTTTACCTGTTGCTGCTGTTCATCCATCAGACGCTGGGTCAGATCGATGCTGTCGAAAATCTCTGCCACCGAATATTTCAGCGGCGCATAGACGTTACGGTGCCAGTGGAATTCGTCACCGTTTTCATCCGCTGCATCGGCGGCGCGCTTAAGTTCACCCGCCACAATCGAGAGCTGCATGGAAAGACGCAGCGTGGAAAATTCACGCTGGCGGATGTAGTAATCGGTGATGCCGATACCCAGTGGCGTCAGACGATAGATGGCGTTTCCTTCCGCCTGCTCGCTGGTAAAGCGGTTCAGCAGACGTTGACGCACCATATCGTTGATTGCGTTGTTGGCACGCACGCTAATGGTTTCGCTGGTTTGCTCAAACGCATCACTGACATGGCGGAACGCATCCACCAGTTCACCCTCGCTCATTTCGCCATCCAGCCGTTCGCCGTTCAGCGTGGCAACCGCCAGCAGGAAAGAGAGTCTGTCTACCGGCAGCGAGATGGAGAAATCGTTTTTCCTGGCCCAGGCAACCAGTTCGGGGACTGTCTGGGAAAATTCACTCATAGGTTATCCTTGCATCTGCGGCTTGTGCGCGGTGACGTGAATATAGCGGCCAAGACTGACAAAAGGTTCCTGACGGCAATACCGCGTTTCTAATTCTGTTAAGGTGTCAAAACAGTCACGCTGTTTGTGTTTTTCACGCAGATAATCATGAAACACCCTGACGCCCGTTTTCCCGGTTATCTGCCAGCCAATCTCTTCCAGCCAGCCATACACCTGCTGCGGATCGCGCGGATAATCCGGGGAAAGCGTGCGTTTTTTCTTTTTTGGCATCCCGACCTGAACATAGTCGAAGTTACCCGCAACCATGTTGTGCATCAGGAAGCCGTTAGCATTGTAGAACATCAGTGACAGCGTACCGCCCGGGCGCAACATCGACCACAGGGTGCGTAACACGCTTTGCGGATCGGCAACCCACTCCAGCACTGCATGAAACAATATCAGATCAACCTGGGTTTCCAAATGCTGTGCGATGTCCTGAGCGGCGCATTGTATAAAATGCATGTTGTCGCTCACACCTTTCTCTTCTGCGGCACGCGTCGCACGCGCGATCATCTCAGCAGAAAGATCGCAAAGCGTTACGTGATGACCGCGCTGGGCCATTTTGATCGCCGTCTGCCCTTCACCGCCGCCAGCGTCCAGCACGCGCAACGTTTGCCCCTCAAACGAGGCCAGGATGTTGTCCAGATCCTGCCAGAGGATCGTCTGACGCAACTGCCCTTTCGTGGTGCCATAAATGTTGCGCGAAAACTTTTCCGCGATGTCATCAAAATTGCGATCCCGCATTGGGAGAGTTCCACTCGCTAACTGCAAAACCGCTATTTTGTCACACCCGCGCGGAGAATGAACCTCTCTGGTGTAATATCACGAGTAATCACCTGCTATATGGTTAAAAAAGGAACCAAAAAGGATGCTTTTTACCCTGAAGAAATACATTGGGGGGATGATGCTTCCCCTTCCACTGCTGCTTATCATTATTGCGCTAGGGCTGGCGCTGGTGTGGTTTAGTCGCTTTCAGAAAAGTGGCAAAACCCTTATTACCATCGGCTGGCTGGTTCTGCTGTTGCTGAGTCTGCAACCGGTCGCGGATAGCCTGTTACGCCCTGTCGAAAACAGGTACCCGACATGGCAGGGTCATCAGGAGGTGAAGTATATCGTGGTGCTGGGTGGAGGTTACACCTGGGATCCGAACTGGGCGCCCAGTTCAAACCTGATTAACAACAGCCTGCCTCGACTGAACGAAGGTATTCGCCTGTGGCTGGCGAATCCGGGATCGAAAATGATCTTTACCGGTGCGGCGGCAAAAACAAACCCGGTCAGCACGGCCGAAGCCGGAGCCAGAGTGGCTGAATCGCTGGGTGTACCGCGTTCCGCTATCATCACGCTGGACAGCCCAAAAGACACCGAAGAAGAAGCTGCTGCCGTGAAGCAGGCGATTGGCGATGCCCCGTTCCTGCTGGTTACGTCCGCCTCGCACCTGCCGCGGGCGATGATTTTCTTCGAAAGAGTTGGCCTGCATCCCCTCCCCGCGCCGGCTAACCAGATGGCCATCGACGCGCCGCTTAACCCGTGGGAACGGGCGATCCCGTCCCCGGTATGGCTGATGCACAGCGATCGTGTCGGTTACGAAACGCTTGGACGCCTCTGGCAATGGCTAAAAGGCGCGTCAGGCGAGCCAGGGCAGGAGTGATTTCGTGGCGAGATCGAAGTTGGCGCGATTAAAACGGCCAGTATTGACCAGTTGCGCCACTTCATCCCAGAGCAGATAGAGCCAGCGGCGCCAGAGAAACGCTTCTGCAACCGGCGCCCGCTGGAGATAATGCCAGAGTAACCCCTCTGCGGCCCCGCTGTCGCTGAGCCTGAACAACTCGTACTCGCGCGGTGCCCAGAGCATGATCCCCGGCCCTACCATTGCCAGAAGCTGGTCGCTGCGAGGGTCTTTCAGCATGCTGCGCAGGGTAAAATTGCCGTGAACCAGCACGCAGTTGTCGTTAAAGCCGTCAAACAGCGCGGGCAAACACTCCCGGGTGCGGAACAAAATACGTTTGTCCTGCATGGTCAAACCGGTGTTATTAAACTGGTTAAGGGTGCCCCACAACACTTCGACCCGCTGGCGATACCACAGTGGCCACAGGTTTTCCTGGGTGCTGTCTACCGGCCCGACGAGCCCACCGCTGTCTTGTCTGTGCCAGCCCAGCAGCGCCTCGACAATCTGATCTTTCAGCTGTTCCCAGCGTTCCGGTGAACGAGCAGGCGCTTCCACAGGCACGCCACGTAACCGCTCAATCAGCAGGACATCGGGGCCGGGGTGTTCTTCATGCGTCATCACGCCATACACCGTCGGCATGCGGACGGTCCCTTGTCGCGCAAGCATCGACATTTTCCAGGCCAGCTGCCTGGCAACGCCCGGCGAGGTAAAACTTCGGGCCATCAGCGGCATTGGGTTTCCCTGGCTGTCATATAACGACCAGAGTGCGGTATCTGCTTTTTCGTTCACACACTCAACCCTGCTTAACTTCTCACCCAGCAGATGGCTCAGTTCAGCACGCAGCTGTTCCATATGAGATTACCCCCATTAAGACTACTGCTTTTATAATGAGCGCGCGGACAGAAGATGTCACCCGACAGAGATCAATTATGGAAAAGAAAGGGAAAATAACCTGGAGAGAGCATCCCCCCGTAAGGAGGGATGCGGGCGCTATTAACGCAATTCGGCGCGGACGCGCTCAAGATCTTCCGGGGTGTCAACACCCGTACCTGGCACTTCCTGCGCAACGGCAACGTGGATTTTTTCCCCGTACCAGAGCACGCGGAGCTGCTCCAGCATTTCGATATGCTCCAGCGGGCTGGGTGCCCAGGTGACATAACGACGAATAAAGCCAGCGCGGTAGCCGTAGATCCCCAGATGACGCAGGAATGAATCACCAATGGTCTCTTTTGAAACCGCAAAACGGTCACGATCCCAGGGAATAGTGGCGCGAGAGAAGTAGAGCGCATAGCCCTCGGCATCCATCACCACTTTCACCGCGTTCGGATTAAACGCCTCTTCAGCGTGGAGCACAGGTACCGCGAGCGTAGCCATACCGACCTGGCGCTGCGCCAGGTTTTCCGCCACCTGGCGAATAATGACCGCCGGGATCATCGGCTCGTCGCCCTGCACGTTAACGATGACCGTATCATCATTAAAACCGCATTTCTCAACCACTTCTGCCAGCCGCTCTGTGCCGGACTGGTGATCGGCGCGGGTCATGCACACTTCTCCACCAGCCGCCTCAACCGCACGGGCAACGTCCGGATGATCGGTTGCCACGATAACGCGCTCAGCACCGGACTCACGCGCACGTTCAAGGACATGCACAATCATCGGTTTGCCGTTGATATCCACCAGCGGTTTACCCGGCAGACGGGTTGATGCATAACGCGCAGGAATAATGACAACAAAACTCATGGTTTGCTCTCTTCTGCCACCAGGGAGCGGGCTTCGTTTTCCAGCAATACCGGAATACCGTCGCGCAGCGGGAATGCCAGACTGTCCAGCTTGCAAATCAGCTCTTGTTTGTCCTGGCTGTAGTAAAGTTTGCCGTTGCACACCGGGCAGGCAATAATTTCAAGTAAACGGTGATCCATAGTTCCTCCGTATGGGTAATCGCTAAAGCTTAACACATTCCTTTTTCAGGGAGTGTCTGTTTCCCAGCCACGTCGACAGGTGCTAAACAACCCGTCAGGCACCCGACCCAGCGCCACGTCGTGGGCCCCCTGCCAGCGTGCGAATTCGCTAATGGCGGAGGTTAATCCTTTTTCCAGCGCCGCTGTGGTCTTGATCCCCTCTTCAAGATAGAGCGCGATAATCTCCAGCGTGCCGGTTTTGCGGTGCATTTTGGCATCCATTCGACCGACCAGTTGCCCTTTGTGCAGCAGAGGCAACACAAAGTAGCCGTACTGACGCTTTGGCGCGGGGGTGTAACACTCAAGCCGATAGCTGAAATTAAACAGCTGTTCGGCCCGTTTTCTGTCCCACACGACCGGATCGAAAGGCGATAACACCGCGCTGTGGGTTGCCTGAAGCTTACTGTCCAGAGCCTGGGGTAAGAGCGGGAGGAGATCCGAATGCAGCCACATGTCCCCGAGGGTTTCTACCGTGACGGGGATAACACGATGTTCACGCTGCCACATTTCCAGCAGCGGTTTCAGGGCCGGCTGGCGAAGGCGATAGTAATCCGCCAGCCACTGCGGCCGGAAAATGCCCAGACTGCGGGCGCTGTTTTCCAGCATGATGGCTTCCGCTGCCTCCTGGGTGAGTAAGTCACGCTCATCGTCCCAGTGGGGCATCACGCGGTGCGTCAGGTCATACACGCGCTGAAAATTACGCCGTTCAATCACCATGACTTTGCCGGACGTAAACAGTCCTTCAAGGTGGCGTTTGTGCGGCTTCCACTCCCACCAGCCGCTGGTCCCTTTTCTCGGATGTTCAAAATCGGCGGAACGTACAGGACCGTTTTGCTGAATATGCTCGATAAGCTGTGCAATTTCAGTCGCGTGCTCCTGCATCCATTCCTGGCGGTATTTCCAGCCCATCTTTTCGGGGGCCAGCATGCGATGGCGAACCAGGGCAAAATCGCTGCGCGGCAGGAAACAGGCCTCGTGCGCCCAGTACTCCATTAAGTCCCCCTTACTGAGCGCGTCATCCAGCCACTGAGGCGGATAATTCCCCAGTCGACTAAACAGCACAAGGTAAGGGCTACGGGCCACGATATTAATGGTGTCAATTTGAAGGAGCGACATGCGCTGAACGGTAGAGAGAATATCGGCGGGCTGCGCGCGGCGGCGGGGCTTTTTGAGCAGCCCCTGTGCGGCAAGGTGCAAATGACGTGCGGCTGAAAGCGAGAGTTGCGGTAAAGACATGCGTTTTCCTGTCAGTCAAAGCGCCACCAGAACCGCGTAAGCCATTACTGCACTAACGCAATCAGTTCCTTGAGCAATTGTTCCGGTTGCTCACCGCTGAGTTCAGCGTCAACCGGCAGATACCACCAGTTATCCTTCGCAAAGGCACGGCATTTCACCGCATCTTTTTCAGTCATGATTAGCGTCTGCCCCGGCGCAGTCAGGGCCGCGACCTGATCTGGCACCAGCGCCTGATGATCGGCCAGCGGAACGCGTTTTTCAAGCCGGGCACCACACTGTTCCAGCGTCGCGAAGAAACGCGGAGGATGACCGATACCCGCCATGGCCACCAGCGCGGGTAACAACGAGACAGCACGGCGCTCTCCGGTCAACAGATTCACCGCCATTCCCGGCCTGAGATGCATAGGGATCTCACCCGGTTTGGCCTCTCCACCGTTAACAATCACCGCATCAACGGACCTGAGACGCGAAGCACGTTCGCGCATTGGTCCGGCGGGTAGCCACCAGCCGTTACCGAACCGGCGAACCCCGTCAATGACCACAATCTCTTTATCACGCGCCAGCGCGTAATGCTGCAGACCATCGTCAGTAATAATAATGTCTACCGTGTGTTCGGCAAGAAGTGCCTGAACGGCATCACTGCGTACCGGGGAAACCGCAACAGGTGCACCTGTACGCTGGTATATCAATACTGGCTCATCACCCGCTTCAGCGGTCGTAGTTTCCGCCGTCAGCAACAGGGGATACTGTGCCGCTTTTCCGCCATACCCACGCGATACCACGCCTGGGCGTATACCGCGTTTTTGCAGTTGCTCCACCAGCCAGATCACCACCGGTGTTTTACCGTTGCCGCCAGCCGTCAGGTTACCCACCACGACAACCGGCACCGGCGCGCGCCATGCTCGCTTTAACCCCAGGCGGTAAAGCAGACGAATGAGGCCGCTCACCAGGCCATAAAGCCAGGAAAGCGGCAGAAGCAGCAGCCACAGCGGTGATTCACCGGACCAGATGCGTGCAATCATTCGCCGAATTGCATCTTATGCAGTTGGGCGTACACGCCGCGGTGCGCCAGCAAATCAGAGTGGCTTCCGCGTTCGACAATCACGCCATCTTCAACAACGACGATTTCGTCAGCCTGCTCGATAGTCGACAGACGGTGCGCAATCACCAGCGACGTACGGTTCTTTTGCAGCTCATCCAGCGCAGACTGAATGGCACGTTCAGATTCCGTATCCAGCGCAGAGGTTGCTTCATCCAGAATCAGAATCGGGCTATCACGCAACAGCGCACGAGCAATGGCGATACGCTGGCGCTGGCCACCGGAGAGCAGTACACCGTTCTCACCGATAATGGTATCCAGACCGTTATCCATCTTGTTGATAAAGTCCATCGCATAGGCCATACGAGCCGCCTTTTCAATCTCCGCACGGCTGTACTCTTCTGTACGCGCATAGGCAATGTTGTTTGCCACTGTATCGTTGAAGAGATGCACATTCTGGGAGACCAGCGCCACCTGGTTACGCAGGGACTGCAGGGTATACTCCCGCAGGTCATGGCCATCCAGCAGGATTTCACCCTCGTCGATATCATAGAAACGGGTGATCAGGCTGGCGATGGTGGATTTACCAGAGCCGGAGCGGCCTACCAGCGCAACGGTTTTACCCGCGGGAATGGACAGGTTGATATTACGCAAAGCCGGCGTTTCACGGCCAGGATAGGAGAAAGTCACATTGCGGAATTCAACATCGCCGTGGGCGCGTTCAATCTCGCGTTTACCTTCATCTTTCTCCTGTTCGGTATCCAGAATGCTGAACAGGGTCTGGCAGGCAGCCATCCCGCGCTGGAACTGAGCGTTGACGTTCGTCAGTGATTTCAGCGGACGCATCAGGGCAATCATCGATGAGAAGACCACGGTGATGGTACCTGCCGTCAGCGTCTCCATCACGCTCGGGAAGCTGGCCGCATACAGAACAAAGGCCAGCGCCAGAGAAGCGATCAGCTGGATGATAGGGTCAGAAATTGAAGAGGCCGAAACCATTTTCATCCCCTGCAGACGCATTTTGTTGCTGACTTTATCAAAGCGTTTGGTTTCGACTTCCTGCCCGCCGAAAATCAACACCTCTTTATGCCCTTTCAGCATCTGCTCAGCGCTGGTCGTAACCTGGCCCATCGTGTTCTGCATATTCTTACTGATGTTGCGAAAACGCTTTGAAACGACGCGAATAGCAATAGAGACAACCGGTGCCAGCACGATAAGGATCAGTGACAGCTGCCAGCTGTAATAGAACATCATGATGAACAGACCGATAATCGATGCACCTTCACGCACCACGGTAATCAGCGCGTTGGACGACGATGATGCCACCTGCTCGGAGTCGTAGGTAATACGTGACAGCAAGGTACCGGTAGACTGCTTATCAAAGAACGCTACTGGCATGCCCATCATGTGGCCAAACAGCCGACGGCGCATGGTCATAACGACTTTCCCGGAAACCCAGGAGATACAGTAGCTCGAAATGTAGCTGGTGATACCGCGTAAGATCATCAGTCCAATAACCACCAGTGGCATCCATATCAGCACTGAGCGATCTGTTTTACCAAAACCGTCATCCAGTAACGGTTTGAGAAGCGATAACATAAACGTATCGCTGGCTGCGTTGAGGACTAACGCTACACCCGCCACGATCAAGCCTGCTTTAAAAGGTGCAATCATCGGCCAGAGTCGGCGGAAGGTTTGCCACGTGGAGAGATCTTTGTCGTTATGCATTCAAAAAACCAGCATCTGTTGAAATAGCCGCATATTCTACCCGTTATCTACGGGCGCGCCAAACCACTGATGATACCAACGCGGTAAATATTCATCACGTACGCGCTGTATTTGCCATCGATTTTGCGAGAATGTCACCGATATTTGTCCAGAATGGGGGGTATCGTGCCAGATATAGCCCTCTTTTCGATAACGTCTGATAACTTTTGCCGACGGAAAATGCCATGCGTTATAGCGGGCCGCAGAATCGAGCGCGATCCTCCCCTCTACCCGCTGCACCAGTGGCAATGATGAAGACGTATTGCTGCCATGATGGGGTACCTGTATTACAGTGGACGTCAGATGACGCCAGTAATGGCTAAGCATAGTCTGTTCCGCTTGCGCTTCAATATCCCCCGTAAGCAACGCACTCTGCTCACCATCGTCGATTTTTACCACGCAGGAGCGATTGTTCCCCCTTTCGGAATAGCCCGCAGGTGGCCAGTGGACGGTGAAGGTTAACCCCTCCCACATCCATCTCTGCCCGCGAAAACAAGGCCGATGTTCCGCCCGGCCTAACGGGCTTCTTATCCATAACGTGGGCCATGTTTTTTGCAGCGTCGCCAGGCCGCCCGCATGGTCGAGATGCTCATGACTGAGAATGACGCCTTCTGGTTGCAAATGGTGCCAGCGTAGCCACGGAATGATTAACTGCCGGGCGCTATCACCACCCGGCCAGGCGAGCCCGGTATCATAAAGAAGGGCTTTACCATGGCGTTCAATGACCATTGCCAGTCCCTGCCCCACATCCAGCATATGCAGTGTCCAGCCCTCACTCCTCACCGTTCGCCAGAGCGGAAATGCCAGTAAGATACTCCCTGCCAGACAAACTGCAGGAACGGATTTCCAGGCATGAAAGCGCCAGCCGATAATGGCAAGCCAGGGCAATAACGTCAGGTATTGCCACCGTTCATCTACATTCTGCCAGCCATCCGGCAGGCGCATCAGCATCCAGAACAACCCCCCCAGGGATTTATCGGCTGCAAGCCAGAGGGCACTTTCCAGCGCCGTCAGCGGCAACAGATGAAGCAACATTCCGGCCAGGATCAGCGGTACGCAGACTAAAGTGACCAGGGGGACGGCAAAGAGATTAGCCACCAGGGAAGAGAGGCTAAACCCATGAAAAATCAGCACCTGTAATGGCATGAGCAGAAGCAACATGCCGGTTTGCAGATAGAGCAGATTCAGCAAAGGCTGTAACCAGCGAACCCGGTGCCCGCGAGGAAGAGGCAGCCACTGAAACCAGAAAATCAGCGCGGCGACGGCAAAAGCTGAAAGGGCCAGACTTTGAGAAAGCACGGCTAAGGGATCCCTTATCAGGATTGCCGCGATACAGCAACACCACACCTGCCAGGGAGACCACTGACGGGCGCCAATGCGCAATGCCGCCAGCACGGCAAGTGCGATAACCGTTCGCAATGCGGGCGGTTGCAGCCCGGTAAGCCAGGCGTAGAAAGCGGCAAAGAGCAACCCGGCCAGGAGAGGAATCTGCCAGTGGATCCAGTGGCCCGGCATCAAAAACTGAAGCCCACGCGCAAGTAACCAGACGATGGATGCGGCCAGCGCAATATGCAGACCCGAAATTGCCATCAGGTGCAACGTGCCGGTGTCGCGCATCAGATCTTTAATTTCCCGGGGCACCTCCAGACGTTCTCCCATCCCCAGCCCAAGCATAACCGCGCCCCAGTGAAAAGCAGAAAGTCGCTGTTGCAGAGACATCAGGTACTGAGCACGCAAGCTGCAGTTTTCATCGACGATTTTCGCCTGCGTGAAACGTCCGCTGAGCGTCTGGTGTCGGGCAAAGGCGCTTCGCTGGGGATCATATCCCCCGTCGTTTAGCTCGCCATGCACAGGCCGGAGCCTGAGCGTCATGGCCCAGCGCTGACCGGCACACACCTTTTGCGGCAGGTAATTGCCATACAGCGTCACGCCCGTGGATGCCCACCAGCGTTGACCATCGACACGCAGAATGTTGCCCTTATGCATTGTTGCACCATCGGTGGCCGTGATTTCTATCTCTGCCTGCACTGCTCCCGTCGTTAAATGTTGCATCGGCCAGACGCTTTCCTGCGCAGCAAGAAGACCCCAGGCACAAAATAACACCATGATCCCCATATACTTCAGGACGTTGTATCGCTGGGCGGCCAGCGCTATCCCACTGGCTATCATTACCCACACGGTATGACGTTCAGGCAGGACGGGTAACCAGAGTAACGGCATGATCGCCAGAATGGCGCAAAAACTTATCGCGGGAATGCCCATTACTACCTCCCTGTTTGAGGGTGACAGTATGGAAGCAGGCAGGGTGAGTCGTCAGCCAGAAGAAACACGGTTTACAGCGGGCGCTGAAACATTTTTATCCGTTTGCAGAAAACAAAAGGAAAATTGCGCGGCATCTTCAGAATAAAAGCGGCAGGCACAAAAAAAGCACCCGCAGGTGCTTTCTTTCGAACCCAGTTTAGCGCTGATGGCTAAACTCAGTTGCCGTAAATGTTGGCGCGATCGCGCAGTTCTTTACCCGGCTTAAAGTGTGGAACGTACTTACCTTCCAGTTCGACTTTATCGCCAGTTTTCGGGTTACGCCCGGTACGTGGAGCACGATAGTGCAGAGAAAAACTACCGAAACCGCGGATTTCAATGCGCTCGCCCTGGGCAAGAGTGGAGGCCATATGCTCCAGCATCTCTTTTACGGCATCCTCCACTGCTTTCGCAGGGATATGCGGTTGCTGACTGGCAAGTCTTTCAATCAATTCTGACTTGGTCATGATTCCTCCGGTTCCTTTCAAACCAATTAGCTGAACAGCTCATTAAACAAGGGCGGCCGTAGCCGCCCTTTGTTATTGATTACAGGACGAATCCTCTAATCTGTCAAGTTTGCTCCTCATCCTTCTCGCTGTAAATGCGTTACAGCTCAAAATGATGCGGACAACCTGATATTACTCGCCTTTAGCTGCTTTGAAAGCTTCAGCCATTGCGTTGTTAGAGAAGTTTGCATCTTCCTGTTTGTTAACAGTGGCGATTGCATCTTTCTCATCAGCTTCGTCTTTAGCACGAACAGACAGGCTGATTGCACGGTTCTTACGGTCAACACCGGTGAACTTAGCTTCAACGTCGTCACCAACGTTCAGAACCAGAGTCGCATCTTCAACGCGGTCACGTGAAGCTTCAGAAGCGCGCAGGTAACCTTCAACGCCGTCAGCCAGTTCTACGGTTGCGCCTTTAGCGTCAACTGCAGTGACTTTACCGTTTACGATTGCGCCTTTCTTGTTCAGTGCAACCCAGTTGTTGAACGGATCTTCTGCGAGCTGTTTAACGCCCAGGGAGATACGTTCACGCTCTGCGTCAACCTGCAGAACAACTGCAGCGATTTCGTCGCCTTTTTTGTATTCACGAACTGCTTCTTCGCCTGCAACGTTCCAGGAGATGTCAGACAGGTGAACCAGGCCATCGATGCCGCCGTCCAGGCCGATGAAGATACCGAAGTCAGTGATAGACTTGATTTTACCTTCAACACGGTCACCCTTGTTGTGGGTTTCCGCGAACTGCTGCCATGGGTTGTTTTTGCACTGTTTCAGGCCCAGGGAGATACGACGACGTTCTTCGTCGATATCCAGAACCATAACTTCCACTACATCACCAACGTTAACAACTTTGGATGGGTGGATGTTTTTGTTGGTCCAGTCCATTTCGGAAACGTGCACCAGGCCTTCAACGCCTTCTTCGATTTCAACGAAGCAGCCGTAGTCAGTCAGGTTGGTAACGCGACCAGTCAGTTTAGTACCTTCTGGGTAACGCTTAGCGATAGCTACCCATGGATCTTCGCCCAGCTGTTTCAGGCCGAGGGATACACGAGTACGCTCGCGGTCGAACTTCAGCACTTTAACAGTGATTTCGTCGCCCACGTTCACGATTTCGCTTGGGTGCTTAACGCGTTTCCAAGCCATGTCGGTGATGTGCAGCAGGCCATCAACGCCGCCCAGGTCAACGAATGCGCCGTAGTCAGTGAGGTTCTTAACGATACCTTTGACTTCCATGCCTTCCTGCAGGTTTTCCAGCAGCTGATCGCGTTCTGCGCTGTTTTCGGATTCGATAACGGCACGACGGGATACAACAACGTTGTTACGCTTCTGGTCCAGCTTGATTACTTTGAACTCAAGCTCTTTGCCTTCGAGGTGCAGGGTGTCACGGACTGGACGAACGTCTACCAGAGAACCTGGCAGGAACGCACGAATACCATTCAGCTCAACAGTGAAGCCACCTTTAACTTTGCCGTTGATAACACCGACCACAGTTTCAGCTTCTTCGTAAGCTTTTTCCAGCGTGATCCAAGCTTCGTGACGTTTAGCTTTTTCACGGGAAAGCAGGGTTTCGCCGAAGCCGTCTTCTACTGCATCCAGAGCAACGTCAACTTCGTCACCAACCTGGATTTCCAGCTCGCCCTGGGCGTTTTTGAACTGCTCTGCCGGAATGGCGGACTCAGATTTCAGACCGGCGTCAACCAGTACTACGTCTTTGTCGATAGCAACAACAACACCACGAACGATGGAACCCGGACGGGTTTCGATTGTTTTTAAGGATTCTTCAAATAGTTGAGCAAAAGATTCAGTCATGTTTAATCTTCAGGTTAATATAACGTCCACCTGGCTCCGTGCCGGATGGGGTTGTTTCACATACCCGCCGTCAATCCATTGCAGCGGGGGTACTGCTAAATCGGTCGCAATTACGCGAGTGCCAGTTTTTGGCGCGCATATTGTAGCGCTTTTTCAATCACTTGCTCAATAGTTAAACTGGTTGAATCCAGAACTAATGCATCTTCTGCAGGAACAAGTGGGGCGACGGCGCGGTTACGATCGCGGTCATCGCGCTCTTTTATCTCGGACAAAAGGCGATCAAAGTTAACACTAAACCCCTTTTCCTGCAACTGAAGCATGCGGCGTTGAGCCCGTTCTTCCGAGGAGGCGTCGAGGAAAATTTTCACCGGCGCATCAGGGAAGACAACGGTTCCCATGTCACGCCCGTCAGCGATCAGGCCAGGCAGTTCGCGGAAGGCGCGTTGACGGCGCAGCAGTGCTTCACGCACGCGCGGGAAAGCGGCAACCTGTGAAGCGGCATTCGCCACGTCCTGAGTACGAATTTCACCGCTGACATCTTCACCTTCGAGAATCACTTCCAGATTTCCGTTGGTTGAGATAAAGCGAACATCAAGATGGGTAGCCAGCGGAACCAGCGCGTCTTCGGAGGCCACATCAACATGGTGATGCAGCGCCGCAAGCGCTAACACGCGGTAAATAGCACCAGAGTCCAGCAGATGCCATTGCAATGCTTCCGCCATTGCCTTGCACAAGGTGCCCTTTCCTGCACCGCTTGGGCCATCAATGGTTATGACCGGGGCAATTGCCGTCATCTTTATCTCCTTAAACAGGCATACCGTTAACGTAAACGCCGCGCATTATACGCGCCAATGCCCACAATCGTTAACGTTGTGTGCAAAAACGCGAATTACAGGTATTTAGATGAAGAATTATTGCGCAATGATACTTCTACATCGTTCGCGTTGCTTGCAGGCGGCAGGCGCACATCTTCAGAAGTGTAGATCATCACGTCAATGAGTGGGAACGCTGTAAGCGCGCCAGCACAGAGGCTGGCGCGAAGGCAAATCAGGCAGGGGTACTGATACGCGCCAATTGCTCGAAGTAGTCCGGGAAGGTTTTCGCCGTACATTTCGGGTCGAGAATGGTCACCGGCGTATCGGAGAGCGCCACCAGCGAGAAGCACATTGCCATGCGGTGATCGTTATAGGTGCCGATTTCCGCAAACTGCAGTTTTGCCGGAGGCGTGACGCGGATGTAGTCTTCGCCCTCCTCCACTTCGGCGCCCACTTTACGCAGTTCGGTCGCCATTGCGAACAGACGGTCAGTCTCTTTTACGCGCCAGTTGTAAATGTTACGCAGCGTCGTGGTGCCTTTTGCGAAGAGCGCCGCCGTGGCAATGGTCATCGCCGCATCCGGGATATGGTTCATGTCCATATCGATAGCGTTCAGCTCGCCATGGGTGCAGGAGATGAAATCATCGCCCCAGGTAATCGTGGCGCCCATTTTTTCCAGCACGTCAGCAAAACGGATATCGCCCTGAACGCTGTTACGGCCAATGCCGGTCACTTTCACCGTACCGCCCTTAATCGCCCCTGCCGCCAGGAAATAGGAGGCAGACGAAGCATCACCTTCCACAAGGTAATGACCCGGAGACTGGTACTGCTGCGCACCGCGAACCACGAATTGCTGATAAGCGCGGTTTTCCACCTCAACCCCAAAGGTTTTCATCAGGTGCAGCGTAATATCAATGTACGGTTTAGAGACCAGGTCGCCTTTGATGGTGATGACCGTATCCTGTGGTGCCAGCGGCGCAGTCATCAGCAGAGCCGTCAGGAACTGGCTGGAGACGCTGCCATCCACCTCGACGTTACCGCCATTGAAACCACCGCGCAGACGCATAGGCGGGTAATTTTCCTGCTCCAGATACTCAATCTGCGCGCCGCCCTGACGAAGGGCATCTACCAGATGGCCAATGGGACGCTCTTTCATGCGTGGCTCACCGGTCAGCACAATATTGTTGCTGCCCAGGCACAGGGCCGCCGCCAGCGGTCGCATCGCCGTCCCCGCATTACCCAGAAACAGTTCACGCTCTTCAGCCGAGCGTAACGCGCCGCCGTTGCCGGTCACTTCACAGCGGGTGCGGTCGTCAGACAGCGTGTAATGAACTCCCAACGCTTTCAGCGCATTGAGCATATGGCGCACGTCATCGCTGTCCAGCAGGTTTGTGAGGACGGTGGTGCCGTTTGCCAGAGCTGCCAGCAGCAGAGCGCGGTTCGAGACACTTTTTGAACCAGGCAGATTAATAGTGCCATCTACCCGCGCGATAGGTTGTAACGTCAGGGATTCCATGAAACTTAACTCTCAACTCAACATAATAAAAACCCCGCAGCAGGGCTACGGGGGTGAAAACAGCGTAATTAACCGTGGCGACGTTCGAAGTCGATCATGAAATCGGTCAGGGTTTTAACCCCTTCCAGCGGCATCGCGTTATAGATAGAGGCACGCATACCGCCTACAACACGGTGGCCTTTCAGCGCATGCAGGCCTGCAGCGAAGGACGCTTCCAGGAAGACTTTATCCAGGTTGCTGTCCGCCAGCTGGAACGGCACATTCATACGAGAACGGTTAGCTTTCGCGACATCGTTACGGTAGAAATCGCTCTTATCGATCACGCCATACAGCAGGTCGGCTTTCTGCTGATTGATTTTGTCCATCTGCGCCACGCCGCCGTTTTGCTTGAGCCATTTAAAGACCAGTCCAGAGAGGTACCAGGCAAACGTAGGGGGGGTGTTGAACATGGAGTCGTTATCGTTGAGGACCGTATAATCCAGAATAGACGGGCAAGACTGATGGGCTTTACCCAGCAAATCTTCGCGCACGATGACGATCGTCAAACCCGCCGGGCCGATATTTTTCTGCGCACCCGCATAGATAACACCGTAGCGGCTGACGTCAATTGGCGCGGACAAAATGGTAGAGGAGAAATCGGCTGCAACCACGACGTCTTTACCGAAGTTCGGGGTCTCGTCGATGGCAATCCCGTCGATGGTTTCATTTGGGCAATAGTGCAGGTACGCAGCGTTATCAGAGAGCTGCCATTCGCTCATCGGCTTCACGGCACGCAGGCCATCAACGGTAATTTTGGCGTCGATAACATTTGGCGAGCAGTACTTTTTGGCTTCTTTAACCGCACTTGCCGCCCAGTAACCCGCATCAACGTAGTCTGCCGTGGTTTTGTCGCCGAGGATATTCAGCGGGACGCCAGCAAACTGACCGCGGCCACCGCCGTGGCAGAACAAAACTTTGTAGTTTGAGGGAATGTTCAGCAGATCGCGAAAATCCTTTTCTGCCTCTTCCGCCACCTGAATAAACTCTTTACCACGGTGGCTGATTTCCATCACCGACGTACCCAGACCGTTCCAGTCGCAAAGTTCCTGTTGAGCCTGTTTAAGCACGTCTGCCGGCAACATCGCCGGACCTGAACTGAAATTAAAGACTTGAGCCATTTCCCCTCACCACGCTAAAAGCAATAAGTTATAACTGTGGATATCGGTTTTATCATTCAGTGACACGCGCCGCAATGTCTAAAACTTATGACCGGTGAAATGTGTCCCGCGTCACACAATACAATCTGCCATCTCACTGCGGCAAAACCGACAATATGGCTGTCAGGTAAGGCGTTTGGCCCGGCTAACCTTCGTCCATTCCGGATTTGTACAGCGGGGACATAATTGATGATCGCCCGGCTGCATCGCCACAACATGGCTACATCTTATACAGGCATATTCGCCTGACTCAGGCACGGTCATGAAACGCTCAATAAGCATATCCGGCAGAATACAGAGCCCCGGCTTCACCTCGTCGTCAGCATAGTAATAGACGCTGATTTGCCCGTTCGTTTCCATGATTGCCAGCCGCACCTGCCCGAGTTGTTCAACGCTATTCAGACGCAGTTCCATAAAAAACTCGAACTCGGTCATGTTGGCACTCTGTACATTTTCCCAGGCCAGCCGCCCGTTCTCGACGATAACCACCGGCTTCCCTTCGAGAAGATCTTCCAGCTTTTCACTTTTCGACATCAGCCACATGACAAGCCGGTAAAGTAGCGCCAGTGAGACAAAAACGATAAAGACCGGCACCATCGGCACATCGTCGTAAAAGGCGACATCCCCCGCCGCTGAACCCAGCGTCAGAATAATCAGCACCTCAAAGAGGGACATCTGCCGGACACCACGCCGCCCGGTGATTTTGAGAAACAGGAAGACCAATACAAAGGTATACAGGCTGCGCAGGGCCACTTCGCCCAAAAATTCGGGAGGAACTTTATCAAACGCCATCCGCTGGAGATCAAATGCTTTCATTTTTCTATGCCTTAACAGTAAGTTACTGTCTGTAAGCATAGTCGAGTCTTTTATTTTCGCCGAAGATAGCACCTGTCACGCAAAACCCGTATCATTGCGCGCTTTACGTACGATAAAAGTGAACGCCATGACTCAAACGTTTATCCCCGGCAAAGACGCCGCTCTGGAAGATTCCATCGCTCGCTTCCAGCAGAAACTGACCGACCTGGGCTTTAATATCGAAGAAGCCTCCTGGCTCAACCCGGTGCCTCATGTCTGGTCCGTGCATATTCGCGATAAAGAGTGTGCCCTGTGCTTTACCAACGGTAAAGGCGCGACAAAAAAAGCGGCACTGGCCTCTGCGCTGGGTGAGTATTTTGAACGTCTGTCGACCAACTATTTCTTCGCCGATTTCTGGCTGGGTGAAACCATCGCCAACGGCCCGTTTGTGCACTATCCGAACGAAAAATGGTTCCCGCTGCCTGAAGACGACGCGCTGCCGGAAGGCATTCTCGACGCGCGTCTACGTGCGTTCTACGATCCGGAAAACGAACTGACCGCCAGCATGCTGATCGATCTGCAGTCCGGCAATGAGGATCGTGGTATCTGCGCCCTGCCGTTCACGCGTCAGTCTGATGAGCAGACCGTCTATATCCCGATGAACATCGTTGGCAACCTGTATGTGTCCAACGGTATGTCTGCCGGTAATACCCGTAATGAAGCGCGCGTACAGGGGCTGTCTGAAGTCTTCGAACGCCACATTAAAAACCGCATCATTGCCGAATCCATCAGCCTGCCTGAAATTCCGGCTGACGTGCTGGCGCGCTACCCGGGCGTGGTGGAATCCATTGCCAGGCTGGAAGCGGAAGGTTTCCCAATCTTTGCCTATGACGGCTCACTGGGCGGTAAATACCCGGTTATCTGTGTGGTGCTGTTTAACCCTGAAAACGGAACCTGCTTCGCCTCTTTCGGCGCGCACCCTGACTTTGGCGTGGCTCTGGAGCGTACCGTCACCGAGTTACTGCAGGGCCGTGGCCTGAAAGATCTGGACGTGTTTACGCCACCGACCTTTGACGACGAAGAAGTGGCCGAGCACACCAACCTTGAAACCCACTTCATCGACTCCAGCGGTTTGATCTCCTGGGATCTGTTTAAGCAGGACGCGGACTATCCGTTCGTCGACTGGAGCTTTGCAGGTACCACCGAAGAAGAGTTCGCCACGCTGATGGCTATCTTTAAGGCGGAAGATAAAGAAGTCTACATCGCTGACTACGAACACCTAGGCGTGTACGCCTGCCGCATTCTGGTGCCGGGCATGTCCGACATCTATCCGGCAGAAGATCTGTGGCTGGCGAACAACAGCATGGGCGCGCACCTGCGTGAAACCCTGCTGGCCTTGCCGGGCAGCGAATGGGAAAAAGAAGATTACCTGAACCTGATCGCGCAACTGGACGAAGAAGGCCATGATGACTTCACCCGCGTACGCGAGCTGCTGGGTCTGGCGACCGGTAAAGATAACGGCTGGTATACCCTGCGTATTGGTGAGCTGAAAGCAATGCTGGCACTGGCTGGCGGCGATCTGGATCAGGCTCTGGCCTGGACCGAGTGGACTATGGAGTTTAACCAGTCTGTCTTCTCTGCCGAGCGCACTAACTACTATCGCTGCCTGCAAACCCTGCTGCTTCTCGCGCAGGAAGAAGATCGTCAGCCGCTGCAATACCTGAATGCGTTTGTTCGCATGTACGGTGCTGACGCCGTTGAAGCCGCCAGCGCAGCACTGAGCGGTGAAGCGCCGTTCTATGGTCTTCAGGCTGTGGATAGCGACCTGAAAGCCTTCCCGGCACATCAGTCTCTGCTGAAAGCGTATGAAAAATTGCAGAAGGCGAAATCCGCTTACTGGTCAAAATAAGCGCATATAACATTATCAGCTGTAGGCGTATTCAATCGTCTGGGCTATATTACGGGGCAATTTCATTGCCCCGTTTTTTATTTTTTTCGGCAATGACTGTTGATTGTAATAATAAAGTTAAATATGGGTAAATATAATAATATTTACCTGGGCTTTACTGTTACTTTTTATGGTAATTACTCCATATTAATTAACTGTTGCAGAGGTGGCCGAAAGAAATAATTCAACTCTTTTCATAACTTTTAAAATTTATTTTTATACGGATAATCAAATACTTACTCCGCTTTTGCTGTAAATCCATACACATTGCGGGCCTATAAGCCAGGCGAGATATGATCTATATCAATTTCTCTTCTATAATGCTTTGTTAGTATCTCGTCGCCGACTTAATAAAGAGAGAGTTAGTGTGAAAGCTGACAACCCTTTTGATCTTTTACTCCCAGCTGCTATGGCCAAAGTTGCCGAAGAAGCGGGTGTCTATAAAGCAACGAAACACCCGATGAAGACGTTCTATCTGGCGATCACGGCTGGTGTGTTCATCTCTATCGCGTTTGTCTTCTACATCACTGCCACCACCGGTACTGCCGCGATGCCTTTCGGCATGGCGAAACTGATTGGCGGTATTTGCTTCTCACTGGGACTGATTCTTTGCGTCATCTGCGGCGCCGACCTCTTCACTTCTACAGTGTTGATTGTCGTGGCAAAAGCCAGCGGAAGAATTACCTGGGGTCAACTGGCGCGCAACTGGCTTAATGTCTATGTTGGCAACCTGATTGGCTGTCTGCTCTTTGTTCTGTTGATGTGGCTCTCTGGCGAGTATATGACCGCCAACGGTGGCTGGGGACTCAACGTCCTGCAGACCGCAGACCACAAAATGCACCACACATTTATCGAAGCCGTTGCTCTCGGCATCCTCGCTAACCTGATGGTCTGCCTGGCTGTCTGGATGAGCTACTCGGGTCGTAGCCTGATGGATAAAGCCATGATTATGGTTCTGCCGGTTGCGATGTTTGTTGCCAGCGGCTTCGAGCACAGTATTGCGAACATGTTTATGATCCCAATGGGAATTGTAATCCGCAACTTTGCAAGCCCGGAGTTCTGGACTGCTGTTGGTTCAACCCCGGAAAGTTTCTCTCACCTGACTATTATGAATTTCATTACTGATAACCTGATCCCTGTCACTATCGGGAACATTATCGGTGGGGGTCTGTTAGTTGGGTTGACATACTGGGTCATTTACCTGCGTGGCGACGACCATCATTGATGGTTATCTCAGGCAGTAAATAAAAAATCCACTTAAGAAGGTAGGTGTTACATGTCCGAGCTTAATGAAAAGTTAGCCACAGCCTGGGAAGGTTTTGCGAAAGGTGACTGGCAGAATGAAGTAAACGTACGTGACTTCATTCAGAAAAACTATACCCCGTATGAAGGTGACGAATCCTTCCTGGCTGGTGCAACTGACGCGACCACCAAGCTGTGGGACAGCGTAATGGAAGGCGTAAAACTGGAAAACCGCACTCACGCGCCAGTTGATTTTGACACCTCCGTTGCTTCTACCATCACTTCTCACGATGCTGGCTACATTAACAAAGCCCTTGAGAAAATCGTTGGTCTGCAGACTGAAGCACCACTGAAACGTGCGATCATCCCGTTCGGTGGTATCAAAATGGTTGAAGGTTCCTGCAAAGCGTATAACCGCGAGCTGGACCCAATGCTGAAAAAAATCTTCACCGAATACCGCAAAACCCACAACCAGGGTGTATTCGATGTTTACACCAAAGACATTCTGAACTGCCGTAAATCTGGCGTTCTGACTGGTCTGCCAGATGCCTATGGCCGTGGCCGTATCATCGGTGACTACCGTCGCGTTGCGCTGTACGGTATCGACTTCCTGATGAAAGACAAATACGCGCAGTTTGTTTCCCTGCAGTCTGACCTGGAAAACGGTGTAAACCTGGAAGCGACTATTCGTCTGCGTGAAGAAATCGCTGAACAGCATCGCGCGCTGGGTCAGATCAAAGAAATGGCGGCTAAATATGGCTGCGATATCTCTGGTCCTGCAACCAACGCTCAGGAAGCTATCCAGTGGACCTACTTCGGCTACCTGGCCGCTGTTAAGTCTCAGAACGGTGCAGCAATGTCCTTCGGTCGTGTATCCACCTTCCTGGATGCTTACATCGAACGTGATATGAAAGCGGGTAAAATCACCGAGCAAGACGCTCAGGAAATGATTGACCACCTGGTCATGAAACTGCGTATGGTTCGCTTCCTGCGTACCCCTGAATACGATGAGCTGTTCTCTGGTGACCCAATCTGGGCAACGGAATCTATCGGTGGTATGGGTGTTGATGGCCGTACTCTGGTTACCAAAAACAGCTTCCGCTTCCTGAACACCCTGTACACCATGGGTCCTTCTCCGGAGCCGAACATCACCGTTCTGTGGTCTGAAAAACTGCCTCTGAACTTCAAGAAATTCGCCGCTAAAGTGTCCATCGACACCTCTTCTCTGCAGTACGAGAACGATGACCTGATGCGTCCGGACTTCAACAACGATGACTACGCTATCGCATGCTGCGTAAGCCCAATGGTTGTTGGTAAACAAATGCAGTTCTTCGGTGCGCGTGCAAACCTGGCGAAAACCATGCTGTACGCAATCAACGGCGGCGTTGATGAAAAACTGAAAATGCAGGTTGGTCCTAAGTCTGAACCAATCAAAGGCGACGTTCTGAACTTCGATGAAGTCATGGAGCGTATGGATCACTTCATGGACTGGCTGGCTAAACAGTACGTCACTGCCCTGAACGTTATCCACTACATGCACGACAAGTACAGCTACGAAGCCTCTCTGATGGCGCTGCACGACCGTGACGTTATCCGCACCATGGCGTGTGGTATCGCAGGTCTGTCCGTTGCGGCTGACTCCCTGTCTGCAATCAAATATGCGAAAGTTAAACCAATTCGTGACGAAGACGGTCTGGCTGTTGACTTCGAAATCGAAGGCGAATATCCGCAGTTTGGTAACAACGACTCTCGCGTTGATGACATGGCGGTTGACCTGGTTGAACGTTTCATGAAGAAAATTCAGAAACTGACCACTTACCGTAACGCTATCCCGACTCAGTCTGTTCTGACCATCACGTCTAACGTTGTGTATGGTAAGAAAACCGGTAACACTCCGGACGGTCGTCGCGCGGGTGCGCCATTCGGTCCTGGTGCTAACCCAATGCACGGTCGTGACCAGAAAGGTGCTGTTGCCTCTCTGACCTCCGTCGCTAAACTGCCGTTTGCTTACGCGAAAGATGGTATCTCTTACACCTTCTCTATCGTGCCAAATGCGCTGGGTAAAGACGACGAAGTACGTAAAACTAACCTCGCGGGTCTGATGGATGGTTACTTCCACCACGAAGCGTCCATTGAAGGTGGTCAGCACCTGAACGTGAACGTAATGAACCGTGAAATGCTGCTTGATGCGATGGAACACCCTGAGAAATATCCTCAGCTGACCATCCGTGTATCCGGCTACGCAGTACGTTTTAACTCCCTGACGAAAGAACAGCAGCAGGACGTTATCACCCGTACTTTCACTCAGTCCATGTAAGTGGAATTGACTGAAATCACGCGTTAAAAGGCGTACAATAAAGGCTCCACATACGTGGGGCCTTTTTAACACTCTCTCCATCACAGTCTCTTTTGTCCGCTATCTATACTCTATGGATAACAGCCAAAACAGACTTAAACACAGCCGGTTTTGAGCTGTGCATACACAGGCCCCGGACGGGCCGATGCTGGAGATATCACCGCAATGTCAATTATTGGTCGCATTCACTCCTTTGAATCCTGTGGCACTGTCGATGGCCCGGGTATCCGCTTTATCACCTTTTTCCAGGGCTGCCTGATGCGCTGCCTGTACTGCCATAACCGTGACACCTGGGATACGCACGGCGGCAAAGAAGTGACCGTCGAAGAACTGATGAAAGAGGTGGTGACCTATCGTCACTTTATGAACGCATCCGGCGGCGGCGTAACCGCTTCCGGTGGTGAAGCCATTCTGCAGGCCGAATTCGTGCGCGACTGGTTCCGCGCCTGTCGCAAAGAAGGCATTCATACCTGTCTCGATACAAACGGTTTTGTCCGCCGCTACGATCCGGTCATTGATGAACTGCTCGACGTCACCGACCTGGTGATGCTCGATCTCAAACAGATGAACGATGAGATCCACCAGAATCTGGTGGGGGTTTCCAACCACCGTACGCTGGAGTTCGCCAAATACATCTCCGGGAAAGGCATCAAAACCTGGATCCGCTATGTTGTTGTACCTGGCTGGTCAGATGATGACGATTCCGCGCATCGGCTGGGAGAATTTACCCGCGATATGGGCAACGTTGAGAAAATTGAGCTTCTGCCCTACCACGAACTGGGTAAACACAAGTGGGTCGCCATGGGCGAAGAATATAAACTCGATGGCGTTAAGCCGCCGAAGAAAGAGACGATGGAACGCGTGAAAGGTATTCTTGAACAGTACGGCCACAAGGTAATGTATTAAGAAAAGGCCCGGTGAGAACCGGGCCTTTTTTATATTATCTGAAGACGCCATTAATAATGGTGGTCACAACCGCAGTACTCAGCGCAATTAAGACCAGATCGTCACCGACGACACGCCATTCATAACCAGGATAGGAAGGAAGTTGGCCCAGCATAGAAGCCGGCACGGTTTTCTTCGCAATGCCCGGAGGGAGCGGTTTACCGCGTGCGAGGTTCTTCGCAATACCCGGAGGCAGTGACTCATAACCTGTTAAGCCGTAATTGAGTGCCAGGTGACGGGCATGATCGAAGCTCACACGGGCGTCGACATCGTCACTGACGCTTTTATTCGATTTACCTGGATTTTCCTGACCGTTATTTTGTTTATTACCGTGGGTACCGGAATTTCCGTTGCCATGACTACCGGAATTGCCGTGACTGCCGCCATTACCTTGTCCGCCACTGTTCCCGTGACCACTGCCATTCCCGTTACCCGGGTTAGCCATGACCGGAGCTGCAGCAAACGTTAAAGACAACACTACTGCCAGAGCGGTAGTGGTAAAACGACGAGTAGACATGATTGTTGCCTTTTAGTGATATAACTCACCTGAATTATCGCCTGGTGCAATAAACAAACAATACGTAAAAGTCTTATATGTGATGGGGACAAAAAAGCCAGTCATCGACTGGCTTTTTATTAATCAGGCATGCGCCACAGGCGTCGGGTGTTCTCCCACTTTGCGCAGCAGCATTAAGAGATAAATAAACGATACGCTGGCAATCATAATAAACAGCAAATTGTCGGAGTAATTCTGCATCAGCATCGCGGTAAAGGTCGGTCCCAGCAGGCTGCCGATGGTATAGCTCAGTAACAACGCCTGGTTCATTGCCACTAACTGGTGGTGTTCAACTTTCTCACAGGCCCAGGCCATCGCGACCGGATAGAGCGTAAAACCTGCGGCACCCAGAATAAACAGCGCAGGCGCCATCGCCGCATTGCTGAGCATGGCGAGACAACCCATGATCACCACAAAAACCTGAACACGCAGCACCAACAGGCGACCAAAGCGATCGGCCAGGCGTCCAATCGGCCACTGACCGACAATCCCCGCACTCACCATCACCGCCATCCAGAAACCGATCCCGGAATCGCTGACGCCCTGATGGTTCAGATAAAGCGGCATCAGGCCATACAGTGAACCAAGCACAATTCCGGAGATAATACAGCCGTTAACGCCAAGGCGCGCCTGACGCAGTCTCAGCATTGGCCAGACGTGGGTTGCTTCCTGGTGTTCGCTGTTCTGGTTCACAATGCGCGTAAAGAGCAGCGGCAGGATTGCTGCCAGCACCATTCCCGTCACCCACGGCAGAACGCTCATCAGGTCGGTTGGCAGTTTGCTCACCATCAGTTGACCAAGCACGGTACCGATGTAATAAACCATCATATAGGCTGCCAGCAGGCGTCCGCGGTTACGTGACGTGCCGCTGCACATCAGCGCGCTTTCAACCACCACCCAAATCATCGCGCAACCCACTCCAGCGATAAAGCGCCATACCATCCAGCTCCAGAAGCCCACCATCAGGCCCAGCCCGGCACATCCGACAGCGAAGAGCAGCGAGGCCAGATAATAGCTGCGGTTAAAACCAAAGCGTTTAATCAGGCTTCCTGTAACCAGCGTACCCAGCAGGTTACCGGTAAAAAAGGACGAGCTGACCATACCCACCTGCCAGGTCGGTAAGTTTTCATGGGCGAGCCACAGCGGGACGAGCGTATTTAACACTGCGATCGCCAGGGTCAGCAGAAGCAGGCCACAGAGCAATAAAAGCACTGGCCGGGTATAGATGGTCATGGATTAAAAACCGTGAGGAAGTTCAGATTTCGTGCGCATCATGCCACTGGCAAAAACAAAGTCAATCCACTGATTTCACCGCCACGCACGATATGTTCCCTGTCGATTTAAAAAACTTATCCTGCTAATGCAACGCCTGCTATAGATATTAATTATGTATCTGTTTTTATTTATTAATGCCCGAAGTGAAAACAAAACGTCAGTTGAAAAATTTCATGATTAAAATAAAAAAAGCCGGGCGCTCCGTCCCGGCGTTATCTCACCCACGGCAACGTTAACTGGCGACGGCCATACCTACGGTCATATGCAAACCGTAGAACACACCGCGGCCGATCAGTTCACCTGCGAGGACCAGCACAAAAGCCAGTGACAGGAGCGGCAGCGCGGGTTGATACCCCTTAAGCTGAGGCACAATCCAGCACACTAGTGCCACCACCAGCAGTACCACGCGCCAGGCCATCAGCGAGCCGTATGCCGGCACCAGGGCAGACGCCTGCTGAACAGAGCTGTGAATGGTTGCCAGCTCCGCGCCCTGCATCAGGGTGACGACTGCGCTCACCACCAGCGCCAGCAGTGAAACGACAGGCAGCAAACGCATCGCCCAACCGTCAACACCCGCGACGCGCAGCAGCATGAAGCCAAGAAGCGGCCCACCAATAAACAGCGTCAGGAAGAAGCTCATCGGCGTCCAGATGCTGTACCAGGTCGGCACGGTGTCGATGGTGTTATAGACCCGCACCATCATCCACACAAACACCACGCCCAGCACCATCGTGACAATCAGCCACACGCTGCGCAGCCCTGCCGGCAATTTCTTCAGTGCTGCCAGCAGCCAACCCAGCCCACCCACAGCAAAGAAGATCGCCCCGCTGGCGATTTCATTACTGAGTGACGATGCTCCCACCCGGTTCAGAGAGTTGAACGCGCGCATTGGCGAGCCGAGGTGCAGCGTAGAGGCAATAAAGCCAATTCCCATCAGCACCCACAGGCCAAACATACTCAACACTAAACGTTGTTGTTGCTCAGCAGTGAGATTTCCTTTCAGCAGCGCCAGCGCGAGGACAATAAAACCGCCCGCCACACACTGCCCAAAGACCGTGAAGATCATCAGCGGCCATTCATGCCATCCACTTCCCATCTCACACCTCCTTCGGGTTTGCCAGGTAGCCGGTGGTATCCCCTGTCGGGCGGCTGTTGGCGTTAGGTTTAATCACGATGCTCGGCTTCGTGAAGTGCGCGGACGGCAGCGGTGCGACGGCCGCCAGCTGACCATGTTTTTTACGCAACTCGTCGATAGGACCGAAATCCAGCGCGCGCAGCGGGCAGGACTCCACGCAGATTGGCTTTTTGCCGTCTGCCACGCGGGTGTGGCAGCCGTCGCACTTGGTCATATGCCCTTTGGCGGCGTTGTACTGCGGGGCACCGTACGGACAGGCCATGTGGCAGTAGCGACAGCCGATGCAGACATCTTCATCCACCACCACAAACCCGTCGTCACGCTTGTGCATCGCCCCGCTCGGGCAGACCTTGGTACAGGCCGGGTCTTCGCAGTGGTTGCAGGCAATCGACAGGTAGTAGGCAAACACGTTCTGGTGCCAGACACCGTTGTCTTCCTGCCAGTCACCGCCCGCGTATTCATAAATACGGCGGAAGCTGACGTCCGGGGTTAAATCTTTGTAATCCTTGCAGGCGAGCTCGCAGGTTTTGCACCCGGTGCAGCGGCTGGAATCAATAAAAAATCCATACTGGGTTGTCATCGGTTACTCCTTACACCTTTTCAACCTGAACAAGGTTCGTGTGGGACGGGTTGCCCTTCGCCAGTGGCGACGGACGCTGCGTGGTCAGTACGTTAATACTGCCTGCCTGGTCGATGCGATTCGCATCCGGGCTATACCAGGCCCCTTCCCCCAGCGCGACAACGCCAGGCATCATGCGCGGAGTCACCTTGGCTTCAATGTGTACCTCACCGCGACCGTTAAAGATGCGCACGCGGTCGCCATTGCTGATCCCACGGGCTTTGGCATCCATCGGGTTAATCCACATCTCCTGACGGCAGGCAGCTTTCAGTACGTCGACGTTGCCATAGGTAGAGTGAACACGCGCTTTGTAGTGGAAGCCGGTCAACTGCAGCGGGAATTTCGCGGTCAGCGGATCGTTGTAGTTTTCAAAGCCCGGCGTGTAGATCGGCAGCGGATCGATAACATCCCCTTCCGGCAACTCCCAGGTAGAGGCAATTTTTGCCAGCTCTTCTGAATAAATTTCAATTTTGCCCGATGGCGTGGTTAGCGGATTGGCCTGCGGATCGTCACGGAAAGCTTTGTACGCCACGTGGTGGCCTTCCGGATCACGCTGTTTGTACATCCCCTGCTCACGGAAGGTATCGAAATCCGGGAGGTCAGGGATCGCTTTGCGGGAGAGTTCATGCAGATGGCGCATCCACCCTTCCTGCGTGCGCCCCTCGGTAAATTGCTGCTCAACGCCAAGACGTTTCGCCAGCTCAGAGGTCATCTCATAGATGGTTTTGCACTCAAAGCGAGGTTTAATGGCCTGATCGGTAAAGATGACGTAGGACATGTTGCCGCAGGAGGCATCCAGCGCGAAATCCATCTGCTCAGAGGCCGTGCAGTCCGGGAGAATAATATCGGCATATTTTGCCGAAGAAGTCATGTGGCAGTCGATCACCACAATCATCTCGCACTTCTTGTCATCCTGCAGGATTTCATGGGTGCGGTTAATTTCAGAGTGCTGGTTGATGAGACAGTTGCCGGCGTAGTTCCAGATCATTTTGATCGGGACATCCAGTTTGTCCTTACCCCGCACGCCGTCACGCAGCGCAGTCATTTCCGGGCCGCGTTCAATGGCATCAGTCCACATAAACATGGAGATACTGGTCTGAACCGGGTTTTCCAGCGTCGGCATACGTTCAAACGGCACTTCATAGGAGCCTTCACGCGCACCGGTGTTACCGCCATGAATGCCTACGTTACCCGTCAGAATGGCGAGCATCGAAATGGCACGGGTGGCAATTTCACCGTTCGCATGACGCTGTGGACCCCAGCCCTGACTAATATAGGCCGGTTTAGCCGAGCCAATCTCGCGTGCCAGTTGAACAATACGGTCTACCGGAATTCCCGTGATGGTGGACGCCCATTCCGGCGTTTTGGCAATACCGTCGCTGCCCTGACCGAGAATATAGGCCTTATAGTGGCCATTAGCCGGCGCGCTGGCTGGCAATGTTTTCTCGTCATAACCGACGCAGTATTTATCGAGGAACGGCTGATCGACCAGATTTTCAGTGATCATCACCCACGCCAGCGCGGAGACCAGCGCAGCATCGGTGCCAGGACGAATCGGGATCCACTCATCTTCACGCCCTGCACCGGTGTCGGTATAGCGCGGGTCGATAATAATCATGCGGGCATTCGATTTGGCGCGCGCCTGTTCGAGGTAGTACGTTACCCCGCCACCGCTCATACGCGTTTCACCCGGGTTGTTGCCGAACAGCACCACCAGCTTACTGTTTTCGATATCAGACGGGCTGTTACCGTCTGCCCAGCCACCGTAGGTGTAGTTCAGACCGGCGGCAATCTGCGCCGAAGAGTAGTCGCCATAATGGTTCAGATAACCGCCGCAGCAGTTCATCAGACGGGCCACCAGCGTTTTCCCCGGTGGCCAGGAGCGGGTCAGCGTGCCGCCGAGCGTCCCGGTGCCATAGTTCAGATAGATGGATTCGTTGCCGTAGTCTTTGATCAGACGCTGCATGTTCGTCGCGATGATGTCGTAGGCTTCATCCCAGCTAATGCGCTCGAACTTCCCTTCTCCACGCTTGCCAACGCGTTTCATCGGGTACTTCAGGCGGTCCGGGTTATAAACGCGACGACGCATTGAACGGCCGCGTAAGCAGGCGCGGACCTGATGTAACCCCTCGTAGTTATCGTCCCCGGTATTATCGGTTTCGACATATTTAATCTCACCATCCACCACATGCATACGCAGTGGACAACGGCTACCGCAGTTTACGGTACAGGCACTCCACACCACTTTTTCCGGGGTGGCCGGGGACAATGCATCCGCCGCCGACACCAGACGAGAAAAAGGGAGCGTAAAGGCGCTGCTGGCAACGGCCAGACCACCAATTGCCGTGGTTTTCATCAACCCACGGCGAGTGACCTCGGCAGCCATTAACGCTTCAGGCGCTTTGATTTTCATAGAGACTCACTTTGGTTGCTCACAAAGAAAAGAGAGGCGGCATATGCCGCTATATAGTTTTATATATAACGAATAACTTCGTTATTGGTTTTTTATGCTGACTTTCATTCGGAGGAGTATTACTACTTTGGAGGGAGGGGTTATTGCGTCGTATCAATTCTAAGGTATAAAAAAAGCGCCCTGAGGCGCTTTTTTGTTTCACGTCAAATCATTAACCGATGTACTGCTGGCCTTTCATGTACGGACGCAGCACTTCAGGGATCTCAATACGACCGTCCGCCTGCTGATAGTTTTCCAGCACGGCAACCAGTGTACGACCGACAGCCAGACCAGAACCGTTCAGGGTATGCACCAGACGAGTTTTCTTGTCAGACTTGCTGCGGCAACGTGCCTGCATACGACGCGCCTGGAAATCCCAGACGTTTGAGCAGGAGGAGATTTCACGGTAGGTATTCTGCGCAGGAACCCAGACTTCCAGGTCGAAGGTTTTGCAGGCACCAAAGCCCATATCACCGGTGCACAGCGCCATACGACGGTACGGCAGACCCAGCAGCTCCAGCACTTTCTCAGCGTGGCCGGTCATCTCTTCCAGCGCGTCCATCGACTCTTCCGGGCGGACAATCTGCACCATCTCTACTTTGTCGAACTGGTGCATACGGATCAGACCACGCGTGTCACGACCGTAAGAACCCGCTTCAGAACGGAAGCACGGAGAGTGTGCTGTCAGTTTGATTGGCAGGTCGTCTTCGTCGATGATCTCATCACGCACGAGGTTAGTCAGCGGCACTTCCGCAGTTGGGATCAGCGCGTAGTTGCTGCTGTCAGCTTCCTCATCCAGCGGACGGGTGTGGAACAGATCGCCGGCAAATTTTGGCAGCTGGCCAGTACCGTACAGCGTATCGTGGTTAACCAGATACGGGACGTAGGTTTCGCTGTAACCGTGCTGCTCGGTGTGCAGATCCAGCATAAACTGCGCCAGAGCGCGATGCAGATGAGCAATCTGGCCTTTCATCACAACGAAGCGAGAACCGGTCAGCTTAACTGCGGCCGCAAAGTCCAGGCCGGCATGCATTTCGCCCAGGGTCACATGATCGCGAACCTCGAAGTCGAACTCGCGAGGCGTGCCCCAGCGTTTCACTTCAACGTTGTCGTTTTCATCTTTACCGACAGGTACGCTATCGTCAGGAATGTTCGGGATCGCCAGCGCGATATCACGGATCTCGGCCTGAAGCACGTCCAGCTCCGCTTTCGCCTGATCCAGCTCTTCACCCAGTTTGTTCACTTCCAGGCGTAATGGCTCAATGTCTTCCCCGCGCGCTTTCGCCTGGCCGATGGATTTCGATCGAGAATTACGCTCTGCCTGCAGATTTTCAGTTTGTACCTGCAGAACTTTACGACGCTCTTCAAGAGCGCGCAGCTTATCTACATCCAGCTTAAAGCCCCGGCGTGCCAGTTTTTCAGCGACTGCGTCTGGCTCATTACGCAGCAGATTGGGATCGAGCATGCTTATCCTGTGCTTATCGAATTAAAATAGGAAAATGTGACCACAGCCTGCGGCCACAGGGATACATTGCCAACATTACCGCAACGATCGCACTAACGGTAGCGTTTTATAGGGCTATTTTGATCCTGTCCGGCGAGCCAGGCGAGCTTTTCGCCAATCTTGCCTTCAAGACCTCTGTTTGTGGGGTGATAATAGCGGGTTTGTGCCATCTCCTGCGGGAAATATTCCTCCCCGGCGGCGTAGGCATTGGGTTCGTCGTGGGCGTAGCGGTATTCCTGCCCATACCCCATCTCTTTCATCAGTTTGGTCGGCGCATTGCGCAGATGTACCGGCACGTCATAATCCGGACGTTCGCGGGCGTCGGACATGGCCGCTTTAAAGGCGATATAGACAGCGTTACTTTTCGGTGCGCAGGCCAGATAAACAATCGCCTGAGCGATAGCACGCTCGCCTTCAGCAGGCCCGACGCGGGTAAAGCAGTCCCAGGCCGAAATAGCCACCTGCATGGCGCGTGGGTCGGCATTCCCGACATCTTCAGAGGCAATCGCCAGGCAGCGACGGGCCACATACAGCGGATCGCCACCGGCGGTGATAATGCGGGCATACCAGTAAAGCGCCGCATCGGGCGCGCTGCCGCGCACCGACTTATGCAGTGCCGAAATCAGATCGTAAAACCGATCGCCTTTATTGTCGAAACGCGCGCTGCGCTCCCCGGCGATCTCGGTGAGCAACGCCGGTTTCAGTACCCGCTTGCCGGACGCATCCACTTCGGCCATATCGGCCATCATTTCCAGCGTATTAAGTGCCCGGCGGGCGTCGCCGTTAACCAGTTCAGCGATCGCCCGGCGCGTGTCGTCAGGCAGAACGATATCCTGCCCGCCGTAGCCGCGCGCGTTATCGTTCATCGCCTGCGTGAGAACCTGTTCAATATCCTCCACGGTCAGGGATTTGAGCAGGTAAACACGTGCACGGGAAAGCAGTGCGGAATTGAGTTCAAACGACGGGTTTTCGGTGGTGGCACCGATGAAGAAAATGGTGCCGTCTTCAATGTGCGGCAGGAAAGCATCCTGCTGGCTTTTATTGAAACGGTGAACTTCGTCGACAAAGAGAATGGTACGTCGCCCGGCATTGCGGTTTTGCCGCGCACGTTCAATCGCCTCGCGGATCTCCTTCACGCCGGACGTGACCGCCGAGATGCGCTCGACATCCGCGTTAGCATAGCGGGCAATAACTTCCGCGAGCGTGGTTTTGCCTGTTCCGGGTGGGCCCCAGAGGATCATGGAGTGCAGATGCCCGGCCTCAATGGCACGCGGCAAGGGTTTCCCCGCAGCCAGCAGGTGTTGCTGGCCGATGTACTGCGCTAAATTTTCTGGCCGCATACGAGCGGCCAGAGGTTGAAACGCATTCTCAGAAAAATCGAGCGACAGATTGCTCACTCATGCCTCTTACTTGTTGCGCTGATCGTCCACCGTTACGCCCTGCGGCGGGGTAAAGGTGAATTTAGACGCGTCAACCGCGCCATTTTGCTGGGTCTTGAGCTGGTAGCTGCTACGCTGGTCGTCCTGCTCAACCGCACCAAACTGATTAATGGTTCCGTTGGTGCTCACGTTGATGGTGAACTGTTTCAGGTTGCCATTGCTGCCTTTCGGCGTCAGAACAAATTCATCACCATTCTGTTTGATATTGTACTGCTGCCAGTCGCTGGACTGGTTACGCGCAATCAGCATGAAAGGCGTATTGCTGGTCGCGTCTTTCAGCCAGGTCGCGGTAGCCTGCTCGACAAACGGGTTGTAGAACCACAGGGTCTTACCGTCAGAAACCAGGATACTCTCATCCGGCTGAGTCATATGCCAGTTAAACAGATTCGGGCGTTTTACCCACAAATCCCCCTGACCTTCCTGCACCGCATTGCCACTGCCGTCAGTCACTTTTTGCGTGAAGCTGGCGTGGAAACTGCTCACTTTATCCAGTCGGCTTTTAAGGTCGCTGGCCGCATCAGCCCAGACGCTGCTGGCGACAAAACTGGTGAGTAATGCACAGGCGATTGCGATTTTTTTCATTGTTATTCCTTAAAATACGTCATCCCGATATGGGGTTCTGCCCTCTATTGTGTACCTGCCCGAAGGCAGGCGACAGAAGAAAATGCTTAATTTTGGCTGATTTACCCTTCTTTGCAATCACTGAAGGTTAATCAAACGGCGGCGGTGCCAGCACCTCACGGTTACCGTTGTGCCCCTGCTCGCTCACAATGCCCTGCGCTTCCATCTGCTCAATGATGCGCGCTGCGCGGTTGTAGCCGATGCGGAACTGACGCTGCACACCCGAGATAGAGGCTTTACGTTTTTCGGTGACGAAGTTAACCGCCTGGTCAAATAACGGATCCAGCTCCTCGCCGCCGTCCAGGCCACCACCGCCGCCTTCGCTTTCGCTGTCGGAGGTAATGCCATCAACATATTGCGGACGACCGCGCGCTTTCCAGTCCTGCACCACGGCGTGAACTTCCTGGTCGCGAACAAAGGCGCCGTGAACACGCACCGGAGAGGTGGAGTTCGGGCCAGAGTAAAGCATGTCCCCCATACCCAGCAGCGACTCCGCGCCACCCTGGTCGAGAATAGTACGCGAGTCAATTTTGCTCGATACGGTAAACGCGATACGGGTTGGAATGTTCGCTTTGATCAGACCCGTAATGACGTCCACAGACGGACGCTGCGTCGCCAGAACCAGGTGGATGCCGGCCGCACGCGCTTTTTGCGCCAGACGTGCAATCAGCTCTTCCACTTTTTTACCGACGGTCATCATCAGGTCAGCGAATTCATCCACCAGCACGACGATGTAAGGCAGTTTTTCCAGCACCGGATGTTGGGCATCCATGCTGTCGCCCGGTTTCCAGTAAGGGTCCGGAATCGGACGGCCCATCCGTGCCGCCTCGGCGATTTTCTCGTTATAACCGGCAAGGTTACGCACGCCCAGCGCAGACATCAGCTTGTAGCGACGCTCCATCTCATTAACGCTCCAGCGCAGAGCATTGGCCGCGTCTTTCATGTCGGTAACCACTTCTGTCAGCAGATGCGGGATACCTTCATAGACCGACAGTTCCAGCATTTTCGGGTCGATCATGATGAAACGAACATCTTCCGGCTGCGCTTTATAGAGCATGCTGAGGATCATGGCGTTCACACCGACGGATTTACCGGAGCCGGTGGTACCAGCCACCAGCAGGTGAGGCATTTTTGCCAGATCGGCCACCACCGGCTCGCCCGCAATATCTTTACCCAGAACCACGCTCAGCGGTGACGGGTTATCGCGGAACTTCGCGTTATCCAGGACTTCGCGCAGGTAAACGGTCTGACGTTTCTTATTCGGCAGTTCAAGACCAACATAAGGTTTACCCGGAATAACCTCTACAACACGCACCGCCACGGTCGACAGAGACCGCGCCAGGTCACGGGAAAGGTTAGAAATACGCGCGGCTTTTACGCCTGGTGCCAGATTAAGTTCGAAGCGAGTGATCACCGGCCCTGGGGAGTAGTTGACCACATCAGCCTTGATACGGAAGTCCGCCAGACGCGCTTCCACCAGACGAGCCATCTGCTCAAGAGCAAAGGTATCGACCGGCTCGACTTCAGCCGGCGGTGGAGTTAACAGATCCAGCGACGGCAGAGGCGTGCTTGGACGCTGCAGCGGACGGCTGTCGCCGTTACGCATCAGCAGCGGGTGAATGAGACTCTCCTGCGGCTGTGCCTGAGGCTGCTGGAACTGCGGCGGCTGTGGTGGCTGCTGCGGTTGCGCGTAAGCCTGCGGCGCCAGTTGCTGCGGCTGTGCATACGCCTGCGGTGCCGGTTGTTGCGGTTGTGCAAACGCCTGCGGCGCCGGTTGCTGCGGCTGTGCATACGCTTGCGGTGCCGGTTGCTGCGGTTGTGCATACGCCTGCGGTGCCGGTTGTTGCGGCTGTGCATACGCCTGCGGCGCTGGCGCAGTCTGCGGACGCGTCGGTTCAGCGTCCGGCATCACGCTCGGCGTGAACAGCGGCTCGCTCGGGCCATCATCAACCAGATCTTTTATTGGGGAGAATTCAAAATCCGACAGCGAGAACGGATTCGCTCCAGCAGGCTGCTCACCGGCATAACGCTGCTGCTGCGTGGCCGCGAACTGGCGCGCTAATTCCGCCTCAGCCGCGTCATCTTCGTCTTGCGGATGATGCACTTCATGCTGGTATTCTTCGCCATAGCGCTGATGCTGCTGCGCGGCGAACTGGCGCGCCAGTTCATCCTGATGCATTTCATCAACGTCATCTTCATACTCATTCTCGCGCGCTTTCTCCTCAGCCATACGCTGAGAAGGGAGCTTGATACCGTAGGAGGCCAGCTCACGCCGCGTTGGCACGCGAACACGGTTTGGGCGAGGTAACTGCGGGCCAATGCCCTCTTTCACCTGTGGACGTGGCGCACCGCCTGTGGCGAGGCTAAAGACCGGGGCAGCCGCAGCGGCTGCCGCTGTAGCCTGCTTCACGCTTTCAGCAACAGGTGCAACGGCAGGCGTTGGATCAACCGGAGGAACCGAAACAGAAGGGGCTTTAGTTACAGGCTCCTGCACCGGTTCAGGCACAGGCTGATACCAGGCCGCCAGCTGTTCACGCTCGCGGGCACGACGCTCTTCGACCTCTTCAAAATAGTACAATGGCGGACGAGACGGTTTCGCCTCTTCCACCACGTCAGGCTCTGGCTGAGGCGCTACGTATGGCTGTTCAGGTTCAACCGGCTGCGGCACGTACTCCTGATGAGGCTGTGCGGCAGGCTGCGCATACTGCGGATATCCCTGAGGCTCATATGCCGGCTCCGGCTGATAAGGCTGCTGCCAGGCTTCCTGCTGGACAGGAATATAGCTCTCTGGCTCTGGCGCAATAACCGGCTCAGGCGTATGAACGCCAGGGGCGGTTTGCCACTCCACCTGAGGTTGCTGAATGGCGGATTCGGGTGGTGGAACCGGTGCTGAAGGCATCACCGCATCGGCTGGAGCGGCATACGCCTGTGAAGCCGTAGTGGCGGCGGCCGCTGCAGCGACCGGCTCGGTCACGGAGTGGCCATTTAACAGCGGGTCGTATTCATCAAACGCTCCCGGCGTGGCACGGTTGCCAGAGAAGAGCACATCGTTTGGATCGACAGCCGCACCGGCTGCACGATATTCAACCTGATCGTCTTCATCCATGCGTTTGCCGGAGAAGAGCGCCGCATCGGTTTTACGGCCTAGCGGGTTGGCAAATTTCTCGGCAACACGCTGACGACGCGCCAGCGCGCCGCGCATAATGCGGGCACGACGAGATTCGCGACGCTGTACGGGAGCATCGTCTTCCTCTTCGTACTCATCTTCATATTCATCTTCGTCAACCCACGTATCGTCGCGACGGGTACGGTTGCTGGCGAAGGTCAGGAGGGTGAGGATAAAGCTGCCGATCTTCTCAGCGATGCTCACCCACGACCAGCCGGTGAACAGCGTCAGTCCTGCCGCCCAGATGCAGAGCAACGCAAGCGTGCCACCGCTGCTGTGAAGCATGGGCTGTAGCGCAGAGCTCAACAGGCTGCCGATCACCCCGCCAGAGGCGAAATACCAGATATCATCGGCGTTGATAGCCGCCAGCCCACACGAGGTGAGGATCAGCGCCAGTGCGCCAATCAGGCGCAGCGACACCGCGAAATAGTCGATATAGTCATCGTTTTGACGATGGCGCCAGGCAAACCAGCATCCGCCAATGATAATGACGGGAAGGGTGTAGGCCATCACCCCGAAAATGAAGAAGAGCGTATCTGCAAGCCAGGCGCCGGGAACACCGCCTAAGTTATGGATAGGCTCATGCCAGGCGGTTTGTGACCAGCTGGGATCTGAGGGGTTGAAACTGAGTAGGGCTGCCATCAGCCAGACGGCAAAAAGGGCAATAACAATCAGCAAAGCCTCGAGGAGACGACGTCCGCTGCTTAGCTTCGATAATGTGACTTCTTTGTCTTCAGTGTATTCCTGGCTCAAGAAAGGCTCTCCAGGTATCAGGCATATCCTGCCTGTTTGCTAAAACGGACAACAGCGCCGGGTATCCCCGGCACTGTTGCTGTATGGATTAACAGGAGTGTAATCAAACTACACTGATTTTGCACCTGTTCCGTGTTAGCGCGTCTTAATAACCAGACGATTGCTCTGTTTGACTTCTTCCATCACCACATAGGTACGGGTGTCATTCACGCCCGGCAGACGCAGCAGGGTTTCACCCAGCAGCTTACGGTAGGCGGACATATCAGGCACACGGGTTTTCAACAGGTAGTCGAAATCACCGGATACCAGATGACACTCTTGAATTTCTTCAAGTTTTTGTACAGCGGCGTTAAATTGCTCAAACACATCCGGCGCACCACGATTCAGAGTAATCTCAACAAATACCAGAAGTGAGGCATCCAGATAATGCGGGTTCAACAGAGCCGTATAGCCCTGAATGAAACCCTGTCTTTCCAGTCGGCGCACACGCTCAAGGCACGGCGTCGGGGAAAGTCCCACACGTTTTGAAAGCTCGACGTTGGAAATACGCCCATCCTTTTGCAATTCATTAAGAATGTTACGATCGATACGGTCGAGATCTTTGCCAGGGCGCTTCTTGCTATCTACCATTATTATTGTCTCTCTGTATTCCTTCCCTACTCCTGCCTGGACCCTGTGCACATCACTGTTCAGAGCCTGTACCCGTTAGTCATCACATCGCCTGGTTATGTATTAGACGCGATGCGGATTCGGGTTCTGTTGGTAAGAAGACCGTTGCCCGAAGGCAGTCACCGATATCACGTATGGCGTCTGTCCACGCCATGCGTAGATTTCACTGACCCGGTAAAAATGGCATTTACGTGCATGCCTATGCGGCATGCGGTTAACGCGGTTTTTTTCTTCCTTGAATGTTTTCGCAAAAGCGCAGGGGATTGTCAAAGCAAAACATCGATTTTTAGTACAACATGCCGGATATTCATTACGGCAGGGTATTAATCCTCATTTTATTGCCGTACAAACGAGCGAATTTCGGCGCAAAGCGTGATGTTATAGCGCTTAATTCATCGTCGCTGGCTATTGCACATATCGATATCAAAATTGCTGCGCTCTTTTTTTACGACAACAAATTCCCTACAATCCAGCCAAATGTCTGCCAACAACAATGGGGATCTCATGGGCACGGCCAAACACAGTAAGCTGCTAATTCTTGGTTCTGGACCTGCGGGATATACCGCGGCGGTCTATGCTGCACGCGCTAACCTGCAACCGGTTCTGATTACCGGCATGGAAAAAGGCGGTCAGCTGACCACCACCACGGAAGTGGAAAACTGGCCAGGCGACCCGAACGACCTGACCGGGCCGCTGCTGATGGAGCGTATGCACGAGCATGCGACGAAATTCGAAACCGAAATTCTGTTCGATCATATCAATAAGGTTGACCTGCAGAACCGTCCGTTCCGTCTGACGGGCGACAGCGGCGAGTACACCTGTGATGCGCTGATCATCGCGACCGGCGCTTCTGCCCGTTACCTCGGTCTGCCGTCTGAAGAAGCATTCAAAGGCCGTGGCGTTTCCGCCTGCGCAACCTGCGATGGTTTCTTCTATCGCAACCAGAAAGTGGCGGTTATCGGTGGCGGCAACACTGCCGTGGAAGAAGCCCTTTATCTGGCGAACATCGCCTCTGAAGTGCACCTGATCCACCGTCGTGACACCTTCCGCGCAGAGAAGATCCTGATCAAACGTCTGATGGATAAAGTGGCGAGTGGCAATATCGTGCTGCACACCAACCGTACCCTGGAAGAAGTCACGGGCGATCAGATGGGCGTTGCCGGTCTGCGTATTCGTGATACCCAGAACACCGATAACGTCGAAACGCTGGAAGTGGCGGGTCTGTTTGTGGCGATCGGTCACAGCCCGAACACCGCGATTTTCGAGGGGCAACTGGAGCTGGAAAACGGCTACATCAAAGTGCAGTCCGGTATTCACGGCAACGCGACCCAGACCAGCATTCCTGGCGTATTCGCTGCTGGCGATGTGATGGACCATATCTACCGTCAGGCGATCACCTCTGCTGGCACCGGCTGTATGGCCGCGCTGGACGCTGAACGCTACCTCGACGGGCTGGCGGAACAAGGTAAATAATCTTTACAAGTCAGTAACAAACGTAAATAAAGGCGGCGATAAGTCGCCTTTATTGTCTCTCCGTTGTAACATTGCGCTGCCCAACTTCTAATAACGTCACCTGCTAAGTACGCAATGGAAAAAACCCGTCAACAAGAGTTAACACGCTGGCTGAAACAGCAAAGCGTTCTTTCCCGCCGCTGGCTAACAATCTCCCGTTTTCTGGGGTTTGTCAGTGGTCTGTTGATTGTTGCCCAGGCATGGCTGCTGGCCCGCATTCTTAATCACATGATCATGGAGAACATTCCGCGCGAAGCACTCCTGTTGCCCTTTATCGTCCTGATCCTGATTTTTGTTCTTCGTGCCTGGGTGGTCTGGCTGCGTGAGCGCGTGGGTTTTCACGCCGGACAGCATATCCGCTATGAGATCCGCCGTCAGGTGCTTGACCGCCTTCAGGAGGCCGGTCCGGCGTGGATCCAGGGTAAACCCGCGGGAAGTTGGGCGACGCTGATCCTTGAGCAGATTGACGATATGCATGACTACTATGCGCGCTATCTGCCACAGATGGCGCTAGCCGTCTTCGTTCCGTTGCTGATTGTCATCGCCATTTTCCCGGTCAACTGGATGGCAGCGCTGATCCTGCTGGGCACAGCCCCGCTGATCCCGCTGTTTATGGCGCTGGTGGGCATGGGCGCCGCGGACGCTAACCGACGTAACTTTCTGGCTCTGGGTCGCTTAAGCGGCCATTTCCTTGACCGTCTGCGCGGCATGGAAACGTTGCGCATTTTTGGCCGCGGTGAAGCGGAAACTGAAAATATCCGCCTCGCATCGCAGGATTTCCGTCAGCGCACCATGGAAGTGTTACGTCTGGTGTTCCTCTCCTCCGGCGTACTCGAATTCTTTACCTCGCTGTCGATTGCGCTCGTGGCAGTCTACTTTGGCTTCTCGTATCTCGGCGCGCTCGATTTTGGCCACTACGGCACGGCGGTGACCCTTTCAGCCGGTTTCCTTGCGCTGATACTGGCCCCCGAATTTTTCCAGCCGCTTCGCGATCTGGGTACCTTCTATCATGCAAAAGCGCAGGCCGTGGGCGCGGCTGACAGCCTGAAGACGTTTATGGAAACGCCACTGGCGCATCCGGAACGCGGTGACGTGATGCTGAACGCCAAAGAGCCGGTTACCCTTGAAGCGCGTGATTTCTCCATTCTGTCGCCTGAAGGCAACGTGCTGGCAGGCCCGCTTAACTTTACCCTTCCGGCCGGAAAACGTGTGGTGCTCGTAGGCATCAGCGGTTCAGGGAAAAGCTCTCTGCTCAATGCGCTATCGGGTTTTATGGCCTACACCGGATCGCTGCGGATCAACCAAACTGAACTGCGCGATCTCGATCCGCTTGCCTGGCGTAAACAGCTTAGCTGGGTGGGACAAAACCCTCAGCTTCCTGCCGCCACGTTGCGAGACAATGTGCTGCTGGCTCGCCCGGATGCACGTGACGATGAACTGCAATCCGTGCTCGACCGCGCCTGGGTCAGCGAGTTTCTGCCGCAGCTTCCGCAGGGTGTCGATACCGTTGTCGGTGACCAGTCTGCCGGCCTGTCAGTCGGTCAGGCCCAGCGTGTGGCGGTTGCCCGCGCGCTGCTTAACCCATGCCAGCTCATGCTGCTCGACGAGCCAGCAGCGAGCCTTGACGCACACAGTGAGCAACGCGTCATGGATGCCCTGAATGCGGCCTCGCGGCAGCAGACCACCCTGATGGTCACCCATCAGCTGGAAGGTATTGCTGACTGGGATCAGATCTGGGTTATGGAAAATGGTCATATTGTTGAGCAAGGCGATTACGCCTCTCTCGTTGCCGCGCAGGGCCCGTTTGCCACCCTGCTGGCAAACCGTCAGGAGGATATCTGATGCGTGCTCTGCTTCCCTATCTTGCGCTCTATAAACGCCATAAATGGATGCTGCTGCTGGGCATTGTGCTGGCGATTGTTACCCTGCTTGCCAGCATCGGTCTGCTTACGCTCTCCGGCTGGTTCTTGTCCGCTTCGGCCGTCGCGGGGTTCGCGGGTTTATACAGCTTTAACTATATGCTTCCGGCGGCAGGCGTTCGCGGCACCGCAATCACGCGTACTGCCGGACGTTATTTTGAGCGTCTGGTCAGCCACGACGCCACTTTCCGCGTGCTACAGCACCTGCGCATTTACACCTTCAGCAAACTGTTACCCCTCTCCCCTGCCGGGCTGGCGCGTTTTCGTCAGGGTGAGTTACTCAACCGTGTCGTAGCCGATGTCGACACGCTGGATCACCTTTACCTGCGCGTCATCTCACCCATCGTGGGGGCGTTTGTGGTGATTGTGGTGGTCACGCTGGGGTTGTCGGTTCTGGACGTTCCCGTTGCGCTCACGCTGGGTAGCATCATGCTGCTGACGCTGATTATCCTGCCACCGCTGTTTTATCGTGCAGGTAAATCCACCGGAGAGAACCTGACGCGACTGCGCGGCGACTACCGACAGCAGCTGACATCCTGGCTGCAGGGACAGGCGGAACTGACCATTTTTGGTGCCAGCTCGCGTTATCGCAGTCAAATGGAAAGCACTGAGCTGAACTGGCATGAAGCTCAGCGCCGCCAGTCGGAGCTGACGGCATTCTCCCAGGCGCTGATGATGTTAATCGGCGGCGTGGCGGTCATCGCCATGTTGTGGATGGCTTCAGGTGGTGTAGGTGGAAATACCCAGCCCGGCCCTCTGATTGCCCTCTTCGTTTTCTGCGCCCTGGCCGCGTTTGAAGCGCTGGCCCCGGTGACGGGCGCCTTCCAGCATCTCGGACAGGTCATCGCTTCTGCCCTGCGCATCACCCAGATTGCCGAGCAGGAGCCGGAGGTTACATTCAGCGGCGCTCAGACCGCCGTGCCGGCGCAGGTTGCGCTGACCCTGGATAACGTCACCTTTGCCTATGAAAAACAGGCGCAAAACGCGCTGGAAGGGATCACGCTGTCTGTTAAAGCAGGCCAGCGGATTGCGCTCCTCGGTCGTACCGGTTGCGGTAAATCCACCCTTCTTCAGTTGCTGACCCGCGCCTGGGATCCGCAGCACGGTCAGATTCGGTTTAACGATACGCCGCTGACCGACTTCAGCGAACAGACGCTGCGCAAGACCGTGAGCGTGGTTCCGCAGCGCGTGCACCTCTTCAGCGCGACGCTGCGTGATAACCTGCTGCTCGCGGCACCTCAGGCCTCCGACGATGATCTGCGCGCCATGCTGGAGCAGGTTGGGCTGCAAAAACTGCTTGAGAACGACGGGCTGAACGGCTGGCTCGGGGAAGGCGGTCGTCAACTCTCCGGCGGCGAGTTGCGCCGTCTGGCGATTGCACGCGCGTTGCTGCACGATGCGCCGCTGATGCTGCTTGATGAACCCACCGAAGGGCTGGACGCAACAACCGAGAGCCAAATCCTTGATTTACTGGCCCATGTTATGATCGGAAAAACCGTGCTGATGGTCACCCACCGCCTGCGCGGGCTGGCGAGTTTTGATCAGATAATTGTGATGGACAACGGACATATTATTGAGCAAGGTAGTCACACAGAACTGTTGGCGAAACAGGGTCGCTACTACCAGTTTAAACAGCGTCTGTAGACTATATTTGTACCGATCCTAACTCGCGTATTGGAGTTCTGCTGTCATGCGCCTGGTCCAGCTTTCTCGTCATAACATCGCGTTCCCTTCGCCGGAGGGAGCGCTGCGTGAACCTAATGGGCTGCTGGCCCTTGGCGGCGACCTCAGTCCTGCGCGGCTTTTGATGGCTTACCAGCGCGGCATTTTCCCGTGGTTTTCACCCGGCGACCCGATTTTATGGTGGTCGCCCGATCCCCGTGCCGTGCTGTGGCCGGCGCAGTTTCACCTGAGCCGCAGCATGAAGCGTTTCCATGCGAAATCACCCTACCGCGTCACCCTGAATCATGCCTTCGGTCAGGTCATTGAAGGCTGTGCCGAAGACCGTCATGAAGGAACCTGGATCACCCGCGATATCATTACCGCCTATCACCAGCTGCATGAGCTGGGTTTCGCGCACTCCATTGAAGTCTGGCAAGACGGTGAACTCGTCGGCGGGATGTATGGCGTTGCGCAGGGGACGCTGTTTTGCGGCGAATCGATGTTCTCCCGTGCCGTGAATGCCTCGAAAACCGCGCTGCTGATCTTCTGCCAGGAGTTTGCCCAGCGCGGCGGAAAACTGATGGATTGCCAGGTCCTCAATGAGCATACTGCCTCGCTCGGCGCGGTTGACATCCCCCGCCGTCACTACATAGAACATCTGGATGTTTGCCGTCAGGAGAAGCTGCCGCGAGACTTCTGGGTACCAAGAACGCTCTTTATGCCCAATGCCTAAATGTTTTCCGCATATTTTTTGTGAGGGTGTTATAATTATGCCGCAGAGTAGGTTCTGCCTGTTGCCTCGCCGCCGTTTGGGTCCTCCGCTTCAGATAACGTCCTGACGTTTATCCTGTTGTATCCCCTTTACGAATGCGCTTTCCGTTCGGTTGTACCGTGACGCTTGGGCAATGCGCCGAAACTATTTTGCTGCGTTTTAAACGCGCAATTCTTTACTTAATTGATGAATTTCGGCATTATCTTGCCGGTTCAAAACTTGGTAGTGATACCCCAGAGGATTAGATGGCCAAAGAAGACAATATTGAAATGCAGGGTACCGTACTTGATACGTTGCCTAACACCATGTTTCGCGTAGAGCTGGAAAACGGTCACGTGGTAACTGCGCACATCTCCGGTAAAATGCGCAAAAACTATATCCGCATTTTAACGGGCGACAAAGTGACTGTTGAACTGACCCCGTACGACCTGAGCAAAGGCCGCATTGTCTTCCGTAGTCGCTAATTGTTTTCGCCTGTAATGGCAGATGAATATATAAAGGTCGGGTTAACCCCGGCCTTTTTTATTTAACGGTTTAATGCCGGGCAGGAAGATGTATTGTCATGCGGGGCTGCGCCGGCGTGATTAAATCCCCGGCCATGGAATGCGCCATATCATGCAGCAATCCCGTCAGGTGCGGCAGCATATCCCGATCAAAATGGGACACCAGCAGCACGTGGTTTACTGCCCGGCAGTAGTCACACTTTGTTTCGGTATCTTCCAGTAGCCACGCTTTTTGTCGCGGTGGTTCAGCGTCCTCCTCAAATTCCACTATCTGAAAATCACGCATTGATTCTGTGAGTCCGCTTTTGACTTCTTCCAGATACGCGCCTAAACAGCGGCACACGGGCTGCGTTTGCGGGTGGGCGTTGCAGTCCAGCAGAATTTCGGTGAGCAGCATGCAGCGCCCGGCCAGGGTCGGGAGATCGGGGTTGAGGGAGAGTTCGCTGTAGAGCTGGGAGAAACAGTTTTCTGTATTCATTGGGTAATACCTTCACACACGTTGAGTTACCACCGCAGGAAACGCCAGATTCGCTGGCGGCGGACGAAAAGGAATTGGCGTACCAGTGTGTGTGCTACTGGCGCTTCAAAAGAAGCTTCCGATTCGCCCGCCAGATGCAGAATTATACCCTTTTCCTTAGGGCGAACGAAGCCTGCAGCAATGGTGCTGCTCACACACTTTCAGGACGCCAATCCTGACACCTGATTTTGCAGGTGCGCCGCCATTCTAGGACTGTGAATTTATACAGCAATGAGTGAGATGAAAATATGGAAAGCGCCTCGCAAAGTTTCGGTGTGAGCAGGCATAAAAAAACCGGGCAGTGTATTGCCCGGTTTTTAAGACTAATGCTGGAAATTAGTGAGCCGCTTCCGGCTTGTGCTTCTGCGCACTCTGGAAATCGTACGTCAGCTCATTCTTCTCCTGGTCCAGCGCGACCGTCACCTGACCGCCGTCTACCAGCAAGCCAAACAGCAGCTCGTTCGCCAGCGGTTTCTTCAGGTTGTCCTGAATCACACGCGCCATTGGACGGGCCCCCATCGCACGGTCGTAGCCTTTCTCAGCCAGCCAGTTGCGGGCCTCCTGGCTCACTTCCAGCGACACGCCTTTCTGATCCAGCTGAACCTGCAGCTCGACGATGAACTTATCCACTACCTGATGGATAACCTCGGTAGAGAGGTGATCGAACCAGATGATGTTGTCCAGACGGTTACGGAACTCCGGCGTAAAGATCTTCTTGATCTCTTCCATCGCATCGGTGCTGTTATCCTGATGGATAAGACCGATAGATTTACGCTCCGTTTCACGTACACCGGCGTTGGTGGTCATTACCAGCACTACGTTGCGGAAGTCCGCCTTGCGCCCGTTGTTATCGGTCAGCGTCCCGTTGTCCATCACCTGCAGCAGGATGTTGAACACGTCCGGGTGCGCTTTCTCGATTTCATCGAGCAGCAGTACCGCGTGCGGATGCTTGATCACCGCGTCGGTTAACAGACCGCCCTGGTCAAAGCCCACATAGCCCGGAGGCGCACCAATCAAACGGCTGACGGTGTGACGCTCCATGTACTCGGACATATCAAAACGCAGCAGCTCAATGCCCAGCGCTTTGGAGAGCTGAACCGTGACCTCGGTTTTCCCCACACCGGTCGGACCGGCGAACAGGAAGGAACCGACAGGCTTATGTTCATGCCCCAGTCCGGCACGGGCCATCTTGATGGCTTCGGTTAACGCCTCAATGGCTTTATCCTGCCCAAAGACCAGCATTTTCAGGCGATTGCCAAGGGTGCGCAGCGTGTCACGGTCGCTCTGAGAAACGCTCTTCTCAGGGATACGCGCGATACGGGCCACCACGGTCTCGATATCCGCCACGTTAACGGTTTTCTTACGCTTGCTGGCCGGCATCAGACGCGCACGCGCCCCTGCCTCATCAATCACGTCAATGGCCTTATCCGGCAGATGACGATCGTTGATGTATTTCACCGCCAGCTCCACCGCCGCACGTACCGCTTTGGCGGTATAACGCACATCGTGGTGTGCTTCGTACTTCGGTTTCAGACCGTTGATGATCTGCACGGTTTCTTCAACAGAAGGTTCAGTCACATCGATTTTCTGGAAACGACGCGCCAGGGCACGATCTTTCTCAAAAATGTTGCTGAACTCCTGATACGTTGTAGAGCCAATCACGCGGATCTTACCGCTGGAGAGCAGCGGTTTGATCAGGTTAGCGGCATCCACCTGGCCACCCGAGGCCGCACCGGCACCGATGATGGTGTGGATCTCATCGATAAACAGAATGCTGTTGGTGTCCTGCTCAAGCTGTTTCAAAAGCGCCTTAAAGCGTTTTTCAAAATCGCCGCGGTATTTAGTGCCCGCCAGCAGCGAGCCAATGTCCAGCGAGTAAATAGTGCAATCGGCAATCACTTCCGGTACGTCGCCCTGCACAATACGCCAGGCGAGACCTTCGGCAATCGCGGTTTTACCGACGCCAGATTCACCCACCAGCAGTGGGTTGTTCTTGCGGCGACGGCACAATACCTGGATCGCGCGCTCCAGCTCTTTATCGCGACCAATCAGCGGGTCGATACCGCCAACGCGAGCAAGCTGGTTGAGATTGGTGGTGAAGTTTTCCATACGATCCTCCCCGCCTGCTTGCTCTTCATTGTTATTGACCTGATTGCTGGAATCCGATGCCTGGTTCGGCTCGTCTTTACGCGTTCCGTGAGAGATAAAGTTAACCACGTCGAGTCGGCTGACTTCGTGTTTGCGCAGCAGGTAGGCAGCCTGTGACTCCTGCTCGCTGAAGATGGCGACCAGCACATTTGCGCCCGTCACTTCGCTACGTCCGGAAGACTGGACGTGGAATACCGCACGCTGCAACACGCGCTGGAAGCTGAGCGTCGGCTGCGTGTCGCGCTCTTCTTCACTGGCTGGCAGCACCGGTGTGGTTTGTTCGATGAAGGCTTCGAGTTCCTGACGTAGCGCCACCAGATCCACGGAGCAGGCTTCCAGCGCTTCGCGGGCAGATGGGTTGCTAAGCAGTGCGAGCAGTAAATGCTCGACGGTCATAAACTCATGTCGGTGCTCACGCGCTCTGGCGAAAGCCATATTTAAACTGAGTTCCAGTTCTTGATTGAGCATAGGCACCTCCCCCAAATTTTATGCCTTATCAGGCCTTTTCCAGCGTACACAGCAACGGATGCTCGTTCTCCCTCGCATAATCGTTCACCATCGCGACTTTGGTCTCCGCCACTTCGGCGGTAAAGATGCCGCAGATAGCTTTGCCACGATAATGAACGGTAAGCATCAGTTGCGTTGCACGTTCTACATCATAAGAAAAGAACTTTTGTAGCACGTCAATAACAAATTCCATCGGCGTGTAATCATCGTTCATTAACATAACTTTATACATAGATGGCGGTTTTAGCGCGTCACGCACTTTATCTTCCGCCAGCTGGTCAAAATCCAGCCAGTCGTTGGTCTTACCCATTTTGCATAACCACTTTGAATCTACCTCAGATGTTAGATAACAATCATCTATTACTGTCATCCGCGATGTCTGTCACAAACTGTTGCAATAGCGTTAACTGCTTCAAACTTTGGTTGATTATTGTCCCATCTCAAGCGCCAAACGCTTGACGACTTCTTTCGTTTCTCTAAATTGTACAAGCGTGAGATGGCGAGGTTTTGAACAGCCCCCACTCCACCACCGGTTCATTCCATCTTAACTTATAAGATTTACGAAGGATGTCGAAGCATGGAAATGGGTACTGTTAAGTGGTTCAACAACGCCAAAGGGTTTGGCTTCATCTGCCCCGAAGGCGGCGGCGAGGATATCTTCGCTCACTATTCCACCATTCAGATGGATGGTTACAGAACGCTCAAAGCCGGGCAGTCCGTCCGGTTCGATGTACACCAGGGACCCAAAGGCAATCATGCAAGCCTGATCGTACCCATTGAAGCAGAAACGGTCGCATAGCTCTCTGTTTTATTGTGTACATCCCGCCGTCAAAATGCCAGCCCGATCGGCTGGCATTTTTATTTTCAGCCTATTCGCGAGCCAACGCATCCACAGGATCCAGACGCGCCGCATTGCGGGCAGGCAGCCAGCCAAACAAAATGCCGGTAAAAGTCGAACACAAAAATGCGGTAAGAATGGCCACCGGCGAGAAACCAATCTCCCAGCCGGGTAAAAAAAGCTGCAGAGCAAACGCGATCATCATCGACAGCGCAATGCCCATCGCGCCGCCCACCAGACACACCAGCACCGCTTCAATCAAAAATTGCTGCAGCACATCGCTGGCTCTGGCACCGACTGCCATGCGGATGCCAATCTCCCGGGTACGTTCCGTGACCGATACCAGCATGATATTCATCACCCCGATACCGCCAACCACCAGCGAGATCACCGCCACCAGCGTCAGGAACAGCTGAAGAGTACGTGTGGTCTTTTCCGCCGTTTTCAAGAGACCGTCCATGTTCCAGGTGAAGAAATCTTTCTTCCCGTGACGCAACGTCAGCAGCCGTTCCAGCTGTTGCTCGGCCTGCGCGCTGTCGTAGCCCTCCTTCACGCGAACGGTGATGGAGTTCAGCCAGGACTGCCCCATAATCCGTCCGGAGATGGTGGTATAGGGCAGCCAGACGCGCAGGATCTTGCTGCTGCCAAACATCGACTGTTTCTCTTCCGCCACGCCAATCACCGTCGCAGGCATGTTTCCGACAAGGATAACCTCGCCCACCACGTTGGTTTTATTGGGGAAGAGCTGCCGGCGCGAGTTGGCGTCAAGCACCACCACCTGCGCCCGGCCCGCTAACTGCTCGGCATTGAAGGTGGCACCTTCGCTGAAGGTCATGCCATAGACGTTAAAGTAATCGCCGCTGACACCGTTGGCGCTGGCAGCAACGTCAACATTGCCTACCCGCAGACGGAGGTTTTGCGAGACCGCCGGCGTGGCCGAATTTACCCACGGCTGCTTCTGGATAGCCGCCAGATCGTCGTACTTCAGCGACTGCTGATACTGCGGCTCGTCATCGCCAAAATCTTTGCCGGGATAGACATCAATGGTGTTGGTCCCGATGGCCCGAATATCCGCCAGCACCAGCTGTTTGGCCGCGTCGCCCACGACCACAATCGACACCACCGAGGCGATACCAATGATGATGCCCAGCATGGTCAACAGGGTGCGCATTTTGTTGGCGGCCATCGCCAGCCAGGCCATGGTCAGCGCCTCACGAAACCCGCTGGAAAATTGTCCCCAGCCGGTTGACGCCGGCAGGACTTCTTTCGGCGCCGCCGCCCGGGCGTGTCGCGCCGGCGGGTTGCTGACCAGCTCTCCGTCGCGGATCTCAATGATGCGCTCGGCCTGTGCAGCCACCTGCGGATCGTGGGTAACGATGATGACCGTATGCCCCTGATCGCGAAGCTGGTGAAGGATCGCCATCACCTCTTCACCCGAATGGCTGTCGAGCGCCCCGGTCGGTTCATCTGCGAGGATCACCTGACCGCCGTTCATCAGCGCGCGTGCGATACTGACACGCTGCTGCTGGCCGCCGGAAAGCTGCGAGGGCTGGTACTCCACCCGTTCCGCCAGCCCCAGACGCGTCAGCAGCATCTGGGCGCGCTCAAGGCGTTTTTTCCGCTCGACGCCGGCATAGACCGCCGGCACTTCGACGTTCTGCGCCGCCGTCAGGTGAGAGAGCAGATGGTAACGCTGGAAGATAAAACCGAAATGTTCCCGCCGCAGTTTTGCCAGCGCGTCACCGTCCAGCGTGGAAACATCCATTCCGGCCACCCGATAGGTGCCGCTGGTGGGTCTGTCCAGACAGCCGAGAATATTCATCAGCGTCGATTTACCGGAGCCGGACGCACCGACAATCGCCACCATCTCGCCCGCTTCGACGCGCAGGGTGATCCCCTTCAGCACCTCAACCGGGCCATCGCCCGACGGATAGCTACGACGAATGTCATTCAGCTCAAGCAACGCCGTCATTTAGCGGCTCCGGGCAGGCTTTCGCTGGTGACAACCTCCTCACCCTCTTCCAGCCCTTTGACCACCACCACGTCGGTGTCATTACGTGCACCAATGACCACTTCTCGCTCACGCGTTTCGCCGTTGCGCAGCACTTTCACTTTATAGCGGCTCTCGCCGGTGGATTCACCCAGCGCAGAGAGAGGAATGGTGAGCACATTTTTCACGCCGGTAAGCTGAATGTGCACCTGTGCGGTCATGTCCAGACGCAACACGCCCTGCGGGTTAGGTACCTCGAAGCGCGCATAGTAGAAGATGGCATCGTTCACTTTTTCCGGCGTCGGCAGAATGTCTTTTAGCGCGCCTTCATAGCGCGTCTGAGGATCGCCGAGGACGGTAAACCAGGCTTTCTGCCCCGGCTTCAGATGAATAACATCCGCCTCTGAGACCTGGGCTTTCACCAGCATGGTGCTCATGTCCGCCAGGGTCAGAATGTTGGGCGCCTGCTGCGCCGCAATCACCGTTTGCCCCTGCAGCGTGGTAATTTGAGTCACTTCCCCGGCCATGGGCGCCACAATCTGCGTATAGTCGAGGTTGGTTTTGGCCGTATCCAGCGAGGCCTGGTTGCGCTTGATCTGCGCATCGATAGTCCCGATCTGCGCCTGCTTAACCGCCAGCTCGGTGGCGGCCGTGTCTAAATCTTGTTTCGAGATGGCCTGCGTTTTGGCCAGCGCCTGCTGACGCGTTAACGTTACCTGGGCCAGGTTGCGCTCAGCCTCCGCCTGTGCACGCTGGGCACGCAGTTCCATGAGCGTGGCTTCCACCTCACGGATCTGGTTTTGCGCCTGCTCAGGATCGATAACGCCCAGCAGCTGGCCTTTTTTCACCTTGTCGCCAATCTCAACCGACAGCGTTTTCAACTGACCGCTTACCTGTGCACCCACGTCAACCTTGCGCAGGGCATCCAGTTTTCCCGTCGCCAGCACGTTTTGCTGCAGCTCGCCCGGACGGACAATCAGTGTTTGATACTGTGGTACAGGGGCATTCAGGATCTGCCATAGCCAGAACCCTCCCCCGATAACAATTACCGCCAGCAGCAGAAACCACGTTCTGCGTTTTCCCTTGAGGTTCATAAATATTCCAAATAAATGTTCTGGCAATTATAAACGTTGATTCTATCTAAACGACTCCTCAACGAAACCCCCGCGCACCGAAATCGCCTCAATTTGTTGATGAGTTATTGAAATTTCGCCTGCTGAAATAGAGCCCTTCCTTCAGAAGCAGGATCTAACATGTCTTCCATCGTCGATACACTTTTTTCTCATCAGCCCCAGCCTAAATCCGGCTGGCAGCTCTTCAATAATCTGGCCTTCGGGAAGATCACTCCGGGGCTGGCATGGCAAAACCCCGCTTATCGACGTAAATTCATGCTCCGTTCGCTGATGACACCGTTCAGCACCACGCGTCTGCTGTCAGCGCTGGCAAAGCAGCCGCGCCTGATGCAAATGTTGCAGGTGCAGCCGGGGCTGCCGTGCCGCCTGCACCGCCCGTGGTTAACGGTGGACATGGATCGCCGACAGGCGCTGGAATCGCTGACCTGGCACTACCAGACAATGACGCGCCAGCTTCCGGCAACGCTGGTCAAGGGTTACCTTTCACCGCAGGGGGCAACCCTGCTGACCCTGACCGGAAAAGACGAACAGCAGTTTACTGTGCGCCTGTGCGCCGACGCCTTCATGGATAAAGAGGGTGAAGCCACCCTCGTCTTTTGTAACCATCAGAATACCGTGCTGGCGGAAATGACCTTCACGCTGTGCCCGTTTGAAGGAAAAACAACGCTGTTCATTGGCGGCCTGCAGGGGGCAAAAGCACATGTTCCACATGAACTGATCCAGGGGGCGACCAAAGCGTGTCACGGCCTGTTCCCGAAACGCCTGCTGGTTGAAACGGCAATGACGCTTGGCGCAGCTTTCCCGGTTGAGCATATTGTCGCGGTGAGTAACGCCACGCATATCTACCGCAGCTGGCGTTACCGCAAGAAAAAAGAGGGAAAACTGCTGGCCGATTATGACAGCTTCTGGCTCTCCCTCGGTGGGCAAAAACAGGATAACGGCCACTTCATGCTGCCGCTCGCCATGCCCCGTAAGCCGATGGAAGAGATTGCGAGCAAAAAGCGCGCTGAGTACCGCCGCCGCTATGCGCTACTGGACAGCCTGACGCAACACGTCACGCAGGCGACCCGCGCTTAATCCGCTTTCCCGCGTGCCAGCCACAGCACGCGGGAGAACATCTTGCGCAGCAGTGTCGGCACGGACTCCACGCCACGTCTCCCCGCTTCCGTCGCCACCTCAATCGCTAAATCAGGTTTTGAAGAGCGGTGGATGGCTTTGGCAATCACGCGCCGCATGTTCATTGGCACATCCACCGGCACCATCGCAATCCGGTGGAACACGTCGTCGAACCCCTGACGGTACATAAAGTGCTCCATGTCCATGGCCGGCAGCATGGTTAAGTGGTCGCGCTCTTCTTCGCGCTCATTATTTAGCAGGCCACGCACGGTCGCGGCATATTTTTTCCCCGCCTCGTCACCATCCACCAGCACATGCCATTCAATGCCCATCCGCCGGGCGAATTTGATCAGCGGCTTGATCCCCGACTGGGCAAATTCGATGACCTTGATACCTTCGGCATCAAAATGGTGGCCGCACTGACGCGCCAGTTCGTTGATAACCCAGGTTTCCGTTTCTCCCTCAACCAGCAGCCAGCAGCGGGCGAACAGCGACGACGCACGATTAAAGCGGATGTGGAACGAGATACGACGTCCCTCTTCCGCGTTCATCCCGCCCGGCCCGAGGCGATAGGCGGTGACGCGGGAAGACTCACGTACCAGACGGCAGACGTGCTCAACCGGGGTCAGGGACAATAACTCGCCGGAATTGGTGGTGGTCACGCGCTGCAGCGGCAGCAGATTCAACAGGTGCCACGCCACCGAGAGCATGATCGGGTGCAGGCGCGTTTCCGGGTCTTCCACCAGCAGCAGCGGCCGGGCGTCACGGTCGAGACGAACGGTGCCCTTGGCCTGCAGAAGCGTCGAAAACAGCCCCAGCAAAATCACCCGATGGGTACGGCCACCGGGCCTGTCAATCATCCGGTTTATGATATCGAGGTAACGCCAGCTGCGTTGTTCATCGTGAGAGCGGCGGCGCATCAGACGATGGCGCGACTCCGACGTCCCCTGCTCGGAAAAATAGTGTTCCAGCAGTTGTACCATTGCCGACAACCCCTGGCGGATTTGACCATCGGTCAGATTTTGCGGACGCGCCACCAGCTCTCGCGCCAGGAAATCCAGCTCGCGGGCGGTCACTTCCACTTCCGGCATATTTGGTACAGTGCCGTTGCGGATCCGCCGCATAAAACGCGCATCACGCAGGCGCAACACCGGCATCAGGCGAATCAGGTGGCGAGCCAGGTCGTCGATGTCATCCAGCGGAATGGGGTTGGCTTTCTCATCGAGGAAATCACGCAGGGTTAATACGCCCTCGTTTTCTGCCATCTCACCTTCCAGCCGGTAGAAAATCCGGTGGAAACCGTCGTCGCACGGGACCCAGCAGGGTGATAACGGCCGGAAGCGACGCACGCGGTGACGCCCCGGCTCGGATTCGCGGAACGTCAGAATAATGTGCAGGTGTTTTTCGCGGCCATTCACATCGCCGGGAGGAAACCAGAAATCATCATGGGCAAAGTGATACAGATCGTCTTCGGGCGAAAGCAGCAGCGTCAGCGCATCCAGAAGGCTGGACTTACCCCACGCGTTCTCACCGATCAGGACGTTGTTCTGCTCAAGCTGCAGCGACAGGCGGTTAATACCGCGGAACCCAACAATTTCCACACGTTCGAGAAGCATAAATCCCCCGCGAGATGATCACTTTTTCCTTTAAGTTATCAGCAGTATAGCGGCAGGAACTTTGACACGACAGCACAACCTTCGTGCTGTAGAGAATTGGTCTATGCTCTATTTACCGTCGATTTGAACAAGGAATGACATCACGTTGCCATAAATCAAATTAACCGAATTAATTTTAGTGGCGAAGGGATGTTTTTGTTTTTAAAATAATGGCTCTTTGAGTCGTCATCCCTTTTTTGACGATATCCCGCACGCAGGAACGCGTGTGAAGTTTATTATTGAGGTGGTTATGTTTAGAAAATTAGCAGCAGAATGCTTTGGTACATTCTGGCTGGTGTTTGGTGGCTGCGGTAGCGCCGTTCTGGCAGCAGCATTTCCGGAATTAGGTATTGGTTTTGTCGGCGTTGCGCTGGCATTCGGTTTAACCGTATTAACCATGGCGTTTGCCGTGGGTCATATTTCCGGTGGTCATTTTAACCCGGCGGTGACATTAGGTTTATGGGCGGGCGGTCGTTTCCCTGCTAAAGAAGTCATTGGTTATATTGTGGCCCAGGTTGTTGGCGGGATTATTGCTGCAGCGGTTCTGTACGTTATTGCCAGCGGTAAAGCCGGCTTTGACGCCGCCGCAAGCGGCTTCGCCTCAAACGGTTTCGGCGAACACTCCCCTGGCGGTTACTCCATGCTCTCTGCCATCGTGATTGAAATTGTGCTGACCGCAGGCTTCCTGCTGGTGATCCACGGCGCAACCGACAAACACGCCCCGGCGGGCTTTGCACCTATTGCCATTGGTCTGGCGCTGACGCTTATCCACCTGATCTCTATTCCGGTCACCAACACCTCCGTAAACCCGGCGCGCAGTACTGCCGTCGCTATTTTCCAGGGCGGCTGGGCGCTTGAGCAGCTGTGGCTGTTCTGGGTAATGCCAATCATCGGCGGTATTCTGGGCGGCGTGCTGTATCGCACCCTGCTGGAAAAACGCGATTAATTGCGTGTGCAGTCGGGTAGCACTTACGCTTACCCGACCTGCATGACAACACTCAGGCCGGGTCAGGCGTTGCTGCCACCCGGCTTTTTTGTTGCTCCTTTACCTGACAACGTTTATTGGGTAGTGTCTCTGGCGCTTAACAGATACTCACAAGGACCCGTTGTTCATGTTTTCAGGACTCCTCATCATTCTGCTGCCTCTGATTGTGGGCTACCTTATCCCGCTGCATCGCGAATCCGCGTTACGGCTTATCAACCGTTTTCTGAGCTGGATTGTCTACGTCATTCTTTTCTTTATGGGGATAAGCCTGGCGTTTCTGGATAATCTGGCCACCAATCTGCTGGCGATCCTGCATTATTCTGTCGTCACCTGCGCCGTTATTTTGCTGTGCAATATTGCCGCACTTTTCTGGCTTGAGCGCACTATTCCGTGGAAAAATCACCACCATCAGGAAAAACTGCCGTCACGAATTGCAATGGCGCTGGAATCTTTAAAATTATGCGGCGTCGTGGTGCTGGGTTTTGTTCTTGGGTTAAGCGGATGGAATTTTTTACAGCACGCGACGGAAGCCAGTGAATATACCCTCATTTTCCTGCTGTTCCTTATCGGTATTCAGCTGCGAAATAATGGCATGACGTTGAAACAGATTGTCCTTAATCGCCGTGGAATGATCGTCGCGGTTATCGTCGTCATTAGCTCACTGGTGGCGGGCGTGATTAACGCTTTTATCCTCGGCCTGCCGTTAAAAACCGGTCTGGCAATGGCCTCCGGATTTGGCTGGTATTCCCTTTCCGGTATTCTGCTGACTGAATCGTTCGGTCCGGTCATCGGGAGCGCCGCCTTCTTTAACGACCTGGCGCGAGAATTAATTGCCATTATGCTGATCCCGGGCCTGGTGCGCCGCAGTCGCTCGACCGCACTGGGTCTGTGTGGCGCCACGTCGATGGACTTTACCCTGCCGGTTCTGCAGCGTTCAGGTGGGCTGGAGATGGTGCCTGCCGCCATCGTACACGGCTTTATTTTGAGCCTGCTGGTTCCCGTTCTGATGGCGTTTTTCTCCGCCTGATACTCCTCTGGCGGTAGGCTTTCTGCCGCCAAAATTGCGCTAAATCAATCTCCCTCTATTTTGTAGAAGAAAGCCCTTTTCACCGTTCAGTCACAAGCATAATCTCAAACATGTATATCAAATATAACTTTAACAGGTGTGATTATGTTTTGTGTGCAATGTGAACAAACCATCCGTACCCCGGCAGGCAATGGCTGCTCTTATGCGCAAGGTATGTGCGGCAAAACCGCAGAAACATCAGACCTGCAGGATCTGCTGATTGCCGCCCTGCAAGGCCTTTCCGCATGGGCCTTCAAGGCCCGCGAATATGGCATTATTGACCACTATGTAGACAGTTTCGCCCCACGCGCCTTTTTCTCCACGCTGACTAACGTTAACTTTGATTCCCCGCGCATCGTCGGCTATGCCCGCGAAGCAATTGCATTGCGTGAAGCGCTGAAAGCGCAGTGCCTGAGCGCCGATGCCAACGCGCGGGTAGAAAACCCAATGGCAGACCTGCAGCTGGTGAGCGATGACCTGGGCGAGCTGCAGCGTCAGGCAGCAGAATTCACCCCCAACAAAGACAAAGCGGCGATTGGCGAGAACATTCTCGGCCTGCGTCTGCTCTGCCTGTACGGCCTGAAAGGGGCCGCGGCCTATATGGAACACGCGCACGTTCTGGGCCAGTACGATAACGCTATCTATGCTCAGTACCACAAAATCATGGCGTGGTTGGGTACCTGGCCTGCCGAGATGAATCCGCTGCTCGAATGTTCAATGGAAATCGGCCAGATGAACTTCAACGTGATGCGTATTCTGGATGCCGGTGAAACCCGCACCTACGGCCACCCGACGCCGACGCAGGTTAACGTTAAAGCGACCGAAGGCAAGTGCATCCTGATCTCCGGCCATGACCTGAAAGACCTCTATAACCTGCTGAAGCAGACCGAAGGCACGGGCGTTAACGTCTATACCCACGGCGAAATGCTGCCCGCACACGGCTACCCGGAACTGCGTAAATTTAAACACCTGGTCGGGAACTACGGTAGCGGCTGGCAGAACCAGCAGGTTGAGTTCGCCCGTTTCCCGGGTCCCATCGTGATGACCTCTAACTGCATCATCGACCCCACCGTTGGCGCGTATGACGACCGCATCTGGACCCGAAGCATCGTTGGCTGGCCGGGTGTGAGCCACCTGGAAGGGGATGATTTCGGCCCGGTCATCGCCCAGGCGCAGCAGATGGGTGGCTTCCCGTACAGCGAAATCGAACATCTGATCACCGTCGGCTTTGGTCGCGAAACCCTGCTCGGTGCCGCGGATTCACTGATTGACCTCGTGAGCCGTGAAAAACTGCGCCATATCTTCCTGATTGGCGGCTGTGACGGCGCGCGCGGTGAGCGTAACTACTTCACCGATTTCGCCACCAGCGTACCGGAAGATTGCCTGATCCTGACGCTGGCGTGCGGTAAATACCGTTTCAACAAGCTGGACTTCGGCAACATTGAAGGTTTGCCACGTCTGGTCGATGCGGGTCAGTGTAACGACGCCTACTCTGCCATCATTCTGGCCGTCACGCTGGCGGAAAAACTGGGCTGCGGCGTCAACGATCTGCCGCTGTCGCTGGTGCTCTCCTGGTTTGAACAGAAAGCGATTGTCATCCTGCTGACCCTGCTCTCTCTCGGTGTGACCAACATTGTGACCGGCCCCACCGCACCCGGCTTCCTGACACCGGATCTGCTGGCCGTGCTGAACGAGAAGTTTGGTCTGCGTTCCGTGACCACCGTAGAAGAAGATATGCAGCAGCTGCTGAGCGCGTAAGGAGTTATTCATGACCATGCCAACCTCACAATGTCCGTGGCGGATGCAGGTTCATCACATCCATCAGGAGACGCCGGATGTGTGGACGCTGTCCCTGCTGTGCCATGACTACTATCCGTACCGTGCAGGTCAGTATGCGCTGGTCAGTGTCCGCAACTCAGCGGACACGCTGCGCGCCTACACGATCTCCTCAACGCCGGGCGTGAGCGAGTACATCACGCTCACTATCCGCCGTATCGATGATGGCGCAGGCTCGCAGTGGCTGACCCGGGACGTGAAGCGCGGGGATTACCTCTGGCTGTCGGACGCACACGGGGATTTCACCTGTGACGATAAAGCGGAAGATAAATTCCTGCTGCTGGCCGCCGGGTGCGGCGTCACGCCGATCATGTCAATGCGTCGCTGGCTGGCGAAAAACCGTCCGCAGGCTGATGTTCAGGTGATCTTCAGCGTGCGCTCGCCGGAAGATGTGATCTTTGCCGAAGAGTGGCGTAACTATCCGGTGACGCTGGTGGCGGAACATAACGCAACCCACGGTTTTGTCGCCGGACGTCTGAGCCGTGAACTGCTGCAAAGCGTCCCGGATCTCGCGGATCGTACCGTGATGACCTGTGGGCCGGCGCCGTATATGGATATCGTTGAGCAGGACGTGAAAGCGCTGGGCGTGACCCGCTTCTTCAAAGAGCAGTTCTTCACCCCGGTGGCGGAAGCGGCAACCAGCGGAATTACGTTCACCAGACTGCAGCCTGCTCAGACCTTCTTTGGCCGGGTCGGCACCACGCTACTGGACGCGCTGGAAAGCAACAATGTGCCGGTGGTGGCAGCATGCCGTGCTGGCGTGTGTGGCTGCTGCAAGACCAAAGTGGTCTCCGGTGAGTACACCGTGACGAGCACCATGACGCTGACCGAGGCAGAAATCGCCGACGGATACGTGCTGGCGTGCTCGTGTCATCCACAGGGCGATCTTGTGCTGGCGTAGCGAATGACGGGGGTAAGCGCTCGCGTTTACCCCCGGTTAGTACGCCTACCGCCAGACCGGCGCTTTCCCCAACGCAAAACGCCCAGCGCCTAAACATGCTACCGCCAGCGCACCGATAAAGAAGTACACCAGGCTCTCAATCGCCCAGGCACCTACCGCGTCCAGCGCAAAGGTTTCCCCCGTCCCGACCATCAGCCACGCCACAATCATGGTAAACGCCAGCACCAGTGCCGCCGGGCGCGTAAAAAGCCCCACGATAATCAGGACAGGTGCCACCACTTCGCCAATGAGCACGCCGTAGGCGATAAACCCCGGTAATCCTTTTTCCACCAGCATGCCGCTGATGAACCCCACGCCACCCAATAACTTGTGTAAACCGTGAAAAAGCATCAGCCCACCGACGGCAAGTCGTAACAAGAGTTTGCCGGCATCGTCGCACGATAGCTTTTCATTAACAGCAATTAACAATGATTTAACCATTTGAAATGATTCCTGTTTTCATCTGTGTGATGACCAGATTATGCCGAATCATTGCGGGTGAAAAGCACCTTTTAATAAGGGGGAAAGCGCGGCAATACAGTGACTTTCTTCTAAGCTTGTAAGCGATATCACTTAAAGGAGATGGACACCCATGAAACAAACCGTGGCTGCATACATAGCAAAAACCCTCGAGCAGGCAGGCGTAAAGCGCATCTGGGGCGTAACCGGCGACTCCCTGAACGGGCTGAGCGATAGCCTCAATAAGATGAAGACCATTGAATGGATGCCAACCCGTCATGAAGAGGTTGCCGCCTTCGCGGCTGGGGCGGAAGCGCAGGTAACGGGTGAACTGGCCGTCTGCGCCGGATCGTGCGGACCGGGCAACCTTCACTTGATCAACGGCCTGTTTGACTGCCACCGCAATCACGTACCGGTCCTGGCGATTGCCGCTCACATCCCTTCTTCCGAAATCGGCAGCGGCTATTTTCAGGAGACGCATCCTCAGGAGCTGTTCCGTGAATGCAGCCACTATTGCGAATTAGTTTCCTCACCAGAACAGATCCCTCAGGTTCTGGCCATTGCAATGCGCAAAGCCGTGCTTAACCGCGGTGTTTCGGTGGTCGTTATTCCCGGTGACGTGGCGCTGAAGGCCGCGCCTGAAGGTGCCAGTTCGCACTGGTATCACGCCCCACAGCCTGTCATCACGCCGGCTGAAGAAGAGCTCAAAAAGCTCGCGCAGCTGCTGCGTTACTCCAGCAATATCGCCCTGATGTGCGGCAGTGGCTGTGCGGGCGCGCACAAAGAGCTGGTGGAATTTGCCGGCAAGTTAAAATCCCCGATTGTTCACGCCCTGCGCGGCAAAGAGCATGTCGAATATGACAATCCGTATGACGTGGGCATGACCGGACTGATCGGTTTTTCCAGCGGTTTCCACACCATGATGAATGCCGACACGCTGATCCTGCTCGGCACCCAGTTCCCGTACCGCGCGTTTTACCCGACGGATGCCAAAATCATTCAGATTGATATTAACCCGGGCAGTATTGGTGCCCACAGCAAAGTCGATATGGCGCTGGTAGGGGACATCAAATCCACCCTCGCCGCCCTGCTGCCGCTGGTGGAAGAAAAAACCGACCGGAAGTTCCTCGACAAAGCCCTCAGTGATTACCGCGATGCACGCAAAGGACTGGACGATCTTGCCAAACCGAGCGACAAAGCCATTCATCCCCAGTATCTGGCGCAGCAAATTAGCCATTTCGCGGACGACGATGCCATTTTTACCTGCGACGTGGGCACCCCGACCGTCTGGGCGGCACGCTATCTGAAGATGAACGGCAAACGCCGTCTGCTGGGGTCGTTCAACCACGGTTCGATGGCCAACGCCATGCCGCAGGCGCTGGGGGCCAAGGCCACCGCACCAGAGCGTCAGGTGGTGGCGATGTGCGGCGACGGCGGGTTCAGCATGCTGATGGGCGATTTCCTGTCGGTTGTGCAGATGAAGCTCCCGCTGAAAATCGTGGTCTTTAACAACAGCGTGCTGGGCTTTGTGGCGATGGAGATGAAGGCAGGTGGCTATCTGACGGACGGCACCGAGCTACACGACACCAACTTCGCGCGCATCGCTGAAGCCTGCGGCATCACGGGTATTCGCGTAGAGAAAGCCTCAGAAGTCGATGAAGCCCTGCAGCGCGCCTTCTCCATCGACGGTCCGGTACTGGTGGATGTGGTGGTGGCGAAAGAAGAGCTGGCGATCCCACCGCAGATTAAACTCGAGCAGGCCAAAGGATTCAGCCTCTATATGCTGCGCGCCATCATCAGCGGACGCGGTGATGAGGTAATCGAACTGGCAAAAACCAACTGGCTCAGGTAAAACATTTCACATAACCTCTTAAATTAAAGGGATGTGAAATGATTGATTTACGCAGTGATACCGTTACCCGTCCGGGTCGCGCCATGCTCGAAGAGATGATGGCCGCCCCGGTCGGGGACGACGTCTACGGTGACGATCCAACGGTGAATGCGCTGCAGCGTTATGCCGCCGAGCTAAGCGGTAAAGAGGCCGCCCTGTTTCTGCCATCCGGCACCCAGGCCAACCTGGTGGCGTTGCTCAGCCACTGCGAACGCGGTGAAGAGTATATTGCCGGTCAGGGTGCGCATAATTACCTGTACGAAGCAGGCGGTGCGGCGGTACTGGGCAGCATTCAGCCTCAGCCGATTGATGCTGCCCCGGACGGCACCCTGCCGCTCGACAAGGTCGCGGCGAAAATCAAAGTCGATGATGTACATTTCGCCCGCACCAGGCTGCTCAGTCTGGAAAACACCCACAACGGCAAAGTGCTGCCGCGCGAGTACCTGAAAGCAGCGTGGGAATTCACCCGCGAGCGCAAACTCGGGCTGCACGTGGATGGCGCGCGCATCTTTAACGCCGTGGTGGAGTATGGCTGCGAGCTGAAAGACATCGCGCAGTATTGCGATTCGTTCACTATTTGCCTGTCTAAAGGGCTGGGGACGCCCGTTGGCTCGCTGCTGGTGGGCAATGCGGACTACATCAAACGCGCGGTCCGCTGGCGTAAGATGACCGGCGGCGGGATGCGCCAGGCCGGTATTCTGGCGGCAGCCGGACTGTACGCCCTGAAAAACAACGTGGCCCGCCTGAAAGACGACCATGAAAACGCCGCGTGGATGGCCGCACAGCTACGCGAGATTGGTGCAGACGTTATGCGCCACGATACCAACATGCTCTTCATTCGCGTGGGCGAAGAGCACGCTGCCGCGCTGGGTGAGTTTATGAAAGCCCGTGGCGTGTTGATCAACGCCTCGCCGGTGGTACGCCTGGTTATGCACTTAGACGTTAATCGTCAGCAGCTGGCAGACGTGGTGAAACACTGGCAGGCGTTTTTACAGCGCTAAGGAGCAGAGCGTGCCGCAACGTATTCTGGTACTCGGTGCCAGTGGGTATATCGGTCAGCATCTCACCACTGCGTTAAGTCAGCAGGGACACCAGGTGCTGGCCGTGGCACGCAACACGGAGCGTCTGCAAAAACTGCACCTGCCCGGGGTGACCTGTCACAACGTCGATCTCAACTGGCCCACGACGCTGCCGGCGTTACTGGAAGGGGTCGACACGCTTTACTACCTTGTTCACAGCATGGGCGAAGGGGGCGATTTTATCGCCCACGAGCGTCAGGTGGCGATGAACGTTCGCGACGCGCTGTTGCGCACACCGGTGAAGCAGGTGATTTTTTTAAGCTCGCTGCAGGCGCCTGCTAACGAGCAGTCCGATCATCTTCGCGCCCGTCAGCTCACGGCTGAAACCCTGCGCGGCGCCAATATTCCCGTCACCGAACTGCGGGCGGGGATCATCGTCGGGGCCGGCTCCGCCGCGTTCGAAGTGATGCGCGACATGGTGTACAACCTGCCGGTGCTTACCCCGCCGCGCTGGGTGCGATCGCGCACCACGCCGATTGCGCTGGAAAATTTACGCCATTATCTGGTGGCCCTGCTGGACCATCCGGCTGAGCAACACCGTGTGCTTGAGGCTGCCGGCCCGGAAGTGCTGAGCTACCAGCAACAGTTCGAACATTTTATGCGTGTCAGCGGCCGCCGACGCTGGCTGATCCCCATTCCCTTCCCTACCCGCTGGATCTCGGTGTGGTTTTTAAACGTCATTACGTCCGTGCCGCCGACGACCGCAAAAGCGCTGATCCAGGGGCTCAAACACGATCTGCTGGCCGACGATCGCGCGTTGCGTGCGCTGATCCCCCAGACGCTGATCCGTTTCGATGATGCGGTACGCAATACGCTCAAGGAAGAGGAACAGCTGATGAACTCCAGCGACTGGGGCTACGACGCCCAGGCGTTTGCCCGCTGGCGGCCTGAGTACGGTTACTTTCCTAAACAGGCGGGCTGCACGGTGAACACCCCGGCAACTCTGGCAGACCTGTGGGAGGTGGTGAATCAGATTGGCGGCAAAGAACGCTATTTCTTCGGCAATATCCTCTGGCAAACCCGTGGCGCACTGGATCTGCTGGTAGGACACAGGCTGGCGAAAGGCCGTCCTGCGCACCCGTATCTTGCGGTAGGCGATACGGTTGACAGCTGGAAGGTAATTATCGTCGAGCCCGAAAAACAGCTGGCGCTGCTGTTTGGCATGAAAGCGCCCGGTCTGGGACGGTTGTGCTTTACGCTAAAAGACAAAGGCGACCATCGTGAACTGGACGTTCGTGCATGGTGGCACCCGCACGGTATGCCGGGGCTTTTCTACTGGTTGTTAATGATCCCCGCTCACCTGTTTATCTTTCGCGGAATGGCGAAACGTATCGCGCAGCTGGCAGAACAAAAGACGAAAATAACTCAATAAAACTCTTATTCTTTCACCTTTCCCATTGCAACCCGCCGTAATTCACGAAAGAATGCGCACGAAATTCTTTTTCAACACAGTGGATTGATATGAAGGTACTGGTTACCGGGGCGACCAGCGGCTTAGGCCGAAATGCGGTCGAGTTTCTGCGCAACAAAGGCATCAGCGTCAGGGCCACCGGTCGCAACGAAGCGATGGGTAAACTGCTGCAAAAAATGGGCGCAGAGTTTGTCCATGCCGACCTGACGGAGCTGGTCTCCTCTCAGGCCAAGGTGATGCTGGCCGGTATCGATACGCTGTGGCACTGCTCCAGTTTTACCTCCCCGTGGGGTACCCAGGAAGCTTTTGACCTCGCCAACGTGCGTGCCACCCGTCGTCTGGGTGAATGGGCCGTGGCCTGGGGCGTGCGTAACTTTATTCATATCTCCTCCCCGTCTCTCTATTTCGACTATCACCATCACCGCGACGTGCAGGAAGATTTTCGCCCGGCGCGCTTTGCCTGTGAGTTTGCCCGCAGTAAAGCGGCCAGCGAAGAGGTGATCGATCTGCTGGCGCAGTCGAACCCGCACACCCGTTTTACCGTATTGCGTCCTCAGAGCCTGTTCGGCCCGCATGACAAAGTGTTTATCCCGCGTCTGGCGCAGATGATGCACCACTACGGCAGCGTGCTGCTGCCCCGCGGTGGCGATGCGATGGTGGATATGACGTACTACGAAAATGCGGTCCACGCCATGTGGCTGGCAAGCCAGCCCGACTGCGATACCCTGATTTCCGGTCGTGCGTACAATATCACCAACGGTGAGCCCTGCACGCTGCGCAGCATCGTGCAAAGGTTGATTGACGAGTTGCAAATCGACTGCCGTATTCGTTCCGTGCCCTACCCGATGCTGGATATGATTGCCCGCAGTATGGAGCGTCTTGGGAGTAAATCGGCGAAAGAGCCTGCGTTGACGCACTACGGTGTCTCAAAGCTCAACTTCGATTTTACGCTGGATATCACCCGCGCAGAGAACGAACTGGGGTATAAGCCGATTGTCTCCCTGGATGAAGGGATTGTGCGTACTGCCGCCTGGCTGCGTGACCACGGTAAATTGCATCGCTAGTTAAGCACGCACATCTCAGAGAACAGAGACGAAAACGGCAACCCGAAGGTTGCCGTTTTGTTTTACAGCGCCGTCCAGGCGTCTGACCACGCCAGACCCGCGCCTGGCTCGTAGTACGCCGGGGCATTGTTACACCAGCCGCTGTACGGGAACGGTTTGCACTGGAACAGTTTACCGTGGTTATTCACGATATCGCCTGCCTTGTACTTGCTGTTGGCGCTCCACGCGGCGTAAGCACCTGAGGTACCGTCGTTTTCAGACGGCGTCGTGGCTTTCGCTTTAACGTTCAGCAGATAGGAGGTGGTGCTGCTCAGCTCGCCATCGCTCACGGTCAGGCTGACTTCGTACTGTTGAGCCGTCGCAGACTCGGGCGCGGTAAAGGTCACCACCGCCTTGTCTTCACCGGTGACCGTCTGGCCATCCTGTGAACGCCAGGTGTAGGTCAGCGTATTGCCGTCCTGGTCAGTGGATCCTTCTGCGCTCAGGGATACCTGCGCGCCCGCTTCCACCGCACCGATTGGGCCCGCAATCTGCGCGACCGGGGCGTGGTTCACCACGGTCGGTTCTGCCGGCGTTTCGTCCGGAACCGGTGCCGGTGCCGGGGTTTCATCTTCCGATGGCGTCGGTGCCGGAGTGACCGGATGCTCGTCCGGCGTCACGGCGGAACCGTCATCGTTGATGATGTTGACGTTATAGAATTTCTTCACGCAGTTCGTGTAGTCACCCTCTTTAAAGGCGCTGAACGGCGTCTGATAACCGACCAGCTGGCAGGAATACGTTTTACCGTCTGGCGTATCGGCACTCCATCCCCAGTCCTGCTCCCAGTAAATCTTCAGCGCACCGGAGCCGCCTTCATCGAACTGCTTCATGTTGGCACAGCCGAGCACTTCATTTGCCGGGACAGGCACTTTCAGGTACTTCGCAAACTCTTTGTAGTACTTGATACGGTTTTCAGACTGGGCAATCTCAGTCGGGCCGCCACACTCTACGCCACCGTTAATGATCTGGGTGGTCACGCCGAAGCCCGGAACCAGGCCGTTGGCTTTGTCATGATCGTTTGGCTGCCAAGTGCCGTCGATAACCTGCAGCATGCTCGGTTTCGGCGGCTGCGGGTAGGCGAAGAAGAAGATGGCGCTTGCCAGGTTCAGCCAGGTGTCAGCCACCAGCTCCGGCTTGTCGAGCAGCGTGCGGACAGTGCCGAACATCGCTTCAGAGAACGGACCGTAGTTGTAGTTATAAGACAGCTGTTTAGCCCCACGGCCAAAGTAACTCACGAAATCGCCGTCTTTGTCTTTGCCGCACGGCCAGGTTTGTCCCTGCCAGATATCAGGATTACATTCGCCGTTGTAACCACCTTTCTGCCCTTCGGTCCAGCCCATTTCGCGAACGTGAACCAGCGCCTGATGCCATTCGGCTTCCGGACGCCAGCTTTCGTGGCCACCGGTTTCCTGTGCGAAGTGGGCAAACATGGTGGCCAGCTCTTTACGGCAGATGGCGTCGCTGTCACGGCCGTCGTTGTAGGTCTTACACAGCGCCGGGAATTTGCCCACCGCTTTCAGAAAGTTACTGTAGGTGTAGGACTGCGCTCGCATCGGGAAAAGGTATTCCCAGTCGCTGGCCTTCACAATGCCTTCAACGCGTTTAACGTTATCCGGGTTCGCTGCACGGCCTGGCTCAATCAGCTCAACCTGGGCATTATCCAGCGTACGAATGGTGTCTTTAACCGACGCCATCAGTGGAAAGTTAGTCAGTTCCTGTTCTTTCTTCGCCAGATCGCTGGCTTTCAGGGTGAACGGCTCGCTGGTGGTTGCCTGCAGCGTCGCAGCCTGTGCCATGAAAGGCGCAATGCATGCACCCGCAACGAGCACGCTCAGTAAGGTCCTTTTGGTCATTTCAACTCATCCTATATATAGCAACAAGGGTTAATGCAATCACGGTTTATGTATTATTCCCTTAATAAATAAACCAAAGAGTGCGGTAATTTTTCATTTTCTGAAGCGCACCTCTGGGTACGCTTCAAAAAACAAAAAGCAGAATTAATAAGAGGAACGAGGTTTTATCTCCTGATATTTCGCCCAGACCTTGCGGGCATAATTCATACGCTTTGAATAATTCTCTTTTTTCACTCCCGCGTTATAAGCCCCGACGGCTTCCCAGTTATAGCCATATACGTTGATCATCGTCGACAGTATTGACGCGCCCACCATAATGGAGGTGCAGGGCTCGGTCACAAGCCGGTTCTCATCAATGCCCTGGCGCTGCAGTTCGCTGAAATGCGTGCTGTTAATCTGCATTAATCCCACATCCCGCGAGCCATCCTGATTCCACCCCACGGCATTCGGATTCATACCGGATTCCACCTGCGCAATGGCATATAATAAATACGGATCGACATGATAATAATGCGCCGCATTATCCCAGCAATTTGCTGCCGCACTCTGACTTAAAATAAGCAATAACAATAAAAAGCGTTTCATCTCATTACCTGTTTATTTACTGACGATCCTTCTCCTTGCGCACGCTGTCTTATTCCGGAAGGGGTTGACCACACCCGAAACGGGGTGTGGTCAACGATTGCAGGCGATATCAAACCCGCAACCTCAGGCTAAGAAGGTTATTTGCAGTCTGCTGACGCGCCTTCTTTCACCCATACATCGCTGTTACCTGGTTTATCACCACGGGTCCACCATTTCGCACGGTAGACATACCCCTGGTAGGTGGTCGTATCGCCACCGTTGTAAACCACATCTGAACGCCAGTTCATTTTCACCTGGCTGACCAGCTCCCACGCATCCGCGTCAAAGCCAGGTTTATTGCCCTGTGTCCAGTACTTCGCTTTCCACACCAGGTTGTCGGCGCTCACGGTGTCACCACTGTTGTAGATTTTGCTCGCACTCCAGGCCGGGTACTGGCTGGCATTGGCATCAACAGGTGCATCACAGCTACCGGTGGCAGAGCCTTCATCAGAAGGTGGCGTGACCTCATCGGCTGGTGGTGTCACCTCGTCAGATGGCGGCGTGACCTCATCGGCTGGTGGTGTCACCTCGTCAGCTGGTGGCGTGACCTCATCGGCTGCTTTTGGCGTGACAATAACCTGCACGTTCGATTGAACGCTGGTTTTACCGTCGCTGACCACCACGCTCAGGGTGTAGGTGGAATCGGAAGCGACAGCCGGTGCGGTGATATTCACGTTCGCGGTGTCAGTACCGGTTGCGTTCATGTCCGCCGGCACGCTCCAGGCATAGGTCAGCGCGTCACCATCCGGATCGGCCGCCTGCGCATGCAGGGCATAGGTTTCACCCGCCTGCAGCGTGATGCTTTCCATCGGGTTGACCACCGGTGCCTGGTTCGCTTTAGGTGCTTTGTTCACGACCTGAACATCAATGGCGTTCGTCAGGCCTTTCGCATCTTTCACCGTCAGGCGGAAGGAGAGCGTCTGGTTCTGAGTCACTGCCGCCGCGCCGAAGGAGGCTTTGGCTTTCGTGCTGTTGGTAAGGGTCACGGCTGGACCGGAAATCTGGGTCCACTTATAGGTAATGGCGTCGCCGTCCGGATCGCCAGACGCAGAGCCATCGAGGGTGACGGTAACAGGCCCGGTCACGGTCTGATCGGCAGCCGCAGCGATCGGCGCATGGTTGGTGACAACGGGATCAACCGGCGTTGAACCGCCGCCCAACAGGCTTTCGTTCATCGCATTGAGGATGTCGCCATTGTCCGAGTCGATGGACCAGGAGAACAGACCGCCCAGGTTTTTCGCCAGCACATACTTACCTTTTGCCGTGGTAGAACGCGCGTCTTCATAGGTAATCAGATCGCCGGTGGCTTTATTGAACAGATACGGCGCTTCTGCCGCGGCATCGTATTTGTATTCCCAGCCTGGCTTGCCTTTGTACTCGTTCGCAATCTGACGGTAGTCAACCACGCCCGGTTCCCAGGTGCCTTTGACCGCGCCCGTTGCCGTACCGGTGAACGGATTGTCGCCGGTGTAGCCATGAACGCCGGTCCAGCCGCGGCCGTACATGCCCGCCCCCACAACAATCTTGCCCGGCTGCACGCCCTGCTCCAGCAGCGCGTTCACGCCGTTCTCAGTGGTGTAGTTGGTGTCCGGTTTCCACTCCGCGCCGTGCAACGCCGCCTGGTGGCCGAGATCAGTATTGCTCCAGCCGCCGTAGAAGTCGTAGCTCATCAGGAAGATGTGGTCGAGGTACTGCTGCGCCGTGGTGTAATCCACGTCTTCAATTTTGTCTTTACCGGAACCAATGGCGGTGGTCAGTTCGTACGTACGGCCCGTTTCTGCTGACAGCTCGTTCAGCATCGCGCGCAGATCGTGCATCACCGCGGTATAGGTGGCTTTGTCCTGAGCAGGGTTGCCAAGATTTTCCGACACGCCACCACCCCCCGGGAATTCCCAGTCAATATCAACCCCGTCGAAGAATTTCCAGGTTTTCAGGAACTCTTTCACGGAAGAGACGAAGCGCGCGCGGATCGCTGAATCATGCATCTGGAAGAATGGATCGGACATCGTCCAGCCGCCAATGGAAGGCAGCACTTTCAGATCCGGATGGGCTTTTTTCAGCGCCATCAACTGACCAAAGTTACCTTTGTAGGGGTCGTCCCAGTTGGTCACGCCGGCCTGCGGTTTTTGCAATGCCGCCCACGGATCGTGAATGGCCACGGTGTAATCCTGACGGCCCGCACAGGCGCGCTGCAGCGCGGCGAAGCTGTTGCCGTTCTCAACCGTTTTTAACCCGTCGTTGATGCCATCACCACCACAGATCGGAATGAAACCGTACAAAATGTGGTTCAGGTTCGCCGCAGGGATTTTATCCACCGGGAACTCACGCCCATAGACGCCCCACTCAGGGAAATAAGCACCCACCACTTTGTCCGTATGTTGAGAGAAAGTTTTGTTATTTTCCTTCAGGGTGGTGTTCAGCGGCAGCAGATGGCTCCCGTCCGTGTCCGCCACGATGATCAGTTTGCTGGCACTTTTAGAACACCCGCTGGCGTTACAGAGTTCAACCTGCTCCTGATAGCGTCCGCCCTTTTTCACTTTGAAGGTGGCTGACCCGGAGGCGCTTGCGGCGCCACTCCACACGGCCTGACCATCCAGAAGCACTTTCGCCGAGGTTGGCGCATCGCCGCTCCAGACGTTCCACTCAACTTTCACATCCGCGCCATCATGGACTTTCACAAGGCTGTTATAGTCTTGCGCTGCCTGGTCAACTTCAACAATCGCAAACTTATCATTGCCACTGCTGAGGGTTGGCGTACCTGGCGCCGCCGCGAAGGCAGAGCTGGACGCCGCTGCAACGAAAAGCGCCAGATATTTAGGCTTCATAAATTTCATTTTTATTTCCTGATAAATTTATTTGTAAACGTTAATGACCCATGTCTTCCTTTAAAACATGGAATAGTTTTTTACAGACTTTGAATTTCAACTTAAGCAATAATCGTTAACCGCTATTTCTGTGGCGCGCTGTATTCCTCCATTAAAAGATACAAGCTCGAATTCTGTGAAGCTTATGTCTTTAACAATACGCTGAATAAATATTGTATTCCTTTCATTCCCCAATCGAAAAAATCACTAAAAAAACTTGACCGGTGTATTCAGAATGTGGAACAGGCAACCTGATAAACAAAAACCGTCATGCCGGCAAAAGCTAAATAAGGACCGAAAGAAATAACGCGGTTATTTTTATTCGCATGTGTTGTCGCGAAATATCCGACAATACCGCTTAACGCGGCAATCAATTCCAGGGTGGGCAGTGCCTGCCAGCCGCACCAGGCGCCTAACGCCGCCAGAAGTTTAAAATCGCCATAGCCTAATCCTTCTCGTCCGGTAAGCAGACGAAATATCCAGTAAAGAGACCAGAGCGAAAGGTAGCCAGCCACCGCCCCCACCAGCGCATCCTTAAGCGGCAGCGTGTGGTCAACGAGGTGTAACAACAGTCCTGCCCACAGCAACGGCTGGGTCAGACAGTCAGGGAGCAGCTGATGCTGCCAGTCAATCATCGCCAGCGGCAGCAGAAATGCGGCCAGCAACCACAGTGAGAACAACGCCGGTTCGCCCGGAATGCACAAGGCGGTGAGGCCAAAAAAGAGCGCGGTGACGAGTTCGAGCATCAATAAGCGCAGCGGGATGGCCGTGCCGCACTGCCTGCAGCGCCCGCGCAATACTAGCCAGCTGACCAGCGGGATATTCTCCCAGGCCGCAAGATCATGCTGGCACACCGGGCAGTGAGAGGCCGGAAACAGCAAGTTGCCCGCGCCTTCCTCCTCCATCACCATGCCCGGCACGCGCTCGGCGACAACCCCCAGAAAACTGCCCACCATGCTGCCCAGGATCGCACTCATCACCGGGAACCCCACCGGGTAGACTTCCCGCATCAGCGCAACGGTGTTCATGCGGTTTCGCGCCAGGTGAGCTGCACTTCGGCTTTCACATCACTGAGGTGATCGACCGGCGTAAGGTTCATTTTTTGCAGCCTGACGCCGGAGGTCTGGTTGATTTCCCGCAGCCAGTTTTTTAATTCATACACGTTTACGCGGTTCACCACGAACGATAAGGTTTGCCCGTCCTGACGCACCTCCGTCAGGGAAAGGTTAATTTCATGAGCGCTGTTCTCCACCACCGTGCGCGGGTTATCCGTTTTAATGACCATCACCGGAAGGTGGTGTTTATCTATTTCTCTGCGCATCCAGTTCAGCGTCTCTTTTTGTCGGGTCAGCGTTGATTTGCTATTTTGAATCATATTATCCAGTGGCATCATGCCCGCGTAATAAACAGCCGCGGCCAGGAGGGCAACGGCACCGGTTTTTAAAATATATTTCTCCCGGATGCTGTATTGTTGATAACGCGACGTAAGCTTCGTGATTCGCTCTTTCATTTATATTTCCCTGCGATCATGGCGGTATAAGGTGCAGTGGTGGAAACAGGCTGTAGGGTGAACTCAAAATGCTCCCCTGTTTTCTCCACAAACGACTGCAGCGCGGCCTGGCTTTGCGCACTGACGCTCAGGGTCAGCGCATTTTGTTGCGCATCGTACTCAAGCAGGGAGATCTCAAGTGCGGGTACGGCCTGCCTGGCTTGCTCAAGATCATCCAGCTGCAGGAACACCCCTTTGTGCTGCTTTTTCATGTTTTGACCAAAGTGGTATTTGATATTGGTCTGCTGGCGCATGCTGGGAAAATGGTGCTGATAAACCTGAACGATCTCCTGCTGAACCCGATTTTCCTGCTGTACCAGCATCCAGGCCATCGCGATCCGCGGGCCCAGCAACAGCCCGAGAGACAACAGGCCCGCCGCCGCCATCGCGATTTTTATTCCTTTAGACGCGCTGCCTTTCCCTGCCTTCGGGCTGAATTCACCGTGCAGGAGGGTGACCCGACAGGATTGCCACTGGGGCTGGATCAGCACCAGCGGATGCTGCCACGGTTGCAGAAGATCCACCCCGACACCGGCTGGCGGTTCGCCGTAACAGCACACGTCACCGTCTGGGGTTTTTTGCATCAGCAGCGGCAGCAGACTGGCCTCCATTTCGCTGGCGACATGGGGCGACAGGCGCAGCCAGTAGCGGTCATCCAGGGCAACCAGCGTGCTTCCTCCTGCCGTCACCGGCAGCAGCCAGGCATCCGGCAGCACCTGAACCACCTTCAAACCGGCCTCCTGGCAACGGGCTAACCACCCGCGCAGAAGATCGGTATCAATCGCCACCGCGTCCACGTCGGCCCCCTTTTTGTGAAGCACCGTCCAGTGAAGGTTGTCCACCTCGCCAATGAGCGTCTCTTCCGCCAGCCACGAGAACGCCGCCGTCTGAGAGGCAACTTTTTTCGGCAACGTAAAATGGCGGAAGATCATGTTGCCTGCGGGCAACAGTAAACAGACCCGGGCCGCGAGAGGATGGTCTGCCAGCGCGTCAAGGCGCTCCACAACGTCAACCTGCTGGCTGCCGGAAGCACACCACATTATTTTCCCGCCCTCACGGCTGTCGGGACGAACAAAAAGTACCTGTTTCATAGCCATCTGCTTTTCTTATTCAATCATTCGGTAACGACGTTGCCACGTCACGATCTCACCGGCTTCGTTATTGACCTGAAGCTGGCTTACCACGCGAAGCGTTAGCGCATCGGTGTTGCCGGTATAGTTAACGCGGAAGTACCGGCTTTGGGTGGAGAGTTGTCCGGCCACCTGCGGAAGGTCGTCTTTCACCTGCGGGAAGGCCTGCTCCAGCGCGTTGCTGAAGGTTTCCATATTTTCCCAGCCGGTTTCAGGTCGCGATTCAATCAGGCGAACGGCATCGTCTTGCGTTATTTTTCCGGGGAACATGGCGGCCAGTAAGGCGGCCTGTTCCGGTTTCAGGGTGTTCACATCCACCTTGCTGGCGGTATCCGGTAAGGCACACAGCAGCGTGCTCACCTTCCGGTATGCCGTTGCCGGAAATGCCGGCAGCAGCGTGATCTCAGCGATCGTGCGCATCATCTGGTTTGCGGGCTGCCGGGGGGGCACCACGCCCGCCCAGGCATCGCTCTCCGCCCCCTCGCTGGCCGTGGTGGTATCGCCATCCAGATAGTCCACCAGCTGCGAGTAAACCTCGTGCGCCGTGGACTGGCTGAGGCCACTCCCGGTCAGGAGTTGCTCAACAATCTGCTCTTTCCGCGGTTTTTCCGGCACCGCGGGTGCATTTTGCCCCTGCGCGATGTCATCGGCCGCCAGCAGGTTATTGACGTTGAAGCAGTCCTGGGCGTCTTCCACCTGACTGACCACCGTGTAATCGTCACCCCGGGTCTCCAGCGGCTGGTGCCAGTCACCCTGCAGGCTAAGGGCTTTACTCTCACCGCTGGCGTCGCTCTGCAGACGATCTTTGACCACCTTCTCCTGAGCCTGCATGGCCCAGCGCAGCTGCTGCTGACTCACCTGGTAATGGGTTTTCTGCAGATTGCGGCAGAACTGCTGGCTGATTCTGGCAGCCAGCGCCGACATCATGACCAGCAGGATCAGTACCACCAGCAGCGCGACGCCTTTCTGTTTACGTAAAGCCTTCATGATGTCGCTTCCGCTGCAGGTGGCGCGGCAGGTGCGTCTGCGGGCGCTGGCGCGGCGGCCTCGGGGATATCGCCCGGCGTTGTAAACACCCAGCGCCAGGTTTCCCCGTTTTCCATCGTCAGCGTCAGCTCGACGCCATCCGGCAGATGTGCCGGGTCGTTCCAGCTTTTTTGCCAGCCCTGACGGTAAAAACGCCACTGCAGAGATTTCACCTCGCCGACAATCGGCACCGCATCGGGTCTGGCATCCGCCGGGCTGTCAATCACCGGCCAGACATCCCGGTACAGTCGCCCCTCTTCCAGCCGCCAGCGCACGCGCTCCAGCTGTACGGTTCCGCTCACGCCGTTCAGCGTGGTCAGCTCAAGGCCGTCATCCCCCTGACGAAATGTATCCGGCTCATTGCGCGGCGCACGCGCCTGAAGCTGATAGAAATCGCGCTCCATCAGGCTCCAGGCACGCTGAAGCTGATTGAACTTTGCCGCGCTGGCCTCCGTCGCCGAACTGGTGCGCATCGCCCCGTCGAGGATTTGCCAGGCCAGGGTGCTGATCACCGCAAAAATGGTCAGCGCAATCATGATCTCCAGCAGGGTAAATCCCCGCTGGCGTCGGATTTTCTTCACGGTTCCTCTCCCGGCGCGATGACCTGCAGTGAAATAACCGGCTGGCTTTCATCGCCTTCTGCATAGACGCGGATGGCATTCGCCCAGCCGTTAGCCGCGGTTTTTACGCGCTGCTTTCGCCAGGCCCAGCTGCGCCCGCCCATGACCTCTGCCCCCTGCGCTTCAGCGTCAGGAAAATCACGTCTGTTGAGCTGCGCCTCCGCCAGTTGATTTTCGGCGACCCAGCTGGCCTGCAATGTATCGGCCAGCCCGTGGGTGAAACGCACGTTCATGGAGACCGAGTTCATCAGCGCCAGTGCGGCGGTGGAGAAGATGACCAGCGCGACCATCACCTCCAGCAGCGTCATCCCCTTTTGCTTTCTCTTGCCGTTAGCCATCGTTTTCTACCGTTACAGGGGCCGCACCCTGCGACACCACGCGGAAATGGTGCGCGTTGTCGCGGCTTTGCAGCGCCAGCGTAAAGCGGCTGATTTCACCGTCTGGCAGAAATAGCACCTGCGGTTCGGATGTCACCGTGGCGGCGAGACGCTGCGGCGTGAGCGAGACGTGCATCTCCGGCGGGAAATCACCCCGGGTCGTTATCCGCCCCGCGGATAACGACACCCAGTGACGTTCACCGTTTTTATCCTCGAGCGTCACCAGCCGGTATTTATCCGCGGTCATAACCAACCCCACGATATTTCCGTCCATCACTGCCCGGTCTGAGCCATAATCAACGAGGGCTTTTAATTGCTGACCAAATATATCCGCACCGCTGCGTGAGGGTATTGTTGAAACCACCATCATGGCGCAACTGGCAAATATCACCAGCGCCAGAATAATTTCCAGCAACGTAAAGCCGCGTTGACGTTTCATTATTTCTCTTTCTTATCCAGAGACCAGTTTGTAATATCATCGGCGGTATTGGCTTCGCCATCCGGACCTGCGGAGAAAACGTCTACGGCACCGTGTTCACCCGGGCTGACCAGAATATAATCCCCGCCCCACGGGTCCTGCGGCAGGCGGCGGATATAACCGTCCGCACGGTAGCCGTTGGGAATGGGCGCAATCTCTGGCTTCGTGACCAGCGCCTGCAAGCCCTGCTCGGTGGTGGGATAGCGGTGATTATCCAGCTTATACATATCCAGCGAGCCTTCGAGCGCGACGATATCGCTGGTCGCTTTTTGGGTATCCGCTTTTTCTTTATTACCCATTAAATTGGGTACCACCATACTCGCGAGTACGCCGAGAATAACAATAACCACCATTAATTCGAGCAAGGTGAAGCCCGCCTGGCGAGCCAGGTGTTTACGTTTTATAGCCATGATTTAACCTACCATATTATTAAGTTGCAGAAGCGGTTGTAATATTGACAGGACGATGAATAAAACAATCGTCGCCATAGATACCACCAGTGCCGGTTCAAATACCGACAACGTTAACGTAATACGATGCTGTAATGCCGATTCCTGGTTTTCCGCCGCGCGGTCCATTAAATGGCCTAATTCCCCACTCTCTTCCCCGGAGGCAATCATATACAGCATGGTCGGCGGGAATAATTTCGCCTGCTCCAGAGCCGCATAAAGCGATGCCCCCTGGCGCACGGTATCCGCCGCCTGCTCCAGCACCTGCCGGGCATACCGGTTTTCGATCCCGTCCATCGCGATATACATCCCCTCCAGCAACGGCACGCTACTGGCCTGCAGAATGCTCAGGGTACGGATATAGCGGGCGCTGTTGATGGCGCAGACCAGCTTTTTGACGGGTGAACCGTTCACCAGCCAGCCGTGCCAGCGAAAACGATTTTTAGCGTTTCGAAGCCAGGCCTTAAAACCCATCATCCCGCCTGCCAGGCTGCCGACGATATAGAGGCCGTAAACCTGCAGGAAATCACTTACCGCGATCAGCGTGCGGGTGGTGATCGGCAGCTGCTGTTTCATATGGGTGAACTGCTCAATCACCTGGGGCACAACCGCCACCAGCAGAATGCCGATCACCGCGATGGCCACCACGGTCAGGGTGATCGGGTAGACCATCGCCTGCGTCAGTTTACTTTTCATCTTCTGACGCTGCTCGTTGTACTCGGCCAGCTTTTCCAGCACGTCGCCCAGATGGCCGGTCTTTTCACCGGCCATTACCAGCGTGCAGTAGAGCTTGTCGAAGCTGCGCGGAAACTGGCTGAAAGCCTCAAACAGCGTATGCCCTTCCACCACCTTCTCGCGGATGTCCACTACCATCGCCGCGAGCTTTTTGTCCTCCGTCTGTTTCGCGATTGCCTTCAGCGCGCTCTCCAGCGGCAGCGCAGCGTTGACGAGCGTCGACAGCTGACGGGTAAACATCGACAGCACCGGCGTGGAGAGTTTTGCCCCGGCGTTCGCATTACCGGCAGCCGCAACCTCACGGGTTTCGTTGATGCTGACGGGCATCAGCTTTTGCTCGCGCAACATCTGGCGAACCTGCTTTTGCCCCTCAGCCTGCAACGTGCCACGCCGGGTTTTGCCCGCGGTATCCCTCGCCGTCCAGGCGTAGAAGGCCATTACGCATCTCCTCCGCGCTCGGCGGTGACGCGCATCACCTCTTCCAGCGAAGTGACGCCGTCGATCACCTTCAGCAGCCCGTTCTCACGCAGGCTGTAGGCCTGCTTAAAGAGCTCGGTTTCGATGGCCATTTCGTCTTTATCTTCATGAATGGCGCGGCGCAGGGTGCTGTCGACCACCAGAAACTCATGAATACCGGCGCGCCCCTGATAGCCGCTCTGGCGACAGTGTTCGCACCCCACCGCGCGATAAATCGCGTGTGGCGGCTGGTCCATAAAGCTGAACAGCGCCTTTTCATTGTCATCCAGCGGACTGGTGGTACGGCAGTGCGGACACAGCCGACGCACCAGACGCTGGGCAATGACCCCCAGTAACGATGAACCGATTAAAAACGACTCCAGCCCCATATCCCGCAGGCGGGTTATCGCCCCGGCGGCGCTGTTGGTGTGCAGCGTAGACATGACCAGGTGACCGGTGAGCGACGCCTGCACCGCAATTTGTGCCGTCTCGGCGTCACGGATTTCGCCGATCATCACCACGTCCGGGTCCTGGCGCAGAATCGCGCGCAGCCCGCGGGCAAAGGTCATGTCCACGCGCGGGTTAACCTGCGTCTGCCCCACCCCTTCCAGCTCGTATTCAATGGGATCTTCTACGGTCAGGATGTTGCGCTCATGGCCGTTCAGCGCCGAGAGAATCGCGTACAGGGTGGTACTTTTACCGGAACCCGTTGGCCCGGTGACCAGGATAATGCCGTGCGGACGGTCAATCAGCCCTTGTAACTTCTCCCGTTCTTCATCAATCAGCCCAAGCTTGTTGATATCAGGCTTGAGATTGCTTTTATCGAGCAGACGCATGACCACGCGTTCACCATACTGGGACGGAATGGTCGATACGCGCACGTCGACCGCCTTACGGCCAATGCGCAGGGAAATACGGCCATCCTGCGGCAGACGTTTCTCCGCGATATCCAGCCGGGACATCACCTTGATACGCGAAACCAGCAGCGGCGCGAGCTTACGCGCGGGCTGCAACACCGGTCGCAGCACGCCGTCGACGCGAAAGCGAATGCTCAGCGTACGCTCGAAGGTTTCAATATGAATATCCGACGCGCCCTCTTTTACCGCCTCGCCGAGAATGGCGTTGATCAGGCGGATCACCGGCGAGTTTTCATCGTTATCGAGCAGATCTTCGTTGTCCGGGATCTCCTCGGTTAACGCCATCAGATCGATATCGGCGTCCATATCGTCCACCAGTTGCTGGGACACCCCGCTGCTCTGCTGCCAGATCCTGGCCAGCATTTCATCGAAGGCTTCCGCCGTCAGGGTGACCGGGACAAACGCGCGTCCCAGCACCCGACGCACTTCCAGCAGCGCGAGTGCCGGGGTGTCATCACGGATATAGACCGCATCGTGAAAAAATAAAACGCCGTTATCTTTTGCGTAGCCGCTGCTACACAGGGTTTTGCTCAGTTCGTCCACGTGATACCTCCGCCTTACTCTTTAAACGGATTGCGGGACGCGCTGGTTTTCACCGTTGCAGCACTCGCAGCAGGGAACGCGGGTAACACGGCGTTATCCGCCGGTTCAATGATCCCGAGCTTTTTCTCCTCAACGCGCTGCTGCTGACGGGCGCGGATCTGGTCATATTTCTCTTTCGACGCCGCGCTGTAGTTGTCGTCGTCACGCAGCACGGTGGTATGAATAAAGACCATCAGGTTGCGTTTGGACGCGTCCTGCGAGGTGTAGCGGAAAAGCTGCCCGACCAGCGGAATATCCCCCAGCAGCGGCACTTTGGAGACCGACTGCTTAGTGACATTCTCCATCAGGCCACCGAGCACCACCGTTTGCCCGCTGTGCACCATCACTTCGTTATTGATGGTTCGGGTATTAAAGGTTGGGCCAAGGCTGGCGTCTTCCGTTGCGCTGTTGTCGACGCTTGAGACTTCCTGCTCAATCTTCAGGTGGATCATGTCGCCGTCGTTGATTTGCGGCACAATTTTCAGTTTGGTCCCCACCGTCTTGCGCTCTACGGAGTTAAAGACATTATCACCACTGGTGGTCTGCGAACCGGAAAGCACCGGCACGTCCTGACCGACATTAAATGACGCCTCTTTGTTATCCAGCGTGACCACGCTTGGCGTGGAAAGAATGTCGTTTTTGCCGTCAGTTGAGAGCGCGGTCATCAGCGCACCGAAATCACCGTTAAAGAAGCCGGTCGCCAGGCCAGTAAAGCTGGCGCCCTTGATGGTGCCATTTTTTATCTGACTAATGGGCAGGCCGGTGGAGCCGAACTGGACACCACCGTGCTTGCCGGTCCACTGCACGCCCAGATCCAGACCGTTGCCGTCCTGCACTTCAGCAATGATGGCTTCCACCAGCACCTGCGGACGGCGGATGTCGAGCTTGTCGATCACCTTCTCAAGGGAGTTCATCACGTTAGGCTGCGCGGTGATCACCAGCGAGTTGGTTGACTCGTCGGCGGTAATATTCAGATCGGTTGCCGCGGTGGCGGTTTTCGCCTTCGCGGTGCCGGCTTTGTCTTTCAGCTGTTCGCCAATACCGGTGAGCACCGGAACCACTTTGGTGGCGCTGGCGTACTTGAGATAGAAGACGCGGGTATTCCCCTCGTTGTTCTGCTCGCGATCTAACTCATGGATCAGGCTGCGGGTACGCGTGCGCGCATCCTCCGAACCGCTGATCACCAGGCTGTTGGTTTCGTCATCCGCCACCACTTTGGTGGCCAACTGCGGCGCGTTCTGCCCTTTCTGCTCTTCGTTGTTGAGATTATTCAACATGTCGGAGAGCGCTTTGGCGGAAGCAAAGCGCAGGGGGACGATTTCGCGACGCTGTACACCGTCTTTATCCACGCGCTGGACCAGATCCACCAGCCGGTTCACCACGGACGCTTTACCGGTTAACAGCAGCACGTTGGAAGGCTCGAAGTGCACCACGTTGCCGATGCCGGTAGCATCGTTCAGTTGACGCAACAGCGGCGCGAGTTCACGCACCGGCACGTTTTCCATGCGCACGACACGGGTAATAATCTCATCGCCTTTGCCCGGGTTTGTGCTGTCTGCCAGCGGCGCACCGGCGGTGCGGGCCACGCTTGAGCGCACCACTTTAACCATGCCGTTATCCATCGGGATCACCGAGAGACCGTAGAGATCCAGCACGCTCAGGAAGAACTGGTAATACTCATCCTCCGTCAGCACGTTGTAGGTTCTGACGGATACAGAGCCCTGAACCGACGGGTCGACGAGAATGGTTTTGTTAAGGTTGCGGCCTACCGTATCGATAAACTCGCGGATATCGGTATTTTTAAAACTCGCGCTAAAGTTGGCTGCGAGCAGCGAACCCGAATATAACGACAATGCGGTCAGCGCCACGCACGCCCATGGAAATTTCTTCATGTCTGTACACTTATTAATTGTTAAGAACATTGACCCGAATATTTTCAAGGTGAGCGTGACGTCTGACGACAACCTCCGCTTCTTTCATTTTTGACCATTCAGCAATAATATTTTTTGCCTTGACTTCATCGGTCATATCGACAGCATTCACTTCGACTGCCACATCCCCTTTTTTCAGTCCTGAATGGCTATAAAAGGAAGAGGCATTCCGGGGATTAATGGTATAGCCTTCCAGTTGGCCTTTTTCGACAACCGGTTTTAATACCAGATAATCATTCAGATGCAGCATGTCTGCGCCTGCATCTTTTGTCGATTTGGTTACCGGGCCGCTATCAACGCCGCCCTTGAAATAATCCGGTTTCTTTAAGGCCAGCGTCTGCGTGATGCCTTCATAATTCACGACGACACTGTCTTTGTTAATTTCCTGAATAAAGGCATCGTTAAAACCGGTCAGCGGCTCCCCTTCGCGGTAGCTCTTCTGGCCCGCGGGCGTTTTAATAACAGCGAAGGAAAGCCAGGGGTCATCACTGCGCACAATGCCTTCTATTTCCGCCGCCAGCGGGGCTTTTAGCGCAGCCGGCCCAGTGTCCTGACGTGCTGCAGCCGTGAAAAGCGTGAATGTTTTCTCTTCGCGGCGGTTTTTCAGCGGCTGCGCATCGGCGTTAGCCAACCTATTCGTAACCTTTTTATAATCTTTAAACGTGAAATACCCTTGCTGGCCGCTAAAAATTAACAGCGCCAACATCATACAAGGGGTTATCCACCGTGACAGAAATGAGAACCTCATTTTTCATCTGGCCTTTAACAAAGCGAAAATAAGCAGCATCACGCTGCGACAAAACGTGTGAAGAGAGTAATGAGACGCGGTGAATACGACCATCGACTTCGCCACCAACTTTAATAAAGAAAATTATTGACCGTCTAAAATCGAGGTGTTAGGACATTTCTGCCGGATATTTTTACCCAGTTGAAAAATTGATCGCCCCGTCTCCTTACCGTAATTTTACGACCTGTTGCTATTCCTAATCAGAGACGGTAAGTCGTTATGTATCAGAGCCACTTTACTTTTAAAACCCCGCCCTTCAGGAAGGTCACCCGCTTATCCGGGGATTTTCTGGTGCCTTATCATCAGGACGTATTTAACCTGCTGAAAGAGAAAACCCAACAGGCGGGAATATGCGGGCTCTTTAGCGACGATACTTCGCTGTTGGGCCAGTTCAGCGATGCGCTGAAAAACAGCGACAACCGCGTTCTTGCCATCAACGCGTTTCCAAAACTGAGCGCCAGTAGCCTGCTGTACAAGCTCAGCCCGGACACGAAAGCAATCGCCAGCCGTATTCAGGCGGTCGATACCGTGCTGCAGCAGTGGCAAGCCGGGAAAACGCAGGCCACCGTGCTGGTCATTTCCCATACTGAAGCCATGAAAGAGACCTGCCGGACGGTGCTGGGGATGCTGCTCACCCGTGCGCAGGAGCTGGGGTTTCATTTATCGGTGGTGCTGACGGGCGCGGAAAATCAGGCGGCGCTGCTACAGCAATCTGATCTGCGTGAATATGTGCATACCCACCACACCTTGCGCCCCCTGACCTGCCGTGAATATCTCAGCTACGTGCAGGCGCAGTGCGAAGAGCACGGGGGCGAAAGCTCGCCGTTATCCCCGGCGCGCGTGCGTAAGATGCACGCAATGACAAAAGGGAAAATCAGTGAACTGAATGCGCTGGCGCACCTGTCGATGCTCGCGGCCTGGACCGAACGCGCAAGCCAGGTCAGTCCGCGACATTTACGCCTGGCGGCCGCAGAGGTGCTGCCCGCGAAAAAACAGGGTAAGCGTCTGGCAACGGTTTCACTGTTTGCCTCTGTGCTGTTCGCGGCTTGCGGCTGGTATTTCACCGCCTCAATGACTGCTCGCCTCCCGGTTTCTCTGCCGGTTCCGATAAGCTGGAAACACCCGGCCGCCCCCGTTCAGGCCCCCGTCGTGCCGGTTATCGACAAGGAAATAGTCAATCAGCCGGACGCGATGCATCAGCTTTATCTGATGTGGGGGTATGACGCCTCGGCGGACGATGCGCTGTGTCAAAACGCGGTGAAGGTAAACCTGATGTGTAAGCAGGGAAATGCCTCTCCGGATGCGCTGGCAGGCGAAGGTTATCCGTGGGTGAGCGAGCTCAAAACCGGCAATCATCTTAACTATGCGGTGGTCGCCCGCGTCGGAGAAACCTCGATGGACCTGCTGATGAATAACCGGACCTGGCAGGTCAGTCGCAACTGGTTTAACCGGCATGCAACCGGAAACTATACGCAACTGCACCGCCTGACGCCGGAAGGTAAAGACGCCATCAGCGCAACCAGTGACGGCAAAGAGATGACCTGGCTTGATCAGCAGCTGAGCCAGGCCCTTTCTCAACCTGAAACTCACGCTCAGCGCTGGACTGCGGAGATGATGAAACGCACCCGCGCGTTCCAGCAAAAAATGCATCTGCATGTGGACGGTATTCCCGGCGAAGAGACATTGATGCAGTTAATGCGGGAAACCAACACCACGCCGAGCGTATTGATCCAGGCTTCGCATGCAATACCGGATGCGAAAATGCAGGAGAAGCATTCCTGATGTCTACTATCAGCCTTGCGGCTCAGCGCAGTTACACCACCGGGGAAGCGGTCTGGTTTTCATATCGCCTTCCCGTACTGAGACACGTTTTTGCCCACACCGTTTTAGGACTCCTGGGTCTGTGCGCCATGCTGATGGCCGGGTTGTACGCGCATGTGTATTGGGATCTGCGCCACCCTGCCCCCGCCCCCATCAACGCGAGCAGCGCCAGACCGGAAACACAGCTTTCAGATATGCATTATGTGTATGTGAGCAAACCCTTCCCGCATCCGCACCCTAAACCTGCGCCGGTGCATGAGGATATGCCTGCCCTGCAGGATCTGCCGATTAACGGCGATGATACCGACTGGCAGCAGGCGCCTGAAGGAGCGTCTCAGCACGATACCGCGCGGGATACGTTACCCGGAACCGGGGCGCACACCGACGCTTCTGCACGGGCTGGCAGTGACAGTTCCTCATTAACAGAATTGTTTAAGCAGGCGTTAAAAGAACAAGAGCAGGATTATTCGCAAGGCAAAATTCCCGCGCCGCCGGTTGACGAAACGCAGGATATTTCCCGGTCCCCTTTACGTCATAAAGGGGACCGGCTGGAGTAATTAATATTTTTCAGGCAAGGATGTCAGGTTAAGGAGTCGTCCCTTTTCCACCACAATATACTGACCTTTTTTCAGGTCGGAGAGAATTTTAATAATGGTACTGCGTGCCAGGTTGGTGTATTCCTGAATATAGTCATATATATTGATATCACGCTGATGCTGAACAATCAGTTCATTAATCTCGTATAAAAATTCGCGCACTACCGAATAGGCGCTGCGGGCAACCAGCACATCGTCACGCTTGCTCAGCATACAAATATACCAGGAGAGCACTTTCGTCAGTTCCGGCCACAGATTGTTTTCAGTCATTAGCTGGGCGAAGGCCTCTTTTTTTATCGAGCGCACGACGGTATTTGACCGAATGAGGCCATACATGTGCGTGGCGCTGTAAAACATAGAACAAAGCCCAAATATACACGGCCCCTGAACGGTGAACATGCACAGTTCATCAGATTCGCGGCGGAACTCAACGTCGCCACTGACGATAATATGAATATACTGTGAATCACTGGTAGATATTTTCTGCCACTTTTTTAACGTCTTCTCTTCAAATCCTGACGTTGCAGAAATAATTGCGTTGACTTCGTTTTGCGGACGTAATTTTTTACCGTAGATGCTTAACATTATTATACCCAATTTAAGATGTGAAATATAAAACTCAGGATTAAGACGTAAGGCCTCAACCCAGGAATATTTTCCTGATGAAACACTCAAGGAGAAAATAAAAGTAGAAATTGTTTACGTTAATTTGCTGCTTTACTTAGCAAGCTATGTGTCCATCTTAAATCCGGATAATTTTAAGTCAATTAACTAAAAATGAATTGAGTTTGTACTTAAGATTAATCTTACTTAAATTACGCGAAAAATACTTACGAGGGGGTATCCCGCAGGATCACCCCTGTCCGTACTTTTCCAGAAGCGCTTCAGCGATGGCCAGCGTTTCCCGGTCAGCCACACCATTCCACAGCTGTGGACGGAAGTGCATTTGAAACGCGGTAATCACTCTTTTCTGCTGCTGGGCTGTGGCAGCCTCCGGCACTTCATAGCCATACCGCGCTAACAGATCGAGCAGCAGTGCGCTGTCCACTTCCTGATAGCGTGGCTGCCCATTGAGATAAAAGTTGACGCGGTCCGGATCGGGCCAGGCACCAATTCCCTGCTGCGCCAGTTCGCGCCAGGGGAACAGCGGGCCGGGATCGTCTTTACGCTGGGGGGCAATATCAGAGTGCGCGACGACGTTCTGCGGCTTAATGTCGTAGCGGGCGATAATGTCTTTGGCGAGCGGGATCAGAGCAGCAATTTGCGCCGGCTCGAACGGGGTGAAGTGTTTTACTCCCGCCGTTTTTTGCCAGCCCCGGTTTTCCAGCTCAATCCCCACGGAGGTGTCATTAATACGGTTGGTGCCGCGCCAGAAGCTGATGCCGGCATGCCATGCCAATTCACTCTCCGGTACCAGCTGCCAGATACGCGGTTTGCCCTCAGGGGCAGGCGGTTTGGCGGGGATCAGGTAGTGAGAGCTGACATTCTTGTCGGTTAACGTCGCCAGCGAGCTGTCAAAGTCATCGGCGGTGTAGTGGATCACCAGCACCTTTATACGCGGGTAAGCCGCCTGGGCCTGATGGCGGGTATCCAGCTCATAGGCACCTTTATCAATAATGCCTTTTTCCGTGGCGCACCCTGCCAGCAACAGCGCCAGCAGGAGTGTGGCAAGCGAGCGCTTCATCGACGGGTTTTCACCGCCGTACCGCTTACGCTCACCATCAGCATGCTGGCATCTTTACCGACCGTTTCGTAGTCAATATCGATGCCTACCACGGCATCTGCCCCCAGCGCCTTGGCCTGCTCGCCAAGCTCTTTAAACGCAATTTCGCGGGCTTTGCGCAGCTCTTTCTCATACGCGCCAGAACGTCCCCCCACGATATCGCGAATGCCGGCAAAGAAGTCCCGGAAAATGTTCGCGCCCAGTATGGCTTCGCCGGTGACCACGCCGCAATACTCGGTAATGGGTTGCCCTTCCAGGGTAGGCGTTGTTGAAAACTGCATACTTTCTCTCCTTCTTTAGCGTTCAATGCCTTAGGTACAGCATTATCGGTTCGTTACGCTATGATTGAAAGGATAGTTAATAAATAAGGAAATCAACATGCGCTATTCAGCTTTAACACTTTTCGTGCCCTGCGCGCTGGTGCTCAGCGCCTGCACCACCACGGTCACGCCAGCCTTTAAGGATATTGGTACCCGCAGCGGCCCATGCATTGTGGGCGGCCCGGATACCGTGGCGCAACAGTTCTACGATTACCGCATACAGCACCGCAGCAATGATATTACCGCTCTGCGTCCGTATCTGAGTGACGGCCTGGCGAAACTGCTGAGCGACGCCACCCGCGATCCGCAGCATAATGCACTGCTTAAATCCGATCCGTTCTCCAGCCGCGCCACGCTGCCTGACAGCGCCGAGGTCACCAGTGCTTCAACGATCCCAAACACCGATGCGCGAAACATTCCCCTGCGCGTCAAACTGACCCAGGGAACCCAAACCTGGCAGGATGAAGTGCTGATGGTCCGTGAAGGTCAGTGCTGGGCGGTGGACGACGTAAGGTACGTCGGTGGCAGCGTTCACGCCCCGGCAGGCACGCTCCGCCAGTCGATTGAAAACCGCTAAGCCTCCCGTTTAAAAAGCGTTAACCCCGTAAAATGTGCGGCATTTCATGCGGAATGCCGACATTTATACTCGCCGACATTGCCGCTCGCTATTTTGTGCTATGTTTAGAGGGTATTGCGGGTTATATTTAACTTTTAACGCAGAAATATTGCATAACTATTCTGTCAACGGTACTATCTGCGGCCTCAATTGCTATAGATTGCCTGGATGAGTAAAGACTGCCCCGATGAGTATTAAACTAAACGGCATTAACTGCTTCTACGGCGCACACCAGGCGCTGTTTGACATCACGCTGGACTGCCCGGAAGGCGAAACGCTGGTTTTGCTTGGCCCAAGCGGTGCAGGTAAAAGCTCCCTTCTGCGTGTCCTTAATCTGCTTGAAATGCCCCGTTCGGGTACGCTGGCTATCGCCGGTAACCATTTTGATTTCGCGAAAACACCGTCTGATAAAGCGATTCGTGAACTGCGTCAAAACGTTGGCATGGTCTTCCAGCAATACAATCTCTGGCCGCATCTGACCGTACTGCAAAACCTGATCGAAGCCCCGTGCCGCGTGCTGGGCTTAAGTAAAGATCAGGCGATCGCGCGTGCGGATAAGCTGCTGGAGCGTCTGCGCCTCAAGCCTTACAGCGACCGCTATCCGCTGCACCTGTCCGGTGGTCAGCAGCAACGTGTGGCGATTGCCCGTGCGCTGATGATGGAGCCTGCGGTACTGCTGTTTGATGAACCGACCGCGGCGCTGGATCCCGAAATTACCGCCCAGATCGTGAGCATCATTCGCGAGCTGGCGGAAACCCATATTACTCAGGTCATCGTAACCCATGAAGTGGAAGTGGCGCGCAAAACGGCCAGCCGCGTGGTCTACATGGAAAACGGGTATATCGTTGAGCAAGGTGATGCGAGCTGCTTCTCAAACCCGCAAACCGATGCGTTCAAAAACTATTTATCTCATTGATTGTGTCAGGGGAAATGATAATGAAAAAAGTATTACTTGCCGCGCTGCTCGCCAGCGTCACCCTTTCCGCTACCGCAGCCCAGACGATTCGTTTCGCGACTGAAGCGTCTTATCCTCCGTTTGAATCCATTGATGCGAACAATAAAATTGTCGGCTTTGACGTGGATCTGGCAAACGCCCTGTGTAAAGAGATCGACGCAACCTGTACCTTCAGCAACCAGGCGTTCGACAGCCTGATCCCAAGCCTGAAGTTCCGCCGTATCGACGCCGTTATGGCCGGAATGGATATCACCCCTGAGCGTGAAAAACAGGTTCTGTTCACTACCCCTTACTACGACAACTCTGCCCTGTTTATTGGTCAGAAAGGCAAATTCACGTCGGTTGATCAGCTGAAAGGCAAGAAAGTGGGCGTGCAGAACGGCACCACGCACCAGAAATTCATCATGGATAAACACCCGGAAATCACCACCGTTCCGTATGACAGCTACCAGAATGCGAAGCTGGATCTGCAGAACGGCCGTATTGATGGCGTGTTCGGCGACACCGCCGTGGTGACCGAGTGGCTGAAAGCCAACGATAAACTGGCGCCAGTGGGCGATAAAGTGACCGACAAGGATTACTTCGGCACGGGTCTGGGTATTGCCGTTCGTCAGGGCAACACTGAGCTGCAGCAGAAATTCAACGCTGCGCTGGAAAAAGTGAAGAAAGACGGCACCTACGAAACCATCTACAAAAAATGGTTCCAGAAGTAATTCCTGATGAATGAAATTTTTCCTTTAGCAAGCGCCGCCGGGATGACCGTCGGCCTTGCCGTTTGCGCATTGATTATCGGCCTTGTGCTGGCGATGATCTTTGCGGTATGGGAATCAGCAAAATGGTTCCCTGTCGCATGGGCCGGCTCAGCGCTGGTCACCGTGCTGCGCGGGCTGCCTGAAATTCTGGTGGTCCTGTTTATCTATTTTGGCTCCTCGCAGCTGCTGTTAACGCTGTCGGACGGCTTCACCCTCAATCTGGGTGTGGTGCAGATCCCGGTGCAGATGCAGATTGAGAACTTTGACGTCAGCCCGTTCCTGTGCGGCGTGATTGCCCTCTCTCTGCTCTATTCCGCGTATGCTTCGCAAACCCTGCGCGGTGCGCTGAAAGCGGTTCCGCAGGGACAGTGGGAGTCTGGCCAGGCGTTAGGCTTGTCGAAATCGGCGATCTTCTTCCGTCTGGTGATGCCGCAGATGTGGCGTCATGCGCTGCCCGGGCTGGGTAACCAGTGGCTGGTGCTGCTGAAAGATACCGCGCTGGTAAGCCTGATCAGCGTGAACGATTTAATGCTGCAAACCAAAAGTATCGCGACCCGTACCCAGGAGCCGTTTACCTGGTACATCGTGGCGGCGGCTATCTACCTGGTGATCACGCTGGTGAGTCAGTACATCCTCAAGCGCATTGATCTGCGTGCGACGCGCTTTGAACGGAGACCAGGCTGATGCTTGAATATTTTCCGGAGCTGATGAAAGGGCTGCACACCAGCCTGACGCTGACCGTCGCATCGATCATCGTGGCGCTGATCCTGGCGTTGATCTTTACCATCGTCCTGACGCTAAAAACGCCGGTGCTGGTATGGATTGTGCGAGCCTACATTACCTTGTTCACCGGTACACCGCTGCTGGTGCAGATCTTCCTGATTTACTATGGCCCGGGTCAGTTCCCGTCGCTGCAGGAGTATCCGGTTATCTGGCACCTGCTTTCTGAGCCATGGCTGTGCGCCCTGATTGCCCTTTCGCTGAACAGTGCGGCCTATACCACGCAGCTGTTCTACGGGGCTATCCGTGCCATCCCGGAAGGGCAATGGCAGTCCTGTGGTGCGCTGGGCATGAGCAAGAAAGACACGCTGGCTATCTTGCTGCCGTACGCGTTTAAACGTGCGCTCTCCTCCTACTCCAACGAAGTGGTGCTGGTTTTCAAGAGTACGTCTCTGGCCTACACCATCACGCTGATGGAGGTCATGGGCCACGGGCAGCTGCTCTACGGACGCACCTACGACGTAATGGTGTTTGGTGCCGCGGGCGTGGTCTATCTGGTGGTAAACGGTTTGCTGACGCTGATGATGCGCCTTATCGAGCGTAAATCGCTGGCGTTTGAGCGCCGTAATTAATCATCGATTTGCATAAATTTTATTGACGAAGACGGGCAAGTCTAACGACTGCCCGTCTTTTTTTATGGACTAAATAATATTTAATCATTTTTATTGAATATAAATTCATTAAATGGCATTGTATTTCCATGCCGCAGACACGGCGCATAAGACAGACTGACAGACGGGAGCATTACAATGAAAAAGTTAGTTCTGGCCGCTTTACTGGCCACTTTCGCCGCTGGCGCATCAGCTGCAGATAAAATCAACTTCGGCGTTTCGGCCACCTATCCGCCGTTTGAGTCGCTGGATGCCAGCAACCAGATTGTCGGTTTTGATATCGACCTCGCCAAAGCCCTGTGCAAACAGATGCAGGCCGACTGCACGTTCACTAACCATGCGTTTGACAGCCTGATCCCGTCGCTGAAATTCAAGAAATACGACGCGGTGATCTCCGGGATGGACATCACCCCAGAGCGTAGCAAGCAGGTCACCTTCACCGACCCGTACTACGCCAACTCGGCGGTGGTCATTGCGAAGAAAGGGGTTTACACATCCTTTGACCAGCTGAAAGGCAAACGCATTGGGATGGAAAACGGCACCACGCACCAGAAATACCTGCAGGACAAACATCCTGAAGTGAAAACCGTGGCCTATGACAGCTACCAGAATGCCATTATCGACCTGAAAAATGGCCGTATTGATGGGGTCTTCGGTGACACTGCGGTGGTGAACGAGTGGCTGAAAACCAACCCACAGCTGGGCACCGCGACCGAAAAAGTGACCGATCCACAGTACTTCGGTACGGGCCTGGGCATTGCGGTGCGTCCGGATAACAAAGCCCTGCTGGAAAAACTGAATGGCGCGCTGAAAGCAATTAAAGCTGACGGCACGTACAAGAAAATCAGCGATCGGTGGTTCCCGCAATAACAGCTTTTTGTCGGGTAGCCTGGCCTACGGGGGTGGTCTGTAGGCCGGGCAAACCCGGCAATTTCACAGTGGAACAAAGAAGCGAAAACGAGCCCCGTTCGTGGACTCCATCAGCCTGATCCCCCCGCCGTGCAGTTCCAGCATGCGTTTCACAATCAACAGCCCCAACCCGCCACGGTTTTCCCGTGATGCCTGCGGATTTAACGCCGAAGGACGCTCAAACAGATCGTTGCGAAGAGAAGCATCAACGCCGGTTCCATTATCAGCCACCTCAACCTGTAGCTGCGCGTTCTCCTGCCAGACCGCCAGACGAACCTCTCCACCGGTCGGCGTATGCCGCATCGCGTTATCCAGCAGGTTAGTCACCACCCGCTCAATCATCGAGACATCGGCATTCACCAGCGGCAACGGGCCCGGTACATCAATGCGCAGGTTCACCTCCCGCGTGCGGGCCGTAAGTTCAAATTTCTGCGCCACGTCTGAAATCAGCTCACCCATGGCAAAACGCTCGCGCTGCGGTTTGATGCCGCCGTGCTCAAGACGTGCCAGTTCAAACAGCTGCTGCGAAAGATGACGCACTTTCTGACCCTGGCGCAGCGCCGTGGCGAGATACTGCTGGTGCTCCTGCGGCGTCAGCGTCGCGGATTTCAGCGACAGCGTTTCGAGATAGCCCAGCAAGGAGGTGAGCGGCGTGCGTAAATCGTGCGAAATATTGGCGATAAACTCCCGGCGCTGACGATCGCTGTCGGCCAGCTGATCCCACTGCAGGGTGATTTTACGGGCCAGCTCGATAAACGTATTGCGCAGCGTGGCCACTTCATCCTTTACCGTGGTTTCTGTAGGCTGCGCCGCCAGCTGCTTAATGGCGCTAATGCTGTCCTGCTCCAGCCCGGCCACTTCCTGCGTAAGACGTTTGACCGGACGCGTTACCCAGTACCAGACCAGTAACCCCGCCAGCAAACCAAACAGCGCGACCCACATCAATGACCACAGGACGGTGCTCCAGAGCGCCTGATGCCAGGCCATCTCCGCCAGCGCGTTTGACTCTTCGCCCTGCAGAATAATGTACAGATAGCCTTTCAGTTCTCCGTCCTGACGCAACGGCGTTGCGCTGAAAACCTTTTTGTTCTGGCTTCGCGGGTCATCGCCCAGTACCGGCCGCGCGGCATCACTGAGGAAAGTCTGCACCGGCCCGAGGTCGATTTTTTGCCGCTGGATATGCCCCGGTGGCGCGGCGTCAGCCAGCAGTTCGCCATCAGGCGAGACAACGTACAGTTCGACGCTTGGATTGAAGGTCATCAGCCGGTCAAAGAGCGGTTTCAGCGCGTGGCGGTCAACCCTGCCCTGCGCATCCAGAATCGGTTCCCGCTGGACAATCTGCTGCGCCAGGCCACCGGACAGCCGCTGCACCATCGCATTACCGTACTGCGTGGTGCTGTAAAGTTGCACCGCGCAGGCGATGGTCGCACAGAGCGTCAGCAGCAGAATAAACAACAGCGTCAGGCGCTGGCTCAGGCTAAAGCGGCGCATCGTTTGGCTCCGCAAATTTGTAGCCTTTGCCCCAGACGGTGCGAATGATCTCCGGCTCGGCGGCGTCCTTCTCAATCTTGATGCGCAGGCGGTTAATGTGGGTGTTGACGGTGTGTTCGTAACCTTCGTGCTGATAGCCCCAGACCTGTTCCAGCAGCGCCAGACGCGAGAAAACTTCACCGGGATGACGGGCAAAGAAGTACAGCAGTTCAAACTCGCGCGGGGTGAGATCCACCACCTGACCGTGCAAAAGCACGCTGCGCGCCAGCGGGTCGAGCGTCAGGCCGTGAGCCTGAATATTCCCGGCACTTTGCGTCTGCCCCATCGCCTGCTGGCGTCGGAACAGCGCCTTGATGCGCGCGATCAGCTCCTGTACCGAAAACGGCTTGGCCAGATAATCGTCCGCCCCGGTTTCCAGCCCGGTAATGCGGTCGGTTTCACTGCTGCGGGCGCTGATGATGATCACCGGCAGGTAGCGGGTCATCTGGCGAATGCGACGGCAAATCTCCAGACCGTCGACATTGGGGAGCATTAAATCGAGGATCACCGCATCCCACGGCTGCTTCTCGAGGCGCTGTAAGGCATTGCCCCCGTCGGGCTCGTGGGTGATGGCGTAGCCTTCATCTTCTAAGTTGAGGCGCAGAAGCGCCGCGATATCGTGGTCATCTTCCACCAGCAGGATCTGCTTCATGGGTAAGCCTTCTTCAATTCTGATGAGATAAGCTTACCTGATTTCGCAGGCGGACAGAGTTCACATTTTGTTTAAGATTTAACGAGTAGCGTCAGGACTTCATAATGCGCGGTATGCGGGAACATATCGAACAGCTGGACGCGTTCAATGCGGTAGCCCGGCAGCGTCGCGATATCTTTAGCCATCGTCTGCGCGTTGCAGCTGGAGTAGACGATGTAGTCCGGTGCCATCTGGCTCAGATAGTCGCACAGCGCTTTCCCGATGCCCCGGCGCGGCGGGTTCACCAGCACCAGTTCAGGCACATTGTCCTGCCCCGTCGCGAACTGCGTGGAGTCCAGCGCCTGGAAGTGCAGCCGGGTCAACCCAAGCTCTGCGGCAGACTGTCTGGCACAGGCAATCGCTTCGGCGGAGATCTCAATCCCGGTAAGCTGCATGTCTGGCGTGGCGCAGTGCAGACCGAAGCCACCCACCCCGCAGAACAGATCCCACATATGATGGATATTTAACGCCCGCACCCAGTCACGGGCGGTGGCATAAAGCGCACTCGCGACGGTCGGGTTGGTCTGGAAGAAGCTTTGCGGACGGATCCACAGCGGTACATCGTTGAACGTTTCTGCCAGCGCATGCTGTTCGGTGAAGAAGATCTCCCGCTCCCCTTCCATGATAGCCATATGCACCGGCTGAATATTCGCGGTGATAACGGTTAACTGCGGAAGCTGTTGCTGAAGCCATGGCAACGCCGCGCGAAGCTGCTCCACCTTGGCTTCTGAGCGCAGAACAAATCGCAGCATCATGCTGCCGTCTACCTGGCTTTCGGTAAGAAGAAGGTATTTGAGCTCGCCGCGCTTGCGGGCAACGTTATAGGGCGTTAACCCGGCACGGGCAATAAACGGTTTGAGCGCAGCAAAGACCGGCGCAAACGAGGCAGGATAAAGCGGACAGTCGGTTAAATCTTCAGGCGTACCATCGCGATGCAACATGCCCAGCAGCGGTTTTTCAACGCTGCCGCTCACCACCATTTTGGCTTTATTACGAAAGCCCTGCTCCGGCCCGCTGACGGGTGCGCACCATTCGCCCACGGCATGGTCTGCCAGCAGGTGTTGCAGGTCGGCCATTTTGGCGGTGAGTTGCTGAGAAACCGGCTGTTCTATCCACTGACAGGAGCGGCAGCGACCGGCGTCATAGAGTGCGCACTGCATATCAAAACCTTAAGAATCACGAGGGCTGCGATTATACACATTATTGCAGCTGGAAGAACCGCCGACTGGAAGCAGGCACGAACAGGAAAAACAGCACCAGCATATCCGGGAGTTTTTGCAAAAACAGCGCGTGCAAAATCTCGCGTTTTGATCCACCCGCAATGCTGAACAGTTCCGGATAGCCATACCCCAGCGAGGCGGCCCACAGATAGCTCGCCGCCGTAATTTGCGTCAGCAAATAGACCCAGCGTGCCCAGTTGCGTCCTCTGACCAGCGAAAATGCGCAGTAAATCTCGATAAACACCAGTACCAGGCTGCTCAAAAAGACCAGCGTCAGGTTCCACGTCTGTACGCTGCGGTGAATGAATTCAGCCATACCGCGCACACCCAGGGTGTTAAGGATCATCAGCACATCAAGACAGCGGATCATAATAATAGCGAGCGCCGCCACCTGCACCAGTGCAGGAACGTTTGGACGAGCGTGCGTAAGACGTGATTTTTTTAATAATCCCAATGTTTTACTTCCCTGAAAAACAGTGCCGCGTCATGCGCGGCACATCACTGGAAATTTTAAATCCTTCAGCCGCGTCTTGCACGCTGGATATCACGCACACGTTGTTTTTCCGCGCGCGCCATCAAATACCAGGCGATAAATCCGACAATTCCGACCACCCCGAGGATAATCGAGGCCAGGGCGTTAATCTCCGGATTGACCCCCATGCGTACGCTGGAGAAGACCAGCATAGGCAGCGTCGTCGCGCCCGGTCCTGAGACAAAGCTGGCGATAACCAGGTCGTCGAGCGACAGCGTAAACGCCAGCAGCCAGCCGGAGATCACCGCCGGCATAATCATCGGCAGCGTGATGATGAAGAAGACCTTCAGCGGCGTCGCTCCGAGATCCATCGCCGCCTCTTCAATGGAGCGGTCCAGCTCGCGCAAACGCGAAGAGATAACCACCGCCACGTACGCGGTACAGAAGGTGACGTGTGCCAGCCAGATGGTGAGCATGCCGCGATCTGCCGGCCAGCCAATGGCATGCGCCAGGGCGACGAACAGCAGCAGCAGCGCCAGACCGGTGATAACGTCTGGCATAACCAGCGGCGCGGTGATCATAAAGGCAAAACCGTTCGACCCCCGAAAACGCCCGAAGCGCACCATGACCAGCGCGGCAATGGTCCCCAGCACGGAGGCCATCGTGGCCGCCAGCGCGGCGATGGTCAGGCTCAGCCCCACCGCGCTCATCATCGCGTCATCATGGAACAATTCGCCGTACCAGCGCGTCGACCAGCCGGCCCATACCGTTACCAGTTTGGAGCTGTTGAACGAGTAGATCACCAGCATCAACATGGGTGCATACAGGAAAGTAAAGCCAATCACCAGGATGGCAATTCGCCACGGGGAGCGCACTACCGGTAAGTTGTTCATCCGTGGTCTCCCATCTGTTTCTGCTGATGTTTGTGGAACCACATGATCGGTACGATCAGCAGGAGCAACATCACGATCGCCACCGCAGACGCCACAGGCCAGTCGCGGTTATTAAAGAACTCCTGCCACAGCACACGCCCAATCATGATGCTGTCCGGGCCACCGAGCAGTTCCGGGATCACAAACTCCCCTACCGCCGGGATAAAGACCAGCATCGACCCGGCAATAATGCCGCCCCGGGTCAACGGAACGATAACGCTGAAGAAGGTTTTAAGCGGACGGGCACCAAGGTCAAGCGATGCTTCCACCAGCGAATAATCGATACGCGTCAGCGCCGTATAAATTGGCAGCACCATAAACGGCAGATAGGCGTAAACAATCCCGATATAGACCGCGAGATTGGTATGCAGGATCGTCAGGGGCTGATCGATAACCCCAAGCCACATCAGGAAGTTATTCAGCACACCGTTGTTTTTCAGGATCCCCATCCACGCGTAGACGCGGATCAGGAACGAGGTCCATGACGGCAGGATCACCAGCAACAGCAGAATGTTGCGCGTCGAGGATTTACTGTGCGCCACGGCCCATGCCAGCGGGTAACCCAGAAGCAGACAGCAGATCGTCGAGATCGCCGCCACCTGCAACGACTGCAGATAAGCTTCGAAATAGAGCGGATCTTCCGCCAACTGCAGGAAATTGCCGAGGTTAAGGGTCAGCGTCAGCTGTCCGTCAGCCCAGTCCAGCAGGTTGGTATAGGGCGGGATCGCCCGCGCCATTTCCGCCAGGCTTATCTTAAAAACAATCAGGAACGGCAGCAGGAACAGCAGGATCAGCCACACGTAAGTCATGGCAATCACCAGCTTGCGTCCGTGGTTCATCTGCATGCGCGCCAGCCAGTGCGCAAAGCCACCCGGTTTTTCAACGCGGGCTGGAGGTTCTAAGGTACTCATTGTCCGCTCCTTATACCGTCAGCACTACACAACTGTCCGCATCCCAGCACAGGCGCACTTCATCGCCCCAGGTCGGCTGTCCCTTGCGATAACGATGTTCGTTCTGCAGCTGGGCGCTGAGCATCTGCCCGCTTTTCAGACGCACATGGTAGATGGAGAGGTCGCCCAGGTAAGCAATGTGCACCACTTCCCCGACGGCGAAGTTAAAGCCATCGGCAGGCGGATCTTCGCACAGCATGATCTTCTCCGGGCGGAGCGCGACATACACCGGCACGTTATCCACCACCGAGCTATCCGGATCGACCTTAAGCGGATGCTGCAGCCCCGGCGACTCGATCACCAGACCGTCATCCTCGCGCGATTTCAGCAGCCCTTCGAAAACGTTGACCGACCCGATGAACTCCGCGCTGTAGCGGGTGGTCGGATGCTCATAAATCTCTTCCGGCTCGCCAATCTGTACGAACTTACCGCGGTTCATGATCGCAATACGCCCGGCCATGGTCATCGCCTCTTCCTGGTCATGGGTAACCATCACGCAGGTCACCCCCACGCGCTCAAGGATATCCACCACTTCCAGCTGCATACGGTCACGCAGTTTTTTATCCAGGGCCCCCATCGGTTCATCGAGCAGCAGCAGCTTTGGCCGTTTCGCCAGGCTTCTGGCCAGCGCCACGCGCTGACGCTGGCCACCAGAGAGCTGATGCGGTTTACGCTTCGCGAACTCCTGCATGTGCACCAGGCTGAGCATCTCCGCCACGCGGGCGGTGATTTCGGCTTTCGGCAGTTTGTCCTGCTTAAGACCAAAGGCGATATTCTGCTCCACCGTCATATGTGGGAAGAGCGCGTAAGACTGGAACATCATGTTTATCGGGCGCTGATACGGCGGCACGCGGGAGAGATCGACACCATCGAGCATGATTTGCCCGGCGGTAGGCTGTTCAAAACCGGCCAGCATACGCAGCAGGGTCGATTTACCGCAGCCAGATGCGCCCAGAAGGGCAAAAATTTCACCTTTGTAGATAGTCAGGCTGACGTCGTCCACGGCATGCTGACCATCGAAAGATTTGGTGAGGTTACGAATTTCAAGAAGCGGGGTCAGCGCTTTACGGACTTTCGCCTGCGGGCGGGGGATCGCGTCATTCACGGGGTGCTCTCCGGCAGAAATCAAAACTGGTGCAAACGCACCATCAGGGTGCGCATCGTCGGGCGGCGCTCACGCCAGCCCGACCGACGGGTTTAGCAGGCCCGGTGAGCGTTTTCGCCACCGGGCAACCGTACCGGACGCCGTTATTTACCGCTTTTCACTTTGGTCCACGCACGGGTACGTACGCGGTCAATTTTTGGATCCTGAACTTTCAGGGTGAACAGCTTGGCAAACACATCCGCCGGCGGATAGATAGCCGGGTTATTGCGGATCTCTTCGCTGACCAGCGGCACAGAGGCCTTGTTGCCGTTAGCGTAATAGACGTGATCGCTGATATGCGCGATGACTTCCGGACGCATCAGGTAGTTAAGGAACTGGTAAGCTTCGTCTTTGTTTTTCGCGTCAGCCGGCATGGCGAAGACGTCGAAGAACGCCAGCGCGCCCTCTTTCGGAATGAAGTAGGAAACATTCACGCCGTTTTTGGCTTCTTTGGCGCGGTTAGCCGCCTGCCATACGTCCCCTGCCCAGCCAATCGCCACGCAGATATCACCGTTTGCCAGGTCGTTGATGTACTGCGAGGAGTGGAAGTAACGAATGTTCGGACGCAGCTTCAGCAGCAGATCGGTTGCCGGGCCGGTGTAATCATCGGCCTTGCTGCTGTTAGGATCTTTGCCCAGGTAGTTCAGCACGGTGGCGAAAATCTCTTCTGGCGCATCCAGGAAAGAGACGCCGCAGCTTTTCAGCTTCTCAAGGTTTTCCGGCTTCAGCACCACGTCCCAGCTGTCGAGTTTGACATCTTTACCCAGCACCGCTTTGACTTTATCGACGTTATAGCCAATACCGGTGGTCGCCCACAGATACGGCATCGCGTATTTGTTGTCCGGGTCATGCTTGGCGACCAGCTTAAGCACTTCCGGATCGAGGTTTTTCCAGTTCGGTAATTTGCTCTTATCGAGCGGCTGGAAAACACCTGCCGTCAGCTGACGCTCAAGGAAGCTTGCGGAAGGTACCACCAGGTCAAAACCGGTACTGCCCGCCATCAGTTTCCCTTCCAGCACTTCGTTGGAATCGAAAACGTCATAGACCACTTTAATGCCGGTCTCTTTTTCGAAATTAGCGACGGTATCCGGCGCGATATAGTCAGACCAGTTATAAACGTGCAGCGTTTTTTGTTCCGCAGCGAGCGTGCCGGCAGAGACGGCCATCAGAGCACCCGCAACCAGACCCGATAACCATTTTTTATTCAAGGCGATCATATCGTTATTCCTTCTGAAAGCTCGTTAACAAACGAACTAAAACTGTGCAATCTGAAGATATGCAATAATCATGCATAGTTTGTCGCTCTGCACGAAATAAAAAGAAACCTCTTTACCCGGCAGGATCCGCTCGCTTTTTTAAGCATCGCAAGAATAACTGTAGCCCGTGTCTCCGGCTATAGCCCAGACGAAAAAACGCCTTTTATCAATTTTTTATGCAGGTTATGTCTACGTGATAAGCCGAAATGGCGCTTGGGGAGGTGAAAAATTCTTTAAAGAAAGGTTAAAAGCAGCAGAAAAAATGGCGTTATGCAGCCGCTATGGCAGCGACTGCGCAAAAGTCAGACAGGCTTAGTGAAGAAAATTGGGAGATGCATCATTATTCTCTGCATCATCTTCCGCGCTATACAGCAAATGGTGCGCATTGGCTTCCATCATTACCATCGAAATTTGCTCTTCACTCAAGCGCATAAACCAGGAGAACTGCTTGAAAGAGAGGCCGGCACCGGAGAATAAAGACTGGCAAACGACCAGTTTGGGCAGATTATCATCCTGTATATCGAGAAATGCTTTCACCGTCAAAGAACTGGCGTTGATGGCCGACAGGTCAGAGGCCAGGGCCAGCAGCGCAGACGGTTTCACTTCGGCCAGCGCAGAGAAGAGGATCACGTCGTTAATGAGATCGATTTTGGCATCGAAAATACCATCGAAATTTTGCATATGAGGCAAATGCAGCGCCTGGCAGGAATCACATTCAAAGAAAGTGATACCGGCATCATCGAGCCATTGACGTAACGTATCCAGTGTTGGAACGACCTGTAAATCCATCGCGGTGCAGCCTCTTTAATAAAAACTTCGCATAGAGTACGCAAAAAGTGCGCTGTAATCCATTTAACCGCCCGTTTTCAGACAGTAGCCCGGCGTTGCATGGCGCTCGACCCATGAGATCATTTTACCCGCAATATCGACCCCGGTGGTTTTTTCCACCCCTTCCAGTCCCGGTGAGGCATTCACCTCCATCACCAGCGGTCCGCGCGTCGCCCGCAGTAAATCAACACCCGCCACATCCAGCCCCAGCGTTTGCGCCGCCTTCACGGCAATCTCACGCTCGCGATCGCTGATATCCGCGACTCTCGCCACGCCGCCACGGTGCAGATTAGAGCGGAAGTCGCCCTCTTTTGCCTGGCGTTCGATGGCCGCAACCACCTCGTTACCGACAACAAAACAGCGAATGTCGCGCCCTTTGGCTTCTTCAATGTACTCCTGCACCAGAATATGGGCATTCAGCCCACGAAAGGCGTCAATCACGCTTTCCGCCGCCTGCCGCGTTTCGGCCAGCACCACACCAATGCCCTGAGTGCCTTCCACCAGCTTGATCACTAACGGTGCGCCACCCACCATATCGATTAAATCGCTGGTGTCGTCCGGTGAATGCGCAATGCCGGTAACCGGAAGATCGATTCCCTGCCGGGCAAGCAGTTGCAGCGAACGGAGCTTATCGCGGGCGCGAGATATCGCAACGGATTCATTGAGCGGATAGCTGCCCAGCATCTCAAACTGGCGCAACGCGGCCGTGCCGTAATAGGTTATCTGGGAGCCGATGCGGGGAATAACCGCATCAAAATGCGGGAGCTTGCGGCCTTTGTAATGAATCGATGAGGCAGCAGGATCAATGTTCATATAGCAGGACATCGGATCGAGGATCTCAACCTGATGCCCCCGTTTTGCCGCCGCTTCTCGCAGGCGTTTACATGAATAGAGCGTTCCATCCCGGGACAAAATGGCAATTTTCACCCTGCACCTCTCTAAAGACATGGAAAAAGCCTGCGTATCATACACGCAGGCAGGCGCAGGATGAATGGGCTATCGTGTCGCCCAGCCCTGTTTATGCAGATAGTCGAGAATAAACGGGCGATTCTCTTTAATGATGGTGCGACGAATGTGGTCACTCCAGGTATCGCGACGGTTATTGCTGTCGCGCGTCATGTAGTAGTGCGCCAGCTCTTCATCGTATTGCGCCAGCACATCCTGATCGACAGGCTGGTAGTGGTTTTCATGCACCAGCATCGCCGCAGGCAGGCGCGGCTTGAGGTCCGGGTTATCCGCAGGCCAGCCAAGGCACAGGCCAAACAGGGGCAGAACATGTTTTGGCAGCTTCAGCAGTTCGGTAACGCTTTCGATATTGTTACGCAGCCCGCCGATGTATACGCCGCCCAGCCCCAGCGACTCCGCCGCCGTGAAGGCGTTTTGCGCCATCAGCGCGGTGTCCACGACGCCCAGCAGCAGCTGTTCGGCAAGGCCAAGCTCGGCTTGCGGGCAGATCTGCAGGTGGCGGTTAAAATCGGCGCAGAACACCCAGAACTCGGCTGCCTGTGCCACATGCTTTTGTCCACCGGTGAGTGTCACCAGTTGTTCACGCATTGCCGGGTCGGTAATACGAATAATGGAGCTGCACTGCAGGAAGCTGGAGCTGGATGTCGCCCTTGCACTGTCAATAATGGCTTCACGCTGCGCCGGCGTTATCGGCTCGTCGGTGAAGTGGCGAATTGAACGATGGGAACGTAGCAGGTCTATGGTTGGCGTCATCTTGTCTCTCTTTGTCTTGCGTGAATCATATCGCAGCCAGTATAGGCAATGATGCGCGCGATGTAATTGGCGAAACATAGCTGAGAGGTATTATAACGACAGGCGAAACCTTCTTTAATGACGGCAGGTTATCGGGCACTATAGACCCATTCGCCGTCAGGCTTGTTTTCGAGGAGAGAGAAATGTTTGCAGTAATTTTTGGTCGTCCAGGGTGCCCTTACTGTGTGCGCGCGAAAGAGCTGGCTGAGAAACTGACCGAAGAGCGTGATGATTTTAACTTCCGTTATGTTGATATCCACGCGGAAGGGATCAGCAAAGCCGATCTGGAAAAAACCGTGGGTAAACCGGTTGAAACCGTACCGCAGATTTTCCTCGATCAGAAACACATCGGCGGTTGCACAGACTTTGAAGCATACGCTAAAGAACATCTGGGCCTGTTTGCCGCTCAGTAATGCTAAGACGCCCTCACCCTGAGGGCGTTTTTATTTGTGGTGTCTGCGCCGGGCCAACATGCTGTGGACAAACAAAAAGCATAGCGCTCCCAGTGCGCACCAGAAGACGCCACTCAGCAACCACGCCAGCTCCTGCCAGAAACTTCGCGTTGAAATATACAGTGACCGCATCAGCAGCAGACACAGCGGCGCTGCAAGTATTGCGCCCAGTAACGGTTTCACCACTTCCCCCCGGCGGGAGAGAAAACTGGCAGCAGCCCCTGGCAGTGTGAAAAAGAGCAACCCCAGCTCCGGATGACCCGACGCCCTGAACGCCCCCTTCACATTAAAAGCGAGGGACATGCAAACGACAATGAACAGCAAAAAGCAGCTGATCACCCCCGCCCAGTTTCGTTTAATGTTCAAACTATCCTCCTGACTTATCTCTATCAAATACACTTTCGTCGGGTAGACGCCCAGTCAGATAAAGCAATGCGGCAATCCTTGCCAAAGTACACACAGGGTGAAGCGATAATAGGTGGCTGTCAGTAGCTAATACGATTAAACTAACCGCCAGCTAATGTTTTAGGGAATAAAGCTGGAAACAGGGAGCGTTAAAGCCTTTCCCTGACCCAGAAAACAGTAGCCCAAAAAGTCCTTTCATTCAACAACTTACTGGTAAACAAGAAGTTAGCCTCCGTGAATATAAACGTCGCAGACTTGTTAAATGGGAATTACATCCTGTTATTATTTGTGGTACTGGCGCTGGGCCTTTGCCTGGGTAAATTGCGCCTTGGTTCGGTTCAACTTGGTAATTCCATTGGCGTTTTAGTCGTCTCACTATTATTAGGCCAGCAGCATTTCAGCATTAACACGGACGCGCTCAACTTAGGTTTTATGCTGTTTATTTTTTGTGTTGGTGTGGAAGCCGGGCCCAACTTTTTTTCTATTTTCTTCCGCGACGGCAAAAATTATCTGATGCTGGCGCTGGTCATGGTCGGCAGCGCGCTGCTGATCGCCTTAGGGCTGGGTAAACTGTTTGGCTGGGATATCGGGCTGACGGCCGGTATGCTCGCCGGCTCGATGACCTCCACGCCGGTGCTGGTGGGTGCAGGCGATACTCTGCGCCACTCCGGCATGGCCGGTGCGCAACTCTCTACCGCGCTCGACCACCTGAGCCTGGGCTATGCCCTGACCTATCTGATTGGTCTGGTGAGCCTGATTGTGGGCGCCCGCTACCTGCCAAAACTGCAGCACCAGGATTTGCAGACCAGCGCCCAGCAAATTGCCCGCGAACGCGGTCTGGACACCGACAGCAAGCGTAAAGTCTATCTGCCCGTGATTCGCGCCTACCGCGTTGGGCCCGAGCTGGTTGCATGGGCGGACGGGAAAAACCTCCGCGAGCTGGGGATTTACCGCCAGACAGGCTGCTATATCGAACGTATTCGCCGTAACGGCATTCTGGCAAACCCGGACGGCGACGCTGTGCTGCAGATGGGCGATGACATTGCCCTGGTCGGTTACCCGGATGCCCACGCCCGCCTCGACCCGAGCTTCCGCAACGGTAAAGAGGTGTTTGACCGCGATCTGCTCGACATGCGTATCGTCACCGAAGAGATTGTGGTGAAAAACCATAACGCCGTCGGCCGTCGTCTGGCGCAGCTGAAGCTGACCGATCATGGTTGCTTCCTCAACCGCGTGATCCGCAGCCAGATTGAGATGCCAATCGACGACAACGTCGTGCTGAACAAAGGCGATGTTCTGCAGGTCAGCGGCGATGCGCGACGCGTGAAAACCGTTGCGGACCGCATCGGCTTTATCTCTATTCACAGCCAGGTCACCGACCTGCTGGCCTTCTGCGCCTTCTTTATCGTCGGCCTGATGATCGGGATGATCACCTTCCAGTTCAGCAACTTTAGCTTTGGCATCGGTAACGCTGCCGGGCTGCTGTTCGCCGGCATCATGCTGGGCTTCCTGCGAGCGAACCACCCGACCTTCGGCTACATTCCGCAGGGTGCGCTCAATATGGTGAAAGAGTTTGGTCTGATGGTCTTTATGGCGGGTGTCGGCTTAAGCGCCGGTAGCGGCATTGGCCACAGCCTGGGTGCTGTTGGCTGGCAGATGTTGGTTTCCGGACTTATCGTCAGCCTGGTACCGGTCGTGATTTGCTTCCTGTTCGGTGCTTATGTGCTTCGCATGAACCGCGCCCTGCTCTTCGGGGCAATGATGGGGGCCCGTACCTGCGCCCCGGCAATGGAAATTATCAGTGATACCGCACGCAGCAATATTCCTGCGCTGGGCTATGCGGGCACCTACGCTATCGCTAACGTACTGCTTACGCTGGCGGGTACGCTGATCATCATCATCTGGCCTGGACTCGGATAACTCTTAAGTTCTGCGCACGACGAAAAAATTTTCGTTACGCGCAGAACTTTTTTATCAGGGGGCAGTCATAACTATTGCCACTGCTTTTCTTTGATGTCCCCAATTTGTGGAGCCCATCAACCCCGCCGTTTTGGTTCAAGGTTGATGGGTTTTTTGTTGCCTGAAATTCCCCTCTTCAACATTCCGCCTTCCCTCTTTCCACCCAAACATATATGCTTAACCATATATATAACCAACCGCAGGAAAGCCGATGCTACATCCGGTCCAACTTTTCAAAGCCCTCTCCGACGAGACTCGCCTGTCCATCGTCATGCTTCTGCGCGAAGCCGGGGAACTGTGCGTCTGCGATCTCTGTTCCGCCACGGCTGAATCACAGCCCAAGGTATCGCGCCATATGGCGCTGCTGCGTGAATCCGGGCTGGTGAGCGATCGCCGGGAGGGGAAATGGGTTTATTACCGTTTGTCCCCCACTATGCCGGCATGGGCTGCCACCGTGATTGACAACAGCTGGAACTGCTTGCGGGAAGAGACCCGCACAAAGCTGAAAAACCGCCTTCCGGGCGCGTGTTAAAACACATTCATAAAAACAGATATAACGGAGTTCACGATGTTTCTGGCTGGGGCAATTTTTCTGTTTACACTGGTGCTGGTCATCTGGCAGCCCAGAGGGTTAAGTATCGGCTGGAGCGCCACGATGGGTGCTGTACTGGCGCTGGTCAGCGGCGTGATCCACATTAACGATATTCCGGTGGTGTGGAATATTGTCTGGAACGCGACGGCCACGTTTATCGCCGTCATCATCATCAGCCTGCTGCTTGATGAGTCCGGATTTTTCGAGTGGGCGGCGCTGCACGTGGCCCGCTGGGGTAATGGCAAGGGCCGGTTGCTGTTTACGTATATCGTTCTGCTGGGCGCGGCCGTTGCGGCGCTTTTTGCCAACGACGGCGCGGCGCTTATCCTCACGCCCATCGTTATCGCCATGCTGCTCGCCCTCGGGTTCAGCAAGCAGGCCACGCTGGCGTTTGTCATGGCGGCTGGATTTATCGCCGACACTGCCAGCCTGCCGCTGATCGTTTCGAACCTGGTGAATATCGTATCGGCAGACTTCTTCTCGCTGGGGTTCAGCGAATACGCCTCGGTGATGATCCCCGTGGATCTCGCCGCGATTGCGGCCACGCTGGTGATGCTGCACCTGTTCTTTCGAAAGGACATTCCGCCAGCATACGACCTGTCAAAACTCCGCGAGCCTTCCCGCGCGATCAACGATCTTCCAACCTTCAGAACGGGCTGGATTGTTCTGTTACTGCTCCTTGTCGGGTTCTTTGTACTTGAACCGCTCGGTATTCCGGTCAGTGCTATCGCGACAGCAGGCGCGTTGATTTTGTTTGCCGTTGCAAAGCGCGGGCATGCCATTAATACGGGAAAAGTGCTTCGTGGCGCACCGTGGCAGATCGTTATCTTCTCGCTGGGGATGTATCTGGTGGTGTATGGCCTGCGCAATGCCGGGCTGACGGAGTATCTGTCAGGGGTTCTTAATCTCCTCGCCGGGCATGGCCTGTGGGCCACCACGCTCGGTACCGGGTTCATCACGGCGTTCCTGTCATCCATAATGAACAATATGCCGACCGTCCTGATTGGGGCACTGTCTGTCGATGGCAGCACGGCATCGGGTGTGATTAAAGACGCGATGATTTATGCCAACGTGATTGGCTGCGACCTGGGTCCGAAGATCACGCCTATCGGCAGCCTGGCCACCCTGCTCTGGCTCCATGTCCTGGCGCAGAAAAACATGACGATCACCTGGGGCTATTATTTCCGGACAGGCATCATCATGACGTTGCCGGTTCTGTTTGTGACGCTCGCCGCGCTGGCGTTACGTCTCTCCTTCACACTGTAATGAGTAACGGATATGAGCCATATCACCATTTACCACAATCCAGCCTGCGGCACCTCGCGCAACACGCTGGAGATGATCCGCAACAGCGGCACTGAACCCGAAATTATTCTGTACCTTGAGAACCCACCGTCTCGTGATGAACTGACCAGACTGATTGCTGAGATGGGGATTTCCGTGCGGGATTTGCTGCGCAAAAATGTCGAACCTTATGAACAGCTGGGCCTCGCCGCGGACCGGTTTACCGACGACCAGCTTATCGATTCTATGCTGCAGCATCCGATCCTGATTAACCGTCCGATCGTAGTGACGCCGCTGGGCACTCGCCTGTGCCGCCCTTCCGAAGTCGTACTCGATATCCTGCCTGATGCACAGAAAGGAGCGTTTACGAAAGAAGATGGCGAAGCGGTGGTGGACGCCAGCGGAAAAAAAATCTCCGGCAGCTAATCCGCTGATAGTGATGCCCTAAGTCTTGTCAGTCACATACCCTGCCCCGTGGCGGAGTTGCATCCGCCGTCACCCGACCCATAATTTGATGGACCGGTCTGGTGAGGGGATGCAGGTATGAGTCTCAAAAATAAAACCGCCGTTATCTTTGGTGGCAGCGGCGCTATTGGCAGCGCCACTGCGTACGCGCTCGCCTGTGAAGGGGCAACGGTCTACCTCGCGGCACGCGATCAGGCCAGGCTGGAGCACGTCGCTAACCGCATTCACGCCGCTGGCGGGTCAGCCCGGCTGTTTGTTTTCGATGCTCTCAATGCCGACGCGACGCTCCCGGACGTTGCCGGGATTGATATCGTCGTGAATGCCACGGGCTTTATGCACGACCAGGGTAAACGCCTCGACGCATTAACGCTCAGTGAATTCAGACAGGGGTTCGACCCTTTTCTGGCCGCCTATTTCAACATCGCCAAAGCTGTCGCACCCCGTATGGGCGGTGAGCGTGCCGGAACGCTTATCACCGTCGTTGCTCCGGCTGCAAATATGGCGATGCCGGGACATCTCGGGCATATCGTCGGCTGTGCGGGGACGGAAGCGTTAACCCGTGCGCTCGCGGCGGAGCTGGGGGCAAAGAATATTCGTGTCCTGTGCGTACGTTCGCATGCGATAGCCGACGCGGTTCAGGCCGGTTCCGGTGTGGGTGACCTGTTCGCCATCAAGGCACAGGCGATGGGCATCACCGTGGAGCAGTTTCTGGAGGGCGCGGCACAGAGCACGATGCTGAATCGCCTGCCGACGCTGGAGCAGGTGGCAGACACCATCGCGTTTCTGGCGTCAGATGCAGCCGGTGCCATCACGGGCACAACGGTAAACATGACGGCCGGCGCGACCACAATCTAACGTCCGCTCTCGCCCGCTATCCTGCCGACCATCGCCCGGATCTCCTCCCGGGTGAGCGGGGCTCTGTCGGTCACAAAGTGCAGCGTCATCCCTTCGATAAAGGCATCCAGCGCGCGGGTGGTCACCGGGTCGAACCACTGCTCAAGCGTGGTCTGGCTCATCTTCATCCAGTCCTGCATTACCGTTTTGAGCGCCGCACTGCGGTGCATAAAGGCATAGAGCTGGTACATCAGCGCCATATTCTGCGGCGTCGTGACCTGCGAACTGTGGATCAGCGTGGTGATGGATTCGCACGCCATTTCTGGCCCGGTCACGCCGGCGAAGAAATCCCGATACTGCTGCGACATCTGCCGGGTAAACCACGTAAAGGCCTCTTCCAGCAGCGACTCCATACCGTCAAAATAGTAGGTCATCGACCCCAGCGGCACGCCCGCGCAGGTGGCGATTTTCCGGTGCGTCACGGCATGAATACCGTGCTCTGCAATGGTGTCCAGGGTCGCCTGCAGGATCTTCTCCCGGCGTTGAGGATCGTTCGGTGCTCTGCTCATAAATTCCCCACGTGGTTTGTGTACAAATGTACACAAACTTGCTAGTGTTGTCGCTATTGTTGTACTTCCGGTGCTGACTTCAATGACTCTGACCTCCCCCCGTAGAACCCTGCAGCTGCGCATGTGGGCGCTGTTTATGTTCTTCTTTATTCCCGGTCTGCTGATGGCCTCATGGGCCACGCGTACCCCGGCCATTCGCGATATTTTATCCGTCTCAACGGCCGAGATGGGCATCGTGCTGTTTGGCCTGTCGATAGGCTCTATGAGCGGTATTCTGTGCTCCGCGTGGCTTGTCAAACGCTTCGGTACACGGGCGGTCATCCGCACCACCATGTGCTGTGCCGTGTTCGGGATGCTGGTGCTGAGCGTGGCGCTGTGGCTTGCCTCGCCGGTGCTGTTTGCCCTTGGGCTGACGGTGTTTGGCGGCAGCTTCGGTGCCGCTGAAGTGGCCATTAACGTTGAAGGGGCATCGGTTGAACGTGAGATGAATAAAACCGTACTGCCGATGATGCATGGCTTTTACAGCCTTGGCACGCTGGCCGGTGCGGGTGTGGGGATGGCGCTGACGGCCTCGGGCGTCGCCGCGAACCTGCATATTCTGCTGGCCGCACTGGTATGTATTATCCCCATTCTGACCGGTATCCGGGCGATCCCTGACGGCACCGGCAAGAACACCTCTGACGAACACGCCACCGCGGAAAAAGGGCTGCCGTTTTACCGCGACATTCAGCTGATGCTGATCGGCGTGGTGGTGCTGGCGATGGCCTTTGCGGAAGGGTCCGCTAACGACTGGCTGCCGCTGCTGATGGTTGACGGCCACGGTTTTAGCCCAACCTCCGGCTCCCTGATCTACGCCGGTTTCACCCTCGGGATGACCGTCGGGCGCTTTACCGGTGGCTGGTTTATTGACCGCTACAGCCGCGTGGCGGTGGTGCGTGCCAGCGCCCTGCTGGGCGGGCTGGGGATTGCGATGATCATCTTTGTGGACGTGGACTGGATTGCCGGCGTGTCGGTGATCCTCTGGGGTCTGGGGGCATCGCTTGGCTTCCCGCTCACCATTTCAGCCGCCAGCGACACTGGCCCGGATGCACCGACCCGCGTCAGCGTGGTGGCCACCACGGGCTACCTCGCCTTCCTGGTGGGGCCACCGTTGCTTGGCTTCCTCGGTGAGCACTACGGGCTGCGCAGCGCCATGCTGGTGGTGTTAGGGTTAGTGATCATCGCAGCGCTGGTAGCGCGCGCGGTCGCGAAGCCGGAAACGGAACAAACGACACTGGAGAAGGGATATGAGCGTTAAACTGATCGCCGTCGACATGGATGGCACGTTTCTGAGCGATGCCAAGACCTATAACCGCCCGCGTTTTCTGGCGCAATATGCACGAATGAAAGCGCAAGGCATTCGCTTTGCGGTTGCCAGCGGCAACCAGTACTACCAGCTGATTTCCTTTTTCCCGGAGATTGCCCATGAAATTGCGTTTGTCGCGGAAAATGGCGGCTGGGTGGTCAGCGCCGGGGAAGATGTCTTCAACGGTGAACTGTCGAAGACGCACTTCGACACCGTTGCCGCCGTGTTAAACGATGTGCCGGGCATTGAGATTATCGCCTGCGGAAAAAGCAGCGCCTATACGCTGAAGCATTATGACGACGGCTTTAAGGATATCGCGGCAAAGTACTACCACCGTCTCGAAATGGTGAGTGATTTCGGCAACCTGAACGATATTTTCTTCAAATTCGGGCTTAACGTCTCTGACGACGACATCCCGCGTATTCAGGCGATGTTGCACGAAAAGCTGAACGACATTATGGTGCCCGTCACGACCGGCCACGGCAGTATCGACCTCATCATCCCCGGGGTGCATAAAGCCAACGGTCTGCGAATATTGCAAAAGCGCTGGGGCATCGACGACAGCGAAGTGGTGGCTTTTGGCGATAGCGGGAACGACGTAGAAATGTTGCGCCAGTCAGGATTCAGCTTTGCGATGGCAAACGCCAGGCCGCATATTAAGGCGGTGGCGCGCTTTGAAGCCCCGCACAATAACGACGAAGGCGTGCTGGATGTAATTGATAAGGTGTTGAACGGCGAAGCGCCGTTTCATTGACGCCACCGTGGCCCTCTCCCACCGGGAGAGGGAAAACAGCTTACGGCTGTAAAGCATTCCCGACGCGTTTATCCTTCAGGAACACCACGATAAGCCCAACCCACAGCACGCCGTTAGCCAGATTAAACAGGCTGAACAGACCGTTGCCGCCAAATGCGTAGGCGTGTTTGCTCACCTCGATTCCAACGGTGAAAATCAGCATTTGCAACATGCCCATCGCCGCTGACACCGTGCCTTTGCTCATCTCGCTGGCAAACAGCGTCAGGCGCACCAGCCCGGCATTCGCCACACCGATACCGAACGCGTAAACGCTTAATCCTGCGGTCATCCACAGATACGCATGGGACGACACCACTGTCGCGACCGCCGCCAGAACCAGCCCGGCAGCGATGGGCCAGCCGCCCATAATGATCAAGGCACGCACCGTACGGCGGGATGTGAGACGCGCCAGCACCAGGTTACCGATAATCAGCGCGCCAAAAATCGGCACCTGCAGCAGGCCATACTCATAGCTGCTGAGCTGCTCGCCGCTGATGATAATGACCGGCGACTGGGCAATCCACGCCAGCAGAGGCAGGCTAACAAACCCCGTCGCCAGCGCGCCCGCCACAAAGCGGCCGTTCTTCAGCACTTCTTTGTAATCCCGGCCCAGCTCTTTTAGCGACAGTTTCTCACCCAGACGGGTAGCGGTTTCCGGCATCGCGCGGTGCAGGCCAAAGAAAGCGACGGCGGCCAGCACGGCAAACAGCACGAACATCCCTTCCCACGGTGCAACGTGTACCCAGGCAGCGCCCACCAGCGGCCCCAGCAGGGGCGCGATCAGCGCCACGTTCGCCATCAGCGCGGTAATCTTGATACACACCGCTTCCTCAAACGATTCCTGGATGGCGGCATACCCGACGGCACCGATAAAGCAGAGGCTCACCCCCTGCAGGAAGCGCAGCAGGGTAAATTGCTCAATATTTTGCGCCAGCAGCGTGGCGAGGCAGGTCACGATAAACCACACCACGCCCGTCAGCATCACCGGACGACGGCCTATACGATCCGACAGCGGCCCTAACAGCCACTGCAAAAACATGCCGCCAGCCAGATAGGCAGTCATGGAGGTCGGTACCCATTCGATCCCTGCGTTGTACTGTTCGACAACGGCCAGCATGCCGGGCTGGATCATATCGTTGCCGATGTAAGTAGAGAATTCGTAGAGCACCAGACATAAGGGGAAAAGCAACGCCTGACGACCCAGACGTGAACCAGAAGAAGAACGGTTTAACATGCAATCTCTTTATCGTGACAAAATCGCGACGAGTGTAATGAAATGCCCTGGCCCGAGATAGTGATTTATCCAGAAGAAACAGAAATAAAGCACATATCGTCTTTGTTTAAGGTTTCCTTAAGTTGACAGATTTATGATAGCCCCATTTCTCGTCAACGACTCCGGATTATGGCACCCACTTCCAGCCGTTCAGAATTGTCTAACTTACAGACAAATAAGACAAAACGACTTTACCGTCTACCACCCCGCTTTTATGGTTATCAGCTTTTAATACTGATAGCCCTTGCCGTGCTGTTTACCTGGCTATCCCGCGATGAAACGCTCGACAAATGGATCACCGGTTTATGGTATGACGCGGCTGCTCACCGTTTTCCACTGCAGCAAGACCACCTGCTGGACCTGCTGAACCATCGACTGGCGAAGTACATCGCCATCGCCGCAGGTGCTGTTGCGCTCATTTATGGCGCGTTCAGGCGCAATGCGAGACTGGTCACGGCCGCGCTGCTGATGGGGCTTGGCGCGCTGGTGGTTGGCGTACTGAAAAGCATAAGCCATCACAGCTGCCCGTGGGATCTGGTGGAGTATGGCGGTAAGGCCGTTTCTTATCCGCTGTTCAGTGCCGCTCCCGCTGACAGCGGTCCGGGGCGCTGTTTCCCCGGCGGTCATGCCTCCAGCGGCTTTATGGTGATGGGACTGTTCTTTGCCTTCTGGCGCGAGCGTCCGCGTCTTGCCTGGTGCTTCGTCGTGCTGGGCGTCGTTTTAGGTCTGGCGATGGGTTACGGCCAGGTCATGCGCGGGGCGCATTTTTTCTCTCACAACCTGTGGGCTGGGTGGTGGGTCTGGTTTTCCCAGTTGGTGGTCTACGGTCTGGTCTCCACCTGGTTTGCAAAAGAGTGACAACGCTATGTTAGAGAATTTGAATTACCAGCTGTTTTATCTCATCAACGCCACTCCGGCCTCGCCAGAGTGGATGATTGATTTCGCCACCTTCCTGGCAAAAGATCTGATCAGTATCGTGCCGGTACTGGCGGCGATCCTCTGGCTGTGGGGGCCGAGAAGCCAGGTGAAGGCGCAGCGCCAGCTGGTAATTAAGATGGCGATGGCCCTCGGGATCAGCGTGCTGGTCAGCTACATTCTGGGCCTGACGTTCCCGCACGACCGCCCCTTCGTCGACCACGCGGGGTATACTTTCCTGCACCATGCTCCGGATGACTCGTTCCCAAGCGATCACGGGACGGTTATCTTTACCTTCGCGCTGGCCTTCCTGTTCTGGCATCGTCTGTGGTCGGGTGCGGTGCTGATGATGGTGGCCGGGGCTATCGCCTGGTCTCGCGTTTATCTCGGCGTCCACTGGCCGATGGATATGGTGGGGGGGTTGCTGGTCGGTCTCATCGGCTGCGTCAGCGCAGCGCTCCTGTGGAATCTCTTCGGTGAAGCGCTCTACCGCGGCCTGTCTTATCTTTATCGCACCCTTTTTGCTATCCCGATCCGCAAAGGCTGGGTACGTGACTAACCCCAGTCTGACAGGTTACACTTGAACCCCCGCCCTGCGGGGGTTCACTTTTTTATCCCGAGGAACTATGGAAACACGTCGCGATGACCGCATTGCTCAGCTGATACAGGCGCTGAAGCGCAGTGATAAGCTTCATCTTAAGGAAGCCGCCAGCCTCCTCGGGGTCTCTGAGATGACCATTCGCCGGGATCTGAACAGCGAGAGCGCGCCTGTCGTGCTGCTGGGCGGATACATTGTGCTTGAGCCGCGTAGCGCCAGCCATTATCTGATCAGCGACCAAAAGACGCGCCTGGTGGAAGAGAAACGCAAAGCCGCCCGGCTTGCGGCCTCGCTGGTGCAGCCGCATCAGACGCTGTTTTTTGACTGCGGCACCACCACGCCGTGGATAATCGAAGCGATCGACAGCAGCATCCCGTTTACGGCGGTGTGTTACTCGCTGAATACCTTTCTGGCACTGCAGGAGAAACCCGAGTGCCGGGTGATCCTCTGTGGCGGTGAGTTTCACGCCAGCAATGCCATCTTTAAGCCGCTGAATCTGCAGGATACGCTCAGCAACGTATGTCCGGATATCGCGTTTTATTCCGCAGCGGGGGTCACTGTCCGTCAGGGAGCAACCTGCTTTAACCTGGAAGAGTTGCCGGTCAAGCACTGGGCATTAAGCGCCGCGCAGTACCATGTGCTGGTGGTCGATCACAGCAAGTTTGGCAAGGTTCGTCCGGCAAGAATGGGTGAGCTGTCGCTCTTTGACGCCATCGTCAGCGATTGCCGTCCGGATGAAGAGACCGTGGCCTACGCGAAAGCGCAGCAGGTGAAGTTGATGTACTGAGTCAGGTGCAGAGGTCATGCCGGGTGGCGCGATGCCACCCGACAATGGAGGCTTAACTGAACCAGCTGCCAAACCATCCGTGGAATTTCATCATGACGAAGTCCCACATCCGGCTAAAGAAACCGCCCTCTTCTACCGCTTCCATCACAATCAGCGGACGCTGTTCAATCGATTTGCCATTAAGCTGGAAATCAATCGTCCCGACCACCTGGCCTTTTTTCAGCGGCGCGGTGAGCTGGCTGTCGGTGAGGGTGTAGCTGGCTTTCAGGTTTTTCAGCTGACCACGGGGAATGGTCACCGACCCGCCTTCACCCGCCCCCAGGTTCACTTCACTCTTGTCACCAAACCAGACGCGCTGGCTGATGAACGTGGCATCCGGTTTAATGGGCGTGACGGTTTCATAGAAGCGGAAACCCCAGGTCAGCAATTTTTCTGATTCATTAAAACGAATGCGGTCGGTTTTGGTGCCCAGCACGACCGAGATCAGGCGCATATCGCCCTGAGTTGCGGAAGCGACCAGGTTATAACCCGCGCCAGCCGTGGTGCCGGTCTTCATACCGTCGACGTTGACGTTACTGCTCCACAGCAGACGGTTACGGTTCGGCTGGCGGATTTTGTTGAAGGTAAACTCTTTCTCTTTGTGGATGGCATATTCATCCGGCACGTCGTGGATCAACGCTTTGCCTAACAGCGCCATGTCGCGCGCGGTACTGAACTGACCCGGCGCATCCAGGCCGTGCACGGTTTTAAAGGTGGTATTGGTCAGGCCCAGTTTTTGCGCGTAGCCGTTCATCAGGCCAATAAAGGAGTCCTGACTGCCCGCAACGTAATCGGCCAGCGCAATACAGGCATCGTTACCGGACTGGATAATAACCCCTTTATTCAAATCAGACACTGATACCTGATCGCCGGGTTTGAGGAACATCACCGATGACCCACGCAGCGCCGGGTTGCCGGTCGCCCAGGCGTCCTTCCCGATGGTGACCATATCGTCAAGCTTGATTTTGCCCGCTTTCAGCGCCTGACCCACCACATAGCTGGTCATGATTTTCGTCAGGCTTGCCGGGTCAAGTTTCTCATCCGCATTGCCTTCCGCCAGCACTTTACCACTGGAATAATCCATCAGGATCCAGGCGCGCGCATCCACAGGCGGCGCTTCGGGCGCAGCCTGTTCCGCTGCGTAGAGAGTTGGTACAAACAGGAAAAGGAGCGCAGAGCCTGCCGCCAGGCTGCGCAGAGAAGTCATTTTTCGCGTCATAAATGCCACCCGAGTGTCCATTCAAAAATTACGTCACATCACCGTGTCGCAAGAAGCGATGAGTAATAGCGCACTAAAACGGTTAAAGAAACCTAACCAAGGTAAAGTTATTAAAGTTTATGCAATAACATTCAGATACGCTTTGATTCAGGCGATTTTTTTGTCTTCTGTTGCGTAATTGTTAGGTTTATCTCACCATGGCAAAACGCTGGCGTTGATTCACATCTCAGGTTGTTTGACTATTTCGGGAGTTTCTATGATTACGCTGTGGGGCAGGAACAATTCAACCAACGTTAAGAAAGTCCTCTGGACGCTGGAGGAGCTGGATTTACCGTTTAAGCAGGTGATGGCAGGTTTGCAGTTTGGGGTAAATAAAGATGCCGACTATCTGGCCATGAACCCAAACGGTCTGGTGCCCTTGCTGCGCGACGAAGAGACCGACGTGACGCTGTGGGAGTCCAACACCATCGTGCGTTACCTCGCGGCACAGTATGGTCAGAGCCGCCTGTGGGTGGACAGTCCTGCCCAACGCGCTCAGGGTGAAAAGTGGATGGACTGGGCAAACCAGACGCTCTCCCCCGCACACCGCGTGATCCTGATGGGGCTTGTCAGAACCCCCGAAGCTGACCGCGACTATCCTGCCATTCATGCAGCCCAGGACACCTGTGAAAACCTGTTTGCGATGATGGACGACGAACTGGCGAAGCATCCGTGGTTCTCAGGCGAACGCTTCGGCGTAGGCGATATTGCCGTTGCGCCCTTCATCTGGAACCTGACCAACATTGACGTTACCTGGTCGCCGCGCCCGCATCTTGAGCGCTGGCTGACGCAACTGAGCGAGCGCCCGGCATACCGTCACGTGGTGATGATCCCGGTGACCTGATTACGATCCGGACGGGCTGACTTTCAACAGTTGCCCGTCCGTCTCATCGGTCAGGACATACAGATACCCATCCGGCCCCACCCGCACATCGCGAATGCGCTGGTCTCTGTCACCTAAAATTCGCCCCTTCTCGGTAACCGTGTTGCCCTCTACGCTCAGCACGATAACGTCTTTCTCCTTCAGCGCCCCGACAAACAGCGTGTTTTTCCACTGCGGGAATACGTCACTGTTGTAAAACGCCATCCCGCTCACGGCGGGGGAGACTTTCCAGACAAAGAGCGGCTTTTCCGTTCCCTCGACGTGCTCGCCCTGGGCTTCCGGGATCTTCAGACCGCTGTAGTTGATACCGTGCGTCGCCAGCGGCCAGCCGTAGTTTTTGCCTTTCTCCGGGATATTGATTTCATCCCCGCCGCGTGGACCGTGCTCGTTAAGCCATAGCGTGTCGCTCCAGGGGTTCATCGCCATCCCCTGCGGATTACGAATGCCGTAAGACCAGATTTCGGGCCGTGCGCCGGGAGTGTTCACAAACGGATTATCGGCAGGCACTTTGCCGTCCTCCGTCAGGCGCACAACTTTGCCCTGCAGTTTATCCAGATCCTGCGCCGTCGGACGCTGGTTGTTCTCGCCCAGACCAATAAACAGATGGCCTTTGCCGTCGAAGACCAGTCGGCCACCGAAATGGTTACCGGTGGACAGTTTCGGCATCTGACGGAAGACCACCTGGAAACCGTCAATTCGGGAGAGATCATCGCTTAAGCGGCCATAGCCAACCGCCGTTCCCGCTTTGCCGTCATTCCCCGCCTCGGCATAGCTCAGCCAGACGCGGCGTGATTTTTCAAAATCCGGGGCGAGTGCCACGTCCAGCAACCCGCCCTGGCCGTTTGCCCAGACCTTGGGTACGCCGACGATCGGGTCGGAAAGCCCTTTTCCGGCCTGCCAGTGCTTTAACTGGCCTCCCTTAAGGGTCACCAGCAGCCCTTTATTGTCCGGCAGGAACGCCATCGACCAGGGATGATCGAGCCGGTTTTGCACAACGTCGACTTTTACCGCGTCAGGGGCGGCGAGGAGAGAAATCGGGAAAAATAACGCAGGCAGGAAAATCAGCGAAGATCGATGCATAACGCGCTCCTTTATCGGTTTATGGCATAAAGGTTAGCCACTGGGTCCGGGCACGTTATCACTTTTACAAAAGCTTAATCAGAAGGGGGAGTTGCCTCCCCCGGTGTCAGTGTTGTTCAAGCGTCTCGTGCTTGTTCAGACACATGATGCATAGAGAGAGCGTGGTCAGGCAGTTTTCAAGCTTCTCCGCGTTAACAGCGATAAAATTCGGGCAGTCGTGGCGTCCGTTCATCAAACATACCCCTGCAATGGAGAGCACCTCGGCGGCGCGGTGCAGCGCAACGAGTTCGCTTTCGGCGTATTCCGCTTTCAGGACGGGTGCTTTTTCACGCATGAAGTTGCAAAGTTCAAAGAGATTATCACGCAGATGTTCGCTTTCGCTGACTGACATATACCCTTTTGCCTTCCTCAACTGCAGGTACGCGGCAAGGTCGATTCGGGCATTGATCAGCTTGTTAAGCAGATCGCGTTTCAGTCTGTCAACGGACATGCTCTTTCCTCCTCTGTCAGCCATTGTGCACATTCAGAATAAGGTTATTTTTTGTACAGTTTAATGCCTGAGATCAATAATTCTTAACTGATTAACATTATTTACAATGTTACAACCTTCTCGCCGGTCATCCGCCTCGCAAAGAGTGTATAAATCCCCCGCGGAACGCTGTAAAATCCCGCCCTGATAACTCCATAATTGATGAATTTTTAACCTATGAGCAATGTTACGCACCAGCCTAAAATCGGCTTCGTCTCCCTGGGCTGCCCAAAAAACCTGGTGGATTCTGAACGCATCCTGACCGAACTGCGCACCGAGGGCTATGACGTGGTGCCAAGCTACGACAACGCCGACATGGTGATCGTTAACACCTGCGGGTTTATCGACAGCGCGGTTCAGGAGTCACTGGAAGCCATCGGCGAAGCCCTGACGGAAAACGGCAAAGTGATTGTGACCGGCTGTCTGGGCGCGAAAGTGGACCAGATCCGCGAAGTGCACCCGAAAGTGCTGGAGATCACCGGCCCGCACAGCTACGAGCAGGTACTGGAGCATGTTCATCACTATGTCCCTAAACCTAAGCACAATCCGTTCCTGAGCCTGGTGCCAGAACAGGGCGTGAAGCTGACCCCGCGTCACTATGCGTACCTGAAAATTTCCGAAGGCTGCAACCATCGCTGCACCTTCTGCATTATCCCGTCCATGCGTGGCGATTTGGTCAGCCGTCCGATTGGTGAAGTGCTGGCAGAAGCCAAACGTCTGGCAGACGCAGGCGTTAAAGAGCTGCTGGTCATTTCCCAGGATACCTCGGCCTATGGCGTCGACGTGAAGCATCGCTCTGGTTTCCACAACGGCGAGCCGGTGAAAACCAGCATGGTTGGCCTGTGCGAACAGCTTGCCAAACTGGGTATCTGGACACGTCTGCATTACGTCTACCCGTATCCGCACGTTGACGATGTCATCCCGCTGATGGCAGAAGGGAAAATTCTTCCGTATCTGGATATCCCGCTGCAGCACGCCAGCCCACGTATTCTGAAGCTGATGAAGCGTCCTGGCTCCGTCGATCGCCAGCTGGCACGCATCAAACAGTGGCGTGAAATCTGCCCGGACCTGACCCTGCGTTCCACCTTCATCGTGGGCTTCCCGGGCGAAACCGAAGAAGATTTCCAGATGCTGCTCGACTTCCTGAAAGAAGCACGTCTGGACCGCGTAGGCTGCTTCAAATACAGCCCGGTCGAAGGCGCGACCGCCAACGAACTGGCGGATCAGGTTCCGGAAGAGGTGAAAGAAGAGCGCTGGAACCGCTTCATGCAGCTGCAACAGCAGATCTCTGCTGAACGTCTGCAGGAAAAAGTGGGCCGCGAAATTCTGGTCATCATCGATGAAGTGGACGAAGAAGGCGCAATTGGCCGCAGCATGGCGGACGCCCCTGAAATCGACGGCGCGGTCTACCTGAACGGCGAAACCAGCGTCAAGCCGGGCGATATTGTCCGCGTGAAAGTTGAAAACGCCGACGAGTATGATTTGTGGGGAACCCGGGTTTAAAGGCGTTTACCCTTCCCTTCACCCTCTCCCGCCGGGAGAGGGTTTCCATCCTACCCCTTAATCCTCGGATCCAGCGCGTCGCGTAACCCGTCACCCAGCAGGTTAAACGCCAGCACGGTCAGGAAAATGGCCAGGCTCGGGAAGATGGCCACGTGCGGTGCAATGACCATGTCCGCTCTTGCTTCATTCAGCATCGCGCCCCACTCCGGTGTAGGCGGTTGCGCACCCAGCCCCAGAAACGACAGGCTGGCCGCCGAGATAATCGACACGCCGATACGCATGGTAAAATAGACCACGATAGACGACACCGTCCCCGGCAGAATATGGCTGAACAGGATAGTGGCATCGCTGGCCCCCATGCTGCGCGCAGACTCAATAAAGGTTTGCTGTTTGAGCACCAGCGTGTTGCCTCGCACCAGACGCGCAAACGCCGGTATTGAGAAGACCGCAACCGCAATAATGACGTTAGCCATACCGCTGCCCATTATCGCCACTACCGCAATCGCCAGCAGAATGCCCGGGAAGGCAAACAACACGTCGCAGATACGCATGATGATGCGGTCCCACCAGCCTTCGTAATATCCGGCGACCAGACCCAGCACGGTGCCGATTGCCGCGCCAATCAGTACCGCAAAAACCCCGGCGGCGAGAGAGATCTGCGCCCCCACCAGCACGCGGCTGAAGATGTCGCGCCCAAGCGAGTCCACGCCGAACCAGTGCAGCATCGACGGTCCATCATTGAGACGGTCGTAATCAAAATAGTTTTCCGCATCAAACGGTGCGACCCACGGCGCAATGACCGCCACCACAATCAGCAGCAGGACAAACAGCCCCGCCGTCATGGCGACCGGCTGACGGCGAAAACGCCGCCAGAATTCAGACCAGGGCGTGCGGATATGGTCCGGCTTTAGCCCCGGCATAGCGTTTAACATGGCCTGACGACGCCAGTTCAACAATCGCATTTTACTTATACCTGATGGCCGGGTTAATGGCGGCGTAGAGCACATCCACCACTAAGTTGATAAGAATAAATTCCAGTGAGAAAAGCAGGACTTCGGCCTGAATAACCGGGTAATCACGCATTTCGACTGAATCCACCAAAAGACGTCCCAGCCCCGGCCAGTTAAAGACTTTCTCTACCACAATCGAGCCGCCCAGCAGAAAACCAAACTGGAGCCCCATCATCGTCACCACCGGGATCATCGCGTTACGAAAGCCGTGTTTGAGGATGACCCATTTCTCGCTGACCCCTTTCGCCCGGGCGGTGCGAATATAATCTTCGCTCAGCACGTCAACGAACGAGGCGCGGGTAAAGCGGGCCATCACGGCCGCAACGGCCGCGCCCAGCGTCATCGAGGGCAGAATGTAGTGTTTCCAGGTGTCGGCCCCGACCGTCGGCAGCCAGCCCAGCTCCACGGAGAATATCTGCATCAGCAGCATCCCCAGTGCAAATGCCGGGAAGGAAATGCCCGTGACGGCCAGAGCCATACCCAGCTTATCCGGCCAGCGGTTGCGCCAGACGGCAGCGACAATTCCTGCGCCAAGACCAAACAGCACCGCCCAGCTCATGCTGGCAATGGTTAACCAGAACGTGGGCATAAAGCGGCTGGCAATCTCTTCCGAAACCGGACGACGTGACACCATAGAAGTGCCAAAGTCACCCTGCAGAACGTTGCCAATATAGTGGAGAAACTGCATATACAAAGGCTGGTCGAGGCCCAGTTGTTTTCGCACCAGCGCGATAACCGTTGCATCCGCATCTGACCCTGCAACCAGACGTGCCGGATCGCCCGGCAGCATATGAACAAACAAAAACACCAGCACCGCCACAATCAGCAGCGTCGGGATAAGCCCCAACAGGCGTTTACAAACATAATTCAGCATGCCTTTCCCTCTCATCCCACAGGCGGTGGCCTGCGGGCATGAGTATTATTTTAAATCTGCTTCATCAAAGCTAAAGCCCGTATCCGGCATGATGTAGAACCCGGTCAGCGCTTTGTTATGCGCGGAAACCAGTTTTTCCACCACCAGCGGTACCCACGGTGACTCTTTCCAGATGATATCCTGCGCCTCTTTATACAGGCGCGCTTTCTCTTCCGGTTTGGTCGTTTTCAGGGCATCCGCCAGGTCTTTATCCACCTTCGGGTTGCTGTAGAAGGCCGTATTGAACAGGGTCGGCGGCCAGTTCTGTGAGGCGAACAGCGGCGACAGCGCCCAGTCCGCTTCACCGGTAGAGGCCGACCAGCCGGTGTAGAACATCCGTACGCCGCTCTCTTTCTGCCCTTTCCCTTCCACTTCAGCCGCACGCTGACCGGCATCCATCGCGGTGACCTGCGCCTTGATACCTACCTGCGCCAGCTGCTGCTGGGTAAATTGCAGCACCTTCTGAGCGGTACTGTGATTATGCGACGACCAGAGCGTGGTGCTAAAGCCGTTCGGGAAGCCCGCCTCTTTTAACAGCTCACGCGCTTTGGCCGGATCGTAAGGCCACGGTTGATAGTTTTGCGAATAGGCGATCGCCGGAGGCAGCACGCCGGTAGCCGGCGTGGCATAGCCAGCAAAGGCGACTTTTACCAGCGCCTGGCGGTTAATGGCGTAGTTGATGGCCTCTCGCACCTTTGGATTATCAAACGGCTTTTGCGTCACGTTCATGCTGATATAGCGCTGCATAATGGACGGGCTGGCGACCAGCTCCAGCTTGCTGTTTTTCTGCAGAATGGCGGCTTGCTCATAGGGGATCGGGAACGCGAACTGCGCCTCGCCGGTCTGCAGCATCGCCGCGCGGGTGTTGTTGTCCACCACCGGACGCCAGGTAATGGTGTCCAGCTTCGGCAGACCCGGCTGCCAGTAACCCGCAAACTTCTTAACCTTCACAAAGTCGGTCTGGTTCCAGGTGAGCAGCTCGTAGGGGCCGGTCCCCACCGGATGGAACCCGATCTCTTTGCCGTATTTTTTCAGCGCGGCAGGCGAAATCATCGCCGTGGCCGGATGCGCCAGAATATTGATAAACGCCGAGAACGGCTCTTTCAGAGTGATCTTCACCGTCGTCGGGTCGACCACCTCGGTGCTGGCGATGTTTTTATACAGGTTGTAGCGCTTGAGGCTATTTTCCGGGTTGCTGGCGCGATCGAGGTTTATCTTCACCGCCTCCGCGTTGAAATCTGTACCGTCCTGGAACTTCACGCCGGTTCTGAGCTTAAGGGTATACACCAGCCCGTCGCTGGAAACGGTATACCCTTCCGCCAGCACATTTTTAAGTTTCATCTCGCTATCCAGGCCAAACAGCCCCTGATAGAACGATTTCGCCACCGCCTGGGAGAGCGTATCGTTGGCATCATACGGATCCAGCGTGGTGAAATTGGAACCGACGGCGACCACCACATCTTTGGCAGCGAACGCCGGCGCGGCGGCCAGGGCTGCCGTCACGCTCGCGGCGAGTAACCATTTGCGCGCTACAAATTTAACCATTGTGTTCTCCTGCCTGTTTTAAGTTATAACCGCGAGAATGCATTGTCCTGACGCGGAGGGGCCACAAAATGCCCCGGGCCAACCTCGCGCAGCGCCACGCGCTCCACCGCCTCGCCCCGTTTACGAATATTGCTTGGCATTTCGTCCTGCAGCAGCACACGCTGGCCGTGGCGATGCTCAGGGTCGGCAACCGGCACTGCGGCGATAAGCTTGCGTGTGTAAGGGTGCTGTGGATTTTCAAATACCGCCCTGCGCGGTCCTATCTCCACAATTTGTCCCATAAACATCACCGCGACACGGTGGCTGATACGCTCAACCACCGCCATGTCGTGTGAGATAAAGAGGAAGGCAATTCCCATATCCCGCTGCAGATCGAGCAGTAAATTAATGATTTGCGCCCGGATAGAGACATCCAGCGCCGAGACGGATTCATCTGCAATCACCACTTTCGGGTTAAGCGCCAGCGCGCGGGCAATGCAAATACGCTGCCGCTGACCGCCCGAAAACTCGTGCGGATAACGCCAGGCATGTTCTGGCTTCAGCCCCACACGCTCAAGCAGCCAGGCCACCCGACGCTGCGCGGCTTCACCGTCGAGCAGGTTATGCACCCGCAGCGGCTCCGTAAGTGAATACCCCACCGTGTGGCGCGGGTCGAGGGAGGCATACGGATCCTGGAAAATAAACTGGATATCTCGCCTCACCGCCTGCAGTTTGCTGTCCGGAAGGGTATCAATGCGTTCCCCGTTAAAGGTTATGCTGCCCTCCTGGGACTCCACCAGCCTGAGCAGCGCCCGCCCGGTGGTGGATTTGCCGCAGCCTGACTCTCCCACCAGCGCCAGCGTTTCGCCTGGCCATAAATCAAAACTGACGTTTTCAACCGCATGCACCTCGCGCTTCACGCGGTTAAACATTCCGCTGCGCAGGGGAAAACGGGTCACCAGATCGCGCACTTCCAGAATCGGCTTGCCGGGTACCACGGTATCCTGCTCGATTTCATCTTCCTGCTGGCCTGCCGCTTCGAGAGAAATCAACGGGAACCGGCGCGGTAAATCACTGCCATTCATCGCCCCCAACCGCGGAACCGCCGCCAGCAGCGCTTTGGTGTAAGGATGAACCGGCGCATGGAAAATTTGCTCAACCGTGCCGGTTTCCACGGCGTTGCCCTTGTGCATGACCAGCACGCGATCGGCAATATCGGCGACCACGCCCATATCGTGGGTGATGAAAATCACCCCCATCTCCATCTCCTGCTGCAGCACTTTGATAAGCTGCAGAATTTGCGCCTGAATAGTCACATCCAGTGCCGTCGTGGGTTCGTCGGCAATCAGCACCGCGGGACGGCAGGAGAGCGCCATCGCAATCATGACGCGCTGACGCATACCGCCAGAAAGCTGATGCGGGTAGCGTCCCAGAATGGCCTGCGCTTCCGGTATGCGTACCAGGTCAAGCATGCGTTTCGCTTCACGAAGCGCCTCATCACCACTCAACCCCTGATGCAGGCGGATGGACTCGGCAATCTGTTCACCGACCGGAAAGACCGGGTTCAGCGAGGTCATCGGCTCCTGGAAGATCATCGCAATATCGGCCCCGCGCACGCTCTGCATCTGCGAGGCGCTCAGCTCATTTAAATCAATGACCTGGTGGTTACGCCGGCGCAGCAGCATTTTTTCGCAGCTGACCTGTCCGCCGGTCTGTTCCAGCAGGCGCATCAGTGCCAGTGCGGTGACCGATTTCCCTGAACCGGACTCGCCCACAATCGCCAGCGTTTCGCCGCGGTTGAGCGAGAACGATAAATTCTGTACTGCGGGGATGAACTGCCGCTCTTCCTGAAACGCAATATTCAGTTGATGGACAGCCAGCACTTCACGGTTGTCCAGCTCTTCACTGTGCGGCACGCTTTGCCCCCTTATTCACGATAGATCCCCGTACTGGGTTCATCACCGGCATAACCCCACGCGCGGTACATACCTTCGCTGTTAAACGGCAATGCCACGTTGCCCTCACGATCCACCGCAATTAACCCACCGATACCCCCCAGTGCGGGCAGTTTCTCCATCACCACGCGCTCACAGGCTTCGGCCAGGCTTAACCCGCCGTAATCCATCAGCGCGGTGATGTCATACGCCGCGAGGGCGCGAATAAACACTTCACCGGTTCCGGTGCATGACACTGCCGCCGTGGCGTTATTGGCATAGCACCCTGCCCCCGGCAATGGACTGTCACCGACCCGGCCCGGCAGTTTGTTGGTCATTCCGCCGGTCGACGTAGCCGCAGCCAGATTCCCGGCTTTATCAAGAGCCACCGCCCCTACCGTGCCCATTTTGCTGCGCTCATCGAGCGGCGCGGTATGGTCAAGCTGCGTCACGTTTGCCGAGCGCGCCTCAAGCAGCTGTTGATAACGCTCCGGCGTTGAAAACAGATCGGGAGAAACTGGCGTCATGCCATGTTCCGCGGCAAACGTCTCCGCCCCGGCCCCGGTCAGAAGAACATGCGGGCTCGCCTCCATCACCAGACGCGCGGCCAGCACCGGATTACGCAGATGGCTCACCCCCGCGACGGCGCCCGCTTTAAGGGTGACACCGTCCATGACGCAGGCATCCAGCTCGTGCGTTTCATCGCGGGTAAAGACCGAACCAATGCCCGCGTTAAACAACGGGCACTCTTCCAGCAGACGTACCGCCTCGGTAACCACATCCAGCGCGCTCTCGCCCGCCTCCAGCATCCGCTGGCCCGTTTCCACAATGGCATACAGCGCATCAATATAACGTTTTTCCTGCTCGGGACTGAGCAGGGCACGGGTGATTGCCCCGGCGCCACCATGAATTGCGATTACCGCATTAACCATTCCCATCACCCGTTAGCCTGATTTGCGGCTTTTTCTATAAATATCATTATCGTCGCTGAAACTTCAGATGATTTTTGAATATAGAAAGACGCAACTGTGATGTAAAGCGTACACCCATCGGGTCATACAGTTAGTGGCACTTTTCTGCCATAATGGACGCTTTCGTCGTTACTCCGCAGGAGCCCACCATGGATTTTACCGCCGGACTGATGCCGCTTGAGGCGGCACTCACGCAGATGCTTGACCGAATTTCCCCCCTGCACGACCACGAGACGCTGCCATTGGTGCGCTGTTTTGGTCGTATTGCCGCGCGCGATATCGTCTCTCCTCTTAACGTGCCTGGGTTCGATAACTCCGCAATGGACGGCTACGCGGTACGCCTGGCGGATATCCGGACGGATACGGCGCTGCCCGTGGCGGGTAAGGCATTTGCCGGTCAGCCATTTAACGGTGAGTGGCCTGCGGGTAGCTGCATACGCATCATGACCGGTGCCCCCGTACCGCCAGGCTGCGAAGCGGTGGTGATGCAGGAAGAGACCGAACAAACGGAAGCGGGCATCCGCTTCACCGCGAGTGTTAAAGCGGGACAGAATATCCGTCGTACCGGTGAAGACATCACGCGTGGCGCAACGGTATTTGCCGCCGGGCAGAAACTGACGGTGGGCGAACTGCCGGTGCTGGCCTCGCTCGGCATCGCAGAAATTGACGTTATCCGCAAGGTACGCGTGGCGGTCTTTTCCACAGGCGATGAACTCCAGCTTCCGGGCCAGCCACTGCAGGACGGCCAGATTTACGACACTAACCGCCTCGCGGTACACCTGATGCTTGAACAGCTGGGGTGTGAGGTCATTAACCTTGGCATCATTGCGGATGATCCGGAGAAACTGCGCGCCGCGTTTATTGAAGCGGACCGGTCGGCGGACGTGGTAATTAGCTCCGGCGGCGTTTCCGTAGGTGAAGCGGATTACACCAAAACCATTCTTGAAGAGCTGGGGGAGATCGGCTTCTGGAAACTGGCCATCAAGCCGGGCAAACCGTTCGCGTTTGGTCAGCTGAAACACAGCTGGTTCTGCGGCCTGCCGGGTAACCCGGTTTCCGCCGCCCTGACCTTCTACCAGCTGGTGATTCCGCTGCTGGCAAAACTGTCTGGTAACCAGGCCCACCCGCTGCCGGTTCGCCAGCGCGTACGAGCGGCGACGCGCCTGAAGAAATCACCGGGCCGTCTTGATTTCCAGCGCGGTATTCTGACGCGCAACGCTGAAGGCGAGCTGGAAGTGAGCACCACCGGACACCAGGGCTCGCACATCTTCAGCTCGTTCAGCCAGGGCAACTGCTTTATCGTTCTCGAGCGTGAACGCGGCAGCGTGGAGCCGGGTGAATGGGTTGAGGTGGAAAGCTTTAACCACCTCTTCGGAGGCTAACATGACGGCTGAACTCAGCGACCAGGAGATGATGCGCTATAACCGCCAGATTGTTCTGCGCGGTTTTGATTTCGACGGCCAGGAAGCGCTTAAGGCAGCACGGGTGCTGGTCGTGGGGCTGGGGGGGCTGGGCTGCGCTGCGGCCCAGTATCTGGCTGCGGCGGGGGTGGGCAATATGACGCTGCTGGATTTTGATACCGTGTCAGTGTCGAACCTTCAGCGCCAGACACTGCACAGCGACGCGACCCTCGGCCAGCCAAAAGTGGAATCTGCCCGCGCGGCGCTGGCGCGCATCAATCCTAACGTGAAGTTCACCCTGATTGACGCCCTGCTGGATGATGAGGCGCTGTCGGCACAGATAGCACGACACGATCTGGTGCTGGACTGTACCGATAACGTCACCATTCGCAATCAGTTGAATGCAGGATGTTTTGCCCACAAAACGCCGCTGGTCTCCGGTGCCGCCATTCGAATGGAAGGCCAAATCAGCGTCTTTACCTACGCCGGGGGCGAACCCTGCTATCGCTGCCTGAGCCGTCTGTTTGGCGAGAACGCCCTCACCTGCGTGGAGGCGGGCGTCATGGCTCCGTTAGTCGGCGTCATAGGTTCGTTGCAGGCTATGGAAGCGATCAAAGTGCTGGCGCATTACGGGACGCCTGCCGCGGGGAAAATCGTGATGTATGACGCGATGACCTGCCAGTTCCGCGAGATGAAACTGATGCGCAACCCCGGCTGTGAGGTATGCGGACGCTAAATGGTAGCCGGGCAAGCGTTAGCATAACCCGGCAACCGTATCAGAGCGTCGTTCTGCCAAACGCCCCTTGCCAGTCCTGCTCAAACTTTACTATTGCCGCATCCACCGCAGGCGAAGTAATAAACTGCTGAGCAACATCCAGCGGCAGGGTGATGGATTCACAACCTGCCAGCAGGCAGTCCAGTGCCTGACGCGGCGTTTTGAAGCTCGCGGCCAGCACTTTTGACTGCGGGGCATGCAGCGTCAGAAGCTGCTGCAGTTCAACCACCGTCTGGATCCCGTCCCCGCCCTGCGCGTCCACGCGGTTAACGTAAGGGGCAACATACTCAGCGCCCGCCAGCGCGGACAGCATCCCTTGTGCTGCACCGTACACCGCCGTACCCAGCGTCGGGATCCCTTCCGCTTTCAGCATTTTGATCGCCGCCAGGCCTTCCGCCGTTACCGGCACTTTTACCACCAGGTCGTTGATAATGGTGCGCAGTTTACGCGCCTCTTCCACCATCCCTTCAGCGGTGGTCGCCATGACCTGCGCGAACAGGCGACCTTTCCCACCGAGCGCATCCTGCAGCGCCGGTAGCAGCGCCTCGAGCGGCGTTTTCCCTGCCGCCACGATACTGGGGTTCGTGGTCACGCCCGCCAGCGGGAAGATACGCGCCAGCCGTTTCACTGCCGCGACGTCGGAAGTATCGAGATAAAGTTCCATGATGTAACCCTCAAATTTAGCCTGCACTTACCCTATCACGACAAAACCTGCTCAGGAGTTGACCTGCATCAAGATAACTTTCATTCGAAAGTAATTTAATCTTCATATGCAAGATGAGAGGCGAAAACATGATCTTCAATATTCAGCGTTACTCTACCCACGATGGCCCCGGTATTCGTACCGTTGTGTTCCTGAAAGGCTGCTCGCTGGGCTGTCGCTGGTGCCAGAATCCGGAAAGCCGCTCCCGCCACCGGGATGTGCTCTTTGACGCACGGCTGTGCCTGGAAGGCTGCGACCTGTGCCAGAAAGCGGCGCCGGGCATTATCGATCGTGCGCTGAATGGGCTGGTTATCCACCGTGAAAAGCTTAACGAAAAGACTCTCGACGCCCTCACCGACTGCTGCCCGACGCAGGCGCTCACCGTCTGTGGTGAAGAAAAGCAGGTTGAAGAGATTATGTCCACCGTACTGCGCGACAAACCGTTCTATGACCGCAGCGGCGGCGGGATAACCCTGTCCGGCGGTGAACCGTTTATGAATCCCGATCTGGCTCATGCCCTGTTTAAAGCCAGCCATGAGCAAGGCATACATACCGCCGTGGAAAGCTGTCTCCACGTGCCATGGCATTATATTGCACCCTCATTACCGTATGTCGATCTGTTCCTGGCGGACCTGAAACACGTTGATGGCAGGACGTTCAAACAGTGGACCGACGGTTCCGCCAAACGGATCCTTGATAACCTGAAACGCCTGGCCGCCGCCGGGAAACAGGTCACCATCCGCGTACCGCTGATTCAGGGCTTCAACGCCGATGAAGCGTCGATTACCGCCATCACTAACTTTGCCGCAGACGAACTCAACGTCCGCGAGATCCATTTTCTGCCGTACCACACGCTGGGCATGAACAAATATACCCTGCTCGGCCAACCCTACTCTGCCCCTGATAAACCGCTGGATGATCCTGCGCTTCTGGACTTCGCACAGCAGTACGCCTGCCAGAAAGGGTTAACCGCGACCTTACGAGGATAAACTTATGACGACCCTGAATCTCAGCACCCTTAGCGAGCGCATAAAAGCACACAAAACGGCCCTGGTGCATATCGTGAAGCCGCCGGTCTGTACCGAGCGCGCCCTGCATTACACCGAGATGTACCAGCAGCATATGGACAAGCCGATCCCGGTGCGTCGCGCGCTGGCGCTGGCGCATCACCTCGCGCAGCGCACCATCTGGATAAAACACGATGAGCTGATCATCGGTAACCAGGCCAGTGAAGTCCGCGCCGCGCCAATTTTCCCGGAATACACCGTCTCGTGGATTGAAAAAGAGATTGACGATCTGGCGGACCGTCCGGGCGCAGGCTTTGCGGTGAGCGAAGAAAACAAGCGCGTATTGCATGAGATCTGCCCATGGTGGCGCGGCCAGACGGTGCAGGATCGCTGCTACGGCATGTTCACCGACGAGCAAAAAGGGCTGCTGGAAACCGGCATTATCAAAGCGGAAGGTAACATGACCTCCGGCGACGCACACCTGGCGGTTAACTTCCCGCTGCTGCTGGAGAAAGGCCTCGATGGTCTGCGCGACAAAGTGGCCGAGCGTCGTTCGCGTATCAACCTGACGGTGCTCGACGACCTTCACGGGGAACAGTTCCTGAAAGCGATCGATATTGTGCTGGAAGCGGTCAGCCTGCACATCGAACGTTTCGCCGCGCTGGCGCGTGAAATGGCGGCAACCGAATCCCGTGAAAGCCGTCGCGACGAGCTGCTGGCGATGGCAGAAAACTGTGATGTAATCGCCCATCAGCCGCCAACAACCTTCTGGCAGGCGCTGCAGCTGTGCTACTTCATTCAGCTGATTCTGCAGATTGAGTCCAACGGCCACTCCGTCTCGTTTGCCCGCATGGACCAGTACCTCTATCCGTACTACCGCCGCGACGTGGAGCTGAACCAGAGCCTCGACCGCGAACATGCCATCGAGCTGCTGCACAGCTGCTGGCTGAAGCTGCTGGAAGTGAACAAAATCCGCTCCGGTTCGCACTCCAAAGCTTCAGCGGGTAGCCCGCTGTATCAGAACGTCACCATCGGTGGACAGACGCTGATCAACGGTGAGCCTATGGACGCGGTCAACCCGCTCAGCTACGCGATTCTGGAATCCTGCGGTCGCCTGCGCTCCACGCAGCCAAACCTGAGCGTGCGTTATCATGCGGGCATGAGCAATGACTTCCTCGACGCCTGCGTGCAGGTGATCCGCTGCGGCTTTGGTATGCCCGCGTTCAACAACGATGAGATTGTCATTCCGGAATTTATCAAGCTCGGCGTCGAAAAAGAGGATGCCTATGACTATGCCGCGATTGGCTGCATCGAAACCGCAGTGGGTGGCAAATGGGGTTATCGCTGCACCGGCATGAGCTTTATCAACTTCGCCCGCGTGATGCTGGCAGCGCTGGAAGGCGGCCGCGATGCCACCAGCGGTAAGGTATTCCTGCCACAGGAGAAAGCACTCTCTGCCGGTAACTTCGATAACTTCGAAGAGGTGATGGCAGCGTGGGATACCCAGATCCGCTACTACACCCGCAAATCTATCGAGATTGAGTATGTGGTGGACACGATGCTGGAAGAGAACGTCCCCGATATTCTCTGCTCAGCGCTGGTGGATGACTGTATAGAACGCGCGAAAAGCATCAAACAAGGCGGCGCGAAGTATGACTGGGTGTCAGGCCTGCAGGTGGGTATTGCTAACCTGGGCAACAGCCTGGCCGCGGTGAAAAAACTGGTCTTCGAACAGGGTACGATAGGTCAGCAACAGCTGGCCGCCGCTCTGGCCGATGATTTCGACGGGCTGACCCACGAGCAGCTGCGTCAGCGGCTGATCAACGGCGCGCCAAAATACGGTAACGATGACGACAGCGTGGATATGCTGCTGACCCGTGCCTACGAAACCTATATCGCCGAGCTGAAGCAGTACCATAACCCGCGCTATGGCCGTGGTCCGATTGGCGGTAACTACTATGCCGGCACGTCATCTATCTCCGCGAACGTGCCGTTTGGCGCGGCAACGATGGCAACCCCGGATGGACGTAAGGCGCATACTCCGCTGGCAGAAGGAGCCAGCCCGGCCTCCGGTACTGACCACCTCGGCCCGACGGCGGTAATTGGCTCTGTCGGCAAACTGCCAACCGAAGCGATCCTCGGCGGGGTACTGTTAAACCAGAAGCTCAATCCTTCGACGCTGGAAAATGACAGTGACCGTCAGAAACTGATGGTGCTTCTGCGTACCTTCTTTGAAGTGCACAAAGGCTGGCATATTCAGTACAACATCGTTTCGCGTGAAACGCTGCTGGAAGCGAAGAAACACCCGGACCAGTATCGTGACCTGGTGGTGCGCGTCGCAGGGTACTCCGCGTTCTTTACCGCCCTGTCGCCGGATGCGCAGGACGATATTATTGCGCGTACCGAGCACACGCTTTAACTCTTTTCAGACTTATGCCCTCTCCCATCAAGGAGAGGGAACCTGTCTTTAAGCGGCAATTTCGGTTGCCGCTTTGCTTTGACTTTCGAATGAAATTAAATTTGTGCTCTCCGTCACCTTGTTATTAGAATGTTTCAAACGCAGTGACTCAGGAGCACAGTATGACCGTAAAAGTTATCGTCACCGATATGGACGGAACTTTCCTTGATGATGCCAAGCAGTACGACCGCGACCGCTTTCAGGCACAGTTTGAGCAGCTTAAAACCCGTAATATTGAATTTGTTGTCGCCAGCGGCAACCAGTATTACCAGCTCATCTCCTTCTTCCCGGAACTGAAAGATCAGATCTCCTTCGTGGCGGAAAATGGCGCGCTGGTGTTCGATCACGGTGAGCAGATTTTTCACGGTGAACTGACCCGCCATGAGTCGCAAATTGTCATTGGCGAGTTGCTGAAAGACAACGCTCTCAACTTTGTGGCCTGTGGGCTGGAGAGCGCCTACGTCAGCGAACGGGCGCCGGACGCGTTTGTGGCGCTCATGTCAAAGCACTACCACCGCTTAAAACGCATCCGTGATTACCGCGAAATTGACGACGTGCTGTTCAAATTCTCCCTGAATTTGCCGGACAGCGATATCCCGAATCTTGTCGACAAACTGCACGTCTCCCTCGACGGGATTATGAAACCCGTCACCAGCGGTTTTGGGTTTGTCGATTTGATTATCCCGGGCCTGCACAAAGCCAACGGCATTAGCCGTCTGCTGAAGCGCTGGAAAATCTCGCCGCAGGCGTGCGTGGCAATCGGGGACAGCGGCAACGATGCGGAAATGCTGAAGCTGGTGAAATACAATTTTGCCATGGGCAACGCGGCGCAGAGCATCAAAACGATCTGCCGCTACAGCACGGATGACAACAACCACCAGGGCGCACTGAATGTGATTCAGGCCGTGCTTGACGACCACTCCCCGTTCGACGCGTAATCTCTCTCTTGCCGGAGCACTGCTCCGGCACCTCACTCTTTTTCCATCCTGTGGCACACGTCAAATATTTAAACTTGCATTAACTAATTTTTAACTTAAAGTATCACTTGTAGATATTTTTACTTTCGAATGAAAGATGCGAGGCAGTTATGACGTTTACCAGTGAAAGTTTGCCTGCGGACCATAAAGCAGCGATTCGTCAGTTGAAGCGTGAATTACGTGCGCAGATCGGAGACGTTCAGGCGGTATTCGACACGCTCAGCGATAAAATCGCGACCCGCGTGGCGGAAATTAATGCCCTGAAGAACAAAGGTGAAACCGTCTGGCCGGTTATCCCGTTTGCGGATGTGAAAAACGGGACGATCACCCAGGCACAGCGTGACGCGGTCAAACGCCGTGGCTGCGCGGTGATTAAAGGTCACTTCCCTCGCGAGCAGGCGCTGGCGTGGGATCAATCGATGCTCGACTACCTCGATCTCAACCGGTTTGATGAGGTCTATAAAGGTCCGGGCGATAACTTCTTTGGTACCTTAACCGCCTCACGTCCGGAAATTTATCCTATCTACTGGTCGCAGGCGCAAATGCAGGCCCGCCAGAGTGAAGAGATGGCGCAGGTACAGTCGTTCCTGAACCGTTTATGGACCTTCGAGAGTAATGGCAAACAGTGGTTCGATCCGGACGTCAGCGTCATTTATCCGGACCGTATTCGTCGTCGCCCACCGGGTACTACCTCTAAAGGGCTGGGTGCGCATACCGATTCCGGCGCGCTGGAACGCTGGCTGCTGCCGGCCTATCAGCAGGTCTTTGCCCGCGTTTTTGACGGCAACGTGGATAAATACGATCCGTGGAACGCCGCACACCGTACCGAAGTGGAAGAGTACACCGTGGATAACACCACAAAATGTTCTGTATTCCGTACCTTCCAGGGCTGGACGGCGCTGTCAGATATGATCCCGGGTCAGGGGTTGCTGCATGTGGTGCCTATTCCGGAAGCGATGGCCTACATTCTGCTGCGTCCGCTGCTGGATGATGTCCCGGAAGATGAACTCTGCGGCGTCGCGCCGGGACGTGTCCTGCCGGTCTCCGAGAAATGGCATCCGCTGCTAATCGAAGCGCTGAGCAGCATTCCTGCACTGGAAGCAGGCGATTCCGTGTGGTGGCACTGTGACGTCATCCACTCCGTTGCACCGGTGGAAAATCAGCAAGGCTGGGGCAACGTAATGTATATCCCTGCCGCCCCGATGTGCGAGAAAAACCTCGCCTATGCGAAAAAAGTGAAAGCAGCACTGGAAACCGGTGCATCGCCGGGCGATTTCCCGCGCGAAGATTATGAAAAAAACTGGCAGGACCGCTTTACCGTGAACGATCTGAATATTCACGGCAAGCGTGCACTGGGTATGGCTTAACTGTCGTATAACCCTTCCCGCTCCACGGCGGTGCGTCGTTTCCCCTGACGTATCCGCCGGACAGATCCCCGCACGGCCAGCGTGCCGTTAAGCAATAATGTTCCCACCGGCGCATCCGGGCGCATCAGCCGTTGCTGAAGCATATGCACCGCTTCGGTTCCCAGTTCATCGCGCGGTACGTGCACCGCCGTGAGCGGAACATCCTGAATGGCCGCCAGATTAAACCCGTCAATGCTCATCACCGAGATATCCTGCGGCACGCGCAAGCCCTGTTTTTGCAGCGCACTGATGGTGCCCGCCGCCATAAAATCGCCGCCGACCAAAAATGCGGTGGGCAGATCCTTACCCTGCATTTGACGGAGCCAGGAGGTGACCAGCTCTTCCGTTTCACGCGCGCTGAAGCTCGGAGCCACCAGCAGATCGCGTTTATCGTTGAATTTCAGGTTGTGAGATTGCCACGCATCGCGGATCCCGGCCAGACGCAGTTCCATGGTGTAACGCCGCAGGCAGAGGACATTCATCACCTCACGGTGTCCCATTTCAAACAGATAGTCCGCGGCCCGCTCACCTATCGAGCGGTGGTCCGGTGCCACTGCAGGCAGGCGCATATGCCGGTCGCGGCAGTTAATCAGCATGCAGGGTTTACCCACATCCACCGCCAGATCGTGGATATGCGGATCGTCGATACCGAGAAGAATAGCGGCCTGTGTCTCCGGCTCGTTCATCCGTGCCAGAAAAAGCTGTGCGTCGCTGTCATTCTCCTCCAGCGCGCAATAACGCAGACGGACATCGTGGGAAGCAAGGCCTTTACTCACGCTCTGGATCACGCGGTAGTAAAAGATGTCGGACCGCTCGTCAAAGGCGCGCTGTGGCGCAAAAACCACCAGGCTGTTGAGCAGCAGACGCCCCGCCGCCAGACCGTCCATCACTCCCAGCTCCCGCGCACAGGCCAGTACCCTGGCGCGCGCTTTTTCACTGGTGTTCGCTTTTCCTGCCAGCACCCGCGACACGGTGCTGATGGAGAGCTGCGTGCGGGCGGCAATTTCGGTGATTTTTAGCCTTTTGTCCATTTTGTGATCTAGCTCCATTTGCGAAATGAAAAAATTTTCATAGCGTACTCATCAGGCAGTAACGGGCATAAAAAGCATCATGCCAGATGATTTATGTCATTGATGAGAAATTTTGCACAAAATCCACTATTGCCTGCTCATTTTCTCCCTTAAGGTGAATTTGTCACACCACTTCCATACTAGTTGTATAGCAACTTCTAAATTAAAACGGATAGAAATCAAAGCCATAAAAATCTGTGTGACACCTGAACCTCCGTCCCCTTACCGTCCGTCTTGTGGAGAGTAAAATGAGTCAGGACATCAATAATACCGTTGCGACAAGCAAAACCCGTCGCGTCATTAAGAACCTGCGCTGGTATGTGCTGGTGCTGTTCTTACTGGGCGTCACCGTTAACTACATCACCCGAAACTCGCTGGGTATTCTCGCCCCTGAGTTGAAAGAGAGCCTTGGGATCACCACCGAGCAATACTCCTGGATCGTCGGGGCATTTCAGATTGCCTACACCATTTTCCAGCCTCTGTGCGGCTGGTTGATCGACGTGATTGGTCTGAAGATTGGCTTTATGGTTTGCGCCGGGATCTGGGCGCTGATGTGTATTTTCCACGCCGGGGCGGGCAGCTGGCTGCACCTGGCTATTCTGCGCTTCTTTATGGGTGCTTCTGAAGCGGCCGCCACGCCGGCGAATGCGAAAACCATTGGCGAATGGTTCCCGAAATCGGAACGTCCTGTCGCGGCCGGTTGGGCGGGCGTAGGGTTCTCCATTGGCGCGATGCTGGCACCGCCCATCATCTATTTCGCGCACGCCTCGTTTGGCTGGCAGGGCGCGTTTATGTTTACCGGCGTGCTGGCGCTGCTGTGGGTGATCCTCTGGTGGGCTTTTTACCACAACCCGGAACAGCATCCGAACCTGAGCAAGGACGAGCTGGCGTTTATCAAGCAGGATAACGAACCGCCTGCGGTAAAACTGCCCTTCCTCACCGCGCTGAAAAATGTCTCCAAAAATAAGCGCTTCTACGGTATCGCCCTTCCGGCGTTTATGGCCGAACCGGCCTGGGCCGTGCTGAGCTTCTGGGTTCCGCTGTATCTCGCCAAAGAGCACGGCATGGATTTGAAGCAGATTGCGATGTTTGCCTGGCTGCCGTTCCTTGCCGCGGACCTCGGCAGCGTGGCAAGCGGCTACCTCACCCGTCTGTATGCCCGACTGTTCGGCTGCAGCCGTGTGAACTCGGTGGTGGCCAGCTCCGTCACCGGGGCATTCCTGATGATCTCCCTGGCCGTCGTGGCCATTACCCGCGACCCGTATATCACCATCGTGCTGATCTCCATCGGCGGTTTCGGGCATCAGATCATCTCCTGCATGCTCAGCGCCCTGGTCGTGGAGTCATTTGATAAAGGTCAGATGGCGACCGTTAACGGCATGCGCGGCTCGGCGGCCTGGATCGCCAGCTTCCTGTTCTCTCTGTTAATTGGAGTGACCGCCGACAAAATCGGCTTTAACCCGCTCTTTATTGCCATGGGGTTCTTTGACCTGATTGGCGCTGTTTTCCTGGTGGCATTTATTGCTGAACGTCGCGCCAAGCGCGCCTGATAGTGGATGTATTGCATATGAAAACCCTGAAAAACTGGACCGTTGATAAGCAGTCGGCAAATCATCTGGAACTGCTGGTCGATAACCAGCACCGTCTGTGCCTGTATGTGCTGGAAGAAAATCTGTTCCGCGTGCTGATTAAACGCAAAGGTGAGCTGACGCTGGATCGCACCTGGAGCATCGCCCCGCAGCAAGATGTGCCGTGGGAAGGTCGCCGCCGCGACGATCTGAGTGGTTTCACCTGCCCCGCCTGGACGCTAACGCAGCAGGGCGACGTGCTGACGGTTGCTACCGAACAGCTGCGTGTGACCGTGCATCAGCCGCTGTGGCTGGAGTGGCACTACCGCAATGAGGCGGGTGAGTGGCAGCCGCTGGTCAACGACCGTCCAACCAGTGCCTATCTGCTGAATGCCCATGGCGACGGTGCGGCGCACTACCTGAGCCGCCGCAAGGATGAACGCTTCTACGGTCTGGGTGAGAAAGCCGGCGATCTGCAGCGTAACGGTAAACGCTACGAGATGCGCAACCTCGATGCAATGGGCTACAACGCGGCCAGCACCGATCCTCTGTACAAACATATTCCGTTCACCCTCACCCGTCGCGATGACGTGAGCTACGGCCTGTTCTACGACAACCTGAGCAGCTGCTGGCTGGATCTGGGCAACGAGATTGACAACTATCACACCGCCTATCGTCGCTGGCAGGCGGAAGCGGGCGACATCGATTACTACCTGTTCACGGGCAAACGGGCGCTGGACGTGACCAAAGCTTTCGTGCGTCTGACCGGGAAAACGCTCTTCGGGCCGAAATGGAGCCTGGGTTACAGCGGTTCGACCATGCATTACACCGACGCGCCGGATGCGCAGAACCAGCTGATGAACTTTATTCGTCTGTGCGAAGAACATGCTATTCCCTGCGACTCGTTCCAGCTCTCTTCGGGCTATACCTCGATCAACGGCAAGCGCTACGTCTTTAACTGGAACCACGACAAGGTGCCGCAGCCGAAGGTGATGACCCAGGCTTTCCACGACGCGGGGTTAAAGCTGGCGGCCAACATCAAGCCATGCCTGCTGCAGGATCACCCGCGCTATAACGAAGTTGCGGAAAACGGGTTGTTCATCCGCGATTCAGAAACCGACGCGCCAGAACGCTCCAGCTTCTGGGATGACGAAGGTTCTCACCTCGATTTTACCAATCCACAGACGGTGAAATGGTGGCAGGAAGGGGTAACCACGCAGCTGCTTGAGATGGGGATTGACTCCACCTGGAACGACAACAACGAATATGAAGTGTGGGATGGCGAAGCCCGCTGCCACGGCTTTGGCAAGGAAATCGCGATCAAGCACATTCGCCCGGTGATGCCGCTGCTGATGATGCGTGCCTCGCTGGAAGCGCAGCAGCGTTTTGCCCCGGAAAAACGTCCGTATCTCATTTCCCGCTCCGGCTGCGCGGGCATGCAGCGTTACGTCCAGACCTGGAGCGGCGATAACCGTACCAGCTGGGATACCCTGCGCTATAACACCCGCATGGGTCTGGGAATGAGCCTGTCCGGGCTGTTTAATGTGGGGCATGATGTCGGTGGTTTTTCTGGCGACAAACCCGACGCGGAACTGTTCGTACGCTGGGTGCAAAACGGCGTGATGCATCCGCGCTTTACCATTCACTCATGGAATGATGACCACACCGTTAACGAGCCGTGGATGTATCCGGGCGTGACGCCGGCTATTCGTGGTGCCATTGAATTACGTTATCGTCTGCTGCCGTACCTTTATACCCTGCTCTGGCAGGCGCATGCTGACGACGAACCGATGCTACGCCCGACCTTCCTCGACCACGAACACGATGCGCAGACGTTTGAAGAGAACGATGATTTCCTGCTGGGTCGCGACCTGCTGGTGGCCAGCGTGGTGGAGGCCGGGCAGCGCGAGCGACGCGTCTGGCTGCCGGATAACGAAACAGGCTGGTACGATTTTTACACCCACGAGTGGTTCGCTGGCGGGCAGTGGATCGTACGTGATGCGCCGCTGGAGAAATTGCCGCTGCTGGTACGTGCCGGTGCGGGTCTGCCGCTCAGCGAACGCATTACGCATGTCAGCGCGGAAAAAGACACTACCCGTGAGCTGAAACTGTTCCCGGTGAAAGGCGTCGGTTCAACCGCGGGCCTGCTGTTTGAAGACGATGGTGAAAGCTGGGGCTATCAGAACGGCAATGCGCTGTGGGTGGAATGGGACATGGCATGCGACGGTGCCACCATCAACCTGAAGGTCAGTGCGCGGGGAGATTATCGTCCGGCGTGGAAAGCGCTGAAGATATCGTTACCGGTCGGGGAAAAACGCACGCTGCTGGTGAATGGTATTGAAGGGAGTGAATGGGTGGTCTAGTGCGGCCTGATGCCCGCTCCCACAGGGAGAGGGCATCAAACACAGGCCCGGTAGGCGTAGCGCCACCGGGCTTTTTTTAACTCTCGATACCTTTACTGCGCAGGTAATCTTCGTAGTTACCGGTGAAGTCCACCACGCGCTCAGGCGTAATTTCGATCACGCGGGTCGCCAGCGAGCTGACGAATTCACGGTCGTGAGAGACGAAGATCAGGGTCCCCTGATACATCTCCAGCGCCATGTTCAGCGATTCGATAGATTCCATATCCAGGTGGTTAGTCGGTTCATCCATCACCAGGATATTAGGTTTTTCCATCATCAGCTTACCGAACAGCATGCGCCCTTTTTCACCACCGGAAAGCACTTTAGCAGGCTTCTTGATGTCGTCCTGGCTGAACAGCAGACGACCCAGAATGCTGCGCACCGCCTGCTCGTCGTCGCCTTCCTGCTTCCACTGGCTCATCCAGTCGAAGACGGTCAGGTCGTTTTCGAACTCGTATTCATGGTCCTGTGCGTAGTAACCAATCTGCGCGTTTTCAGACCACTTCACGGTACCGTTATCCGGCTGCAGTTCGCCGACCAGGGTTTTCAGCAGGGTGGATTTACCCACGCCGTTGGCACCCAGAATGGCAATCTTCTCGCCCACTTCCAGCAGCAGGTTAAAGTTTTTAAACAGCGGACCGTTTTCAAAACCTTTAGCCAGAGCTTCCACTTCCAGCGCATTACGGAACAGTTTCTTGTCCTGCTCGAAGCGTATGAATGGGTTCTGACGGCTGGACGCTTTCACTTCATCAAGCTTGATCTTGTCAATCTGACGCGCACGAGAGGTCGCCTGGCGAGATTTAGAGGCGTTCGCGCTGAAGCGGCTGACGAAAGACTGCAGATCAGCAATCTGGGCTTTCTTCTTGGCGTTATCCGCCAGCAGACGTTCACGCGCCTGCGTGGCTGCCGTCATGTACTCATCGTAGTTGCCCGGATAAACGCGCAGCTCGCCGTAGTCCAGGTCCGCCATGTGTGTACACACCATGTTCAGGAAGTGACGGTCGTGCGAGATGATGATCATGGTGCTGTCGCGATCGTTCAGCGTCTGCTCCAGCCAGCGGATGGTGTCGATATCCAGGTTGTTCGTTGGTTCGTCGAGCAGCAGGATATCCGGATTGGAGAACAGTGCCTGCGCCAGCAGAACACGCAGTTTCCAGCCTGGCGCGACTTCGCTCATCGGGCCGTAATGTTGTTCTACCGGAATACCCACACCCAGCAGCAGCTCGCCCGCACGCGCTTCCGCAGAGTAGCCATCCATTTCGCCGTACAGCACTTCGAGATCGGCCACTTTGTAGCCATCTTCTTCGCTCATCTCCGCCAGAGCGTAGATGCGATCGCGCTCCTGCTTCACTTCCCACAGCTCCGCGTGTCCCATGATAACGGTGTCAAGGACGGTGAACTCTTCAAAGGCGAACTGATCCTGACGCAGCTTACCGATGCGCTCGTTTGGATCGAGCGAAACGTTGCCCAGCGTCGGCTCTAAATCACCGCCGAGGATTTTCATAAAAGTAGATTTACCGCTACCGTTGGCGCCAATCAGGCCGTAACGGTTGCCGCCGCCAAATTTGACGGAAATGTTTTCGAACAGCGGCTTACTGCCAAACTGCATAGTGACGTTGCTGGTAACTAACACGGGGAGATTCCTGCGAAAAGTGTGATAAACACGGCATTATGCCACAATTCCGAATTGAGATCCCGCGTTGCGGCAATCCGCTAAACTTTAACAAAATCGAAAAAAATGTGATTTCGTACACATCTGAATTCCCTGTTAGCGGGAATGCACATATAATGCGCTCCCATCAAGATTCAGACTTATCAACTCATCGCCGGAATGGCTTAGATACCTCGCACAACATGAACATGAAATTAACAACGCTTTTTGCGGCGGCGTTAGCCGTAGTAGGTTTTTGCAAAACCGCTTCTGCGGTGACTTATCCGCTGCCGACAGACGGTAGCCGTCTGGTTGGTCAAAACCAGGTGGTCACGGTGCCTGAAGGTAACGCTCAGCCACTGGAATATTTCGCGGCGCAGTACCAGTTGGGCCTGTCTAACATGCTGGAAGCGAATCCGGGTGTTGACCCGTATCTGCCTAAAGCCGGTACCGTGCTGAACATTCCTCAGCAGCTGATCCTGCCGGATACCGTCCATGAAGGTATCGTCATCAACAGCGCGGAAATGCGTCTGTATTACTACCCGAAAGGCACCAACACGGTTATCGTGCTGCCAATCGGTATCGGCCAGCTGGGTAAAGACACCCCAATGAACTGGACGACCAAAGTTGAGCGTAAGAAAGCAGGCCCAACCTGGACGCCAACCGCCAAAATGCACGCAGAGTACATCGCTGCGGGTGAACCCCTGCCAGCTGTTGTACCGGCAGGCCCGGATAACCCAATGGGTCTGTACGCGCTGTACATTGGCCGTCTGTACGCGATTCACGGGACCAATGCCAACTTCGGTATCGGCCTGCGCGTAAGCCACGGCTGCGTACGACTGCGTAACGAAGACATCAAATTCCTGTTCGAAAATGTGCCGGTCGGTACCCGCGTCCAGTTCATCAACGAACCGGTTAAAGCGACGTCTGAGCCGGATGGCAGCCGTTACATTGAAGTACATAACCCGCTGTCCACCAGCGAAGACCAGATCAACAACAACGAAGTCGTTCCGGTTACGCTGAACAGCGCGGTGCAGTCCGTGACCTCTCAGCCGGATGTAGAGACTGCGATTGTTGACCAGGCCGTTCAGAACCGTTCTGGTATGCCAGTGCGTCTGAACTGACCCTCTGCCCGGTGGCGCTTTGCTGACCGGGTCTGAGAATAAAAAAGCGGGCTCTGATGCCCGCTTTTTTTATCCGTTATTGACGATAACTATCCCACCGTGGTCGTAACGGTAATGACAGTGGGCATACTCAAGCGGTGTGCCATCCTCCAGATAGATAACCTGCTCCACCTCCAGCACCGGATCGGTCTGCTCGCAGATAAGGTGTTGCATATCCAGCGCGTTCGGTTTTAGCGCCCGCACCACCCGGTACGACCCCATAATTTTCAGCCCCAGCGTCTCCTGCACGTAGCGGAACACGGAGCCTTCAAGATGGCTTTTATTCAGACCGGGCACCAGATTAAGCGGCATTACGGTGGAGTCCAGCGACATCGGCTCACCGTTGAGCAGACGCAGACGAACAAAGTCATAGACAGGCGCATCGGCGTTAATCATCAGCGAGGCCTGCTCCTTCTCGTTCGGAAAGCGCAACTCGAAATGGACCACGACGCTGGAAACGGTGCCCAGATGCTCCCAGGTTTTTGTTGCGCCGAAGTAGTCGCTGCCGGAAAGATCCCACTGCGAGAGTTGCAGGAAATTTTTGCGGATAAACGTCCCCTGCCCCTGACGGGTATAGATCAGCCCTTCCACGATTAACTGGCGTATGGCCTGCTGTATGGTCATCCGGCTGGTGCTGAACTCCGCCGCCAGGGCAAACTGGTCCGGGAGCGGTTCGTTGGCGGCGTATTGCGAGCTAATAATGCGTTTCTTAATTTCCCGCGCTATGGTGATGTACTTCGCCGCCATCGTCCTTCCTTTCTGTTAGTTTTCTGTCCCGCTGTTTTTTAATGCCACTCTCTCGGCAATTTTGAGGAAAGGCAGGTAGAAGAATACACCAAATACAATGATTGCCAACTGCACGACCACGGCGCGCCAGTCCCCTGCCGTTGCCAGCCAGGCGCTCAGAATGGGCGGAGTTGTCCACGGGATCATAACCACACAGCGCGACATTAACCCCAGGGTCGTGCAGAACCACGCAAACCAGATACCTATGGCAGGTAGCAGCACAAAGGGGATCATCAGCGGCAGGTTGAACACAATCGGCAGGCCAAAAATGACCGGCTCGTTGATGTTAAACAGACCCGGCGCCAGCGACAAACGGGCCACCTGTTTCGCCGATTTTTGCCGTGAGAAGACGAAAATGGCAATCAACAGAGAAATCGTGCTGCCGGTGCCCCCCACCATACCAAAGGTCGGTACAAAGATATTATTGATGATATGTGGGACAGGCTGACCGTTGGCAAAGGCCAGCATATTCTCGTTGGTGTTGATCAGCAGAAACGGCTCCAGCACCACGCTGTTAACCACCGACTGATGGATCCCAAGCGTGAACAGGAAGTTACCAAAGCTATAGATAAAAATCGTGCCCGGCAGGCTGGTGTTGATCAGGCGCAGCGGCTGCTGAATAAAAGTGGTGATCAGATGGATGAGATCCGTGTGCAACACGTTTGCCAGAAGCGCGGCCAGTATGGCAAACAGGGAAAGCGTCAGGATCGTCGGGATCAGCGCGGTAAACGATTTACTGACCGCCGGCGGTACATTTTCACCTAAAGAAATGTGCAGCGCTTTCAGACGAGAAATGGCGATAAACAGTTCCGTTGAGAGCAGACCAATCAGCACCCCGGCAAAAATGCCGGTTGAGCCAATATTGGAGAACGTCAGCACCTGCGTGACGTTCACCGTGGCGTCGCTGCCGACGGGCGTGAGCTGTAAGCGCATCGGCATCATAATGATAAAACTGCTGATGGCGATAACCACTGCCGAGACCGGGTTGTCGAAGTCTTTGTTGCGTGCCAGCGACCAGGCAATCATCGGTGCCAGCAACAGCGCGGCGATATTCAGCGTACCGTTAATAATCGCCTCGCCCCACACCTTAAAATGCGCCAGCGTGTCGCCTTCAAAAATCCATGGGAATACCACGTTATTCACCAGCACCGCCAGACCGGCAAGGATGAAAATGGGCATGACCGTGGCGAAGGCATCGCGCAGGGAACGCAGGTGCACCTGGTTTGCCAGGCGCGCCGAGAACTCAACAAATCTGTCGACAAAAGACTGCATATGCGGTGTTATTTTTGTTTCAGACATAGCGGATATTTCCCTTCAATCAGTCACAAAAACGGCCCGGCAGCGTACGGCTTACATCTCGCGTCCGTTGGTATGGATAACCTGTTTCAACCATGCGTAGCTCTTCTTCGGTACGCGCTTTAAGTCTTTCAGGTCGTGGTTTTCACGGTTCACATAGACCACGCCGTAACGCTTACGCATGTCTCCCTGTGAACTCAGAATGTCGATTAAGCCCCAGCCGAGGTAACCGATCACCTCTGCGCCATCCTCAAACATGGCTTGTTTCATCGCCTCGATATGCGCCCGGTGGTAGTCAATACGGTAGGTATCTTCAATCGGATTCACACCGTCCCAGGACTCGATCACCCCAATACCGTTTTCAATCGGGAATACTGGCATACGCCAGTCGTTGTAATAGCGGGTGATGATGGTGCGAAAGCCCAGCGGATCAATCTGCCAGTTCCATTCGGTCGCTTTCAGGTACGGGTTATTTTTATCACCGTGCAGAAGGTAATCGTTGACCGGCGTTCCTTCGGGGATCGCATCACTGTCGAGCGTTTTACTGGCATAGTAGCTGAAGGCCATATAGTCGTTTTTGGTACGCGCCAGCAGCGCAAGATCCTCAGCGCGGTAGATATCCGCAAAACCTTGCTGTTCAACGACCGCCATCACCGCCGGGCTGTAACCCTGGCCGGCAAAGACGCGCAGCAGGTTCTGGTTGAGGAATTCGTCATACTGCTGGGCGCAGAAGATATCACGCGGTTTACAGGTCGCCGGATAGACCAACTGGTGCGCCAGCATACCGCCCATCAGTTGGCCCGGACGGGTCTGGTGCAGGTATTCGGTCAGGGTCATATGCGCGACCATGGTGTGGTGCTGCAGTTCATACAGCTCGCGCAGGGTTTTCTCGCCTTTCATATAGCCCGAGATCCGGAAGGCTTCCGGCATGTGGAAGATGTTCTGCTCGTTAAACGTCAGCCAGTACTTCACCCGGTCGCCGTAACAGTCGATCATCTTTTTGCCGTAGCGGATAAACGCGTCCATCACACGGCGATCGTTAAAACCGTTGTACTCCTGCGCCAGCGCCAGCGGCATATCGAAGTGGTAGAGGCAGATCATCGGCTCAATGCCGCGGGCAATTAAATCGTCAATAAAGCGGTCATAAAAGGCGATACCTTCGTCGTTGAAGTCACCGTCGCCCTGTGGACATACGCGGCTCCAGGCGATCTGAAAGCGGTAGCAGTTCATGCCCAGATCCTGCATCAGGTCGAAATCTTCCCGATAGCGGTGGTAGGAATCGGTCGCGACTTTCCAGTCAGAAACGTTCTCCCCGGCTTCGCGAATGTCATATACCGACATTCCCTTTCCTCCCTCATTCCAGGCCCCTTCCGTCTGCATACTGGATACGGAATTGCCCCATAAAAAATTGGCTGGCAGAAATTGATTCATGATCGCTCCCTATATGACTAGTCATTTAAAATTTCATGACTAGTCATATAGGCGAAGACGAAAAATCAATCAAAGAGGAGGATCGTTTTTTGTGAGCAAGGCGGGAAAAAAACCCGGTCAGCGAAGCGAGACCGGGGGGAAGGACGGTTATTGTTGTGCGAGCTGATGACGACGATATTCACCCTGCCGCTCCAGCATCCAGCCCGGGTATTCACGCGGCAGCGCGCTGACGGCATCAAGCTGTTTAAGCTCGTCTTCGCTTAAACGGATCCCGGTGGCGGCAATGTTGTCGTCCAGCTGGTCGACACGTTTGGCACCAATAATGACGCTGGTTACGGCCTTCTGATGCAGCAACCACGCCAGCGCAATTTGCGCCACAGAGACACCTTTGCGCTCGGCCAGGGTGCGCATCACATCCACGCAATCGAAAGCACGCTCTTTATTCACCGGCGGGAAGTCAAATTCCAGGCGGCGACCGCCGGATTCACTCTGCCCGTCACGGCCATATTTTCCGCTAAGCAGACCACCTGCCAGTGGGCTCCAGACCATCAACCCGACGCCTTCACTCTGCATCATCGGTATCAGTTCACGCTCAAGATCGCGCCCGGCGATGGTGTAATACGCCTGCAGCGAAGCAAAACGCGCCAGTCCAAGGCGTTCGGAAATGCCCAGCGCTTTGGCAATCTGCCACGCCGCCCAGTTAGAGACGCCGATATAACGCACGTGCCCATGCTGCACCAGGTTATCCAGCGCGTAGAGCATCTCTTCGACCGGGGTTGCCGGGTCAAAACCGTGGAGCTGATACAGATCGATATGATCGAGCTGCAGACGGCGCAGGCTCTCTTTGACGCTACTGATGATGTGATAGCGCGAACTGCCGCGGGAGTTCACCCCGGCCGTGCCCGTTTCACCAAACACTTTGGTGGCAACCACCACGTTTTCGCGCGGAATTTTCAGGTTCTTCAGCGCCTGGCCGGTGATCTCCTCCGAGCGCCCTTCCGAATACACATCCGCGGTATCGATGAAATTAATTCCGGCATCCAGTGCACGGCCCACCAGCTGCTCGGCTTCACTTTGCTGCAGCTGACCAATCTTGCCCCACATGCCGCCTTCTCCGCCGAAGGTCATGGTGCCAAGGCACAGTTCAGACACAAACAGACCGGTATTGCCCAGTTTTTGATAACGCATAAGATAATCCTCGCATGTCGTTCGATGGGTACCCGATAGTTATACCCGCCCCATAGCCATCGCGAATGTGGTGTTCCTGTCCGTTTCTTGCCCAATCCTCTGAATCTTATCCACGAGGAGCCTCACCAAAGACCTTGTAATCCGGTAATTGCACCTGCTGATACGGCTCCCAGCCGCCGCCCAGCGCTTTGTAGAGCGCCACCAGATCGAGAGCGCTTTGTACCTGCGCCTGCGCGCGTTGCTGCTGCGCCTGCGCCAGCTGCCGCTGGGCATCCAGCACGTCAATAAAGCTGGCGATCCCCTGCCGGTAGCTGTCGCTTGCCAAATCAAACGCGTTTTGCAACGCATTGATGGTTTTAGCAAGGCCGGCTTCACGCTGCTGATCGGTGCGGTAGCTCACCAGCGCATTCTCTACGTCCCCGAGCGCGGTGAGCACTGTCTGGCGGTAGTCGAGCACTGCCGCGCCCTGCTGCGCACGCGCCACCTTCACGCTCGAGACCAGTCTTCCGCCCTGGAAAATCGGTATCGAGACCTGCGGGCCGAAGCTGTAGAAGTGGCTGCTCCAGTCCGTCAGCCAGTTGGTTTCGCTGTTTCGCAGACCAAACTGCCCGGAGAGGGTAAAGCTCGGGAACAGCTGCGCCACGGAAACGCCAATCTGCGCCGTGGCGGCGTGGAGATTGGCTTCCGCCTCGCGTACGTCAGGACGACGACGGGCCAGCGTGGATGGGATACCCGTTTGTACGATATCCGGCAGGGCGGGCATCGGCTGTGCCGACTGCAGCTCCGCATCCAGCGCCCCCGGCGGCTTGCCGAGTAAAATCGCGAGGCCATTCATTGCCTGCCGTGCCTGGGCCTGATACTGAGGAAGCTGCGCTTCGAGGTTCCCCAACTGGGCACGCGCGTTTTCAACGTCCATCTGCGGTGACAGCCCGCCCCGCTGGCGGCTTTCGGTGAGTTCCAGGGTTTGTTGCGCGCTCTTAATCTGGGTGTTCAGCGTGGCAATGATGCTCTGCGCACCCCGCAGCTGCAGCCATGCGCGCGCCACTTCCGCCTCCAGCGACACCAGCGCGTCGTTACGCTGCTCTATCGCCGCTTTCTGCTGCGCTTCGGCAGCCTCTACCTGTCGGCGCACCTTGCCCCACAGGTCGATTTCCCACTGCGCATCGAAGCTCCCCTGGTAAAGATTGATCGGCTGCGTCAGCGGTCCTAGCGCGCCCCTGAGTTCAGGATCCACGTTATCAAGCTGGTCGTACACGCCGTGGGATTTCAGCTCTCCCTCCAGCCCAAGCTGCTGGCGCGTTGCCTGCAGATTACCGTTTATGGAAGGGTAAAACGCCCCACCCGCCTGGTTAATCTGTTCGCGCGCCCCGGCAATACGCAACACCGTCTGCTGCAGGGATAAATTTCCCGCGATCGCGCGCTTTATCAGGCTGTCCAGCTGCGGTGAACCGAAGGTTTTCCACCAGCGTGGGTTGGTTGCCGTCGAGGCCGTTTTTGACTTCACGCCGCTGTCACCCGGGTCGTTCCAGTGTGTCGGGGTCTGCGACGCCGGCGGCTGGTAATCTGGCCCCACGGCACAGCCTGCCAGCAGCATGATCATCAGGGGGGTTAAACGTCTGTGTATCATCAATGTGCTCCTGCACTCCCCTCGCTCTTAACCGGCGAGAGCAACAAACAAAACGGAATCAGTAACATGGCTACCACGCTCAGAATGGTGAACACGTCGATATACGCCAGGAAGCGCGACTGCTCGATCATGGTCTGGTACATGCGCCCGGTGGCGATACCGGTAGGGTCCCCGACCTGAGTGGTGAAGTTCTGGATCGCCTGTGCGCTTTCGCGTATCGCCAGCTGGAACTGTTCATTAAACGGTGACGCGTGATAGGCCAGATGCGCGCTGTGCGCCTGGGAACGTTCGGTAATGGCCGCCGTAGAAAGCGAGATGCCAATTGAGCCCGCCACGTTGCGGAACATGGTAAACAGTGCCGCCGCATCGGCGTTCAGCCGCCTCGGTATCGAAATAAAAGCAATGGTGGTGAGAGGAACAAACAGGAACCCAAGCCCTATCGACTGGGCGCTGCGGAACAGCACCAGCGTTTCGAAATCGATATCCGGGGTCAGCGTACATGACCAGAAGAACGACACCGCCAGGCAGGTAAAACCAAAAGCGATAATCCAGCGCGTCTGCACCACCGGCATCAGCTTCAGCACCAACGGGATAGTCAATACGATTAACACGGCGCCCGGCGAAAGGACCAGCCCGGACCAGGTGGCGGTGTAGCCCAGATCCTGCTGTGCAAGCTGCGGAATCACCACTGAACTGCCGTACAGAATCATCGCCATGCCCGCCATCAGCAGGCTGGAGATGGCGAAGTTGCGATCTTTCATGCAGTGCAGATCTACCACCGGTTTTTTGGCATACACCAGCCAGTAAATCGCTCCAATAATGCCGATGAGCGTCAGCACGGCGAAGGTGCGAATAAAGTTCGAATAAAACCAGTCCTCATCTTCTCCCCGGTCGAGCATCACCTGCAGGCAGCCCAGCCCCAGCGCGATCAGGCCGATCCCCGTCCAGTCGATAGACAGCTTCTCTTTCGATTTGCTTTCCCATGGCGGGTCTTCCAGCAGCTGGTAGATCGCCAGCACCGTTACAATCCCCACCGGAATGTTGATGAAGAAAACCCAGCGCCAGGAGTAGTTATCGGTGATCCAGCCGCCCAGCGTCGGGCCAAGTACCGGCGCAACGATGATGGCGATTGACGACAGACCAAACGCTTTACCCCGGTCCTCGGGTTTAAAGTAGTCGAGCAGCACCGACTGCTGCGTGGGCTGCAGCCCGCCGCCGAAAAAGCCCTGCATTACGCGAAAAAGAATGATCTGCCACAGCTCGGTGGCGATCCCGCACAGGAACGAACAGACGGTGAACATCACGATGCAGATCAGGAAGAACTGCTTGCGGCCAAAAACCCGGCTCAGGAAAGCCGATATCGGCAGCACTATGCCGTTTGCCACCAGGTAGCTGGTCAATACCCAGGTGGATTCGTCGTAGCTGGACGAGAGCGACCCGGCCACATGCGGGAGTGCCACGTTAACGATAGTGGTGTCGAGGATCTCCATAAACACCGCCAGCGTGACCACAATCGCCACCGCCCACGGATTACTGGCAGGTCGCCAGTTGTCGTGGCTGTGATCCGTCATTCCACTGTCACCTTCGGTGCCACCGACAGCCCAAGCGGCAGCGGTTTGTTGGGATCCAGCCCTTTATCAATCACGATCTTCACCGGCACGCGCTGAACGATTTTGACAAAGTTACCGGTAGCGTTTTCCGACGGGAAGGCGGAGAAGCGCGAGCCGCTGCCCTGTTGAATACTGTCAACATGGCCTTCGAGCGCCATATCCGGCCAGGCATCTACGGACACCTCGACCTTATCGCCCGGCTTCATGCGTTCGAGCTGCGACTCTTTAAAGTTCGCCACCACCCACACATTCGGCGAGACCAGTGAAAACAGCGCGGTACCCGCCTGCACCAGGGTGCCGGGCTGGACGTTGCGTTTAGTGACAAAACCGTCAAACGGGGCGCGGACTTCGGTGTAAGAGAGGTTCAGCGTCGCGGTTTCCAGCTGCGCTTTGGCCTGATCGACCTGGCGCTGACGCGCTTCCACATTGGTTTCCTGCTGGCGGATCTGCAGCTGTACCTGCTCTGCCACTTCAAGCTGCGCCTGCGCACTTGCCAGGCCCGCCTGGGCACTGCGCAGCTGGGCATTGGCGGTATCAATACTTTGCTGGGTGGTCGCTCGCGGGTCAACGCCTCGCTGGCGGCGATACTCCGCCTGCGCATTGGCCAGATCGGCCTGCGCTTTAATCACCTGCGCTTTGGCTTCATCACGCTGAGCGGGATACTGGACTTTTGACAGCGCCAGCTGCGCCTGAGCCTGATGCAGCTGGGCGATCGCCAGCCCAAGCTGGGCTTGCGCCTGATCGCGCTGGGCGGTGGTATCACGCGGATCGATAACCACCAGCAGGTCGCCCTTTTTCACCCGCTGGTTATCGCGCACACGCAGCTCGGTGACATAGCCTGCCGTTTTCGGGGCAATCGTCACCACATCACCGTCGGTAAAGGCGTCGTCAGTGGTCTCTTCGTTACGGGTTAAAAACCACCAGACCAGCGCCACGATAACCATCACCACCACGACAATGCCAAGGATGATTAACGGTTTTTTGCCCGGGCGCTTACGCTGTTTAGTGTTGTTTTCCTGCTCGTCAGCAGGCAGGTTTTGATCTTCAGCCATAGGTCAGCAACAGTCCTGTCAGTGAGCGGCATCACACTATGCCGTTCACTAAAGCTAGGACGTTGCTATACGTTTGCCAGGAAAAACTGACAAATTGCGCACTATATGAGAAGGAAAATTCCGAAACCGATCGCCGCGGCCCAAATCAGCATCGGGATCGACCAGACATGGAAACGCCACCAGATACGACGATCGTTAGCCATACGCAGGGCAATCAGGTTAGCAAGCGAACCGGGCAGCAGCCCAAACCCGCCGATATTCACCGCCCACGCCAGCAGCGTGTCAGGGGGAACGTAGTTGAGGAGTAAAATGGTGGAAGGCACGTTGCTGATGAACTGTGACAGACCAATCGCCGTGAGCCACAATCCCGGCTGCGACAGGCCACTGACGCTGTGCAAAACGTGTTGCAGTACCGGAAGCTGGATAAGCAGATGTACATCAATAAACATCACCATAAAGACCAGCAATAACGTCCAGTCCACGCTGACCAGCACGCGCCGCGCCAGGAATAAAAAACCGGCGGCGACGAGCAGTACGCCCGCCAGTTCATACTTCAGTTCCAGCGCGAACAGGAAAACGATGTACAGCGCCAGACAACTCCACACCAGACGCGGCTGCCACTGCGGGCCCGTGGTACCGCTGTGGTACTGCAGTTTTTTAACCGGGAACGCGAACCAGCAGACCGCCAGCAGCGACACCATCATCACCAGCGCCAGCGGAGCCATCTGCCAGGTAAAAGCGGCAAACGACAGCCCGGAGCGTCCCCACAGGAGAATATTTTGTGGGTTGCCGATAGGGGTCAGAAGCGAACCGGCGTTAACGGCCAGTGCCTCGAAAATGACCAGCCGGCTAACCGGGATCTCGCAGAGCTTACGCAACGTGAGCGTGAGTGGCACGATGATAAACAGCGCCACGTCGTTGGTCAGAAACGTCGACAGCACCGCAGCAGAGAACACCATAAACAGCGCCAGACGGCGTTCAGTGGCAAAGCGGCGCACCATTTTACGTCCCAGGACGTCAAAATAGCCGCTCAACTCTACCCCTTTGGTGAGCATCATCAGGCCACTGAGGGTAATGATGGTGCGCCAGTCAATCACCGCAGGCCAGGTGTGTGGCGCAAACGGCACAAAGATGCTTAATACTGCGCCAATGATGAATAAGAGATGGAAGAAACGATCGCGTGCCAGGGCCTGCAGTCCGGGGATGTTCATTCAGCGGAGGGACCATATTTAAGGGTAAATTCGCGAAACTTAACCAGCGTCTCTTCGCTGACGTGGTGTTCCATTCCTTCCGCGTCCCGGCGGGCAATTTCCGGGCTTACGCCCAGCACCAGTAAGAAGTTTTCGACGAGCTGGTGGCGCTCGCGACTCTCCTGGGCGAGTTTCTCCCCTTCCGGCGTCAGAAAGACGCCGCGCCAGGGGATCATTTCAATCAGGCCCACGGAGGCCAGACGTTTTAACATTTTTGCCACTGTCGGTTGGGAAACGCCCAGCCGTGCAGCCATATCCACCTGGCGCGCCTCCCCGACCTCGCGAATCAAATCGGAAATCAGTTCAACATAGTCATCAATCAGCTCACGACGGTGCGCTTCACGTACCTGGCGAAAACCTTCGACATGTTCTTCAACATTCACCAGTTGCGTCGTTTTTCTGATTGTTGGCTTACCTGCGCGACGGTTCATTGTACTTCCTCAGTGGGGTGACGCTTCCAGCGCCCGGTATCGAGAGCGCACATTGTAAACCATCCCTCTACAAGCACAAAAAATTAACGAAATAGCCATAGCTATACAATATAGCCTGTGCTATATCTGTATGTAATGCAGTCACCCTTCACGGATCGAAGGGATCAAAAATCAGGAGGTCTCATGAACGAATTCAAGAGGTGTATGAACGTGTTTACCCACTCCCCCTTTAAAGTACGCCTGATGCTGTTGAACATGCTGTGCGATATGTTTAACAACAAACCCCCGCATCAGGACGACAAACCTTCCCACTAAGCGGCGTTGCGGTACGCCGCTTCATTTTTCCGTCACAAACCCTCTGTACACTGGCTTTTAGCCGCCCTATTCCCGATCTTTTTTACGGATTTGCAATCCCCTTCGCAAAACATCTGCTTAGCAACTGTTGCTATTATTTAGCGCTCGCACTATCTTCTTGCAGCCCTGCACAATTTGCGGCTCGCTGAAGCGGACCCTCATTCCCTCTCCACGCACTGTCAGGCAGGTTATGACCCTTGACGCCAGGGTGAGCACATGGCGTTTTTATCCATGATAGTGACCTATGAATTTAACCCTGATAGACACCGTTGTTACCCGTAGCCGGGCCTTAAGCCCGTGGACGGGATTTTACTTTTTGCAGTCATTACTGATTAACTTTGCGCTGGGCTATCCCTTTAGCCTGCTCTATGCCGTGGCCTTTACCTGCATATTGCATGTGCTGTGGCGAACGGCTCCGCGCGCGCAAAAAACGTTAGTCGGAATCTGTTCTCTGGTCGCTGCACTCTATTTCCCGTTTGGTCAGGCTTACGGCTCGCCGAACTTTAATACCCTGCTGGCGCTGCACTCGACCAATATGGAAGAGTCAACAGAGATCCTGACGATCTTCCCCTGGTACAGCTATGTGGTCGGCCTCTTTATCTTTGCCCTTGGCGTGATAGCCGTTCGCCGTAAAGCGGAAGAGAAAAAAACGTGGGGAAAAATTGAGCACCTGTGCCTGGCGTTTAGCGTGGTGGCATTCTTTGTCGCACCAGTACAAAACCTGGCCTGGGGTGGGGTGTTCAAGCTGAAGGATACCGGCTATCCGGTGTTCCGTTTTGTGAAAGACGTCGTCGTTAACAATAAAGAGGTGCTCGACGAACAGGCACGTATGGCTGAGCTTTCAAATATGAAAGACACCTGGAACGTGCTGGCCGTGAAGCCCAAATATCACACCTATGTGGTGGTGATTGGTGAAAGTGCACGTCGCGACGCCATGGGAGCCTTTGGCGGACACTGGGACAACACGCCGTTCGCCAGTTCGGTCAAAGGCACCCTGTTTACCGATTATGTTGCGGCCAGCGGCTCAACGCAGAAATCTCTCGGCCTGACGCTGAACCGGGTGGTCGACGACAAACCTCAGTTTCAGGATAACTTTGTTACCCTGGCGAACCGCGCAGGTTTCCAGACCTGGTGGTTCTCCAATCAGGGCCAAATTGGCGAATACGATACGGCCATTGCCAGTATCGCCAGACGCGCCGACGAAGTGCAGTTCCTGAAGAACGGTGATTTTGAAGCGGACAAGAATACGAAAGATGAAGCGTTGCTGAAAATGACGGCGCAGGTCTTTGCCTCTCCGCGTACCCAGCCGCAGCTGATTGTTCTGCACCTGATGGGGTCTCACCCGCAGGCCTGCGATCGGACCGGCGGTAAATACGCAGAGTTTGTGCAGTCCAAGGAGACCTCATGCTATCTCTACACCATGACGCAAACCGACGACCTGCTGAGCAAACTGTACGATCAGTTACGCAATACGGGTGACAGTTTCTCGATGGTCTACTTCTCGGATCACGGGCTGGCGTTTAAAGAGCGCGGTAAAGAGGTGCAGTATCTGGCGCACGATGATAAGTTCCAGCAGAACTTCCAGGTACCGTTTATGGTTGTGTCGAGTGATGATAAAACGCATCGCATTATTAAAGCGCGGCGTTCGGCCAATGATTTCCTGACCTTCTTCTCGCAGTGGACGGGGATTTCGGCACAGCAGATAAAAAATGCGTACCCGTTTGTCTCTAACAAGAAGGCTCCCCCAGTTTACGTTACCAACTTCAAGTTACAGAAAGTTGACTATAACCATCTGGGAACCGATATCTTCGATATTAAGAGTAAATAATCCGGGCAATCTGCTACCCTCTCCTGCAAGGCGAGGGGTTAACGTAAAAAAAATCCGCCACATTGGGCGGATTTTTTACTGGCTCACCGAAGTGATTAGAAGCGGTAACCTACGCCCGCGATCCAGGTGCCAACGTCAACGTTGCGGATACGGCTCTGCTCATAAGAGAAGTCCAGAGCGACGTCCTGGATTGGGTTGAACTGCAGACCCGCGCCATAGGAGAAGCCGTAGTCGCTGTTGCTTGCAGTGCGGTTCAGACCCTGGTTTTCGGTCTGCTGGAATTTACCGTAGCCAACACCTACAACACCGTAGATGCTTGCCCAGTCGTTCAGACGGTAAGCTGGACCAGCGGTGATGCCGTAGTACTGGCCTTTGTTGTATGCGCCGTTTTCAGAACGATCTTTCTCGGTGTAGGTGAAAGAACCGATCACGCCCAGTGGGTTGTTATCCTGCTCGTAACGATACTTCAGGTTGAAACCGTTAGCTTTGTTCATCACGCCCTGCATATCGCTCTGAGCGTAACCACCAGTTACAGTAGAAGTAGCAGCTACAGCGGTACCTGCGGAAACAGCCAGTACAGCGGCCAGTGCTGAAAGACATGCAATTTTTTTCATAACCACCTCAAATGTGCTTCAAGTAAGTCCGTAAGTTTTAAATATATCAAAAAAATTTGCGAAACTCTTTGTGATTCGTGATGTCTAACTGAACCTTTCCTGTAACAGAACGTTTCCAGTGTCAGCTATCTCATTCAAATCACATACAATTTTCGCTATAAAACGCTCATACTGCGCGCCTGCGCCGTTACATTCATCCAGATTATTCCTAATCTGACAGGCGATAAATCCACCAGCGCTTAACCATTTTACGGAATTTACACGTTTTTTTTTCAACGGTCTCTCAACCGTTGCAGCTTATTTCCTTTACACTGCAACCTTTACTTCATTTGACATAAGTTGACAGGAGAAAGGATGCCTGGGTTATCCCGCTCGTCGTCGGTCTGGTTGCCGGTTGTCGTCATACTCATCGCCATGTTGTCCATTCAAAGCGGTGCCTCGCTGGCCAAATCTCTCTTTCCGCTGGTCGGTGCGCCCGGGGTCACGGCCCTGCGTATTGCCCTCGGAACCGCGATCCTGGTGGTGATTTTCAAACCCTGGCGTTTACGCTTTAAAAAAGAACAACGCTTACCGCTGCTTTTTTACGGGCTGGCCCTGGGAGCGATGAACTACATGTTCTATCTCTCCATCCAGACAATTCCGTTGGGGATTGCCGTGGCACTGGAGTTTACTGGCCCGCTGGCGGTAGCGCTTTTCTCGTCCCGTCGTCCCGTTGACTTTATCTGGGTAATTTTAGCCGTTCTTGGCCTGTGGTTCCTGCTGCCGCTGGGTCAGAGCGTCTCAGAGATCGATCTCACGGGCGCGGCGCTGGCTCTGGGGGCGGGTGCCTGCTGGGCTATCTATATAGTGACCGGACAGCGCGCCGGGGAAGAGCATGGCCCGGCGACGGTGGCAATCGGTTCATTAATTGCCGCTATCATCTTTGTGCCGGTGGGTATGGCTCAGGCCACCGAGTCCATCTGGCAATGGTCAGTCATGCCCATCGGGCTGGCGGTCGCCATTCTTTCCACAGCACTCCCCTACTCTTTAGAGATGATAGCCCTTACGCGCCTGCCGACGCGCATTTTCGGCACGCTGATGAGCATGGAGCCCGCGCTCGCCGCCCTGTCAGGGATGGTCTTCCTCGGGGAAACCCTGACCTTCGCCCAGACGCTGGCCCTGTGTTCGATTATCGCCGCCTCAATGGGCTCAACGCTGACGATGCGCCCGGAACCTAAAGTTGAGAAAATTGACCTCAATTAGCGCTCTATATTCTGCGTGGCTTTATAGCCATGCAGAATAAAGGCCAGCTTCCCGTTTAAAATATTTTTTTACATACTTTGCACTCTTCGTGAAATATTTCCCCCGCTGTCGATAACGTTTTCCTGAATTAGGATTGATCTGCATCAATTTTAAACAATCCCTTTAATTTCATATCATTACAAACACAACGTCCTTCTCGCTATTAAACTGATAGGCAGAGCCTCCCCGCAGGGAAAAAATCCGGTGCTATACTTAATCCCGAAATTACCTGGGACACAAACATCAAGAGGATATGAGATTATGAGTACCGCTAAACTGGTGAAAACGAAAGCGTCTAATCTGCTTTATACCCGTAACGATGTATCGGATAGCGACAAAAAAGCGACCATTGAGTTGCTGAATCGCCAGGTGATCCAGTTCATCGATCTTTCGCTGATCACCAAACAGGCCCACTGGAATATGCGCGGTGCAAACTTTATCGCCGTTCATGAAATGCTGGATGGCTTCCGCACAGCACTGGTTACCCACCTCGATACCATGGCCGAACGTGCCGTACAGTTAGGCGGTGTGGCACTGGGTACCACGCAGGTGATTAACAGTAAGACGCCACTGAAAAGTTATCCGCTGGATATCCATACCGTTCAGGATCACCTGAAAGAGCTGGCAGACCGCTACGCGATAGTGGCTAATGATGTGCGTAAAGCTATCGGCGAAGCGAAAGACGAAGATACAGCCGATATCTTCACCGCCGCTTCCCGCGACCTGGACCAGTTCCTGTGGTTCATTGAGTCCAACATCGAATAATTCATAAGAATTTCCTATACAACCCTCGCCCTCCGGTGAGGGTTTTGCACATCTATGGTGCACGTTTTTGGCCTGAGACGCTGCAAAAGTGAAAAAATTGTAATAATCACCTCACACAACCGTTAACGGAAGATTGTTTTTTCGTCAGAATTTACGCTAAATAACGCTTCGTCTGTTGAGCCAAATGACGCGCACCAAAACAGTGCTCCACTTTGGTGCAATAAAAGTTCATTGCCCCGTTTTCTGTGCAATGCATGACATCATCCCCTTTGTAAAACAACAGCTTGTAAAGTTGGCACGATTTTTTCATTGTGCCACTCGTTCTCGCAGGGGATCGCCCCGTGGATATAAAAGGAAATGCTATGAAGTCTGTATTAAAAGTTTCACTGGCTGCACTTACCCTGGCTTTTGCGGTCTCTTCCCAGGCTGCCGACAAACTGGTTGTGGCGACCGACACGGCGTTCGTTCCGTTTGAATTCAAACAGGGTGATAAGTACGTTGGCTTTGATGTTGATCTGTGGGCTGCTATCGCAAAAGAACTCAAACTGGATTACACCCTGAAGCCAATGGACTTCAGCGGCATCATCCCGGCACTGCAAACGAAAAACGTTGATCTGGCCCTGGCCGGTATCACCATTACTGAAGAACGTAAAAAAGCGATCGACTTCTCTGACGGCTACTACAAAAGCGGCCTGCTGGTGATGGTGAAAGCCGATAATAACGACGTAAAAAGCGTGAAAGACCTCGACGGTAAAGTCGTCGCGGTGAAAGGCGGTACCGGTTCTGTTGATTACGCGAAAGCAAACATCAAAACCAAAGACCTGCGTCAGTTCCCGAACATCGATAACGCCTACATGGAGCTGGGTACCAACCGTGCTGACGCGGTGCTGCACGATACCCCTAACATCCTGTACTTCATCAAAACGGCGGGCAACGGCAAGTTCAAAGCCGTCGGTGATTCTCTGGAAGCCCAGCAGTACGGTATTGCGTTCCCGAAAGGCAGCGACGACCTGCGTACGAAAGTTAACGGCGCGCTGAAAACCCTGAAAGAGAACGGCACCTACAACGAAATCTATAAAAAATGGTTCGGTACCGAGCCTAAATAATAATTCTTAAAAATGACGTTCACTCGGGGGCGAACTTTCGCCCCTGCTATTTTAGAAACACGGTAACAGTAACAGGAAACTATCATGCAGTTTGACTGGAGCGCCATCTGGCCTGCCATTCCTATCTTGCTTGAAGGCGCTAAAATGACCCTGTGGATTTCGGTCCTCGGTCTGGTTGGTGGGTTGATTATCGGTCTTGTCGCCGGTTTCGCCCGCACCTACGGCGGCTGGATTGCAAACCACATCGCACTGGTTTTCATCGAAGTGATCCGCGGCACCCCAATTGTCGTTCAGGTCATGTTCATCTACTTCGCCCTGCCAATGGCTTTCACCGACCTGCGCATTGACCCGTTCAGCGCCGCTGTCGTGACCATTATGATCAACTCAGGTGCCTATATCGCGGAAATTACCCGTGGTGCGGTCCTGTCGATTCATAAAGGTTTCAGTGAAGCGGGTCTGGCGTTAGGCCTTTCTCGTCGCGAAACGATCCGCCACGTCATTCTGCCGTTGGCCCTGCGCCGCATGCTGCCACCGCTGGGGAACCAGTGGATCATCAGTATTAAGGATACGTCGCTGTTCATCGTTATCGGCGTTGCTGAGCTGACCCGTCAGGGCCAGGAGATCATTGCGGGCAACTTCCGTGCGCTGGAAATCTGGAGTGCGGTAGCCGTTGTCTACCTGATCATCACTCTGGTTCTGAGTTTCGTTCTGCGTCGTCTTGAAAGAAGGATGAAAATCCTGTGATTGAATTTAAAAACGTTTCCAAGCACTTTGGCCCAACCCAGGTGCTGCACAATATCGATCTGAACATCAAACAGGGTGAAGTGGTGGTCATTATCGGGCCATCCGGTTCCGGTAAATCGACCCTGCTGCGCTGCATCAACAAGCTGGAAGAGATCACCAGCGGCGATCTGATTGTCGATGGCCTGAAGGTGAATGACCCGAAAGTCGACGACCGTCTGATTCGTCAGGAAGCCGGCATGGTGTTCCAACAGTTCTACCTGTTCCCGCACCTGACGGCGCTGGAAAACGTAATGTTTGGTCCACTGCGCGTACGTGGCGCCAGCAAAGCGGCGGCGGAAACGCTGGCTAAAGATCTGCTGGCTAAAGTCGGCCTCGCGGAACGTGCTCATCACTACCCTTCTGAGTTGTCCGGTGGACAGCAGCAGCGTGTGGCTATCGCCCGCGCACTGGCGGTAAAACCGAAGATGATGTTGTTCGATGAGCCAACCTCGGCGCTTGACCCGGAACTGCGTCACGAAGTGCTGAAAGTCATGCAGGATCTGGCTGAAGAAGGGATGACAATGGTCATCGTGACCCACGAAATCGGCTTTGCTGAGAAAGTGGCTTCCCGCCTGATCTTTATTGATAAGGGCCGTATCGCTGAAGACGGTAACCCACAAGCGCTGATCGCTAATCCACCGAGCCAGCGCCTGCAGGAGTTCCTGCAGCACGTCTCCTGATAGCGCTTCAGTTACGCCATTCTGAGCCGGGCATGCCCGGCTTTTTTACGCCAGATTGTTCCCAAAAATCCTCCCGCGCGCCTCGCCCTCTATACTTATCTTTTTGTTCATTATTTTCACCGGAGGATGCCGTGCCGTGGATCTTGCTGTTGCTTAGCCTGTTTTGTGCGCCATCGTTCGCCGTTTCCATCCCCGGCGTCACCACCGGCACGACCGCCACACAGCAAACGACACCGCCCCCAGAGCCGGATGTTGAACAGAAAAAAGCCGCCTACAGTGCCCTTGCCGATGTGCTTGAAAACGATACCTCCCGGCAGGAGTTAATCGGACAATTGCGAAAAGTCGCCGCCACGCCACCGCAGGAACCGGTGCCGACAATTACCCCTCCGCAAGTGGAAGAACAAAAAACGGTGCTGGAAAATGTCACCGACGTGAGCCGTCACTATGGAAGCGAGCTCTCCTCGCGCTTTGCCCAGCTCTATCGCAACCTGATTGGTTCGCCCCATAAACCGTTTAATCCCCATACGTTTACGACAGCCGCCACGCAGTTTTTGATGCTGGCGGGCGCTGTATTTCTGTTTTACTGGCTGGTACGCCTGTGCGCATGGCCGCTCTACCGTAAGATGGGGCAATGGGGGCGCAAGAAGAACCAGCAGAAAAGCAGCTGGTTACACCTGCCGCTGATGATAGCGTCGGCGTTTATCATCGATTTACTGCTGCTGGCGCTGACGCTGTTTATGGGCCAGGTCCTGGCCGACAGGCTTAACGCCGGCAATAAAACCATCGCTTTCCAGCAGGCGCTCTTCCTCAACGCCTTTGCGCTGATCGAGTTCTTTAAGGCGCTGCTGCGTTTGATATTTTGCCCGCACGTACCGGATCTTCGCCCCTTCTCAATTCGGGATGAGAGCGCCAGATACTGGGCGCTGCGCCTCAGCGTGCTCAGTGGATTGATTGGTTACGGTCTGCTGGTTGCCGTGCCGATCATCTCTAACCAGGTCAACGTGCAGTTTGGCGCCCTGGCGAATGTGCTGATTATGATCTGCATTACCGTCTGGGCGTTGTACCTTATCTTCCATAACAAAAAGACCATTACCCAAAGCTTGCTGCATCTGGCCGATCGTTCCCTGTCGTTTTTCAGTCTCTTTATCCGCGCCTTCGCGCTGGTGTGGCACTGGCTGGCGAGCGCCTACTTTATCGTGTTGTGCTTCTTCTCGCTGTTCGACCCGGGCAACAGCCTGAAATTTATGATGGGGGCGACGTTCAAGAGCCTGGCCATCATTGGCATTGCGGCATTTGTCTCTGGCCTGCTGTCGCGCTGGCTATCGAAAACCTTCACCCTCTCGCCACAGGTGCAGCGCAGTTATCCGGAACTGCAAAAAAGGGTCAACGGCTGGATCTCGGTATCACTGAAAGTGGCGCGCATTCTCACCGTCTGCGTGGCGATTATGCTGTTGCTTAACGCATGGGGATTGTTTGACTTCTGGAACTGGCTGCACAACGGCGCGGGCGAAAAGACCGTCGATATTTTAATTCGCATCGCGCTGATCCTCTTCTTCTCTGCGGTTGGCTGGACGTTGCTGGCGAGCCTTATCGAGAACCGTCTGGTCTCCGACATTCACGGCCGCCCCCTGCCCAGCGCCCGTGCCCGCACCCTGCTGACGCTGTTTCGCAATGCGCTGGCGGTTATTATCAGCACCATTACCATCATGATTGTGCTCTCGGAAATCGGCGTGAACATCGCGCCGCTGCTGGCAGGTGCCGGCGCGCTGGGGTTGGCTATCTCCTTTGGTTCGCAAACCCTGGTGAAGGATATAATCACCGGCGTCTTTATCCAGTTTGAGAACGGGATGAACACCGGGGATCTGGTCACGATTGGGCCGTTAACCGGCACAGTAGAGCGCATGTCCATTCGTTCCGTCGGCGTGCGCCAGGACACCGGGGCGTACCACATAATTCCATGGTCATCGATAACCACTTTCGCTAACTTTGTCCGAGGCATTGGTTCGGTAGTGGCCAACTACGACGTTGACCGTCATGAAGATGCAGATAAAGCGAAACAGGCGCTACGGGACGCCGTGGAAGAGTTGATGGCGATGGAGGATATTCGCGGGCTGGTGATTGGAGAGCCGTCGTTTGCCGGTATTGTCGGCCTGACGAACACGGCATTTACCCTGCGCGTGTCGTTCACCACGCAGCCACTGAAGCAGTGGACGGTGCGCTTTGCGCTCGACAGTATGGTGAAAAAACACTTTGACCTGGCCGCGGTGCGGATGCCGGTGCAGACCTATCAGGTATTACCCTCACCGGCGTCCCCCACACCGCCACAGGAGCCCACCTTATAGCGTGGGGACCGGGTAACGGCGTCGCCTTACCCGGCCTGCCTGTGGGTTATTTACTGCGCTTGTTAGCGTCCATAAATGACCAGGCGATAAAGCGGCTCTGCTTCTGGCCTTGCGCCATCTCTTTTTTCACCACGTTAACGGCACCCACATCGGTCAGTGCACGGTAGAGGGGTGGCAGGTTATCCCCACGGGATACCAGCGTCGTGAACCATTTAACCTGACGGCCAAATACTTTACTTTCCTCAATCATTCGCAGGATGAATGCCACTTCTCCCCCTTCGCACCACAGTTCCTGTTGCTGCCCCCCAAAGTTCAGCGCGGCATCTTCCGCCTGACCGAGATTGCGGCGTTTGCGCTCGCTGCCCGCACGGGCGGTGGCCGCGGAGTCATGGAACGGTGGGTTACACAGGGTGGCATCGTAGCTTTCGTTCTTGTGGATAATCCCGTTGAAGATCGATGCGGCATCTTTCTGCCGACGCAAGCGGACAGACCGGCTTAACCCAGGGTTGGCGTTGATAATCGCCTGTGCGCTGGAAAACGCCTCATTACCGATTTCACTGCCGGTAAAGCGCCAGTGATATTCATGAACGCCAATCAACGGATAAATCAGGTTCGCCCCGGTACCGATATCAAGCACGGATGCTTGCTCAGGGATGACACCGTTGCGATCGTCAGCGAGAAGATCGGCAAGATGGTGGAGATAATCGGCCCGCCCCGGCACGGGTGGGCAGAGAAAGCCTTCCGGAATATCCCAGTGCGCCACACCGTAATAGCGTGCCAGCAGGGCTTTATTGAGCATTTTAACCGCCTGCGGATCGGCAAAGTTGACCGAAGGTTCACCGGCAGGTGTCTGCACAATGTAGTCCTGCAGCGAAGGACAGCTCTGACATAACGCATTCATGTCATAGCGGTTACGATGGCGATTTCGTGGGTGCAATCCCGGCTTTTGGGAAGTCATGGCTTTCTCCTTTAAACAGCGGCGTAAGATACCCTTTGCAGGCTCAACGGTAAATATTTCTCTGCGACGCTCAAAAACCCGTCATAAATCAAACACCTTTATGTCTATGATCTGTCAGTAAAACGTCAGTTTATATCGTTCAAAAAATAAGCAGATCATCATCAAATTTTTGCGCTAAATCACACTCGCCAGGCTTCTAAACTTAAAGGGAATCACCTGTTGTTTCCTCATGAGGATGTGATTATGAAAAAATACCTGACCCTTGTTGTTCTCGCGGGTGCACTGGCTACCGCGTCATTCTCTGCCATGGCGGTACAGTCATTGACCGACAATACAGATACCAGCCAGCTCAAGCCTGCGGGCACCGTCTCGGTAAGCCGCGCAAGTAACCTTGACGATCTCCAGAATAAACTCGCCGAAAAAGCCCGCCAGGAAGGGGCTAAAGGTTTCGTGGTTAACGCCGCGGGCGGGGATAACCATATGTATGGCACGGCGACCATTTATAAATAAGGTCTCTTTCTATAAACAAACTGCATCTGCCTGACAGATGCAGTTCCTCTCTGCCTTGACTGCACGTTTTTTCACCCCATAGTAAAAACAGGGCTTAACAGATCCCAGGAGTAAACCATGGCTTCCGGTTGGGCGAATGATGACGCCGTTAACGAACAAATCAACAGTACAATTGAAGATGCGGTTGCGCGCGCTCGCGGTGAAATTCCGCGCGGTGAAAGTCTCTATGAATGTGAAGAGTGCGGAGAAGTGATCCCGGAAGCGCGGCGCAAAGCCATACCGGGCGTACGGTTATGCATCGCCTGCCAGCAGGAGAAAGATTCGAAAAATAGCGCACACTCAGGATATAATCGCAGAGGATCGAAAGACAGCCAGCTACGTTGACTTTCCTTTACCGAAGTTAACGGCGCAAGCGGTTACCTTTACGCTCACGGTTTTTTGCGAACCGCGTAGCAAAATGTGCCCTTCTCGTCGCTTCTGTAAAGCGCAGCTACAAGAAGTGTAAAGTCGTCCTCTGAATTTATTAATATTCAATAAGTTATTTGTCATTCAATTTTTTTGAGCAACCACGTCAATTCTCTTCGATTTTCTCTCGCATAAAAAAACGTGATACTTATCACATCGACGGAACATCGTCCCCTTAACAGAATCACCTGCGAGAGATTAATTATGAAAACCATCAAATATGCTGTTGCTGCTGTTGCCCTGTCCGCTCTGTCTTTCGGCGCTTTTGCTGCAGAACCTGTGTCTCCATCTCAGGCGCAGAGCATGAACAAACTCGGTGTGGTAAGTGCTGAAGGCGCGACCACTCTGGACGGTCTGGAAGCGAAACTGGCTGAGAAAGCTGCTGCTGCCGGTGCAAGCGGATACACCATCACCTCCGCGAACACCAATAACAAACTGAGCGGTACTGCGGTTATCTATAAGTAATTGACTGAATGCTCCACCCTCGCCATACCCTCTGGTGAGCTGCTCCAACCCTCATTGACCCTGTTGTTGTTACCCTTGCTTGCCCGTCCGCCACTGGACGGGCTTTTTTTTGGGCTTAAAACGTCTTCCCGACGCGTTCCATCCCTGCCTCTACGGATTCAACTTCACCGGTCGCCAGCAGGCAACAGGCCATCTGCAACTTGATCGCGTGCGGTACCGGAACCTTTCCGGCCAGGCACTGCTCAATCCAGTGGGCGGTGGTATGCGGATCTTTTGCGTCAGGCAGGATCGCGTCGGAGCGCTCTTCCCCTCGCTCGAGAATGGCGCGCGTGCCAGCGGAATCAATCAGCATCATCTGTGGGCAGCGCTGCGGGTTAGCATACACCTCGCCTTCCGTGCCGTGCATCAACAAGGCCCTGCCGCCTATGTCTTCAAAGAATTTCCCCACGCGCGTCACGTACTCCGGGTGAGAGACGCTGGAAAGACGCAGCGCCGCGTCTTCGCCAAACGGCGTAGCCAGTTTCGCCAGCGTATGCGCGCTGTTACGCACGCCCATGCGCCAGCGCATATCAAGCTGCTTCTCCAGCGGGGGGCAGAGTGCTCCGACAGGGATATAAACCGGCTGATGGCCATCAAGCTTCGCCTGTGCCTGGCCGGCATGCCGTGTGGGTTCGATACCCAGCATGCCGAAAATCGTTTCGGTCAGCACGCGGGTTGGATCTTCGCTTACGCCATGCACCACCACCGGGAAGCCCAGCTTGTGCAATAAAATAGCGAGCAGCGGCGTCAGGTTGGCCTGCTTGCGTGCCCCGTTGTAGCTCGGGATCACAATCGGCATCGGTTTTGCCACTGGCGCGTTTAAGCGCAGGGTCTGCGCCTGCATTGCTTCGTAGAAGCCGCGCATCTCCGCTTCGCCTTCTCCTTTGATACGCAGCGCTATCAGGATACCGCCCATTTCAAGGTCGGGTACGTCACCGTTGAGCATATGCGTATAGAGCGCACGAGCGGTTTCATGGTCCAGATCGCGGGCATGATTTTTCCCTCGTCCTACCTCTTTGATAATTTTGCGATAATCCACGACATCTCTCCTGACAGCTTCTTCTTGTTAACAATATAGCCCTGAAGAACGTCTGGCCGTTAGTGTTTTTGAACCGGATCATCCTTCTGTTTTTATGATGAAAAAAGAAACTCAAGCACTATTTCAATTATTTGTGATTGCCGTTGAAGATTCTTACCCCACCCGTTTCTGATTAAATAACCAACGGAAAATCATTTAAGGTCAACGGTGAAAACGTCCAGGCAACGTTCTCACCAGAAACATACCAGGATTTGTTATGAACAAGGTTGCTATAGGTTTATTTATCGCCGCAACGGCAGGATGTTCTGCATCCGCATTTGCGGCAACAAACGGTGAAGGTCAGATTAACTTCACCGGTGAAATTATTGATTCTGCTTGTCAGGTAGTGAACGGGTTAAGTAATCCATTAAATGTTCAGTTAGGCAAAGTGTCTAAAACGGTATTTACCGGGGCTGGATCAACCAGCACATTAACCAAGTTTGATATTCAATTAAAGAATTGCCCGGAGACCGTGACTTCCGCCGCCATTAACTTCGGTGGCACGCCGGATCCGGATAACAACACTACGCTTGCATTAACGCCGGATGTTGATGCTGCAATAGGTGTCGCTATTCAGCTGGTGGACGCGTCTGAGCAACCGGTGAGTTTGTATACGCCCTCTCAGCAATATCCGTTAGCCTCCGGTACGGCGGTCAATAACCTGGAGTTTGGAGCCCGTTATATTCAGACCCAGGCCGCAATCACCGCAGGACTGGCAAACGCCGTGTCGACCTTCACCGTTATTTATAACTGATATTATCCATCCTGAGATATTAGCTCTGTTCTGAGAGTTAATATCTCTTCTTTTATTGAGATACCTTTATGCGCCACGGTTATTTACTGAGTGCTCTTTTACTGGTAGCCGCCACTTCCCATGCCGGTGTCGTTATTAATGGCACACGCCTGGTCTATCAGGGCGACAAAAAGGAGTCGTCTCTGGGTCTTTCAAACCCAGATGCCACGGATTATCTGGTACAGTCCTGGGTTGATTCTGGCGGTAAAAACCCGGCTAAAGCCCCCTTCCTGATCACCCCACCGCTGTTTCGTCTCGATGCGAAAGAGGATAACGTCCTGCGTGTCGTGCGCACCGGCGGAAATTTGCCCGAGGATCGTGAATCTCTTTACTGGCTTAATATCAAAGCTATTCCCTCGTCAAAGCACGTCGAAGGGGTAAATACCCTGCAGATTGCCATTAATACACGCATTAAATTGTTGTATCGCCCGTCAGCAATAACAGGCAAACCCGAGGCTGTGGCGGACAAGCTTCAGTGGCATCGTGAAGGTCACGACCTGGTTGTGAATAACCCGACGCCTTTCTATATGAATTTCCAGACGGTGATGCTTAACGGCCATAAAGTGGATAAAGCCACCTGGGCAGTCCCCAAAACGGAAACGCACTTTGCCTTACCCGATAATGCCAGCGGGTCGACCGTCACCTACTCCATTATTACTGATTACGGCAGCATCAGTCAGACCTGGTCGGCATCCGTTCATTAACACCCACTCAGGCTATTAATATCATCATGTACAGCCATAAAAAGCCGTTCATCCATCGCCTTTCTTCAATGCTGGTCATTTTATGTGGCCTGGCACTGGCGATCTTTGCGCAGCAGGTTATGGCTGATGATTATTTCAACCCGGCATTACTGGATATTGATAATCCTCAACAGGGGAAAACCGACCTGTCTGTTTATGAAAAAGGACCGGGACAAGCCCCCGGGAAATATCAGGTCAATATTTTCATCAACAATAATAAAATTGATACCCGTGATGTCACGTTCAAATTAATAAAAGACGCTCAGGGCAATCATTCTCTTCAACCCTGCTTTAGCCTGGATGAGCTAAAAAACCTTGGGATCAAAACCCGGCAGTATCCCGCGCTGATGGCTAAAGGCCAGTGCGCCGATATAAACGCCATTCCCGCGGCATTCGCAACGTTTCAGGTTCGTCATCAGCAACTGTTGCTCAGTATTCCACAAACGGCACTGGGCCAGGTCCCACGCGGGTATATCGACCCGAAAACGTTCGACGAAGGGATCACCGCAGGTCTGCTGAACTACAGCGCCACCGCCAGCCAGAGCCATGCCCGTGTACAGGGAGAGCAGGATAACAGCAGCCAGTACGTTAACCTGCGCCCGGGCCTCAATGTGGGCGCCTGGCGCATACGCAATTATTCCACGTGGAATCGCAGCACAACGGGCAACGACGAAGAGCACAGGTTCTCCTCCGTCTACACCTATGCTCAACGCGATATCGTGGCGATGAAAAGCGATATGACCGTCGGGCAAAGCACCTCCCCGTCGGACGTTTTCGACAGCGTGCCCTATACCGGGGTTGAGCTGAAATCCGATACCGACATGCTCCCGGACAGTGAAAAAGGCTATGCGCCGATTATTCGCGGCACTGCCCACAGCAATGCGCTGGTGATGGTTCGTCAGAACGGTTACGTCATTTATCAGAACACGGTCGCACCCGGTGCGTTTGAAATTAACGATCTCTATCCCACCGGCAGCAGCGGCGATCTGCAGGTCACCGTGAAAGAGACCGACGGCAGCGAAAGTCACTTTGTCGTGCCCTACGCCTCGGTCCCGGTACTGCAGCGTGAAAAGAATCTCCGCTACAGCGTGACTGCCGGGCGTTACCGGTCTTACGACAAAGACGTCGAACAAACCCCGTTTGCCGAGGGCAGCGCCATCTACGGCATGCCATTGGGTTTCACCGCCTACGGTGGTGCGCAGCAGAGTCGCCATTATCAGTCCCGGGCGTTGGGCGTCGGGAAAAACCTGGGCGATTTGGGTGCTTTCTCCCTTGATGTCACCCGCGCCAAAGCGCTGCTGAAAAAGCAGCAGGCCAGCAAAGGCCGCTCCTGGCGCGTTCGCTACAGCAAAGATTTTGTCGCCTCGGGCACTCACTTCTCCCTGGCGGGCTATCGCTACAACAGCAAAGGGTTTTACACCCTGGAAGACACGATGGAGTCTTACACCCGTTCAGACAACGGGTCTGCGCCGCAGCAGCGACGTGCCCGAACGGAAGCCACCGTCGACCAGACGCTGCCCGCGGGCTGGGGCTCTGTCACCCTGAGCCTGGTCAAAGAGACCTACTGGAGCCAGAGCCAGGATATGACCTCCATGAGCGTCAGCTACAACAACAGCTGGCACGGCGTCAGCTACAGCCTGAGCTACAGCATGAACAAAAACACCCAGGACAGCGATACGAACGGTGAGGATGTGATGAACGACAACCAGTTCTCGTTAAACGTCTCCGTTCCACTGGATCGCTGGATGCATAACACCTGGGCCACCTACAACCTCAACAACACCAAAGACGGTACGACGCAGAACATCGGCCTTAACGGTACCGCGCTGAAGGGAGACAACCTCAACTGGAATATTCAGGAGGGGCTGAGCAGCACCGGTAGCGGAAACTCCACCAGCATGAACGCCGATTATAAAGCGACCTATGGCGAAGTGAGTGGCGGGGTAAGCCAGGATAAATACCAGCAAACCGTAAACGTCGGGCTGCAGGGTGGCGCGATCGTGCACGCCAACGGGATAACCCTGAGCCAGCCGCTCGGAGAGACCATTGCGCTGGTGAAAGCACCGGGAACACACGGTACGCATATCGCCAATCAGACGGGCGTTGAGACCGACTTCCGCGGCTATACCGTCGTGCCGTTTGTTATCCCTTATCGCCACAATACCATTGCGCTGGATACCGAAACCCTACCCGACGAGGCCGACGTGACGCACGCAGCGTACGTTGTGACCCCGACACGCGGGGCCGTGGTGCGCGCCAGCTTTAATACCCGCGTGGGCAGCCGCGTCCTGATGACGCTGACGCACAACGGTAAACCGCTGCCCTTCGGTGCGACGGTAACAACGGAGGATAAGGACAGCGAATTTATTGTCGGCAATGACGGCCAGACCTATCTCTCCGGCCTGCCAAAGCAAGGGCATCTCGCCGTCACCTGGGGACAAGATGCGAGCGAGCACTGCGAGGCCGACTACGTCCTTACGGATGAGACAGAGAAAACCAACATCCTTAACGCTGCTGCGCAGTGCCACTGATTCACCGTTCAGGCAAACGATTATGCAAATGATTAAACAGTGCTTTTTCTTCCTGGTCCTGGGAACCGCCGCGTTATTTATGCCACATGCTAACGCGCTCTGTACCTCCTCCGATCTGCCAAAACAGATTAATGTGGCCTCCGTATCCGTCTCGAGCACGTTGCCGGTAGGTGCCACCATTCCAGGCACCGAACAGACCGTTCACGTGGCGGGCAACTGCTATAACCCTTCTGACTTCGGGCTTCCGATTGTTGCGTGCTATTACGGCGCAGGTCTGGAGATCCCCGGTCTTTCTGGGGTGTATGAATCAGGGCTGGAAGGAATTGGCGTAGCGCTGATGAATGACAAAGGCCAGCGAATTACCGGTGCCGGGGGAATTTACTGTAACTCAAGCGGCACGCCGCTGGGTTATGTCTCCAACGACATTTCTGAGTCCTTTAACTTTAATGTCACGCTGGAACTGGTGAAAACGAGCAATACGGTCAAATCAGGTTCGCTTTCTCAGGCGGAGTCTAAATTTGGTGTCGGGGTTTATCAGCATGAAGGCATCAGCGATCCCAATACGATTTCCTATGCGGGCAATGTGAATCTCGAAACGGTTACCTGCTCTGTCCTGCCTAAAAATCTCACCGTGAATCTGGGCGATTTTCCCGTCAGTGATTTTATCAGTATCGGGTTGCTATCCAGCCCTGCACAAAACTTTGACGTCACGATTAATTGCGACAGCACCGTCCAGCCTGAGCTAAAGGTGACCAGCGCAAACGGCTACGAAACGGCATTCGAAGGGGTGATCAAATTGACTCAGCAGAACGGCATGGCAACCGGCGTGGGCGTGAGAATGCTCTTTGATGACCATCTCGCCACCTTTGACACCTATGTCAGCACCCGAAGCCAGGCCATCGCCAACGAAACCCTGCGAATACCGTTCGAGGTTCGTTACGAACAGGTCAGCAACGTGGTGACACCGGGGCCGGCCAATACCGTGGCGACGATCACTCTGGCTTATAAGTGACCAACATGAAAAAGACACTTGCGATCCTGATTCTCGGCTTGATTGCCCGGGCACAGGCGGACGATATTCAGATCCAGATGACAGGCAATATTTACGCCAACACCTGCATTATTGACAGCGCCAGCCGCAACCTGACGGTGGATTTAGGCCAGGCGGTATCAGGGGATTTTAAAAATGTGGGCGATACCGGCGCGTGGAAAGACTTTACGCTCTCGGTCTCACATTGCCCTCCCACACTTGCGCTGGCGACCGCCTTTTTCTATGGTCAGGCCGACAGTACGCACCCGACAAAATTCGCCAATATCGGCAGTGCGAAAGGGTTGGCTCTGGAACTGGCAGACCGCCAGGACAATATACTCATTGCCCCGCAGGCAGCCTTTAACGTTCCGGTTAACTCAGCGGACCACACGGCAACGTTTCCTCTGGCTGCCCGCTATTATGCCAGCGCATTGCCCGTCACCGCCGGAACGTTTAACAGTGTGGTCCAGGTGACCTTTACTTACCAGTAGAACCGCGCCCCTTCGTACGGACGCTTTTACGCCGCCCGGCGGCAGGTTTTGCCGGACGTTTTTTAACGTCGGGCACGTCCGGCTGTTCAATCGGAAAAACCGGCAGAGCGTTGAGTAACCGCTGGCCGTAATTTTTGGTGAGCAGACGTTTGTCATAAATCACCACCTCTCCCCAGCAGCTGTGGCTACGGATGAGACGCCCCACCTGCTGAATCAGATTAAACGATGCCGCGGGTAAGCTTTGGACCTCGAACGGATAGCGATTGAGGCTTTTGAGCCATTCACCTTCGGTGATGACGACCGGGCTGTCGATGGGCGGGAAGGCGATTTTATGGATATGCACCTGCGTCAGGTAATCCCCCTTCAGATCCAGCCCCTCCGCGAATGACTGCAGCCCGATCAGCACGCTACGTTCCCCGTTATCAATGCGTTTGCGGTGCAGCTCTACCAGCCGGTAGCGGGGCTGATCGCCCTGCACCAGCAACAGTAATCGCAGGTCGGTAACGTGCTCCAGAAAACGCTGCATCGCCCTTCCACTGGCAAACAGGACCAGCATGCCGGGATGTTTTTCACTCTCCAGCTGCTCGCGGAAATACGCTGCCATTTCGGCAATGTGCTGTTCTTCGTTGTCGATAAGCGGCTCATACTTCATGCGCGGAATGACCAGCTTGCCCTGTTCGCAGTGGTTAAACGGCGAATCCAGCGCCACAAAACGATCGCCGGCTTTCTCTTTCAGCCCGCTCATCTCCTGTAAACGGGAGAAACTGTTCAGGGAACGCAACGTCGCGGAAGTCACTACCACGTGCGGCACGCTGCGCCAGATAAGCTTTTCCAGCTGATCGGCAACACGAATCCCCACGCAGTGGAAAAACAGGTGCGCCTGCCCGTCTTTCACGTCACGGGTTGCCCATTTGGTGACCGGCGCACCGGACGCCTGCGCCATCGAGGCCAGACGCCAGAGCTTGCTCTGGGCTTCGAACATGCCCAACGCACGGTTCATCTGCAGCAGAATGCGGTGCAAACGCACCACGTCGTGGGTACCGGTTTTCTCACTGAGATCGTTTAAGAACATCTCCGCCAGCCCGCGCAGCTTTTCAAGGTGCTTCGCCAGCTGCTGGCAGATCTCCATCACCTCGTCGGGCAGCTCTCCCATCGCAAAGCGATGCTCTGCTTCCTGGGTCGCCGGGAGATAAAGATTGAGGATGTTATTCAGGGAAGCAATAAGGCTGTAGACCGCTTCGCAATGTTCGCTCAGCCGCTCGGGCACCGCCAGCGGCGGCGTGGTTTTCGGGCGGAACTGCTCCATACAGGTCGCCACCAGCTTGCAGAACAGATCCAGCTGCAGGCGGAACCACGGCGCGGTGATTTCGGCGCTCATCTCCAGCGCATCCCGCGCCACATCCGGCAAATGGTGGCCTTCATCGAGCACCAGCAGCAGGTTTTTGGGCTCCGGCAGGACGGCCTCACTCTCCAGCGCGGCCATGACCAGCGCGTGGTTAGCGACAACCACCTCCGCTTCCTGAATCTCCCGCCGTGCGACAAAGAACGGGCACTCGCGGTAGTAGTGGCAGTTGCGGTTAAGGCAACTGGCTTTATCGGTGCTGAGCCTGCGCCACAAATCATCGCTGATGGCATGGCTGGTGTGATCGCGAAGGCCGTCCCACTTGTAGCTGTCGAGCTCGGTTTTTAGCTTCGCGCACTGCTCCTGTTCCGCTTTGTTGTTCGGCGTCAGTTCATCATCCAGGAAGGCCAGCAGATCCTGCTGAGAGGGCTCACTGCTGGCGAGAGCCGCGAGATTGCGCGGACACACATAACGCCCACGGCCAAAGGCGGCTGTAAATCGCAGTTCAGGGATGATTTTGCGCAGCAGCGGCAGGTCTTTGCTGAAGATTTGATCCTGCAGGGCCACGTTAGCGGTGCTGACCACCAGCGTTTTTTGCTCTTCCCGCGCAATGGCAATGCCCGGGATTAAATACGAAAGGGTTTTCCCGACACCCGTCGGGGCTTCAATCGCCAGATGTCGTCCGTCGTCCCCGGAGAGCGTTTTTGCCACATCAGCAATCATCTGCCGCTGAGGCGCTCGGGGGATAAAATCGGGGATCTGCTGTTGTAGCGCCTTATACCAGGCGCCAATTTGCGCTTTGAGCGCCGCGGTTAAAGCCATCGGAGGACCTGAAATACTGTATAAACAGCCACTATTGTGGCACTTTCTTTCCGCTGCCGCAAAAGAAAAGCCCGGCTTTACGACCGGGCTTCCAGATTACTGCGGGTTAGCAGGTTTACGCGGGCGGCGTCGGCGCTGCCCTTCCCCTGCCGGTTTCCCCTCGCCGCTACGCCATGGGCTTTCACCGCCTGGCTTAGCCTCTGTATTACGACGCGGAGGTTTGCCCGCGGCTTTCGGTGCACCGCCTTCAGAACGACGCGGCTGCTGACTGCGCCCCCCGCCACCCTGACCACGACCACCGCCGCCGCCCTGACGGCCATTCTGAATAGGCTCCGCCTTGATGGACGGGTCCACGTCATAGCCCGGGGTTTCGATGCGCGGGATCTCTTTTCTCAGCAGACGTTCGATATCACGCAGCAGTTTGTGTTCATCCACACACACCAGCGAAAGCGCTTCACCGGTTGCCGCCGCACGACCGGTACGACCGATACGGTGAACATAGTCTTCCGGTACGTTTGGCAGCTCGTAGTTTACGACGTGCGGCAGCTCTTCAATATCCAGACCACGGGCAGCAATGTCGGTGGCAACCAGGACGCGAATGTCACCGGATTTAAATTCAGCCAGCGCGCGGGTACGTGCCCCCTGGCTTTTGTTGCCGTGGATCGCCGCGCTGCGGATACCGTCTTTATTCAGCTGTTCCGCCAGATGGTTAGCGCCGTGCTTGGTACGGGTAAAGACCAGCACCTGCTGCCAGTTGCCCTGACCAATCATATGGGAGAGCAGTTCCCGCTTACGCTTTTTATCAACGAAGTGCACGTGCTGGGTAATTTGCTCAGAGGCGGTATTACGGCGCGCCACTTCCACTTCCAGCGGGTTATGCAGCAGTTTTTCCGCCAGCGCCTTGATCTCATCAGAGAAGGTGGCAGAGAACAGCAGGTTCTGACGACGCGGCGGCAGCTTAGCCAGCACGCGACGAATGTCGTGGATAAAGCCCATATCCAGCATGCGGTCAGCTTCGTCCAGCACCAGGATTTCGATGCTATCAAGCTTCAGGGCATTCTGGTGCTCAAGATCCAACAGACGACCCGGCGTTGCCACCAGCACGTCCACGCCACCGCGCAGCTTCATCATCTGCGGGTTAATGCTTACTCCACCGAAAACCACCAGCGAGCGAATGTTGAGATAGCGGCTGTACTCACGCACGTTCTCACCAATCTGGGCCGCCAGCTCACGCGTTGGGGTGAGGATCAGGGCACGCACCGGACGACGTCCTTTGGCGTGCGGCTGATTTTTTACCAGCAACTCTAACAGCGGCAGGGTAAAACCCGCGGTCTTACCGGTACCGGTCTGGGCGCTGGCCATCAGGTCGCGGCCCTGCAGAACGGCCGGAATAGCCTGCTGCTGGATTGGGGTTGGCTCGACGTAGCCCTGCTCTGCGATAGCGCGCAAAATTTCAGGGTTCAGGCCAAGGGAATCAAAAGACATAAAAACTCCGAACCGCCCCGACCATCACAGGTGTAGTTTTCAGGGAGATATAACGAATAGGGAAGGACAAAAACCACAATGTCGTGAAGCAGCGGAGTGTAGCAGGTTTTGTGACGTGGCGCATAAAATATCCCGCGGCGCTGCGTTGACGAAAGATTTCCCGCCGTGTGGTCACTGGACAAAAAGGGCAACCGGGCATAATGTTAATCAATCGATTGATTAATTTTTAAAACCGCCATGAATACGACCCCAACGACATCGAAAGGTGAACAGGCCAAAAACCAGCTTATTGCCGCCGCGCTGGCGCAGTTTGGCGAATATGGTCTGCATGCCACCACGCGGGACATCGCGGCGCAGGCCGGGCAAAACATTGCGGCCATTACCTACTATTTTGGCTCAAAAGAGGATTTGTACCTCGCCTGTGCCCAGTGGATCGCCGACTTTATCGGTAACCATTTTCGGCCACACGTTGAAGAGGCCAGCGGGCTATTGAGCCAGCCGTCGCCGGATCGCGCCGCCATCAGGCAGCTGATTATCAGCGCCTGCGACAATATGATTCGCCTGCTGACCCACGACGAGACGCTGAGCCTGAGTAAGTTCATCTCCCGTGAGCAGCTCTCCCCTACGGCGGCTTACCAGCGAGTGCACGATCAGGTGATTGCCCCGATGCATACGCACCTGACCCGGCTGATCGCGGCCTATACCGGACGAGACGCCGACGATACCGAGACTATTTTGCATACCCACGCCCTGCTGGGTGAAATTCTCGCCTTCCGTCTTGGGCGCGAAACGATCCTGTTACGCACCGGCTGGACACAATTTGATGAGGATAAAGCCGCGCAGATTAGCCAGGTCATCACCTGTCATCTCGATCTGATCCTGCAAGGCTTAACGCAAAGGAGCCTGAAGTCATGAAAAAACCTGTCGCCATCATTCTGGTGGTCGTTGTTCTGCTTGCCGCAGGTATCGGCGGCTGGCTGTGGTATCAAAGTCACCAGGACAGAGGCCTGACGCTGTACGGTAACGTCGATATTCGCACCGTGAATATGAGTTTCCGCGTCGGGGGGCGCCTGGCCTCCCTCACCGTTGATGAAGGCGATACCATCAAAACCGGTCAGATGCTGGGGATGCTCGACAAGGCCCCGTACGAGAACGCGCTGATGCAGGCGAAAGCAGGCGTTTCCGTGGCGCAGGCGCAATATGACCTGATGCTGGCCGGCTACCGTGACGAAGAGATTGCTCAGGCCGCCGCCGCGGTCAAACAGGCGCAGGCCGCCTATGACTACGCGCAAAACTTCTATGCTCGTCAGCAGGGCCTGTGGAAAAGCCGCACCATTTCTGCCAACGACCTGGAAAACGCCCGCTCCTCCCGCGACCAGGCCCAGGCGACGCTGAAATCCGCCCAGGATAAATTAAGCCAGTACCACACCGGTAACCGCCCGCAGGACATCGCGCAGGCAAAAGCCAGCCTGGAACAGGCGCAGGCGCAGCTGGCGCAGGCGGAACTGGATCTGCACGACACCACGCTCATTGCCCCGTCTGACGGCACGCTGATGACCCGCGCCGTGGAGCCGGGCAGCATGTTAAGTGCGGGGAGCACCGTCCTGACGCTTTCTCTGACGCGTCCGGTATGGGTGCGCGCCTACATTGATGAGCCTAACCTCGGCCAGATGCAGCCGGGCCGCGAGCTGCTGCTCTACACCGACGGTCGGCCGGATAAACCGTATCATGGCAAAGTTGGCTTTGTGTCGCCGACGGCTGAATTCACGCCCAAAACGGTTGAAACGCCGGATCTGCGTACCGACCTGGTTTATCGCCTGCGCATCATCGTGACCGATGCCGACGACGCGCTGCGTCAGGGCATGCCTGTCACCGTAAAAGTCAGCGACGGGGAACGACATGAATGACGCGGTTATTCAGCTCAACAATCTGGTCAAACGCTTCGCGGGGATGGAAAAACCTGCCGTCGCCCCGCTGAACTGTACCATTCAGAAAGGCTATGTGACCGGGCTGGTTGGCCCGGACGGCGCAGGCAAAACGACGCTGATGCGGATGCTGGCGGGTTTGTTAAAGCCCGATGAAGGAACCGCCAGCGTGCTCGGACTCGACCCGATTAAAGACGATGGCGCGCTCCATGCCATGCTGGGCTATATGCCGCAGAAGTTTGGTCTGTATGAAGACCTGACGGTGATGGAAAACCTCAATCTGTATGCTGACCTGCGCAGCGTCACTGGCGAAGCCCGTCAGAAGACCTTTGCCCGTTTGCTGGAATTTACCTCGCTTGGCCCCTTCACCGACCGGCTGGCGGGCAAGCTCTCCGGCGGGATGAAACAGAAGCTGGGGCTGGCCTGTACGCTGGTGGGCGAGCCGAAGGTTCTCTTGCTCGATGAACCCGGCGTGGGCGTCGACCCGATTTCGCGCCGCGAGCTGTGGCAGATGGTGCATGAGTTAGCCGGCGATGGGATGCTGATCCTCTGGAGCACCTCGTACCTTGATGAAGCGGAACAGTGCCGTGACGTTCTGCTGATGAACGAAGGTGAGCTGCTTTATCAGGGGGAGCCGACCACGCTGACGCAGAGCATGGCTGGACGCAGCTTCCTGTTGCACAGCGCCCAGGCCTCCAACCGTCAGCTGCTGCAGCGGGTGCTAAAGCTGCCTCAGGTCAGCGACGGAATGATTCAGGGCCGTTCGGTGCGCGTGATCCTCACGAAAGAGGCGACCGCGGACGATATACGCCGTGCACCGGGAATGCCTGAAATTGAGATGGAGGAGACCGCGCCACGCTTTGAAGATGCGTTTATCGATCTGCTCGGCGGCGCAGGGACATCAGAATCCCCCCTCGCCGCGATCCTGCACACGGTTGAAGGCACGCCGGGTGAAACGGTGATTGAAGCCAAATCCCTCACCAAAAAGTTTGGGGATTTCGCCGCCACCGATAACGTCAATTTCGCGGTGAAACGCGGTGAGATTTTTGGCCTGCTCGGGCCAAACGGCGCCGGGAAATCGACCACTTTTAAGATGATGTGCGGCCTGCTGGTACCTACCTCGGGGAAAGCGCTGGTGCTCGACATGGACCTGAAGGTCAGCTCCGGCAAGGCGCGTCAGCATCTGGGCTATATGGCGCAAAAATTCTCGCTGTATGGCAACCTGACGGTCGAGCAGAACCTGCGCTTTTTCTCCGGCGTGTACGGCCTGCGGGGCCGCGCGCAGAACGAGAAAATCCACCGCATGAGCGAGGCCTTTGGCCTGACGGGCATTGCTTCCCATGCCACCGACGAACTGCCGCTCGGTTTCAAGCAGCGGCTGGCGCTGGCCTGCTCATTAATGCATGAGCCCGATATCCTGTTTCTCGATGAGCCGACCTCCGGCGTTGACCCCCTCACCCGCCGCGAGTTCTGGCTGCATATTAACAGCATGGTGGAGAAAGGGGTCACGGTCATGGTAACCACCCACTTTATGGATGAGGCGGAATACTGCGACCGCATCGGGCTGGTGTATCGCGGCAAGCTGATTGCCCACGGTACGCCGGACGACCTGAAAGAACAGGCCGCCGATGACGAGGTGCCGGACCCGACCATGGAACAGGCGTTTATTACCCTCATCCACGACTGGGATAAGGAGAATGCCCATGCGCAATAACGCCATTTCATGGCGCAGGGTGCGTGCGTTGTGTATCAAAGAGACGCGCCAGATCGTGCGTGACCCCAGCAGCTGGCTGATCGCTGTGGTGATCCCCCTGCTGCTGCTCTTTATCTTTGGCTACGGGATCAACCTCGACTCCAGCAAACTGCGGGTCGGGATTTTGCTGGAGCAGCAGAGCGAAGAGGCGCTTGATTTCACCCACACCATGACCGGCTCCCCTTACATTGACGCCACCATCAGCGACAACCGGCAGGCGCTAATCCAGATGATGCAGGCCGGGAAGATACGCGGGCTGGTGGTGATCCCGGTGGATTTTGCCGCCAACATGGCGCGCACCGATGCCAGTGCGCCGGTGCAGGTGATCACCGACGGCAGCGAGCCAAACACCGCGAACTTTGTACAAGGCTATGTGGAGGGTATCTGGCAGCTGTGGCAAATGCAGCGTGCCGAAGATCGCGGGGAAACCTTCGAACCGCTGATCGACGTGCAGACGCGCTACTGGTTTAACCCTGCGGCCATTAGCCAGCATTTTATTATCCCGGGTGCGGTGACCATCATCATGACGGTTATTGGCGCCATTTTGACCTCGCTGGTGATTGCCCGCGAGTGGGAACGCGGCACCATGGAAGCGCTGCTGTCTACCGAGGTCACACGGGTTGAACTGCTGCTCTGTAAGCTTATCCCCTACTACTTCCTCGGCATGCTGGCGATGCTGCTCTGCATGCTGGTCTCGGTGTTTATCCTCGGCGTGCCGTACCGCGGATCGCTGGTGGTGCTGTTCTTTATCACCAGTCTGTTTTTACTGAGCACCCTCGGGATGGGGCTGCTTATCTCCACCATCACCCGTAATCAGTTCAACGCCGCGCAGGTGGCCCTGAACGCCGCCTTTTTACCGTCGATTATGCTGTCCGGGTTTATTTTCCAGATAGACAGCATGCCCGCCGTGATCCGTGCCGTGACCTACATTATTCCGGCGCGCTACTTCGTGAGTACGCTGCAAAGCCTGTTCCTGGCGGGGAATATTCCGGTGGTGTTGATCATCAACACGCTGTTTTTGCTGGCATCGGCGACGATGTTTATTGGGCTGACGTGGATAAAGACCAAACGGCGTCTGGATTAAGGAGCGAACATGTTTCACCGTTTATGGACATTGATACGCAAAGAGCTGCAGTCGCTGCTGCGCGAGCCGCAGACGCGCGCCATTCTGGTATTACCGGTGTTGCTTCAGGTGTTGCTCTTCCCGTTTGCCGCCACGCTGGAGGTGACTAACGCCACCATTGCTATCTACAACGAAGATAATGGCAAACATTCCGTCGAATTGACGCAGCGTTTCGCCCGGGCGAAGGCTTTTACCCACATCCTGCTGCTGAAAAGCCCGCAGGAGATCCAGCCCACCATCGATACGCAAAAAGCGTTATTGCTGGTGCGTTTTCCGGCCGATTTTTCCCGCAACCTGGATACCTTCCAGACGGCACCAATGCAGTTAATCCTCGACGGGCGCAACTCCAACAGCGCCCAGATTGCAGCCAACTATCTTCAGCAGGTGGTGAAAGATTACCAACAGGAGTTGATGGACGGGAAACCGAAACCTAACAACAGCGAGCTGGTGGTGCGCAACTGGTATAACCCGAATCTGGATTACAAATGGTTCGTGGTGCCATCGCTGATCGCCATGATCACCACCATCGGAGTGATGATCGTAACGTCGCTCTCCGTCGCCCGTGAGCGCGAACAGGGGACGCTCGATCAGCTGCTGGTTTCCCCGCTCGCAACATGGCAAATTTTCGTCGGCAAAGCGGTTCCGGCGCTGATTGTCGCGACCTTCCAGGCCACCATCGTGCTGGGCGTGGGAATATGGGCCTACCAGATCCCGTTCGCCGGTTCGCTGGCACTGTTCTACTTCACGATGGTGATTTACGGGCTGTCGCTGGTCGGGTTTGGACTGCTGATTTCCGCGCTCTGCTCTACCCAGCAGCAGGCATTTATTGGCGTGTTCGTCTTTATGATGCCGGCGATTTTGCTTTCGGGTTACGTCTCGCCCGTCGAGAACATGCCGGTATGGTTACAGGATTTGACGTGGATAAACCCGATTCGGCACTTCACGGATATCACCAAGCAGATCTATCTGAAGGATGCGAGTCTGGACATTGTCTGGGGAAGTTTGTGGCCGCTACTGATCATAGCGGCCACGACGGGCTCAGTGGCGTACGTGATGTTTAGACGAAACATCGCGTAGCTTTTTCTCTTTGGTCAGTAACGAGACCACGGCAGGCCCTGCGAGGATTGCCAGACCGGCCAGGGCCAGCAGCAGGTTGTTTTGCAGCACACGCGACAGCAACCAAAGCACAATCATCGCCGCACCAAAGTACCAGGTGGTGGTGAGCTCTTCGAGCACATCACCCACCTCACGCCAGCGTGCTTCGTGGTGGCGCTGTAAAAACAGCATCGACAGTACGGTGACGCCATAGAGGACGCATAGCCCTAAGCCGACCCGCACCAGCGTGCCGCTCATCCAGCCCATCACCAGTACGGCCACGACCAGTAAATGCAACATTATCTGCCAGCAACTCAGGCCAGTTGCGACACGAACGCGTTGTTGCCACTTCATGGCTTCTCTCCTGAAGGATTTTTCTCTGCTTAATCAGACTACCGCACTTTACGGAAAATTCCGTAACACCGCATCTTTTTGTGACGCCTACTACACTTTATTTTCATCGGGATAGTCACCCTGGAAGGAACGTATGACCAAAAAAATGCAGCATTTCTCGCTTAAAGTGCTGACGATAAACATTCATAAAGGCTTCACAGCATTTAACCGCCGCTTCATTTTACCGGAGCTGCGCGATGCGGTACGCACCGTCAGCGCGGACATTGTCTGCCTTCAGGAAGTCATGGGCGCGCACGAAGTGCATCCGCTTCACTTTGAAAACTGGCCGGACACCCCGCACTACGAATTCCTGGCCGACACCATGTGGAGTGATTACGCCTACGGGCGCAACGCGGTGTACCCGGAAGGGCATCACGGTAATGCGGTGCTGTCACGTTTTCCCATCGAACATTACGAGAACCGCGACGTCTCTGTGGGTGAAAGTGAAAAACGCGGGCTGCTTTACTGCCGTATCGCCCCGCCGGACCTGGCGTTCCCGGTGCACGTGGGCTGTGTTCATCTGGGCCTGCGCGAAGCCCATCGCCAGGCACAGCTAAAAATGCTGGCCGAATGGACCAATGCCCTGCCCGAAGGTGAACCCGTGGTCGTGGCCGGTGATTTCAACGACTGGCGGCAGCGGGCTAACCATCCGTTGAAGGTTGATGCGGGACTTGAGGAGATTTTCACCCGTGCAAACGGCAGGCCTGCACGCACCTTTCCGGTACGGTTCCCGTTTTTGCGACTCGACAGAATCTACGTGAAAAACGCCCATGCCAGCAGCCCGACTGCACTGGCGTTACTTAACTGGCGACATCTTTCCGACCATGCGCCGCTCAGCGCGGAGATCCACTTATGAAATGTTCATGGCAGGAAGGCAACCGGATCACGCTGCTGGTCAACGGGGATGAATATTACCCCGCGGTGTTTGACGCGATTGACCACGCAAAGCAGAAAGTGATCCTTGAAACGTTTATCTGGTTCGAAGACGACGTCGGTAAGCAGTTGCACAGCGTGCTGCTTCGTGCTGCCCTGCGTGGCGTCAAAATCGAAGTGCTGCTGGATGGCTATGGCTCACCGGACCTCAGTGATGCGTTCGTCAATGAGCTCACCTCGGCAGGCGTCGTGTTCCGTTATTACGATCCTGGCCCTCGCCTTTTCGGCATGCGTACCAATCTTTTCCGCCGGATGCACCGCAAAATTGTGGTGGTGGATGAGACGGTAGCGTTTGTTGGCGGCATTAACTACTCCGCTGAACATATGTCCGATTACGGCCCGGAAGCCAAGCAGGATTACGCGATTCGCATTGAAGGACCGGTGGTGCAGGATATCCTGCTCTTTGAGCTGGAAAACCTGCCCGGTAAAGAGGCTGCCCGGCGCTGGTGGCAGCGCCGCCATCATCGCCCGGAAGAGAACCGTCACCCCGGTGAAGCGCAGGCGCTGTTTGTCTGGCGGGATAACGGTGAGCACCGGGACGACATTGAGCGGCATTACCTGAAGATGCTGGCGAATGCGAAGCGCGAAGTGATTATCGCCAACGCCTACTTTTTTCCGGGCTATCGCCTGCTGCATGCCATGCGCAATGCGGCCCGACGCGGCGTGCGGGTGAAGCTCATCGTTCAGGGCGAGCCGGACATGCAGATTGTCAAAATCGGTGCCCGGTTGCTGTACAACTATCTGGTGAAAGGTGGCGTACAAATTTACGAATATCGCCGCCGGCCGCTGCACGGCAAAGTAGCCCTGATGGACGATCACTGGGCCACCGTGGGCTCCAGCAATCTCGACCCGCTGAGTTTGTCACTGAATCTTGAAGCTAACCTGATCATCCACGATCGCCAGTTCAACCAGACTCTCAGGGATAACCTGCAGGCGTTGATCGTGAACGACTGCGTGCGCGTGGACGAATCCATGGTGCCCAAACGCACCTGGTGGAATCTGGGCATTAGCGTGGTGGTGTTCCACTTCCTGCGTCATTTCCCGGCGATGGTGGGCTGGCTGCCGGCGCACACGCCAAAACTTGCGCTGGTGGATCCGCCTGTCCAGCCTGAAATGGAAACCCAGGACCGCGTTGAAGCGGAAGATGGAGGGAAAACCTGATGTCAAAATCACATCCACGCTGGCGGCTGGCTAAAAAGATCCTCACCTGGCTGTTTTTCATCGCCGTCGCGGTTCTGCTGGTGGTTTACGCCCAGAAAGTTGACTGGGAAGAGGTGTGGAAAGTTATCCGCAACTACAACCGGCTGGTGCTGCTGGGCGCGGTGGGGCTGGTGATTGTAAGCTACCTCATGTACGGCTGCTATGACCTGCTGGGCCGCGCCTACTGCGGCCATAAGCTTGCGAAGCGCCAGGTCATGCTGGTGTCGTTTATCTGCTACGCCTTTAACCTGACATTGAGTACCTGGGTGGGCGGGATCGGCATGCGCTATCGCCTATACTCGCGCCTCGGCCTGCCGGGCGGGACCATTACGCGCATTTTTTCCCTCAGCATCACCACCAACTGGCTGGGTTACATTCTGCTCGGCGGAGTGATTTTCACCATCGGCGTGGTGCAATTGCCTGCGCACTGGTACATCGATGAAACCACGCTGCGGATTTTAGGCTTTGCATTACTGCTCATCATTGCGCTCTATCTTTGGGCCTGCGCCTTTGCCAAACGCCGACACATGACCATCAAGGGGCAAAAACTGGTGCTGCCTTCGTGGAAATTCGCGGTCCTGCAGATGGCCGTGTCCAGCGCCAACTGGATGGCGATGGGGGCGATTATCTGGATGCTCATTGGTGCAGATGTGAATTACTTCTTTGTGCTGGGCGTGCTGCTGGTCAGCAGCATTGCCGGCGTGATCGTGCATATCCCGGCGGGGATTGGTGTGCTGGAGGCGGTATTTATCGCCCTGCTCGCCGGAGAGCATGTTTCACAGGGTACGATTATTGCCGCCCTGCTGGCCTACCGTATGCTCTATTACTTCCTGCCGCTGGCGCTGGCAACGGTGTGTTATCTGGTGCTGGAGAGTCGGGCGAAGAAACTGCGGGCGAAGAATGAGAAAGCGTTAGCGAAGTGAGGTCTGGCAGGGGAACTTACCCGGCCTGCGCAACGCAGGTCGGGTAAGGGAAACACCCTTAACGACGGTTGCCTAAAATACGCAGCAACATCAGGAACAGGTTGATGAAGTCCAGATACAGCGTCAGGGCGCCCAGAATCGCGTATTTGCGCAGGTTTGAGCTGTCGCGTACGTCAATCTGTTCGCCAATATTTTTCAGCTTCTGAGTGTCGTAGGCCGTCAAACCGACGAAGATCACCACCCCGATATAGGTCACCGCCCACATCAGCGCTTCACTCTTCAGCCACAGGTTCACCAGCGACGCCAGCACAATCCCAATCAGCCCCATAAACAGCATGCTGCCGAAACCGCTCAGGTCACGCTTCGTGGTGTAGCCGTAGAGGCTCATCGCACCAAACATCCCGCCAGCGACCACAAACGTGCTGGCGATGGAGGAATAGGTATACACGATGAAGATGCTGGAGAGCGTTAGCCCCGTCAGTGCCGAGTAGAGCATAAACAGCGTGGTCGCCATTCCGGCGCTCAGCTTCTGCACCAGGCCGGAGAGAACAAAGACCAGCGCCAGTTGCGCGATGATCAGCCCAAAGAAGGTGATTTTGCTTGAGAAGATAAACATCATCAGCTCAGGCGTGTTGGCTGCATACCATGCGATAAAGGCGGTCAGCAGTAAACCGACCGTCATCCAGCCATAAACCTGAGCCATATACGTCTGCAGCCCGGTACGGGTCTGCTGTACTATTGAATCGGAACGCGGAAATCGGTCCATGATTCACTCCTGATTAAGTAGACACACACGTTAAGACTAACACATTCACGCAAACCGACTACCAACGACTGGCGGCTTCTTTGTCACTGTCACGCGACTCAACCCACCTGTCGCCTTCCGGCGTCGCTTCACGTTTCCAGAATGGCGCTTTGGTTTTGAGGTAATCCATAATGAACTCCCCTGCTGCAAACGCACTACTACGGTGGGCACTGGTCACGCCGACAAAAACGATTTCCTCGCCAGGCCACATTTCACCAATACGGTGGATAACCGTCACTCGCCCGAGCGGCCAGCGGCCACGCGCCTGTTCAACGATCTCCGCGAGGGATTTCTCCGTCATGCCCGGATAGTGCTCCAGCGTCAGCGCCTTTACGCTGTCGCCGAGATTATGGTTACGCACTTTACCGGTGAAGGTGACAACCGCACCGTCTTCGTCACGCTCTGCCAGCCAGTCATATTCTGTACCAACGCTGAAACGATCATGACCTACCAGAATTCGGGTTTCAGCCATCTTAGCCCCCTGTCACCGGCGGGAAGAAGGCCACTTCATCCCCGGTCGTCAGCGGATGGGTCAGCTCCACCAGCGTCTGGTTAACCGCGGCCAGCAGCTTGCCTTCATCCAGCGCCAGCGCCCAGCGGTCGCTTTGCGCGGCAAGATGCGCACGCAGGTCGGCAACGGTGTCAAACGGGGCATCAAGCGTCAGGCTGTCGGTGCCCACCAGCTCGCGGACCTGAGCAAAAAAGAGCACCTTAATCATGGCTGTCCACCTTAAAATCACCGGATTTGCCACCGCTTTTCGCCAGCAAACGAACCGGGCCAATCACCATATCTTTCTGCACCGCTTTGCACATGTCATAGATAGTCAACGCGGCGACAGAGGCCGCCGTCAGGGCTTCCATCTCAACCCCGGTTTTCCCGGTTAAGCGGCAGAGCGATTCGATGCGCACGCGGTTGTGCTCCGGCTGCGCCTGCAGGTTGACTTCCACCTTGCTCAGCATCAGCGGGTGGCAGAGCGGAATTAAGTCCCAGGTGCGTTTCGCAGCCTGGATCCCGGCGATGCGGGCGGTGGCAAAGACGTCGCCTTTGTGATGGCTGCCGTCAATAATCATCGCCAGGGTCTCTGGCAACATGGTCACGAAGGCTTCAGCACGCGCTTCACGCACCGTTTCGGCTTTGGCGGAGACATCCACCATATGTGCTTCGCCAGCGGCGTTAATGTGGGTCAGTTGCGACATAACTTATTTCTTTAAATGGGGATGGAAATTACACGGACGGGTACGGGCATCCAGCTGCGGCGCAATGATATTTTCCCACGCGGTGCGACACGCTTTTGTCGAGCCTGGCATGGCAAAAATCAACGTGCCGTTCGCCACACCGGCCACCGCACGCGACTGCAGCGTGGAGGTGCCAATCTCTTCAAACGAGAGCATGCGGAACACTTCACCAAAGCCTTCCACTTCCCGGTCAAACAGCGGGACGAGCGCCTCGGGAGCCTGGTCGCCTGTGGTAAAACCGGTGCCACCGGTGATCAGCACCACCTGCACCTCATCGCTGGCAATCCACTGAGAGACCCGTGCACGAATGGCATAACGGTTCTCTTTCACGATCGCCTTATCAACAATACTGTGCCCGGCATCATGTGCCGCATCGCGCAGCCAGTGGCCGGAGGTGTCATCCTCTTCACCGCGGCGGTCGGAAACGGTAAGAATAGCAATGCGTGTCGGGATAAATTCCGCGCTAACCTGACTCATCTTCTGGTTCCTTCTTAAGCCTGATTACCCGCCAATGTAGGACAGGTTCTGAGTAATGCCGGTGTTGCCCTGATGCAGGAAGTGGGTCTGTTTTTTGTGCGTCAGAGCTTCAGAAATCCGCGCTTCAAGCGCGGCCTGTTGGGCGTCTTCCGCCAGCAGATCGCGAAGGTCGACACCGCCATCCCCGAACAGGCACAGATGCAGCTTACCAACGGAGGAGACGCGAAGACGGTTACAGCTGGCACAGAAGTCTTTCTCATACGGCATGATAAGCCCGATTTCCCCTTCGTAATCCGGGTGACAAAAGACCTGCGCCGGGCCGTCGCTGCGCTGACGGATCTGGTGGATCCAGCCGCGTTTCAGCAGCTCATCACGCAACACCATCCCGGAGATGTGATGCCGACGGAACAGCTCACTGCCCTCGCCGGTTTCCATCAGCTCGATAAAACGCAACTGGATGGGGCGGGATTTGATCCACGCCAGGAAGGTATCAAGCTGGTGATGGTTGACGTCACGCATTAGCACCGTATTGACTTTGACCTTCTGGAACCCGGCACTGAACGCCGCGTCAATTCCATCCATCACCTGGCGGAATTTATCCTGGCCGGTAATGGCATGAAACTGGCGGGCATCGAGGCTGTCCACGCTGACGTTGATGGCGGTTAAGCCCGCGTCGCGCCAGGCCGCAACGTCGCGAGCCATACGGTACCCGTTGGTGGTGACCGCAATCTGACGGATACGATCGTTCTCACGCACCGCAGCAATGATATCGGGGAAGTCACGACGCAGAGAGGGTTCCCCTCCGGTCAGGCGGACCTTTTCCGTGCCGAGTTCAGAGAATGCGCGCGTGACGCGGCGCACTTCGTCCACGGAGAGAAAGCCGTTATTGGTGACGCTGCCCGGTTTGTAGCCATCGGGCAGGCAGTAGGTGCAACGGAAGTTGCACACATCGGTAATCGACAGACGTAAGTAAAAAAACTTACGCGCGAATGCATCAGTAAGTTGTGAAGCCATGTACACCTTTCCAGAGACGGGAGGCACAGTCATTTCTTTCTGTACCCTGGTGGCATATTCGCCACGGCCAGGACGCCATATCTTTCGACACAGGCGCCAGGGCTCGAGTGTATGTTTTCAAATTTGAAAACGTGGTTATGGCGATAGTAGCGCGGAAATCTCCCCTTCGCCATTATCACTTAACGCTATATAACAATATACATAACGACATAATCGTGTATTTTCGCTACAGAATACCTAAAAACAGCATATTCACATTGATATACGTCATTTTGCGCCGGGTGAGGCATCGTCTTTTAGGGGTAGTTAGGGTAGTGTTACGCAGATCGAACGTGATAAGGAATGTGTATGCGCAATCGCACTTTTGCGGATCTTGACCGTGTTGTCGCTCTTGGCGGAGGCCATGGTCTGGGGCGAGTGATGTCTTCTCTGTCTTCACTTGGCTCAAGGCTGACAGGGATAGTGACAACCACGGATAATGGCGGCTCCACCGGGCGTATTCGACGCGCGGAAGGGGGTATCGCCTGGGGCGATATGCGTAATTGTCTGAATCAGTTAATTACCGAGCCGAGCGTCGCTTCGGCGATGTTTGAGTACCGTTTTGGCGGTAACGGCGAACTTTCCGGGCATAACCTTGGAAATTTGATGCTTAAAGCGCTGGATCACCTGTCAGTGCGCCCGCTGGAAGCCATCAATTTGATCCGAAACCTGCTCAAGGTTGACGCGTTCCTGATCCCAATGTCCGAACAACCGGTCGATTTAATGGCGATCGATGCGGAAGGGCACGAGGTTTATGGCGAAGTGAACATCGACCAGCTTACCGTGCCGCCAAAAGAGCTGATGACCTACCCAAGCGTGCCCGCCACGCGTGAAGCCATTGAGGCCATCGGCGAAGCGGATTTGATTTTGATTGGGCCGGGCAGTTTTTACACCAGTCTGATGCCCATTTTACTGGTCAAAGAGCTGGCACAGGCCCTGCGCAGAACGCCCGCCCCCATGGTTTACATCGGCAATTTAGGCCGTGAGTTGAGCCCGGCGGCGGCCAGCCTGTCGCTGGCGGATAAACTGAATCTGATGGAGCAGTACGTCGGGAAGAAAATCATCGATGGCGTAGTGGTCGGCCCGAAAGTTGATGTATCAGGGATTGGCGATCGCGTAGTGGTGCAGGAGCCGCTGGAAGCGAGCGATATCAAATATCGCCACGACCGTCACCTGCTGCGTGAAGCGCTGGAGAAGGCGATTCAGGACCTGGGATAGAGATTAGCCTTCACCCGACCACTCTCCCACGGGAGAGTGCAACCACTAAAAAAATGACAGCCTGCGGCTGTCATTTTGCTTTTACCTAGGAGGCGGCGATAAACAGATCGCGCAGCTGATGCAGCTGGTCGCGGATTTGCGCGGCCTCTTCGAATTCGAGGTTCTGCGCATGCTGCATCATCTGCCCTTCCAGTTCGTGGATTTTCTGCTGCAGCGCTTTTGGCGTCAGCTCGACGGTATCCGGCTCAACCACTGAACGCGCCTTCCCGCGCCCTTTCGCTTTGGTCTTCGCAATGTTCTGACCCAGCGCCAGAATATCCACCACTTTCTTGTTCAGGCCCTGCGGCGTAATGCCGTGCTCTTCGTTGTAACGCTGCTGTTTCTCACGACGACGCTCCGTTTCGCCAATTGCTTTCGCCATTGACGGGGTTATTTTGTCACCGTAAAGGATCGCTTTACCGTTAACGTTACGCGCGGCACGGCCAATGGTCTGGATCAGGGAGCGTTCAGAACGCAGGAAGCCTTCTTTGTCGGCATCCAGAATCGCCACCAGCGAGACTTCTGGCATATCCAGGCCTTCTCGCAGCAGGTTGATACCCACCAGCACGTCAAACTCGCCCAGACGCAGGTCGCGGATGATCTCCATACGCTCGACGGTATCGATATCCGAGTGCAGATAACGCACCCGCTCACCGTGCTCCTCAAGATACTCGGTGAGATCTTCCGCCATGCGCTTGGTCAACGTCGTTACCAGCACGCGCTCGTTGATGGCCGCGCGGATACGGATTTCTGACAGCAGATCGTCAACCTGAGTGGCGACCGGACGCACCTCGATAATCGGATCCAGCAGCCCGGTCGGACGCACCACCTGGTCAACCACCTCATCGCCCGATTTTTCGAGCTCGTAGTTGCCCGGCGTAGCCGAGACGTAGATGGTTTGCGGTGCCAGCGCCTCAAATTCTTCAAACTTCATGGGACGGTTATCCAGCGCCGATGGCAGACGGAAACCATACTCCACCAGCGTCTCTTTACGCGCCCGGTCACCGCGATACATCCCGCCAATTTGCGGGATAGTCACGTGAGATTCGTCGATCACCAGCAGACCGTCTGCCGGCAGATAATCAAACAGCGTCGGCGGTGGCTCGCCCGGACCACGCCCGGAGAGGAAACGTGAGTAGTTTTCGATACCGGAGCAGTAGCCCAGCTCGTTCATCATCTCCAGGTCAAACTGGGTGCGCTGGCTCAGGCGTTGCTCTTCCAGCAGCTTATTATTCGCCAGAAGCACCTTACGGCGGTCTGCCAGCTCAACTTTGATCTCTTCCATCGCCTGCACGATACGCTCGCGTGGCGTCACGTAGTGCGTTTTCGGGTAGATGGTATAGCGCTGAACGACCGACTCGACGTGGCCGGTCAGCGGGTCAAACAGCGACAGGCGTTCAACCTCTTCGTCAAACAGCTCAACGCGCAGGGCGATATCGTCCGACTCTGCCGGGAAGATATCAATCACCTCGCCGCGCACGCGGAAGGTACCGCGCTGGAACGCCTGATCGTTACGGGTGTACTGCAGCTCTGTCAGACGGCGTAAAATAGCGCGCTGATCGATGATCATCCCCTGGGTCAGGTGCAGCATCATCTTCAGATAGAGATCCGGATCGCCCAGACCGTAGATAGCCGACACTGACGCCACCACCACCACATCGCGACGCTCAAGGAGCGCCTTCGTCGCCGACAGACGCATCTGCTCAATGTGTTCGTTCACCGAGGCATCTTTCTCAATGAAGGTGTCAGAGCTCGGGACATACGCTTCAGGCTGGTAGTAATCGTAGTAGGAGACAAAATATTCAACGGCGTTATCCGGGAAGAACTCTTTCATCTCGCCGTAAAGCTGAGCGGCCAGGGTTTTGTTTGGGGCCAGCACCATCGTGGGGCGCTGCAGATCGGCGATAACGTTGGCAATGGTAAACGTTTTGCCCGAACCCGTTACCCCCAGCAGCGTCTGGTGCGCCAGCCCATCTTCCAGCCCCTCTTCGAGACGTCGGATCGCCTCAGGCTGATCGCCGGAAGGACGGAATGCAGAATTCAATTTGAACGGTTTACTCATGGGCGACAACCTGATGACGTTATAAGCGGCAGGTGAGTAATTTTACTCGTTGCTGCCAGGAATGCCAGTAAAAAACACTGGATGAAAAACCAGTAGCATGTCAGGATATTTAGAGTACCGGCAGGGTGATTAGCGCGATAGCGGTCAAAATTTGGACCGTGACAACATAAAACACCAGTCAGGACGGGTTATCCCCAGAACTTTTTCTTTTTTAACATTTGTCAAGCCAGGTAATGATAGTTTTATGGCAACAGGTGACACTTTCATTACGGCAATTGCTTTTATCTAACCAATTAAATATTAAGCGATATTTTCTAAAGCCGCGTTTCGCGCCAATTTGGTCGTAACCCGCGTCTTCTCTCGCTTATCGCGTGTTTTCTAACTCTAATGCACATGGTTATCCACAGGAATAGTGGATAACTGCTTCCAGCCCGTGCAGACCGCCGCTCAGCAAATTCCCGACTTTTCCCACGAAACGGCAGCAAAAATTTTTTATAGCTATTTTTTGCTGATAAACAGTTGTGTCATTCATAACCAACCGATGCGATCTTGCTCACATTTCCACCATTTTAACCCTGCACCACAACTCATCACGTCCGGCACCGCGGATGTGCAAAGGGGGTAATCACACACCGCTTATCCAGGACAAATTCCTAAAAAAGTCTCTTTTTTAATCAATTTAGGGTTTCTGGCAGGAGTTTTGCACATCCCACAATGAGCCTCATCCACACAGATTTTTAAGGAGAGAAAGATGTTGAGTCTGCGTGCAGTTAACCAGTTTTACGGAAGCCAACATACGCTATGGAACGTGGATTTAGATTTTCCCAAAGGCATGTGTACAGGCGTTGTTGGCCTGCCGGGGATGGGCAAAACGACCCTGATGAATTGCATCGCCGGGAAAGTGCCTGTCGACAGCGGCACCATCATCTGGCACGAAGCCGGTGCACCGCCGCGAGATTTGCTTAGCCAGACGCCAGAACCCTTCGCTGGTCCGGGAATAGGCTATGTCCCGCAGGACAGGCGGATTTTCTCCCAGTTAACCATTGATGAAAATCTGCATATCGCCATGCGGGCGACAGGGAAGCCTGACCCTGAAGCGAAAAGTGACGTTTACGACCTCTTTCCGGAACTCTATGCGCTGCGACAAACCCGGGCCAACACGCTTTCGCCAGACGACCAGTATCAGCTGGCGCTGGCCAATGCGCTGGTCATCCGTCCGCGGATGCTGATTCTGGATGAACCGATGCATGGCGCGGGCCACAGCTTCGCCCAGAAGCTGAGCCAGCTGCTGGTGCGGTTAAACCGGGAACTGGGAATGACGGTGTTGTTAGCTGAGCAGCAGCTGTCGTTTATCCGCCGGGTCGCGGAGCGCTTTTGCATGCTGTATCGCGGGCGTAACGTGGCCCAGGGCCACGTTAACGAGCTGGATGACGAGCTTATCGCCCACTGGATGTCGCTGGAGGCAAGACGCTGAGATCGAGGTAATGCCCGGTTTCAGCGCACCCGGCAGTGTCAGCCAGCCACGGGATCTCCCCAAGAAACGGCGCAGGAAGCACCCGCTTCAGCGTTGCCAGATACTCCTGATGTCGCCTGCCCGGCGCAACCACGTCGTTGGCTATCCAGCCGGCCAGGCGCAGCCCGGCCTGCTGAACGGCCTGGGCAGTCAGCATCGCATGGTTGATACAGCCGAGTTTGACCCCTACCACCAGAATTACCGGCAGCTGCTCGATTTGCACCCAGTCAGCAAAGGTCTGGTCCGCCGAAAGTGGCGTAAACCAGCCACCGGCGCCCTCCACCAGCACCCAGTCAGCCTGGCGTTCAAGGGCGCGTAACCCGGCAGAAAGCACGGCAAAATCAATCGGGCGACCTTCATCGGCGCTGATAATATGCGGCGAGGTGGGCTCGGCAAAGGTGTACGGATTCACCGCTGAATAGGCAAGTTCAAGCGTGCTGTTGCGCTGGAGCGCCAGCGCGTCGGTATTGCGTAACCCGTGCGCCGTCATCTCGCTGCCGGAGGCGACAGGTTTATATCCGGCGGTGGTTTTTCCCTGCATGCGCGCCGCCTGCAGCAGCGCTGAGCTGGCAACCGTCTTGCCCACTTCGGTATCTGTTCCGGTGACAAAATAACGTTCAGTCACGTTCAATAATCCCATGAAAAAGTTGATATGAGAGCGGGAACTGCCCCCGCTGCTGCGGCCACGCCAGCTCCAGACGCTGCAACTGGCCGCGGGTAAGAGGTTTCTTTTCACGCCCCGCATGCAGATGGGTCGCGCCAATGCCCTTCAGGGAGCGCATGGCGCTGAAGGCATCGTCGAAATTCAGCGTAATGGTCTGCTCAGCGCAGCGATAGCGCCATCCCGCCAGCGCGTGGATGACCTGCTCGTGCGGCAAAAAACGGTTAGCGTGAGGTTGTTCATCCACCGCTTTCCACGCCTGATTGAGCTCCGGTAAAGAGCTTTCCAGCAGCGTGGTGAAGGCCACGCATCCGCCCGGGCGTGCCACGCGATAAAGCTCGTTTAATGCCTGCGGGAGACTACTGCACCACTGTACCGCCAGATGGCTCCAGACCAGATCAAACCGCGCATCCGGCAGCGGAATGGACTCAATATCGGCAACCAGATAGTGGTGCGCGGCCTGCTGCTGACGGGCCTCCTCGAGCATATCGGGCGACAGATCGATAGCCGTCACCTCGCTGCCGGCCGCACGCCAGTGTCGGCTATTAGCACCCGGCCCACACCCGGCGTCCAGCACCTGAGGGAACCGGGTCTCGTTGAGTAAAGCAAGCAGACCCTGCGCGCTCTGACGCTGGAGTTCATCGTGCTGCGAATAGCTGCGCGCGGCCCGGCCAAATGCCGCCGCGATCGCCTGTTTATTCACGGGTGTCATGCAGCGCCTCCAGAAGTGCCTCGATATCCTCTGCTTCGTGCGCCGCCGTGAGCGTCAGACGCAGTCGGGCAGTGCCGGGCGGTACGGTTGGTGGACGAATAGCCGTCACCCATATCCCCCGCTCGCGAAGCGTCTGCGCCAGCGTGAGAGCCTGACCGTTTTCCCCCACCATCACCGGCTGGATTGCGCTCTGCGAATCGGTGCTCTGGAACGGAAGATGGCGTAACCCCTGGCGAAAACGCCGGATATGTTCCGCCAGACGCGCCCGTCGTTCCGCACCTTCAGCGCTGCGGATCACCGCCAGTGATGCAGACAGCGCCACGGCCTGTGCGGGCGGCATACTGGTGCTGTAAATGAGATGACGGGCGAACTGCAGCAGATAGTCGGCGACAGACTCGCTGCACAACACAGCCGCCCCGCTCACGCCAAAACCTTTCCCGAAAGTCACCACCAGCAGTTCCGGCTTCACGTTTTGCTGATGGATGCTACCGCGCCCTTCCTCACCCATCACGCCAATACCATGCGCATCATCAACCAGCAGCCAGGCGTTTTGTCGCTGCGCCGTCTCATGCAGCGGACGCAGCGGTGCGCTGTCGCCGTCCATGCTGAACACCCCTTCTGTGACCACCAGCTGCTGTCCGGTGCAGGGCTTATCGAGCAGACCAGCAAGCTGAGCCGCATCGTTATGGGCAAAGCGGCGGAGCTGCGCAGGGCTTAAACTTGCCGCTTCCAGCAGCGAGGCGTGACTTAAGCGGTCGGCAACAATGCGGTCGTCCTTGCCCATTAGCGCGGTGATGACCGCCTGGTTGGCGGCAAAACCTGAAATGAACAGCAACGCACGCGGATACCCCAGCCAGTCGGCAAGGGCCTCCTCCAGCGCCTGATGCGCCGTGGTGTAGCCGCTGACATGCCCCGAGCCGCCGCTGCCGACGCCAAACCGCTCCGCCCCCTGCTGCCAGGCGCTGACGATTGCCGGGTGCTGGCTCAGCCCGAGATAATCATTGCTGGAGAAATTGCAAAACTGCCGGCCCTCGCGGGTGAGAAAACGGCCTGCGCCGTTTTCTACCACGTTGCGAACGCGAAAAGCATCTGCCGCCCGCCGTTCTTCGAGCGCAGAATGGATACGTGCCTGCCAGGTCATACGGTTGCCGCGTTGTAGAACTGGTCAGTATCGGCGTTGAAAATCTGCTGCTCCAGCTGCTGCTGTTGCTCGTTATCCCCCGTCAGGACGTCGGTCTGATGCGGGTTCAGCCCCAGCTTGCGGAACAACTGGACGTCTTTGTCCTCTTCCGGGTTCGGGGTGGTCAGCAGTTTGCAGCCGTAGAAGATGGAGTTGGCCCCGGCCATAAAGCACATCGCCTGCGTCTGCTCGCTCATCTGCTCACGACCCGCCGAGAGGCGCACGTAGGAGGTCGGCATCATGATACGCGCCACCGCAATGGTGCGGATAAAATCAAATGCATCCACGTCTTCGTTATCCGCCAGTGGCGTACCTTTAACTTTCACCAGCATGTTGATCGGCACGCTTTCCGGCGGCGTGGGCAGGTTCGCCAGCTGCAGCAGAAGACCCGCACGGTCTTTCACCGTTTCACCCAGTCCCACAATCCCGCCTGAACAGACTTTGATGCCGGCGTCACGCACTTTATCCAGGGTGTCGAGACGCTCCTGATAGGTCCGCGTGGTGATGATATTGCCGTAAAATTCAGGGGAGGTGTCGAGGTTGTGGTTGTAGTAATCCAGCCCTGCTGCGGAAAGGCGTTGCGCCTGCTCTTCGTTCAGCGTGCCAAGGGTCATGCAGGCTTCCAGCCCCATCTCTTTCACCCCTTTCACCATCTGCTCCAGATACGGCATGTCGCGATCGTGCGGGTTTTTCCATGCCGCGCCCATACAGAATCGGGTTGAGCCTGCATTTTTCGCCTTACGGGCGGAGTCGAGCACCTGCTCCACTTCCATCAGTCGTTCAGATTCAAGCCCGGTTTTATAGCGCGCACTCTGCGGGCAGTATTTGCAATCTTCTGGGCATGCGCCGGTCTTGATCGACAGCAGCGTACTGACCTGCACATGGCGTGGATCGAAGTGCTGACGATGCACCTGTTGGGCTTCAAACATCAGCTCAAGGAAAGGTTTATTGAATAATTCAGTAACTTGCGACATCGTCCAGCGTGCGTGGTGAGCCATGGGGCTTCTCCAAAGGGTTTTGTTAATTTTCAGATCGGTTTATACTCGTAAACCTAAAACTTTTCAAAATGGTTTACAAGTCGATTATGACCCAGGACGATCTCGCCTTCGACAAGCAGCATATCTGGCACCCTTACACTTCCACTACCCGCCCCCTACCCGTTTACCCGGTCGCCTCGGCTCACGGGTGCGAACTGACCCTGAGCAGCGGTGAGTCGCTTGTGGACGGCATGTCATCCTGGTGGGCGGCTATTCACGGGTATAACCACCCGCGTCTGAATGCGGCGATGAAAGCGCAGATTGACCAGATGTCGCACGTGATGTTTGGCGGTATCACCCATCAGCCCGCGGTTGACCTTTGCCGGCGTCTGGTCGCGATGACCCCGGCCCCGCTGGAGTGCGTTTTCCTTGCAGATTCCGGCTCTGTTGCCGTGGAAGTGGCGATGAAAATGGCGCTGCAGTACTGGCACGCCAGAGGTGAGACCCGCCAGCGGTTCCTCACCTTCCGCAACGGCTATCACGGCGACACGTTCGGCGCGATGTCGGTGTGCGATCCGGATAACTCCATGCACAGCCTGTGGAAGGGCTATCTGCCAGAGAACCTCTTTGCCCCGGCACCGCAAAGCCGTTTTGATGGGGAGTGGGATGAAATGGACATGGTCGGTTTTGCGCGGCTGATGGCTGCCCACCGCCATGAGATTGCCGCCGTTATTCTTGAGCCGGTTGTGCAGGGTGCAGGCGGGATGCGGATGTACCACCCGGCATGGCTGACGCGCATTCGTAAGATGTGCGATCGCGAAGGCATTCTGCTGATTGCCGATGAGATCGCCACCGGCTTTGGCCGCACCGGCAAGCTGTTCGCCTGCGAGCATGCGGGGATCGCACCGGATATTCTGTGTCTGGGTAAAGCGCTGACCGGCGGCACCATGACGTTGTCCGCCACGCTGACAACGCGCCACGTTGCCGACACCATCAGCGACGGCGACGCAGGCTGCTTTATGCACGGCCCGACGTTTATGGGCAACCCGCTGGCCTGCGCGGTGGCGAGCGAAAGCCTGGCCATTCTCGAGAGCGGCGAGTGGCAAACGCAGGTCGCGACGATTGAAGCGCAGCTTCGCCAGGAGCTGAGCGCAGCGTCAGCGGCTGAATTCGTGGCGGATGTGCGCGTGCTGGGTGCCATCGGCGTGATTGAGACCACCCATCCGGTTAACATGGCGGCGCTGCAGCGTTTCTTCGTGGAACGGGGAGTGTGGGTGCGTCCTTTCGGCAAGCTTATCTATCTGATGCCGCCTTATGTTATCTCGCCGGCTCAGCTACGTCAGTTAACGGCTGCGGTAGTTGACGCCGTTAACATTCCCGCACATTTTGCGATTTAACCCTGAGCGTTAACGTCGGTACTCTGTTTATGCATTACACTTTTTGCATAATCGGGTACCGAGGTAAATCGTATGAAAATCATCAGTAAAGATCTGCGCGACGGGGAAAAACTGCCTGAACGCCACGTTTTTAACGGCATGGGTTATCAGGGGGATAATATCTCTCCGCATCTGGCGTGGGACGATGTTCCGGCGGGAACCAAAAGCTTTGTTGTCACCTGCTATGACCCGGATGCCCCTACAGGCTCAGGGTGGTGGCACTGGATAGTGGCGAACCTGCCTGCGGATACGCGCGTTCTGCCGCAAGGTTCCGGCTCTGACCTGGTGGCGCTGCCTGAAGGCGCTATCCAGACCCGAACCGATTTTGGCAAAGCGGGTTACGGTGGCGCCGCGCCGCCAAAAGGGGAAACGCACCGCTATATCTTCACGGTTCACGCGCTGGATGTGGACAAGATTGAGGTGGATGAGGGTGCGAGTGGCGCAATGGTCGGCTTTAACGTCCATTTTCATTCGCTGGGTAGCGCATCGATCACGGCAATGTATTCGTAAAAAAACCGGTGGCCTGAACGTGTCCGGGCCACCGGGCAAATCTTAGAGCACCGAAGGCAGTAAGCCCACCAGGCTTCCCTTCTCCAGCAGCGCGATCGCTTTATCAATATCCGGCGCAAAGAAACGGTCATCATCGTAATGCGCGACCTGTTCACGCAGCAGATGACGCGCCTGTTCCAGCAGAGGGCTGGACTTCAGACCTTCACGCAGATCAACGCCCTGACATGCGGCCAGCCATTCCACCGCCAGCACGCCGCGGGTGTTGGCGGCCATCTCCCACAGACGACGCCCAGCGGCCGGGGCCATCGAGACATGATCCTCCTGGTTCGCTGACGTTGGCAGACTGTCCACGCTGTGCGGATGCGACAGGGCCTTGTTCTCGCTCGCCAGCGCCGCGGCCGTCACCTGGGCAATCATAAAACCGGAGTTAACCCCGCCGTTGCGGACCAGGAACGGCGGCAGCTGGGACATATGTTTATCCATCATCAGCGCGATGCGACGTTCGGATAAGGCCCCCACTTCCGCAATCGCCAGCGCGATATTATCCGCCACCATCGCCACAGGCTCGGCGTGGAAATTTCCCCCGGAGACCACTTCGTTTTCCTGAGCGAACACCAGCGGGTTATCAGACACCGCATTCGCCTCCACCAGCAGCACTTCTGCCGCGTGGCGCAGCTGCGTCAGACAGGCTCCCATCACCTGGGGCTGACAGCGAAGCGAGTACGGATCCTGTACCTTGTCACAGTTATGGTGAGAGTCTGCAATATCGCTGGTCTCGGTCAGCAGGTGACGGTACATCGCCGCGGCGTCAATCTGCCCGCGCTGGCCGCGCACCTCGTGGATACGGGCGTCAAACGGACGACGTGAGCCAAGCACCGCCTCGGTGGTCAGCGCACCGCACACGACCGCGGAGGCGAAAAGATCTTCGGCTTCAAACAGACCACGCAACGCAAACGCCGTCGAGGCCTGGGTCCCGTTAAGCAGCGCCAGCCCTTCTTTCGCCGCCAGCGTTATCGGGGTTAACCCGGCTTTTTTCAGCGCCTCTTTCGCAGGGAGCCACTCGCCCTTCCAGCGAGCCTGACCTTCACCGAGCAGCAGCAGCGACATATGAGCCAGCGGCGCAAGATCGCCGGATGCACCGACGGAACCTTTTGCCGGGATCCACGGATAGACCTCCGCATTCACCAGCGCCATCAGCGCCTCGATCACGCTGAGGCGAATTCCGGAGAACCCACGCGCCAGACTGTTGATTTTGAGCACCATCATCAGGCGGACAATGTCATCATCCAGCGGTTGACCGACACCCGCCGCATGCGAAAGCACCAGCGAGCGCTGTAAATTTTCCAGATCGTGCGTGGCGATACGCGTCTGCGCCAGCAGACCAAATCCGGTGTTGATGCCGTAGGCGGTACGTCCTTCGGCAATAATGGCTTCAACGCAGGCAACGCTGTCGTTAATCGCGGCGTGGGCGCTTTCATCAAGTGAGAGCGTGACCGGTTGACGCCAGACGTTACGCAGCTGTTTGAGCGTCAGTGAGCCGGGAGTGAGGGTTAAGGCGTTCATTAATGCTTTCCTTGTGTGGCAGGGATCATCGGCAGGTTCAGGCCCTGCTCTTTGGCACATTCAATCGCAATCTCGTAACCGGCATCCGCGTGGCGCATTACGCCGGTTGCCGGGTCGTTATGCAGCACGCGAGCGATACGCGCTGCCGCTTCATCCGTACCATCACACACGATGACCATTCCCGAGTGCTGGGAGAAGCCCATTCCTACGCCACCACCGTGATGCAGCGACACCCAGGTCGCCCCGCTGGCGGTATTCAGTAAGGCATTCAACAGTGGCCAGTCGGACACGGCATCGGAGCCGTCGCGCATGGCTTCGGTTTCACGGTTCGGGCTGGCAACAGAGCCCGAGTCGAGATGGTCGCGTCCGATAACAATCGGCGCGGAGACTTCACCGCTGCGCACCATTTCGTTAAAGGCCAGACCCAGTTTTTGTCGCCACTCCAGCCCGACCCAGCAGATCCGCGCCGGCAAGCCCTGGAAGTTAATGCGCTCGCGAGCCATATCCAGCCAGTGGTGCAGATGTTCGTCGTCGGCGACGATCTCCTTCACTTTGGCGTCAGTTTTGTAGATATCCTCCGGGTCGCCGGACAGGGCCACCCAGCGGAACGGGCCAATACCGCGACAGAACAGCGGGCGAATATAGGCAGGCACAAACCCCGGGAAGTCGAAGGCGTTACTCACGCCCATCTCTTTCGCCATCTGGCGAATATTGTTGCCGTAATCAAATGTCGGAATGCCCATCTGGCTAAAGGCCAGCATGGCGTTCACGTGCTCCGCCATGGAACGTTTAGCGGCGAGCACCGTGCCTTCCGGGTCACTTTCGGCGTTTTGCTGGTACGCTTCCCACGTCCAGCCCGATGGCAGGTAGCCGTGAAGGGGGTCGTGCGCGCTGGTCTGGTCGGTGACGAGATCCGGGCGTACGCCACGGGCCACCAGTTCAGGGAGAATGTCAGCCGCGTTGCCGCAGAGCGCAATCGACATCGCTTTGCCTTCTGACGTGTATTTTTTGATGCGTGCCAGCGCGTCATCCAGGTTTTCAGCCTGTTCATCGACGTAACGGGTACGCAGACGGAAATCTATGCGGCTCTGCTGACATTCGATGTTCAGGGAGCAGGCACCAGCAAGGGTCGCGGCCAGCGGCTGTGCGCCCCCCATTCCCCCAAGACCGGCGGTCAGTACCCAGCGACCTTTCAGCGAACCGTTATAGTGCTGACGACCGGCTTCCACAAAGGTTTCGTAGGTGCCCTGCACAATCCCCTGACTGCCGATGTAGATCCAGCTTCCCGCCGTCATCTGGCCATACATCGCCAGCCCTTTGGCGTCCAGCTCGTTAAAGTGTTCCCAGGTCGCCCAGTGCGGGACAAGGTTAGAGTTGGCGATCAGCACGCGCGGTGCATTCTTGTGGGTTTTGAACACGCCGACCGGTTTGCCGGATTGCACCAGCAGGGTTTCGTCATGTTCCAGATGAGTCAGGGATTCAACAATCGCGTCATAGCACTCCCAGTTGCGCGCGGCGCGGCCTATGCCGCCATACACCACCAGCTCGTGGGGGTTCTCCGCGACCTCAGGATCGAGGTTATTCATCAACATGCGCAGCGGGGCTTCGGTGAGCCAGCTTTTGGCGGTGAGTGTGGTGCCGCGCGCGGCGCGGACATCCTGCTGGCGGTATTTACCTGACGACATTGTGTGCTCCTCATACGGGACAGATGATGTATTCAGATATACTTGTATAGACAAGCACACACAAGGTCGGATTTAACAAAAAAGATACAATTTTGTTATATTGCGTTAGCTATCACGCTTTTAAAACGTATGACCCTTACGACATGAAATGGCCCTGCAGCCGGTATCGATTTCCCGGAAACAGCAGTCTGGCATGCGACACAATATGCGACGAAGACCAGGTACGGCGACGAATGAGCAGGCAAGGATCGTGCTCTTTGATCCGCAACAGTTCGCACTCCTGCGGCGTAGCGCGAACCGCTTCCACGATGTGCTCCCCTTCCGTCAACGGCGCGATGAGCGAAAGATAGGCATGCGGCGTGGTCTGGGTGTAATCCTGATCCAGGTACTCGGGCACCCGATCGGCGTTCACGCAGCGATCTTCAATCTGCACCGGGATGTCGTTTTCATAATGCACCATCACGGAATGAAAGATGCGGCTTCCCTCTTTGACATTCAGCTCCACGGCCTGCTCAGCGCTGGCCTGTGTCTCTTCGAGCACCAGCACTTCACAGTGGTGCTGATGGTTTCGCGAGGCTATCTCATCGGCAATACTTCTGATCTCAAACAGCGCCGATTGCCCTTTCGGCTCCGCGACGAAGGTTCCGACCCCCTGCAGACGCACCAGAAGGCCCTCATCGGTCAGCTCGCGCAGCGCCCGGTTGATGGTCATTCGGCTAAAACCAAACTGTGCGACCAGTTCGGCCTCGGACGGAATGCGATCGTGCGGCCGCCAGACGCCGGTTGCGATTTTTTCGCTGATGGCCTGCTTCACCTTTTCGTAGAAAGGCGCGGGAGGGCTGGACTGCGACAGCGGTGAGCGTGAAAACATTCTGACTCCTTAAACGTTGTTATGCCCACCAGTGAGCAATTTGCCAGGCCAGACGGGCGGCAAGCTTTGCCCCCTGTCCGTCCCGATCGTACTGCGGGTTAAATTCTACCAGATCGGCAGCCTGCAGTTTTCCACTGCGGCAGATGTGTTCAATCACCGGCAGAAGATCCAGCGCGGGTACCCCTAACGCCGCGGGCGCTGAGACGGCTGGCATTTCGCCAGCAGGCAAAACATCGAGGTCAATGGTGAGGTAAACGCGGTCGGCCTGGGCCTGAACCTTGTCCAGAGCCGATAACGCATCTCGCCTGAAATGAAGGTCTTCCACCAGCGTGACGTTTAGTCGCTCAGCTTCATCCCACAGCGCCTGCGTGTTCGCCGCCCGGCTGACGCCCAGGCAGGCATACTGAAAATCGCGCGCCTGTTCCACACAGTAGTGTGCCAGCTGACGAAACGGCGTGCCGGAGGTCGCGTGGTCCGCCTTGCGCAGGTCAAGGTGTGCATCCAGGTTTATCACCACCACGCGCGCGTTCGGGAAAGCATCCAGAACCCCGCGGCCATGCGCCCAGGCGGTCTCGTGTCCCCCGCCAAAAACCAGCGTACGCATGCCGGACTGCTGGCAGGCCTGCACGGCATCGCTTAACGCCCGCTGAGCCGCTTCCAGATTATCGCCCTCGACATACACCGACCCCATATCCACCAGCCGGTCATGTCCATGATGACTTGCCATGTTCGCCAGCGCTTTGCGAAGCACCTCCGGGGCCTGTACGGCGCCGGGCCTGCCCTGATTGCGTTTTACCCCTTCATCACATTCAAACCCTATCAAAGCGATGCCGGATGACTGAGGGGTAAATACCGGCATCTGTCGTAGGGTCTGAAAAATACGTTTTGCATTGCTGGCCTCGGCGCTGTCGTCGCGCCCCTGCCAGACGGTCTCGGCAACCGGCCGCCAGAGTCTCATACGCTCTCCCCACGGAAAATACGTTGATACAACGGATTGCGTCCCGGCTCATAGACCATTTCGACCGGGTGATGTGCATCCCAGACGACAAAGTCAGCCACGAATCCAGCCTGCAGCTGCCCGTGCGTGGCTCCGCGTCCCAGCGCCTGGGCAGCATGTCGCGTCACGCCAGCCCAGGCCTCTTCAGGCGTCAGGCCAAACTGCACGCAGGCCATATTCATCGCGAGATGAATACTCGCGAACGGGCTGGTGCCGGGGTTATAGTCGGTGGCGACAGCCATGGGAACGCCCTCTTTTCTGAGCTGTTCAACCGGCGGACGCTGGCGCTCCTGAAGAAAATAGAACGCCCCCGGCAGTAATACCGCAACCGTGCCGTTGTGCGCCATCGCCTGAACACCGTCATCGTCGAGATATTCAATATGATCGGCGGAAAGCCCCTTAAAGCGGCTGACCAGCGCCGCGCCGCCAAGATTTGAAAGCTGTTCCACGTGTCCTTTGACCGGAATCCCCAGGGCAGTGGCAGCGCGGAAAAGCCGCTCGGTTTGCGCTGGCGTGAAGCCGACATTTTCGCAAAACACATCCACGGCTTCGAATAAGCCTTTTTGCCACAGCGTGGGCATCATCTGCTCGCACACCGTGGTGAGATACGCGTCCGCGTCGTGGCGGTATTCCGCCGGAACCGCATGCGCAGCCAGAAGCGTAGGGCTGATCTCTACCGGATTGTTCTGGCCCAGCTGGCGGGCGACCTGCAGCATCTTCTCTTCCGCTTCGGCGTTGAGACCATATCCCGACTTGATTTCAACCGTGGTCACCCCTTCATCGATCAGCCGCTGCAGACGCTGTTGCGCCAGCCTGAGCAGGGTCTCGGGCGAACTGCTCCGCGTCGCCGTCACGGTCGCGTTAATCCCGCCGCCCTGCGCGCTGATGGTTTGATAAGAGACGCCGTTCAGACGCTGCTCCCACTCTGCCGCACGATCGCCACCGAACACCAGGTGGGTATGGCAGTCAATCAGCCCGGGCGTGACCAGACGACCGTGCAGATCGACACAGTGACGGTGGCCGGAAGGGATGTCGGATTCGGGAATAACGGCCAGAATCGTCTGGCCGCGCACCACCAGGGCGTGCTGCGCTTTCAGGCCATAAGGCGTGCGGTCGTCCGGGATCATTGTCGCCAGTCGCGCATTGCGCCATATTACATCGTCGGGATGAAGCTGCTGCATGGGCATTCCACTTGTCATGGGTTGTATAGACATTTATTTTCATCTGCCCCCTGCTGTCAACCGCTCTGGCGGAAAATGTTATTTATTTGTGATGACTTTCCCGCCTCCCGCGGGTAAAAAATGCATCTTTTACCCTTTTTATCTTCCCGTTTCGCTCAACTTAGTATAAAAAAGCAGGCTATTTCGTCTATCCCGTTAAGACTTGCATACCCAGGAGCTTTACCTTGAACATTTCCAGGATTTCCCGTCTGGCGTTAGCGCTCGCCTTTGGCGTGACATTATCCGCATGCAGTTCTACCCCACCGGACCAGCAGCCTTCTGAGCAGGTTGCACCGGGTACCGCCTCTCGCCCGATTTTGTCCGCTGATGAAGCGAAGAACTTTGACCGTGCACACTACTTCTCGGCGATGGACCCTAACGCTGCGCCGTGGACACCGTCTTCTATTAACCTGCCGAAACAACCTGACTTCGTTGTCGGTCCGGCAGGTACGCAGGGCGTGACCCACACAACGATTCAGGCTGCGGTTGACGCGGCTATCACCAAACACAGCGCCTCTCGCCAGTACATCGCGATCCTGCCTGGGGAATATGAAGGCACCGTTTACGTTCCGGCAGCACCGGGCAGCATCACCCTTTACGGGACGGGCGAGAAAGCGGTCGACGTGAAAATTGGTCTGGCGATTGATTCTGAAATCGACAGCAACACCTGGCGTCGCCTGGTCAACCCGGCGGGTAAATATATGCCAGGCAAACCGGCGTGGTACATGTTTGACAACTGCCAGAGCAAGCGTGCAGCTACCATCGGCGTGATGTGTTCTGCGGTCGTCTGGTCTCAGAATAATGGCCTGCAGCTGCAGAACCTGACCATTCAGAATACCCTGGGCGATAGCGTTGATGCGGGTAACCACCAGGCCGTTGCACTGCGTAGCGATGGCGATAAAGTGCAGATCAACAACGTGAATATTCTCGGCCGTCAGAACACCTTCTTCGTGACGAACAGCGGTGTTCAGAACACGCTGCAGAATAACCGTCTGACCCGTACGCTGGTCACTAACAGCTACGTTGAAGGTGACGTGGATCTGGTCTCCGGTCGCGGCGCGGTGGTGTTTGAGAACACCGATTTCCGCGTGGTGAATTCACGCACTCAGCATGAAGGTTATGTGTTTGCCCCGGCCACGCAATCTAACCTGTTCTACGGCTTCCTGGCCGTTAACAGCCGCTTTAACGCGTCCGGTGACGGCGTCGCGCAGCTGGGCCGCTCGCTGGATGTGGACTCTGCCACCAACGGTCAGGTTGTTATTCGTGACAGCGTGATCAACGAAGGTTTCAACATGGCTAAGCCATGGGCCGATGCCGCTATCTCCAAACGTCCTTTCTCCGGCAATACCGGTAGCGTGGATGATAAAGGTAACGTGCAGCGCAACCTGAATGACGCTAACTTCAACCGCATGTGGGAATACAACAACCGCGGTCTGGGTAGCAAAGTGGTTGCTGAGCCTAAGCAATAAAAGAATGCGTTGATGTCTTTTGCTGTACTCGCCCGGTGCCCACCGGGCATAAAAAAACCTCGCATTTGCGAGGTTTTTTGTTTTAAGCCTTTTAGTGTGCGTTTACCACCACCCACATTGGCCCCTGGCCGACGGCGTAACGCCCTTTCTCTTCCAGCAGCCCCTGCGCACCTTTGATTTCGTACAGCGCGATGTGGTGGGATTTTTGCCCCGCCGCAATCAGGTATTTACCGCTGTGATCGATATTAAACCCGCGTGGCTGGGTTTCGGTAGGCTGGAAACCTTCAATCGCCAGCACGCTACCGTCTTCAGAAACGCTGAATACCGTAATCAGGCTGGAGGTACGGTCGCAGGCATACAGATGACGCCCATCCGGTGTGATGTGAATATCAGCCGCCCAGCGGGTGTCAGAGAAGTCAGACGGCATCATATCCAGCGTCTGCACACACTCAATCTTGCCGTTAGGATCTTTCAGTTCCCATACGTCCACAGAACTGTTCAGCTCGTTCACCACATAGGCGTACTGCTGGTTCGGGTGGAACACCAGATGGCGCGGGCCCGCGCCCTCAACGGTGGTCACTTCTGCAGGATTCTGCGCCACCAGGTGACCGTCATCGCTCAGGGTAAACAGGCAGATACGATCCTGTTTCAGCGCAGGGACCCACAGCGTACGGTTATCCGGAGAAATATTCGCCGAGTGGCATCCTTCCAGCCCGTCAACCACATCCACGGTTTCAACCGGTAGGCCCGCTTCCAGACGCGTTACGCTGACACAGCCCGCATTGTAAGAGCCGCTGAAGATGAAGTTGCCTTTGCGATCGGTGGAGATATGCGTTGGGCTGCCCGGTAAAGGTGCTTCCGCAGTGTAAGTCAGCGCGCCGTCGTCCGGCGAGATGCGGTAGGCCAGCACGCGAAACTCCGGGCGCACACCCACGTACAAGAAACGTTTATCCGGGCTGATAACCATCGGCTGCACCTGACCTGGCACATCAACAACCTGAACCAGCGTGAGGGTACCCTCGGTATTTAAACGCCAGACGTGGATCTGCTGGCTTTCAGGACTGGCGGTATAAACGGTTTGTTTCATGAATATTCACTCCTCACTGCGCATGAAAGTAGTTAACTTTTGACGGTGAATGCTGAATTGTCATCGGGAATTTTGAAGCCTTTGCCTCTCGGTGTACCATCCCTTCAGAACGTAAATTCAATATTAACCCGGAAAAACAAATGACCTCGCGTGTAATAGCTCTGGATTTAGACGGTACCTTACTTACTCCGCAGAAAACCCTTCTCCCCTCTTCCCTTGAAGCACTCAAACGCGCGCAGGAAGTGGGATATCAACTCCTTATCGTAACGGGTCGACATCACGTTGCCATTCATCCTTTTTATCAGGCACTGGCGTTAGATACACCTGCAATTTGTTGTAATGGCACTTATTTGTATGATTATCAGGCAAAAAAGGTTTTAGAATCCGATCCGCTGCCCGTGCCTCAGGCGCTGCAATTGATTGATCTGCTTGATGAGCATGCCATTCACGGCCTGATGTATGTAGATAACGCAATGGTGTATGAACGTCCGACAGGCCACGTGATCCGCACCAGCAACTGGGCACTGTCTCTGCCTGAAGCGCAGCGTCCGGTCTTTACCCAGGTTTCCTCCCTGCGCCAGGCGGCTCAGGATGTCGATGCTATCTGGAAATTTGCGCTGACGGATGAAGATACCACCAAACTGAATGCCTTCGCGACGCACGTTGAACAAACGCTGGGTCTGGAGTGCGAGTGGTCCTGGCACGACCAGGTCGATATCGCCCGCAGAGGCAACAGCAAAGGCAAGCGTCTGACGCAGTTCGTGGAGTCTCAGGGCGGGTCAATGCAGGATGTGATTGCCTTTGGCGATAACTACAACGACATCAGCATGCTGGAGGCCGCCGGTACAGGCGTGGCAATGGGCAACGCCGACGATGCGGTAAAAGCGCGTGCTAACGTCGTGATTGGTGATAACACCACCGACAGCATCGCGCAGTATATTTATACCCACCTGCTGTAATCAGGTGGTGATGGAGACGCTCTTGATTTGCGCGTAAAGCCACAGGCCAGGTTTGATTCCTAACTCATCTCTGGCCCACGGACTGATGCGCGCCCAGAGCGTCTTGCTGCCCACTTCGAGCTTTACCTCAACCTGTCCGTTATCATCAAAACACTCCGCCACTTTCGCGCGCAGGATATTGCGAATACTGGTCTGCAGCGGCGCTTGCAGCACCAGAGAGACATCTGAAGCCTGAATACGTATACGCAACGCAGACTGCAGCGGTTTGTCGATTTTGTTGACCCACAGATGCTGGTCGCCCAGCGCCAGTGCGGTCATCGCATAGTGCGGGTGGTGTTCCAGCACGCTCACCTTAAGGATGCTGCTCTGCTGCTCCTTCGGTAACCACGGGTGCATCACGCTGCTGCCCCACACCTCTTCCAGATTACCGAATGCCTTAACGCTGCCCTCTTCCAGCACCAGCACTTTATCGGCCAGATGCAGGATCTCATCCAGCGAGTGGCTGACGTAGAGCATCGGGATATTGATTTCACGCGCCAGGCGCTGAAGATAGGGCAGCAGTTCACGTTTTCGCGGAATATCCAGCGAGGCCAGCGGTTCGTCGAGCAACAGCAGTTCTGGCGCGGTGAGCAACGCGCGGCCTATCGCCACGCGCTGTTTTTCACCACCAGAAAGCGATGAAGGGAGCCGGTCCAGCAGTGACTCAATGCCCAGCAGCGCCACCAGCTTATCAAATTGCGCGGCCATGCTTTTGGCCATGCCGTAGCGAAGATTACCGCGCACGCTGTAATGCGGAAATAATCGCGCATCCTGAAAAACATAACCAATTCGCCGCTTATCCGGTGCCAGGTAAATTTTGTTCTCAACGTCGTTTAAGACGCGATCGTTGAGCACAATCCGTCCGGACTGCGGCCGCGTCAGTCCGCTGATGGCATTGATCAATGAGGTTTTCCCTGCACCAGATACGCCAAAGATGGCGGTAATGCCGCTCGCAGGCAGCGTCTCGTTAAGGGTCAGGGTATGATTTCCCAGCGTCTGGGTGAACTGAAGTTCGAGCATGACTATTTCCCCATCCGCTCGCGACTGAGTCGCGCCAGCCATTCCGAAACCAGCAGCGAGACCAGCGCCAGCACAATTGAGATGATGCACAGCCGCGCCGCGGCACCTTCTCCACCCGGCGTCTGAATCAGGGTGTACATTGCTGACGGGATCGTTCGTGTCTCACCGGGGATATTCGACACAAAGGTAATCGTGGCACCAAACTCACCCAGCGAGCGGGCGAAAGCCAGTACCGTGCCGACAATAATGCCCGGCAGCGTAAGCGGGAGCGTGATGGTGAAAAAAACGCGCCAGCGCCCGGCACCCAGCGTGCGGGCAGCCTGTTCCAGTTTGATATCAACCCCTTCCAGCGCCAGGCGAATGGCCCTGACCATCAGCGGGAATGACATCACCGCCGCCGCCAGTACCGCCCCTCGCCAGCTAAACGCAAACGTCAGCCCAAACCAGTCATATAACCATTCGCCAATGAAACCGCGCCGCCCCATCGACACCAGTAGCAGGTAGCCAACCACCACCGGTGGCAACACGAGGGGAAGATGAAGAACGCTATCCAGCAGGGCTTTGCCGGGAAACTTACAGCGAACCAGTAACCAGGCAAAGAAGATCCCAAAGGGCAAACTCAGCGCAACCGCCAGGGAAGAGACTTTCAGGCTCAGCAGGACAGCCTGCCATTCAGGATCGGTCAATATCATTAGTGAGTCGTAAATCCGTAACGTTTAAAGATTGCGGACGCTTCGGGTCCTTTCAGGTATTCACTGAAGGCCGTCACGGTCGCATTTTTATGTCCATCAACAATCGCAACAGGATATTCCACTTTCTTGTGGGAGTCTTCCGGGAACGTACCAACCACTTTCACCCCTTTACTGGCGACGGCATCCGACCCGTAGACTATCCCCAGCGGCGCTTCATTACGTTCAACCAGCGCCAGAGCACCGCGCACATCTTCAGCCGGAGCCAGTGTGGGCGATAACGTCTCCCAGGCCCCCAGTTTTTGCAATGCTTCTTTGGCGTAGATCCCCGCCGGTACATGCTCCGGATCGCCAACGGCCAGGCGTCCTCCGTTCAGCAACCGGGTCCAGGGGGTCTCGTTGTTGATAGTGATTTCGCCTTGCTGACTGGCTTTCGGCGCCACCACGACGAGGCTATTCCCCAGCAATGTTTCGCGGGTTGTCGCATCAATCGATTTCTTTTCAGCCGCGTAATCCATCCACTTCTGGTCTGCAGAGATGAACAGATCGGCCGGCGCTCCCGCTTCAATCTGACGTGCCAGCGTCGATGAAGAAGCAAAAGAGGAGACCACCTCGACGTTCTTCTCTTTTTTATACGCTGTCGCAATATCCTGCATCGCGTTGGTCAACGACGCCGCCGCAAAGACGGTAATTTTACCCTCGTTAGCCAGCGCGTGTCCGCTCAGCGAAAGTGTCAGCGTTGCCCCTGCGAAAAGGCGTACCCATGTACGTGCCATTTGTAGCTCCTGTGAGTATCGTTATATACACACTAATATAACGGTAACTCCGGGGAGATCCCAGCGTTAAATCGTACCGCTCAAGGGGTACAGCAAGCTGATGCTTTAAATAATATCGGCGAGAAAGGGAAATACTTGAGAGCAAAACGCCCGGGCAAGCCGGGCGTTTCGGGGGGAAATTAATGCTGCTTTTTAGCCTGGTCTCTGTGACCAATGTTCGAAAATACGTTGAACACTTCACCCAGGCCGTAGATGGCACCGAGGATAACGGCCATCACTACTGGTACCATGATCACGGCGAATACCAGACTTTTCAACAATTCCAACATGGTTTTCTCCAGATATTGTGAATGGCTTATTCTACCCTGAAAAGTGAGAAAAACATCCCCTTTTGTGCGGTGCCCTTTGCGACCTTCGCCATTTGGGTCACAATGCACTTTTTGCCAGGACAGTGTTATGCAGGCCGAAATTCTCCTCACTCTACGACTACAGCAGAAGCTTTTCGCCGATCCGCGACGTATCGCCCTGCTTAAACAAATAGAACAAACCGGTTCAATAAGCCAGGGGGCTAAGAACGCTGGCATTAGCTATAAAAGCGCCTGGGATGCCATCAACGACATGAACACCCTGAGCGAGCAAACGCTGGTTGACCGGGCCACGGGCGGCAAAGGCGGTGGAGGTGCGATCCTGACACGTTACGGCCAGCGCCTGGTTCAGCTGTATGATCTGCTGGCGCAGATCCAGCAAAAAGCATTTGATGTGTTAAGTGACGACGATAATCTCCCGCTGGACAGCCTGCTGGCTGCCATTTCCCGTTTTTCGCTGCAAACCAGCGCCCGTAACCAGTGGTTTGGCACGGTGATGGCGGGCGATAACGCCCAGGTGCAGCGTCATATTGAGATCCTGCTTGCCGATGGAACAACCCGTCTGAAAGCCGCGATTACCGCACAAAGCGCAGATCGACTGGCGCTGAATGAAGGTAAAGAGGTGCTGGTGTTACTGAAAGCGCCGTGGGTGAATATCACTGCCGATGCCGAAAAAGCAAAAGCCGCTGATAACCAGCTACGCGGTGCCATCCGCCACGTTGAACGCGGTGAAGAGCAGTGTGAAGTTCTGATGACCCTGCCGGACGGGCAAGAACTCTGCGCAACCCTTCCCCTCAGCGACGCCGCAGAATTAGAAGAAGGTGCTGTAGTGACCGCATATTTCAACGCCGACCGGGTGATTATCGCCACATTGTGCTGAGCACATTGACAAGCGTGTCGACAGTGAGTATCCCTGACATCTGTTGCTGCAAAAAATGGGATAAGTCATGTCATCATTGCATATTTCGCAAGGCACGTTTCGTCTTAGCGACACCCGAACGCTGACGATTTCTGATTTAACAATACGCGCCGGTGAAAGCTGGGCGTTTGTCGGTACAAACGGAAGCGGGAAATCAGCGCTGGCCCGTGCGCTGAGCGGAGAGCTCGCGCACCTTAAAGGGGAATACCAGTGTAACTTTACGCGCCTGACGCGCCTGTCATTCGAGCAACTACAAAAGCTGGTGAGCGATGAATGGCAGCGCAATAACACCGATTTACTCAGCCCGGGCGAAGAAGATACGGGCCGCACGACGGCAGACATTATTCAGGATGAGGTCAACAATCCTGCCCGTTGTGCGTATCTGGCAGAACAGTTTGGCATCACCTCCCTGCTGAACCGGCGCTTTAAATACCTCTCGACCGGTGAGACCCGGAAAACGCTGCTGTGTCAGGCGCTGATGAGCGAGCCGGAACTGTTGATTCTGGATGAACCGTTCGACGGTCTCGACGTGCAGTCCCGCGCACAGCTGGCCACCCTGCTCGGCTCGCTTAACCAGCAGGGCTATACGCTGGTACTGGTGCTTAACCGTTTTGATGAAATTCCTGAGTTTATTCAGAACGCCGGCGTGCTCGCTGACTGCAACCTGACTGAAACCGGCGAAAAATCGGCGTTACTTAAGCAGGCGTTAATTGCCCAACTGGCGCACAGTGAAAACCTGGACGGCATCACGCTGCCGGAACCGGACGCACCTTCTGCCCGCCACGCGTTAGATCCCCACCAGCCGCGCATCGTGCTGCGTGATGGCGTGGTAGCGTATGACGATCGGCCGATCCTTAATCATCTCAGCTGGACGGTCAACCCGGGTGAACACTGGCAAATTGTCGGCCCCAACGGCGCGGGAAAATCAACGCTGCTGAGCCTGATCACCGGCGATCACCCTCAGGGCTACAGTAACGATCTCACCCTGTTTGGCCGCCGCCGCGGAAGCGGTGAAACGATCTGGGATATCAAAAAGCATATCGGCTATGTCAGCAGCAGCCTGCATCTGGATTACCGGGTCAGCACCACGGTGCGCAATGTGATCCTGTCCGGGTATTTTGATTCCATCGGCATTTATCAGGCGGTCTCGGACAAACAGCATAAGCTGGCCCAGCAGTGGCTGGATATTCTGGGGATGGATAACCGGGTCGCTGACGCGCCGTTTCATAGCCTTTCGTGGGGACAGCAGCGTCTGGCACTGATCGTTCGCGCGCTGGTAAAACATCCGACCCTTCTGATCCTCGACGAACCGCTACAGGGGCTGGACCCATTAAACCGCCAGCTGATCCGCCGTTTTGTGGATGTCCTGATTAGCGAAGGCGAAACGCAGCTGCTGTTCGTTTCCCATCATGCCGAAGATGCCCCGTCCTGCATTACGCACCGCCTCGAGTTTGTGCCCGACGGTGAACGCTATCAGTACCTGCTGAGTAAAATCGATTAACCCCGGAGGGCTCTGCCCTCCGTTTTTTCGGATAACCTGCACAAAGACTTCCCTATCCCTTTGATCTACAATGTCGCATTGCCGCCCAAAAACGGATTTTAAAAGCAGTGTAAACGATTCCACTATTTTATCCCATGTCACACTTTTCGCGTCTCTGTTATGCTATGGTTATTACATACCATAAGCCCAATGGAGCGAAATATGCGAGTTCTGGTAACAGGTGGTAGCGGTTACATTGGTAGTCATACCTGCGTGCAGCTGCTGCAAAACGGTCATGATGTCATCATCCTCGACAACCTGTGCAATAGTAAGCGCAGCGTGCTGCCTGTGATTGAACGTCTTGGCGGTAAACAACCAACCTTCGTGGAAGGCGACATCCGCAATGAAGCGTTGATGACCGAGATCCTTCACGACCATGCCTTTGAGACGGTGATCCATTTCGCCGGCCTGAAAGCGGTGGGTGAATCCGTCGCGAAACCGCTGGAGTATTACGACAACAACGTCAACGGTACCCTGCGTTTGATCTCCGCCATGCGCGCAGCGAACGTCAAAAACTTTATCTTCAGCTCTTCCGCAACCGTCTACGGCGATCAGCCAAAAATCCCTTACGTTGAAAGCTTCCCGACCGGTACGCCGCAAAGCCCGTATGGCAAAAGCAAACTGATGGTGGAGCAGATCCTCACCGATCTGCAAAAAGCGCAGCCTGAATGGAGCATCGCCTTGCTGCGCTACTTCAACCCGGTTGGCGCCCATCCGTCAGGCGATATGGGTGAAGATCCACAGGGCATCCCGAATAACCTGATGCCGTACATCGCCCAGGTGGCCGTTGGCCGCCGTGAGTCTCTGGCTATTTTCGGTAATGATTATCCCACCGAAGACGGTACCGGTGTGCGTGATTATATCCACGTCATGGATCTGGCCGACGGCCACGTGGCGGCAATGCAGCAGCTGGCCGATAAGCCAGGCGTGCATATTTACAACCTCGGCGCCGGGATCGGCAGCAGCGTGCTGGACGTCGTGAATGCCTTCAGTAAGGCCTGCGGTAAGCCTGTGAATTATCACTTCGCACCGCGCCGTGAAGGCGACCTCCCGGCTTACTGGGCCGATGCCTCCAAAGCCGATAAAGAGCTTAACTGGCGTGTCACCCGCACGCTTGATGAAATGGCACAGGATACCTGGCACTGGCAGTCTCGCCATCCACAAGGTTATCCGGACTAAGGATCCGTCATGACTTCGTTCAATCCCGTCGATCATCCGCATCGTCGTTTTAACCCGCTAAGCGGACAATGGATTTTGGTTTCTCCGCATCGCGCCAAGCGCCCCTGGCAGGGGGCGCAAGAGACGCCTGCAAAACAGACGCTTCCCCAGCACGACCCGGACTGCTTCCTGTGTCCGGGCAACACGCGTGTGACGGGCGATAAAAACCCGGACTACAAAGGCACCTTCGTTTTCACCAACGATTTTGCCGCCCTGATGACCGACACGCCCGACGCGCCGGATAGCCAGGACCCGCTGATGCGCTGTGAAAGCGCGCGCGGCACCAGCCGTGTTATCTGTTTCTCGCCCGACCACAGCAAAACGCTGCCGGAGCTGAGTGTTGACGCGCTGAAAGAGGTCGTCAGCACCTGGCAGACGCAAACTGCTGAACTGGGCCAGACCTACCCGTGGGTACAAGTGTTCGAGAACAAGGGCGCGGCAATGGGCTGCTCTAACCCGCACCCGCACGGTCAGATCTGGGCCAACAGTTTCCTGCCAAACGAAGCCGAGCGTGAAGACCGTCTGCAAAAAGCCTATTTCGCGGAAAACGGATCGCCGATGCTGATGGATTACACCCGTCGTGAACTGGCCGATGGCAGCCGAACGGTGGTGGAAACCGAGCATTGGCTGGCCGTCGTACCTTACTGGGCAGCATGGCCATTTGAGACGCTGCTTCTGCCAAAAGCACAGGTTCTGCGCATCACCGATCTGAGCGACGCCCAGCGCGATGACCTCGCCCTGGCACTGAAGAAGCTGACCAGCCGTTATGACAACCTGTTCCAGTGCTCCTTCCCCTACTCAATGGGCTGGCATGGCGCTCCGTTTAACGGTGAAGAGAATCAACACTGGCAGTTGCATGCCCATTTCTATCCGCCGCTGCTGCGCTCTGCGACGGTACGTAAATTCATGGTGGGCTATGAAATGCTGGCAGAAACCCAGCGTGACCTGACGGCAGAACAGGCTGCAGAACGCCTGCGTGCTGTGAGTGACGTCCATTATCGCGAATCAGGAGTCTAAAAAATGAGTCTGAAAGATAAAACACAATCCCTGTTTGCTGAGAAATTTGGCTACCCTGCCACCCATGTCATTCAGGCGCCTGGCCGCGTGAACCTGATTGGTGAACATACCGACTATAACGATGGTTTCGTTCTGCCGTGCGCCATTGATTACCAGACGGTCATTAGCTGCGCTAAGCGCGATGATCGCAAAGTCCGCGTTATTGCAGCGGATTACAACAATGAGACGGATGAGTTTTCCCTCGATGCACCCATCGTTACCCACGACAGCCAGCAATGGTCTAACTACGTGCGCGGTGTGGTAAAACACCTGCAGAAACGTAATAAAAACGTGGGCGGCGCTGATCTGGTCATCAGCGGAAACGTGCCTCAGGGCGCCGGGTTAAGCTCGTCCGCGTCGCTGGAAGTCGCCGTGGGTACCGTCTTCCAGCAGCTTTATCATCTGCCGCTGGACGGGGCACAAATCGCCCTGAATGGTCAGGAAGCGGAAAACCAGTTTGTGGGCTGTAACTGCGGCATCATGGACCAGCTGATCTCTGCGCTGGGTAAAAAAGAGCATGCCTTGCTTATCGACTGCCGCTCTCTGGGCACCAAAGCCGTTCCCTTGCCAAAAGGCGCAGCTGTGGTAATTATTAACAGCAACTTTAAACGCACGCTGGTGGGCAGCGAGTACAACACCCGCCGCGAGCAGTGTGAAACCGGCGCACGCTTCTTCCAGCAACCTGCGCTGCGTGACGTTTCGCTCAACGAGTTCAATAAAGTGGCGCACGAACTGGATCCGGTAGTGGCGAAACGCGTTCGTCATGTGCTGACGGAAAATGCCCGTACCGTTGAAGCGGCGTCCGCGCTGGCGAAAGGTGACCTGAAACGTATGGGTGAACTGATGGCAGAATCTCACGCCTCCATGCGCGATGATTTTGAAATCACCGTTCCGCAAATCGATACCCTGGTGGACATCGTCAAAGCCACGATTGGCGATAAAGGCGGTGTGCGCATGACCGGCGGCGGCTTCGGTGGCTGCATTGTTGCCCTGATGCCAGAAGAGCTCGTCCCTGCCGTCCAGCAGGCGGTGGAAAAACAGTACGAAGCGAAAACAGGTATTAAAGAAACTTTCTACGTGTGTAAAGCATCACAAGGAGCAGGACAGTGCTAAACGAAACGCCAACCCTTGCCCCGGATGGCCTGCCGTATCGCCTGTTAACCCTGCGCAACAGCGCAGGAATGGTGGTTACGTTAATGGACTGGGGTGCCACTTTGCTATCCGCTCGCGTACCAATGCCTGATGGCAGCGTACGTGAAACCCTGCTTGGCTGCGCGTCGCCTGAGCAGTATGTCAATCAGTCCGCCTATCTTGGCGCGTCTGTCGGCCGTTATGCTAACCGCATCGCGAAAAGCGCTTTCGAACTTGATGGCGAGCGTTACTCGCTGCTTTCCAGTCAGGGCGAAAACCAGTTACACGGTGGACCTGAAGGGTTCGATAAGCGCCGCTGGAAAATCGTTCAGCAAAACGACCGCGAAGTGCTGTTCTCACTGGACTCGCGTGACGGTGACCAGGGATTCCCCGGTAACCTCACCGCGTTCGCGCATTTCACGCTGGCTGACGATAACCGTATCGCCATTGAATATCGCGCGAAAGTTGATAAGCCGTGCCCGGTCAATCTGACCAACCACGCTTATTTCAACCTGGACGGCAACCAGTGCGACGTGCGTAATCACACGCTCCAGATCCTGGCCGATGCCTATCTGCCGGTGGATGAAATGGGGATCCCGTATCAGGGGCTCAAGGCCGTCAGCGGTACCAGCTTTGATTTCCGCAGCGGAAAAACCATCGCGCAGGATTTCCTGAGCGATGACGATCAGCGCAAGGTGAAAGGCTATGACCACGCGTTCCTGCTGCAGGCGAAAGGTGATGTGACTCAGCCTGCCGCGCAGGTCTGGTCTGCAGATGAGAAACTGCAGATGACGGTCTACACCACGGCCCCTGCCCTGCAATTCTATTCAGGCAACTACCTTGGCGGTACCACGGCGCGCGAACATGAAGAGTACAGCGACTGGCAAGGTCTGGCGCTGGAAAGCGAGTTCCTGCCGGACAGCCCGAACCATCCAGAATGGCCACAGCCGGACTGTGTGCTGCGCCCGGGTGAAGAGTACGTTAGCGTGACAGAATATCATTTCATCCCGCATTCATAATTCCCAGCCCTCCTTGCGGAGGGCTTTTTCTCTCCGTCTTGCTGAAAATAGCGCCGATCGCAGACAAAATCATAACCCTGGATTCACAAGCATCTTACACTCAGAGACTATTTTCGCTATGGTTAGGGTTAAGCGTTGCTGCTGGCACTGTCACGGCAATATAATGAGAATTGTTATCATTCAATAAAGCTTATGAGGAGTACGATATGGCTGTAACTAAGCTGGTCCTGGTGCGTCATGGCGAAAGCCAGTGGAACAACGAAAACCGCTTTACCGGTTGGTACGACGTTGATCTGTCAGAAAAAGGCGTAAGCGAAGCAAAAGCAGCAGGTAAACTGCTGAAGGCTGAAGGCTTCAGCTTTGATTTTGCTTACACCTCTGTGCTGAAACGTGCCATCCATACTCTGTGGAACGTTCTGGACGAACTGGATCAGGCCTGGCTGCCGGTTGAGAAATCCTGGAAACTGAACGAGCGTCACTACGGTGCGCTGCAGGGTCTGAACAAAGCGGAAACCGCTGAAAAATACGGTGACGAGCAGGTTAAACAGTGGCGTCGCGGCTTCGCGGTAACCCCACCAGAGCTGACCAAAGATGACGAACGCTACCCGGGCCACGACCCGCGTTACGCGAAACTGACGGATGCTGAGCTGCCAACGACCGAGAGCCTGGCGCTGACCATCGACCGCGTTGTGCCTTACTGGAACGAAACCATTCTGCCACGCCTGAAAAGCGGCGAGCGCGTGATCATCGCAGCTCACGGTAACTCCCTGCGTGCGCTGGTGAAATACCTGGACAACATGGGTGAAGACGAGATCCTCGAACTGAACATCCCAACTGGCGTTCCGCTGGTGTATGAGTTCGACGAAAACTTCAAACCAATCAAACATTACTATCTGGGCAACGCTGATGAGATCGCTGCAAAAGCCGCGGCTGTAGCGAACCAGGGTAAAGCGAAATAATTTTCGCTGGACATAAAAAAAGCGTGGAGCAATCCACGCTTTTTTATTTGGCTCCTGAAACTCAGCCGCGACGCGCTTTTACCGCATTCGCCAGCTGACGCAGAAGGGCATCCGTATCGTCCCAGCCGATGCAGGCGTCCGTGACGCTTTTACCGTAGACCAGCGGCTCGCTGCCTTCCAGATTCTGGTTACCTTCCACCAGATGGCTTTCGATCATCACGCCAATAATCGCGTTCTCACCGCCGGCAATCTGCTGACAAACATCGGCGCCGACTTCCATCTGCTTTTTAAACTGCTTGCTGGAGTTGGCATGGCTGAAGTCGATCATCACCTGTTGTGGCAGACCCGCTTTTTCCAGCCCGACCTTCACGTCTGCCACATGTTTTGCGCTGTAGTTCGGCTCTTTACCGCCACGCAGAATAATATGACAGTCACCGTTACCGCTGGTATTTACAATGGCGGAGTGACCCCATTTGGTGACGGACAGGAAGCAGTGCGGTGCCCCGGCGGCATTGATGGCGTCAATTGCCACCTTAATGGTGCCATCGGTACCGTTTTTAAAACCAACCGGACACGAGAGACCTGACGCCAGTTCGCGGTGAACCTGAGATTCTGTAGTACGCGCACCGATTGCGCCCCAGCTCATCAGATCCGCCAGATATTGCGGCGTAATCATGTCGAGGAACTCACCGGCAGCAGGCAAACCGCTGTCGTTGATCTCCAGCAGCAGTTTGCGCGCAATACGCAGACCGTCGTTGATCTGGAAACTGTTATCCATATGCGGGTCGTTAATCAGCCCTTTCCAGCCAACGGTCGTACGCGGCTTTTCAAAGTAAACACGCATGACAATTTCCAGCTCGCCTTGCAGTTCTTCGCGAAGCTGGAGCAATCTTGCTGCGTACTCTTTGGCCGCAGCAGGATCGTGAATTGAGCAAGGGCCAATCACCACCAGAAGACGATCGTCATTACCTTTCAGGATCTTATGGATCGCTTTACGAGCATGAGACACCGTGTTTGCGGCATTTTCAGTGGCGGGGAATTTCTCAAGGAGTGCTACAGGAGGTAATAACTCATTGATCTCTTTAATACGTAAATCGTCGTTCTGATAATTCATTTTCTTTCCAGCTCTGCCATATCTTTAGTAATGAAAGCAATCCTTTCAATCTAACTTGCCGACCAGAAAGTGTAAACACGGTTTTACACTTCACGCAGATAATTCCTGGAATTCACCTAAAAATCGCCACAAAATAGCGAAAAACGAGATCTAACCTAAGCTTTTTAACTGTAACAACCACTTTTGTTTGATTAAACGCGATTCCATACTGACGTAAGTCCGTATGACGGAATCTTTCGCCTCTGAAAAAGATGCACTGTTGGAAAATGTTATCCAGCGTAACGACAAGAACAGGAGCACCAAGATGAAAATGACGAAACTGGCAACCCTCTTCCTCACAGCCTCCCTTACCCTGGCAAGCGGCAGCGTCCTTGCCGCTGAGACGGGCTCAACAGATAACAACGGTGACGCGAATGCCGCGGCGGCGGCGGGACAGGTCGCCCGTGATGCAAAACAGAATATCGCCCCGAATAATGTCGATAACAGCCAGATCAATACCGGGAACACCAATACCGGAGGCACGATGTTGCATCCGGACAGTAGCGGCTCTGGCACCATGAATCATGACACGATGAGTACCGATGAGATGCATAAGAACACCATGTGCAAAGACGGTAAGTGTCCGAATTCGAATGACAAAGTGGGCGACGATGCCAATACCAAAACGGATGGCACAACCCAATAATCCGTGACGAATGTAAACGTAAAAGGAGAGCTCTGGCTCTCCTTTCTTTTTGGAGTAAGCCATTAAAAACGCTACACTAAAAACAATAACAAAAAGGAAAGCTGATATGGCGCACACGCATTCACACACCCCATCTCCTGGCGATGACAACGCTAAACGCCTTATGCTGGCCTTCGGCGTCACGGCAACGTTTATGGTTATCGAGGTCATTGGTGGCCTGGTTTCCGGCTCTCTGGCGCTTCTGGCGGATGCCGGACATATGCTTACCGATGCCGCCGCCCTGCTCTTTGCCCTGTTGGCCGTGCAGTTTGCCCGCCGTCCGCCTAACGCGCGTCATACCTTTGGCTGGCTGCGACTGACCACTCTGGCGGCGTTTGTTAACGCTATTGCTCTGGTGGTTATCACCCTTCTTATCGTCTGGGAAGCCATACAGCGCTTTCGTCACCCACAGCCGGTCGCCGGAGCGACAATGATGGTTATCGCCGTAGCAGGTCTGCTGGCGAATCTTCTGGCGTTCTGGATTTTGCATCGCGGCAGCGGGGAAAAGAACCTCAACGTGCGCGCTGCGGCTCTGCATGTTATGGGCGATTTACTGGGTTCCGTCGGTGCTATTGTGGCCGCGCTGGTGATCCTTTATACCGGCTGGACGCCCGTCGACCCGATTCTTTCCGTGCTGGTATCGTGTCTGGTATTGCGCAGTGCCTGGCGGCTGCTGAAGGAGAGCGTGAATGAACTGCTTGAAGGGGCGCCGGCATCCGTGAACATTGCCGAGCTTAAACGCAACCTGCGTCGTTCCGTGCCCGAAGTGCGCAATGTGCATCATGTTCACGTCTGGCTGGTGGGTGAGAAACCCGTCATGACATTGCACGTCCAGGTGATCCCTACCCATGACCATGATGGCCTGCTTGAGCGCATCCAGCACTTTCTCGAACATCACTATGAGATTGGTCACGCCACCATCCAGATGGAGTACCAGCCCTGTAACGGCCCGGACTGCCACCTGAACGAGGCGCAGTCCGGCCATTCACATCATCACCATCATTAGTTCGAAAGCGCGCGAGAGCCTCGCTCACGCGCGCTGTTAATCCACATCCGGCTCCCATTCAGGGCAATGAAGGTCAGCAGCAGATACTCCAGCGACATCGCGTAGACGCCCTGAAGTGCAAAAATAACCACGCTAATGACGTTAATGACGACCCAGAGCAGCCAGTTCTCAACGTATTTACGGGTCATCAGGATCATCGCAGCAATCGACAGCACCATCATGCAGGAGTCCCAGAACGGGAAAGCATCCGGCTGGAGTGATGGCATAGTGACATTCAGCCCGAGGCCAGACATGACCGACACCGCGACACGGGTCAGGAATGCAAACACCGGGTTGATATAGACGGTCATTAAACCAATGGCGACAACGCAGGCGACAAACCAGGCGATGGCTTTCGGTAAGGGCAGCCAGCGGATTTGCAGCTCCGCCTCCTGCTGGCTGTTCTGCCGCGACCACGCGTACCAACCGTAAATGTTCGCCGCAAAGAAGAACAACTGCAAAAGCAGGCTGGCGTACAGCTGGATCTGGAAGAAGATAATCGCAAAGAGCGTAACGTTAATTAACCCGAACGCGTAGTTGCTGATCTTCTCCAGGCTTGCCAGCCAGATACACAATAACCCAGCCAGCGTACCCACGGCCTCAATCCATGACAGGTCATAGCCACCTGCACCAATCGGTATATGAACCAGAATGTTCTGTGTGCTAAAAAAATCCATCTTTTCCCCAGGGCGTATTGAATTAAGTACGTAGTGTAGCCGCAAAATCCAGCATGCGGTTAAGCGGAATTAACGCACCTTCACGCAGAGCAGCATCCACATGGATTTCATGCGTTGCTCCGCCTTTCTCCAGCCCCTCAGCGATAGCTTTCAGGCCGTTCATCGCCATCCACGGGCAGTGCGCGCAGCTACGACACGTCGCCCCCTCGCCCGCCGTTGGTGCTTCAAGCAGCTCTTTCTCAGGCACGGCCTGCTGCATCTTATAGAAGATACCGCGGTCGGTTGCCACGATGAGCTGCTTGTGCGGCAGCGTCCTGGCAGCATTGATAAGCTGGCTTGTGGATCCCACGGCATCCGCCATGTCGACAATGGACTGCGGTGATTCCGGGTGAACAAGGATCGCTGCGTGCGGGTAAAGCGCCTTCATGCGCGAGAGCGCCTGCGTCTTAAATTCATCATGAACAATACAGGCACCCTGCCAGCAAAGCACGTCAGCGCCGGTCTGCTTCTGCACGTAATTGCCGAGATGGCGGTCAGGCGCCCAGATGATTTTCTCGCCCAGGCTGTCCAGATGCTCAATCAGTTCAACGGCGATGCTTGACGTCACGACCCAGTCTGCCCGCGCTTTCACTGCGGCAGAGGTATTGGCATAGACCACCACGGTACGGTCCGGATGGGCATCGCAGAAAGCCGAGAACGCATCAATCGGACAGCCGAGGTCGAGTGAACACTCCGCATGTAGCGTTGGCATCAGAATGGTTTTTTCAGGGCTGAGAATCTTTGCGGTTTCACCCATAAAGCGAACGCCTGCGACCAGTAACGTGGAAGCAGGATGTCTGGCACCAAAGCGTGCCATATCCAGAGAGTCAGAGATGCAGCCCCCGGTCTCTTCCGCCAGTTGCTGGATTTCCGGGTCGGTGTAGTAATGTGCAACCATCACTGCATCTCGCTCTTTGAGAAGACGTTTGATCTTCTCACGGTAAAACTGCTTCTCATCCTGACTCAGCGGGACAGGCTTTGGCGGGAAGGGATAGATTGCGGCTTCTGGATCAAACATCACGCTCATTATGGCTTCTCGTTTTACTGGCTTAACATTATTGCCTTTCTTTTGCATAACATAGCAAAACGGACGGCAAATGTGTTTTGTATACTAAACAAGATAGCGAATTTGCGAGAAAAAGTCACCGGAAATAGGTGCGCGTAGCACGCATCGGATGGCGACTTCGCCGGAGCCGACCTGCAAGGTAAAAATATGCGGAATACAGATAGCAAAAAAGCGCCTTTAGGGCGCTTTTTTACATTGGTGGGTCGTGCAGGATTCGAACCTGCGACCAATTGATTAAAAGTCAACTGCTCTACCAACTGAGCTAACGACCC
>NZ_KI973182.1:0-503638 GCF_000534435.1 Enterobacter sp. BIDMC 26 | reverse complement strand
GATGACGGGCTCGAACCGCCGACCCCCTCCGTGTAAAGGAGATGCTCTACCAACTGAGCTAATCACCCACTCTGTACTACCGGAACTGCTTTAAGTGGTGGGTCGTGCAGGATTCGAACCTGCGACCAATTGATTAAAAGTCAACTGCTCTACCAACTGAGCTAACGACCCACTTTTACGCTGTTTTCACGTTGTTTGATATCCCGTGGCAACGGCGGCATATATTACTGATTTAAGAATTCAGCGCAACAAAAATTTCGATGAAGATCACTTAACTGCTTACGAATCATGCTGCACGACCAGAAATAACGCGATTTCTGGTCATGCGATAATCATCCCATCGAATTCAGACGTTTTTGCGCCTGCTTCGCACCTTCGGTGCCAGGGAATTTAGCAACCACCTGCTGATAAACCGCTTTCGCTTTCGCAGTGTCACCTTTGTCCTGCATGATGACGCCGACTTTAAACATCGCATCAGGCGCTTTTGGCGATTTCGGGTAATTTTTCACCACTGAGGCAAAATAAAACGCCGCATCGTCCTTTTTACCCTTGTTGTAATTCAGCTGACCCAGCCAATAATTTGCATTGGGCAGATAAGTAGAATCAGGGTATTTCTTCACAAAGTTCTGAAACGCAGCGATAGCGTCATCCTGACGAGATTGATCCTGTACCAGGGCAATGGCCGCGTTGTAGTCCGTATTCGCGTCACCGCTCTGAACAGGCGCTCCCGTCGAGGCCGAAGCATCTGCCGCAGGAGCAGGGGGCGACGTCGCCGCACCGCTCTGATCGCCTGCTGCTGGCTGCGCAGCTGCGCCACCGCTGCTGAGGCTATCCATCTGCAGCAAGATTTGCTTCTGACGTTCCACAACCTGGTTAAGCTGATACTGGCTTTCCTGAATCTGACCACGGAGAGAGTCAATATCGTTTTGGTTGTCGGAAAGTTGTTGCTGGAGTTGGGTTAAAAGCTGACTGTGAGCGTTAGAAATACGCTCGAGTTGAGTGACCCGGTCTTCTACCGAGCCTGAGCCGACACTACTGATTGGTGCCTGAGCAAAAGCGGCCCAGGGGGCCGCTATTCCAACCAGTAACGACAGACTCAACAGATGATGTCTGAAGTTACTGCTCATGCAATTCTCTTAGTAAACCAGTACGGCACGACGGTTTTTGGAGTAAGCCGCTTCGTCGTGACCCAGTACTGCAGGTTTTTCTTTACCGTAAGAAACGATGGAGATCTGGTCAGCAGAAACGCCTTTACCCTGCAGGTACATTTTAACGGCGTTAGCACGACGTTCACCCAGGGAGATGTTGTACTCTGGAGTACCACGTTCGTCCGCGTGACCTTCTACGGTGACTTTGTAAGACGGGTTGCTACGCAGGAAGTTAGCGTGAGCATCCAGCATCGCAGCGAAGTCAGAACGGATGTCGTATTTATCCAGATCGAAGTAAACGATGTTGTTCTGCTGCAGCTGCTGCATCTGAAGACGCGCTTGCTCTTCAGAAGACATGTTGCCATTGCCATTCGCGTCCATACCGGTACCGGCACCCATCATGCCTTCGCCGCTCTGGTCATTGCTTGCATTCTTGTTAGAAGAACACGCTGCGATTGCCATTACAGGCAGAGCGATCATCAGCCCCTTCAGCACTTTGTTCAGTTGCATTTCTATGATTCCTTTAGTAATCAATTAATTATTATTTACAGATACGGCGACCAGGCAGGTGATTTTACCTGTCCATCAGTTGCCGGAATACGCGCTTTGAAACGCCCATCTGTAGAAACCAGATTCAGCACAGATCCCATCCCCTGAGAAGAGCTGTAGATTACCATAGTGCCGTTAGGTGCCAGACTTGGCGTTTCATCCAGGAACGTTGACGACAGAACTTGAACGCCACCCGCTACCAGATCTTGTTTGGCAATGTGCTGCTGCCCACCGTTGGAGCTGACCATTACCATAAATTTACCGTCGCTGCTCACATCTGCGTTTTGGTTCTGCGAACCTTCCCAGGTAATACGCTGTGGAGCACCGCCGTTGACGTTCACTTTATAGATTTGTGGACGACCTGCCTGGTCAGACGTAAATGCCAGGTTCTGGCTGTCCGGGAACCAGGACGGTTCGGTGTTGTTGCTACGACCATCGGTCACCTGGCGAATTTGACCAGAGCCAATGTCCATCACGTACAGGTTCAGGCTACCGGTTTTAGAGAGCGCAAACGCCAGTTTGGTACCGTCCGGAGAGAACGAAGGCGCACCGTTGTGACGAGGGAACGACGCAACCTGGCGAACAGCACCGTTAGCCAGCGTCTGGATAACCAGCGCTGAACGACCGCTTTCGAAGGTAACATAAGCCAGTTTAGAACCGTCCGGAGACCAGGCTGGAGACATCAGCGGCTGAGAAGAACGTTTCACCAGGAACTGATTGTAACCATCGTAGTCAGATACGCGCAGCTCATACGGGAACTGACCGCCATTGGTCTGTACCACATAAGCAATACGGGTACGGAACGCACCTTTAATGCCGGTCAGTTTTTCAAATACCGCATCGCTGGCAGCGTGTGCCGCGTAGCGCAGGTACTGTTTAGTGACCTTGTAAGAGTTCTGTGCCAGAACGGTACCCGGTGCACCGCCGGTATCAACCAGCTGCCAGGCAACGTTGTAAGAGCCGTCCGGGTTAGGTGTAACCTGACCAACAACGACAGCATCAATACCGAGTGCAGACCATGCAGCAGGCTGTACTTCCTGCGCGCTGCCCGGCTGCTGAGGCAGACGAGAACGATCTAATGGGTTGAATTTACCGCTGTTACGCAGGTCAGCCGCAACGATGCCACCGGCATCTTCAGGCGCAGCGCCAGGACCGGCCCACTGGAACGGAACAACACCGATTGGTCGTGCCGAATCCACCCCCTGGGTGATCTCGATACGTACTTCTGCGTGCAGTACTGCTGCCCACAGCATTAAAAAACCAAATGCTACACGTAATGCCTGCTTCATCATATCTCCCTTATCCGGGTAACCTTACCCACGATAATTTAGCAGAATGTTAACAAACCCAAATAGACAAAACTACTAAACCCTGTGACTAACCCTGGTCTATTTTTCCCCGTTTGCACGGGGAAAATGTAACTTAAGGTTTGAAGTCCAGCGGTGCATTTTTAAAGACTTCGTAGACTGCCTGTGACGGCGGCTTAGGCATCTTAGCCTGCCGCGCTGCGGCAAGTGCTGCAGTACATAAAGCGGGATCGCCACCTTCGGACTTAATATCAAGGAGCATGCCATCCGGCGCCAGTTTTATACGCAGCGTGCACGTTTTACCGGTGTAGGAAGACGCATCATAGAATCGGCTTTCGATAGCGGATTTAATCTGCGCGGCATAACCGTTGATTTCTGCACCAGAAGCACCGTTACTCTTAGTGTTACCACTTCCTGTTGGTGCTGCATTGTTTCCTTTCGCACCACCGCCCGCTTTCGGCGCATTCTTACCAGAACTCAGGTCGCCCAGGAGATCGTCAACGCCAGCGGCATCCGCGGCTTTCTCAGCGGCGGCCGCTTTTTTGGCGGCGGCTTTCTCTGCAGCTGCTTTCTTATCGGCAGCAGCTTTTTCTGCTGCAGCTTTTTTGTCAGCAGCCGCTTTCTCGGCGGCGGCTTTCTTCTCTGCTGCGGCTTTTTCAGCAGCGGCCGCTTTTTCTGCTGCAGCCTTCTCGGCAGCAGCCGCTTTCTTCGCAGCATCGGCAGCAGCTTTCTTCTCTGCTTCCTGAGCGGCTTTCTTCGCGGCTTCCGCTTCAGCTTTTTTCTGAGCATCAGCAGCAGCTTTTTTTGCCGCTTCCGCTTCAGCTTTCTTCTGAGCATCAGCAGCGGCTTTCTTCGCCGCTTCGGCTTCAGCTTTCTTCTGAGCATCGGCTGCGGCTTTCTTCGCTGCTTCCGCCGCTAATTTTGCCTGGGCATCAGCTTGTGCTTTCGCGTCCGCCGCGGCTTTGGCTGCCGCCTCTTCCGCCTGCTTCTGCTGTTCCTGAGCTTTCTTCGCGGCCTCTTCAGCTTGCTTCTGCTGTTCCGCCTGCTCTTTCGCCGCTTCCTGCGCCTGCAAACGTTCTTTCTCAAGCTGCTTCAGTCGCTCCTGCTCAGCGGCCTGCTTTTCACGCAGTTCTTCCGCTTGCTGTTGCGCCTGTTTTTCACGCTGCTCTTCAGCCCGTTTTGCACTCGCCTTCTGCTGTTGCTCGCGGTTATAGTTCTGCACTACCGCACCGGGATCCACCATGACGGCGTCAATGGAAGAGCCTCCACCGCCGCCCGATGATGCATCAATGTGCTCGTCGAACGAACTCCAGATCAGCACTGCAAAAAGAATAACGTGCAGCACTGCGGAGACGATTATCGCTCGCTTAAGCTTGTCGTTCTGTTCGGTTGCCTTTGACACTATCGGTTCCCAAAAACTACGCAGATGATCAAATAGGCTGAGTCATTAAGCCAACTGACTTAACGCCCGCGCTATGTAGCAAGTTCAGCGCTTTAATAATTTCATCGTATGGTACGTCTTTCGCGCCACCGATTAAGAAGACCGTTTTCGGATTTGACTCCAGGCGTCGCTGCGCTTCAGCAATAACCTGCTCAGGTGGCAGTTGATCCATACGATCTTTTTCTACCACTACGCTGTATTGCCCTACACCGGAAACCTCAATGATGACCGGAGGATCGTCATTGGTGCTTACCGCCTGTGATTCTGTCGCATCCGGCAGATCAACCTCCACGCTCTGGGTAATGATGGGTGCTGTCGCCATGAAGATCAGCAGCAGTACCAACAGAACGTCCAGCAGTGGAACGATATTGATTTCGGACTTGAGCTCGCGACGATTTCGTCCACGCGATCTGGCCATGGTTTACCCCTTGTTACTCTCGGTACTGGTAAACGCCTGACGGTGCAGAATCGCGGTGAACTCTTCCATAAAGTTGTCGTAGTTCAGTTCCAGTTTATTCACGCGCTGGTTCAGACGGTTGTAAGCCATAACCGCCGGGATCGCCGCAAACAGACCGATAGCGGTCGCAATCAGTGCTTCTGCAATACCCGGGGCAACCATCTGCAACGTCGCCTGCTTCACCGCCCCCAGGGCGATAAAGGCGTGCATAATCCCCCAGACCGTACCAAACAGACCGATATACGGGCTGATGGAACCAACGGTCCCCAGGAAAGGAATATGCGTTTCAAGGTTTTCCAGCTCGCGATTCATGGAGATACGCATCGCACGCGAGGCACCTTCCACGACCGCTTCGGGCGCGTGGCTGTTTGCGCGATGCAAACGAGCAAACTCTTTGAATCCGCTATAGAAAATCTGTTCGGAGCCTACGAGGTTATCACGGCGTCCCTGGCTTTCCTGATACAGACGAGAAAGCTCAATACCCGACCAGAACTTATCTTCAAACGCTTCTGCTTCACGGCCAGCCGCATTGAGGATACGCGTTCTCTGGATGATGATGGCCCAGGATGCGATTGAAAAACCAATCAAAATCAACATGATAAGTTTAACCAGAAGGCTTGCCTTCAGGAACAAATCAAGGATATTCATGTCAGTCACTGCTTAAACTCCGCGACAATAGACTTAGGAAGCGCACGAGGCTTCATTATGGTTGGATCAACACAGACGATCAGGACTTCAGCTGAGTTCAGTACCGTATTTTCTGCATTGACTATCCGCTGCGTGAAAACCATTGAGGTTCCGCGCATTGATGTAATTTCAGTTTGGACTTCGAGCATATCGTCGAGTCTGGCAGGCGCAAAATACTCAAGCGTCATCTTGCGAACCACGAAGGCAACTCGCTCAGCCAACAGCTCCTGTTGACTAAAGTGATGATGGCGCAGCATCTCTGTGCGTGCCCGTTCATAAAAAGCAACGTAGCTGGCGTGGTAAACCACACCCCCGGCATCGGTATCTTCGTAATAGACACGAACCGGCCATCGAAACAGCGTTGTATTCACTTTACATCCCGGTAATGCAACAAAAGTTAGAGCTTTTAAACTTCGCTACTATACGCGCGGGAAAGATGGTTTGGAATGGGAGAAAGTAAACGGAGAGTAAATTTTTATGGGCCAGGGTAAGCCCATATCATTAACGGACATTTCTTATTCAGAAGAAGAAGAAAATCAAGCCAGCGAGAAGCACCAGATCGGCGATAAGTGGGCAGAAAATCCCCTGCCAGTGCACCGCTTTCGGACGAAAGCCTACGCCGTGGATCACACCTGCGCACACCGCCCACATAATGAGGAAGCCGTGCCAGATCTCAAGCTCGCTGGTCTTCGCTGCAAAGCGCGAAGGGTCCCAGAAGATACAACCTGCCAGCAGTAATGCCATCACTAAAGAAAGCGCCCTTAACGGGCGCTTATCCATTACCGCGTAAAGCGTCGCGATAATGTTCATTAGTGTTTGTCTTCACCTGCTTTAGACGCTTCGACGTGCTCAAGCGCCAGGGCAGTAATGACACCAAATGCACAGGCAAGAAGCGTCCCTAAAATCCATGCGAAATACCACATATTCAGCTCCTTACTTAGTACAGAGAATGAGTGTTGCTTTCAATATCTTCTTTCGTGATACGACCGAACATTTTCCAGTAACACCAGGCGGTGTACAGCAGGATAATCGGTACGAACACGCAAGCAACATACGTCATCAGGTTAAGCGTCAGCTGGCTGGACGTTGCATCCCACATGGTCAGGCTTGCATTCATCATCGTGCTGGACGGCATGACGAATGGGAACATCGCGATACCTGCAGTCAGAATAATGCACGCCAACGTCAGTGAGGAAAATACAAATGCCAGGGCACCTTTTTCCAGACGTGACGTCAGTATCGTCAGCAGCGGCAGCAACACACCCAGAGCCGGAATAGCCCACAGAACAGGCATATTGTTGAAGTTCACCAGCCACGCGCCAGCCTGACGCGCCACTTCTTTCGTCAGCGGGTTAGACGGTGCCGTGTGGTTAATTGCAGACGTAATGACATAACCGTCGATACCGTACATCACCCATACGCCGGCCAGTGCGAAGCACACCAGGGTAATAAGCGCAGCAACCTGCGCCGTTGCACGAGAGCGAAGATGCAATTCACCTACGGTACGCATCTGCAGATAGGTCGCACCCTGAGTAATGATCATTGCCACACTCACCACGCCTGCCAGCAGACCAAACGGATTCAGCAACTGGAAGAAGTTACCGGTGTAGTAAAGACGCATGTATTCATCGATGTGGAACGGTACACCCTGCAGCAGGTTACCGAACGCCACGCCAATCACTAGCGGTGGAACGAAGCTACCAATGAAGATGCCCCAGTCCCACATGTTGCGCCAGCGGGTGTCTTCAATCTTGGAACGGTAGTCGAAACCAACCGGACGGAAGAATAAAGAAGCCAGCACCAGAATCATCGCCACATAGAAACCGGAGAACGCAGCCGCGTAGACCATCGGCCAGGCAGCGAACAGCGCGCCGCCTGCGGTGATCAGCCACACCTGGTTACCGTCCCAGTGCGGGGCGATGGAGTTAATCATGATTCGACGCTCGGTGTCATTACGACCGAGGAAACGGGTGAGCATCCCCACCCCCATGTCGAAACCGTCAGTGACTGCGAAACCGATCAGCAGAATACCGACCAGCAGCCACCAGATAAAACGCAATACTTCATAATCGATCATTTGATGACTCCTGTCTTAGCGTGCCGGCTGAGTAGTCGCACCGGACTGCTCGTAGTGATAGCGACCGGTTTTCAGGCTGCTTGGGCCAAGGCGCGCGAACTTGAACATCAGGAACAGTTCAGCCACCAGGAACAGGGTGTACAGACCACAAATCAGCAGCATGGAGAAGATCAGATCGCCTGCAGTCAGAGAGGAGTTCGCTACCGCCGTTGGCAGCACCTCACCGATCGCCCATGGCTGACGGCCATATTCCGCAACAAACCAGCCGGATTCGATAGCAATCCACGGCAGTGGGATACCATACAGCGCGGTACGCAACAGCCATTTTTTCTCACCGATGCGGTTACGAATCACGGACCAGAAGGACGCCGCAATGATCAGCAGCATGATGATGCCGCAGCCCACCATGATACGGAATGCGAAGTACAGTGGCGCCACGCGTGGAATGGAGTCTTTGGTCGCCATCTGGATCTGCGCTTCCGTCGCGTCGGAGACGTTCGGGGTATAGCGTTTCAGCAGCAGACCGTAACCCAGATCTTTCTTCACATCGTTGAACTGGTCACGCACGGCCTGGTCGGTAGAACCCGCACGCAGCTGCTCCAGCAGCGCGTAGGCTTTCATACCGTTACGGATACGGCCTTCATGCTGCACCATCAGCTCTTTCAGACCCGTCACCTGCTTGTCGACGGAGCGGGTAGCAATGATGCCGAGCGCGTAAGGAATTTGAATGGCGAAGCGGTTTTCCTGTGCATCCTGGTCGGGAACACCGAACAGAGTAAAGGCAGCAGGCGCGGGTTGGGTTTCCCATTCGGCTTCGATAGCGGCCAGTTTGGTTTTCTGCACGTCACCCATTTCGTAACCGGATTCATCACCCAGCACGATAACAGAGAGGATTGCAGCCATACCGAAGCTTGCAGCGATAGCAAAGGAGCGCTTAGCAAACGCGAAGTCACGACCACGCAGCATGTAGTAAGAGCTGATGCCCAGTACAAACATCGCACCGCACACATAGCCAGACGCCACGGTGTGAACGAATTTAACCTGTGCGACCGGGTTCAGCACCAGTTCGGCAAAGCTGACCATCTCCATACGCATAGTTTCGAAGTTGAAATCAGACGCGATAGGGTTCTGCATCCAGCCGTTCGCGACCAGGATCCACAGTGCGGACAGGTTCGAACCGAGTGCCACCAGCCAGGTCACCGCCATATGCTGGACTTTGCCCAGACGGTCCCAACCGAAGAAGAACAGACCTACAAAGGTGGATTCGAGGAAGAAGGCCATCAGACCTTCAATGGCCAGCGGCGCACCGAAGATATCCCCAACGTAGTGAGAATAGTAAGACCAGTTAGTCCCGAACTGGAACTCCATGGTCAAACCGGTAGCCACGCCCAGTGCAAAGTTGATACCAAACAACTTGCCCCAGAACTTGGTCATATCTTTATAAATCTGTTTGCCGGAGAGGACGTAGACCGTTTCCATGATGGCCAGCAGGAACGCCATACCGAGCGTTAGTGGCACAAACAGGAAGTGGTACATCGCGGTCAAGGCAAACTGTAAGCGCGACAGTTCGACTATATCTAACATCATGACTCCTTGCTCATCGCATGAAGACTCCGAGAGTGAACCCCGTTAGAAAAGGATTCACACACATGCCCCAATACAAATTATTCGCATCCATGTCGTCGCGCTTAGCCTGAGAAAGGATAAAAGCAATGACGATAGGTTACAAATACGTTAATAAAAAACTCAAATTGATCCCGCAAATATAATACGCTGCAAAACCCTTACAATAAACAGGTTTTTATTGAATCACATTTACGTTTTTCGACGGCGATCAATTTATAGCAAAATTACCACTTTTCAGCCATTTTGATCGGGGACAATTTACCGCCTTTCGACACCTTTTTCCAAGGATTAAACTTTGATTTAAATCAAAAAGCACCGTTTCTGTTAACCATGTTTAAATGTGGTGTGAATGGTAAAAACCTTGTTAATGCTATGTGTACGACGAGATATTTGGAGTTATCAAAAGCAAGAAAGAATATAAACAGACGTGATTTATTTTAACGCTGAAGAACAACGCATCTTTACATTCGCGTTAACGTATAAAGGTAGTCGTCAGCGCGTTTTTTTTCCATTATGCGACGACAGCCGCAGATAATTACATTTATTTTACCTGCGACACGCTTAAAATTAACACCTCAATGTGACTATTCAATAAAAAAGGCTGCCCTGCGTGCAGCCTTTTGTTCACTTCAGACGCTACCTTTCCGTTTTCAGGCTAAAAGTCCGCGATTGCCCAGGCCTGAACAGGCCCGTAATGCCCTTTTCTTCTCCCCTGCCTGCCAGCACCTGTTCATTTAAATCCGTCTCGCAACAGCCTTTAAGGGTCTGATTCCACGATAAAGAGGCATCACAGGACACAGATTCCGACGGATTGAACAGACGAAGGATAAGCGCGTCCCGATCCTCCGCCTTTTTTATCGCGCTCATAACACAGCCTGTCGGCGAAAGGGTCAGCAGGCTGTATCTGTCCGGCGTGCTGAACGGCGCACGGTTAAGCTTCATGGCATCCCAGGGGATTTTGTTATAACACTGGACGGGGGTAAGCCACGCTTTCGCCTGCTGAGCAACGCCGGCGTTCTCGGGAGAGCCGCTAAAACTCAGAAGGCTAAAACGGCAATCGAGCCTGCCCCGAAGCTGCGAGTCCGGAACGGCCATTTTTATGCCGGACGGTCGGCCCGGGCGCAACAGCAAATCTTTCTTTCCCAGCACGCCCACACCGCGTAGAAGGGTCAGAGCAAACGCTTTTTCTGCCTCCCCGACCACTTCAAATTCGCGTAACCCTTCTGTGAACAGGGCAAGCCCGTTTCGTTTCTGCTGCAGCACGGCGTAGTTAAGTAAATTCCAGACGGGAACCGGTGCCTCTTTCCAGCCCTCTTCTTGCCAGTTAGCCATCGCGTCATCGCGAACCGGGCGCGTTATGGAGCCAAACTGCGTATCTGACAGTACCTGCTCCGTCATAAACGGCGTCGGGATAAGCACGCGGACCCGGTGATCGTCAGCCTGATTATCCAGACGCGCCACAACATCTACACGCCTGCTGTTATGGCTGAGTGTAACCTCAAATTCCACCGCAAGAGCGCCATTGCGCAGGCGGGCCGACCGCTCGGCCAGGTTTGCCGGAACGGCGATGCGATGCTGGATCACCGCCCTGCTCTGCCAGGCTTCCTGTATCACCTCAACATGATGCTGCCCGTGCGCTGAAGTGAGCCGCCACTCTTCCCGGGAAGGCGAGTAGTCGTACTCATCGCCATCATCCGACCCCTCTTCAATTTCCAGTACGCGGTCATAAATAAGTCCGGATTCTTTATCACGCAGGCGCAGCGTGCCATCGTCATTTATATCAATTTGCCAGAAGGCGTTTTCCAGCAGAGCATCCGTTTTTGCCCTCGCGGGAAGCCTCTTTTCAGGAGCCTGGGGCTCGATGTAAAGCGTGCGGTATCCCATCGCGGGCAGGATCTGACAGATTTGGATATCAAACTCCATAAACGGATCGTAATTACCATAGTGCACGATTTGCCGGTCAATCAGCCCCGGGTCAATTTCCCGGGCGCGGCGAATAAAACAGGGGATCTCATTGCCTTTATCATCCCGCAACCGGAACTGGCTCGCGCGCAGACGAAGGGTGGTGTTAATCACCTCTTCACGGGGCCAGGGCATCAGATTGAACATCACCAGCTTGTCGGCCTCGCTTTGCGGCATATTGTCGACAATCTTGCGCATCGAGAAACGCGTGAGGTTATCGGCCATGTCTTCAGCGAGCGCAAACCGGGCCATAATCTCACGATGCACTTTGTCGCTGCAGCAGCAGCCAATGCTGTCGTGAGCATGATTCTTGAGGATCTCTTTCCACATTTTCTCCAGCAAACCGTGGTGATACTCGAAGCCCAGCATCCAGGCGAGGGCCGCCAGCGGTTCGAGGATATTCACGATTTTGTTTTCAATGCGGGCATGGGCAATTTTGATGTCCATCCGTGTGGAGCCGATTGTCCGGTGTACACGCATGTATTTGCCGTCGATAAACTCCCCTTTCAGCGTCGCCAGTTCGTCACGGTGCGCTTCAGTATGTTCAAAGACCTCCTCAAACCGGCTCATCACAAATTTCCGCTGCGGGTAAATCTTTCGAAGGGTATCCATCACCGCGAAAATGTTCTGCTGGAGGGGCATCTGGTCGTGACCGTTAGGCAGCAGAATCTCTTTCGTCACGGAAGCGTTCTCCAGCAATGTAAGCCAGGTATCGAGCCGTTTACGCAGCCCCGCTTCATCCTCCGGTAAGTACTTACCAATCGCGTAGCCCAGCGGTAGTACCTGCGCCGTAACTTCGCTGCCGTCTGCGCTCTGCCATAAAAATTCTGTTTTATCGGTGCCGTGACGCTCAGAACATCCGCGCCAGAACAGCGTGCGGGTGATACCAAAGCCGTTATAGATATGCGGAAGTTGCCCGGACATGCCAAACGAATCCGGCAGATACCCTATTTTCATCGGCTCACCAAATTCCATGCAGTCGCGCATCCCATACATCAGATTGCGAACGATCGATTCGCCGCTGACTATCGTGGTGTCGGTCTGGGTATACCACGGCCCGATAATCAGCTTTCCGCGCTCAACCAGCGCTTTTATCCGGGGCCGGTTGTCCGGCACGACGGCGAAGTAATCCTCCAGTACCGCGGTCTGTCCATCAAGAACGTAGTATTTATACTCTTCGTCCTGCTCCAGACGGGTCAGGATCTCCTCCATGTTATTGACCAAAAGGATCCGTGACGCTTCGGTGGTGAAATACCACTCACGGTCCCAGTGCATATGTGGCGTGATATGAACGCGAGATACAGCTTTCATCTTCGTTTCCTGTAAATGAATTTATGGCGTGACGTCTTCCGTCAGGTATTTGCCTTTTTTTACGCCCTGACGTCGCCAGAACAGTAAGATGAGCGTAGAGAGCGTCGTTCCCCCCAGCGCAGCGCCAAACCAGCCTGCCGCCGCGATCGCGCCACCCATCCCCGCGTCATGCAGTAAAAAGAGAGAGAAGATGCCCGCTCCCGGCGTAGACAACCCGATGCCCATTGCACCGATAATCGCCCCTGTTGCCATCGAGCCAACAACAAACGAGCCAATCACCCGCAGCGGATCTTCAATGGCCATCGGAATTGCCCCTTCGGTGATCCCCGCAAGGCCCAGCAGCCACGTCGACTTGCCGGTTTCGATTTCAAACGGTTTAAAGAGATGCGGTGCCAGCATGGTTGAAGCCGTGACGGTAAAAGCCGAGACCATTTTGACGGAAGCAAAAATGGCATACGGCCCGTAAACGCCGTTGGCCATGGCCCCCAGACAGAACGCATAGGCCGCTTTGTTGACCGGTCCCCCTAAATCGAACGAGCACATAAAACCGAGCAGAGTGCCCAGTAGCAGCGCATTGGCACCGGAGAGCCCGTTAAGCCATGCCGTGAGGGAGGTGTTGATCCACGCGACCGGCTCGCCGATCACGAACAGCATCAGGCTGCCCGCGCCCAGCACGCCAATCACCGGGTAGAGGTAATAGGTTAAAAAACCGTTATAGCGCTGACTCAGACGGATATGGTTTTTCACCCAGCGCATCAGATAGCCGGCAATCAGGCCACCTGCAATCGCCCCTAAAAAACCTGAACCGATCATATTGGCGGCAAGACCGGCCGCAAAACCCGACGCCAGAGCAGGTTTATCTGCCAGCGAGTAGGCGGTATACGCGGCCAGTACCGGCACCATTAACGTGCCTAACATCCCCCCGCCGAGTTTGCGATACATCCACAGCCATGAGTTCTCTTGCTCAAACAGATGCTGTAATCCCAACATCTGTGCCAGCAATACCGCGACGGCCAGCACCGTGCCTCCCGCCACAATCAGCGGCACGGCAAAGGAAATACCGCTGAGCAGGGCCTGCTTAAGCTCCGTTTTAAGGCTTTTGCTCACATCATTGCCGGTTTGCACATGGCGATGCGTTCCCTCGGGGGGTAAGGCCAACGCACGCTTAATAAGCGCTTCGGCATGGCGAAGCGGTTCCGCGACCGGCACGGACAGCGTCGGGATACCCTGAAAACGCTCGCTCTCTTTGAGGGCCACTTCTGCGGCAATGATACAGGCCTGCGCAGTGCGTAACTGCTGCGCGGTCAACCGCCCTTCGATACCGTTCGCCCCCTGCTTTTCCACCACCACGTTTACGCCAAGCTTACGCCCCGCTTTTTCCAGATACTCAGCGGCCATATAGGTATGCGCAATGCCGGCGGGGCATGCAGTTACACAAACGATGGTTGGCGCATCCACGAACGCGACAACGTCATCTTCCTGTGGCGCATCGTCCAGCGCGGCGAGTAGCGCTGCTGCCGTGGTAGCCGCCATGACGCGCGCCCGAAGAGTTTCATCCGCCAGACGAGAAGTAAGTTCCGTCAGCACCTGGATATGGGTTGAGCCAGCTTCAGTCGGCGGAATGGCAAGCAGGAAAATCAGCTCGACATTTTCCGGGCCATCCACGCCTTCCCAGTTCAGCGGTTCACGCAGGGTGGCTACGGCAAAAGCCGCCTCTTTCACCACCGCTGATTTACCATGCGGGACTGCCAGCCCTTCGCCGAGCGCGGTAGGGCCTAGCGATTCCCGATGAAAGACTTCGGTTAAAAACGCATTGCCGTCGGTAATTTTGCCGAGCGTCACCAGCCGCATCGTGAGCTGGCGTATTGCTTCATCACGACTGGTGTACTGCGCCTGCACGCAGACAGCGTCGGGATGGGTCAGGGTCGTCAGGTTCATCAGGATCCTCACACTCAAGGGGAATTATTCCGGAGCAATTGTGACAGACAAACTAATACCTTTATGTGATCATTTTCACTAACACCAACAATTTGTATTTAATTTGTATTATTTACAAATTCTGTGCTGGAGGCATAATTCCGTGAAAAGGTATTAGAAGGCAGACGACATGGGCAATAAACCGATGTACCGGCAGATAGCGGATGCGCTTCGCGAGAAAATTACCGCCGGCGAGTTAAAACCCGGTGACGCGTTACCGACGGAATCCAGCCTGCAGGAGACATTTAGCGTCAGTCGCGTCACGGTGAGGCAGGCACTGAAGCTCCTCACTGAAGAGCAGATTATCGAGAGCATTCAGGGCAGCGGTTCCTATGTGAGAGAGGAGCGCGTCAATTACGACATTTATCGGCTTACCGGCTTTTATGAAAAACTGGCGGACCGAAACGTCGATACCCACAGCGACGTAAAAACATTCGAAGTGATCAAAGCGGATGTGAAACTGGCTGAGACGCTTAACATTCGCCCGGATGACAAAGTGTGGCATGTCAAACGGGTCCGCTTTATTAAGCAAAAACCGGTGAATCTGGAAGAGACGTGGATGCCGCTGGCGATGTTCGCCGACCTCACCTGGGAGGTGATGGAAAATTCCAAATATCACTACATCGAACAGATCAAGAAAATGGTTATCGATCGCAGTGAACAGGAACTGGTTCCGATCATGCCCTCTCAGGAGGCGATCGACGCGCTGGCGCTGGATCCGGCAAAACCGATACTGGAAAAGGTGTCACGCGGCTTTCTGAAGGATGGGCGGGTGTTTGAATACAGCCGTAACGTGTTTAACAGCGACGATTACAAATTCACGCTGGTCGCGAAACGCAGGCATTAAAAAAGGCCGCTTTACAGCGGCCAACCATGTCGAAACGGACACTTATTACTTCAACGCTCCCTTTTACAGGGAGCAGAGAGGATTTACTTAATGATGGATTTCAGTGCTTCGCCGATATCCGCCAGGCTGCGAACGGTTTTCACGCCTGCGGCTTCCAGCGCGGCGAATTTCTCATCAGCCGTACCTTTACCGCCTGCGATAATCGCGCCTGCGTGACCCATACGCTTACCTTTCGGCGCTGTCACACCTGCAATATAACCGACCACCGGCTTGGTCACATGTTCTTTGATATACGCAGCCGCTTCTTCTTCTGCGCTACCGCCGATTTCACCGATCATCACGATCGCTTCGGTCTGCGGATCTTCCTGGAACATTTTCAGGATATCAATGAAGTTAGAACCTGGGATAGGGTCACCACCGATGCCCACACAGGTGGACTGGCCGAAACCGTAGTCGGTAGTCTGCTTAACCGCTTCGTAGGTCAGCGTACCGGAACGGGAGACGATACCCACTTTACCCGGTTTGTGAATGTGACCCGGCATGATGCCGATTTTGCATTCGCCTGGGGTGATAACGCCCGGGCAGTTCGGGCCGATCATGCGCACGCCCGCTTCATCCAGCTTCACTTTCACGGTCAGCATATCCAGCGTCGGGATACCTTCGGTGATGGTGATGATGAGCTTGATGCCCGCGTCAATCGCTTCCAGAATCGAGTCTTTGCAGAATGGAGCCGGAACGTAAATAACGGTCGCGGTCGCGCCCGTCGCTTCAACTGCTTCGCGCACGGTGTTGAATACCGGCAGGCCCAGGTGCGTGGTGCCGCCTTTACCTGGCGTTACGCCACCAACCATCTGCGTGCCGTAGGCAATCGCCTGTTCGGAGTGGAAAGTCCCCTGGCTACCGGTGAAGCCCTGGCAGATAACCTTGGTATCTTTATTAATTAAAACTGACATTATTTCCCCTCCACTGCGGCAACAACCTGCTGAGCTGCATCCGTCAGACTTTTCGCTGCAATAATATTCAGGCCGCTGTCAGCCAGTTTTTTCGCGCCGAGTTCAGCGTTGTTACCTTCCAGACGCACCACAACCGGGACGTTAACACCCACTTCTTCTACCGCACCGATGATACCGTCTGCGATCAGGTCGCAACGCACGATACCGCCGAAGATGTTAACCAGCACGGCTTTGACGTTGTCATCAGAGAGGATGATTTTGAACGCTTCGGTTACACGCTCTTTGGTTGCGCCACCGCCCACGTCGAGGAAGTTTGCAGGCTCACCGCCGTGCAGCTTAACGATGTCCATGGTGCCCATCGCCAGGCCTGCGCCGTTAACCATGCAGCCGATGTTGCCATCCAGCGCCACGTAGTTCAGTTCCCACTGTGCAGCCTGCGCTTCACGCGGGTCTTCCTGAGACTGGTCGCGCATTTCACGCAGATCCGGCTGGCGGAACAGTGCGTTGCCGTCAGCGCCCAGTTTGCCGTCGAGGCAGATCAGGTCGCCCTGAGTGGTGATGACCAGCGGGTTGATCTCGATCAGCGCCAGGTCGCGCTCCAGGAAGATGGTGGCCAGACCCATGAAGATCTTGGTGAACTGCTGAACCAGCTTGCCTTCCAGACCCAATTTGAACGCCAGCTCACGGCCCTGGTAAGGCATTGGGCCTGCCAGCGGATCGATCGCCACTTTGTGGATCAGGTGTGGCGTCTCTTCTGCCACTTTCTCGATTTCCACGCCGCCTTCGGTAGACGCCATGAACACCACACGACGGGAGCTACGGTCAACAACCGCGCCCAGGTACAGTTCTTTCGCGATGTCAGTTGCAGCTTCAACCAGGATCTGGTTGACAGGCTGACCGTTCGCATCTGTCTGGTACGTTACCAGACGCTTGCCGAGCCAATGTTCAGCAAACGCACGAATCTCTTCTTTACTCTTAACAACCTTCACACCGCCCGCTTTACCACGGCCACCAGCGTGAACCTGACACTTAACTACCCAAGGGCCGGAACCGATTTTAGATGCGGCTTCTTCTGCTTCACGCGGGGTAGTACAGGCATAACCCACCGGAGCCGGTAAGCCATACCGGGCAAACAGCTGTTTGGCCTGATATTCATGTAAGTTCATGTGTTCTATCCATCCTTCAGGTAATCGTTAGGTAGTGCTTTTGTAGGCCCGGCAGACAACGCGCCGCCGGGCAAGACTGCTAAAACTAGACGTCCAGCAGCAGACGCGTTGGATCTTCCAGCAGCTCTTTAATGGCAACCAGGAAGCCCACGGACTCGCGGCCGTCGATCAGACGGTGATCGTAAGAGAGTGCCAGATACATCATTGGCAGGATCTCCACTTTGCCGTCTACCGCCATTGGACGATCTTTAATGGCATGCATACCCAGGATCGCGCTCTGCGGCGGGTTGATGATCGGGGTAGACATCAGTGAACCGAAAACGCCGCCGTTGGTAATGGTGAAGTTACCGCCGGTCAGATCGTCTACGGTCAGCTTGCCGTCGCGACCTTTTACAGCCAGCTCTTTAATCTTTTTCTCGATGTCAGCCATACCCAGAGTATCGACATCACGCAGAACCGGGGTAACCAGACCACGTGGCGTAGAGACTGCCATGCTGACGTCGAAGTAGTTGTGGTAAACCACGTCATCGCCATCGATAGAGGCGTTAACTTCCGGGTAGCGTTTCAGCGCTTCAACAACCGCTTTCACGTAGAAGGACATAAAGCCCAGACGGATACCGTGACGTTTTTCAAACGCGTCACCGTACTGCTTACGCAGGTCCATGATTGGCTTCATATTCACTTCGTTGAAGGTGGTCAGCATCGCGGTGGAGTTTTTCGCTTCCAGCAGACGCTCAGCCACACGCTTACGCAGGCGAGTCATCGGCACGCGTTTTTCGCTACGGGCACCCAGCGCAGGCTGTGCTGCCGGCGCCGCTGCCGCTGCCGCTGCTGGCGCTTTAGCTTCTGCCTGAGCAGGGGCTTTCGCCAGGTGCTTCTCGATATCTTCACGGGTCAGACGACCACCGACACCGGTGCCTTTAATGGCAGCCGCATCCAGGTTGTGCTCGGCCAGCAGGCGACGGATCGCCGGGCTGAGCGCGTCGTTAGTTTGCTCTTCCAGAGAGGCCTGCTGACGCTGGGCTGGGGTAGACGCTTTTTCGTCAGACTTCGCGCTGGACTCTTTGCCCGCGCTGTTGCCTTCACGCAGGCGACCCAGGATCTGACGGGAGGTTACGGTTGTCCCTTCGTCTTCCAGGACTGCATCCAGAATGCCATCCGCTGAAGCCGGTACTTCCAGTACCACTTTGTCAGTTTCGATTTCTACCAGCACTTCATCGCGCTTAACGCTATCGCCCGGTTTTTTGTGCCAGGTGGCGACGGTCGCATCTGCTACGGACTCAGGCAGGTCGGGAACAAGAATATCTACGCTACTCATTATGTATCCTTTAATTAATCGACGTTCAGCGCGTCATTGACCAGATCTTGTTGCTGCTTCTGGTGAACGGACATATACCCTACCGCCGGAGAGGCGGAGGCCGGGCGACCTGCATAACGCAGGGCAGACCCAAATGGAATGACTTCACGGAAATGATGCTGACTGCAGTACCAGGCGCCCTGGTTGAGCGGCTCTTCCTGGCACCAGACAAAATCATGCACGTGAGCATACGGTTTCAACGCTTCCTGCACCGCCTGGTGCGGGAATGGATAAAGCTGTTCGATACGCACGATGGCGACATCTTTCTGGTCGTTCTTACGGCGCTGTTCCAGCAGGTCGTAATAAACCTTACCAGAACACATCACAACACGCTTAACGGCCTGCGGATCCAGTTCGTCAACCTCACCGATGGCAGGCAGGAAGGTGCCGTTCGCCAGTTCGTCCAGGCTGGACACCGCCAGCGGGTGGCGCAGCAGGGATTTTGGCGACATGACCACCAGCGGACGGCGCATACCGCGCAGCGCCTGACGACGCAGCATGTGGTAGACCTGAGCCGGAGTAGACGGCACGCAGACCTGCATGTTCTGCTCAGCGCAGAGCTGCAGATAACGTTCCAGACGAGCAGAGGAGTGCTCCGGACCCTGACCTTCGTATCCGTGTGGCAGCAGCATCACCAGGCCACACATACGGCCCCATTTCTGCTCGCCGGACGAGATGAACTGGTCGATAACGACCTGGGCACCGTTGGCGAAGTCACCGAACTGCGCTTCCCAGATAGTCAGGGTGCGCGGTTCCGCGGTGGCGTAGCCGTATTCGAATGCCAGTACCGCTTCTTCAGACAGGACGGAGTCCCATACCTTGAACTGACCCTGACCGTTATGGACATGCTGCAGCGGAGTATAGGTTGAACCGTTAGTCTGGTTGTGAACTACCGCGTGACGGTGGAAGAAGGTGCCACGGCCCGCATCTTCACCGGACAGACGAACAGGAATGCCTTCATCAACCAGCGTTGCGTAAGCCAGTGTTTCCGCCCCGCCCCAGTCGAACAGCTTCTCGCCCGCCGCCATTGATTGACGGTCAGCATAAATTTTCGCTACGCGAGACTGCATCTCGATAGCGTCTGGTACGGTGCTGATGCGTTTAGCCAGCTCCTGCAGGCGCTTCATCTCTACCTTATTCGGGTAGCTCTCATCCCACTCGTGGTTGAGGTACGGCGACCAGGTAAAGGAGTGCATGTTCATCGGGCGCAGCTCTTTCACTACGCATTCACCCGCATCCAGCGCGTCGCGGTAGAGGTTGACCATTTCGGTCGCATCTTCCAGCGTCGTCACGTTGTCGCCTTCCAGCTTGTCAGCATAGATTTTGCGTGGCGTCGGGTGTTTTTTGATTTTCTGATACATCAGCGGCTGCGTTGCACTTGGCTCGTCAGCTTCGTTGTGGCCATGACGGCGGTAGCAGAACAGGTCGATGAACACATCGCGTTTGAAGGTGTTACGGTAGTCCAGCGCCAGACGGGTAACGAACGCCACGGCTTCCGGGTCATCCGCGTTAACGTGGAAGATCGGCGCCTGAACCATCTTACCGATGTCGGTGCAGTACGGGGTAGAACGCGCATCCAGTGGGTTAGAGGTCGTGAAGCCCACCTGGTTGTTGATAACAATGCGAACGGTACCGCCCACTTCGTAACCACGCGCCTTGGACATGTTCAGCGTTTCCTGAACCACGCCCTGCCCTGTGACCGCCGCGTCACCGTGAATGGTGATTGGCAGAACTTTGTTGCTGCTCGGCTCGTCCAGACGATCCAGACGCGCACGTACAGAACCGATAACCACCGGGCTCACGATTTCCAGGTGTGACGGGTTAAACGCCAGCGCCAGGTGAACCAGACCGCCTTCGGTTTCGATATCAGACGAGAAGCCCATGTGGTACTTCACGTCACCGGTGCCGAGGTGTTCTTTATGTTTGCCCGCGAATTCGTCGAACAGGTCCTGCGGTTTTTTACCCAGCACGTTGACCAGTACGTTCAGACGACCGCGGTGCGCCATACCCAGCACCACTTCACGGGTACCGCTTTTGCCCGCGTGACGAATCAGCTCTTTCAGCATAGGTACCAGCGCGTCGCCGCCTTCCAGCGAGAAGCGTTTCGCACCCGGGAATTTCGCGCCCAGATAGCGCTCAAGGCCTTCTGCTGCGGTCAGTTCGCTGAGGAAGCGTTTTTTCTCTTCAGCAGAGAAATTCGCGTGGCCCGCCACAGATTCGATGCGCTGCTGGATCCAGCGTTTCTCTTCTGTAGAGGTGATGTGCATATATTCCGCGCCGATGGAGCCGCAGTAGGTTTGCTTGAGCGCGTCAATCAGCTCGCCCAACTTCATCGTGTCTTTGCCGATGGCAAAGGAACCTACGTTAAAGCTTTCCTGGAAATCGGCCTCGGTCAGATCGTGATACGCCGGATCGAGATCCGCCACACGATCTTGTTTCCACAGTCCCAGCGGATCGAGATTCGCATGCTGGTGACCACGGAAGCGATAAGCGTTGATAAGCTGCAGGACTTTAACCTGCTTCGCATTGGTGTCAGGGTCGGAAATCGCAGAAGAGTAACGTGAGGCATCCTTCGCCAGACGACGGAAATAATCACGTGTTTTGGAATGGAATTGATCCGGTTTGACTCCAGTGCCAGGTAACTGCTGGAACATGGAACGCCAGTTTGCGTCCACTGAGTCAGGATCGGTTAAGAAGTCTTCATAGAGCTGTTCTATCCAGCTCTGGTTTGAACCAGAGAGGTAAGAAGAGTCCAGCCAGGCTTTCATTGCGCCGTTCTGCATCGTGATCCCTTAAGCATTTTTATGCTTACTTTCGCCGTAGAAACTACCACGTACAACACGTACGTGCCGGGGTTCACCTGCGAGCTCTTATGTTGTCTTGGGCTCGCGAAGGAACCTTTAAAAACTGTCTGCACCTCGGGGCAGTTTTTAGAGGTTTCCTACATTTTATCCCCTCTCCTGTCAGGAGAGGGTCAGGGTGAGGGGAACAACGCTCCCCTCCTGTTACTTATGCACTGCGCTGCAGCAGCATCGACTTAATATGGCCGATGGCGCGCGTCGGGTTCAGTCCCTTAGGACATACACTGACGCAGTTCATGATGCTATGGCAGCGGAATACGCTGAAAGCATCACTCAGTCCTTCCAGACGACTGTCGGTTTCGGTGTCGCGGCTATCGATCAGGAAGCGATAGGCAGCCAGCAGACCGGCCGGGCCGATAAACTTGTCCGGGTTCCACCAGAACGACGGGCAAGAGGTCGAGCAACATGCACAGAGAATACACTCGTACAAACCGTCGAGTTTTTCACGCTGCTCAGGAGACTGTAAGTGCTCACGAGCCGGTGGATTTTGCCCATTATTCAATAAGTAAGGCTTAATCTTCTCATATTGTGCATAGAATTGCCCCATGTCTACCACCAAATCACGAACGACTGGCAGACCTGGCAAAGGACGGATAACAATTTTCTGGCCCGCGCGCTGCAACGCTGAAATTGGCGTGATGCAGGCCAGACCATTTTTACCGTTCATGTTCACACCGTCAGAGCCACAAACGCCTTCACGGCATGAGCGACGGAACGACAGTGTCGGATCTTTTTCTTTCAGCTGGATTAAGGCATCCAGCAGCATCATGTCACGGCCTTCTTCCGCTTCCAGGGTGTAATCCTGCATACGCGGAGCATCATCTACATCCGGGTTATAACGATAAACTGAGAATTCGAGTTTCATTATCCTGTCTCCGCATTAGTAAGTACGAATCTTCGGCGGGAACGCCGGACGCAGTTTCGGTTCCATATTGACGCTACGACGCGTCATGGATTCCGACTCTGGCAGATACAGGGAATGGCACAGCCAGTTTTCATCGTCACGATCCGGGAAGTCGAAGCGGCTATGCGCGCCACGGCTCTCGGTACGGAAGTTTGCCGACATCGCGGTAGCGAACGCCGTTTCCATCAGGTTATCCAGCTCCAGACACTCAACGCGCTGGGTATTGAACTCGCTGGATGTGTCGTCCAGACGGGCATTTTTCAGACGCTCGCGGATCGCTTTCAGCTGCTCAAGACCTTTGGCCATCGCATCCCCTTCACGGAATACCGAGAAGTTGTGCTGCATACATTCCTGCAGCGCTTTGCGGATTTCCACCGGATCTTCACCATTACGGTTGCCGTTCCAGCGGTTCAGACGCTCAAGCGACGCATCAATTTCATCGTCGGTGGCATCACGCAGCGCACCCTGCTCGGCAATAGACTCTTGCAGATGCAGACCTACAGCACGACCAAATACCACCAGGTCAAGCAGGGAGTTCCCGCCCAGACGGTTTGCACCGTGTACGGATACGCAGGCAATTTCACCGACGGCAAACAGGCCCGGGATAACAACGTCTTCACCCTGCTCGTTCACGGTCAGCGCCTGGCCGGTCACTTTGGTCGGAATACCGCCCATCATGTAGTGACAGGTTGGGATTACCGGGATAGGCTCTTTCACTGGATCGACGTGCGCGAAGGTACGAGACAGCTCCAGAATGCCTGGCAGACGTGATTCCAGAACCTCTTTACCCAGATGGTCGAGTTTCAGCTTCGCGTGTGGACCCCATGGGCCGTCACAGCCGCGGCCTTCACGGATTTCGATCATGATGGAACGCGCCACCACGTCACGACCCGCCAGGTCTTTCGCATTCGGGGCATAACGCTCCATGAAGCGCTCGCCGTGTTTGTTCAGCAGGTAACCCCCTTCACCACGGCAGCCTTCTGTTACCAGCACGCCGGCACCGGCGATGCCGGTTGGGTGGAACTGCCACATTTCCATATCCTGCACCGGTACGCCGGCGCGGATAGCCATACCTACGCCGTCACCGGTGTTGATGTGGGCGTTGGTGGTAGATTGATAAATACGGCCTGCACCGCCGGTCGCCAGCACGGTAGCACGCGCTTTGAAGTAGACCACTTCACCGGTTTCAATACACAGGGCAGTACAACCCACAACGGCGCCATCGGCGTTTTTCACCAGATCCAGCGCATACCACTCGGAGAAAATAGTCGTGTGGTTTTTCAGGTTCTGTTGATACAGCGTGTGCAGCAGTGCGTGACCGGTACGGTCAGCCGCAGCTGCGGTACGTGCCGCCTGCTCGCCGCCGAAGTTTTTCGACTGGCCGCCAAACGGACGCTGATAAATGGTGCCATTTTCCAGACGGGAGAACGGCAGACCCATGTGGTCCAGCTCCAGAATCGCTTCCGGGCCAGTCTTACACATATATTCGATAGCATCCTGGTCGCCGATGTAGTCGGAACCTTTGACCGTGTCATACATGTGCCATTCCCAGTTATCTTCATGGGAATTGCCCAGCGCAACGGTAATACCGCCCTGCGCGGAGACAGTGTGGGAACGGGTCGGGAAGACTTTAGAGAGCAGCGCACAGGTCTGGCCGCTCTGGGAAATTTGCAGTGCTGCACGCATACCTGCGCCACCAGCACCAATCACAACAGCATCAAATTCTCTGACTGGCAGTTTCATTACACACCCCACACCACAACGAATCCATAAATAACGTAAACCACCAGTGCAACGACAATGACCAGCTGCAGAGGAAGGCGAATCGCCAGTGGTTTAACGTAATCGGTCAACACCTGCCACATACCAATCCAGGCATGAATAAGGATGGAGAACAGAGCCAGCAGGGTGAACACTTTGGTGAAGGCAGATCCGAAGAACCCACTCCAGATTTCCCACGTCAGCGTGCCGCTGGTCGCGAAGAAACCAATCATATAGATGATATAAAGGGTGAGAACGATGGCGGTAGCACGGACCAGAATGAAGTCATGTACGCCGTTGCGTCCTAATGCGGAGGCGTTGCTTACCATACGAGAACTCCTGCGAGAAGTGAAAGCACGACAGTCAATACAAATGAAATATTAGCGGAGCGTTTACCGGCTTCGAAAGTCTCTTCCAGGTAGCCAAAGTCCATCAGCATATGACGAATGCCCACAACAACGTGGTACGCCAGCGCAGTCAGAATGCCCCACATGATAAATTTCACGAAGAAGCTGTTCATGATGGCAGAGGCCTGGAGGAATCCTTCAGGAGAAGAGAGGCTGGTACCCAGTAACCACAGCAGAATGCCGACCGCCACAAACGTAATCACACCAGAAACGCGGTGCAGAATGGACGCTATTGCTGTTACAGGGAACCGGATCGTTTTGAGATCCAGATTGACAGGTCTTTGTTTTTTCACATTTCTTATCATGAATAACGCCCACATGCTGTTCTTATTGTTTCCTTCCTCCGGACTGCGATGCGGGTCAGACAGCGTTCCTTTTCTATAACTGCGCGTCATGCAAAACATTGCTTCCAAATGCTAAAACGACACGTTACAACGCTGGGTGGCTCGGGATTGCAGGGTGTTCCGGAGACCTGGCGGCAGTATAGGCCGTTCACAAAATCATTACAATTAACCTACATACAGTTTGTCGGGTTTTCTCTGGAACAGTGATCAGGGTCACGATAACAACATCTTTTTAATTTTTAATCATCTGATTTGACAAATGTTAAACAATATTGTTACAAACGTCATCAGAAAAGGCATATAATGCGCAAAAGTTATGAGGTCTCACTTTCACCTGACAAATAGTTATGTAACAGTGTGATGGTATTGACCGAAGTTATCAGGACAGTTATTAGTGATATACAGGTTTGAATAATTCGGACTGCGAAGACACTGATTTGCTGTTGTTTCACTGATTTTTCATGTTTTTACCTGCAAGGCGCCATAGCTCTGTACCCTGGTTTCTCCTCGTGAGCTGAGCGGTAAGCCAAATAACAAACTGGTAACGGTGAGAAATCAGCAGAATGCAAATCCGGTAATTGGCAGTCTTAAGCAATAAGGCGCTAAGGAGACCGTAAATGGCTGATACAAAGGCAACGCTCACCCTAAATGGTGACACTGCTGTTGAACTGGATGTGCTAAAAGGCACGCTCGGTCAGGATGTTATTGATATCCGTACGCTGGGTTCTAAAGGTGTATTCACCTTCGACCCTGGATTTACCTCTACCGCATCTTGCGAATCCAAAATCACCTTCATTGATGGTGACGAAGGTATCCTGCTCCATCGCGGCTTCCCCATCGATCAGTTAGCCACCGAATCCAACTATCTGGAAGTGTGCTACATCCTGCTGAACGGCGAAAAACCGACGCAGGCACAATACGATGAATTCAAAACCACCGTGACCCGTCACACCATGATTCATGAGCAGATTACCCGTCTGTTCCATGCTTTCCGTCGTGATTCTCACCCAATGGCGGTGATGTGCGGTATTACCGGTGCGCTGGCAGCGTTCTACCACGACTCGCTGGACGTGAATAATCCACGTCACCGCGATATCGCGGCGTTCCGCCTGCTGTCCAAAATGCCGACAATGGCAGCGATGTGTTACAAATACTCCATCGGCCAGCCGTTTGTTTATCCACGTAACGACCTCTCCTACGCCGGTAATTTCCTGCGCATGATGTTCTCCACGCCGTGTGAAGAGTACGAAGTGAACCCGGTACTGGAACGTGCGATGGACCGTATTCTGATCCTGCACGCCGACCACGAACAGAACGCCTCCACCTCCACCGTCCGTACCGCAGGCTCCTCAGGCGCGAACCCGTTCGCCTGTATCGCTGCGGGTATCGCCTCCCTGTGGGGACCGGCGCACGGCGGCGCGAACGAAGCGGCACTGAAGATGCTGGAAGAGATCAGCTCCGTTGAGCACATTCCTGAATTCGTGCGTCGCGCGAAAGACAAGAATGACTCCTTCCGTCTGATGGGCTTCGGTCACCGTGTGTACAAAAACTACGACCCACGCGCTACCGTTATGCGTGAAACATGCCACGAAGTGCTGAAAGAGCTGGGTACAAAAGACGATCTGCTGGAAGTGGCGATGGAGCTTGAGCACATCGCGCTGAACGACCCGTACTTCATCGAGAAGAAACTCTACCCGAACGTCGATTTCTACTCTGGCATTATTCTGAAAGCGATGGGCATTCCGTCTTCCATGTTCACCGTGATCTTCGCCATGGCACGTACCGTTGGCTGGATTGCGCACTGGAACGAAATGCACAGCGAAGGCATGAAAATCGCCCGTCCTCGTCAGCTGTATACTGGCTACGAGCAGCGTGATTTTAAGTCTGACATCAAACGCTGATGTTAACGGGGTGTGGCCTGATGTCCTCACCCCATCTCTCTCTTACTCCGAGAGAGTGAAGACATTAAAAACGGTAACCCCCTGGGTTACCGTTTTCATTTTACTTCTGGCAGTGCGGACACCAGTAAAACGGTCTCGACGACAGCGTGGTTTTCGCAATTAACCCGCCGCACCGCTCACACGCCTTCCCTTCACGATGAAACACCTTAAAGCGGAACAATGCCCCATGGTGCCTGTTGTCATCCACAACGCCACGCGTGTTGTACGACAGGCGCGGGATATCCAGCAGTGCGTGGGATAACGCCTCCAGCTGTTCATCACTGAGTTGCGATGCCTTATGCTGCGCCGCCAGGCCCACTTCCCAGAGGATTTCCACCCGCAGGTAATTTCCTAATCCAGCCAGAAACGCCTGATCGAGCAACAGTCCGGAAAACTGTCGGTTACGAAACCGAGGTGATACCAGACGGGCTTTCACCTCGCCCGGGGTCAGGCTCATATCCAGCACATCCGGCCCGACGCGCTGCAGGAACGGATGAGTGAGCAGCTGCTCTGGCGTTAACATTTCGATATCGGATGCGCTGTAGAGCAGAATCGCGTTGTCTGCCGTCTGTAGCCTGACGCGCAGCACGCGGGTAGTTTGCGGTTGCTCGTTTGCCTTCACCACGCGCCAAACGCCGTACAGCTGATTATGGCTATATAACGTCAGGTTATGGGAGAAATGCGTGAGCAGCGCTTTGCCGCGCGTTTCAATGTGCGTCACCGTCTGCCCCACCAGCTGGGCTTCAAACGGTTTCAGTTGAGGAAAAGCAAACCAGACATCCGTCAGCGGTTCGCCCTTTATCGCCGCCTCGAGGCTATCCGCAGCACGGCGGATCTCCGGGCCTTCAGGCATTTTTCTGTCCTTATCGTTATGTCATGCACTCACGAGAATACCCTGCTCCGCAAAGGCCGCCCGTAAGCGGCGTGCAAACTGCAGCGCATGCTCACCATCACCGTGTAAACACACCGTATCCGCCTGGACTCTGGCCGTTGAACCATCAATTGCCTTTACCGACCCCTCACATACCATCGCCAGCGTTTGCGCCAGCGCCTGTGATTCATCGGTAATAAGCGCACCGGGCAGTGAACGGGGAACCAGGCTGCCGTCCGGCTGGTACCCTCTGTCAGCAAAAACTTCCTGACGGGTGGTTAACCCCAGCCGCTGTCCGGCGCGAATAAGCTCGCTCCCCGCCAGCGCCACCAGGATGAGCTGCGGGTTGCAGTCCCGCACCGCGCGGGCAATGGCATCCGCGAGAGCCGGATCTTTGGCCGCCTGATTGTAGAGCATGCCGTGGGGTTTCACATGGCGCAGCACGCCCTGCTGGGAACGCACAATCGCCTCCAGCGCGCCCGTTTGATAGAGCGTCTGGGCATACACCGTCTCAGGAGGGAGATCCATTGCCGTGCGGCCAAAATTATCCCTGTCAGGAAAACTGGGATGTGCCCCTATCGCCACGCCGTGCTTAATCGCATTACGCACGCTGACCAGCATGGTTTGCGCGTCACCCGCGTGAAACCCGCAGGCAATATTGACCGAAGAGACCAGCGTCATCAGTTCAGCATCGGCACCTCCGCCCTCACCCAGATCGGCGTTTAAATCAATCTTTGCCATCGAGCCTCCATGCCAGTTGTTCCAGATAACGCTGCTGATCCTGGCGTGCCTTCAGCGCCTCCTCCAGCGAACATTGCACAAAATGGATCGGCTGTCCGAGAGGAATTTGCGCCAGATGGTAGCGATCCGCTTCAATGATGCAGGCAATACGCGGGTATCCCCCGGTTGTTTGCGCATCGTTCATCAGCACGATCGGCTGACCGTTACCCGGTACCTGAATAACGCCAGGCAATAAACCGTGTGAGAGCAATTCCCGATCTGTCGTACGGGTCAATGGCTGCCCCTGCAGGCGGTATCCCATACGGTTACTTTGCGGGCTGATCTTCCACGGCGAACGCCAGAACGTCTCCTGAGCGACTTCATCGAACTCCTGATATTCCGGCCCCGGTAAGGCACGGATCTGGTTGGTCCATAATAGCTGTTTTACCCCCTGGGCCGTCGAGAAGTGGCGCGTTGAGGGTTTAACCGCCAGACGATCGCCGTCACGCAGCAGGCGCCCTTCATGACCGCCAATGCCGGCTTTCTGATCGGTGCTGGATGAACCCAGCACCTCTGGCACATCAATCCCTCCTGCGACCGCAAGATAGCTTCGCACGCCGTGCACAGGACGTTTAAGGGTCAGACGCTGCCCGGCTTTCGCCCGCAGCCGCCAGCCTGTCCAGACCGCTTTGCCATCCAGCTCGGCGTCACAAGCGGCCCCGGTTAAGGCAAACCAGGTCTCCTCGCCGAATTCAATCACACACTGGCCAAGCGTAATTTCGAGTGCCGCCGTGCTGCCAGGGTTGCCCACCAGCACGTTAGCAATCTCCAGCGCAGGCCTGTCCAGCGCACCACAGTAGCTCACGCCCGACTGGCGCATGCCAAAGCGGCCGGCATCCTGTACGGACGTGTAAAGCCCGGCGCGAATCAGCGTTAACATACCCCCTCCTTCTGCGGGATAAAGCGCAGGGTATCGCCGGGACGAAGGAGTATGGGAACCTCCTGCCCTGGTTCAAATAACGGCCTGGACGTATGCCCGATAAGCTGCCAGCCCCCCGGTGACGTCAGAGGATAAATGCCGGTCTGCTCACCACCGATAGCCACCGTGCCCGCCGGCACGCTCAGGCGGGGTTCGGCGCGACGCGGCGTATGCAATTGCGGTGAGAGCCCCCCCAGATAGGGGAAGCCCGGCTGGAAACCTAAGAACCAGACCACGTAATCAACGCAGGCGTGCAATTCAACCACCTGCTTTTCCGTTAATCCGCAGTGTTCCGCCACCACGCCAAGATCGGGTCCATGCTCGCCGCCATACACCACCGGGATCTCAATTGTCCGGGAATCCGGCTCCAGCGCCTCGCTCTCTTCCCACCAGCGCTGCAAACGTTCAATAGCATCCAGCGCCAGCGTATGCGGATTACGCAGCACCACGGTGATGTTATTCATACCCGGAATCGCTTCAACCACTTCCGGCACATCGGCCAGGCGCTGCGTTAGCCGCCAGATACGCTTTTGCGTGGCAAGGGTCACTGGCGGTTCCAGCTCCAGAACCACTGCCGTTTCGCCCAGAAGATAACAACGCGCTCGCTGCACTCAGATACCTCTCATCAGGCCGGGTTAGGGATATCAATAAACGTGACATCCAGATCGGTATTTTCGGTCAGCCATTCACTGAGGGCGCGAATTCCGCCACGCTCGGTGGCATGGTGACCTGCCGCGTAAAAATGCAGACCTTGTTCACGCGCCGAATGGACGGTCTGCTCGGACACTTCTCCAGTGATGAAGGCGTCGACACCAAAGCGTGCCGCGCTGTCAATAAAGCCCTGACCACCACCAGTACACCAGGCAACCCGCTTCACCGTATCCGGACCGGTGTCACCGCACCAGAGCGGACGGCGTCCCAGACGCGCTTCAATCCATGAGGCCAGCTCCAGGCCGGGCACCGGCATGGCCAGCTCTCCCCAGGGCACCAGCGGCTCAATTTCACCCATGACGGTAATCCCCAACAGCTGCGCGAGCTGTACGTTATTGCCCAGCTCCGGGTGCGCATCCAGCGGCAGATGGTAACCGTACAGGTTGATATCATTTGCCAGCAGCGTTTTCAGGCGGTTTCGCTTCATACCGCGAATGATCGGTGCTTCGTTTTTCCAGAAATAACCGTGATGGACAATAACGGCATCCGCTTCCTGACGGACAGCTTCGTCCAGCAGCGCCTGGCTTGCCGTCACGCCAGTGATAATTTTCTGCACCGTTTCGCGTCCTTCAACCTGGAGGCCGTTCGGGCCGTAATCGCTGAAGGAGGCGCTGTTCAGTTTTTCGTTAATCAGGCTTTCCAGTTCGCTGTTTTTCATCATCACTCTCTTAAGCTTTGCGGGCGGCCTCGTACGCCGCCAGCGTGGCGACACGCGCCTGTTTATGGTCAACAATCGGACGGGGATAATCGAGCTTCACCCCCTGTTTATCCGCCCATGCCCACGGGTCGTGGATCGCTTTTGCAGGGACATTGCTCAGCGCGGGCAACCAGCGGCGGATAAACTCGCCGTCTGCATCAAATTTTTGTCCCTGCGTGGCAGGATTAAAAATACGGAAATAGGGCGCGGCGTCGGTTCCGGTGGACGCCGCCCACTGCCAGCCGCCGTTATTCGCCGCCAGATCGCCATCGATCAGCTGAGAAATAAAATACCGCTCCCCGACACGCCAGTCGATAAGCAGATCTTTCACCAGGAAGCTGGCGGTAATCATTCGCAGCCGGTTGTGCATCCATCCGGTTTCATTGAGCTGGCGCATCGCGGCATCAACAATCGGGAAGCCCGTTTCGCCTTTCTGCCAGGCCTGTAAGTGGCTCTCGTTGTGTTGCCAGTTTACGTTATCAGTCCAGGGTATAAACGGACGATGCTTACATAAATCAGGGTGATACGTCATCAAATGGCGATAAAACTCGCGCCAGATAAGTTCGTTAAGCCAGACGGAGCCGGGGCCCCCGTCCAGTGCCTGCGGTTGTTCCGCCAGAAGACGATGCAGACACTGGCGCGGAGAGAGCACGCCCAGCGCCAGACAGGCCGATAAACGGCTGGTGCCCTCTGTCGCGGGAAAATCCCTGCGCGCGTCGTAATCGCCTGCGCCCGCTTTACAAAACTGGCGCAGCTTCGCGATAGCGTTTTTTTCGGTAGCCGGGAACAGAGTCTCATCAAACGCCTGTTGCGGATAGTCAAACTCCCGCTCGGGTATCTCCGTTATGGCCTCTCCCCTCACGGTGGGTGCAGCCACACATTCCGGCAGCGCCTCCTTCAGTCTTTTAATGAAGGCATTTTTAAACGGCGTAAAGACTTTATACATCTCGTGGTTGCCGGTCATGACACTGCCCGGCGGCAGCATGACGCTGTCATCAAAACCCTGACACTCTACACCCTGCAGGATTTTCTCCAGCTGACGATCCCGCTGACGTTCATTGAATTCGTACTGATAGTTGTAAAAAAGGTGGGTGACAGCGTACTGCTCACAGATCGCCTGCACGGCCTGGCATTGTGCGGAGAAGTCACTGACCTCTTTATAAATGAGCGGGATCCCTTTTTCGGCAAGCGAACACTGCAAGCCATTCAGATGTGAGCTGAGGTAAGCCGCCTGGCGTGGTGCCATAGCATGCTGCTGCCACTGCCCGGGGGTGGCGATAAACACCGCCAGCACGCGGGCTTCCGGGGAGCGGCAGGCAGCCGCAAGGGCGAGATTGTCATGTACGCGCAGATCCGCGCGAAACCAAACCAGATGGGTGGGCATAAAACTCCTGGCAATTATCCATTATGTCCGTAAGGCCATGCCACTAAAGAGAAAATGCGGCTGGCTTTTATCTACTTTGCCATGAAGTGTAGACGCGATGAAATAAAAAAGGCCGCCCGGGGCGGCCTTAACGCTACGTGTCCTGCGCCAGCATGGTAAAAGCAATAAACAGTGTCGGTTCATCACGTCTTACCACGAGTACGCTGGCGATAATGAACGCAATGCAAAAAGAGCGTTTCATCATGCGGTCCCTGCTGCTAACCGCTCCACCGTTCACCACCGGTGATAAGTCGGTGGACACACGCTCTGACGAGAGCCCAAAAACGGCCCAACGGACCGCGGACCCTGAGGAATAAAAAAAACCGCCACATTGCTGTAGGCGGTTTTTTTTATTGCTGTGTGTCGTCTTCGTATCAGTAAAAATCGCAGGTCGCTTTCTCGGCCTGATCCATCCACACCGGCTTCTCGCTGGTTTTGGCCCAGACGCGGTGCAAATAGCTATAAAAACGTGCGCGGTCTTTCCAGAAGAGCATCACCGGCAGGGCCAGCACGCCAGCCACTACGGCGAAAGTGCGACGCATGAAAACGATATGAGCCGGATACGCTTTATAAAGATCCATATTTTCTCCCCTATAGTTGGCCGGAAACATGCTCCGGAAAATTTGAAATCTGTGATCTGGCTAAAATAATACCGCTTTGTTTGTAATTTTACTACTCATCAGACCAGTTATTTTCATCCATTTAGTGAATATTTACATTTCCGCCGTAAGTAAGTTACAAAAAAGTTAACGATTTACTTACCAATAGTTAAATTGTGCCTTTTCCATTTTTATACTTTTTTTACACCCACCCTGCCGATTTTTGCGAAATCTTTGCGCCATAAATCCTACCGTTAACACAAATACAAATGTCACTCGGAGGTGGATTGTGAGTGCAGGTCTGATTACCGGCATCGTGCTGGTGTTCCTGTTATTGGGTTATCTGGTATACGCCCTGATTAATGCGGAGGCCTTCTGATGGCTGCTCAGGCGTTTTTACTTATAGCCAGCTTTTTACTGGTCTTATTGGTGCTTGCCAGACCGCTGGGAACGGGGCTCGCGCGGCTGATCAACAACGTGTCCTTACCGGGTACGGGAAGTATCGAAAAAGGGATCTGGCGCGTACTGGGAATACGCGATCAGGAGATGAACTGGCGTCAGTATCTGGTCGCTATTCTGCTGCTGAATATCGTTGGACTGGTCGCGCTCTTTGTCATGCTGATGTTGCAGGGTAGCCTGCCGCTGAATCCGCAACAGTTACCGGGCCTGTCCTGGCATCTTGCGCTGAATACGGCCGTCAGCTTTGTCACCAATACCAACTGGCAATCCTACGCCGGCGAAACCACGCTGAGCTACTTCAGCCAGATGGTGGGATTAACCGTACAAAATTTCCTCTCAGCAGCCAGCGGTATCGCGGTTGTCTTCGCGCTGACGCGTGCGTTTGCACGTCAGAATATGGGTACGCTGGGCAATGCCTGGGTTGATCTCACGCGCATTACTCTGTGGGTCTTACTTCCGATTGCTCTGCTCATCGCGCTGTTCTTTATTCAGCAAGGTACGCTGCAAAACCTGCTGCCTTACGCCCCTTATACCTCGCTTGAAGGGGCAAAACAGCTTCTGCCGATGGGGCCTGTGGCCTCACAGGAAGCCATTAAGATGCTCGGTACGAATGGTGGCGGTTTCTTCAATGCCAACTCATCGCATCCGTTTGAAAACCCAACGGCACTGACCAACGCTGTGCAAATGCTGGCGATCTTCCTGATTCCCGCAGCGCTGTGCTTTGCTTTTGGCGATGTAGTGAACGATCGTCGTCAGGGCCGCACCCTGCTCTGGACCATGTCGCTCATCTTTGTCGTCTGTGTTGCGCTGGTGATGTGGGCCGAATGGCAAGGTAACCCGCATTTCCTGACGCTGGGCGCTGACGGCACCATGAATATGGAAGGGAAAGAGAGCCGCTTTGGCATTCTCGCCAGCAGCCTTTATGCCGTGGTCACGACGGCGGCATCCTGCGGGGCGGTCAATGCTATGCACGACTCCTTCACAGCACTGGGCGGCATGATCCCGATGTGGCTGATGCAGATTGGTGAAGTGGTGTTCGGCGGCGTAGGCTCGGGTCTTTACGGCATGCTGCTGTTTGTTCTGCTGGCGGTGTTCATTGCGGGTCTGATGATTGGTCGCACCCCGGAATATCTGGGCAAAAAAATCGATGTCCGTGAGATGAAGTTAACCGCGCTGGCGATTCTGGTCACCCCCGCCCTCGTGCTGGCTGGTACCGCACTGGCACTGATGACGGAGGCCGGACGCAGCGGCATCTTCAACCCTGGCATCCACGGCTTTAGCGAAGTGCTTTATGCCGTCTCTTCTGCTTCTAACAATAACGGTAGTGCCTTCGCAGGCTTAAGCGCTAACTCACCGTTCTGGAACTGTCTGCTGGCGTTCTGCATGTTCGTGGGCCGTTTCGGGGTCATTGTGCCGGTGCTGGCGATTGCCGGGTCGCTGGTGAGCAAAAAAATTCAACCGACCACCAGCGGGACGTTGCCGACCCACGGCGCGCTGTTTATCGGACTGCTGGCCGGTACCGTGCTGCTGGTCGGTGCCCTGACCTTTATCCCCGCCCTCGCGTTAGGCCCGGTCGCGGAATACCTCTCTTTACGCTGATTTTGCGGAGAATTTGTCATGAGTCGTAAACAAATGGCCCTGTTCGAACCGTCGTTAGTTCGACAGGCCCTCATGGATGCGGTGAAAAAGTTGAGCCCGCGCGTGCAGTGGCACAACCCGGTGATGTTTATCGTCTGGATAGGGAGTTTACTCACCACCGCGCTGGCAATTGCCATGGGAACGGGTCATCTGCAGGGGAATGCGATGTTCACCGGCGCTATCAGCCTGTGGCTGTGGTTCACCGTACTGTTTGCCAACTTTGCGGAAGCGCTGGCGGAAGGCCGCAGCAAAGCGCAGGCCAATAGCCTCAAAGGGGTGAAAAAGACCGCTTTTGCGCGCAAATTACGCGAACCGAAATACGGTGCCCAGATGGACCATGTCCCGGCAGATGAACTGCGTAAAGGTGACGTGGTGCTGGTCGAAGCCGGGGACATTATCCCCTGCGATGGTGAAGTCATCGAAGGCGGCGCGTCGGTAGATGAAAGTGCCATCACCGGGGAATCCGCTCCCGTCATACGTGAATCCGGGGGTGATTTCGCCTCCGTAACGGGCGGGACACGCATTCTCTCCGACTGGCTGGTGATCCAGTGTAGCGTCAACCCGGGTGAAACCTTCCTTGACCGTATGATTGCCATGGTGGAAGGCGCGCAGCGTCGTAAAACACCAAACGAAATTGCCCTGACCATCCTGCTGGTGGCGCTGACAATTGTCTTTCTGCTGGCAACCGCCACGTTGTGGCCATTCTCCGCTTACGGCGGTACCGCGGTCACCACCACCGTCCTGGTGGCGCTGCTGGTCTGCCTGATCCCGACCACCATCGGGGGGCTGCTGTCGGCCATCGGCGTGGCCGGTATGAGCCGTATGCTGGGCGCGAACGTCATCGCGACCAGCGGACGTGCGGTAGAGGCCGCAGGGGATGTAGACGTTCTGCTGCTGGATAAAACCGGGACAATTACCCTCGGTAACCGCCAGGCGTCAGAGTTCTTACCTGCCCCCGGCGTGGATGAAAAAACGCTGGCGGATGCGGCGCAACTCTCTTCGCTCGCCGATGAAACGCCGGAAGGCCGCAGTATCGTGATCCTCGCCAAGCAGCGCTTTAACCTGCGCCAGCGCGACGTTCAGAGTCTCCATGCGACTTTCGTTCCCTTCACGGCACAAACCCGAATGAGCGGCATCAACATTCAGGACCGCATGATCCGTAAAGGCTCCGTCGACGCAATTCGTCGCCATATTGAAGCCAACAATGGTCATTTCCCACCAGAAGTGGACAACCTGGTCGAGAGCGTGGCACGTCAGGGCGCGACGCCGCTGGTGGTGGCTGAAGGGGCACATGTGCTGGGGGTGATTTCGCTGAAGGATATCGTAAAAGGCGGGATCAAAGAGCGCTTTGCCCAGCTGCGGAAAATGGGGATCAAAACGGTGATGATCACCGGGGACAACCGTCTGACCGCCGCCGCGATTGCTGCCGAAGCAGGCGTGGATGATTTTCTCTCGGAGGCAACGCCTGAAGCCAAGCTGGCGTTAATTCGTCAGTATCAGGCGGAAGGCCGCCTGGTGGCGATGACGGGTGATGGCACCAACGATGCCCCAGCCCTTGCGCAGGCCGACGTGGCGGTGGCCATGAACTCCGGTACCCAGGCGGCGAAAGAGGCGGGCAACATGGTCGACCTCGACTCGAACCCGACCAAGCTGATTGAAGTTGTGCACATCGGTAAGCAGATGCTGATGACGCGCGGTTCACTGACAACGTTCAGTATCGCCAACGACGTCGCAAAATACTTTGCCATCATTCCCGCGGCGTTTGCGGCCACCTATCCGCAGCTTAATGCGCTGAACGTGATGCATCTGCACTCGCCAGCATCAGCCATTCTCAGTGCGGTTATTTTTAACGCCCTGATTATTGTCTTCCTGATCCCGCTGGCGCTCAAAGGGGTGAGCTATAAACCGCTGACCGCGGCCGCCATGCTGCGCCGCAACCTGTGGATTTACGGGCTGGGTGGGCTGATTGTCCCCTTCATCGGTATCAAGGTTATCGACCTGCTGTTGACGCTGTTTGGGCTGGTTTAAAAGGTGAATCAAATGACGATGTTACGTCCCGCTATACTTCTGTTTATTCTGTTGTCGCTTATTACCGGCGGGCTTTACCCGCTGGTGACCACCGCGCTGGGCCAGTGGTGGTTTAAGGATCAGGCCAACGGCTCGCTGATCATGCAAAACGGTGAAAACCGCGGTTCGCGTCTGATTGGACAGAATTTTACCGACGCCCGTTACTTCCAGGGACGCCCTTCCGCCACTGCCGAAAGCCCGTATAATCCGATGGCATCCGGTGGCAGTAACCTGGCCGGCAGCAACCCGGAGCTGGATAAAGCCATTGCCGAACGTGTAGCTGCCCTGCGCGCCGCAAATCCACAGGCCAGCCGGGAGGTGCCTGTGGAACTGGTGACGGCCTCTGCGAGCGGGCTGGACTACAGCCTGACGCCGAAAGCGGTGGCATGGCAGATCCCCCGCGTCGCAGCGGCCCGTCAGCTGACGGTGGAACAGGTGAGCAAGCTGGTCGCAGAGCATACGCAAAAACCGCTGGTCAGCTTCATCGGCATGCCCGTGGTGAATATTGTTGAGCTGAATCTGGCGCTGGACGCGCTAAGGAAAAACTAAATGACCGACGAGCCCATGCGCCCGGATCCGGACAGGCTGCTCGAACAGACGGCTGAAGCCCATCGCGGCAAACTGAAAATCTTCTTCGGCGCCTGTGCTGGCGTCGGGAAAACCTTCGCCATGCTGACAGAAGCCCAGCGGCTTCGGGCGCAGGGGCTCGATATTCTTATCGGCGTGGTGGAAACCCACGGCCGGAAAGAGACGGCAGCACTGTTGAAGGGGCTGGCGACACAGCCGCCTCGCCGTATCAGCCATCGTGGGCGTCTGGTCACGGAGTTCGATCTCGACGCCGCCCTCGCCCGCAGGCCCGCGCTTATCCTGATGGACGAACTGGCACACAGTAATGCTTCCGGCTCGCGCCACCCCAAACGCTGGCAGGACGTTGAAGAGCTGCTTGAAGCAGGCATTGATGTTTTCACCACGGTAAATGTTCAGCATCTCGAAAGCCTGAACGACGTGGTCAGCGGCGTGACCGGGATTCAGGTTCGCGAAACCGTACCCGATCCCTTTTTCGACTCTGCGGACGAAGTGGTGCTGGTCGATCTGCCTCCAGACGATCTGCGCCAGCGACTGCATGAAGGAAAAGTCTATATTGCAGGTCAGGCCGAACGCGCCATCGAACATTTCTTTCGCAAAGGCAACCTGATAGCCCTGCGCGAGCTGGCCCTGCGTCGCACGGCGGATCGCGTGGACGATCAGATGCGCGCCTGGCGTGACCTGCAAGGGCAGGAGCGCGTCTGGCATACGCGGGATGCCATTCTGCTGTGTGTGGGTCACGGCAGCGGCAATGAAAAGCTCGTCCGCACCGCCGCGCGCCTGGCGGCTAAGTTTGGCAGCGTCTGGCATGCGGTCTATGTCGAGACGCCGCAGCTTCACGCGCTGCCTGAAAACCAGCGCCGCGCGATCTTAAGTTCGCTGCGTCTGGCACAGGAGCTGGGCGCAGAAACCGCCACCCTCTCCGATCCCCAGGAAGATAAAGCCATTCTGCGCTACGCGCGTGAGCACAATCTCGGGAAAATTGTCATTGGCCGTCGTCAGCATCGTCGCTGGTTTAGCCGCGAATCCTTTGCTGACAAACTGGCCCGGCGTGCTCCCGACCTCGATCTGGTGATTGTCGCACTGGATGACAAACCCACCCCTTTACCCAACCGCGCACCGGACAGCCGCACTTTTAATGATAAATGGCGAATTCAGATCCGCGGCTGTCTTGTCGCCGTCGTGCTCTGCGCGCTGATCACCGTGATTGCCAGCCACTGGCTGATTGCCTTCGACGCGGCCAATCTGGTGATGATCTACCTGCTCGGCGTGGTCGTGGTGGCGCTCTTTTACGGGCGCTGGCCCTCGGTACTGGCAACGTTCATCAACGTCATCAGCTTCGATCTGTTCTTTATCGCGCCCCGCGGAACGCTCGCCGTTTCGGATGTGCAGTACATTCTCACCTTTGCCGTGATGCTCACCGTCGGACTGGTGATCGGTAATCTGACGGCGGGTGTGCGTTATCAGGCCCGTATCGCCCGCTACCGCGAACAGCGCACACGGCATCTCTATGAGATGTCTAAATCGCTGGCGGTTGGCCGTACGCCGCTGGATATTGTGCAGACCAGCGAGCAGTTTATCCGCTCGACCTTTCACGCCAGCAACCTGATTTTACTCCCGGACGAACACGGGAAACTGCGCCCGCTGACCTCGGCCTCAGGCATGACGCCCTGGGATGAAGCCATTGCACGCTGGAGCTTTGATAAAGGACTCCCTGCGGGTGCAGGGACGGACACCCTGCCCGGCGTACCGTATCAAATTCTGCCGCTGCGCAGTGCCGATAAAAATCAGGGGCTGGTGATCGTTGAACCTTCGAATCTGCGCCAGCTGATGATCCCCGAACAGCAGCGATTGCTGGAAACATTTACCCTGCTGGTGGCAAGCGCGCTGGAACGGCTGGCGCTTACCGCCAGCGAAGAACAGGCCCGTCTGGCAAGCGAGCGCGAGAGCATTCGTAACTCATTGCTGGCCGCCCTCTCCCACGACCTTCGCACCCCACTCACCGTGCTGTTTGGCCAGTCAGAAATTTTGACGCTGGATTTGGCAGCGGAAGGCTCGAAACATGCGTTGCAGGCCAGCGAGATCCGCCAGCATGTGCTGAACACCACACGCCTGGTAAATAATCTGCTTGATATGGCGCGTATTCAGTCGGGCGGATTTAACCTCAAAAAAGAGTGGCTCACGCTCGAAGAGGTAGTGGGTAGCGCCTTGAAAATGCTGGAGCCGGGCCTCGGTGGGCGCCATATTGCGCTGAACATGCCCGAACCGCTGACGTTAATTCACGTTGATGGCCCGCTGTTTGAACGCGTGCTGATCAATCTGCTGGAAAATGCCGGCAAATACGCAGGAGCAAACGCCCGGATTGGGGTGGATGCCACAGTGGAAGATCACACGCTACGGCTTGACGTCTGGGATACCGGGCCGGGTATCCCTGCCGGACAGGAGTTCGCTATTTTCGAGAAATTTGCCCGCGGTAATAAAGAGTCGGCCATTCCCGGCGTGGGTCTGGGTCTGGCGATTTGCCAGGCGATTATTGACGTTCATGGCGGTACCATTTCGGCGGAGAATCGCCCGGAAGGCGGCGCACGTTTTTGTGTTAAACTTCCTCTGGAAGCCCCGCCAGAACTTAATGAATTACCAGAGGATTTGTGATCAACGTTCTGATTGTTGAAGATGAGATCGCCATTAGCCGGTTTCTGCGTGCTGCGCTGGAAGGCGATGGCCTGCGCGTTCATGACGCCGGCACGCTCCAGCGGGGTTTGATTGAAGCGGCCACGCGCAAACCTGATCTGGTGATCCTCGATCTCGGCCTGCCGGATGGCGACGGCATCGATTTTATTCGTGAGGTTCGACAGTGGAGTCAGATGCCCATTCTGGTGCTGTCAGCCCGTACCGAAGAGTCGGATAAAATCGCGGCGCTGGATGCCGGAGCGGATGACTATCTGATTAAGCCTTTTGGTATTGGCGAACTGCAGGCTCGCCTTCGTGTCGCGCTGCGTCGTCACAGCGCCACCACCCCTGCCGACCCAACATACACGTTTGGTGATATTCGGGTTGATCTGGCAGCACGGCGCATTGTTCGCGGTGAAGAGGAAATCCATCTCACCCCCATCGAGTTTCGGCTACTCGCCGTTTTGCTCAATAATCACGGTAAGGTACTCACCCAGCGCCAGCTGTTGAGTCAGGTGTGGGGGCCAAACGCCGTGGAACATAGTCACTATTTACGCATATATATGGGACACCTTCGACAAAAACTGGAAGTTGACCCCGCGCGTCCTCGTCATTTATTAACTGAAACCGGTATCGGTTATCGATTCATGCTTTGAATAACTATTCAGTTTATTTTTAAATAAACACCTACCCTCCTCTAAAATACGCGCGAAAATAATCTCCGGGTTATTTTTTGGTGTATTTATGTCCATTCAGCACATTCATAATACAATCCGTTAACGCAACATCAACATATCAGCATTTTGATCTGCGATATTCATCAAAAGCGAATATTTATTTCTGATTTGATCGGTTAACGGTGATCTGTTTCACAGTTAATCGCTTTTTCCAGGATAAAATGTCCATGCTTTCAATTACTGAAAGGAAATGAAACATGGAAAACAATAATCGTTTAATGCCCCATATAAGGCGGACAACTCATATCATGATGTTTGCCCACCGAAACTGTTTTGACTTTCATATCTTTAATGCCCGGTAGTCCTTCGACTTCTGGCGCACCCGCTTACAGGTCATCCTGAAAAACCCTATTTTACAGGCCCTTGCCTGTGAACCCGTGCGCTCATTCATCTTAATTCAGGCTCATCCGCGACCGGGCGGACTGAATTCTATTCAGCAAAAAACGCATTACTGATTTTTTTAATCAGCGGCCTCCTTTTGCTGTTTTCCGGCATATTATCGATTTCTTTTCTGCAAGAAATCGAGGGACTGTTATTACCTAAAATAAAGAGAGAAAGATGAAAAGTTTAAAAATTGCAGCCAGCCGCGCCTGCCCTGATTGCTTTACCACTCACCGTGAACTGGTGGATATCAACGCCACGGATTATATTGATGTTGCCGCCATTGTTCTGGCCGTCAGCGATATTTTCACTGGTCGTATAGAAGAAATAGAAGCAACCGGATTTGGCATTCCTGTTTTTGTCGCGACGCATAAAGAAGAAATTATCCCGGCAGAGTATTTATCGCGGATCCACGGCGTATTCGAAGCATCAGACACCAGCAACGACTTTCACGGACGCCAACTGGAAGCGGCCGCGCAGAAGTATGAAACCCAACTGCGTCCGCCGTTTTTCCGGGCTCTGGTCGACTATGTCAAACAGGGTAACAGCGCCTTCGACTGTCCGGGTCACCAGGGCGGGCAATTCTTCCGCCGTCACCCTGCCGGCAATCAGTTTGTCGATTTCTTTGGCGAAACCCTTTTCCGCTCAGACCTGTGCAACGCCGACGTGGCGATGGGCGATCTGCTGATCCACGAAGGGGCACCCTGCATTGCGCAGCAGCATGCGGCGAAAGTCTTTAATGCCGATAAAACCTACTTCGTGCTGAACGGAACCTCATCGTCCAACAAAGTGGTGCTCAACGCCCTTCTCACTCCGGGTGACCTGGTCCTGTTCGATCGCAACAACCATAAATCCAACCACCACGGAGCACTTCTTCAGGCGGGCGCAACGCCGGTCTATCTGGAAACCGCACGTAACCCGTACGGCTTTATTGGCGGCATCGACGCCCACTGCTTCGAGGAGAATTATCTGCGTGAGCTGGTGTCCGAAGTGGCGCCGGGCCGTGCCCGCGACGCGCGTCCGTTCCGCCTGGCGGTGATCCAGCTGGGTACCTACGATGGCACCATCTATAACGCTCGCCAGGTCGTGGATAACATCGGCCATCTGTGCGACTACATCCTGTTTGACTCTGCCTGGGTGGGTTACGAGCAGTTTATACCGATGATGGCCGATTGCTCTCCGCTGCTGCTGGAGCTGAATGAAAACGATCCAGGGATCCTGGTCACCCAGTCAGTCCATAAACAGCAGGCCGGTTTCTCACAGACCTCGCAAATCCACAAGAAGGACAGCCACATCAAAGGCCAGCAGCGCTATGTTCCGCATAAGCGGCTGAATAACGCCTTCATGATGCACGCGTCCACCAGCCCGTTCTATCCGCTGTTTGCTGCACTGGATATCAACGCCCGCATGCATGAGGGACAGAGCGGCCGCAACATGTGGATGGACTGCGTGGTGACCGGTATCGAAGCCCGTAAGCTGATCCTGCAGAACTGCCAGTATCTTCGCCCATTCGTGCCGGAACTGGTTGATGGCCGTCCGTGGGAAAGCTGGGACACCGCTGAGATTGCCACGGACCTGCGCTTCTTCCACTTCGTGCCCGGTGAACACTGGCACGCCTTCGAAGGCTATGCCGAACATCAGTATTTTATCGACCCATGCAAACTGCTGCTGACCACGCCGGGAATTAACGCCCGGACCGGTGAGTACGAGGATTTCGGCGTCCCCGCCACTATTCTCGCCAACTTCCTGCGTGAAAACGGCATCGTGCCGGAAAAATGCGATCTCAACTCCATCCTGTTCCTGCTCACGCCTGCCGAGGATATGGGCAAACTGCAGCAACTGGTCGCGCAACTGGTGCGCTTCGAAAAACTGCTCGAGACGGATGCCCCCCTCAAAGAGGTACTGCCTTCTGTCTGTAAACAGTATCCGGAGCGCTATGCAGATTACACCCTGCGCCAGATTTGCCAGGAAATGCATGAGCTGTACGCCCGCCACAACGTGAAACAGCTGCAAAAAGAGATGTTCCGCAAGTCTCACTTCCCGCGCGTCATGATGAACCCGCAAGAGGCGAACTATGCCTACCTGCGGGGTGAGGTCGAGCTGGTCTCACTGCGCGATGCGGAAGGTCGCATTGCCGCCGAAGGCGCCCTTCCTTATCCACCGGGGGTGTTGTGCGTTGTGCCGGGTGAAGTCTGGGGCGGTTCCGTGCTGCGCTACTTTGCTGCGCTGGAAGAGGGTATCAACCTTTTACCGGGCTTCGCGCCGGAACTGCAGGGCGTTTACGTTGAGGAGTGTGACGGTCGTAAGCAGGTTCGTTGTAACGTCATCAAACACGCTGCCGCTCAGCCATCGCTGCTGAAAGGAGAAAAATTATGAGCAAGTCCAATAAAATGGGCGTGGTGCAGCTGACCATTCTCACCATGGTAAACATGATGGGGTCCGGGATCATCATGCTGCCCACCAAGCTTGCGGAAGTAGGAACCATTTCGATTATCTCCTGGATGGTGACCGCCGTGGGGTCAATGGCACTGGCCTGGGCATTCGCCAAGTGCGGTATGTTCAGCCGCAAGCCCGGCGGGATGGGCGGCTACGCCGAATATGCCTTTGGCAAATCCGGTAACTTCATGGCCAACTACACCTACGGCGTCTCTTTGCTGATCGCTAACGTGGCGATTGCCATTTCCGCCGTGGGTTACGGTACGGAGCTATTCGGTGTGGCGCTGACCCCGGTGCAAATCGGGCTGGCCACCATCGGCGTGCTGTGGATCTGCACCGTGGCTAACTTTGGCGGCGCGCGCATTACCGGACAGATCAGCAGTATTACCGTCTGGGGGGTTATTATCCCGGTGGTTGGGCTGTGCATCATCGGCTGGTTCTGGTTTAGCCCCACGCTGTACGTCAACTCCTGGAACCCACACCATGTTCCGTTCTTCACCGCAGTGGGCTCTTCCATCGCCATGACGCTGTGGGCCTTCCTGGGGCTGGAATCTGCGTGTGCTAACGCCGAAGTGGTGGAAAACCCGGAGAAGAACGTACCGATTGCCGTGCTTGGCGGTACGCTGGGCGCTGCGGCCATTTACATTGTCTCAACCAACGTGATTGCAGGGATTGTACCGAACATGGATCTTGCCAGTTCCACGGCACCGTTCGGTCTGGCCTTTGCGCAGATGTTTACGCCGGGTGTCGGGAAAGTGATCATGGGGCTGATGGTGATGTCCTGCTGCGGCTCGCTCCTCGGCTGGCAGTTCACCATCGCTCAGGTCTTTAAATCATCCGCTGACGAAGGGTATTTCCCAAAAATCTTCTCCCGGGTCAGCAAAGCAGAGGCACCGGTTCAGGGCATGCTGGCGATTGTTATCTTCCAGAGTGGGTTATCTTTGATGACCATCAGCCCGTCGCTGAACAGCCAGTTCAACGTGCTGGTCAACCTGGCGGTAGTGACCAATATCATTCCGTATATTCTGTCGATGGCGGCGCTGGTCATCATTCAGAAGGTGGCGAAGGTGGACGCAGGCAAAGCGAGGGTGGCGAATATTGTGGCGCTGATTGGGGCAATTTACAGCTTCTATGCGCTCTACTCTTCCGGCCAGGAAGCCATGCTGTATGGTGCGATGGTGACCTTTATGGGCTGGACGCTGTACGGTCTGGTATCACCGCGGTTTGAATTGAAAAATAAACACAGTTAATGCAAAAGCAAAACGGCAACCCCAGGGTTGCCGTTTTGACTGCATCGTGAGGGCATCAGCCCATCGCGATTTACGCGTTTTTCAGCACTTCGCTGACAATCTCTACCGCTTCTTTCTCAATCAGCTTACGGTGTTCGTCGCCGAGGAAGCTCTCACAATAGATTTTGTACGCATCTTCCGTACCGGATGGACGCGCGGCAAACCAGCCGTTTTCGGTCATCACTTTCAGACCACCGATAGAGGCACCGTTACCCGGGGCCGCCGTCAGACGGGCCGTGATAGGGTCACCGGCCAGCATGCTGGCACTGACCATCTCCGGAGAGAGTTTAGACAGCGCTGCTTTCTGCGCGGAGGTCGCGCCAGCCTGAATACGGTTATAGCTTGGCGCGCCAAAGCGTGCCGCCAGCTCGTTATAGTGTTCCTGCGGATTTTTACCGGTGACAGCGGTGATTTCCGCCGCCAGCAGGCACATGATGATCCCGTCTTTATCGGTAGACCATGGCGTGCCGTCGAAACGCAGGAAGGATGCGCCCGCGCTCTCTTCACCGCCAAAACCGAAGCTGCCGTCGTGCAGACCGTCAACAAACCATTTGAAGCCTACCGGTACTTCCACCAGCTTACGGCCCAGCGCCTCAACCACGCGGTCAATCATCGCCGAGGAGACCAGCGTTTTACCTACAGCCACCTCTTTGCCCCACTGCGGACGATGCTGGAACAGGTAGTTGATGGCAACCGCAAGATAATGGTTCGGGTTCATCAGCCCTGCCGGGGTGACAATACCGTGGCGGTCATAATCCGGGTCGTTGGCAAACGCCAGGTCAAATTTATCACGCAGCGCCAGCAGGCCCGCCATCGCACACTCGGAAGAGCAGTCCATACGGATTGCGCCGTCTTTATCCAGGTGCATAAAGCGGAAGGTCTGATCAACGTGATCGTTAACGATGGTCAGGTTCAGCTTGTAATGCTCTGCGATGCGTTTCCAGTATTCGATACCGGAGCCGCCGAGAGGGTCAACGCCCAGCTTCAGACCGGCTTTCTGGATGGCCGCCATATCGACGATATCCGCCAGACCTTCCACAAATGGCTGTACCAGATCCTGCTCTTTCACATGGCCGGACGCCATGGCCGCATCCAGAGAGAGGCGTTTCACCCCTTTCAGGCCATCCGCCAGCAGCGCATTGGCACGATCTTCAACCACTTTCGTGACGTTCGTGTCTGCCGGTCCACCGTTAGGCGGGTTGTATTTGATCCCACCGTCTTCCGGCGGGTTGTGTGATGGAGTGATCACAATCCCGTCAGCCATCGCACCGCCTTTCTTGTTGTGGACAAGGATCGCGTTAGAGACCGCAGGGGTCGGCGTGAAGCCGTTATTTTCCTGAACAATGACGTCAACGCCATTCGCCGTCAGCACTTCCAGCACGGAAATGAACGCCGGTTCAGACAGAGCATGGGTATCTTTTCCCACATAGCACGGACCGGTAACGCCGTTTTTAGCGCGCTCTTCCGCGATGGCCTGAGCAATAGCCAGAATGTGCGGTTCGTTAAAGCTATGGCGCGCCGCGCTACCGCGGTGGCCAGATGTACCAAACTTCACTGCGTGTTCTGCGTTGCCCACGACCGGTTTCAGCACGTAATACTGCGCGGTCAGCTGAGCGACGTTAATCAAATCGCTTTGTTGTGCAGGTTGGCCTGCACGGCTGTGATTTGCCATTACCGGGTCCTTCTGATGCAAGGGTTAAATTGTACCGCAAACCTTTTCAATCAATTCCGCCGGGAACTGCATGGACTGCATGATGTGTTCAACCATGCTGCACTTGCGGCCCGTATTGGTATTGGTGATGACCCAGTACGGTGTGCCCGGGACATGTTTAGGTTTGGTTTGGTTGCCATTTTGCAGCAGCGTTTGCTCGTCGCCCGCGAAATAGACGCGGGTACGACCGTGCAGCGACTCGGTCGCTTCAGCAAACGCTTTGTTATCCAGTGAATAGAGTGTAGACAGCACCAGCATGAAGCGGTTAACCGCTTTTTTCTGCTCGGCGTACTCATCAGAGAGCAGCAACTCGCGCATCGCACGTACTTTGTCTTTCACTTGCGCGACGGCAGGTTTTGCTTGTGCAACAACGTTTTGTTGAGACACGACATCTTTAGTGACTGGGGTAGCAGGCTGTGAGGCGGCGGAAATTTTAAGCATGCGCCGTAAAATGTCGGACGCACTCTCCCCGATATGCCGCGTCTGGCTGGCAATATACTGATAGAGTTCGTCATCAACTTCGATTGTTTTCATCTTAATCCAGTGCGATATCTTATCTGAATACAAGTCGTTGGGATTATAAAGTTAAATTCCAACAGCGGATAGCGTCAAACCAGGTTGGCGGCAAAAGTCAGATTAAACTGGAACCTTGCAGCCGGGCGGCAGAATGGTCAACATGATACCCTAACCTGACATACGTAAAAAAAGAACTTTGCCATGAAATTGAATACCCGAGCGCAAACTGCACAATCGCCGAACAATAATTCTCCCATCGTACTGGTTCACGGGCTTTTTGGCAGCCTGGATAACCTGGGGGTGCTGGCGCGCGATCTGGTTACCGATCACGATATTTTGCAGGTCGATATGCGAAATCACGGTCTTTCCGGGCGTTCAGAGGAGATGACCTACGCGGCAATGGCCCAGGATCTGCTCGATACGCTTGATGCCAACCATCTTCAGAAGGTGACGCTCATCGGGCATTCTATGGGCGGCAAGGCGGTAATGGCCCTGACGGCGCTGGCACCGGACAGAATCAACGGTCTGGTCGTGATCGACGTTGCCCCGGTGGATTACGACGTGCGCCGTCATGACGACATTTTTGCTGCCATCAATGCGGTGACAGAGGCTGGGGTTTCAACCCGCCAACAGGCCACAGCCGTCATGCGCGAACATCTTAATGAAGAAGGCGTTATTCAGTTTCTTCTGAAGTCGTTTGTCGACGGCCAGTGGCGTTTCAACGTGCCGGTACTCTGGGCGCAGTACAACAACATCGTCGGCTGGGATACGGTGCCCGCCTGGCAACACCCTACCCTCTTTATTCGCGGCGGTAACTCCCCTTATGTCACCGACGCCTACCGCGACACGTTGCTGGCGCAATTCCCGCAGGCCCGTGCCCATGTCATCGCCGGTGCCGGACACTGGGTTCACGCGGAAAAACCTGACGCCGTGTTACGCGCCATCCGACGCTATCTCTCTGATACTGCGAATTGATTAAAAAGAGAGCGACTGGAAGGTTGCGGGCTTCCAGTCGTTGGCGTGCCGTTTTTGGTGATGTATGATGGCGCGCTCATCGCCCGGGCAATAGCAGGGCGGCTTGTTTCCCCCGAAGTCTCAGAATCATGGCCAAAGAACAAACGGACCGTACGACACTAGATCTGTTCGCGAATGAGCGTCGACCGGGACGACCGAAAACGAATCCGCTTTCGCGCGATGAACAGCTGCGTATTAATAAACGCAACCAGCTTAAACGCGATAAAAATCGTGGGCTTAAGCGTGTCGAACTGAAGCTCAATGCCGACGCCGTCGATGCGCTTAACGAACTGGCTGAAGCGCGTAATATCAGCCGTAGCGAGCTCATTGAAGAGATGTTGATCGCCCAGCTTGAGACGTTGCGCCGCCAGGCATAAGTCTGAAAATCCCCTTTCTTACCCTTTTCATGTAGCACAGAGTGCAGTCCTGCGCGATAGCTGTTTCCGCGGGGTTGCCAGTTCTGCTATTATTGCCCTTATCCGTGGACAAATTGCGCCACCATACCATTAAGTTTCAAGAGGTTATTTTACTCATGGCAATCATCGGCATTTTCTTCGGCAGTGATACCGGCAATACCGAAAATATCGCAAAAAACATTCAAAAACAGCTCGGTAAAGACGTTGCCGATGTGCATGACATCGCCAAGAGCAGCAAAGAAGATCTCGAAGGCTATGACATCCTGTTGCTGGGTATCCCAACCTGGTACTACGGTGAAGCCCAGTGTGACTGGGATGATTTCTTCCCGACGCTGGAAGAAGTGGACTTCAACGGCAAGCTGGTCGCCCTGTTTGGCTGCGGCGATCAGGAAGACTACGCTGAGTACTTCTGTGACGCGCTGGGCACTATCCGCGATATCATTGAACCGAATGGTGCAGTTATCGTAGGCCACTGGCCGACTGCAGGTTATCACTTCGAAGCGTCTAAAGGCCTGGCCGATGACGACCACTTCGTGGGTCTGGCGATCGACGAAGACCGTCAGCCAGAACTGACCGCAGAGCGCGTTGAGAAGTGGGTGAAGCAGATCCGCGAAGAACTGCACCTGGACGATATTCTTAACGCCTGATTGTTATTGTGGCGCAACCCCGGTTGCGCCCAGGAACCGGGTCAAACGATTAAATTAATCGCTACAATCTTTTAACTTTTTCGCCCAGACCTGTACAATGTCTCCCAGGTAAAATGGGGTGCCATTGAGTAAGTTTGTCGGTGATACCACGTTTTTATAAGCATACTTTGCCTGAGACTTGCAGTTTTCATTTAGCCATGGCAGTTCTATAATGAGACGCATTATTCCAGGTGCATTTTCTGTCACTTCCTCCAGAAGTGAATCGTTTAGCAACAGGACAGATTCCGCATGACTGACAACAATACCGCATTAAAGAAGGCTGGCCTGAAAGTTACGCTTCCTCGGTTAAAAATCCTTGAAGTGCTTCAGGGTCCAGACAATCACCATGTCAGTGCGGAAGACCTTTACAAGCGTCTTATCGACATGGGTGAAGAGATTGGGCTGGCAACCGTCTATCGCGTGCTGAACCAGTTTGATGACGCGGGCATTGTTACCCGTCATAATTTCGAAGGCGGTAAATCTGTATTCGAACTGACCCAGCAGCAGCACCACGATCACCTGATCTGCCTGGATTGTGGCAAGGTCATTGAATTTAGCGATGATTCCATCGAAGCACGTCAGCGTGAAATCGCTGCTCGTCATGGTATCCGCCTGACCAACCATAGCCTGTATCTGTATGGTCACTGTGCTGAAGGTGATTGCCGCGAAGACGATCACGCACACGACGCCAAATAAGTCGAACTTTCATACTCTGAGCCAGCCGCAAGGTTGGCTTTTTTTTGCCTGTCACCCGGCGAAAAAAAGCCCGGTAAGCACAGCGCCACCGGGCCTTAACACGCTTAATTAATTTCCGTTGTTACTGCGTATTTCCTTCCAGATCTGGTCGCAACGCTTCGCCACTTCCTGATCGTTACCGGTTTTACGCGCCTGAATGCAGGCCTGATAGTCCATCACGCGAACATTTTCCTGCGTCGCAAACTGCTCATGCGCCTTCTCTTTCTTCAGCACATTCAGCACGCTCTGGCAGGCTTCAATTTTCTCCGGTGAGCCTTCAGCGGTGTTAATGCAGGCGCTGTAAGCCTCCTTCAGGCGAGAATCTTCTTTCGGCGCCGGGTCCTGGGCGCAAGCCACCAGCCCCGAGGCCAGCAACGCGACGATTACCATTTTTTTCATCATGTGCAGTCTCCATTCCGGCGGGACGGAACCCGCCGGAGCGTTCATCAGAAGATAGTGAATGGTGCGATAACCATGAATTTCACGTCACGTTCATCCTGGAAGATGTTGCCGTAACCGCCCGCGTAGCTTGGAATATCAGAGTGGTTGTCATACTGCGTGAAGTGCAGCTTGAACATCGTGCCTTTCGCACGTCCGTCCTGCACGGTATAGATGGCATCCAGGCTGTAAGAGGACTCTTTCAGACGGTAGTTCGGATCGTAGTACGCATCCGGTGTGGCCATGTCGCCCGGTTTGGCGTCCCAGGCATACGCGTAGGAGGCGCCCACCGCCCAGCCCGGCAGGTTCCAGTTTTTCAGGTCATACATTGCGCCGAAGAAGACTGCTTTTTCGCCGTCGGCGTTGAAATCAGAGCGGTTATCCCACCAGATATCCAGACGACCGTTGGAAGATGCGTAAGTCGGGGTCATACGCTGCAGGAAGTAGCCCTGCTGCCCTTCCGCCTTCACCCATGTTCCTTCCAGACGCAAATCCACCTGACCCACTTTGTAGCCAAAGGTCAGCGCCTGCAGCCAGGCCGTGCCGTCATAAATATCGTTGACGCCACCATCGCTGACTTTGTCTCGCGTGCCGTAGAACTGGTAACTGGTACTCAACGGACTCCCTGCGATATCAAACTTGTAGCTGGCTTTGGCAAAATACTGATCGATATAACCTTCAGCCTGACCAAAAGCGGCTTCTAACACGAGGTCGTTTTTAAAATCGTACTTCGCACCCAGCGAGTGGAGGTAATCCACTTTGGTCTTTTTATCATTCTGGTAAAACTTATCCATTTCGATATGCCACGGGGCTTTGTATTCGTTGGTCCACATATAGGAGAAACTCAACGCACCCGCATCACCGTAGTCAAAGTTAGCGCCGGCTTCAGCGCCCTGGTAAGTACCAGGCATAAAACTCCAGTGTGGCGCTAACAGGGTTTGGCCAGTTGGCTGAATATATCCGCCGCGCGCCCAGACTGGACCATATTTGAATTTTGCAGCGGCTTTATACAGGCTGATACCGCTTTTATCGCCGGACCAGTCTTCTTTATAGGCCTTATTGCTGGACGAGAAGGCAATTTCGTTCGGATGTCCGCTGTCGCCATTTTCCGCCATTTCAATTGCCGTGAATGCGGCAATATCCAGGCCGAACATATCGGCGGCATAGCCTGACTGGAAGTCGAGGTTGGCGTTCCAGGTAGAGTGAGAAAGGTTGGTTTTGTATTTGTCTTCAGTAACGTCTTTACGGTCACGTTCACGCTGCCAGTAATAAATACCGCCCGTGAGGGTAGAATCTTCAATGAAACCTGCTGCCTTAGCCTCTGGCGCAATCACCAGGCCTGACATTGCTGTCACACCGGCGATAGCCAGCGCCAGCGCACTACGTTTGCCACTGAACGTACGCATAGATTATTCCTCTTTGACGAATTAAAACGCCTGAACGGCGAAAAATATAAAAGACCAAAAGGTCAGGGGTAGTCAGAAATACCCTCGAATTAACTACCGCCTTTAGGTTATTTTTCGCGACGCGAATTATCAATGCTTTTCCGTGGGCAAAAGTCAGGATTATGACGAAGTGCACATAATTAGTAGTGCTTTGTAACATTTAGCGGGAGACGAGATTTGGCGGGGCAAGTCATTAAATTTAAGTCAGTAATTGTGTAAATTACTGGTTATTTTCAGGCCTTCACTATTTTCAGAAATATACAAACTTTTTTTAGAAAAATAAGTAGCACCACATTGACCTGAATATTGCGCAGACATTATTTTTGCTCGCGCTTAACGATATGATCATTCAATAAAAAAACGCCGCATTACGCGGCGTTTGTCTCTCATTGACCAGAGCAGCGTTATTATTCGCCGACTTTAGTCCAGGTATCACGCAGACCAACGGTACGGTTAAACACCGGTTTTTCCGAGGTACTGTGACGGCTGTCGAGGCAGAAGTAGCCTTCACGTTCGAACTGGAACGCTTTGCCCGCTTCAGCGGCTTTCAGAGACGGCTCAGCATACCCCTGCTTGATGACCAGAGATTCCGGGTTGATTGTCGCCAGGAAGTCTTCTGCTGCACCTGGGTTAGGCACGCTGAACAGACGATCGTACAGGCGAATTTCAACCGGCAGCGCATGTGTTGCACTTACCCAGTGGATCACGCCTTTCACTTTGCGGCCATCTGCCGGATCTTTGCTCAGGGTTTCAGCGTCGTAAGAGCAGAAGATGGTGGTGATATTCCCTTCCGCATCTTTCTCAACACGCTCAGCTTTGATCACGTATGCGTTACGCAGACGCACCTCTTTACCCAGCACCAGACGCTTGTACTGCTTGTTCGCTTCTTCGCGGAAGTCAGCACGATCGATCCAGATTTCACCGCTGAACGGCACGTCACGGGTGCCCATTTCCGGTTTGTTCGGATGGTTAGGCATGGAGACCATTTCGCTCGCGCCTTGCGGGTAGTTTTCGATAACCAGTTTAACCGGATCGATGACGGCCATTGCGCGCGGCGCGTTGTCGTTCAGATCTTCACGAATGCAGGATTCCAGAGAGGCGATCTCAATGGTGTTATCCTGCTTGGTCACGCCGATGCGCTTACAGAACTCGCGAATAGACGCGGCAGTATAACCACGGCGACGCAGACCAGAGATGGTAGGCATACGCGGATCGTCCCAGCCCTCAACATGCTTGTCGGTCACCAGCAGGTTCAGCTTACGCTTGGACATCACCGTGTATTCCAGATTCAGACGAGAGAATTCGTACTGACGCGGATGCACCGGGATGGTGATGTTATCCAGAACCCAGTCGTACAGACGGCGGTTGTCCTGGAACTCCAGCGTACACAGGGAGTGCGTAATGCCTTCCAGCGCATCGCTGATGCAGTGGGTAAAGTCGTACATCGGGTAGATGCACCACTTGTTACCGGTCTGATGGTGTTCAGCGAACTTGATACGGTACAGAACCGGATCGCGCATCACGATGAACGGTGATGCCATGTCGATTTTGGCACGCAGGCACGCTTTACCTTCCTCGAAGCCACCCGCACGCATTTTTTCAAACAGCGCCAGGTTCTCTTCAACGCTGCGATCGCGGAACGGGCTGTTTTTACCCGGCGCGGTCAGCGTGCCGCGGTATTCGCGGATCTCTTCAGCAGACAGCTCGTCGACATACGCCAGACCTTTATTGATAAGCTCGACCGCATAGGCATACAGCTGATCAAAATAGTCAGAGGAGTAGCAGATATCGCCAGACCAGTTGAAGCCCAGCCATTGCACGTCATTCTTAATAGACTCAACGTATTCGATGTCTTCTTTTACTGGGTTGGTGTCATCGAAACGCAGGTTGCACTGTCCCTGGTAGTCTTGCGCGATGCCAAAGTTCAGGCAGATCGATTTTGCATGACCAATATGCAGGTAGCCGTTTGGCTCCGGCGGGAAACGGGTATGAACTGTGGTGTGCTTACCACTGGCCAGATCTTCATCGATGATCTGACGAATAAAGTTACTCGGGCGGGCTTCAGCCTCACTCATCGTGGATTCCTCAAAGCGTAAACAACGTATAACGGCATATGATCTTATAAGCCGGACGTAGTGACAACCCTTAAAACGTCTCTGAAGAAAATAATGGGGGCAATTGCTGCAAAAAAAAGCGGCGGAGGAAAACCCCCGCCGCTTAAGGCATGACTCTACTCAGGAGCGATTACTTGCCTTTAATCTCATACAGTGGCGTCTGGCCCGCAACGACCTGACCTTTCGCCTGAATCACCAGGCCGCTGAAGTCGTCGATATTGCTGCAAACGACCGGGCTAATCATGGAGCGCGCGTTAGCGTTCAGGTAATCCAGATCCATTTCCAGAATCGGCTGACCTGCCACCACGTCGGCCCCCTCTTCCACCAGGCGAGTGAAGCCCTGGCCGTTCAGCGCGACGGTATCGATACCCATATGGACAACGATCTCCGCGCCCTTTTCAGTTTCGAGGCAGAACGCATGGTTGGTGTTGAAGATTTTAACGATGGTCCCGGCAGCCGGTGACACCACGGTTTTGTCCGTTGGTTTCACCGCCACACCGTCACCGACAGCTTTGCTGGCAAACGCTTCGTCAGGCACCTGCTCAATCGCAACCACTTCACCGGTAATCGGTGAAACCAGCGCGGCAATGGTCGTTGCGTTAGGGACGGCCTGCGGTTTTGCCACCGGGGCTTCCGTCACTGGCGCGCTGTTCGCTGCTGAAGCCGCGATCGGTCCACGGGCAACCACTTTCTTCATTTCATCGCCAATCGATTCCGCTTTCGCACCCACGATAACCTGGATGGTCTGCTTGTTCAGTTTCACCACGCCGGATGCGCCAAGGCGTTTACACATGGCATCGTTAACACGCGCAGAATCACCTACCGTCAGGCGCAGACGAGTGATACATGCATCGATAGCTTTCAGGTTATCCGTACCGCCTACTGCGGCAATATAATTGGTTGCCAGCTGGGTCAGCCCTTCTTCGGTATTGCTGTTAGCTTCGCCAGTAACGATGTCGTCTTTCGTATCTTCGCGGCCTGGTGTTTTCAGGTTAAACATACGAATGACTGCGCTGAACAGAACGAAGTAGATAACGAAGAACACCAGACCCATTGCGACCAGCATCCAGACGTTCTTGCTCGCCGCGGGCAGGTTGTACATCAACACGTAGTCGATCGCGCCGGCGGAGAAGGAGAAGCCCGCATGGATACCCAGCAGCGTTGCAACAAACAGGCTAATACCCGTCAGCACAGCGTGCATGAGGTACAGCAGCGGAGCCAGGAACATGAACAGGAATTCCAGCGGCTCAGTAACACCGGTCAGGAACGCGGTGATGGCAACTGACAGCAGCATCCCGCCAACCATTGGACGACGCGCTTTCGGTGCGGCCAGGTACATAGCCAGCGCCGCGCCCGGCAGACCAAACATCATGATAGGGAAGAAGCCCGACATGAACATGCCCGCGGTGCCGTCACCTGCATAGAAGCGGTTGATATCCCCGTGGAATACCGCGCCCGCGGCGTTGGTAAACTCACCAATCTGGAACCAGGCAATGGTGTTCAGCACCTGATGCAGGCCGGTTGGGATCAACAGACGGTTGATGAAACCGAAGATACCCGCACCCACTGCGCCAGCGGAAACAATCCACTCACCGCCCGCATGGATAGCGTGCTGCACCGGTGGCCAGATGTAGCCAAAGATCGCGGCCAGAATCAGACAGAAGAAGCCTGTCGCAATCGGCACAAAACGTTTTCCGCCGAAGAAGCTCAGGAAGTCTGGCAGTTTGATCCCCGCCCAACGGTTATAAACAGCCCCGCCGACCAGACCGGTAATGATACCTGCCAGAACGCCCATGTTAATTTCTGGGTTTATCGTCACCATCGCTTTCGTCAGGATGAAGTAACCGACAGCCCCGGCCAGCGCCGCTGCACCCGCGCTGTCTTTTGACCAGCTGGATGCCACACCGATGGCGAAAATCAGCGCCAGATTGTCAAAAATCGCGCCACCCGCTTGCGCGATAAATGGCACATTAAGCAGATCGGGTTGCCCAAATCGCAGCAGCAGTGCTGCAACCGGTAGCACGGCGATAGGGAGCTGCAAAGCCCTACCGAGGCGCTGGAAAAAACCTAAAATATTCATCCTATTCCCCCTACGAGACCCTTATTAAGGCTCGTGCATAAACTATGTTTTTATTGTGTCGACAACGATAAATACAGTTGATGATTCACTGGCATTGTGAGTGTGTGAAAAATTAATTCGTATCGCAAATTAAACACGTATTTTTTGTGATTTTTGTCACCAAATATCGTTAATAACCCTCCCTTTCTCTGGCTAACAGTGAAAACTTATTTTATCATTCAAAAAATCAAGACGGATTGATCCGGCCTGAAAGGTTCCAGGTTACGCTTAGTTCAGGTTCCGATAGCCATCCGCCCACTCTTCTACTTTAACTCTTGAGGTGAACAATGAGACTGATTCCCCTGGCAACTGCTGAACAAGTCGGTAAATGGGCCGCCCGTCATATCGTTAACCGTATTAACGCGTTCAAACCCACCGCCGATCGTCCTTTCGTTCTCGGCCTTCCTACCGGCGGCACGCCGCTGACCGCGTATAAAGCCCTGGTTGAGATGCATAAAGCAGGCCAGGTTAGCTTCAAACATGTTGTGACCTTCAACATGGATGAGTATGTCGGCTTACCCAAGGATCATCCGGAAAGCTACCATAGCTTTATGCACCGTAATTTCTTTGATCACGTTGATATTCCGGCTGAAAACATTAACCTGCTGAATGGAAACGCGCCTGATATTGACGCAGAATGCCGTCAGTATGAAGAAAAAATCCGTTCCTACGGTAAAATCCACCTGTTCATGGGTGGCGTGGGCAACGATGGTCATATCGCGTTCAACGAACCGGCCTCTTCTCTGGCTTCCCGTACGCGTATTAAAACCCTGACCCATGACACGCGCGTGGCAAACTCCCGCTTCTTTGACGGTGATGTTAACCAGGTTCCAAAATACGCCCTGACCGTAGGCGTAGGCACCCTGCTGGATGCCGAAGAAGTGATGATTCTGGTTCTGGGCGGCGTGAAAGCGCAGGCGCTCCAGGCTGCCGTTGAAGGCAACGTTAACCACATGTGGACCATCAGCTGCCTGCAGCTGCATCCAAAATCAGTCATCGTGTGCGACGAACCGTCCACGATGGAGCTGAAAGTGAAAACGCTGAAATACTTCAACGAGTTAGAAGCTGAGAACATCAAAGGTCTGTAATTGAATAACCGCCTCTTCATCAAGAGGCGGCCGCTTTTTTTAACCGGGGGTCGTTATGTACGCTTTAACCCACGGTCGGATTTATACCGGCCATGATATTCTGGATGACCATGCGATTGTTATCGCCAATGGCCTGATTGAACGTGTTTGCCCACTGGCAGAGCTGCCGCCGGGGATTGAACAGCGCTCACTCAATGGAGCAGTAATCTCCCCCGGTTTCATCGACGTACAGCTGAACGGCTGCGGTGGTGTGCAATTTAATGATACCGCGGACGCGGTGACGGTCGACACGCTGGAAATCATGCAGAAAGCCAACGAGAAATCGGGCTGCACCAGCTATCTGCCAACCCTCATCACCAGCAGTGATGATCTCATGAAACAGGGTATCCGCGTGATGCGCGACTACCTGGCAAAACACCCTAATCAGGCGCTGGGTCTGCATCTTGAAGGACCGTGGCTGAACATCGTGAAAAAAGGGACGCATAACCCGGATTACGTGCGAAAACCTGACGCTGAGCTGGTCGACTACCTGTGTGCCAACGCCGATGTGATCACCAAAGTGACGCTGGCTCCTGAAATCGCGGGACCTGACGTTATCAGCAAACTGGCCGCCGCCGGGATTGTCGTTTCAGCGGGCCATTCAAACGCAACGCAAAAAGAAGCGAAAGCAGGTTTCCGCGCCGGCATTACCTTTGCGACGCACCTGTACAACGCGATGCCGTATATCACCGGTCGTGAACCTGGGCTGGTCGGGGCGATTCTCGATGAGCAGGACGTTTACTGCGGCATTATTGCTGACGGCTTGCACGTTGATTACACCAACATTCGCAACGCCAAGCGCCTGAAAGGTGACAAACTCTGTCTGGTAACCGATGCCACCGCACCGGCAGGGGCAAATATTGAGCAGTTCATTTTTGCCGGTAAAACAATATACTACCGCAATGGACTGTGTGTTGATGAAAACGGTACGCTGAGTGGTTCCTCCCTGACGATGATTGAAGGGGTGCGTAACCTGGTTGAACATTGCGGGATTGCGCTTGATGAAGTCCTGCGTATGGCGACCCTTTATCCTGCGCGCGCGATGGGCGTAGATAAACAGCTTGGCGGAATTGCACCAGGTATGGTTGCAAACCTGACGGCATTCACACACGATTATAAAATTATCAAGACCATCGTTAATGGTAACGAGGTCGTCACTGAGTAAGTAAAAGTATGACACCAGGCGGACAAGCTCAAATCGGTAATGTCGATCTCGTTAAACAACTTAACAGCGCGGCGGTTTATCGTCTGATTGACCAACACGGGCCAATCTCGCGCATTCAGATAGCCGAACAAAGCCAGCTTGCTCCCGCCAGCGTGACAAAAATTACCCGTCAGCTCATTGAGCGCGGACTGATCAAAGAAGTCGATCAGCAGGCCTCCACCGGAGGCCGCCGCGCCATCTCCATTATTACCGAAACCCGCAATTTTCAGGCGATCGGCGTCCGTCTTGGTCGTCATGACACCACCCTTACGCTCTATGATCTGAGCAGCAAAGCCATCGCGGAAGAACACTACCCGCTTCCGGAGCGCACTCAGGAGACGCTGGAACACGCGCTGCTGAATACCATTGAACACTTTATCGAGAGCTGTCAGCGCAAAATCCGTGAACTGATTGCGATCTCGGTGATCCTGCCAGGCCTGGTAGACCCCGAAAGCGGCGTGATCCGTTATATGCCCCATATAAAGGTTGAGAACTGGGGGTTGGTAGATGCGCTGGAAAAACGCTTTAAAGTGACCTGTTTCGTGGGGCACGACATCCGCTCTCTGGCCCTGGCAGAGCACTACTTTGGTGCGAGCCAGGATTGTGAAGATTCGATTCTGGTGCGCGTACACCGCGGTACAGGGGCAGGCATCATCTCTAACGGGCGCATTTTTATTGGCCGCAACGGTAACGTCGGTGAGATTGGTCATATTCAGGTAGAGCCGCTTGGCGAACGCTGCCACTGCGGAAACTTTGGCTGTCTGGAGACAATTGCCGCCAACACGGCGATTGAACAGCGGGTGCGCCATCTGCTTGAACAGGGTTACCAGAGCCGCGTCACGCTGGACGATTGCAAGATAGGGACAATCTGCAAAGCCGCCAACAAAGGCGACGCGCTGGCCTGCGAAGTTATTGAGCAGGTGGGGCGCCATCTGGGTAAAACCATCGCCATCGCCATCAACCTGTTTAACCCGCAAAAAGTGGTGATCGCCGGTGAGATTGTGGAGGCTGAGAAGATCCTGCTGCCCGCCATTGAAGGCTGCATTAACACTCAGGCGCTGAAAGCCTTCCGCCAGAACCTTCCCGTCGTTCGTTCTAAGCTTGACCATCGCTCAGCGATAGGCGCATTTGCGCTGGTTAAACGCGCCATGCTCAACGGTATTCTGTTGCAACATTTGCTGGAAAGTTGATCGGGTCTTATAGTAACGCCTTCTTTTTTTGATGTCGGAATGTCCATGACCATTAAGAATGTAATTTGTGATATCGACGGCGTGCTGATGCACGACAACGTTGCTGTACCAGGTGCTGCGGAATTTCTTCACCGCATCATCGACAAAGGAATGCCTCTGGTTCTTCTCACGAACTACCCTTCTCAGACCGGTCAGGACCTGGCAAACCGCTTTGCCACAGCAGGCGTCAACGTGCCGGACAGCGTGTTTTATACTTCTGCCATGGCCACCGCTGATTTCCTCAAGCGCCAGGAAGGAAAAAAGGCCTACGTGGTGGGTGAAGGGGCGCTGATCCACGAGTTATATAAGGCAGGGTTTACCATCACAGATGTGAACCCGGACTTTGTGATCGTTGGCGAAACGCGCTCCTATAACTGGGAGATGATGCACAAAGCCTCCTACTTTGTTGCCAACGGTGCGCGTTTTATTGCCACCAACCCGGATACCCACGGCCGTGGTTTTTACCCTGCCTGCGGCGCGCTGTGTGCCGGTATCGAAAAGATCTCTGGCCGGAAACCATTCTACGTGGGCAAGCCCAGCCCGTGGATCATCCGTGCTGCGCTGAACAAGATGCAGGCCCACTCTGAAGAAACGGTGATTGTCGGCGACAACCTGCGCACCGATATCCTGGCCGGATTCCAGGCGGGCCTGGAAACCATTCTGGTGCTTTCCGGTGTCTCCACGCTCGACGATATTGACGCCATGCCCTTCCGACCGAGCTGGATTTATCCCTCCGTCGAAGAAATTGATATTATCTGATCCCAAACCACGCCTCAGCGCGTGGTTTTTTATTTTCACGCCCGATAAATAACCCCACATCTAACAAAACAGCCGTTTTATTGCATAATCATCAATAAAAGCGTTTATGACGTACTCGTTTTTCACTATTCGGCAATCAGCATTGCACTATTTCCGTTTTATCCCGTAAAACCCTTGCGCGCCCTCCCCCTTTGCGGCATTTTCATAAGCAAGCAACATTACAAAGCAACAGGGTTAACGGAGAAGGTTATGTGTTCAATTTTTGGCGTACTGGATATTAAAACTGACGCAGGCGAACTGCGTAAAAAGGCACTCGAATTGTCCCGCCTGATGCGCCATCGCGGCCCAGACTGGTCCGGCGTTTACGCCAGCGATAAAGCCATCCTGGCACACGAACGTCTGTCCATTGTTGACGTCAACGCCGGTGCGCAGCCGCTGTATAACGAGAAAAAAACACACGCGCTGGCTGTCAACGGTGAAATCTATAACCATCAGGCGCTGCGCGCCGAGTACGGCGACCGTTACGCCTTCCAGACCGGTTCTGACTGTGAAGTTATCCTGGCGCTGTATCAGGAGAAAGGCCCGGAATTCCTCGATGATCTGCAGGGTATGTTTGCCTTTGCCCTGTACGACAGCGAAAAAGATGCCTATCTGATTGGCCGCGACCATATTGGTATTATCCCGCTGTATATGGGTCACGATGAACACGGCAACTTTTATGTCGCCTCAGAAATGAAAGCCCTGGTGCCGGTTTGCCGCACCATTAAAGAGTTCCCGGCAGGAAGTTACCTGTGGAGTAAAGACGGCGAGATCCGTCAGTACTATCAGCGCGACTGGTTCGACTATGATGCGGTTAAAGACAACGTGACTGATAAAGCCGAACTGCGTCAGGCGCTGGAAGATTCTGTTAAAAGCCACCTGATGTCAGATGTGCCTTACGGCGTACTGCTCTCCGGCGGGCTGGACTCGTCCGTGATCTCCGCGATCACCAAGAAATTCGCCGCGCGTCGTGTTGAAGATCAGGAACGTTCAGAAGCCTGGTGGCCGCAACTGCACTCCTTTGCTGTGGGCCTGGAAGGCGCACCGGATCTGAAAGCCGCGCAGGAAGTGGCAAACCATCTCGGTACCGTGCACCATGAGATCCACTTCACCGTGCAGGAAGGGCTGGATGCGATCCGCGATGTTATCTACCACATCGAAACCTACGATGTGACCACCATTCGCGCTTCCACACCGATGTACCTGATGTCGCGTAAGATCAAAGCGATGGGCATTAAGATGGTGCTCTCCGGTGAAGGATCTGACGAAGTGTTTGGCGGCTACCTCTATTTCCACAAAGCGCCGAACGCAAAAGAGCTGCACGAAGAGACAGTACGTAAACTGCAGGCGCTGCATATGTTTGACTGCGCACGCGCCAACAAAGCGATGTCTGCCTGGGGTGTGGAAGCCCGTGTTCCCTTCCTGGATAAGAAATTCCTCGACGTGGCAATGCGCATCAACCCGCAGGACAAAATGTGCGGCAACGGCAAAATGGAGAAACATATCCTGCGTGAATGTTTCGAATCCTACCTGCCGGCGAGCGTGGCATGGCGTCAGAAAGAGCAGTTCTCTGACGGTGTCGGGTATAGCTGGATCGACACCCTGAAAGAGGTAGCGGCAAAACAGGTTTCCGATCAGCAACTGGAAACCGCGAGCTTCCGCTTCCCGTACAACACGCCAGGCTCCAAAGAAGCGTATCTGTACCGTGAAATCTTTGAAGAGTTGTTCCCGGTGCCGAGTGCGGCGGAGTGTGTTCCTGGCGGCCCGTCCGTTGCCTGTTCTTCGGCTAAAGCCATTGAATGGGATGAATCTTTCAAGTCAATGAACGACCCATCAGGACGTGCGGTAGGCGTACACCAGTCTGCCTATAAGTAATCGAAAAGCATCCAATCAGGCCCTGCGGGGCCTGATTTTTTTTGCCCCCTTTTTCACTCCCCAAAAACGATAAATAAACAATAATTGCCGAATATTCGGTCACGCTGTTCGCAACCTAACCAAACAGTCACATTCCGGCTATTTTCGTTGAAAAAGGTGTTGACGCTGCAAGGGTCTATACGCATAATGCGCCCCGCAACGCCGATAAGGTAACGCGAAAAAAAGATGGCTACGTAGCTCAGTTGGTTAGAGCACATCACTCATAATGATGGGGTCACAGGTTCGAATCCCGTCGTAGCCACCATCTTTTTTGCGGGAGTGGCGAAATTGGTAGACGCACCAGATTTAGGTTCTGGCGCCGCAAGGTGTGCGAGTTCAAGTCTCGCCTCCCGCACCATTCCCAGGTAAGCGTTGCACGGATGGGGTATCGCCAAGCGGTAAGGCACCGGTTTTTGATACCGGCATTCCCTGGTTCGAATCCAGGTACCCCAGCCATATTTCTTCGATTTTGCGGTTCTCCGCGGTATTGGGGTATCGCCAAGCGGTAAGGCACCGGTTTTTGATACCGGCATTCCCTGGTTCGAATCCAGGTACCCCAGCCATCGAAGATTGCAGTACTGGCTACGTAGCTCAGTTGGTTAGAGCACATCACTCATAATGATGGGGTCACAGGTTCGAATCCCGTCGTAGCCACCAAATTAGTCATCTGTCGAATGATTCGGTAGACGAGAAAAAATTGTTGGGGTATCGCCAAGCGGTAAGGCACCGGATTCTGATTCCGGCATTCCGAGGTTCGAATCCTCGTACCCCAGCCAATTTAAAAAAGTCGTTAAGCACATTGTTTAACGCAATTGGGGTGTCGCCAAGCGGTAAGGCTCTGGTTTCTGATACCAGCATTCCGGGGTTCGAATCCCTGCACCCCAGCCACTTAGTAACAAAAAAGCCCGCTCTGCGGGCTTTTTTGTTTTTGTTGGATTATGTACCGCATCCGAAAGCCCTCTCCCGCAGGAGAAGGCACTCAGATTAAAGGCCTAACGCGTACTTCAGTGCCTGACGTTTCAGCCCACCGGCACGCTCCGCCGCCATCAACCCAATGTTACGCAGAATGCGCACCGGACCAAGATCGTTACTGAACCCGGCGTAAAACAGATCCATCCCCGACTGCATGATAAAGTTATCCGCCATACGCCGCGTCTGGTAACGTTTCAGTACCGGATGGCTGGCCCAGGCCTCCGCATGAGCGCGCGCATTGCCCAGCACATCCAGTAGAGCCTCAACGTCACGGTATCCCAGGTTCACGCCCTGCCCCGCCAGCGGGTGAATGGTGTGTGCCGCATCCCCCACCAGCGCCAGCCCTGCACGGGCATACTGCAATGCATGGCGACGGGTAAGCGGAAACGCCCCGGCGGCAACCGGCATGACGTTGCCCAGACGGCGTGGGAAGTGCTGATGGATCTCTCGCTGCAGCTGCTCCATTGACAGCCCCTGCAACTGACGAACGCGCGCCGGTTTGTCATACCACACCAGCGACGCCCAGCGATCAAACAACGGTAAAAAGGCATGCGGGCCATTCGGGGTAAAGTGCTGCCAGGTGCTCTCACCCGGGTCATTCTCACACTGCACGGTGATCAGCATGCACGCCTGCTGGTACTGCCAGGCATGAATACCAATTCCCGCCATTTGCCTGACCTGTGAGTTGGCACCATCCGCTCCGACAACCAGCTTCGTGGCCAGCTCATCACCCTTATCCAGCTCAAGCAAATACCCGCCTTCGTGGGGATGCAGTGCGTTAAGTGACGCCGGGACGCGCAGCGCCACTTTCGGATGCGCCTCCAGGGCTTGCCAGAGCGCCAGCTGGAGGACCGTGTTTTCCACCATATAGCCCAGGCGGGGCAGCTTCAATTCAGCGGCATCAAACGCGACATGCGCATTCTCCCACTCCCAGGTTTCGAGACGGCTGTAAGGGTGCGCGCGCATCCCGAGCACGGCATCCCAGACGCCCAGCCCGCGCAGCAGATCGACAGAGGCGGCGCTGATAGCTGAAATTCGCACATCCGGCTTTGCCGTCGGGTCAAACGCAACAGGGGCAGCCTGCTCGATAACCGTCACCTCAAATCCCTGCTGCGCCAGCCCCAGCGCGAGTGCGCCGCCGACCATACCGCCGCCGACAACGGCAATTTCGGTTTGTTGGAGAGTCATGGTCAATTATCCTTAATGGTATATACCTTAAGTTTACCGGATTTTTTCGGTCTTGAGGTTGACAACCTTCATACTGGTCACAACCGCAGCAAAGCATTACAATACGCGCCCTGCATTCCTGAGCATGAGCAAGTCGATGACAAAAAAACTCCATATAAAAACCTGGGGCTGTCAGATGAACGAATACGATTCATCCAAGATGGCCGATCTGCTGGATGCCACGCACGGGTATCAACTGACTGACAACGCGAACGAAGCGGACGTGTTGCTGCTCAATACCTGTTCGATCCGTGAGAAGGCGCAGGAGAAGGTGTTCCATCAACTGGGCCGCTGGAAGCTTATCAAACGCAAAAGACCCGATGTGATCATTGGCGTGGGTGGGTGTGTGGCCTCGCAGGAAGGCAAACTGATCCGCCAGCGTGCTCACTATGTTGATATTATTTTTGGCCCGCAGACGCTGCACCGCCTGCCGGAGATGATCAACGCCGTTCGCGAGAATCGCCGCCCGGTGGTTGACGTAAGCTTCCCGGAAATCGAAAAATTTGACCGTCTGCCAGAACCACGCGCGGATGGTCCAACAGCCTACGTCTCCATTATGGAAGGCTGTAACAAGTACTGCACCTATTGTGTCGTACCGTATACCCGCGGCGAAGAAGTGAGCCGTCCGACCGACGACATTCTGTTTGAAGTGGCGCAACTGGCGGCACAGGGTGTGCGTGAAATTCATCTGCTGGGCCAGAACGTCAACGCCTGGCGCGGTGAGAACTACGACGGTACCACCGGCAGCTTTGCAGAACTGCTGCGCCTGGTGGCCGCGATCGACGGCATCGACCGCCTTCGCTTCACCACCAGCCACCCAATGGAATTTACCGATGACATCATTGATGTGTATCGCGATACGCCAGAGCTGGTGAGCTTCCTGCATTTGCCGATTCAGTGTGGTTCCGACCGCGTGCTGAACCTGATGGGACGTCCACATACGGTACTGGAGTACAAATCCATCATCCGCAAGCTGCGTGAAGCCCGCCCTGATATCCAGATTAGCTCCGACTTTATCGTTGGCTTCCCGGGCGAAACCACGGATGACTTTGAGCGCACGATGAAGCTCATTGGCGAAGTGAATTTTGACGTCAGCTACAGCTTTATCTTCTCAGCGCGTCCAGGTACTCCTGCGGCCGATATGGTCGACGATGTGCCGGAAGAAGAGAAAAAGCAGCGTCTGTATATTCTGCAGGAGCGTATCAACCAGCAGGCCAACGCCTGGAGCCGTCGTATGGTCGGCACCGTCCAGCGTATTCTGGTAGAAGGCACCTCCCGTAAGAGCATTATGGAGCTGTCAGGACGCACCGAAAATAACCGCGTCGTGAACTTTGAAGGCACGCCAGACATGGTCGGTAAATTTGTGGACGTGGAGATTGTCGACGTGCTGACCAACTCCCTGCGCGCAAAAGTGGTCCGTACCGAAGACGAAATGGGTCTGCGCATCGCACAGTCGCCGGAATCCGTCATGTCCCGCACCCGCAAAGAAAGCGACGCTGGCGTCGGTATTTACCAGCCATAACGCCATCCGGCCTGCCGTTTCGGCAGGCCTTGTATTTCCTCTCATCGCCCCCAATATCTTCCGCAACGCTTGCGCCTTTATTCTATGGCGTGAATAATTTCGGTAATGGCCGTTTTATTACGCCAGGTGGCACCGGGTCAGTTAATCAATCAAAGAGGAACAGTTTGAACATAGATACGCGTGAAATTAGCCTTGAGCCAGCAGACAACGCTCGCCTGCTGAGCCTGTGCGGGCCGTTTGATGACAACATCAAACAACTGGAGCGACGTCTGGGTATCGAAATCAATCGTCGCGATAATCATTTCAAACTCACCGGACGCCCTCTCTGCGTCAACGCCGCTGCGGATATTCTGCGTAGCCTGTATGTGGATACCGCCCCAATGCGCGGTGAAATACAGGATATCGAGCCAGAACAGATCCACCTCGCGATCAAAGAGGCGCGCGTGCTTGAGCAAAGCGCAGAAAGCGTGCCGGACTATGGCAAGGCCATCAATATTAAGACCAAACGTGGCGTCATTAAGCCGCGTACGCCAAACCAGGCGCAGTACATCGCCAACATTCTCGACCATGACATCACCTTCGGTGTGGGCCCGGCGGGTACGGGTAAAACCTATCTGGCCGTTGCCGCGGCGGTTGATGCACTCGAACGCCAGGAGATTCGTCGCATCCTGCTGACCCGTCCGGCGGTGGAAGCGGGTGAAAAACTGGGCTTCCTGCCAGGCGATCTGAGCCAGAAGGTTGACCCTTACCTTCGTCCGTTATACGACGCGCTGTTCGAGATGCTCGGCTTTGAGAAAGTGGAGAAGCTGATTGAGCGTAACGTGATTGAAGTTGCCCCGCTCGCCTATATGCGCGGCCGTACGCTGAATGATGCATTCATTATTCTCGATGAAAGCCAGAACACCACCATCGAACAGATGAAAATGTTCCTGACACGTATCGGCTTTAACTCAAAAGCGGTCATTACCGGTGACGTCACGCAGATTGACCTGCCGCGCAGCACCAAATCGGGTCTGCGCCATGCCATTGAAGTGCTGGCCGACGTCGACGAAATCAGCTTTAACTTCTTCCACAGCGAAGACGTGGTCCGTCACCCGGTTGTGGCGCGCATCGTTAACGCTTATGAAGCATGGGAAGAAGCAGATCAGAAGCGTAAGGCCGAACTGGCCGCAGAACGTAAGCGCGAAGCGCAGGAGCAAGAACAAAAATGAGTCAGGTGATCCTCGATTTACAACTGGCATGTGACGATAATTCCGGCTTGCCAGAAGAGGCGCAGTTTCAGACATGGCTGGATGCGGTTATCCCCCAGTTTAAGGAAGAATCAGAAGTCACGATTCGTCTGGTGGATGAAGCCGAAAGCCATGAGCTTAACCTGACCTACCGCGGGAAAGATAAGCCGACCAACGTGCTCTCTTTCCCCTTCGAAGCCCCACCGGGAATTGAGATGCCGCTGCTGGGCGATCTGATCATCTGCCGCCAGGTCGTGGAACAGGAAGCTAAAGAGCAGCAAAAACCGCTGGAAGCGCACTGGGCGCATATGGTGGTACACGGTAGCCTGCATCTGCTCGGCTACGACCATATTGAAGATGACGAAGCGGAAGAGATGGAGTCCCTCGAGACAGAGATAATGCTTGCTCTGGGCTATGAGGATCCGTACATTGCCGAGAAAGAATAGTCAGTCGACCGACTGACTAACATGCCGCCGCGTAGGAAAATAGCGCGGCGGTAAACGTTGAACTAACAAGAGAACCCTTAACAAACGCCATGAGCGACGACAATTCACACAGTAGCGACACGACAAACACCAAAAAGGGATTTTTCTCCCTCATTCTGAACCAGCTTTTCCACGGCGAACCTAAAAACCGTGACGAACTGCTGGAGCTGATTCGTGATTCCGGGCAAAACGACCTTATCGATGAAGATACGCGCGAAATGCTCGAAGGGGTAATGGACATCGCCGACCAGCGCGTTCGCGACATCATGATCCCCCGCTCGCAGATGATCACCCTGAAACGTAACCAGACTCTGGACGAGTGCCTCGATGTGATCATCGAATCCGCACACTCGCGTTTCCCGGTCATCAGCGAAGATAAAGATCACATTGAAGGGATTTTGATGGCGAAAGATCTGCTGCCGTTTATGCGCAGCGATGCCGAAGCCTTCAGCATGGAAAAAGTGTTACGCCAGGCCGTGGTTGTGCCGGAAAGTAAACGTGTGGATCGGATGCTGAAAGAGTTTCGCTCTCAGCGCTACCACATGGCGATTGTTATTGATGAATTTGGTGGCGTTTCCGGTCTCGTCACGATCGAAGATATCCTTGAGCTGATCGTGGGCGAAATCGAAGATGAGTATGACGAAGAAGAGGATATCGACTTCCGTCAGCTTAGCCGTCACACCTGGACCGTTCGCGCGCTGGCCTCGATTGAGGACTTTAACGACGCCTTTAGTACCCATTTCAGCGATGAAGAGGTCGATACTATTGGCGGGCTGGTGATGCAGGCCTTTGGCCACCTTCCGGCACGCGGCGAGACCGTTGACATCGACGGTTACCAGTTCAAAGTGGCAATGGCCGACAGCCGACGTATTATACAGGTTCATGTCAGAACGCCGGACGACTCACCGGTGCCAAAACTGGAAGATTAATGTAAATGGCATTTGCCCCATTACTTGAACGCCAGCGCGTACGTCTGCTGCTGGCGCTGTTACTCGGAGCCAGCGGAACGCTGGCTTTTTCTCCTTACGATATCTGGCCTGCAGCCATTCTCTCCCTGATGGGACTTCAGGGTTTAACCCTGAATCGTCGTCCCGTCCAGGCGGCAGCGATTGGCTACTTCTGGGGACTGGGGCTGTTTGGCTCCGGCATCAACTGGGTCTATGTCAGCATCGCCCAGTTTGGCGGTATGCCAGGACCCGTTAACGTCTTCCTCGTGGTGCTGCTGGCCGCTTATCTCTCGCTCTATACCGGTCTGTTCGCGGGTATCCTTTCTCGCCTGTGGCCAAAAACCACCTGGCTGCGCGTTGCCATTGCTGCGCCGGTTGTCTGGCAAATTACCGAGTTCCTTCGCGGCTGGGTACTGACTGGCTTCCCGTGGCTGCAGTTCGGTTACAGTCAGATTGATGGCCCGCTAAAGGGGCTTGCTCCGGTAATGGGCGTTGAAGCGATTAACTTCCTGTTGATGGTGGTGAGCGGACTGCTGGTCCTGGCGCTGGTCACACATAGCTGGAAGACGCTGGTCGTGGCGCTGGTGTTGTTTGCCCTGCCTTTCCCACTGCGTTATATCCAGTGGTACAGCCTGGTGCCAGAGCGCACCACGCAGGTTTCAATGGTGCAGGGGAATATCCCTCAGTCAATGAAATGGGACGAGAAAGAGCTGCTGAACACGCTGAAGATCTACGCTAACGCCACCGAGGCGGTCATGGGTAAATCGCAGCTGATCATCTGGCCAGAGTCGGCGATTCCGGATCTGGAAATTAACCAGCAGCCGTTCCTGAACATGATGAACGATCTACTGCTGGCTCGCGGCAGTACGCTGGTTACCGGGATTGTCGATGCGCGTCTGAATCAGCAGAACCGCTATGACACCTACAACACCATCATTACGCTGGGTAAAGACAGCGAATACAGCTACAACTCCACTGACCGGTATAACAAGAATCACCTGGTACCGTTTGGCGAATTTGTACCGCTGGAGTCCATTCTGCGCCCGTTAGCACCGTTCTTTGACCTGCCGATGTCCTCATTCAGCCGTGGCCCGTACGTTCAGCCCCAGCTGCATGCGCACGGTTTTGCCCTGACGGCGGCCATCTGCTACGAAATTATCCTCGGCGAGCAGGTGCGCGATAACTTCCGTCCGGACACTGACTTCCTGCTGACTATCTCCAACGATGCCTGGTTTGGTAAGTCGATTGGCCCGTGGCAGCACTTCCAGATGGCGCGGATGCGCTCCCTGGAGCTGGCGCGCCCGCTGCTGCGTAGCACCAACAACGGCATTACCGCCGTGATTGGCCCGCAGGGCGAAATCCAGGCCATGATCCCGCAATTCACCCGTGAAGTGCTGACGACCAACGTCACGCCTGCGACGGGCCTGACGCCTTATGCCCGCACCGGCAACTGGCCGCTGTGGATCCTGACCGCGCTGTTCGGATTTGGCGCGGTGCTGATGAGCTTGCGTCAGCGTCGTCGATAATTTCCCCTCCCTTCCCCTCTCCCGTTGGGAGAGGGCATTTCTGGCACGTCTCTTGCTTTATTTCCCCACGTAAACGCAGTTTGGCTTAACGTGCAACTTCGTCGCACCAGCGTAGATCACCGGTAGCACCGAAACGGTGCAACGAGAGATATTTGCCTCTGATTGATGCGGCGCGCTTCGCAAAAATAAACAATAACGCAGCAAAATCTTTACATTAAGCCAGACTAAATGTTAACAAGCTTGCATAACACTGCACTCGCATAGCGCGAGATATAACAACATCACAATGGGTATCAATGCGTCACTGGCGCTGATAAGAAAGGAGTTGGGTATGCAATTACGTAAACTGGCCACAGCAATGCTGGTTATGGGGATGTCGGCAAGCGTCGTTCACGCTGAAGATGCTCCGGCTGCCGGGAGCACTCTCGACAAGATTGCCAAAAACGGCGTGATCGTGGTCGGCCACCGTGAATCTTCTGTCCCGTTCTCTTACTACGACAACACGCAAAAAGTCGTGGGCTATTCACAGGATTACTCCAACGCTATCGTTGAAGCTGTGAAGAAAAAGCTGAACAAACCTGACCTGCAGGTGAAGCTGATTCCAATCACTTCACAAAACCGTATTCCACTGCTGCAAAACGGCACGTTCGATTTTGAGTGCGGTTCCACCACCAACAACCTTGAGCGTCAGAAACAGGCTGCCTTCTCTGACACCATCTTCGTCGTGGGCACCCGCCTGCTGACCAAGAAAGGCGGCGAGATCAAAGACTTTGCGGACCTGAAAGGCAAAGCCGTCGTTGTTACCTCCGGTACCACTTCCGAAGTGCTGCTGCACAAGCTGAACGACGAGAAGAAAATGGATATGCGCATCATCAGCGCGAAAGATCATGGCGACTCTTTCCGTACCCTGGAAAGTGGCCGTGCTGTGGCGTTTATGATGGATGATGCCCTGCTGGCAGGCGAACGTGCAAAAGCGAAGAAACCAGACAACTGGGATATCGTCGGCACGGCGCAATCTAAAGAAGCGTACGGCTGTATGCTGCGTAAAGACGATCCGCAGTTCAAGAAGCTGATCGATGACACCATCGCTCAGGTTCAGACCTCCGGTGAAGCGGAAAAATGGTTCGATAAATGGTTCAAGAACCCGATTCCACCCAAAAATCTTAACATGAACTTCGAACTGTCTGACGACATGAAAGCGCTGTTCAAATCACCAAACGACAAGGCTCTTAACTAATTAGAACAACAGGGGCGGGATCTCCTGCCCTCTCGATTGTCGGGAAGTATGGACAGACTATACGTTGAGTGGTCGTTCCCCACTCAGCGCGAAAAATGAGCTTCTCACCAATCTTCGAGGGTAGCGCTGCTACCCTTTTTTTTCTGGAGTTTATTATGTCAATAGACTGGAACTGGGGCATATTCCTGCAACAAGCCCCGTTCGGCAACACCACCTATCTTGGCTGGCTGTGGAGCGGTTTTCAGGTTACCGTCGCCTTATCGATCACGGCGTGGATTATCGCGTTTCTTGTCGGTTCACTGTTCGGTATTTTGCGCACCGTGCCTAACCGTTTTCTCTCATCTCTCGGCACCCTGTATGTGGAACTGTTCCGTAACGTTCCGCTGATTGTGCAATTTTTCACCTGGTATCTGGTCGTCCCGGAACTGCTGCCGGAAAATATTGGCATGTGGTTTAAGTCGGAACTGGATCCGAACGTGCAGTTCTTTGTCTCCTCCATGCTCTGCCTGGGGCTCTTCACCGCCGCGCGCGTTTGCGAGCAGGTGCGTGCCGCCATTCAGTCACTGCCGCGCGGACAAAAAAATGCTGGCCTGGCGATGGGCCTGACGCTGCCACAAACTTACCGCTATGTACTGCTGCCTAACGCTTACCGCGTCATTGTTCCACCGATGACGTCTGAGATGATGAACCTGGTGAAAAACTCGGCCATCGCCTCGACCATCGGTCTGGTGGATATGGCCGCACAGGCGGGCAAGCTGCTGGATTATTCCGCCCACGCGTGGGAATCCTTCACGGCGATCACACTCGCCTATGTTCTGATTAACACTTTCATCATGCTGGTGATGAACCTGGTTGAACGCAAAATCCGCCTGCCGGGCAATCTGGGGGGCAAATAATGTACGAATTTGACTGGAGTTCTATCGTTCCATCCATGCCTTACCTGCTGGATGGTCTGCTGATCACCTTAAAAATCACCGTGATTGCTATTGTGGTGGGTATCGTCTGGGGCACCCTGCTGGCGGTCATGCGCCTGTCGGCCTTTAAACCGTTCGCCTGGTTTGCCACGGCCTACGTTAACGTTTTCCGCTCCATCCCCCTGGTGATGGTACTGCTGTGGTTTTACCTGATTGTTCCCGGCTTTCTGCAAAACGTACTGGGGCTGTCGCCGAAAACCGATATCCGCCTGATCTCCGCGATGGTCGCGTTCTCAATGTTTGAGGCTGCCTACTATTCAGAGATTATCCGAGCGGGTATTCAGAGTATTTCCCGTGGGCAGTCCAGCGCCGCGCTGGCGCTGGGGATGACGCACTGGCAATCCATGCAGCTCATTATTCTGCCGCAGGCGTTTCGCGCCATGGTTCCCCTCCTGCTGACCCAGGGCATCGTACTGTTCCAGGATACCTCTCTGGTCTACGTATTGAGCCTGGCAGACTTCTTCCGTACCGCGTCTACCATCGGTGAACGTGACGGTACGCAGGTCGAAATGGTGCTCTTCGCGGGTGGCGTCTATTTTGTGATTAGTTTAAGCGCGTCGCTGTTGGTCAGCTGGCTGAAGAAAAGGACTGTATAATGATTTCCCTGAAAAATGTTTCTAAATGGTATGGGCACTTTCAGGTGCTGACCGACTGCTCAACCGAAGTGAAAAAAGGTGACGTGGTGGTGGTATGTGGGCCATCCGGCTCCGGTAAATCCACGCTGATCAAAACCGTTAACGGCCTGGAGCCGGTGCAGCAAGGAGAGATCCTCGTCAACGGCACCAAAGTCAATGACAGGAAAACCAACCTTGCTCAGCTGCGTTCCCACGTCGGCATGGTGTTCCAGCACTTTGAGCTGTTTCCGCACCTCTCCATTATCGAGAACCTGACGCTGGCGCAGGTAAAAGTGCTGAAACGCGATAAAAAGCTCGCGCGCGATAAAGGTCTGAAGCTGCTGGAACGCGTGGGGCTCTCTGCGCATGCTGATAAATTCCCGGCGCAGCTCTCTGGCGGTCAGCAGCAGCGTGTGGCTATTGCCCGGGCCCTGTGTATGGATCCGGTCGCCATGCTGTTTGATGAACCGACTTCTGCTCTCGATCCCGAGATGATCAACGAAGTGCTGGACGTAATGGTTGAGCTGGCGCACGAAGGGATGACGATGATGGTGGTGACCCACGAAATGGGCTTTGCCCGCAAAGTGGCGAACCGCGTGATCTTCATGGACGAAGGGAAGATTGTTGAAGACTCGCCGAAAGAAGAGTTCTTCGCCAATCCAAAATCCGAGCGAGCAAAAGACTTCCTCGCCAAAATCCTGCACTAATCTCCCCGGTGCGCAATCTGCGGATTGCGCACTGCTTCACGCTTTAGCTCTCTTCTTCTCGTCGGCGTCACATTGCAGCGTTAACCTTGTCACAAAATAATGCTACGTATGGAGCACGCTATGGCACAACCTATCCTTCTCGATTGCGACCCGGGTCATGATGACGCGATCGCCCTCGTCCTTGCACTTGCCTCCCCTGAACTGGACGTCAAAGCCGTCACGTCCTCTGCCGGAAACCAGACCCCGGAGAAAACGCTGCGTAACGTCCTGCGTATGCTGACGTTGCTCAAACGCACCGATATACCGGTCGCCGGTGGTGCCGTCAAACCGCTCATGCGCGATCTGATCATTGCCGACAACGTGCACGGTGAAAGTGGGCTGGATGGCCCGGCACTGCCCGAACCGGGGTTTGAAGCGCAACCCTGCACCGCCGTAGAGCTGATGGCGAAAGTGCTGCGTGAAAGCGCGGAACCGGTCACACTGGTGGCCACCGGCCCGCAAACCAACGTTGCGCTGCTGCTCAACAGCCATCCGGAATTGCACAGTAAAATCGCCCGAATCGTGATCATGGGCGGCGCAATGGGACTCGGGAACTGGACGCCAGCGGCGGAGTTCAACATTTTTGTCGATCCGGAAGCCGCAGAGATTGTCTTCCAGTCTGGCCTGCCGATTGTCATGGCCGGCCTGGACGTCACCCATCGCGCACAAATAATGGCGCACGACATTGCGCGCTTTCGTGCCATTGGCAACCCGGTGGCGACAACCGTCGCAGAGTTGCTGGACTTCTTTATGGCGTATCACAAAGCCGAGAAATGGGGTTTTCACGGCGCGCCGCTGCACGATCCGTGCACCATTGCCTGGCTGCTCAAACCGGAGATGTTTACCACGGTAGAACGGTGGGTGGGCGTGGAAACCCAGGGGAAATACACTCAGGGTATGACGGTGGTGGACTACTATTCGCTGACGGGCAATCACCCCAACACCACGCTAATGGTGGATATCGACCGGGAAGCGTTCGTGGATTTGCTGGCGGAAAGACTCAACTATTACAGCCAGGCCCGGTAAGCGATGGCCACCGGGCATGGTAGACTGCTCTGTGGCCTGATGCTCTCCCTCTGACCTGCTGGCAGAGGGCGGCTTTTACTTAGGGCTCAAACGGCCGACGCTGGAACTGATCGTGTCCACACTTTGGACACAGCGGCAACACATCCGGCGTATAGACCGCAATGTGGTGATGGCATTTCTCGCACACCAGATTCCCCAGCCCGACCACTTCTCCGCTGTGATAGACCCCGTGGTGGTTGAGATCCTGAAAGACTTCACGCCACTCCAGCTGCGTTTTATCGGTGATATCCGCCAGCTCCTGCCACAGGCTTTCTTTAATTACCCGCATAAAAACGCTGTCGGTAACCTCGTTCTGACTCTCTTCGTAGCTTCGCGCAAACTCTTCCAGGTCGCGGCGTACGGCGCGCGTCACCTCTTCCACTTCGGTTCGCGTTAACTCACCCGTTTGCGTCACGCGGGCCCGCGCCTGTTCCACCAGCGCATCGATATCACGCTCGCCGTTACGCAGCCGTTCCGTCAGTGTTGTCACCAGTTCTCGGTAAAATTGAGCAACCTTGTTCATCATTTTGCCTCCCGGGTAAGTAACTGACTCTAATAATAGACCTTATTTCGCCACCGCTTTGCCAGGTGAACCACAGACCCGACAAATTCCTCACGCGCGCATTTGTGCGAAAGGCTGTTTTGGCGCGGGCGTTTGGGCTATGCTATGCGGATCTGAATTACCACATCCATTGGCTACATTTGTAGCTGTATTGAAAACAGGACCACTGGCTGCCATGCAAGAGCAATACCGCCCGGAAGAGATAGAATCAAAAGTCCAGCAACACTGGGACGAGAAGCGCACCTTTGAAGTAACCGAAGACGAGAGCAAAGAGAAGTATTACTGCCTGTCGATGCTTCCCTATCCTTCTGGTCGACTACACATGGGCCACGTGCGTAACTACACCATTGGTGATGTGATTGCCCGCTACCAGCGTATGCTCGGCAAAAACGTCCTGCAGCCTATTGGCTGGGATGCGTTTGGTCTGCCTGCAGAAGGCGCGGCGGTCAAAAACAACACAGCACCTGCCCCGTGGACGTACGACAACATCGCGTACATGAAAAACCAGCTCAAAATGCTGGGCTTTGGCTATGACTGGAGCCGCGAGCTGGCGACCTGCACCCCGGAATACTACCGCTGGGAGCAGAAATTCTTCACCGAGCTGTACAAAAAAGGCCTGGTGTACAAGAAGACCTCTGCCGTTAACTGGTGTCCGAACGACCAGACCGTACTGGCGAACGAGCAGGTTATCGACGGCTGCTGCTGGCGTTGTGATACCAAAGTTGAGCGTAAAGAGATCCCACAGTGGTTTATCAAAATCACCGCCTACGCTGACGAGCTGCTGAACGATCTGGATAATCTGGATCACTGGCCTGATACCGTCAAGACTATGCAGCGTAACTGGATCGGCCGTTCAGAAGGCGTGGAGATCACCTTCAACGTTGAGAACGACGATCGGACCCTGACCGTCTACACTACCCGTCCGGACACCTTCATGGGTGCGACCTATCTGGCCGTGGCCGCTGGTCACCCGCTGGCGCAGAAAGCCGCGGAAAACAACCCGGAACTGGCGGCCTTTATCGACGAATGCCGCAACACCAAAGTGGCCGAAGCCGACATGGCGACGATGGAGAAGAAAGGCGTTGATACCGGCTTTAAGGCTATCCATCCCCTGACGGGCGAAGCAATCCCTATCTGGGCAGCCAACTTCGTGCTGATGGAGTACGGTACGGGTGCCGTCATGGCCGTTCCAGGCCACGATCAGCGTGACTACGAATTTGCCACCAAATATGGCCTGACCATCAAGCCTGTCATCCTCGCGGCTGACGGTTCTGAGCCAGACCTCTCCGCACAAGCCCTGACCGAAAAAGGCACCCTGTTCAACTCGGGTGAATTCAGCGGTCTGAGCTTTGAAGATGGCTTCAACGCGATTGCCGACAAGTTAGCGTCGCTGGGCGTCGGTGAGCGTAAAGTCAACTACCGCCTGCGCGACTGGGGTGTCTCTCGCCAGCGCTACTGGGGAGCACCTATCCCAATGGTGACGCTGGAAGATGGTACCGTGATGCCAACGCCAGAAGATCAACTCCCGGTGATCCTGCCGGAAGATGTGATCATGGACGGTATCACCAGCCCAATCAAAGCCGATCCTGAGTGGGCAAAAACGACCGTTAACGGCCAGCCAGCGCTGCGTGAAACTGACACCTTTGATACCTTTATGGAATCGTCATGGTACTACGCGCGTTACACCTGCCCGCAGTATCAGGAAGGCATGCTGGATTCCGATGCAGCAAACTACTGGCTGCCTGTGGACATCTACATCGGTGGTATTGAACACGCCATCATGCACCTGCTCTACTTCCGCTTCTTCCACAAGCTGATGCGTGACGCAGGCATGGTCAACTCTGACGAACCAGCAAAACAGCTGCTGTGTCAGGGCATGGTGCTGGCCGATGCCTTCTACTACGTCGGGGCGAACGGCGAGCGTAACTGGGTGTCTCCGGTTGACGCGATCGTTGAGCGCGACGAGAAAGGTCGTATCGTGAAGGCGAAAGACGCCGAAGGTCATGAACTGGTTTATACCGGCATGAGCAAGATGTCGAAGTCTAAAAACAACGGCATCGACCCTCAGGTGATGGTTGAGCGTTACGGCGCAGATACCGTGCGTCTGTTTATGATGTTTGCCTCTCCGGCTGACATGACCCTGGAATGGCAGGAATCGGGCGTTGAAGGGGCTAACCGCTTCCTGAAGCGTGTCTGGAAACTGGTTTACGAGCACACCTCTCAGGGTGATGCTCCGGCAGTGAACGTCGCGGCACTGACTGACGATCAGCAGGCGCTGCGTCGTGATGTTCATAAAACGATTGCAAAAGTGACCGATGATATTGGTCGTCGTCAGACCTTCAATACCGCAATTGCGGCTATTATGGAACTGATGAACAAGCTGGCAAAAGCCCCGCAGGACGGCGAGCAGGATCGTGCCTTAATGCGTGAAGCGCTGCTGGCCGTCGTTCGCATGTTGAACCCGTTCACCCCGCACGTCAGCTTCACCCTCTGGCAGGAGCTGAAAGGCGAAGGCGATATCGACAACGCACCGTGGCCAGTGGCTGACGAATCCGCGATGGTGGAAAACACCACGCTGGTTGTGGTCCAGGTTAACGGCAAAGTTCGCGGTAAAATTACCGTGGCGGTCGATGCTACCGAAGAACAGGTTCGCGAACGCGCAGGCCAGGAACATCTGGTTGCGAAATATCTTGAGGGCGTTACCGTACGTAAAGTGATCTACGTACCGGGTAAATTGCTGAATCTGGTCGTTGGCTAAGCGCGGGAGGAAACGTGCGACAACTGGCAACAATACTCTTATCTCTGGCGGTGCTTGTCACCGCTGGTTGTGGCTGGCATCTGCGCAATACCACGGCAGTGCCTGCTGAAATGAAAACGATGATTTTCGACTCATCAGATCCGAATGGTCCACTAAGCCGGGCAATTCGAAACCAGCTGCGGCTTAACGATGTTGAGTTGATAGAGAAAGGAACGTTACGTCAGGATGTTCCATCCCTGCGCGTTCTGGGCTCAGCCTTAGCTCAAGACACGGCGTCCATTTTCCAGGACGGCCGTACCGCGGAGTATCAGATGGTCCTGTCGGTTAATGCCGCCGTCCTGATCCCGGGTAAAGACATCTACCCAATCAGCACGAAAGTGTACCGTTCGTTCTTCGATAACCCGCAGACGGCTCTGGCAAAAGACGCCGAGCAGCAGATTATCATCAAAGAAATGTACGACAAAGCCGCAGAGCAGTTGATCCGTAAGCTGCCGGGCGTTGCCGCGTCAACGAAACAGGGTTCTGACATCATCGAAAAACCGGATGCCACCACGCCTCCTGTTTCTGCCTCCATGGGTAACTGATGATCAGGCTGTATCCTGAACAACTCCGCGCGCAGCTCAATGAAGGGCTGCGCGCGGCGTATCTGCTTCTCGGAAACGATCCGCTATTACTTCAGGAAAGCCTGGATGCCGTCCGACAGGCGGCGGCCGGTCAGGGCTTTGATGAACACCACACCGTCCAGCTGGATAACAATACCGACTGGAATGCCCTCTTCTCGCTTTGCCAGGCGATGAGCCTCTTTGCATCGCGCCAGACCATCCAGATCCTGCTGCCGGAGAATGGCCCTAACGCGGCCATCAATGAACAGCTGGCAACGCTGGTCAGTCTGCTGCACAGCGATCTGCTGTTTATTGTGCGCGGCAACAAGCTCACCAAAGCGCAGGAAAACGCGGCCTGGTTTACCCAGCTCGCGGCCAATGCGGTTATGGTGACCTGTCAGACGCCTGAACAATCCCATCTGCCAAAATGGGTCGCGACAAGAGCGAAGCAAAACAATCTTCAGCTGGACGACGCCGCAAACCAGCTTCTCTGCTACTGCTATGAAGGTAACCTGCTGGCACTGGCGCAGGCGCTGGACAGGCTCTCCCTGCTCTGGCCAGACGGTAAGCTGACACTGCCACGCGTGGAGCAGGCCGTTAACGATGCCGCGCACTTTACGCCCTTCCACTGGGTGGATGCACTGCTGGCAGCGAAAAGCAAACGCGCCCTGCATATATTGCAACAGCTGCGCCTGGAAGGTAGCGAACCGGTTATTTTGCTGCGCACTCTTCAGCGTGAATTATTACTGCTGATTACCCTCAAGCGTCAGTCTGCACATACGCCATTACGTTCGCTGTTTGATAAACATCGGGTGTGGCAAAACCGTCGGGCGATGACCACCGAGGCCATCAACCGCCTGAGTCATGAACAGCTGCGTCAAGCCGTGCAGCTTCTGATGCGCGCTGAGCTTACGTTGAAACAAGATTATGGTCAGTCGGTCTGGGCGGAGCTGGAAAGTCTCTCTCTGCTGCTCTGCCATAAGGCGCTGGCAGACGTATTTATCGATGGATAGTATGCATTCTTTACAGGCCCTCTACGGTGGCACCTTCGACCCGGTCCATTACGGACATCTGAAGCCGGTTGAAATTCTGGCGAATCTGATCGGCCTTCAGCGCGTAATCATCATGCCCAATAATGTGCCGCCGCACCGTCCGCAACCTGAGGCAAGCAGCGAGCAGAGAAAAGAGATGCTCACTCTGGCCATCGCGGATAAACCGCTTTTTAGCCTTGATGAGCGAGAACTGCGCCGCGACACACCGTCCTGGACGTCGCAAACGCTGCAGGAGTGGCGAGCCGAGCAAGGGCCGGACACTCCGCTGGCCTTTATTATTGGTCAGGACTCCCTGCTCAATTTTCCCACCTGGCACCAGTATGAAACGATTCTGGAAAACAGCCACCTGCTTGTCTGTCGCCGTCCGGGCTATCCGCTGACCATGCGAGAAGAGCAGTATCAGCAGTGGCTTGAGGCGCATCTCACAGACAATATTGAAGACTTGCACAACCAACCTGCCGGGAAGATTTATCTGGCAGAGACGCCGTGGTTCGATATTTCTGCGACCCTCATTCGCGAGCGTCTGCAGCAGGGATTAGCCTGTGACGATCTGCTGCCATCAGCTGTGCTGGACTACATTCACGCGCATGGGTTGTATCAGAAAAGCGCAGACGCATAGCGGGGGCGCATGAAAAAGCGGCGTAATGATTATCCTGCCTTGACAGGGTAAGCCATACTGTTATCCTCCGCTGCCAGACTTTCCCGCCGATCATTGCTTTACAGAAATTGTTTTACAAAAATGGCGATGCAATCTCAGGCGGAGGGTGGGATGATACCCGCCTTCAAAAGCCCGGCCGGAGACATTTGTCCCGACACTGGCGTCAGTTCAGGTATACTGTCTGGCCACGAATTCATAGTTATACAATCTCATTCACCCCAGGGGGAAAACTTGCAGGGTAAAGCACTCCAGGATTTTGTTATCGACAAAATTGATGACCTGAAAGGTCAGGACATCATCGCTATCGACGTTAAGGGTAAATCCAGCATCACCGACTGCATGATTATCTGCACCGGTACTTCAACGCGTCATGTTGTTTCGATTGCCGACCACGTTGTTCAGGAATCGCGTGCAGCAGGCCTGTTACCGCTTGGCGTTGAAGGTGAAGCGACCGCTGACTGGGTGGTTGTCGATCTCGGCGATGTGATTGTCCATGTCATGCAGGAAGAGAGCCGTCGCCTGTATGAGCTGGAAAAACTCTGGGGTTAATGCGTGAAGTTGCAACTGGTCGCCGTCGGCACCAAAATGCCGGACTGGGTACAAACCGGTTTTACTGAATATCTGCGTCGTTTTCCAAAAGACATGCCGTTCGAACTGGTGGAAATTCCCGCCGGGAAACGCGGCAAGAACGCCGATATCAAACGTATTCTCGATAAAGAGGGAGAGCTGATGCTGGCTGCCGCAGGCAAAAACCGCATCGTCACCCTCGATATTCCAGGTAAACCCTGGGATACGCCGCAGCTGGCGCACGAACTGGAGCGCTGGAAGCAGGATGGTCGTGACGTCAGTCTGTTGATTGGCGGGCCTGAAGGGTTATCTCCTGCCTGCAAAGCGGCGGCAGAACAAAGTTGGTCTCTCTCCGCGCTGACGCTTCCCCACCCGCTCGTTCGGGTACTGGTGGCAGAAAGCCTGTATCGCGCGTGGAGCATTACTACCAACCACCCATATCACCGCGAGTAGTGACTGACCAGGGTAGATTAAGCAGCGGATGAAACTACAGAATTCTTTTCGCGACTATACGGCTGAGTCCGCGCTGTTTGTGCGCCGGGCGCTGGTCGCCTTTACGGGGATTTTGCTGCTTACCGGCGTGCTGATCGCCAACCTCTATAATCTGCAAATTGTCCGCTTTACCGATTATCAGACGCGTTCAAACGAAAACCGTATCAAGCTGGTGCCCATCGCGCCCAGCCGCGGCATTATCTACGACCGTAACGGCACTCCGCTGGCGTTAAACCGCACCATTTATCAAATCGAAATGATGCCGGAAAAAGTCGATAATGTGCAGGATACGCTTGAAGCGCTAAAAGGCGTTGTCGATCTGACCGACGATGATATCGCCGCGTTCAAAAAAGAGCGTGCCCGCTCCCACCGTTTCACCTCAATCCCGGTTAAAACGAACCTGACGGAAGTCCAGGTGGCCCGCTTTGCCGTGAACCAGTATCGTTTTCCCGGCGTGGAAGTGAAAGGTTACAAGCGTCGCTACTACCCTTACGGTTCCGCGCTGACGCATGTCATTGGTTACGTTTCCAAGATCAACGATAAAGACGTTGAACGCCTCGATAAAGACGGCAAACTGGCGAACTACGCGGCGACGCACGATATCGGTAAGCTGGGGATCGAACGCTACTACGAAGATGTCCTGCACGGGCAGACCGGCTATGAAGAGGTTGAAGTTAACAACCGTGGCCGCGTCATTCGCCAGCTCAAAGAAGTGCCACCGCAGGCGGGGCATGACGTCTACCTGACGCTCGACCTCAAGCTGCAGCAGTATATTGAAACCTTACTGGCGGGCAGCCGTGCTGCCGTTGTCGTCACCGATCCGCGTTCCGGCGGCATTCTGGCGATGGTGTCCATGCCAAGCTACGATCCGAACCTCTTTGTCGATGGTATCTCCAGCAAAGACTATTCCGGTCTGCTCAATGACCCGAATACGCCGCTGGTGAACCGCGCCACACAAGGGGTTTACCCGCCAGCGTCAACGGTAAAACCGTACGTGGCGGTCTCTGCGCTGAGCGCGGGCGTCATCAACCGCAATACCAGTCTGTTTGACCCGGGCTGGTGGCAATTACCAGGCTCTGAAAAACGCTATCGCGACTGGAAAAAATGGGGTCATGGTCACCTCAACGTCACCAAATCGCTGGAAGAGTCTGCGGATACCTTCTTCTACCAGGTTGCGTATGACATGGGCATTGACCGCCTGTCAGAGTGGATGAGCAAATTCGGTTACGGACATTACACCGGCGTTGACCTTTCAGAAGAACGTTCCGGTAACATGCCAACCCGTGAGTGGAAGCTGAAGCGCTTTAAGAAGCCGTGGTATCAGGGTGATACCATTCCGGTGGGTATCGGTCAGGGCTACTGGACGGCGACCCCGATTCAGATGAACAAAGCGATGATGATCCTCATCAACGATGGCGTAGTGAAAGTTCCGCACCTGCTGCAAAGTACGGTTGAAGACGGCAAAAAAGTGCCGTGGATCCAGCCGCATGAAGCCCCGGTGGGTGACATTCATTCCGGTTACTGGGAAATTGCCAAAGACGGTATGTACGGCGTGGCGAACCGCCCGAACGGGACCGCACATAAGTATTTCGCCGGCACACCGTATAAAGTGGCCGCCAAATCCGGTACTGCGCAGGTCTTCGGTCTGAAAGCCAATGAAACCTATAACGCGCACCGCATTGCTGAACGTCTGCGTGACCATAAGCTGATGACGGCCTTTGCCCCTTATGATAACCCGCAGGTTGCGGTGGCGATGATTCTGGAAAACGGCGGCGCAGGTCCGGCCGTGGGGACCATCATGCGCCAGATCCTCGACCACATTATGCTGGGTGATAACAACACCGAACTGCCGGCTGAAAACCCGGCCGCCGCTGCGGCGGAGGACCAATAATCATGACGGATAATCCAAATAAGAAATCGCTGTGGGATAAAATCCACATCGACCCAGCCATGCTGCTGATCCTGCTGGCTCTGCTGGTTTACAGCGCCCTGGTTATCTGGAGCGCCAGCGGCCAGGACATCGGCATGATGGAGCGCAAAATCGGCCAGATCGCGATGGGTCTGGTCATTATGGTGGTCATGGCGCAGATCCCGCCACGGGTCTATGAAGGCTGGGCACCGTATCTGTACATATTCTGTATTGTGCTGCTGGTTGCGGTAGATGCCTTTGGGGCCATCTCTAAAGGCGCGCAGCGCTGGCTGGATCTGGGCGTTGTCCGCTTCCAGCCCTCTGAAATAGCCAAAATAGCGGTTCCCTTGATGGTGGCGCGTTTTATTAACCGTGACGTCTGCCCGCCTTCGCTGAAAAATACCGCCATTGCGCTGGTGCTGATTTTCCTGCCGACGCTGCTGGTTGCGGCGCAGCCTGACCTCGGCACCTCGATTCTTATCGCCCTCTCCGGCCTGTTTGTCCTGTTCCTGTCGGGTTTAAGCTGGCGTCTGATTGGCATTGCAGTCGTGCTGGTGGCAGCATTCATCCCGATTCTCTGGTTCTTCCTGATGCATGATTACCAGCGACAACGCGTCATGATGCTGCTCGATCCGGAAACCGATCCGCTGGGTGCGGGCTATCATATTATTCAGTCCAAGATTGCGATCGGTTCCGGCGGCCTGCGCGGTAAAGGCTGGCTGCACGGCACCCAGTCCCAGCTGGAGTTCTTACCGGAACGCCACACCGACTTTATCTTTGCGGTTCTGGCGGAAGAGCTGGGCCTGGTTGGCATCCTGATTCTGCTGGCGCTGTATGTGCTGTTGATCATGCGAGGGCTGTGGATCGCCGCACGTGCGCAAACCACCTTTGGCCGCGTGATGGCAGGCGGGTTGATGCTGATTTTATTCGTTTATGTCTTCGTAAATATTGGTATGGTGAGTGGTATTCTGCCGGTTGTTGGCGTCCCGCTCCCGCTGGTGAGCTACGGAGGCTCGGCACTGATCGTGTTGATGGCCGGGTTTGGTATCGTGATGTCGATCCATACCCACAGAAAAATGTTGTCAAAAAGCGTATAAAAATAAGGGGATCGGAATGCGTAAGCAGTGGCTGGGGATCTGCATTGCGGCAAGTTTACTTGCGGCCTGCACAAGTGATGATGGTCAGCAACAGGCAACCGTCGCGCCGCCGCAGCCTGCGGTTTGTAATGGCCCGATCGTTGAAATCAGCGGTGCCGATCCCGTTTATGAACCGCTCAATGCCAGCGCGAATCAGGATTACGAGCGCGACGGCAAAAGCTACAAAATTGTTCAGGATCCCTCCCGCTTTAGCCAGGCTGGCTTTGCCGCCATTTATGATGCCGAGCCAGGCAGCAACCTGACGGCGACCGGCGAAGCGTTCGATCCGATGCAACTGACGGCGGCTCACCCGACCCTGCCTGTCCCGAGCTACGCCCGTATCACCAACCTGGCGAATGGTCGTATGATCGTGGTACGCATTAACGATCGTGGTCCCTACGGTAACGACCGGGTGATCTCCCTGTCACGCGCGGCTGCAGACCGCCTGAACACCTCGAACAATACCAAAGTCCGTATTGACCCGATTATCGTGGCGCAGGATGGCACCCTCTCCGGGCCAGGTACCGCGTGTACGACGGTGGCGAAACAGACTTACGCCCTTCCCGACCGCCCGAACCTGGACGGCGGCATGGGAAGCGTCTCTTCTCCGGCAGAGCCTTCTCAGCCAGCAGGAGAAGTGCGCCCAATCAGCAATGATACGCTGCAGAGCGAAGACACGACGGGTGCGCCGGTAAAGAGTAGCGGCTTCCTGGGCGCGCCGACAACGTTAGCCACCGGCGTGCTGGAAGGCAGCGAACCTACGCCAGCACCGGCTCCTGTTGCCGCTCCTGCCACACAGCCTGCGCCCGTAACGGCTCCGGCGACGGCGCAAAGCACACCGGTTGCGGCTCCAGCGGCGGCCAGCGGCGGCTTTGTGGTTCAGGTTGGGGCGGTAAGCGATCAGGCCCGGGCGCAGCAGTATCAACAGCGTCTGAGCCAGCAGTTTGGTGTTCCGGGACGCGTTGCGCAAAACGGCGCAGTATGGCGTATTCAGATGGGGCCGTTTGCCAGCAAATCGCAAGCAGCGTCTCTGCAGCAGCGCCTGCAAAATGAAGCCCAACTACAATCATTTATCGCTGTTGCGAAATAATGAACTGGCGGCATCCAAAGTGTCAATTTGTGTAAAACACATTCACAAACTCATGCTTAAAGTCGGATGCCTGCCTGAATAGCATTTGCTATAGTAAGGCACTTTTTTTAATTCCATCACGGATGTCGTTGTTCTGACCATGAAGACCACTTTTTCTGCTCGTTTTGTGCAGCGCATGGCGCTGACCACGGCCCTTTGCGCAACTGCTCTCTCTGCAGCTCACGCCGATGACCTGAATATCAAGACCATGATCCCTGGCGTTCCGCAAATCGACGCGGAATCGTATATCCTGATCGACTACAACTCTGGCAAAGTGCTGGCTGAACAGAATGCCGACGCCCGCCGCGATCCGGCCAGCCTGACCAAAATGATGACCAGCTACGTTATCGGCCAGGCCATGAAAGCAGGGAAGTTCAAAGAAACGGATCTGGTCACCATCGGTAACGATGCGTGGGCAACCGGCAACCCGGTATTTAAAGGTTCATCATTGATGTTCCTGAAACCGGGCATGCAGGTTCCTGTTTCTCAGCTGATCCGTGGTATTAACCTGCAATCCGGTAACGATGCGTGCGTGGCAATGGCCGATTTCGCCGCGGGAAGCCAGGATGCCTTCGTCGGTCTGATGAACAGCTACGTCACCGCGCTGGGTCTGAAGAACAGCCATTTCCAGACCGTACATGGTCTGGACGCAGATGGTCAGTACAGCTCCGCACGTGATATGGCGTTGATTGGTCAGGCGCTGATCCGTGACGTGCCGAACGAATACTCCATCTATAAAGAGAAAGAGTTCACCTTCAACGGTATCCGTCAGACCAACCGTAACGGCCTGCTGTGGGATAACAGCCTGAACGTTGACGGCATCAAAACTGGCCATACCGATAAAGCTGGCTACAACCTGGTTGCTTCTGCCACCGAAGGTCAGATGCGTCTGATCTCTGCCGTGATGGGCGGTCGTACCTTCAAAGGTCGTGAGACAGAAAGCAAGAAACTGCTGACCTGGGGCTTCCGTTTCTTCGAAACCGTGAACCCGCTGAAAGCCGGTAAAGAGTTTGCTTCTGAGCCAGTCTGGTTCGGTGATAACGACCGTGCTTCCCTTGGCGTGGATAAAGATCTGTACCTGACCATTCCTCGTGGTCGCATGAAAGATCTGAAAGCCAGCTACGTGCTGAACACCACTGAGCTGCACGCGCCACTGCAGAAAAACCAGGTGGTGGGCACCATCAACTTCCAGCTGGATGGTAAAACCATCGATCAGCGTCCACTGGTTGTTCTGCAAGAAATCCCGGAAGGCAATTTCTTCGGCAAAATCATTGATTACATTAAATTGATGTTCCATCACTGGTTTGGCTAAAAATTGAACACTTGAAAGTGTGATTTTGATCCCCATATACTAGATATCCTGATAACTCCCACCTGTCGTGGGAGTTATTCTTTTTGACGTTACGCCGGAGCTGACATGAAAACCAAACTTAACGAACTGCTTGAATTCCCTACCCCGTTTACCTACAAAGTAATGGGTCTGGCGAAACCTGAGCTGGTTGATCAGGTGGTTGAAGTGGTACAGCGCCATGCGCCGGGTGACTACTCTCCGTCAGTAAAACCAAGCAGCAAGGGCAACTACCACTCGGTATCTATTACCATTACCGCAACCCACATTGAGCAGGTTGAGACGCTGTACGAAGAGCTCGGCAATATCGAAATTGTTCGTATGGTGCTGTAGTCCCTCTGCGGTTACCCGGTTTGCCGGGTAACCCGCCTCCCCGCTTGTGATATACTCTCCCTCACCTTTTGTCCCTCGTCTTCGGAGACGTCCTTTTGTATCAGGATAAAATTCTTGTCCGTCATCTCGGGCTGCAACCTTACGAGCCTGTCTCCCAGGCCATGCATGATTTCACCGATTCACGCGATGACACCACCCCTGATGAGATCTGGCTGGTCGAACACCTGCCGGTATTTACACAGGGACAGGCGGGAAAAGCGGAACATTTATTGATGACGGGAGATATCCCGGTAATTCAAAGCGATCGCGGTGGGCAGGTCACGTACCATGGGCCTGGGCAGCAGGTGATGTACGTTCTGCTGAACCTGAAGCGCAGAAAGCTCGGCGTTCGCGAACTGGTTACCCTGCTGGAACAAACCGTGGTTAACACGCTGGCGGAATACGGTATTGAAGCCCATCCGCGTGCCGATGCGCCGGGCGTCTATGTGGGAGAAAGTAAGATTTGCTCACTGGGGCTGCGTATCCGCAAAGGCTGCTCCTTCCACGGGCTGGCACTGAATATTAATATGGATCTTACCCCTTTCCAGCGCATAAACCCCTGCGGCTACGCCGGAATGGAGATGACGCAAATGCGCCAGTGGGTTGAAAGCGCAACGCCAGAGAATATTCGTCCTGTGCTTTTGAAGAACGTTTTAGCCCTACTTAACAATCCATCTTACGAATATATCACTGCTTAATATATCATGCATCATGGCTCGATTATTTGACGAGCCACTGTTTATTTACCGCTTTTACGCTTTACAATAATCCGCTTATTCTATATTTTCGAAGCGCCCGAATATTACCGCTACATATTATTTAGCCTCCAGCCAGAACTGCATACAGGGCGTAAGTAACTTGCGTGATAATCACACAACTGTTTGTTTTTGATAAACAAGTGAAACAAAACCAACACTTTACGAATCTCTACAAGCATAATAAATAAATTCAACTATCATTCATAATGTGAATGTATACGGAGTGAAAGCGTGGAGTATAATAATTTACCAGCCAAACGACTGAATGACCCAGGTGGTGAGGACAAGCCACAAATTTTTCGGACTTTACGTAATATTGATCTCAATTTGTTGACTATTTTTGAGGCAGTATATGTCCATAAGGGTATCGTTAATGCTGCGAAAATTCTTAATCTCACGCCTTCAGCAATAAGCCAGTCAATTCAAAAACTGCGCGCTATATTTCCCGACCCGTTATTTATTCGTAAGGGCCAGGGGGTTACGCCGACGGCCTACGCTACCCATCTGCATGAGTACATCAGCCAGGGGCTGGAGTCGATTCTGGGTGCGCTGGATTTAACCGGCAGCTATGACAAACAGAGAACCATCACTATCGGCTGCACCCCGTCTGTCGGCGTGCTGGTGATGCCCGCTATTTTTCAGGCGATAAAAGAGCATGTTCCCCAGCTCCTGCTGCGAAATGTGCCGCTCAACGAGCCTGATATTCAGCTTGCTCAGTTTCAGACCGACCTGATTATAGAAAGCGGCAGCTTTAGCGCCCGAGCGCTCGGACAACATGTCCTGTATGCGGATAACCTGGTGCTGGTGTGCCGCCAGCAGCATCCCGCCCTGAGCGGGCCGTTGACCATTGAAAATCTGCGTAACTATGATCATTCGTCTTTCATGACCGAAGGACAGTCCAATCATGCGCTGCGTCAGCGAATCGATGAGATATTCCCGGAACGCCAGATCAGCTTCAGTAGTTACAATATGTTCACCACTGCCTCCCTGATTGGCAGCAGCGACATGCTCTGCATCATGCCTTCGCGTCTGTATACCTTGTTGCGTAAATGTTGGCCGCTGGAGAGCATTCCTCTCAACCAGCTCAATGCGGAATCTATCGAGATTTCACTGCATTACAACAAACTCAGCTTGCGCGATCCGGTGCTGGAAAACGTTATCCGCGTCATCCGCCAGGCCTTCTGACTGGTTGATACAGCACAAGCCCCTGCCCCCTGCCGGGCAAAACGCACAAAACAACAACTATTTTACAAATTGGCGACCTGGCAGGCTGCTTTACCGACCGTTTCAATGATATACTGCCTGTCGTTCGTTCAAAAATAGTTGATAAATACAACATTCCCTTGAATAGAAACGCTTTCCTTCGATATTCGCAACTGGAACACGCACGCTATGAGTAAACCCATTGTGATGGAACGCGGTGTTAAATACCGCGATGCCGATAAAATGGCCCTTATCCCGGTTAAAAACGTGGCTACAGAGCGCGAAGCGCTGTTAAGAAAACCGGAATGGATGAAAATCAAACTTCCGGCTGACTCTTCGCGTATCCAGGGGATCAAAGCGGCGATGCGCAAGAACGGCCTTCACTCCGTCTGTGAAGAAGCCTCTTGCCCGAACCTTGCTGAATGTTTCAATCACGGTACCGCGACGTTTATGATTCTGGGTGCTATCTGTACCCGCCGCTGCCCGTTCTGCGATGTGGCTCATGGCCGCCCGGTAGCGCCCGACGCCAACGAACCTCAGAAACTGGCACAGACCATCGCCGATATGGCGCTGCGTTATGTCGTTATTACCTCCGTTGACCGTGACGATCTGCGTGATGGCGGTGCTCAGCACTTCGCTGACTGCATTACCGCTATTCGCGAGAAAAGCCCGAACATCAAAATTGAGACGCTGGTTCCAGACTTCCGCGGCCGTATGGATCGCGCGCTGGACATCCTGACCGCGACGCCACCAGACGTGTTTAACCACAACCTGGAGAACGTGCCGCGTCTCTACCGTCAGGTACGTCCTGGTGCGGACTATAACTGGTCTCTGAAGCTGCTGGAGCGTTTTAAAGAAGCGCATCCCCATATTCCCACCAAGTCAGGCCTGATGGTTGGTCTCGGTGAAACGAATGCTGAGATCATCGAAGTGATGCGCGATCTGCGCCGCCACGGTGTGACCATGCTGACGCTGGGACAGTATCTGCAGCCAAGCCGCCACCACCTGCCCGTGCAGCGCTACGTGAGCCCGGATGAGTTTGATGAGATGAAAGCCGAAGCGATGGCGATGGGCTTTACCCACGCAGCCTGCGGCCCCTTTGTTCGCTCCTCTTACCATGCCGATATGCAGGCAAAAGGCGAAGAAGTGAAATAAGACTGTAATATTCACTTACAGTAATGCAAAAAAACCGGCCTCTTGAGCCGGTTTTTTTTCGCAAGCCCTCAGGCATTGCCGTTACTCTTTGTGAGAAAGCTTCTCTGCCGGGATGTCACCCTCGGCGCTTTTCTTCGCAGCCGCATCATCGTCGTTCATCGCTTTCTTAAAGCCTTTGATGGCGGCACCCAGGTCACCACCCAGCGTGCGTAACTTCTTGGTACCAAACAGCAGGACGACCAGTGCGGCAACCACCAGCAGTTTGGTAATACTAATCTCACCCATAGATACCTTCTTTACATAAACCAGGCTGCATTCAGCGCCAAAAACCTGATTGTATTAACGGTCATTTGACGCGTGCACACAATAGCAATCTGTAACAAGGTGAATCAAGCATTGTTGAAAAAAACATCACAATAATTGCGGTGGCGCAAACCGACGGTTGCGAAGAACCGGTAATTGCTGCCGTGCAAGCGTAATCCTCTCCCGCTGTAACTCTGTCATCAGCAAAACCGGGGCCTCCGCCGCAGCGGCTATCGTAACTCCCAGCGGATCCACCACCCTGCTCTGCCCAATGTTCTTATTGCCGCACTCCCCCGAGGCCACAACATAACAGGTTGTATCCAGCGCACGCGCTGTAAGGAGCGTTGCCCAGTGATGCTCTTTAAGCGGCCCCTTGACCCACGCGGCAGGCACAACCAGCACGTCAGCCCCCTTTAACGCGAGCGTAAGTGCCAGCTCAGGAAAACGCAGGTCGTAGCAGGTCATCAACCCAATCTTAAAGCCATCGACATCAAGCAGCGGTGGGATGCTGTCTCCCGGATCCACCCGCCGTGACTCCTGAATGCTGAAGGCATCATAAAGATGGAGTTTGGCATAGCGCGCAACGATCGCGCCGTCACGGATAGCCACGAGGGTATTTACCGCCCGTCCCGCCGTTGAGGGGACATGCACCGTAAAGAGGGTGGTCAAACCATTGCCCGCACTTTCCGCCAGCAGGTGCTGTAAAAATCCGCCGTCCAAGGGCTGGGCAGACTTCACCGACAGGTCCGGGTCGTTGTCATCTCTTGCCAGCAGCGCCTCCGGCAGCACCAGCAAGGATGCTTCTTTCAGGCGGGCCTGCCTCATCAGAGAGACACATTTATCTGCATTCTCTTGCCAGTCAGGCGTAACCGCAAACTGTCCTACCGCAACATACATATTTGTCCCCTCAGCAAAAACCGCGTTAAACTCGCCACTCTTACACATCAAATAGCAGGTATTTACAGTGTTACAACTACTTTTAGCCGTTTTTATTGGTGGGGGTACGGGTAGCGTTGCGCGGTGGTTTTTGAGTATGCGTTTTAATCCCCTGCATCAGGCTATTCCAATGGGCACGCTGGCGGCTAACCTGATAGGTGCTTTCATTATTGGCGTGGGGCTGGCCTGGTTTAACCGTATGACGCATATCGATCCCGTGTGGAAGCTATTGATTACCACCGGCTTTTGCGGCGGTTTAACCACCTTCTCAACGTTCTCGGCGGAAGTGGTTTTCCTGTTTCAGGAAGGGCGTGTCGGCTGGGCGCTGATGAACATTGCGATTAATATGCTCGGCTCCTTTGCGATGACGGGGATCGCATTCTGGCTATTTTCTTCCGCCACGACGCACTAACAGACGCTGCGTTAATGTTGGCTTAATTTTTCTCTGTCACTCTGAACGCAATACTGAACGAGGGTGACAGAATGAAACAGAACCTGATGAGCGCAGGTGTGGTGTTGTTGAGCGTGCTGATCGTTGCCAGCTTCCTCAAAATGTATCTGCTTAGCTGATTCAACGCGAAAAAAAACCCGCTCAGTGAGCGGGTTTTGAAATTCTTGCTGACGCGTCTGAATTACAGAGCGATTACGTTAGCAGCAGAAGGGCCTTTGGCACCGTTAGTGATTTCGAACTCTACACGCTGACCTTCAGCCAGAGTTTTGAAACCATTAGACTGGATTGCAGAGAAGTGTACGAACACGTCTTTGCTGCCATCTTCAGGAGTAATGAAACCGAATCCTTTGGACTCATTAAACCACTTAACGTTACCTTTAATCTTAGACATCAAAATTACCTTTACATTAAAAAACGACACAAATGCTGTGTCGGGTACCAGTACATCAATTGTGGGACCTTTTGTCCAGCGGTTCTTTGATAAAAAGTGACTAAAGTCGCGTTAATTTCTGCTGACGGTTTTTTATCTCAACGGAATCAACGGCTGCACATTTTTTCACCACCACGTGACGTTTTTTCAGTTAAAACTGAAAACGCATCCAGGCGAAGTAAACGTTACCGTTGTTATATGTCCCCGGGATATAGGTCATCTGGAACGTTGCCGGACCATAGCCGATAGAGGCCAGAGGCAGCAGCACCGGAATCGGAATGTAGTTCCAGTTGTCGCGTGCGGTCACACCGGCGGTGTAGCCCAGCCCCACATGGAAGTTTTCATCGGCTAACGGACGCCAGGTTTTCTCCCAGCCATAACCCCCGATTGGTTCCCATTTGTTAAAGGAATCTTTAAAGGCCATCAGATAGATGCCATGCCAGTTCCCTTTTTCGTCCCAACGCGACTGACCAAAACCAGCCCCCCACGGGCGCTCGTTATATTTGTCAGTCTTTTCTTTGTCATAGGCAAAACGCGCATGCCACGTTATTGCCGGAACATACAGGTCATAATGCTCTGGCGCAGTCCAGGTCTGCGACACATTATCAGTGAAGGTGGAGAACCAGCCTTTATCGGTTGCATTGCTCTCGGCGTGTGCAACAGACGACAATGCTAACTGCCCAAAAATAAACAACAAAATGAGGGAAAATTTATTACGTACAATCACAATGCAATTACCATTCTTAGTATTCGAGGCAAAGTTTACCATAAAATAGTTTAATCAAAGCTTAACAGCATCAGCGTTATTCCTAATTAATCAGCGTCTTCCTGGGAATATTCTGAGAGGAACATACCTTCACGTCATAATAAGCACAATAAAAGTAAGCCTTTATTAGGCTTTTATACGCTGGACAATCCAACCAACGCCAGCAATGACGGTCTCCAGGGCCCGTCCTGGAGGGCTGCCGGCAGCCATTAAAAACCCAGTTCCCAAAGGGTTTTTGCCTTTTCTTTCTGCGGCGAATTTAAACCCACAAAATATTTAACAACCCATTATCATTTAATTGACATATAGTGATATCTCTACCGGTCAATATGCGCATGAGATAAATGCCGGGGCGATGGCAAAAATACCGTTAATATCTTCTTTAGTAGTCTGTTTATTGATTTTAATCAGCAAGGACAGAACATTAATTCGGCACATTTCATCCTTCTTTTTTATTGATTATTTGTGCTCTCGGGCAGCAAGGATACAGGGGAAACCATGCTTACGTTTATCGAGCTCCTTATCGGAGTCGTCGTCATTGTCGGTGTAGCGCGCTACATCATTAAAGGTTACTCGGCCACAGGGGTGTTATTTGTCGGCGGGCTAACCCTGCTCATTATCAGCGCCATCATGGGCCATCAGGTGTTACCGGCCAGCGCAGACAGTACGGGCTACACCGCCACTGACATTGTTGAATACATTAAAATCCTGCTCATGAGCCGCGGTGGCGACCTGGGTATGATGGTCATGATGCTGTGCGGTTTTGCGGCGTACATGACCCATATCGGCGCGAATGATATGGTGGTTAAACTGGCGTCCAAACCGCTGCAGTACATTAACTCCCCGTATCTGCTGATGGTCGCGGCCTATTTCCTTGCCTGCCTGATGTCCCTTGCCGTGTCGTCCGCAACCGGTCTGGGCGTACTGTTAATGGCCACCCTGTTCCCGATTATGGTTAACGTCGGTATCAGCCGCGGCGCGGCCGCCGCGATTTGCGCCTCGCCAGCCGCCATTATTCTTTCCCCCACCTCCGGTGATGTCGTGCTCGCAGCCAAAGCCGCTGAGATGTCGCTTATCGACTTTGCGTTCAAAACCACGCTGCCCATTTCTATCGTCGCCATTGTCGGCATGGGCATCGCGCACTTCTTCTGGCAACGTTATCTCGATAAGAAGGAGAACATCAGCCACGAGATGCTGGACGTGAGTGAAATCACCACCACCGCGCCGGCGTTTTATGCCATTCTGCCGTTCACACCTATTATTGGCGTGCTTATTTTTGACGGTAAATGGGGCCCGCAGCTGCACATCATCACCATTCTGGTGATCTGCATGCTGCTGGCCGCCCTGCTGGAGTTTGTGCGTGGGTTTAACACGCAGAAAGTCTTCTCGGGTCTGGAAGTGGCCTATCGCGGTATGGCGGATGCGTTTGCAGGGGTCGTTATGCTGCTGGTTGCAGCAGGCGTCTTCGCCCAAGGTCTGAGCACCATCGGCTTTATTCAGAGCCTGATTTCCATCGCCACCTCGTTCGGCTCGGCCAGTATTATCCTGATGCTGGTTCTGGTGGTGCTGACCATGCTCGCCGCCATGACCACCGGTTCAGGTAACGCGCCGTTCTACGCCTTCGTTGAGATGATCCCGAAACTGGCTCACTCCTCAGGCATTAACCCGGCCTATCTCTCCATCCCCATGCTGCAGGCGTCAAACCTCGGTCGCACCATTTCGCCGGTATCGGGTGTGGTTGTAGCCGTTGCCGGGATGGCAAAAATCTCGCCTTTCGAAGTGATCAAACGCACCTCCGTCCCCGTGATTGTGGGGCTGATTATCGTGATTATTGCCACGCAGGTGCTGGTACCCGGCGCAGCTTAAGCTAAATTCCTGATATCCAGAAAGCGCCTGCGGGCGCTTTTTGTGCTTTAATAATTTCCAGAAATTATTCATGCTCATTCGATCAGGAAATCACATGTTCAGGAAGGATATCGTTATTCCGTCTGGCGCAATCGCGCTGGCACTCTGTGTATTCTCCGCACAGGCCGACCCACTCAAGGCAACGCAGTATGGCGATTTCGATCGCTACGTTCTGGCTCTTTCCTGGCAAACCGGGTTCTGCCAGAGCATGGCCGACCGTAACCGCAACGAGCCCGAAGAGTGCCGTTTACAAAAAGAGAGTGATAACAAAACCGATTTTCTGACCGTGCACGGATTATGGCCGGGGCTGCCAAAATCTGTTGCCGCACGGGGTGTGGATGAACGTCGCTGGATGCGTTTTGGCTGCGCGACCCGTCCAATCCCGAACATGCCGGAGGTGAAGGCCAGCCGCAAATGCGCTGCCGCCGAAACCGGACTGTCGCTTTCAGGTGCTGCGAAGCTGAACAGCGTTATGCCGGGTGCTGGCGGTAACTCCTGCCTGGAACGCTACGAATATGCCAAACACGGCGTGTGCTTTGGTTTTGATCCTGACGCGTATTTCGGCACGATGGTGCGCATGAATCAGGAGATAAAAAACAGCGCGGTCGGCAAGTTCCTCGCCGATAACTATGGAAAAACCGTAAGCCGCAGCGATTTTGACAGCGCCGTGACCAAGGGCTGGGGCAAGGAGAATGTCAAAGCGTTCAAACTTACCTGTAATGGCAACCCGTCCTACCTGACCGAAATGCAGATCTCACTTAAGGCAGACACCATTAATAACCCGCTTTCTGCGACCTCATTTGCTCCGCAGCCACACCCGGGTAACTGCGGAAAACAATTCGTCATTGATAAAGCCGGTCACTGATTGACGATTGGTCGGGTCATGTCAAACCGGTGCTCGTCACTGATGCCATAGTAAGCCGTCGGCCCACCCGCACGCAGGATGGGCTGCGCTTTCGCCGTCTGATAAATCCCCTCTTCCAGCAACGTTTCGGCGATGTGAATACCCACCACTTCGCCGAGCACCAGCCAGGTATCAACCGGTGTGCCGTCGGCCCCGGTAAGCTGAATACACTGCGACAGGCGACACTCAAAGTTAACCGGGCTTTCTGCCACCCGCGGGGCGTTCACCAGCTGGCTGGCCGCTGGCGTTAATCCCGCAAAGGTAAATTCATTTTCATCGTGGGGAAGCATCGCCGAGGTCGCATTCATCGCTTCAGCCAGATCGCGCGTCGCCAGGTTCCAGACAAACTCGCCGGTTTCGGTAATATTACGCACGCTGTCTTTCCAGCCGTTGCTGGAAAAACCGATGATGGGCGGACGATAGTTAAAGCAGTTAAAGAAGCTATACGGCGCGAGATTCAGCTGACCGGCGTTGTCGCACGAGGAGATCCAGCCAATCGGGCGTGGGCCAATAATCGCGTTCAGTGGGTCATGCGGCAGGCCGTGTCCCAGAGAAGGTTGATAGAAATACATAGTGCTCTCTTAATGGTGGGGCAGACACGAATTGCGTTTCGCTCAGTACCCTGGATCAGGACACTCAGCGTAACGCAATCCGCCAGGAATTAAGACTGAATAAATTTCAGCAAATCGTCATTGATCTGGTGCTTATGCGTGGTGCATATGCCGTGAGAACCCCCGGCATAGACCTTCAGCTCAGCGTTCGGCAGGATCTCTGCAGCCACCCGACCACAGGTCTCGATCGGGACTATCTGGTCGTCGTCGCCGTGGATCACCAGCGTCGGGATAGTCATCTTTTTCAGATCTTCACGCAGATCGGTTTCAGAGAACGCTTTGACGCAGTCATACAGCGCCTTGATCGACCCCTGAAGCCCCTGCTCAACGAAGCTCTCCCGCACCGCTTTGGACTCTTTCGCCCCCGGGCGGTTATAGCCATAAAACGCCTCGGTCAGCGCATAGAAGAAAGCCGCGCGATCGTTAATCACGCCTTCCCGAATACCATCAAACACCTCTTTCGGCACACCGTTCGGGTTGAAATCGGTTTTGATCATAATCGGTGTCACGGCACCAATAAGTACCGCTTTCGCCACGCGATCCGTACCGTGGCGACCAATATAGCGCGCCACTTCGCCACCACCGGTTGAATGCCCCACGTGAACAGCGTCCTTCAGATTCAGACGCGCCGTCAGCTCAGCCAGGTCGTCGGCGTACTGATCCATATTGTGCCCATCCCACGGCTGCGCTGAGCGGCCATGTCCGCGGCGGTCATGTGCAATTACGCGAAATCCTTTTGATCCCAGGTATAACATTTGGTCTTCAAAGGCATCCGCCGTCAGCGGCCAGCCGTGGCTAAACACCACGGGTTGCCCGCTTCCCCAGTCTTTAAAATATAAATAACTGCCGTCTTTCAACGTAATTTTGTCGTAATCGCTCATGAGATCTCCTGAGAAGAAACACTGAATGCGGATAGTCGCCCGCAGGGGGCGCTTAAAAAGAATAATGCAAATTGGCAAGGGAGCACGTTTTTCACCGAAAATTCATATGACCCATGAATGTGACCTGTATCACTTCAAAGTTGTGCGCTCAGCCAGTATCATCAGAAGAGTTAAACCCTCGCTGCCAGACGGCGAGGGTTTTCTTTTGGATTGGTTTCTGCGTTACACGCAGCATTAACGACATGGAGTAAAAAATGTCCAGACCCACCATCATTATCAATGAGCTTGACGCAGAACGTATTGACAGACTGCTGGAAAAAGCAGAATTCGCTTCGCTTCCGGTGGCTGACGCCCTGAATGAAGAGCTTGACCGGGCACAGATGTGCACGCCTGAATCCATGCCGCACGACGTGGTCACCATGAACAGCCGGGTTAAATTCCGTAACCTGGCCACCGGTGAAGAGCTGACCCGAACGCTGGTCTACCCGGCGCAGATGACCGACAGCAGTGCACAGCTTTCGGTCCTTGCCCCTGTGGGTGCCGCGCTTCTTGGTCTGCGTACGGGAGACACCATCAACTGGGCGTTGCCAGGCGGTGCCGCGGCGCATCTGGAAGTGCTGGAGCTGCTCTACCAGCCAGAAGCCGCGGGCGACTACCTGCGTTAACCCCATCTGAACAAACGCTCCCGCGTTGCACAGAGGATGCACCCGCATCCTCTTTCCGCAAATTCACCCGATTATCCTATATCGCCCGAAAACCCCTTAACCCACGCTTAATCTGTTTGGGTGCCGCGGGGACGGTCATGAGTGAGATAGTGGTTATCACACTTATTTTTCTCATTATTCTGGCGATCATCGTCATGGCGGTGCTTTATCTTGAGCGTCATCGGTAAGCGATAATCTCACACCACCCCACCCGGGAAAGCATTGACCAGGCCTTTCACCTGCTGTGCCGCCGCGTCAGGCGTTTCCGCCCCCGGCACCAGAATGACCTTGCGGCACTCCTCCTCCCGTTTTTCGAAAATCTTGTAGGCGCGTTCCGCATCCGCCAGCGGCAGATAGTGGGTCACAATCTCCTCCGGCGTAAGCAGCCCTTTTTCGATAAGTGGCAGCAACTCGCCCAGCCAGGCGTGGACGTGTGTCTGCCCCATCCTGAAACTCAGCCCTTTATCGAAGGCATCGCCAAACAGGAAGCCGTGAATAAACCCGGCGTAAACGCCAGGGACGCTGACAACGCCGCCGCGCCGGACAGCCGCGATACACTGACGCAGCGCTTTGCCGCTGCTGCCTTCAATTTTAAGGTTTCTGAGGATTGTTTCCGTGGTGCTGCCTTTGGCTTCGAACCCGACGGCATCAATCACCGCATCGACACCACGCTGGCCGGCAGTTTGCTCAATGATTTTTTCGGCGGCATCGTTGTCATCATCAAAGTTGACAGGGATTGCGCCGTAGCGCGCCTGAGCGAATTGCAGGCGATACGGGTGGTGGTCAATGACGAAGATCTGTTCCGCCCCGAGCAGTCGCGCGCAGGCAATGGTCAGCAACCCCACCGGCCCGGCGCCGAAAACGGCCACGCTCGATCCTTTTTCGATCTGCGCATTTTTTGCCGCCTGCCAGGCGGTGGGTAAAATATCTGACAGGAACAGCGCTTTGTCATCGGACAACAGCGGCGGCACCTTGAACGGCCCAACGTTCCCCTTCGGTACGCGAACATATTCCGCCTGGCCTCCCGGCACGCCGCCGTAGAGATGGCTATAGCCAAACAGCGCGGCTGGCGCGGGAATCTGCTTTTTGTTCAGCGCGGCGCCCTGCCCGGCGTTGGTCGTCTCGCAGGCCGCGTACTGCTGCAGACGGCAGAAGAAACAGTCACCGCAGGCAATCACAAACGGGATAACCACGCGATCGCCCTTCTGTAAATTCTTCACCTCCCTGCCACACTCAACGATTTCCCCCATAAATTCATGACCAAAAATATCGCCGTGTTGCACCTTCGGGATTTTGCCGCGATAGAGATGCAGATCGGACCCGCAAATCGCCGTAGCCGTGACCCGCAGAATAATATCGTCTGGCTGTTCAATGATGGGATCGGGGACATTCTCGACGCGAACATGATGCGGGCCGTGATACGTGAGTGCTTTCATGCAACCTCCGAAAGGATCTAGGACAGTGTATAAAGGGTAGCTACCCCAGAAGACTTGCCCGTGATGACGGATCTTTTGAGATTTTTCCTGGCGAGATCAAAAAGTGGCGCCGCGCTTACAGAAACCATTCATATTTTGTGGTTGAATGAATTCAGCGTTTATAAACAAGGAGAAACGGGTATGTATCAGACAATCATTATGCCGGTTGATGTTTTCGAGATGGAGCTGAGCGACAAGGCCGTACGCCACGCGGAGTTCCTGGCGCAGCAGGACGGGATCATCCATCTGTTACACGTGTTACCGGGTTCCGCCAGCCTGAGTCTGCACCGCTTTGCCGCCGATGTACGTCGCTTCGAAGAGCATCTTCAGCACGAAGCTGAAAATCGTCTACAAACCATGGTCGGGCATTTCAGCATCGACCCTTCACGTATCAAAACTCACGTCAGGTTCGGCAGCGTGCGGGATGCCGTTAATGAACTGGCCAATGAACTGAAAGCAGACGTCGTGGTGATCGGTTCCCGTAATCCTTCCATTACCACCCACCTGCTGGGCTCTAACGCGTCGAGCGTGATCCGTCACACCCACATTCCGGTGATGGTCGTCAGGTAAAAAAAAGAGGCCACCTTTCGGTGGCCTCTTGCTGTTGCAGGTGTAGTCTTGCTTTCTTTTTATGCCGTTTTGGTGCGAATCAGATAATCGAACGAGCTCAGAGACGCTTTCGCCCCTTCACCGGTGGCAATGATGATCTGTTTGTACGGAACCGTGGTGCAGTCCCCTGCCGCGAACACCCCTTTCACGCTGGTTTCGCATTTCGCATCGATAATAATTTCGCCCATCCGGTTGCGCTCAATCGCGCCGTCCAGCCAGGTGGTATTTGGCAACAGACCAATCTGTACGAAGATCCCCGCCAGCGCCACGCTATGCACGTCACCGCTCACGCGGTCGCGGTATTCCAGACCGGTTACTTTGCTGCCGTCACCTTTCACTTCCGTGGTCTGCGCATTCAGCACGATATCGACGTTTTTCAGGCTACGCACTTTGTCCTGCAGCACCTGGTCCGCTTTCATTTCTGGGGCGAACTCCAGCAGGGTGACGTGTTCAACGATACCCGCCAGGTCAATCGCCGCTTCCACACCGGAGTTACCGCCGCCGATCACCGCCACGCGTTTACCTTTAAACAGCGGACCGTCGCAGTGCGGGCAGTAGGTGACGCCTTTGGTGCGATACTGCTCTTCACCCGGGACGTTCATGTTGCGCCATTTGGCGCCGGTGGCAATGATAATGCTGCGCGCTTTCAGCACCGCGCCGGAGGCGGTTTCAATCTGGTGTAATCCCCCTTCAACCGCGGCCGGAACCAGCTTGCTGGCGCTCTGGCTGTCGATCACATCCACTTCATAATCGCTGACGTGCGCCTTCAGTGCGCCAGCCAGTTTCTGGCCTTCGGTCTTCGGCACAGAGATGTAGTTTTCGATATCCACGGTGTCGAGCACCTGGCCACCGAAGCGTTCGCCCATCAGGCCGGTACGAATGCCTTTACGGGCGGAGTAAACCGCCGCCGCCGCGCCCGCCGGGCCGGAGCCGACAATCAGAACATCATACGCGTCACGTTTGTTCAGCGCTTCTGCCGCACGTTTTTCGGCACCCGTGTCCACTTTGGCAACGATTTCGGTCAGCGTCATACGGCCCTGGCCAAACTCCTGACCGTTCATAAAGACCGCCGGAACGCCCATGACGTTACGGTCGGTGATTTCGTTCTGGAACGTACCGCCGTCAATCGCCGTGTGCTTAATGCGCGGGTTCAGCACCGACATCAGGTTCAGCGCCTGCACCACGTCCGGGCAGTTATGGCAGGAGAGCGAGTAATAGGTTTCAAACTCAAAATCGCCGTCAATATCGCGGATCTGCTCGAGCAGCGCCTGCGCCTCTTTTGACGGATGACCACCGGTCCACAGCAGTGCCAGCACCAGCGAGGTGAATTCGTGGCCCAGTGGAGAACCGGCAAAACGCGGCCCCTGGTCAGAACCCGGATTGGTGATCAGGAAGGAGGGCTTGCGCACCGCCAGACCGTTATCTTCTTTGAAGGTCACGTTCGGTGACAGTTCGGCGATATCTGCCAGCAGTTCCTTGATCTCTGCCGATTTAGCGCTGTCGTCCAGCGTGGCAATCAGCTCAACAGGTTTGGTCAGTTTCTCAAGGTAGGCCTTGAGCTGGGTTTTCATATTGGTGTCGAGCATTATTCTTCCCTCTCTAAAAACGTCATCATGCAAGCTGCCTTATTCGGGCGGCCTGAATGCAACTTGCATCATGGTGCTGGAATAAAATGGGCGCGGGCGCGCCCATTACGACTGTCATTTCCGGAGCCTGTCGCGTCAGAGCAGGCGATGCTCTGCGCGAAAGACTGCGGGAAACTTAGATTTTGCCAACCAGGTCTAAAGACGGTGCCAGAGTCGCTTCGCCTTCTTTCCATTTCGCCGGGCAAACTTCACCTGGGTGAGAAGCAACGTACTGCGCCGCTTTCACTTTACGCAGCAGGTCAGAAGCATCACGGCCGATACCTTCAGCGGTAACTTCGATTGCCTGGATAATGCCCTGCGGGTCAACAACGAAGGTAGCACGGTCAGCCAGGCCTTCATCTTCACGCATGTTGTCGAAGTTACGGGTCAGGGCGCCAGTCGGGTCGCCGATCATCGCGTATTTGATTTTCGCGATGGTTTCAGAGCTGCTGTGCCATGCTTTGTGGGTGAAGTGGGTGTCGGTAGAAACAGAGTAAACGTCTACGCCCAGCTTCTGCAGTTCGTCGTAATGGTCTGCAACGTCACCCAGTTCGGTCGGGCAAACGAAGGTGAAGTCTGCCGGATAGAAGAAGAAGACGCTCCAGCGGCCTTCGGTATCTTTCTCGGTCACTTCGATGAATTCACCGTTTTTGAACGCCTGGTTTTTGAAAGGTTTAATTTTGGTATTAATCAAAGACATCTGTACTTCCTCCGTGTTTTCGTTGAGATGTAAGGTAACCAACTTTCGCCGGGTGGGCTAATGCGTTTGCTTTATCAAATCAATCAGCCATACCTAACAACCCGAACAAGACAACGTGATGAACTGAATTAACGAAAAGCCAAAAGTAAAAAGGCCGCCCTGGTGGGCGGCCCTGATACCTGAACTTTCCACAGGAACTTTCAGTGCCAGCAATTGCTGGCGTTGCGTTGCGCTCTACATACCTCATATCAAGGCCGTAACAGCGCCTTGATTACAACACCCGCACAGCGCGAGGGCAATGCACATGAGCGCCAATCGTATCTATGGCTGTGATAGGTTTCATCGAACACGGTTTATCGCGCAGAACGTAAGACGCGCCGGCGAGGATTAATAAAAATGAATGATAATTATTTGTCTATATATAATTGAGACTATTTTAATGCAAACACCCTCGCAGTTTTAGAGATAAAAATATCTTAATATTCATTGAAGCTCTATTTTATAAATCTGCCATCGTGATATATTAAGTCAACATACAACTCTAATTAAGTAAGTTAATTGCATGGATGGTAAATGATTAACTTCCTTCTATAGTTATCAGTGATGTGTTAACGCAACGCAGTCCACTCAGGATGAAACATGGCTAATCTCTACGATCTAAAAAAATTTGATCTTAATCTGCTGGTAATTTTCGAGTGTATTTATCAGCACTTAAGCATCAGCAAGGCAGCAGAAACGCTCTATATTACGCCCTCGGCGGTCAGCCAGTCGCTGCAAAGGTTGCGTAATCAGCTCAACGATCCCCTGTTCATTCGTTCCGGGAAAGGGATTACGCCCACCACGGTAGGCGTGAACCTGCACCATCATCTTGAGCAAAACCTCAACCAGCTTGAGCAGACGATTAACATCATGCATGGCTCAACGCTAAAAAAGAATTTTGTGGTGTACAGCCCGCAAATCCTGACCACAGAAAACCTGCTGGGCCCGCTTAAATTATTGATGCGAGAGCACAATTACGAGATTGAACTGCATGACATGCTGCTCTCTGCTGACTCCGCAGAAGATCTGCTGGCATACCGTAAGGCAGACTTAATTTTCTCAATGGCCCCGGTTAGCAACCGTTCAATGATTTGTGTGCCATATGCATCTTATTCCGTCCTGCTGGTCTGCAGCCAGGATCATCCGCGGATGAAAGAGGTGGCCACCATGGAAGAGCTTCAGGAAGAGAAGTTTACGATATTCCTCAGTGATGAGCCGGGCGTTAAAACCTATCAATCGATGGCAGAAAAAGTGCATGCGGAAAAGACAATCGGTTTTCGCTGTGACTCTGTATTTACTATTATTTCGATGATAAGTGCCTCTCATTTAATTGGTTACGTACCCGAAATTTTATTTGATAAATACAGTGAAGTGCTAAGACTCAAAAAAATCACTGCACCGTTCACCCTTCCCTCGCTTGACATTTTTATGATTTATAATCGTTCGGCATTGAACAGTACGGCATTCGCGAAATTTATTAACGAAGTAACAGAAAAATAACAGCGACGGGCTGTGTCGCTCACAGCCCGTTCTCTTTGTTAATACATAATCCTGACTTATATTTTATAACGCGCTTTCGCGTTATTTTGACTGATATTCCTCTCACTTATTATGGGCAGACCGCCGTTATTCTAACGCGAGAGGGATGACACGCTCAGAGTGTATTCAGCCGCTCCGCCGCCGCGAGAAGCGTCGATTCCTGTTTCGCAAAACAGAGCCGGATCAGCTTATGCGGGAACGGGTCGGCGCAAAATACGGACAGCGGAATGGCAGCAACGCCCACCTCTTTTGTCAGCCACTGGCAAAAACTCACGTCATCCCGATCCGAAATCGCGCTGTAGTCCGCCAGCAGGAAGTAGGTCCCTTCGCAGGGTAAAATCTCCAGACGGCTCTGGCTTAGCGCATTCACAAACAGATCCCGACGCTGACGGTAGAATGCCGGCAGGTCGCGGTAGTGCTCCGGTTCGGCGCGCAGCATATCAGCCAGGGCCAGCTGGGCTGGCGTGTTTACGGCAAACGTCAGGTACTGATGCACTTTACGCAACTCAGCGCTGATGGCCGCAGGAGCCACGCAGTACCCCACCTTCCAGCCGGTCATGTGATAGGTTTTACCAAATGACGATACCGCCACGGCACGCTCGCGAAGCTGCGGATGGGCCAGCACGCTGGCATGCCCTTCCTGCGCAAAACAGATGTGCTCATACACTTCATCGCTCAGCACGTAAATTTCACGCCCGGCAATCGCCTGCCAAAGCTTTGCGAAATCGGCTTTCTGCCATGTGGTCGCCGACGGGTTGTGCGGAGTATTGATAATAACCAGACGGGTTTTGTCGCTCAGCAAGGCAGCAAACGCCTGCCAGTCCGGACGGAAATGCGGTGGCTGTAGCGCGATACGTTTCACCACGCCGCCGGAGAGTTCAACCGCCGGCGCGTAGCTGTCATAACTCGGGTCAAAGCAGATCACCTCATCACCCGTGCGCACCAGCGCGGTAATTGCGGCATACAACGCTTCGGTCGCCCCTGCCGTCACCGTGATGTCGCTGGTAGCGTCTGGCTTATAGCCATACAGCTCAGCCGTTTTGTCTGCAATGGCGTCCCGCAGAGCCTGCACGCCCGTCATCGGTGCATACTGGTTCGCCCCCTGCGCAACGTGGTACGCCAGACGTTCCTGCAAATAACGCGGGCCATCAAAATCAGGGAACCCTTGCGAGAGATTAATGGCGTTGTGCTGCTGGGCCAGTGCGCTCATTTGCGTAAAGATGGTGGTGCCAAGACTTGGAAGTTTACTCTGAGGAATCAATGCTTTATTGCTCATTGTGTTGTGCCTACATGTAATACTTATGTTGCTGACACTATAACACGATGTTAGTCTTTGGCAATCAAGACGCTTAGACGTCTAAACAATATGAATATTCCTGACCGAGAGGGAAAAAGGAAGATGACCGACAACCTGCAACTCACACACCTGGTCGACGCCTGCCGCTGGATCGGCGCCAAAGGCTGGGCCCCCGCGACCGGCGGCAACATGTCCGTGCGTCAGGATGCGCATCTGTGCTGGCTCAGTGAATCCGGTAAAGATAAAGGCAGCCTGACCACCGACGATTTTCTGCAGGTGGAGATTGCGACCAACCGTGCACCGTCTGGCCGCACGCCGTCGGCTGAAACCGGGCTTCACACGCTCATCTATCGTCTGTTTCCCGAAGCCAACGCGGTTCTGCACGTCCATACCGTCAATGCCACGGTCTTGTCGCGGCGGGTCAAAGAGCCCGAACTGAAGATCACCGGCTTTGAGATGCAAAAATCCCTCTCCGGGCAGAGCACGCATCTGGATACGGTCGCCATCCCGGTGTTTGATAACGACCAGGATATCGACGCACTCGCCGTGCGCATTGCCGAATACGCTCAGGCGCACCCGTTTAATTATGGTTTTCTTCTGCGCGGTCATGGCTTAACCTGCTGGGGACGCGATGTGGCCGAGGCCCGCCGTCATCTGGAAGGACTGGAATTCTTATTTGAATGCGAAATGCGTTTACGACACTGGGAGAGAGTATGATTCGCGCGATTGTGACGGATATTGAAGGGACCACCAGCGATATCCGTTTTGTCCATGATGTTTTGTTCCCCTACGCGCGTGAGCGTCTGGCGGCCTTTGTGTCCGCGCAGCAGTACGCCGAGCCGGTCAAATCGATTCTGGACAACCTGCGTGATGAAATTAACCACCCGCACGCCAGCGTAAGCGACCTTATCGACATACTTTTTACGTTTATGGATGAAGACCGCAAGTCAACCGCGTTGAAGGCGCTACAGGGGATCATCTGGCACGACGGCTACGTTAACGGCGATTTTACCGGCCACCTCTACCCGGACGTACTGCCTGCGCTGGAAAAATGGAAAGCGCAGGGTATTGATCTCTATGTTTATTCCTCAGGCTCCGTCGCGGCGCAGAAACTGTTATTTGGCTACAGCGACGAAGGTGATATTACTCATCTGTTCAGCGGCTATTTTGATACCCACATCGGTGCCAAGCGCGACGTCCAGTCTTACCAGAACATTGCGGCACAAACGGGTATTCCCCCGTCGCAGATCCTGTTCCTGTCGGATATACATCAGGAGCTGGACGCCGCTGAGCAGGCAGGTTTTCGCACCCTGCAGCTGATTCGCGGCGATGATGACGGTGCAAGCCATCACCATCAGGTACACCAGTTCGACGAGATTAACCCGGAGCAGATCCCTTCATGAGCGCATTGACCATTTATTCCGATAAAGACCCCAGTCAACCTCGCTGGCACAGCACCGACGCTGCCGACATCGCCCAACAGCTCAACGCCAGAGGGGTTCGTTTTGAACGCTGGGCCGCAGACCGCGACTTAGGCCGCGATCCTGCCCCCGATGCGGTTATCGCGGCTTATCAGCATGCGATCGACACGTTAGTGGCAGAGAAAGGTTATCAGAGCTGGGATGTCATCAGCCTGCGTGCCGACAACCCTCAAAAAGAGGCGCTGCGCGCTAAGTTCCTGAACGAGCATACCCACGGGGAAGATGAAGTGCGTTTCTTTGTTGAGGGTGCGGGGCTGTTTTGCCTGCACATTGGCGACGAGGTGTGTCAGGTATTGTGTGAGAAAAACGACCTGATTTCCGTGCCCGCCGGAACGCCGCACTGGTTTGATATGGGCTCAGAGCCGAACTTTACCGCCATTCGTATTTTTGATAACCCCGAGGGGTGGATTGCGCAGTTCACCGGCGATGCGATTGCGGATGCGTATCCGCGTCTGGCATGATTTTTCCCCTCTCCCTCCAGGGAGAGGGGGCGAAAAAACGTCAGTTTTTCAATCCCTTCGTATACGCCACCAGCTGGTCCAGCACAATGCCCCACCCTTCGTGGAAGCCCATCTGTTCATGCTGCTCGCGGATTTCCGCCGTTGGGTGGCGAGCAATGGCGGTATAACGCGTTTTGCCCTCCCCCACATCATCCAGCAGTAGAATGGCCGTCATAAACGGCTTTTCTGCGGGCTTCCAGCCTTCCGTGTAACCGTCGGTAAAGACCAGCTTCCTGCCGGGATCGATTTCGAGAAACACACCCCGGTTATCCATCCGTTGCCCGTCTACCTCAAACACCGTGTTAAACCGCCCGCCAACGCGCAGGTCAAGATCACACTCGGTCACTTTGTGCGGAACCGGAATGAAGAAGTTTTTGATGTGCTCGGGTGTCGTCCAGCAAAGCCACAGCAGATCGCGCGGGGCATCCACCACGCGTTCCAGTTTTAAGTCTGTATCAGGATCAAGCGTCACGTGACTGTCCTCCTAAAGGGAACCCCTTAAAGGATAGTCGTCCTCAGGCGAATTTCCCTTTTGCCACCTCTTCCGGCGTGACGATGCCCGTATCCAGCACCCAACCGCTTATCAATGCCGCTGGCGTGACGTCAAAGGCCGGGTTGTAGACCTGCGCGTTTTCAGGAGCCCACTGCACCGCGCCAAAGCTCCCGGCCACGCCCGTCACTTCGCTGGCCGCACGTTGTTCAATGGGAATTGCCTCACCGTTCGGGCACGCCGGGTCAAGCGTGGTATGCGGGGCGGCGACATAGAACGGAATACCGTGGAACGTTGCCAGAACCGCCAGAGAATAGGTGCCAATTTTATTCGCCACGTCGCCGTTAGCCGCAATACGGTCTGCGCCCACCCACACTGCGTCAACCAGCCCTTTTGCCATCAGGCTGGCGGCCATGGAATCGGCGATCAGCTGGTACGGCACGCCCAGCTCGCCGAGCTCCCATGCCGTCAGTCTTCCACCCTGCAACAGGGGGCGGGTTTCATCCACCCAGACAGAGCTGACGCGTCCTTCCTGATGCGCGCGGGCAATCACGCCGAGCGCCGTGCCAACCCCTGCCGTCGCCAGCCCGCCGGTATTGCAGTGGGTCAACAGACGGCTGCCGGGTTTCACCAGCGTACTGCCGGCGTTCGCGATGGCCTCGCACAGCTGCTTGTCTTCATCAATCAGACGCAGCGCTTCCGCCACCAGCGCAGGCACAAAATCCTCCTGCCAGAGAGCCAGCTTCATGCGGTCGAGGTTGTTCATCAGGTTCACCGCCGTCGGGCGGGATGCCCGCAGGGTCTCCAGGGCCACAGCCAGTTCATCACGGCTTTTGCCGTTTTCCGCCAGAAGGGCCAGCAGCAGGCTTGCAGAGAGACCAATCAGCGGTGCCCCGCGTACGCGCAGGGCGTGAATATGGCCGACCAGCGCCTCTACCGTCGAGGCGTCAAGCCAGCGTTTCTCCTGAGGAAGCGCCTGCTGATCGAGAATAAATAACTGATTCTCCGCCACTCGCAGGCTGGTCGTCTGTAATGTCTGCATGTCGTTAATTCCCTGTTGCGTTGTTGTAGCACATTGTGTCAGGATGAAATCCAGATGTATAGACGTCTAAATGTCTTTATTAGCAAAACCAGTGAGGAACAGGCAATGTCGCAATACCGTACCTTTACCGCCCAGGATGCCGTGGAGTATGCAAAGCAGTTCGGCGGCCTTGATGACCCCTCATCGCTGGTGGAGGCGCAGGAAGTGGGCGACGGTAACCTCAATCTGGTGTTCAAAATTTTCGATACCGAGGGCGTGAGCCGCATCGTTGTTAAGCAGGCGCTGCCGTATGTGCGCTGCGTCGGCGAATCCTGGCCACTGACCCTGGATCGCGCCCGCCTGGAGGCGCAAACGCTGGTCGAACACTACCAGCACAGCCCGCAGCACACGGTGAAAATCCACCACTTCGACCCTGAACTGGCGGTGATGGTGATGGAAGATCTCTCCAGCCATGCCATCTGGCGCGGGGAGCTGATCAAAAATACCTACTACCCGCAGGCGGCGCGTCAGTTGGGTGAATACCTCGCGCACACGCTGTTCCATACCAGCGACTTTTACCTGCACCCGCATGAAAAGAAAGCGCAGGTCGCGAAATTCCTTAATCCGGAGATGTGCGAGATCACCGAAGATCTGTTCTTCAACGATCCGTACCAGGTCCACGAACGTAACAACTACCCTGCTGAACTGGAAAAAGACGTTGCCGCCCTGCGCGATGACGCTCAGTTAAAAATTGCCGTGGCCTCGCTGAAGCACCGCTTCTTCTCACACGCTGAAGCCCTGCTGCATGGCGATATTCACAGCGGCTCGATTTTCGTTGCAGACGGCAGTCTGAAAGCCATCGACGCAGAGTTCGGCTACTTCGGCCCCATCGGTTTTGACGTCGGCACCGCCATCGGCAACCTGCTGCTCAATTTCTGCGGCCTGCCGGGGCATCTGGGTATTCGCGATGCCGCCGCGGCCCGTGAACAGCGTCTGACCGACATTCAGACGCTGTGGAACACCTTCGCGGAGCGCTTCCAGATCCTGGCCAGTGAGAAAACGCGCGATGCGGCACTTGCTGCCCCGGGCTACGCCTCTGAATTCCTGAAAAAGGTGTGGAAAGACGCGATCGGATTCTGCGGCACGGAGCTGATTCGCCGCAGTGTCGGTCTGTCGCACGTGGCGGATATCGAGACCATTCAGGATGAAGCAATGCGCCACGAATGCCTGCGCCACGCGATTACGCTTGGCAAGGCGCTGATTGTGATTGCCGACCGTATCGACACCGCTGAAGATCTGGTGGCGCGGGTGCGTCAGTACAGTTAAACGCCTCGGCCCTCTCCCGATGAAGAGGGCCGTCAGAAAGACACCAGCGCGCCGTTACCCCAGATACTCAATCACCGACAATCCACCGTTATAATCCGTGCTGTAGATAATGCCCTGCGCATCGACAAACACATCGCATGACTGGATCACCTGCGGTCGATTCGGCCGCGTATCCATCATCCTCTCAGGCGCCGCCGGCACCAGCGCACCGGTTTCAACCGGACGGTAAGGATTGGAAATATCAAACGCGCGCACGCCCGCATTCTGCCAGGTCGCAAAAATCAGCGTAGAGCTGACAAAGCTTCCCGGCCGGTTCTCGTGCAGGTTGTGTGGACCAAAATGCGCCCCTTTCGCCACATAATCCCGCTCCTGCGGCTGCGGGAATGTGGAAATACTTACCGGGTTCGACGGCTCGCGAATATCAAACAGCCAGATGAACTTCTCACCGTCCTCCTGGTTATCCAGTACCGCTTCATCCAGCACCACCAGCAGGTCACGATCCGGCAATGGCAGCGCGGTGTGCGTGCCACCTCCAAACGGCGGGCTCCAGTTGCGATGGCTAATCAGCTTCGGCTGCGTGCGATCCTTCACGTCCAGCAGCGTCAGTCCCCCGTCGCGCCAGCTCCCGTAAGCGGTATCCCCGGCAATAATCGCGTGGTGCAGCGCGTAGCGTTTACCTTCCGGCCAATTGGGTTGCTCACCGTCGGCCTGGTTCATCCCCGGCAGCCACCAGCGCCCGGCCACCTCAGGCTTTTGCGGGTCGGCCAGATCGATCGTCAGGAAAATATAGTCGGTAAAGCCGTCGATCAGCGCCGAAACATACGCCCAGCGCCCGCCGACGTACCAGATACGGTGAATGCCGATGCCGCTCAGGGATAAAAAGCCGATTTCACGCGGTTTGTCAGGGGTGGAGATATCAAACACCCGCAACCCGGCGCTCCAGCCTTTGTCCTGCACGTCGCGTACGGTTTCCCCTACCTGACGGGTGTAGTAGACCTTTTCGTCAGCGAAACGGGCATCCGCGAACAAGTCTCGCGCATTAATGACCAGCAGGAGATCGTCGTGCGCCTGGAGATGAACGTTCCAGGTGCCGGGCGGCGCGGGCATATAGCCTGCCGGTTTGGGATGTTTAGGGTCGCGCACGTCCACAATGGAAAAGCCCTGCGAGACCATATGCCCGATGTACGCGAAACCGCGATGCACCATCAGCTGCACGCCGTCCGGGCGACCGCCCTGGTCGCTATGGCCAATCAGCCGCATATTGCGGCTGTATTCAGGCGTGGGAAGCACACTCATTGATGTTTCGCTTCAAGCGTCGCAAACCACGGGGCGATAAAATCTTCGGTCTGACCCCAGCCTGGAATGATTTTCCCCAGCGACGCCACGTTCACCGCGCCTGGCTGTGCGGTCAGCAGCGCCTGCGGGATCGCCGCCGCTTTGAAATCATACGTGGCGGGTGTGGTTTCACCGGCAATCTTGTTGGCAATCAGACGTACGTTGGTTGCACCAATCAGCTTCGGATCCACCGCCACGCTCACTTTCCATGGGCTACCTGGCTCGCGCATCAGCTGAAGATCCTGGTTTGAGATATCGATGCTGTAGAGTTTGATTTCGGTGCGGCCGTTCTCTTTCAGAGCTTTGTAGGCCCCCTGGCTGAAGGCATCCCAGGTTCCCCAGATGGCGTCAATTTTGCCTTTCGGGTATTTCGCCAGAATAGCGCCCACTTTATTCGCGGTATCTCCCTGCACGTCAGACGAAACGGCACCGATAGACTCCAGCTCTTTAATGTCCGGATACTGCTTCTGCAGCGCTTTATAGGCTGCCTGACGACGTTCCATCGGCGGGAAACCGGCAACCCACAGCTTCACGATGTTGGCTTTACCGTTGAAATCTTTCGCCAGCTGGCCGAAAGAGAGATGGGTCAGGGAAGCATCATCCTGCTGGGTCACGGTCACCCCGGGAATGTCGCCCTGAACGGCGGTATCAAACACCGACACTTTAATGCCGGCATCGACGGCTTTTTTCACCAGCGCGGTCGCATAGGGGTCGCGCCCCTGAGAGAGGATAATCCCGTCATATTTCTGGCTGATCGCCTGATTAACGAAGTCCTGGAATTTAGCGTCGTCGCCATTGCTCAAAAAGGTGCTGACCTTAAAGCCGAGCTTTTTGCCTTCCTGAATGGCACCGGCGACAAACTGCGTGGTGTTGTCGTCAGAGCCGAGGTTACGGATCACCGCAATGCGGATGGGGCCGTCATGATTTGCAATGGCGGGCGGAAGCGGTGCGGGGGTTGCCGCAAGGCCTGGCAGCGACGTCAGTAACCCTAATGCCACCAGAGAGAGGGTGATTTTTTTCATTCTGTTTTCCCGTTGTGTTGTGATCAATCGTTAGCGTTTTTGTATGTAGGTAATCGCCAGCGCCACGGCGAGCACCAGCCCTTTTATAATGTCCATCGCGTAATAGGGTACGGAAAGCATCACCAGACCGTTCGACAGCACGCCAAGAATGACTGCCCCGACGAGCGTACCCAGCGCGTTCGGTTTTCCAGACCCGGCAAGCGAGAAGCCAATCCACGCCGCCGCAACCGCATCCATCAGATAGCCGCCGCCCGCATTCACCTGTGACGAGCCAATCCGCGAGGCCAGTAAAATGCCGCCTAATCCGGCGAGCAGAGAGGCAATCACGTAGGCCGCCACCTTGTAGCGCGTGGTGCGAATACCGGAGAGACGTGCCGCCTCCGGATTACCGCCGATGGCATACATGCGTCGTCCGTGGGTGGTCAGTGACAGCCCCAGCTGTGCGAGGATCGTCACCACCAGCATGATGATCACGATAGTCGGCACCTGTCCCAGCAGGCTGAACGCCGCCGGAATGGTCCCCTCAGCCATGTCGCCGCTCGGCAGCACCATGTTTTCGGTAATTGACCCGCCGTAGCTGTAGGTCATCGCCACGCCCTGGATAACAAACAGGCTGGCAAGCGTGGCAAGCATGTCCGGGATCCGCAGGATGACAATCAGAAACGCGTTAAACAGGCCAACCAGGGTACAGAGCGCCAGGGTAATCAGTATCGATTCGGTGGTGCCGAAGCCGTACCAGACGAACAGTGACACCACCAGCGCGTTAGCCAGCGATGCCGTTGAACCAACCGACAGGTCAAACCCGCCGATGGTCAGCGAAATTGACACCCCGATAGCAATCACCGTCACGATGGCAATTGAGCGCAGGATATTGATAATGTTGTTCGGATCGAGGAAGTTGTCCGACGCCAGGCCAAAGATGGCCACCAGCGCCACCACGGTCAGCAACATGCCCCACTTGTAGAGAAAATCAAAAATTTGCTGACGGCCAGACGCCGCCGCCGTTACTGAAAGGGCCTTGCTCACGACGCCGTTCCTCCGGTTGAATAATAAAGTAGTGTCTCTTCGTGGGCCTCAGCCCCGGCGATTTCCGCCACGATACGTCCGTCCCACAGCACGCAAATGCGATCGCACAGCCCCACCAGTTCAGCGAACTCACCGGAGGCGTAAATCACCCCTTTGCCCTCGCGCGCCAGGCCGTCAATTAACTGGAACAGATCGGTTTTCGCTTTGACATCGACGCCTTTGGTCGGCTCATCGAAAATCAACACGCTGGCGTCGTTGCGCAGCCACTTGCCGATGGCAATCTTCTGCTGGTTGCCCCCCGACAGACGACGCAGCACCTGCCCCGGCCCACGCGCACGTACGCCGACGCGGACAATCACCTCTTCCGCCCAGCGCCACGCCTGACGGTGGCCGAACAGGCTCCAGCGCGAGAAGCTGTTATCCGCGGTGACCGCCAGGTTCATGCTCACCGGTTCATCAATAAAAATGCCCTCTTTGCGCCGCTCCTCCGGTACCAGCGCCAGACCGCGCAATACCGAATCCGCCGGATCGCGCGGCTGCCAGGGCTGATGATTTAGCTCACCGCGCGCTACACGGCTTTTGCTGGCCCCAAACAGCGCCTTGCAGAGTTCCGTTTTGCCCGCTCCCGCCAGCCCGGCAATGCCCAGAATTTCGCCTTTTCGCAGGTGCAGGGAGATATCTTTCAACAGCGCGTCATCGTGCAGCCCTTCCACGCGCAGTAATGTCTCGTCACTGTGCGCAGGACGGGCCGGCGGATAGATATCGTTAAGCTCATGACCAAGCATCTTCTCAACGATTTCATCACCACTGAGGTTCGCCATCGGGCCGGATTCAATCAGCTTGCCGTCGCGCAGCACGGTTAAGGTGTCGCAAATAGCGTTCAGTTCGTGAATACGGTGAGAGATAAACACCACGCCAATCCCCTGCTTTTGCAGACGTCTCACTACGGCGAAAAGCCGTTCGCTTTCATGGCTATCCAGCGGCGCGGTCGGTTCATCCAGAATCAGAAAACGGCAGTGGTGTGAGAGCGCCCGCGCCAGCAAAATCTGCTGCTTTTCTGCCAGCGTGCAGGTGTCGACGATGCGTCGCACATCCAGAGCGATACCCAGCTGCGCCAGCGCCTGTTTCGCCTGCTGGCGGATTGCGCGCCAGCGATAGCGATGCCCCGGCTGTGCGAGCTGATCGAGCATGATGTTTTCGGCAATGCTCAGCCCTGGTATCAGCGCGACGTCCACTTCCTGCTGCACCAGGTGGATACCCAGCCGTTTGGCATCAAGCGGCTCGCGGATCGTCACCGGCTGGTTATTAATGCAGATCTCACCTTCGTAGCGATCGTAAGTGCCGCACAGCACTGCCATCAGCGTCGATTTCCCCGCGCCGTTTGCGCCGGTCAGCGCATGCACGGAGCCGCCCATTAACGTCAAATCCACGCGCGACAACGCCTGAAAGCCGGAAAAGGCCAGGCTGATACCGCGCATCTCAAGGCGACTGGAAACCATCCGCGTTAAATCCTTCTTTCATATTGTGATTTATCGAATTTTTCACAGCTCCGGTTGACTGACAACGACGGAAAAGGCATAAGATAAAGCGAAATATTATTAGCCATCCGGATGTCCAGACATAACATCGGGTTAGCGCTTGCTAAAAAAAAGGACAACACATGAGCAACACCGATATCCGCGTCGTGCCGGGCCCGGCGAACTATTTCTCGCATCCGGGAAGCCTTGCGCACCTGAATGATTTCTTTACGCCGGAACAGCTCTCCCGCGCGGTGTGGATTTATGGCGAACGCGCCATTGAAGGCGCGCGCCCTTTCCTGCCGGAAAGCTTTCACGCGCCGGGGGCGAAACATCTGCGCTTTAAAGGGCACTGCAGCGAACGTGACGTCACCGATCTGGTGACGGCGTCTGGCAATAACGCCAGCGTGGTGATTGGTGTCGGCGGTGGCGCACTGCTTGATACCGCCAAAGCGGTGGCGCGCCGTCTCGGCGTGCCGGTGGTGGCTATTCCCACCATCGCCGCCACCTGCGCCGCCTGGACGCCGCTCTCCGTCTGGTATAACGATGCCGGTCAGGCGCTGCAGTTTGAGGTGTTCGACGATGCTAACTTCCTGGTGCTGGTGGAACCGCACATTATCCTCAATGCCCCAGCGGAGTACCTGCTGGCAGGCATCGGCGATACGCTGGCGAAGTGGTATGAAGCGGTGGTCCTGGCCCCACAACCCGAAAACCTGCCTCTGACCGTACGTCTGGGGATCAACGGCGCGCTGGCGATCCGCGACGTGCTGCTTTCCCGTAGCGAAGAGGCGCTGGCCGACCAGCAGCGTGGCGAAGCGACGCAGGCGTTCAGGGACGTTGTGGATGCCATTATTGCCGGGGGCGGAATGGTGGGCGGTCTGGGCGAGCGCTATACCCGCGTGGCGGCCGCGCATGCGGTGCACAACGGTTTAACCGTTTTGCCGCAAACGGAAAAATACCTGCACGGTACCAAAGTGGCCTACGGCATCCTGGTGCAAAGTGCGCTGCTCGGCCAGGATGACGTGCTGGCCGAGCTGGTGGCGGCCTATCAGCGCTTTACCCTGCCCACCACGCTTCGCGAACTGGAGGTGGATATCAACAACCGCGACGAGCTGGACAAGGTCATTGCCCATACGCTGCGCCCGGTGGAATCTATCCACTATTTGCCGGTCGCGCTCACCCCTGCGGTTCTGCGCGCCGCGTTTGAGAAAGTGGAATCCTTCAGCCGTTAATCGTTCCGACCGACTATACCTAATGATGATTCTCATCACTCTCGCAACGAGGTCATCATGCAGATCGATTTAACAGGTAAGAAGGCGCTGGTTACTGGCGCCAGCCGTGGGTTGGGTCGTGCCATCGCACTTTCACTGGCACGCGCCGGTGCCGATGTGGTTATTACGTATGAAAAATCCGCCGACAAAGCCCAGGCGGTCACCGAAGAGATAAAGGCGCTTGGGCGCCACAGCGAGGCGATCCAGGCCGACAGCGCCAGCGCACAGGCCATTCAGGATGCGGTTACCCATGCGGCGCGCTCCCTGGGCGGGCTGGATATTCTGGTCAACAACGCCGGGATCGCACGCGGCGGTCCGCTGGAGTCCATGACGCTGGCGGATATTGACGCCCTGATTAACGTCAATATCCGGGGCGTGGTGATCGCCATTCAGGAAGCGCTGGTGCATATGTCTGACGGCGGGCGCATTATCAACATCGGCAGTTGTCTGGCAAACCGTGTGGCGATGCCCGGTATTGCCGTCTATTCGATGACCAAATCTGCGCTCAACTCCCTTACCCGGGGTCTGGCTCGCGATCTCGGCCCGCGCGGCATTACCGTGAACCTTGTGCATCCTGGCCCGACAAACAGCGATATGAACCCGGAGGATGGAGAACAGGCTGAATCTCAGCGCCAGATGATTGCGGTGGGACATTACGGCCAGCCGGAAGACATCGCCGCCGCGGTCACCTTCCTGGCGAGTCCTGCCGCCGGACAAATATCCGGCACGGGACTGGATGTCGATGGCGGGTTAAACGCCTGATCGCATGTTGAATGTAAACAAAAGCAGATTAGCCTTTGTTTACCGAAAGAGGGTTAACAGCACTTCGCGCCGCCCTTGCCGCCGTAGCGGGCGTCCTGGCGGTCGCGGAAGAAAGCTTCATAGGTCATTGGCGTCTGGTCAGGGTGGTTGACGCGCATATGCTCGACGTAGTTGTCGTAATCCGGAACGCCGATCATCATTTTGGCGGCCTGGCCCAGGTATTTTCCTGCTTTGGAGAGGGTGTCGAACATAGTGGATATCTCGTCTTTTATCCCCTCTCCCCGGCGGGGAGAGGGTAAGGTTGAGCGATTAATGCGCCCCTTTCGCCTGGGTCACAATCTCTTCCAGGTTCTCAGGCATTGGCTCATACGGTGTCTCTTTTGCCGTCGGCTTGTCTTCTTTCAGCGCCGCCAGTGCAGTCTTCAGAGAATACAACGCCAGCACCACAACCACCACCATAAAGAAGATGGTCAGTCCGGCGTCCAGACGGTTGTTAAACACCAGCTGCGACAGCTGTGATTCCGTATATTGCGCCGGGATCTTACCGCTGTCGATCATCGCCTGGAACTTGTTGGCGATAGCTAGGAAGCCCACCTTGTTGTCCGGGCTGAAGGCTTTCTGCCAGCCTGCCGTCAGGGTACAAATCAGCAGCCATGCGGTCGGCAGTAACGCCACCCACGCATAACGCTGACGCTTCATCTTGAACAGCACTACCGCACAGAGCATCAGCGCCATGCCCGCCAGCATCTGGTTGGCAATACCAAACAGCGGCCACAGGGTGTTAATCCCTCCCAGCGGATCGACGACGCCCTGATGGAGGAAATATCCCCACGCCAGTACGCACAGCGCCGTTGCAAGCAGGTTCGCCGGTAATGAATCGGTACGTTTCAGGTTCGGTGAGATCACCCCCAGCAGATCCTGCAGCATAAAGCGTGCCGCACGCGTTCCTGCATCCACCGCCGTCAGAATAAACAGCGCTTCAAACAGAATGGCGAAGTGATACCAGAACGACACGTCCATCAGCCCGCCCAGCGCGCCGTGCAGAATATACGCCATGCCCACCGCCAGCGTTGGCGCGCCCCCCGCACGGGAAATAATTGACTGCTCGCCCACTTCACTGGCGATATGGGTCAACGTGTCTGGGGTAATGGCAAAGCCCCAGCCGCTTACCACCTGCGCGGCAGAGGCCACCACGTCAACGGTGCCGGCCGGTGCCAGCAGCGCCATTGGGCTGTTCATCGCGAAGTAAACGCCCGGGTCAATAATACAGGCCGAGACCAGCGCCATTATCGCCACGAACGATTCCATCAGCATGCCGCCGTAGCCAATCAGGCAGGCCTGATTCTCATTGGCGAGCATTTTCGGCGTGGTACCGGAGGCAATCAGCGCGTGGAAGCCAGACACCGCGCCACAGGCGATGGTGATAAACAGGAACGGGAACAGGTTGCCGGTCCAGACCGGGCCGGTGCCATCAATAAATTTGGTCAGCGCAGGCATGGTCAGCGTTGGGCGCATAATTAAAATGCCGATTGCCAGCCCCACAATCGTGCCAATTTTCAGGAAGGTAGAGAGGTAATCGCGCGGGGCCAGCAGCAGCCACACCGGCAGCACCGCTGCCACAAATCCGTACCCTACCAGCATCCACGTCAGCTGCACGCCGGTGAAATCGAAGAACGGCGCCCACGTCGGGCTCTCAGCCACCCAGCCGCCGGAGATAATGGCAAACACCAGAAAGACCAGGCCGATGACCGACACTTCACCAATGCGTCCCGGACGCAGGTAGCGAATGTAGATCCCCATAAACAGCGCCAGCGGAATGGTAAAGGCCACGGTATAGGTTCCCCACGGACTGTGGGTCAGCGCTTTCACCACGATCATCGCCAGCACCGCGAGGATGATCACCATGATCATAAAAGTCGCGATCAGGGCGATCACCCCGGCCGTGGCTCCCATCTCCTCTTTCACCAGCTCACCGAGCGAACGTCCGTCGCGGCGGGTGGAGACGAACAGCACCATAAAGTCCTGCACCGCACCGGCCAGTACGACGCCCGCGAGGATCCAGATCATCCCCGGCAGGTAACCCATCTGCGCCGCCAGGACCGGCCCCACCAGCGGGCCCGCGCCGGCAATCGCCGCAAAATGGTGACCGAACAGCACTTTCTTGTCGGTAGGCACATAGTCCAGACCGTCGTTATGACGAACCGCAGGCGTCATGCGCGTGCCGTCGACCCCTAACACCGTCTTCGCGATATAGCGGCCATAAAAACGGTACGCGATCAGATAAATACAGACCGAGGCGACAACGATCCACAACGCGTTGATCTGTTCCCCCCGGTTGAGGGCGATATAGCCCAGGGCAAATGCTCCCACAACGGAGAGCCCTGCCCACGTAAGGTATTTCCCTGAGTTGTTCATAGTTGTTGTCCGTTGTTGTGAAACAGTGAGATGTTACATTTTGTTTCTAGAACAACGCTCAAAATTTAACAACTTTGAAACGCAATAATGCGTGGTCAAACCAGACATTTACACCACATTGTTAAGCCGATCACCTTCCGCTGAAACACCCCTGCCGCCACGGGTCACACTTTTGCCTTTTTCGTCCCGACACCGCCTTACGAAATGATTTGTATCATTTTTTTTGCTCAAAACCTCGCCAGAATGACCCTGCGCAATCGCGTGCATACAAGGAAAAGGATATGAACAGTTCAGTACCTCAGGATCTCAAGGTCGGGCCCGGCGCGTACGTTGCGCTGGCATTCGCAGCCGTTTTCTTCTCTGGCCTGCTGGGCGGAAAAGAGTGGTACGGCGTGTTTGATTTCACCACCCTCAACGGTGCGTTTGGCAAGGTGGTCAGCAAGGCCAGCCTTGAAGACGGCACCCTGACTACCGCCACCAGCGCCTTTCGCGGTACCGGCGGCAGTGGCGCAATGGACGGGTTTCTCTTTGCGCTCGGTTTAATTCCGGCCGTGATGTTTGCGCTCGGGATGATCAACGTGCTGGAGCACTATGGTGCGCTGCGTGCAGCCCGTAAGCTGTTAACGCCGCTGCTGCGCCCGCTGCTGGGTATTCCGGGCACCACCGGGCTGGCGTTGATTGGCAGCCTGCAGAGCACCGATGTGGGTGCATCCCTCACCCGCAACCTGTCCGATGAAGGGCAGATTAGCGAAAAAGAGAAAGACGTTTTCGCCATGTTCCAGTTCTCCGCCGGGGCGATGATCACCAACTTTTTCTCCTCTGGTGCCATCCTCTTTACCCTGGTCGCCGTTGACGGGACGGCCGCGGTGCCAACCTCCATTGGTGCCTGCATCGCCGTGATGTTCATCATGAAGATTGTCGGCGCGAATCTGCTGCGCCTGATCCTGACCGTCATCGGCAAAGATGCCCCTGAACAACAACCGACACAAGGAGAGACCGTATGAGTGCCCCACAATCTCATCCCGTGATTACCGATGTGTTTGTCGAAGGCGCACGCAAGGGCTGGAGTATTGCCACCGGCAGCACCCTGCCCAACGTGGTCATGGCTTTTATCATCATCAAGGCGCTGGAAATTACCGGGGCACTGAAAGGGCTGGGGATGATCTTCTCCCCGCTGATGGGCCTGTTTGGCCTGCCGGGTGAAGCGGCTGCCGTGCTGATTGGCGGCTGGATGTCGATGGGCGGTGGGATCGGCGTGGCGATCGGCCTGTTTGATAAAGGCATTATTACCGGCGAGCACCTGGCGATTCTGGCACCTGCTATCTATCTGATGGGCTCACAGGTGCAGTATCTCGGCCGCATTCTGGGTGTGATCGGCACCCGCGCCAAACGTATTCCGCTGATGATTGCCATTTCGGTCATCAACGCCTTCTTAGCCATGCTGCTGATGCGCATTATTCTCTGAACAGGACGTTAATATGAACCTTGACCATTATATTGAAGAGCTGAAAACCCTGGTGAACGTGGACTGCGGCACCCGAACTGTCGAAGGCGTCGAAACCGTGGCTGGCATTATTGAAACGCTCTGGCAACGCGAAGGCTGGCACACCGAACGGGTCAATCTGGGCGACAAGGTCGGCCCGGGCGTATTCGTCAGTAATAAGCCACAGGCGGCACAGTTCGACGTTCTGCTGGTCGGCCATCTTGATACGGTATTTGCCCCCGGCACCGTCGCCGAGCGTCCGCTGAGCGAGGACGCCACCCGTCTTTATGGCCCTGGCGTATCGGATATGAAGAGCGGCCTGCTGAATATCTTGTGGGCGATGCGTGATCTGGACGCAGCCGACCACGATCGTCTGGCCATTGCGATCGCCATGAATCCCGACGAGGAGACCGGCTCCGTCTATTCACACGAATGGATTGGCGAACTGGCAAAACGCGCCCGCTGCGTGCTGGTATGCGAAGCCGCGCGCGCCGACGGTTCGCTGGTGAAAGCTCGCAAAGGGATGGCGGGCTATCACCTGACGTTCAGCGGCGTGGCGGCACACGCGGGTAACGAACCGGAGAAAGGCCGCTCGGCGATAACCGCCCTGGCAAACAGCATTATTGCCATTAATGCCCTGACCGACCAGGAACGTGGCACCACGCTCAACGTCGGCGTGATCCACGGCGGCAGCGCGGCAAACGTGGTGGCCGATAAAGCCGTTGCCGAGCTGGACGTGCGTTTCTGGGAAAACGATGAGTACAGCCGGGTGAACCAGGCGCTGGAGGCATTGTGTGAAAAAGGCTTTTTAGAGGGCGTCACGACCTCGCTGACGCGCGTGAACCACAAACCGGCGATGGCAGCGAGTAAAGCCACGCAGGCGCTGATGCAGCAGGTTGAAGCGGCAGGTCAGGCGGAAGGAATAGCCATTACCTGGCAGGCGGTCGGTGGTGGCAGTGATGCCAACCACACCGCCGCGCTGGGCATTCCGACCCTGGACGGGCTGGGGCCGATCGGTGCCGGGTTCCACAGCCCGGCGGAGTGGCTGGATAAAGCGTCGATTGCGCCGAGAATACGCTTGTTGAAGCGGGTGATTTCGATGCTGTAAGCCTTATCCCTCTCCCCAGCGGGGAGAGGGATGTTGACCGTGCAACGCTAGCCCAAAATTTGGGTACTCAACCGGCAGGTACAGCACCGCCGTCCCTGCTCGTCGAACACCACAATCTCCCAGCTCTGGCTGGTTCGCCCAAGATGCAACGGCTGACACACTCCGCGCACCTTCCCATGCGATACCGCGCGATGGTGCGTTGCGTTCAGTTCCGTTCCCACCACGCTTTGTCCGTCGCGGGTCATCAGAAACCCGGCCATCGACCCCAGCGTTTCCGCCAGCGCCGCCGACGCCCCGCCGTGCAGCAGACCGAACGGCTGATGGGTACGCGCATCCACGGGCATTTCGGCCTCAAGCGTATCGTCACCGATGCGGGTATAGACGATGCCCAGATGCGCCACCATGGAGTTCAGACTGGTGGCGTTCATTTCTTCACGCGATAAGTGACGTTTCCAGATCATCTACGCCCCCAGCGTGGAGCCGCCGTCCACCACGATATCCTGCAACGTGATATGGCTGGCAGCATCGGAGGCGAGGAACAGCACCGTGCTGGCAATTTCCTGCGGACGGGCGATTTTGCCCAGCGGAATACCGAGCTTGAACTGCTCGCCAAAGCCGCGAATACGCTGCTGCTCAGCATCGTTGCTTTTCCACAGAGTGCGCTGCATATCGGTATCCGTTGACCCGGGCGACACCAGATTACAGCGCACGCCACTGCCCGCCAGCTCAAGCCCGACGGTCAGCGCCAGGCTTTTTAGCGCCGCTTTCGACGCACCGTAGGCGCTCATGCCGATACGCGGCGTGTGGGCCGCGTCAGACGCCACGGTGACAATCGCCCCGCTTTGCTGGCGACGGAACTGGCCCATCGTCTGCTGGAACAGGTTAAATGCCCCGCCGACATTAACCGCAAAGGTCTGCTGCCAGTCCTCCTGCGCAATCTGGTCGGTCGCGCCCATACGCAGAATTCCCGCCGCGTTCACCAGCACGTCCAGACGCTCAAGCCTCGCCAGCGCGCGCCCGCACACCTCGCGGACCTGTGCGGCATCCGCGATGTCCAGCGTTTCGGTGGCAAAGGGATACGCTTCCTGCGGGAAGGCCAGGTCGAATCCGGTGACCTGCGCGCCCGCTTCAACAAACGCCCGTGCCGTCGCGTAACCGATGCCCTTACCCGCGCCCGTTACCCAGACGGTTTTGCCGGTAAAATCGAACCCGGCCATCACTTCACCTCGCGGGAGAGCAGCGCCCACCAGGCGTCGAGGGTGGGATTTTTCGCCAGCATCACGAAGTCGATATCGCCGTGCACTTTGCGCCAGCGGGCGGCCAGCGCCATCATGCGCACCGAGTCCAGGCCGTAGTCGATCAGGTTTTCGTCATCCATCGGCTCATCTGATTCATCCAGCAGCGGCAGGATGATGTCACGCAGCGCCGCTTTCGTGGCCGGAATGGACGGCAGCAGGTCGTCCGTCATAACCACCCGGCCGACGCGCCCTGCGACGTAGTTCAGGGACATCAGGTGCTCATCGCGGGTAAAATCGGCCAGCGCATCGGCGATAAAGAACGGTTTGATATCCCGCATAAAGGCGTCTGTAGCGGTCGTCATGCAGCCAATATGGGCGTAAACCCCGGTGATCAGCAGCTGGTTGCGCCCCGTCTCTTTCAGCATCAACTCCAGCGGCGAGCGGTGGAACGCGCTGTAGCGCCACTTCACCAGTACCGTATCGGCTTCATCCGGCGTCAGCTGAGACACAATGCGCTGCTGCTCTGGTGAGCGGGTCAGCCCCGGTCCCCACATATCGTTCAGCAAGGCGCGGTCTTCATCGCTCTGCGCTTTCGGCTGAGCGGTGTAGTAAACCGGAATATTGTGTTGCTTGCAGTAATCGCGAAGTCTGGCGATATTCGCGACCACCTGGGCCATCATCGGGCTGTTTTCGCCCCAGAAGTTCAGGAAATACTCCTGCATATCATGGATCAACAGCGCGGCACGTTCTGGCTCAAACGCCCAGTTCACTTTGTTATCTGGCAGGTCTGCGGCCGTCGGCAGCGCATAAGCGGTTAATTGTGGAATGGCCATACTCTGTTCCTTAGCCCCGGGCGCGTTCAGCTAGCCACAGGCGCAACTGTTTCTTATCGACTTTGCCGACGGGCGTTAACGGAAGCGCATCAACGCTCTCCACGCGGTCCGGCAGTTTAAATTCTGCAACGCCCTGCTCACGCAGGAAGCGGCGCACCTCCACCGCACGCAGTGGCTCTTTCACCACCAGATACGCGCAGCTCTTTTCACCCAGCAGGCTGTCCTCCATGCTCACCAGGGCCGCGTGGATCACCGCGTCGTGGCGCAGCAGCAGGTTTTCAATCTCTTCTGCGGCAATCTTTTCGCCGCCACGGTTGATCTGATCTTTCTCCCGTCCCTGAACGGTGATGTAGCCCTGTTCGTCAATGGCGATCAGATCCCCGGAGCAGTAAAAGCCGTCCGCATCAAAGGCGCTGGCGTTGTGCTCCGGACTGTTGAAATAGCCGCGGAAGGTATACGGCCCGCGGGTCATCAGGCGCCCGACTTCACCGCGCGGGAGCGGATTACCGTGCTCGTCCGCCACCCACACTTCGTCATCCGGGCACATCGGGCGCCCCTGCGTATTGATAATGCGTTCCGGCGTATCATCGAGCGCGGTGTAGTTCACCAGCCCTTCCGCCATACCAAACACCTGCTGCAGCTGGCAGCCAATTTCTGCCGGAATACGCGCCGCGAGCGTCGCGGACAGGCGCGCCCCACCGACCTGCAGCAGCGTCAGCGATGAGAGCGGGGCATTCCCTGCACCGTCGGCAATCGCCTGCAGCCACAGGCTGACCGCCGGGGGCACCAGCGAGGTAACCGTGATCTGATGTTTTTCTATCAGCGGGAAGCAGATTGTGGCGCTCGGATCGTTTGCCAGCACCACGCAGCCCCCCGCCGTAAAGACGCCTAACGAGCCGGGCGAGCTCATGGCGTAGTTATGGGCCGCTGGCAGCGCATTCAGATAACGCGTGTCCGCGGTAATCCCGCAGATCGCATTGCTGCGACGGATGCTGTAGTCATAGTCGTTATGCGTACGCGGGATCAGCTTCGGCGTGCCGGTACTCCCGCCCGAGAGCTGGAAGAACGCCACTTCGTCGGCAGGGGTCGGGTTCGGAATGAAATTTTCTGCCGGATGCGCAATCGCCGCGTCCAGCGCATGTTCACCCTTGTCGCCGCGCAGCAGCACGACGCGCACCGAACGGTGCTCATCGACAAAAGTATTGAGGAAGTCATCCCCCGCAAACAGGGCGTGCTCGCGATCGGCTATCAGCAGTGCAGGTTTGATCTGCGCGGCGTAGGCGTTCAGCTCCGAGCGCTGATGGCTAAAGAGCGCATTGACCGGCGCCACGCCCACCTGCAGCAGGGCGAAAAAGGTCATGTAAAACTCGCACACGTTGCCAAGCTGCACCAGCGCCGTTTCACCGCGATGGAGCCCCAACGCCTGCAGCCGCGATGCCAGGTTATTCACGGCCTGGTTAAACTCGCGGTACGTTATGCGACGGTCACCGTCGACGATCGCCACCGCATCGTTATTCGCCTGATCCGTCAGGATGTGGGTCAGCGGCAGATCCTGCCAGTAGCCTTTTTCACGGTAGCGCCGGGCAAAATCCTCGGGCCAACGGGTAAAGGGAAGGGTCATGAGTGTTCCTTAGTGCAAACCAAAAACATTGAGCATGGTGGAGAGTTTTACGCCGGTTTCACGCCACTCGCCCACGGGTGAAGAGGCCGGGACAATGCCCGCGCCGGCAAACAGGCGAACGGTATTCTGCTGCAGACGTGCGCAGCGGATGGTGACCACCCATTCGCCATTGCCTTCACTGTCACACCAGCCGACGATGCCGCCGAACAGCTCGCGATCGAACGGCTCCAGCCCGGCGATCAACGCCTTAGCAGCCTGATGCGGGAAACCGCTCAGGGCTGGCGTCGGGTGCAGTAGGCAGGCCAGCGTCAGCGCGTTTTCGTTTTCACGCGCCTCACCTTCCACCGGCGTGGCCAGATGCCAGAGCGTGGGGGTGGTGATCAACTGTGGGGAGGACGGCATGCTGAGGTGATGGCTGCGCGGTTTGAGAATGGCTTTCATCGCCTGGGTCACCAGGTCATGCTCGTGACGATCTTTTTCGGACGCCAGCAGCTTGTTGCCCGCCTCGCGATCCAGCACGTCATCCGGCTGACGACGCGCGGAGCCTGCCAGCGGCAGAGAGCTAAAATGCGCCCCTTCTTTACGCAGCAGCAGTTCCGGGCTTGCGCCGAGCAGCACGCCACCGTCTTCCAGCGGTACGTGGAAGTTGTAGCTGGCCGGGTTCTGGGCGATCAGCCGCTCCATGAGCGCACCGCTATCAATCGGTTTGTCGGTAACGATATCAATCAGGCGCGACAGCACCACTTTGTTCACCTGCGGCGTGGCGGTGAGGGCAGCCGCGCGGGCGACCATCTCTTCAAATACCGGCTGCGGTGGGATCTCGGTGCGTTTTTCCACCTTCAGCGCCTGTGAGCCAGCAACATAGCGGGCGGACTGCTGACGCGCCGGGCGAGAAAAGGTCTGCCAGCGTTGCGGAATAAACAGCGACGACGGCTTGCGGGTATCAAACGGAATGGCACCCACCATCACAGGATGGGCAATGCCGCTGGCTTTTGCGTTGCGGAAAGCCTGGGCTAATTTCTGCTGAAACTGTCCTGCCGGATCGTCACCCCCGACGGCGGATTCAGAGAAGCGGGAAAAACAGCCGGACGTGGTAAAACTGCGGTAAGGCGACATAAAGAAAAAGCTGTCTGATTGCAGCGTGCTGGCGGTGTGCTGAACTTCCTCAGCCAGGGACGTATCCATTTCATCCTCCTAAAATGATAAAGGCAGTAATAATGATTATCATTTATATTTACGCTCGCTAACCTAATCTCACATCGCGTCGCTGTCAACCGCAGAGCAAACATCTTCTTCGGGTAACGCTTGCATCCCGTCGTCGCAGACATGAAAATGAGAAGCATTAACTTCAACAGAAACAGGATGCCACGTTGTGAAATGTCTTGCCGTCTGCCGTAATCCCCTGCTTTTCATCGGACTTTTTGTTTTAGGACTTACCTCAGCGCTTGCCGCCGACTGGCCGCGTCAGGTGACAGACAGCCGCGGCGTGCATACGCTTGAGCACAAACCGACGCGCATCGTCTCCACCAGCGTGACCCTGACCGGCTCCCTGCTGGCGATTGACGCGCCGGTCATTGCCAGCGGCGCCACCACGCCCAACAATCGCGTGGCGGATGCGCAGGGATTCCTGCGCCAGTGGGGCGATATTGCGAAACAGCGTCAGCTTGCGCGTCTGTACATTGGCGAGCCGAGCGCCGAAGCGGTGGCCGCCCAGATGCCGGACCTGATTTTGATCAGTGCCACCGGCGGGGATTCGGCGCTGGCGTTGTATGACCAGCTTTCAGCTATCGCGCCGACGCTTGTTATTAACTACGACGACAAAAGCTGGCAGGCGCTGCTAAAACAGCTCGGCACAATCACGGGTCAGGAAAAACAGGCCGCCGAGCGCATCGCCGCGTTTGATAAGCAGCTTGCCCAGGTGAAACAGCAGATGACATTACCGCCGCAGCCGGTGAACGCCATCGTCTACACCGCCGCCGCACACTCGGCAAACCTGTGGACGACGGAATCCGCTCAGGGCCAGTTATTACAGCAGTTGGGCTTTACGCTGGCTGAACTGCCTGCCGGATTGCACACCTCCAAAAGCCAGGGTCAGCGTCACGATATTATTCAGTTAGGCGGGGAAAATCTGGCAACCGGGCTGAACGGCGAAGGGCTGTTCCTGTTTGCCGGTGATCAGAAAGATGTGGATGCGATTTACGCCAATCCGCTGCTGGCGCACCTTCCTGCCGTGCAGAACAAGCGCGTCTGGGCACTGGGAACAGAGACGTTCCGCCTGGATTATTACAGTGCAATGCGGGTACTGCAGCGTTTAGACGCACTGTTCAGGTAAGAGGCTAACCCGGCCCTCTTGGTGAGAGGGCCGGTGTGAACGCGTCAGGCCGCACTGTCGTTCAACACAACCTCCTGCCTGAACCGACGCAGCTCAACCAGGACCACCAGCAATATCACTCCCAGCATAGCCAGGACAAAGCCGCTGCTGCTCGCTGAAGCCACCGGGGTCATTATCGCCCCCAGCCCGCCGAGGATAGCCGCGCCAATGGCATCGCCCGTCACGTTCTGCGCGGTCCACAGACCGTTGATACGCCCCAGCATCCCTTCCGGCGTCTGGGTCTGGATCAGGGTGTACTGCAGCAATGAACTGATGGCGCTTAGCCAGCCAAAAATCACCAGGCACATTACGCCCAGCGCCCATACCGGCATCAGGCTGAAGAAACCAATCGCAATAAACGACGCCAGGGTAGCCAGCAGCATGATCAGCCCGGGACGCGCACTCTGCGCCAGGTTACCGCTGGTCAGCGCGCCGCATGCCGCGCCGAGCGGAATAGCCGCGTACAGCACGCCGATTTCCGACGCGCTCATCTGCCACACGCCCGCCAGCGCCGGGTAAAGCACGCGTACGGCGCTGGCCATCGTCAGCAGACCGCCGAGCAGCGCAATACCACCTATCAACGGATTACTGAACAGAAAACGGATCGCGGCCATCAGTGATGTCAGCGGATGTTCGCGCGGCTGTGGCGGAGGCGGCAGGCGCGGCAAACGCAGGAGCGTGAGCGTAGTGATAAAGGTGCCCGCCGCCGCCAGCCCGTAGTTCCACGCCACGTTGCCGGTCGCCAGCAGCAGGCCACCGACCATCGGTGAAATTACCGACCCAAGGCGCACGGTCAGCATGGTGATTGCCCCCGCCTGCATCAGGTTTTCGCGCCCGACCAGCGCGGGCGTGGCTGCCAGCAGCGCCGTGACGCCGAGTGACGCAAAAAAACCGTCCCACAGACCGAGGGCGTAAATGGCAATCAGTGACGGCTCCGGCAGCATGGCGTTCAGACACAGCCCGATAAAGCCTACGCCGCACGTGCCGCGTGCCAGCAGGATCAGTTTTTTACGCTCATACCGGTCCGCCAGCACGCCGCCCACCATCAGGCCGATAAACATCGCCCCACCGGTTAAGGTGACCGAAAGCCCCACCAGCCAGCTGGAGTGGGTCATGGACTGGATCTGCACCGGCACGGCAACGCCAAGCAGGCCGAGGGAGAGGATGGAGATAAAACGGGCGATAAAGACAGCGCGGTATGCGGGGTGCGTCTTCAGCAGGCTGAGGTTGAGCAGCCAGGATTTTTGATTCATGACAAGGCCTTGAGTGTATTTCTACCAATTCCATTGGCGCACATGCTAACATAGCCAAATAAGATAGATAACGATAATCACTATCATTATCAAATCATGGATGTTGCTATGTCGTTTTCCTCTTCCGCGGTGCGCGCCGTTGCCGTGCCCGTGTTATTGCTACTGTTAATCCTTGCGATTGCACTCAGTTTGCTGGTCGGCGCGAAGCCGCTGCCCGCGTCCGTTATTGTCGATGCGCTCACTGGCAGCTGTCAGAGCGCCGACTGCACCATCGTGCTCGATGCCCGCCTTCCCCGTACCCTTGCCGGACTGCTGGCCGGGGGTGCGCTGGGTCTTGCCGGTGCCTTAATGCAAACGCTCACCCGTAACCCGCTGGCCGACCCCGGTATTCTTGGGGTAAACAGCGGTGCCAGCTTTGCGATTGTGCTTGGCGCGGCGCTCTTCGGTTTTACCTCTCCGTCTGAACAACTGGTGATGGCCTTCTGCGGCGCGCTGGCGGCGTCGCTGGTGGTGGCGTTTACCGGTAGCCAGGGTGGCGGACAGCTGAGTCCGGTACGCCTGACGCTGGCGGGCGTGGCGCTTGCCGCCGTGCTGGAAGGGTTATCCAACGGCATCGCCCTGCTTAACCCGGATGTTTACGACCAGCTGCGCTTCTGGCAGGCCGGTTCGCTGGATATCCGCACCCTGGCAACCTTAAAAGTGGTGGTGATCCCGGTCGTCATCGCCGCCGCCGTCGCGCTGTGTTTAAGCCGGGCGCTCAACAGCCTGAGCCTCGGGAGCGACACCGCAACCGCGCTCGGCAACCGCGTGGCGCGCACGCAGCTAACGGGTCTTGTCGCGATCACCGTACTGTGCGGCAGCGCAACTGCGGTAGTCGGCCCCATTGCTTTTATCGGCCTGATGATGCCCCACATGGCACGCTGGCTGGTGGGTGCCGATCACCGCTGGTCGCTGCCGGTCACGCTGCTTGCTACCCCTGCCCTGCTGCTGTTCGCGGATGTTGTGGGTCGCCTGCTGGTGCCTGGTGAACTGCGCGTCTCGGTGGTAAGCGCGTTTATCGGTGCACCGGTGCTGATCTTCCTCGTGCGACGTAAACGCGGAGGTGGCGCATGATGGCCCCGTCCCGACGTTTAGTCACCAGCGTGTCGTTACTGGCCGTCGTCATTCTGATGCTGGCGGTCTGGAGCCTGCGCAGCGGCACGGTCACGCTCGATTTCGCGCAGGTTTTTAACGCGCTGCTTGGCAGTGCGCCGCGCAATGTCACCCTGGTGGTCACCGAGTGGCGACTGCCGCGCGTGGCGATGGCGATTCTGGTGGGCGCGGCGCTCGGCGTCAGCGGTGCCATTTTTCAGTCGTTGATGCGCAACCCGCTTGGCAGCCCGGACGTAATGGGGCTGAACACCGGCGCCTGGAGCGGCGTGCTGGTGGCGATGGTGCTGTTTGGTCAGCACCTGACGGCCATCACGTTCACCGCGATGACCGGCGGGATAGTCACCGCGCTCATTATCTGGGCGCTGGCCTGGCGCAACGGTATCGACACCTTCCGCCTGATCATTATCGGTATCGGCATTCGCGCCATGTTAATGGCTTTCAACACCTGGCTATTGCTGCAGGCTTCGCTCGACACCGCGCTCTCTGCCGGTCTGTGGTATGCCGGTTCACTCAATGGCCTGACGTGGGGCAAAACCTGGCCCGCTGCCCCGCTGATCCTGGTGATGTTTCTTGGCGCGGTGTTGCTGGTACGCCGGATGCGCCTGCTGGAGATGGGTGATGACAGCGCCTGCGCGCTGGGTGTGGGCGTTGAGCGCTCGCGCCTGATGCTGATGCTGGTGGCAGTGTTACTGACCGCTGCCGCCACCGCCATCGCCGGGCCGATCTCGTTTATCGCGCTGGTTGCACCGCACATTGCCCGGCGCATCAGCGGCACAGCGCGCTGGGGATTAACCCAGGCGGCGCTGTGTGGCGCAGCGTTACTGCTGGCCGCTGACCTCTGCGCCCAGCGGTTATTTATGCCTTATCAACTTCCGGTAGGCGTCGTGACCGTCAGCCTCGGCGGGATTTACCTCATCGTCTTGTTAGTTCAGGAGTCACGCAAGAAATGACAAACAGCACAACCCGCTTGCGCGGCGAACACTTAACCCTCGGCTATGGCAAAAAAATCATTGCCCGTGACCTGACGGTGGCTATCCCGGACGGCCATTTTACGGCGATTATCGGCCCGAACGGCTGCGGTAAATCGACCCTGCTGCGCACCCTCAGCCGCCTGATGACGCCGGTTGAGGGCTGCGTGTATCTCGACGGCGAGCAGATCCAGCGCTTTGCCAGCAAAGAGGTGGCGCGCCGTATCGGCCTGCTGGCGCAAAACGCCACCACGCCTGGGGATATCACGGTGCAGGAACTGGTCTCACGCGGGCGCTATCCGCATCAGCCGCTGTTTACTCGCTGGCGTAAAGAGGATGATGAGGCGGTGAAGCGGGCGATGCAGGCGACGGGCATTACCGATCTTGCCCGGCAAAGCGTGGATACGCTCTCCGGCGGGCAGCGCCAGCGGGCGTGGATTGCGATGGTGCTGGCGCAGGAAACCGCCATCATGCTGCTGGACGAGCCTACCACGTGGCTGGATATCAGCCATCAGATCGATCTGCTGGAGTTGTTGAGCGAGCTGAACCGCACGCAGGGCTATACGCTGGCGGCCGTGCTGCATGATTTAAATCAGGCATGCCGCTATGCCACACATTTGATTGCGTTGCGCGACGGCGAAATTGTGGCGCAGGGTGCGCCAAAAGAGATTGTGACGCCGGATCTGATCGCGCAGATCTACGGCATGCGCTGCATGATTATCGACGATCCCGTGGCCGGTACGCCGCTGGTGGTGCCGTTGGGCAAGCGTGCAGTCTGATGCCCTCACCCTCTCCTGGAAGAGAGGGTGAGAGTAGGGGAAACCGCTACCCCAATATCGCCTTCAGCACCGGTCCTATCGTCTCAAACGCCTGCGGTGAAATGATATCCACGTGGGCGCAATCCTGGCTGTAGACCTCCAGTTCCCCCACCCACGGCGCCCAGGCCTGCTGCGGATCCAGCGTTTGCGTGCGCCCGGCAACAAACAACGTCGCTTTACCGTCGAACCGTGAACTGTGCGCCGTTGTCAGCAGGCGGACGGCATCGGCGTAATTCCCTTCGATGGCGTTAAAGAGCTCGCCAGAGCCTTGCCCCTGCTGCGCGGCGATAAACGCCTGACGCTCGCGTTCAATTTCTGCCAGTACGTCCGGATCGAGACCATGGGCCTCTTTCTCTGCCCAGTTCTGGGTTTCTGGCGGCCAGGTATCCAGCAAGCCGAGAAACGCCACCGCATCCCCCTGCTCGCGCAGACGGGCCGCAATGCCCTGCGCCAGCGTGCCGCCAAGCGAGTAGCCGAACAGATAATACGGCCCCTGCGGCTGTTGCGCGCGCAGCGTCTGCAGATGCTGTTCGATCACCTCGTCCAGCGTAGCGCACTGCTGCATCGGCCCTTCCGGACGCGGCGACTGAATGCCGGTGATTGACCAGCGCGGGCTGAGATAGCGCGCCAGCACGCTAAACTGCCAGGCAAAGCCGGATGCCGGATGGAAACAGAACAGCGTCGGACCGTTGCTTTCACGCAGCGGCAGAAGGGTCTCGTAGCCCAGACGCTGCGCCTGCTCGTCATTCATCGATGAATCCAGCAGCGCGCTGAGCATGCTGACCGTCGAGGCCACCATAATCTGTCCCGGCGTGACCCTGCGGGCAAACGTACGGCTGAGCTGCGCGGCCAGGCGCATCGCCAGCAGGGAATGACCGCCGAGGGCGAAGAAATCGGCCTCGATGTCGTTCACCTCACAGCCGAGCAGGGCAGAAAATGCCTGCGCGACGGCCACTTCAGCGTCTGTTTCTGGCGCCCGCCCGGACGTCTTGCGGGTCAATTCCGGCAACGGAAGCGCCTTGCGGTCAAGCTTTCCGTTGGCAGAGAGCGGCAGCGCGCTGATTTGCAGCAGCACCACCGGCACCATATGGGGCGGCAATTGAGCTTTAAGCGAGTGCAGCAGCGCATCGCGGTCCAGCGGCAAGCCGGACCCGGAGACGACATACCCTACCAGCTGTCGGGCATCGCCCCCGGTTGCCGCCGCCTGATTAAACACGCACGCGTGCGCTACGGCCTGCGCCACGTCAGGCAGCGAAAGCATCGCACGATCGATTTCGCCGAGCTCGATACGCTGACCACGAATTTTCAGCTGATCGTCACTGCGGCCCAGATATTCCACCGCGCCGTTATCCAGCCAGCGCGCCACGTCCCCGGTGCGGTACATCCGCTCGCCAGGTGCAAAGGGATCGGCAATGAAGCGGCTGGCGGTCAGGTCCGGACGACCGAGATACCCCTGCGCAAGCTGGATCCCGGTAAGATAGAGGTCACCGGCCACGCCGAACGGCACCGGACGCATCATCGCATCCAGAATGCGCAGCCCCGTATTCCACACCGGGAAGCCAATCGGCACGCTGTTGCCCGCCACCGCCGCCAGTTCCGGACCCGACGCCGGATACCAGCTCACGTCCACCGCCGCTTCCGTTGGACCATAAAGGTTATGCAACGGGACATGAGTAAGGTGCTCCCACTCCCGACACAGTTCTGTCGGCAGCGCTTCCCCGCTGCAGAACACCTGCTTCAGTGTCTGACAGCAGTCGGCATTTTCCGGCGTCAGCGAGGCAACGAACGCCGCCAGCATCGACGGCACAAAGTGTGTCGTGGTCACGCCATAATGCGCGAAGAAGTTCTGCATCGCCTGCGGATCGCGGTGCGCGTCCGGCTCGGCCATCACCAGCTTCGCGCCGGCGATAAAGGGCCACCAGAACTCCCAGACCGAGACGTCAAAACTGCACGGCGTCTTCTGCGCCACCACGTCATGCGCGTCCAGCGGATAGTGATCCTGCATCCACATCAGGCGATTAACGATGGCGGTATGCCCTACCATCACGCCTTTTGGCCGCCCCGTTGAGCCTGAGGTAAAGATGATGTACGCCGTGTGCGCCGGCTTTGCCAGCCGCAGCGGTTCACTGCCCGCTGGGGGTAATAGTGTGTTGTAACTAAATACAGGGACCGGCAGATCGCTAAAGCGCGAAAGCTGATCGTCAGAGGCGATCAGCAGGGACGGTTTCGCGTCCTCCAGCATCATGCGCAGACGATCGTCCGGGTAACCGGTATCCAGCGGCAACCACGCGGCGCCCGCCTCCACGATGCCGTGCAGCGCCAGGGTAAGAAACACCGAGCGCGGCAGGGCTACCGCCACGCTGTCGCCAGGCTTAACGCCGCGTTCCCGCAGTAATGTCGCAAGAGCCACCACCTGCTCGCGCATCTGGCGGTAATTCAGTTCGATGTGCGCATCAGCAAGCGCGGGGGCATCCGGCGTTTTGCCCGCCTGGTCTGCCACCAGCTGAGCCAGCGTGGTTGACGGTAGCGCCAGCCCGGTATCATTGATACGCGCCAGCTGCTGGTATTCCTGCTCTGAGACGATTTCTGCTTCGCCGCAGCGCAAATCCGGGTTAGCAGCAAACTGCATCAGCATGGCGTTCAGGCGTGCAACGTGGCGAGTTAGCGTCGCTTCATCGTAGCGCTGCTTATTGGCAAGGATTTCAATACTCAGGCCGCCCTGCTCGTCCGGGAACAGCGCCAGTTCAAGGTCATTGACCGGGCCAGTGGCCAGCGTATGGGTGATGACGTCCACGCCATCCATATCCAGCTGATAATCAAACACCTTGACGTTCAGAACCGGGCCAAACAGCGCGTCATCGCCCGCGGCACGTCCGCTGTCGCGCACGATCTGCTCGGCGTCATAACGCTGATGTCGACGCATTTTTTTCAGCTGATTTGCCAGACGATGCGCCAGCGCAGGCAGGCTTTCGTGCGGGGCGATGTTCACCGCCAGCGGCAGCACGTTCAGCACCGGACCGGTTGCCGTTAAGGCCACCGACCCCATTCGGCGCATAAAGATAAACCCGGCGGCGTAGTCCAGCCGTCCGGTCAGACGCCCGATCCACAGCGCCACCAGCGCAAGCGCCAGATCGGTACGCTGAACCGGCCCCGCCGCCTGAGCAAGCCGGGTAAAGGCGCGGCGGTCAGCCGTCACCTTCAGACGCAGAATATCGGTGGTCGCCGCACGGCCCGGCAGCGGTGCCGACGACAGCGAGACCGGGGAAGGAAGCTGCTTACGCTGCTCCGCCCAGAACGCCCCGTCGCGCTGATACGCTTCGCTATCGCGATAGCGCTGGTACTCCTCCACCACCTCGGCGAAAGGGGTAAACGGCGACGCGGGCGTGGGCTCGCCGTTTTGCCATGCGCGATAAATGGCTGCGATCTGGCGGGTAATCGCCGGAAAACTGAAGCCATCCACCACCAGATGATGATATCGCTGATACCAGTACCAGTGCCCTTCGCCTACCTGAATCAGCTGATGGAACGCCAGCGGCTGACCGCTGTCCACGCGCAGGTTCTGGTTTAAATCCGCCTCCATCAGGGCCATCGCCGCGTCATGGGATTCGGCGCGAACCACGGACGGTTCAGGCAGTGACATAGCGTCATCCACCCACTGCCACACCTCGCCATTCTCTTGCACAAAACGCATGCGCAGGGTGTCGGCCTGCCGCATCCCTTCAACAATGGCTTTTGCCAGCAGCGGTGCGTCAATATTGCCCTTCAGCTCGGTGTAGTGCGCCACGCTCCAGGCGTTTGGCAGGGAGGAAAGCTGCTCCGCCATCCAGATACCCGGCTGGGCGGCGACAAGGGGAAGACGGTTCATGCTTTCTCTCCCGCAAAATAAGACGGTTGCAGGGTTTGCCAGTGGTCGGCGAGCCACTGCTGACAGGCTTCCTGAGACTGCGCTTCACAGACCACGCGCCAGCCCGCCGGCAGCTGGCACTGCTGCGGCCACAGACTGTACTGTCCCTGGTCGTTACGCAAAATCGCAAACTGACCCTGCGGATTATCGAAAGGGTTGCTGAATTCCATACAGACTCCGTTAGTGAATAAGCGGCTGCCAGAGGGTCATCAGCCCCTGCGTCAGCCCACCGCGCCAGCAAAGCGCGTCGTGTCCGCCGTCAACCTGACGCCAGATAACCGGTTGCTGCGGGTGCAGTTCGGCGTAGATCGCCTGATTCGCGCGGAAGATGAGCGGCTCATTGCGCCCGGCTTCAAGAACGATACGCAGCCCGCGCGCGGTGAGGTCGCCCGCTTTAAGTTGTTCGATGAGCAACCCGTCCTGGTGACCGCCACGGTGCGGCCACCAGTAGGAGCCGGACTGGCTTAATACGCAGCCAAAGCGCTCGGGCCAGTTAAGCCCGGCATAAAGTGAAGAGAGGCCGCCAAAGCTTTGACCCGCGACTACCGTTCGGTCGGCGCGGTCGCTGAACGGAGTGCGGCTGTTCACCCGCGGGAGAAGTTCCTCCTGCACCGCCTGCCAGAAATCCGGGTTGCAGGGTAACTCGTGATTGCGATGCGCCATGTCGATCACATCGATTAAGACGTAGACGGCAGGCGGCAGTTTGCCCGCGTTTGTCAGCGCGGTTAGCGGAGACCACACGGGCATGCTTTCGGCCCAGAACTGGCCGTCGAGCAGTACGGCAAGCGGCCGCTCCGGGCTGTCTTCACCGGTGGTGAAAACCCACACCCGGCGGCGGTTATTCAGACGCACGCTTTCCCATTCAAAGCAGACGGGCGCGTTGCCGGGCGTTGCGGGCGTGTTCCAGCCGGGCTGAACCGGGGCCTCGGGCATTTCGAGCGCCGAGACGGGATGCCCGCGTCCGCCGCGCCAGCTTTGCGGATTTAACGGATCGGCCATTGCCGCGGGGAGCAACTTTCGCCAGCCTTCACGCAGCGCCAAACGATCGGGTTGCTCGCCGTGGAAGACCGCGTCGGCAAAATCATCTTCGTTCACTGAAGGGATAAAACAGTAGCTGCCACGCCATTGCGGGGTGAACGCACCCTGCCACTGCCAGACGTCAGTATCAGGAATACGCTCGAGGGATTGCGGACGGGCATTTTGATGGTGATCGGTCACGCCGGTGATGTAGAGCCAGACGCGTTTTAGCGGCGAGGTTTTTTGCGTTCCTGCCGGGTCACGCCACCAGAAAGTGACGCGATAGTGCCCATTCTCGCGGGTCCATTCGGGTCCATTTTTCGACTGCCACCAGGCTTCACTTCCCGTTTTTAACCCCGTCACCCGTATAACCTCATGTTTATCAGTCTTTTTTGTTTCAGGACAAATTTTATTGATAATATTATTGATAACTATTTGCATTTGCAATAGCGTAGTGGCCGCGCTGTGGGAAGCGCGCTCATAAAACAACCATGCCACGCGTTGTGTGCGCTCGAGGACGGGGCTGCTTACGCAAACTGCGGGTGACACCATGCCGCCTCCTCTCCCTTTCGGGAATGGAGCCCGGGGATGCGGCGCGAAAAGCAGGACGTACAATGAATAAGAAGATTCACTCCCTGGCCTTGCTGGTCAACTTAGGGATTTACGGCGTTGCGATGCCAGCGCTGGCAGACGACAACACCGCCGACGCGCAGCACGAAGACACCATGGTGATCACCGCCGCAGAGCAGAACCTGCAGGCACCAGGGGTATCGACCATCACCGCCGATGAAATCCGTAAAAACCCGCCCGCACGTGACGTGGCCGAAATCATTCGCACCATGCCTGGCGTTAACCTGACCGGGAACTCCACCAGCGGACAGCGCGGCAATAACCGTCAGATTGATATTCGTGGTATGGGTCCGGAAAACACCCTGATCCTGATCGACGGCAAGCCGGTCACCAGCCGCAACTCCATCCGTCTGGGCTGGCGCGGCGAGCGCGATACCCGCGGTGACACCGGCTGGGTACCGCCAGAGATGATTGAACGCATTGAGGTCATTCGTGGCCCGGCCGCAGCTCGCTATGGTAACGGTGCGGCAGGCGGCGTGGTGAACATCATCACCAAAAAATTCGACAACCAGTGGCATGGCTCCTGGAACACCTATCTGAATGCTCCAGAACATAAGGATGAGGGTTCCACTAAGCGCACCAACTTCAGCCTGAGCGGCCCGCTGGGCGGCGACTTCAGCTTCCGCATGTTTGGTAACCTGGACAAAACCCAGGCCGATGCGTGGGACATCAACCAGGGCCACCAGTCCGATCGTACCGGTACCTATGCCGACACCCTGCCTGCAGGCCGTGAAGGTGTCGAGAACAAAGACATTAACGGCGTGGTCCGCTGGGACTTCGCGCCCATGCAGTCCCTGGAGTTTGAAGCGGGTTACAGCCGCCAGAACAACCTCTACGCGGGTGATACCCAGAACACCAACAACGACAACAGCTCCAGCGGTCTGGTGAAGAAAAACTACGGTAAAGAGACTAACCGTATCTATCGCCAGAACTTTGCGGTGACCTGGAATGGCGGCTGGGATAATGGGATTACCACCAGCAACTGGGCGCAGTACGAGCACACCCGCAATTCGCGTCTCGGCGAAGGCCTGGCAGGCGGTACGGAAGGATTGTTCAACAGCAATAAATTCACCGACACCGACCTGGCTGATGTGATGCTGCACAGCGAAATCAACCTGCCGATTGATTTCCTCGTCAACCAGAACCTGACGCTGGGCACCGAGTGGAACCAGCAGCGCATGAAGGACTCGACCTCCTTCTCGCAAACCCAGCAGGGCGGGACCATTCCGGGGCTCAGCAACGATCGTAGCCCGTATACCTCGGCGGAGATCTTCTCCCTGTTCGCTGAAAACAACATGGAGCTGACGGACAGCACCATGCTGACCCCGGCGCTGCGCTTCGATCACCATACGATCGTCGGTAACAACTGGAGCCCGTCCCTGAACCTGTCGCAAGGCCTGGGTGACGACTTTACGCTGAAGATGGGTATCGCTCGCGCCTATAAAGCGCCGAGCCTGTACCAGACCAACCCGAACTATCTGTTGTACAGCAAAGGCCAGGGCTGCTACGCCAGCTCCGACGGCGTGGGTTGCTACATGATGGGTAACGACGACCTGAAAGCCGAAACCAGCATTAACAAAGAGATTGGTCTGGAGTGGAAACACGACGGCTGGCTGGCGGGCGTGACCTGGTTCCGTAACGACTACCGCAACAAGATTGAAGCGGGGTATGCGCCAGTCGGCCAGACCTCCACCAGTAAAGTGACCACCGATATTTACCAGTGGGAAAACGTGCCTAAAGCGGTGATTGAAGGTCTGGAAGGCTCCCTGAACGTGCCGGTCAGCGACACGATCAACTGGACCAACAACATCACCTATATGCTGCAAAGTAAGAACAAGGAGACCGGCGACCGTCTGTCGATCATCCCGGAGTACACGCTGAACTCAACCCTGAGCTGGCAGGTACATCAGGATGTGTCGCTGCAGTCGACCTTCACCTGGTACGGCAAGCAGCAGCCGAAGAAGTACAACTACAAAGGCCAGCCGGTGACTGGGTCTGAGAAAGACGAAGTCAGCCCGTACAGCATCGTTGGTCTGAGTGCGACCTGGGACGTGACCAAAAACGTCAGCCTGACCGGCGGCGTGGATAACGTCTTTGATAAACGCCAGTGGCGCGCGGGTAATGCCCAGACCACCGGCAACGCCACAACCGGTGCGTATATGTACGGCGCGGGTGCATACACCTATAATGAGCCGGGCCGAACCTGGTTTATGAGCGTGAACACGCACTTCTAAGACAGGCTGTGTCTCCCCTCTCCTGCCGGGAGAGGGGCTGAATGTCTTCCTCTCCCGGCAGGAGAGGATCGGGGTGAAGGCATCAGGCCGCACTATTCCTCAACGTCAGGACGAGAAAACATGCGCACCACCCACTCCACATTTCGTCTTGCCGGAACCACGGTCCATCAAATTACCTTCGATCCCACTACCTTTACCGACGGCGACCTCCTCTGGCTTCCTCACCACAACGCGCTTGCTCACGCTGCCCCCAAACGTAAAGCTGAACACCTGGCCGGACGCCTCGCCGCCGCCCACGCCCTGCAGGAATATGGCTCTACGGCCATACCGGCTATCGGCAGCAGCGGCGAGCCGCTGTGGCCTGACGGCATGACGGGCAGCATCAGCCATACGGCCAGTCGTGCGCTGGCCGTTGTAACGCCGCACGGGCTAACGGGTATCGACGGGGAAATTATCCTCGCTGATGACGAAGCTGTGGAGATCAAAGACGGGATTATTGGCCCCGCAGAGGACACGCTGTTGCGCCACACCGGCCTGCCATTTGCGCAGGCGCTGACGCTGACGTTTAGCGCCAAAGAGAGCCTCTTTAAGGCGCTGTTTTCACTGGTTAACGCGATGATGGGCTTTGATTGTGCCCGCGTCACGGCGCTCGACGAGAATACCCTGACGCTGGCGCTGACCCGCCCGCTGGCGGGGTTTTCGCAAGATGATGCCTTCACGCTGTTTTGGCTGCGTGACGGCAACACGCAGATCACACTGCTTCCGCCTTTTCCCGCCGCTTCGCGCAAGTCATCATCACGGCGTTGAACAATACGCCAGACTGCAGTCTTTTCAATCCTTGCCCCAGGTGCAGCGTAGATAAGGCAGGGTGTTACGTCTTACTGAATAAAAGCCTCATGCAAATGACTGTTATCCCAGTGGCACCGATGGCCGAGACGGACAGAGCAAGAATCGAAGCAAAATCATGCACACCCTCTATGCCGTAAATACTAAACACGTTTGCCAGACGTTGAATGTTGTCCAGTGGAAAAAAGGCTGCCCATACCAGGCCGCAAACAAAAAACCAAAATACAATTTGTATGCAAAACAGGAAAAAACCGGTGAAAATTCTCATCAGGTCACCGTTATTGTTCCGAAGGCTTTGAAACTTGAACATGGCACAGGCATCATCGTTGTATTCATCAACGCCTCTTTTAAATAGTCGAAATCAGACTGCTGACAAAGGGTTATGCACCCTTCACTCAAGCCGCGCGGGCCGACAGGATGCAATCGAAACGCGCCACGCTTAACACCTTCAACGAAAACAGAATCGTCTATTTGCCAATCTTCTTTATACAAGGCAAACCAAACGGAACGATCGGTGCCATAGAAATTCTTTAATCCGAAATCTGTTATAGCACCTAGTCTGCCTCCACTTTGACGATTGACGATAAAATATCGCCCGGGAGGGATTGGACCGATATCTTTTCGGCTGGACATTGTCACATTATTGCGCCCATACATCTGGCCTGAGAATGCTGGGAAATTCCCTATCCCCGCCACGGTAAGTATAGATGTCGGCAAACCATTGAGAGCATATCTGGCGATTATCACGCAGTAACCCTCATATTCCAGCCGTCTGAAAATTGAATATTCCCGTCACAATATTTCCACGTAATTTTTTCGTAGCGGAGCTCAACTGATTCAAGATGATTATGCTTCTCCATCGATGGATTTTTTATGTTATGCATTACAGGCGTAATACCTACAACCTTTACGCTTTCCAGTAACATGTTAAAGTATTCCACCTCCATTCCTGCATCATTAATGCGATACCACTTTATTTCTGCCGATTTTAACGTTTGTCCCGTCGCTACCGCGCGGTAAAGATAGGGAGATGAAGAATCAAATTCTTTTTCAATGGTTAATGGAGAATGAATACGTGTACCTGTCAATTTCCCAGTATTGCCATCAGTAGGGATATGTAACCCATGTCCAAAAACTGAGGATTTCAATACTACCTTCTCGGTTCATTATATCTACAGAGCCGTTAATATCCGCACCGCCATCATCTTTAAGCCACAAGTAAGCTGGAATCGCCATTTTTATCTCCTTATAAAAACCAGCAGTATGATCGTAAATCGCTTTTTGAATTAATGCATTTGTGCTTAAGGAAAGACTGATAAAAACAGATAAGGCAGATAAATATAAAAAAAGAATGGGCAAATAGCAGTGCTACTGAGTCGTAAAGGATAAGCAGTCGTAGAACGGGGCCAGAACTGGCCCCGCGGTTTTATTCAATTCAGTGCTCAAACATCCGGGAACATCACGCTATTCCCCGGCGCCTCGCGATGGAGGTGAATAAAGTTCAGGTGTCGCTCATACTGATCCAGTATGTCCGTAATTACCTGTTCCTTACTGTAATCCATCAGGTCATTCCCCTGGCTCCCTTCCAGCAGGAACGTCTCAAGGCGGTAATACGTTGATTTCCCACTGCGTGCGCGATAGGTAAACCCGGGCACCGAATACTGCTGTGGCCAAATCTGGTAGACAAAGTTTTGTTCATCGCCCATATGCACCAGCAGGTCCAGGTGTCCCAGAGTCTCACCGTCATCCGGCGGCAGGTTTTTCAGTTCAACATACGCACCACGCAGCTTCAGCTCCTGCGCCACCTCTTCCATCGCCGGGAAGCAGACCGTTTCCATCATCTGTTTGGTGTAGCGCGTGCCCGGATAGTTCATCAGGCGTGACAACCGCTTTTTCCAGCTCAGTCTGTCCTGCGCACCCATCGGGCGTGGCGCGGTGTCGCGGCTGGCGCTGACGCGGCGGTAATCTTCCACCTTGAGAGATTTATACAGCCCGGCCATCACGAAGAAGATCACGAAACTGAACGGCAGACCCATGATCACCGTGGTGTTCTGCAGGGCAGAAATACCGTTGGTCATCAGCATGCCCAGGGTCAGCAGGCCAATGGCGACAGACCAGAAGATGCGCAGCCAGTTGGGAGCATCGCTGTTGATGTCCTTGAGCTTCGAGGTGAAGTTCCCCAGCACCAGCGCGCCGGAATCCGCCGAGGTGACGTAAAACAGCAGGCCGGTAATGGTCGCAACAGAGGCGCTAAAGGTAAACGCCGGATACTGTGCCAGCAGGCTGTAGAACCCCCGCTCCGGATGCACCATCGCTTCCTGCGCAAACGTCGCATTGCCGTGAATGATCTCGTGCAGCGCGCTGTTGCCGAACACCGACAGCCACAGCAGCGTAAAGGTGAACGGGATAATCAGCGTGCCCATCACAAACTGACGAATGGTGCGTCCACGCGAAATACGCGCCAGGAACAGGCCAACAAACGGCGACCACGCGACCCACCACGCCCAGAAGAACAGCGTCCAGTTGTTCATCCACTCGACCGGGCGGTCAAAGGCGAAGCTGTTCAGCGTCATACCCATAAAGCGGTTCACGTAATCACCCACGTTCAGTACTAACGCATTGAGCAGGAATGACGTATCGCCCATAAACAGCACGAACAGGATCAGCCCCAGCGCCAGCGCGACGTTCAGCTCAGAAAGCACGCGAATGCCCTTGTCCACGCCGGAGGTAACCGAAATGGTGGCGATAATCACCGACAGCGCGATCAGCGCCGCTTTGGCCGCCATGGAATCCGGGATATCAAACAGCACGCTCAGACCGTAGTTGAGCTGCACCACGCCGATACCGAGCGTGGTGGCGATCCCAAAGATGGTGCCAATCACCGCCGCGATATCCACGGTGTGTCCAATCGGTCCGTTAATTTTTTTACCGAAAATCGGATAGAGCGCGGAGCGGATCGTGAGGGGTAAATTATAACGATAGCTAAAGTATCCAAGCGCCATACCCATCAGGGCATACATCGACCAGCCGGTTAAGCCGTAGTGGAACAATGTCCAGACCATTGCCTGTCGCGCGGCCTCCATCGTCTGCCCCGCCCCTTCCGGTGGCTGCATATATTGCGTGACCGGTTCCGCCACGGAGAAGAACATCAGGTCAATACCAATGCCCGCGGCAAACAGCATCGCGGCCCAGCTCAGCAGGCTGAACTCGGGTTTTGACTGTTCCGGCCCGAGCTTTACCGAGCCAAAGCGCGAGCAGGCGATGCAGACGACGAAGACGATATAGAGCGTCGCCGCCAGCAAGTAGTACCAGCCGAAGGTCTTCGACACCCAGTTCAGGGTGCGCCCAATCCACTCGGCAGAAAAATCGCTAAAGAAGATCGTCATCAGGGAAAACAACAAAATCAGTCCTGCGGATGTATAAAAAACAACCGGATTGATTTTGTCCTTTTCTCTGTCTTGCGAAAGATCTGTCATCCAGTATCCCCACTGTTTTTGTAACTATTGAAATCCAAAACCGCAACAATTAAGACACATTTTATATTGAACGTCCAATCAAAAACCGCTTTAATGGTTAACCAACGCTGATGAATGGAGTGGCAAAAATGCCCAAAGTGGGGATGCAGCCAATCCGGCGCAGGCAACTTATCGACGCCACGCTGGAAGCAATAAATGAAGTGGGAATGCATGACGCGACCATCGCGCAGATCGCCCGTCGGGCGGGCGTTTCCACGGGGATCATCAGTCACTATTTCAAGGACAAAAATGGCCTGCTGGAAGCGACCATGCGCGACATCACCGGCCAGCTGCGCGACGCGGTATTGAACCGCTTGCATGCCTTACCGCACGGCTGCGCAGAGCAGCGTCTGCAGGCGATTGTCGGCGGCAATTTTGATGAAACCCAGATCAGCGGCGCGGCAATGAAAGCCTGGCTGGCCTTCTGGGCGAGCAGCATGCATCAGCCAATGCTCTACCGTCTGCAGCAGGTGAGCAGCCGCCGTCTGCTGTCGAACCTGGTGTATGAGTTCCGCCGCGAGCTGCCGCGCGAACAGGCGCAGGAGGCGGGTTACGGGCTCGCGGCGCTGATTGACGGGCTGTGGCTGCGCGCCGCGCTGAGTGGCAAACCGCTGGATAAAACCCTGGCCCAGTCGCTCACCAGCCACTTTATTAGCCAGCATTTACCGACCGATTAACCGAGGAGAATTTATGTCCCGAATGGCAGAACAGCAGCTTTATATCAATGGTGGTTATACATCGGCCACCAGCGGTCGCACCTTCGAGACCATCAACCCGGCCAACGGTGAAGTCCTGGCGACCGTTCAGGCCGCCGGACGCGAGGATGTCGATCGCGCCGTAGAAAGCGCGCAGCGCGGGCAAAAAATCTGGGCGGCGATGACCGCCATGGAGCGCTCGCGCATTCTGCGCCGTGCGGTAGACATTCTTCGTGAGCGTAACGACGAGCTGGCGAAGCTGGAAACCCTCGACACCGGCAAAGCGTACTCAGAAACCAGCACCGTTGATATCGTCACCGGCGCGGACGTGCTGGAGTACTACGCAGGGCTGATCCCGGCGCTGGAAGGCAGCCAGATCCCCCTGCGCGATACCTCATTTGTCTACACCCGTCGTGAACCGCTGGGCGTGGTCGCGGGCATTGGCGCGTGGAACTACCCGATCCAGATCGCCCTGTGGAAATCCGCGCCAGCGCTGGCCGCAGGTAACGCGATGATCTTCAAACCGAGCGAAGTGACGCCCCTCACCGCCCTGAAGCTTGCCGAAATCTACACCGAAGCGGGTCTGCCGGACGGCGTGTTTAACGTTCTGCCGGGCGTGGGCGCAGAAACCGGTCAGTTCCTGACCGAGCACCCGGGCATCGCCAAAGTCTCCTTCACCGGCGGCGTTGCCAGCGGCAAAAAAGTGATGGCCAATTCGGCGGCCTCGTCCCTGAAAGAGGTGACGATGGAGTTGGGCGGGAAATCCCCGCTGGTTATTTTCGACGATGCCGACCTGGATCTCGCGGCGGACATCGCCATGATGGCCAACTTCTTCAGTTCCGGCCAGGTATGCACCAACGGCACCCGCGTGTTCGTGCCGGCGAAATTCAAAGCAGCGTTTGAGCAGAAAATTGTTGACCGCGTGGCACGTATTCGCGCGGGCGATCTGTTCGATGAACGCACCAACTTTGGCCCACTGGTTAGCTTCCCGCACCGCGAAAACGTGCTGCGCTATATCGCCAAAGGCAAAGAAGAAGGCGCGCGTGTACTGTGCGGTGGCGACGTGCTGAAAGGCGAAGGCTTTGACAACGGCGCGTGGGTGGCTCCCACCGTGTTCACCGACTGCACCGATGAGATGACCATCGTGCGCGAAGAGATCTTCGGGCCGGTGATGTCCATCCTCACGTACGAAACCGACGAAGAGGTGATTCGTCGCGCCAACGACACCGATTACGGTCTGGCGGCGGGCATCGTGACTGCCGACCTGAACCGCGCGCACAGCGCGATCCACCAGCTTGAAGCGGGTATCTGCTGGATCAACACCTGGGGTGAATCCGCGGCAGAGATGCCGGTTGGTGGCTACAAACACTCCGGCATTGGCCGCGAGAATGGCGTAATGACGCTCCAGAGTTATACCCAGGTGAAGTCCATCCAGGTTGAGATGGGTAAATTCCAGTCCATATTTTAACCGGGAGGTTTTTTTGCAATTTGACTACATCATTATTGGTGCCGGCTCTGCCGGCAACGTACTGGCAACACGACTGACGGAAGATCCCAATACCACCGTTCTGCTGCTAGAAGCGGGCGGCCCGGATTACCGTTTTGACTTCCGCACCCAGATGCCTGCCGCGCTGGCGTTTCCCTTGCAGGGCAAGCGTTACAACTGGGCGTATGAAACCGAGCCCGAGCCGCACATGAACAACCGCCGTATGGAGTGCGGTCGCGGCAAAGGGCTGGGCGGCTCATCCCTGATCAACGGCATGTGCTACATCCGCGGTAACGCGATGGATCTGGACAACTGGGCAACTGAGCCGGGTCTGGAACACTGGAGCTATCTCAACTGCCTGCCCTACTACCGTAAGGCTGAGACCCGTGACGTGGGGCCAAACGACTACCACGGCGGCGACGGCCCGGTGAGCGTGACCACCTCTAAACCCGGCGTAAACCCGCTGTTTGAAGCGATGGTAGAAGCCGGTGTGCAGGCGGGCTACCCGCGTACTGACGATCTTAACGGCTATCAGCAGGAAGGCTTCGGCCCGATGGACAGAACCGTGACGCCGCAGGGCCGTCGCGCCAGTACCGCACGCGGCTATCTGGATCAGGCGAAATCACGCCCGAATCTGACCATTCGCACCCATGCCATGACCGATCACATTATTTTTGACGGCAAACGCGCGACAGGCGTCGAGTGGCTGGAAGGCGAGAGCACGATTCCGTCAAAAGCGACGGCCAGCAAAGAGGTGCTGCTGTGCGCCGGGGCGATTGCCTCTCCGCAGATCCTGCAGCGCTCCGGCGTGGGTAACGCGGAACTGCTGAAGCAGTTTGACATCCCGCTGGTACATGACCTCCCGGGTGTGGGTGAAAACCTGCAGGATCACTTAGAGATGTACCTGCAGTACGAGTGCAAAGAGCCGGTCTCTCTCTACCCTGCCCTGCAGTGGTGGAACCAGCCGAAGATTGGCGCGGAGTGGCTGTTTGGCGGCACCGGCGTGGGAGCGAGCAACCACTTCGAAGCGGGCGGGTTTATCCGCAGCCGCGAAGAGTTTGAATGGCCGAATATTCAGTACCACTTCCTGCCGGTCGCCATTAACTACAACGGGTCGAACGCGGTCAAAGAGCACGGTTTCCAGTGTCACGTTGGCTCCATGCGCTCACCAAGCCGCGGGCATGTACGGATTAAATCACGCGATCCGCATCAGCATCCGGCAATCCTGTTCAACTATATGTCCCACGAACAGGACTGGCAGGAGTTTCGCGATGCGATCCGCATCACCCGTGAGATCATGCACCAGCCGGCGCTGGATAAATACCGTGGACGGGAAATCAGCCCGGGCATTGAGTGCCAGACCGACGAACAGCTGGACGAGTTTGTGCGTAACCACGCTGAAACCGCCTTCCACCCGTGCGGCACCTGTAAGATGGGGTATGACGAAATGGCCGTGGTCGACGGCGAAGGTCGCGTTCATGGGCTGGAAGGATTGCGCGTGGTGGATGCGTCCATTATGCCGCAGATCATCACCGGCAACCTGAACGCCACCACCATCATGATTGGCGAGAAAATTGCCGATGCCATTCGCGGGCGCGAGCCGCTGGCGAAGAGTACCGCGGCATATTATGTCGCCAACGGTGCACCGGTTCGCCTGTAACGCAGTTTGCAAAGCAGCCCCTCTCCCAACGGGTGAGGGGCATATTTTACAGACGAAACGCCTCCAGCTTTTTACGCTGCCGCCCTTCCCCGTCAAAATTCGCTTCAGCCAGCCAGGCGCGGAGTTCGGCATCCCGCTGTGGCCATTCGCCATCAATGATTGACAGCATGTCGCTGTCGCGGTTGCGCCCTTTGCGCACCAGCTTCTGACGCAGCCGGCCTTCCCAGACAAACCCCAGCCTTTCCGCCGCATTACGCGAGGCAGTGTTCATTGAATCGCACTTCCACTCCAGCCGACGATAGCCATGCTCGAATGCATTCCTGAGCAACAGCCATACGGTTTCCGTGCCGAGGCGGGAGCCTTTCATCTTGCGTGACCAGGTGACGTGGCCGATCTCCACCGACCCTTGCATGCGCTCTATTGCCATATAGCTCACCAGCCCCACCGCTTGCCCGGTACGTAAATCGATGACGGCGTACGGCACCAGTTCATCATCCAGTACTTTGCCAAGGACCCATTCCGCGGTGTCTTCAACGCTCACGGGCTGGGTGCTGACAAGCCACGTCCAGTCGCTGTCGTCCCCCAGCGCATAGGCCTCATACAAATCCGCGGCGTGGCGTTCGGCATCCAGCGGCTCCAGACGACAATACTGACCGACGAGCGGAGTGCGGGTTAACGCACGGGCGCATTTCCAGTCGGGGACGATATCGTTAACAGTTTGACCATGTTGATTAAGCTCGGGCACGGCGTTGACTCCCGGAAGGATAAGGGTTTTGTTATAGCAGGTTAAAAAGCGGACGAAAAGAGACGCGGCGTATTGCCTGCTGGGGAAAACGGGAGGGAGTGGCGTTTGCACGCCAGGATGACAGCGGTACGCCGGGTAAGACGTCGCCCTACCCGACAAAACATTATTTCAGCAGCTTCACCGTAGCGTCGATGTCGATCTCATCTTCCGTGAAGATCATCGTCGTATTCTGGAAGGTGGTGATAGCCAGCTTCTTCACCGTGCGCATTTCACCCGGTTTTTTGTCAGACTTGGGTTTGATGTTGTTCATCAGCAGCCCCACGGACAGTACCGCGTTCTCTTTATCGATACCGGTATCTGCTGGCTCTTCTTCGCTAAACACCACAAACGATTTGATCGAAGTGAGCTTCACGCGCTCGCCTGCGATATAGAGGTGTTTGCTTTCCGGGATCACCTTCACCGCATAGGCGGAAAGGCCTTTGTTGTTGGTTGTGGGCTCGAAGGTCACCGCTGCGTCTTTCTTAATCAGATCAGGGTTGGCGACCTTAATCACATGAAAATAGCGGTTGTCACCGTTTTCATCTTTGATAAATCCAAAGCCTTTATCTTTAAACCACGTTGTGATTGTACCGTTCATCGCTGTTACCGCCTGTCAGATCTCTAAGACTAAAGTTTTGCAGCGCGCAGTGTAATCCACAATGGCTGAGGAGACAAAAAAAAGCCCCTGCACGGGGGCAGGGGAAAACTCATGTCAGAGCTTATTAGTATTTAGTTGAACACCATACCACCGTCAATCAACAGGGACTGACCGGTCATGTAGTCGGAATCTGGCCCGGCGAGATAAGAGACGCAGGCGGCCACATCTTCGGGTTCGGACAATCTGCCAAGCGTAATGCGTTTGGCAAACGTTTCAGTGCCGTAGCCGAGCGGTTTACCCGCCGCTTCGGAGACCTGGCGGTCAATTTCCGCCCACATCGGCGTTTTGACGATGCCCGGGCAGTAAGCGTTAACGGTGATCCCTAATGGCGCAAGGTCACGTGCCGCCGTCTGGGTTAACCCGCGTACCGCAAACTTACTGGAACTGTAGACCGCCAGTTCAGGGTTCCCGGTATGGCCTGCCTGGGAACAGGCGTTGATGATCTTGCCGCCGTGCCCTTCTTTACGGAAGGCGTCAATGGCGGCCTGGATACCCCAGATAACCCCTTTCACGTTGATGTTGTAAACTTTGTCGACAATTTCCGGGGTGATCGACTCAATTGGCGTGGAAGGCGCGACCCCGGCATTGTTGACGATCACGTTGAAACCGCCCAGCGCAGTGCGGGCTTTTTCCACCGCTGCAAACACCTGCTCGCGGCTGGAGACATCCACCTTCACGGCGACGGCCTTCCCCCCATTGCGAGTGATCTCATCGGCAACGGCTTTTGCCGTCTCTTCGTTGTAATCCGCGATGGCGACGGCAAAGCCGTCTTTCACCAGGCGAAGCGCAATCGCTTTACCAATCCCCTGGCCTGAGCCTGTTACGAGAGCAACTTTTTGCATTTCTCTGTCCTTATATTGATTCACAAAATCTGGCTGAGATGGAGCTGGCCCATCAGCAGCGGGTTATCGCTATAGTCGACGGGAATGGCGACCACGGCCGGGCCATCGACATCCATTGCAGCACGCAGCGTAGGCTCCAGCGCATCCGCGCTCTCGACGGCAAAGCCTTTCGCCCCGAAGGCATCGGCATAGACTTTGAAATCGACCGGGCCGAACTCTACGCCGGAAAGGCGCTGGTATTTTTTCTCTTCCTGGATCGCCACCATGTTGTAGGCGTTGTCTACCCAGATGATGTGCAGCACATTGGCGTTAAGACGCACGGCGGTTTCCAGCTCCATGCTCGACTGCAGGAAGCCGCCGTCACCGGACACCGAGACCACCTTGCGTCCAGGATTGACCAGCCACGCACCAATCGCCCACGGCAGTGCAACGCCCATGGTCTGCTGACCGTTAGAGATCATGACCTGACGTGCGCGGAAGCTATAGAGATAGCGGGCGATCCAGATGTGGAAGCTCCCCATATCAACGGTGAGCGTAACGTCATTATTGACGATGTCCTGCATGGCCCGCACGATGCGCAGCGGATGCAGGGCAAACTGATTGAGCGAGGCGCCACGGCGATCGAGCAGATCCCGTTGATGCTGACGATCGACCAGGATTTCTGACGCGCGCGGGCTGAGCTCCAGCTTGTGGGCGATCCGGCTGGCGAGCAGGTTCAGCGTTTCGGCGATGTCCCCCACCAGCTCGAGGTCAGGCACATAATTGCGTTCTTCATAGGCGGGCAGCACATCGATATGCACCAGCGTGGCGTCGCCGCTGTTCCACATGGACGGTTCGTATTCCACTGGGCTGTAACCGATGCAGATAATCAGATCCGCCAGATGCAGCAATCTGTCGCCTGCCTGGTTGTTAAAGAGGCCGACACGTCCGGCAAAGCGGGTGAAATGTTCCTGATTCACCGCCCCGGCCGCCTGATAGGTACTGGTGACCGGGATGCGGCTTTTCTCCAGCAGCTTACGCAGCGCGGCGCTGTTGGCAGGCTGGCTGGCCATCAGGCCCAGTAAAATGACCGGATTCTTGGCTTTTTCGATAAGCTTCGCCACATCGTTAATGGCGGACTCCGGTGCCGGCCCCATTTTGGCAGTACTGCTGCCCGGCAAAATCGCGCCCGTGGCGGGCTGGTCGACAATATCCTGCGGCAGGCTGACGAACGCGCCTCCAGGCCTGCCGTGCTCGGCAGCGCGAAACGCGTTCGAGACCACTTCCGCAATCGCATCCGGTGAACTTACCTCCACGGCGTACTTCGTCACCGGGCTGAACATGGCGACTGTGTCCATGCTCTGATGCACCAGCTTCGCTTTATCTGCCCGCTTCACGGCACCGCCCAGCGCGACCACCGGGTCGCCCTCACTGTTGGCGGTGGCAATCCCGGTGATCAGGTTCGAGCAGCCCGGTCCGGAGGTGACCAGCGCAACACCGGCCTTGCCGGTGAGGCGCCCTACCGCTGCGGCCATAAACGCCGCGTTCGCTTCGTGGCGCACGGGAATGATTTCGATGGAGGAATCGAGCAAGGAATCAAACACTTTGTCGATTTTTGCACCCGGAATACCGAAAACCTGCTTCACGCCCTGCGCTTCCAGCTGGCCTACGACCATATCGGCGCCATGCGCCCACTGACGTGCCTGTTTATCACTGTTCACGGTGGTTCTCCTGTTAGTTTTCGACGGAACGGATTGCAGCATCAAGGTTGCTGGGGTGAAGGTTGGCCTGTAAAAATGCGCTGTCGGCAGGCAGGTCGATCATCAGTTTGTGAATTTCACCGAAGGTCAGCACGCCGCTCTCCAGCTGGTAGTCGAGCAGATGCCCGCCGCCCTGACGATCGTCGGTGATAAAATGTTCGTGATATCCCGCGACGTTAATGCCCTGCATATGCTGCGGCGTGCGGAACCCGACCAGTACCCCTTCTCGCTGGTTAAAGCGGAACACCGGCTGGTCGTCCAGCACGTCGGTCATGGCACGGTATGGCGGCTTTTGACGCGGAACGGTACGGGTGTGGGCGTGGCGGAAATTACCGTCGATGCGTAACGCACAGAACAGGTTATCGGAGGGGATTTGCTGGTCGATCACGTCGTGGATCTGCTGACGGCTGACCGGCGTATCGAAGGTTTTGCGATACTGCGGCTGGAACCAGGTCATCACCGCAAACGGTGTTTTTTGCTCCGGCTTCGCGGCACGGGCACTCCCGTCGGCGCGCAGCTGATACACCTGGCTGCTGAAGGCAATCATTTCGCCATCCAGCTCGTTGAACGTACCCAGACCAAAATCGCCGTGCGCAAGCAGATCGGCGATAGTGGTATCCCCCTCGTACACGCCGCTTAACAGGGCGCTCATTAGCGATGTCTGATAGATCACGCTGTCAGGATGCTGGGCAGAAAACCCACGCAGGGTCTCGCACAAACTGGCCTCACAGTCGCATGCAGATGAATGCACCATCATGCTCGTCCTCTTCAACTTTATTTAGAAAGGTTAAATAAATGTTGACCCGATTCAGCATAGAGTTCCAATATAGAATCCATGCTGGTTTGAGACGTTTTTGATATGGAACTTCGTTATCTGCGGTATTTTGTCGCCGTTGCACGTGAGCGACACTTCACCAAAGCGGCCAAAGCGCTGGGTATTTCACAGCCTCCTCTGAGTCAGCAGATTAAACGGCTCGAGGAAGAAGTGGGCACGCCGTTATTCAGACGCCTGACGCGAGGCGTGGAGCTGACTGAAGCGGGAGAAGCCTTCTATGAGGACGCCTGTAAGATCCTGGCGCTGAGCGACGCCGCGCTGGAGAAAGCCCGGGGCATTGCCCGCGGGCTGAACGGCAGTCTGTCGATTGGGATCACCAGTTCAGACGCCTTTCACCCCAAAATCTTCACCCTTATTCGCCAGTATCAGCTGCAGAACATGGCGGTGAGAGTGCACCAGGTGGAAGCCAATATGTCTTCGCTGACGGCGATGCTGGCGGAGGGTGAGCTGGATATCGCGTTTGTGCGTCTGCCGTGTGAGAGCAGCAAAGCGTTTGAGCTAAAAATTCTCGACCGTGAGCCGATGGTTGTGGCGCTGCATCGCGACCATCCACTGGCGAAGTGTGGATCGCTGGCGCTGGAGCAACTTCGGGATACGCCGGTCGTTTTGTTCCCGCAGGAGGTCGCGCCAGGGCTGTACGATCGCGTTTACGGCTGCTGCGAGCGGGCCGGAATTGACGTGCAGCACACGCTGCAGTCTTCGCAACTTTCCTCTTCCCTGAGCATGGTGTCCGCTGGCGGCGGGTTCGCCCTGGTGCCGAAGTCGATGGCCGCCATTTCGCCCCCCAATGTGACCTACCACGCGCTGACATCACCGGAGCTTTATACCGATATCGCGCTGTGCTGGCGGCGTTTTGAACGTTCGCGGACGGTGAAACGGTTTCTGGCGATGCTGAGTGAAGGGTAATGGCGCGGCGCTGCTTGCGCCCGCTAAGGCCTTTCTGGAAGCCGCCTCGCAAACCTGCAAGTAACCTTGTGTAATTCAGGGTTACTGCTTTTCTTACTCTCCTCCTGGCCGTAAAGTGCCTTCGTTGCGGCACATCCGCAACCGGGCGTAGGAACCCGTTGGCATAAAGCGATTTTTTTTGTCGCGACAGCGCATATACCGTTAAAATCACGGTGGCGCTGGCGGAGCAGCCGAAAGGCTGGCCGTTTTTCTTTATGCACGGTATTCCTACCTCCGTCAGCGCTACCCCCCAAGAGCGTAGGAACTCACCGGGCGGTTAATAATTTTTGCATAAAGAGGATGCCATATGGCTACTATCCCTTCCCTGTCTTACGCGCTCTCTGAAGAAAGCGCTATTCACCATCTGATTCATCTACAACTGCCTGAATCTGCAGATCTCTTCGAACTGGCCGATGCCTGCACCGCGTATGTAAGCGTGCTGGTAGAAACCGACGATGCGGTCACCCATGCAACACTGTGCACGCGTTTGCTGGCAGTCCTTAAACGCCTTCGCGCGCGTTGTGATTCTGCCCTCCCGCCTTATCTGGTCGAACAGCTGATTGCAGGAGAGAAGATTGTCTCCTGCGTTCCGGACTGCTGGCAGGATACGTCGCTCCAGGTGGACTATGCGCTGGCGTTAACGCAGGCGGTAATGGGCGGAACATTGCCTGCAAACGTGGCAAAAGAGCTGACCGGTCTGCTACATGATATGGTCTGGCTGCTGGCGGAGTTCGTGAAAGAGCCGTATATCACGGCACACTAAGGCCAGTGCGTAAGGGCCGAAATCCAGCTGGTCTGTGAGCCAGAATTTCGGCCTTAATAATATAAAAAACCCATGCAGACGAAGGGTTAAAGTACTGAGATAGCCTCGTCCAGCCAGCCGGGAAGCGTTTCTCTGTACCAGTTCAGGTACAGCTCAAAATCTGTTTTGTTCCGGTCATAGAGCAGGGACACCACCTCTGACACAATCCATGCTTTAGCAAGGGTTATTTCCATCGCTAAGTGTCGGGCAGGCATATGCGGATAATGCACGCTGTAACGCTCCGCAAGCTGTAAAATGCTTTGCCTGGAGCCCATCCCCTTTATCAGCGGGGCGAGGTCGATAGCCGGACTGCCCGTGCCAAACCTTTCCCAGTCAAAGAGAACCCACTCTCCGTTTTCTCTCCTCCCCCAGTTACCGGCATTGGTATCCCCTGAGATTAAACATTTCTGCCGAAACAAAATGCTGCCCGCTTGCTGAAAACAGCACATCTGGTGGGCCGCGCGGTCCGGTAATTTCAAAAGCGCCAATGATTTTTCAAGCGCTTTCTCGGACCAGGAATGAGGGTGATACACCCAGGTTGGGTCCGGTGGAGTGCGATGAAGATGAGAAAGGCATTTCAATATGTCATCCCCCGACACCTCATCCTGAGACACTTTTCCAGGGATATATTCCAGCCTTAACCGGCGTAGATGTGGATCGGCAGACAACAGCGTCGGCGTTTTGATCCCCCTGCTGTTGAGCTCTTCCGCCGCATGCTCGTAGAAAGCGTATTCCACAGGGCTAACAGGGCATTTATCTATGACTTGCTGACCATATTGATCCACCAAGCGCTGCACTTTTGCCGCACCCATTTGGGATAAATTCTCCGCAGACATACATGACTCCCTGTGTCAGGTTTGGCTTTAAGGGATAAGTGTAGTGTGATGCGGAGGGATCAGGGGAATTGCGTTTTACGCGCGGTGTTGCGGGTTGTGGGAAGGTCCGTTTTGAGCGAGGTATAGACTTTCATACCCTGAAAGTTATGCTATTAGGTGATCCAGGGTATGCACTTGCTGGTTAAGCGGGATACTTACCCCTACCCTGTCGAAAGGCTGTACACTGATAACACCTATAGATAATTCTGAGTATTTTATGATTTTGTACAAATACATAGACAATGCATCATTAGATCGATTCTTCAAAGATGGCTACATTTCTATAAAATTCACCCCTCACAGTGAGTTTAATGATCCGTTCGAAAGTTATGGATATGCACTTGATGATGAATCAATTGAATCATTGACTATGAGGTATGAGATCAATCAAAACCTTGCCTGTTTATGCCTTTCTAAAAATCCACTCAACGTATTGATGTGGTCACATTATGCTGATAAGCATCAGGGCTTTGTTGTAGCAATCGACACTGAGAAAGCAGGATTTGATGATGAAGCAAAATGCCTGATTACAGCTCCGAAAGGTGAAATTTTTTATTTAGAGAGCCGAATGAAAAGCAAACTAAAAATCAGTCAAGAAAATATCTATAATACTGATATAATTAGTAAATTATTGCTTACTAAATCACTGCATTGGAAATATGAAGAAGAAATCAGAATAATAAAAAAGACAGACGCATTACAAAAACAAGGCACGGTTTTAATTGATAAAATAATTGATCTAAAATCAATAACAGGTATCTATATTGGGATAAACAACAAGAAGGTTGATGAAATAATTAGAAATAACAGTACATTAGAAGCATTGATTTTGAACAAGACAGTGCAGTTATATCAGTGTGAATTTAAGAAAAGTACATGGGATCTCGCCTTAGAAAGTTATGAATACACCAAATACCCGCATGATATGCAGAGAATGGATATATTTGATTCTGCAGAGAAGGTTTTAAGAGCGATGGAACGTAACCACATAGGCGGTTGAGATTATCCGCGGCGATTACCATATCAACAATGTAAGCTCCCGGCATGGAGCGGACTTCCTGAAGTCCCCTAAGGTCCGCAATGAGCGAACAGTGGAAGTTCTGCATGCATATTGACATCGAGAGTCTTGAGCAATGGGGAGCAAGTCAAAGGTTCGAAAGATAGCCACCTGGAAATGCTCTCCTTTGTACGTCATTGAGCAAGATCGGTCAGGCAAACTGAATCGCCTTCGAGCATATTAAGCAGCACGGAGGAAGTCATGTGTGATAATAAAACTGATAGTTACGCCAGACGCTTTAAACAGGTCTTTGATTATATTGACCACCATCTCGATGACGCTTTATTACTGGAAAAACTGAGTGAAGTGGCTCACTTCTCGCCATTTCATTTCCATCGTCAGTTTTGTAGTTATTGTGGGATGCCACCTGGCCGTTACATCCAGATGATGCGCTTAAAACGCGCATCTTATCGACTGGCTTTTAATCCGTTAGAGAAAATCACTGATATCGCGTACGACGCCGGTTTCCAGCATTCTGAATCATTTAGCCGTGCTTTCAGACAAATGTTCGGTCTATCACCGACGCAATTCCGCCAGCAGCCCCCCTGGGTGGATTGGCATAAGCGCATATCCGAACCTTACAAAGCCAGGAGACAAACCATGCAAAGCCAGGTCAGGATCATTACTTTCCCCGCGACGTCAGTCGCAATGCTGACACATTATGGACAACCGGAGCGAATAAACGAAACGGCGGCTCGCTTTATTGAATGGCGAAAAACCACGGGTTTTTCACCGGTTGCCAGTAGCCAGACATACGGTATTGCACCACACGATCCAACCTTAACGCCGCCGGATGAATTTGAGTTCCATATTTGCGGAACCGTCACGTCACCCATTATTGAAGACAATCGCTTCGGGGTGATAAATAGTGACATTCCGGCTGGTCGCTGTGCGGTGTTACGTCATCAGGGATCGCATGATGCGTTAACCGGGTTGGCTAAGTCTCTGTATCGTGACTGGTTGCCAGAGAGCGGAGAGGAACTTCGCGACTTCCCGCTTTTCTTTCATTACCACAACTTTGTGCATGAGGTAGCAGAACATGAATTACTCACGGATATATATTTGCCGTTAAAATGAGCTGATTCAGGGTTATTGTTCATCGTTGATCTGCTCCCCATCGATTAAAACCGTGATATTTGCAACGTCCGCTCCTGGCACAAAGCGACCAAACTAACGGAGCAGAAGGTCCGCTGTGAGCGATAAGCGGACGTCCCCTGTAAAAGATGCCAGGCTGGATACGGGAATCAAGCACACAGTTGAAGATGCGTGAAAGCTTTTTTTTGCTGAGTAATCACCGGAGTCAAACCATGTTTTCTGGAATGATTTCATCTTTACGAAGTGTTAAAACTTCAAAACCGTCATTGGTCACAGCGACCGTGTGTTCCCACTGGGCCGAGAGTTTTTTATCCCGGGTGACCACTGTCCAGCCGTCTTTTTTGGTTTTTATTTTACTGCTTCCCTGATTTACCATCGGTTCGATGGTAAAAACCATTCCTGCCTGTAACACTTCGCCTGTACCAGGTTTACCATAGTGCAGCACCTGCGGTTCTTCATGCATTTCTTTGCCGATACCGTGCCCGCAGTATTCCCTGACAATGCTATAGCCGTTGGACTCAGCATGCGTCTGGATGGCATGCCCGATGTCTCCCAGTGTTGCACCCGGTTTTACCATTTTTATGCCCAGCCACATGGCTTCCTGGCTTATATCCACCAACCGGCGAGCCAGCGGAGAGACGTCACCAATCAGATACATTTTGCTGGAGTCGGCAATCAGGCCCCCTTTCTCCAGGGTGATATCGACATTAACTATAGCGCCGGCTTTCAGGTATTCGTTGGCTTTAGGAACTCCGTGACAAACCACTTCATTCACAGAAGTATTCAGGACGTAAGGGTAATTATATTGTCCTTTACTGGCAGGTCTTGACTGCAACTCATTGACAATAAAAGCTTCTACGCGATCATTGATGTCCAGAGTTGAGACTCCCGGAACAATAAACGTGTCCAGCATCTCAAATACGGAGGCCAGCAACGCTCCTGCATGACGCTGGCGGGCAAGTTCATCTGCGGTTTTAATGGGAATTGATGGCATTGATAACCTCCATTAAACGGTCAGAACCTGATTTCAGCATCATCATTTTAATTTGTTGATAGTTAAGTTCCGGGTAAAGCTCACTCATCATACCGAGGCGGATCCAGTATTCGGCTTGTGCATTCACTGAACGTGACATCGCTCTGCTTGCATCCCGCACGTCTTCATGCAGCAAATCTGAAATTTTGACAATACCCATAAGCATATACTCTGTCATAGAACATATATATAACGTATATGTTTCATAGACCGTTGTCACGGAGATTTTTGCCGTACGAATAAAGGTCTGCTTCGGGCGCAAAGCGGGCAGGCTAAGTGAGCTGAAAGTCCGCTTTGAGCGAAGAGCAGACCTTTAAAAACAATATTTAATGGATTGATTGTAGGGAGCTAAATGATTAGCATCTGCTCTTTCGGACAAAGAAAATGACTGTTAACGATTCCCTCTTCGCATTCTCTCTCGCAGCACTGTTACTTACCCTGACCCCCGGTCTTGATACGGCACTTATTCTGCGCACCGCTTGTGCTGAGGGCGGTAAAAAGGCTTTTCACGCTGCGCTTGGCATTGATGCTGGCTGTTTTGTATGGGGCGCGCTGGTTGCGTTAGGTCTTGGTGCTCTTCTGGCGGTTTCAGAGATGGCTTACACTGTGCTCAAAGTTTGTGGCGCGGTCTACCTGAGCTGGCTGGGCTTACAACTGCTGATACGTCCTCGATCATCTTTCAGTGATGGTGATGACAACAACGTTTCTCAAGGGAACTGGTTTATCAGAGGAATGCTGGGGAATGTGCTCAATCCCAAAATGGGCATTTTTTATGTCTCTTTTTTGCCGCAGTTCGTACCTGCCGGTCACTCACCTTTAATATGGACTTTTATCCTGGTCAGCATCCACGTAGCGATTGGGACTATATGGTCAGTCACTCTCATTTTATCCACGCATTTTGCATCAGCCGTACTGAAGAAAAGTCGCGTTGTCCGAATGATGGACAGAGCAACAGGGGGCTTATTTTTATGCTTCGCGGCTAAACTTGCTATTAGCACGAGATAGCCTTGGGCTGGCTGGCAATGTCCGCTTCTGGCACTAAGCGGACTTTAATCATCGGCCACGTTGTCAAAGGTCAGGACGGATGTTCAGGGTGAAAAATGATGCGTGCCGCTTCGTCGCTGATAGACCGTCAGAATGACTTGTCTGCTCGGTGCAATAATCAGTACCTTTTCCTTCCTGAAAGACAATAATCCCCTAATCACAATAATCCTCCTTAATTAGTGCCTGTCCTGCATCAATCTCTCTCCTCTTCTGCACAGATCCGAAAACTCCCGAAGTCGGATGCTGAGCCACGGGGCAGGCAGACTTCCGCCCTGTCTTGTTACCGCAGAAAAGGCATAAAAAAACCGCCGGGAAGGCGGTCTGTATGCAGCTGACAGGGTGGATCACAAGGTGGCGGTCACGCCGCCAGCGCAGTTGAACCTGTCAGCACTGAAATAACAAGCGGGTCGGTTTTTATTTTAACCAGACAGAAGGAAAAAAAACCCAGATAAAGGCAGAAGCCGAATGTGGACAACAGTATGAAAAGACACAGCGTAAGCTGCCGGTAGCTCTTAATCATGCACATCTTCCCCATACGGAAAAGCATACTCCATCACCCGCTTTCTCCCGGCATGCTCAGCGGCGCGTATTGAAGGCAGGTTACTGCTTTCGATGGTTCCCCATAGCGATGCCGGTGTGCGGGGCGTGCTGAGAAAAGAAAGTAAGGCCTGTTGAGCGGAACCCGCAACATGCTTTCCGCGAAAGCGCGGAATAACGATCTCCTCGGTGATCCACTGTCCGGATATAAAAGCCCGGCGCGCGTTATCACAGATGATAAAACCGGCACGCGACCCCTCATAAACTATGATGAACAGGTTTCCGTCCTTAATGGCATCGCGAATGTCTTCTTCATCTGCAGGAACCACCTTATCCTTCAGGAAAGGATAGCGGGAATACGTCTCGGCATAGGCAAGTTCCAGAGCCTGAAGGCACCACTCAACTGACGGCTGGCAGGCACGCTCAATGCGGACAGTATGGCCGCTGATTACAGCTTCTTTTTTTTCATCCATGCTGCCGCCGACATAGAAAAACTGATCGGCACAACCGCGCGTATCCTCAGACACGGGTCGGAGAACGCGGACTGAACGTGCGCCCATGGGATGCCATACGTCCAGTATTGAGGCCATTGCCCTCCGGGTCAGAGGAGCAGAGCTGGCGACCAGATCAATGAACGGCTTCTTCAAATCGCCGCCTCTGTATCTGGGTCCGGTGAGGTAGTCATTACCGTCGCAGGAAATGATTTTCTGAAGAAAAAAATCCTGAGGCAGACCGGTTTCCCGGAAAGGGAAATTTGATGAAAAATTGCTGTCCTCACACCAGAGCAGCTGTTCATCAATATAGTCTTTCAGGCCGTTCCTGAGTAACCAAGAGTCAACAGGCAGCCTGCTGAACTGCTCAAGCATATAATCAAGCATTAACTTGTTCCTTTTATTTCAACGGGGCAGCCCCAATTACCACTGGGATACCTGTTTTATAGAAAGATAGCATGAGGTTGATGACGTCTTTTCTCTCTGCACCGGGCCGGGCAGAGAAATTGTTGAGGCTCCGGCGTTCAAAGCAAAAGGCAGGTGGAGATGGAAGGGTCCGCTTTGAGCAAGAAGCGGACATGGGACGGAAAAAAGCCGCCTGATAGCTGCTTTACATCTCCAGGGAAACTTATGTGCTGCTTTTACGATACAAAGCAACCGAACCAGCGAGAATTAACAGAAACGACCCGCTGATACGGTTCATCCATTTAATACCGCCAGCTCTCCAGAGGCTGACGGATTTCTTACCCAAGATCGCATAGCCCAGCATCACCGCCACATCGATTAAAACTATCACTGCCGCCAGGCTGACATACTGCGGCAAGGCTGGTTGCGCCGTACTGACGAACTGAGGGAGTAATGCGGTCATGAAGATATAATATTTAGGATTGCTCATGGCGACAAAGAAGCTTTTGAGAAAAAGTGAATGACGCGCCGGAGTTGTTTCCTCAATGCCTCCAGGCAAAGAAGTGTTCGAAGAAAGCAACATTCGCAAGCCGATAAAAGCAAGCCACGCAGCTCCAACCCACTTCAGGGTGACAAAAAGGGTTTCTGAAGCAGCCAGAACAACGCCAAGTCCTAAACCGACCAGCGCTACCAGAAGGATATCCGCTGCTGCTGCGCCAATAATCCCCCATGTCGCCTTCCTGATACCAAAGCGAGCCGCATTATTAAGAGCAAGTAGAACAGTCGGGCCTGGAGTGACGATACCGGCAGACATAATCAGGGCAAAAGCCATAAGGGCAGTTAAAGACATAAAATCATCCTCGCCAAAACTTGCACTATATCAGCAATAGAAGCCGGTGAGGAATGGTTTGGGAGGTGGGAATTAACGGCTCGCTTGTTGAAGATTTACGCCCGTCATTCGCTTGAGATCTCGCTAACAATTTAAACAGCATTTAGATTAGCAAGGTCAGTTATTGGCACAAAGGGGACTTTAATCATCGGCCACGTTGTCAAAGGTCAGGACGGACGTTCAGGGTGAAAATGATGCGTGCCGGTTCGTCGCTGATAGGCCGTGAGGATAACTTGTCCGCTCAGGGCAATAATCAGTACCTTTTCATTCCTGAATGAGAATAATCCAGATATCATAATAATCCTCCTTAATTAGTGCCTGTTCTGAATCAATCTCTCTATTCTTCTCCGCAGATTCGAAAACTCCCGTGATCGGAAGAAAGGTTTATGCCGTGTCGTGACAGAAAAATTAGAACGTCACTCACGACGATATAAAGGCAAAACTTATGTAAAAAAAAGATCATTAAGTACAGACCCGCAGGCTGGAGAGACAGCAGCCTTATCAGCGTACCGGTTTTAAAGCGGCTAGATTTTTTGATGAGAACCCGGCGAACGGGCTGTGGCCGGAGGCAACCCCGGCCGTGTGCTATCAGTTGCACATAGAAACCATCCTTTGGACGCGGCTCCTGTGGCATACATGAAGGTCTGAACAGGACCTTCACTTATCCTATTTCAGGTAGATAATGTTTTCGGCTCTATACTTTGATAGAAATAATTATACTTATCTTCCGAATCAAAAAGTATCTGGATGAACTCATCTTCAATAAGTGTGGCCAGAGTATCGATTACGGTATCCTGAGCAAGACCTGTTATGTTCGAAATATCCTGCACTGTAACAAAGCCATTTATCTGTTTAAGTACAGATACCAATTCCATATTTAAGACGGGTACGATCCTTTTTGTTTTCCTGTTCAATATATAATATTGAGGCTGGTAGGTGGTGTCATTTAAGAAAGTAGTATTTGATACGAATGAGGAGAACCAGGGAAAAAAGGGTACAGCATTCACTGAAAGATTTTCAATCTGAAATTGTATTCTTTTTTTTTGGACAAATTTTGGATACCAGAAACGCCTTACTTTATTGATGGCCTGTAGAGGAGAAAGAAGGAACGCTGAACGTGAACGGGGATAATGCGAAGTTAACGAAATATTAAGCCCGGCCCCCTGACTTTCTATTTCATGAAAACACCAAGAAGGCATGAAAACGGCCATCCCAGGGGTGACAGTGAACTCTTCATTTTTAACACCTAAATTTTTTAGCTTATCAAAATTAATTTTAAGTTTATGAGGCTGTCTTAAATCAACATATTTACACAATAATAAAGACTCCTCAATCAATCTGAATCTTTTCGTTCCCTGCACCTGGAGAAAGAAAGTATTGACCGGATCTGCATGAAGTGAACTCAAAGTGTTACCGTTTGAAATCCAGTGGTTATGAAACACGCTTCCCTTCATATAATCTTTGAAGGTGGTTCTGCTTGCCAGATAATCATCGAAAACATTATTTCCACAAGTCCGGATGGTTTCCCATCCGGCTGGATGGAGTGTTCTCTGAACAAAATAGGTGACATAGTAGTCACCGCTATCCTTTAAAAACATACGCTCCAGGTCCAGTGTTTTCTTCCTGCCCTGAACTTCAGCGTAGAGCGGTTTATCGGCCCAGTACGATCCGTTATGATTACTAGACAAAAATTGTGTTTGTTGAAGAGACAATATCTCTTCAACGCTGCAATTCTCAAGTCGTTGATTTATAACCATATTAACAAATACACATGGACTGCGCATTTTATTTGTATGAAGCATAAGGAGCTCTTTTGTTAACTCCTTAAATTGCATATCAATGGTCTTCATTGTGTAACCTCAGTTCCATTACTGAATTTGAATTGTGTTTTAATCCTGAAACTCAGTGCAACAAAAATTATCATTGTAAATGCAGCCTGTATATATATAACTTTATACAATGCATTGCTTTTAAATGTATGTAACCAGATTACCGGGATAAACCCCGCCAGGAGAATTAAGACTGCAATCGACTGAGGATAGAGTGTGTCATGTAACGCCCTCAGATGACTCATGGACAAAAGCATAAGAGAAGACGCAACAAACAAAGCTGAAATACTGACAAAGTAATTTATACTATATAAATCAGGTGCGGCATTATATAATTCCAGTAAGAAATAATAACTACCTACTCCCAGTATCAGTATGCTGAAGATAGCAATACAACCACAAACAACCCCTTGTTTGTAAATCTGGTAATGAAACTTAAAATCATTTTCGCTAACAAACAAGCTATGTATTTGTGCAAAAGCGGCAAATGGCAGAGATAAAATTCCCGATATACTCATCATTACAGACAAATCTGCCACAAGGCTGCTGTTTATATCGTTGATGCGCTGAGTGATAAGAAAGTATACCGCTTTTTGCCCCGTCAGGCCCAGAGCAACAGGCAACCCGATAACGATTAGTTTTTTTGAGGCCTCTGTAATTTTTAAACCAATACCCTGCCTTAGATTAGCATCTGAATGGGAGACTGTTACCCATACATATAGGCAAAAAAGAATAATCTCGATTAGCAAAAATACGGAAAAAACATGCCAAGTAACAATTTCATTCACAAATACCGAAAGGGATAAGATAGCAACCGCACTGATGAAAGTACTGGCAATCTTTACTTTAGCCATTATCTTGTTGCTTATATAGCTTTCTATGTAATAGAATAAATAAGTGTTAATTATTAAGAAAGGAACGCAAAAGCAATATATTCTCCCAGCCAAATCAACATTTGGATCTACCGTGTTGACTAAGTAAAACAGCATGAATGCAGCAATGAACCCTCCTGAAACCGACAGGATGACAGCCAACGGAAGACCACTCAAAAATATTTCGCTCCCGCTTTCACCTGTCTTTTTTGATGCTGCCGAGAAATTCCCAACCATTGCTAATGGCATCGACATCAGGACTACTGGAAGAGAAAACATCGCAGTAAGATAGGTGAAAGTTCCCAACTCCGGATAGTTGAGGCGGGCGATCATGACGGTGATTAGTGTAAAACCTGCAAAGGGAACCACCCTGCTTGTAATGAATGGTATGATCCTAGATCTGATATTTTTAAAGTAATCTGGCTCACCAAATATCAATGATTTTTTCACCAAATTCCGCCTCGTATATTTGTTGTGTAACATCAAATGCTTTTTTTAAGTTCTTATAATCTGTCTCACCCCGCATACCAAAATATGGGTAGTGGTGAAAATAGTATCCAAAAATATTGTTGCAGTCTCTGATGTACGACCTTGTGTCTAAGATATGATGATGCCAGAATTCATCTATGGCGAGGCTTGGGACAATTACTTTAACAATATTATTGTATTTTTTATTCAGATACAGGAAGTTTTTATAATATTGTTCAGTCATCTGTAACTCTTGCTCAGACCAGACTCGGGAAATTAGCTCATCTGATCTTGATAACTTATTTTTCAACTCAGAAAAGTCAATTTTATCAATGTACTCTACAGCTTCATCAAGAGTGGGTTCTCGCCCGGTAAGCGACACTTCCATAGAATGTGGCAAAGTTTTAGCAATATCGTCCATCATTATGATTCTTCCTTTTTGAGGGGGAGCAATGGGGGAGTGGATCACTCCCCCCGGTATTTCTTACCAGCCACCACCACCCTGGCAGTGGGAATTGGAGTTACTCGGACCAGCACCGGAATAAAGATCCTTACCCTTAACCTTTTGTGCCGGCTTTTTAGAAGAAGCGGCTGCTTTCAGCATTTCAGAAAGTTTTTTCATTTCCATTTCCTTTTTAGGTTATGCGCATCTGCGCCCAGAAAATTAACTACATGTTTACATAAATTTTAATTTCATCTATCCGAAAGTGTGATCTACGTCACAATAAAAAAATATTAACTTTGTCCGCTTAGCACAAAAACTCAAGTTGGTTTACGTAGTTTTATCATCTAGCTGGTCGAAGATGTGAAGATTTTAATACTTCCTAAAAAAAGGATTTCTTTATATTCTTTCATAAATTTACTGGTGGTAACTTTTCATGATGAAGCTTTCATCTTGGTATTATTAATCGGCTTATTTCTGTTTTTTTATTTATACAAGTAAGCCCCCTCCCCACTATAATTGGTAGTCTCCATCAGATTTGTCACGCATAATTATTTTTGAGCGAGCAGCTAATCTGCTAAGAGGTATTACGTAAGGTGGTAGCTATGCTTTCATACATAACTACCATTTTTGGTAATACAGAGGAATATATTGAAGAGGCTGACGGTTGCTGACGATATGATGTTGTCTATAAATAGCGTCACGACGGCAGCGTTTCAGTGAGAACATATCATTAAGAGAACATGTGAGGAAATCGCGAACCCTTGTTGGGATGCCGTGAGCCGGAGAAGCTTTACAGACGCCCATCAATTCTGAAACCACTTCCTTTAACGCAAAGTTTCTTTCAGCTTCAGGGCCAGTGTTCCTCTTAACAGCCTTGACCGTATATGGCTTCCCTGCAGGCGCATCGAATTGTGATTTGGATATTTTTTCTAAACTATTATGAAGGAGGTTATGGCATGGTCTTAATCAGGACGCCAAAGTTAAAAGATATACCCTCTCTAAATAAGCTGTTTCTGCAACTAGGATATCAGACAGAGGGAGAACGCTTAGAAAAGCACATTGACCAAGAGTATACCGGTCTTAGCATATTGGTTGCCGAATCAGAAAAAGAACTTTGCGGGGTTATTGTGGTGAATTTTATAACGCCCCTGCACGAAAACGGCTTATGGGCATTAATTTCAGCTCTGGTTATTGACGAATCATTGCGAGGGGCAGGGATCGGGCGGAAACTCCTCATCGCCGCTGAGCAAATCGCCCTGGAGAAAGGATGTTCTCAAATTGAGCTTTCAAGCAGTGAAAGAAGAGTCAGAGCACACAAGTTTTATGAAGATAATGGTTATCAGGAAGTTAGGAAGCGTTTTGTTAAACATCTCGCCGACGTTCCCGTTGTTAATTAACTCCCTCGCAAGGTTTGCATTGTCCGCTTCTGGCAAAAAGCGGACAAGCTAACTGAGCCAAAGGTCCGCCATGAGCGAAAATCGGACAAAAGCCCCCCCAGGGGACTGAGTAACGTACCAACTGCTCTCTATAACATGATCAAACAGCACCGTAGGACAAGGTGATTTTTAATACCATCGTTTAGTCTGACAATCCTTAATTACTCTTACTGGGATTAACAAGCTATGACAGTCCAAACACCACAGGTAGTAGCGGAAACTTTTTTTCATCGTATAGCCACAGCAGAAGATGTGAATGAGATAGCGGCACTGGTAAGTGAAAGCGTCGACTGGGTGGTCGCTGGAAATACTCAGTTAGTTCCCTGGATTGGCCGAAAATACGGCAGAAACGGTGTGGCAGAATTCTATGCGCAAATACGGACACACCTCTCACCAGAACATTTTGAAATAAAAGATATTCTCATCAAAGACAAGCGACTGGTTGCTATTGGTGAGCTTGCATCACGCGTTAAAAAAACACAGAAGCTGATTGAAACCGAATTTGTACTCGACATGTACATCGAAAATGGTCTTATTACCCGCTTTCGCATGTTTGAGGATAGCTTCGGAGTTTCCGAGGCGTGCCTTTAATTGCAGATACGTTTATTCCATTGAACGTCCGTTTCTGGCACGCAACGGACAGCCCACGTGGTCATAAGGTCTGCGTTGAGCGTACAGCAGACATTCTGCATTTAGAGACCATTGAAACACTGGAACTCTCTGTAGCTGTTTCATCTATCCTTAGGCTGCTAAGGATAGATTGCTCAAATTCTGCTGTATGTATTCAATAAGCGCTCGTGTTTTAGCGGGCAAATAACGCTTGTCTGAATAAAGTGCGTACAATTGAAGTGGGGCTGGCGGTTGTTCGAACTTAGTCTCGATCAGTCGTCCATCGTCGATGTAGGGCTGGCAGGCCTGTTTCGAAAGAATAGCGAAACCAACACCCGCTACCGCCGCGCGTCCTGCCATCTCTCCGCTGTTTACCCGGTAATGGCCTTTAACCTTTATCGTCTCAAATCCCCCCTTTTTATTCACAAACTGCCAGGGAGCACCTTTAAGTGCATTTACCGTGGTAATACAGGGTAATTCTTCAAATTGCTGTATACGAGAAGGTATGCCATAACGCTGAATGACGGAGGGGGCTGCAACGATGGTGCAAGGGATCGTCACCAGGTGACGGGCTATGTAATCACCGTCATCCATCTGGCCACGGCTCACAATGATGGCTAAATCGAGATCGTCTCTCAGGGATTCAAGACCAGACAAATTTGTGACACAGCTAATTTCCAGATCCGGGTGCTGGCAGGCGAAATCGGCAATCACAGAACCCAGCAGTGCAGGACCTATTTCATTGGGAATACAGATACGTAGTGGCCCCTTGAGCTGCATCTGCCGCAACGTTAATTCTGTTTCAGTCTGCTCAAGTGCATCCATTAATGGCTTCGCCCGGGAATAGAGCAGGTGCCCCGCTTGTGTGAGTTTCATATGTCGGGTGCTGCGCTCAATGAGCTGAAGATTCAGTCTGTCTTCTAGCTGAGAAATACAACGACTAACGTTTGATGTCGGCATTTCAAGGACTTTAGATGCCCCAACAAAACTTTCTCTTTCAACCACCGCAATGAAAACTTTCAGGGTATTAAAATCAAGAGCTGGTCGCATAGACTATCCCATAAATGATAACAATACGTGCCAGTTTTACCATCTACTGAATAAGATTGAAAGCAATTAAACTCGGATATCTTTTACCCACAGGTCGCTTGTTATGTCATCGGTCACAACAACGTTTAATCATAAAGCCCTCATCCGGATAGCGGTTGTCATGGCTTTTATCCAGTTCACAAATGCGCTGGAATATATGATGTTCAACCCTGTTTTTGCTTTTATGGCAGCAGACTTCGCCGTTCCCGTGTCATTCTCTGGCTACGTATCGGGCATGTACACCTCCGGGGCGGTCCTGTCGGGAATTATCGCCTTTTACTGGATTGGTCGTTTCAATAAGAAACGTTTTTTAATCGCCAATATGGCACTACTCGGCCTACTGACACTTTTGACGACATTTACCTCCAGCTTTAGCCTTCTGCTTACATTACGATTCTGTGCCGGATTGGCTGGAGGCACAACTATGGGGGTGAGTATCAGTATATTGATAAATCTCGCACCAACTAACTTGCGAGGGAAATTGTTGGCGACGGTAATTGCATCATTTCCGATGATAAGCATTGCCGGAATGCCCACGATACTATTTTTGTGCGCTCATTACGGTTGGCATGTCGCTTTGTGGCTAACCAGTACGCTGTGTTTGTTGGCAATGCCACTGATTGTATCCATCATCCCTCAGGATACAGTCTCTTTCGATACACCCCACGCACTGCCTCTCGACGTTAATACTTTACTGTTCGCTTCCAGTAATGCGCTGGTACAGTTTAGCCCGATGCTGGTCATTCCTGTTTTGGTACCATTAATGACCCAACAGCTGGGGGGCTCTCAATACCTGCTGCCATGGCTGTTTTTCGCCGGGGGCATTGCAGGATACCTGTCAACAAAAATGACAGGTGCGCTAACTCCGCATTTTTCTGCAGTGAGTCTGGCTACAGGGTCAACTTTCGTTTTTTTACTCGCTTTGCTGATACCTGTTATGGGCTATTCGAATCCGACGCTATTTATTATTTTATTTCTCGGTGCATCTTACAGTCGTCTGGTTTCCTCCTCGGCGGTGAGTATTCAGTTTCCTGATGACAGGCAACGAGCGGGATTTTCTTCATTGCAGTCATCAATAATGTACCTGATCACAACTGTCGCATTTTTTCTGTCTTCTTTTCTATTATCTGGGCACTCCATAGCACAACAAAATATGAACACGTTGCTGGGGGTATGTGCAATTTCCGCATCAGGGTTCCCCATCATCGTTATCATTCTGCAAAAGAAGCTGGCTAAGCGTACGCTCCAGCCAAATCATCTCATCAATGATTAGCATAACGTCCGCTTCTGGCACAAAGCGGACCGACATAAGAGCCGCAAGGTTTGCTACGAGCGATAAGCGACCCCACAAACTTAAAATGAGTGCGGAGTAATGCCGCTATTTCAGGTCACTCCGTCGGCTGGCTTAACTCACCCCACTTGAGATCCAGAAATCGTTTTCTGCGGTGCGCTCCTGGGACCTTATCCGCTCACCGCAACAGGTGTCCCCTGATGGAATACCAGTTTCCATTGCCCGCTCCCGGCCCGCTCCCAACACGAAGAACGCAAAGTCTGGCGAGCGCCGTCCGTATTGAATGTCCTGTAGTGCAATATCGCGACATCCTCTCTTATTTGGATGAGCCGAAAGTCGCTGCTGAGAATGGTCGGGATAACTGTTTCGGCAGAAAGTGCCTCTATTGTCTGCGAACGATCGATCAACACACCTGATCGTGTCATTTCCCTGAACTGGTCGTGAAGTATCTGTTCAAGCCATTCACGATCGTTGCGCCTGCTGCCATGAAGCGTGCGTTCCAGCGTTTTCAACTGTTCCAGAAGCATGGCATTTACCCTCATTCAAATTCGACTGTCAGTTGCATGGCCATAAATGTTTTGCGGCAACTCGTCCGCCAGCATGTGAAGTGTCGTCTTCAGCCATTTGGTTGCCCCTCTCTGGCCACTGCGTTTATGCGAGTAAATCTTTACTTCAAACGGGCTTATGGTGAACGGCAATGAAAAAATCTGAATACTGGCAGCATGTTTCAGCTTCTCAGCAGCAAAACGGGGGATGGCCATTAGCAGGTCACTTTCCGCAACGATAAACGGGGCACTCAGCATGGATGGCGTCTTAAGCGCTATCTGCCGCGTATACCCCAACTGCTCAAGCCGTAAATCCAGTACACCCTGCTTTTCGTTCCAGGGGGTTATCACCAGATGCCGTGCGGCAAGATAATCTTCCAGCGTCAGCTGTGTTCGGCGGGTATTGCTGATGACAACATACTCATCCTCAAACCAGTTTATCTCGTCCAGTTCATTGTGACGGATATCGTCGGGTGTACTGAATCCCAGCGCCAGATCCACTTCTCCTGCCAACAGTTCGTTCAGCGCCGGGCTGTGTGGCAAATAGCGTAAATCAAAGCGCAAGCCAGGCGCTTCCTGCTGCAGCCTCTGCATCAACGTCGGGAAAATGCACAACGCGGTAAAGTCCGTAATCGCAATCTGGATCCGCTCCGTGCTTTCGCAAGCCACGAACGCCGGTTGTACAGTCAGCTCCTGATTGAGAAATTTCAGTGCTGATGCAATAGACGGCGCGAGCTGGGTAGCATACACGCTTGGGCACATCCGGTGGCCTTCCCGGTAAAATAGCGGGTCATTGAGCGCAATACGCAGTCGGGACAGCGCGTGGCTCAACGCAGAGGTGCTCATCGCCAGTTCATCCGCGGCGAGGCGAACGGAACAGTGCCGATAAATGGCGTCAAAAATGAGCAGCAGGTTTAAATCAAGACGTCGTAGCGCTGGATGCATAATATTCATCATGGGGTGATTTCATTGCACTTAATTCTTCTGACAATACCCCCTATGCTTAACGCCATCAATAACGATGCCTTGCAAAAAAGACAGGAAAACATATGAGTATCAGCCTTCGCCAGGCCCGCCCGGAAGATGCCTCCGCTATTTACGATATGATTTATGAGCTGGCGGTTTACGAAAAAGCCCCGCAAGAAGTGGTCACCACACCGGATGAGATTCGCGAAACACTCTTTGGTGACGGCAGCCATACCGAAGCATTAATCTGCGAGATTGAAGGGAAAATCGCCGGGTACGCCGTGTTCTTCACCAGCTATTCCACATGGCTAGGACGTAACGGTATTTATATGGAAGATCTGTATATTTCCCCCGATTATCGCGGCAAGGGCGCGGGAAAAGCGATGCTGAAGAAAATTGCGCAATATGCCGTGGAACGGCGCTGCGGACGCCTTGAATGGAGCGTACTGGACTGGAACCAGCCCGCGATTGATTTTTACCTCAGCATTGGCGCATTACCTCAAAACGAATGGGTACGGTATCGCCTGGAGGGTAACGCGCTGTTGAATTTTGCCGAATAACGCGACCGTGTTGCAGCAAATTGCAGATGCAGGCTGCTTCTGTTGAGGGGCAGTCATGTTCGCGTTGAGGGGAGTATCAGGAACACATTGATCAGGCTTCGGGCCTGTTCAGCCGCGGCGTGTTCGTCGGAGGAGTATTTCTTCGACATAATGGTCAATGGCAATATTGTGCTCACAGCTCACGCGCGAAATGAATATGTGCAAAAGCGCCAGCGATGCGTGGAGTGTGACTGCGACCAGGTTGTCGAAGTCTTTCTGAGTGAAACGGTCATTCCCCTTCAGTGTCGAATGCTGGAGCAAAGTGTGGGCCGTGATCTCGAGGACGGCTCGCCTGTAATCGCTCGACAGCAGGACATCCAGATCGGTCTGGCGAAGATCAAACGTGAAGTTAAAACTGACAAATCCGGAATCGACCGGCAAAGAGTAGGTCAGTCTGTCACCCTGTTGCTCAACGTACGGTTCATACCCCTCCCCCATCAGCCGTTGCGCCTGCATATCGCCCTCTCTTCTCTTCCAGGCGCCAGGCACACGTGTTGACCAGTGAGCGTCACCGCAGGATTAAACAAGTGTTTCACCCGCTTTGATTGATTGACTGATAAAGGGCGCGGGCTTTCCAAAGAGATATCCTTGTGCCAAATCACACCCTAAACGTTGAAGGCATAACAGTTGATCATTGGTTTCAACGCCTTCAGCAATAATTACCATATCAAGGCATTTCGCCATGCCGACCATTAATTTTGCGATGGTCTGAGTTTCTTCATCCGTGGATATTGTTCGCACAAACGATTTATCGATTTTTATTTTATCAAAGCCTAACTGAATCAATCTTGAAAGGGAGGAATAGCCCGTACCAAAATCATCAATAGAGATTTTTATGCCCAGCACTCTGAGCGCCATAAGGATTTCGATGGGGGTTTCACTGTCGGTAAACAGCGAAGATTCCGTCACTTCCAGTTCGAGTCGGGTCGCGGGCAACCCCGTTTCGGCCAGCACTGCGCGTACTGTATCGACAAAATTCATACTGCTTAACTGCACCGGCGACACATTGACAGAGATCCTTGCCGGCACCTTCCATGTCGTCGCTTCCTTGCAGGCGATTTCAAGCGCGGCTTTGCCTATCTCATGGATGAATCCTGTTTTCTCTGCTACCGAAATAAAATCATCCGGTGCAATGATGCCCTTAACGGGATGATTCCAGCGCAGAAGGGCTTCATAGCCATATATTTCAGTGGTGTACGAATCAACAATCGGCTGATAGTAAACGACCAACTCTTTATTTGCGACTGCCACTGATAAATCACGCTCCAGGGTTCTGCTTTCCTCGAGCTTTTGTAGCATGATGCGGCGAAACACTTTGATCATGTTTAAGCCTGCACGTTTAGCTTCATACAGAGCAAGATCGGCAAACTTATAAAGGTAATCTGAACGTCGTTCTAACTCTGAAACAACAATACCGACGCAGGTACCAATGGTGACGTTAGAGTTACCTATTATGTAAGGCTTTTTAATGCACTCACAGATTTCCATTGCCAGATTAACGGCACTTTCTTCTGTCAGCTCATGCGACAATAATGCAAACTCGTCGCCCCCGAGACGATAGAATGTATTTGTTTCGTTGCTCATGGAGGATAACCGGTGCGCAACCTCACGCAATAACAGATCGCCGGCATCGTGACCAAAGCTGTCATTGACTTCTTTAAAGCGATCAAGATCAAATAACATGACCGTGACTGGCCTGTGTATGCGACTCGCTATCGAGATGTTATTAATAAGATCATCCCAGAAATAAAGCCTGTTTTTAAGCCCCGTCAACGAGTCATGGTAAACGTCATACGCCAGTTTTTTATTCTGTTGCTGGAGTATTTCCTTCGATTTCTGGAGTTCATTTGCCAGGCTGGTAACCTGTCGGTGAGTTTTAAGTATCTTCCTGTTCTGGCAGACGTTTAAAACACCCAATATCGCACTTAAAATAATCAGCAGAACCGAAAGGCCTGAATAGATACGATACAGCTTTTGTATATTCTGGTTTGTCTCGTTGATAGAGTTAACATCATTGGAGAGTGCACTGGATGAAAACTGGCTAAGGGAGGAATCAAGCGCATACATTTTCTCAAGATAATCAGCAAGTTGAGCGCGACTCATCCCTTCCAGATGATGATCAAGGTAATCAAGCGTTTCATGCAGGTTTTTTGCCAGTGCATTATGGCTTTTATTCGACTTTACATATTTCCCTAAATCGCCTTCTTTCAGTAACTCGCGCTGGCTAAGCATGATCTCCAGCCGCATGCGGAGATCGTCCATGGTGATATCAGGATTATTGTCAGAATAACGGCTGATCCACGACTCCAGCCTGTAGTATTCTGAAACCATCTGAGAGACAGACCAGGAGTCCTTATAATGGTTGAGTTTTTGCAGATCCTCCTGCCGCTCATGCAAAAGAAATGAAATATACCCGGTTGTAATGAATAGGAAAAATATAATGCCTACCAGGATCCTGTTCATGCATTTCTCCAGATTATTACTCTACGACCATTTTGCTAATCTGCCATGCTGATCTCGAGTAATAGACCTGGTTATCCAACTCTTTGTTACTTTCATAAGGATAGACAATAAACAGAGGGCCCTTGTCGCGAACGCGCATATATTGGCCGTTCATTTTTATTGCAAGGATCACGTTATATTTTGTGAAGTCTTCAATGGGAATTTCGGTCGTATAATCATTGAGCGCGGTTACACTCAGAACAGTGCCTTTGGCGCCGACCAGTTCCATGAGTTTTTTCATGGGAATACCCTCAAAGCTTGTCTGGTCATTATACCATGGGTTACGGGTACGCATGGTAACGAGGCCGATTTTTTCCAGGCCAGCGATATCAAAGACTGCAGCGCCATTTTGATTACTGTTCTCGATTTTCCCGGAGATGGTTAACACGGGTTTCCCTTCAAGCTTAGGGAGTTCCTTCCCCCAGGAACAGGTCGAAATAATCAAGAAAAGTAGGGTGATTGCCATTCTCATGCGCGATGACTCCATTAAGGAAATAGGTATGTCTTGTCGTCTATTCTGACACAAATTGTTACCAGCCAACCAGATAAGACTCCAGGACGAAACGGTCCCGTTATACTCTCGTTTAACGGTCCATGACAGCCATCCCGACGTTGTTGCTTGCCGTATCGTCATTAACAAAGATTAGCCTTCAGACGTGTCCCTGTCTCCCTTTTACACCATGATAATATGAGACAGAGCAGGTTATTAAAATTGGACGAAGGCGGAATTTGAAAAAATTGTCGTTTCTAATCCCCCGTTGCGTCTTAAACGGTCAGAATTTGTGCGGAGTGGTCAATTATTGCTACGGAATACCCTCAGGAGAGGTGCACATTGCGCCCTTATAAGCAGGTTAAAAGAGCAATGTCGTGCTATCGAGCGATCAATCCGACACAAGAATATTGTCGATCACCGGCTGGACGATTTGCTGAAATACTTTCGCGTCGTTAAACGCGCGTGCGGCTAACATGGCACCATGTACCGTTGCCATTAACTGCCCCGCCTCGCTGGCGTGGGTTGACCGGACAGTAAAGCATTTTTCCCTTTCTCCTCTCTGAAGCAACTCCGTCAGCCAGCCAGAGAGATCGGCGAAATGTCCCGTCACTTCCGAAACGACTTCGGGCGGCAACGTCGGCAGTTCGGCGGCAAGCATCGCGCAGATACAAAATGGCGCAGAACCGTCCTGGATGCATTTGGCCCAATAATCGGCATAGGCCTGAAGTTCGGCAACCGGATTATTTAGTTGATGGCTTAATGCCTGCATTCCGGCGCGGGCCTCCTGGCGATACTCGCTCACAACGACCCTTACCAGCTCCGCCTTGCTTGAAAAATGGTGGTGAATACTCGCCTTGCGAATATTCACCTTTTCAGAAAGGTCGGCAAAACTGAAGCTTCGGTAGCCACCGGTGGTAAGCAATTGTCGGGTGAAAAATACAATGTCGTTTGCTTTCTGTGAACGTTCGGTGGACATAGCCGTAACCCATTGTCAGTATACAGATCAATAAGATATCAGAGAGCAGAGCGAAAACCTACCGACAGGCCGCCTTTACTGCCGCCGTCTGCCGGTCCCCGCCATACTGTCAAAGACGCCATCTCGCAGCACTAACGCATGAAAAAGCGCGGCCGCCAAATGCAGCATCACGGTAGCAAATAGCATCAGCGCAACCAGAGAGTGCAAAGGCCGCAGAATGGCAAACCAGTCGTTATTCACCGGAACAATGGGTGGCAAAACAACCCCGCCGCCGAGGGTGATGGGGTACCCCGCCGCTGACTGCATCGCCCAGCCAATCAGGGGCTGAAGGAACATCATGAGGTATAACGCCCAGTGGGAGAGATGCGCTATCAGGCGCTGCCAGGCCGGTATGGAAGCCGGTAGCGAAGGGACGGAGGTATAAAACCTCAGCCATAGCCTGACCACCACCAGAACCAGAATCATCAGCCCCAGCGGTTTGTGGATCGCCACCAGCAGGGCATGCTTCGACGAAATAGTTGAAACCATCGCAATGCCGATAAACAGCATTGCCACGATAGCCGCTGCCATGAACCAGTGCAGAATGCGCAACGCCGGATGGAAATAAGCAACCTGTTTCATAAGCCAGCTCCTGACTGTCGGGACTGTTCACGGGTACGCGCATTGTAGGATTTGGCATAGGCCGCCGAGCGCGCATTCAGTAAAGGATCGTCCGAAGGGGCAATGCCATCGGGCAAAATCAGCGGATCGTAGTTGATGTCATTGCACGGACCGTTTTGCTGCGGTGTTGCACGCGTCAGCACGAGCATGCCGGCATTGATGGTTTGCCGATCTTCAGGCCAAACCTGGCTTGCATCGTTGCCCGGATCGCCCGGTTTAGCGACGGTAATCATCAGATCCCATTTCAGCGGCCCTTGCTTCAGGCGCTCTTCAAGATCGTGTTGCAGAAAATCTTTATCATTTTTATCCGCCTCGCTCATCGGCTGAGAGCCAATATGCGGCACCATACTCCAGCGGACCAGATGCTCTTTACCCGCTTTATCAATAAAGCGAAATGCATTCAGGCTATTAAAGCGATCGCTTGCCCAACTGGATGAAGGTACATACTGCTTTGCCCAGGCGAGGTAGGGTTGCATCTGAGGATGCGCGATCACAAACGCCTTAAGCTTATCGGGGTTGGGTTTACCGGTTGCCGGATCGGGCAGAGTCAGGTTTTGCAGCGCATAGAAGTCTTCAACGGTAGAGACCGGAAAGCGTGGCATCGCGTTCATGCCTGTTCGCCACTGCTCGCCGTTGCTCTGCCTGAATTGCAGCGCCATGCTGCGCACGGGAACGGCATAATCCGGCGCTTTTGGGTTACCCCCTGCGATGGCGAAACGTCCCGTAACCGGCGTTTCGCCAGGGGCAAACAGCGCTGCTCGCGATAACGAACTGACCTGGCCATTAGAGATAAAATCCCCCACCACGCACACGCCCTTCGCGTGATTGCGGCGAAAACCAGGATGTTCCCCACCCGATTTCTGCAATACCGAAACCAGTTTGTCAGACGTCAGACGATTCGGCGTCAGCCAGCCGCCTGACCAGAGAAACAGCGCTATCAAGACAAGGGGAATAATCGCGACCAGGCACAGGCGGACTATTTTTTGGCCGGTGGAAAGTGAAGTCTTCGTCATATTTTTGCTCACACAGTGAATACACAATCAAATACGCGAGAACGTATTCCTGAAAACATTAAGCACGTCTTTCGCTGCTGGCGTGATAACTCGCCCATTAAGACGCGCCACAGGATGAATGAAGCAGGATTTTTTTAACTGTAGCCCAGAGCCGCTCTTTATCTCTGTCACGTATTTTTTCATGCTGAATTTCTCGCATGAATGCCGCTTTATCAACTCCGGAAAAGCCGCCCTCCGTTTTTAATTTCCGGGCGATACTGCGAAGCGTTGATTCATCGGCATGGGCAATTTTTGCTCTCACCGCAGAGAGCGGCATCGGTGTCCTCGGTGTGTCTTCTTCCATGAGCCAGTCGGCACAATGGAAATGCTGGATAGCCTTCGCAATGTCCATCTGCAGTTGAATGAAAGACCTGACGCTCTCTCTTTCCAGCCCTGACGCGTGGGCGACAGCAAAGGCTCTTTCAAGCACGTCCCGTTCCTGTTCAGGGTCGGCAATTGCCAGACCCTGCTGCGCCTTATACGCTGCAACCTCTTTCATCAGGCAAAAACGCAGGTTGATACTCATGCCAGGGCCGGAAAAAACCTCGATCGCTGTCGTTGTTTCCGCAATGCCATCTCCCTGAATGGATGGCCCTGCCGCTAACTCATGCTTTTTCTCCATTACCGATCTCACTTATCGCATAGGTAAAAAAATAACGTTCTCAGGCCCGGATCCGGTTGGCTGGAAAGCGAACAAAAACCAACCTACCAGTTGGTAGGTTTGGTGTCAATTTCATCACTCATTTTTTACTCAATGCTGGATGCCATGTTTGTTCGGAATGGTTTTCAAAAGAATTCGGGGTAAGACAGGCTGCCGAAACGGCGAGCGAGGGGGAACGAAGAAAGATGAACAGAACTCAGAAAAAACATGCGGGCAGGAATACTGCATCCTGCCCGCATACCGGCCATACGGTCATTCCACTCCCCCAGCAAAAAAAATCGTATGGCGAGTTATCTTAGGCGTGAACCATATCTGCACAATACTGGATGCCAATACCGAACGCTCCGCCATGTTTCTGGCTGATCGAAGTGGTCAGTTCGTAGGTTTCATGACGTGCCCAGTCACGTTGCAGTTCAAGCAGGTAAGTCAGGGCAGTAATCGGCTTTGCGCCAGCCTGAATCATGCGTTGCACAGCGCGTTCGTGAGCTTCTGCACTCATGTCACCGCTGGCGTCTGTGACGATATAGACGTCAAAACCTTGCTCAATGGCAGACTGAACCGGACCATTCAGACAGACCGAGGTCCACAGACCTGCAAACACCAGGCGGTCGCGCTCCAGTTTGTTGACGGCATCAACAAAATTACCATCTTCCCATGCGTTTGAGGTGGATCGGTTAACGTACGACGCGTCATCCGGGAATACCGCTGAAACTTCAGGAAATACCGGGCCCGCAAAATCATGGCGTGAAATCGTCGAAACAAGGGTCGGAATATTAAACCCCTTACCTGTTTCCGCGAGGACTGCGGTATTTTGTCTCAGCAGGCCGATATCAATATTTTTCACATTGAACGCCATCTGGCTCTGGTGATCCAGCAGGATCAGCGCATGGTTTTCCGGGCTTAACAGATTTCTGGCCGCTGCAGGTGTTGCTTTAATCGTCATAATAGTTTCCGCGATGTTTATTTAAATTTATCAGTGTATTAACGACCTGATTCGTGAACTCGGGAAAACTATACAAAACGAAATATTCTTTTGTCCGTTCATTTTTGCAAAGGGCTTATTGCAAAAATGAACGCTGTGAAATATTAATGAATTTTATATGAAAAAAGGAATTAACATGTTTGTCCGAATATTCTCTTTCTGTTCTCTGCTAAATAGTGGGAACAGTGATTCATAAATTCCCTTATTTTTGCTGATTTCCTCACATCAGGATGCGCGAGCAGCCAAATGTCTTCACCCAGTCCCTCCACGATGGGGCTAATCTGAGCCAGTTTATCTATCTGATTGCCATGCATGCAGGGTAACAAACCGATCCCAATGCCGCTTGAGATTGCCGACGCAACACTGAGAACGGAGTCGCCGCGAAAGGTGATATTTTTCTCGGGAATATTTTTTTCAATCCACAGAAAGGCGTTTAACTTAGACATTGCGTAATGGAAGGAGACCCAGCGATGCTCCGTGAGCGTCATAGCATTGACTTGCTTTTTTTCCCATTGTTCACGTAAACCATACACTGCCCAGAACGCCGATCCCACCTTGCGGCCGGAAAGATGCTCCGGAATGTCTCTGGTGGCTCGAAACGCGATATCTGCCCCGCCATCGAACAAATTGACGGATTCATTTCCTGTCGAGACCTGAAAGGTAATGTGGGGATTTACCCGGCTAAATGACGCGATCAGCGGGTTAAGGTAATCCTGCAAAAGGGCATCTGACGTGGTGACCCTTATCTCCCCCGAAAAACCGCATTCATCCTCTTCAATGTTCTGTAGAACATAGTGGATATCCTCTTCAATGCGGTGTCCCAGGGCGATCAGCGCGGTTCCGGCTTTTGTCGGAACGTAGTGGGTACGGCGACGCAGAAAGAGGGCTAATGCCAGCGACGTCTCAATGGCCCCCAACCGACGAAACAAGGTGGAATGATTGATGCCCAGAGCATCTGCGGCGCGTGACAGATTACCGTGCTCACCTATAGCCATAACGGTTTTCAAATCATCCCAGGAAAAGTTCTGGGAGGTCATTTTCTTCATACTCTTTAAATCCAAATATCTTATCGGCAGGCCAGCTGTAAAAATTGCTGGCGGATGCGCTCGGCAATGGCATTGACCACCGCCGCACTCTCCAATATCAACCCGGAAGGGACGTTTCCCGCAGGTGTAGTGACGATATTGACTATTGCCTGCGCGGCATGACCGTGCAGGCCTCATCGCTCATTTACCCCGAAAGCGTATGCATCCGCCTGTCGGGGGGATTAGGCGAAGCCACCATTTACACGAATAACCTGCGAGTTGATCCAGCTCCCGTCCGGACCGGCGATCATCGCTACTGCGCTGGCGATCTCTTCTGGGGTACCGATGCGCTCGAGCGGGGCCAGTTTTGCAACGGCCGCAACCTGCTCTTCGCTCTTACCGTTAAAGAAGAGCTCAGTCCCGGTGGGTCCCGGGGCAACGGCATTAACGGTGATATTTCTGCCCCGCAGTTCGTTTGCCAGCACGTGTACAAGCCCTTCCACGCCTGCTTTTGAGGCGATATAGGGACCATAAGCCGGGAAGGATTTGCCGATCACGCTCGTCGAAAGGGCAATGATTCTGCCGCCTTCACTCACGGTTTCAGCCGCATTTGCCAGCACCAGAAATGCGCCACGCAGGTTGGTATGAATGACACGATCAAAATCGTGAAGACCGGCAGGGGTAATCTTCGCCATTGGCATGATCCCCGCGCTGTGCACCACCACATCCAGTCTGCCGGTAACCGCTTTCGCTTGCTGGAACAAGTGGCTGACGTCCGCTTCGCTGGCAACATCAGCCTGAATCGCCGTCGCACGGCCACCTTTAGCAACGATGCTCTGCACGGTTTGCTCTGCCGCCTCGGCATTACCTGCGTAATTCACGATAGTGGTAAAACCGTCCCGCGCGAGACGCTCAGCAATGGCGCGGCCGATACCACGGGAACCGCCCGTAACAAGGGCAGTTTTATTGACTTTGTCCATCGTTCTCTCCGGTTTCAGTGAAAGGGGGTCTGAATGGAGATATTAATGTTTTAGCGGGAGAGATAAATGGGTGATATTTGATAACATAATTCCATTATCGTTAATAATCGCCTTCAGGATCCGTGATGGATAAATTTGATACCATGCTGCTCTTCACCCGCATTGTAGAGCTTCAAAGCTTCAGTCAGGCCGCGGACCAGCTAGGGATCCCCAGAGCGACGGCCAGCAATGCAATAAAAAGCCTGGAGAAAAACCTGGAGTGTCGTCTGCTGGAGCGGACGACCAGACACGTGCGGGCCTCGCTGGATGGCGAGGCATTTTATGAACGCTGCGTGCATATTCTTTCTGAACTGGACGATGCGGAGTCTTCCCTGCGTCATTCCGGCGTAAGACCACAGGGGATTTTGCGCGTGAATCTTCACGGGGCCCATGCGACCCGCATTGTACTGCCCCGTATTGACGAGTTTCACGCCCGCTATCCCGCCATCAGGCTGGTTATCAGCAGTGGGGATCGTCTGGTCGATCTGATTCGGGAAGGCGTTGACTGCGCCGTACGCGCGGGCAAGCTCTTTGATTCATCATTAATTGCCCGGCCTTTAGCCCAGATGCCTCAGGTTATCTGCGCCAGTCCGGACTATCTTCGTAAGCACGGCCGACCGATGACCCCTGACGATCTGCTTTCTCACCAGAGCGTCAATTTCTTTTCCACCAGCCGGGGTAAGAATTACCCTCTGGAACTCATTGTTAACGGTAAAGAGAAAAGCTATCCGACCAAAGGCTGGATGACTGTGAATGACGCAGAAAATTACGTTATTTGCGCGTTGCGTGGATGTGGGCTGGTTCAGCTTCCACGTTATCATGTGGACGATGCCCTTCGGGATGGCCTGCTACAGGAAGTGTTAAGCGACTGGAAAAGCCCGGCCATGCAACTTTCGGCTATCTATCCACAGCACCGACAGCTTTCTCCCCGTGTCCGGATTTTTGTAGACTGGCTGGTTTCTCTCTATCGGGAACGCTTTGAGGTGAACGCTTAATGGCTGCGTAAACCGTCGCTCACGTTGACGGCGCCGCGGGATCGGCAAGCATCGCATCGGCGATATCCAGCATAACCCGCAGGCGATCCATATGCCGGAGGTCAGAGTGATACCCTACCCATATATCTTTGGACGGCGGTGGCTCCGGCATGCTGATAGCCGCTAAGCCGGTGATGGCATCACCAAGCGGGCGCGGTAACACGGCGATGCCCATTCCGCGCTGGCACATCTGTGCCTGTACGGCCCGGCTGGTACTGGTGAACACACGTCGTGACTGGGGGAACCTGTCGAGCAGCCAGGCGACGTCAGAGAAGTGGGATTGTGCCGTGTTCATCAGAATAAGCCCCACTGCGGCCGGATCGTGTCGGGCGATATCGGCGATTTCCGGCGTTCCATATAGCGCATAGGGGATGCGCATCAGGCGGCGCTGGACAATATCCGGTTCGGTAAAGGGAACGATGCGAAACGCAATGTCGGCATCACGCCGCGACAGGTTAAGTAAGCGGTAGCTTGCGATAAGCTCCGGCACAATCGCCGGATGGCGGCGCGTCAGTTCCTCCAGGACCGGTGCGAGAACATAGTTGGCAAACCACTCTGCTGAAGAGATCCGCAATATCCCTTCAAGACGTTCGTGATTACCGGCGAGACGCCGCTCCATCGCCAGCGCGGAGTTTTCCATCGCTTCTGCCAGCTTCAGCACCCTATCGCCGGCGTCGGTTAGAACCAGACCCTCCTGTGTCCGGCGAAATAGCGCTTGCTGCGCCTCTTCCTCAAGCGCCTTTATCCGGCGACCAATCGTCGGATGGCTCACACCCAGGCTTCGTGCCGCCTCGCCGAAAGAGCCCTTACGCATAACTGCAAGAAATACCCGGACGTCGCCCCATTCCATGCCAGTGTCTCACCGTACAAAAATGAACATTGAATATACAAAAGTGGCAGTTCCAAAACAACTTTGTCGATATCACTATAGCGTCCTCACCCCCCCAGTCAGGAAATGAATGACATGTACAAATTAAAAGACAAAGTGGCGATTGTAACCGGTGGTTCCAAAGGCATCGGAGCCGGGATTGCCCGTCAACTGGCGTCTGACGGCGCGAAGGTCATTGTCAATTACGCGTCAGGCAAAAGTAGTGCTGATAACGTCGTTGCCGATATACAGGCTGCCGGCGGGCAGGCGGTAGCGGTCGCGGCGGATGTCACCCGCCAGGCTGAGGTTGAGGCGCTGGTTAACGCGGCCATCGACATTTTCGGGCGGCTGGACATTGTGGTGAACAACGCCGGCATTTATGAGTTCGCCCGCATTGAAGAGAGCACAGAGGCACTCTACCGCAGACAATTCGACATCAATGTTCTGGGCCCGCTGTTAATGTCCGGCGCTGCTGCGCCGCATCTGAATAAAGGCAGCAGCATCATTAACATCAGTTCGTTCGTCACCCGCGTCTTTATCGCCGAGAGTGCCATCTACAGCGGCACCAAAGGGGCGATCGATGCTATTACCGGGGTACTGTCACGAGAACTCGGCCCCCGGGGAATTCGCGTCAACGCGGTCAACCCAGGCCTTATCGAAACGGAAGGCAGTCATAGTGCAGGCGCGATGAACTCGGACTTCCAGACATGGAATGAAAAGCAGACCCCGCTCGGCCGCATCGGTCAGGTGCAGGATGTTGCGCCGATCGTCTCATTTCTCGCATCAGACGATGCGGGATGGATCACCGGTGAGGTGATTCTTGCCTCTGGTGGCATGCACTAACGCCCTGCCTCTCAATCTCTGCACATAACTGTTACCTGTGGAGTGTTCCATGTCGACCCCTATCCTCCCGCAAGCCGAGCCGCGTCGCTGGGCAATGTTTGTCATCCTGCTGGTTGGCGCATTTTTGCCCCCGCTCGATTTTTTTATCGTCAATGTTGCACTGCCTGCTATTCAGAACGAGCTGAGCGCCTCTTCCTCTGCTGAACAGCTGGTCATTTCGTCCTATGCAGCCGTGTATGCCGTAACCTTAATTACCGGCGGCCGTCTGGGTGATATTTATGGTCGTGGGAAGATGTTTTTTATAGGGCTTATCGGTTTTGCGGCGGCATCGCTGCTGTGCGGTTTAGCCTGGTCACCATGGGTACTGATTAGTGGACGCGTGTTACAGGGTGCTACGGCCGCGATTATGGCACCTCAGGCACTGGCTTCCGTACAGGCCATTTTTCCGGAAGCGGAAAAACCGTTCGCGTTGAGTATCTATGGCGCTGTATTTGGCCTCGCCTCGGTTATCGGGCAGGTAGTGGGCGGTATCCTGATCTCAGCGGATCTGTTTCACCTGGGATGGCGCGCTATTTTTCTCGTTAACTTGCCGGTGGCGCTGCTGGTCATTCTCTTCGGGCTGCCACTGCTGAAAGAGACGCGTGCGCCATCCGCACAACGACTGGACCCGGTCGGCATGTTACTGGCGACCGCCACGTTGAGTGCGCTGATTGTGCCGTTAATTGAAGGCCGTGAAGCGGGATGGCCCTGGTGGACATGGCTGTCATTTCTGGCTGTCCCGCTGCTGGCGTCGCTGTTATGGCGTTATGAGCGTCGCCTTAGCCAGAACGGCGGTTCGCCTCTGCTTGATCCGGTCGTGTTACGCGCACCGGGGCTGGGCCAGGGGCTGGCGATCGTTTTGCTGTTTTATTCTATCGGGGCCTTCTTTCTTTTGTTCTCCGTTTATCTACAAGATGCGTTGCAGTTAAACGCCCTGACTGCGGGCCTGCTTTTTCTGCCTTTTGGCGTAGGTTTTCTGATCGGTCCGTTGCTAACACCTTATCTGAGGCGTTTTGTCGGCAATTACCTGAGCGCAATCGGGATGGGATGCGAGACGTTGGGGTTAGCAGGCCTGGCAGGGTTGATTGCCCATACTATGACGGGTAACGCACCGTCCATGCTGCCACTCGCCGTATTGCTTTTTATCACCGGCCTCGGCCAGGGACTGGCGATGCCGACGCTGGTCCGGATGGTGACAGGCCGCGTTGCACCGGCGTTTTCAGGCATGATTGCCGGGGTAACCAGCTCGACACTCCAAATCAGCACTGCACTGAGCGTCGCCGTCATCGGTGGCATTTTTTACAGCATGCTGGACACCGGCAGAAGCGGTGCAAATATTACGCATGCCTTTATCGTCGCCCTTCTGGCGATGGCGATATGCCTGGCCACGGGTGCCGCGCTAAGCATCCGGCTTATCCGGCAGGCCTCCGGTTTATTTTCTGCTGCGAGCGGCGCGTCTATCAAGTAACGTAACAGACAATCAACTGGCTGAGGGGTGGACATCCTTGCTCATGTTCCTCCCCAGCGTACCGTTTACCCGTAGCACGTACTCCTGCATCAACCTGAGAAAAAATCATGAAAAAATCGATAGTCCCTGAAGAATTTCAACACTATTTCGATGACTGGCACTTCTCGCCTGTCATCGAAGCAGATGGCACGGTGTATCTCTCTGGTGTTACCGCGGCACGGAAGGACAAACCGATAAGTCAGCATCCGGAAGAACAATTCCATGATGCGTTTTATAAGCTTGGTGTTTATTTGAAAGCCGCAGGCTTAGGGTATGAAAATATCCTTGAGATGACCACTTTTCATATTGATCTAAAAAAACATATAGACGTTTTTTCTAAAGTGAAAGATGAATATGTAAAGGCGCCCTACCCAGCATGGACCGCGATAGGCGTATCAGCGTTCATTCCAGAAAATGCGCTGGTGGAAATGCGGATTGTGGCTAAAAAATAGTACCACCGTGTGTCCCCAAATCACCCCAGGCACGAACCGGATCGGCTTAAGCGCCGCAAGGTCTGCTACGAACAAACGGCAGACCTCGACGAGACGACAATGTCTTCATCAACTGCAATAGGCTATGTTTACAGATTCAGAAACCCTGGCAATGGCACTGCGGCCAGAAAATGGGACTTGCCGATGAATGCAGAGAACCTTCCTGTGGTACTTATCCCGGGATTTATGCTTGATGAAACACTGTGGGACGATTTTATCACCGCATTTCCCGAGCGCAGGCTCTTTATACCTACGAGCCTGGGCCAGGGAACCACAATCCAGGATATTGCCGCTAATATAGTCCAGAAACTACCGGAGCGTTTTGTGCTGGCCGGCTTTTCGCTAGGTGGTTATGTTGCCAGAGCTATTTATGAGGCTTTTCCGGAGCGGACAGCGGCGATGATCCTCATTGCCACGTCTCTCAGAGAGGATTCGGCAGAACAGATAAATACCCGTGTTGCTGCAGCGAATATCAATTCCTCCAGAGAATTTAGCGGGCTGAGCACAACGGCCATTAGAAAATCACTTCATGCTGATCTCGCCAGTAATACGGCCCTTATTGAGAAAATCCGTAATATGGGAAAAAGGCTGGGAGCCGATGTATTCAGAGTCCAGTCAGGGCTAAACCGCGAGCGAATATCATTAAAACCCATTTCATGCCCGACATACGTTATTGCAGCGAAACATGATCGGCTGCGTTCAACAGAAGAGGCAGAAGAACTCGCCAGGCTAACCGGAACCTGTGTGGATTATGTTGACGGTTGTGGACATCTTATTCCTCTGGAAAAACCGGATGAACTGGCCCAGCGTGTGTCCAGATGGCTCGATAAAACAGGCCTTTAAAATAACGTTGATGCAAACAGAGTCCCCCTATTCTCTGCGAATAAAACGCCAGGTCGTTTTTCTGATTTGTCTGCTTCTGGCCTTTGCTACGCATCTTCGGCTATCTGAGTTGGGAAATCGACAGTGACCAGCAGCCCGCCTTCTGCAGACGTACACAGGCCTACGCTGCTGTTGTGTTGCTGCGCAACCGCGTTGACGATTGCAAGTCCCAGTCCACTCCCGCTTTGCATCTGGTTGGGGTCGCGAAAAAATCGGTCGAATACTCGCTCCCTCAATTCAGGCCGAATACCGGGTCCGGCATCTGAGACACGAAGCTGCGTGGATTTATCCCGCGATCGTATCTCTACTTCAACCCGTCCGCCCTCAGGGCTGTACTTGACTGCGTTCTCAATCAAATTGTCAATCAGCGACATCAGGCGCTCCCTGATGCCTGTGATCCAGACTTCATCATCAGAGACGAATTCAAGCTCTATCCTGCGCTCCGTAGCCAGCGGCTCCAGTGCCGCCATTCGCTCCTGAATGAGCGTCGTCAGCGGCACTGGCTGCATAACGGTATCAATACGTGCTTCACTGTGCATCATCAGCAATAATTGATTGACGAGTCGGGCAGCCCGGCTGTTGCTGCGAATAATCCCCGCCAGTAATTCCTGTTGAGTCTCATTGCTTACATACGACTGCAGCGCCTCCACGTTGATTCGCATTGCAGCCAGAGGAGTACGCAGCTCGTGAGCGGCATCAGCAATGAAAATCCGTTCCCTTTCCGCGCTTTCGCGCACCCTGGCAAGAAACACGTTTATCGCGTCCACCATTTGGCGAAGCTCCCTGTGTTTTGGCATGGCTTTTAATGGAGAGAGATCGTCTGGCGTTCGCAAGGATATTTCATTTACGACCTTGCTCCAGGGTCGCATTGCAATACGAATTGACAGCCACGCGGGAAATAAAAGAAAAGGAATGCATACCAGTAGCGGCAATATGTAATAGCCACGCGAGTTCAGGTAGATAAAGAAGTTCCATCCTCCGGCAGGCGTCACAAGTGTCACCTCCACATCGGAGTTCCCGGATTTTAGCGTACGGCTGGTCCAGGTGCGCCCCTCACTCTCAATGCGCTGTAATTCCCCCAGTTGGGTGTTTACGACCCCTGTTGGTGCGCCATCAGATGAATAAATTATCTCGTTATGTTTGCGAATAATGAGGCTGATTGACAGTTCAGGATCTTCACCTCCGCCATATCCTTCCCGCAACGCCTTGCTGAACGTGTTCAGCACATCGGTGCGTTCCTGCGGGCGATCGTCCATACTGTCCACCAGCGTAAAAAGGGTTTCGTAGGTCTTACTGCCCGTTAATATCGGGGGGCTACGCAAGTCCTCCCACAAAACAAAAGTCAAAAAAAGACACCACAGCAAGGTCAGCAGCAGCATCTGGGCGATGATGATTCGCCGTACGAGCGTGGGGAGTCTCAGGGTACGCCAGATATTTCGCATCAATCACCGCCTTTGTAGATCGGTACAGTATCAATGACATACCCCACCCCTCTCACCGTTCGCACATAACCGTCCCCGATTTTTCGACGCAAATTCCCCATATGCACGTCGAGAGCATTACTCAGATTTTCTTTGGTGCCGAAGATTCTTTCTTCCAGAAATCGTCGTGTAAGCACGCGGTCAGCGCGCAACATTAACGTTTCAAGCAGCGCGTATTCACTTGCCGTCAACTCCACGTGACTGGCACTCACCGTCACGCGACGCGTTGGCACATGCAGAGATAACCCTCTGATTTCTAGCGCCTCATTCTGAAAACCGTAACTGCGTCGCGCAAGCGCTCTTACCCTGGCCAACAACTCGGCGAGAATAAAAGGTTTAACAAGGTAATCGTCTGCACCGGCATCCAGCCCACACAGGCGATCCTGTAGCGTGCCTCGGGCAGTCAGGATGATGACAGGGATCCCTTTGAACTGCTGCCGCAAGCAGGTCATCAGGCCCATGCCATCGCCATCGGGCAGTCCCAGGTCGAGCAATATCAGTTCTGGCACGCAGGCATCAAGCTGATGCAGCGCATCCTCTTTGCGGCGAACCCATATGACATCAAATCCTTGATCTGCAAGGGCGATCCGCACGCCATTGCCCAGATCCAGGTCGTCTTCGATTAGTAGAATTTTCACATTGGTAACGGTATCAACAGTGAATGAAGAACGTCTTAAGAAAAAAACGGTTTCGATAAATCTATCAGGTTTACTGCAGCGGTACTTGCTTCAGCGTTTCTTCATTTTCGGCTCATAAGAACCTTAGGGTGCGTATTCAAACTGAGAAAACTGGCGTGAATAACCGCTTGTATCGTCATCATTTGAATCCACAAGGACTTCTTTAATGAGAAACATCGCACTGCGTCATCAGTTTCCTCCTTTGCTCCCGCCTCGCAGCCTGAAAAAAATAGTGCCGGGAGTCGTTCTGGCGTTTCTGGCCACCCCCACACTGGCGGCAGAACAGAACCAGGGTAATGTGTTGACCCTGGGGGGAGGTGTGGATATTGCGCCACGCTATTCTGGTTCGGATAAAAGCCGCGCCACTACAGCATTAGTGCTTGATTACTCCATGGCAAATGGCGTCTTTATCAGCACCACGCGGGGTATCGGTTACGGTAACAGTGTCGGTAAGCTGGATTACAACGCTGCGCTGAGCTATCGCGCTGGCCGCAAGGATCGTGACGTGAACAGCGATTCAATAAACTCCGGCAGTGACGACTTGCGGGGTATGGGTGATGTCAAAGGATCGGCCATCATTGTGCCCGGACTGGGGTATAAGGTGACCGACTGGCTGAGTGTGCAATTGCAGGCTGAAGTGCCGATTTCTGAAAGAAACAACGGTGAGGCCCTGCATTTCGGGATTATCAGCCCGCTTTATACATCACCGAAAAATTCGCTGACGCTGGCGCTGACCACCAGTTGGGGATCCAGCAAATACATGCAGACTTACTACGGGGTGAATGCTGCACAGTCAGCAGCATCGGGGTTTTCCCGACATGATGCTGGATCCGGTATTTATGCTTACTCGCTGAATGTGGACTGGACCCACAAGCTCACCCCAGACTGGAGCGTAGCTGTCGCAACAGGTATTACGCAGTTGACGGGAGATGCAGGCAATAGCCCCATTGTTCAACGAAAAACGTCGCCCACGGGAAGTTTGAAAGTGACGTACAGCTTCTGATCGTGATGGGATGAGTGCTTCCCGACGACTTCTCGCTCTGAACTCTCAATAATATGTTTTCGTTCCGCCCCTGTCAGATAACGGGGCGGCACTCAACACTCCCTGATGCCCCCCTGACTCGGGGCATCAGAATCAATGATGCACTCTGGCGATCAGGCAGCTTTAACGGCTCTGATTTTCTTACTGCCAACCGCATCTGGCTCTGGGTTATCTGTGGCAGTGGCGGCATTGAGATCGGGAAGCTTGCTGGTACGCAGAATATGCTGCACGGCCTCTTTCTGCTCGGCGAGATACAGCCCAAGATTTTCAGCCTGCGTTTCATCCATCTGCATGCCGCTTTGCAACAGCCAGTCGGTGAACGCTTCTGCCATGTCGAGCAGTTTGTCGTGAGCGTCAGCCTCTTTTTTACTGGCAAATGTCATTTTCTCTTCACCTTTTCGTACGACAACATATTTTGTTTCAACAGCCATTATGCACCTCTCATACTGTATTTATATACAGTATAGCATTTCCAGAATTGTGTTGCAGTCAAATTGTACTTTTGTTTTAGCCCGAGCCTACAGACCACTGTGTCAGTAGCGCATGCAGTTTGGCTGGCTCCAGCGGCTTACGCAACACCAGGTAGCCTTCCTGCTCCGCTTCCAGCAAAACCGGCGAGTTAAACTCCCCGCTGACCATCGCGCCGCTCATGTCGGGCAGACGTTCGAAAAGTGCTTTCAGGATGTCGAACCCGCTTTCGCCGGATCGCAGGCGCTGGTCGCACAGCACAGCAAATGGCGTGAAGCCGTCGTCAATGATGGCAAAAGCGTCTTCGGCCGAGGCCGCGCAGCGCACGTTAATCCCCCAGAGGCTCATCAGGCTCTCCCAGGCGGACGTCACCAGCGGATCGTCGTCAACGATCAGGCAGGAGCCATGCAGTGGCGCATAGCGTACCGGTGTAGCGATGTTGTCACCGGCGGGCAGTGGATCCACCGCTTTCACGTCACCCGTGTATTGAGTAAAGCGCATCCAGAAGCGCGAACCTTTGCCTTCAATGGAGTGCATTCCATACTTCACGTTCATCAGCTTGGCACAGCGGGCAACCACCGCCAGGCCCAGCCCGTGCCCTGCGCTGTCGATCTTCCATGCCAGCTCGGGGCGGTAGTAAGGCGAGAAGATTTTGCTTTTTTCGTCGTCGGCGATCCCCACCCCGGTGTCCCATACTTCCACCAGACACTCGGCACCGCGCGGACGGATGGCAACCAGCACACCGCCCTGTTGCGTATAGCGAAGGGCATTTTGTATCAGGTTAATCAAGGACTGACGCACCAGCAGCGGGTCCCCCATCACGAAGAGGCGACGTTTGGGCCGCCAGGTTCGCAGCCGCAGTGCGCGACTGTTGGCCTCTTCGCGAAACAGGGTGATCACCGAGTCGAGAAGCGTGCCGATGTCCACGCGTGTAGGGGCGGTCATCACATTGCCAGATTCAATTTTGCTGAGATCGAGCAGGGAATTGAACATCAGGTGCACCGAACGAACGCTCTGTTGCAGGTCAAGCAGCTGCGGCGTCAGGCTGTCGTCCTGGTTTCTGTGGATAATGGCTTCGATCAAAAAGCCCATGGCATGCACTGGCTGGCGCAGATCGTGGCTGGCGGTCGTCAGGAACTGATTTTTATCGAGCAACGCCTGTTCCGCTTCTTCTTTGGCCTGCCGGAACTGCTCCGCCAGGCGTGAGCTTTGCTCTTCCAGCAGCGCTTGCTGGATAAAGAACGCGTGGGACGTTAACGCATGGCGGTAGATTGCGAAGCCGTACAGCAGGTTCAGCATCAGCACGATGAACATCAGGTCATCCAGTCGCAGGATGATACCGAGAGTCAGAACCCCCCAGGAGGCAAAGAAAAACCGTGTGAAGGTGCTGATGACCGGCGTCAGATGCGTCGCATTGGCAGCGACAATAGCGGCAATGCTGATATTAAGGAGCAGGAAAAAGTCAAAATTCTGCGTCTGCGGGGTAATTAAATAGAGTGATGAAATCCCCAGCCCGTGAAAAAAGGCCACCTTATTAATGCGCGGAAGCCAGCGGCGCAGGACGGCCTCATCATCATTTTCTTTAACCTCTTGCTGATAGCGCCGATGCACTATTCGGATCGCCACAGCACAGAGCAAGTAAATTATTATCCAGGTAATGGTGGGACCCAGATCGTCCCCCAGCAAATGGATCCAGATAGCGAAAGGAATGCCGACAAAAGGCACAGCGCTAAAGCTGAATACCAGCCGCAGAAACGTATTATTCAGCAGGCGAATTTGCGCGGGGGGAGAGATGCCATCGTTCTGTGAACCCTGGAAAAACCTCATTCCGACGGCTCCCGTTTGCCATGCAGTAGCGTGATGGCTTCCACCCGACTGTTAACGCCTATCTTTTTCAGAATATTGCTGATGTGTTCTTTTACCGTGGGCTCAGAAATAGAAAGCTGGGCGGCAATTCTTTTATTTGGCAGGCCGCGCATAATCATATTCAAAACATCAATTTGCCGCGGCGTTAAGTTAAATTTACTTAACTGCTCATTATTCGTCTTAACGGCACATTCGTTTGCACAAGGAAACCATGTCAGATTATCCGCCAGGGCAAAAACGGCCCGTGAGAATAATTCAGGAGGTTCGCTTTTCAATACGAAACCGTGTCCTCCGGCCGTATGCACTTTCTGCCAGATATCGTTATTTTCATCCCCACTGACGACCAGGAGGCGCACTTGAGGGTAAAGTTGTTTCACTTCTTTGAGTAATTTCAACGCCGTACCGGAAGATAGCCAAAAATCGATTACCAGTAAACGTGGCGGGCCATTTTCCCTAATATGACGGTAGCAATCTTCTTCATTCGTCACGACATACGCCTGTTTGAACCGGCAATGTGTAATCAGAAAATTGGCGATGCCGCTTGCTACCAATGGATGGTCATCAACAACCAACGCATAATTCTGCCCCAAAGGAATCTCCTTTCACCTTCGCGTATCTGAGAGTACAGATGAATTATTATCGACCCACCCTACTTTAGGAGGGTTTTTTCAATTAGGAAAGAGAAATATATTACCCGCTGATTTGGGTAATAGAAAACATAAATACAATCAGTGATTTTAACTGGTTGGATATAAAGGATAATTTATGAAAAGACCACTAATCGCTTTAACCGTTACGTTGATGCTAGCCGGTTGTTCCACCCTGAAAACCGATCAGGCTATTCCACTGCTGCAGGCGGAAACCGCTAAAATGCTGGGGCTGGGCTCGTCGGACGAAATAACGGTGACCAACGTGAATGGTGCCCAACCGGATGCGTTGGGCGGCCAAAAACTTTCTTATCGCGCCACGACAGAAAAAGGGCGAATTTTCGATTGCTCATCAATGATGATGCCTGGAATTTTAGGATCTGCGCCGACGCTAAGCGCGCCGACCTGTACGCCGGTTGTCACGCATAAATAATTTCCTCAATACCAAAAGGCGTACAAATAATAACGCCTTTTAAATTTCCCGACACATTTGAGTTTCATATAAAAACGATTTTCCAGACATCATGCTAATGAGTACGGAGATAGCCCGTGAATAACTCTACATCGCATTCTTTAGCGGTTAAGACACCGCTTTCCAGACTTTACCTCGCTCTATTTTCCGCACCGCTGTTGATGCTCTCCCCTGCCGATTTCGCTCGCGCAGCGGATGCCATTTTTGACGGCGATGCGCGTGTTACCGAATCTTTAGGTTACACCGGCGATGTTTACGTCGGCCGTAACCAACGCGGGAACCTGCTGATCGATAATGGCAAAATCACTGCCTATAACATCAATATCGGTCGACTGTTCAACGGCCAAATTTATGAAAGCGTGGTCACGGTCCGCGGACCAAACGCCGAGCTGAACGCGGTTAACGATCAGTACATTCTGCGTGGTGGCCTGAATCTTGGCCTGGGCACCCTGCGAGTCGAAGACGGTGCGCTGGCCAGCGCGAAGGAGATCGTGGTCGGTACCACCCGTGGCTACGACAGCCACCTAATCGCTACGGGCGCCGGTTCACGCGTCGTCAGTAATTTTCTCAGCGTTGGCACTGACCTGGGAGCCCGCTCCACGCTGGCGATTGAAAACGGTGCGACGCTCAACACCACCTACGATGCCCGTATCGGCAATGGTTCCGGCCCAGATGAAACCGACAAGCTGAGCCCGAAAGCCACCGTCACGGGATCCGGTTCGCAATGGAATGTTGGCCGTACGCTCACGCTTTATGGCGATCTGGACGTGCTCAACGGCGGAGCGGTTAACGTGGGCAACATTCAGGTGGCGGGCGTCTCAGGCGCACGTAAAACCGCCGAGCTGGTTATCGCGGGCGAGGGCTCGCGTTTTACCAGTGCCAGCAGCGTTAGCGTTGGCGATTACGGCAATGGCGTACTGTCGGTCATGGACGGCGGTGCATTTTCCGCAGGCAGTAATGAGCTGGTAGTGGGGATGACGGGCTCTGGCTCGAACCGGGGCGCACTGATAATCGGCAGCCGCGGCAATATGGACTCCGGCACCGGTTTAACGGAGCCGACGCTCGGCGCGGCGGGCGGCGCGGGCACTCTTGATGCGAAGACGGCAATCAGCCTTCGGGGTGGGTTATTCGGCAGCTATGTCTATTTCAACCATACCGACGGAAATTACGTTTTCAGCAACAAGATGAGCGGCGAAGGTGAAGTGATCACTACCTCCGGCCAGACCACGCTGAACGGCGATCTTTCAGGGCTCAAGGCGAACGTCACCGCGCGCGGTGGAAAAGTCATTATTGCCAGCAATATCAATACCCAACCCGAAGACGATATTTTTGATGTGCAGACGCTTAGCGCCGAGAACGGCGGCACGCTGATCCTCAACGCGACGGCGGGATCGGAGGTCAGTAACGGACAAGGTTACAGCAGCGCCGCGTCGATCAAAGCCGGCGGCACGCTGGGCGGTGACGGCACGCTGGGCCAGACAGAGATCCTCTCCGGCGGCCATATCTCGCCCGGTGATGGCACTATCGGCACGCTGACGCTGAAACGCTACCTGAATTTTGTGGGTGCATCGTTCTATGACGTTGATATCGCTGGTGACGGCCGCAGCGATCAGTTACTGGTGTCTGGCAAAACGACCATCAGCGATCAGGCTAAAGTACAGGTTACCGCGCTGGATCCGCAGACCAGCTACAAAACGGGCCAAAGCTATCGCATTCTAACCTCCAACGGGGGAATTGACGGCCAGTTCGCCGGGGCCATCTCCAAATCCGCCTTCCTGGACGTGGCACTGAAACAGAGCACCGACGCTGTCGATCTCACCATCGCGCAGAAAGAGACCGGCGGAGAGAATCCTGGGGGCGAAAACCCGGGTGGTGAGAATCCGGGCGGTGAGAACCCAGGGGGTGAAAATCCGGGTGGTGAGAATCCTGGCGGTGAGAATCCAGGCGGCGAGAATCCAGGTGGAGAAAATCCAGGAAGCGGTAAGCCGGGTATTTTCCAGACGGTAGCCAACACCAGCAACCAGTGGAATACCGCCGGCGCGCTTTCCACGCTGACACAAAACGGCCCTTCCCTGGCGCTGTATAACTCTCTGCTGGTACTCAGCGCACCGCAAGCGCGCGAGGCGTTCAACCAGCTGTCAGGTGAAGTTTACCCGTCGGTACAGTCTAACCTGATCGCCGGCAGCACTCAGCTGTTCAACGTACTGAACCAGCGCATGCAGCGCGCGTTCGATAATGACAGTCTGCCGATACCGCCGTTAGCGATGTCGCTGGTACAACAGCCGGAGCAACAAAATAACGGTGTATGGGGCCAGACCTTCAGTTCCTGGAGCAGAACGCGCGACAACGGTAACGCAGGCAAGCTGGACGGCAACACCACCGGCTTCCTGCTGGGCGCGGATCGCACGTTGGCTGACCATAACGTACGTGTCGGGGGGTACTTCGGCTATAGCCGTGGTGATTACGACGTTGATAGCCGCCGTTCATCCACGGATACCGACAACTATCACCTTGGCCTGTATGCCGCAGGGCAACAGAATGCGTTCTCACTGCGCGGCGCGCTGGGTTACACCTGGCACAAGATTGAAGGCGAGCGCAACGTTGATTTCAGTGGTTTCTCGGACCGCCTGAAGTCAGATTACGACGCCAACTCGCTGCTGGCGTTTACCGAGGCGGGCTACCGTTTTGGCCAGCCGGCGATGAATGTTGAACCGTTTATCAACCTGTCCTGGATTCGACTGCATACCGACAGTTTCAGGGAAGATGGCGGTGCCGCCGCGCTGAGCGTGCGTAATGAAACGATGAACACCTTCTACTCCACGCTCGGGATGCGCGGCGTCACCGAACTGCCGAAAAACGTTAACCTGTATGGTTCGTTGGGCTGGCAGCACGCCTACGGGGATAAAAACACCTCATCGCGGATGGCATTTGCCGGCAGTGACGCGTTCATCACCCAGGGCCAGGCCGTTGATGAGGACGTGATGGTGGGCGATATCGGCGTCAGCGTACAGCTGTCGCGCGCTGCGACGCTGGATGTCGGTTATCAGGGGCAACTCGGTCAAGACACCCGCATCAATTCGGTCAACGCTAACCTGCGTTGGTCGTTCTGATTACCCTTTTCAGCATTTATACAGACCCGCGTACTGCGGGTCTTTTTTTGTCCGTTTTCTGTCCATCGCAAACTGATATCTGGTAAGGCTGACCTGTGCCCATTGGTTAACACACCAGGGTATTCGTCGTGTGCGTTTCGCCACGACAGCACACAATCGGATCTGTCGAATTACGTCAAAACACATATATGCTTAAATCAGAGAGCATCAATTAATGAAAGACATATTCCCGTCAACACATATCAGGAGGTCTGTTTGCGAATTGAAACAACTCGATTGTGCCTTCGCCCGGTAATAGCATCAGACGTAGCCAATCTTTTCAGAATTTATGGTGATCCGGCGACGAACACGTTTAACCCCGCAGGCCCCTACCCGGATATTGATCATGCAAAAACGGTTCTCAATCGCTGGCTCACCCACTGGCAAACTCACAGCTTTGGTAGCTTCGCCATATCGCTTCTCGAATCCCCTGAAAAAATTATCGGATTTGGTGGTCTGAGCATCCGTAGCTATGGCGATTGTGTGATTAACAATCTTGGATATCGGTTATCGACAGATGCCTGGGGAAAAGGCCTGGCGACAGAATTTGCTACACGCGCGGTAAGGTATGGTTTTGATGATATGAAACTCACCGAGATCTCAGCCGTTGTCAGAGCTAACCATCTGGCGTCACAGAACGTTCTTGAAAAAACGGGACTGAGATATGTCAGAGATATACATGATATTAAAGACGCACCGCCGAGCCTTTTGTATTCACTCACCTTAACGGAGTGGATGAACAAAACCAGGTAAACATCACCTTCAGTCGTTAAGGTGAAAAATACGCATACAGGTAAATGCCAGTGGGTTATGTTTTCACGTGAGCGTATATTAAAACGACAAACTCGTTGAGTATAAATTCATTTTAAGGCATGGAAGTTGAGGTCCTGGTGAGAAGACGTTATGTGATTGCAGATGTGTTTACTGATAAACCGTTTTGCGGTAACCCGGTAGCTGTCGTTCTGGATGCCGAGGGATTGACCACTGAGCAAATGCAGCTGCTCGCGTTAGAATTTGGCTACAGTGAAACGACGTTTGTTTTACCTCCTGAAGAACCATCACATACGGCTTGGGTACGGATTTTTACCCCGACGCGTGAAATCCCTTTCGCTGGTCATCCCAATATTGGGACTGCTTTTGTCCTGGCGTATCAGGCTGAACTGAATGGCGAATCGCTACCTGAAACGCTGATATTCGAAGAAGCCGCCGGACGGGTACCTGTCAGGATTATCAGAGAAAATGCAAAGGTCACGGGTGCAGAACTTCTTGTTCCGCAAGCTTTATCCTGCCATTCAGAAGTCAGTCCAGAAAACGTGGCGGCCTGCCTCTCTCTTGAAGCCAGTGATATACGCACTGAAATGCATATGCCTGTCGTCGCCTCTGTTGGCCTGCCTTTTTTGATTGTCGAACTCGCGACCCGAAATGCGCTTCGCTGTTGCGTACCCAATTTGCAGGGGTTCCGGGCTATTTTGCCCCTCGACGGTGCGGTGTCCATTTACGCCTATACGCTGGAAACGGATCCTGAAGACCCGTGTGATTTGCAGGCCCGGATGTTTACGCCCCGCATGACCGAAGATCCGGCAACAGGCAGCGCGACTGGCGCAGTAACAGCCCTGCTGGCCCAGCTTCGCAATAAAAAAGAGCTCTCTCTTCGCGTAAGCCAGGGCGTTGATATGGGGCGCGCCAGCATATTATTTTCAGGCTATGACGGCACTGCAGAAAGCCCGTCAGTTCGGGTAGGAGGAAAAAGCGTTATTGTCATGGAAGGCTCATTTTCATTGCCCTGACGGCCGCGGTGAATGAGGAGAAGCGGACGGTTAACCAGGACCTTTACGTAGTTCAGTAACACATAGATGTATGTGTCATCATACCTGTCCTCACCATGCTCACTGGCAAAGGAGATATACCAGCCAGTCAAGCGATAACCATGCTTTAACCGGCTGGAAAATATGACCGATATTAGCCGTTCCGGCTATTTTCCAGTCTATCTTTTCGCCTTCCGGTAAATCGGCTGACCACAACGAAAAATACCGGAACAAAGAAAATTGCCAGTAGTGTGCCGCTAATCATCCCGCCGAATACACCGGTACCAATGGCATGCTGCGTACTGTCACTGGCCCCACTGGCAAGCATCAGTGGAACAACGCCCAATGTGAAAGCCAGAGAAGTCATCATTATGGGTCGCAAACGTTGCTTCGCTGCAGTTATTGTCGCATCAATTAGGTTCTTTCCGTCATTCATCAATTGTCTCGCAAATTCGATAATCAGAATCGCATTTTTAGCGGAAAGACCAATCAGGGTAATCAGGCCCACTTTGAAAAAGATATCATTAGTCATATTCGTAACGGCTACGGCCAGCACAGCACCGAGCAGCCCCAACGGAACAACAAGCATTACCGCGAAGGGCACGGACCAGCTTTCATAAAGAGCAGCCAGCACCATAAATACTACCAGTATAGAGAGCACAATGAGTCCTGGAAGCTGTGAAGCGGATTCCCTTTCCTGTAAAGAACTCCCCGCCCACTCCCCTGCAAATCCTGGCGGTAAGTGCTCAGCCAGTTTGTCCACGGCGACCATTGCAGTGCCCGACGATTTTCCCTGAGCGGCACTTCCGGTTATGCGTATGGCTGGATATCCCTGATAACGATTCAGTTGCTGCGGAGCAACATTCCACGAAAGTGTCACAAAAGTGGATAACGGAAGCATCTGCCCCAGATGATTTCTGACTGACAAGGCCAAAATTTGTTCTGGCTGCATCCTGTACGGAGCATCCGCCTGGACGATAACCTGCTGAACCCGACCATGATTGGTATAGTCATTGACATAATTGGAACCCGCTGCGACGGAAATGGTTTGATTAATCTCATCAAAAGACACACCCATGGCTTCCGCTTTTTCCCGGTCGACATTGAGGGAGAGACGTGTCCCCTCACCAAGCCCATCAATATAGACATCGGCCAGTCGAGGATCCTGATTTGCTTGCATAACAAGCTCATCCGCGGTCTTTTTTAATGCCTGATAACCCTTACCGCCTCTGTCCTGTAAATAATAAGTGAACCCGGAAGAGGTACCCATATCAGAAATCGCCGGAGGCAGAAGACTCATCGTAACGGCGTCAGGCACATTTGCCATTCGGGACTGAATATAGTCGGCTTCATCCTGCGCCGTGATCCCTTTACGCTGTTTCCAGTCCTTCAGTGTGGTGAACGCCATAGCCGAGTTCTGACCCGAGCCTGAGAACCCAAACCCCAGGATCATAATGTTGCTTTCTACCGCCTGACGGTGGGCGATTTCATTTTCAAACTCATCGACGACCTTAAGCGTCCTTTGCATCGTGGCATCCGATGGAAGCTGGATTGACGACATAAAATATCCCTGGTCTTCATCAGGTAAAAATGAAGAAGGTAAGGAAGACAGACCGGCATACAGCGCTATACATAAAGCAGCGTAGATCGCCATCATGCGGCCAGTACGCTTAAGAACAAAGCCCAGCCCGGTGGCGTAAAATGAAGCCAGTCTATGAAAGTGAGCGTTAAACCACGCTGAAAATGCACTGCTCTTACCGTGATGACGACCATGGGGCTTGAGCAGGGTTGCACAAAGCGCAGGGGTTAATGTCAGCGCCAGGAATGCCGACAGTAAAATAGATATGGCCATTGAAATAGAGAACTGCCGATAAATAATACCAACAGAGCCGCTGGCAAAGGCCATCGGTATAAATACCGCGGTAAGCACCAGCGTGATACCAATAATCGCCGGAGTGATCTCACGCATCGCTTCTCGCGTCGCTTCCTGCGGAGACATGCTTTTTTCCTCCATCAAACGTTCCACATTCTCGACCACAACAATCGCATCGTCGACAATAATCCCGATGGCCAGCACCATACCAAACATGGTCAAAATATTGATGGAATAACCACTTAATAACATCACGGTAAAGGTACCGAGTAGCGCCACCGGTGCAACAATCGCAGGAATAATCGTGCAGCGAATCTTGTGAAGGAAAAGCAGCATAACGAAAAAGACCAGAACCATAGCTTCGACAAATGTCTCAACCACTTTCAGGATAGAAAGCTTCACAAACGGAGCCGTATCGAAAGGTACGGTGAACTCCATTCCCTCCGGAAGTACACCCGATAGCTCTGTTAACCGCGTACGGATACCCGATGCGGTACTCATTGCATTAGCGCCAGGCGACAGTTGAATGGCTGCAGCCGTGGCGGGCACACCATTTTCACGTATCCCAAATGCATAACTTTGTAACCCGGACTCCACGCGGGCAACGTCTGCCAACGTCAGACGCGCAGCGGAGACTTGCGATTTAATCGTGATATTGCGAAATTCTTCAACCGAAGAGAGTTGCCCTTTTACCGTTATAGGATAGGTAACCCCCTGCCCGTCGGTCGTAGGTTCATCTCCCGTTCGGCCCGGAGAAACAATCACGTTTTGTTGACTGACGGCGTTTAATACATCGGTGACAGACAGCCCATAGCCGTGTAATTTCATAGGGTCCAGCCAAATGCGAAGTGCTTTTTCTCCGCCAAAAAGTTGAACCTTCCCTACACCGGGTACGCGTCGGAGTTCATCCGTCACATTTCTGGCGAAATAATCACTTAAATCAGCTTCCTGATATTCTCCATTTTGGGATTTTAATCCCACCATCATCAAAAACCCGGAATTGGCCGCTTCAACAGTTATCCCATTTTGTCGTACAGACTGCGGCAAGCGAGGCTCCACAATCTTAATTTGGTTTTGCAGATCCATTTGGGCGATTTTGATATCTGTTCCGGGTTTGAAGGTCACTGTAATTGACGCCATACCCGTAGCGTCACTGGAAGACTCAAAATACAGTAAATTATCAACACCAGAAATTTCACGTTCAATCAGTGATACGACGGAAGTGTTCATAACATCCGGGCTAGCGCCAGGGTAACTGACTGATATGATAATACCCGGTGGTGCAACAGCAGGATATTGTGCAACCGGTAGACGAGGAATAGACAATACGCCTGCCAGGACAATAAACAGAGCGACAACCCATGCGAAAATGGGACGTTTAATGAAAAAGTACGGCATCAGGTATACTTCCAGTCAATATGCAAATGGTCTAAATTCATAATCACTTTCCCGTTAAATGCGTTTCATCGTCTGTTGAGACCCGCCGACCTACATCTCGAAGCTGGGAAAATTTCTCAAGGAGATGTGGAGCGTCATCCAGGCTTGTTGCAAACATCCACATATAGGTCATTACGGAATAAACATGACCGGCATTAATTCCGGTTTCCATACTCATCCTGATAATGGTCATTGAAAATAGCGCAGAGACCAGAATGCCTATGAATAAGAATCCCCATGCCTCTCTGTCGGATAAGACCATCCGTAGACGGGCAAGCGTGTCATAGTGTCGGTTCAAAGCACTAAAAGATGCCTTATCAACATAATCGACTTCTTTTTCAAGGCGGTTGTTAAGTCGTCGGTAAAGCGCCTCGTTTTTACAGGCATAGCCTGAGACAAAGCACATTAATATTGCCACGATGATCAAACAGGTTATTCCTGTCCAGAACTCAATCCACAAAAGCATAATTGCAGCACCGAAAAGGGAAATTATCGAAGTGATAAAGACAGGCAGATGCAATTCAAAAAAGTCCACAAATTCTCGCGATAGCGTTACTCTCGCGGCAATAGTCGATTGATTGTGTGAATATTTTCGCTGAGCTAACACTACCGTCACGGCAAGACTTGCGTAAATACGTGCAAAAGTTCGGGTATCTACGCTACGTCTGGCGGCCCCGATGCACCACATGAATAGAACCAGAAGGCCATAGATGGTCGCACGTGCCGTCTGCCCTGCCAGAATGGCATTTATGGCCACGCCAGCCAGAACGGGATAGAGCAGAAATGCAACGTTTTCTGTAATAACGAGCAGAAAAGTAATACACAATTTCTTAATGTGACGGAACGCGAGTCTCTTTAGTGAGATAGCCACCCCAGGTGCCGTGGAACCGTATTTTTCGTTTTTATAGGTCATGATGAATGTATGTTAAGCATCGGTTCGAGAAAGTATTCTGCCATTAGCTAATGAGTTCAGATCGCGTAAAAATGAACTGATATAGCTATCAAATAAAGTACATGAGGAGTTTAACGTCATGATATCAATTGCGAATGGACGTTTTATGGAGGGTATATGTACGCCTCTAAGCCGTTCTCCGGAATGAACACAACTGGAATCAAATCATCCTTAGACATAAATACATAGGCAGCCCACAAAAAAACATCAATAAAAAACACTCATAATAAAAAACGAAATCATCGATATCCGGAACCACATTCAAAAGCAGATGTAACACAGTGATTGTGTATAAAAATATCAAGATTAACCCAGATATTATTATGAAAAGATTTTTTAATACGCCGGGTCTTTTCTGAAACACGAAAAATATGACAGCCAATATTATCGAAACCTGAATCACTGATGACTCAGGTAAAGTTGAATCTACTCTTTCATTGGTGGCACGCATAAGATAAACCCAGGAATACAATAACCCCCAGGACAAAATAGAAAATAAAATAGAGGCCATGACATTCTCACGCCGAAAACTTACCTTAGCCATCATGATAATTGCCCTCTAAAAATAAAAATATTTTTTTCACTAAACTTACCCTGCCCCAGGCAAGAGTCATCGGATAGTGGGAATCTGAATTATTCATACCCTGGCTAAGGATTATTACTTAACAATGTTGGATAATTATTTATGAATTGTGTAGCCAATATGGAGACGCTGACAGCTTACGTTTTCGCAAAAAATATCCTGATGAACTTTTTCAAAAAGTATCTGTCAAAATAAATTAGCTTAAAACCTTGATGATTATAATTGAGCAAACACTCTTTTAGCATGACGGAAAAAGGCATTTCAGGATAAAATACACGCTGTCATCGGTACTGTGGAAAAAATATGCATAAAAACACTCTGATCATCGTTGCTGAAGACGATGATGACATCGCCGCCATACTGACAGGCTATTTACATAAGGCAGGAATGAAAACCATGAGAGCCGAAGACGGTGAACAGGCGATCAATCTTACCCGTCTCCACAAGCCTGACCTCCTGCTATTGGACATTCACCTGCCCGTGTACGATGGCTGGAACGTTCTCACAACGTTAAGAAAGGAAACGAATGTACCCGTCATCATGGTTACGGCACTGGATCAAGACGTTGATAAACTGATGGGTCTACGGCTCGGGGCAGATGACTATGTGATAAAACCCTTTAATCCTTCAGAGGTTATTGCCAGAGTTGAAGCAGTCCTTCGCAGAACCAGACCGATTGCAGAGGCTACACATTCACGTCCTTTAAGAACGCCTTTTCTTACAATTTACCCCGATGAATTTTATGTAGAAATCACTACGCAAGGTGAGGTTTCCACGCCAGTACTTACCACGACTGAGTTTAAGCTTCTGACCTATCTGGCCAGAAATCCGAGAAAAGTGTGCTCAAGAGAGGAGTTACTCGATGCGTGTTTACCAGAGGGCGACTCGCTGGATCGCACTGTAGACAGTCATATGAGTAAACTCCGGAAAAAACTTGAGCATGCCGGACTAAAAGGCATTCCGGAAAGCATCAGAGGATTAGGCTACCGGCTCGGTGACAAAAAATGAACAAAGAAACAATTCTGAGCCGTCAGATATTGACATATATGTTGTCATTAACTTTCGTCATTATTGCGATTGCCATACTTGGCTCCTACTTATTTTATAGTTTCATAATTGATTATCTGCCGGGAGGGATTAACGCAGGTAATGAAGATAACATGACATTCCTTGACTGGATGTGGATCTTGATCGCTTCAGTTACCAGTCTGGTCGTTTCACTCTTTTTTACCGTAAAATTATCTGCAAGAATATTAAAACCCTTGAATGAAGTAGCATACAGTCTGAAACAGATCTCTCAAGGAAACCTTAGCGCAAGAGCGTTTAGCAGTAATTCTCAGTTAGGCGAGATGAATAAACTCGTCAATGATTTCAATGTAATGGCGGAAAAATTACAGACACTGGATGCTCAGCGAAATTTATGGAATGCTGCAATCGCTCATGAGCTCCGGACACCAGTGACTATTTTGAGAGGGAGGCTTCAGGGACTGGTTGACGGCGTGTTTGAACCAGAGCCGTCGCTATTCCAAAATCTCCTTAAACAAACTGAAGGGCTGACTAACTTAATAGAAGACCTTCGTGTCGTGAGTTCTTCAGGCGGGGCCGGATATTCTTTGGTGCTCAGTGAGGTCGATCTCAAGACAACAATTTCAAATACGCTGGATACCTTTTTACCAGACTTTGAAACTAAAGATTTTAAAATAGTAACTAAACTTAGCTCTCAGCGTAGCGTCTGCGATCCTTTACGCATAATTCAGTGCCTGACTGTCCTTTTTGATAATGCCTTAAAATATTCCACATCGAAAACGCTTTTAGTTAATAATGGTATCATGGGAAGCGATAATTTTATAATCGTTCAGGATAAAGGTCCGGGGATCCCTGAAGACCTCCAGAAGACCTTATTCCAGCCTTTTCAGCGAGGAGAACAAGCAAAAAAAATTAATCCTGAGGGTTGTGGATTAGGACTATCGGTTGTTAAAGCCATTATGCGTGCCCATGGTGGAGACGTCAGCTACAGCTTAACACGAGAAAACGGTTCAGTTTTCAGGCTTTCATGGCCTGTTCAAAGGGATTGATACACAGGCTCAATTGAGCCTGTTTTTAGTCAACGACAGATCCCACATCCCCCCAAGTTTTGTATCCCATATCGCTGGGGTAATTTTCAGTTTTCCTCTTTTAGGACTTAACGTTATTTCGCTAAAATAGATATCTTGCCCTTTTAGCATCAGATCGACACGACAATAGTCGATTTCTTTCGCTAACTGCTGGGCAGCAATTATGGATTTATGGAATGACTCGGGTTCATCAACCGGAGTGGGTGTATTCGGGTATTCCATTTGAAAGGGTTGTAAATGCCACGATCTATCATATACATTGATGAATCCTCGGCCCTTTTCATCGGTAAAATCAGCTTCAATGGAACAAGCCACACCATGAAAGCAATGTATTCTTAACATTTCTGGAGTGACACTCTTATTGTTACTGGAAAATAAATCCACATACATTTCACAGATTACAACAGGTGAGATATTTTTATATTGCCACTCCCTGGTTGTGTAATACATATTCTTTTTAAGGGCCAACTTTAATTTATTTAAAATCTTCTCAGGTTCAAAACTTTCCCTGTCTGTGCATATGATTGCACTACCGCTATCATGGCTGCACTTCAAGACGAATTTGCCAGGTAGCCTGTCGAAATCAATATCTTCAACACGGTTATATACACCAATCACCGGAACAATGTTAACTAAACGAGTGTTTCTAGCCACATACTCCCTGACAGCAATTTTATCCGCTAGCATTGTATAAAATGGGTTGCGTTCAAATATAAGACGATGACAAATCTTCTCATTAAGCGTTAAAGGGTTAAGTAAATCTGGATAAACCCCTGAAATTTTATTTAACCTGGCCGCATGGAATGCAATATCCCCGGATAAAATCGTCTTGCACTTTCTTAATAAATACTCGAAGTATTTAATGTGATAAGTTATTTTATTCATCTCTCCTCCGTTTCAGTTAAATAATTCTGACAGAGGATTATTGATTTATGTTTCGCAGATTATGGAGAGTATATGGACCGACATAAGGGCCGCAAGGCCTACTATGAGAGAAGGGAGGGTCTTCCGACTCACAAATTCAACACACTACCCAGAGCCTCGAGTTTCTGGATATTTTTACTTAATATTTCTCTCCCTCTTACAAGGATTTTCTAAATTTGATACTGCAATGAATAGAAGATGTGTGTATCCTGTCAATCTCATGCACTAGTCAGGTGGACCGAATATGAATTTTTCATCAATTGAAGACGTTAGAAAACGAATCGATGAAATTGACAGTAAACTGGTGAAGATAATCGCGCAACGCAGCGAATGTGTTAAAGCTGCAGCAACGTTCAAAGTTGACCACTCAGCCGTCCGCGCGCCAGACCGCGTCCAGCAGGTGATCGACAAGGTACATAAACAGGCCACTGAAGCAGGACTTCCCGAAGTGATTATCGAAAAAATCTATCGGACTATGATTGGAGCGTTTATCGATTATGAACTCGAGCAACACGACCAACTGCGGAAGAAAAAATCTGAGCTTGATTAATGTCCACTCCCGGCACAAAGCGGACCGAAATAAGAGCCGCAAGGTCTGCTATCAGCAAGGGATGAACATCAACAATTTTCGATCATAAACAAAAATGTACCCGAGCACCTAAACCTCGCGTTTTTCTGCCCATTTCAGCATCGCATCGAGAGCCGGACACAGCGCCTGCCCCCACTCAGTGAGCCGATATTCGACTTTCGGTGGAACCTGGGGATATACCCTACGTGACACAATGCCGTCGGCCTCCAGCTGTCGCAGCTGTTGTGCCAGCATCTTCTGCGAAATTTCGGGGATCAGTTTTTCAAAATCAGAATAGCGTTGCACCTTTCCGTCGAAAAGATGAAACAGAATAATGAGTTTCCAGCGACCTTCCAGCATTCGCAGAACTTGTTCCACGCCGCTTGCGGCGGTTTCAGGGCTATATAACTTACTCATAATTCAGTTGCTCACTTTTTTGTGCGTACTTGTCAATTTTAAAGTCTATGTTAAAAATTCCCGTACTGTAAATAACGGGAGTAAGGGCCATGTCATTATCTCTACCGCAAGCTATTTCAACCTATTTTGCGATCGGCAATGGTGCCGATATTGCCAGCGTTAAGCGCTGTTTTACCCTCAATGCCGTCGTGTTCGATGAAGGTAAAACCCATCGGGGGCACGCGGCAATCGAAGCGTGGCAACGCGCGGCGCGGGCTGCGTTCGACTATAGCGCTCATCCCATTGAAGTTCTCACGGAAGGCGATCGGGTAATAGTCACCTCGAACGTTGTCGGTAATTTTCCCGGTAGCCCCGTGATGCTTACACATACTTTCGGCCTCGCTGGCGACAAGATTGCGACTCTGGAGATAATCTGATGCTGATGGATCTTGATTTACAGGGCAGACGTGTTCTGGTTACCGCAGGGACCAAAGGGATCGGCAAAGCAGTTGTCCGCCTTTTAAAACAGCAAGGGGCAACGGTGCTAACCACCGCGCGTCACGAGCCCGCAGAATCTGCCGCAGACGCTTTCGTGGCGGCGGATCTGACCACCATCCAGGGATGTAATTTAGTCGTGGACGCCGTTCAGAAATACCTGGGCGGCGTCGATATCATCATCCACGTAGCAGGCGGTTCTACCGCTCCCGGCGGTGGGTTTGCAGCCCTTGGGGAAGAGGAATGGCAACAGGAGCTCAATCTTAATCTGTTGCCTGCGGTACGCTTAGATCGCGCGTTGTTGCCAGGGATGCTGGCGCAACAGGATGGGGTGATCATCCACGTCACCTCTATTCAGCGTGAACTGCCGTTACCGGAATCGACCACCGGATATGCGGCGGCCAAAGCGGCACTGTCGGCGTACAGCAAAAGCCTGTCAAAAGAAGTGTCCCCTAAGGGAATTCGGGTGGTGCGTGTGGCGCCTGGCTGGGTAGAAACCGAAGCATCGGTCGCGATGGCGGAACGACTTGCTCAGCAGGCAGGAACGGACTACGAGGGCGGTAAGCAGATCATCATGAATGCACTCGGTGGAATTCCGCTGGGCCGTCCCTCAAAGCCCATCGAAGTGGCGAACCTTATCGTCTTCCTCGCGTCATCCTGTGCTGCCACTATTACCGGTACGGAATATGTGATCGATGGCGGTACTGTCCCGACGGTATAATTTTATATCTGAAACAGTGCATTATTTTGAGCCTTTACGTTTCCTCACGACAAACGAGTGGCCAGGCGTAACGGCCGCTTAGGGTATAAAGCGGCCTGATATAAGAGCCGCAAGGTCTGACTTGAGGCATAGATTAAGGCAAAAAGTCGCGCGGCGTTGAGTCCATAATGAAACGAAAGCAGCAGTGAATGCCGCCGGGAATTGGTTTCAGCGTCAGCTCATGCTACGGAGCAGAACGCTACGCGCAACTTCAGGCCCGCGTAGAACAAAGGGCAGACGACCTCTTTGCAGACACTCAACATGCTGTGTCCAGCAATAAGCGATTACCTACCCTACTGAGACGCTTCAGCCAGTAATGCAGCCTGTACAGCAGGTCGGGCATTTATTTTTTCCATGTACGCCGGTAGCGCTGGCCAGCGTTCCAGTTGGATTGAGAAGAATTTACACCAACCCAGTACAGTAAAAAGGTAGGCATCCGCTACGCTGAAGGATGAGCCAGTCAGATAGGTGTTTTCGTCGAGCCTCGCCTGGAGTAAATCGAACTGTCGGAAGAGCTTATCCTGAAAAATCGCTTTGATGTCCTCGGGCAGCGCGGGGTTGAACAGCGGTGCCGAGCCAGCGTGTATTTCGCTAGTGATAAAGTTAAGCCATTCCTGCAGACGCACCCGAGCCCAACTGTCCGCGCGCGGTGCCAGGCCATATTCTGGTTTAAGATCGGCGAGGTACTGCACAATGGCTGGCCCCTCAGTGAGTATCTGCCCATTATCCAATTCAAGTGCAGCGACATAACCTTTAGGGTTAATGGTGCGGAAGTCGCGACCATCAGCAGTGAGCTTGCTTTTGTTGTTAACCTTCACCAGTTCAAATTCAATTTCCAGTTCGCGCAGCACAATGTGCGGTGATAACGAACAGGTATCCGGGGCGTAATAGAGTTTCATGTTGTCTCCGTTAAATGTGTAAAGCCATCGAGAAATTCGAAGCAATTCTGAACTCACTGTATTTGACGCGTATTTCGCTGTAAAATTAATGATATAGAATCCAACCATTAGCTGAGCTACTGATAATCATGATGAATCTTTTACACTGGCGCCTGCTGGTGGCCGTCGCGGATGCCGGTAACATCTCGCGCGCCGCAGAAGAGATAGGAATGACTCAGTCAGGTGCCAGCCAGGCCATCGCCCAGCTAGAAGCTTCGCTTGGATTTCCGGTATTTACGCGTGAGCGACGGTATATCGGTATTACCGCGCTGGGTGAGCAGGTTATTGAAAATGCACGAAACATGCTTTTGCAGCTGAATGCCATCCGCATACTGGCTGATAAGAGCCGAGACTTACACCGAGGGCGCATTCGCCTGGCCAGTTTTCCCTCAGTGACGTCCACATTGTTGCCAGGGCTTCTTCGCGACGTTAAGCGCCTGCATCCGGGTATTGAAATCGTTGTCCTGGAAGGCTCGGACGAGGAAGTCGAGGAGTGGCTTGCCGCCGATACCGTAGAACTTGGGGTGGTCATGAATCCCGGTCCCGGGCGTGCAGAGGTTATATTAGGACAGGATGCATGGGTCGCGGTAATACCAGCTAAACATCAGCTGGCACATCATGCCAGGGCTTATGGCATAACGCTAAAGGCGCTGGCAGACCAGCCCTTTATTCTGGCGACAGGCGGATGTGTCGTTAATGGAAAAAGCCTGATGGAAATGGCTGGTTTGCAACTTTCTGATATACGCGTGACAGTACGCGACTGGATTAGCGCCTGTAAGCTGGTCGGGGAAGAGATGGGCGTCGCCCTTGTACCTGAATCAGCCCTGCCGGAGACGCTGCGCAACCTGTGTGTGGCGCCTTTGACGCCTGCTATACACCGGGAATTTGGGCTGGTTTGTTCGTCATCTGGAGCGTCTTCCGATGCAACGCAGACGCTACTTAATGCGCTACGTAAGCGAAGATGAGCCAGCTGGTGTTATTCAATTCAGCGCCTTGTTAAATGTCCGTTTCTGACACAAAGCAGCCAAACTCACTGGAGTGGACATTCAATGTATAAGGGAAAAAATTGCTGATTTTGCATTCAGGCCCTGTTAACTTGAATGACAATGAAAACACACTCTGTCCTATTCCATTCAATGATTATTATCACCTGTCTGACTCAGGTGGGATAACGTTCGCCATTTTCCCGCCGGTAAGGCGGGCCTTACCGGTAAAAATCCCGTGAGGTAAATAATGGATATCGCTTCAGTAACAACGTCAGAAAAACCCACTTTGCACTTGTTATGTGGGAAAATTGCATCAGGCAAATCCACATTGTCAGCAAAGTTAGGTGCATTACCCGGCACCATAATTGTCAGTGAAGATTATTGGCTGGCTGCCCTCTTTGCCAATGAAATGCAATCCATAGCTGATTATGTGCAGTATTCTTCAAAACTCAGAAACGCTATGAAGCCTCATCTGGTGTCGCTACTCAAAGCGGGTCTATCCGTAGTTCTGGATTTTCCGGCAAACACACAAACCAATCGTGAATGGATGATGAGCATCATTAAGGAGTCAGGTGCCAGTAACAGGCTGCATTACCTGAAAGTTACTGATGAAGTATGTAAATCCCGCTTGCGCGCCCGTAATGCAGAAGGAATGCATGAATTTACAGCCTCAGATCAACAATTTGAAACCATAACGCGCTTTTTCGCAGAGCCAACGGCTGATGAAGGGTTTGATATTATTGAATACAGCTGAATTTACCTTTCTGCACAAAGCGGACTGGCATAAGAGCCGCAAGGTCCGCTGTGAGCGAGGAGCGGACCTTACGCATCCCTGCTAACATTGGCTCTGAGCATTAGAAATTAAACTTAGCGATTTACTGTGAATTCCCGACCGCCTTCGGAGCCAGTTTGATTCAGCGTAACTTTTGAATTACCGATCCTAATTAATCTGTCCATTGTTGCCATAGTGGTGAAAAAATGAAATTTGAAACCGGATTTATGGCCATGTATCACGATCTTGTTCCCCACACAATAATCGTATGAGGCCTTTATGCTGATAGCGCAGGTTTCAGACATTCACGCCTCACCCGAGAATGATCATCTGTTTCGGTTCGACCAGATATTAAATTGGCTTACGCATCTGCAACCGGACGTACTGGTACTTACAGGTGATCTAACGGATGGGTATTGGCAGGAAGGTTATGTACAGATAGCTGACCGCCTGAATCAGCAAAATTACCCTTCGTATATCCTGCCGGGTAACTCAGACGACCGCAGTCTGATGCGTTCTGTTTGGGATGAAAATAGATGGGCGCACGATGCCCAAGGAGAAGCCCTGCACTTAATTCATAATACCGGTGGCATTCGCCTGATTGGTCTGGATTCGACGGTTAATTATAAGGATTACGGCAGTGTGACTGACCATCTGGAATGGTTGGATAATCAATTTAGCGACGCAGACAGCCCTCCTTCATTGCTGTTTTTGCACCATCATGTATTTGCATCTGGCATACCAACGCTAGACGAAACTATGTGCAGAGGTCTAACTGAGATGGAAGATTTGATAAGACGCTCCCCGACCAGACTACTCGCCATTTCTACAGGCCATGTCCATAGACCAATAGCTGGTACATTTGCGGACATACCTGCCTACATTTGTGGCTCCGTCTGCCCGGCTAATCCTGTCTGGTTTGGAACAGTAAACGCTCCTCCTGCAAATGACCCGCCAGCGTTGATGATTCACCGCTACGTCAGTAACTCTCTTACCAGTCATCACGTTTGCGTTTAACTGGCATTCAGAAAATGCATAGACCTCATAGAAAACGACCTGACCCCCAGTGATTAATACATAATGGTTGCGAAGGAGAAATGCCTGCTTTTGGCACAGAGCGGGCGAACTCACCGAGCATAAAGTCCGCTGTGAGCGAACAGTGGAAGTTCGGCATGCATATTGACATCGAGAGTCTTGAGCAATGGGGAGCAAGTCAAAGGTTCGAAAGATAGCCACCTGGAAATGCTCCCCTTTGTACGTCATTGAGCAAGATCGGTCAGGCAAACTGAATCGCCTTCGAGCATATTAAGCAGCACGGAGGAAGTCATGTGTGATAATAAAACTGATAGTTACGCCAGACGCTTTAAACAGGTCTTTGATTATATTGACCACCATCTCGATGACGCTTTATTACTGGAAAAACTGAGTGAAGTGGCTCACTTCTCGCCATTTCATTTCCATCGTCAGTTTTGTAGTTATTGTGGGATGCCACCTGGCCGTTACATCCAGATGATGCGCTTAAAACGCGCATCTTATCGACTGGCTTTTAATCCGTTAGAGAAAATCACTGATATCGCGTACGACGCCGGTTTCCAGCATTCTGAATCATTTAGCCGTGCTTTCAGACAAATGTTCGGTCTATCACCGACGCAATTCCGCCAGCAGCCCCCCTGGGTGGATTGGCATAAGCGCATATCCGAACCTTACAAAGCCAGGAGACAAACCATGCAAAGCCAGGTCAGGATCATTACTTTCCCCGCGACGTCAGTCGCAATGCTGACACATTATGGACAACCGGAGCGAATAAACGAAACGGCGGCTCGCTTTATTGAATGGCGAAAAACCACGGGTTTTTCACCGGTTGCCAGTAGCCAGACATACGGTATTGCACCACACGATCCAACCTTAACGCCGCCGGATGAATTTGAGTTCCATATTTGCGGAACCGTCACGTCACCCATTATTGAAGACAATCGCTTCGGGGTGATAAATAGTGACATTCCGGCTGGTCGCTGTGCGGTGTTACGTCATCAGGGATCGCATGATGCGTTAACCGGGTTGGCTAAGTCTCTGTATCGTGACTGGTTGCCAGAGAGCGGAGAGGAACTTCGCGACTTCCCGCTTTTCTTTCATTACCACAACTTTGTGCATGAGGTAGCAGAACATGAATTACTCACGGATATATATTTGCCGTTAAAATGAGCTGATTCAGGGTTATTGTTCATCGTTGACCTGCTCCCCATCAATTAAAACCGTGATATTTGCAACGTCCACTCCTGGCACAAAGCGGCCAAACTAACGGAGCAGAAGGTCCGCTGTGAGCGATAAGAGGACGTTGAGTTTCTAGTAAAACTGACATGAAAACGTCCAAAGTCCCTCTGGGGATTTGTGAAAGTAGCCGATACCATTGTCCGCCCACATCCAGTTTACTTTTTCTTCTGACCCCACTTGAAAGACAAAATCTTGAATCCCCACACCATGTTGTATCTCCATTGGATATCCTCCAACCTTGGTTCCCCTGTACCGGTTAAAACCATCATAGAATCTATTACTTGCATCCTCATCATCGTTTACGTCAGACAAGTCAATAATATCCCAAGCATCCTCCCATCCCGGAGCATCATCATTGACACTCACCCACCGAACCGGAAATGCTCGATATGGAGTATTAATTGCAGGCAATAACTCAAGCCCATCAAGAGTTGCGTATTCTCGTATTAGCCACCCCTCGCCATGAGGTTTATCAAATGGATGGCTTTCCATATTATGATAAAGCACTAAGAGCGCGATCCCCTTCAGTTGTTCAGGAATCACGGGAAGCTCATCTACGCGAATCTGGAGAAGCGGAAACATCGGCTGCCCCTTCCAAACTGGCAACCCTTCACCTGGAAGAGCGACTCCTTTTAAAAACCAGGATGTAATTGGGTCTGCTGTAGGGCGGAAACCACCGACTTGTGCCACAGATGCAGTACGTAATTTGGATCTGAGTTCTTCTAAAACTAACGCACTCTTGGATTTCATAATTGCATCCTTGCGTATGCCCATACTCTTGGATTCTGAAATGGAGGAGTTTTTATTATATATCGTAATTATTACCCAACAGACCTAAATATTTCTGTGCTTCCTCTTCAGAATAGTAACGGAGGTCCGCTCCTGACACAAAGCGGCCAAACTAACGGAGCATAAAGTCCGCTGTGAGCGAAGAGCGGCCGTCCCATCCAGCGTAAGAACGTAAAAAAAACCGCCGTGAGGCGGTTTAGCTGTCTTGTCAGGAAGTTGCGCTTGCGAGTCGCGCTGCAAATCCAATGAAGAACATACCTACCAGCGCGTTTCCAATGGTTGATAACCTACGGTTGCCTTTCAGACGGCTGAGCAGATAAGAGCCGCAGAAAACGAGGAAACCGAAATAAACGAGAGTAATTGCGAACATTACTGCAGCAAGAATGATAAACGCCATCCAGGAGTGTTCAGCCTGAACATTGATGAACTGGGCGAAGAAAGAGATATAGAACAGCAGCGTCTTTGGATTCAGTAGAGTAACCAGCATTCCGCGCCCGATGATCTCCTTAGCATCAGCTGAAGATTTATTTTCCTGACTCGTTTCGAGAGCTGGCTTAAAGATAGCGCGTATCGTCTGGACACCGAGATAGAAAAGATAGGCAGCACCTGCGTATTTGATGGCGTTAAACAAGGCAGGAGTTGAGCTTATAACCGCGGCCAGCCCACACCATGCCAGCAGAACCAGAAGTACGTCACTCATGAGAATGGAAAATATTGCAGCAAAGCCTCGTTTGATGCCGCTCGTAATGCTTGTTTTAATCACGAACATGGTCTCAGGGCCGGGGGCAAGGACTATCAGTGTCGCACCAAGTAGATACGTCCAGAAATTCACGATACCAAAATCAGCAAACATTTTTACTCCAGCTCTATCGTTTTCAACGAGGCTATTCTAACGTAACCGGTCATAATGAAAACACATCATGGCTACTTTCAATTCAGCCTACGTCCGCTGCTGGCATAAAGCGGCCAAACTAACGGAGCAGAAGGTCCGCTATGAATGAGAAGCGGACCTTCCATAATGATATGTTTTTCAACGGGGAGTATCTTTGCCTGAATGCTTCAGTTGGCACGACGGGCAAGATTATCTATTGATGGGCCTGAAATCCGATGATAGTTAACGCTCCTGATAATCTGAGCACCGAGAGACTCATAAAACGTCTGCGCCAGTGGGTCTGCTGTCACAGATAACCAGTCGAGCTGAAAGCACCCGCGTTCTATAGCACGACTGGCTATAAAACTCATCAGCCCTCTCCCAATTCCAGCCCTTCTGAAAGGTGCAGAGACAAAAAGCTCTTTGATAAACATTTGCCCACTAAATCGCGGAGAGGGGTACGTTACTGATACACATGAGAACGCAGCGATAACTCCATCACAAACCACTTTGTGAACTTCGGTACCGGAGTCGGCTGCAAAGATCTTATCCCTCAGATACACGGACATATCACGCCTGGACAGGCAAAGCGTCTGGTTATAGTAGGTTTCCATTTCGATAAAAATATCAGCCAAATCATCATATTCGTCTGGTCTGCAGATGGAGATGTTCATGTATGGCCCTTGAGCAAAATATAATGATTTATCATAGCGTAAGGAAAACCGAAGTGAGGGAGCTATCTCAACAAAGAGCGCTGCAGCGCTTCCCTCCTCAGAGCACTGATGTTTGCCGCTAGCGGTACACAGCGGCTGGATGCAACTGTGAGCGAAAAACGGAAGTGACCTAAATTTATCATGGTCATGAGATTCAGTCTGAAGCAAGGTGAAGAATGTCCGATAAATCGATGTGCGAGATAGCGTTCTTCGTTAATCACACCATGAGGTGCTTTCTGATGATATGGTTATACCCTCACCATCCTTAAAGAGAGAACACTAATGATTGTAAGGACCTGGCATGGATGTGTTCCGCTTGAACATGCGGAAGGTTTTGCAAAACACCTTGAAAAAACAGGGGTAGAGCATTCCAGGAGCATATCGGGGAACAAAGGCGCGTTCGTTCGCAGAGAAACGCAGGGAAGTTGGGAGCATTTCTTTCTGGCAACTTACTGGCAGGATCTGCAGTCAGTGAAGGCATTTGCTGGAGAAAACTATCATGTGGCAGTCACTTACCCGGATGATGAAGAATTTAAGCTACTTTCTGACCCTTACGTTTTCCAGCATGTTGTTGAGACAATTTCACCGCTTTAATGTCATCTTCCGGGTATCCTGTCGGTATCCCTGAATTGTCGTAATCCCTGATTTGCCATAACCCCCATATTGACTCAACGCATCCACTTAGAGCACAGAGCAGTCTGTTTCATTTGGTATCAACATGCTGCTCCGTGCGAAGACTGTTCTGTTTAACATCACCCAATTTAGACCCTATCACTCAACTCTTCACGAGTTGGACCTTGAAAATAGAGGCTAGTTATATGGCAACTACGCGGTTGAACCAACACAAAACGAATCGCTTCCCAGACCGATCGCCCGTTCAAGAGCCGCTCTCCCATTCTGCATTGGCTATCGACACTCGAATCTAACCCTGTAAGTTCGAAATCAGGAGGGTACAGTCCGGTAACCCGTATATTTTCTTCGGACAATTGCTGTGCGAGTTTTGTTGTAAATCCGCTGAGCCCATGTTTGCTGGCGAAAAAAGCGGGGTGCGCAATTGAATCCGTGAAATTCGGGATCCCGCAGGAAGAGATAATTGAGACGATATCAGCACTGTCTGAACGTCTTAACCCAGGCAACAGAGCCTGCGTCAGAAGAATCGACGCTGTCAGGCCGGAACTGACGGTATTAATAATGTCGGTATCAGGCTGGTCGTCTAACGTTCCTGACAACCATTGGGCAGCATTGAGAATTAAAATATCTATGGGCTTGTCTGAAGTTAATAGCTGTGAAGAAAACGCAGAAAGGGATTCAGCCCGGGTTAAATCACAGATATACCCTTTTGCCATACCGCCTTCAGCAGTGATAAGACTGCAGGTTTGTTGAATATCATCAGCCCGCCGCGCGCAAAATTCTACCTCAACGCCTTCCCGCGCCAGCCATACGCACAGCGCCTGACCAAATCCTCTGCCCCCACCCGTAATAACCGCTCTTTTGCCTCTCAGCATCTCCATACGTCCTTTCATTAATGGGTATGTTTATGGAGATATAGCATGAGGAGAGGGAGTGACATCTTTCCGTGAGTGCTATTTTAGATGCGGGCATGGCGTCTGCGATGCGCGATAAACGCCCCCTGCAATGAATACCCTCCTGAGTTCAGGCCATCATGACCACAATACTTAGCGTTCAAGCGCAGTAAGGATTGCGGCTTCCATTTTCTCGGGGGTGGTGATCGGCGCAAAACGCTTGAGCGGTTTACCGTCGCGTCCGATCAGGAACTTGGTGAAGTTCCACTTGATTCGTCCCCCCAGCACGCCGGGCAATTCGTTTTTCAGATAGCGAAACACCGGATGCGCTGCGGCTCCGTTGACCTCGATCTTCTCGAATATCGGGAAGCTCACACCGTAATGAATGTGACAAGTCCTGGCGATGTCGTCGGCATCGCCGGGCTCCTGTTTACCGAACTGGTTGCAGGGGAACCCAAGCACCACCAGCCCCTGAGCGGCGTATTTCTTATAAAGCGCCTCAAGGCCGCCGTATTGTGGCGTGAAACCACATTGGCTGGCGGTATTCACGACCAACACCACCTTGCCAGCGAAGTCGAGCATAGCGACAGGCTGTCCATCCAGACGGGTGGCTGTCAGTTGATAAAACGTGGTCATAGCGGGATCCTCAACGCAGAACCTGTTCGACGCCAACATTACCACGTCGCGCACAGCTGCGGGGAATGGAATGTGGGAAGTCGATTCTGTTTCTGGTTGCGCGGCAGGTCAGGAAACTTACCCTAAATAATAGCGAAGTATAAAGGCAAACATCACGCCGCAGATCACCGTCACCGGCATTGAAAAGCGCATTGCAACAACCAACGTTAACCCTAACGCGATCAGATCTGCGGGATTTCCGGAGGCAAAAAAAGGCGCAATGAAAGCCAGCATGACACAACCGGGAGAGGATTTAAGTACCGTCATCGCCCTGGGCGTAAGCACCCGGTTTCGTAATATAAGATAAGCGGTCACACGCGTTGCATACGTGGTGAGTGCCATTAATACGATGGCGATGAAGGTCTGGTAATCAGGCATCCTCTCCCCCTAAAAATGCGGCAACGGCTAATCCTGCTAAGGGGCCAGCAATGACGTACCACAGGCCGGCAATAAAATGACATACCGCCACGGAGACGACCAGACTGATTATCCAGGGCACAGCTTTACGAATGCCATTCCACATGCCTCTGACCAGCACAAGAAAGACCGCCGGAAAGGCCATATCAAAACCATACTGGTGAACATCGCCCAGCACCGGGCCAATTAACGCACCGAGTGCGGTACAGAAAACCCACATCGTATAGAAAGATAAAGAGACCGCCATATAATACGGCATGCTGAACAGCGGCGCCGTTTTGTTATTTCTGGAATGCGCGTCATTATAACTGAGTGCCCAACTCTCATCCGTCATAAAAAAAAGCGCAGGTAAGACTTTTCGTTTTGGAAAACGAGAAAGTAAGGGAACCAGCGTCGCCCCCATTAAAATATGACGACTGTTTACCAGTAATGTCACGGCCATAATAAGTAAAAAAGGTGGCGGCGACGTCCAGATTTGTATGGCGGCAAATTCAGACCCGCCGGCAAAATTTAATCCTGTCATCAAGGGAACGTCGAGAGGCGTGAGCCCCTTATGGCTTGCCTGCGCACCCAACACCAGCGCAAACGGGATCACGCCCAGTAATACGGGTAACCCATCTTTCAGGCCACGAAGGATTTCTTTTTTCTTCGTTTCACTCTTATCCAGTAATGGTCTGGCAGAACTGACATCCACACGTTGTTCACTCATGCGTTTCGCTCATTTCGTCTATTTCAAATACTGGCGCCAGAATAAAAGATGTGACACTATCAGTAAATATAAATAGTGTCACATTACACTTATGGTAATCTCATGCGCGAACGTTCTCCGTGGCAACCCCATCTTGCAGAAGGCAATTCCTCCCCTACCGATCGGCTGGTCCAGGCGTTGTCAGACGATATCCTTTCAGGCCAGCTGAGGCTCGGCGCGCGCCTTCCGGCACATCGTGAACTGGCAGATACGCTCGGTATCGCGGTGGGTACTGTAACGAAAGCCTATGGGATCCTGGAGAGACGGGGTCTGGTGCGAAGCGTTAAGGGCAGCGGAATGTTTGTCGCGCTGGCCAATTCCAGAAGCCGAACCTTTATCGACCTGTCGCAAAACACCCCGCCAGCAGCACTGACCTCCCGGTCACTGAGTAAGACACTCACCACCCTCGCCCGGCGTCCTGACATGGATATGTTTAACACTTACGCCCCGGCAACGGGCCATGATGAACACCGGCGGCTTCTTGCGCAGTGGTTCAGTCGTCTGGGTGTCCCGGCAGATTACCAGCATCTCATCTTAACGAACGGTGCTCAGCATGCGCTCTCTGTAGCGTTGTCTACGGTCTGTGAACCTTTTGGCCGACTGTACGTTGAGGCTCAGACCTATTCAGGGCTGATTCAGCTGTCGCATTTACTGAAGCTCACATTAGTGGGGATCCCGATGGATGACGAAGGCATGGATGTCTCTGTTCTGGAAAAGACCCTCGATGAAAATGCGGAAAAAGGCGGTGCTGTCTATGTCACGCCGCTCTTACAAAGTCCGTCCACACGCATTATGAGCCTGGCCCGCCGTCAGGAACTGGTTCGGGTTTGTCGGGAAAGGGGCATAAAGATTATTGAGGATGATGTTTATCGGCTGATGAGCACGACAGAATTGCCACAGATTGCCAAAATCGCCCCCGATATCACCTTATATGTGAATAGCTTATCTAAGATCCTTAATCCAGCATTGCGGATTGGCGGGCTACTGGTACCAGAGGCGCTGTATTCACGAGCAGAATCCATGCTGAGGGCAACGGCGATGATGGTCTCTCCGCTAAGCAGTTCCATCATGGAGCAATGGCTGATTGATGGCACAGCAGAAACCGTCACCCTCGCAATTGAACACGAAACCCGGCGTCGTTACCAACTCGCTATCGACATTTTAGGAGAGCACGTTTATCGCTCGGGGCTGCCCAGCTTTCATCTCTGGTTACCGTTTTCACGCGATGACGCGCACTCTTTCTACAATGCAGCGCTGGCGACAGGCATCAAAGTGACAGCACCGGCCTCAACTGAAGTGGGTCAACAGTCGGATCAGTACGGCGTCAGGTTGTGTATTGGCGGAACGGAGTTCAGCCAGTTAAAGCAAGCACTCTTAAAACTCAACGAGATTGCCGGGCAACTCAAACAGAAACCAGACCCGTTCCCGCTTTTTAATGTATGAATGACAGGATAGGTGTGACTCCTGTTTCTTCTGACGAGGGTAATGTCATTCCCTTTATGTGCTCAAAAAATCAGCGGCGATTCGATCAGCATTTTTTCATAATATTTTTATCAGTCGCCATGATGAAATAGACGATGCTTATACAATCGGTAAAGCGTATGGATGGGTCTTATGCTGCCATTCGACGCGAAGCGTAAACGCTTTTTTACGGGCCAGGTCAGGCGTTGTCTGCTTCAAAAAAATTGCCGTATTTGTTATATTGTTACTTATTGATTATTCACCTCTGCGGTGCCAAAAAGAACAAGATTCACCGCAACCCAGGACAATGAAATGTTAGATTACCGCTTCCCGACAGCTTTGCAGATGGTTCTCAGCGTAGCGATGGCGGAGCAATCGGGTGAACGTTCGACGAGTGCGATTCTGGCCTACGGACTGGAAGCAAATCCGAGCTTTATCCGCAAGTTAATGGTTCCGCTTACGCGTGACGGCATTATCGTCTCAACCCTTGGCCGTAACGGTTCTATTCATCTTGGTCGTCCGGCGGATAAGATCACCCTGCGTGATATCTATGTTTCTGTCATAGAAGATAAAAAGCTGTGGGCGTCGCGTCCTGACGTACCGGCTCGTTGCGTCGTCAGCGCCAACGCGTGCTGGTACTTTAAATCTATCGCCGATGAAGCGGAGCAGGCTTCGTTAGAGGTTCTGGCTCAACATACCGTGGCCAGCGCGCTGGAAAAGGTCAAAAAAGCCGATACCAGCGGGTGCGATCCGGTGCCTGAAATTGAAGGCCTGCATAAAAAAGCGTAGCCATGCCCTTCCTGATACGAAAAAAAACCGCCTTAACGAGAAGGCGGTTTTTTTGTGCCCTGTAAAAACCTAGGCAGGTAAAACGTCGTTGACCGGTTTGCCGCGCGTAACGAATTTACGCAGCGTCACGTAAAACACCGGCGTCAGGAACAGACCAAACAGCGTCACGCCCAGCATCCCGGAGAACACCGTGATCCCGGTGACACCGCGCACTTCTGCGCCTGCGCCGTGGCCGAGGATCAGCGGAATCGTCCCGGCAATAAAGGCGATGGAGGTCATCACAATCGGGCGTAAACGCAGGCGGCACGCTTCCAGCGCCGCTTCCATAATCCCTTTCCCCTGAAGCTCCAGCTCGCGCGCAAACTCAACGATAAGAATCGCGTTTTTACATGCCAGCCCCATGAGTACCACCAGCCCCACCTGCACGAAGACGTTGTTATCGCCCCCGGTCAGCCAGACGCCAAACAGCGCGGACAACATCGTCATCGGAACGATCAGGATAACCGCCAGCGGCAGGGTCCAGCTTTCATACAGTGCGGCCAGCACCAGGAAAGCCAGCAGCACCGCGACCGGGAAGACAATCAGCGCCGTGTTGCCCTGAGTGGCCTGCTGGAAGCTCAGATCCGTCCATTCAATATTCATCCCGTTCGGCAGGATCTGCTTAGACATTCCGTCCAGTTGCGTCATCGCCTGTGCCGAAGAGAGAATGCGCGGATCGGCATCGCCAATCAGATCCGCCGCCGGATAACCGTTATAACGGATCACCGGATCCGGCCCGTAGGTGGTGCTGATATTCACCATACTGCCGATCGGCACCATTTCGCCCTGATTATTACGGGTGCGCAAATTCGCAATGTCTTCCACGCTGTCGCGGAACGGCCCGTCGGCCTGCGCCATCACGCGCCAGGTACGCCCGAACTGGTTAAAATCGTTCACATAAGACGATCCCAGATAGGTTTGCAGCGTACCGAACAGATCGGTCAGCGACACGCCCTGCGCTTTCGCCTTATCTCGATCAACCTGCACATCCAGCTGCGGAACGTTAGCCTGATAGGTTGAGATCGGGAAATGCATCCCCGGCGTCTGCATAATCGCACCGGACATGGTGTTCACCGCGTTTTGCAGCGCACCATAGCCCAGACCGCCGCGATCCTGGATGTACAGCGAATAACCCGACCCCTGCCCCAGCCCTAAAATCGGCGGTGGCAAAATGGAGAAACCAAAGCCCTGCTGAATTTGAGCGATTTTGGCATTGATCTCAGCGTTAATTTCCGCGGCCGTGTGTTTACGCTGATCGAACGGTTTCAGACCAAAGAAGACCGTCCCGGTATTCGGCGTGTTGGTGAACTGCAGCGCGTTAAGCCCAGGAAAAGCGACCGCATAATCCACGCCTTCCGTATTCATCCCGATTTCGCTCATTTTGCGGATCACCGCATCGGTGCGGGCCAGTGAAGAACCTTCCGGCATTTTCACGCCGCCAATTAAATACAGCTTATCCTGGGTAGGTATAAACCCACCGGGGACCGCTTTAAACATGACGCCAGCCGCGCACAACAGCAGCACATAAACAACAAACACCGCGCCACGGCGTCCGAGCGTTTTCCCCACCAGCCCCTGATAACCATTAGAGCTACGGTGGAAAAAGCGGTTAAACGGACGGAACAGCCAGCCGAACAGACGATCGATAAGCCGGGTCGGGAAGTCTTTCGGGGCACCGTGCGGTTTTAACAGCAGCGCTGCCAGTGCCGGCGAGAGCGTCAGCGAGTTGATGGCGGAAATCACCGTCGAAATCGCGATAGTCACCGCAAACTGTTTGTAGAACTGGCCGGTTACTCCGGAGAGGAACGCCATCGGTACAAACACCGCGCACAGCACCAGCGCAATCGCGATAATCGGCCCCGAAACTTCACGCATCGCCTGATGCGCCGCCTGAAGCGGAGAAAGCCCCTCTTCGATATTTCGCTCGACGTTTTCCACCACCACGATGGCGTCATCCACGACGATACCGATAGCCAGCACCAGCCCGAACAAACTCAGGGTATTCAGTGAGAAGCCAAGCAAGTAGAGAATGCTGAACGTCCCCACAACCGATACCGGCACCGCGATCAGCGGAATAATCGACGCGCGCCAGGTCTGCAGGAACAGGATCACCACCAGTACTACCAGCACCACCGCTTCCAGCAGGGTCTGCACAACCGCGCGAATGGAATCGCGAACGAAAACCGTCGGGTCGTACGGTGCTGCCCATTTCATATCTTCCGGGAAACGCGTGGCCAGTTCGTTCATTTTCGCGCGCACGGCGTTAGACAAATCGATGGCGTTCGCACCCGGGGACTGGAAGATACCAATCCCGACCGCGTCTTTGTTGTTGAGCTGGGAACGCAGCGCATAGCTGCCAGAGCCCATTTCAATACGCGCCACGTCGCGCAGGCGTACCAGCGAGCCGTCTTGCGCCGTTTTCAGAATAATATTGCCAAACTCTTCTTCCGTGTGCAGACGCCCCTGGGCGTTAATGGAGATCAGGAAATCGCTCTCTTTCGGCAGCGGCTCGGCGCCAAGCTGTCCGGCAGAAACCTGAACGTTTTGCTCCTGCATCGCCGTCACGACATCCGAGGCCGTCAACCCGCGGGCTGCCACCTTGTCGGGATCCAGCCAGATGCGCATCGCGTATTCGCCAGAGCCAAAAATCTGAATCTGACCCACGCCCGGCAGACGCGCCAGTTCGTCCTTCACTTTAAGCGTGGCGTAGTTACGCATATACAGTGAATCGTACTTGCCGCCCGGCGAAAACAGATGCACCACCAGCGTCAGCGTCGGTGATTGTTTCTGGGTGGTAATACCCAGACGTCGTACATCTTCTGGCAGACGCGCCTCGGCCTGTGACACGCGGTTTTGCACCTGTACCTGCGCCTGATCCGGGTCGGTACCCGGGCGGAACGTCACGGTGGTTACCAGTACGCCGTCAGAGCCTGCAACGGATTTCATGTACATCATGTTTTCAACGCCGTTGATGGCTTCTTCCAGCGGCGTCGCCACGGTTTCTGCAATCACTTTCGGGTTGGCACCCGGATACTCCGCGCGCACCTGCACGCTTGGCGGTACGACGTCAGGATATTCGCTCACCGGCAACAGCGGGATAGCGATTAATCCTGTGATGAAAATCAGAATCGACAGTACTGCGGCGAAAATCGGCCTGTCGATAAAAAAGCGGGAAAAGTCCATATGTCGGATTCTCGGGTAAGGGATCAGTTAAGCGCGGCGCTGGCGGTCATCGGAACGGTTTTCGCGTTAACCGGCATACCCGGCATAAACACTTTTTGTAAACCGTCGACGATGACTTTATCGCCAGGGTTCAGCCCCTGCTGCACGATACGTAAACCGGCGGCCAGACGCCCCGGCGTGATATCGCGGCGCTGCGCTTTACCTTCTTTATCAACGATATAAACGTATTTGCGATCCTGATCGGTCAGCACCGCTTTATCGTCGACAAGCGTGGCTTTGAATTCAGCGCTGCCCGGCAGGCGTACGCGGGCAAACAGTCCTGGCGTGAACTGACGCTGCGCATTATCCAGCAGCGCGCGCATACGGATGGTGCCGGTGCTCGGCGTTAACTGATTATCAAGAAAATCCACCTTGCCCTGATGGGGATAACCCTCCTCCCCCACCAGACCAATCTCAACCGGGAGTGCCAGATGATTACTGGACGCGCCCTGCCCGCTGCGGGCAAGATTTTGATAGTGGAGGTAGGTTGCTTCATCCACGTCAAAGTAGACGTAAACCGTTTTCAGGGAGACCAGCGTGGTGAGGACGCTGGCACTGTCACCCGCTGTGACCAGATTACCGCTGGTGATCAGCGCGCGGCTGGCGCGGCCATCAATAGGCGCGGTCACTTTGGTGAAATCGAGGTTAAGTTGTGCCGCGTCAACTGCTGCCTGCGCGGCGCGAATGTCGGCCTGCGCCTGAGCGGCGGCCGAACGGCGCTGCTCCCACTCTTCACGGGAGACGACGTTGGTATTGACGAGTTTATCGGTACGGTTAGCCTCACTGCGCGCCAGGCTGGCCTGCGTTTTGGCTCTCGTTAAGGTGGCCTGCGCCTGTTCCAGCGCAGCGCGATAGGTTCTGTCATCGATAGTGAACAGCACCTCGCCCTTTTTCACTTCCTGGCCGTCGGTGTAATTCACTTTATCAATGTAGCCGGAGACGCGGGGGCGCAGCTGAACGCTTTCCACCGCTTCAATCCGGCCGTTAAAGCTATCCCACTGACTGATGGATTTCACTACCACGTCAGCGGCGCTCACAGCGGGCGCTTGTGGGACGGCATTTTGTGCCACGCCGTCATCGCATCCGACAAGCAGCATGGAGAGGAACATCGCTCCCAGCGCCGTCAGATGAACGTTAACCCAGGGTTTTTGCAGGCTCATTATTTTTATTCCGGTAATGGTAGCCGCCGGGCAAGACGCTGCGGGAGACGCGGCGCCACTTCCTTTGTCCGGACTGGCTTGAGACTATTTGTGTCGTTCATCGCCACAAAACTGTAACAGTTGCGAATACACTATCGCGGCGATTGTAGGAAGGCGTCAGATTTAGTGCAAGAATAATTAATACACTTTATGTGCTATTTGGCTCAGGGACAAAAGGCGCGTTTTCGGCAAGGATTTAAATGCAACAATAAAACTTGCATTTAATGTCAGAGCGAGTCATCTTTAAATGCAACAGACAAAAATGCTTTTTAAAACGCGGCGTGGGGGAAACCATGAACACTGACGCATTTATTCATGATCTACTCGACTGGATCGACAACAACCTTGAAAGCCGCCTGGACATTAACACCGTTTCCAGGCGCGCCGGCTACTCGAAATGGCATCTCCAGCGGATCTTCAAGGAACATACCGGGTATCCGCTGGCCGAGTATATTCGTGCACAAAAGCTGCAAAAATCGGTCGAGCGCTTAACCCACAGCGATGAACCGATCCTGAACGTGGCGATCGCGCTGGGCTTTGACTCCCAGCAGTCCTTCAACCGCAGCTTTAAGCGTCAGTATGGCCAGGCCCCCGGGGCATGGCGTCGCAATACCGTCTGCCCTGAACGCCAGCAATCAACATAGTGTCGCGGCTTTCGCCGCGACCGGTACTGGCCGGTGGCAAACCGGCCTGTAATCATGTTCCCGTGTTCGCCGCTCAGCCGTCCGTTGAACGTGTTAACGCTTCCCAGCGATCGATTTCCTCACCTAAACGCGCAAGCTTTTCCCGCACTAAACTCAAAGCATCACTGCCAAGCAATAAATGCGTCGGCGGGTTCTGGCTCTCAATGATAGCCAGCATGGCGCGCGCCGCTTTTACGGGGTCGCCGAGTTGCTGACCACTTTTTTCCTGACGAGCCTGGCGGACAGGATCGAATAACGCGTCATAGTCCGGGATGCTGCGCGCGCTGCGTACCATCGAGCGTCCTGCCCAGTCGGTGCGAAACGAGCCCGGTGCCACCGCAGTGACATGTATGTTGAACGGAGCAAGCTCTTTGCTTAGCGTTTCTGATATGCCTTCGAGCGCAAATTTACTGCCGCAGTAATAGCTGATGCCGGGCAGAGTGATGAAACCGCCCATCGAGGTGATATTAAGAATATGGCCGTGACGACGCTGGCGCATGCCCGGCAGCACGGCTTTGATCATCGCGACGGCGCCAAACACATTCACCTCAAACTGGCGGCGCATGTCTGCGAGCGAGGACTCTTCCAGTATGCCTTCGTGACCGTAACCGGCATTGTTCACAAGGACATCAATCGGGCCGACGGCAGACACACTCTGCGTAACCACTTCATCAATGTGCGCATAGTCCGTGACATCAAGCAGGCAGCCGAATGCCCGCTGCGTATCGAGTGCCTCGAATGCCTGCTTTGCTTCGGGGGTGCGCACGGTCCCCACGACCCGATGGCCTGCGGCGAGGGCTTCCTCCGCCAGAGCACGACCAAAGCCGCTGCTGACGCCGGTGATTAAGATTGTTTTTGCAGATGCCATAAATAACTCCCATGAACAGTGAAGATTGCATGGTATTCTCTGCTCTGCCGTATTTTTAGGCCGTATCTTCTCTTTTTATTGCCTGATTTTATGAGGTGCAGTGATGTCCGGGATGATTACCTTAGTAAAAGCACTGGCGGTGCAGGAGGGGTACAACCTGACGGCGTTACCTGATGTGCGAATTTTGCGTGCCGACCGCCCGCTTGCGCGAACGCCCGTGCTTTACGATCCGGGGATTGTAATTGTCTGCCAGGGCAGCAAACGCGGCTTTTTCGGTCAGCAGACCTATCTGTATGATGAACAGCACTATCTGGCCGTGTCGGTTCCGGTGCCGTTTGTGATGGAAACCGACGCATCGGCAGAACACCCCTTGCTGGCGATATATCTGCATCTGGATTTTCAGCTTGCCGCTGAACTGATGTTGCAGATTGAGCAGCATCACGCCCCACATCCTCCCGCTGCGCCGCAAAGCATGATGTCGAGCCCGATGGACGACGCGGTAAAAACGGCCGTGCTGCGCCTGCTTGAAGTACTGAACAATCCGCTTGAGGCGGCGATCCTCGGCCCGGCGCGGGTGCGAGAGCTCTATTTCCGCGTCCTGACGGGCGCCCAGGGCAAGGCCATGCGCGCCGCGCTGGCCTTACAGGGGCAGTTCGGCAAAATTGGCAAAGTACTGCAGCACATCCATACCGCCTACGCTGAGCCGTTAACGCTTAATCAACTGGCGATGGAGGCCGGAATGAGTGTGCCGACGTTTCACACCCATTTCAAAGCGATAACCCGTATGCCGCCGATGCAGTATGTGAAATCGGTGCGCCTGCATCAGGCAAGGATGTTGATGATGCGTCAGCATATTACCGCCGCCGCCGCGAGCTACGCCGTCGGTTATGAAAGTCCGTCGCAGTTTAATCGTGAATTCAAACGGCTGTTTGGTTTGCCACCCGCAGAGGAAATAAAACGCATGCAGCGTAATTTCGCCGTTCCGCCTGTGCAGCAGGCGTCGATATTTGTCTCTTCCCATTAAGCCTGATACTACATACCAGGCCTGAATACAGGCCTGGTATGTACACGGCGTCATCACGCCGTGGATTGCACTAACTCAGGAACTTACCTTTGAGCAGGTTAAGTCCCGCAGACATCAGGTCGCCCTGGGCCGGGGCTTCGCCCTGCGGTGAAAGGCCGTCGACGATTTTAGGCAGGTATTCAGCAATCAGCGTCGACGCGGTTTGAGAATCCACGCCCAGTTTCGCGCCAAGATCCTGCAGCGCTGGCGATCCAAACACCGATGTGATCTGTTCGCTGTTGACCGACTGATTACTCTGCTGGCTAAGCCACGACTCGACAACGCCGCCCAGGCCGCCATTGCGGAATTTTTCGAGGATCCCCTGAATGCCGCCCTGCTGCTCAATCCAGGTCATGATCGCCTGGAGTTGCTCCGTCTTACCGCCCTGCCCGCCGGCCAGGCTGCCGATTTGATCTAATAATCCCATCACAGACTCCCTACAAACATCGCTAACACGTCCTGATTGACGGCTTACTTAGCCGGGATAATCAGTACCTGACCCGGGTAGATTTTGTCGGGATGCGTCAGCATCGGTTTATTGGCTTCAAAAATACGCTGATACTCATTGGCAGAGCCATACATCGCTTTTGAGATGGCGCTCAGGGTATCGCCGGATTTCACCGTGTAATAGCGGCTTTCCACCCCGCTTTGGGTGACGGTCACGCTATCATTGACCTGACCAATCCCGGTGACGTTACCTACCGCCACCAGAATTTTTTCTTTATCTTCCTGGGAGCCCACGTCGCCGGTCACCGTCGCCGTACCGTCGTCCGCGACATTAATGTTGACCTTTTCGGCACCAGGCAGGTTAAGACTATCAATATGTTTTTTCAGCTTGTCGGCCTGATCTTCCTTGCTACCGCCGGATACGGCATCCCAGATTTTCTCGCCCGCTTCTTTCACAAAACTTAATAATCCCATCTTCCACACCTCCATAACTGTTTCATGGTGAACATTTTCATTGGATCCCGTTGCAGGATGTACGATGCGGTGTCTCCGCTCTGGCTGAAAAATCGGGAAACAGCACAACCTGCCACATGAAGTATATCCAATCAGCGTCAGGGTGCAGGATATTTGCCCTGGTATCGCCGTTATGCCGCAATATAAACAGGGGCTCCCGTCGCCCTCAACGCACCACCTCCACGCTCGCCGACAACCCGGCTACCAGCTCAATCCCCTTCGGCAATGCATCAATATGTATGCGCACCGGGACGCGCTGCGCCAGCCGCACCCAGCTAAACGTCGGCTCGACGTCGGGAAGCCCAAGCCCGCCCGTCTCATCGTTGTTATCACCGATCCCATGGCCGATGCTCTCAACATGCCCGGCAATCACCGGGTCATAGCCCATCAACACGATATGCGCCGTGTCCCCAACGCGAATATGTCGAAGTTTGGTCTCCTCGAAATACCCCACCACCCAGAAACTGTGCGCATCGACGATGGCGACCTTAGTCTCCCCCGCGGTGGCATAGTCCCCCGGGCGAAGCCGCAGATGGGTGATATAACCCGAGACGGGAGCCCGTACGGTGGCATGGGACAAATTAAGCTCGGCCAGCTCCAGCGCGGCCAGCGCACCGTGATAATTCGCCACCGCGACGTTCGCGGCGCTGCCCGTTTGCTGTAAATCCTCGCTGGAAATCGCGGCTTTAATCTGTGCGCGTCGTCTGGCGGCATCCTGTCGCATCACCATCTCATGCCGTCTGGATTCCACCTCCGCCTGCGCGCTGGCCACCGCCAGCGTGAGCCAGTGCGGGTCGATAGCGTAGAGCACATCGCCCCGGTTAACCCAATGGTTATCCCGGACGGCCACGCGGATTACCGGCCCGGATACGTCCGGCGCAATCTGTACCACATCCGCCCGTACCCGGCCGTCGCGGGTCCAGGGCGTTTGCGCATAATGTTTCCACATCATAAAAGCCAGAAGCGTGGCCGCCGCGACGGCACATAACGTCAGCGCATAGCGACCGACCAGAGAAAGTAATGATTTCATCTAAATAACCCCAGCGCGGTCAGGCCCTGCATCAGCAGGAAAAAGGTGACCAGATAAGTTGAAACGTCCAGCAGCGGGCGAAAAGGCAAACGACGGTAGAGCCTGCTGAGGGATAAAAGCGCGATGAGTGCCAGCGTGCACGCCAGCGCCGCGAGCGCGGTGACAAGCAGTCCCGGGATAAAAACGCCCCCGATATTCAGATCATTGACCATCGTCTGCCCTCCGTAATGCGCAATGTAAATCCACCAGATGGCCGACAAACTGGCGCGTTTGTGCATCTGTGGCAGGCAAACAGAGGCGGATGTGGTCGGCGATGTGTTCACGCAAGGCGTCGGTGTCGTTCAGGTGATACAGGCGCGCGCTGATCTCCCTGCTCGCGGGCATACCGCAGCGGCGTAAATGCATCACCGAAAGGCCGATGCGCAGCGCGCGCAGCAGCGGGTTAAGCACCTGCTCTGAGGCACGTCCGCTGCGCTGCAGGCGCGGCAGTAACAGGGCAGCGCGGTCAATCATCAGATTGGTCCAGTGCGTCTCATCCAGCAGAAGCGTGCCCTTCACGCTGCGACGAATATCGCGCTGGCACAGCGTGTGCAGACGTGCGATGGCCGCGTCGGCCTGCACGGTTTGCAGCAGGCTCATGCTGATAACAGCAAAGCCGGTTGCGGCAAACAGCGCAATGGCGGAATTGGCCGCCGTGGCAAAATCTCCGCTGTAGTGGGCACCCAGCTCGCACAACACCGGCAGCGTCAGGGTGATCCCCATCGCCATAAACGTGGTGGGAGGACGTGCCTGAAGTGACCCGGCCAGCAGATATACCGGCGCCAGCACGGCCACCAGCACGGGGAAATCGCTCACCTGCGGAAGCAGCGCAAAGCTGTACAGCAGGCTAATCAATACGCCCCAGAACGAGCCAATAATGTATTTCACTATGTGCGGAGCCGGGGTGTCGAAACTGCCAAACAGCGTGCAGCAGACCCCAAGGATAGAGACCGCCGTGCTGCCATCGGGCCAGGCGGAGAAGATCCAGACCAGGCAGCCGCTCAGGATAATGGCGAACGCGCCCAGCGCGGTGCGGGCGGCAGTAAGAGGATCGCGGTGAAAAACATACCCTTTAACTGCCCTGCCCACCGTCAGTCCCTGGGCGGGCTTCGCATGGTGGATGGCATCAGAAAGACGTTCGCACTGCTGCAACAGCGCAATGGCCTGCGTCAGATAACGGACAAAACTGGCCTGTAGCGCGTCGTCCATCGTCCGGGCCTGTGCAGCGTAGCGCTCTGCGAGCTGTTCACTGCGTGCTATTAACGCATCTGCCGTGCTGGGGCGTGCAGCATTTTTATCCCCCAGCCAGGCCTGAACGTCGTCGAGCAATACCTGCAACCCGGCAGGCACCGTCGCCGGTAAGCGATCGCGTAATTCACAGTTGACGATGACCAGCCGCGCCAGTCGGTCATGGATAGCCTTTCTGCCCTGCCGCACCGGAGCAGACAGGGCAAAATCATACGGAATATGGTGGCTTATACCCTGCAGAAACTGCAGCGCCAGCGCCAGATGCAGCGGGTCTGAAACCGCGACGGGTTTGCCTGCGAGGGTGTCAGCCACCCGCTCACGCGCGGCGCGCAGGGTTTGCGATAACTTACTGTTGAACAGGCCGGAGATACGCGCGGGTAACACATAGCGATGTATCAGCGCCGCGCAGAAGATCCCAATGACAATCTCCTGCACACGGATAATGGCGATATTAAAAATCCCGCCGGGGTCGGATACCGCAGGAAAACCAATCAGGCTCGCAGTGTACCCGGCCAGTACAAAGGCATACGCCCGCGGGGTGCGCTCCAGCAGAGATAAATAGAGGCAGAACGTGATCCAGCCCGACAGCATCACGCTGCAGAGGATCGGCATATTGACGAAGACAGGTACGATCGCAACGGTGGCGCAGGCCCCCACAACGGTGCCGGCCAGACGATAGAGACTTCTGCTCAGCGAGGCCCCCACCGACGTCTGCGACACGATATAGACGGTAATAATGGCCCACGATGGACGTTCGAGGCCTATCGACAGCGCAATGGAGTAAGCGAGCATCGCCGCTGCAAAACTTCTCGCGGAATAGAGCAACGCACTGGCATCGTTACGCAGCACGGGAGATAAGCGCTCACGCATGGCGCGCCCCGAATGAAAATGAAAAGCGTTTAATATGTTCATGCCAGAATTATTACTGGCTTGCGAACCCGCTTAAATACTCTATTCTGTCAAAAAATACCTAAATGTTGCCAGAAACGTGAAACCTCAACTTGCCAATACGCTCTTCGACCCTGACGCCACCGCATGCCCGGCCGTAGCCCGACATCTGGATTTCATGGAGTACGCCGCGGAAGTGCCGGTGCACACCCACCGTAAGGGGCAGCTGATTATTGCTTTGTATGGCGCGGTGATTTGTCATGCGGAAAATGATATCTGGATCGTGCCGCCAGACTGTGCCGTCTGGATCCCTGGCGGGATCGCACACAGCGCCAAAGCGACCTGGAATGCTCATCTCAACTATCTGTTTATTGAGCCCGGTGCCGCCGCGCTGCCGGAGAAATGCTGCACGCTGGCCATTTCCCCGTTAATCAAAACGCTGGTTGACCGTTTGACGCATGAACGCGTTGATTATCCGCCAGAGAGCCATGCCGCGCGGCTGACCAGAGTGACGCTTGATGAGCTCGCCAGCATGCCGCAGCAGAAGCTGAGTCTGCCCGTTTCAGCCCATCCCAAAATACGCGCCATGGCCGACGCGCTGGTCAGCCATCCTGACGACAGAAGCACCCTGAAAGCGTGGGCGAAACGGCTGGCGCTGAGCGAGCGCTCCTTTGCGCGTTTGATGGCGCGCGAGACCGGGCTGAGCTTTGGCCGCTGGCGTCAGCAGCTGCAGTTGATTATTGCCCTGCAGGAGCTGGCAAGCGGTGTCCCGGTCCAGAACGTGGCGACAACGCTTGGGTATGAATCCGTGAATGCGTTTATCACCATGTTCAGGAAAGCCATGGGCACCACGCCCGCGCACTATTTTGCCGAACGAAAAGTCAGCGGCCGTTAACCCGGCCCTTCGCTGCCTGCAGCAAGCAGGGGAACCAGCACATCGCTAATCGGAACGGGAATACCGTGAGCACGACCATAGCGCTGGATCACGCCGTTGCGGATATCCCACTCCATGGGACGGTTGGCCTGACGATCGGCGAGGATAGACGTGCCTAAATCGGCAGGTGCGCGCTGGAAATTCGCCAGGATCTCCTGCGCAACGTCATCGTGCAGCACCGCGCCTTCTGCTCGGGCCACGGCAAGCCCTTCGCGCAGATACGCCAGCGCCAGCTCGCTGATATCCTCACGGGAGAACATCCCGGCACGACGATTCGCAAGCACCATCAGGCCTGCAACCGCATTTTGCAGCAGCTTGCGCCATGCGACGGTAAGAAAATCTGCCGACAAGTCTACCGCGCAGCGCGTGCCGTTCAGCGCATCAGCCACCCGTTTTGCCTGCGGCACATCCGGCAGCGTCAACCGCGGACTGGCCCGCAGCCAGACTGACGCATCCGGCTCACGCTGCGCCGGGAACCAGACCACCGACGGCAGTACCGTCGCGCCATTGACCCACGGTGCCAGCTGGGCTTTTTGCTCGACGCCGTTTTGCAGCGCGCAAACCACCGTGTTTTCATCGCACAGCGCGTTCAGCCATCCCGCGCTGTCGGCGTTCTGGGTCGTTTTCACTGCGATAAAAACCAGATCGTACGGACGATCGATGACCGTCGGATCGGTTAATACCGGCCCGGGTACCACGATTTCACCCTCATCGTGCCGCAAACGTAATTGCGGGTGTGCGGTACGTCCGCACAGTTGCGGCGTGCGGCCAGCCTCATGCAGCACCGCAGCGATAGTGGTTCCGATTGCACCGGGTCCAATCAGTGCAATGGTTGGATAGTCAGACATTGTTAACTCCCCTGGTCGCTAAAGCCCTAATCAGTGTGCCGTGGCGTTCAGCATAGCCGCCACACGTCCCTTTATACCACCGCCTGAAGTGGGAGCCATACCCGTTGTCTATACTCATTTCATCTACGACAACGGAGTGCACCATGCCATTACCCGATTTCCATTCCTCTGAACCTTATACCCTTGGTATTGAACTTGAACTGCAGGTGGTTAACCCGCCGGGGTACGATCTGAGCCAGGACTCCTCCGCCCTTATCGCTGCCGTCAAAGACGACATCAAAGGCGGGGAAGTGAAGCACGATATCACCGAGAGCATGCTCGAAATCGCCACCGGCGTGTGTCAGAACATTGATCAGGCCGCCGCACAAATCTCGGTGATGCAGCAAAGTATTCTGCGCGCCGCTGCGGAGCAGCATATTCAGATCTGCGGCGGTGGGACGCACCCTTTCCAGAAGTGGCAGCGTCAGGAGGTGTGCGATGACGAGCGCTATAACGTCACGCTCGAACGGTTTGGCTATCTGATTTTGCAGGCGACGGTATTCGGCCAGCACGTGCATGTCGGGTGTCGGACCGGCGACGACGCTATTTATCTGCTGCATGGTTTGTCGCGCTTTGTCCCCCACTTTATTGCTCTGGCGGCGTCCTCACCCTATATGCAGGGTACGGACACAAAGTTCGCCTCGTCGCGACTCAATATCTTCTCGGGATTTCCGGATAATGGACAGATGCCGTGGGTGAACAACTGGCAGGAGTTCGAAGGGCTGTTTCGTCGTCTGAGCGCCACCAGCATGATCGACAGCATTAAAGATTTGCACTGGGATATTCGCCCCAGCCCGCATTTTGGCACGGTCGAGGTGCGGGTGATGGATACACCGCTGACGCTCGGCCACGCGATCAACATCGCCGGGTTGATTCAGGCGACGTCTCACTGGCTGCTGACCACGCGGCCCTATAAGCATCAGGAAAAGGATTTTCTGCTGTACCGCTTTAACCGTTTTCAGGCATGTCGTTATGGGTTAGAGGGCATTCTGACAGACGTGCAGACTGGTGAGCACAAAACCGTGGCGGAAGATATTGCGTGGCTGCTGGAGCAGGTTGCGCCGTCGGCCGAGAAGCTCGGCGCGACGAGCGCGATTAAGGAAATAGCCCTGATGTTAAAACAGGGCAAGAGCGAGGCGCAGCGCATGCGCGATTTTATCGCAGACGGCGGTTCGCTTATTTCTCTGGTTCAGAAACATTGCGAGCTGTGGGCGACGAGTCCGTAAGGCGATGCCCCCACTCACGCAGGCGCTGGAACAGCACAAACAGCGCCGGGATAAACAGAATGCCGACCACGGTGGCCACCAGCATCCCGCTGAACACCGTGGTGCCAATGATGCGGCGGCTCTGCGCCCCTGCCCCGGACGCCAGCATCATCGGCAGCACACCGATAATAAATGACACCGCCGTCATCATCACCGCCCGGAAGCGGCGGGAGGCGCCCTCACGGGCCGCATCGACAATCGCCATCCCCTCATGACGCCGTGCGCGGGCAAACTCGACGATCAGGATCGCGTTCTTGGCCGCCAGCGCGATTAACAGCACCAGGCCAATCTGCACATACACATCGTTGGCGTATCCCGCGATCCACAGCCACACCAGCGCGCCCCCGATGGCGAACAGGACTGAGAGCATCACGCTCGCGGGTAGCGTCCAGCTCTCATACTGCGCGACAAGGAACAGCCACGCCATAACCACCGCGGCCAGGACAATCCAGATGGCCTGATTTCCGGTCTGCTGCTCCTGATAAGACATCCCGCTCCAGGCATAGTCGTACCCGGCAGGCAGGTTTTCCGCCAGAAGCTCGCTCATCACGGCCATCGCCGTGCTGCTGCTCACGCCGTCTGCCGCCGACCCGCTCACTGACACCGACGGGAACTGGTTGTACTGCTGCAGGAACGGTGCGCCAACGGTCGGGGTAATCGTGACAAGATTACTCAGACGCACCCGCTCACCGTTATTGCTACGCACGAACAATTCGCTGATTTGCCCGGCACGCTCGCGCCACTGCATTTCGTTCTGTACCACCACGTGGTAGACGCGGTTGTTAACGCTAAAATCCCCGGCCCGCGTGCCGCCAAAGGCGGTTTGCAGGCTGCTGAAGATGCGCGAGACCGGCACGTCGAGGCGGGCAGCGCGCTCGCGATCAACGGTCAGCGTCAGCTGCGGCACGTTGCTGCTCCAGGTGGTAAACACCCGGTTAAGCTGCAGATGCTGGTTAGCTTTTATCAGAACGTTGCGGGTAACGCGTTCCAGCTCCGCCGGGCTTTGCCCCGCCTGGGCCTGAATACGCAGGTCGAAGCCGGAGGCGTTGCCCAGCCCCGGCAACGTCGGCGGGGCGAAGGTCATGATGGTCGCTTCCGGCAGCGCCAGCAACTGACGCTGCAGCGTTCCCATCACCTCATCAAGCGGCGGACGCTCACTCCATGTCTTCAGCATGATGGAGATAAACCCGCCGTTAGACGCGCTGGTACCGTTGAGAATGTTAAAACCGGAGACCTGAATCACATCCTCGACCGCAGGGTGTCTGGCGATAAGCTCCCGCGCGGTGGTCATCACCGCTTCGGTACGCTCCAGCGACGCCGCTTCCGGCAGTTGCACGCTGGCGAAGAAGTAGCCCTGATCTTCCTGCGGCAGGAAGCCCTTTGGCATCGACATAAAGCTGAACACCACCACGCCCGCCGCGCCGGCCGTTGCCAGCAGCACCAGCCACGGACGAAGGTTAATGCAGTTAACGATGCGGGTATAAACGGTGCGCGTGGTATCCAGTCCGCGGTTGAAAACGCGGTAAACCGCGGCTGGCTTCTTCGGGCGCGGGCGCAGCAACAGCGCACAGAGCGCTGGCGTCAGGGTCAGCGCCACCAGGCTTGAGAGCGTGACGGCGGTGGAGAGCGTGACCGCGAACTGGCGATACAACTCCCCCACGATCCCCGGCAGCAGCGCCACCGGCACAAACACCGCCAGCAGCACCAGGGTGGTGGCAATCACCGGCCCGGCAATCTGGCGCAGCGCCTGTGCGGTAGCCGCCGTGCGGCTTTGCCCTTCCGCCATCAGCGTTTCAACGCTCTCCACCACCACAATGGCGTCATCCACCACCATGGTGAGTGCCAGAATAATGGCGAACAGGCTGAGCGTGTTGGCCGAATAACCGAGGGTATAGAGCACCGCAAAGGTGCCGACCAGCGACACTGGAATAGCGAGCGCCACAATCAGCGTCGCACGCCAGCTCTGCAGAAATAAGGAAACCACCACCACGACGGCGAGCAGGGTCAGCGCCAGCGAGACACCAATCTCCTTGATGGTCGCGGCGACAAAGGTGGTGGTATCGAATTTTATTTCATAGGTCAGATCGTCCGGGAAGCGTGCAGAGAGTCGCGCCAGCTCCGCGCGAACCGCATCGGCTACGCGCAGGGCGTTGGCGGACGGCGTAGGGTAGATGCCAAGATAGGCCGAGTCATGCCCGTTCAGCTGGGCGCCGGAGCTGTAGCTGCGCGACCCCAGTTCAATCGTGGCGACATCTTTCAGGCGCACCAGCTGGCCCATCTCCCCCGCACGGATAATGATGTCCGCAAAGTCCTCAGCCTGATTTAAACGCCCCAGGCCGTTAATCGTCAGGGTTTGCTGCTGGCCGTTAAACACCGGCGGCGTTCCGACCTGGCCTGCCGCCCCCTGGACGTTCTGCTCGCGTAACGCCTGAGCCACGTCATCGGTGGTCACGTTCAGGGCGTTCATGCGATCCGGACGCAGCCAGATACGCATGCTGTAGTCGCGTGCGCCAAACATCTGCACCTGCCCGACGCCCGGCAAACGCGCCAGCGCTTCACGTACCTGCGTGCTGGCGTAGTTACTGACGAAAAGCGGCGTGTGGGTATTGTCCGGTGAGTAAAGGCTTACCCCCATCATCAGATTGGTGGCGCGTTTACGCACCTGCACGCCGTTTTGCTGCGCCTCGGTGGGCAATTGCGCCACAGCCTGCGCCACGCGGTTTTGCACGTCGATGGCGGCCAGATCCGGATCGGTCCCTGCCGCAAATGTGATGTTCAGGCTGTAGGCACCTTCATCGGAACTGGTGGATTCCATATAGAGCATGTGATCCACGCCGTTAAGCTGAGTCTCCAGCGGCGTGGCAATGGCTTCCGCCACGTCAGCCGAACTGGCACCGGGCCAGCTGGCGGAGACATTCACCACCGGTGGGGTGATCTGCGGGTACTGCTCCACCGGGATAATCTTCAGCGCGATGGCACCCAGCAGGGTTATCACCAGCGCAATCACCATCGCGAAGCGCGGGCGTTTGATGAAAAACGTCAGCATGATGGCTCCTTAATTCAGTATCTGGACGGCTGCGCCAGGCTGTACGCGCTGGGCACCGTCGGTGATCGCTCGCTCACCGGGATGTAAGCCGGATGAAATCTCAAACTGCTGGCCAATCTGTCCGGCAATCTTCAGCGGGCGTTTTTCGGCTTTGCTTTCTGCGTTAACCACCCAGGTAAAGAATCCCTCGCCGTTTTGCTGTACCGCCGCAGCGGGCACTGTCAGCACCGGCTGCGCGCTTGCCGGACGCAGGTAGACATTCACATTGCCGCCCGGCAGCAGCTGATGGCGCGGGTTGGCGAATTCGGCGCGCAGCATCACGCTGGCGGTACGCGGGTCGATACGATTGTCCACGGAGGTCAGTTCACCGCTCAGGCGCTGACCATTGCTGTCAATCCGCGCCTGCCAGGCGCGCTTCAGGGCGCTGATATCCGCATGTTGTCCGGCTTTGGTGGCAAACGCCCCCTCTTCCAGCGCAAAGGCGATGCGGATCGGATCAAGCTGCACGACATCCACCAGCACGCCGCTTGACGGGTTCACCAGGCTGCCGGCATGGAACTGGCTGTGCCCCACGCGGCCATCAATCGGCGATGTGATGCGCGTGTACGCCAGCGTCACGTTACGGGTTTCGAGGCGAGCTTTCGCCTGCTCCAGCGCAGCGCTGGCGACATCGCGCTGCATGCGCGCGTTATCCACGTCGTGACGGCTGATGGCATTGCTGTTGCCCAGGCTTTCAAAGCGTGAAAGCTGCTGCTGCGCCTGACGCAGCGTGGCTTCCGCGCTCTTTACCTCAGCCTGTGCCAGACGCACGGCGGCGCGTGGCTCGGCATCGTCCAGCTCAAACAGCACGTCACCTTTTTTCACGTATTGTCCGTCACGGAAATGAACCTGGGTAATCACGCCTTCCGTGCGCGCTCTTATCTCGACGGTATGAATGGCTTCAATGCGGCCAGGCACGTGCCGTTCAGCTGCGTGGGTCGTTTGCTCCACAACCGCCACGCGAACCGGAATGGCAGCAGCAAACGCGGGTTGAAAGAGGGCGAGGAGGACGAACAGGAGCGGGAATTTCATGGGGATGTACCTCTGATGTGTTTCCCTCACCCCGGCCCTCTGCCCAATGAAAGGGAGGCCAGCATCCCCTCTCCCGGCGGGAGAGGGTTAAGGTGAGGGCAAAGGGTTATGCAGCCTTACGGAACCTGCGGGTCAGTCGCTTCTCGATTTCAACAACGAAGAACATCACCGCGGCTACCGCCAGCGTGACGAACCAGTAGCGCAGAGGCAGCGCTTCCGTGCCGAAAAGCATCTGCATAAACGGCAGGTAGATGATTGCTGCCTGGAGCAGGAACAACACGCCTGTGACCAGCCAAATCCCTTTGTTCGCCAGCAGGCCACGGTTCAGGGAGAACCCTTCAGTGTTGCGGCAGTTAATCATGTATACCCACTGAGCGCAGACCAGCATCTGCAGCAGCACGGTACGGATGAACTCCGCGCTGTGGCCACGCGGTGCCAGCCAGGCTTCCAGCGCAAAGGCGGCGATGGCAATCATGGTCCCGACAAAGGCCACGCGCCATACGGCGTACGCATCCATCACGTGCTGTCCGGTCTGACGCGGCGGACGCTTCATGATGTTGCGCTCAGCGGCTTCAAAGGCCAGGCCAAAGGAGAGCGTGGCGGAGGTTGCCATGTTCATCCACAAAATCAGTACCGGCGTCAGCGGGATAATGTTTCCTGCCAGCAGCGCAATAACAATCAGTAACCCCTGCGCCAGGTTGGTCGGCATAATGAACAGAATGGTTTTCTTCAGGTTGTCGTAAACGCGACGCCCCTCTTTTACCGCGCTGGCGATGGTGGCGAAGTTATCGTCGGTCAGGACCATGTCCGCCGCCTCTTTGGTCACTTCGGTGCCTTTGATGCCCATTGCGATGCCCACGTCCGCCTGGCGCAACGCCGGAGCGTCATTCACACCGTCGCCGGTCATGCCCACGATCTCACCCTTGTCCTGCAGGGCTTTCACCAGACGCAGCTTATGCTCCGGACTGGTACGGGCGAAAATGTCATATTTCACCGCGGCGTCTGCAAGCTCAGCGTCGTCCATTTTCTCCAGCTGGTAGCCCGTCACCGCCTGCTCGCTGTTGGTGATCCCGAGCATCTGACCGATGCTCATTGCCGTCTGCGGGTGATCCCCGGTGATCATCTTCACGCGGATCCCGGCCTGCTGGCAGGCATGAATCGCATCAATCGCTTCAGGACGCGGTGGATCCATCATTGCGGCAATACCGAGGAAGATCAGCCCGTGATTCAGATCGTCATGCGTCAGCGCCTGCTCACCGTTCGCCGGTTTGAACGCCGCGGCAACCATACGCAGCCCCTGACGTGCATAGCGCTCCATCTCGGTTTCCCAGTAAGCGCGGTCGAACGCTTCAGCGCCGTTACGGGCCTGCTGCTGTTTACACAGCGCGAAAATCACGTCCGGCGCGCCGGTAATCAGGATGTGCTCCTCGTGACCAATCTGATAGTGGGTGCTCATGTACTTGTACTGCGAATCGAACGGGATCTTGTTAATCAGGGTGGTCATCACCGGCTCAAGATGCGCCTTCGCCGCCAGCACCTTCAGCGCCCCTTCGGTCGGCCCACCGGTGATGCCCCACAGACCGCGTTCGTCCTGAATCAGTTGGCTGTCATTACAGAGATCGACAGTGCGCAGGTACTGCTCCAGCACGGTGCCCGGCTGGATCTGCATCGGCTCGTCGCTGCCTTCCAGGTAAATGTTCCCCGCCGGCTCGTAGCTGTTACCGTCCACGCGGTAGCAACTGTCGGCAGTAATGATGGCTTTCACCGTCATCTCGTTCATGGTCAGGGTGCCGGTTTTATCCGAGCAGACCACGGTCATCGCCCCCAGGGTTTCAACCGTTGGCAACTTGCGGATAATCGCCCGCTTGCGTGCCATCGCCTGCACGCCAAGAGAAAGGATGATAGAAATAATGGCTGGCAGACCTTCCGGCACGGACGCGACCGCCAGGCTAATCAGAGAGAGCAGCAGCTCGCCCATGGGGATTTCGCGGAACACCAGGCTGAAGACAAACAGTGCCGCCATCATCGCCAGAATAATGGCGAAGATCGCTTTTCCCAGCTTGTCCATCTGCACCAGCAGCGGCGTACGATGCTTTTCAATACCCGCCATCATCTGGTTAATGTGGCCAAGTTCAGTCTCTTGCCCGGTGGCAATGACCACGCCAATGCCGCCCCCTGCACTCACGGTCGTACCGGAAAAGACCAGGTTAGTGCGGTCGCCCAGCGGTAATTCACCGGTCAGCGGATTAATGTGTTTATCCACCACGGTAGATTCGCCGGTCAGAATAGCCTCTTCCACGCGTAAATTATGCGCTTCGATTAAACGCATATCCGCCGGAATACGATCCCCCGCGCGTAATACAATAATATCGCCCGGGACTATTTCAGTTGTCGGTTGCGTTTCATGATTACCATTGCGAATGACGCGCGCTTCGCTGGAGAGCATATTACGAATACTCTTCAGGGATTTTTCCGCATTGCTTTCCTGAATATGGCCAATTAACGCGTTGATTACCGCCACACCGAGGATAACCAGCGTATCGACCCAGTGGCCCATAACTGCGGTTAATACCGCCGCGGCAAGCAGAACGTAAATCAGTACATCATTAAAATGGGCGAGAAAACGTAGCCAGGCGGGCTTGCCTTTTTTCTCCGGCAACGCGTTAGGGCCATACTGATGCAGACGTGCCTGCGCTTCAGCACGGTCGAGGCCGCTTGCCTGGCTCTGCTTGTTAGCAAGCACTTGCTCAACGGTCTGCTGATACGCCTGCCCACCAGCAGGTGGCATGTTCTGAGAGAGATTTTTTTTGGTCATCGTATTTTTCCTTCAATATACGGTGGACGGAAGCCTGAATTCCTTTCTGGCTTTAATAAATTCATTTTTAAGGCTTGCGGGTAAAATTGATCTACCGCAATATAATTACTGCCGGGATATTCAAAACTAATAACTATTATTCGAATACGATGATTTTTACAAAATATTTCTAAACCAACGCTAAACGAGGAGGAACCATGTTTGGTATTTATCGCGCACGCCGCCTGGCGTTATACATTGTCGCAGCCATTGTTATTGCCACGTTAATTGGATATAGCACTTATATGTTTGTAAAATTATTTGCATGACAAGGACATTTATTTACATAACGCGATAATAATTTAATCGCTTCTGAGAGATTATTCTCTTTCTGTTATTTATTCGCAGAAAAGTGCATTTGATTTAACAAAAAACGTCTGCCGGGTTTATATTGCTTTACGTTCCGCGATGCCGGACAATGACATTTTTAACTGACGATTAACATTAAGATGAAACACCCGTTAGAATCGCTGCTCACAGCGGGGGGCATTTTGTTGATGGCCCTGCTCTCCTGCCTGCTGTTACCTGCGCCGTCGCTTGGGCTGGTGCTGTCGAAAAAGCTGATGACGATCTTCCACATGGTCGATCTTAACCAGCTGTACACCATTTTGTTCTGCGTGTGGTTTTTACTGCTTGGCGCCCTCGAATTCTTCATCCTGCGTTTCGTCTGGCGTCGCTGGTTTTCACTGGCATCGTAAGTAAAAAAACCGGGTGCGGCTGCGCCTTACCCGGTCGGATTTCTGCATAACGACACGTTCAGTGTGTCCGGCTGTGGTTCTCTTTGCGGTACGCGCCAGGCGGCTGGTTGAAGGTACGGGTAAAGATACGCGTAAACGTCTGCTGCGAATCAAAGCCGTAGCGCAAACAGATATCGTAGACACGCTCGTCCGATTCACGCAGGTCACGCGCTGCCAGCAGCAGCTTGCGTTCGCGAATGTAACGCCCGAGACTTTCGCCCTTATACTGCATAAACAAACGCTGCAGATGCCATTTCGAGTAACCCGCGTGGCGGGCGATCTCTTCGATACGTAATGGCTGGTGCAGGTTGTCGTCGATCCACTCGACGATGGTGTCGATGACTTGAGCGGAAATGGTCATACTGCTCTCCCCCTCTGCTTCTCGCTTAAACATTATTCCCACCACTCACGAAAGGTTTGCGTGGTATCACTCACGTGAACAGGTTCACCCAGCTCCGGCGTCAGTAGTCGATAATTTTTATCTTTGCTGGCCTGCGCCAGCTGGATCAGCGGATCGTTCCAGGTGTGTTTCGCCAGCACAAAGCGTCCGTTATGACCGGGCACGACAGCTTTCGCGTTAAGGTCAGCCGACGCCTGCGCCGTTTCCGCCGGCATCATGTGAATGTACTTCCAGTCCCGATCGTACTGGCCGTTTTCCATGATGGCTAAATCCACCTCGCCGAACTGCTCACCGATGGCCCTGAAGTGCGGACCGTAACCGGAGTCTCCGCTGTAATAAACCTTCTGCGCCGGCGTGACGAACATAAAGCTCCCCCACAGGGTTTGATCGCGTTTAATCCCGCGTCCGGAGAAGTGACGTGCCGGCAGGACGTGCACCGTTAAGTCATCACTGATGCGCACCGACTGGTTCCAGTCGCGCTCGTCGATAATTTCCGGCTTCATGCCCCAGTAGCGCAGATGAGATCCAACGCCCAGCGGGGTAACCACACGTTTCACCTTCGGCAGTAACGCCCTGATGGTGGCGTAATCCAGATGATCGTAGTGATCGTGGGAGATGATCAGCAGGTCGATCTCCGGCATGTTCTGCGCATGCCAGGGATACTCGCCCGCAAAAGCTTTATTGAGGAACGAGAACGGCGCGGCATAGTTGCTGAGCACCGGGTCAATCAGAATACGTTTACCCGCCAGCTGCATATACCACGACGAGTGACCGAGCCAGACCAGCGTGTCCTGCTCCAGCGGCAGACTGGCGAGATCGGTTTTCACCAGCGGCAGCGGCTGCGCGGGACGGGCATTTTCGGTTTTGCGGGTCAGAAATTGCCACCACGCCACCAGCATATTTTGCTCGCCGGTGAAGCCCGGTGTCGGCAACGTATTGTGGAACTTCCCGTCGCGATACTGCGGGGAGGCCTCCACTTCGGTAAGCTGCGCACCCTGCGGTGGCTGGCCAAATCCAGGATTCAGGACAAAAGGTAAACTCGCAGCTGAAGCAATAATCATGACGAACACCACGCAGATGAATAGAGGCTTTTTCATATCCTGACCCGAAAACGCGCCCCATCCGATGGTTTACGCGGGTTGAACTTGATTATGAGTGAGTAAGCACTCATTATAGATATGATGATAAAGTCGTCAAGACGTTTTCGATCTTTGACATTGCGCGTTGCAGCCTGTCAAAGCACGTGTTTCAATCAAGGTTTTTACAATTGACAGGAGGAACAATTTAGTGGCACGTCCGAAGAGTGAAGATAAAAAACAGGCCTTACTGGACGCAGCAACCGCTGCATTTGCACAGTCAGGTATTGCCGCCTCAACGGCCTTAATTGCCCGGAACGCGGGCGTCGCTGAAGGCACACTGTTCCGCTACTTTGCTACCAAAGACGATCTGCTGAATGCCCTCTATCTGCACCTGAAGCAGGATCTCTGCCAGACGATGCTGGCTGAGCTTGATCGCACGCTCACCCTTCCCAAAGAACATACCCGCAATATCTGGAACAGCTACGTGGACTGGGGCATCCGTAATCCTGTCGCTCACGCCGCCATTCGCCAGCTTGGGGTCAGCGAGAAGATCAGCGCCGAAACGGAGCAGGCCGTGCAGGAGATGTTCCCGGAACTGCATGAACTGTGCCGTCGTGCAGTGCGGCCGGTATTTATGTCCGATGAGTTTCGTACCTTTGGTGATGCCATGTTCTTATCGCTTGCCGAAACCACCATGGAATTTGCCACCCGCGATCCGTCCCGCGCCGTCGATTTTAAAGCGCTGGGCTTTGAAGCCATGTGGCGTGGACTCGCCTCCGAGGATATTGATGGACAGTAAATCGCTGCAGGAACACGCCAAACGCGTGGCGCTGGAACTGCCGTTCACCGAACACTGCTGGCCGTTCGGGCCGGAATTTGATGTGTTTAAAGTGGGTGGCAAGATTTTCATGATTGTTGCGGTTGCTCACGGGCGACCGCATGTCAGCCTGAAATCCGAGCCGGAAAAATCCCTGTTAAACCAGCAGATCTACCGCGGCGTTGAGCCGGGGTATCATCTCAATAAAAAGCACTGGATTTCACTCTACGGCACCGACGATGTTACGCCGGAACTGGTGGCCGATCTCATCAACGATTCCTGGAATCTGGTCGTCGATAAGCTGCCGAAAAAAGACCAGAAATGGATCAGGCCGCGCTGATTGTTCGTCTGAGACGAACAGATTAAGCGCTCAAAATGCACTTATCTTTTCCCGCTTCGCACGGTAATCTGCACTCCTTTTCGCGCCCGCACGCGGGCGAATTTTATCACCAGGAGTTGTTATGGATATCATTTCCGTTGCCCTGAAACGCCACTCCACCAAGGCGTTTGACCCAAGCAAGAAACTGACCGCTGAAGAAGCGGAGAAGATCAAAACCCTGCTGCAGTACAGCCCGTCCAGCACGAACTCCCAGCCGTGGCATTTTATTATTGCCAGCACTGAGGAAGGTAAAGCGCGCGTGGCCAAATCTGCGGCAGGCACTTACGTGTTCAACGAACGCAAAATGATGGACGCCTCTCATGTGGTGGTGTTCTGCGCGAAAACCGCCATGGACGATGCATGGCTTGAGCGCGTCGTGGATCAGGAAGAGGCCGACGGTCGCTTCAACACCCCAGAAGCAAAAGCGGCGAATCACAAAGGTCGCTGCTACTTCGCCGACATGCACCGCGTGGATCTGAAAGATGACGACCAGTGGATGGCGAAACAGGTTTACCTCAACGTCGGTAACTTCCTGTTAGGCGTGGCCGCGCTGGGCCTGGATGCCGTACCCATTGAAGGTTTTGACGCCGCCATTCTCGACGAAGAGTTTGGCCTGAAAGAGAAAGGCTTCACCAGCCTGGTGGTGGTCCCGGTTGGACACCACAGCGTGGAAGATTTCAACGCCACGCTGCCAAAATCTCGCCTGCCGCTGAGCACGATTGTGACCGAGTGCTAAGACAAACGGGCCGCAACTGCGGCCCGTTTTCAATCACGCGTCATCTGCCTGGTTTCGCCATTGAGTCAGCATCTCGCGCAGACGGCGTTTTCTGCGTCTTCCCGATAAACACGCGCAAAACTTACTTCTCCGCACGCCCGGCATGCCAGATCCGCTCCGCATACCGCCCTATCACCGCCAGCGACGCCGCCAGAATCAGGAAGAACACCACCTTGTTCATCCCATCCCAGAAGTATTCGAAGTAGCGGGTATAGAGGTTAATGGCGAGGAACGTCAGGCCAAACCCGCGCAGCATGCCGTCGTCAGTTTTCAGACTGACGTAAATACAAAGAACCGCCGCCACCGCAAACAGCAGCGCCCACGGCAGCAACGAGGCCTGGGTCACGCTGTACCAGTTATCGATATCGTAATTACCAAATATCGACATGATCCACAGGGCGACAAAGAGATACGTCAGCCCCATCGCTTTACTGGTGGTGTAGAGATGACGGGACTGCAGCACAGCGCGCAGGATCCAGCACAGGGCCAGCAGCGCGCCGCCGAAAAAGATAAAGCGCACCGGATAGTTCATCCCCAGCCAGTAAGCGCCCCAGCCGGACATATAGCCCGTCTCCGCGCCAAACCAGTTGCCAAGCGAGAGCAAGAAGAACAGCCAGACCAGCCCGGAGCGGCCGAAAAAGCCTACCAGGCCATAGACGGCACAGCCGGCCAGGAACAGTGGCGCGATGTGGCCGCTGCCGTTATCCAGCCGTTCACCCAGCTGCCAGAGCGCGATGGCGGTAAACAAGACTCCGAGGAACAAAATCGCTTCGGTACTGTAATGCCACTGCGTCTCCCGCCGCTGGCGGCTGAAGCCCCACAAATAAAACAGCACGGCCAGCAGTGCCGGCAGCCCGATGCGGGCAAGGGAGGAAAAAGCGAAGAATTCGATAATGCGCGCCATCAGTTCGCTGTCCGAGAACAGGCTGCCGATGGCGATAATGACGCAGGCGAGTGCCGTCCAGAAGGCATAGCGGCTCAGCCGCTGCCAGTCCATGGTCACGCGTTGAAGCGTACCGGCCAGCCGCTGATGGTCGTCAGCGGTTAATGTGCCTTCCTGTTGCCACTCGTTGAGTGCGCGGCGTAGCAGCCGCTCCTGTTTGCCGGTAACCTTCATTTTGCCTGCTCCGTCAGCCATTCCATTGCTCTCTCCCCGGCTTCATCCACTGGCAGATACACCAGCAACCGGGAACCGTTTCGTGGAGCAGAGTACCAGTACATCTGCTGCAGGGTAAATTCCCCAAGCTCAGGATGGGTAAACAACTTGAGTTGGTTTTCCACACCGCGCACGTCATTGCGCTGATGCCACAGATTTTTAAACTCCTCAGACACCGCAAAGAAGCGCGCCAGTTTGGCTTCCCACAGCGGGTCACCCCGGTGCTCGGCCATCGCCGCCCGGAAATAAGAGACAAAGACGGGCAGCACATCGTCACGTCTGCCGAGACGGGCGCGCCATGCCGGGTGGGTGAGGAACAGATAAATACAGTTGCGGTCTTCCGGGGGGATCGCATTGAAATCGACACCCATCAGATGACCAAAGCTGTCGTTCCAGGCCACGATGTCGAAATTGGGTTTCTGAATGCTGGCCGGTTTCGGCATCAACGTATCAAGCAGGCGGCGCGTGCCTTCGCTGATCCCTTCACAGCAGGTGGCCTGCGGTGCTTCACCCGGCGGTAGCCCGGCCAGCACAAAAAGATGGCGCGCTTCGGTCGGGGTACATTGCAGCGCTTTTGCCACGGCGGCCATCACCGCGCTGGACGGATTGACGTCCCTGCCCTGCTCAAGCCAGGTGTACCAGGTCACCCCGACGTCCGCCAGCAGGGCCACCTCTTCACGGCGCAGCCCGGGCGTGCGGCGTCGACCGCTGCGCGGCAGGCCGAGCCGCTGCGGATCGAGGCTTTCGCGTCGGGCGCGTAAAAACGCACCAAGTTGTTTTCGGGTGTCATCCTTGAGCGAGACGACGGGTTCAGACATCAGCGCCATAAATCCCCCTGCATGGTAGTGCCAGTACCAGTATAAGCAAGAACTGGTACCCGTTTATCAGATCGTTGATGCTACGACCATCTGTTGAATGACGCAATGGAGTTACCATGAATACGTCAGTCGTTTCACCGGGCCGCGCAGGCCTGATATTGCTGTTAACCGGCCAGATGCTGCCGCTGATTGATACCTCAATCACCAACGTGGCGCTGGATGCTATCACCCATTCGCTGCACGCTACGGCCACCGAGCTGGAATTAATTGTGGCCCTTTACGGTGTGGCCTTTGCCGTCTGCCTTGCCCTCGGCAGCAAGCTGGGGGATAACCTTGGCCGCCGTCGTCTTTTCATGTGGGGCGTGGCGAGCTTTGGCCTGGCCTCGCTGCTGTGCGGAATGGCAGGCAACATTGAACAACTGCTGGGCGCCCGTATTCTTCAGGGGGCTGGCGCGGCGCTGATCATGCCGCAAATTCTCGCCACCCTGCACGTAACGCTGAAAGGCACGGCCCACGCGAAGGCCATCAGCCTCTTTGGCGGCATCGGCGGCATCGCGTTTATCGTCGGCCAGATGGGCGGAGGCTGGCTGGTATCGGCGGACATTGCCGGCCTCGGCTGGCGTAACGCCTTCTTTATCAACGTGCCAATTTGTCTGGTGGTGCTGGCCATGAGCCGCCGCTACGTGCCGGAAACCCGCCGCGACACGCCATCAAGCATTGACTGGACGGGCACCGTCCTGCTGGCGATCATCCTCTGCTGCCTGCTGTTCCCGATGGCGCTTGGCCCGCAGTGGCACTGGTCCTGGCCGCTCAAGGTCGCGCTTATCGCCATTATTCCGCTTGCCGGGTTGATGGCCCTCAACGCCCGCAAAAAAGAGCGGGACGATGCACATCCGCTGATCCCGCCGCGCCTGCTGCAGTTGCGCAGTATCCGCTTTGGCGTGCTGATTGCGTTGCTCTTTTTTAGCGTCTGGTCCGGCTTTATGTTCTGCATGGCGTTAACCATGCAAACCGGTCTGGGGATGGCGCCGTGGCAGTCTGGCAACAGTTTTATCGCCCTGGGTGTCACCTACTTTATTTCAGCGTGGTTTGCCCCGCGTCTGATTGCCCGCTACAGCACCAGTACCATTCTGCTGACCGGTCTGGCGATCCAGATAGCGGGCCTGCTGGCGCTGATTGTCACCTTCCGCCTCTGGGGAATGCACAATACCGCGCTGACGCTGGCACCCGCGACCGGGCTGGTCGGCTACGGTCAGGCGCTGATCGTGAACAGTTTTTATCGTATTGGCATGCGCGATATTCAGCCTGATGACGCCGGGGCGGCGAGCGCCATTTTGAGCACGCTGCAGCAGGCGGCGCTTGGACTCGGCCCGGCCATCTTTGGCGCGATTTTGCTGCACGGTCTGCAAAATCATCACGGAGATTACACCCAGGCGATCACCCTCTTCCTCGCGGTGGAAACTGGCCTGATGGTGATCCTCGCGCTGGCGACGCTGCGGGTTCGCCATCACCTGTGCCTGCCGGTGGTGACGACCTGCCACGCCGTCAAATAACCCTGACGGATTTGCATAATAGATCCGCAGCCGCCATTATGGGGCTGCATCAATACAGGAGACGTTATGCAGGAATTAATTGCTCAGGTTGAAGAGTTAGGCATTGAAATTAATCACACCACCTCTTTAGTAATTATCTTTGGTATTATTTTTCTTACCGCACTCATCGTTCATTTTATTCTGCACAAAGTGGTCCTGCGGGCCTTTGAGAAACGCGCGCAGGCCAGCAGCCATTTATGGTTGCAAATCATTACCCAGAACAAGTTATTTCACCGTGTCGCCTTTACCCTGCAGGGGATTATTGTCAACGTTCAGGCGGTACTGTGGCTGCAAAAAGGCAGCGAAGCCGCGGAAATGCTCACCACCTGCGCAAAGTTGTGGGTGATGGTGTATGCCCTGCTCTCGTTCTTCTCGCTGCTGGACGTCATTTTCAATCTTTCGCAAAAGATGGCGACAGCCTCGCAGCTCCCGCTGAAGGGCATCTTCCAGGGGATAAAACTGGTGAGCGCTATTCTGGTGGGGATTTTAATTATCTCGCTGCTGATTGGTCAGTCGCCAGCCATTCTGATTAGCGGCCTGGGCGCCATGGCTGCAGTGTTAATGCTGGTGTTTAAAGACCCGATCCTCGGGCTTGTCGCCGGGATCCAGCTCTCCGCCAATGACATGCTTAAACTCGGTGACTGGCTGGAGATGCCAAAATACGGAGCCAACGGCACGGTCACAGACATCGGCCTGACCACCGTGAAGGTGCGCAACTTCGACAATACCATCACCACCATTCCGACCTGGGCGCTGGTCTCTGATGCCTTTATCAACTGGAGCGGCATGTCGGCCTCCGGCGGGCGACGCATCAAGCGTAGCCTGAATATAGACACCACCAGCATCCACTTCCTCGACGAGCAGGAGCAACAGCAGCTGATTCAGGCGAAGCTGCTTAAGCCGTACATGGCGGCGCGTCATGAAGAAATTACGCTCTGGAATCAGGAAAACGGTGAAGGCGAATCGGTGCTGAACCTGCGCAAAATGACCAATATTGGAACCTTCCGCGCCTATTTAAATGAATATCTGCGTAATCACCCGCGGATCCGTAAAGATATGACGCTGATGGTTCGCCAGTTAGCGCCAGAAGCTAACGGGCTGCCAGTTGAAATATACGCGTTCACTAACACAGTCGTCTGGGCGGAATATGAGGCGATTCAGGCCGATATTTTCGACCATATATTCGCCGTGGTGGATGAATTTGGTCTGCGTATTCATCAGTCTCCGACCGGAAACGATATTCGCTCGCTGGCTGGCGTAATAGCGAAATAATCAGGCGCTGGCGCGGGAGATAAAGCGCCAGTCCATCATCACTCTTTCCGTGGGCGCATCCGGGTTATCGATTTTATTCAACAACAAATCGACCGCCTTGCGCCCAATATCCCGCGACGGCTGTTCGATGGTGGTGAGCGAAATCATCTCCGCCAGTTCCGTACCGTCAAACCCGACTACCGCAATGTCTTCCGGCACGCGTAATCCCGCCTGCTGGATCGCATGCAATGCGCCTGCCGCCAGGGTATCGGAAACGGCAAAGACCGCGTCCGGCGGGTTTTCCTTCAGCAGATTTTGCATCGCCGCCATTCCGGCACTGAAGCTGAGATCGCTGGCGTATTCCACTGCCTGGTAAGCCAGATCTTTCAGGTGGATAACGCTCTTATAGCCACGCTCGCGCAGGCGGGCATATTTATAACTCAGGTCGTGGTTAATCATCGCGATCCGCCCGCGCCCGCCGTCGGCAAGCTGGCTGACCGCATGCTGCGAGGCGTCCACATCGTTAATCCCGACGCAGGAGACCGCACCGGCATCGGCGTATTCGGCACACTGCACCCACGGCGCAGCGCCAATCAGGGCGGCCAGCTCAGGAAGCTTTGAGAAGGCATCCATGGTGATAATGCCGTCGACAATTTTACCGGACAGCAAACTCAGCCCCGAACGCGAGCGTTCAATGTCAGAGCCGGAATTGCACAGCAGAATGCGGTAGCCGTTCTTTTCGGCTTCCTCTTCAATGCCTTTCACCACTTCGGCGCAGAACGGGTTAGCGATGTTCGACACCATTACCAGAATCATATAGCTGCGGGCAGTTCGCAGCTGGCGCGCCAGCAGGTTGGGCTGGTAATTACTCTCTTTGATCGCCTGCAGGACGCGTTCGCGGTTTTTCGCTTTCACGGTATCGCTGTTGTTAAGCACGCGAGAGACCGTTGCCACGGACACCCCGGCAAGCTGAGCGATTTTCTGAATGGACATAGCGACGGCATTTCCTGCGGTTAACGTTTTATGCAGGCTACCATAAATTCGTTGCCCGGCGAACCGGGCAACGCGTCAATACGCAACGCGCACCCAGCGCTGTTGCTGATGGCTTTTCACTATCGCATCAATGATATACATGACGTTCGCGCCGTCATGGAACGTCGCAAACAGCGGCTGTGCCGGCATCTCCCCCTGCATCACGGCGCGGTAAAACTGCGCCATCATATTTTTAAAGGCATCAGGCCAGCCTTCGATATGTCCGCCGGGAAAATGGGCGCTTTCGGCCACGTCACGGTTCATCAGGTTTGGATCGTCGGAGAGGATCTGGTTTGCCTGCGTACGATGGCCGATCCAGAGTTGCTGCGGCACCTCCTGATCCCACGCCACGGACCGTTCGCTGCCGTTAATTTCAAACGTCAGCCGATTTTTGCGCCCGGCGCTGACCTGCGAGACGTTAAAACTGCCTTTGCTGCCATCGTCGAAGCGCACCAGCACCGAGCCAAAATCTTCGGTGGTGACCGGTTTGTCTTCATCGTTCGCGCTGCGATCATCCGTGAAGGTCCGGTTTCCCGCCGCACTGGCCTTGCGCGTTGGCCAGACGATGGCGAGATCGGCCATCACGTCAGTGATCCGCCGCCCGGTCACAAACTGCACCGTGTCACACCAGTGGGAGCCAATATCCGCCACCGCGCGCGACGCACCGCCCAGCGCGGCATCCACCCGCCAGTTGTAGTCGGTTTCCAGCAGCATCCAGTCCTGCAGATAGCTGCCATGCGTGGCAAACAGCCGACCGAGACTGCCCTCGCGCCTCATGCTGGCCGCCTGGCGCACCATCGCAAACTGGCGATAGACAAAGCTGACGCCGTGTACCACGCCCGCCTGCTCAGCCAGTGCCACCAGCTCGCGGGCCTCTTCCGGGGTCATACACAGCGGCTTTTCGGAAAAAACATGCTTACCCGCCCGCAAAATCTGACGGTTCATCTCTGCGTGGAGATGGTTTGGCGTGCAGTTATGCACCACGTGCAGATCCGGATGGGCGAGCAGTGCCTCAACGTTCCCGTAAGCATGGGGCACATTCAGCTGGCGCGCCTTTTCCTGCGCTTGTGAAAGCGAGCTGTCGCACAGGGCGACCACCTGCACACTGCCGAGACGCCGCAGCGCCTCAATGTGCGCCGGGCCGATAAAGCCGCTGCCGACGATCCCGACGTTAATCATGGCTGCCTCCTGCGGCGAAATCGTCAAACGCGCGCCCGGATACCGGAATGATATGACGACGGATAAATTCGCTGCCTTCGCGGGCACCGGTATCGCCATCTTTAAGACAGCACTCCCACTCCAGCACTGCCCAGCCCTCGTAGTCGTACTGGGTCAGTTTGCTGAAAATACCGGTGAAGTCGATCTGCCCGTCGCCCGGCGACCGGAAGCGACCCGGACGATGAAGCCACGGCTGGTAGCCACCGTATACGCCGCTGCGCCCGTTAGGACGAAACTCTGCATCTTTGACGTGAAACGCTTTAATGCGCGCATGGTAGAGATCGATAAACGTCAGGTAGTCCATCTGCTGAAGCAGCATATGGCTGGGATCGTAGAGAATATTGCAGCGCGGGTGGTTGTCCACCAGCGCCAGAAAACGCTCAAACGTCACGCCGTCATGCAGATCTTCCCCCGGATGCAGCTCATAACAGACATCGACGCCATGCTCATCAAAAGTGTCCAGAATGGGCCGCCAGCGGGTTGCCAGCGTCTGGAAAGCGTCCTGAAAACGCTGCGCGTTGTGCGGCGGCCACGGATAGAAAAATGGCCACGCCAGCGATCCAGAAAAAGTGGCGTGCGCTGTCAGGCCTAACTTTTCGGAGGCCGCCGCCGCCTGATTCAATTTGCTGGCTGCCCACGCCCGACGGGCCGCGTCGTTACCCCGCACGTCTGCCGGCGCGAAATGGTCAAACGCGTCGCCGTAGACCGGGTTCACCGCAATAAGCTGCCCTTCCAGATGGGTCGACAGCTCGCTGACCGCCAGCCCGTGCTCCGCCAGCGTGCCGGTAATGTCGTCACAGTAGGCCTGGCTCTCAGCCGCTTTCTCCACGTCAAAAATGTGCGGATGATTGCAGGGGATCTGCACGGCTTTGTAGCCCTTACCTGCTGCCCAGCCTGCCAGCCCATCCAGCGAGTTAAACGGCGCTTCTGCGCTGATAAACTGCGACAGGAAAATACCAGGTCCCTTAATCGTTCTCATACCACCTCCTGAACGTTACGCCTTGTCATCGTCATATTTGAACGTGAGAAGGAAAATCAGCGCAATCACCGCTGCCGCCACCGCCGGGATCCACCAGAAGGTGACCCACGCCTGCGGCACGGCCTGTCCCGCCACCAGACGGTTATACAGCGCGCCAGAAATCTGCGAACCAAGCAGCATGCCGATGCCATAGGTGAACATCACGATCATGCTCTGCGCCTGGCCTTTCACCTTTTCGCCCGCCACGCGGTCGGTATAGATAAAGCCCACCACAAAGAAGAAGTCATAGCACACACCGTGCAACAGGATGCCGAGATAGAGCAGGAAACGTCCCTCCTCACTCACCCCCATGGCAAACATCGCGTAACGGACAAACCACGCCAGCATGCCGACCAGCAGCATGACTTTCACGCCCAGACGACGGAAAAGCAGCGGGATCACCAGCATGAAGACAATCTCTGACATCTGGCCGAACGACATCGCGGTGCTGACATCAGCAATCCCGGCATCCGCCAGATACGAGGCGGTGTAAGCGTAGTAGGTGCCAAGCGGCACGGAAATCAGCATTGCGCAGACGGAAAAGACCAGGAAGTGGCGGGTTTTCAGCAGGGCAAACGCATCAGCGCAGAACAGATCGCGAACCTGGACCGGCAGCCCTTTTGCGGGGGCAGGCGTGTGCGGCAGCGTCAGGCTGTAGAGCGCCAGCAGCACGGAGCTCGCCGCCGCAACCTGGAAGATCGTGACGCTGGAGGCCACGCCAGTAACGCCGATAAAGATCCCCGCGACAATCCAGCCGATAGTGCCGAACACGCGCACCACCGGGAAGGTTTTATCGACGTTTGCCAGGCTGTGAAACGCGATGTTGTTCGTTAACGCCAGCGTCGGCATATAACAAAGCGTGTAGCCAAACAGCAGGCCGATCAGCAGCGCACCATTTTCAGCGATCAGCGCCCCCGGAACGAACCACAGGATAGCCGCGCCCGCCAGGTGCATTACCGCCATCACCTTCTGCGAGGCGAAGAAGCGATCCACCAGCATCCCGAGCACGAACGGCGACAAAATAGAGGCGATGGGCCCGGCGGAGAACGCATCACCAATCAGCAACGACATATTGTGCTGGGTCATCACCAGACCCAGCGTGACCGACCAGCTACCCCAGATAAAAAACTGCAGAAACATCATCAGCGACAGACGCGGAACCAGCAGCCGGTGCTGCGCTATCACCTTTCCACTACTTTCAGTTGTTGACATCATAATGAGCCTCACCCTAGAAAAGTAATCGATTACAAATACCCTCAAATGAAAAGTAATCGATTACAAAATAAAGATCCTGTGGATCAGGAGAGATTTGGGAGAGGGGTCACGATAAAGAGGTTTATCGCGTTGGGATGGGAAACCGGATAGCTCGCCCTCTCCCACCGGGAGAGGGCGGCATGCATTATTGCTTGCGGGAAAGTTTAAATGCCACAAACAGGAAGATGACCCACACCGGGAGCAACATCGCGGAAAGGCGCATGTCGTCCATGGTGCACATCAGCACAAGGATCAACCCGAGGAAAGCGATGCAGAGATAGTTTCCTGCCGGATAAAGCAGCGCTTTAAACTGCGTCTCACGTCCCTTACGACGCATCGCGGCACGAAAACGCAGGTGCGCCAGGCAGATCATGATCCAGTTCAGCAGCAGGGTGGCAACCACCAGCGCCATCAGCAGGCCAAACGCCTCTTTTGGCAGCAGGTAGTTGATCACCACCACCAAAGAGGTGATCGCACCGGACAACAGCAGAGAATTCACCGGCACGCCGCGACGGCTGACGCGGGTTAAGAACTTCGGCGCATTCCCCTGCACGGAGAGGCCAAACAGCATCCGACTGTTGGAGTAGACGCCGCTGTTATAGACCGAAAGTGACGCCACCAGAATAACGAAGTTCAACGCTGAGGCCACCACATTGCTGTTGAGATCGTGGAAAATCATCACAAACGGACTGCTGTTTGATTTCACCTCAACCCAGGGATAGAGCGCGAGCAATACCACCAGCGAACCGATGTAGAACAGCAGAATACGGTACACCACCTGGTTGACCGCTTTCGGAATGCTTTTATGCGGGTCGCGCGCTTCAGCGGCAGTGATACCAATCAGCTCCAGCCCGCCGAAAGAGAACATGATCACCGCCAGCGAAAGGATAAGCCCCTTCCAGCCGGTCGCCAGGAACCCCCCGTGCTGCCACAGGTTGTCGATCGTGGCACGCTCACCGCCATGACCCGAGAACAGCAACCACAGGCCAAAACCAATCATGCCGATAATCGCCAGCACCTTGATGAGCGCAAACCAGAACTCGGTTTCACCGTACAAACGGACGTTCACAAGGTTGATGGCATTAATGATGATGAAGAAGGCCGCCGCCCAAATCCAGGTGGGCACATCCGGGAGCCAGTACTGCATGTAGATGCCAGCGGCGGTCAGCTCTGCCATCCCCACCAGCACAAACATCACCCAGTAGTTCCAGCCGGAGAGGAACCCCGCAAACGGGCCCCAGTATTTATACGCAAAGTGTGCGAACGAGCCTGACACAGGCTCTTCGACGACCATCTCGCCAAGCTGGCGCATGATCAGGAAGGCGATAATCCCGGCGAGGGCATAACCCAGCAATACCGCCGGCCCCGCCATCTGAATGGCAGGGCCGATGCCGAGAAACAGCCCGGTACCGATAGCCCCACCGAGGGCAATTAACTGTATATGTCGATTTTGCAAACCACGTTGCAGCGTCGGATTCTGTTCCGACGAAGCTTCAGCGCTACCGGTGCCTGAAGCGGATGACGCGTCTTTCACGCCCTACCCCTGTCTCTTTTTTAGAAGGGGCACGTTTTAACACTTCAGGCTGGTGGTAGCAAGGGAATGGGGCATCCCTGCCCCGGATAACGAGCGGCGTTCTCAGAATGCGTAGCCCACCGAGACTTTAAAGGTACGCGGTTCGCCCTGGGTGATGTAGGTACCTGAATCATCCACGCTGGACCAGTAGTTTTCATTAGTCACGTTGTCGATACCCGCACGCACCGTCATCTGATTTTGATTGTGGTTAACGGCGAAGCGATAACGCATACCCAGATCCAGCGTAGAGTAGCTGTCCAGCTTTTTGGTGTTCGCCAGGTCCGCGTATTGCGTGCCGGAGTGGTTCACGCGCGCGGTAGCGGTCAGGCCATCAATCGGTTTGATGTCATACTCTGCGCCCAGAACGGCATAGAAATTCGGAACGCCAATCGCATCATTACCCTGGTTGAGGCCGTTGTTGGTTTTGGTCAGCTCCGCCTGCAGCCAGGTAGCGCTGGCGTTCAGACGGACGCCCAGCAGGGGCTCACCGAACACATTCAGCTCCACGCCGCGGTTACGCTGCTCGGCATCAAGACCATAATGACCGTTGCTGTTGAGGATCGCCGACGGCATTTTGATCTCAAACAGCGCCAGGGAGCCGCCCACGCGACCAAAATCCGCCTTCACGCCCACTTCGTTCTGCTTAGAGTGAACGATGCCGGTGCTCTGCCCGTAGTTGGTGGCGGTGTTGGGGGCTGATTGACCCGGCTGCAGCGCTTCAGTGTGGTTGGCATACAGGGAGATCGCCTCCCACGGCTTGTAAACCACACCGTAGGTAGGCATCCAGCGGCTGCCGTCGAAGCCGTCTGCTTTATTCTCCTGCCCGGTAATTTTGTTGTATCCGCGAATGACCACCTTCTGATGACGCGCCCCGGCGGTAAACAGCAGTTTGTCGTCCAGCACGCCCAGCGTATCACTCAACAGCCAGCCCTGCGTCCGGGTACGCCCGCTGGTGAGCGGATCGCTGTAATTTCCGCCTAAACCGTTGAAACTGGAGCTGTCCGGCATATCCACACCGGTATTGTGATAGATATTGGTGGTTGGGTTATCCGCCGCCGCCGACATTTTCCAGCCGATTTTTTCGTTTTTGGTCATCGCGGAGTAACCGACGTTGACTTTATGCGTTACGAAGCCGGTAGCAAAGTTACCGCGAATACCCGCCATCCCGCTGACGGAATCGCTGATGCGGTTGGTATCAAGACGGCTGACCGTCGCCTTACCGCTTTTATCCAGCAGCTTCGGCGCGCTGTAAATCCCTTCTTCGTGAGCGTGCTGTGCGCCGAGGCCGGTATAGGCCGTCCAGTTATCGGTAATGTCGTACTCGCTGCGCCACATCCCGAATTCATTTTCGATGTTGCTGTAGGCCCATTTCTGCGAGAAGTTACGATCGTTTTTCGGCGGTTCAGGCACGAAATCCACGGCGGAGATATTGACGCTGGTCGGGCTGCCATGGAAGGTTTTCTTCTGATATCCCACATCCAGAGAGGTGCGGAAATTGTCGCCTTTGTAGTCGAGGCCGGTGGAGAGCAGCGTAGTGCGGCGGCGATCGTTGGGCACCCCGCTTTCCCCTTCGCGATGGACGAGGTTCACGCGCGCGCCAAACTGGTCGTTGTCGCCATAGCGACGGCCCGCATCCAGCGTGGTGCCAAACTGGGAATCAGAGGTGTAATCAACGCCCACTTTTGCCTGCGGCGTTTCATCCGCATGTTTCGGCTCAAGGTTAATCATTCCCCCCACGCCTGAACTTGCCGCGCCGTTCATCAGGGCGTTTGCCCCTTTAAAAATCTCAATGCGGTCGACCATCTGCGCATCCACCACCTGACGCGGCAGAACGCCGGACAGGCCGCCGAAGGTCATGTCATCCCCGTCAAACTTCAGGCCACGGATACGGAAGGTTTCGGCGCTGTTGCCGTAGCCCTGCACGTACTGCACCCCCGCGTCGTTAGCGACCACATCAGCAATGGTTTTCGCCTGCTGATCTTCTACCAGCTTCGAGGTGTAGCTGATGATATTAAACGGCACGTCCATGGCGTTCTGCTGCCCCAGCATCCCCATGCGTCCACCGTTCGCCACCTGCCCGTCAAGGAACGCCGGCACAAGCTGGTCGCCGCCGGGTTTAAAATCGCTGGCAGGCGCAGACTGGACAATCAGGGTGTCTTCTTTCTTTTCATCCGCCGCCAGGGCGGAGTGCGTGACCGCGCCAATGGCGAGAGCCAGCAGCGTTTTATGCCTTTTCGTGTTATTCATAATTAACTCATTAAACGTGCGCGCAAAAAGGGCCCGTTGTCGGGCCTTAGAATGTAATCAAGTGCAATGCAAATGAGAACTATACGCATTACATGATTGTTGGCAAGCGTAAACGCACGTCACTGCGTGAGAAAATCGGTTAACAGGCGCGGGAAAGCAGGAGGACGTATGGACGGGATAGCGTGGCATAACCGCCCCGTTTCCGGGACGGTCTTTCAGGCGCGGCGGGAGAACGATAAAACGCGGGCGGTTCCCGCAACATCAATACGCACAGCCGTACCCGGATTCCAGCCAGGCTGGCTTACAGTCTTCAGAACAACAGGCTCCTGCTGCCCGGCAAACGCCAGGGTGAGCGTGGACAAATGACCGGTAAAATCGACATCAATTATCGACACCGGGCTTTCATGCGGCGCGCACGCCGTCACGCGCAGTTGTTCAGGGCGCATCATGACCCGGCCCTGCCCGGTGGCATGCGTATTGTTGGTGGGTATCTCACCCAGCGCGCACACCGCATGGCCGGCGGTAAGCTGAGCGGGCAGGATCACTGCGTCGCCCAGAAACAGCGCGGTCTCTTCATCAACGGGCTGAGTGTAGACGTCATACGGGGTACCCACCTGGGTAAAGCGCCCGGAACGCATTACTGCCACCTGGGTGGCAAAAGATAACGCTTCGTTTTGATCGTGCGTCACCAGAATCGAGGCAACGCCCGCTTCCGCCAGCAGGTCAGCGGTCGCTTTGCGGGTCATGGCGCGAAGACCGGTATCGAGCGCCGAGAACGGCTCATCCAGCAGCATCAATGAAGGACGCTGAGCCAGCGCGCGGGCGAGCGCCACACGCTGCTGCTGTCCGCCAGAAATCTCATGCGGCCAGTGGGTCGCGAGCTGCCTGTCCAGCGACACCATCTCCATCAGCGCCTCTACGCGCTGGCGCTTTTCGTGGCGCGTGCCGTCCAGCCCCCAGGCAATGTTGTCTGCAACGCTGAGATGCGGGAATAACGCCCCCTCCTGGGGAACAAAGCCGATGCCGCGCAGATGGGCGGGAACGAAGCTGTTTTCGTCAAACAGCGTTCGGCCCTGCATCACTATCCGCCCGGCGTCCGGCGTTTCAAAGCCGGCAAGAATGCGCAGCAGCGTCGTTTTCCCTGACCCGGACGGCCCGACTATCGCCGTCCGGCTCCCCGGCGCAACGCTCAGGTTTAAGCTGTCGAGCACCTGCACACCGGAAAAGGATTTAGAAATGGACGTTAATTCAAGCATGTCATAGTCCTGCAATTTTTTTCGACTGCACGTAGAGGATGGCGGTCAGCGGGAGTGAAATCAGGATCATCAGCATCGCGTACGGCGCGGCGGCAACATAATCGATCTCACTGGTCAGCGCCCAGAAGCCGGTGGAAAGCGTGCGCGTTCCCAGCGGGGAGAGCAGCAGCGTGGCGGTCAGTTCGTTGCTGACGCCGAGAAAAACAAGCGCAGCCCCCGCGGCGGCACCCGGCGCGGCCAGCCGCATGGTGACGCTCCACAGCGCCTTCGCAGGCGTGCTGCCAAGGCTACGCGCCACGTTTTCCAGCTCTACCGGCGCCTGTGCAATCCCGGCCCGCAGGTTGATGAGCGCGCGGGGCATAAACATCAGCAGATAGGCGAGGAAGAGCGTAATTTCCGTCTGATAAATGGGGCGGGCGTAATGAATCGTCACCGTTACCAGCGCGAGAGCGGTCACAATCCCCGGCAGCGAGCTGGTGATGTAGATACACCCTTCCAGCATCCGGAAGACGCGGTGCGGATAACGGATACCGAGCCACGCAATGGGGATCACGCAGGCCGTGGTCAGCAGTGCGCCACCCACGCCGAGCATGAGCGTCTGGCGCAGGGAGTGCCAGAGGTCCACGCTCATCCAGTTCTCAATACCGCCCAGCCAGACCCAGCGACAGAGCACAATTAACGGTACGCCCAGCGCCAGCACGATCAGCGTGAGGAAAAACAGCTGGCCCAGCGTGGCCGCGACCGGCTTCAGCGGCCAGCGTTTCTGTTCACGTGCTGCCCCGCCGCCGATGCGCGCATAGCGTGCTTTTCCGCGCGTCACCCCTTCCAGCATTAAGATGGCCAGACAGCATAAGGCCAGCACGCCTGCCAGCATATTGGCTGCCGGGCCGCTGAAGGTAGACTGAAACTGGTCATAAATCGCGGTGGTGAACGTATCAAAGCGGATCATCACGTACAGGCCGTATTCCGCCAGCAGGTGCAGCGCGACCAGCAGCGCCCCGCCGCAGATAGCAAGCTTGAGCTGCGGCAACACTACGCGGAAAAAGACCCGCCACGGCGGCGTGCCGAGCGACGCGGCCACATCTTCAAGCGTCGGGTCGAGGCGGCGCAGTACCGCGGCAACCGGCATGTAGATAAACGGGTAGTAAGCTAAAACAGAGAGGAATACTCCCGCTGAGAGACCGTGCAGGGAGGGGACGACGCTCACCCAGGCATAGCTTTGTACAAACGCGGGGATTGCCAGCGGGGCGACCGCCAGCGCAGACCATATTCCCCGCCCGGCCAGCCGGGTACGCTCCGTGAGCCAGGCTATCGCCACGCCGGTCACAATACAAAGCGGAACCGCTAAGGCCGTCAGCCACAGCGTGTTGCTGAGTAGCTCAGCAACACGCGGGCGGAACACCAGCGTCTTAATGGTCTCCCAGCCCGTCTCAATGCCAATGGCAATGATAAAACCCAGAGGCAGAAGCGCCATTAATGAAAATAAGACAGCTAACGCAACCATCGGCAGCGCAGGTCGCCTGCGGGCAGGCTCCTGCATCCTGTTTTTTCCGATGTCGAGACTCAGACCAGACATAAGGCGTTCACTTAACTCTCAGGATCACAGCAGGCCGGCTTGCGTCATCAGCTCGATAACTTTTTTGCTGTTAAGCGTTGAAGGTTCCACTTTCGGCGCATCCAGATCTTTCAGCGGAACCAGCTTCGGGTTAGAGGCCGCGTTCACGCCAACCGCATATTCAAACGCGTTGTTGGTGCGCAGGCTCTCCTGACCTTCTTTACCGGTGATCCACTTGATGAATGCCTGAGCCTGTTCTTTGTGTTTGCTGGACGCCAGTACGCCACCGCCGGAAAGGCTGACAAAGGCACCCGGATCCTGATGTTTGAAGTAGTAGAGTTGGGTGTTTTTGCTGTTTTCACCCGTTTTGGACTGATCGACAAAACGGTAGTAGTGATAAATCACACCGCCATCAATCTGGCCGGCGTTAACGGCTTTCATCACGGTGCTGTTACCTTTGTAGGCCACAAAATTGGTTTTCATCGCCTTCAGCCACTCAAGGGTGGCCTGCTCGCCTTTCAGGGCCAGCATCGCACTCACGATCGCCTGGAAATCCGCGCCTGACGGCGATGCCGCCCAGCGGCCTTTCCACTCAGGTTTCGCCAGATCCATCAGCGATGTTGGCAATTGCTGTTCGCTCAATTTTTCCGGGTTATAGACAAACACCGTGCTACGCGCAGCAATCCCGATCCAGCGGCCGTGCGCAGGACGAAATTCCGCAGGCACCTGCTTCAGGGTCTCTGCATCCAGTGGCGCGAACAGTTTGGCATTATCCACCAGAACCATTGAAGGCGAGTTTTCCGTCAGAAACACGTCTGCAGGTGATGCCGTGCCTTCCTGAACCAGCTGGTTACCCAGCTCGCTGTCATCGCCATTACGCAGCGTCACCTTAATACCCGTTTCTTTGGTAAAACCGTCTACCCACGCCTTCACCAGATTTTCATGCTGCGCGTTATAAACAACGATACCTTCGTTGTTATCAGCGGCAAGTGCTTGTGTGGAAAGGAAAAGAGATGAAGACAACAAGGCAAGCGAGAAGCATGACAACAGGCGAGAATTCATGAACATATCCTTTATAGACCAGGGTGATTTACCACGCATAGCGTTGTGGGACAGGATTAAAGCATACAAAAACGCTAATGATAATTAGTATCAATCAAGTTTAGTCGTAAAAGTGTAAAATATTCTTATACAGCGGATAAATATGATAAAAATCCAGATTATAAAAATGGATGAAATAAAGATTAAGAAAACCTTAGGCTGGAAAAATAACAAATATTCATTAGCGTTCTATTTATTTCCCGATTATTTAATCGACAGAATGAGATCGGCATAAACGTGTATTTAGCGTAAAACGGGAGAGTGGAAGCGAAAAAGGGTGAAGGCAGTAAATGGCACGCCCTGTAGGATTCGAACCTACGACCTACGGCTTAGAAGGCCGTTGCTCTATCCAACTGAGCTAAGGGCGCACTGAGAAGAGTGAACTTCGCGGTGGTGAAACGCCTGGAATTATACGGTCAATGACAGGTGAGTCAATGCCTTTTCGGCTTTCAGGGGCAATTACCGCTAGCCGATTGTAAATACGGCTGTTTTTTCAACATTCATCGCTTTTCCGTCGTAGAATTTCGCGCTGCGAAAAGGCTTAGTTGCATTTAAGTAACGCCTGCTGTTTTCCTGAGCGTCAGCTCGTCACACTAGTGTGAGGTATCCCGGCCGCCTGGAGGCTGACAGACAACAGGACCATGGAGTGACAGCGCAAAACCTGACCTATACGCCCCCCCGGTTACAGTACCTTTCTCAGGACATCGTCGGCATCAAACTTGAGCCCATCGTCGCCCTCTCCTCTTTACGCAGGGTCGGCGTAGAGGTCCTTAGCGTCCTGTCTGAAACGCAGCATAGCGAAGCCTTTTTCCGCCATCAGTCTGCAGACTGGTCGATAACGCTGCTTGAAGCACAGCTCACCGCGTTAAAAAATACCCCGCACTGTAATAATTTTTTCATTAATCTGCCGATAACCGTCCTGACAGAGCCCGACGCTTTTCAGCGGCTTAGCCGGATAAAATGTCCGCCGCTGAATATTGAACTTGTCGACCCCAGTGCTTTTTTAACGCTGTCAGCCGCGCAGAGGCAGACCGTTACCCGGAGCCTGTTGCAGCTCATCAGACAAGGTCACGGTATCTGGCTGGATGACATTGATGAAACACTCATCCCGCCCTTTTTATCCTGCCAGTTACCGTTAAGCGGCGTAAAAATCGATAAGGATGCATTCTGGCGTTTACGCGCCACGCCCGCGCTAAGGCAACTGGTGTCCCGGTGCTTTCAGCTTGCCGGGAAAGTGCTTATTGAAGGTATTGAGACTGAGCAGGATTGTACCTGGGCACTGCAGGCAGGCGCAGAACTCGGCCAGGGCTATTACTGGCCGTCCTGGACATGGCCGGAGGATTAAAAAGCCATTTCCAGGGGGGAGGCCATGCGAATGACAGTGCGCCGTTACCGGCGGCGGCGTACAGGAAGTGATGCACTGGGATTTACGCGCTCGCCTTTTGCTCCCCCCTTCTTCGACCGGCTCGAATTTTTGAGTCAGTCCATCAGCCAGCCCCGCAAAACAGACGCTCCGTTTATCATTCTGGTGACGGAGGATCATTTTCTGCGCACCGGTTTTCTCAACGGCCAATTTCCCCTGAGCAGCTGTTGCGACTATCCCACGCTGGAGGATGCGTTTAGCGCCCTGGCCCAGTGGCCATCCGCCCGTCTGGTGGTGGATATTGAAAGCCGCTCCACTGCGCTGATCGACAAGCTGGATCAGCTCAGAAGGCATAGCCTCTATCCCCCTTTTCTGACGCCCTATCTGTTAGTCAGGGCGGATAATTACGATACTCGCCTGTTCTGCAAAGCGGCGGGCCCTTTTCACGTACTCGAACGTCAGCTGACGCCGTCTGCTTTCCAGCACAGCCTGATGGATACCAGCCCTCCCCAGGGCTGCGATAAAGACTGGTTCTCCCGCACCGAATGGCCTATTTTGCAGGAGTTATCGCGGGGGAAGACCCTTCGCCAGATAGCGTTGATGCAGAATCGCCCCTATAGCCGCATTATCTATCGTCTCAGCTGCATTCTGTTGAAACTGGGTCTGACCCATCGCCAGGAACTGCTGCACCTTCTCAATAACCTCTCAGACTGCACCTTCTAACCCACCCACTAAGCCCTTATTTCCTAAAGACCTTTAGGAATTTACTTATCAATCATGTTACTTATTTGTTAAATTTTAACAATAATTTCAATTTTATAACTATTCCTAATTTACGGGCTTAAACCATGTGAAATGTCACAGAATGAATAATCTGCAGCACTTTCCTCCGTGCGTTAAGTGTTTGATAAAGGAGTTAATAAGACGATAATGATGTAAAAACAAGCGGCTCGGCGAGACTGCCCGGCACTCGAAAGCGAAGTCTGCAGTATGTTCTGCTGTACGATGGGTGCCCTTTCCGGCGGCGACCCGATCACTTTCAAACGAAGGTCTGGTGCCCTCTATGAACACTTTTTCGCCATCCGATCCCGCTTTCAGCCCCTGAAAACGGCCGTCGATTTGTTAACATTTGATCAACATACAGTGTGATATGTCATTTTTTGTTATTACATAAAGATCAAAAGATGCGGTAAATGGGATAACAGGATATTTAAGCTAATTTTAAAAAAATAGCTATTCGGATCCAGAAGATAATACAAAGTAATAAGCGAGGGGTAATTTACAGGGTTTTCGGAAAAAACTTACACGGTATAATAAGACGCGTATCAAATATGAATAAGAAAAACCTTTTTGCCAACACCAGCCAAATGAGATGACCGCGCTGAGGCATAGATTTCTTCACTACGTTAACAAGGATGCTTTCGCTCTTTCCAGGGAAATACTACGGTATAAGGATCTGCACATTTATCCTTCCGGCATTTCGAGAGTTTTAACCAAACTCGGCATAACGCTTTTAACAGTCTGAGGCATTAAAAATGAAACCGGCATCCGTTATCATTATGGACGAACACCCTATCGTCAGAATGTCGATAGAAGTCCTGCTACAGAAAAATAAAAACATCACAGTCAAACTCAAGTCTGGCGACAGCCATGAAGTCCTTGACTGTATCCGTAACCACCCTATCGATCTGGTGATCCTGGACATCGAACTTACGGGCACAGATGGCTTCGCTTTACTGAAGAGAATCAGAAACTTAAATAAAGACATCAAGGTCCTGTTCCTCTCTTCAAAATCCGAGTCTTTTTATGCGGGACGCGCCATTCGCGCCGGGGCAAATGGTTTTGTCAGTAAACGAAAAGATTTGGGCGAGATCTACAACGCCGTTGAAATGATCCTGATGGGCTATTCTTTTTTCCCGTCGGAAACGTTGAATTTTATAAACCATTTGGGTTCGGGGAAAGGGATGGTCGCGGATATGCCATTATCGAATCGTGAGGTGACGGTATTACGTTACCTGGCAAATGGTTTATCCAATAAGGAGATTGCAGAGCAGTTGCTATTAAGCAACAAAACCATCAGCGCACATAAATCCAATATTTATTCCAAGCTGGGTGTGCAAAGCATCGTTGAATTAATTGATTATGCCAAAGCACACGAACTGCTATAACCTGAATTCACTCCCTGCAGCTTATCCGAGCTGCAGGGAGTGCGGTCAGCGCTAATTATAATTAATCATGAAAGTGGCATCAGCATCAGCCCGTCCGGGCTGAGGGTTATCAGCAGTGGCAATATAATTGGCATAAAATGACAATGTCGCATTTCCTTGCGCATCAACCGCTACAGACTGGCTGGCCTGCTGAAGTGCCAGACGCGTTTTATCCGCATCCCTGATCTCGACGGCAACGTTGCTTGCCGTACTGGCGTCATTGAGCGCCAGTAACCCGTTATTGCTTCCGTCGGCTTTACCCGAAAACGTGATGGACGCCGCACCTGGCGGACAGCCGGTCAGCTTCAGCGTAAACGGCATGGGCTGCGTGCGGCTTCCCGTGGTGCTGAGCTGTTTCGTGGGCCAGGTTCCCAGCGTAACGCTCTTGTCGCTATCGCTGCCCTCGGCCACACAGGTAAAATCAACAATGTTGCCGTACATCTGAATATTGATCTCCCCCAGCGCAGTGGCTGCCTGCGCGCTGGCGTGAAGCATCATCAGTGTCATTGCGGCGAAATGCCAGTTCCGGTTCCGCATCTCTTCCCCTTAATCGTAATCCACACGCAGATAACCCCGCGACGTGAAACGGCCTTCCGCAGGCTTATTCCCCGTCACGCTGACCGGCCAGACCCGGATCCCCACCTGCGCCTGCGCACTGTCGTCGAGCCGGAACGGAATTTTGCTGGTCAGGTTGTTGGGCGTTAGCGGGGTACCGCTTTCGTTGGCAATCACAAACCCCACATCGGGGTTATCCGACACCACCGCGTTGCTGGAGACCTTTTCTGCCTCAACGCGCATCGTCAGCATTGCGTTCGCTTCCACGTTGGTGCATTTGATGGCGATGGTTTTGCTTTGCGCGGTTACCCCTTCCGGTTTGTTACCCGCCCCGGCCTTGCTGAACAGGGAGGCCCCGATATCGCCGAAGTCAAACTCCACGATATTCCCCGCATTGATGGCGCAGCTTTGCGGCACCTGAATGGTCCCGCTGTAGCTGATGGTGTAGACCGGCGAGGTTAACGGATCAGAGGAGGTGGTGGTGACATAGACGCGGAACATGGTCGCCCGCGGGATCACCACCATATTTATAAACCGTCGGGTCACTTTAAGGCGAAAGACGAGGCTGGAATCCTGAACGCCAAACGGTTTGTTTTTAGAGACGTTCGGGTGACTCCCCATCTGGATGTAACTTTTGGGTGGATAAAATACGCCAGCATAGCTGTCCGTAATTTTCATTGCCCCATCCAGATAGTCGTTTAGCTTCAGGTACTGATAGCCATCACTCGTTCCCGTGACCGGGTAATCGGTAACATAACTACGTTTGGTCGTGTTCCCGGTGGTGCCCTTCGGGCAGACGGCATTCACCCCCACCCACTGCGATTTCTCGCTGAGCGTCACCACCTGTCCGATCTGGTTATTCGAACTGTTAAATTTATCCGTCAGGTCGTAATGCACCTCCGTAGGGACGCCCTTTTCATTCACACACACGGTGGCTAAGGCATTCCCCACGGGCAAAATAGAGAGAAGTGATAAAGCCAGGCAATGGATTTTACTCACAGCGAATCCCCTTAAGTGTGATTGCCTGTTGCAGGCTCTTTTCTGGCAAGCTGTAGTGCGCACGACACTGGGATTGCATCCCGTTGCCCCACTGGATCAGCAGTTCACCTTCCAGCGGCAGGCCGCTCAGGTAAATCTGTCCGTCATCGCCCACCATACTGGTGACGCCGCTCTGGGTTTCACGCACCACGGCACCGAATGGCACAGGCTGGTTGCCGCGCGTGACGGTCAGCAGGGCGCGCACGCCAATACGGGTATCAAAGCTGGCGCGTACCAGCGCCCCTTTTGTCGGCACCACGCTGCTCACGTTATTTTCGATATCGGTGTTATTGCTCATGGTGTTGGTATCCAGCGCCACGCGGTTATAGCGGTAGACGGTGGCATACGGCATCACCGCATAGCCACGCCAGTCGGTTTTCACACCGGTCTGGTTTTCCACGCTCACGCCCGATGCTCCCGGCGCTTTGATCAGAACGTTGGTATCACCCAGCGGCTGGCTGAAGGTTACGCCATCCGCATGGCCGACCACGCCGCCGGAGAGCTGCCAGTTGAGATCGTGCTGGTCGCGTGCGTAGTTGTAGCCAACCCCCAGCGTGCCGTAGGTTGCCTGCCAGTTCGCGCTGGCGCTTCCGCTTGAGCCGTTATTGCTGGTGTGGCCCTGGGTCACGCTGTAGTTCAGGTTGCGATCTTCCAGCAACGTCCCACTGACCCCGGTTTGCCAGCTTGTGTCGCCATCACTATTACGGCTGGCTGACGCCGTGGCATAGGCGCGGTCAATGGCGCTGTCCCGACGAAAACCCTGGCGGGTAAAGAGGCTGAACGGTACGGAGACGTTAAACGACGCGATTCGGTCCGTGCCGTCTATCCCGACCGATTTGTTCCATGACCAGGACACAGAGTAGTTGACGCCCTTCACGCCGCCCGCGTACCCCAGCTGATACCAGAGGTTGGACTCATCGGTGCCCCAGTACGTCTGTTCGCTACCGGAGATATAGACCGAGCCGTAATCCCCCAGCGACTGGGAAATATTGAGCTGGAAGCGCCCTTTTTTATTCCACGTCAGGTTGTGATAACTCTCCACATCCGGCACACCGTCATCATCCTGGTTGTCGGCATACTGGTAGCCTTCCATTGAACGCCACGCGACATCGTCCAGGGTGTAGAACCCTTTTGTGGAGTAGCGGTAGCCCAGCAACTGGAAGTTGGTTCCGAATCCGTTAAGCGATTTTGCATAGAGGAAACGCAGCGACTGCCCTTCATGGCGGCTGTCATCCGCAAGCTGGCTGCGGGCATGAGTGATATCGAGCGACACTGCCCCCCAGTCACCGAGGTTTTTCCCGGCCCCGATGGCCACCGCGGTATAACGTGACGCCAGCTGGGTACCGCCGTACAGCGTGTAGCCGTCGCCAAGCCCGGTAATTAACGTACCCTGCGTGAAGAATGGCGTATCCTGTTCGCTGTTGCCGCTGCGGTAATCCCCGGCCACCAGGTCATATTTCCAGCGACCTTCGCGCTGCAGGAGGGGCACGGTGGAATACGGCACGGTATAGCGCTGCTGGCTGCCATCCTTCTCTTCAACCGTCACCTCAAGGTCACCGCTTGACGAGGTTGGGTTGAGATCGGTGATAGCAAAGGCGCCAGGCTGTACATAGCTTTGATAGATAACGTAGCCGTTTTGTCGAACGACCACTTTGGCGGGCGTTCGGGCGATGCCGCGAACGGTTGGCACGTAGCCCTGCAGGCTGTCCGGGTACATGCTGTCAGACGAGAAGAGCCGCCCGCCGCGAAAACCCACGCTGTCGAAAACGTCATTACCGGTATTGCTGTCGCCCAGTACCAGCTCGCTTTTCAGCGGGATCACGGTGCGCTGCGCCCAGGTGCCAATATTCTGCCAGTTGCTGTGCCGCTGCCCGTTATTCTGCGTGTAACGCCATGCGCCATTATTGCGTAAACGCCACGCGCCATAGTTCAGCCCGCTCTGCAGGTTCAGATAATAGCTGTCGTCCTCGCTCCCGCGGTTGCCGGTAAAGCTGTAGTTCACCAGCGCAGCAGGGATCCCTTCATCCCATTGATCGGGCGGAATATAACCGCGTGCGCTGTTCTGCATCGCCACCTGTGGCAGGCTGATATTCAGGCGCAACGAGGCAAAGTTGAACGCGATCTCACTGCCGGGAATAGCCTTCGCCAGGGGTATACAGGTCTCCCCTTTCACGTTAACCAGCTCAGGAAAGGCTGCGATATTGACGCCAAAACGCTCCAGCATCACGCGCGTAATGCACGGCGACAGCCCACCGGCAACCGGCGGTGTATTGTCGGCCTGCTCGAAGCGCACATCCTGCGTCGCGATAAACTCATCGTTACGCCAGATATCCACGCGATAAACGCCAGGCGCCTGCTGGTGACCTTGTTCAAAACGCGATAAATCCGCCACGTTGGCGGTGTCATCGGACAAGAAGGCCGGGTTAAAGTAGCTTTCGCTCCAGCCAGCCTGTGGCCAGAGCGCTGCCATCAGCGCCAGTGCGACCGGGCAGTAACGTCCCTGGTGATTATTCATCGCGCTGACTCTGCTCACAGGTTGACGCTACGCGCCGGCGTAATGGCACCGTAGTCATTCACGCTCTGCCAGGAGAGCGTACCGCTTGCGGCGGCTGGCAGTACCTGCTGCGCCGAGTTTTTAGGCGCAACCATCAGGTTATCCAGCGTCTGTCCGCCCAGCTTCATATTGACCAGCGTGATGTAATACGGCGAAGCGTTACTGACTTTGAGGTGGTTGCCGACGCGCTCAAAACGCAGCTGCGAGAGCGCCTCTTCCGGCTGCATCGGCAGATTTGTCGGGCGGACAAACAGCTTGATCCGCGACAGGATGGCCAGCTGCAGCACGTTATTGTTTTCCGTTTTCGCTTTGTTCACGGACGGGATCGCTTTCACGTTCATGTAGAAGAGCGATTCACGATCGGCAGGCAGCGCGGGTCCGGCATAAATAATGCGCAGCGTGTTTTCGCTGTCCGGCTCGCTAACAAACAGCGGCGGGGTCACGGCAAAGGTTTTTTCTTTTTGCCCGTTCGCATTTTCGATCCACGCGTTGATTAAATAGCGCTCTTGTTTATTGCTGTTGGTGATCGCCAGCGAAGTTTGCTTTGCATCTGCCGGATAAATAACGCGGGTGGCCCCCAGCGCAATACCGCCGGAAGCATTTGCGCATGCAGAAACCATCATTAAAATTAACGATAAAAACAGTCCTGGTTTAATTAGGGTATTCATCACAACCGTACCTTTAATAATGTGTTCGCAGGTGTTATGGATAAATCAACGTAAACCAGACATCCGACTGAATATTGCCTGGCACGAGGTGTTCGGAAATAGCCCGATAGCGGGCGCTAAAATGAAACGCAAGCTCACTGGTATTCACCGGCAACCAGCTGACGGCCGTTGCGTTCGGGATAATCTGACGTTGTTGTTCGTCAAAAAGAGCCAGCCCGACGCCGCTGCTTATCGGTGTTTCACCTGGCCGCGATGTCGCCAGAAAAACCTGCGGATCTTCTGCTGGCGTAACGCCCTGAAACTGGATCCCCACGGTGCGCGAGACATCCACGCTGCAATCCAGCAGCCGCACGGTGAAGGGCACATTGACCGTGGAAAAACTGCCCACACCGGAAAATGAATTGGTTCGGTACTGCCCCATTTCGATGCGCATGTTCTGGCTGTCGGGTGCCACGGCGCAGCCGCCGTTCACCAGCTCACCTCTGAGATGAACTTTGCCGCCGTCGATCACCACGGTATGTGCTGAGGCCTGGCAGGCCATCGCAAGGGTTAACAGCAGTAGTGTTCCGGTCCTTGTCATCCTTCGTTCCTGGCCTTAGCGTATGACGGCCTCTTCCCTGAGGCCTGAACATCCCTGTGCGGAGGAATTACTCGTATTTCATTACGAAAGTGGCGTCAGCGTTTGCCTGGCCTGGCTCGGTGGTCGCAGCCGTTGATTTGTAACGCGCGGTGAAGTTCAGGGTGTTAGTCCCTTCGATCAGGTTCTGCGCGGCAGAGAAGGTTGAACCATCTGGAGTCAGGGTGGTGGATTTGCTGTCGAGGATCTCGATGCCCACGCCCTTCGCGGAGTTGTCGTTGTTACCAGAGGTTACCGCCAGCAGGGTTTTGTCGGTTGCGTCGATCTGACCGGTGAACGCAACTGCGGCCGTTTTCGCAACCAGCGGGTCACAATCATTCAGTTCAATGGTGAACGGAATATTAGAGGTGGTGTCACCCACTTTCGTGAACTTCGCGGTACGGTATTGGCCCAGGTTAACCGTCTGCTCGGAAGAATCAGTATTTACTGAACATGCAGCATTAACCAGTTCACCTTTAAAGTGTACGGTACCGCCATTTACGGTAACCGGAGTGGCTGTATCTTCTGCATTTGCGGCACCCGCAACCAGGGCCAGAGTAGCAATAACAGTAGAAGCAATGTTGCTGAGTTTCATGTCTATTCCTTTAAAATATAAATAACCCTTCCCGCGAATAATCGGGAATAAGAAATACGTTCAATTGATTAATTGAAAGCTTATTTCGGAGGAGACAAAGTAGCTCATGAATGTATTTTAAAATATGTCAAAACGCTGTCATTTCGCCAGGTCACATCCTAATCCTGCCTAAGAAATTGACCATCCCCTCAGAAGGGTTTTTACGGCCTCCTGATGAAAACTCGCAAAGGGTGACTGACAGCGGCGCTCGCTTCTGACAAAATACAGGCAATCCCCCCTTTCAAACGTTACAGACGGAATCTTCTCTCTGATGGCAGCAAAGATTATTGACGGTAAAACGATTGCGCAGCAGGTGCGCTCTGAGGTCGCGGAAAAAGTGAAGGCGCGTAAAGCTGCCGGAAAACGCGCCCCCGGGCTGGCCGTTGTGCTGGTCGGCAGCAACCCGGCATCGCAGATTTATGTCGGCAGCAAACGCAAAGCGTGTGAAGAGGTGGGGTTCGTCTCCCGCTCTTACGATTTGCCGGAAACCACCAGCGAAGCAGAGCTGCTGGAACTTATTGATACCCTGAATGCCGACAACGCGATCGACGGTATTCTGGTTCAGCTGCCGCTGCCAGCCGGCATCGACAACGTGAAGGTGCTGGAACGTATCGCCCCCGACAAAGACGTTGATGGTTTCCACCCGTACAACGTGGGCCGTCTGTGCCAGCGCGCCCCGCGTCTGCGTCCGTGCACGCCGCGCGGTATCGTTACGCTGCTGGAGCGTTATAACATCGATACCTACGGTCTGAACGCCGTGGTCATTGGCGCATCAAACATTGTTGGCCGTCCGATGAGCATGGAGCTGCTGCTCGCTGGCTGCACCACCACCGTGACCCACCGCTTCACCAAAAATCTGCGTCATCACGTAGAAAACGCCGATCTGCTGATCGTGGCGGTCGGGAAGCCGGGCTTTATTCCGGGTGAATGGATTAAAGAAGGCGCGATCGTTGTGGACGTCGGTATTAACCGTCTGGAAAACGGGAAAGTGGTCGGTGACGTGGTTTACGAAGATGCTGCGGCTCGCGCCTCTTACATTACCCCAGTTCCGGGCGGCGTAGGCCCGATGACCGTAGCCACACTGATTCAGAATACTTTGCAGGCATGCGAAGAGTACCACGACGTAGAGGACGCGTAAGATGGCCACATTTTCATTAGGTAAACACCCGCACGTTGAGCTGTGCGATCTGCTGAAGCTGGAAGGCTGGACCGAAAGCGGCGCACAGGCCAAAATCGCCATTGCCGACGGGCTTGTTAAGGTGGACGGCGCAGTGGAAACCCGCAAGCGCTGCAAAATTGTCGCGGGTCAGACCGTGAGCTTTGAAGGGCAAACCGTGACGGTGACCGCCTGATGCACTCCCCCTCTCCCGTCGGGAGAGGGAACCCACATTCCCCCACACCCATCACGGTTAATTATCGATCGACTTCAAATAATCACTATTTCATCTGTTGAAAAGTGAAAATTCTGTTGCGCGTTTTTCACTCTTTCCCCACGATAAGTAGAACGTTCTACTAAAACGTTCTACTTACAATAACAGCGCCAAAAAAAGCGCTACTCGGGGGAAATCAGCATGAGTCTGATATCAGGGTTTGTTAAATCGCTCTCTAAATTATCGATGATTGGTCGCGCGTTAATGCTGCCAATTTCACTGCTTCCCGCTGCGGGCCTGCTGCTGGCCTTTGGCGATAAGTTTCACCTGCCGCTGATGATGAACGCGGGCGGGGTTATCTTTGATAACCTGCCGATGCTGTTTGCCATTGGTTCCGCCGTGGGGCTGGCATCCGAGTCCGGCATTGCCGCGCTCTCGGCGGCGGTCTCGGTGTTTGTCACCAACATCACCATCAGCACCGTCTTGAGCATCACGCCGGAAATGGCGTCTCAGGGCGGCAAATACGCGATGGTGGTCGGCATCCCGACGTTGCAGATGGGCGTCTTCGGCGGCCTGATCTGCGGGATTCTCGCCGCCTGGTGCTATAACCGTTTCCACACCCTGCAGCTGCCAGAGTTCCTCGGGTTCTTCTCCGGGAAACGCTTTGTGGCGATTGCGACAGCGTTTCTCTCTTTCCTGCTCGGCCTGCTGTTGCCGTATGTCTGGCAGCATATCCAGGCGGGCATCGACGCGCTCTCCGTGGTGGTTAATGGCGATAATCAGGCAGCCTCGACCTTTATCTTCGGTCTGGTGGAACGCGCGCTGATCCCGCTCGGCCTGCACCACATCTGGTATCCCTCTTTCTGGTATTCGTTTGGGGATTACACCACCCAGGCCGGTCAGGTGATTCACGGCGACCAGACCATCTGGTTCAAGATGCTGGAAGAAGGGGTCAAATCCTTCAGCAGTGACAGCTACCAGAACGCCGGTAAGTTCATGCAGGGTGAATTCCCGCTGATGCTGTTCGCGCTGCCTGCGGCGTGTCTGGCGATGTACCACGAAGCACACACCAAAAATAAAAAAATCGCGGCCGGTATTTTGTTCTCTGCGGCACTCACCTGCTTCCTGACGGGGATCACCGAGCCGGTTGAATTTACCTTTATCTTCGTCGCCCCTATTCTGTACGTCTTTAACGCCATCATGGCCGGTCTGGCGTACATGACCATGTATCTGCTGCATGCGCATATCGCCAAGTCGTTCTCTGCGGGCTTTATCGACTACCTGTCGTTCGGGATCCTGCCGTCATTTAACGGCTACAAAACTAACTTCCTGAACGCCATTATTATCGGCATTCCGATGGGCCTGATTTACTACTTCACGTTCCGCTTTGTGATCCGTCGTTTCGACGTGAAAACGCCGGGCCGTACAGAAGTGACCGCCAGTGCGGACGATAAGTCAGATTCAGAACTCGCCACAGAGATCATCAACCTGCTGGGCGGCGCGCACAACATCGACTCCGTCGGCTCCTGCATCACCCGTCTGCGCCTGGAAGTGGCAAAAAGTGAAGCAGTTGATAAGGACGGTCTGAACGGCCTTGGCGCCCGCGGCGTAGTGTTCGTCGGTGATAACGGTATTCAGGTGATTTTCGGTGCCAGAGCACAGTTTATCGCCCAGACCATGTCCACCATGATTGGCAAATAATAAGATGCCTGAACGACACGTCTCCTGTACGCTGGGGGACGTTGTCTTATCTGGCTGATAATCGGTAAATTTCAGGGAGCGGTTTTGAAGAAAGTCAGCATCATTGATGTCGCAAAGCATGCGGGCGTTTCGGTCTCCACCGTGTCGCTGGTGCTGCGCCAGAAAGGGAAGATTTCAGACGCAACGATCGCGAAGGTCAATGCTGCCATCACTACGCTGGGCTATGTTCACAACGTCGCCGCTGCCAACCTCCGCGCCAACACCTCCAACCTGATCGGCCTGATCCTGCGCGACTTTAGCGACAGCTTTTCCATCAAGGTGATGGCGAGCATCGTCCAGGAGCTGGAGAGACAGGGGTATATGGTTTTCCTCGGCCAGCCGCTGAACGACCATGAACATCTTGAGCGCTGCCTGCTGTCGTTTAAACAGCAGGGGGTCGCCGGCGTTATCTATCTGGCCTCTGATACCCGGGCATCCTCGCTGCCGGAACACATCCGCCAGTGCCCGCTGCCGCTGGTGGTGGTCTCTCAGTCCCTGCTGGATGAAAAATGCAATCTGGTGATGCGCGACAACCGCCAGGCGGCGAACCTTGCCGCGCGTTATCTTATCGAGCGCGGACACCGCAACATTGCCTACATTGGGGGTCGTGAAGGCTGCCTTATCCGCGAGCAGCGTCTGCTCGGCTTTCGCAGCGCGATGACCCAGAACGGCCTGGTCTGGCGTGAGGAATACTCGCCTGCGTGTAGCGATGACACGCTGGCCGCAGGTTTCGCCACCCGCCAGCTGCTGGATAAAAACAACACCATCACCGCCCTGCTCTGCCACTCGCCGGATGCGATGATCGGCTCCATCTCCGGCATTCATCAGGTGGGGCGCACCGTGGGGAAAGATGTGTTTCTCACCCAGCAGGTCGCGCTGGTCGGTTTTGAAGATATGCTGCACGTGAACCTGACGTCTCCCTCGTTTACCTACGTTTCCTCCGCCAGTGAGGAGACGGGGCGTCAGGCGGCGGGGTTGATCATCCGCAAGCTAAAAGAGCCGGATCTGCAAACACAGCGTATCACCCTTTCCGGGCAGCTTATTGCCCGGGAATCGGCGTAAATAAGACGCTAACACCATCCTCATTGCGCCCATTCGCTGCTATATTTCCCTGCTTTGCCATGGATAATTGCAATGCCTACCGTTATCACCCACGCTGTAGTGCCTTTGTGTCTGGGCTTAGGCCTGGGACGTAAAATCATCCCTCCCCGCCTGCTGTTTGTCGGCATCGTCCTCGCCATGCTGCCGGACGCCGACGTGCTGGCGTTTAAGTTCGGCGTTGCCTACGGCAATGTGTTCGGCCACCGCGGCTTTACCCACTCCCTGCTGTTTGCCTTTGTGGTGCCGATACTTTGCGTACTGATGGGCCGACGATGGTTTCGGGCAAGTCTGACCCGCTGCTGGCTGTTCTTAACCGTGTCTCTGCTGTCGCACAGCTTGCTGGATTCCATCACCACCGGAGGGAAAGGCGTCGGCTGGCTGTGGCCGTGGTCAGATGAACGGTTTTTTGCACCGTGGCAGGTCATTAAGGTCGCGCCGTTTGCGCTGTCACGCTATACCACGCCCTACGGGCATCAGGTGATTATGTCGGAACTGCTGTGGGTGTGGCTGCCAGGGGTTGTGCTGATGGGGCTGTTGTGGTGGAAGCGGAGGTAAAAGCAAAACGGCAACCCAGTTGCCGTTTTAGTGTTTGCACCCTCTCCCGGTGGGAGAGGGCATCAGCGCGCACCAGAATTATTTTCGACGCCAGGTGGTTCCCTGCGGGCCATCTTCCAGAATGATGCCCATTTCCGTCAGACGGTTACGCGCGGCATCTGCTGCCGCCCAGTCTTTCGCCTGACGCGCTTCCAGACGCGCGTTGATAAGTTGCTCAATCTCCGCCACTTCGCTATCGTCCGCCTGCGCACCGCTTTGCAGGAACAGATCCGGTTCCTGCTCCAGCAGACCCAGTACCGAAGAGAGCTTACGCAGATGGGAGGCCAATGCATTCGCCGCCGCCATATCTTCTGACTTCAGACGGTTAACTTCACGCGCCATATCAAACAGCACGGAGTAGGCTTCCGGCGTGTTGAAGTCATCGTTCATCACGTCAATAAAGCGCGCTTCAAACGCCTCACCACCTGCCGCGGGTACAGATTTATCGGTACCGCGCAGGGCAGTGTACAGACGCTCCAGCGCCGCACGCGCCTGTTTCAGGTTCTCTTCGCTGTAGTTCAGCTGGCTGCGATAGTGACCAGACATCAGGAAGTAGCGCACGGTTTCCGCATCGTAATATTTCAGCACGTCGCGCACGGTGAAGAAATTGCCCAGAGATTTAGACATCTTCTCACGGTCAACCATCACCATCCCGGAGTGCATCCAGTAGTTCACGTACTCGCCGCCATGCGCACAGGTTGACTGTGCAATTTCGTTTTCATGGTGCGGGAACATCAGATCCGAACCGCCACCGTGAATATCGAAATGTTTGCCCAGCTGTTTGCAGTTCATCGCCGAGCACTCAATGTGCCAGCCAGGACGCCCTTCGCCCCACGGGGAAGGCCAACTTGGTTCGCCCTCTTTGGACATCTTCCACAGCACGAAGTCCATCGGGTTACGCTTCACGTCCACCACATCAACGCGTGCACCGGCCTGCAGCTGATCCAGATCCTGACGGGAAAGCTGACCGTAGGTAGGGTCAGTCGGCACAGAGAACATCACGTCACCGTTATCGGCCACATAGGCGTGACCACGTTCGATCAGCTTCTCGGTGATGTCGATAATTTCGTGGATATGGTGGGTGGCACGCGGCTCGCTGTCCGGACGCTGAATATTCAGGGCGTCGAAATCTTTGTGCATTTCCGCGATCATACGATCCACCAGCGCAACAAAGCTTTCGCCATTTTCGTTCGCGCGCTTGATGATTTTGTCGTCGATGTCGGTGATGTTACGCACGTATTTCAGGTTGTAGCCCAGAAAACGCAGGTAGCGCGAGACAACGTCGAATGCCACAAAGGTACGGCCATGGCCGATATGACAGAGATCGTAAACCGTAATACCACACACGTACATGCCGACTTCCCCGGCATGGATAGGTTTAAATTCCTCTTTTTGGCGCGTCATTGTATTAAAGATTTTTAACATCGAAGATTCCATGTAAACACGTGTGTGGTTGAAAACCGGTTATTCTACCTGTAATTCAAACCTGAAGCAGCACACAATGCAAGGTGATCGCATCCTGTGGTTATGCTATAACAAGCCCCTATAGATGACCCAAACGCGGGTCGACGTACCACAATAACGGAACAGGATGCAAAAATGGTTACTTTCCACACTAATCATGGCGATATCGTAATCAAAACCTTTGATGACAAAGCGCCTGAAACAGTTAAAAACTTCCTGGACTACTGCCGCGAAGGTTTCTACAACAACACTATTTTCCACCGCGTGATCAACGGCTTTATGATCCAGGGCGGCGGTTTCGAACCTGGCATGAACCAGAAAGCGACGAAAGAAGCGATCAAAAACGAAGCGAACAACGGTCTGAAAAACACCCGTGGTACGCTGGCGATGGCGCGTACGCAGGCTCCTCACTCTGCAACAGCCCAGTTCTTCATCAACGTTGCTGACAACGACTTCCTGAACTTCTCCGGCGAAAGCCTGCAGGGTTGGGGCTACTGCGTCTTCGCAGAAGTGGTTGAAGGTATGGACGTAGTCGACAAAATCAAAGCCGTGGCGACCGGCCGCAGCGGCATGCATCAGGACGTTCCAAAAGAAGACGTCGTGATTAACAGCGTGACCGTCAGCGAGTAATTCGTGGCGACACTCTTTATTGCAGATTTGCACCTGCAAACAGAAGAACCGGCGATCACCGCCGGTTTTCTGCGTTTTTTACGCGGTGAAGCGAAAAGTGCCGATGCACTTTACATTCTGGGTGACCTGTTTGAAGCCTGGATTGGCGACGACGATCCCAACCCGCTGCACCGTGAGATGGCGGCTGCCATTAACGCGCTGGTCGATTCCGGCGTCCCCTGCTTCTTTATCCACGGCAATCGTGATTTCCTGCTCGGCAAGCGCTACGCCCGCGAAAGCGGCATGACGCTGCTGCCGGAAGAGCAGGTACTCGACCTTTATGGCCGAAAGGTGTTAATCCTGCACGGTGACACACTTTGCACTGACGACACCGGCTATCAGGCGTTTCGCGCTAAGGTTCATACCCCGTGGATCCAAAAACTATTCCTGGCTCTGCCGCTGTTTATCCGCAAGCGGATCGCAGCCAGAATGCGTGCAGACAGTAAGGCCGCCAACAGCGGCAAATCCATGGCCATTATGGACGTTAATCCCCAGGCGGTAGTCAGGGTCATGGAAAAACACCGCGTTCAGTGGTTGATCCACGGTCATACTCATCGTCCCGATGTGCATACCCTTACCGCCAACGGCGAAGCGGCCCACCGCGTCGTCCTGGGGGCCTGGCACAGCGAAGGTTCAATGGTCAGCGTCACGCCTGACGGTGTGGAACTGATCGCTTTCCCGTTTTAACTCGCCAAAAAATCATTCTATTTTTTTGAACAATATCGGCAAATTGTTTCGATTTTAATCAGCCCATGGTCGGCCTATTATTTATCACATCAGGGCAACACGCCCTATCCCAGATAAAACATTTAAGGAATACGACCATGAAATCCATCAAAACTTTCGTTGCTGTTGCCGCACTCTCTCTGATCTCTTTCGGTTCTTTTGCTCAGAGCGTCAGCGCCACTGCCTCTACCCTTGACCGCGCAGAAGCGAAAATTGCCGCTCAGGCTGCTGAACAGGGCGCGTCTTACAAAATCACCAGCGCTCAGTTTAACAACCGCGTTCACATGACGGCAGAACTGACCAAATAAGACGTCTGCTGACCGTGCCGCCCGTCAAAAGCACATCAAAGCACATCGATGCCTGATAAAACAGACCGCCAGAACGCGGTCTGTTTTGTTATCTCCTGAGAGCCACAACGGCTCAGTTTTTAACCGCGCAACCGTTTTCCTTGCCCCTATTACATGCTATTCTCTGTGCCCTCGAAAGCAGTGTGTTTCGCACCACAGGAGTTTTAAGACGCATGTCTTCCCGCAATAATCCGGCGCGTGTCGCCATCGTGATGGGGTCCAAAAGCGACTGGGCTACCATGCAGTTCACCGCCGAAATCTTTGAAATCCTGAATGTTCCGCACCACGTTGAAGTGGTCTCCGCACACCGTACACCGGACAAACTGTTCAGCTTCGCCGAAAGCGCCGAAGAGAAGGGTTATGAGGTGATCATTGCCGGTGCGGGCGGCGCAGCACATCTGCCAGGCATGATTGCCGCCAAAACGCTGGTACCGGTTCTGGGTGTTCCGGTGCAAAGCGCTGCGTTAAGTGGTGTCGATAGCCTCTATTCCATCGTTCAGATGCCGCGTGGCATTCCGGTCGGCACGCTGGCCATTGGTAAAGCGGGCGCTGCCAACGCTGCCCTGCTCGCCGCGCAGATCCTGGCGACTCACGATAAAGCGTTACATCAGCGTCTGGCGGACTGGCGTAAAGCCCAGACCGACGAGGTGCTGGACAATCCGGACCCGCGGGGTGCGGCATGAAGCAGGTATGCGTCCTCGGTAATGGTCAGTTAGGCCGTATGCTGCGTCAGGCCGGCGAGCCGCTGGGTATTGCCGTCTGGCCCGTCGGGCTGGATGACGAACCGGAAGCCGTGCCGTTTCACCAGAGTGTGATCACCGCGGAGATTGAACGCTGGCCACAAACGGCCCTGACGCGCGAGCTGGCACGTCATAATGCCTTCGTTAACCGCGACGTCTTTCCCATTATTGCTGACCGTCTGACGCAAAAGCAGCTGTTCGATAAGCTCGGGCTGCCGACTGCGCCGTGGCAGCTGTTGTCCGATAAAAGCGAGTGGAAGGATGTTTTTGCAATGCTGGGCGAGCTGGCAATTGTGAAGCGTCGCGTCGGCGGGTACGACGGTCGTGGACAGTGGCGTCTGCGCGCCGATGACACTCACGAGCTGCCGGACGATTGCTACGGGGAGTGCATCGTTGAGCAGGGCATTAACTTCAGCGGTGAAGTCTCGCTGGTAGGCGCTCGCGGGCAGGACGGCCATACCGTTTTTTATCCGCTGACGCATAACCTGCATCAGGACGGGATCCTGCGTACCAGCGTTGCATTCCCGCAGGCCAGTGCTGAACAGCAGGCGCAGGCAGAAGAGATGCTCTCTGCCATCATGCACGAACTCGGTTACGTGGGCGTCATGGCGATGGAGTGTTTTGTCACGCCGTCCGGTCTGCTGATTAACGAACTGGCACCGCGCGTTCACAACAGCGGTCACTGGACCCAAAACGGGGCGTCCATCAGCCAGTTCGAGCTGCACCTGCGCGCCATCACTGACCTGCCGCTGCCGCAGCCGGTGGTGAACAGCCCGTCGGTGATGATCAACCTGATCGGTACCGATCTGAACTACGACTGGCTCAAGCTGCCGCTGGTGCATCTGCACTGGTATGACAAAGAGGTGCGTCCGGGTCGTAAGGTCGGTCACCTGAACCTGAACGATACCGACACCGATCGTCTGGGCGCCACGCTGGAAGCGATTATTCCTCTCCTGCCGCCGGAATACGCGAGCGGAATTATCTGGGCGCAATCAAAGCTTAAGTAATACTCCTCTGCCGGGGAGTTGACCTTCCCCCTCCCCGGCGTACAATCCCCGCCCATTGCAGCTTAGTTTTCTTCTGGAAAAACCATGAACGATGGAACGGACTATCGCGCGATCCTCGCATCCGATACCCCTTTAATCGACGTTCGCGCGCCGATCGAATTCGCCCAGGGCGCGATGCCTGCGGCAATCAACCTGCCTCTGATGAACGATGATGAACGCGCCGCCGTCGGTACCTGCTATAAACGCCAGGGGCCGGACGCTGCGCTTGCTCTCGGCCATAGCCTGGTCGCAGGCAGCACCCGTGAGATGCGCATTAACGCCTGGCGCGAAGCCTGTCTCTCCCACCCCACCGGCTACCTCTGCTGCGCGCGTGGCGGTCAACGCTCGCATATCACTCAGGCCTGGTTGAAAGCGCGCGGCGTGGATTACCCGCTGATCGCAGGCGGCTATAAAGCGCTGCGTCAGACCGCGATTGAGGTAACCGCTGAGCAGGTGCAAAAACCGATGGTGCTGATCGGCGGCTGTACCGGGAGCGGCAAAACGTTGCTGGTGAAACAGCACGCGCAGGGCGTGGATCTGGAAGGGCTGGCACACCATCGCGGCTCGTCGTTTGGCCGCACGCTCACACCACAGCTTTCGCAGGCGAGCTTCGAAAACCAGCTCGCCGTCGTGCTGTTGAAAAAAGAGGCCGCACGCTGGGTGCTGGAGGATGAAGGGCGGATGATTGGCTCCAACCACCTGCCGGAATGCCTGCGAGACCGCATGGTTCAGGCGCCTGTTGTGGTAGTAGAAGACCCGTTTGATGTCCGTCTTGAACGCCTGCGTGAAGAGTATTTCGACCATATGTGGGCGGATTTTTCTGCTGCCTTTGGCGAAGAGGCGGGCTGGAACGCGTACAGCGAATACCTGCACCACGGCCTGTTTGCCATTCGCCGCCGTCTGGGGCTGCAGCGCTTTGCAGACTTTACGGCGCTGCTGGATGCCGCCCTGCAGGAGCAACAACGTTCTGGCAGCACCGACGCGCATTTGCGCTGGCTTGCCCCGCTGCTGAACGACTATTACGACCCGATGTACACCTGGCAGCTGGCAAAAAAAGCGGAGAAGATTGTGTTTCGCGGAACGTTTGAGGACGTGGCTGACTGGCTCAATCGCTGAATCACGCGCAAAAAAAACGGCAACCCAGGGTTGCCGTTTTCATATCGGGGTGACTCCCCTGCGGACTGAACTTAGAAGTCGTAACGCAGACGCACCAGGTTCATGTCGCCCAGGTTATCCGTGCTGGAGGTGAACACGTGTTCGTAATCAACACGGAAACCGTAGTCCAGCTGGACGCTAACACCCACGCCGTTATCGATACGCTGGTAGTTACGACCATTCACGTACTCAATACGGTCACCCATGAAGTAAGGCTGGATAGATTTCACCGCATACTGATCGATTGGGAATTTGTACCCTGCGAAGTATTCAATACCCCATGCATCACCGGCAAAGTAGTTGTCAGTAGACACTTTTTTGGTGGTCAGGAAGTTCTGGTACCAGCCGCCGCCAGCCGAGAAGGTCCAGTTATCCGGCGTCCAGCTCAGCGCGGTACCGAGGATATTCTGGTCGTAAGATTTGCTGTCGCCGTTGTCCGGGTTACGCATGTCCGCGCGGGTGTAGTTCCACGCTGCGCCCCAGGTCAGATCGGTGGTCAGGTGGTAATCCAGACCCAGTGAACCGCCGCCTTTACGTTTGTAACGCAGGCCATTGCCCGGCAGGTATTCGCTGTCTTCAAACAGGTAGGATGCATAGATATCCGCATCGCCTACGGTTTTCTTATATTTCAGCATTTTGCGTGAACGATAAGAACCATCGTAGTCACCGTTGATCCCGTTACCTGGAGCCTGACCAATCATGTCGTAATCCCAGATATCGGTTTTCACGCCAACCACATCATAGTAAACGCTGTTCTGTTGACCGAAGGTCAGCGTACCCCAGGTGTCGCTCTTCAGACCGGTGTACAGCATACGGCGAGAGGTGTCGTTAGCACCTTCAGCGTAGTGATTATCCCAGTTGAACAGCGCCGGAATGTTCACACCCAGCTCGTAGTAGCTGATCCAGCTGATGTCATCAAACAGATAGTAATCTGCTGCGAAACGGAAGCGGGTGCCGCCGTCGAAGCCATTACGTTTGTAGGAGCCTTTATCGCCGTCGCCCGACATCATGTTGAACTGAGGACGAATACTGCCGCCAACGGTAAAGTTAAGACGGCTCAGCGGGTTACCTGCCTGAGGGTCTTGTTTAAGAACCGTGATTTCCGCCTGAGATGCGAAGGAGGTCAATGCCACTGCTGCGCCAATTGTTACTGCCAGCGCTGATTTTTTTATAGTCATTATTTTTCCTTTATAGACACGCTGCTAAATATTTAGCAGGTGAATATTAACTGGAAATAATCTTGCTGTGTGCGCGGGTTTTTAATGTTTTGTGCTACTAAACGCATGGGTATTACCGATTTGTGCTGCTAAATTATTACGCACCAGCAGATAACCCGGTGCGTAATTATCACGGATTTGAACTAACTGGCAAACTGACGGAACAGCGCTTTCCCTTTTAGCAATCGCGTGCCGAGCCAGCCGCCGCACAGCGACAGCAGCACCGCACCGCAGACCGGCAGCGTGAACCACAGCCGCCAGTCAGGCTCCCACGGGAAATCGAAGACCCGGGTCTGCAGCACGGCTAACGCCGTCTCAGCCCCCATCGCCGCCACCAGACCCGAGACCAGCCCCAGCAGGGCGAACTCGCTCCACAGCGTGGTGCGCAGCAGTCGCTTGCTCGCCCCGAGCGTGCGATAGACCACCAGCTCCTGATGACGCTGCCGCATCCCGACCTGCACCTGGGCCAGCAGCAACAGTACGCCGCAGATCGTCACCAGCACCACCATAACCTCCAGTGCCCGGCTGACCTGCTCCAGCACCTGCCCGACCTGTTTAAGGATCGCGCCAATATCCAGCAGGCTGACCGTCGGAAATTCGCGGTTCAGCCGGGTCAGCATACCGTTGCCGTTTTCCCAGCGGAAACTGGTGAGCCAGCTTTGCGGCTGCCCGTCCAGTGCGCCTGCGGGGAAAATAAAGAAGAAGTTCGGCCGCAGGCTTTCCCAGTCCACCTTACGCAGGCTGGTGACCTTAGCGCTAAAGTCCTGGGTATCGCCGGTAAAGGTCACGCTGTCGCCCAGCCTGACGTTCAGGCGCGTCGCCAGCCCCTCTTCCATCGACACTTCACCCGCTTTCGGCGGCCAGCTGCCGGCGGTAATCGGGTTGTGATCTGGACGTTTCTCCTGCCAGGTCAGGTTCAGTTCGCGGTTAAGCGATTCATCCTTGTTTCCCTCCGTGGACTGGCCGTTGATCTGCGTCAGACGCGCACGGACGATGGGGTAGAACGACTCCGGCACAATCTGGTGTTCCGCCAGGAACGTCTTCAGCGGTGTCACCTGCTCAGGGGCGATATTGATCAGGAAATAGTTCGGGCTTTCCGGCGGAAGCTGCTGTTGCCAGCGATCCAGCAGATCGCCGCGCAGCACCAGCAGCAGTGCCAGCAGCATAAACGACAGCGAAAAGGCAGACAGCTGACTCAGCGTAGACCAGGGCTGGTGCAGCAGACGGTTCACCGCCAGCCGCACGGGAAGCGACTTCACCGTCAGCTTTTTAAGCACATTAAGGAGCACCCAGCCGACCACACCACACAGCAGCGCCAGCACCACCGCCCCGGCCAGTACGGCCCACAGCAGCGTGCTGCCGCCCATCAGCCAGGCCAACAACCCAACCGAAACCGCAACAATGACAGGAAGATAGAACTTCAGCGGCCAGACGTTGGCCACCACGTCACGGCGCAGCACGCGCAGCGGCTGCGTCGCGAGCAACAGCCGGTACGGGCGAAGCCCCACCAGCACCGAGATCACCATCATCGCGCCAATCGCCCACAGCCACGGCCAGAGGCTGGCCGGTGGAAGTGCGGCAGGCAGTACCGGTTTCAGCATGACCATCAGCAGCTTTTCAAACAGCAGCCCCATCACCCCACCGGTGAGTGCTGACAACACCAGCAGCATCAGCCACTGGCCGACAATCAGCTTACGCAGCTGGGCGCTGCCCGCGCCGAGGGTTTTGAGGATCGCCACCAGATCGTATCGGCTGCGGCAGTAGTGCCCCATGGCCACCGCCACCGCCGCCACGGCCAGCAGCAGGGTTAACAGCGCTGAAAGCAGCAGGAACTGCTGAGACCGTTCGAGAGATTTACCAAGCGCCCCTTCGTCCTGCTCCAGTCCGTACCAGCGGTGCTCCGGTTTTAACTGCGGCAGCAGCCATTTTTCATACGCGTCAAGCTGGGCGGGCGTTCCCGCAAACTTATAGCGCCAGGTGACGCGGCTTCCCGGCTGCACGGCATGGGTATTCGCCACATCAGCGGCATTCATCAGCAAGCGCGGGGCAAGCTGGAACGGGTTAAAGCCGGAGTCAGGTTCCTGAACCACCTCCCCGGCGATGCGGAGCGTGGCGTCACCCACGTCGATGCTGTCACCCGTTTTCAGGTTCAGCAGCGCCATTAAACGTGGCGCCAGCAGCACCGTGCCCGGTTTCGGCTTTAACCCAGGCGGGCTGGTTTGCAGTTCACCGTACAGCGGGTAAAGGTCGTCGACGGCTTTGACGCTCGCCAGCTGCGGCGTATCGCCGGCAAAGGTCATGGTCTGAAAGTTCAGCTGTTCCCCCACCTTCAGTCCACGCTTACGCGCCTCCTCAAGCCAGCCCGGCGGGACGGGACGCGAGCTTTGCAGCGCCCTGTCTCCGGCCATAAACTCGCGGCTTTGCTGGCTTAACCCTTTCTCCATGCGATCGCTGACGCTGCCCAGCGCCAGCACGCAGGCTACCGCCAGGCTTAACGCCATCCAGACAATCAACAGCGTGGGCGAGCGCCATTCGCGCCAGAACCAGCGGGCAATCATGCTTCCTCCTGAAGTTCACCGTTAACCAGCCGCAGGCGACGGTCGCAGCGGGCAGCCAGTTGCGGATCGTGGGTCACCAGAATCAGCGTGGTACCGTGTTCACGGTTGAGCGAAAACAGCAGGTCGGCAATTTTATCCCCGGTCTTTCGGTCGAGGTTTCCGGTAGGCTCATCCGCAAACAGCACATCCGGGCGGCCGTTAAACGCCCGGGCCAGGGCCACACGCTGTTGCTCCCCGCCGGAAAGCTGCGCCGGAAGATGGTCGAGGCGTTTGCCAAGCCCAAGCTGCTCCAGCAATGCCTTCGCGTGGGCGCGGCTTTCACGGCTGTTACCGCCGCGCAGCAGTGCCGGCAGTTCAACGTTTTCCAGCGCATTGAGCGTCGGGATCAGCATGAAGGACTGAAAGACAAACCCGATATGACGAGCGCGGAGCGCGGCACGCGCCTCTTCATCAAGCTGATGCAGCGGTTGCCCGACCAGGTTGACCTCTCCACTGCTGCCGTCGTCCAGACCGGCTAAAATGGCCAGCAGCGTGGACTTCCCGGAACCGGACTCGCCAATCAGCGCAATGGTTTCGGCGCGTTTGACAACGAGTTCAACTCCGGTGAGGATGGAAAGCTCGTGTTCCCCCTGACCGACGGACTTCTTAAGACGATGAACTTCAACAATGTTTTCCGCTGGCATTTGCCCTTCCTGTTTTTAATCCTGATGACCTTCCGCGCGGCGGCAGCGGACACGTTACTGGTTCTCGGTGACAGCCTGAGTGCAGGCTATCGCATGGCGGCCAACGCGGCCTGGCCAGCTCTGCTCAATGACAAATGGCAGAGTAAGACAACGGTTATTAATGGCAGCATCAGCGGTGATACCTCGCAGCAAGGCTTGTCGCGCCTGCCAGCCTTGCTCAAACAGCATCAACCGCGATGGGTGCTGGTTGAGCTGGGCGGTAATGATGGCTTGCGTGGTTTCCAGCCTCAGCAAACGGAACAGACCCTGCGCACGATCCTTAAGGATATTAAGGCCGCGAACGCGCAACCGCTGCTGATGCAAATTCGCCTGCCCGCCAACTATGGACGTCGGTATAATGAAGCCTTTAGCGCGATCTACCCAAAGCTTGCCAACGAGTTTGATATTCCGCTGCTGCCATTTTTTATGGAAGAGGTCTATCTCAAACCCCAGTGGATGCAAGACGATGGGATCCACCCCAATCGCGATGCGCAGCCGTTTATTGCCGACTGGATGGCAACACGGCTGGCCCCTTTAGTTAAACATGACTCCTAATTCAGCGGAGATCCTGACAGGTAAAGTTATGCAAAAATCGGTCTTAATTACAGGATGTTCCAGCGGAATCGGTCTTGAAAGTGCACTCGAGTTGAAGCGTCAGGGATATTGGGTACTGGCGGCCTGCCGTAAACCCGACGACGTCGAACGCATGAACGGGCTGGGCTTTACCGGTGTGTTACTGGATTTAGACTCACCGGAAAGCGTGGAACGCGCAGCCGATGAGGTACTGGCCCTGACCGACAACCGTCTGTACGGCCTTTTTAACAATGCGGGTTACGGCGTGTATGGTCCCCTGGACACGCTCACCCGCGAGCAGCTGGAAAAACAGTTTTCCACCAATTTCTTTGGCGTCCATCAGCTCACCATGCGCCTGCTTCCCGCCATGCTGCCGCACGGTGAAGGACGCATTGTGATGACCTCCTCCGTGATGGGGCTGATTTCAACCCCGGGCCGCGGGGCCTATGCCGCCAGCAAGTATGCGCTGGAGGCCTGGTCCGATGCCCTGCGCATGGAGTTGCGTCACAGCGGCATTAAGGTCAGCCTGATCGAGCCGGGCCCTATCCGCACCCGCTTTACGGAAAACGTTAACCAGACCCAGGCGGATAAACCGGTCGAAAACCCCGGTATCGCCGCACGCTTTACGCTCGGGCCGGAAGCAGTCGTCGCTAAAGTGCGCCATGCTTTTGAGAGCGAAAACCCAAAAATGCGCTATCCGGTGACGCTGGTAACCCATGCGGTAGGCTGGTTAAAACGCCTGCTGCCGGGCCGGATGATGGACAAAATTTTACACGGTTGAGTTGAAGCGTCGTCGCTAACCCCCATGTAAATAACAAACCGATAAAAGAGAAGGCCGCATGTCCGTACAGAATATCGTCAATATTACTGAAGCAAACCTGCAACAGACCCTCGAACAGTCCATGACCAAACCGGTGCTGTTCTACTTCTGGTCTGAGCGTAGTCAACACTGTCTGCAGCTGACGCCGGTACTCGAAAGCCTTGCCGCGCAATACAATGGCCAGTTCATTCTCGCCAAACTGGATTGTGACGCTGAGCCTATGGTGGCGTCTCAGTTTGGCCTGCGCGCGATTCCTACCGTCTATCTGTTCCAGAATGGGCAACCTGTTGATGGCTTCCAGGGGCCACAGCCTGAAGAAGCAATCCGCGCCCTGCTGGATAAAGTCCTGCCACGCGAGGAAGAGCTGAAGGCGCAGGAAGCCATGGGACTGATGCAGGAAGGCAAATACGACGAAGCGCTGCCGCTGCTCAAAGAGGCGTGGCAGCTGTCGAAACAGGACAGCCAGATTGGCCTGCTCCTTGCGGAAACGCAGATTGCCCTGCACCGTTCCGACGATGCAGAAGCTGTGCTGAAGACCATTCCACTGCAGGATCAGGATACCCGTTATCAGGGTCTGGTCGCGCAGATCGATCTGCTGAAACAGGCGGCGGATACGCCGGAGATCCAGCAGCTTCAACAGCAGGTTGCCGATAACCCGACCGATGCCGCGCTGGCAAGCCAGCTGGCGCTGCAGCTGCATCAGGTGGGACGTAACGAAGAAGCGCTGGCACTGCTGTTCAGCCATCTGCAAAACGATCTGGGTGCCGCCGACGGTCAGGCGCGGAAAATGTTCCAGGAGATCCTGGCCGCGCTGGGCACCGGCGATGCGCTGGCGTCGACGTACCGCCGTCAGCTGTACGCCCTGCTCTACTGATGAACAGGCCCGGTGCCGCTAGCGCTCACCGGGCCTGCACAAGAGGCGGTCACCCCGCCTTTTTCAACTGCGTCACCACCAGCTGATGGCGCGCGTTGTAGAACTTCCGATAGGTTAAATAGCAGGCAATGATGGTCGACAGGCTGGCCGTAGAGAGCAGCATAAAGGTCACCATGATCTGATATTTAATGGCTTTGACCGGATCGATACCGGCAAAAATCAGCCCCGACATCATTCCCGGCAGGCTAACCAGCCCAACCGTTTTTGCGGAATCCACCGTTGGGATCAGCGACGAGCGGATGCTGTCGCGGATCAGTACCGCCGAGGCCATTTTCGGTGTCGCCCCCAGGCTTAATTTCTCCTGCAGCTTCTGTTGTTCACTGCTAAATCGCTGGCCGAGGTTGTTGTAACACAGTCCTACAGCCACCATAGCGTTCCCCGCAATCATCCCGGAAATAGGGATAACCTGCATCGGCGTAAACTCGATTGAGCCGGACACCACCAGCACCGCCAGCGTCAGCGCCGTCCCGGTTGTAATGGCGATAAACGATGAGACAAACGCCTTATCGATATACTTACTGCGTTTCTGCGCGTTCCACGCCGCGTTAAAGCAGATAAACAGCACCATCAGGAGCGTCAGCACCGCGTGGTTGACGTTAAAAATATACTTCAGCACATAGCCGACAATAATGAGCTGGATAACCGCGCGGCAGATACTCCAGATAATATCTTTCTCCAGACCCAGCTTTTCCCGGTAGCTCACCACAATAGCGATCAGTACCAGCACCATCGAAAACGCCAGCGACGTATTCGTAATATTATGCTCACCCACGGTTTGCCTCCTGCATTTTCCCGCCCTGCGGCTCAAGCGTAATGACGTCATCCGCATGGGTAATTTCGTTTGAATCGTGCGTAACCCACAGCACGGCAATATTCTGCTCGCTTGCGTAACGATGAATAATCTCGTTAACGTTGCGTTTGTTCACCTCATCCAGCGCGCTGGTGATCTCGTCCAGTAACAATATCTTCGGCAAAAACTGCAGATTGCGAATCAGCGAAACACGCTGCTTTTCGCCGCCCGATAATTCATTGATGGATTTAGTCAGCGTCTCTTTCGACAGGCCAAAGCGGGCCAGATCGGCGATAAATTTTTCTGGCTCCGGCGTTTTATGACGGATTTGCCACGGAAAGACCAGGTTGTCATAAACCGTGTCCCCAAACAGCGAAGGGGTTTGCACGCAGTAAGAGACCTGCTGGCGATAGCTTTCTGGCGACAGTGTCGCGATATCCTGCCCTTCAAACAGAATAGCGCCCTCAGTGGGGCTGAGCAGTGAAGCGACAATCTTTAATAACGTGCTTTTACCACAGCCTGACGGCCCTGTTATCAGTTTGAACTCACCCGGGGAAAGACAAAAATCGACATGCTGAAGGATCGTGGTATTTGCCACACGAAAACCGACATCCCTGACCTGCAAGAGCGTATTTTTATTGTTCATCATGCATCCTGTAACCACCTTTATTGCAACCATGCGTAGAATAATCCTTTCACGAACGCAGCGCGAATAGGGTGTGTCGATGGCTGGAGTAAAGGTTTTACCGGTATTCGTCGCGCCCCCTTCTTTACAGGGGCGAATTTCAGCCCGATAGCCGATATACTGACTCATAACACACACGCAGTTCCCTTCGTCAAAGCATGCAAAACAGGAGGTTTTTATGCTTATCGTTATACCTGTCCTTATTTTCGTTGCGCTGGTTATTGTCGGCGCTGGCGTCAAAATTGTCCCACAGGGGTATCAGTGGACCGTTGAACGCTTTGGCCGCTACACCAACACGCTCCAGCCGGGTTTAAGCCTGATTGTCCCTTTCATGGACAGGATTGGACGTAAAATCAATATGATGGAACAGGTGCTGGATATTCCTTCCCAGGAAGTGATCTCCAAGGATAACGCCAACGTCACCATTGATGCGGTCTGTTTTATTCAGGTTATTGATGCGCCAAAAGCGGCCTATGAAGTCAGCAATCTGGAGCTGGCTATCGTAAATCTGACGATGACCAACATTCGTACCGTGCTCGGTTCAATGGAGCTGGACGAGATGCTCTCTCAGCGCGACAGCATTAACACCCGCCTGCTGCACATTGTCGACGAGGCCACCAACCCGTGGGGGATCAAAGTTACCCGTATTGAGATCCGTGACGTGCGCCCACCGGCAGAGCTGATCGCCTCCATGAACGCGCAGATGAAAGCGGAACGGACCAAACGCGCCTACATTCTGGAAGCTGAAGGGGTACGTCAGGCAGAGATCCTGAAAGCCGAAGGGGAAAAACAGTCGCAGATCCTGAAAGCGGAAGGTGAACGCCAGTCTGCCTTCTTACAGGCGGAAGCCCGTGAACGTTCTGCAGAAGCGGAAGCCCGCGCCACCCAGATGGTCTCTGAAGCAATTGCGGCGGGTGATATCCAGGCGGTGAACTACTTCGTTGCGCAAAAATACACTGACGCGCTGAAAGAGATTGGCTCCGCGAACAACAGCAAAGTGGTGATGATGCCGCTGGATGCCAGCAGCCTGATGGGCTCCATCGCCGGGATCACTGAACTTATCAAAGACAGCGGAAACGAGCGCAAAAAATGATTGAGCTAATCGTCGCACATCCTCATGCATTCTGGCTAAGCCTCGGTGGCTTATTGCTGGCCGCGGAGATGCTTGGCGGCAACGGTTACCTGCTCTGGAGCGGTGTTGCTGCTGTCATTACCGGGTTAGTGGTCTGGCTACTGCCCCTGGACTGGGCGTGGCAGGGGGCGTTATTTGCCGTGCTGACGCTGTTGGCCGCCTGGCTGTGGTGGCGCTGGCTTAACCGCCAGGTGACAGAGCAGAAACCGCTCGACGCCCACCTCAATCAGCGCGGGCAGCAGATTGTCGGCAAACGTTTTACGCTCGACACGGCGCTGGTTAACGGGCGCGGACATATGCGCGTGGGCGACAGTTCATGGCCCGTGGTGGCCGACGATGACCTCAGCGCCGGCACGCAGGTTGAGGTCATTGCGGTGGAAGGGATAACCCTGCGGGTTAAAGCCTGTCAGGCATGAGCCTTACGATGACAGCAGCCGGACAGATTATCGATAATCGGGCAGTCGGCGCTGTCATCCCCCGGACAGGATTCCGCCAGCGCCAGAAGCTGCTGACGCATCGCCTGTAACTCGGTAATGTGGCGTTCGATCTCAGCCACTTTCTCCAGCGTACGTTTTTTCACGTCTGCGCTATGGCGCGCCGGATCGTTAAATAAGGTGACCAGCTCGCCGCACTCTTCAAGGTTAAATCCCACCTGCCGCGCCTGGCGCAGTAGCGTCAGTTCATCAAGATGCAGTTGCGTATAACTGCGGTAGCCATTTTCACTGCGCAGCGGCGGTGTCACCAGCCCCTTCTCTTCATAAAAACGGATCGCTTTGCTGGTCAATCCGGTTTTTTTCGCAACATCACTGATATTCACATTTCCCCCTTGACCTTCCCCTTGATGGAAGGTTTAACCTTCATAACAGTTAGCGAAAAGCGTTATGCCGGTCAACATCTGACCAGATCATTATACGGGAGTTTTGTTATGTCTCACACTATTGACCTGACACTGGACGGCCTCTCCTGCGGCCACTGTGTCAAACGCGTTAAAGAAAGTCTGGAACAGCGTCCTGATGTAGACAGCGCTGAAGTGACCCTTGATCACGCCGCCGTCACCGGTAGCGCCAGTGCGGATGCGCTGATTGATACGATCAAACAGGCTGGTTATGGGGCGGAGCTGAGCCACCCAAAGGCTAAACCGCTGGCAGAGTCATCATCCCCGTCGGAAGCACTGACAGCGGCCACTCCTGAGCTTCCGGTAGCTGATGATATTGATGACAGCCAACAGCTGCTGATCAACGGCATGAGCTGCGCCAGCTGCGTCTCCCGGGTACAAAATGCCTTGCAGGCTGTACCGGGTGTCGCGCAGGCACGGGTCAATCTTGCGGAGCGTACTGCGCTGGTGATGGGCAGTGCCTCCGCCGCAGATTTAGTGCAGGCCGTTGAAAAAGCGGGCTACGGCGCAGAGGCCATCGAAGATGACCTCAAACGTCGTGAACGCCAGCAGGAAACGGCCGTCGCCACCATGAAACGCTTCCGCTGGCAGGCCATCGTCGCGCTGCTGGTTGGGGTCCCGGTCATGGTGTGGGGTATGATCGGTGACAATATGATGGTCACCGACGATAACCGCACGCTGTGGCTGGTCATTGGGTTGATTACGCTTGCCGTGATGGTCTTCGCAGGCGGTCACTTCTACTCCAGCGCCTGGAAAAGCCTGAAAAATCGCACCGCGACGATGGACACCCTTGTCGCACTCGGCACGGGTGCGGCGTGGCTGTACTCCATGAGCGTCAACGTCTGGCCCCAGTGGTTCCCGATGGAAGCGCGTCATCTCTATTATGAAGCGAGCGCGATGATTATCGGCCTGATTAACCTCGGCCATATGCTTGAAGCGCGCGCCCGTCAGCGCTCCTCCAAAGCGCTGGAGCGCCTGCTGGATTTAACCCCACCGACCGCGCGCGTCGTGACGGATGCGGGTGAAAAAAATGTCCCATTGGCTGAAGTTCAACCCGGCATGACGCTGCGCCTGACCACCGGCGACCGCGTTCCCGTCGACGGTGAAATCACTCAGGGCGAAGCCTGGTTTGACGAAGCGATGCTGACCGGAGAACCCGTCCCGCAACAGAAAGCCCAGGGCGATGCCATTCATGCCGGTACGGTGGTGCAGGACGGTAGCGTGCTTTTCACCGCCAGTGCGGTCGGCAGCCATACTACGCTGTCACGCATTATTCGCATGGTGCGTCAGGCACAGAGCAGTAAGCCGGAAATTGGTCAGCTGGCCGATAAAATCTCCGCCATTTTTGTGCCGGTCGTGGTCGGTATCGCGCTGCTGAGCGCGGCTATCTGGTATGTCTTCGGTCCGGCACCGCAAATTGTTTATACCCTGGTGATTGCCACCACGGTGCTGATCATTGCCTGTCCTTGCGCGCTCGGTCTTGCCACGCCAATGTCGATCATCTCAGGCGTAGGCCGTGCCGCTGAATTTGGCGTGCTGGTACGGGATGCCGATGCGTTGCAGCGGGCGAGCACGCTGGACACGCTGGTGTTTGATAAAACCGGCACGCTGACGGAAGGGAAACCGCAGGTAGTGGCCGTGATAACCGCAGGCATCACGCAGGATGACGCGCTGCGTCTCGCCGCGGCGCTTGAACAAGGCTCCAGCCACCCGCTGGCCCACGCTATTATTGAGAAAGCCGGGAATGCCAGCCTGCCACAGGTGAGCAATTTCCGCACCCTGCGCGGTTTAGGCGTCAGCGGTACCGCCGAAGGGCACACGCTGCTGCTGGGGAATCAGGCACTGCTGAAGGAGCATGGCGTTGAGACCTCTGCCCTGGAACAAGACCTGAAAGATCAAGCCTCTCAGGGCGCAACCCCGGTTCTGCTTGCCGTTGATGGCAAGGCCGCGGCGCTGCTGGCAATTCGCGATCCGCTACGCCAGGACAGCGTGCAGGCGTTGCAACGCCTGCATCGCGCGGGCTATCGCCTGGTGATGTTGACCGGGGATAATCCTGTGACGGCGAACGCCATCGCCCGGGAAGCTGGGATTGACGAGGTCATTGCCGGGGTGTTACCTGACGGCAAAGCAGACGCCATCAAGACGCTGCAAAGCCAGGGTCGCCAGGTGGCGATGGTCGGTGACGGGATTAACGATGCGCCGGCGCTGGCACAGGCGGAAGTGGGTATTGCGATGGGGGGCGGTAGCGATGTCGCCATTGAGACGGCCGCCATCACCCTGATGCGTCACAGCCTGATGGGCGTTGCGGACGCGCTGGCGATTTCAAAAGCCACCTTGCGCAACATGAAGCAGAACCTGCTGGGTGCCTTCGTCTACAACTCGCTCGGTATCCCGATTGCCGCCGGTATTTTGTGGCCGCTGACCGGCACGCTGCTGAACCCGGTTGTCGCGGGTGCGGCGATGGCGCTCTCGTCCATTACCGTGGTGAGCAACGCAAACCGGTTGTTGCGGTTTAAACCGAAAGATTGAACCTTCTTCTCCTACGCGCTAGCATGAACCTTTCCGTTTATGGAGCGCGTATGAGTCTGTTTAATCGTATAAAAACATCGTTTCGCGCCCTCTTCCCCCGCCGTTATGCCTGGCCCGGCATGGATATCTCGCTTCCCGGCGGGCAGCACCTTCACCTGGTGGGCAGCATCCATATGGGCACGCAGGATATGTCCCCGCTGCCAGCCGGTCTGATGAAACTGCTGAAGAGCGCCGATGCGCTGGTCGTTGAAGCGGATATTTCGGGCCAGACGTCGCCGTTTGCCGGCCTCGAAAGCGATCTCCCCCTGGCTGAACGTCTGAACGACACGCAGTTTGCTGAACTGACGCGCGTCGCAGATGAGACGGGCGTGTCGCTCTCCATGCTGGACACACTGCCGCTGTGGCAAATCGCGATGGTCCTGCAGGCGACCCAGGCGCAGCGTCTGGGGCTACGCGGGGATTACGGTATTGATTACCAGCTGTTGAATGCCGCGAGAGCACGCCATTTGTCAGTCATTGAGCTCGAAGGCACGGACAGCCAGATAGCCCTGCTGCGCCAGCTTCCTGATGATGGGTTGATGCTGCTGGATGATACCCTGACCCACTGGCACACCAACGCGCGTCTGTTGCAAACGATGATCGGCTGGTGGCTGAATGCGCCGCCCACGGACGGTAAACTGGCGCTGCCGTCGACGTTCAGTGAATCGTTGTATGATGTGCTGATGAACGAGCGCAACAAAGCCTGGCAGCAAACGCTGCATGCGTTGCCTGCGGGGCGTTACGTGGTCGCAGTCGGGGCGTTACATTTGTACGGAGAAGGGAATTTGCCGTCACTGCTGAAATAAAAAAATGGCCAATATTTCTATTGGCCCGTCAAAGAGGAATTTCATCGTTTTTATTATGCCGAAGGAGACCTTCGGTTGAGCCGATTGTCGCTCAAAGTGACCATCACTGCCAATACTATTGCGCAAGATGGTGCTATTTTTTAGACAAACGTCAGGCGTATGCTGTCAGCATGAATTGTCTGTCGTAAGAAGGATAGCTATGACTCCCGCCGTTAACTTACTCGAAAAAAACAACATTCCCTTTCGGATCCACACCTACGATCACGATCCCAGCGAAACGAATTTTGGTGATGAAGTAGTGCGCAAACTGGGGCTGAACGCCGATCGGGTTTATAAGACGCTGCTGGTGGCGGTGAACGGTGATATGAAACACCTCGCCGTTGCGGTAACGCCCGTTGCCGGGCAACTGGATCTCAAGAAAGTGGCCAAAGCGCTGGGGGCAAAGAAGGTGGATATGGCCGATCCGATGGTTGCGCAACGCACTACCGGCTACCTTGTCGGCGGTATTAGCCCGCTCGGGCAGAAAAAACGCCTGCCGACGCTGATTGATGCCCCTTCGCAGACCTTCGACACTATTTATATTTCCGGCGGCAAACGCGGGCTGGATATTGAACTGTCCGCAGGCGATCTGGCGAAAATACTGGACGCGACATTTGCGGATATTGCGCGACGGGATTGAGGAATTGACCCGGAGGCACTGTGCTTACCGGGCCGACGATTCTCATACAGGCCGGGTCAGGCGTAGCCGCCCCCCGGCACAAAACCGCACTACTGCCAGCTCACCTCGCCTTTCGGCTCGTAGGTATTCACGTCGATCGGTGAATTCTGCTCGATGAACTGCTTCAGCACTTCCGCATCGATAAACCCGGTATTCACATAGCCCGGTTTATTGTCGATATGCGGATAACCGTCACCACCGGTGGCGTTAAAGCTTAATGTTGCCATGCGGTAGGTTTTGGCAGGGTCGACCGGCTCGCCTTTGATTTTGAGGTCGTTGAGCTTGCCGTCCTTCGCCACAAAGCTGACGTTGGCAAACTGCGGATAAGCGCCGGAGTCCGGCTTCATCTGCGCCACGGCGGTGAGATAGTCAATCACCTCTTTACCGCTCATGTCGACATACACCACGATGTTACCGAACGGCTGAACCTTCAGCACATCTTTATAGGTGATGTTTCCGCCTTCGATGGAGTCGCGGATACCGCCGCCGCTCATCACGCCAAAATCGGCATTTGTGCGCGCCATTTGTGCCGCCAGCACCAGATGCCCCATATTGGTCTGCACAAAGCGAACTTTGCTGCGGTCCCCTTCCAGACGACCATTCAGCGTACCAATCTTCACGTCCAGCTGCGCCTTGCCTTTATTCTGGAAGGGCGTCAGCAGGGAGAGCATCTGTGCGTTCTCGGCAATTTCCGGGGTGTAGAGTACGCGCTCACTTTTCCCGTCAGGGTAAGTCACTTTCTTCTTCAGGTTGACCGGAATGAGCTGATAGTGCACCAGCTTCATCTCGCCGTTACGGAACTCAAAGTCCGCACGCCCCACGTATTTACCCCATTCATGCGCCTGCACAATCCAGATACCGTTCTGACGGTCCGGAGCACACGGCGTGCCTGGCACGTAGTCGACCTGCTTTTTATTCTCTGACGCCATGCAGACCGGGTCTTGTGAATGACCGCCCACAATCATCGCCAGCGAGCCTGCAGGCAGGCTGCGAGCCATCTCCACGTCACCCGGCGCATTCGAGCCGTGCTCACCGTTGTCGTAGTGGCCCATATGGGTGGTGGCAATAATGACATCCGGCTTTTCGTTCTGCTGCAATTCCTGAATGACCAGTTTCGCTTCGTCTGCCGGTTTACGGAATTCGATATCGGTAAAGAACTCAGGGTTGCCGATTTTCGCCGTATCGTCGGTGGTTAACCCGATGACCGCAATTTTCAGATCCTGACGCTTAAACAGCGCCCAGGGTTTGAACAGTCGCTCGCCGGTGCTTTTCTGGTAGATGTTGGCAGAGAGGAACGGGAATTTGGCCCATTTTTCCTGCTGACGCAGCACCGTCAGCGGGTTATCGAATTCATGGTTACCGACGGCCATCGCATCGTAGCCAATAAGATTCATGCCGCGGAAATCAGGCTCCGCATCCTGTAAATCAGATTCCGGCACACCGGTATTGATATCGCCCCCCGACAGCAGCAGTACGCTGCCTCCCTGGGCTGCCACCTCTTTACGAATGCCATCCACCAGCGTTTTTTGTGCCGACAGACCGTATTCGCCGTATTCACTGCGCCAGAAATGGCCGTGGTGATCGTTGGTATGCAGAATGGTGATTTTATAGGTTTTATCTTTTTCATAGGCCTGCACGGGCAGGCTAACCAGACCCCAGGCGGCGATCAGCGCCAGCGCGACGCTCCGCTTCATTAACTTCATCTTCTCTCTCCCTGACCAATAGACAAAGGCAAAAATTACAGTGACTAATAAGAATAGACAAATAAGTTTTCAGAATTGCGACTTTATTCAAATGTCACTGCCGGGTATGTTAGTTGGATAATAATTACACCCTGCATTTCTAATAACAAAAGACGTGGTATTCATCTCTATGGCAATCAGTGAATCAACCCAGCCCGTGTCTGGCGCTCCGGCGTCGCGCACCTCGTTTAAAGTGTTAGGCGCAATCAGTCTTTCACATCTGCTCAACGACATGATCCAGTCGTTGATTCTCGCGATCTACCCGCTGCTGCAGTCCGAGTTTTCGTTAACGTTCGTGCAGATCGGGATGATCACCCTGACCTTCCAGCTGGCCTCCTCACTTCTGCAACCGGTCGTGGGCTACTGGACGGATAAATATCCCATGCCGTGGTCGCTACCGATTGGCATGTGTTTTACCTTGAGCGGGCTGGTGCTGCTGGCAATGGCAGGCAGCTTTGAAGCTGTGCTGATTGCCGCCGCGCTGGTGGGCACGGGGTCGTCGGTCTTTCACCCGGAGTCCTCACGCGTGGCGCGCATGGCCTCCGGGGGCCGTCACGGGCTGGCGCAATCGCTCTTTCAGGTGGGCGGTAACTTTGGCAGCTCCCTCGGCCCACTGCTGGCAGCGGTGATCATCGCTCCGTACGGCAAGGGTAACGTAGCGTGGTTTGTGCTGGCAGCCTTGCTGGCGATTATCGTACTGATTCAGATCAGCCGCTGGTATGCCGCGCAGCATCGCGTGAACAAAGGTAAACCTAAAGCGAAGGTTATCAATCCCCTTCCTCGTGATAAGGTCATTCTGGCCGTCTCCGTGCTTCTGGTGCTGATTTTCTCAAAATACTTCTATATGGCGAGCATCAGCAGCTATTACACCTTTTACCTGATGCAAAAATTCGGATTATCGGTCCAAAACGCCCAGCTTCACCTGTTTGCCTTCCTGTTTGCGGTGGCTGCAGGGACGGTTATCGGCGGGCCTGTGGGCGATAAAATCGGGCGCAAATACGTCATTTGGGGCTCTATCCTCGGCGTGGCCCCGTTTACCCTTATTTTGCCGTATGCAAGCCTGGAGTGGACGGGGATTTTGACCGTGATTATTGGGTTTATCCTCGCCTCGGCGTTTTCCGCCATCCTTGTTTACGCGCAGGAGCTGCTGCCAGGCCGTATCGGTATGGTTTCCGGGCTCTTTTTCGGTTTTGCTTTCGGCATGGGCGGCCTTGGTGCAGCAGTGCTGGGCATGATTGCCGACCACACCAGCATCTTCCTGGTCTATAAAATCTGTGCTTTCCTGCCGCTTCTAGGAATGTTGACCATATTCCTGCCTGATAACCGCCATAAAGCGTAATATAACGGTCGCTAAAGTTTTACTTTGGCGGCCTGACCCCCTGATGCCATAAGGGTTTCTTCTGCATCCCCCCGCCTAATTTATCAAAATGCGCTTTTTTACACGCATATTGCTGTTTTATTCAAACTTCAACAATTATTCATAAACATAACGGCAAAAATTGTCATAAACTATTACTCGGTTTTTGGTTTTTTAACCAAATGGAACACCCACAACGAAAGGAGACGGAATGCATCACGCCACACCGCTTATCACCACCATTGTTGGTGGACTTGTGCTCGCTTTTATCCTCGGCATGATTGCCAATAAACTGCGTATTTCGCCTCTGGTGGGCTATTTGTTAGCGGGTGTGCTGGCGGGTCCCTTTACGCCAGGTTTCGTGGCGGATACCAAACTGGCGCCCGAACTGGCGGAATTAGGCGTGATTCTGCTGATGTTTGGCGTGGGTCTGCATTTCTCACTGAAGGATCTGATGGCGGTAAAGTCGATCGCCATACCGGGAGCGATCGCACAGATAGCCGTAGCGACGCTGCTGGGAATGGCGCTTTCGACAGTGCTTGGCTGGTCGCTGATGACCGGTATCGTTTTTGGGCTGTGTCTTTCAACCGCCAGTACCGTCGTACTGCTGCGCGCGCTTGAGGAGAGGCAGCTTATCGACAGCCAGCGCGGACAAATCGCGATAGGCTGGCTGATTGTGGAAGACCTGGTGATGGTGCTGACGCTGGTGTTGCTGCCTGCCGTCGCCGGTATGATGGAAAAAGAGAGCGTCGGCTTTGCGACGCTGGCGCTGGACATGAGCATCACCATCGGGAAAGTGGTGGCGTTTATCACCATTATGATGCTGGTGGGCCGCCGTCTGGTGCCGTGGATCCTGTCCCGCAGCGCGGCCACCGGCTCCCGTGAGTTGTTTACTCTGTCTGTCCTTGCCCTGGCGCTGGGGATTGCCTTTGGTGCCGTTGAACTGTTCGACGTCTCCTTTGCACTGGGCGCGTTCTTCGCCGGGATGGTGCTGAACGAATCCGAGCTGAGCCACCGTGCGGCGCACGATACGCTGCCGCTGCGCGACGCCTTCGCCGTCCTGTTCTTTGTCTCCGTCGGGATGCTGTTTGATCCGATGGTTCTGGTTCAGCAGCCGCTGGCCGTGATGGGCACCCTGGCGATTATTATCTTTGGTAAGTCGGTTGCCGCCTTCTTCCTGGTACGGATGTTTGGCCACTCGCCGCGTACCGCTCTGACCATCGCCGCCAGCCTGGCGCAGATTGGTGAGTTCGCCTTTATTCTGGCGGGCCTGGGTATGGCGCTGAATCTGCTGCCGCAGGCCGGGCAAAATCTGGTCCTCGCCGGAGCGATCCTCTCCATCATGCTGAACCCGGTCCTGTTTGCGTTGCTGGAAAAATACCTCGATAAAACCGAAACGCTGGAAGAGCAGACGCTGGAAGAAGCTATCGAAGAAGAGAAGCAGATCCCGGTGGATATTTGCAATCATGCCCTACTGGTCGGCTTTGGCCGCGTAGGAAGCCTGCTCGGTGAGAAGCTGATGGCGCAGGGGATCCCGCTGGTGGTGATTGAAACATCACGTACCCGTGTCGACGAGCTGCGCGAGCGCGGCGTTCGCGCGGTGTTGGGCAATGCGGCAAACGAAGAGATCATGAATCTCGCGCATCTGGACTGCGCACGCTGGTTGCTGCTGACCATTCCAAACGGCTATGAAGCGGGTGAAATTGTGGCGTCCGCACGTGAAAAATGCCCGAATATTGAGATCATTGCCCGCGCCCATTATGACGATGAGGTGGAGTACATTACCGAACGTGGTGCGGATCAGGTGGTGATGGGTGAACGCGAAATTGCAAAAGCGATGCTGACGCTGTTAACGAAACCGCCGGTTGACGAGGTGGTGACGGGGTAAGTGTGCCTCCTGCAGCCCCTGACTGACCCTCCCCCACTCTGAGTGGGGGAGATTTCAAAATAATTGAACAAACAACGGAGTAATCTAAGTTAAAACACGTTGATTTAATTAAGTTTTATTGCATTTCCTGAGTGAGTTTTCGCCACCAGGCCCTGGTTCAAGAAACATTTTTTTGAACCCGTTTTTGAGCTTGAACCGTGAATAAAAATACACTCATTATGCAAAGGAAATGAATAATGCAAATCAACTTTACTAACAAGGCAATTGAAAATCTTGCTCCAAAAGATAAGTCCTACATAGCGTATCATGCCAGCAGTGAACGAGGCACTGGACGCGTGGGAATTCTCGTTTATCCATCTGGACGCAAAACCTTTATGTATCGTCACTTCGTAGGAAAAAGTACAAAATTCGAGAAGTTGGGTGTCTATCCTGATATGACTATCAGTAGCGCTCTGGAGAAATTTGAGTCATTAGCTGCTTGCCCGGATGTGATAAAGGTAGCCAGGAAAAACGGCACACTTGCTGATCTGTTAGAAGCACATAAAGCTGACTTCATCGCATCCGGTAAGCGTGCATATCTTCATTACATAGCCCTCAGATCAACACTGTTAGAAACTGGCTTGCTTCCTGAAAGTACCATCGTAAAAAAATCACTACTAACGATATCCGAGCATTTCTTAACAAAGTATATCAGCGTACTCAAAGCGTGGTTGGGTTAATGAGATCCGTAAACCCTTGCATAACCACTTTTTCATGGGCAGTTAAGTGTGACAAATCCCTTCTTCTTGATAAGCCCGACATCATGTTCGACGTGCCTTTTAACCCGGTTACTCCTATTCCTGCTTTAGAGCATGAGGGATATGTTGGGGAAAGATTTCTTGATTTTGATGAACTTGCTTTGCTCCTTAAAACAACAGAAAAGGAATTTTTTAATCCCGATGTTGCAGTTCTCATTCAGTTAGTATTTTTCTGCGGGGGCCAACGACCTTATGAGATAATGTCTTTAGCAAAAAATAACTATGATAAGAAAAGCCGAACTCTTTCGATTCCACCCTCAATTTCAAAAAACTAAAAAATGGTATTACCTGCCTCTTTGCGATAGTGCGGTCCATTTGATTGATTTGATGATTTCACGTTATCCCGATAACGAATATCTTTTTCCAAATCAGGATTATGAAACGAAGTTAAGAAAGTGGGAAGAAAAAAACAAAACAAACTCAAATGGTAAATTCTCGAAAACGCCAACAGCATTTATGAATGCCAGGACACTTGCAGGTAATATTGAACGCTTTTTCGAAAACCATTGTATTGAGAGCTTCTCCGTGCGTGACTTCAGAAGAACATTTAAGACCCTTGCTGGACAATTGAAGATCAGCAAAGATATTCGTGACAGAATCCAGAATCATGCAATGAATGATGTTTCGAGCATGCATTATGACAGATATGATTACAATGATGAAAAGCTGGAAGCCCTTTTGAAATGGGAAAATAAGCTGAAAGAAATAATGAACAACAATTAATTACACATTGCATTCACTAGCTTAATCATTTAAAGCCACCTATCTATCTAGATAATATGAAGGTGGCTTTTTTTTTACTATTTACAAGAACTGAGAGCATGATCACTTGGAGCAAAGCTAAACGTATAAGATGATCAACGAATCAAATCACAGGGACATATTATGTATTACAGTGAAAATATTATTAAAGAACTAGGAACCGACAAAGAATTAGCCGTGAGATTAGATAAGGCCATGGCTGGTGTCAAAGATGGCTTTGTTGATTATGTGGATAATCTTGGTGATGCAGCCACGCGCCTTTTATATTACTCATCATGTTTAACTGAAAATTATCATGATGTATGCTTAAGATTAAGGGATGAAGATGTTAGATTTGTTTTGGGTTTAGGCCAACTAATAAAGCACCGGGACTTGATTTTCAGGATGATGATGCTTTATATAGAAACCATCCTCAAAAACAAAAATGAAACACAGAAAAAAACACTTCTTGAAAAATTAGTTCCAGTAACAAAAAACCTTGCCATAAAAAACACCTCAAAAAGCGCCTTAATTTATTCTGTTGTATCTTACATCTGTTATGGGAATAAAATGAGCGTATCAGTAGAGGCTGCTTTTGTGAAGAAATTAGGTGGACGGGTTGGCATTCCCATTACAGCATTAAATTTATATGGGATTGTTTACAAATCTTCTGAAAGTGCAAATAGATTAAAAAGTTTTATGCCACAATTTTATCATGCACTTTATGTAGAAACACTTGAAATGATGTATTTCTTTATTGAGCCAATCATTATGAAGGCTGGGTATTTAAATATAAGCACGGTGACTGATAATGAAATTACTAATGCTTTAAAGAGAATGATGTGATTATGTTAGAACCAATCAAGAGATTTTTAAAACAATTCTTCAATAGTTTTAAACAGGATTGTTTGAATGATATTTATTGGTACGGCGTATTTATATTTGCTGCTTTCTTTGCTGGCATAGTAGCATCCAATATAGATGATTTAAAAATAGCAGGGGAAATAATCCTTGGCATCCTTATAATCACATTCGTAATTGCTTTCCGTTTCAAAGACAAAGGATTAAAAAAATGACAATACCAGCACATATTTGGCTTACTGATGAAAATAACTCACCTTTAATGGGTGAATGTGTAATGCCAACACGATTGGGTTCGACTGAGCTTAAATCTTTCAATCATTCTGTATGGATTCCTGCAGATCATAATACAGGAAAGCTAACTGGAACGCGCCTACATGTTCCTATCACATTTGAAAAAGAAATTGATCGCATCACCCCATTTTTATTCAGAGGTGTATGTACTGGTAGAATGTTTAAAGAAGCTTTAATAAAAATGTATAGAATTAATGATGCAGGAATAGAGATAGAATATTTTAATATAACATTGCAAAATGTGAAAATAACAAGAATCTCTCCAGTTTTATTTCCTCTTGGCGTTGCAAGTAAACATATGGAGGAAGTTGAAATCCGCTATGAATCTATCGAATGGAAATATTGTGATGGGAACATAATTTTTAAAGATACCTGGAATGAAAGAGCGGTAGCATGAAAAAAAGGGACTCTAATGAGTCCCTTTTTTATTTTACTTCAAAGGCCCGTATATCTGATCAACAATCCAGCCGTATGTTGACCTGCTCCACGTAAAAGTCGTGGAACTTTCTTAGGTTGGCTGGAGAGTGATTTTGAAGAATGGATTAAAAAGAAAGATGAATCCCACGCACCTTATAAGGGGGGAGTGTCCAGGAAAAAGGAACATTGAGTACAGGGATGTACCCTCCCAACATTAGCCTCTTTGCTGTTACACTTCCTCAGTACGCTTATGCATAATCAATGCATAAACGGGATGAGGTGATTTTTGGGTCATTTGTTAGTTGAACCAAAGTTGAACTTTAAAAAAATTGACCTTAACAAAACCAATGTAACCTTTTAATTTAAAAGGTTAATTTTTTTGATTTTCCATATCCCTCTCCCACGGGGAGAGGGTACAAACACGAATACGGCAACCGCAAGGTTGCCGTTTTGCCTTTATCGGTCCCAGTAGGCTTCTTCGAGGCTATCTTCCCTCTCCGGCAGACCGCGGGTTAAGCGCGGCGAGTGCTGATTCAGCACCTGATAACTCACGCGGTTCGCGTACTTACACACCTGCGCCAGCGACGAATAGGTCAGCCAGTTGAATTTGTGCTTGCTGGAATTCGGGACGTTGGTTTTATGGTAGGCATTCGCAGTGATGTCATGCAGCAGCGCCGCCAGTGCGCCATCTCCCGCGCCATTGGTGTTCATGATCTTTTCTGGCCCGCCCATATACGGCGCGATGTGGGAGTAAATACGCAGCGGGTTTTCGCAATCTTTATGGCGAATCGCGCGGCTGAACTCGTACTGGTTAAACTCGGCAATGGCGCCTGGCAGCAGTGGATGCTGCGTTTTGCGTTTGCTCTCTTCTTCCGTGAAGCCTGCCATATACAGCCCTACCGGTCCGGCAGTGCAGAGCACCAGATCGACCCAGTCGAGCGCTTTATCGGAGGCCAGCAGCGGATCGCTCTCGCCGGTCAACGCTTCAGCCTCTTCTTCGTTCATCGCCAGAATCGAGACGTGTTCCTTCAGGAAGGCCTGCCACCACTCGGGGTTGTCGGCTATCACGAATTTGGTACCCAGCGTCAGAACGACCGGCACATTGTATTTCTTCGCGTACTCAATCGCTTTCATGGTGGCTTCCGGCATCGGCTCGCCAGGCTTACAGCGCACCAGATACGACGTCAGCACCAGTGCAGACGCGCCCGCTATCACCGCTTCCGGAATGCTCTCTGCACGCAGCTTATTCATGTGGCCGGGGCTGATGGCAAAGGTACGTTCGCCGGAATCGCTGATCAGCGTGAAGCAGCGGCCAATCGGCCCGTCAACGCCCTGAAGGTAGTTCAGATCGGTGCGGCTGGAGGTATTGCACAGGTAACGGTAGGCGTAGCCACCAATTTCGATGTTGCTGCACATGACGCCCAATAACACAGAGCGGTCGTCGGCAAGCACCGAGTAGTTGTGCATGGTGTTGCCGATAGTGCCACCGGCAAACTGATGGGTGATCAGGTTTTCACGCGTCAGCTCCTGATACAGGGCTTCGGCAACATCGTCCTCAATCACCAGCGAGTGACCGGCGCTCAGACCGTAACGAGCGACAAACGCATCATCCACTTTAGCTTCAATGTCCACCAGCGTCTGATCGATACCGACGACCCATGCGGCGCTGGTTTCATTTTCCGGCTGGATTTGCTGCAGGAGCGGATCGCGGGCATCAACGGGAAAGTAGTGTTTAGATTTGCGTTTACCGGGAAATTTCATGGGTCTGAACTGTGCAAGGATTATGGGCCGGGAATGGTAGCACAAACCCGGCCCATAGTGCGATCAGCGGCTGTTTGTCACCAGCGACACCATCATCTCGATATGCTCAGGCGAGTCGTTAAGGGCCGGAATGTATTCGTATTTCGTCCCGCCCGCCTCGAGGAAGAACTCTCTGTTCTGCACGGCAATCTCTTCCAGCGTTTCCAGACAGTCGGCGGAGAAACCGGGTGACATCACCTGAATATGTTTCACGCCCTTCTCACCGAGCATTTTGAGGGTTTCGTCGGTGTAAGGCGTTAACCACGGCTCGCGACCAAAACGCGACTGGAAGGTCATCATCACTTTCTCTGGCGGCAGGCCGAGGGCTGAGACCAGCTCACGGGTAGTATCGCGGCAGCGCTGCGGGTAATCATCCCCTTCATTGGCGAAGCGCTGCGGGATCCCGTGATAGGAGAGCAACAGCAGATCCGGCTCGCCATGTTTTTCAAACGACGCGCGCGCGCTACTGGCAAGCGCTTTAATATAGCGTTCGTTATCGGCGTAATCGCGAATAAAGGTCACGCCAGGAATACGGCGGCGGGTCGCCAGAATACGAGCCAGCTCATCCCAGACGGCGGCAACCGTCGAGCAGGAATACTGCGGATAAAGGGCGAGTACCACAATGTGGTCGACGCCCTGCGCCAGCAGCGAGTCGACCGCGCTTTCCAGTGACGGTTTACCGTAGCTCATACCCAGCGCGACGGGCATATCCGGCAGGCGGGCGGCCAGCGCTTTTTCCTGCCGACGGCTATACACCATCAGCGGTGAGCCCTCTTCCATCCAGACGGACTGATAAAGCTTTGCTACACGTGGGGCACGAATCGGCAGAATGACGCCACGCAGCAGCGGCCACCACAACAGTCTTGGGGTATCCACGACGCGCGTGTCGCTTAAAAATTGTCGCAGGTAGCGTTTTACCGCTTCTGATGTCGGTGCATCTGGTGTACCCAGATTGGCAAGCAGGATGCCGGTTTTCGCCTGACTCATTCACGCCTCTTAACCATTTGAATGGTTTTCAATTGTAGCGGAAAAGCGTTTAAACGAAACCCATTGCTGCAATAGGTAAGATGAGAATTTTTCTCACCCGGAGAGCCCGGGTGAGAGAGGTGCAATTAGCCGAGGATTTTTTCCAGCTCTGCACGAACGTCAGCAACGGCTTTGGTGCCGTCAACTTTCGCGTATTTGGTGTTACCCGCCTGCGCTTCTTTGGTGTAATAACCGATCAGCGGAGCGGTCATCTGATGGTATTCCACCAGACGTTTACGCACGGTCTCTTCCTGATCGTCTTTACGGGTGGTCAGCTCTTCACCGGTAACGTCATCTTTACCTTCAACCTTAGGCGGGTTGAATTTGATGTGGTAAACGCGGCCAGAGGCAGCATGTACGCGACGACCAACAATACGGTCAACGATCAGCTCGTCCGGCACGTCGAACTCGAGCACGTAGTCCACGTTGATGCCCGCTTCTTTCATGGCATCAGCCTGAGGAATGGTGCGTGGGAAGCCGTCCAGCAGGAAACCGTTACGGCAGTCTTCCTGAGCAATGCGCTCTTTGACCAGAGCGATAACCAGCTCGTCGGTCACCAGCTTGCCTGCGTCCATGATGTCTTTCGCTTGTTTACCCAGCTCGGAGCCAGATTTAACAGCGGCGCGCAGCATATCACCGGTGGAGATTTGCGGAATACCGTATTTCTCCATGATGAACTGAGCCTGAGTTCCTTTACCCGCGCCCGGAGCGCCAAGCAGAATAATACGCATTGCGAAAATCCCCTCAAAAGTCGATTCAATTTTTCAAAAGCGCTAAACAATACCACCAGAACGGATATGGCTCAAGGAAGGCAGGCGGGCTGAAACGGTTAATGAAGGGAGATTAACGGGAAGGAGCGGTCTGGTGCCCTCCCCCGGTCCTCTCCCACAGGAGAGGGAGAAGACCAGGGTGAGGCGGGTCAATTACGCCAGCAGCAGCGCATTCACACGTTTAATGAACAGGTTAGGATCTTCCAGCGTGCCGCGCTCGGCCAGCAGAGACTGATCCAGCAGAAGCTCAACCCACTCGGCAAAGCGTGCTTCGTCCTGCGTATCGGCCGCGCGTTTCACCAGCGGATGATCCGGGTTCAGCTCGAAGATATATTTCACTTCTGGCATCGCCTGGCCCGCCGCGGCGAACAGTTTCGCCATCTGGGTGCTCATTTCATCCGCATCCGTGGTGACAATGGCCGGGGTATCAGTCAGACGGTGAGTGAAACGCACCTCTTTCACGCGATCGCCCAGCAGCGTTTTCACGCGCTCAACGAAAGGCTCCAGCGCCTTCTCCGCTTCTTTCGCGCTTTCGTCCACTTCATCGGCCAGCTTATCGATCGACTCATCGGCTTTGGCGACGGACTGGAACGCCTTACCGTCGAACTCGGTCAGGTAGTTCATCATCCACTCGTCGATGCGGTCAGACAGCAGCAGTACTTCGATGCCTTTCTTACGCAGCAGCTCGAGGTGTGGGCTGCTCTTCGCCGCGGCGTAGCTGTCGGCGGTGATGTAGTAGATCTTCTCCTGCCCTTCTTTCATGCGGGAGACGTACTCTTCCAGCGACACGGTCTGCGCAGAGGAGTCGGTGTGAGTGGAAGCGAAACGCAGCAGTTTAGCAATGGCTTCTACGTTGGATGTATCTTCCGCAGGGCCCTCTTTCAGCACCAGACCGAACTGTTTCCAGAAGGTCTGGTATTTTTCTGCATCGTCTTTCGCCAGTTTTTCCAGCATCTGCAGCGCACGTTTGGTCAGTGCATTACGCAGGTTGCGGGTGACGGTGCTGTCCTGCAGAATTTCACGGGAGACGTTCAGCGGCAGATCGTTGGAGTCAATGAGACCACGCACAAAGCGCAGGTAGTTCGGCATGAACTGCTCGGCGTCATCCATGATAAACACGCGCTGGACGTACAGCTTCAGACCGTGCTTGTGATCGCGGTTCCACATATCCCACGGCGCCTGAGACGGGATATACAGCAGGCTGGTGTACTCCTGCTTACCTTCCACACGGTTGTGGCTCCAGGTGAGTGGATCGGTAAAGTCGTGGGCGATGTGTTTGTAGAATTCGTTGTATTCGTCGTCTTTAATTTCAGACTTATTGCGCGTCCACAGCGCCTGCGCCTTGTTGATTTTCTCCCAGGACACCACGGTTTCACCGTCTTTCTCTTCCTGTTTTTCAATCTCAACCGGCAGGGCAATATGGTCGGAGTATTTGCTGATGATGGAGCGCACGCGCCAGTCATTCAGGAAATCATCTTCGCCTTCACGCAGGTGAAGGGTGATTTCGGTACCGCGGTCCGCTTTGGTGATGTCATCAACGGTGTATTCGCCTTCGCCTTTAGATTCCCAGAAGACGCCGTGATCCGCACTGTCGCCTGCTGCGCGAGTACGCACGGTGACTTTGTCCGCAACGATGAACGCCGAGTAGAAGCCCACACCGAACTGGCCGATCAGCTGGCTGTCTTTCGCCTGATCGGAGCCCATTGATTCGAGAAACGCTTTGGTACCGGATTTAGCAATGGTCCCGAGATGGTCGATGACCTCGTCGCGGTTCATACCAATGCCGTTATCGGCGATAGTCAGGGTACGGTTCTCTTTATCAAAAGAGACGCGCACGCGCAGCTCTCCGTCGCCTTCGTACAGATCCGGGTTAGACAGGGCGCGGAAGCGCAGCTTGTCCGCCGCATCGGAGGCGTTGGAAATCAGCTCACGCAGGAAGATTTCTTTGTTGGAATACAGGGAATGGATCATCAGGTGCAGAAGCTGTTTTACTTCTGACTGGAAACCACGGGTTTCTTGTCCTTTCATCTATGTCGACCTCAACAATGCCATTTAATGGGGTTTTAAAACGTTGAGGGAGAGATGGGGATACGAGGGGAGAATTTCAAGCGGAGGCCGCGATTGCAGCCTCCGTTTGGTCAGAAAATAATCTTGTGACGTCCAGCCAGAGAGTGGGACAGCGTGGTGCCGTCCACCATCTCCAGCTCACCGCCCACTGGCACGCCGTGAGCGATGCGGCTGGCGTCAACGCCATACTGTGCGCACAATTCGGCGATGTAGTTGGCCGTAGCTTCCCCTTCCACCGTTGGGTTGGTGGCGAGGATCACCTCTTTGATCGTTTCGGACTCAAGACGCTGTTCAAGGCGATCGAGACCGATATCGTCCGGGCCAATACCGTCCAGCGGGGAGAGATGCCCCATCAGCACAAAATAGCGGCCAGAAAACTGCCCGGTCTGTTCGATGGCATAGATGTCCGCCGGACTCTCCACCACGCAAATCTGACCGTTTTCCTGACGACGCGGATTAGTGCAGATGTTACACACGTCCTGCTCGGTAAAGGTACGGCAATCCGCACAGTGACCAATTTCTGACATGGCACGGGTCAAAGCCTGCGCCAGGCGCATCCCGCCGCTGCGGTCGCGCTGCAATAGCGTAAACGCCATGCGCTGCGCCGACTTCGGGCCGACACCCGGCAGACAGCGCAGTGCTTCCATTAACTGCGTGAGCAGCGGACTGGTTTGCATCAGAATGGCATCTTGAAGCCAGGCGGCAGTTGCATACCGCTGGAAACAGAGGCCATTTTCTCTTTCTGAGTTTCATCGATACGGCGCGCAGCATCGTTAAACGCGGCTGCAACCAGATCTTCCAGCATGTCTTTGTCGTCTTCAAGCAGGCTTGGGTCGATTTCAACGCGACGGCAGTTATGCGCACCGTTGATGGTCACCTTGACCAGACCGGCACCGGATTCACCCGTGACTTCCAGCTGAGCGATCTCTTCCTGCATCTTCTGCATTTTTTCCTGCATCTGCTGAGCCTGCTTCATCAGGCCACCCAGACCGCCTTTTCCACCAAACATAGGCTTCTCTCTTCTTTCACGTTTAAGGATTACAACCGTAAGTCAGACTCACGATCAAATGGGGCGAATACTCTCTTCATCCAGATCGGCGTCGAAGAACCGGCGCAGAGTCTGGATATTGTTATCCGCGATAATCGACTCGCGCGCTTGCGCGAGCTTCTCTTCATAAATCGCCTGACGCCATTCCAGTGGCGTTCGCACCGCCGGATTATCATCTTCAATGATAGTCAATTCAACCGGTGCACCGTGTAATGCGGTGAGCGCCTCGGCCAGCGCTTTTTGCGCGCCAGGGGAATTCAGGTGCCGCTGACCCGGTCGCAGGTGTAAACGTACCTGATGACCGTCCTGCTCTTTCCAGGCATTCAGCGCGACCTGCTCAACCAGTTTCGGCAACTGCAGTTTACTGACCTCTGCGGCCCACGCGTCACGCTCAATAGACTCTTCGGCAAGTTTCGCGGAAAGCTCAGGTGTTTTTTCATGCTCCAGCGCCTTTTTTAGCGCTTTCGGTGTGGCAACTTCTTCTTTCACCTCTTCAACGAGGGTCGTTGCCTTCCAGCGGTAAGCCTCTTCTTTCACCGGGGCTTTTTGCTCGAGCGCGGACGGTGCAGGGCGCGACTGAACGCGCTCCGTAACCGAAGCCAGTCGTTCAAGCGCGGCGTTGTTCACCGGCCGCGCTCTTCCTGGCGCTGCCGGTTCACTCTTTTTTGGTTTGGTTGCTCCCTGAGCACGTTGCAACTGGCTTCGTGCGGCAAGCACCGAACTGGTGGCCTCCGGCAGCGGTACGTTCTGCTGCGGGGGAGCCGTCGGCTGCGGTGGCACCTGCTGAGGCGACATCACCGCAGTGGGGGCGACCGGAGCAAAAGACTGTCGGGGCACTTCCGGCTCCGGCAGAGGCATGCGCGGATGGAACGCCAGCGCACGCAGCAGGGTCATTTCAACGCCCATCCGGGGATCCGGCGCAAACGGCAGCTCTTTGCGGCCAATCAGCAGCGTCTGGTAATAAAGCTGCACGTCAGCCGGTGGGACGGTGCGCGCAAGTTCACGCATCCGGTGTTCAATAACCGCCATATCGGCACCGATGGCTGACGGAGAAAGCTGCAGCATCGCCACGCGGTGCAGCAGACTCAGCATCTCAACCAGCAGCGCTTCCCATTCAATGCCCCGGGCAGCCGCGGCGTTCACCAGCGACATGACGCGTTCACCGTTGGCGGCAATCATCGCTTCGATGAGAGAAAGCGCCTGATCGTCATCCAGCGTGCCGAGCATGGTGCTGACCGCATCGGTCGAGAGTTTACCGTCACCGCTGGCAATCGCCTGGTCGGTGAGACTTAAGGCATCACGAAGGCTGCCGTCTGCTGCGCGGGCCAGCAGCTGCAGGGCGCGCGGTTCGTGGACAATCTTCTCTTCATCAAGAATATGTTCAAGCTGAGCGCGAATCTGCTCGACGTCCAGCGCCTTCAGATGGAACTGCAGGCAACGCGACAAAATAGTGACCGGCAGCTTTTGCGGATCGGTGGTCGCCAGCAGGAATTTCACATGCGCGGGCGGCTCTTCCAGCGTTTTCAGCAGGGCGTTGAAACTGTGGCGTGACAGCATGTGCACTTCATCGATCAGGTAGACCTTGAAGCGGCCACGCGCCGGCGCGTACTGCACGTTGTCGAGCAGATCGCGGGTATCTTCCACTTTCGTGCGCGAGGCGGCGTCGATCTCAATCAGATCGACAAAGCGCCCCTGCTCAATTTCACGGCAGTTGTCACACACGCCGCACGGCGTGGCGGTGATCCCGGTTTCGCAGTTCAGACCTTTTGCCAGCAAACGGGCAATAGAGGTCTTACCGACGCCGCGGGTGCCGGAGAAAAGATAAGCGTGATGGATGCGACCTAGCGACAAGCCGTTCGCCAGGGCCGTCAGCACATGCTCCTGACCGACAACGTCAGCAAAGGTTTGTGGTCGCCATTTACGGGCTAACACCTGATAACTCATGGGCAGGCTCTGCAACGCTGGAAGGTGAATTTATGGAGGGGAATGCTATCACAACCTCACCCATTGAGCGAGGTTGTGAAAACCGGGATTAATGACCCGGGAAAGGCACCAGGCTGTAGCTGGTAATGCCCTGTTTTTCCAGGCGCTGTTCGCCACCCAGGTCAAACAGGTTAATGATGAATGCCGCGTCGGTCACTTCACCACCCAGACGACGGATCAGCTTCACGGTCGCTTCAATCGTGCCGCCGGTCGCCAGCAGATCGTCAACCACCAGCACTTTATCGCCAGGCTTGATCGCATCAACGTGGATTTCCAGCTGATCGGTGCCGTACTCCAGTTCGTAGCTCTCTGCGATGGTTTCACGCGGCAGTTTGCGCGGTTTACGCACCGGCACAAAGCCAACACCCATTGCCAGCGCGACCGGCGCGCCAAACAGGAATCCACGGGCTTCGGTACCCACTACTTTGGTGATCCCGGCGTTTTTATAACGCTCGACCAGCAGTTCAATGCTGAGCGCGTACGCTTTCGGGTCTTCCAGCAAGCTGGTGACATCACGGAAAAGAATGCCAGGCTTTGGATAGTCCTGGATACTTTTGATGCTGTTTTTCAGATATTCAAGCTGCTGTGCAGTTGCGGTCATCGGTTTGTGCCTAAATGAAACAGTGTTACTCACAGCGCGCAACGAGTCGGCCAGGGTAACAATTGTTTAACCTTTGACCAGGCGCAGCTGTGCTCGAAAACGGTCGAATTTACTGGCTGCGCGCAATAATTGCAACAGCCATTATAAGGCTTCAGTGCTTTTGTTGCTTTTCATCAACCACGGGGATCCGCCACATAAAGAAAAGCAGACAGGCGAGGATCGTCAGCAACAGAATACGCACCCACATCATTTTCACCAGCCATAATGAAATGGCAAAGGTAATCAGGATCACCGCGATCGCACGCGGCTTCGCACCGGGCGGCATTGCCCGATGTTTTTGCCAGTGGCGCAAATAGCCGCCAAACCAGGAGCGGTACAGCAGCCAGTGGTGAAAGCGCGGCGATGAACGGGCGAAGCACCAGGCTGCCAGCAGGATAAAAGGCGTAGTGGGCAATAAGGGCAAAACCACGCCCAGCGTGCCTAACACTACCGCGAGCCAGCCAATGATGATTAAAATAGTACGCTGCATAATGCGAATCGTTATCAAACTGAACGGCTACTTTACCACTGGAGAGCGTATTGAAAACAGCCCTGCTTCTGGAGACGCTGCAAAATCAGCTGTCCACCCTGCGCGCGCAGGCTACGCCGTTAATGGGGCATGCTACGCTGAAGCCGCGCTTTGACCGGCAGCTTTTTCGTACCCGCAGCACGCGCATCCAGGATTATGTTGCTGAGGCGCAGACGAATCTTGATGAGTTGCGCCATGCGGTTGAGAACAATCAACAGCAACAGGTCGCCTGGCTTGCGGAACATCTCACCGAGCAGATCACCGCCCTGCACCGTGAAATGACCGCCTGGCCGCTACGCGTCTGGGACAGCGCGTCGCCGGGTCTCGGTAAATGGCAGCGCAAGCGGCTGGAGAACCAGGAGTTTGCGCGCCGTCTGTTTGAGATGAAGCAGGAGCGGGAAACGCGCCTGAACGCAAGCGAGACGCTGGAAGAGCAGCAGTTATTAATGCGAGAGATTAGCGCCCTCGAGGGCCGCATCGTTCGTTGCCGTCAGGCACTGGATGAAATTGAACGCGTCATTGAACGTCTGACCCGTTAACAGGAGCCGTAAATGTCACTGGAAAATGCACCGGATGAGGTCAAGCTGGCCGTCGATTTGATTATGCTGCTGGAGAATCATGACATCCCTGCCCAGACGGTGCTGAAAGCACTTGAGATAGTGAAGACGGATTTTGAAGGCAAGGTGAAGGCCAGTCGCCTTCACCCTGCCCCTCTCCCACCGGGAGAGGGAACCTGAATTACGCCGGGGTAGGATCGTCACCCTGAATCTCGCGCTTCACTTCCGTATGCTCATCACCTTTCTCGTTACGCAGGTGAACTTCAAGCTGGTTGAAGGCGATGTTAATGTTATTTTCACGGCACAGACGATCGATAGTGCGGTTCAGCTCATCCACGGTGTAGCTGCGATCGCGCAGCTCACGCACGTATAACCGCAGCTCGTGATCCAGCGTGCTCGGCCCAAAGGTGGTGAAGAACACATCTGGGGCGGGCTCGTGCATCACCTTAGGATGCGATTTCGCGGCTTTTAACAACACCTCTTTCACTTTATCCAGATCGGAGCCGTAGGCCACACCCAGTCGAATGACGACGCGCGTTGTGGTGTCGGAGAGCGACCAGTTGATCAGCCGCTCGGTGACGAACGCTTTGTTCGGGATGATCACCTCTTTGCGATCGAAGTCTGTGATGGTGGTGGCACGAATACGGATCTTGCTGACCGTTCCCGAGAAGGTGCCGATGGTGACGGTATCACCGATACGTACCGGACGTTCGAACAGAATGATCAGGCCGGAAACAAAGTTACCGAAGATCTCCTGCAAGCCAAAACCGAGACCGACAGAGAGCGCGGCCGCCAGCCACTGCAGCTTATCCCACGAGACGCCAAGCGATCCAAAGACCGTCATCGCCCCGACAATAATAATGACGTAGTTGAGGATGGTGGTGATGGCATACGACGCCCCCTGACGCAGGTTCAGACGCGACAGCACCAGCACTTCAAGCAGGCCTGGCAGGTTTCGAATCAACGCCCAGGCAACCACTGACGACACCAGGGCAAAGAGCAGGCTGCCCATGGTCACGCTTTTCATTACCGCAGCGCCCGCTTCGGTGCCGTTGTATTGCCAGAGGGTGATACTGTCGAGGTAGGCGAAGACGGTGATTAAATCAGACCAGATCGCCCAGAACATCACCGCAAACAGCGCGATCATCACCAGCATGGTGATACGCAGTGTCTGCTGGTTAACCTGCTCCAGCGCGATGGTTGGCTCTTCCTGTGGCTCCGCGCCTTCGGCCCCCTCCTTCACCTGATGCTGGCGACGCGCGATGGCACGACGATAAGCGATGCGGCGAGCCGCCACGCTCAGGCCGCGCAGTACGGTCTGATAAAGCAGGTTCCAGACGATCACCAGATAGACGGTTTCAATCCAGCGTCCGGACAGGCGCAACGTGGTATAGAAGTACCCCGTCGCCGTGAGCACCATCAGTGCCAGCGGAATAATCGCCAGTACCGTCACGGTGGCCAGACGAATGTTGTGAGACTCTTTATCCCGCCAGCTGTCGCGGCACATCGGCCACATCAGGATGGCAATGAGCAGCAGGTTCAGCAAAATAACCAGCTGGCCCATGACATCGTCCATCAGGTGCAGCGGAGACAGCTCAGCGACGACGGACCAGAAGTGCAGCGGCAACAGCGCCAGGCTGACGCGTACAATCTGACGACGCCAGTGGCTGGTCAGTTGCGCAGGCATGTTGAAATGACGCACCGCAACGCCGTCTTTTTCCAGCACTTTCCAGCACACGCCAAACACCAGCCAGAACAGGGCCAGTTTTTTACTGAACGCCCACAGCAGGTCGCTGATGTTGAGCTGCATCGTCAGCAGGATAAGCCCCACCGCCAGAATAATCAGGCAGACCGGCAGCGCGCGGATCAGATCGATCAGAATCGCTTTTGGCGTGTGCAGCTGACTGTCATTACGCAGTTGCCCCACTTCAGACGCCAGCTTATCCTGGTATTTCTTCAGCCAGCCCAGACGCCAGCGGATCAGGCCGGCAATCAGCAGCAGCGGGAGCCCCGCCAGGAAGGCAATCATCACCGCAGGCCAGGCTTTCTCCCAGTTTACGGTGATTTTCATGCTCTTAATCTGCGCCTTCAGCGTTTCAGGGAAGGATTTGATCCAGTCCCAGTCCATCGGCTTGTTGCTGTTAACCCAGAAAATCTGCTGGGTCAGGATCTCCTGCAGACTTTTCGACACGCTCACCAGCTGTTGCTGGTTGATCTGCAGGTTAATCGCCATCATCAGCTGGTTGCCGAGCTGTTTGTTGAGCTGGTCGAGCAGCTCGCGGCGCATATCCACAACCTGCAGCAGTGCATCGTGAACTTCCGGGTTCACTTCACTGGAATGGCCCTCTTCCAATTTGGCGACAAACGTATCGCTCTGGAAAAGGGCGTCGCGCTGCTGGTTCACATCGAATTGTTCCAGACGCAAATCCGCAATGCGGTTGGTCATGTCCTCGAGCTCATCGGCGGACGGCAGCGTCTGCTGTTGCTGGTAGAGAATACGCGACAGCAGCAGGCTGCCTTTCAGAACCGCAATCTGCTCTTTAATGTTGCGTTCAGCCTGCAGCGCGCGGTCCAGCCAGTTTTTCACTCTGATATTTTGCTGAACCAGCGAGTTCCCGCTTTCTGTTGCCACTATCAGGCGCTGGCTCAGCTGATGGTTAGCCTCGAGCTCCTGTTTCACCAGCGGGTTCGCCTGAATGCGGGCAGTTTCGTCCGGTGAGACGGCTTCCTGAGCCGTTTTCTCCGTCAGCGTAAGGCGCTTACTGTTAACCGCCTCCTGCAACAGCTGAAGCTGATGTTCCAGACGATTAATGTTCGCCGTTACGTAGTCGCGCTGCTTCTGGAGCGTATCCTGCAGCACCGTATTCCCTTCCAGGCTTTTACGCTGCTGTTCGATTTGTGCATTCAGTAAGGCCTGCTGCACCAGCAGCAGCGTTTGCTGCGTTGGGCGCAGGGTGCCTTCGCCAACCGACGTACCGTTCAGACGGTTGCGGATCTGCTGCAGCTGCTGAGAGGCGGCGTACATCGCATTTTGCACGCGTTCGGGCTGGGTTTGCAGGGAGACAAGCTGGCTGTTGTACGTGCCGAGATCGGACTGCGCCGTTTGCAGATCGTCGAGCAGCTGTGCGACGCGCGATTCCAGCTGACGCAATGACAGGGTCGCGAGCGTTTTACGGGTTTCGTCGTCATTATCCACATCGCTCAGGGCATTCAGCGATTCCGTGGCCTTACGCATGTTTTCAGGCGCCTGCGCCACTTTCTGCCGAAGCTGTGTGGTTTCCGCTTTAACACGCTCAATTTTATCAAGCGTTTCCAGCGTCTCCGTCAGATCCTGCTGAACGAGCTTATCCAGAGCAGAGAGGTCTTTTTGTTTATTCAGGGTGTCGAGTTGCGACTGAACATCACTGCGTGAAGGGATGTCATTGTTGTTATCGGCGCGGGCCCAGGAAAGCGGTGCCGTTGCGAAGAAAAACAGCGTCGCCAATAAAAATACAAGAACAGGATGTTGCGAGCGATTGGTGTGCAGCATAGTTGTGAATGATGTCAGAAGATGACCGAAAATAGTCCGGCGTGCAGGATATCACGCTCGCCTGAAGCAGAATAGCGCGAACGTGAGCCTCTAAGAGAAATCCTGGAATCGCGTCAGGCTGTTAGCGAGCCTGACTTGCCATGCAGCGTCGGGGAGAGCTGGCACATCTCCAGGAAAATAGCGACATAGCTGCGGGCTTCGTTCTTCAGGTCAAAGGAGTCCGGGGCGAAAAGCCAGTTTTCCATCAGGCCGGAAATATAACTGCGCATCAGGACTGCCGCCCGTCGGGTCATTAACGTCGCCGGCAGCTGGTTCGCCTGCATGCACTGGGTGAGGACCTGTTCAATGCGATCGTAGCTTTCCAGACACAGGCTGCGCTGCGCCTGCTGGACGACCGCCATCTCTCCGACCAACTCGCATTTATGGTAGATGATTTCCATCATTAACCTGCGACGTTCTTCAACTACCGTTGCTTCAAGGATATATACTAATATTTCTCTTAATACTGAGAGTGGATCCTCGGGGAATTTTGCCCGATACTCAGTCTCAAGATCGCTAATGCTGGACTCTGAGAGTTGCCAGATTTCACTGAACAGATCTGTCTTGTCTTTAAAATGCCAGTAAATCGCTCCCCGCGTGACGCCCGCGGCCTGAGCAATCTGCGCCAGCGAGGTTGACGAAACACCCTGCTGAGAAAACAAACGCATAGCCACATCCAGAATGTGTTGTCGGGTTTCAAGCGCTTGTTGTTTGGTTTTTCGTGCCATACGTTAGTGAATTTACAGGAGTCAGATTTACATACATTTGTGAATGTATGTACCATAGCATGACGATAATATAAACGCAGCAATGGGTTTTTGGACTCAGGACCATTGATCAATTTGAAATCGGACACTCGAGGTTTACATATGAACAAAAACAGAGGGTTAACGCCTCTGGCGGTCGTTCTGATGCTCTCAGGCAGCTTAGCGCTAACAGGATGTGACGACAAACAGGCTCAACAAGGAGCTCAGCAGGTGCCAGAAGTTGGCGTGGTGACGCTCAAGTCCGAACCTCTCCAGATAACGACAGAATTACCGGGCCGTACCAGCGCATACCGCATCGCAGAAGTGCGTCCTCAGGTGAGTGGTATCATCCTGAAACGTAACTTCACCGAGGGTGGTGAAGTGAAAGCTGGCGAGTCTCTGTATCAGATTGATCCGGCAACCTACCAGGCCTCCTATGAGAGCGCGAAAGGCGATCTGGCGAAAGCAGAAGCTGCAGCCAAAATCTCCCAACTGACGCTGAACCGTTACAAAAAACTGCTCGGTACCCAGTACATCAGTCAACAGGATTATGACACTGCCCTGTCTGATGCACAGCAGACTAACGCCGCCGTGATTGCCGCGAAAGCTGCAGTGGAAACAGCGCGTATCAACCTCGCCTATACCAAAGTGACCTCCCCAATCAGCGGTCGCATCGGTAAATCTTCCGTCACGGAAGGGGCGCTGGTGCAGAACGGTCAGACCAACGCGTTGGCCACCGTGCAGCAGCTTGATCCGATTTACGTTGACGTGACCCAGTCCAGCAACGATTTCCTGCGCCTGAAACAAGAGCTGGCAAACGGCACGCTGAAGCAGGAAAACGGTAAAGCCAAAGTGGAGCTCGTGACCAATGACGGTATCAAGTTCCCGCAGGCAGGCACACTGGAATTCTCCGATGTGACGGTCGACCAAACCACCGGTTCCATCACCTTACGTGCGATTTTCCCGAACCCGGATAAGACACTCTTACCTGGTATGTTCGTTCGCGCGCGTCTGGAAGAAGGCACCAACCCAACCGCACTTCTGGTGCCTCAGCAGGGTGTCACCCGTACCCCACGTGGCGACGCGAGTGCACTGGTTGTCGGGGCTGATGACAAAGTCGAAACGCGCAACATCACTGCCACGCAGGCGATTGGCGATAAATGGCTGGTGACGGAAGGTCTGAAAGATGGCGATCGCGTGATTATTACTGGTTTGCAAAAAGTTCGTCCTGGCGCGCAGGTCAAAGCACAGGAAGTGAAATCTGACGATAAACAACAAGCTTCGGCCGCTGGCCAGTCAGAACAAACCAAGTCTTAACTTAAACAGGAGCCGTTAAGACATGCCTAATTTCTTTATCGATCGCCCCATATTTGCATGGGTGATCGCCATCATCATCATGCTGGCTGGGGGACTTGCGATCCTGAAGCTGCCTGTCGCGCAATATCCAACGATTGCGCCACCGGCGGTAACAATTTCCGCAACCTACCCCGGGGCTGATGCAAAAACGGTGCAGGACACCGTGACACAGGTTATCGAACAGAACATGAACGGTATCGATAACCTGATGTACATGTCCTCAAACAGTGACTCAACCGGTACGGTACAGATCACCCTGACCTTCCAGTCAGGTACTGATGCTGACATCGCGCAGGTTCAGGTCCAGAACAAACTGCAGCTCGCCATGCCGTTGCTGCCACAAGAAGTACAACAGCAGGGTGTGAGCGTCGAGAAATCGTCCAGTAGCTTCCTGATGGTTGTTGGCGTTATCAACACCAACGGCACCATGACGCAGGAGGATATTTCCGACTACGTGGGCGCCAACATGAAGGACGCCATCAGCCGTACGTCTGGTGTGGGTGACGTTCAGCTGTTCGGTTCTCAGTACGCGATGCGTATCTGGATGGATCCGAACAAACTGAACAACTTCCAGCTGACGCCGGTGGACGTGATCAACGCTATCAAAGCGCAGAACGCCCAGGTTGCCGCCGGTCAGTTAGGCGGTACCCCGCCGGTGAAAGGCCAGCAGCTTAACGCCTCGATCATCGCACAGACCCGTCTGACCTCCGCCGATGAGTTCAGCAAAATTCTGCTGAAGGTGAATCAGGACGGTTCACAGGTTCGTCTGCGCGACGTGGCGAAAGTGGAACTGGGTGGCGAAAACTACGACATCATTGCGAAGTTTAACGGTAAGCCGGCTTCCGGTCTCGGGATCAAACTGGCGACAGGTGCTAACGCCCTGGACACCGCAACGGCTATCCGTGCGGAACTGAAGAAGATGGAACCGTTCTTCCCGTCAGGCCTGAAGATCGTTTATCCGTATGACACCACGCCGTTCGTCAAAATCTCGATTCACGAAGTGGTTAAAACCCTGGCAGAAGCGATCATCCTGGTATTCCTGGTCATGTATCTGTTCCTGCAAAACTTCCGCGCGACGCTGATCCCAACCATCGCCGTACCGGTCGTATTGCTCGGGACCTTCGCCATACTGGCCATCTTTGGCTACTCGATAAATACCCTGACGATGTTCGGGATGGTGCTCGCCATCGGCTTGCTTGTGGATGACGCCATCGTGGTGGTAGAAAACGTCGAGCGTGTCATGGCGGAAGAAGGTCTACCGCCGAAGGAAGCAACCCGTAAATCCATGGGCCAGATCCAGGGCGCGCTGGTCGGTATCGCGATGGTACTGTCTGCGGTATTTATCCCAATGGCCTTCTTTGGCGGCTCTACCGGTGCAATTTATCGTCAGTTCTCCATCACCATTGTCTCGGCGATGGCGCTGTCGGTACTGGTTGCATTGATCCTGACGCCTGCACTGTGTGCCACCATGCTGAAACCTGTTCAGAAAGGCGGTCACGGCGAGCATAAAGGGTTCTTCGGCTGGTTTAACCGCATGTTTGATAAGAGCACGCATCACTACACCGACAGCGTGGGTAACATCCTGCGCAGCACCGGTCGTTACCTGCTGCTCTATATCATCATCGTGGTGGGGATGGCCTATCTGTTCGTTCGTCTGCCAAGCTCGTTCCTGCCAGATGAAGACCAGGGCGTGTTCCTGACGATGGCACAGCTGCCGGCGGGTGCCTCGCAAGAACGTACCCAGAAGGTGCTGGATGAAGTAACGGATTACTACCTCACCAAAGAGAAAGCTAACGTTGAATCCGTGTTTGCGGTTAACGGCTTTGGCTTTGCGGGTCGTGGTCAGAACACCGGTATTGCCTTCGTTTCTCTGAAAGACTGGTCAGAACGTCCGGGCGAAGAGAACAAAGTTGAGGCGATTACTGGCCGTGCAATGGGCACGTTCTCACAGATTAAAGATGCGATGGTCTTCGCCTTTAACCTGCCAGCGATTGTTGAACTGGGGACAGCGACAGGTTTCGACTTCCAGCTGATTGACCAGGGCGGTCTGGGTCATGAAAAACTGACGCAGGCACGTAACCAGCTGTTCGGTGAAGTGGCGAAACACCCTGACCTTCTGGTCGGCGTGCGTCCTAACGGTCTGGAAGATACGCCTCAGTACAAAATCGACATCGATCAGGAGAAAGCGCAGGCACTGGGCGTTTCCATCAGTGACATCAATACCACGCTGGGCGCGGCCTGGGGCGGTAGCTACGTCAACGACTTCATCGACCGTGGTCGTGTGAAGAAAGTGTACGTGATGTCAGAAGCGCAATACCGTATGTTACCGAACGATATCAACAACTGGTACGTTCGCGGCAACAACGGTCAGATGGTGCCGTTCTCATCCTTCTCTACGTCACACTGGGAATACGGTTCGCCGCGTCTGGAACGTTATAACGGGCTGCCATCCATGGAGATCCTGGGTCAGGCCGCACCAGGCCGAAGCACCGGTGAAGCCATGAACCTGATGGAAGAGCTGGCAGGTAAACTGCCTGCGGGTATCGGCTATGACTGGACCGGTATGTCCTACCAGGAACGTCTGTCCGGTAACCAGGCCCCTGCCCTGTACGCCATTTCACTGATTGTGGTCTTCCTGTGTCTGGCGGCACTGTATGAGAGCTGGTCGATTCCGTTCTCCGTTATGCTGGTGGTGCCACTGGGGGTTATTGGTGCACTGCTTGCGGCAACGTTCCGTGGATTAACCAACGACGTGTACTTCCAGGTGGGCCTGCTGACAACCATTGGCTTGTCGGCGAAGAACGCGATACTTATCGTTGAATTCGCCAAAGATCTGATGGAGAAAGAAGGTAAAGGCCTGATTGAGGCGACCCTTGACGCGGTGCGTATGCGTCTGCGCCCAATCCTGATGACATCGCTTGCATTTATCCTCGGGGTAATGCCGCTGGTTATCAGTACCGGTGCGGGTTCCGGTGCACAGAACGCCGTCGGTACAGGCGTTATGGGGGGTATGGTTACCGCAACCGTACTTGCTATCTTCTTCGTTCCGGTATTCTTCGTGGTGGTTCGCCGCCGCTTTAGCCGCAAGAATGAAGATATTGAGCACAGTCATTCGGTAGAACCGCACTGATACCGGTTTCACATGATAAAAAGGCCGCATTAGCGGCCTTTTTCTTTTTCAGAAAAAAATCATAAAATAGGCTTATTGTGCTTCTATTTATTTCCTGCCGCCTAAAATGACATATCATAATTAAGTGATAACGTAATCGGTGAATTCAGGATTTTTTTAATTTCATTTCCCTGCTTAAGTGATTAGGAATATTCCTAACCATATCTTCAGACAAAGATAACTCCGGATTTGGACATCTTAGGATTGTTTACGCTAAGCCAATGAAACGTAAGGGAGCGAAAAAAGTTCCGCGTTAATCTGGATAAAAATGTTTAGTTCTGAAGGCACATTTGCGTAAAGGCTCGCAGTCAGTGCTTTTATTTGTAATTTTTCGTAATAGCGCGGTGAAATCTTGATCAGAGTGGATTATAGTTAGAGTTATCAGGAACACAGCACCCGTGCGGCTAAGTATGTTGTATCCATCCCGACATGATGTTCGGTGAGTAAGAAATCACTCAGAAGGGGATGCGCTATGGACGAGTACTCGCCAAAAAGGCATGATATCGCGCAGTTGAAATTTCTCTGCGAATCCTTGTACCATGACTGCCTTGCCAATCTTGATGAAAGTAACCATGGCTGGGTAAACGACCCAACGTCTGCCATCAATTTACAGTTAAACGAGTTGATCGAGCATATTGCAACCTTCGCACTTAATTATAAAATTAAGTACAATGAAGATAATAAGCTGATTGAGCAAATTGATGAATACCTGGATGACACCTTTATGTTGTTCAGCAGCTACGGCATTAATGCGCAAGATTTGCAGAAATGGCGTAAATCGGGCAACCGACTATTTCGTTGCTTCATCAACGTGAGCAGAGCTAACCCCGTTAGTCTTTCCTGTTAAAATTATTACAATTAGTAAGGTAAATTTATGTCTGAAAAACCACTCACAAAAATCGATTATTTGATGCGTTTGCGACGCTGTCAGTCAATAGACACGCTTGAACGTGTAATTGAAAAGAATAAATACGAGCTTTCTGATAATGAACTGGCGGTATTTTATTCAGCGGCTGACCACCGTCTTGCAGAACTGACCATGAATAAGCTGTATGACAAAATCCCAACGTCCGTGTGGAGATTTGTCCGTTAATCTTTGAAGTGTGTCTGTAGAGGTTCTACGCCACTTTTTCAGCTGTATTCAACTTTCTGGTTATACCCTCCTGCCCCAGTGCAGGTCTTCGTGTAAAACGTGCTCATCCGCAATATTATTGTGATTATAGTCACAGTGGTTTTCCGGGAACGTTCCCCTGTTATCCGGTTCCGATTACCCTACGGTAAAGACGACCAGTGAGGTTCCCAATGAGCATAGAAAAGCAGAAGATGATTGCAGGTGAACATTACCGCCCTGGTGATGAAACATTACGGGTCGACCGATTACGCGCCCGACACCTGGTTCACCGTTATAACCATACTGCACCTGATGAGAAACTCGAACGCCAGAACATTCTGGCGGAACTCCTCGGGCAAAGCGAAGGGGCCTATATTGAGCCGAGCTTCCGCTGTGACTATGGATATAACATTTATCTGGGCAAAGAATTTTACGCCAATTTCGATTGCGTGATGCTGGATGTCTGCCCGATACATATTGGCGACAACTGCATGCTCGCGCCAGGGGTGCATATTTACACGGCAACCCATCCGCTGGACGCCGACGCGCGTAATAGCGGCGTGGAGTTTGGCAAGCCGGTGACCATCGGCAACAACGTCTGGATTGGCGGACGTGCGGTTATTAACCCGGGCGTTACGTTGGGTGATAATGTGGTGGTGGCCTCCGGCGCTATCGTAACGAAAGACGTCCCGGCGAATGTCGTCGTCGGCGGCAATCCGGCAACAATCATTAAACGGCTGTAAAGTGGCGGGGAGTCAACTGTTATGGTCTTTTAGCGCCTGACTGTTACTTTTTTCAGCCAAATGGCTCCCCTAAAATTGGCAGACATCCTGTATTGTCAATTCTCATAAAGGCAAAAAATGACCGAGATACAGCGCCTGCTTACTGCCACCATCGACGATCTTAATCACCGCGAAAAGCGCGACAATCGCCCGCGCTTTAGCATCAGCTTTATTCGCAAACACCCTGGACTGTTTGTCGCAATGTATGCCGCCTGGCTGGCGACACTGATTGTGATGCTGAAGTCCGAAACTCTGGTGGACTCCGTCTGGCTGCTTGTCATTCTCTTTGTGGTGTTTAACGCCTTTTTCTTTTTTGACGTTAATCCCCGCTACCGCTACGAAGATATCGACGTCCTTGATTTCCGGGTTTGCTATAACGGTGAATGGTATAACACGCGTTACGTGCCGCCGGAGCTGATCGAAAGCATCATGCACTCCCCCGCGGTTGAAACGGTGCAAAAAGAGAAGCTGCAGAAGATGGTATCCACCAAAGGTCAGCTCTCTTTTTATGATGTCTTTACCCTTTCCCGTCCTGCTGCTGCGTGATTAAAGCCTGTATGCGTCGAATACCCGACACAAACTGAGAAGCAGAGGTATTGCCGTAACCTAACACCAGACCGGTTTGCCCCTGCTTCGGCTCCAGGTAATACCCGCTCAGTGCAGCGGGTGCCAGCTGAAACGCCCTCGCCTGCTCGACCACTTTTTGGTCGTCGATGCCGTCTATTGACAGCGTCAGATGCATCCCCCCTTCACCCGCCAGAATGCGATGCGGAATATGAAGCTCAGCACTCAGCACCTCACGCAGCTGCCGGTAGCGCTTACGGTAGAGCCGGCGCATGGCGGCAAGGTGGCGGGCATAATGTCCTTCCTCAATAAACAGCGCCAGGGTTCGCTGTTCGGCGCGATGCCCGCCACGCAGCAGCGCGCCAATGGCCGGACGGGCCGCTTTTGCCAGCGCCGGGGGTAACACCATGAACCCCATTCTCAGCGACGGAAAGAGGGTTTTGCTGAAGGTACCGAGATAGACAACCGGCGCATTGTTGACCATTCCCAGCATTGCAGGCACGGGCTCACCGGAATAACGAAACTCGCTGTCGTAATCATCTTCAATAATCCAGGCGTTATGCTGCCGGGCCAGATCCAGCAGCGCCAGGCGTCGCCGCGCACTGAGCACGCTTCCGTACGGAAACTGGTGCGAAGGTGAGGTGAAAATAAGCGCAGGGGACGGCGTATCCAGCCCTTCCCAGAACATGCCTTCGTCATCAACCGGCATCCCCGTCATGACTAAGCCCGCTTTGGCAAAGGCGCTTTTAGCCCCACCATAGCCAGGATCTTCCACCCACGCGACGCTGCCGGGTTCGCTCAGCAGCATCGTGCAAAGGTTTACCCCCTCAAGCGCACCTTCGGTCATTACTATCTGACTGGCATCGCAGTCAATGCCGCGCGAAAGGGCAAGGTGGCGAGCAATGGCCGCCCGCAGCGACGGCTCTCCGGCAGGATCGCCATACCCTAACAGCGCGCTGCCCTCTTCGCGCAGAACCCGGTCGTACAAGCGCCGCCACAGCGGCAGGGGAAAGTAGTTGATGGCCGGTGTTCCCGGCGTAAATGCCGGAACCGGGGTATCACGCGGCACCGGCGCAGGCAGCGAGGCGACCCGGCTGCCGAGCGCGACGGCAGAGTCCGGCAATGCCTGAACGAGCGTACGCTGCGCCAGCTGCGCCACCCGCGTCCCCTGGCGGTTACGCAGCAGATACCCTTCGAGCGTCAGCTGTTCCAGCGCCGCATTGACGGTATTCCGTGAAAGCGAGAGCTGCTGAGCCAACAGTCGCGAACCGGGAAGCCGGCTCCCGGCGTGTAGCCGGCCGCACAGTATCGCCTCACGCAATGCATGATACAGCGCGCGCTGTAGCGTCTCTTCCCCCCGCGCTTTCAACGCGGCATTCAGCAAAGTATAAAATTCATCGCCCGGTATGTTCATTTCGCCTCCCGTGGTACCACCAAAACATAGCTGAGTGGCACTTTTTAAGGAACCAGTAATTCACTAGTCTGGCGTTCTTATCAACGTCACGGACAGTAAAATGAAAACATTCAATGAGTTTGGACAGCCAGTAGGCGAAGCACTTATCGACTGGCAACCCCGCCAGCACCCTTCACGTGTGGTGCTTCAGGGCCACTATTGTCGCCTTGAGCCGCTGCGGGTGGAGCACGCTGAGGCGTTGTTCAGCGCGTATTCTCTGGCCGAAGATACCCGCAGCTGGACGTGGCTGTTGCGTGAGCCGGATGCCAGCGCAGAGGCGTTTGCAGGGTGGGTAGAGAGCGTGCGTGACTTATCCGATCCGATTCACTTTAGCGTTATCGACAACCAGACCCAGTCTCCGGTCGGCACGCTGGCTCTGATGCGGATCGATCCAACCAACGGCGTCGTGGAGGTGGGACATGTTCATTTCTCCCCGCTGCTCAGCCGCACGCCGATGTCGACGGAAGCGCAATATCTGCTGATGCGATACGTGTTCGACACCCTTGGGTATCGTCGATACGAGTGGAAGTGCAACAGCCTGAATGCGCCTTCGCGCAAGGCGGCACTGCGTCTTGGCTTTCAGTTTGAGGGGCGTTTTCGTCAGGCGCTGGTCACGAAAGGTCATAACCGGGATACCGACTGGTTTTCGATTCTCGACAAAGAGTGGCCGGCGCTGGCGAGTGCCTTTGAAGGCTGGCTTGCCACCGACAATTTTACTGCCGATGGCAACCAAAAAAGATCCCTGGAAAGCTGGCACGAAGCACGCGTCTAGCGTCTTTTCTTACGTCCCTGAACCGCCTTAAAGCGCGGATTGGATTTGCAAATCACGTATAAGCGTCCCTTGCGTTTGACTATCTGGCAATCCGGGTGACGCTGTTTTGCACTGCGCAATGAGTTAAGTACCTGCATGGTTATCCCCGCTTCGCATTAAGAAAGCCGCCGAAACGCTTACGGAAGCGCGCCGCACTGCCATCCGTCGAGAACGTTTTCTGCTTGCCGGTGTAGAACGGGTGCGATTTTGAAGAGACCTCGATGGTGATATACGGATATGTTTCACCGTCGAGTTCAATTTCGCGGTCGGTCTTAATGGTTGAGCCGACTTTAAAGTATTCATTAGCACTGGTGTCGTGGAACACCACGGTGCGATAGGCTGGGTGGATATCTGGTTTCATCGTAAACTCTTTATGTTTTGTTATAACATAACAAAATAATATCTAACCCCTGCTGAAAAAACAACCCCTCTGCCCCGACGATATTTTCTGTTGTGCCGTAAATCATGACCTGCGCGTGCTATAACTTTATCATTTAGCGGTAAAATCTTTCTCCTCTGGCAGGTTTTTCAGCGCCCAGGAGCGGGCATAAGAGGAAGGAAACAGCACCATGAAAACCCGACATCTGGTCAGTCTGGTGACCGGCGTACTTATCATTGCGGTGCTGGTTCCGATTAGCCTGAGCATCTGGCTGGCACATCGCCAGGCGGAAGATAAGTTTGTCGATGCGCTGGATAGCTATGCCTCACGCGTGCTGATACGTACCGCCAGGGTGGTGGATGATGCTAAAGAAGCGCTCAACAGCCTGCAGACCTTTAAAGGGATCCCCTGTAGCGTTATGCATTTAAGGGAGATGCGGCGGGTCGCTTTTTCATGGCGTTATGTTCAGGAAGTTATTTATATCAACAATCTTGAACCCCTTTGCTCGTCCCTGGAACAAACCAGTCAGTCGGCCCCTTTCCCGCCGCCCATGCGAATCACGGAAGATGGTTATGGCACATGGCTCACCACGCAAAACGATCTCGGTTTTAGCCGCTACATGGCGGTCCTGGGTCGGGGCCACTATCTGGTGCTGGTGGATCCTGCCTCGCTTGTCGATGTGATCCCTTTCGGTGAGATCGCCACAGATGCCGCCCTGGTGGGCAGCAAATCACATCTCATTTTTGCCAGCAGCAGCAAGCTCGATCCGCATATCCGCAATCTGGTTAAGGATCAGGGCGTCACCCGCATTCAGTACAACGGCTCGATATACATTATGAAGCCTGTTCCTGAACTGGGGTTTACGGTGGTCGCCTGGGCGGCGTTAAAACCGCTGGCTGAAACCTGGCACAAGCAACTTCTTATCTGGCTGCCGTTCGGCATACTGATAAGCCTGCTTGCCGCACTCTTTGTTTTGCGACTGCTGCGTCGCATCCAGTCGCCACGCAACCGCCTGCTTGACGCCATCAATAACCGGGAATTTGTGGTGCATTACCAGCCCATTATTGAACTCTCTAGCGGGAAGATTGTGGGCGCAGAGGCGCTAACCCGCTGGCCCCAGCCTGACGGGAGCAGCCTTTCACCGGATATTTTTGTGCCGCTTGCTGAGCAAACGGGGCTCATCTCGCAGCTGACGCATTTGGTCATTGAAAAGGTGTTTGAGGATATGGGCTACTGGCTGCACCTTCACGCCGGTCAGCATATTTCCATTAACCTCGCGCCGGCCGATTTGACCTCGGGAAAACTCCCGCCATTGTTGAGTCACTTAATGAATAAGTGGAAAGTCCATCCGCAACAGATCGCCCTTGAGTTAACCGAGCGCGGCTTTGCCGATCCTAAAATCAGCGCACCGGCCATCGCCGCCTTTCGTCATTCAGGCCACGCAATCTATATTGATGATTTCGGTACGGGCTATTCCAGCCTGAGCTACCTGCAGGATCTGGATGTCGACACGCTAAAAATCGATAAAGCGTTTGTGGATGCACTGGAATATAAAAACGTGACGCCACACATTATTGAAATGGCAAAATCGCTGAAGCTGGCGATGGTTGCGGAAGGCGTGGAGACCGAAGGGCAACTCGCCTGGCTACGTCGTCACGGCGTGCAGTATGGGCAGGGTTGGTACTACAGCAAGGCGTTGCCGAAAGCGGACTTTATTCTTTGGGCGGAAGATAACCTCAAAACACATCCTACTTAAGATAGGATTTGATCACCTGTAACACGACGCCAAGATCGGCTTCGCGCTGAGCTTCTTCAGGCTCTTTCACCACATGATCGGTGAGATGACCTTCGATCACCTGCATCATCATGCCGTTTACCGCGCCGCGGATCGCCGCCAGCTGTTGTAACACGTCGGCGCATTCGTGGTCGCTATTGAGCATTTTTTCCAGGGCAGCGCTTTGCCCCTGAATTTTCTTCAGGCGAGTCAATAACATCTTCTTGTCGCGAACCGTATGTGACATCTCTGTCTCCCTCATCGTATGGCTTTTAAAGCATATCATGCTCTACTCCCCCTGAGTATTTTTCTACTGGGGGGTAGTATTAGTCTACTGGGGGGGAGTAGTATCTGAACACGCTTTCCACTCCGGAATTTTCCATGAACAATTTTGCTTCACTCCTGCAGCAGGGCAATGCCTGGCTGTTTGTACCCAGCGCTATCCTCCTCGGCGCGCTGCATGGCCTGGAGCCGGGCCACTCCAAAACGATGATGGCCGCGTTTATTGTGGCTATTCGTGGTACGCTGAAACAGGCGGTGTTGCTTGGTCTGGCGGCAACGCTTTCCCATACGGCGGTGGTCTGGATCATTGCCATGGCAGGATTATGGTTTGGCCGGGGCTGGGATGCGCATACGTCTGAGCCCTGGTTCCAGCTGGTCTCGGGGATACTGATCGTGCTGATCGCCCTGTGGATGGCCTGGCGAACCTGGAAGGAGAGTCGGCCACACGATCACCACCATCATCACGATCACCATGACCATCATCATGATCATCACGACCATGACCATGACCATGACCACCATCATGATCATCACGACCATGGGCATCCACTGGTTGAAGAAGAGTGGCAGGACGCCCACCAGCGCGCGCATGCGCAGGATATTAACCGCCGCTTCAACGGCCAGAACGTTACCACCGGACAAATTGCACTGTTTGGTCTGACCGGAGGGCTTATCCCCTGCCCGGCCTCAATCACGGTCCTGCTCATCTGCCTGCAGCTGAAGCATTTTGCCCTCGGCGCAACGCTGGTATTCAGCTTCAGTATTGGTCTGGCGTTAACGCTGGTCGCTTCCGGTGCGATTGCCGCCCTGAGCCTTAAGCATGCGACAAAACGCTGGCCGGGTTTCAGCGAGTTTTCACGAAAAGCACCGTGGATCTCCGCCGCCCTGATTACTGTGGTCGGGATTTACATGAGCCTGCACGGCCTGAGCGGTATCCTGGCGTAAGCGAGGCGGCCACTGCTGTGGCCGCCTCTTTGCTCAGTCAGGGTTCTGCTGCCAGCTGAAGGTATAGCGAAGCTGGCGTTTCTGCAGAATAAATTCCGGCGAGACGCTGGGGCTCCACGAGTCATCACCGCCCACGCCCATATGGAACGCGTCCAGGTTAAGCCAACACCCCGGCTCCTCGTGCAACAGATGATGGTGGGTTGTCTCATGCAACTGCTGCTGGCTGTAGCGGCTGACGGAGAAATGAAACAGGCCATTCAGCCGATGCGCGCCCAGCAGCAGTTCACGGGTATCACAGCGCAGACCATTTTCTGTCGGGAAGATGTAAGGCGTGTGCATGGCTTCCAGCGGTAATGTCCAGCGCCCCTGCTGAGCCGCCAGCGTTCTGTCCGGGTAATTTTCATGTGGCCCAAGCCCCAGCCACTGAACCGTTTCCGGCGTTGCGGCAAGGTGAACACTCAGGCCTACGCGTGCCGGTTCCGGGATATCAGACGCAATATCGACCTGAATATCGCCATGCAAAACGCCCCGATCGTCCACCCGCCAGACTTTACGGCTCAGGAACAGCGCTTTAGCGCGATACTCCCAGACATGCAGGGTTTTCACCACCGCCTCGGCTGCATGCTGCTCTCCTTCACAGTGCAGTAATCGCGGGGTGAGCTCGTACATGCCTGCCGCTTTCCAGCGCTCCACCCACGCATTCGGATCGATTCGCGTGGCCTCGCTCACACCAATATCATTGTCCAGCGGTGCGCGGCTAACGTTATCCATCAGCGGCGAGAGCAGCGTTTCAACGCCATTGCGCCACCATTGCGTCAGGTGTCCTGACGCGCGGTTGAACTGCCAGCGTTGCTGCTGATGCACCAGCTCAAGCACGTCGCCAGTTTGCGTTAACACCGGCGGTACACCTTCTGGCACTGGCGGGGCGATATACAGGGGCGTCGGAACCGGCCACTGCTCCCACGCGCAGCGATGGTTTGCCGGTGACCACGGCGTCGCCCGCGGCTGGTGCACTTCAACGTTCAGCCAGACGTCACCCGCTTCAGGCGCCAGCGCTGGCAGGTCGATGTCCAGACGCTGTGTGCCCTGGGGAGCAATGGAGAGCGTCACGTCCCCTCTGGCCAGCACATTGCCATCGCGGACAAGGGTCCAGCGCAGCACCTCGTTATCGGTATGACGGAACAGGTAATCGCTGTGGACTTCAATCACCAGCGGAGACGTACTTACCCGCGTAAAGCTGAAAAACTGCTGAGCGCGCTGGGCTTCATACAGCGCCGGATGCGGTGTGCGATCGGGAAAAACCAGCCCGTTAAGGCAGAACTGGCGGTCATTGGGCGTGTCGCCAAAATCTCCCCCGTAGGCCCAGAACGGTGTGCCATTTTCATCTTTTCTGGTCAGCGCCTGGTCAACCCAGTCCCAGACAAATCCCCCCTGCAGGCGAGGATGGCGGCGAAACGCCTGCCAGTATTTGGCAAAACCACCGAAGCTGTTCCCCATCGCGTGGGCGTATTCACAGAGAATAAGCGGACGCGTTTCATCCGGCATGCCGATCCATTTTTTAACAGACCATTTCGGTACCGCCGGGAAGGGCTGATCCTCATCGACCCGGGCATACATCGGGCACACGATATCGGTCGCTGCCGTATTCGCCCCACCGCCTTCGTACTGCACCGGACGCGTCGGATCGGTGGTTTTCAGCCAGCGATACAGTGCGTCATGGTTCGCGCCATGGCCGGACTCATTCCCCAGCGACCAGATGATAATCGAAGGATGATTGCGGTCGCGCTGCACCATGCGGGTGACGCGTTCGCTAATGGCAGGGAGCCAGCGCGGATCGTCAGCAAGGCGACTCATCGGCACCATGCCGTGGGTTTCAATATTGGCTTCGTCGACGACATACAAACCATAGCGGTCGCAAAGCGTGTACCACAGCGGATGGTTCGGATAGTGCGAGCAGCGCACGGCGTTGAAGTTATGCTGCTTCATGAGTTCGATATCGCGGCGCATCGTCGCTTCATCCATTACCTGGCCGTTTTCCGGGTGATGCTCATGCCGGTTAACGCCGCGGATCAGCAGGGGTTTACCGTTGAGCTTCAGCAGGCCATTGCTGATCTCTATGCGGCGGAACCCCACATCGCAGGCCTCCGTTTCCAGCACCTCACCCTGCGCGTTCAGAAGGGTCATCGTCAGGCGATAAAGTTCCGGCCTTTCCGCACTCCACAAGGCAGGCGCCTCAACGGGGAACGTCACCGTTAGCCGCTCGGCCCAGCCGCCGCGCTCATCGACAACGGCAGTGCCCGGCCGCCCGGTGGCACTGGCGCATTTTCCGCCGTTGCGCCACAGGGTAAACGCCACCTCACACTCCGCAAACTGTGCGCCTGCGAGCGCGAGATCCACCTTCAGCACCGCGCGATCCCGCTCCGCATTCAGGTCAGTCACAACCTGATAATCGGCAATGTGCGTCTCTGGCTTATGCAGCAGCGACACATCGCGGAAAATCCCGCTCATGCGCCACATGTCCTGATCTTCCAGATAGCTCCCGTCGCACCAGCGCAACACCATGACCGCAATGCGGTTCTGGCCAGGGCGCAGCACCGCTGAGAGATCGAATTCGGCGGGCAGTCGGCTGTCCTGTGAATAACCGATCCACTGACCGTTACACCACAGATGAAACGCCGAGTTCACGCCATCGAAGATAATGCGGGTTTGGCCGCTCTGCAGCCAGGCATCATCCATCTCAAATGTGAGCGAGTAACAACCTGTTGGGTTTTCTTGCGGCACAAACGGTGGGTTTACGGGGATCGGATAGGTTACGTTGGTGTAGATGGGCATGTCGAACCCCTGCATCTGCCAGTTAGAGGGCACGGGCATCAGCACGGCATCGGCGCAATCTTCACTGACCCATACCGAAGGAACCTGCTCTGGCGCAGGAAAGAAGCTAAAACGCCACTCCCCGTTAAGGAGGCGTCGGCTGACGGTTCCCCCGTCTTCTCTGGCAGAATGTTCGTCACGCCAGCTGTGCAAGGGAGCATGTGCTGCCAGGCGGTTCCACTGGGTGACCCCCGGGTTTTCCCAGTCCCGACGAGCCAGAAGTGCGCTGAGGGTCAGCGATGGAGTGTTGGACATATTAACCTCTTTGCGAAGCGCTCACAATTTTAGCTAACATGCCCTGGCTACCGGGTGCGGTAAAGCGTCGGATCGCGGGGTAGCGAGTCAGATCACAAAAGTCTTACCGGCGGGCAAGTTGCTCAGCCGCTAGCGCCAGGCTCCTGAGCTGCTGTGCCAGATCCTCGCGTTCGATCTGCTGCGGATCGTGGCGAGCGGTAGAATGGCGGGTCACCAGAGTCACCGGAAGCTGAACCTGCCAGCATGCGTCACCCTCAACTGGCGCCAGCAGCCACTCCACGCTTCGCTCGCCGGCCTCGCGAAAAGCCTGGCGAATAGTGGTCAGTGGGGGAGAAAACCAGGCGCTGTCTGCCGTATCGTCGAACCCGACAACCGACATCTGGCCCGGGATCGCAGTCCCTTTTTCCGCACAGGCGCGCATCACCCCCAGCGCCATTTGGTCGTTCGCGACCACTATCGCATCCGGGAGTTGCGCGGCAGATAACAGCAAATGTCCTTTCTCATAGCCGCTTGCCGCACTCCAGTCGCCGTGCGCCACCGCGACAGCCTCAAGCCCGGCCTGTGCCAGCGTGGCGTTCCAGCCTGCGAGACGTGCCCGGGCAGAGACAGAGCTCTCCGGTCCGCTCAGCAGCGCTATACGCTCATGCCCCAGCGAAAGCAGATGCTCAATCCCGAGACGAGCACCCTGCTCTGCATTAAACACAAGACTGTTTACCTGAGCCGAGGGTGAGACATCCAGAAACAGCACCGGAATGGGCGATGCGAGGGCTTTTAGCGCTTCAGCATGAGAATTCTCCAACGGCACATTCACCAGCAGAGCTTCCACACGCTGCGCCAGCAACGCCTGAAGGGCAGACTGGCACTGCTGTGGATGTTCCACCATTGAGATAAGCACGCTCGCCCCCTGTTCAACCGCCCGGGATTTTACCGCCGAAACAATTTGCGAAGGTGCGTGCAGCGCCAGATCGGTAGTAATAAGGCCAAGCGTACGGGTACGTTTACCCGCCAGCTGTTGTGCCCTGAGATTGGGGACGTAGTGCAGTTCCGCCATCGCCTGCTGCACCTTTTCCCGCGTGCGGGCAGAGACATGCTCCGCGTCGTTAATCACACGGGAAACGGTCTGATAAGAAACCCCCGCAAGGAGGGCAACATCATAAAGAGTGATTGCTTTCATGCATTCTGGCATCGCGTCATTCGAAGGCCACTATTCTGACACAGCGACGCCATGAAAACATGTGAGCGCTTCGCAGAATTAAACAACCCGCTCCGGCTGGGGAGTCTTCTCAACGCGCGGCTTATAACGGAACAGAGGCAAGCAGATCTGGATAAGCGGGCCAATGGTCAGCGCATACGCGACGGTGCCTATCCCGAACGTTCCGCCCAGCATGCACCCAATCAGCAGCACGGACACTTCAATCGAGGTACGCACGCTGCGGATGGACCATCCCATACGGGCATGGATCCCGGTCATGAGACCGTCGCGCGGGCCCGCCCCGAAACCGGCACCGATATACATACCGGTGGCTATCGCGTTCACGACAATTCCAGCCACCAGCAGCGCGATACGCAGGGGCAGCGAGGTCACCTCGGGGATCAGGGCCATGGAGGCATCTGCCGCCAGGCCAATAATAATCACGTTACTGAGGGTTCCCAGACCAGGCATCTGACGCAGCGGGATCCACAGCAGGAGTACCGCCGCACCGGTTAAAATAATCACCATTCCTATGCTCAACCCCAGCTGGATCGCCACGCCCAGGTGGAAGACGTCCCACGGATCGAGCCCCAGATCCGAACGAATAAACATCGTGGTTGAAAGCCCATACAGCCCTAAACCGACATACAGTTGTAGCAGACGACGTACCATTTTTATCTTCTCCAGTGAACCAGGCTTTCATCTTGAGCGAAAATGGCATTATGATTAATGTCCAGTTTTCAAATAGTGGACTGCACATGTCATCTCGCCGCTTCGGAAGCCAGTCATTGGTACGCCTGTTAGGCCATTGGCAACAAACCTCGTCCCGGACCCCGCTCTGGCGTCAGCTGGCGGATGCATTACGCCTGTTAATTCTTGATGGCCGACTGGCACTTAACACCCGTCTACCCGGCGAGCGGGAGCTGGCCACTGCGCTGGATGTGAGCCGGACCACCATCAGCAGCGCACTCGCCCATCTGCGTGAGGAAGGTTATCTCGAAAGCCGCCACGGCAGCGGTTCACGCGTGATCCTGCCCGACACACGCGCCGTGCCAACCCTTTCAGCAGCCAGTGCCGCGCTGGATCTCTCCACCGCGGCGCTCAATGCCGGGCCTGAGATCCACCAGGCCTATACCCATGCGCTCACGGCCATTACGCAACATCTCTCGCTTACGGGTTACGATCAGCTTGGGTTGCCGGCGCTGCGGGAAGCCATCGCCGCACGCTATACCGCGCGGGGGCTTCCGACCCGGACAGACGAGGTAATGGTAGTCAATGGTGCGGTCAGCGGTTTTGCGCTGGTCCTGCGGATGATGACCGGCCCGGGGGATCGCGTCGTGGTCGATCATCCCACTTACCCGCTGGCGATCGCCGCCATTCAGGGAGCGCAGTGCCGTCCAGTGGGCGTGTCGCTGCCGGAAACGGGCTGGGATACCCATGGGTTTGCCGCAACGCTTGCCCAGACAGCGCCGCGCCTGGCATACCTGATGCCCGATTTTCATAACCCGACCGGGCGATGCATGGATATTCCCACCCGTCAGGCAATCACCGAGATTGCCGCGCAAACCCGCACGACGCTGGTAGTAGATGAAACGATGGTGGATCTGTGGTTTGACTCGCCCCCGCCGCCGCCGCTGGCGTCATTTAACCCGCAGGCCACCGTGATAACGTTAGGCTCTGCCGGAAAAAGTTTCTGGGGCGGCCTTCGTCTTGGCTGGATCCGTGCCTCCTCGCGCACCATCGCTACGCTTGCCCAGACGCGGGATACCCTGGATTTAGGATCGCCCATGCTCGAACAGCTGGCGACGCTGTGGCTTATCAATAACAGCGAAACGTTTTTGCCTGCTCGCCGGAAGATGCTGGCGGAACGACGAGACCAATGCGGCGCGCTGTTGCGCGAGCACTTCCCTGAATGGACATTCCATGAAGCTGAAGGCGGGCTTTCCTACTGGATTGAACTGCCGGGGATGCTGGCAACACAGCTTGCTGCACGCGCAGAGATACTGGGAATCAACCTGGGGACCGGCACGCGGTTTGGTTTATCGGGTGCGTTTGATCGGTATTTACGTATGCCCTTTTCACTCGATCCGGCTGAGCTTGAACAGGCATTACTGAGAATTAAACCCTTGTGGCTCGCCCTGAATAAAAACGTGCCATCAATAAAAAGAAGTCTGGTTTGATATAAAAAATTTGAAGTGGATCATAAAATAAAAACTGCTGACTGTCACAGATACAGTCAGCAGTTTTCACCATTCAGGATTTAGTGCTGAGGAGGAATAGGAAAACCTTTCAGTGAAATAACGAAATTTTCACCGTCTTTCTTTATTTTTGCGCCGGTATCACACCAGTCAGACGCAATACGAAAGAACTCATCACTTCCTACATTCCAGCCAAGACGTACATGCTTCACGTAGCCTGAACGCAACAGATCGCAGGCCTCGTTGTAGTCACTGGCAGTTGACAGTTGTTGTTTCATTTTCTCTTCTTAAGAATTTTACGTAGAGCCTTGATTTCTTTAGGAGTAAATGGAGAAACACTCTCTTCTTCCGTATGCTGGTTATCAATATCCTCTTCCGATACTCCCGCCTCTTCTACCGCTTCGAATGCCAGCAGCAGCAGTTTCTCTGTCGTCACGCTTAAATTCTCGTTATTAACTTCAGCATAGTGGCGAAGTCTTTCTTTTAGCGCTTGATCAATCTTAACGTTTAACACCGCAGTAGCCATGTTTGTCACTTCCCTTCGGAATAAGTACTTTATTTAATACACGAACTTAACAATGTTATCCAGATATATATTTTTAAGTTATGACAGAAAAAAGACATCCGATATTAAAATGACAGTCTATTATTACAGGTTTATGACAGTAATATTTCAATGCAATGAAATATATATTACATGCAGTCAGTAAAGTCCTAATAACGTTGTGGATTAAAGGCTATTCGAAGCGAAGAGAAACAGGGAGAGTGTTGATGAGAGCAGAAATGGGTGGGGGCCCTGCCAGCTACATCCCGGCACACACGTCGTCTGCCCTGGCTGCTTCCTTCCGGACCTGACCTGGTGAACAGAGTAGCGTTGCGGGAGAACCAACAGAGCCCCCATTGAGAGCGTTGATAACCAACGCGCTGGCGCATTATCCCTGTGCTTACCGCCAATTGCAAGCGACCCGCAACTGGATGCTGGTTTCTTGCGCAAACTGGCGCAGCAATTGGGTTTATCTTCGTTTAACATGACTGTCCAGACATTCCCCACAGGTAGACGTATGGACGAACATGACTCCTTTCCACAACGCGTATGGCAAATTGTGGCCTCTGTGCCGGAAGGTTATGTTACCACCTATGGCGACGTAGCGCGTCTGGCCGGTTCTCCGCGTGCGGCGCGGCAGGTCGGTGGCGTACTGAAAAGGTTGCCCGAAGGAAGCACCCTGCCCTGGCATCGGGTGGTAAATCGTCATGGGGCGATCTCGTTGACCGGGCCGGATCTGCAGCGCCAGCGTCAGGCGTTACTGTCAGAAGGGGTGCAGGTGTCGGGGTCAGGACAGATTGATTTGCAAAAGTACCGCTGGGTGTATTAAACCCTCTCCCGAAGGAGAGGGTTTAAAGCGTTACATCTGGGTCGGAGGGGTTGGCAGAGACGGTTGGTTAGTCTGTGGCGCAACCGGCACTTCGGTTTGCTGTACCGGAACCAGGTTCAGGTCAACTTTTGTCCCGCCGTGGTTAATCGCTTCCTGCACCGTATCGGTGATAAACACCAGTTTATCGTTGATCGTTACTGCTGCGCTCAGGAGGATACGGGCATTAGGCTGCACGTCTGATGGGTTATACGGCAACACGAAGCTAAACGGTGCCTGCTTACCTTCCGTACGCACGGCACGCTGGGCCAATACTTTAGACGGCGCGTCTGCCAGGGAAGCATCAGACAGGGTTACCGTTAATACCGCATCTGGCGGTAACGCGACTTTCTGTTTAATCCAGATAGTCCCGGAAACGTTAGGCTGCTGAATGGACTGCTGTGAGAGTGTATTAATCCCGTTTGGATCTGCTGCTGGCACCGGCACCTGGGCGCTCTTTCCTGCACAGGCGGACAACGCCACCGCAATTGCTACACCACTTAGCATGGGCACGAGTTTCATTGAAGTCTCCTTATCATCAATGCACCAGCGGGATCGATCCCATCCGATGTCGTTTCAATCACATAACACAGGTAAGTTTGGCACAGATCACTGATTTATGCCTAAAATCGTCCAGATATTCAGATTATTCTACCCATCGGACCACTTTCATTTCTGCGTTATACTCTGCCTATCTTTCGCTACGGCGTTTATTGAGGACAACTATGAGTCAGGCACTGAACAATCTGCTGACATTACTGAATCTGGAAAAAATTGAGGAAGGACTCTTTCGCGGACAGAGCGAAGATCTCGGCTTACGCCAGGTCTTCGGCGGGCAAGTCGTAGGACAAGCGCTCTACGCAGCAAAGGAGACCGTCCCTGCAGACCGTCTGGTGCACTCATTTCACAGCTACTTCTTACGCCCTGGTGATAGCGCAAAACCCATCGTATATGACGTTGAGGTATTGCGGGATGGCAACAGCTTTAGCGCGCGTCGTGTCGCGGCGGTTCAGAATGGCAAGCCTATCTTTTATATGACCGCCTCGTTCCAGGCGCCGGAACCGGGTTATGAGCATCAGAAAACGATGCCACCCGCGCCGTCGCCAGACGATCTCAAATCCGAGACCGATATCGCCCGTGCGCTGGCGCATCTGCTTCCACCGCAGGTAAAGGAGAAGTTTCTCTGCGATAAACCGCTTGAGATCCGTCCTGTTGAATTCCATAACCCGATGAAAGGCCACACGGCCGAGCCGAAGCGCCAGGTCTGGATCCGCGCTAACGGTACCGTGCCCGCGGATTTCCGCGTTCATCAGTATCTGCTGGGTTATGCCTCAGATTTCAACTTCCTGCCGGTGGCGCTGCAGCCGCACGGCGTGGGCTTCCTTGAAAAAGGGATGCAGGTGGCCACCATCGATCACTCCATGTGGTTCCATCGTCCGTTCGACATGAACGAGTGGCTGCTCTACAGCGTGGAGAGTACTTCGGCGTCAAGCGCGCGCGGCTTTGTGCGCGGTGAGTTTTACACTCAGGATGGCGTGCTGGTCGCGTCGACGGTGCAGGAAGGGGTAATGCGTAACCGCGGGTGATGTTGTACTGCGGCCCTCTCCCGACGGGAGAGGGAACAAAACGAAAACGGCAACCCTGGGTTGCCGTTTTGCTTATCAGGCGTTGTACGCATTCTCGCCGTGGCTGTTGACGTCCAGACCTTCGCGTTCCTGCTCTTCCGGAACACGCAGACCGACGGTCATATCCGCCAGCTTATAGCCGATGAAGGCCACAACGGCAGACCACACGACGGTGATGGCAATACTTTCCAGCTGCACCAGCACCTGGTGAACCATCGTGACGCCTTCTGCGTACCCCACGCCACCCAGCGATTTCGCCGCGAAGATACCGGTCATGATACAACCGACGATGCCGCAGACGCCGTGTACACCGAAGACATCGCATGGGTCATCGACGCGCAGAACACGTTTCAGCGCCGTCACACCCCACAGACCCGCCAGACCGGCGACCAGCCCGACAAGCAGCGCGCCGCCAACACCGACGTAGCCACAAGCTGGCGTGATACCAACCAGACCGGCAATTGCACCTGAACAGGCACCCAACAGTGAAGGCTTACCGCGTACCGCCCACTCACCAAACACCCATGAGAGGATCGCACCCGCCGTTGCCACAACCGTGTTCACGAAGGCCAGCGCGGCGATTTCGTTTGCTGCGCTTGCTGAACCGGCGTTGAAGCCGAACCAGCCAAAGTAAAGGATCGCTGTACCGGTAAAGACCATCGGCAGGTTGTGCGGTTTGAACGCTTCTTTACCGAAGCCCACGCGTTTGCCAATCAGGTATGCCCCTACCAGGCCCGCCACCGCGGCGTTGATGTGTACAACAGTACCGCCTGCGAAGTCCAGCGCGCCATGGCTCGCCAGCAGACCGCCACCCCAGACCATGTGCGCAATCGGCACATAGGAGAGCGTCAGCCAGACCACCACGAAGATCAGTACGGCGGAGAAGCGAATACGCTCAGCCAGCGCACCGACGATCAGCCCGACGGTGATACAGGCGAACGAGCCCTGGAAGGCAACGTGAATATATTGATAGAAACTGCCCATCAGCGCGGTCAGTTCGATGTTTTTCAGCATGACCCAGTCAAAGTTTCCGAAGAACGCATTGCCCGTGCCGAAGGCCAGAGAGTAACCGTAGACCACCCACAACACGCAAACCAGCGCGAACGTGACGGCAACCTGCGTCAGCATGGAGAGAACGTTTTTGCCACGGATCAGGCCGCCGTAGAACAGCGCAATGCCCGGAATGGACATGAACAGCACCAGCGCGGTGCTGATCATCATAAAGGCGTTATCGGCTTTGTCTGCCACCGCAGGGGCAGCCAGTGCCAGGCCCGGCAGCAGTGCCAGCGAACCCAGACCCGTTTTGATTGTTGCTATCTTCATTTTCTCGATCCCTATCACTGTGTGCCAGGAGTTACTTACAGTGCCGCTTCGTCAGATTCGCCGGTACGGATGCGAATGACGCGCTGCAATTCGGCAACGAAAATTTTGCCGTCGCCAATTTTGCCGGTGTAGGCCGCTTTGCTAATGACATCAATAACTTCATCAAGCTGGTCATCAGCAATCGCGACATCAATTTTTACTTTTGGCAGGAAGTTAACGCTGTATTCTGCCCCGCGGTAAAGCTCGGCATGACCCTTCTGACGACCAAAGCCTTTCACTTCGGTGACAGTCAGTCCCTGAATACCCATGGAAGACAATGCTTCACGCACGTCTTCGAGTTTGAATGGTTTGATTACAACCGTAACCAGCTTCATAGATCCCCTCCAGTCAGAATTCGGTAATGGCCGCCGCTAATACGCAGAAGACATTGCAAGGGGTGTGCCAGAAATGAAAACCTGAGGGAAACGCGGTGCAATGAGCTTTACACGAGCGTGTTTAACGAACCGGTGAAAAAAAACGCACCATGACAGTGCACGGTGCGTTTCAGTTTTGCACCAACAGTAATGACTGTTAGCGCGCTGCCTTGTTTTGGTGCATCAGGCGCTGAGGGACTCGTCCTCACGCACGCTGGCGGCCAGCTCTTCACCGGCCAGCTGCAGCTGATACATCTGCCAGTAGCGCCCTTTTGCTTCGAGCAGCTCCCGGTGCGTACCGCGTTCGACGGCCTGACCGCGATGCAGCACCAGGATGGTGTCTGCGTCGACAATCGTTGAAAGACGGTGTGCGATAACCACCAGCGTCGTGTGGTCACGCACCGCGGCCAGCGCCAGCTGGATAGCCTGCTCAGTACCAGAGTCGATGCTGGCGGTTGCTTCGTCGAGTATCAGCACCTGCGGCGTTTCAATCAGCACCCGCGCCAGGGCCAGAAGCTGCTTTTGTCCCACCGAGAGGTTATTCCCCTGCTCACCAAGCCGGGTATTGATCCCATCGCTAAAACCGCGCGCCAGCTCTGCCAGCTGCACGGTTTCCAGCACATCCCACACCTGTTGCTGGGTATAATCCCGCCCCAGGGTGACGTTGGCGTAAAAGGTATCGGCCATGACCACCGGGTCTTGCTGCACCATTGCAACGCCTTTGCGCAACACATTGTGGCTCAGTGATGCGAGCGGACGACCATCAATGCGGATTTCCCCCTGACTGACCGGGTAATAGCCCATCAACAGGCTGGCGAGGGTACTTTTGCCGCTGCCGGTATGCCCCACCAGCGCCACAAAGCCGCGCGACGGCACATCAAGAGAGATGTCCTGCAACACCAGACGGTCTTCACGATAAGCAAACGAGACCTTATCAAACGTAATCTCTCCGCTTTGCAAAGGACGCTCATCATCGCCGTAGGTCTGACGTGGCCGGTCCATCAGTTCGAACACGCGCTCCCCCGCCACCACGGCCTGTTGCAACATAGACTGCTGGGTGGTGAGTTCTATCAACGGTTCATTAAGGCGTCCCAGATAGCTGATAAAAGCGTACAGAACCCCAACTTCAATTGTTCCATTCGCGCTCATCCCGAAAAGCATCAGCAGGCCACAGAGAACCAGCGCCGAGAAGAGGCTCAGCAGCGGACGTAGCAGGAAACCGTCCAGTCGCAGCGTCTGCATACGCGCCATATAGTGCGACCGGCTCGCTTCCCCCATGCGTTCACCAAAGCGAGCCTGCTGGCGGAACTGCTGAATGACGCTCATGCCGTTGATCACTTCGTTGAAGCCATCGTTGATATCGGCCAGATAGGCGCGCACCCGACGCACAATCGGCGTGCTGTAGCGTTGATAGATGACCATTACAATCAATACGGCCGGGAAGATGGTGATCGCCACCAGAGCCATACGCCAGTTGAGGCTGAACATCGCCACCAGCATGGCGCCAATCAGCGCTGCGCTGCGCAGCACGGTTGCCACGACGGTGACATACAGATCGCGGATCACCTCGGTATCGTTGGTCACCCGTGATATCACCTGCCCAACCGGCTGGGTATCAAACTCACTCAACGGCTGGCGCAGTGCCGCATCCATCACATCCGTACGTAACTTCTGCACCACGCCCACGGCCGCCCGGTTAAAGAGCAGAGACTGGGCGTAATGCAGTGACGCCGCAGTCAGCTGTAGCCCAACGTAGGCCACACCTAACCCCGCGACGAGCCCCAGCGGCAAATAGCTTTTCGCCACCATATTGTCGATAAAGTAGCTGATGAGCAGCGGACCGCTCACTTCTGCAATCGCGGCAATCCACAGCAACAGTACGGCAAGCGAAAGCGGTTTTCGCCACGGAGAACCATAGGCCAGCAGGCGTTTTAGCGTCGGCCACTGCGTCACGGTCTTACGCATTAGCGTTCTCCTCATCCTGTTCCGGGGCGTCGTCTAGCGCCGCTTCAAGCTGCTGATAACGATACATATCGCGATACCAGCCCGGTTGCTCCGCAAGCGGTTCATGCTGTCCGCGCTGGGCAATGTGCCCGTGCTGTAATACCAGAATTTCATTGGCTTCCGTCAGCGCCGACAACCGGTGTGCACTGATGATCACCGTCCTTCCATCCCCCCACTGTCGCAGGTTATGCAGGATCTGGTGCTCGGTGCGGCCATCGACGGCGGAGAGCGCATCATCAAGGATCAGGATTTCGGCATTCAGCAGCAGCGCGCGGGCAATCGAGAGACGCTGTTTTTGCCCGCCGGAAAGCATAACGCCACGCTCACCCACTTCCGTTTCATAGCCCTGTGGCAGACGCAGAATATCGTCATGGACGCTGGCCAGGCGCGCGACGTGCTCAATCTCTTCCTGAGTCGCCGCCGGGCGTCCGAGGGCAATATTATTCGCCACGGTGTCAGAAAAGAGAAACGGCGTCTGGCTGACCACCGCCAGACGACCGCGCCAGTCATCGAGCAGCAGGTTCGTCAACGGAATATCATGGAAGCGAATATCGCCCTGCGTGACGTCAAAGTGACGTTGAATCAGGGAGAGTACGGTACTTTTCCCGGCGCCTGTCGGACCGCAGATACCGAGCATCTGACCCGGTTTGAGCGTAAAGCTGACGTTCTCCAGTACCGTATGTTCCGTTTGCGGATACACAAACTTACGGACGTCGACATTCATCACGCCGCGCCCTTCCGGTACCGATTCGCTACCGTCATTCACCACTGGCGCTTCGGCAAGCATCGCGCGAATACGGCTGTAGGCGGCGCTGCCGCGCTCTACAATGTTAAACATCCAGGCCAGTGCCAGCATCGGCCATATCATCAGCCCCAGGTACATGGCAAAGCTGGTCAATTGCCCGAGGGTTAGCGAGCCCTGCACCACCATCCAGCTCCCGCCACCAATGGCCAGCAGGTTTGCCATGCCAATCGCGACATAGATTGTCGGGTCAAACCGCGCATCGATACGCGCAACGCGCATGTTCTTCGCACCCGTGTCGGCGGCATCGGCTGCAAACAGCGCGGATTGTCGATCTTCCAGGCCAAACGCTTTGATCATGCGGATGCTGGTCATGCTCTCCTGCGTACGGTCATTCAGCGAGGAAAACGCCGCCTGCGCCAGCTTGAAGCGCTCATGAAGCTGTTCGCCATAGCGGTTGATCGCCAGCGCCATCAGCGGCATAGGCAGCAACGCCAGCAGCGTGAGCTGCCAGCTTATCTGGGTGGACATCACAATCAGAACCGCACAGCCCATCACCAGAGAGTCCACCAGCGTTAACACCCCTTCCCCGGCGGCAAACACGACGCGGTCAACGTCATTGGTGGCGCGAGCGATAAGATCCCCGGTGCGATGACGCAGGTAGAACTCGGGATGCTGGCGGCTCAGCTGACGATAAAAATCTTCACGCAGTTCGACGGCCAGCTGATAGGACGCGCCAAACAGCAGTACCCGCCAGACGTAGCGCAGCAGATAGACAATGATGGCCGTCAGCACCAGCGTGCCGACCCACATCAACACCCGTGCGGTGGTGTAATGCTGTTCTGTAACGCCATCCACCACGTATCCCACCACTTTCGGTGGAATTAACTGCAGGATAGCAATGATAATAAGCAGGGCCACAGCGCCGAGGTAGCGTTGCCACTCCCGACGAAAGTACCAGCTTAATTGGGCAAATAATCGCACGCGGTTTGTTCCTGAAGGTATGGATCCGGCTACGCCGGGAAGTTATTCAATTAATCAATGGGTAGAGCTGTGGTGTATTTAATCTGTTCCATGGCGAAGCTCGAGGTGACGTCCGACAAGCCCGGTACGCTGTTCACCAGCCGCTTGTAAAAATCATCATAACGCTTCATGTCTGCCACCTGGACGCGCATCAGATAGTCATACTCTCCCGCCATGCGCCAGAAACCGAGCACCTCCGGCATCTCGGAGACCTGTGTTACGAAGCGGCTGTACCACTCGCTGCTGTGATGTTGGGTTTTTATCAGGACAAATGCCGTCAACCCAAGCCCCAGTTTTTCGGGATCTAAAAGCGCGACTCGCCCCAGAAGGATGCCGTCATCTTCAAGCTTCTTGAGGCGCTTCCAGCACGGCGTGGTGGTCAGATTAACGGCATCTGCCAGTGCCTGCAAAGAGAGGGTACAGTCACTTTGCAGTAAAGAAAGCAGCTTACGGTCTATTTTATCTAGCATACCCACCTCACAGAGAAAAATTTTCTCCCTTCATTCTATTTTAAAGGCCATATAGCAACAATTTTTTCTGTGCTTTTCGCTATGCTGGGCACAAAATGACAAACGGATAAATACGATGAATAGCGCCTGGGTTAAACATGCCATCAGCGAAATCAATGCCGACTATCAGCGCTCGGCGGACACCCATCTCATTCGCCTGGCTCTGCCGGGTTTTGCTGGCATCCAGCTGTACCTGAAAGATGAAAGCACCCATCCCACCGGTAGCCTGAAGCATCGCCTGGCGCGTTCGCTCTTTTTATACGGTTTGTGTAACGGCTGGATTAAGGAGGGAACCACGATTATTGAATCCTCCTCCGGTTCAACCGCCGTATCCGAAGCCTATTTTGCCCGCCTGCTGGGCCTGCCGTTTATCGCCGTGATGCCCTCCTGCACCGCGAAACGAAAAATTGAGCAGATCGAATTTTACGGTGGACGCTGCCACTTTGTGGAAAGCGCCTGCGAAATTTACGCCGCGTCTGAAATGCTGGCCCGTGAGCTGAATGGCCACTATATGGACCAGTTCACCTTTGCGGAGCGAGCTACAGACTGGCGCGGCAATAACAACATCGCCGACAGTATTTTCCGCCAGATGACCCACGAACCTCACCCTGTTCCGTCGTACATCGTGATGAGCGCCGGTACTGGCGGCACCTCAGCCACCCTGGGGCGTTACATCCGCTGTCAGGGCTACGATACGCAGCTGATGGTGGTGGATCCGCAGAACTCGGTGTTCCTGGACTACTGGCAAAGCCGCAATGCGGATCTGCGCAGCCCGGTGGGCAGTAAGATTGAAGGTATTGGCCGCCCGCGCGTGGAGCCTTCATTCATTCCGGACGTGGTGGATGAAATGCTCCGCGTGCCGGATGCCGCCAGCGTGGCAACCGCGCACTGGCTGGAGACACAGATTGGCCGTAAAGTCGGTGCATCTACCGGCACCAACATGTGGGGAGCCCTGCAGCTTGCGGCTCGCATGCGTGAAGAGGGGCGCACCGGCTCTATCGTCACCCTGCTCTGCGACAGCGGCGAGCGCTATCTTGAGACCTATTACAATGCGCAGTGGGTTCAGGCAAACATCGGCGATATTGAGCCGTGGAAAGCGCAGATTATGCAACTGGTGAAATAAAAAAAAGCCAGACCGGGGTCTGGCTTGCTGGAAGGGTCTCACTATTCGGGGGAATATGGGAGGTTGTTGTTGTCCAGCCAATGCGTCAAAAAATGAGACACTGCTTCGTTACCGCAGTGTCCGATAACCGGTAGATGGGGAAGCTCTGCCTTCAGCTGCGGCATCGCATTTCCCATGATCAGACCGCGACCAACGCTGCCCAGCATTTCGCGGTCGTTCATGGCGTCGCCAAACGCCATACATTCCTGCATCGTTAAGCCCAGGTGATCGCTCAGTACCGCCAGCGCCGATCCTTTATTACACCCAACCGGCAAAACCTCGAGACAGTCCACCGCTGAAAAGGTCAGGTGCGCCCGGTCGCCTAACGCGTCATTCAGCTGAATGCGTAAGCGACAAAGATCGTCATGATCGCCGCAGAAACAGATCTTCGTCACCGCGTGAGCCGGAATACGGCGCAGATCGATAAGCTGATAGCGGAAACCACTGTAGACATGGGCGTGCAGCAATGCCGGAATGTCATGCCCGGTAAACCAGCCGTTATCGTTAAAGACATGAACGCTGGCCCGGGTGTCCCAGGTGCTGTGCAATACGATATCTGCCACTTCCGGGTTGAGATCCTGACGGTGGAGAACATCGCCTTCGACAGAGTGAATGCGCGTCCCATTGCCGGTAATAAGAAAAGCATCCAGGGAAAACGCCCCCAGCAAATGGCGCATCTCCAGCACATGACGGCCGGTGGCAAACGTCAGGGTGACATCACGTTCGTGCAGGCGCTTCAGGGTACTCAGGGTTTTCTCACCCAGACGGTGATCCGGCATTAACAACGTACCGTCCATATCAAACGCAGCGAGACGAGCCATGATTACTCCTGAAATGTGATGCGGTTAACTTGTGCATCAGTATTGCGTGAGATATACGGAAGTAATAGTGAATAGATGATAATTATTGTTCAGGGTTTCTCATGCGCCAGCTTAACCGACTCAACCAGTACCACCGTTTGTGGCAGCCTTCCGCTGGCGCGACGCAGCAGGCCACCATCAGCGAGCTGGCCGCCCGCTGTTTTTGCAGCGAACGGCATGTCCGTACGTTACTGCGTCAGGCACAGGAGGCGGGCTGGCTTAGCTGGCGAGCGCAGTCTGGCCGCGGTAAGCGTGGGGAGCTGACTTTCCACGTCACCCCGGAGTCACTGCGCAATGCGATGATGGAAGAGGCGCTGAAGCGTGGGCAGCAGCATAACGCGCTTGAGCTGGCCCAGCTGGCACCGGAGGAGCTGCGGTCACTGCTTCATCCGTTTTTAGGCGGCCAGTGGCAAAACGATACGCCGACGCTGCGCATTCCCTATTACCGCTCGCTGGATCCACTGCATCCCGGCTTTTTACCCGGTCGGGCGGAACAGCATCTGGCAGGACAGGTCTTTTCCGGGCTGACGCGTTTTCACGGTAACAGCAGCGAACCGACGGGCGATCTTGCCCATCACTGGGACGTGTCGGAGGACGGACTGCGCTGGCATTTTTATATTCGCTCCACGCTTCACTGGCATAACGGTGATAAAGTCGAAACGGCCCAGTTACAGGAGAGTCTGAATGCGATGTTGACGCTCCCGGCCATGCACAGGCTTTTTCAGAGCGTGCTGCGCATTGAAGTTACCCATCCGCAGTGTCTGACGTTTATTTTACACAAGCCCGACTACTGGCTGGCGCATCGGCTGGCAACCTATTGCAGCCGTGTGGCGCACCCGGCACAACCGATGACAGGCAGCGGACCTTTCAGGCTCACCGCGTATAAGCCGGACCTGGTTCGTCTGGAAAGCCATGAGCAGTATCACCTTAGCCACCCGCTACTGAAGGCCATCGAGTTCTGGATCACCCCTCAGCTATTTGATCAGGGGCTTGGAACCAGCTGCCGGCATCCGGTACAAATCGCCATCGGAGAGCCTGACGAACTGACCCGTTTGCGGCTGGTGAGTAACAGCATCAGCCTGGGGTTTTGCTACCTCACGCTGAAGCGCAGCCCGCGTCTTAGCGAAATGCAGGCAAGACGCCTTATCAACATCATTCACCTCTCAACGCTTCTGCATACTCTTCCTCTGGATGAGGGGCTTATCACCCCAACGCAGGAGTTGCTGCCGGGCTGGCGTATTCCTGAGTGGCCGGATCTCACGGATGTCCCTTTGCCTGAGACGCTGACCCTGATTTACCATCTGCCCGTCGAGTTACATACCATGGCGAGTCAGCTAAAAGCGTATCTTTCCCGCCAGGGCTGCGCGTTAACGGTCATCTTTCACGATGCCAAAACGTGGGACGGATGTCAGCATCTTGCCGACGCGGACCTTATGATGGGAGACAGGCTGATTGGCGAAGCACCGGAATACACCCTTGAGCAGTGGCTTCGCTGCGATGCGCTATGGCCGCACCTGCTGAGCGCGCCGCAATATGCCCATCTGCAGGCGACACTGGATGCCGTTCAGACTCAGGCTGACGAGCATGCCCGGCATCGCGGGCTGAAAGCTATTTTCACCCAACTCATGGAGAGCGCGGTGCTGACACCGTTGTTTAACTACCAGTACCAAATCAGCGCGCCCCCGGGAGTCAATGGCATACGGCTTAACACCCGCGGCTGGTTCGATTTCACCGAAGCCTGGCTCCCGGCCACCAAATCGTGAAGAAGCTGGTCGTCGCCGTAGTCAGACGGTAACATGATGTTTTTACCGTAACTGTCGAGATGATTTATGAAACGTGCCGTCGTCGTGTTCAGCGGAGGACAAGATTCCACTACCTGCCTGGTTCAGGCGCTTCATCAGTACGATGAAGTTCACTGTGTCACTTTCGATTATGGTCAGCGACATCGCGCTGAAATCGACGTCGCCCGTGAACTGGCGCTGAAACTGGGCGCGCGCGCGCATAAGGTGCTGGACGTTACGCTGTTAAATGAACTGGCCGTCAGTAGCCTCACCCGCGACAGTATTCCCGTTCCTGACTATGAACCTGATGCCAGCGGCATTCCGAACACCTTTGTGCCAGGCCGCAACATTCTCTTCCTGACGCTGACGGCGATCTACGCCTACCAGGTGAAAGCCGAAGCGGTGATCACGGGCGTGTGTGAAACCGACTTCTCCGGGTACCCTGACTGCCGTGACGAGTTCGTGAAGGCTCTCAACCACGCCGTGAATCTGGGGATGGCAAAAGAGACGCGCTTTGAAACGCCACTGATGTGGCTTGATAAAGCGGAAACCTGGGCACTGGCAGACTACTGGGGCAAACTGGACATGGTTCGCAGCGAAACCCTTACCTGCTACAACGGCATTAAAGGTGATGGTTGTGGCCAGTGTGCGGCCTGTAATCTGCGCGCAAACGGACTGAATCACTATCTGGCTGATAAAGCGGGCGTGATGTCGGCGATGAAGAAAAAAACCGGGCTCAAATAAGCCTCTTTGACCGTGCTGGCGAACAGAATATCGACAGCACGGGTCATGAACACAACGCGCTTAGACGATCATCAACTGCAGTTTTTCCCGCAACTCCCCTTCCAGCGGCAACGCTTTCTGGGTTTTCAGATCGATACAGACAAAGGTGATCAGCGCGTCGGCAACGGCCTGGCCTTCAGGATCCAGCGTCACCGCCTGGGTTAACACGCCGCTCTTGCCGTTTAACTGTTGAAGCTGGCTGGTGATGGTCAGCACATCTCCCAGCACGGCCGGACGACGGTAGTTGATATTGATGTTGACGACCACGAACGCGATGTTGTGCGCGGTCATCCACTGAAAGCTTTCGCTGCTTTCCAGACCGTCCCAGCGCGCTTCTTCAAGAAACTCAAGATAACGGGCGTTGTTGACGTGCTGGTAAACATCGATGTGGTACCCGCGTACTTTGATTTTTGTCTGCATAGCGCAATAGCCTTTACTGTTGTTATAGGATAAGAGGTCATGACTGGTATGACCTCTTTATCCTGGCAAAATTTTGCCGCCGTGCAAGTAATTATGTGATTACAACGTCAGGTGTGAGAGGTTGCGCTCAACCAGCGCTCCGCCCATACCGGGTACTTGCTTAAGATCGTCAACCGTTTTGAAAGGACCGTACTCTTCGCGATAGCTGACTATCGCCTGCGCTTTTTTTAGCCCTACGCCATTCATCACCCGGGCGAGATCCTCTGCCGATGCCGAATTGATACTGACTCGCGTACCGTCATCATCCGCGCTTTTTCCGGCATCCGTGGCTTTCGTCTGCCCAGCTGCGGGTGCCGCTGCGTCAGACCTGCTTTGCACCGCCGGTGTTTTCGCCGCGGGTGTCGTCGCCAGCGCACCTGCGCTCATCCCGGTGGTGGCAATCGCCAGAGTAATGAACAGAGCCTTGATTCCACATTTCATGCTGTTATCTCCTTGTTTGTTGACAGCCAGGCCACAATATCCAGCGTTATAACCCGGCACAAACGGCAGATTGCAGAAATGGAAAAGGCCGCGAAAGCGGCCTTTAGTTATTGCAGAGCGTTACGAAAATATGCGAGCAAATACGTAATTATTGCTGCTGAGTCATCACGTCACCGAGCTTGATTTCGGCTTCTGTGCGCAGGTTGCTCATCATCGCTTCGAAAGCAATCTGGGCATTGTTCTGGGTAATACCCTGCACCATCGCTTTCTTCTGCTCTTCAGGCATCGTGCCTGCTTTCACATCGTCCAGCGCGAGCAGAACGACGTTACCCTGCATATCGGTAGTGGTACCGAAGCTTGGTTTGTCCTTCGCAGGCAGGCTCAGACCGAACGCTGCCTGACTGACAGGATCCTGACCGGTACGGCTCAGCGTTTTTGGCTCACCGAAGCTCAGACCTGCCGCTTTCAGCGCATCCTGTTTACCCGCTTTCAGGTCAACCAGAATCTTCTCAGCATCCAGTTTTGCCTGCTGTTCCGCTTTGTTGTGCTTAACCTGAGCAACCACCTGATCTTTCACTTCTGCCAGCGGTTTAATCGCTTCTGGTTTGTGCTCGCTGACGCGAAGAACAAACGCACGATCGCCGTCGACGGTAATGATGTCAGAGTTGCTGCCCGGCGTGCCGTTCTCGCCAACCAGACCACCGTTGAAGATGGCATCAGCAACCGGTTTGAAATTCAGCTCTTCCGGCAGGTTGTTACGACCGAACCAGCCGGTCTCAACCGCTTTCACCCCTGCAGCCTGCTCAGCACCCGCCAGAGATTCGTTGTCGTTGCTGGCAGCATCACTGACTTTCTGTTGCAGCGCGTAGTAAGCATCCAGCGCTTTTTCCTGCTTCACTTTCGCTGCAATATCATCGCGAACGTCAGCCAGCGGCTTGGTTTTCGCGGCCTCGATGTCATCCAGACGCGCCACCAGGAAACCAACGGAAGATTTAATGACACCCGAAAGCTGGCCTTTGTCTTTCAGACCGGCATTTTTCAGTTCGTCAGGCGTGGTGCTCTCTTCCAGCCAGCCCATATCACCGCCGTTTTTAGCAGAGATAATATCGGTGGATTTTGCTTTCGCGAGGGAGGCGAAATCAGCGCCCTTGTTCAGCTCATCCAGCACGGCTTTGGCGTCTGCCTCAGTTTTGGTCTGGATCACGCTGTAGCGGTTACGCTGCGGCTGAGTGAACTGATCCTGATGCTGATCGTAATAAGACTGAATTTCCGCGTCAGAGGCTGTTTCCTGCAGCGCGGCAGCATCCAGCTTGATGTAGCTCACACGGAACTGTTCTGGAGCAACGAAGTTACTCTTGTTCTGCTCGTAGTAGGCGTTAATGTCCGCGTCGCTAACCTGCTGCTTCGCCGCCAGAGCATTCACATCAATGGTCGCTTCACGTACCACGCGCTGCTGTGCAACCAGGGCTGCCAGCTCTTCCGTCTCACCTTTGAGCATGAAATCAGTGCCAACGACGGCATTGATGAGCTGTTGGGTTGTCAGTTGATTACGCAGAGCCTGAGCGTATTGATCGGCAGTCATGCCCATCTGATTAATGATGCCGTTGTAACGCGCATTGTCGAATTTGCCGTTAGACTGGAAAGCCTGAGTCGATAAGATGGCTTTTTTAACCTGCTCATCGCTGATGCCCAGGCCCAGTTTTTTCGCGTATTGATCCAGCAGCGCTTCGTCGATCAGACGGTTCAGGGTCTGTTGGCGCAGGGATTTCATATACCCTTCGTTTGCCGCGAGTTCAGAGAATTGGTCGCCCAGCTGTTGCTGCATACGGTTACGTTCACCGGCAAAAGCATTCTCGAACTGACCACGGCTGATCTCCTGGCCATTCACTTTTGCGGCATAGTTCGCGCCACCGCCGATAAGGTAACTGCTCACGCCGGTCAATATGAACGACACGATAATGATACCGAAAATAATCTTGAGCACGAGACTGTTAGCAGCCGTGCGTAAGCTGTCCATCATGGTGTAACAACACTCCGCTGTAGGTGACTGGTTACCTGACGCTAACGGAAAATCCTGCCCGTCGCGCGTAAAGGCGTATTGTGACAAGAAAACGGTGCGATTGTCAGCCCACAACTCGCATAAACTCGCACAAATCAGGCCTGGACAAACAAAAAAGGCACATCAAATGATGCGCCCTTGTACTATTCGGCTTCCCTGAGATGGGAAAGCAATCAGTTTACTGCGTCTTTCAGCGCTTTACCTGCACGGAAACCCGGCACTTTAGCGGCAGCAATGGTGATCTCTTTACCGGTCTGAGGGTTGCGGCCAGTACGGGCAGCACGCTCTTTAACAGCAAAAGTACCGAAGCCTACCAGTGCAACGTCGTCCCCAGCCTGCAGAGATTCAGTAACAGAAGCAATTAATGCATCTAACGCACGTCCAGCTGCAGCTTTAGAAATATCAGCACCAGCAGCAATTTTGTCAATCAGTTGAGATTTATTCACTGTTCTCTTCCTCTCTTTATAATTTATATCGCGCCTGAATCCTTCACAACGCGACCGCGCAGCAGTTATATCAGGCCTGCCATGACCTTACAACACCCGTTGTTGATGGCTGGCCTAATCAGCAATCTAAATTAGCTATACAAAAAAAGGCTGGCAAGTGCGAAATGACTTACCAGCCTTACTTTTATTGACGCTCTTTGCGCGAGGTCACTATTTTGCGGTTACAACCTGCATTCCGGAAGGTTCATTCTGCAGGGCGAGAGTCAGAACTTCCTCAATTCGCTTCACAGGATGAATCTGCAGATCGGCAATCACGTTGTCCGGAATCTCTTCCAGATCGCGTTTATTTTCGTAAGGGATCAATACGGTTTTGATCCCACCACGGTGTGCCGCCAGCAGTTTTTCTTTTAACCCACCGATTGGCAGCACCTGGCCACGCAACGTGATCTCACCGGTCATGGCCACATCGGCACGCACCGGGTTGCCGGTAAGGCAGGAAACCAGTGCGGTACACATGGCAATACCTGCGCTTGGGCCATCTTTCGGCGTTGCCCCTTCAGGCACGTGCACGTGGATATCGCGTTTCTCGTAGAAATCAGGGTTAATGCCCAATTTCTCCGCACGCGCGCGTACCACGGTCAGCGCGGCCTGAATCGACTCCTGCATCACTTCACCCAGAGAGCCGGTGTAGGTCAGCTTGCCTTTACCCGGGACACAGGCGGTTTCAATGGTCAGCAGATCGCCACCCACTTCCGTCCATGCCAGACCGGTGACCTGGCCCACGCGGTTTTCATTGTCCGCGCGACCATAGTCAAAGCGCTGAACGCCCAGATAGGCATGCAGGTTGTCGCCATTGATCACGATGTGTTTCAGGCTCTTATCCAGCAGCAGCTGTTTAACCGCCTTACGGCACAGTTTCGAGATTTCGCGCTCAAGGCTACGCACGCCCGCTTCACGGGTGTAGTAGCGAATGATGCCAATAATCGCGCTGTCCTCAACGGTCAGCTCGTTGGCTTTCAGCGCGTTACGCTCAATCTGCTTCGGCAGCAGGTGCCGTTTCGCAATGTTCAGTTTTTCGTCTTCGGTATAACCGGAGAGACGAATCACTTCCATACGGTCCAGCAGCGGCGCCGGAATGTTCATGGAGTTCGAGGTCGCGACAAACATGACATCGCTCAGGTCGTAATCCACTTCGAGGTAGTGATCGCTGAACGCCACGTTCTGTTCTGGATCAAGAACTTCCAGCAAAGCAGACGCCGGATCGCCACGCATGTCCGAAGACATTTTGTCGATCTCATCGAGCAGGAACAGCGGGTTTTTAACGCCCACTTTCGCCATCTTCTGGATCAGTTTACCCGGCATAGAACCGATGTAGGTACGACGGTGACCGCGGATCTCCGCTTCATCGCGTACGCCACCCAGCGCCATACGGATATACTTACGTCCGGTCGCTTTGGCGATGGACTGACCCAGAGAGGTTTTCCCTACCCCCGGTGGTCCCACCAGGCACAGAATCGGGCCTTTGATTTTGTTCACACGGCTCTGGACGGCGAGGTACTCAAGAATGCGGTCTTTCACGCGCTCAAGGCCGTAGTGGTCGGTATCCAGGATCTCCTGCGCCTGACGCAGGTCTTTTTTGACCTTGCTGCGGGCATTCCAGGGAACCTGAACCATCCATTCGATATAGCCACGCACGACGGTCGCTTCAGCCGACATTGGAGACATCATTTTCAGCTTCTGCAGTTCTGCTTCGGCTTTCTCTTTGGCCTCTTTCGGCATTTTCGCCGCGTCGATCTTACGCTTCAGCGCTTCGTTTTCGTCCGGCGCGTCATCCATCTCGCCGAGCTCTTTCTGAATGGCTTTCATTTGCTCATTCAGATAGTACTCACGCTGAGATTTCTCCATCTGCTTTTTAACGCGGTTACGAATACGCTTCTCAACCTGCAGCAGATCGATTTCAGACTCCATCATCGCCATCAGATATTCCAGACGTTCGTTAACGTCGGACATCTCCAGCACGGACTGTTTGTCAGCCAGCTTCAGCGGCATGTGTGCAGCGATGGTGTCCGCCAGACGCGCAGGATCGTCGATGCTGTTCAGCGACGTCAGCACTTCTGGTGGGATTTTCTTGTTCAGCTTGATATAGCCTTCGAACTGGCTAATCGCGGTGCGCACCAGCACTTCCTGCTCGCGCTCATCCAGCTGAGGTGATTCAAGGTACTCTGCCTTGGCAGAGAAATGCTCGCCATCGTCAGACAGGGTGGTAATACGCGCACGCTGCAAGCCTTCTACCAGCACCTTAACGGTGCCGTCAGGCAGCTTCAGCATCTGCAAAATAGAGGCCACGGTCCCGACGGTGAAAAGATCGTTTACACCCGGCTCATCCGTTGATGCTTCTTTCTGCGCCACCAGCATGATTTTTTTATCATGATCCATGGCGGCTTCGAGGCAACGGATAGATTTTTCCCGCCCTACAAATAAGGGTATGACCATGTGCGGATAAACCACCACATCGCGCAACGGCAATACGGGGATTTCAATGCGTTCAGAACGCTCAGGATTCATAGAGCTCTCTCTTAGTTTAGTGTCCGCCAGGTAAACTGGTCATGTCACTGTGCTTCACATAACCATTAACATGTATCCAGTATATGGGGATGTTTCCCACACATTCAACGCCGCGTATACGGAAAAATAAAAGGGGAGATAAAATCCCCCCTTTTTGATTAACTGCTTGTATGATTTGGTGAATTATTCGCCAGATGCCTGTTGCGCTTCCGGCTTGCCATAAATCAGCAATGGCTTGGTCTGGCCGCTAATGACCGACTCATCAATCACCACTTTCTCAACATCTTCCATCGACGGCAGATCGTACATGGTGTCAAGCAGCGCCGCTTCCACGATAGAACGCAGGCCACGCGCACCGGTTTTACGGATCATCGCTTTCTTGGCAATCGCGTCCAGCGCTTCGTCACGGAATTCCAGCTCAACGCCTTCCAGATTGAACAGCGCCTGATACTGCTTGGTCAGCGCATTTTTCGGCTCTTTCAGGATCTGGATCAGCGCGTCTTCACTCAGTTCGTTCAGCGTTGCCACAACAGGCAGACGGCCAATGAACTCAGGAATCAGACCAAACTTGATCAAGTCTTCTGGCTCAACCTGTGACAGCAGCTCGCCTTCGTTCGGCTTTTCGGACGAGGCTTTCACCGTCGCGCCAAAACCAATGCCGGAGCCGGTTTCAACACGGTGAGAGATCACTTTATCCAGACCGGCAAACGCACCACCACAGATGAACAGGATCTTGGACGTATCAACCTGCAGGAACTCCTGCTGAGGATGTTTACGGCCACCCTGCGGTGGAACGGCTGCAACCGTACCTTCGATCAGCTTCAGCAACGCCTGCTGCACGCCCTCACCCGATACGTCACGGGTAATGGACGGGTTGTCAGATTTACGGGAGATCTTGTCGATCTCATCGATGTAAACAATCCCGCGCTGCGCTTTCTGTACATCGTAATCGCATTTCTGCAGCAGTTTCTGGATGATGTTTTCTACGTCCTCACCCACATAACCGGCTTCGGTCAGGGTGGTGGCATCGGCCATTGTGAACGGAACATCCAGCAGACGCGCCAGCGTTTCAGCCAGCAGCGTTTTACCGGAACCGGTTGGACCGATCAGCAGAATATTACTTTTACCCAGTTCTACGCCATTGCTGGTATCACCGTTACGCAGGCGTTTGTAGTGGTTGTATACCGCCACGGCGAGCACTTTTTTCGCCTGCTCCTGACCGATGACATAGTCGTCAAGATGATGACGAATTTCATGCGGCGTTGGCAGCGCGCTGCGCTCGCGGTGAGGTGCTACTTCTTTAATCTCTTCGCGAATAATGTCGTTACATAAGTCAACACATTCGTCGCAGATATACACGGACGGCCCGGCAATCAGTTTACGCACTTCATGCTGGCTTTTGCCGCAAAAAGAGCAGTACAGCAGTTTGCCCGAACCATCTTTGCGTTTATCTGTCATGAGTCCAAACCTCTTTTTAAGTTCTTTGTGCCGCACATGACGACGCAAATGCCATTTTCAGACGCAAGCTGCTTTTAGCAACATGCCGCCCTACCTGAGTATAGCGGCACACTCGCGTCACGGGCATCAATTACGATGGGTCAAAACGGAGTCGACTAAGCCGTACTCAACAGCCTCAGAGGCAGAGAGGAAACGATCGCGCTCGGTATCGCGCTCGATCTGCTCAAGAGATTGACCCGTATGCTGCGCCATAAGTTCATTCATGCGCGCTTTTACTTTCAGAATTTCGCGGGCGTGGATTTCAATATCCGTCGCCTGCCCCTGATAACCCCCCAGCGGCTGGTGAATCATCACGCGGGAATTTGGCAGGCAGAAACGCTTACCTTTAGCCCCTGCGGTTAACAGGAACGCACCCATAGATGCAGCCTGACCCATACAGATAGTGCTGACATCTGGCTTGATGAATTGCATGGTGTCATAAATGGACATACCTGCCGTGATCACGCCGCCCGGGGAGTTAATGTACAGGTAAATGTCTTTTTCCGGGTTTTCCGCTTCCAGAAACAGCATCTGCGCCACGATCAGGTTAGCCATGTGGTCTTCCACCTGGCCGGTCAAAAAGATAACGCGCTCCTTGAGCAGACGGGAATAGATATCAAAAGAACGCTCACCACGTGAGGTCTGTTCAATAACCATTGGCACCAGAGCCATATGGGGTGCAAAGTTATCTCGTTCGCCACTGTATGACATTTCCGTCTCCTGGATCAAAATTGAAAACACCTGCTGTACTGATTGTAACCTTACGGACGGATTATCAGCCAGTCTCAATCATCGTGATTACACACTTATGGGGTTCATACTGCCCTATTTCAAGCATAACAACCTTTTGTTGTTACGCTAACACTGAAAGGGCGTTTTAGCACTCTTCCTGGGGTAAAGCCGTGATAAAAAAAACCCGTCGCCGGAAGGCAACGGGTTTTTTGTTCAAACTTTAAACCCTGGGGGCGAAATTACGCCTGCTGGTTCATCAGTTCGTTGAAAGAGGTCGCTTTTTCGGTCACTTTCGCTTTCGCCAGTACCGCTTCAACAGCCTGCTCTTCCAGGGCAACATTGCGCATGTTGTCCATCAGCTCTTTGTTCTTACCGTAGAACTCGATCACTTCTGATGGATCTTCGTATGCAGAAGCCATCTCTTCGATCAGGCCTTTCACACGCTCTTCGTCAGCTTTCAGCTCGTGGGTACGAATCACTTCGCCCAGCAGCAGGCCAACAACAACGCGGCGTTTAGCTTGCTCTTCGAACAGCTCGCGTGGCAGTTCCATCGCTTGCTGCTGGTTGCCACCGAAACGCTGTGCAGCCTGACGGCGCAGAACGTCGATTTCGCTGTCAATCAGGGCAGCCGGAACGTCGATTTCGTTCGCTTTTACCAGACCGTCAATCGCCTGAGATTTCACACGGTTACGTACAGCGCCGTTCAGCTCACGTTCCATGTTTTTACGCACTTCGGTACGCAGACCGGCTACAGAACCATCTTCCACGCCGAAACGCTTGATGAATTCTTCAGTCAGTTCAGGCAGTTCGCGCTCTTCAACTTTCTTCAGGTTGATAACGAACTTCGCTGCTTTACCTTTCAGGTTTTCAGCGTGGTACTCTTCCGGGAAGGTCACGTCGATGGTGAACTCTTCGCCCGCTTTGTGACCTTTGATACCGTCTTCGAAGCCTGGGATCATACGACCCTGGCCCATTGCCAGTACGAAGTCAGATGCTTTACCGCCTTCGAACTCTTCGCCGTCTACAGAACCGGTGAAGTCGATGGTCACACGGTCTTCCGCGTCAACAGCACCTTCTTTCTCTTTCCAGTTCGCCTGCTGCTTACGCAGAGTGTCCAGCATGCCGTCAACGTCTTCGTCAGTCACGGAAACAACAGGTTTTTCAACTTCGATAGATTCCAGACCTTTCAGCTCAACTTCCGGGTACACTTCGAACTCTACGGAGTAGGTGAAGTCTTCGCCCTGTTTGTATTCGCCTGGAACGTAATTCGGCGCACCGGCCGGATTAATTTTTTCTTTGATGATCGCATCAATAAAGTTGCGGCTCATCAGTTCACCCAGCACATCCTGACGCACGGAAGCGCCATAACGCTGAGCAACAACATTCATCGGTACTTTGCCCTTACGGAAGCCGTCAATACGTACTTTTTTTGCTACGTTGACCAGCTCGCTTTTCACAGCAGTTTCGATGCTGTCAGCAGCGATAGTAATCGTTACACGGCGGCCAAGGCCTTGAGTGGTTTCAACTGAAACTTGCATCTTGTTACCTCAAAAAAAACACAGTGCTCGGTCAACTCTGAATCTGTCTGTTATACCGGGATGCTCTCTTAGTGCAGATTCACATTCCCTGTCGCCAGAATCATCCCGAAGACATTCATTAAGACGCGGCATTATAGCGGCATCACTTAGGTGAGTCGAGAACGGTTGGGGCATGTTGCTGCGGCTTTTTTCACACTTTAAGGCTATTTTTAGCCTTAAAAACGCACCATCCGCTCAAAACTCAGACAAAACAAAACGGCCCGGAGGCCGTTTTGAGGAAATCTGTATGCAACATACTGGAAAAGCTCCAGCCGTTGCAAATCCGATTTATCAGGCGATGGTGCCTGCGCCGCGACACGGCGGCGATGCAAATACCGTATCCTGCAAGCCTTCCCATTCCTTAATGGTATAGGTGTGCAATGCCAGCGCATGTACGGTTGTGGAGAGTTCTTCCGTCAAGGTGCTGTAGATCAAGCGATGTCGGTTCAGGAAACGTTCTCCCGTGAAGCGATCGCTGACCAGAACCACTTTAAAGTGGCTTTCAGAACCTGCCGGCACGTTATGACGATAGCTTTCGTCGACGACTTCGAGGAACACAGGGTTGAACGCTGCCCTTAATTTATCTTCTATCTGTTCACGTATCATCATGAAATCACTCCTCCGACAACGCCAGGATGTCACCCATCCCTTTAAATATTAGCCGCTTTTACCGTTTCCATTACAACAAGACAACAAATATTTAGCTTTCGTCTTATTTTCTCATTCAGACGAATGAAGTTCACTGTGAGACTCATACCTTTTGACCTTCGCGCGTGGAGAAAAAGGCGGGGCTGGTCAGTTTTCGGACAAGGCGATGAATTTACATGCGTTGACCACTTCCCCTGGCCGTTAGCGATGTTATGATGGCGGCAATTTTTCTCTGTAATGCTTACGATTCGTTGAGAACCTGAAAATGTTAAAAAAACTCTTCTTTCCGTTGGTAGCACTTTTTATGCTGGCAGGCTGCGCTACCCCGCCTACAACCATTGATGTCTCCCCTAAGATTACCCTGCCTCAGCAGGATCCTAGCCTGATGGGCGTAACCGTAAGCATTAACGGTGCCGATCAGCGTCAGGATCAAGCCCTGGCTAAAGTGACCCGCGACAACCAGCAGGTGACGTTGACCGCCTCACGCGACCTGCGCTTCCTGCTGCAGGAAGTGCTCGAGAAACAGATGACTTCCCGCGGCTATATGATTGGCCCAAGCGGTGCGGTTGATCTGCAGATCATCGTGAACAACCTGTACGCTGACGTGTCCCAGGGTAACGTTCGCTACAACATCTCCACCAAAGCGGATATCGCCATCATCGCGACCGCGAAGAACGGCAACAAGATGACCAAAAACTACCGTGCGAGCTACTCTGTTGAAGGCGCGTTCCAGGCGTCCAACAAAAATATTGCTAACGCGGTTAACAGCGTGTTGACTGACACCATTTCCGATATGGCGCAGGACACCAGCATCCACGACTTCATCAAGCAAAACGCGCGTTAATCCCGCTTCCTGACCCGGTGTTTCACCGGGTCAGCTTTATATGAACATGTCGAGTCATTACTTACGTATTTTCCAGCAACCCAAATCAGCCATCCTGCTGATCCTTGGTTTCGCCTCCGGTTTACCTCTCGCCCTCACCTCCGGCACGCTGCAGGCCTGGATGACCGTCGAGAATATCGATCTCAAAACCATTGGTTTCTTCTCCCTCGTCGGCCAGGCTTACGTCTTTAAGTTCCTGTGGTCGCCGGTGATGGACCGTTATACCCCGCCGTTCCTGGGCCGTCGTCGCGGCTGGTTAGTGATGACCCAGGTCCTGTTGCTGATCGCAATCGCGGCGATGGGCTTTCTTGAACCCACGACGCAGCTTCGCTGGATGGCCGCCCTTGCGGTGGTAATCGCCTTCTGTTCTGCCTCGCAGGATATCGTTTTTGATGCCTGGAAGACGGACGTGTTGCCTGCAGAAGAGCGGGGAGCCGGCGCAGCCATTAGCGTGCTGGGCTATCGTCTGGGGATGCTGGTATCCGGTGGTCTGGCGCTGTGGGTGGCCGACCGTTATCTCGGCTGGCAGGGCATGTACTGGCTGATGGCCGCCCTGTTGATCCCCTGTATTATTGCCACCCTGCTCGCCCCCGAACCGAGCGATGTGATCCCGGTTCCACGTTCTCTGGAGCAGGCCGTTGCCGAACCTCTTCGCGACTTCTTTGGCCGCAACAACGCATGGCTTATCCTGCTGTTAATCGTCCTTTATAAGCTCGGCGATGCCTTCGCGATGAGCCTGACCACCACCTTCCTTATTCGCGGGGTCGGGTTTGATGCCGGCGAAGTCGGCGTAGTGAACAAAACGCTCGGGTTGTTTGCGACTATTGTCGGGGCCCTGTACGGCGGCGTATTAATGCAGCGTCTGACGCTCTTTCGCGCACTGCTGATCTTCGGCATCCTGCAGGGGGCATCGAACGCCGGTTACTGGCTGCTGTCGGTGACGGATAAGCATATGATCAGCATGGGCGCCGCGGTGTTTTTTGAAAACCTGTGCGGCGGTATGGGGACAGCGGCGTTTGTTGCCCTGCTGATGACCCTGTGCAACAAATCGTTTTCCGCGACGCAGTTCGCTCTGCTCTCGGCGCTTTCCGCCGTTGGTCGCGTGTATGTCGGGCCGATTGCCGGCTGGTTTGTTGAAGCCCATGGCTGGCCAACGTTCTACCTCTTCTCCGTGGTAGCGGCAGTGCCCGGGCTCTTATTGTTACTGGTCTGTCGCCAGACGCTGGAATATACCCAGCGAACAGAACACTTTATGCCACGCACGGAATATCATCGCGCTTACCGTTTTGCGTTACGACTGTTAATGGCGGGTTGCTTTGCCCTGGTGCTGTGGCTCGTGGTGCTCATTATTAATGCCACCACCTCTCTGGTACTGCCTCTCGAAGCGCTTCTGCTGGATGCCGGCGCGCTGCTGGCGGTTGTCGGCATCCTGACTGGCGGGCTGCTCGATTTCATGGCGCTGCGTAAAACGCAGTTAACCTGAAGTAAAATCCGAAAGGTTATTTCCCGTTGTAATCACGAGCCGAAATTATAACGGTGAAATAGCCGCCAGCCGCTAAAAAAAATATTTGTTGTTTTGTGCGGGATAGGATTCGGAAATTATTGGAGTCAATTGCAGAACGCTATTTTTCATTAAACGATTCAGCATCAGAGAGTTTGATTTTTCGTTTTTTAGTTGTCTTTTTATTGATAATTAATTGTTAATTTTTTGTTTATTTTTCACAATGGTTATACCAATTGCCCCTTTTAGGGTATGCTTGGGGGTCCTTTCGTTATAAAGCCCATGCCATGCGGCTTACGTCTTAAAAAGCGACATAATTTGCAACACTTGTGACATGTGCGGCAGAACCCGGTAACACCTTCCTGACACAGGTCTAATGATGTTTACAGTAATGTAACCTTCCCGTAAAATGCCCCCACACTTTAAACGCCACCAGACTCCCGTGGAATTGAGGTCGTTAAATGAGACTCAGGAAATACAATAAAAGTTTGGGATGGTTGTCATTATTCGCAGGCACTGTATTACTCAGTGGCTGCGATTCTGCACTACTTGACCCCAAAGGACAGATTGGACTGGAACAACGTTCACTGATATTGACGGCTTTTGGCCTGATGTTGATTGTGGTTATTCCAGCCATTTTGATGGCTGTTGGTTTCGCCTGGAAGTATCGTGCGAGCAATAAAGATGCGAAGTATAGCCCTAACTGGTCACACTCCAATAAAGTGGAAGCTGTGGTCTGGACGGTACCTATCCTGATCATCCTGTTCCTTGCCGTACTGACATGGAAAACCACTCACGCACTTGAGCCAAGCAAGCCGCTGGTTCACGATGAAAAACCGATTACCATTGAAGTGGTCTCCATGGACTGGAAATGGTTCTTCATCTATCCGGAACAGGGCATTGCCACCGTGAATGAAATCGCCTTCCCGGCGAACACTCCGGTTCAGTTCAAAGTGACCTCCAACTCCGTAATGAACTCCTTCTTCATCCCACGTCTGGGTAGCCAGATTTACGCGATGGCCGGTATGCAGACTAACCTGCACCTGATCGCGAATGAAGCAGGCACCTACGATGGTATCTCCGCCAGCTATAGCGGCCCGGGCTTCTCAGGTATGAAGTTCAAAGCTATCGCGACGCCAGACCGTGCCGCTTTCGACCAGTGGGTTGAAAAAGCGAAGCAGTCTCCAAACACCATGTCTGACATGGCGGCGTTCGAAAAAGTGGCAGCACCTAGCGAATATAACAAGGTGGAGTACTTCTCTAACGTGAAACCAGATTTGTTCAAAGACGTTATTGGCAAATTTATGGATCACGGCAAGAGCATGGACATGACCCAGCCTGAAGGTGAGCATAGCGCACACGAAGGTATGGAAGGCATGGACATGAGCCACGCGGAAACCGCTCACTAAGGGGCCGAGGAAGAAAATGTTCGGAAAATTGACACTGGATGCAGTGCCCTACCATGAACCCATTATCGTGGTTACGGTTGCTGCAATTATCATCGGTGGCGCAGCCTTACTGGCCTTGATCACTTACTTCGGTAAGTGGAGCTACCTGTGGAACGAGTGGCTGACTTCGGTTGACCACAAAAAACTGGGTATCATGTACTGCATCGTCGGTATCGTCATGTTAATTCGTGGCTTTGCGGATGCGATCATGATGCGTAGCCAGCAGGCACTCGCGTCTGCGGGTGAAGCCGGCTTCCTGCCACCGCATCACTACGACCAGATCTTTACCGCCCACGGCGTTATCATGATCTTCTTCGTGGCGATGCCGCTGGTTATCGGTCTGATGAACGTTGTCGTTCCGCTGCAAATCGGCGCGCGCGACGTAGCGTTCCCGTTCCTGAACAACCTGAGCTTCTGGTTCACGGTTGTCGGCATTATCCTGGTTAACCTGTCACTGGGTGTGGGCGAATTTGCTCAGACCGGCTGGCTGGCTTACCCGCCGCTTTCGGGAATTGAGTACAGTCCGGGCGTTGGCGTCGATTACTGGATTTGGGCACTTCAGCTCTCCGGTGTCGGTACAACCCTGACCGGTATCAACTTCTTCGTGACCATTATCAAGATGCGTGCCCCTGGCATGACCATGTTCAAGATGCCGGTATTTACCTGGGCATCTCTGTGCGCCAACATCCTGATTATTGCATCATTCCCAATTCTGACCGTCACCATCGCGCTGCTGACCCTGGACCGCTACCTGGGCACCCATTTCTTTACCAACGATATGGGTGGCAACATGATGATGTACATCAACCTGATTTGGGCCTGGGGTCACCCGGAAGTGTACATCCTGGTTCTGCCGGTCTTCGGTGTGTTCTCCGAAATCGCAGCAACCTTCTCGCGTAAACGTCTGTTTGGTTACACCTCTCTGGTGTGGGCAACCGTGTGTATTACCGTTCTGTCGTTCATCGTTTGGCTGCACCACTTCTTCACCATGGGTGCTGGCGCGAACGTAAACGCCTTCTTCGGTATTACAACCATGATTATCGCAATCCCTACCGGGGTTAAGATCTTCAACTGGCTGTTCACCATGTACCAGGGCCGTATCGTGTTCCACTCAGCAATGCTGTGGACTATCGGCTTCATCGTCACCTTCTCCGTGGGTGGGATGACCGGTGTACTGCTGGCGGTACCGGGTGCTGACTTCGTTCTGCACAACAGTCTGTTCCTGATTGCGCACTTCCATAACGTTATCATCGGTGGTGTGGTCTTCGGCTGCTTCGCTGGCGTAACCTACTGGTGGCCAAAAGCGTTCGGTTTCACCCTGAACGAAAAATGGGGTAAACGCGCATTCTGGTTCTGGATCATCGGCTTCTTCGTTGCATTTATGCCGCTGTACGTGCTGGGCTTCATGGGTATGACCCGTCGTCTGAGCCAGCAGATTGATCCACAGTTCCACCCAATGCTGATGGTTGCAGCGGGCGGTGCCGTGCTGATTGCTTGTGGTATCGCGTCTCAGCTGATTCAGTTCTACGTTTCTATTCGCGACCGCGATCAGAACCGTGACCTGACCGGTGACCCATGGGGTGGCCGTACGCTGGAGTGGGCAACCTCTTCTCCACCACCGTTCTATAACTTCGCTATTGTGCCGCAGGTCCATGAACGCGACGCATTCTGGGAAATGAAAGAAAAAGGTGAAGCGTACAAGCAACCTGCTCATTACGAAGAGATCCACATGCCGAAAAACAGCGGTGCGGGCATTGTTATTGCCGCCTTCGCAACGGTATTTGGCTTCGCAATGATCTGGCACATCTGGTGGATGGCGATTGTTGGCTTCGCCGGCATCGTAATCAGCTGGATTGTGAAGAGCTTTGACGAGGACGTAGACTACTACGTACCAGTCCGTGAAGTCGAAAAACTGGAAAACCAGCATTTCGATGAGATTTCTAAAGCGGGGCTGAAAAATGGCAACTGATACTTTGGCGCACTCTACTGCCCACGCGCATGAACATGCGCACCACGATACAGGACCGACAAAAGTCTTCGGTTTCTGGATCTACCTGATGAGCGACTGCATTCTGTTCTGCTGTCTGTTCGCAACGTATGCCGTTCTGGTGAACGGCACTGCGGGCGGCCCGGCTGGCAAGGACATCTTTGAACTGCCGTTCGTTCTGGTAGAAACCGCGCTGCTGCTGTTCAGCTCCATCACCTACGGCATGGCGGCTATCGCCATGTACAAAAACAACAAGAGCCAGGTTGTCTCCTGGCTGGCGTTGACCTGGCTGTTTGGTGCTGGCTTTATCGGGATGGAAATCTATGAATTCCATCACCTGATTATGGAAGGCTTCGGGCCGGATCGTAGTGGCTTCCTGTCTGCGTTCTTCGCACTGGTAGGGACCCACGGTCTGCACGTAACGTCTGGTCTGATCTGGATGGCAGTACTGATGTTCCAGATCTCCCGTCGTGGCCTGACCAGCACTAACCGCACGCGTATCCTGTGCCTGAGCCTGTTCTGGCACTTCCTGGACGTTGTGTGGATCTGTGTGTTCTCTGTTGTATATCTGATGGGGGCGATGTAATGAGTCATTCAAACGATCATGGCGCTTCCCACGGTAGCGTAAAAACCTATATGACAGGTTTCATCCTGTCGATCATTCTGACGGTGATCCCGTTCTGGATGGTGATGAGCGGTTCTGCGTCTAAGCCGGTTATTCTGGGTGCAATCCTGGTAACCGCGGTGATACAGATTCTGGTGCATCTGGTTTGCTTCCTGCACATGAACACCAAGTCCGATGAAGGCTGGAACATGACGGCTTTCATCTTTACCGTGATTATCATCGCTATCCTGGTAGTCGGTTCCATCTGGATTATGTGGAACCTTAACTACAACATGATGGTTCACTAAGAGCGGCGAGTATGTTTAAGCAATACCTGCAAGTCACGAAACCAGGCATCATCTTTGGCAACCTGATCTCCGTAATTGGGGGGTTCCTGCTGGCCTCTAAAGGCAGCATCGATTACACCCTCTTTATCGCTACGCTGGTCGGTGTGTCGCTGGTTGTTGCATCCGGTTGTGTATTTAACAACTACATCGACATGGATATCGACAAGAAGATGGAAAGGACTAAAAATCGGGTGCTGGTTAAAGGCCTGATCGCCCCTTCCGTCTCGCTGGTGTACGCCACCTTGCTGGGTATTGCTGGCTTTATGCTGCTGTGGTTTGGCGCTAATCCTCTGGCCTGTTGGCTGGGGGTGATGGGGTTCGTCGTCTATGTGGGCGTTTACAGCCTGTATATGAAACGCCACTCCGTCTACGGAACGCTGATTGGTTCTCTCTCCGGCGCTGCGCCGCCGGTGATTGGCTACTGCGCCGTCACGAACGAGTTCGACAGCGGTGCGCTGATCCTGCTGGCTATCTTTAGCCTGTGGCAGATGCCGCACTCCTATGCCATCGCGATTTTCCGCTTTAAGGATTATCAGGCAGCGAACATCCCGGTTCTGCCGGTCGTGAAGGGCATTTCCGTGGCTAAAAACCACATCACGCTGTACATCATCGCCTTTGCCGTGGCAACGCTGATGCTCTCTCTGGGCGGTTACGCCGGGTACAAATACCTGGCGGTAGCGGCTGCGGTGAGCGTCTGGTGGCTCGGCATGGCCCTGCGCGGCTACAAAGTGGAAGATGACAAGGTCTGGGCACGTAAGCTGTTCGTGTTCTCCATTGTCGCTATCACTTCGCTGTCGGTGATGATGTCTGTGGATTTCATGGTGCCTGATTCACACAACCTGCTGACTTACGTCTGGTAAGTCACACCAGGTGAATAAAAGGGTGCTTCGGCACCCTTTTTTATTCATCGAATCCATTAATAACGCATGTAATATTTGTTAAATAACCCTTTATTTACCCCGCCCCTTCCCCGCACTACACTATGGCCTGCTTTTGAATTGAGGTGGTAATGAACGATTATAAAATGACGCCAGGCGAATTGCGCGCGACCTGGGGTTTAGGGACTGTTTTCTCGCTACGGATGCTTGGCATGTTTATGGTCCTGCCTGTTCTGACCACGTACGGCATGGCGCTACAGGGTGCCAGCGAAGCGCTGATTGGCCTGGCGATTGGCATCTACGGCCTGGCTCAGGCGGTATTTCAGATCCCATTTGGCCTGCTCTCGGATCGGGTTGGTCGTAAACCGCTGATTGTCGGCGGCCTGCTTATTTTTGTGCTCGGCAGCGTGATAGCCGCCCTCTCCCACTCCATCTGGGGAATTATTCTTGGTCGCGCCCTGCAGGGCTCTGGCGCGATTGCCGCCGCCGTGATGGCGCTGCTGTCAGACTTAACCCGTGAGCAGAATCGCACCAAAGCGATGGCGTTTATCGGCGTGAGCTTTGGCGTCACTTTCGCGATTGCGATGGTGCTCGGGCCTATCATCACCCATAAACTCGGTCTGCATGCCCTGTTCTGGATGATTGCCGTGCTGGCGACCGTCGGTATTGCGCTGACCCTTTGGGTGGTGCCGGACAGCAAAAACCACGTCCTTAACCGTGAATCCGGGATGGTGAAAGGCTGCTTCAGCAAAGTGCTGGTGGAACCGCGCATGCTTAAACTTAACTTCGGCATTATGTGTCTGCACATCCTGCTGATGTCGACCTTTGTCGCCCTTCCCGGTCAGCTTGCCGCCGCGGGCTTCCCTGCCGCGGAGCACTGGAAAATCTATCTGGTGACCATGCTGATTTCGTTCGTCTCGGTCGTGCCGTTCATCATCTACGCCGAAGTGAAACGCAAGATGAAGCGCGTCTTCATTGGCTGCGTGGCGGTGCTGCTGATTGCCGAGATTGTGCTCTGGGGATCCGGCCCGCACTTCTGGGAACTGGTGGCCGGCGTGCAGCTCTTCTTCCTGGCCTTTAACCTGATGGAAGCCCTGCTGCCGTCGCTGATTAGCAAGGAGTCCCCGGCCGGCTATAAAGGCACAGCAATGGGGATCTACTCCACCAGCCAGTTTATCGGCGTGGCTATCGGGGGCTCGCTCGGCGGCTGGGTGGACGGCCTGTTTGATTCGCAAACCGTGTTCCTCGCGGGCGCACTGCTGGCGATGGTCTGGCTGCTGGTCGCCAGCAGCATGAAAGAGCCGCGCTACGTCAGCAGTCTGCGGGTCGAAATTCCTGAGGATGTTGAGATTACCGACGCGCTAAAACAGCGTCTTGAAGCAACAGAGGGGGTAAGTGAAGTGCTTATTGCCCCACAAGAGCGCAGCGCTTACGTCAAAATAGACAGTAAAGTGACTAACCGCTTCGAAATCGAGCAGGCTCTCAAAGCCTGAAAAAATGCCCGGTAAAACCGGGCATTTTTGTCTTAATCGCGGAAGTTCTTGAACTGGAACGGCTGCCCCAGATCGCCGCCACGAACCAGCGCCATAACGGCCTGCAGGTCATCGCGGGATTTACCGGTCACACGAATTTCTTCACCCTGGATTTGCGCCTGAACCTTCAGCTTGCTGTCCTTGATGAGCTTAACGATCTTCTTCTGAACCGCGCTCTCAATACCCTGCTTCAGTTTGGCTTCGACAAACCAGTTTTTACCGCTATGTACAAACTCGTCTGGTACATCCAGTGAGGTGCCTTCAATGCCGCGTTTAAGCAGCTTGGCGCGCAGAATATCCAGCAGTTGGTTAACCTGGAAATCAGATTCGCTCAGGACCTTAATGGTCTTATTCGCATCGTTCAGCTCGAAAGTGGCCTCAACGCCACGAAAGTCGAAACGTGACTCAACTTCACGGCTTGCGTTTTCAACGCCGTTGCGGACTTCCTGGATATCAACTTCGGAAACAATATCGAAAGATGGCATCTTTTCTTCTCCCTTCATTTTTGTTGCGTTGCATAATACCCGCTACAAGGCAGATACCCCAAATAATTCGAGTTGCAGCTATCCCTGGCCGCTCACGTGAGGAAACACCGCACAGATGTCACAGGGTTTACTCAACAGAAGCTTAGCTGACGGCGCTATACTTAGGCCGTAACACCTGGCGCAGTTGCAGGTGAGGAGGAACAATGAAAATTACAGTGCTCGGATGCGGAGCCCTTGGACAGCTATGGCTGACCGCGCTTTGCAAGCACGGACATGAGGTACAGGGCTGGCTGCGCGTGCCCCAGCCCTATTGCAGTGTGAACCTGATTGACGAAGACGGAAGTATATTCAACGAATCACTCACCGCGAACGATCCGGATTTTCTGGCGCAAAGCGATCTGCTGCTGGTCACGCTCAAAGCATGGCAGGTATCAGATGCGGTAAAGACGCTGGCCGCGCAACTTCCCCCAGACTCCCCCATCCTGCTGCTGCATAACGGCATGGGAACCATTGATGAGCTGAAAAGCATCCCGCATCCCTTGTTGATGGCGACCACCACGCACGCTGCACGCCGCGATGGCAACATTATCGTGCATGTCGCCAGCGGCGTAACGCACATGGGCCCCGCCCGTACGCAGGATGGCGACTACAGCTATCTGGCGGATGTTCTGCAGAAGGTCCTGCCGGACGTGGCCTGGCATGACACTATCCGCCCGCAGCTGTGGCGCAAGCTGGCGGTTAACTGCGTGATCAATCCGCTGACGGCGCTGTGGAACTGCCCGAACGGGGAACTGAAAAATCATCCGCAGGAAATTGCCACCCTGTGCGCGGAGGTCGCCTCGGTTATCGAACGTGAAGGCCTGCATACCTCGGCGGAGGATTTACGCTATTATGTTGAGCAGGTAATTGAAAGTACTGCAGAAAACATCTCCTCGATGTTGCAGGACATTCGGGCATTACGCCACACAGAGATTGATTACATCACGGGCTATTTGCTTAAACGCGCCCGCGCCCACGGCATTGCCGTGCCGGAAAATGCCCGTCTGTATGACCTGGTTAAACGTAAGGAGAGTGAATATGAGCGCGTCAGCACTGATCTGCCTCGCCCCTGGTAGCGAAGAGACAGAAGCCGTCACCACCATTGATTTGATGGTGCGCGGCGGCATTAACGTGACCACCGCCAGCGTCGCCAGCGACGGTAATCTGACCATCACCTGTTCACGCGGCGTAAAAATCCTCGCCGATGCACCGCTTGTGCAGGTGGCCGACGGGGATTACGACATCATCGTACTGCCGGGCGGCCTGAAGGGCGCGGAGTATTTTCGCGATAGCCCGCTCCTGGTCGAAACCGTCAGGCAATTCCATCTGTCGGGGCGCATCGTTGCGGCAATTTGTGCCGCAGCCGGCACGGTTCTGGTGCCGCATAACATTTTCCCGATCGGGAATATGACCGGTTTCCCGGGACTGAAAGAGACCATTCCTGAAGAACAATGGGTGGATAAACGTGTGGTCTGGGATCCGCGCATCAATCTGCTCACCAGCCAGGGGCCGGGTACCGCGATCGATTTTGGACTGAAGATTATCGACCTGCTGGTCGGGCGTGAGAAAGCCTACGAGGTGGCGTCGTCGTTAGTGATGGCGGCGGGGATTTATAATTTTTACGAAGCGTAGCGTGTAAAGAAAGCCGGGTAAGCGAAGCCGCCACCCGGCAAACGGTTAAGGACGATAGACCTTCACATTTGCAAAGCCCTGCTCGCGCAGATACAGCGCCTGCAAACGGCTCATCACCCCGCGCTCGCACCACAGCAGATACGTTTTGCTCTGGTCGAGATCGCCGAATTTGGTGCTCAGCTTGTAGAACGGCAGGGAAACCACGTCCACGCCTTCAACCTGCAGCGGTTTGTCATCCTGTTCATCAATGGAACGGATATCCAGAATCGCGTCGTTGGCACCGAAACCGCTGACGGTTTCAACTTCAACCACTTCCTGCTCGGTCTGCTGGGCGATCTCGCGGATATCGATGTTGGTCGCTTCCGCCACCACCTTCTCCAGAATGCCGAAATCGAAGTTCTCTTCTTCGGCTTCGATTTTCGCCTTCACCGCTTTGACGGTCGGGCTTTTTGAGATCACACCGCAGTATTCCGGCATGGTGCGGGCAAAATCTTCGGTACCGATTTTGCGCGCCAGATCGATGATGTGCTCTTTATCGTAGGAGATCAGCGGACGCAGGATCAGGGTATCCGATACGTTGTCGATAAGACGCAGGTTGGTCAGAGTCTGGCTGGAGACCTGGCCCAGCGCTTCACCGGTGACCAGCGCCTGCACGCCGTAGCGCTCCGCCACTTTGGACGCTGCACGCACCATCATGCGCTTCAGCACCACGCCCATCTGACCGTCGTCCACTTTTTCAAGGATTTCGCCGACCACTGGCTCAAAGTTGATCGCCACAAAACGCACGCGGTGGGAGCTGCCGAAGCGGTTCCACAGATAATGCGCGACCTGACGCACGCCGATTTCATGCGCCGCACCGCCCAGGTTAAAGAAGCAGTAGTGTACGCGGCAGCCGCGGCGCATCAGCATATAGCTGGAAACACCGGAGTCGAAACCGCCGGAGATCAGCGACAGGACATCTTCCTGCGTGCCGATTGGGAAACCGCCGATACCTTCATAACGGCCTTTCACCAGCAGCAGGCGATCGTTTTCGATCTCCAGGTTTACGGTCACATCCGGGTTAGTCAGGCGCACGCGGGCGCTCTCAACGTGCTGATTGAGGCCGCCACCCACATAGCGCTCCACTTCAATGGAGCTAAACTCATGCTTACCACGACGCTTCACGCGCACGCAGAAGGTTTTGCCTTCAATCTGATCGCGGTACTGCACCAGCGCTTTTTCAAAAATGTCATGCAGGGAGGTGTAAGGAACGTCTTCCACTTCCAGAATATGGTGAATGCCCGGAATACGGGTCAGCGCGTCGCGAATATCCTGACGTTTGTTTTCATCTTTCGCGCGAACCTCAACGTGGTCCCAGTGACGCACCACGGCGAGCGTTTCGTCGTAGTGTTTTAATACGTTACGAATGTTCCCGGTGAGAATTTTAATAAAGCGCAAACGCACAGATTGGCTTTTGATGGTGATTTCAGGGAACAATTTAATGATAAACTTCATGGCGGCAATGTTTCTTAGGCAAGCTTAAGGCTTGTAATGGAAAATGAAATATACACAAAATCATTCAGGTGGCATCAACGCGGCGAGTCACAGCCCCCCGCAAGCTTACGCGAGTAAGTAACGGAAAGGCGCAAACGTAGCCCAAACAGAGACAACCTGAAGGATGACGTGTATAGCAGCCCACACCCGTGGCTGCATCCAGGCGCGCAAGTATATCATCTTCACGCCGCTCCTGTGCACATTGCGCGTTATTTGATAATTGCCCCGAGTCCGTTACCATGTCGGGGCTGAGAATATAAGAGTCAATTCACTATGCCGAAGAAGAACGACGCACCGGCCAGTTTTGAAACTGCGCTGAGTGAGCTGGAGCAGATTGTCACCCGCCTTGAGAGCGGCGATTTACCGCTGGAAGAGGCGCTCAATGAATTCGAGCGCGGCGTGCAGCTGGCGCGCCAGGGGCAGGTCAAACTGCAGCAGGCCGAGCAGCGCGTGCAGATCCTGCTGTCCGACAGCGAAGACGCTAAAACTACGCCATTCACACCGGACGCCGAGTAAATGGATTTCGCCAACGAGCTTCAGGCATGCGTCGCGCGTGCCAACGATGCGCTGCGCCGTTTTATTGAGCCACAGCCTTTTCAGAACACTCCACTGGTTGAAGCCATGCACTATGGCGCACTCTTGGGTGGAAAGCGCCTGCGTCCGTTTCTGGTCTACGCCACGGGCAACATGTTTGGTATCAGCGCTAACACGCTGGATGCCCCGGCAGCCGCCGTTGAGTGCATCCATGCCTATTCGCTGATCCATGATGATTTGCCGGCCATGGACGACGACGATCTGCGTCGTGGCCAGCCTACCTGCCACATCAAGTTTGGCGAAGCGAATGCCATTCTGGCGGGGGATGCCCTGCAAACCCTGGCGTTCTCGATTCTGAGCGATGCGCCGATGGCCGAAGTGGCCGACCGTGACCGTCTGTCGATGATCTCTGAACTGGCAATGGCCAGCGGCGTCGCCGGTATGTGTGGCGGTCAGGCACTGGATCTGGAAGCGGAAGGACGTCAGGTTAATCTGGAACAGCTGGAGCGTATTCATCGCCATAAAACGGGCGCATTGATTCGTGCAGCCGTTCGTCTGGGCGCCCTGAGCGCGGGTGAACAGGGGCGCAAAGCCCTGCCGATACTGGACAGATACGCAGAAAGTATCGGTCTGGCATTCCAGGTTCAGGATGACATTCTGGATGTGGTGGGCGATACTGCAACATTGGGTAAACGTCAGGGTGCGGATCAGCAGCTTGGCAAAAGTACCTACCCCGCCCTGCTGGGTCTTGAGCAAGCCCAACGTAAAGCCCGGGATCTGATAGAGGATGCCCGCCAGTCGCTGAATCAACTGGCCGCGCAATCACTGGATACTTCGGCACTGGAAGCGCTAGCGGACTATATAATCCAGCGTGATAAATAAACACACTATCTCGATGAGCCTTTGATGAGTTTTGATATTGCCAAATACCCGACACTGGCGTTAGTTGACTCCACCCAGGAGTTACGCCTGTTGCCGAAAGAGAGCCTGCCGAAGCTGTGCGATGAGCTGCGTCGCTACCTGCTCGACAGCGTAAGCCGCTCCAGCGGCCATTTCGCCTCCGGGCTTGGCACGGTAGAGCTGACCGTGGCGCTGCACTATGTCTATAACACGCCGTTCGATCAGCTCATCTGGGATGTCGGCCACCAGGCCTATCCGCATAAAATTCTGACCGGACGTCGCGATAAAATTGGCACCATTCGTCAGAAAGGCGGCCTGCACCCGTTCCCATGGCGTGGCGAGAGCGAGTACGACGTATTAAGCGTTGGGCACTCCTCCACCTCGATCTCTGCGGGTATCGGTATTGCGGTGGCAGCCGAAAAAGAGAATAAACAGCGTCGTACCGTCTGCGTCATTGGCGACGGGGCGATCACTGCCGGTATGGCCTTTGAGGCCATGAACCATGCGGGCGATATCAAGCCAGACATGCTGGTTATCCTTAATGATAACGAAATGTCGATTTCCGAAAACGTGGGCGCGCTGAACAACCATCTGGCGCAGCTGCTCTCCGGCAAGCTTTACTCCTCGCTGCGCGAAGGCGGCAAAAAAGTCTTCTCCGGCGTACCGCCAATCAAAGAACTGCTTAAACGCACCGAAGAACACATCAAAGGCATGGTCGTACCGGGTACGCTGTTTGAAGAGCTGGGCTTTAATTATATTGGTCCGGTGGACGGGCATGACGTTCTGGGGCTTGTCACCACGCTGAAAAACATGCGTGACCTGAAAGGCCCGCAGTTCCTGCATATCATGACCAAAAAAGGCCGTGGATACGAACCGGCGGAAAAAGATCCCATCACCTTCCACGCGGTACCGAAATTCGACCCGAGCAGCGGTTGCCTGCCCAAAAGCAGCGGCGGCATGCCGAGCTATTCAAAAATCTTTGGCGACTGGCTGTGTGAAACCGCCGCTAAAGACAATAAGCTCATGGCGATCACCCCGGCCATGCGTGAAGGTTCTGGCATGGTGGAGTTCTCCAAAAAATACCCGGACCAGTATTTTGACGTTGCCATTGCCGAGCAGCACGCGGTGACCTTTGCGGCAGGCCTGGCGATTGGCGGTTATAACCCGGTTGTCGCCATTTATTCCACCTTCCTGCAACGCGCCTACGACCAGGTGATCCATGACGTTGCCATCCAGAAGCTGCCGGTCCTGTTTGCTATCGACCGCGCAGGCATTGTGGGTGCTGACGGCCAGACGCACCAGGGGGCATTTGATCTGTCGTTCCTGCGCTGCGTCCCGGATATGGTCATCATGACGCCAAGCGATGAGAACGAATGTCGTCAGATGCTGTTTACCGGCTACCACTATCAGGATGGCCCTAGTGCGGTGCGCTACCCGCGCGGCAATGCCGTCGGCGTTGAACTGCAGCCGCTGGAAAAACTGCCGATAGGTAAAGGTCTGGTGAAGCGTCGCGGTGAGAAAGTGGCGATCCTGAACTTTGGTACGCTGATGCCGGAGGCCGCGAAAGTGGCTGAAGCGCTGAATGCGACCCTCGTGGATATGCGCTTTGTGAAGCCGCTCGACGAGACCCTGATCCTGAGCATGGCGGAATCTCATGACGTGCTGGTCACGCTGGAAGAAAACGCCATCATGGGCGGTGCGGGCAGCGGCGTAAACGAAGTGCTGATGGCTAACCGTAAAGCCGTGCCGGTACTGAACCTTGGTCTGCCGGATCATTTCATTCCACAAGGCACCCAGGACGAAGCCCGTGCGGCGATTGGCCTGGATGCGGCCGGCATTGAGTCGAAAATCCGTTCCTGGCTTGCCTGATCCCTCCCCTTTTCCGCTCCTGCTATGCTTAAACGTATTGTTTAAAAAAGCAGGAGCGGAACCATGCAATACACGACATTAGGAACAACAGACCTTCAGGTTTCCCGACTTTGCCTGGGATGCATGACCTTTGGCGAGCCAGACCGGGGAAATCACGCCTGGACGCTGCCGGAAGAGAGCAGCCGCCTTATCATCAAACGCGCACTCGACGGCGGGATTAACTTTTTTGATACTGCCAACAGTTACTCCGACGGCAGCAGCGAAGAGATTGTCGGCCGCGCCCTGCGCGATTTTGCCCGCCGTGACGATGTGGTCGTCGCCACCAAGGTATATCACCAGGTGGGTGATTTGCCTGAAGGCCTTTCCCGTGCGCAAATCCTGCGATCCATTGATGACAGCCTCCGGCGCCTGAATATGGATTATGTCGACCTGCTGCAGATCCACCGCTGGGATTACAACACGCCGATTGAAGAGACGCTGGAAGCCCTTAACGATGTGGTTAAGGCCGGGAAGGCACGTTACATCGGCGCATCGTCTATGCACGCTTCGCAGTTTGCCTCAGCGCTTGACCTTCAGGCGCAGCATGGCTGGGCACGGTTTGTCACCATGCAGGATCACTACAACCTTATCTATCGCGAAGAAGAGCGCGAGATGCTGCCGCTCTGCTATCAGGAAGGTGTAGCGGTGATCCCATGGAGTCCCCTGGCGCGCGGACGCCTCACCCGACCATGGGGAGAGACCACTGCCCGCTCGGTGTCGGATGCGTTCGGTAAAACCTTATACGAAGGTACGGAAGCCAGCGATGCGTTGATCGCCGAGCGTTTAGCGGGGATTGCCGATGATACCGGTGCCACGCGTGCGCAGGTAGCGCTGGCGTGGTTGCTGAGCAAACGCGGAGTCGCGGCACCGATTATCGGTACATCGCGGGAAGAACAGCTGGATGAGTTGTTGAGTGCCGTTGATTTAACGCTGACGCCTGAGCAAGTCGCCGAGCTGGAAACGCCGTACCAGCAGCATCCGGTGGTAGGGTTTAAGTAAGCCCTCGCCCTGCCCGTCTCCCAAAAGGAGAGGGAACAAAACCCCTCGGCCGGGTAAGCGCAGCGCTACCCGGCAGACGAATCACGCAAAGTGGTCGTAACCCTTCCAGTCAAGCGTAACCGGCGCGCCATCACGCACAAATTTCAGCCCTTCGCTTTCCGGCATAATCTGTCCGATACAGGTAAACTTCGCCCCAAGGTGAGCTAGCGCCACGTCCAGCGTTCCCCGGTTCAGCTCCGGTACGGTAAAGCACAGCTCATAATCTTCGCCGCCGGAGAGCGCCCAGCGCAGAGCCTGCTCAGGTTCCACATGGCGAAGCAATGGCTCTGACAGTGGGAACAGATCCAGATCTACGCGCGCGCCCACACCGCTGGCCTTCAGAATATGGCCGAGATCGGAGATAAGCCCGTCAGAGAGATCGATAGCCGAGCTTGCCCGCTCGCGCAGCGCCTGGCCGTGCAAAATACGCGGCGTTGGGCGCAGATGGCGTTTCACCAGATATGCCGCATCGTCGGTATCCTTGACGCGTAAGCGGTCCTGGAGGATCGCCAGCCCTGCGGCGCTGTCGCCCGGCGTGCCGGTCACGTAGATCCAGTCACCCGGCTTTGCGCCCGAGCGTTTAAGCGCCCGGCCCAGCGGGACATAGCCGTGGATCGCAAGCGTCATCGACAGCGGCCCGGCAGTGGTGTCACCGCCGATCAGCTGCATATCGTAGTAGTTGAGCTGATCAAACAGCGCATCGCTAAAGGCTTCAAGCCAGTCTTCATCCACCTCGGGCAGCGTCAACGCCAGCGTCAGCCACGCGGGATCGGCGCCCATGGCCGCTAAATCGCTTACGTTGACCGCCAGCGCTTTATACGCCAGATCGGCGGGATCGATATCAGGTAAAAAATGACGTCCGCACACTAAGGTGTCGGTGCTGATTGCCAGCGTCTGTTTTTCGGGAATATTGAGAAGTGCGCAGTCATCGCCAATGCCGGTTTCAACATCAAGACGAGAGGTTCTGACACGGTCGAAATAACGGGCAATCAGGGAGAATTCGCCGCATGCCATACGTTATGCCTCAGCAAATTAAATAAAAAAACCGGAGCCGCACTGCCCGGCAGGCAATGCAAAACTCCGGTTTGCGGATCACTTTTTGTGGGGACGGATCGCAGGTGCGGCTTTATCCAGCACGCCGTTTACAAATTTATGGCTGTCTTCAGCGCCGAAGGTTTTCGCCAGTTCGATCGCTTCGTTGATGGCCACTTTGTACGGCACATCATCACGTTTAGACAACTCAAACAGCGCGATACGCAACACTGCTTTCTCAACCTGACCCAGCTCTTCGAGCAGACGGGACAGGTATGGCTTCATCAGACCATCGAGATACGCGCTATTAGTCGCCACTCCCGACAGCAGTTCACGGAAGTACAGAACGTCAACGTCTTTCACGTCCTGTTCTGACAGGAACTGGTATTCAACATCAGCGATGTCGTTCTGGGACAACTGCCAGGAGTAAAGTGCCTGGACGGCACATTCACGGGCGCGGCGACGAGCAGCAGGTTTCACGGAATTCCCCTTACAAAAAAATCAGGCCTTAATGGCTTTCAACACATTGATCATTTCAAGCGCGGTCAGTGCAGCTTCTGCACCTTTGTTACCGGCTTTGGTACCAGCGCGCTCAATGGCTTGTTCAATACTTTCGGTAGTCAGCACGCCAAACGCGACAGGAATTTCTGCATCCTGCGCAACGTGTGCCAGACCATTGCTTGCACCGCCTGCAACGTACTCGAAGTGTGCAGTGCCGCCACGAATAACGGTACCCAGCGCAATCACCGCGTCGTATTTACCGGTTTTCGCCAGCGCGCCCGCTGCCAGTGGCAGTTCATAAGCACCTGGAACCCAAACAACGGTAATGTTGTCATCTTTAACCTGGCCGATACGTTTCAGGGCGTCAATGGCACCTTCCAGCAGGCTGTCGTTGATGAAGTTGTTGAAACGCGCAATGGTGATGGCGACGCGAGCGTCCGGGGTAGCTACAGCAGCTTCAATAATGTTCATACTCTTCCTTTACGGGTTCATTTGGCCCCGCAGGGGGGCGGATTTTATCATAATACTTTGCGCACTGCTTCCCTATTTCAGGAGCAATTACGCTGGCGTTAAATGGAGGCAGACATCCGGGCCCACCGGACGAATCTCGCTAAATTTGAGTTGTGGTGCATCGCCAAGTTTTTCAAGACCCGGCAGCACAAACAGACCACGCGCATCGTTACCCAACAGTTTAGGTGCTACGTAGACAATCAGCTCATCCACCAGCCCGGCCTGCAGCAGCGCGCCGGCCAGCGTCGGCCCCGCTTCTACCCAGATACTGTTCACCTGTTGCTTACCAAGCAGCATCATCAGCACCACTAAGTCGAGGTGCCCGTTATGCTCTGGCACCATGATGCTGCGTACGCCTTGCGGCCATTCACGCGCATCGTCCTGCGTGCGTGCAATCCAGGTTTCGCCCGGCTGTTGCACGATGCGGTGCGCAGGCGTGATGCGATTCTGGCTATCGATGACAATACGCAGCGGCTGACGCAGGTTTTCCTGCGGGTAGCACGCCTGGGTATCGGCATTCAGTTCATCCCAGCGCACGGTCATGGCAGGATTATCAGCCAGAACCGTTTCACTGCTGGTGAGGATAGCATGGCTTTGCGCGCGCAGACGTTGCACATCGCGCCTTGCCTGCGCAGAGGTGATCCACTGGCTCTCGCCGTTCGCCATCGCCGTACGACCATCCAGTGAGGCCCCAAGCTTAAGCTGAATGTACGGGAACCCGGTGCGCATGCGCTTCAGGAAGCCTTTGTTGATCGCTTCTGCATCCTGCATCATCAGACCGTGACTGACATCAACTCCTTCCTGCTGCAGTCGATACAGGCCGCGTCCGGCAACCTGCGGATTGGGATCCTGCATCGCCGCGACAACGCGCGCGACACCCGCCGCAATCAGTGCTTCACAGCACGGCGGGGTACGGCCGTGGTGGCTGCAGGGTTCCAGCGTCACGTAGGCCGTTGCACCGCGCGCCTTTTCGCCGGCCATGCGCAGGGCATGAACTTCGGCATGGGGCTCACCGGCACGGTAGTGAAACCCTTCGCCCACGATCTCGCCATCGTTGACAATGACGCACCCGACGTTAGGGTTGGGATGGGTGGTAAAACGACCGCGCTGCGCCAGCTTCATGGCTCGCGCCATGTAAATCTCATCCTGCATGAGCTTAATCCTGTAAGCGGGCGATCTCTTCGCCAAACTCTTTGATATCTTCGAAACTGCGGTACACAGAGGCGAAGCGGATATAGGCGACCTTATCGAGCTTTTTCAGTTGCTCCATCACCAGGTTGCCAATCATCTTGCTTGGCACCTCGCGCTCACCCAAACCACGAAGGTAAGATTTTATGTGGTTTAACGCCATTTCGACGTCATCTGCACTGACAGGGCGTTTTTCCAGCGCCTTGAGCATCCCGCTGCGCAGTTTCTCTTCGTTAAACGGCTCACGCACGTCGTTACTTTTTACCACGCGCGGCATTACCAGCTCTGCAACCTCAAAGGTCGTGAAACGCTCGTTGCACACCAGACATTGCCGGCGGCGGCGTACGGAAGACCCTTCGCCCACAAGGCGAGAGTCGATAACTTTGGTATCCACAGCGGAGCAGAATGGGCAATGCATACGGTATCCCTGTTATGTGGTTAACTGATTTTCATTTTACCCTGATCTGGCCTGACAACAAAGGAAGAGCTTTTTGAGACAAAGGATCTATGCCTGTTAATGCGATGCTGGCTACCATTACGGAGATCCGTTATTTCAAGGAAATAAACGCAATGACAAGACGTTACCTGAAAATATTGCTGGTGGGGAGTCTGTTTACCCTTAGCGCCTGTGCACAGCAAACCGAAGTCCGTCAAATGAAACAAAGCGTGAATACGCTCAATACCGCGATGGACAAACTGAACAAAGAAACCGTGAAGATCACCCAGCAAAACGCGCTGAATGCCAAATCCAGCAGCGGGGTTTATCTGCTGCCCGGGTCAAACACCCCGGCGCGCCTCAACAGCCAGATTGGCACGCTGAAAATGTTACTGGTTAACGTGGCGGCCAATGCGGATGGTACTCGCGCAACATTACGCATTCAGGGGGAATCCAACGATCCTCTGCCAGCCTTTAGCGGCACCGTCGAGTGGGGGCAGATTCAGGGCACCACCGAGAACTATCAGGAAGTGAACGTGAAGAGCCAGCTGTTCACCGCTCCCGCCAGCGTGCTGGCCCCGAGCGATGTTGACATTCCGATCCAGCTGAACGGACTTACGCCGGATCAGTTAGGTTTCATCCGCATTCACGATATCCAGCCTGCCGCGCAGTAATCCTCTTTCAGCGGAGTGCAATGTCACTCCGCTAACATTTACAATCCGCAAAGATTGGCAACAGAAATCATTGCCGCTACAATCCCCGCCGTTTAAAGTACGCAAACGTGAACGCAATCGATTACGCGTGTGAGAGATATGTGAAACAACACATATTTTTGTGAGCAAGGATTCCTATAATAGGCTCCGCAGAAACACGAAATATTTAGAAACGCAATTCGCGCATTTTTCACTCCCGGAAGGGAATTTCAATCAGTGGCATGATTATGAAAAAAACATTACTCGCGGCTGGCGCCGTGCTGGCACTCTCCTCCACTTTCACTGTTAACGCAGCGGAAAACGATAAACCACAATACCTCTCCGACTGGTGGCACCAGAGCGTTAACGTGGTCGGCAGCTATCACACCCGTTTCGGACCACAGATCCGCAACGATACCTACCTGGAGTACGAAGCCTTCGCCAAGAAAGACTGGTTCGATTTCTACGGCTATATGGATGCACCGGTCTTCTTCGGTGGTAACACCGATGCGAAAGGTATCTGGAACCACGGTTCCCCCCTGTTCATGGAGATCGAACCCCGCTTCTCCATTGATAAGCTGACGGGCACCAGCCTGGCGTTTGGTCCATTCAAAGAGTGGTACTTCGCGAACAACTACATCTACGACATGGGCCGTAACGCGTCCGGTCGTCAGAGCACCTGGTATATGGGCCTGGGTACCGACATCGACACCGGTCTGCCAATGAGCCTGTCCCTGAACGTCTATGCGAAATACCAGTGGCAGAACTACGGTGCCGCGAACGAAAACGAGTGGGATGGCTACCGTTTCAAAGTGAAATACTTTGTGCCAATTACCCAGCTGTGGGGCGGTAACCTGAGCTATATCGGTTTCACCAACTTTGACTGGGGTTCAGACCTGGGCGACAACGACTTCCGTGATCTGAACGGTAAGAAAGCGCGTACCAACGACTCCATCGCCTCCAGCCACATCCTGGCGCTGAACTACGATCACTGGCACTACTCCGTTGTTGCGCGTTACTGGCATAACGGCGGTCAGTGGAACGATGACGCAAGCCTGAACTTCGGCAATGGCGACTTCAGCGTACGTTCTACCGGCTGGGGTGGTTACCTGGTTGTCGGTTACAACTTCTGATGTGAAAGAAGGCAAAAACGGACAAAGCCAGCTGATATGCTGGCTTTTTTATTGCTTCACCTTACGCAGAAAATCCGCCAGCGATCGCTCCGCGCTTTCGCTAAAACGCCTCTGCGTGAGCGTAATATTCAGACACCTGTCGAGCCGGAAGCAGCGGTAGTCATCACGCCGTTCACACCACGCGGCCAGCAGCCAGTGTTCTCCCCAGAAGAACAGCCCCAGCGGCTGAATGTCACGCCATGTCAGATGCCCGGCTTCATCACGATAATGCAGCGCCAGTACGCACTGGGCAGAAATAGCCTGATGAATAATATCAAAGTCGCTGCGCGAATGCGGCTGAAGCGCAATATCCGGCGCATATATTCGCGTCTGCTCCGCCTTACGTCGGCTCTCCTCGGGCAGGATCGCCAGTACCTTCTCCTGCGCCGACTCAAGCTCACGCGAGAGCGAGTCGCCCCCCCAGGTTTTCAGCAGACGGATGGCGACCATCAGCGCTTCAGATTCTTTGTTCGTCAGCATCAGCGGAGGTAAGTCAAAACCGGACATCAGCCGATAGCCGCTTCCCGCCTCCCCTTCCACCGGCACGCCGGAAAGCGACAGGTCGCGGATATCACGGTATACGGTCCGTTCCGATACGCTCAACCTGTCCGCCAGATGCGCTGCCGTTGTCAGACGCCTGCCTCTCAGGATCTGCACAATCTGAAACAAACGGTCAGCGCGTCGGGTCATATCGTATTCAGCTCTCAGGCAGGTTGATGGAGGCCGACGCGATTACCTTCGCTGTCGGTAAACAAGGCTATGGTGCCAATGCCACGCGGCAATTCCAGCGGGCCAAACACGCACTCGCCACCCGCAGACGCGATGCGATCGAGCGTTGCCGCCAGGTTGTCAGTATGCAGGTAAATAATAGCGCCCTGTACGGACGGTGTAATGCCCTCAAATTTTGCCAGCGCGCCGCCGGTGGCCGGATCGTCATGCGGGAAAACGGCTAACTCAGCCACATCCATTTTCTCTCGTCTCAGCTGTACCTGCATCACGGGCTCATAAAATTTGATAGCGCGATCCATATCGGCGACCGGAATTTCAAACCAGTTAATTACACTCTTCATACATCCTCCTGCCTGTTGTTTGGGTTCGAAAAGAGTCTACGACAGGGCTCCTGACAGCATACTGTCAGGAGTGTTTGGCAGGAGCAGATAAAAAAAATCCCGGTCAACAGACCGGGATTTCGGGAACGAACGACACGTCGTCTTACGGCAGAATAGACGGCTGATCCGCCCCTTCTTTCTCGACTTTCTGCTGGAGCAGGTGCTCGCGCTTCATGCCAAGTTTCAGTGCCAGTGCGGAGGCGACGTAGATAGATGAAGCCGTACCGATAGAGACACCGATCAGCATGGTCAGCGAGAAGCCTTCCAGTACCGGGCCACCGAAGAGGAACAGCATCAGGATCACCATCAAGGTGGTTCCGGATGTGATCAACGTACGGTGCAGCGTCTGGGTCAACGACACGTTAAAGATTTCGTACGGCGTACCGCGACGGATCTTACGGAAGTTTTCACGAATACGGTCAGATACCACGATACTGTCGTTCAGTGAGTAACCGATAACGGACATCAGGGATGCCACGATTGTCAGGTCAATCTCAATGTGGAACAGAGACAGTATGCCCATGGTGATCACCACGTCGTGCGCCAGGGCGATAACCACACCCGCCGCCAGTCGCCACTCAAAGCGGAAACCGACGTACACCAGAATGGAGATCAGAGCCACCAGCAGCGCCATCGCACCGGTTTGCGCCAGGTCAGCACCTACGCTTGGCCCGACGAACTCGATACGCTTAACCGTCGCATGCTGGTTGGTTGTTTCGTTAACCACGTTAACAACCTTGCTGCCCAGTTCCTGGCTGCCGTTCGCATCGTGCACCGGCGGCATACGCACCATGATGTCACGGCTGCTGCCGAAGTTCTGCAGCAACGGCTCTTCAAAGCCCGCTTTCTGCAAAGACTGGCGCATCTGGTCCATATCGACCGGTTTTTCCAGGGAGATCTCAATTACCGTACCGCCGGTGAAATCAAGACCCCAGTTAAAGCCTTTCACGCCCATCACGATAAGGGAGAGGATCAGCAGTAAACCTGAAATGCCGAAAGCCCAGTAGTCCCAGCGCATAAAGTCCCAGACTTTACGGCCGTGGTTCAATTGTTCAACAGTATATTCCTGTGCCACAACGCACTCCTCAGATAGACAGCTTTTTGACGCGCTTGCCGCCATACAGCAGGTTCACGATGGCACGGGTGCCGACAATAGCGGTAAACATTGACGTTGCAACACCGATACCGGTGGTGATCGCAAAGCCTTTGATAGCGCCAGTCCCCACTGCATACAGGATAAGAACCTTAATCAGTGTTGTTACGTTCGCATCGAAGATGGAGCTGAATGCCCCTTTGTAGCCTTCGTCAATCGCCTGCTGAACAGAGCGACCGTTGCTTAACTCTTCTTTGATACGTTCGTTTATCAGTACGTTGGCGTCGACCGCCACCGCAAGGGTTAAGACGATACCGGCAATCCCCGGCATGGTCAGCGTCGCCCCCGGCAGCAGAGACATGATGCCGATAATCAGCACCAGGTTCGCAACCAGTGCGCTTGTCGCAATCAGACCAAACTTCTTATAGAAGAAGATCATGAAGAGGATGGAGACCACCAGACCGGCCAGACACGCTTCCAGACCCTGCTTGATGTTTTGCATCCCCAGCGTTGGACCAATGGTACGTTCTTCAACAATCTGAATCGGTGCAATCAGCGCACCGGCACGCAGCAGCAGTGAAAGCTGACGCGCTTCGTTCGGGTTGTTGATACCAGTGATGCGGAAGCTGTTACCCAGACGAGACTGGATGTTGGCGATGTTAATCACCTCTTCCTCTTTCACCAGCACCGCGCGGCCGTTTGCATCTTTCTTACCGCTGTCTTTGTACTCCACGAACAGGGTCGCCATCGGTTTACCGATGTTGTCCTTGGTGAAGTTAGACATGATGTTACCACCCGCACTATCCAGCGAGATGTTAACCTGCGGCTGGTTGTATTCGTCCTGGCTGGATGTGGAGTCGGTGATGTGGTCACCGGTCAGGATCACGCGTTTGTACAGCACAACTGGCTGACCTTCGCGGGTCTGTTTCACTTCCGAATCGCCCGGAATACGGCCTGCGGCAGCAGCGGACTGATCGACGTTGGAGTTAACCAGACGGAATTCCAGCGTGGCAGTTGCCCCCAGAATCTCTTTCGCACGTGCCGTGTCCTGAATCCCCGGGAGCTCCACCACGATACGGTCAGCACCCTGACGCTGTACCAGTGGCTCAGCAACACCCAGCTGGTTTACACGGTTACGCAGAATATTGATGTTCTGCTGAACGGCGTATTCACGGGCTTCTTTCAGGCGAGCATCGGTCATCACCGCGCGCAGCTGGTTGCTGCCCTGAGAGGTGATCACGAGGTCACGGTGACGTTGAGTCAGGTAATCTACAGCCTGATCGCGCGCCGCGCTGTCGCGGAACGTGATGCTCATACCGTAGTTATCTTCTTTACGAACGGTAGTGTAAGCGATGCCTTTTTCGCGCAGATCGCTGCGCAGGCTGTCGATGTTTTGTTCCTGCAGTTTGCCGAGCGCGGTATCCATATCCACTTCCATCAGGAAGTGAACACCGCCACGCAGGTCAAGACCGAGTTTCATTGGCTCTGCATTCAACGCAGCCAGCCAACGCGGGGTTGCAGGAGCAAGGTTAAGCGCCACGACGTATTTATCACCCAGCACGCCCATCAGCACTTCGCGAGCGCGGAGCTGCGTGTCGGTGGTGTCGAAGCGAGCAAGAATTGCGCCCTCTTCCAGAGCCACAGACTTAGCGGTAATTTTTTCTTCTTGTAACGATTTCTGGACCTGGATCAGCGTTTGCTCACTGGCGGCGGCACCGCGCGCGCCAGTGATTTGAACAGCCGGATCCTCACCATACAGGTTGGGAAGCGCGTACAGCAGGCCGACGAGAATCACGGCGACCAGCATGATGTACTTCCACAAAGGATAACGGTTTAACACGGCAGTTCCCTTTGGGAAAAGTTGGGATTACAGCGCCTTCATGGTGCCTTTCGGCAGAACGGCAGCTACGAAGTCACGTTTGATAACCACTTCAGTGGTGTCGTTCAGGGCAATAGCAATGTAGCCACTTTCAGCCACTTTGGTTACGCGACCGACCAGACCACCGTTGGTCAGCACTTCATCACCTTTGGCAATGGAGTCCATCAGCTTTTTGTGCTCTTTGGTACGCTTCTGCTGTGGGCGCAGGATCATGAAGTAGAAGATCAGACCGAACACAACCAGCATCAGAATCAGAGACATCGGGCTGCCCTGCGCCGGAGCACCTGTTGCCGCTACCGCATCAGAAATAAAAAAGCTCATTCAAATTCCCTCATTATTAAAATTAATCAACGTTCAAAGGTGGAACGGTTCGACCCTGACGTTGGTAAAAATCGGTCACGAAGCTCTCTAATTTACCCTCTTCAATAGCCTTGCGTAAACCAGCCATTAAGCGCTGATAATAACGAAGATTATGAATGGTGTTGAGACGCGCGCCCAAAATCTCATTGCAACGATCAAGATGATGCAGGTACGCGCGAGAATAATTGCGACAGGTGTAGCAATCGCACTCGGAATCGAGCGGGCTGGTGTCACTCTTATGCTTCGCGTTACGGATTTTCACCACGCCATCGGTCACAAACAGATGACCGTTACGCGCGTTGCGGGTTGGCATAACGCAGTCGAACATATCAATGCCGCGGCGCACACCTTCAACCAGGTCCTCAGGTTTACCCACACCCATCAGGTAACGGGGTTTATCTGCCGGGATTTGCGGGCAGACATGCTCCAGAATGCGATGCATGTCTTCCTTCGGTTCACCCACAGCCAAACCGCCGACAGCGTAGCCATCAAAACCTATCTCTACCAGACCTTTAACAGAGATATCGCGTAAATCTTCGTAAACGCTGCCCTGGATAATACCGAACAGCGCATTTTTGTTCTGCAGGGAATCAAAGCGGTCACGGCTACGCTTCGCCCAGCGCAACGACATCTCCATGGAGCGTTTCGCGTAATCCCAGTCGGCCGGGTATGGCGTACATTCGTCGAAGATCATCACGATATCAGAGCCGAGATCGTACTGAATCTCCATAGACTTTTCAGGATCGAGGAAAATCGGATCGCCGTTGATCGGGTTACGGAAGTGTACGCCCTGCTCGGTGATCTTACGGATGTCGCCCAGGCTGAAGACCTGGAAACCACCGGAGTCGGTCAGGATCGGGCCTTTCCACTGCATGAAGTCATGCAAATCGCCGTGCAGCTTCATGATCTCCTGGCCAGGACGCAGCCACAGGTGGAAGGTATTGCCGAGGATAATCTGTGCGCCAGTGGCTTCCACTTCTTCCGGCGTCATCCCTTTTACGGTGCCGTAGGTGCCCACAGGCATAAACGCGGGGGTTTCCACCACACCGCGATCAAACACCAGGCGGCCGCGACGTGCGCGACCATCGGTGGTATCGAGTTCAAATTTCATTTTTTCTCCGACGTCAGAAAAACAGTCCAACGTTGTAAAACGGTGCCGCGGACTTATTCCCCGACACGCTCATTCAAAGCCTGCGGATTGTACGTGATAAACATCGCGTCCCCGTAGCTAAAAAAGCGATATTTTTGTTCTACCGCAGACTTGTACGCCGCCATGGTGTGCTGATAACCCGCAAAAGCGGACACCAGCATAATCAGCGTTGATTCAGGCAGATGGAAGTTGGTTACCAGGGCATCAATCACGTTGTACTGATAGCCCGGGTAGATAAAGATCTGCGTATCGCCAAAGAAAGGCTCAATCAGGTCATTTTTGGCGGCCTGCGCGGCGCTCTCAAGGGAGCGTACCGACGTGGTGCCCACTGCCACAACGCGGTTACCGCGTGCTTTGGCGGCCAGAACGGCATCCACCACCTCTTGCGGCACTTCGGCATATTCGGAGTGCATGATGTGGTCTTCGATGCTGTCCACGCGCACCGGCTGGAACGTACCCGCACCGACATGCAGGGTCACGAAGGCCATCTCGATGCCTTTCGCGCGCAATTTTTCCAGCAGCGGTTCATCAAAATGCAGGCCCGCCGTCGGCGCGGCGACCGCGCCAGGCTTCTGGCTGTAGACGGTCTGGTACAGCTCGCGGTCAGCCTCTTCGTCCGGGCGCTCGATGTAAGGGGGCAGCGGCATATGGCCGATCGCATTCAGAATGTCGAGCACCGTGCGCTCGTCATTGAACGCCACCTCAAACAGCGCATCGTGACGCGCGGTCATGGTTGCACGGATGCTCTCATCATCGCCAAGCAGCAGCTCTGCACCCGGCTTCGGCGCTTTAGAGGCGCGAATATGTGCCAGAATACGTTTATCATCAAGCATACGTTCGACCAGCACTTCAATCTTGCCGCCGCTGGCTTTACGGCCAAACAGACGCGCCGGGATCACGCGGGTATTGTTAAAGACCAGCAGATCGCCAGGGTTGAGCTTGTCGAGCAAATCGGTGAAAGTACCGTGCGTCAGCTCGCCCGTCGGCCCATCCAGTGACAGCAAACGACAGCTACTGCGCTCAGGCATTGGGTAGTGAGCAATCAGGGATTCAGGTAGTTCAAAGGAGAAATCGGCGACGCGCATGACGTATACTCGTGACTTAAAAACAGGCGGCATAGTCTAGTGCTCACACCCTTTTGCTGCAACAACTAGCCGCCCCTGGACAAATAAAACGCATGAATTTTCTCGCTCACCTGCATCTTGCTCATCTCGCTGACAGCTCTCTTTCCGGCAATCTGCTGGCCGATTTCGTGCGCGGTAATCCCGCCGACGCGTACTCCGCAGAGGTTGTCGACGGGATTTTTATGCATCGCCGTATCGACGTACTGACCGATAACCTGCCGGAAGTCCAGGAAGCCAAAGCGTGGTTCCGCCCTGAAACGCGGCGCGTCGCACCGATCACGCTCGATGTAATGTGGGACCATTTCCTCTCGCGGCACTGGGAAACACTCTCTCCTGAGATGCCCCTAAACGCGTTCGTGCGCTATGCCCACCAGCAGGTGTCCATTATTTTGCCGGATTCACCGCCGCGCTTTGTGAATCTGAATAACTATCTCTGGTCAGAACGCTGGCTTGAGCGCTATCGCGAGATGGACTTTATACAGAATGTGTTAAACGGGATGGCGAGTCGCCGACCGCGACTCGACGCGCTGCGCGACTCCTGGCATGACCTGGACGCCCACTACGAGGCGCTGGAGACGCGGTTCTGGCAGTTCTATCCGCGTATGATGACCCAGGCGAAAAACAAACAGCTATAACAGAAATGCCATTGATAGGTGAAAGCTTGCTGAACGATTGTTAGCGCCTCTTTGTCTTATCAATGAACACTCTCTATACTGGGCGGCGTTGCGTTCCAAATAACCTTAGTATCTACAGGAGAATCACATGGTTCTGGTAACTCGTCCGGCTCCGGATTTTACAGCTGCAGCAGTTCTGGGCAACGGTGAAATCGTTGAAAACTTCAACTTCAAACAGCACACCAACGGTAAAGCGACCGTTCTGTTCTTCTGGCCAATGGACTTCACTTTCGTTTGCCCGTCTGAGCTGATCGCATTCGACAAACGTTACGAAGAATTCCAGAAGCGTGGCGTAGAAGTTGTAGGCGTCTCCTTCGACTCTGAATTTGTACACAACGCATGGCGTAACACCCCTGTCGACAAAGGCGGCATCGGTGCGGTGAAATACGCAATGGTTGCGGACATCAAACGCGAAATCCAGCAGGCTTACGGTATCGAACATCCGGACGCTGGCGTTGCACTGCGCGGTTCTTTCCTGATCGACGCAAACGGCATCGTTCGTCACCAGGTTGTTAACGATCTGCCACTGGGTCGTAACATCGACGAAATGCTGCGCATGGTTGACGCGCTGCAGTTCCACGAAGAGCACGGTGAAGTGTGCCCGGCTCAGTGGGAAAAAGGTAAAGAAGGTATGAACGCGTCTCCGGACGGCGTTGCTAAATACCTGTCTGAGAACGTATCCAGCCTGTAATCGGCACGGTTTACGGAAAAGGCCCGCATTAGCGGGCCTTTTTGTTTTGTACGATCTCACTTTCACACGTTAAAACGCGAAGCACGAGCACCCCAGCACGCCCCAGAATGCCTGGTCATCAGATACCGGGATATCCGATTGCCGCGCAATGCCGTGCGCATGGCCATGCACCCCGCAGCTACCAATGCACTGGTGCATCTGTACCACCGCCCCCACTTTACTGGCTGCAGGCGGCGCAGAGCGGTAATGCCCCGGGACTTTCACGACCGGTGACCACGACGGCACAACCGGGATCGGCGGCGGTGACAGCGGACTGAAATGACCGGCGGCATACACGACCTTGCCATCCACAACGGTCAGCACCGATTCAATGCCCTTGATCTCCTCTTCCGTCACGCTGAAGTAATCTTTCGACAGCACCACCAGGTCCGCAAGCTGCCCTTCAACCAGACGGCCTTTTTTACCCTGCTCGCTGGAAAACCACGCGCTGCCTGCGGTCCACAGCTCCAGCGCTACCTCACGCGGCAGGCGGTTATTGTCGTCATACATCGCCAGGCCGCCGACGGTTCGCCCGGAGACCAGCCAGTAGAGCGCCGTCCACGGGTTATAGCTCGCCACACGGGTTGCGTCAGTACCTAACCCAACCGGCACGTCCAGCTCCAGCATTTTCGCCACCGGTGGCGTGTGTTTCACCGCCTCTTTGCCGTAGCGGTCGACGAAATATTCGCCCTGGAACGCCATACGGTGCTGCACCGCAATACCGCCCCCCAACGCTTTGACGCGCTCGATATTACGTTCGGTAATGGTCTCCGCATGGTCAAAGAACCAGTGCAGGCCGTTAAACGGAATCTCACGGTTCACCTTCTCAAAGACATCCAGCATCCGGCTGATGGATTCGTCATAAGTGGCATGCAGCCGGAACGGCCAGCGGTTTTCCACCAGGTGGCGCACCACGCGTTCCAGCTCGTCTTCCATCCCTTGCAGCAGATCCGGGCGCGGCTGGAGGAAATCTTCAAAATCCGCCGCCGAGAAGACCAGCATCTCTCCTGCCCCGTTCGCACGATAAAAGTCTGTGCCCTGCCCCGGTTTGAGCATATCGGTCCAGCGCTCAAAATCCTCCAGCTCCTGTTTAGGGCGCTGGGTGAAGAGGTTGTAGGCAATACGCACCGTCATCTGCTCTTTGGCGTGCAGTTCGGCAATCACCTCGTAATCTTCCGGGTAGTTCTGGAAGCCGCCGCCGGCATCAATGGCGCTGGTCAGCCCCAGACGGTTAAGCTCGCGCATAAACTGGCGCGTGGAGTTAACCTGCTGCTCGATGGGGAGTTTCGGTCCTTTTGCCAGCGTGGCGTAGAGGATCATCGCGTTAGGTTTAGCGATCAGCAGCCCGGTCGGGTTGCCGTGGTTATCACGCACAATCTCCCCGCCCGGCGGGTTTGGCGTCTCTTTGGTGTAGCCGACAGCTTTCAACGCAGCGCGGTTAAGCAGGGCACGATCGTAGAGGTGCAGGACAAACACCGGCGTATCCGGTGCCGCCTCGTTAAGCTCTTCGATGGTCGGCATCCGGCGTTCGGCGAACTGAAACTCGCTCCAGCCGCCCACCACCCGAACCCACTGAGGTGAAGGTGTACGATCGGCCTGATCTTTCAACATCCTTAGCGCATCCGCCAGCGACGGTACGCCTTCCCAGCGCAGCTCGAGGTTGTAGTTCAGCCCGCCGCGGATCAGGTGCAGGTGCGAATCGTTAAGCCCGGGGATCACCGTACTTCCCTTCAGATCGACAATCTGCGTTCCCTGCGTCGCATAGCTCATAATGCGATCGTGGTTGCCCGTCGCCAGGATCTTGCCGTTAGCAATAGCCACCGCTTCCGTGAGCGGGTTTTCGCGATCGAGGGTATGGATCTTACCTTTGGTTAAGATCAGTGTGGCAGTTTGAGACATAACGTACTCCTTTCAGCCGAATCAGGCTTTTTTGAGCCATCCGGCAAACAGACGGGTCACGATGGGCATCCACAGCCAGACCACCAGCGCGACCACACAGGCATCGTTAATCAGATGCAGCAACAACGTACCTTTCAGGCCAGGAAGCAATACACCGGTCACCAGCGGCACCAGGTTGGTACTGGGGAAGATAACCAGCAGGGTAATGAGAAACTGTTTCCACTGTTTAGGCTTACGCACATGAGGCTCCGGTGGAGTAAACCAGAACGCCGCCTCGGTACGCACTTCGGTTTTATCGCCTTCCGCCAGCAGCGGTTCAATCTCTTTTACCAGCGCATTACGGGTATCGGACTGGGTCCATGCAGAAAGGTGTTCGAGGGTGTCGAAACGGATTATCACCGTCCACAGATGTTGTCCGTCGGTCGGGCGGATGACGTTCGCGCCAAGATGCCCCGGAAATTCCGCCGCGATGGGCATGATCTTACCCAGCCACTGTTCGTATCGCTCAGCCTGACCCGGCAGCAAGGTGTGGGTGATCACCAGCGTGACATGCGATGTGTGCGCCATAATAGTTTCCTGGTCATTAATGGGCGGGAGAACCCCGCCCTGAAAGGTTTACGCTTTGCGTTCTGGCGCGCCGTGAACGAGGGTGTAGGCATAGTCAACGCCCATGCCATAAGCACCGCTGTGCTCACGGACCAGGTCCATGACCGCGTCGTAAGTGCCTTTGCGAGACCAGTCGCGCTGATACTCAAGCAGCACCTGCTGCCAGGTCACAGGAACCGCGCCCGCTTGAACCATACGGTCAATCGCACGTTCATGGGCATCTACGGAGGTACCGCCGGAAGTATCGGTTACTACATAAACTTCAAACCCTTCATCCAGAGCCATCAGCGCCGGGAAGGTCAGGCAAACTTCGGTCCACAGGGCTGAGATGATAAGTTTCTTGCGGCCCGTTGCTTTCACTGCCGCAACAAACGCATCGTCTTCCCAGGAGTTCATAGAGGTACGTTCAATCGGTTTAACCGCCGGGTGAACCGCCAGCAATTCTGGCCAGATGTATCCGCTAAAGCTTTTTGTTTCGACAGAGGTGTAGATAACCGGAACATCAAAAATTTTGCCTGCTTTTGCCAGAGCCACCGTATTATTCTTTAATAACTGACGGTCAATATTTGCCACGCCAAAAGACATTTGCGGTTGGTGATCGATAAAAATCAGTACGGAATTGGACGGGTCAATCAGTTCACGAATAGACATAAAAGTACCTTTTAATCAATGTGTTAAAAGCCAACGTTTTGGTGTGCTATATGAGAAAGGGCCCTGACTGATAAAGCAATTTGAGTATAGCGAGAATTGATTGAGCGGATAGTAAAGATATTTGTCCCCTCTGTTGAAATTAACCGAACAACTTAGGGGAATTTTCAGCAACCGGGAAATAAACCGGTTGCTGATGACGATTAATTTCCGAACCAGATGGAGGCGGAAATGGCCGGTAAGGAGAGAATGCCTTCCTGAATCGTGCCTTTACCCTCTTTGCGTTGCCACGCCTTCACGTGCAGCAACGGAGAGTCATCCAGCACCACTTCACAGGCTTCTCCGCGGTTGATGGCGACCAGCACGCGTTGCTGGTTGTAGACGCGGGCAAACACCACCACGTTATCATGGGCATACACCACCTGACAGCCACCGTAACGCAGCACCTGGTTCTGTTTACGAAGCTTAGCCAGACGCTGGTACAGGCTGAGCAGCGCCTTGTCCTGCTTCGCCGGATCCCAGGGGAAGGTTTTGCGGCAGAAGGGATCGTTGTTCCCCTCCAGCCCCACCTCATCACCGTAGTAAATGCACGGCACGCCAGGCCAGGTGAAGAGCCAGGTAACGGCCAGCGGCAGGCGCGCCACATCCTTGCCAAGCAGGGATTTAAAACGTGCGGTATCGTGGCTGTCCAGCTGGTTAAACATCCGCAACTGCTGCTGATGCGACAGGCTGGCGCGGTAGTTATCCATCCATGCCATACAGGTTTCGGCGTCGATATGCTGCGGATCGTAAGAGATATCGGTGTTCGCCAGAAATCCCCATAGCGGGAAGGTAAAACCGCGGTAGTTCATGGCCGAATCTTCTGCATCGGCTTGCAGCCACTGGCGTGCATCGCCAAAATGCTCGCCAAAGACAAAGGCCTCCGGCTGCGCGGCTTTCGCTGAGCGGGTGATACCTGCAACGTGCTGAAGGTTATTACGCGCTCCGCCCGCTTCACCCAGCATATGCACCACGTCAAGACGCCAGCCGTCCATGTTCCATGGTGCCTTAAGCCAGTGGCGGACAATGCTGTCTTCACCGCCGTAGATTTCGCTGACCAGAGAAGGCGACTGGAAATCCAGCTTCGGCAGGCTTGGGTAGCCCAGCCAATCCAGCGCGTAGCCCTCTTCATTAAAGCTGTACCAGTCACGCTGCGGCGAATCCGGGTTATGGCATGCCCCGCTCATCGACTGGTTATGACGGTCAAACCACGCGTGCGAATCCCCGCTGTGGTTGAACACGCCGTCCAGAATCAGGCGCATCCCTTCGTTTTTAGTGTTCTGTCGCAGGCGCAGCAGCGCGGCATCGCCGCCAAACTGCTCATCAACATGACGATAATCTTCGGTGTCGTATTTATGCACGCTCGGGGCTTTAAACACCGGGTTAAGGTACAGCGCCGTCACGCCCAGTTTTTTCAGGTACGGGAGTTTTTCGCTGATCCCGTCGAGATCGCCGCCGTAAAACGTCGAGCCACCTGCCTGCGCGGTCAGCGGTTCATCCCATGCTTTGAGGATAATGTCGTGACCTGCTGCGTGGTGGTAATAAACCTTGTCCTGGTCTGCAGTGCGCTTTTCGCTGCGGGCAAAGCGGTCCGGGAAAATCTGGTAAAACACCTGATCGTTAACCCATTGCGGGCCATTGTCCGGGTAATCGACGGCAAACTGCTCCAGCCGGGCCGGCGGAAAACGGCTAAACCCCTGCGGGGTAAACCACAGCTGGCGGTTATTCCACAGCAGTTTAAAACTGTAGCGACGACGCGGCTGTCCACGGGTTAAATCGATGTTTGCCCGCCACGCCGTGATCCCGGGCTGCGGCTGGCTGCGCTGCTTATGCATTTTCAGCGCGGTCTCTTCGTTATCAATTTCGGCGCGTAGCGTCACGCGTTCAGGCTGATTTTCCCCCGCCAGCCAGAGCGTAATCACAAGGTTGTCTTTGTTTTGCTTAACAAATGGGGCAACCGGAAGGTGCCAGGCGTTTAACATCACGAATCCCCTTTGATGAAATTGACGTCACCTTGCCACAGGGTGGTTAAGGTTAGCTCATCATGACGAGGTTTATTGAGGGAGGAGGACGGGGGAGGAGGCATCAGTGTGAGCGGATGCCTCCTTCCAGTCCCTCTGCGGGGAGAGGGAAGATTACTGTGCCTGCGCCAGCTGACGGTCTCGGCGGCATTTAAACATCCAGCCCAGCAGCAGCAGGACGATCCACGCGCAGCCCACATAAAGGGAGATACGGGTATCCGGATGATAGCCAATCAGGGCGATGATAAAGACCAGGAAGACCAGACCGACAGCGGTTGTCACCACCCCACCCGGCACTTTGAACTTCAGCGCTTTCGCCTCTTCCGGTGACAGACGGCGACGGAACGCAATCTGCGACAACAGGATCATGATCCACACCCACACGGTCGCGAAGGTCGCCAGCGACGCAATCACCAGGAACACATTCTCCGGCATGATGTAGTTCAGGTAGACCGACAGCAGCAGGGCTACGGTCATTACCATTACCGTCACCCACGGCGTGCCGCGACGAGAGGTTTTGGCAAACACCTTAGGCGCACTGCCCTGCTCCGCCATTCCGTGCAGCATGCGGCCCACGCCAAAGACGTCACTATTGATTGCCGAAAGCGAGGCGGTCAGCACCACAAAGTTCAGGATGCTGGCGGCAAACGCGATGCCCATATGCTGGAAGGTCAGCACAAACGGGCTGCCGTTAGTGCCCACCTGGTTCCACGGGTAGATGGACATAATGACGAACAGCGTCCCCACATAGAACACCAGAATACGCATTGGCACTGAGTTGATGGCGCGCGGAATGGATTTCTCCGGGTCTTTCGCTTCCCCGGCGGTAATGCCGATAATCTCGATCCCGCCGTAGGCAAACATGACCATCTGCAGCGACATCACCATGCCGAGCCAGCCGTTGCTGAAGAAGCCGCCGTTGCTCCAGAGGTTATGGATCCCCGTTGGCTGACCGCCGTTGCCGATACCCCAGATGATGATCCCGAAGCCCGCGATAATCATGATGATAATGGTGGCAACTTTGAAGAAGGAGAACCAGAACTCCAGTTCGCCAAACACCTTCACGCTCATCAGGTTGACGGCACAGATGATCAGGACCACGCTCAGCACCCAGATCCAGTGCGGAACCGCGGGGAACCAGACGCCCATGTAGATACCAAAGGCGGTAACGTCGGCAATAGCCACAATCAGAATTTCGAAGCAGTAGGTCCATCCGGTGATAAAGCCCGCCAGCGGGCCTAAGTTTTCCTGCGCATAGCGCGAGAACGAACTGGCAGACGGATTGTGAACCGACATCTCCCCGAGGGCGCGCATGATGATATACGCAGCCACGCCACCGATGATGTAGGCCAGCAGAACGCTGGGACCGGCCATTTTAATGGCATCTGCCGAGCCATAAAAAAGACCGGTACCGATAGCGGATCCCAGCGCCATAAAGCGAATGTGGCGGGTGCTGAGTCCACGTTTGAGTTTGTTAGTGCTTTCCATTTAAATCTTGCCATTCAACTCGAAAAAAACAAAAAACCACGGGGCCTTAAGCCCCGTGGTTAAACAGTTTGTTGCCGTTGATTAATGGGCGTTCGATGCGACCTGACGCCCTGCAGCACGATCCCAGATAATAGCCAGAACCAGTGCAACAACGGTAGGCATCAACCAGGCCAGGCCCTGCTCGGACAGCGGCAGACGCTGTGTCCAGGCTGGCAGTATTTGCGCAAAGGCGGATGCTTTAATCCCGTCAAGGATACCAAAAATCAGGCTGATAAACATGGCTGGCGCAATAATTCGCGACGAGTTGTTCCACCACGGGCGGGTGAAGCTCAGCACCACCAGCACGATACACGGCGGATAGATGGCCGTCAGCACCGGGATAGAGACCTGAATCAGGTGGCTCAGACCGAGGTTTGACACCGCCATGGAGAAGATGCCCAGGATAAAGACCAGCGTACGGTAAGAGAGCGGCAGATACTGAGCAAAGAACTCAGCGCAGGCGCAGGTCAGCCCCACGGCGGTGACAAGGCACGCCAGGAAAATCAGTACCGCCAGCAGCAGGCTACCCGCACCACCAAAGGTGTGCTGCACGTAGGCATGGAGGATCGCCGCGCCGTTGGCATTTTGATCGACCAGTATGGCGCTATCTGAGCCCAGGCGGAACAGCGCCAGGTACAGCAGCGTCAGCCCCACACCGGCCATCAGGCCAGCCCAGATGGTGTAGCGAGTCAGCAGACGCGCTTCCGTCACGCCGCGGGAACGTGCGGCATTCACGATAACAATACCAAATACCATTGCGCCCAGCGTATCCATCGTCAGGTAGCCGTTCACAAAGCCATTGGAGAACGCGGCGTTTTTATAGGCGTCCATCGCATCGCTAATCGGGCCTGCGGGCCAGACGATGGCCGCAACCGCCAGCACAATCAGCGCCACGATTTTCAGCGGAGCCAGGAAGTTACCCACGGTATCCAGCAGCTTGCCCGGATAAAGGGAAACCAGAATCACAATCGCGAAGTAGATCAGGCTGTAGATAAACAGCGGCATCGCGCCATCGCCAGTGAGCGGGGCAATCCCCACTTCGAAGGATACGGTCGCGGTACGCGGGGTCGCAAACAGCGGGCCAACGGCCAGATAACAGACGGTCGCCAGCAGAATGCCGGCCACTTTGCCAATCGGAGTGCTGAGGCTATCAACGCCACCACCGACTTTCGCCAGCGCGACGACGGTCAGTACCGGCAGACCCACAGCAGTAATCAGGAAACCAAACGCAGCGGTCCAGACGTGTTCACCCGCCTGTAAGCCAACCATTGGGGGGAAAATGATGTTGCCTGCGCCAACGAACAGCGCAAATGTCATAAAGCCCAGCGCGATGATGTCACGCGATTTTAAGTGATGGGTCATAAAACCTTACTGCCTGTGGATGTGGTGTTGAAAACATTGAGATTTTCGCTATCCCTGACGGGACGATACAGCGGAAAATTTGCTCAATTTCAGCGGGATATGCTCCCGTCCTGGCGTGGAGAAGAATAGTTTTTCGATTTACCACGCAAATACAGTCGGTATGACAGTATCTGGGGCGCAATTTAAACGCTTATAACGTTTAAAGGCAAGATGGGATCGTGAAACCAGAACAATATGCCAGCATCAAAAATCAGACCAGCACAATACGCTAATTATAAGAAAAACCCATGGCTAATCATGCGAACAAAAAACAGCCAGCTGTATAATATTCAGCCGCGTTTCGCTTGACTGCAAAGCAAACGGGCCAGCAAACGCTGGCCCGTGGAAAGGTAAACTGACACGCCTGTCGTCAGGCGATCTTTTTGGCAATTAATCGTTCCGGGATAACGAAACTGAAGCGGGTTCCCTTACCCAGCGTGCTTTGAATATCGAGACGGCTTTCATGATGATTCACCGCGTGTTTCACAATAGCCAGCCCCAGACCGCTGCCGCCGGTCTGCCGTGAGCGCGCTTTATCCACCCGGTAGAAGCGCTCGGTCAGACGCGGGATGTGTTCAGGTGCGATCCCCGGCCCGTTATCCTCTACGCTGAACTCAGCGCCCGTTGGCGTGTGCTGCCAGCGCACCACGATATCCGTCCCCGCTGGCGTATGATTCACCGCGTTATACACCAGATTAGAAATGGCGCTGCGCAGCTCATCTTCGCTGCCAAGCACCTTGAGCGTGTTGTCGACCTCGAAGGTCAGCTGATGCATTTTATGGCTTAACGTCTGCGCTTCGCGCTCCACCACCCGCAGCATCATCGGCACATCAATGGTGTCATTCAATGCCAGCGAGGGGGCGGCCTCAATTTTCGAGAGCGTCAGCAGCTGTTTCACCAGCCCTTCCATACGGTGCGTTTGTTCACGCATCGTATGCAACGCTTTCTCGCGCGGCGCGCCTTCCAGCGTTTGCTCCTGCATCATCTCCAGGTACCCCTGAAGCACCGTCAGCGGAGTGCGTAATTCGTGGCTGACGTTGGCAAAGAAGTTGCGTCGCGCCCCTTCCAGCTGGTGCATCTGGGTGACATCACGGGCAACCATCAGCCACTGCTGGTCGCTGTAAGGCATCACACGGATTTCCAGATGGCGCCCATTATTGAGCTTCAGGTTGTGGGGGCGGGTAAAATCACGCTTTTTCAGGTACAGCGTGAACTCGGGATAACGCAGAAGGTTGAGGATGTTCTGGCCATTATCGTCCGGCCAGCGCAGGCCCAGCAGCTGTTGCGCGAGGCCGTTACACCAGAAGATCGTCCCTTCTTCGGTCGTCAGAATGACAGCATCCGGCAGCGACTCAGCGCCGCTACGGAAGCGTTTGATCAGGCTTCCCAGCTCCCGACGCCGCTTTTTGTTACGCATCTGCATCTGGTGCAGACCGTACAGCAGCGGCTCCCAGCTTCCGCTTCCCGGCGGAGGCGTCATACTTCGGTCAACCCACAGCCACCACGAGAGGCGCAGCAGGTTCCAGAAATGCCAGATCAGAAGCCCGGTAACCGACGCCAGCAGAAACCACGGCAAATATCCAAGAAAGGCCCCCAGAATGAAGGCCGGAATACAGCATAAGATCAGTTCAAAGACGAGCCTTTTCCATGACAGACGTTCCAGCACGCGTCACACTCCTGTCATTGTTCAGAAACGGGTTGAAAAACGATAACCCGTGCCGCGGACCGTCTGCACCATGCGATCGTGGCCGCTCAGTTCCAGCGCTTTTCGCAGGCGGCGGATATGTACGTCAACCGTCCGGTCTTCGACATACACGTTAGTTCCCCAGACGTTATTCAGCAACTGTTCGCGGCTGTATACGCGCTCCGGGTGAGTCATAAAGAAATGCAGAAGTTTAAATTCGGTAGGCCCCATATCGAGGGGATTTTCACCGGTCATGACGCGGTGTGAGGTAGGGTCAAGGCTCAGTCCCTGCATCTCAATCACCTCTTCCACCGCCATCGGTGAAATGCGGCGCATCACGGCTTTAATGCGGGCAACCAGCTCTTTCGGTGAGAACGGTTTGGTAATGTAATCGTCCGCCCCCGTTTCCAGACCGCGTACGCGATCCTCTTCTTCACCGCGCGCCGTGAGCATCACAACCGGTATGTCGCGGGTTAGCGCTTCACGTTTCAGGTGTTTGATAAACTGCAGCCCGGAGCCGCCAGGCAACATCCAGTCGAGCAGAATCAGATCGGGCCAGGGTTCATTCAGCTGGTTCACCGCGCTGTCATAATCTTCCGCCTCAACCGGCTGGAAGCCATTTTGCTCGAGCACGAAGCACACCATTTCACGAATCGGAGCTTCATCTTCTACGACCAGAATACGTCTCGCCATACTTTGCCCTGTTTTATCTTATTTAAGTTACAAGTTTGTAATGCGGCGTCATTATGCGTCAGATTTATGACAGATTTATGAAAAACAGTACCACTATAAAGGGCAAACTGTTGTTTTATTACAGCGGTTATTTTCTGTTCCCTGACAGTTTATAATCCTGCTTTCTCTTTTTCGCCACGGATCAGCAATGCGCATACTACACACCTCTGACTGGCATCTGGGTCAAAATTTTTACAGCAAAAGCCGGGCGGCTGAACACGAAGCGTTCCTGAACTGGCTGCTGGATACGGCCCGCTCTCATGAGGTGGACGCCATTATTGTGGCGGGTGACATCTTCGATACCGGCTCGCCCCCCAGCTATGCGCGCGAGTTATATAACCGTTTTGTCGTCAATCTGCAGCAAACGGGCTGTCATCTGGTGATTGTTGCCGGCAACCATGATTCCGTCGCAACGTTAAATGAATCCCGCGATATTCTGGCGTTTCTCAATACTACCGTGGTGGCCAGCGCAGGACATGCGCCGCAGATCCTGAAAAAGCGCGACGGGACGCCGGGTGCGGTACTGTGTCCGATCCCATTTTTACGCCCGCGCGATATTGTCCAAAGCCAGGCGGGGCTTTCCGGCGCAGAAAAACAGCAGCATTTGCTGCAGGCCATCACCGACTATTACCACCAGCAGCATGCCCAGGCCTGTGCCCTTCGCGGCGACCAGGCGATTCCGGTGATTGCCACCGGGCACCTCACCACCGTTGGGGCCAGCAAAAGCGACGCGGTGCGTGACATTTATATTGGCACGCTGGATGCTTTCCCGGCACAAAACTTCCCGCCCGCGGATTATATTGCCCTCGGGCATATCCACCGGGCGCAGGTTATCGGCGGCTGCGAGCACATTCGCTACTGCGGTTCGCCCATCTCACTGAGTTTTGATGAGACCGGCAAAGCCAAAAGTGTCCATCTGGTGAGCTTTAGCGACGGCAAGCTCAGCGCCGTTGACACGCTGGAAGTGCCCGTCACCCAGCCGCTGGCGGTGCTGAAAGGCGATCTGGACGCCATCACCGCCCAGCTTGAACAGTGGCGCGGCGTGGAACAAAACCCGCCGGTCTGGCTGGATATTGAGATCGCCAGCGGCGACTACCTGCATGATGTACAGCGTAAAATTCAGGTACTCACGGAAGACCTGCCGGTAGAGGTGCTACTGGTGCGCCGCAGCCGCGAGCAGCGCGAGAAAATTCTGCTCGGCGCTCAGCGCGAAACGCTCAGCGAACTCAGGGTGGAAGAGGTTTTTGAACGCCGGCTCTCCCACGAGGAGATTGACGACGCGAAACGCGCACGGCTGAACGAGCTGTTTACGCACACCCTGCATGCCCTGAACGATGAGGATGAAAACGCATGAAAATCCTCAGCCTGCGTCTGAAAAACCTCAACTCACTGAAGGGTGAGTGGAAAATCGATTTTACCGCGGAGCCGTTTGCCAGCAACGGACTGTTTGCGATTACCGGGGCTACCGGCGCAGGGAAAACGACCCTGCTCGACGCCATTTGTCTGGCGCTGTATCACGAAACGCCACGCCTGCAGAAAGTCTCCCAGGCACAAAACGATTTGATGACGCGCGACACGGCCGAATGCCTTGCCGAAGTTGAGTTTGAAGTCAAAGGTATTGCCTATCGCGCTTTCTGGAGTCAGAACCGCGCGCGAAATCAGCCCGACGGTAATCTTCAGGCCCCACGCGTCGAGCTGGCACGCTGTGAGGACGGTAAAATTCTGGCCGACAAAGTGTCGGATAAGCTGGAACAAACGGCCGCCCTCACCGGGCTGGATTATGGCCGTTTTACCCGCTCAATGCTGCTCTCTCAGGGGCAATTTGCCGCCTTCCTCAATGCCAGACCTTCCGACCGCGCCGAACTGCTGGAAGAACTGACCGGAACCGAGATCTACGGGCAGATTTCCGCCATGGTGTTTGAGAAACACAAAGCCGCGCGTAACGCCCTTGAGGTGCATGAAGCACAGGCTGCAGGCGTCGTGTTGTTGAGTGAAGAGCAACAGCAGCAGTTACAGCAAAGTTTGCAGGCACTTACTGACGAAGAAAAAACGCTGCTGGCGCAACAGCAGAATCAACAGAAAGATTTTCAGTGGCTTACGCGCAATGACGAGCTTATACGTGAGCAGCAGCGCGTTGCCACCTTGCAGCAACAGGCGCAACAGGCACTGACCGAGGCTGCGCCCGAGCTGGCAACGCTCCAGCTTGCTCACCCCGCCGCCCAGCTGCGTCCACTGTGGGACAGCCAGCAAGAGCAAACCACCCGGCTGGGGCAAACGAAGCAACGCATTGTTGAAGTAAATGCTCGCTTACAAGCAAAAACCGCGCTGCGCTCGCGTATCCGTAATACGGCCCAGCGTAGCCATGCACAACTGCAGACCGACCTTACGGCGCTGGCACAGTGGCTGGCAGAGCACGAGCGGTATCGTCAGTGGGGCCAGGAGATAGCAGGCTGGCGCGCCCATTTTGCACAGCTGAATCGCGATAAAAATCAGATCGCCACGCTTTCCACGCGCATTGCTGAATTACGCCAGAAGCTGGCAGAGATGCCGGAAAACGCCCTGACGCTCACGGCTGACGAGGTCAGCGTGGCGATGGAGCAACAGGCTCAGTCACGGACTTTCCGCCAGCGGCTGATGTCACTTCAGGCCCGTTATCTGCCGCTGCAACAACGTCTGCGCCAGAACGGTGAAAGCCTGCAGAAAGCCCAGGCAGAGCAGGTAAAACTCAATGAAACGCTGACGCTGCGCCGCCAGCAGTACAAAGAGAAAAACCAACATTATCTGGATCTTGAAACGCTCTGCAGACAGGAAGAGAAGATTAAAAGTCTGGAGGCAGAGCGTGCGCAGCTGCAGGCGGGACAGCCCTGCCCGCTGTGCGGCTCAACCTCGCACCCGGCGGTCACTGCCTATCAGGCGCTGGAGCTGAGTGCCAACCAGCAGCGTCGCGACCAGTTAGCCAAAGAGGTCGCTGCGCTTAAAGAGGAAGGATTGTTAGTTCTCGGTCAGGTGAATGCCCTGACCCGGCAGATCCAGCGTGAGACAGACGACGCTCAGACGCTCTCTCAGGAGGAGCAAGCGCTCACTAAAGAGTGGCAATCGGTTTGCGCGTCCCTGAATATCACTCTGAATATTCAGGAAGATATTGCCCCGTGGATGAACGAACAAGAGCAGTATGAGCGTCAGCTTTACCAGCTGAGCCAGCGTCTGACGCTGCAGCAACAGCTGAATGAACAGGACGCGCAGGCGCGTCAGTATCAACAGCAGCTGACGGCCACGCGCCAGGCGCTGGAAACGACCCTGCTGACGCTGTCACTCAACGTCCCGGAAGAAGGCACAGAGGCTGCCTGGCTGAACGAACGAGAAACCGAGTTCGCACAGTGGCAGGAAAAACAGACTCAGCATGGCGTCATGCAGGAGCGCATGACGGCTCTGATGCCGCTGCTCGACACCCTGCCCGCCACAAACGACACAGAAACCGAACCGGCCATTCCTGATAACTGGCGCGAAACGCACGACGAATGCGTTTCTCTTCAGAGCCAGCTTGCCACATTGCAACAGCAGGAAAGCCTCGAAAGCGAGCGACTGCAGCACGCCACGACGCATTTTACCGCCGCATTGACCGCAAGCTGCTTCGCCGATCGGGAGGCCTTTCTGGCTGCACTGCTTGATGAAGAGACCATCCGCCGTCTTGAACACCGTAAGCAGACCCTGGAAAACCAGCTTCAGCAGGCAACCGCGCTGTTCGCACAGGCAAACCAGCAGCTGCAGGCTCATCAGACGCAGCGACCGGAAGGGCTGGAACTCGACGCGCCAACCCTGCAGTTGCAGCTACAGCAACTCGGGCAACAGCTTCGGGAGAACACCACTCATCAGGGTGAAATCCGCCAGCAGCTTAAACAGGACAGCGATAACCGTCAGCACCAGCTGGCGCTCATGCAGCATATTGAAGAGGCCGCGCGGCTGGCCGATGACTGGAGCTATCTGAATTCGCTGATAGGTTCCAGCACCGGCGACAAGTTCCGTAAGTTTGCCCAGGGGCTCACGCTGGATAATCTGGTCTGGCTTGCCAACCAGCAGCTAAATCGCCTGCACGGGCGCTATTTGCTGCAGCGCAAGGTCAGCGATGCGCTGGAACTCGAAGTGGTGGATACCTGGCAGGCGGACGCGGTGCGCGATACCCGTACCCTCTCCGGCGGCGAAAGCTTCCTTGTTAGCCTGGCACTGGCGCTGGCGCTTTCCGATCTGGTGAGCCACAAGACACGCATCGATTCGCTGTTCCTGGATGAAGGCTTCGGCACGCTCGACAGCGAAACGCTGGATACCGCCCTCGATGCGCTCGACGCGCTGAACGCCACCGGGAAAACCATTGGCGTGATTAGCCACGTCGAGGCGATGAAAGAGCGGATCCCGGTGCAGATCAAAGTGAAGAAGATTAACGGGCTGGGGTATAGCAAGCTGGATAAGGTGTTTGCGGTGGAGTGAGGGTGCCCTGCATGAGGGCCCCTCATCCTGCCCCTCTCACGTAGGGAGAGGGAGAATGGCTATAGCGGCCAGAGCCACGCGGCGCCGCGCACGCCGCTGGAGTCCCCGTGCACCGCTTTGCGGATCGGGGTTTCACACTCACCCCCGAAGACCCACTGCTTCACCAGATTCGGCACCGTGGCATATAAACGGTCGACGTTGCTCATCCCGCCGCCGAGCACAATCACGTCAGGGTCAAGGATATTCACCACGTGCGCCAGGGATTTCGCCAGCCGCATTTCATAGCGGCTGAGAGCCAGCTCAGCCACCGGATCGTGTTCCCCGACCCGGCGCATAATCTCGTTCCCCTTGAGTGGCTGGCCACTCAGGCGGTGATAATCGGTGGCAAAACCGGTGCCGGAGATAAACGTCTCAATACAGCCCTGCTTGCCGCAATAGCACGGCACCTCGGCGCGGTATTTAAGTTCATCGTCATCCATCCACGGCAGGGGGTTATGTCCCCACTCGCCCGCCGTACCGTTGCCGCCAATATGGGCACGCCCGCCCAGGGCCACGCCTGCGCCACAGCCGGTCCCGATAATGACCGCAAAAACGGTCTGGGCCCCTGCGGCGGCACCGTCAATGGCTTCGGAGACGGCCAGACAGTTGGCGTCATTTGCCAGACGCACTTCCCGGTTCAGGCGCTGACTTAAATCTTTATCAAAAGGCTGACCGTTGAGCCAGGTGGAGTTGGCGTTTTTAACCACCCCGGTATAGGGCGAGATTGAGCCCGGGATCCCCATCCCAACGGTGCCGGTCTGCCCTGTCGCCTGCTCAGCCATGTCGACCAGCCGGGCAATCGTCTCGATAGTCTGGTGATAATCATCGCGCGGCGTAGGCAGACGGTGGCGGAACAGTTGCTCCCCCAGCTCGCTCAGTGCGATGACTTCTGTTTTGGTGCCGCCCAAATCAATCCCAATACGCACAAGACACTCCTCATTATTTTGATTATCAACAGAGTAGAAGCCCGCTTCCCGATTAGCAATGCAAGCGATGCGACAATTCGTTATCATGCCCGCTGATTTAACGACAAGGCCGTGGAAATTATCATGCTGTGGTTCAAAAATTTGATGGTTTACCGTCTCAGCCGCGACGTTTCGCTGCGTGCAGAAGAGATGGAAAAACAGTTAGCCGCTTATAGCTTTTCCCCTTGCGGTAGCCAGGATATGGCAAAAACCGGTTGGGTTCCTCCAATGGGTTCACAAAGCGATGCATTGACCCACGCCAGCAGCACGGGTCAAATCATCGTCTGCGCCCGCAAAGAAGAAAAAATTCTGCCCACGCCGGTGGTCAAGCAGGCGCTCGAAGCGAAAATTTTCAAGCTTGAAGCCGAACAGGGCCGCAAGCTGAAAAAAACCGAAAAAGATTCGCTGAAAGACGAAGTTCTGCACTCTCTGCTGCCGCGCGCCTTTAGCCGTTTCAGCCAGACAATGATGTGGATCGATACCGTTAACGGGCTGATCATGGTGGACTGCGCCAGCGCCAAAAAAGCGGAAGATACGCTGGCCCTGCTGCGCAAAAGCATCGGATCGTTACCGGTCGTTCCGCTGGCGCTGGAAACGCCGATTGAACTGACCCTGACCGAATGGGTGCGCAGCGGTACAGCGGCCCAGGGCTTCCAGATCCTTGATGAAGCTGAGCTCAAAGCCCTGCTCGAAGATGGCGGCGTGATCCGCGCGAAAAAGCAGGATCTGGTGAGCGACGAGATCGCCGTACACATTGAAGCGGGCAAAGTGGTGACCAAACTGGCACTCGACTGGCAGCAGCGTATTCAGTTTGTGATGTGCGATGACGGCTCGGTGAAGCGTCTGAAATTCTGCGATGAGCTGCGCGATCAGAACGAAGATATCGATCGTGAAGATTACGCCCAGCGCTTTGACGCGGACTTTATCCTGATGACCGGAGAGCTGGCAGCGTTAATTCAGAATCTGGTAGAAGGCCTCGGTGGCGAAGCGCAGCGGTAATGCCTGCAGTGACCCTCTCCCGGCAGGGAGAGGGTATAAAACGTTTTATTTCAGGTAGCGGCACAGATAAGAGGTCGGTTCAGCAACCTGCAGATGGAATTCGCTGTGGCCAGGGACGTTGAACGCTTGTCCGGCAGAGTAAACTTTCCATTCTGTTTCCCCCGGCAGTAAGACGTTGAGCGCACCGCTGATCACCGTCATCTCTTCAGCTTCGGCTGTACCAAAGGTGTATTCCCCTTCAGCCATAACGCCGACACTGGCGCGGCCAGTGCTGCTGCTGGTAAAACCAATGGATTTCACTTTACCGGAAAAGTATTCGTTACTTTGAAGCATGAACTGGCCCTTATATTTTTAGATAAAAATTCACTATAGGGGCCATGATCATCACCTGTCACGCAAAATCATTAGATCAACAGCTCTGCGGCCAGCCGGGCCATCAGAACATTGGACAACAGCACCGGGACATCCAGCGCCTTTTGCAGTAAGTCACGGTGGTGCTGGTGGAATCCAAGGCAGTCCAGAATCAACACATCGGCCCCTCTCTCCAGCAGTTCCCGTCCTGCCTCAATCAGCGCAGCCTCGCTGTCCCAGAAGGGATTGGCCAGCGCATACAAAGGCATTTTTTCGAGTACGTGCCATTTTGCCGTCTGGTTGTCCATGAGCTCTTCAATGGGAACAATGACCCCCACCTGATGCCCGTCAACAATGGAGGCCACCAGCGGCGGAATGATCCGCATCGGCTCCAGCAAAATCGCATTACGCGCGATGAGTCCCTTAACAGGTGCAGTACTCATCAGTAAAATAACGTCATAGCCTTGATTATCGAGCACTTCTATTACGCTCTGCAGCGAGCGCTCGATTTTCTGACGCGAAACATGCGCCAGTTTACCGTCACTTAATAACGTCGCCAGGGGATCCTCCCCCGCCTCTACAGCGTAGTCTTCCATGACCTCTTCCCGACTCATCTTCCCCAGCAGGCTTAGATGCGTTATCTGTTGTTCAGATACATGCTCGGTTAAGAGCGGTAACACTTCGCTTACAGGGACCACACCAATAGTGAGGATCGCCAACGTCGCCTTCATCTTCATCGCCTTCCATTACCGCTAAATCTTTCACACAGGTACAGGCTCACTACGCTGCACAGTTCGTTTTTTCAACAAAACAGCACCAAGCGTAGCAGGTGATCCCCATCGCGAAATGTAAAGATCGCCTGCCCGTTACGGAGTTACCTGTAATAACTAAATATTAACTCCTGCTTAACATTTGCGATGAGTAAAAAGTGTGATTCAGGCACGGTATTTAGCCCTTTAGGAATTCATTCACGACTTATCAGGATCTTCGTAGCGCCGTTTGGCATCCAGCGCTTCCTGTTCAGTTTCATGTTCACTGATCAGAGAGTCTGGTTTAGGGTGATCGGCACGCAGCTGATACCAGGTGACGGTTTGATCGCCATTGCCTTTTTCAACGGTAACGATGCGTGCTTCACGTGGATAGGGAGGTCTGGTTGGCATAGCTCATCCTTTTTTTATGTCTGAGCTATAAGTATAGACGCCGCTTAGCTGGCACAAGCCAAACGCAGGGCGGTAATAATCTGAATTACCACGTCCTCGGGTGAAGCGGAAGCATCCACAACGTGGTGTGCCGCTTCGCGGTATAACGCATCGCGTTCGGCCAGCACTTCGCTCACCTCTTCGCTGAGCGGCCGGGAGGTCAGCGCAGGACGTTGCCCCTCTTCCGGAAATGCTTCCAGCCGCCCTACCAGGGCCGAAACGGGTGCGCTGAGGTAGATGACAATCCCTTTTTCACGCATAAAGCGACGGTTACACTCGGCGAGAACAATGCCGCCACCGGTTGCGATAACAGCAGACGGCGTGGTGACCGCCTTCAGCGCGGCCGTTTCACGGGCGCGAAAGCTCTCCCACCCCTCTTGCTCAACGATTTCCGCGATGCTTTTCCCGGCTTCGGTTTGCAGCCAGTGGTCGGTATCAACAAACTGACGATCGCACGCGCGTGCCAGTTCCAGGCCAACGGTGGTTTTCCCACAGCCGCGGGGGCCAACTAAAAAGATGGGTTGGGTCATAACCAGGTGTTCCCCTTGATGCCGGATGGCCGAAGAGCGTAAAGAAATAATTGCAGAAGATGTTGCGTTTACTTTACTGCAAAGCGGTACGGGATGACAACCCTGCGGAGGCCATACTGTACCACAAAGTGACAATGGTTATCATTACGCAGTGCGACGCTTGACTTCGAGTAGCCACTTATCAAGCTCTGCGGCGAACTGCTGGCGATCGCGCTGGGACAGGCTGTCTGGCCCGCCGGTCTGCACGCCGCTGGCGCGAAGCGTATCCATAAAATCACGCATGGTGAGTCTTTCACGAATGGTCGCCGGCGAATAACGCTCCCCTCTCGGGTTCAGCGCCGCCGCTCCCTTTTCAATCACTTCCGCGGCCAGCGGGATATCCGCCGTGATCACCAGATCCTCAGGGCTACACAGACGCACAATCTCGTTATCCGCCACGTCAAAGCCGGCCGGAACCCGCAACGCGCGAATAAATCGGGAAGGTGGTACGCGAATATTCTGGTTCGCCACCAGCGTAAGCGGCATCTGCACGCGCTCGGCCGCGCGGAATAAAATCTCTTTAATCACATTCGGACACGCGTCCGCATCAACCCAAATCGCCATATTGTCTCCCCATAATGATTCTGCCGACTATTGTCGCCTGCATTTCGTTGTTAAGCTATCAATCAGAGAAAACAACGCATAATGACGGAGAATCGTGATGGATAAGAAAATCGGGTTTATCGGCTGCGGTAACATGGGCAAAGCCATCCTGGGTGGCCTGATCGCCAGCGGACAGGTGCTGCCGGGTCAGATTTGGGTCTACACCCCATCACCGGACAACGTCGCCGCGTTACGCGATCGGTACGGGATCAACGCAGCCGAAAGCGCCCAGGAAGTGGCTCAGGTAGCCGATATTGTCTTTGGCGCCGTCAAGCCGAACATCATGATCAAAGTGCTGAGCGACATCACCACCAGCCTGAACAAAGAGACGCTGGTCGTATCGATTGCCGCGGGCGTCACGCTCGATCAGCTGGCGCGCGCGCTGGGTCATGACCGTAAAATCGTACGCGCTATGCCGAATACCCCATCACTGGTCAACGCCGGCATGACCTCCGTCACGCCTAACGCGCTGGTGACGTCGGAAGACGTGGCGGATGTCCTGAACATCTTCCGCTGCTTCGGTGAAGCGGAAGTCATTGCCGAATACATGATCCATCCGGTAGTGGGAGTGAGCGGTTCAGCGCCTGCGTATGTCTTTATGTTTTTAGAAGCGATGGCCGACGCCGCGGTGCTTGGCGGCATGCCACGAGCGCAGGCGTATAAATTCGCTGCACAGGCCGTGATGGGCTCTGCCAAAATGGTGCTGGAGACCGGTAAGCATCCGGGTGAACTGAAAGATATGGTCTGCTCGCCTGGCGGAACCACTATCGAGGCGGTGCGGGTGCTGGAAGAACGCGGCTTCCGTTCGGCCGTTATTGAAGCGATGACAAAATGCATGGAAAAATCAGAGAAACTGAGTAAATCCTGATTATCTGCTCCGGACGTCAGGCGGCCACCTCGGTGCGGCCGCGTCCGGCATTTTTGGCCTTATACAGCGCCACATCGGCCGCTTTTAACCACTCCCGATAGTGCCCGAACTGCGGTCCCCAGGGCGCGACACCGACGCTAATACGCAGAGATTCCTTGGGCGCACACGGTAACGACAGCGTTTCCAGCCGCTCATGTACGCGTGACATCACGGCGATGGCACTGTCAGCCGCCGTCCGGGACATGATCACCGCAAACTCATCCCCGCCAAAACGGCCTATCGCATCCCCGGAACGCACCGTTAGCTGCAGTTGCCGCGTCAGGGCAATGATCGCTTCATCACCCACATCGTGGCCCCAGGTGTCATTGATATTCTTAAAATGATCGATATCGATAAGCAAAATCGTGGCGGTGCAGTGGTTGCGGCGACAGTGTTCAAATTCATTTCTCAGCAGCACTTCCCAGTGCCGGCGATTAAAGACGCCGGTCATGCCGTCGCGAGTACTCATCAGCTCCAGCCGCCGTTTATGCTCTGCAAGCCTGATGGCAGTACGATGGCTGAGCCAGGCAAAAAGCATCGGATACAACACCAGCACGGGAAGCGTTAAGCCCCATGCCAGAGGCTCCGGGTTAAAGACAGCCACCCGGCCCACGACGGGGAGCGTCACCAGGGAAGACAGAAGGGTTAACATGATGCCGGTAAAAAACAGCCGACAACCGCCGGACCCCATCATGTTCATTCCCACCATCATCAGCAGCGCTGCCGCAGGTAGCGCATTGATCCCCATCATGCCGATCCAAAGCCCGGCAATAATGGCATCAATCTTCAGATTAAAATGTTCCTGCTGATGAGGAGAAGCAGCGCGGCAGGACCACTGCCAGGCGAAATGGGGCCAGATAAATGCCCACCCCACCAGGAACAACCACCAGACGCCGGATACAGAAAAGGTGACCAGCACGCCAGAGAGGGGGAAGAACATCGCTGCCAGTCCGACAACACGCGCCAGCCGGGCTCGCCGGGCAAACGGGATCCCGGCACGGTGTGGGTCATCCTGAGAAAGGGTCATATTCCACTCTTCCCGAATGCGCTTTATATTGTAATAAGATTCATCATTCATCATTTTTGGGAATATTCTGAAATATTTCCCAAATTATAGAGAGGGGGCTTACGGGGAAAGTATGAAATTTCGGGTGAGCCGCCGGGGCCACTCACCCGATAGGACTACACGTTTTTCTTCAGACAGGCACTCATGAACTTGCTGCGATCGTCGCCTTTCAGGGACTGTTCGGTCGCTTTCGCATTACACTCGCGCATTTTTTGCTGCTGCGGCGTCAGGCTTTTCTCACCCGGTTTCGCGGCACCGTTTTTGAGGCAACCGCTCATGTAGGTCTTACGGGCATCACCCTTCAGGCTCTGCGCGGTCGCCTGTTGATTACAGGTGGTCATGCGTTGCTGCTGCGGCGTTAATGTTTTCTCTTCCGCGTTCGCCGATGAGATCAGAAACAGACCCGAGAGCAGAGTAACCAGTAATGTTGTTTTCATTGCACCATCCTTTTGTGAACATTCACTGTAAGTCTGGTTCGTGACAGGAAAAAAACCACCCGGCAGATGTGATTTCCGCCGGGCTTTTATTATTTCAGCCCCAAAGCCGCTTTCATGGTGTAGAACAGATCCGTTTGATCGGTCAGCCCTACCACGTTTGCCGCATGCGGACCGTATGCTGCGATGCGCAGCTGGGTTCCGGTATGCTCCATGGACTCTTCTTCAGAGTTGCCATAGCTCAACACCATCACCGCGCCGTCTTTGGTGTTCAGCGCCTGCGTTAGGCCCGGTGCTTTGGTATCCGCTGGGATGATCTGGCTGGCGTGCGCATGGTCTGCGGTAACGACCACCAGCGTGTTGCCGTCTTTCTTCGCGAACTCAAGTGCCTTCTGCACTGCTTCGTCCAGATCGACCGTCTCGCCAATCTGACCGCACGGGTTAGCCGCATGATCCTGTTTATCGATCGACGCGCCTTCCACCTGCAGGAAGAAGCCCTTTTCACTCTTGCTCAGCAGTGAGATCGCTTTATCGGTCATCGCCGCCAGCGTCGGGATGCTGTCGGTACGTTTTGGGTTTGGCGTACAGGTTACGGCAGGTTTATCAATGTTGCCGTGGTAGGACGCTTTTGGCCCTTCCCAGCGCACCGGCATGTTGCCATCAGAGAAAAGACCCAGCAGCGGTTTATCCTGGCTTGCTTCGGTGATCGCCGCCAGAGAAGATGCATCACTCACCAGCTGATAGCCGCGAGCCTGCGCCTGCTCACGCAGCGTTTTGCCCTGCCATTCGCCCGCCGTTGCGGTTTCCGCGAAGGTTTTCGCCCCGCCGCCCAGCGTCACGTCAGGACGTGTGTTCAACAGTTGTTCCGTAATCGAGCCTTTACCGCCCTTTTCCAGCGCGTTAGTGGGGCATTTTTCGCTGGTCACAGACGGGCCGTAGCATTTACGCGAGGTGACATGCGCTACCAGCGCCGCTGGCGTTGCATCCTGAAGTTCAGCCGTAGAGACGTTGCCGGTAGCCAGTCCCGCCGCTTTAGCCATCTCCAGAATGGTCTGGTGATCTTTTTCGTGAATATCTACACCCAGCGCACCATTATAGGTTTTCACACCGGTGGACCACGCAGTGGCAGAGGCAGCAGAATCCGTCACGTAATCGGGTTTACCGGTTTTTTTATCCAGCGCGTAATGGGTATATTGTCCGGTGAGAGGCAGTGCGTCGATACCTTTAAAAAAGCCGCCCGCGCCTTCGGCATAATTTCGTGCTGCCGTTATTTCGGAATCGCCCATCCCGTCGCCAATCAGCAGAATAATGTTTTTAGCGGGTTTCTCATTCAGCGAAGCGCGAATGGCGGCGGTTTGATCTTCAGTCAACCGACGCGCGCCGCCTGGCTGGGTGATATCCCCTTTGGCCGCACGATTATCCAGCACGCTGGTATTGTGAGTGTCGGCATAAATAGCGGGTGACATTAACAGGGGAAGTAATGCGATGAAAAGTGCGCTCTGTTTCAATTTATTTTCTCCATGTACAAATACATAAAAAATAAAACAGAGCGACTATAGGCATCCTGCATGACAATTCTATGACACGCCGTCAGGTTCCGTGATGGTTTAGTTGCGAGGATGCCTTAACAGCTTTTTTACGTACTGGCGGAGCATTTCAGCATCCTCAACCGGCACCTGGGAATCGGGTCTGACGCTTTCCAGCGCGCCTTCAACGTTCTCAATCAACGTCTGTTGTTCGTTTTTCGCCATTTGTCGCAGCAGCGCGGTGACCACAATTTCCAGCGCTTCAACCTGGGCGACCAACTCTTTTGACTCTTCTTCCTTTTGTGCAAGCTTGACCAACAACTCAGCAATGAGATTTTTCATGGTGCTATTTCCTTATCCGTTTTGTCTGAACTTAGCATTCTGAATCCATTATGCAAAGAGAAGAAATTTATTATGTTATGCAAAAGTGATGCGGCAGGAAAAATAGATTCCTCGCGGCTTTCAGCGAAACGTTTTTCTATAAAAAACGCCGCATTTAGTTATATAAAAATGCGGCGACCATAAGAATATATAATACATCTACGAAACGGCTATCGCGCCGACTTCGCCTCTGCCATTTGTCTGCGGCGACGCAGTGCAATAGCCAGTTGAATTATATTTATCAGCACCACAATAGCGGTAGCAGCAAATACCCAACGGAAACCGGCCATTGCCGAAACAGCGGCTCCCATAAGCGGACCGGCAACGTTACCTAAATACATAAACGACTGGTTATAGCCAAAAATACGGCCCGTTACCTGGTCACTGGAATATTTCACCAGCAATGTTTGCACCGCGGGTAACATCGCACCATCGGCAAAGCCCAGCAGAAACCGCAGCACGCCAAGCTGAAGCGGAGAAGTGACAAACGACATTGCGAAAAAGAGCACCACCGCAAAAATCAGCGTGGCCATCAGGATACGCGCCGTGCCGATCCTGTCGCCCAGTTTTCCAAGACGTGGTGCCGAAATGAGGGCTGATACACCCGGGACGGCGGCAATCATCCCGCTGAGGAAAGCAATATTATTGCTGTCTGGCTCCATCGACTTAATAAACAGCGCCAGAATCGGGCCGACCGAACCGTTGCAAAGCTGGATCACCATGGTGGTCACAAACAGGCTGATCATCAGGCCCGGATAGGGCAGCGAGGCGAAGACGGCCTTGCCGCTCAGGCGTTCAGCTTTGCTGATGACGGGGCGTCCTCCCTCTTTAATGAGGAAGAGCGTGACCAGAAAACTGACCACCAGCAGGATGGCCGTAATGATAAACACCGCGCGCAGCCCCACATGATCGGCGAGGAAGCCCCCTAGCAGCGGGCCGCCAATGACCCCGCTTATCTGAGCAGTAGAGAGCGTACTCAGCGCCCAGCCGCTGCGTTCACGGGGCACCTGCGAGGCCACCAGCGCCATGGCATTCGGAATATACCCGGACGTCAGCCCCATCACCGCTCGCAGGAAAAAGAGCTGCCATACGTTAGTGGCAAAGGCCTGCAGCAGAATGGCTATCGCCATCCCCAGCGATGCGCGCAGCAGCATCAGCTTGCGCCCTTTGCGGTCGGCCAGACTGCCCCACATCGGCGAGACAATGGCAGAGACCAGAAACGTGACGCTGAACGTCAGACCTGACCACATGGAGAGCGCTTCATGGGAGGTAACGCCCAGCTGCGACACGTACAGCGGCAGGAAGGGCAATATCTGGCTGATGGCCAGCCCGGTAAAGAAGCACCCGAACCAGACCGAGATGAGATTAACTTTCCAGGATTCCATAAAAGAAATAGTCTTCATTTTTAGGCGAATTCGCCGACAGATTAGCAAGTTACGCGTTATGACGTCGCACCAGAGATGCGCCCTTGCCGACTTTGGTGTTTTATCTTCCCAGTCATCATATTTGTGAAATAAGTCACAAATCATCCATTTTCTGACGGAATATTATGCTTCAGCGGCAGAGACCAAAACCGCGCATCCCCAGGTGAAAGTGGCTGGCATGGGCAGCGTTATACTCTGGCCCCAGGCTGTTGCCGTAATAGCTGCAGCTCGCCGCCAGCATGCCTTTCAGCCATGGCTGCGTTTTGGTCGCCTTCCAGCCGTTTTGTACCGTGACCTTCTCACCGTTCGCCAGCACAAACGCCGTGATATCCAGTGCCTCTGCCGTGGCATGTTCACTGCGTCGCGCGTCGGGGCGATGGTAAATGTTGCGGCAGGCAAAGCTGCCGAGATGCTCAATACGCGTCAGCTCACTTCCCGTATAGCTTCTGGTGAGTGGCCGGGCCTGCTGGCTGATAAACAAGGCAGAACTGAGCGCCAGCGGGCAGCTCGCAAGGAAACTGCTGTTCAGGCTGACCGGACCGAAGTTACGTACCCGGACGACGTTACGGAGTGGACACTCCCCACCGCTGTCTGCGACCGGTTGTGTGCGGATAAGCGCGCGTTGATTGGCCTGTGATAACAGGCTCGTGCACGCCTGGGGCGTTAAGTTCCGAAGCTTATACTGGGTAATGCGGCCTGGCGGGTCGTCGAGATGTAGCGGCGTGAAAGGGTTGTAGTAAGACGGCAACCAGCGATACCCCACCGTTGCGACAGCCGCAATAATGAAAACGGTCAGCAGAGTTTTTCCTTTCACGCTCCCCCCTTAACATTCCCCAAAACATTATGGCAGAAGGCCGCGAAACCCGCTGGGCATCGTGGTATGTTATTGGTTTTTCGTCAGACTGGAAGAGAGTGAGATGGCAAAGCAGCGCGTAGGTATTGTCTTTGGGGGAAAATCAGCGGAGCACGAGGTTTCATTGCAATCGGCCAAAAATATCGTCGATGCAATCGATAAAAGCCGTTTCGACGTGGTGCTGCTGGGCATAGATAAACAGGGGCAGTGGCATGTCAACGATGCCAGCCAGTATCTGTTAAATGCTGACGATCCGGCGCATATCGCTCTGAATCCTTCTGCAATCAGCGTCGCGACCGTACCCGGCGTGGTGCAAGGGCAGCTCATCGACGCCGGTAATGCGCAGTCTCTCGCCCAGATTGACGTGGTCTTCCCTATCGTTCATGGCACCCTTGGCGAAGATGGTTCGCTGCAGGGGATGCTGCGCATGGCCAACCTGCCGTTTGTCGGTTCTGATGTGCTGGGTTCCGCTGCCTGCATGGATAAAGATGTCACCAAGCGCCTGCTGCGTGATGCAGGGCTGAATATTGCGCCGTTTGTCACCCTCACCCGCGCCAACCGTGACCAACACAGCTTCGCTCAGATTTCCGGTCAGCTGGGCCTGCCGCTGTTTGTGAAACCTGCAAACCAGGGTTCTTCCGTCGGGGTCAGCAAGGTGACAAGCGAAGCGCAGTTCACGCAAGCGGTCAGCCTGGCGTTTGAGTTTGACCATAAAGTGGTGGTTGAGCAGGGCATCAAAGGCCGCGAAATTGAGTGCGCCGTGCTGGGCAACGATTTCCCACAGGCAAGCACCTGCGGTGAAGTGGTGTTAAACAGTGATTTCTACTCTTACGACACCAAATACATTGATGATAAAGGCGCCCAGGTTGTTGTGCCTGCGAATATCGATCCGGCAATCAACGATAAGATCCGCGCGATCGCGATTAACGCTTATCAGACGCTCGGCTGCAGCGGCATGGCGCGCGTGGATGTGTTCCTGACGCCTGAAAACGAGGTGGTGATTAATGAAATCAACACCCTGCCGGGCTTCACCAACATCAGCATGTATCCCAAGCTGTGGCAGGCCAGCGGGCTAAGCTACTCAGCACTCATCACCCGCCTGATTGAACTGGCGCTGGAGCGTCATGCTGCGGACAGCGCCCTGAAAAGCTCCGTAAACGGTTAATCGGGACTCTTCGCCGTTTCCGTCTCATCCGCTGTCGTCTCTTCAGGACGACGGCGGATAATCATCCCCGCCAGCCAGAAGCTGATAACCCAGGTCACCAGACCCACGGCATACGTTTGCCACCCTTTTGCTTCAAATCCCAACAGCCCCACGACACCGTTAAGAATAAAGATCAGCCCGATAGCAAAGGCGTAGTAATGCCAGTCACGGCGTAGTTTGGAAGTGAGCTTCATGACAAACTCCGGCAGGAAAAAAAGATATCCTCTCACAGATTTATGACGAGGTCTGTGGCTGATGCGGAAATTCTGAAACATGCTGTTGTTTCAATTAAGTTAAGAAATTGTGATGCGCTGCAGAATTCGACAATCCAGGAGAATTCCTTAGGGTAAATTAACACGATTCTGATATTGACAAATGCTATGACCTGTCAAACTCACCTTGTAAGACGCATATAAAACAGAGTGATTTATCGGGAGGTCGTGATGGCTGACTTTACATTGTCGAAACCGATTTTTGGCGGTAAACAACCAAAAACCTCCACGGCGGGTAATATCGCTTATGCCCTGTTTGTCTTGTTCTGTTTCTGGGCGGGTTCGCAGCTACTCAATATGCTGGTTCATGCACCAGGAGTCTATGAACACCTGATGCAGGTGCAGGATAACGGACGCCCGCGAGTGGAAATTGGTTTTGGTGTAAGCACCCTGTTTGGCCTCATTCCTTTCCTCGCAGGGTGTATGATTTTAGGCGTTGTGGCATTAGTACTGCGTTTTCGCCGTCGCTTTTAAAGCCCCATACAGCGAGCCCGGCGGTCATCCACGCGTTTTGCGAACCAGGCGGTTGTCAGGTTACGCGTGATCTTCGGGCTTTCCAGCTGAATACCCGGCAGGATTGCCCTCGGTAACGTTTTCCCACTTTTCTGTTCTGCAAGCGTAAAGACTTTCTTGTACAGATCGGTTTTCTCAAACGCCAGACTATCGCCTTTCTCAAGCTGATGGCGAATGTCGCTCTCACTCATGCCAAGCCTGTTCGATAATTTCCGCACAGCCCGCTCCGTGGTGCCAGCCTCGCTGCTGCCGTAGGCAATAAGATCACCATCCAGTGCCAGCTTCACGCCGCTTGCGCGGCTGACCGCATTCTGAAACGCCGCGTTACGACTGGCATACCAGCCCGCGTTAAAGTCCGCAAAGCGGTACAGCGGCTCACTGTAATTCGCCGGATAGTTCAGCAGATGATAAGTGCCGAACCACAGGCCGCCACGCAGGGAGAAGACCTCCTGACGCACCGTACCGTCGATTTTCCACGGGTAGCCGTCGGTATGCTTTTCCGCAAAGGCAATGCTGACCTGCATCGGCCCGCCGGTGTGTACCGGGTTAAGTGAACCAAACAGTGTCTGCCCCATCGGCACCATGCTGATGAAATCATCAAAGATGGCGCTGAGCTGTTTCTCGGTTTTTACCGTGTCCAGCCGTTCGCTGTAGCTTTTTCCATTTGGCGAGGTGATTTTAAACGCGGTATGCACGAGAAATACCGGGATATGCATCGATTCCGCACGGCGGTCGATCTCTTTCCAGGCTATTTTGTTCAGACCCGGCACGACCGGGTCTGACTGGTACATTGATTCCTGCTGCGCCACCGCCAGTACCGAGCAGATATTCTCCTCGGTAGGAGCAATCTTCTGGCTTTCAAAGGTTTTTGCCAGCGCATCCGCCCATGCATTGCGATCTTTCACGCTGGCGGGCATTTTTTGCCGCACAACGCTTGCCACATCAACAGGCTTCTCCCCTTCTTTAAGCGGAGCGGCCCCTTTTTCGGCACACCCTACCAGCACCAGAGCGGCCAGTAAGGACAACGGTAACGCACGCGGTACGGCAAAGGTCATAGCAACTCCCTGTATTAGCTAAATGTATTGGTAACTTCCTGCAGTTCCTGGCCGTCCAGCTCACGCTCAAAGCTGCGTAAACGTTTATAGATGGACATCAGTTCCACCAGCGTGGTCCAGGAGCTGATCAGGTACTGGAATGAGCCACGCACCTGACCAAAAACGTTAGTTATCTGGGTCATCAGACCGAGCGTAATCGTACCCGCAACGATGGACGGGAACAGCAGGAACAAACCGAAAACGTTATCGACCTGCAGATACAAAATGCGCGCAATATTGAAATACATATAGTGGAAGTAGAGACGGAAATAGTTGCGACGCACGGCACCAAACAGCTCACGTACGGTTGGTGGTGAGGCACGATTAGCATCATCTTCACCATAGACCAGCTCTTTACGATAAGCCGCTTCCACGCGTTGATTTTTAAACTCCAGCCCCGGCAGCTTAATCCCGACCACCGCCAGCAGCCCCGTCCCCATCAGAGACCAGACAATCGCCGCAATCACCAGCCCATACGGCAGATGACCGACAAGAGGCAGATCCGGCACGTGAGCCGAGAGCGTCACCAGCACCGGCAGGAAGGCAATCAGCGTCATGATGGCGTTGATAAAGCTGACGCCCATGTCTTCAAGGGTGGAGGCAAAACGCATGGTGTCTTCCTGCACACGCTGTGCTGCACCTTCGATATGACGCAGGTGTTGCCAGTGCGCCATATAGTGTTCGTTCATCGCGGTACGCCAGCGGAAAACGTAGTGGCTGACGAAGAAGTTGTTCATCACCCCGATCACCACTGCAATCAATGCGATACCGAGGAAAATGCCCACCTCATGGTAAAACTGGTTAATGGTTACCTTATGCGGCGAACTCAGCGCGGTCTGGATAAGGTCGTAGAACGGGGCATACCAGGCGTTTACTGCCACCCCCACTTCCACCAGGAACCAGGTCACAAAGATAATCAGCGAGGTTCCCAGAATCGACCAGTATTGCCAGCGGTGCGGCGCATAGACAAACCAGAACAGGGCAAACAGGCCAACGCATACCATGTAGTAGGCGTAAAACAGCAAATAGCTAAGCGACCAGAAGCGAGCGGCGCTGATCGGGACGTCACCCGTTGCGCCCGTAATGCGGGCCAGCCACGCCCCGCCGCCAGCCTGCCAGAAAATGACAGCGATCAGTGCCCAAATAAATGCCGACAGGAAAAAAGGCCCCGGCTTTGGGAAAAAAGACTTAAACATAATGCATCCTTCTTGTTGTTATGGCTGTTGCTGTGCTCAACACATCACCACACGAAAATCTCGCCTGAGCCAGACGGCGCAGGCAAAAAGGTCAGACCCGAGGGTTAATTATTAGTTCGCTTTCCAGTTTTCGAGAATTGTTTCGGTGCGTTTCACCGCGAGAGGATTGGCCGGCGCAATAAAGTCACGCCAGACGTCGTTGTAATGGTTAATCAGAATGGGCGCGTCGGCTGCCGGACGATTAGCCGTGGTATGGGCATCTTCCGCCACGGTAATGTGATAGCCACGGCTGACCCCGTTCTTGATGGTCGCATCGACACAGTAATCGGTGGCACAGCCGCAGATGACAAACTCGCGAATACCTTGCTCGCGCAGCACCGCTTCAAGTGCGGTGTTATAAAATGCATCGCAGGCAGTCTTGGTGACGTAAAGCGCGTCAGCGGGCTGATGGAGTTCAGGCAGCAGCGCAAACCCTTCGCTCCCCTCTTCCAGACCGCCTTCACCGGTATGCTGAATAAAAATCACCCGTTCGGCGGCCTGCGTGAGCTGATTGATAAGCGAAACACATTTTTCGCGTTGGTAACGCGGCGTTGCAAACACCCCTTGCTGCATATCGACAACCATAACCACACGCTTCACTGACATATCGTTCTCCGCAAGATTGAGTGACACTGGCCTCTATCATACGGCCGATGTCACAAAATGGGAGACTGGTCGCCAGGAAATTATGCTTATTTACCCATGGTTACGTTTTTCTCGCTATCGTTATGCAATTCGGGGCATTGCACCGTGCGCTTTAGTAGTATAAATACCCATTACTTTTCTCATTCAATTCATGGATGCTTTTCGTTGAAACGTTGTCTGCTCTCTTTTGCCGCGCTGTGTGCGGTGAGCTTCTCCACCGCCCAGGCAGCTCAGCCGCTGACGGCCCCCGTTTTGGCTTCAGATATTGCCGATCGCTACGCGAACCTTATCTATTACGGCAGTGGCGCGACCGGGATGGCGATGGTGGTCATCGACGGCAACCAGCGCGTATTTCGCAGCTTTGGCGAAACGCGACCGGGAAATAACGTTCACCCGCAGCTGGATTCCGTGATCCGCATTGCGTCCTTAACCAAGCTGATGACCAGCGAAATGCTGGTGAAATTACTCGATCAGGGCGTGGTCAAGCTCGACGATCCGCTCAGCAAATATGCGCCGCCAGGCGCACGCGTTCCAACCTATCAGGGCACGCCCATCACGCTGGTAAACCTTGCCACCCATACCAGCGCGCTGCCTCGCGAACAACCCGGCGGCGCGGCGCACCGTGACGTTTTTGTCTGGCCAACGCGCGAACAGCGCTGGAACTACCTGAGCACCGCCACGCTGAAATCGGCCCCGGGTTCACAGGCATCTTACTCAAACCTGGCGTTTGACCTGCTGGCAGATGCGCTCTCGACGGCAGCAGGCAAACCTTACCCGCAGCTCTTTGAAGAGCAGATAATGCGCCCGCTCGGCATGAAGGACACCACCTTTACCCCTTCTCCGGATCAGTGCCGACGCCTGATGGTGGCAGAGAAAGGCGCTAGTCCGTGTAATAACACCCTGGCAGCCATCGGCAGTGGCGGGGTCTATTCAACGCCAGGCGACATGATGCGCTGGATGCAGCAGTTCCTCTCATCAGATTTCTATGCGCGCAGTCACCAGGCCGATCGCATGCAGACCCTGATTTACCAGCGTAGCCAGTTGCACCGCGTGATCGGCATGGACGTACCGGGTAAAGCCGACGCGCTGGGCATGGGCTGGGTCTATATGGCACCCAAAAATGGCCGACCGGGCATTATTCAGAAAACCGGTGGCGGCGGTGGATTCATCACCTATATGGCGATGATCCCGCAGTCCAACGTGGGCGCGTTTGTGGTCGTCACCCGCTCTCCAAATACGCGTTTCGTCAATATGAGCGATGGCATCAATAACCTGGTGGCTGAACTGAGCGCCAATAAAGCCCAGGTGCTCACCGCCTCCATCCAGCCTTAATATTCCGTGGGCAAACGGTTGATACTGACCAGTTTGCCCCGGCTCATATTGATATAGTTGCCTTGTCGTAAAGCGGCGAGCACTTCGGCAACGACAGAGCGTGAAATACGCGTGCTTTGTTGTATATGATTCATCACACCAATTTTTGAACGCAGCGTTTCATCCCACTCGGCCATATTCAGCAGCATTGCGCGGATCTGGTGATAGGAGTTATTTCCCACCAGCTGCCTGTCGCGTTTGCCCAGAATGTAATTTATCCAGGATAACCAGCAAAACGCGTCTTTCCAGAGCGAATGCTGTTGAATGAGTTGACGGGTGGTCGCCGCGGGCAAATAAAAACCGGTACAGGCCGTTTTGGCAGTGACTCTGTATTCCTGACTGTGATTAATCACTACGGCAGACAGGCCAAAAATAAAAGGGGCTGACGCAATGCCAACCAGCAGATCGTCTGAATGACGATAAACTTCAATAACGCCGGTCTGGAATACGTAGGTACAAGGCTCACTCCCCTTACCCGAGGTAATTAATTGCTGTGGAGCAGATTTAAACGGGGTACTGGCTGCTATCAAACATGCTTCGAGCCGGCTTAATTCAGAAAGTGGTTTCGCATTAACGTTCATGCAGACCTCAAGACATCCGTATTTGTCGGTTCACTATTATTTTTTATTGTCATCTATAAAAAAGCGGGGGCTTATCCCCCGCTTTTATTCATTACCAGGTATATTTCACACCCAGATTTGCGCCCCAGTTCTGGTCAACGTCACCGCCGCCCAGATAAGTGGCATCAGTGTAAGCACTGAAGTTCTTCGTAAAGCTAAACTGGGTACCCAGACCAACCCGCACTGCGGAGCCTTTCACGCCATTATCAATGCTGTCACCGTTAACATCGGCATCGTTACCAGCGTCGTCATAGACATAAGCGAGTTTGAAGTAAGGCGTAAGTGCCTGGTCACCGCCGTAGTTAAAGGTGTAACCGGCATCCACACCCGCTTCGTAACGCAGGCTGTCATAGGATTGACTATCCATGCGCATGTCGTTGCTGAGGCGATAGTCATCACCGGACTGGAACAGACCCGACACGGCCGCGTATGGCGTCACATAACCAGAGAGGTTTGGTTTCCAGTCATATCCCAGTTTCAACCCAAAACCAACGGCGTCGGTGGTGGTGTTACCGTCAACATACTGACCATTGCTCATGGTCGCGGAGAGATCGTTGTTGAATCGGGTGTAGCTCAGGGAACTGTCGATGAACAGATCGTTCGCAAACTTCGCGGACGCGTACATCATTGCCGTCTGGCTGTCCTGATCCACCTGACCGGTGCGATCGCTGATATCGCCTTTGGCGAAACCTGCCGCACCACCGACGATCCACTTCGCATTATTACCGTCAATCAGGGTATCCAGACCAACCATGATACCGCTCACGTCCTGATCGTAGCTGATAACGCCATTATCGCCGTCGAAGTTGCCGCCAACGTAGCTTACCCATGCCCCGCCGTTATCCGCCAGGCCATGACGGCTGTTGGTCAGACGCGCACTAACTGCATCCTGCTGCAGATTCCAGATGTTGGTGTTGGCAGACGGGATGCTCAGCGCCATGTTGGCATAATCGGTCAGCGCTTGCTGTTGCAGAACAACAGTGTCGCCTTTCTGCTGCGCCTGATAAGTATATGCCCCTAAATCGGCTTTATTTGCCGCAGTGAAGCTGGCGCGGGTCTCCGTGTTGTTGTCATAAACACGGATAATCTCCTGGCCTTTATAGTCAGCAACAGAGCCGGCGCCGGTGGCGTTGTCGATACGCACGGCGTAATTCCCTGTCACGTCACCATTCACGGCCAGATGGCCGTCAGCGTTAAGTGCCACAACGCCGTAGTCGTAATCGGCTTTGCTCATATCGTTGGTGATATAGCGGGCGTTGTTCAGATCGCTGTTCAACACGTAATCACGGCTGGCCACGTTCAGCACGCCGCCATCCGTTAACACCATATTGTGCGTATCCACCTGGCCGAGGCCGAGAGACAGCTCCGCACCGTTGTCCACGGTAATGGTATTGGCATACAGCTCCGCGGTTTCCTCTGTCAGGGCCGCACGGCTGTCGCTGTCCAGATAGAGGCTGTCGGTTGCCACGGCACCCTTGTCACCGATGTTCAGAGATGAAGCATTGGACAGGGTGATGGAATCAGCCAGCAGGCCCGAGTTTTCAACATTGACCTGCGAATGATTATTCACCGTCAGCGTGTCGATGTTAGAGAGCTTACGGGTATCCCACTCAGAGCCGTTATCCAGCGTGACGTTGAACAGACCGCTCTGATAGACCGCTTCACCCGCGACATGTCCATTATTGTCGAACGTGGAATCCGGCCAGATGCTATCTGGAGAGAGGGTGCGCCAGTCAACGTCACTGTAGCCCAGGCCATACATCTGCGCGGTGCCGATGGCCTCAACGCTGGACTGCGCTGCGCCGACCCATTTGCTGCCATTGGTCAGCGTGACGTCCAGCTTATCGGTGTCATCCCAGCCGTTGGTGGTTGGGTTGTATATACCGTCAGCCGTCGTATCGGTTGCCGGATCGCCGTTCGGGTAGAAGTTGTTATCGAAGGTACTGGAGAACAGGATATCGCCGGTGATCGTGGAGTGATCGAACGTGGCGGTGGTCTGCATCGCGTTGTCAGACGCACTGGCAGCAACAATCAGTGCCGCGTCGTCAGCCGCAGTGGCATTGGTTTCACCGTAATCGCTCGGCTTCGCGGTTTGACCATAGAACCCGCTGGTGCCCAGGTCACTGTATGCGCCAGAGGTCAGCACCGAGTCTTTCACCAGCAGCGTGTCGGTAAAGACATTGCTGCTGTTCGCCACACCTTCCACACCGTCATACGGGGTATTATCCCGTTCCTGATACCCCTGAGTCAGGGTAATGCCGGCGATGTGAGAGTTATTCTGAATAACAATATCCGATTCCACATCCAGGGTAATTGCATTGCCCAGCGCATAGGTGTCCAGATAATGCGTTTCCGTATTTTCCCCGTTCACAACGTCATACGCATAATGCTCGTAAGTATCATTGATCGTGGAGTTATCGACGGTCAGGCTAAAACGGTCGTATTGAGAATGGGTTGTGCCGTCCGTATCCACGCCATCAGCACATGACGCGGTCATGCATTCTGAGGTGATCATGCCATTAATGGTGCTGTTGGAAATGCTCAGCGCATTCGCCCGACCATTGATACCATCATCTAAATAATATGTTGATATAACACCATTCACGGTGGATTTATTAATCACCGGATAAATATCACCATCGTGCGTCGCATCAGAGTAATCCCAGTCAGCGTAACCATAATACCAGGGTGCTGCTGCCGTATTATCATATCCGAAGGTATTATATGTCGTACCAGAAATATCCTTCGCATTGGCCTGAGAAGCGATAGCCAGGGTGCAGGCTAATGCAAGTTGTGATACAACCAGTTTCTTTTTCCATGTTTGCATTGGGTCATCCCTCCTCAGGGACGTAAGCAAGTTTGTCCATCTAACGATTTTGCAATACTTAATTGCGGAGGGAATTATGCATTTTCAATCTGAAAAGGTTCAATGAATCATTCCATTAAGTCCGCATTCAGACAAACAACATGAAAATAATGCAGTAGCGATACAATGCCATCAATAATCATTATAAAACAAGCAGTTAAAAAAACCTCTTATAAAGACAACAAATATAATAAAAATAAATAGATCATTTTCAATGATATATTTACTTCATCATAGAAATAAAACCAATATTTCGAGAACAATTAACGCCAGTGGAAAGGCGTATATTATTGATCGCATAACGCGTTGGCATCGGGATTTTCCCCTCGACAAAATGCCCACTTTGGTAAAACACCTTCTTTCACTTTGAGGTACACTAACCCTCTTTGTTCCACAAACCTCAGGCATACCATGACCGATTTAATTGCTCGTCCCCGTCGCCTGCGCAAGTCACCCGCACTACGCGCTATGTTTGAAGAGACAACACTGACCTTAAACGATCTGGTGTTGCCGATTTTTGTCGAAGAAGAGATTGACGACTACAAGGCCATCGAAGCCATGCCTGGCGTGATGCGCATTCCTGAAAAACATCTGGCGCGTGAAATTGAACGTATCGCCAATGCAGGGATCCGCTCGGTGATGACCTTCGGCATCTCCCATCATACCGACGCCACCGGCAGCGATGCCTGGAAAGAGGACGGTCTGGTCGCCCGTATGTCGCGCATTTGCAAAGAGACCGTGCCGGAAATGGTCGTGATGTCCGACACCTGTTTCTGCGAATACACCTCTCACGGCCACTGCGGCGTGCTGTGCGATCACGGTGTGGATAACGATGCTACCCTGCTGAATCTTGGTAAGCAGGCGGTGGTTGCTGCTGCTGCGGGTGCTGATTTCATCGCGCCATCGGCTGCGATGGACGGGCAGGTGCAGGCTATCCGCCAGGCGCTGGATGCTGCCGGTTTTACCGACACGGCCATCATGTCCTACTCCACCAAATTTGCCTCCTCTTTCTACGGCCCGTTCCGTGAAGCAGCCGGTACGGCGCTGAAAGGCGATCGTAAAACGTATCAGATGAACCCACTCAACCGTCGGGAAGCTATCCGTGAATCCCTGCTCGATGAAGCCCAGGGCGCAGACGCCCTGATGGTTAAACCGGCGGGAGCCTATCTCGACATCCTGCGTGATATTCGCGAACGCACCTCGCTGCCGCTGGGCGCGTACCAGGTCAGCGGCGAGTACGCGATGATCAAATTCGCCGCCATGGCGGGTGCGATCGATGAAGAGAAAGTGATCCTGGAAAGCCTGGGTGCGATCAAACGCGCGGGTGCGGATCTGATCTTCAGCTACTTTGCGCTGGATCTGGCTGAGAAGAAAATTCTGCGCTAAGGCGCAACGGTGCCGGGGGGCGGTTTCGCCTGACCCGGCCTGCTCTCCCTGCCTCACGAAACTTCACCAAACTGCAATACAACCGACATCTCCCCCTTCTACTGTCATCGCAAGACGGCAGGAGGAGTGATCATGTTTAGTCTCGATAGCGTTCTCGATGACCTTTGGCCTCAGGCGAGGCCGGCACCCTGGCAAAAAAGTCTGTTAAAAAGGCTGTTTTACGAAGAAGAATTCCAGCAATTTGCCGCAGCACACCGCCACCTGAAAGGACTGGATATGGTGGAGCAAGTTCTGGAGCACCTTGATATTCTCTGCACCGTTTCCGCCCGCGATCTCGAACAAATCCCCGAACATGGCCCTCTGGTTATCATTGCCAACCACCCGACAGGTACTCTGGACGGGCTGGCGCTGATGTACGCCGTCTCGCGAGTGCGACGCGATGTCAAAGTCGTGACCAACCGGATGCTGACCCACCTGGAGCCGCTAAGCTCGCTGTTTATCCCGGTCGATAATATGGGCGGCAGGACGGCAAAAACGTCGCTGGTACAGATGGAACAACATCTGCAAAACGCGGGCGTGCTGATCTTCTTCCCGGCGGGTGAAGTTTCCCGGCCGACGCGAAAAGGCATTCGCGATAAAAAATGGCACTCGGGATTTATCAAACTCGCCACCAAACTGCGCGCCCCACTGCTGCCGGTACATATTCAGGCGCACAACAGCCTCCTCTTTTATGCCAGCACGCTGGTATCGCCGACGTTATCCATGCTGCTGCTGATGCAGCAGATGTTCCGCCGTCGCCATAGCCAGCTGCCGATTACAATCGGTCAGCAGATTGCCTGGAGTGACTGGTACAGCGCCACCCTTTCGTCGCGTGAGATGGCCGAAAAGTGCCGTCAGCACGTGATACGTCTTGGCAAGGGAGTGCCTGGCGTCTTTAAAACCCAGTGCGCCATTGCCCGTCCGGAAGACCGGGCTACGCTAAAACGCGAGCTGGCGCAGGCTGAATGTCTGGGCAAAACCGGCGATGGCAAATCCATCTATCTCTGGCAGCGTAACGGCCAGGAAGAGGCGCCATTGCTACGCGAACTGGGCCGTCTGCGTGAGATTGCGTTTCGCGCGGTGGAAGAAGGGAGCGGTAAGCGCCGGGACACTGACAGCTACGATGATGATTATCTGCATCTGATCTTATGGGACGATGAGGATCTGGAGATTGTCGGTGCGTATCGCTTTATGCCCACCGCCAGACAAGTGGAACGTCGGGGGCCGGAAGGGCTGTACAGCTACAGCCTGTTCCACTACGACGACAAAATGCAGGATGTGCTGGAGCACGGCATTGAGCTCGGGCGCAGCTTTATTCAGCCGCGCTACTGGGGACGCCGCGGTCTGGACTATCTGTGGTCAGGCATTGGTGCCTATCTGGCGCGTTATCCCCACTACCGCTATCTGTTTGGTCCGGTCTCGATATCCGGCGGCTTACCGCCTGCCGCGCGGGATCTGCTGGTGGCGTTCTACCGCCTCTGGTTCCCGGCAAGCCATCCGCTCGCGGCGTCACGCCAGCCCTACCCGGCATCGCTTCCGGACGTGCTGGCGCAGTTTGGCGGCGTGGATTATGTCGACGATCTGACGAAGCTGAAATCCCTGCTCGGCAATCTGGGCTGCGGCATTCCGCCGCTCTACAAACAGTATTCCGAGCTGTGCGAACCGGGTGGCGTACAGTTTATTGATTTCGGGAGCGACCCGGCATTCAACAACTGCATTGACGGCCTGGTGCTGGTGGATTTGTGTTATCTGAAGGCGAACCGCTATCAGCGCTATATTGAGGCGCATTTGTAACCCTGCTTTCCCCTCTCCCGTCGGGAGAGGGTCAGGTGAAGGCATCAGCCCGCACGGTAAAACGGTTTATCCCCTAAAATCGTCGCCCGCTGCATAATCCGACGCTGCGGCAGATAATCCGCGTTCGCATAGTGTTGCGTCACGCGATTGTCCCAGATCGCCAGATCGTTCTCCTGCCAGCGCCAGCGCACCTGAAATTCCGGCCTGGTGATATGGGCAAACAGGAAGCTTAACAGCGCATCGCTCTCTTTTTCCGTCACGTCTACGATCCGCGTCGTAAAGCCTTCGTTCACATATAACGCCTGCTTACCGGTCACCGGGTGCGTACGCACCACCGGATGCAGCAGCGGCGGATGTTTCGCGACCGCGTCCTGCCAGCGCAGATGTTCCTCTTCGCTTTTCCGGTACTTGTACTCCTGGAAGGATTTTTTGAAGTCATGTTCGGCCCGCAACCCGCTCAGCAGCGTCCGGAAGGGCACGGACAGCGCCTCGAAGGCGGCGATACCGCTGGCCCACAGCGTATCTCCACCGGTGTCCGGCAACAGCTTCGCCGCCAGTATCGCCCCGGCAGGTGGCGTTTCGATAAACGTCACGTCGGTGTGCCAGTTGTCGTTGTCCGGCGGATTATCGTTATGGGTATCCAGCACGATGATCTCCTCCACGCCTTCCGCATGGGGATAGACCGGGTGAATATGCAGATCGCCGAAGCGCAGGGCCAGCGCGCGCTGCTGCTGCGGGGTGATCGCCTGTTCGCGCAGGAACACCACCTGATGGCGCAGCACCGCGTGGTACAACTGCTCGAACTGGTTATCGCTCAGTGGACGGGTCACGTCCAGGCCGGAGACCTGCGCACCAATGTATGGCCCCAGCGGGGTGATGGTCAGACGTTCACTCATTGTATTTCTCCATGCCAGGGCGTCAGACGTCGCTGTAGCGCGCGCAGCCCCAGTTCTAATCCAAAGGCGATCACGGCGATCACCGCGATCCCTGCCAGCACGACGTCAGTCGCCAGAAACTCTCCCGCCGACTGCACCATAAACCCTAATCCGCGCGTGGCGGCGATCAGCTCAGCCGCCACCAGCGTTGACCAGCCCACCCCAAGGCCAATGCGCAACCCGGTTAAAATCTCCGGCAGCGCGCCCGGTAAAATCACAAACAGCAGCACCTGAAGACGGCTGGCACCAAGCGACTGCGCCGCGCGGATCCGCACCTGCTGTGCACTCTTCACCCCAGCCAGTGCCGACATAGCAACCGGGGCAAAAATCGCCAGATAAATCAGCAAAATTTTCGAGGTTTCCCCGATGCCAAACCAGATAACCATCAGCGGCAGATAGGCCAGCGGTGGAACCGGACGGTAAAGCTCAATCAGCGGGTCGAGAATACCGCGCACCGTAGGGCTCAGCCCCATCGCGATACCCACCGGGATGCCAATCACTACCGCCGCCAGCAGCGCCACCAGAATACGCGCCAGACTGGCACCTAAATGCTGCCAGAGCGTGGCATCCATAAAACCCTGCGGCCCGGCGATAGTGATGAGTTTCGCCAGCACCTGTCCCGGTGGCGGAAGGAACAACGGGCTAACCCACTGTTGCGCTGCCACCGCCCACCAGACCGCGAGCAATACCAGCAACGTGCCCGCACTCAGCGTGATCTGGCGAGAGAACGGCCAGCGTAACGCGAGACGAGGGCGGCGCGTTTTTTCACTGAAGACAATGCTCATGAGAATGCCTCCCGTTGTTCAAATACGCGGCTTAAAACATATTCGCGCTGTTCAATAAACAGCGGATCGGATTTGATACTGCGGACCGGTTCACCGGCCACATAGCGACGGGCAAAGCTGAGCGGCAACCGCTCCAGCACACGACCCGGCCCCGGCGAAAGCAACACCAGTTCGGTCGCCATAAACACCGCCTCTTCGATATCGTGGGTAATCAGCAGTACCTGCTTGCCCGTTTCGTGCCACAGGCGCAAAAGCAGCGTTTGCATCTGCTCACGGGTAAAGGCGTCCAGCGCACCAAACGGCTCATCCAGCAGCAACAGCTGTGGGTTTGCCGCCAGCGCGCGGGCAATCCCGACCCGTTGACGCTGGCCACCGGAAAGCTGCCAGATAAAACGTTTTTCAGCGCCCTCCAGCCCCACCTTTTTTAGCATCTCACGCGCGGTCGCCAGCCGTTGTTCACGGTGAATCCCCGCAAGCTGCAGGCCGAAGGCGACGTTTTCCTGCACGTTGCGCCACGGAAGCAGCCCTTCACTCTGAAAGACCACGCCGCGCTCTGCCCCCGGACCCTCTACCCGTTTCCCTTCCAGCTGGATGGTGCCATGCTGATACGGTACAAACCCGGCGATCAGATTCAGCAGCGTGGTTTTGCCGCACCCGGACGGACCCAGCACGACCAGCAATTCACCGCTGTCCAGCGTCAGGTTGATCTCCTCCAGCACGGGTTTACCGCCGTAATCAGCAGACAGATTTGTAATATTCAGCATCGCTTCCCCCTTATTTCACAAAGCGATCGGTCACGTACTGGCTGTAATCTGTCGCCACCGCAGGCACTTTGCCCTGCTCTTTCAGAAACGTTGCGGTATCGACAATCGCTTTATTGACCGGCCCATTGAGCTGCTGGACCTGTTGTGCAGGCGTGAGATAGGTATTGCCTTTCACCAGCCCCGGCACGTCCGCTTCCGGAACGCCGCTCAGGCGCGACAGTTTTTCCAGATTGCCCGTCTCTTTCAGCCACGCATCGGGGTTGCTGAGATAAGGCTGTTGGGCGTCAATGGCGCTTTTAGCAAACGCCTTCACCACGTCAGGGTGTTTCTCCGCGAAGTCTTTACGCACGACCCACACGTCAAGCGTCGGCGCCCCCCACTGCCCCACCTGTTCGGAATCGGTCAGCACGGTGCCGTCTTTTTCCAGCTCATTCACGGCAGGTGCCCAGACGTAAGCGCCGTCGATATCCCCACGCTGCCAGGCGGCAATAATTGCGGGTGGCTGCAGGTTGATGATCTGCACCTGGCCCGGCTTGATGCCCCAGTGTTTGAGTGCCGCCAGCAGGCTGTAATGGGTGGTGGAGATAAACGGCACGGCGATGCGCTTGCCAATCAGATCTTCCGGCCGGGTGATGTTTTTCTTCACGACCAGGGCTTCAGAGTTCCCGAGCTGTGACGCCAGCAGGAAAACCTCAACAGGCACCTGCTGGCTGGCAGCCACCGCCAGCGGACTGGAACCGATATTGCCAATCTGCACATCGCCGGACGCTAATGCGCGCACGACGGCCGCCCCGCTGTCGAATTTACGCCAGTCCACCTTCGCGCCGCTTTCTTTGGCGAAAGTGTTATCCGCCTGCGCAACTTTTGCCGGTTCCGCAGAGGTTTGATACGCGACGGTAACGTCTACCGCCTGTGCCTGAAATGCCCACAGCGCCAGCGCGCCGAGAAGTGTAATTCGCGATGAAATTGCCATTGTGACTGCTCCCCTTGTTGTTATGAGGGCAGTATTTCCGGCGCAGGAATTTTGATAAAGGAATAAAAAAGAATCGTTAATTCCGATTCGTTTTTAGAAAAAAAGTGGCAAAGGATAGTGAATTTTGTGAGGTTTATTCTGGCTCCCTCTCCCGACGGGAGAGGGATGAGGTGAATGCATCAGACGACACACGGCATCAGCGCTGCGCCTTTAGCTCCGCAATATCTTTCGGCGTGGTCCGGCAACATCCCCCAATCAACTTCGCCCCGGCCGCCAGCCACTGGGGTAAATAGCCCGCCAGCGTTTCGCAGGCTTCGCCATGGTGATGCCAGGTTTTGGTCACGGCGTCATAATGCTCCCCCGAATTCGGGTAGACCACCAGCGGCAGTGCGGTAAGGCTGTGAAGATGTTTCAGTGCCGCGGTGGTATTTTCCAGCGCGATACAGTTGATCCCCAGCGCCACAATTTGCGGATAGCGTTCCAGCGCAGAAATCACCTCGCGCAGCGGCGTGCCGTCGCTGAGGTGCTCGCTGTCACGCAGGGTAAACGAGAACCATCCCCGGGCCCGGGGATACTCGGCAAGAAGCGCCGCCAGCGCCTTGATTTCAGCAAAGGATGGCAGCGTTTCGCAGGCCAGCAGATCTGCCCCGGCATCCAGCAGCGCTTCCACGCGCGGGCGATGGAAATCGGTAAACGCTTCTGCGCTTCGCACGTAGTCACCGCGATACTCAGAACCATCCGCCAGGTATGCACCATACGGCCCAACCGATCCCGCGACCAGCAGCGTGCCTGCATGAGGGTTTTCCGCGAGATACGCTTCGCGCGCCTTACGCGCCAGCTCCACGCTTTTGCCAATCAGCGCGCGGGATTGCGCCTCATCCAGGCCTCGTGCGGCAAACCCCGCAGGCGTGGCCTGATAGCTGGCGGTGATCGCCACCTGCGCGCCCGCCCGGTAGTAGTCCAGATGAACGTCGCGGATAAGATCCGGGTTTTCAACCAGCACTTTGGCAGACCACAGGCTGTCTGCAAGATTACAACCGCGCGCTTCCAGTTCCGTCGCCATCGCGCCATCCAGCACCACAAATGGCTGTTTTTCAAGGATGACGGTAAGCGGATTATTCTGCGACATGTTCAGGCTCCTGCGATGTCATGTTTCGGGTCAGGTAGTAGGCACCATAACACAGGGCAACAAACGGAAGCCCGCAATAAAGGGCAATACGCTGACTCGGGTCAAACGCCAGACCAACACAGGCCACCACACAGAGGATAAAGCCAAGCACCGGCACCAGCGGATACCACGGCGCGCGATACTGCAGAGCGGAAAGCGGCTGACCAGACTGAAGATGGCGACGACGGAAGACAAAATGCGACGCGCAGATGCTGATCCAGACCGCCACCACAGCAAAGCCTGAGATGGCGGACAGTGCGACAAACACCGTGTCCGGTGCCACCACGCTTGAGAACAGCGCCAGTACGCCGCCAAGCATTGAAACAGAAATCGCCGTCATGGGTACGCCGTTTTTATTAACGCGCGCAAAGCAACGCGGCAGCGTTTTTTCATTCGAGAGTGACCAGAGCATGCGGCCAGAAGCGTACAGGCCCGAGTTCGCCGCCGACAGGATGGCCGTCAGGATCACGAAGTTAAAAATATCAGCCGCGTACGGAATACCGACCTTTTCGAACACCAGTACAAACGGACTTTTTTCCACGCCCGCCTGATGCATCGGGATCAGCGCGGCCAGCACAAACACGGTACCAATAAAGAAGATGATCAGCCGGGCAATGGTGGTACGAATGGCAACCGGAATCACCTTGTGCGGGTTTTCCGTCTCACCCGCCGCGATACCGATAAGCTCTGTCCCGGAGAAGGCGAAGTTCACCGCGACCATGGTCATCAGGATGGGCAGGCCGCCGTGCGGGAACCAGCCTTCGGCGGTAAGGTTGGTTAAGCCCGGCGCGGGAGAACCGTCCTGCATCGGGATAAAGCCAAACACCGCAGCGCCGCCAAGAATAATAAAGGCAATTATGGTGATGACTTTCACCAGCGAGAACCAGAACTCGCCTTCGGCAAAGAAGCGCGTGGAGATGACGTTAAGGCCGAAGATCACCACGCAGAACACCACGCACCACGTCCAGACGGGCACCTGCGGGAACCAGTACTGCATACAGAACCCGGCGGCGGTAAAGCTCGACCCGAGCGCCACCGTCCAGGTAAGCCAGTAAAGCCACGCCACGGTATAGCCTGTTGCCGGGCCAAGATAGCGGGCGGCATAGACGTGAAACGCGCCGGTTTCCGGCATCGCAACGGAAAGTTCGCCCAGACACTGCATCACCAGCCAGACCACCAGCGCGCCAATCAGGTACGCCAGCAGCGTTCCCGCAGCCCCGGTCGTTGAAATGATATAACCAGTATTGAAAAATAGCCCTGTCCCAATGACCCCACCCAGCGAGAGCATAATCAGGTGGCGTGTTTTCATGGTGCGCTTAAGCTGCCCATTTTCTTGTTGTGTTTGCATATTACCTTCTATACGTATGGACATCTAAACATCCAAAGAAGGTGTGTTATACCGCGATTGTTAAGAAAAAGCTAGATGACCAGACGTAATCGGGCGCGCCGCGCGCTGAGTCTGGGGTGGGTTGTGAGGATCACATACAGGAACGGACGCCAGGCCATAAGCACCTCCGCAAGCAGATACTTACAGCATGGCGCGGACCCTGGCGTTCTTCGGTCAGTCGAAAGTGGTATCCGTAAGGAGCGGGTTCATACGCGGGATTTTACAGTGGCGCAATTCTTGGTAAATCCCTCAATCAGTTCTATAGTCGACACAGTTTCATCGTTACAGGATCAACTGATGCGCTTTAACGGACTGACCAAAGGTTTCTTTATCTTCATACTCGCCCTTGTCACCTGGGCTTTCTTCGACGTGCTCTCCCCCTACTTCTCCGCGATTTTATGGGCCGCCATTCTTACCGTTATCTTTAACCCGGTAAAAAACAAGCTGCGCGCGGCGATGGGCGATCGCAACGGACTGGCTTCGCTGTTAACCATCGGCATTATCTGCCTCATCGTCTTTATCCCGTTGATGGTGATCTTTTCATCGCTCGCCATTGAACTGAACGTGGTGTACACCAAGCTGCAAGCGAACAATACCCAATTCCCGGAAGTGGTGGCGAGCATCTTTAACCACCTGCCAGGCTGGGCCAGCGGCTTCCTTGCGGACCACAACCTGACGAACGCGGCGCAGATCCAGAAAAAACTCTCCGATGTGGCCCTGCAGGGCGGACAGTATCTGGCCGGCAGCGCGTTTCTGATTGGTAAAGGGACGTTTGGCTTTGCGATCAGCTTCGGCATCATGCTTTATCTGCTGTTCTTCCTGCTGAAAGATGGTCCGTATCTGGTACGCCAGATCCTTGATTCGCTTCCTCTGTCTGATTTTGCCAAACAGCATCTGTTCGCCAAATTCGTCGGCGTCTCGCGGGCAACGGTAAAAGGTACAGCGGTAGTGGCGGTGGTTCAGGGCACGCTCGGCGGGATTGCATTTGCCATCGCTGGCATTGACGGTAGCGTACTCTGGGGCGCGCTGATGGCGTTCCTTTCGCTGGTTCCGGCCGTCGGCTCGGCCATTGTCTGGGTGCCGGCCGCCATCTTCCTGTTCGCCACGCATCAGCTCTGGCAGGGTCTCTTTATCGTTGGCTTCTTCGTCATCATTGTCGGGCTGGTGGACAACATCCTGCGTCCATTGCTGGTGGGGAAAGACACCAAAATGCCGGACTACCTGATCCTCATCTCAACCCTTGGCGGGATGGAGCTGTACGGCATTAACGGCTTTGTGATTGGGCCGCTGATCGCCGCGCTGTTCATCGCCTGCTGGAACCTGTTCTCCGGTCGCGATCACGCGGGTAACGCCGAAGAGCTGGATGCAGATTTCATCGAGGAAGGAAAAAACCCTCCAGATTTGTGATGATATGACGATAAAGACCACACCAGGCGGCACTGCGCCGCCTTTTTTTTCGCCTTAAATCAAACGTTTTCTATAATTTGAAAGAACGCCATCCTTCTCATGTCGTAAAAGGATCCACAGGTGCGAATCGCAACGATAACTAACTGGGCCTATGGTGCCACGGTCTGCCTGACCCTTGTCTCAGGCATCATCATGCTGATGGCATCCAATGCCGACACCGTGGAACGTCACGCCGTTGAACAGCGGCAGCGCTTTGATGAGCTGACGGAGGATATTGAAACCGACGCCTGGGCGCAGTCCGATTTAGCCCGCCTGTACGTAATAAAAAAAGATCCGCAAACCCTCAGACAATACAGCCAGTCAGAGAACAACCTGAAAAATGTCGAGCTGAGGCTGGATAAACTGCGCGATAACGGCGCGTCCGATGAGGAGCTGGCCCTGCTGCGGGAAGGTCTCAAGATTATCGATGAGCTACAGGATGAACAGCAGACGGCCCTGACCAGTACAGAGCGGGGAGAAGATGCTCAGGCCATTGCCCTGCTTTATGGTGCCCCCTATGAGCAGGCGCTGGAACGCGCACAAAACCAGATTGATCACTTTCGCCAGATCCTCGACAAGCGGGTGATTGCGTCCGTGCAGGATGCCACCAAAAAATCGAAAGCGCTGCGTACGGCCTCTGAACTGATGGTTGGCCTGACCGCCCTGTTGTTTCTGTTTGTCCTGGGCTTTATCCTGAAACGTCGCGTGCTGCGCCCCGTGGTGCGTCTGAGCGACGTGGTACACCGTCTGGCGTCGCAGGATTACGCCGTCGAAACGCCGAATTTTAATCAGATTGATGAGATTGGCGATATGGCGCAGGCGATCCGTATTTTTCGTGAAAACGGCCTTGCCCGGCAACGGCTGGAAAAAGAGCGCGACGCCGACTGGGCTGTCCGCGAACTGCTGGCCCGCATGACGCAGCGGCTGCAAGGGGGTGAGAACTTTACCGATGTTATCAACGTGGCGGAGCTGTTTGCCCCCAATATCGCCCCGGGGGTCCCTGGCCGGCTCTATGTCCTTGACCGCGATCCCTGGCAGATGCGCTGCGTTGCCCAGTGGCTCTCCCCCACGGGAGAGGAGATGACGTTTCATCCTGACGAATGCTGGGCAGTAAGGCGTGGTCAGAGCCATCCCCCGTTCAGCGGTAAGCCGGATATCGCCTGCTATCATCTGCCGGAATCACTGGCGTATCGTTCGCTGTGCGTGCCGCTTATTGCCCAGGGCGAGGCCATTGGTCTGCTCTCATTCCAGAATATCACCGCGGAAAATGCCCCTGCCCGTGCTTATCTCGAACTGATGGCCGAAGCGCTCGGTCTGGCGCTGGCAAACCAGCGGCTACGCGATGCGTTGCTTGAAAAAGCATTGTTCGACCCGCTGACCGGCTTGCGTAATCGCCATCATCTGGAAGATACGCTTCATACCCAAATGACACAGGCCATTCGTAACGGCGAACCCCTGAGTTGCATGATGATCGATATCGATCACTTCAAGAGCATTAATGACCGGTTTGGCCATGAAGCGGGTGATCAGGTTATTAAAAGCGTAGCGACGATTGTTCAGCGGGCTACCCATGACAACGGAATGGCTTTCCGCTACGGCGGGGAGGAGTTTTTAGTACTGCTTTCCGGTGCTGATGAAGAAGAAGCGCATGACTGTGCTCAACAGATTTACAACGGCGTACAAGGGTTGTCGCTACGTTATGGACTCACGGAGATTGGGCCAGTCGATGTTTCGATTGGTATCGCCAGCTATCCGCAGCACGCCCAGAGTGACAACCTGCTGCGTGCAGCCGATGTGGCGTTGTACCGGGCTAAAGAACTGGGCCGATCGCGGATTGTAAGTTTTGGGATGCTGGAGGCGGGCTAGACGTCATGTTGCGCCACTGATGCTTTCCCCTGTTCATGAGCGCGTGATAGCCCAAAGCACCACGATACCCAGCGCATTACTGCGTTTTTCAACATATAAGGTGTTATCGAGTTGATAGTCGCCCATCGGGTGACAAATACGTATCTTCTCTTTCAGTTCAGGTTCATATACTTCAGCCCCTTCACAATTATATCTGCCTACAGATTTATATTTGTAAGGAGCACTCCAGGACGACACTTTCCCATCCAGTAAATAAACCGCCGTAAAGACGACGAAAATGGCGAGAGGCATGCTGATAATAAAGGTGCCAATGAACACTTTTAGACGCTCAGAAAACGGCCAACCTTTCAACCGTCCCTTCCAGATAAAAATGACCATCAAAACCAGCGACAAGAGCAATGAGCCGGTCGCGATGTATTGCATTGCGAGAGCGTTAATAAATGTCACACGGTAAATTTCTACGCGCCAGGTAATAAAACAAATTACCAGCGTCAATACCCCAACAATCGCTGGAATCAAAAACGAATAAGACGTTTTTTTCATATTGCACCCTTCCCTTGTCGTTATTGCGTGGTCAGGAGATCAATCATCGCGCGGGTGGCAGCGGACTGGCGCCGGTGTGGCGCGAAGATCACCGAGAACGGCCGCGAGCGTCCGCGAAGGTGAGGAAGCACCTCCACCAGCTGACCGCGCTGTATCCTGTCCCGAACGATAAACTCATAGCTCTGGCAAATCCCCATACCGTGTTCAGCCAGGGAGACGACGCCCAGCACATCATCCGACGTTTCGATAGTTGAAGCGGGTAGCCAGTCCACATCGCGTTCGTCTTCCCGAAACACCCACGGAGCGATGCGACCGGTGCGCGGCAAAATAAACGGCAGACACATGTGTCGGTGCAAATCATCCAGCGTTTGCGGAGTCCCCATCCTGTGAAGGTACGCGGGTGATGCGACCAGCAGCAAAGCGGCATCCTCCAGTTTACGCGCGACTAAACCACTGTCGGGCATCTGACCCAAACGAATCGCCAGATCGAACCCTTCAGCAATCAGGTCGACGTTGCGGTTGGTGATGTTCAGATCCACCTGAACGCGCGGGTAGTGTTGGGAGAATCGCGCCAGCAAGGGCGGCAGGCGATAGTGACCGTAGGTAGTCGGTACACTCATGCGCACGCGTCCGGTCAGGTCGCCTTCCTGGCCCTGCCCATCACGTTCGGCTTCATCCAGCAGGGAAAAAGCAGAGCGCGCCTGCTCCAGATAGACTCTCCCTGCCTCGGTCAGGCCTACCCGACGGGTGGTTCTCTGTAAAAGCTGTCGTCCCAGACGCGTCTCGAGGCGAGAAACCGCACGACTCAACACCGAGGGCGTGGTGGACAGGGCGACGGCAGCAGCAGTAAATGAGCCGTGTTCAACGACAGCGATGAAGACCTCAACATCGCCAAGATAATCGAATTTTCTGCTCATTATGCTCTTTCAGGAACAAATGTTTTTCAATTCCGCTAATTTATCTCCAGTTGGGCGATGAGTAAAGTGTGCGCATTCATCACCAGAGGGTAAAATCATGGATCTTCAACTCACCGGTAAGACAGCACTCGTTACTGGCGCAACCGCGGGGATTGGTCTGGCCATCGCCCGCACGCTGGCGCGCGAAGGCGTGGCCGTCACCATTACTGGTCGTGACCACGCGAAATTGCAAAACGCCGTGGCAGACATTACCGCCGCTCAGCCTCAGGCGCAGGTCACCGCCATCGTTGCCGACCTGGCAAGCGCTGAGGGGGCAAAAGCCCTGATCGCGGCCTGCCCTGACACCGATATTCTCATCAACAACCTGGGCTTTTACGAAGCCCGAGACTTCGCCGACATCACCGATGATGAGTGGCTGAACATGTTCAACATCAATGTCATGTCCGGCGTTCGCCTGTCACAGCATTACTTCCCGCGCATGCTGGAACGCAACTGGGGCCGGGTGATATTTATGTCGAGCGAAGTCGGCGCGTTCACGCCGCCAGACATGGTGCATTACGGCGTCAGTAAGTCGGCGCAACTCGCCGTTTCGCGCGGTATGGCCGAACTCACGAAGGGGACGGGCGTTACGGTCAACAGCGTACTGCCTTCAGCGACCCGCTCCGACGGCATTATCGAATACCTGCGCCAGACCGCACCTGCACCGGGTATGACCGACCAGGAGATCGAAGCGAATTTCTTCCAGACCTACCGTCCCAGCTCTCTTATCGCGCGAATGATCGATGCTGATGAGATAGCCGCGATGGTCGCGCTGCTGGCAAGCCCGCTGGGCGCTGCCTCTAACGGTGCCGCGGTGCGCGTCGAAGGCGGCACCTTCCGCTCCATTCTTTAATGCAGCAGCCGTCATGACCTGAGGGGAATCAGTGTCCCCTGCTTTCCCCTATTTACCGGAGCATAGAAATGTTCAAACGTACCCGTAATATGTCCGCCATCGCGATGGCAATGTTGTTCTCTTTTGCGAGCGTAGCCAGCGCAGCGAACCAGGCCCCTCTTGAGCGCTGGCGCAGCTATACCGGCGTAACCTGGAATACGCCTGAGAAGGGGGATACGCCGACGCCGTTTTCCGGCTCGGTTAACGCGCCCATCGCAGGCATCCACTTCGATGCAAAGGGAAGAGCCTTTGTCAGCACCCCTCGACTGGTTTCAGCCGGTGCACCCGCGACGTTAAGTATTCTTGATATGACCGTGCAGACCGGACCGGCGCGCCTCACGGCATTTCCGTCCCGCGAGGGGAATGCGGTGGAAACCGCTCCCGACCAAAACCTGCGTAACGTGCTTGGCTTCTATATTGACCGTAAGAATGGCTGGCTGTGGGCCCTGGATATGGGGTTCGTCGCGGGAGAAGCGGAATCCCCCATGGGTTCGCAGAAACTGATGGTGCTGGATCTGAATACCGGCCGCACAATCAAACGCATTCCACTGGATGGCGTGGCAGACCGCAAGGCGAGCTTCCTCAATGATGTGGTTGTTGATGAGACGCGCCGTGTCGCCTACATCTCCGACAGCGGCTCGCGCAGTGCGCCTGAGAACCGCGTCGGTCTTATCATCGCCGATTTCGCAACCGGCACTGCCCGACGCGTGCTCGACCGTCATCCAGACCTGCAGATTGAGCCGGGTGTGAAAGTCGTCTCGCACGGGGCTGAAGTCTGGCCAGGTCATCCATTACTGATTGGCATCAACGGTATTGCGCTGTCTCCGGATACCGGCACGCTCTACTGGACGGTGACGACAGGGACCCATGCGTTTGCGGTACCGACTGACATTCTGCGAAAGCCTGGTGCTGACGATGCGCAGATTGCGGCGCAGATCCGGGATCTTGGATCGGTGGGAGGCAATACCGACGGTATCGTGACCGATGCCAAAGGCAACCTCTATATCACCGATGTGACACACAACGGTATTGTCAGGTATGAACCGAAGAGCGGCTCAATGACCCTGATGGCGTCAAACGACGGCGTACACTGGCCGGACACGCCGGCCATCAATCCGGACGGGGATCTGATCTTTACCTCCAGCAGCCTGAACGACCATTTTGCTGGCGCGGTCAAACCTGGCCAGGAGCGCTATGACGTATGGCGTTTACCCCTGAAGGCGTTGCAGGTTAAGCACCAGTAACGCGACTGCGCATGCTCAGCACTGGAAACACTACACGCTCACAGGGACTCTCCTTGTGGGCGTGTACATTACTGACGACGGTGTATACGAGATAACCGGTGCAGCCAGAAGCAAACGGGCAATGACAGCAACAGAAAAAGGCAAAATGCGGCCAGGAATGCATCCGTTGTAGTAAAATGCAGGACTGAAGCCGCCAGTCCCCCTGCGATTCCACTGAGCACTATCAGGCCAAAAAACACCCACCCGGTAGAGTACCAGAGAATATTGTTGATTAGTCTTCTTATCATCTGCTGACTTCTGCGAATAATATTGGAATGAATAAGATATCGGTTTGAGAACGCCGGACATAATCCCTGCCGCCATATCAATAGGGCTGAAATCGCTGTATCCGAAACGACCCGTTCTTACCGGTATACATTGACGCTGAAACTGCCGGTATTATCAGAGTATCCAGCCTCTGTATCGGCAATATACAGATGCAGGATACCGCTCTGGGGAGCCGCCCATTTATATACTCCACCGCCTATATCATAACCTTTGCCAAGGGTATCAAATCTCGCCTTGAGCACCTTATCATTGCAGGTAATGAGCCCTTCTTTCACCCTGCCATCCGGCACCGCCAGCGCAAATTCTTCTTTACCGTATTTAATCCAGCCAGAGGCCATTATCGTTATCTCATCACCGGCATTCAGTTGCAGGCCTGTATTAATACCGGCAGGAATATTTGCAGGAACTTCTCCGGACCATTCTGGCTTAGACGTCATGCTATTCTCCTTTATCAAACTTCATTAACATTACATTTGATGCGTGCTTTGCATCAATCAAAGACAAAACTCCCCTGCATGTGACAGACATCACACTAAGTATTCATAACGTTTCATCATGGATGCATATGAATATATTTATCTTTACCAAGCTTATGTCGCAAGAATAATTCGATTTCTTTTTTTACGCTGCGATTTATATAAATACACCGACACAGAACACAACTAAGCCACTGATTTTTAGTTTATTTTAATGTTAACTATAGGAGTAATCGCACTTTTAATCATGACTGTAATTATACCTTTAGTAAATTAATTACCATACCCGAATGGCGGTAATAATAGGTACACAAAGCAGTGAGAGGGCGCATTACAGCACCGCCTGCCGTGATATCCGTCCAATAAAAAACATCTACCTCTCCACTTAATTTCACGCCTCCCCGACGAAAAAGGAATGGGTTAACAAATATCCACTTAGTTACCCTGTGTATTACTTTTTTGGTTTCAACATATACCTCTCACGCGCACGCATTACCGCTCTGGAGTAACAAAACACAGCATGAGATTAATCCTAATATTTAATTCGCAGAACTGCAGCAGACGGGAGACGGACAGAAATCATCAGCATCATTTCCAGAATATTATTTGCTGAGTGGCATATCTGTTTATATTCTGATTGTGAATACCGTACCCCTTAGTAACAAAAAACATTATCTATAGGCTATTTATTACCTCATACCAGTGACAAGCTGGACGCTCTACGCTGTCACGATTACGGAGAATTATATGACTGTTTCACCTGCATGGTCGGGCAATATTGACGCAACTGCTGACACGGGCATTAATACCGGACTTAAACTAAAAGCCGGGCAAAAAATCAGTATTATTGCGGAAGGATGGATTAAATACGGTAAGGAAGACTACGCCCTGGCATCGCCATACGGCAGGCTAAAAGAGGGCTTTGTCTTACGGAACGATAAGGTGCTGAAAGCCCGATTCAGTGCATCCGGAAAAAGCTATGACATTGGCAGTGGTGTTTACCAGTGGTCGGTACCGGAAGACGGCGAGCTGATTCTCGTGGTCAGTGACTCTTCACATCGCGACAACAGCGGCGCTTTCAGCGCGGTTGTGTATATCGCTGAAGACGAAAAGAAAGCGGCGGCTCAAAAGGCGGACTGGAAAGGTCATGTTCCCGCAACGCGCAGTGACTGGACCCACACCGGCATAACCGTGAGCAAAGGGGACAAGGTGATGCTGATTGCAGCCGGTACCGCTCAGTACGACAGCCGCGGTCGCAGCTTTGGACCTGACGGCGACAGCCAGCATCCGTCAGCGCAAAAACCGGATCCCACTTTTGTCCTGCCAGAAGCACTGGCGGGGAAATTACTGATCAAAGCGGGTGAGCATATTTACGGTATCGGAAGCGGCGGTAGCGACTGGGAAGTCCCTGCTGATGGCGAAATTTCATTCATTTTTAACGATACAAATGTTGCGTCTGAATACGCCAATAATACGGGAGGCTATGACGTCAGGTTTGTTGTGCTCGGTTGAAACGCCCGCAGGGAGGCAACGTGCCATGCACTGCCTTCCCTGCCGGTTCACTGGAAAACAAAAATGAACGTTAATGGAGCCCCTGATATGAGCATTATGGACAATAAAAAAGTTGATTTGGTTTTCATCATCGACAGCAGTCTTTCAATGAAGGATGAAGCGGAAGCGCTCTGTGCAAAACTTGAGAGCGCCATTGAGGAGGCCAGAAAAGCCTGCCCTTCGGATTTACGAACTGATTTTCTGGGTATCGAAGGCGTTTTTGCCGGCACCAAATTTAATAAAACGGTCCGTCAGTTCCTGACGAGCGAGGCCGGTGCTAACCCGTCCGCCCTGAAAGGCAGAGAGTATGTCAAAGAGGGGAACCCCGCTCAGGAAGATGTGGCGCCTGCTGCGGAGGACGTTATCCGTCATTACAACTGGCGTGACGGCGCTGAAAGGAATGTTTTTGTGCTGGGAGACGAAAGTCTGAAAGGCGGAGAGATGACCCTGGATGCGGGCCGCATCAAAGCCTGCGATGATGCCATTGCCACCGCCCTGGAGTACGGTGTCAAAATCCACTCCTATCTGGGCACGCCTCATGTCTCATTACCTTATCCCACCCCGGATGATGAGAAAGCCATGGTTCGGGAATACAAGCGCCTGGCGCTTCGTACGGGTGGTGAGCATTATATCTACACCTCCGGCATTGCCGATTTTGCCTCGGTTTTAAAAAGCACCATTTGCGCCAGTAAGGCCACGCAACACGACAGCGTGGCGAACAAAAAAGAAGAAGCAGATGCGCTGGAAGGTAAAACGCCAGCGAAGACGCCTGGTAATGGCAGCGATCTGTGCGCACAGGCCCCTGAGATTGTCCGGGCGGTGAATACGCTTGCTGATGTACTTAAGAACCTGATTGACGCTTGCGCCAGCGACTGTCGTTGCAAAGAGAAAACGCCCCCTTGCCCGTGTCAGGAACATCACAACAAACCGGTGCCCCCCTCCTCACCCCCCGCTGCGCCGGACACTTCCCCTGTCAGTCCCGAGCCGCCAGCAAAACCATTCCTGGATGAGAGTAAGTTTACGAATAATCACCTGAATCACTGGCAGTTCGGACCGGCAACGCCTGAGCATGAGTTTTACTCAGAAGGTGGCGCGACCATGATTCGTTTTCCGACCACCAATGTTAAAGGTCGGACACACAATGGTGTGCTGCTTTATAAACATTATTCGGAACTCCAGCCGGGGAAACGCTATCGCTTCAGCCTTCAGGCTCGCAGGGATAATGACTACAAGGTGATACCCGAACTGTCACTGCGGGTGGCAGGCCAGGATATTACCTCGGTTACAGCACTTTCCGTGCAAGGCGAGTGGGTCACGCTGTCAGGTGAGTTTACGGCGGCGCAGGGCGATAATGTGCTGGAAATTTTCAGCCATAAAGCCAGCGGCGATGGTAACGATTTCAGCATTACTGGAATCACAGTAAAATCCGTCGATTGATTTTGTTACGCTGAATTAATTTCAGATATGAAGTGATGCCGGTTTGGCTACGCGTTGGTTAAACCAGGCATCACTGCTTAGCCAGTGTGCGTCACGCTTGAGATAACGTTGGTCTGGCCCGGTAATACACGGTGGGCATGATTACCCTCGTCGACAGGTTTACCTGAGCAGTTAAACCCGCGTGTTACCAGGGAAGCGCAATTTTCTCATCATTCGCTTTCTCGCCGTAATACAGAGAAGGCAGGAAACGAGACAAGAACGTGAACTCTGTATAACAGTGTCGCATAAGCGCTAATCCAACGTCATCGGCAGGTTCAGCGTGGTCGTCATTACTCATACCCAGAATAAACCGGCTACGAAGCACACACCCAAAAGGCGTATCCCGGACAACATGTAGCATTTGTCCGTCCAGCGGGTCGCCCTGACTATCCAGTTCAGTTTTTTCACCGAAGCCTATCCTTGCGGCAATGATTGCCGAGACACTCCCATCCGCCATTGCCTTGTCGACAGCCATTTCGCCAAATACCGATGCAGGGTGATGGAATTTAAGACGCGCGGGAATGGGAGGGATTTCAGCTAATGATTCAACTGCATGGATGCTTGCGCCGTAAAAACTTTCCCCACGCTTCCAGTTGGCATCCCATCCACGATGCTCAACATGATCAACGGGATGCCACCATTTTATATGCTGCGTCGTTTCAAAAAAGGTAAACCACCAGTTAATCATACGCCCTTTGCAGCCATGTAAATCAGTGCGTACGGCGACCAGCAGACTCCCGTCATCCAGACGTTTAATACCTGTCTCCAGCGGCATGGGAGAAGGATCAAGCAATGCCGAATAATCCAGCCAGGGCCTGGCAATATCGTGTTGTCGCATTTTTTTCTCCATTAGCATTCGGAAGTTCGCACCATTTAGGAAACGAAGTGCGTTTCCTAAACATTACCGATAGAATGGTCGTATGACAAGCGAAAAGGAATCTCAAGGATGACCTCACCAACCAAACCACGCGGACGCCCCTCAGTCCCTGAGGAAGAGGTGAAGAAACAAATCATTGGTAGCGCGATGGCCTTGCTCTTTGATAAAGGCTATGACGCCACAACAATTGAGGCGGTTGCATCGCACGCAGGCGTTGCCAAAAAGACCGTCTATCGCTTTGCGAAAAACAAGGAGGAATTGCTTGGCCTTTCGGTTCGAAACTGGACGGATAACTATGCCCCACTCCTGCAGAGCGATCCGACAGATAAGAATGACGTTTTACCGGCCTTAAGAAAATTACTGGCTGCGATTTGTGGTCAGGCGCTATCAGTAACCGCCGTGAAAATGTTTCGTCTTCTCAATACTGAATTTCCTGGTAAAGATGATCTTCTCAAGAAATATAATGAAAATGGCATAGCGCGCGGCCAACAATTACTCACTGAGTGGATTACACGACAGCAAAAACAGGGCTGGTTGCCGATGTTACCTGCAGATACCAGTGCCAAAGTCATACTCGCCATGTGTATCGCCGAACCTCTTCGGCAGGCGGCGATTGGTTTAATTGATCCCGTTGAGAAAATCGATATTGAGGCACATTTGGATTCTTGTATGCCTTTTATTTTACTTATATTCAGGCAAGGTGATGAATAACATAGTACCTGGCAATTCGATAATAGGAATCAATTTTAATGCGCAACCTTCTGTTTTATAATGATTTACAAAGAAACACATTTAGAGATACCCCCATAAGTACCCCCATTTCATTTCCATATAGAACGAAGTCCCATAAATACCCAAAGAAAATCCTTCATATGATCTTGAAAATCATACACAACAAAACTTATGTAAATGCAATGCATGTGGACATTTATATAAGATCGGTACAATTTCTACATCTAGACACGAACAATACCGGTGCCGGGAGTTCTAAGTTCTTTTAGCCAGCTATTAAGGTTATGCTTATTAATCTCTTCTATGGGGTAGCTACGCGCCTCTACTGTGTTACGAGCACCGACACTAAACTCAGAAGATGTCACTAGAAAACCTAACTCACATCCTTCATGAAGGATATCAGCATACAATCCTTTCACAGTAACTTTATCTGTTTTTGAATTCAATCTCTTGCATTGAATGATGAAACTAGGTGCCCCTTCTTTTTTATCATTCCAAGCTCTAATATCCACTCCATCATCATTACTACCAGGTCCCAACTCAATATTATAACCAAACCTTTTAAAGCACTCAGCAGTTAACTCTTCGAATTTTCTCCAATGAATCTCCCCTAACTTATTTGTATTATTAGACAGAAAATCAATAAACCTTTGGTCTAAAAATTCACCTTCTGATGCAATCGGCTTATACTGTTCAAATAAGTCTGAAAGATTAATAATATTTTTATATTGGTGGAATTTCATAAAAGTATTTGGGCTATGTTTTAATGCACTATCGTAGGCCTCTATAAGAAGCATTAATGCCTCCAAACCTTTTCGCCCGAACTTTCTTCCAGCCTCTTCAATCATACCTGTGGGGCTTAACAATTTATGACCTGAGTTTAAGGCTTTTTGTGTCTCAATTTCGATGTGTCGTCGATAAATCTCATTTATTCCAGAAGTAATTTTTTGTCCATATTTATGTTCCATTTCTCGGATGAGTTTGAAAATTTCAAATATACCATTAAGAGGTCTTTCCGTAGCTCCAATTTTATATAATAGCGTATAGTAAAGCCTATCATAATCTTCAGATCTGATACGAAAAGCATGATTTTCGGAAGAAATTATATCATCATCAAATCCGGTTCCAGAAAGAAGGTCGCATATTTGTTCAATTGATGCAGCAACTCCAGATTTATGGCCTATTATCTCATGAAGATGATTAGACAAATCATACCTATCGAACCATATTGCTCCCATAGCCCCTCCTCGAATCTAGATTGAATAGTTTTAATTTTTATATTACAAAAGATCACATAACTCAATACGATATTGATATTCTTACTAGTCAAATGTGTCTTCAATCACAAAGGTCATTAAAATTTAATGGAATCAGTTCTTGCTATCATTTTCATCTTTTTCAGCGGCTTGCGGTAATACTGCAGCAGCAGCTTCCTCCGCTTCTTCTTGGCGCGCCACATTACGTTTAACCATATCCGGTCCAATTAAGCTGAAAAGCACCGTTAACAATTGCCACAAAGTGAGAAAAACAAGGAGCCCATAGGATATACCTCTGAACACTTCTTTGTGAGATAAAATCCAGTTAAATTGCTTAAGTAATGGTGCAACAATTCCTACAAGTAATACAGTAGCTAATATTGCTGATGAATGAACAATAGGTGTGAAAAGCCGATGGATTCCTTGCCCATTGCTTTCAGACACTCCACCCCGAAAAGATTTTTTTAATCTTTCTGGATAAATTATTGCAAACCATGCACCTACCACTGCAAATATGATTGACGCAGTGGTTCTGAGCGCTTCAAAAAGAGGCCACTGGAGAATAAAAGCAACATTTCTACCTAGGTATCCAGCCATACCTACAGTGGCAAAAAGTATTATAATGCCAATTACTACACCTGCAGCCTCTAATTTTCTCATAACAACCCTGCACCATTTAATATAACATTCTTGTGCCTAACCAACTCTCGCATCAAAGAATCGAGGTTAACTAACTCAATATTTTCTCTCTCAAGATCAAGTTGATGCTCCATTCTTGCTAAAGACTTACTAAGCCAATAAGGCTTATTAGATTGGCCTTCAAAGTAAAAGCCATAGTCATTTACTTCGCTTGGATCGGCTTCCCAGTCATCAATCATTGCATTCACGTCTTGTAGAGTGACGTCAGGCGATAATGTATATCTAACTTTAGTTGTGACATTCGGCCCTTGCTGAGGAGCAAGATGTATAACCTGTAACATTTTTTGCCATAACTCGAGCTCTTGTCTTTTAGTAAGGTCTAACTCTACTATACGTTCGATTTTTTTCACGTGAGCAGCATTCTGCCTAATGATTTCATGTTTACCACCATTACGAACTAAAACAGAACTAAATTTAGGGATATAGTGTTTCTCTTCTTCATTTCTATCTGCAGGATTATTTTTATAACCTTTTATGCGAACTTCCACACTTCCATCTTCATTTCTAATTGGTTCAGCATCAACATGACGTGAAGATTGCTTTAAGAAGCAGTTCAAATAATACTGAAGGGATGATTGTGAGGTTAATTTATTATGAAGCCTTACTGTTGCAAACAAATTCATATCAGGAATAAACCAAAAGTATGTTGCATAGCCTGGTATACTCCCGCCCTGAACAGCGTTCAAAATCACCTGAGGATCTGCCCCAAACCTCATAGTTTCACTTATGGAAGGGACTTGCTGGCCGTTAGTGGGAATTTCGTTCCAAATCAACAACCCCCAGTCATTCCCACTATTTTTTGCATCGACAAGATAGCAGGGATATCGCTCCTCATTTGCTTCAAAAGTTTTCGTCTGTTTAAGCGTTTTTGTTCGGGCCCACCCTTGTAAATCAGTTAGCATCTCGGCAGTGCTACCAAAAGCTGGCTGCTGACTTCCGTGGGAATAGTATCCTGCTTTATTTATTCTATAAAAAGTAAAAACCGCCTGCTCAATCGCCATGTGTTAAACCCAAAGGAATACGAAAACTCTTAATGTAATGTCTTTTGGAATTTTATGTTACTGATCGTTTGAACAGTTACCACTGTTCAAATATACAGTATCTGCATCATTCTTCAAGTTGATTTCTTTACTTTACAATTTCACAACTAGTCCATTAGGGAAGCATACTCAATACCCTGTAGCACTTCACGAGTCTGTAAGTGCAAGAAAAAATGGCACCTTCGTTTTAACTGAAGTTTTCTAAAGCGGTAGACGTTGATACTTCCATAGTAAGGCATAACAAACCATAACAGGCTGACACCTGCCCTGCTTCGCATCAGCCCTTTACGCGTTGGCAGCAGCTGTTGTGCGTGAGCGTTAGAATCCGTTAGGTTGGGTTGACACTTTTCCCAGTTTCTCGCGAAAAAGTGTCAAGTTTGAGGGACTGGGGGTTTACAGTTTTTCGCCGTCCAGCAGGCAGAGTGACATTAAACCAGTTTTGTTCCAGTCATCCAGCGTATCGGTGTGCATTGTGGCAACGTAAGCCAGCTCAGAACGAAGAAACCGTAAAGCGCCTGCTGCACGGTCTTTGCCATAGAAGCTGTGGGTTTCTTCATCCGGCCGGAAGAGAATCAGCAGTTGCTCTTCGGGCTCGTGCTAAATATCAAAACCCAGCTCAGCGGCTGCGGCCTCTATCCGCTGGCCAGCATCCATATCTGCCAGCAGCGCTTTCCCGCCGTCATGCTCCCATACCCATGCGGCGGCCTGCGCCCACGTCATTTCAGTCTGGTGTTCGCCAGCACCAGCAGAATTTTGTTTAGTCTGCGATGCTTCGACATCCACTTTATCGCCTGAAATAACAATTTCACCGCGGGCTATCCAGCCGTAAACCTTCTGCCGACTAACCCAGCTTCTCTATACCGGCTACATGATATTTTAAGCGCCAGTATTTGCCGCCTTAAGGATGGATCATGAGATACAAACCACCACCATTAGCCAACTTGTAAGCCTTCTCTTAGTGGCATTTAGTTTCACCTGGAGATACCTACTTAAGACCGAACTACAAGTACCCTTGTACCAACTGACCATTGATTATCAGGGGATTTTAGTAGACGTGGAGATACTAAAAGGGTTTCAAAGCGCAGGATATAAGGGATTTTGGTGAACTTTAGTCGACTTGGGGAGACGTTAGAATGGTGCCGATAATAGGAGTCGAACCTACGACCTTCGCATTACGAATGCGCTGCTCTACCAACTGAGCTATATCGGCCCTGAAAGGCCGGTTACGAGCGTAACCACGGGGCAAAAGGTTAGATCTAACCGGGTGATGCGTCAATGCCCTTTTGAATCAAACGGCTATTTTTGCATCACCCGTGATTATTTACGCACGAATCGTATCATCACCGAAGCCGATCCACTTGTAGGTGGTCAGTGCTTCCAGGCCCATCGGGCCTCTTGCATGCAGTTTTTGCGTGCTGACAGCAACTTCTGCGCCCAGGCCGAACTGGCCACCGTCGGTGAAGCGGGTTGAGGCATTCACGTATACGGCGGAGGAGTCCACCTCATTCACAAAGCGATCGGCATTGCGCAGGGTACGCGTCAGAATCGCATCCGAGTGCTGGGTACCATGTTCACGGATGTGAGCAATGGCATCGTCAAGACTCGCAACCACCTTCACATTCAAATCCAGCGACAAAAACTCGTCGTCGTACTGTTCCGCTTTCACCGGTACCACCGTCGCCGGGCCGTCTTTCAGCAGTGCCAGCGCGTTGGCATCCGCGTGCAGCGTCACGCCGCTTTCGGCCATCTGTTTGCTCAGAGCAGGCAGGAAGGTATTGGCGATGCCCTGATGCACCAGCAGCGTTTCAACCGTATTACAGGTGCTTGGACGCTGGGTTTTGGCATTGACGATAATCTTCAGCGCCGGTTCAATCTCGGCACTGTCATCAACCACGATATGGCACACGCCGATACCGCCCGTGATTACAGGAATGGTCGACTGCTCACGGCACAGCTTGTGCAGGCCCGCGCCACCGCGTGGGATCAGCATGTCGATGTATTTATCCATGCGCAGCATCTCGTTCACCAGCGCACGGTCCGGGCTCTCGATTGCCTGTACGGCACCTGCCGGCAGGCCACACTCTTCCAGCGCCTGCTGGATAACGTTTACGGTCGCGGCGTTGGTACGCCAGGTCTCTTTCCCGCCACGCAGAATGGCAGCGTTGCCAGTCTTCAGGCACAGGGAAGCGACATCAACCGTAACGTTGGGACGGGCTTCATAGATCACGCCAATCACGCCCAGCGGCACGCGACGACGCTCAAGGCGCAGCCCGCTGTCGAGCAGCCCACCATCAATGACCTGACCTACCGGATCGGCAAGATTGCAGACCTGGCGGACATCGTCAGCGATGCCTTTCAGACGTGCCGGGGTCAGCGCCAGGCGGTCGAGCATTGCTTCGCTCAGGCCATTGCGACGCGCTTCCAGCAGATCCTGCTCGTTGGCGAGCAGAATCTCCTGCGACTGCGATTCCAGATAATCAGCGATTTTTTCCAGCACGCGGTTTTTCTCGCGGCTGGAAAGGAGCGCCAGTTTGTAAGAGGCGGCCTTCGCGGCTGCGCCCATTTGTTCCAGCATTTTCTGGCTCCTTAACGAATAATCATGTCATCACGATGCACGGCAACCGGGCCATATTCATAACCCAGAATGGCGTCGATCTGCTGTGAATGGTGACCCGCAATACGGCGCAGGGCATCGCTGTTGTAGCGGCTTACGCCGTGGGCGATGTCACGACCTTCGAGATTACGGATACGGATCACTTCACCACGTGAGAAGTTGCCTGTCACGCTTTTAATTCCTTTAGGAAGTAATGAGCTCCCTCTTTCCAGAATTGCGGCGGTCGCCCCTGCATCAACGGTGAGTTCGCCTGCCGGCGGTGCGCCAAAGATCCAGCGTTTACGGTTCTCCAGCGGGGATGCCTGCGCGTGGAAGCGGGTTCCCACGGAGATGCCTTCCATCACGTCGCCAATCACGCCAGGACGGCTGCCCGCGGCAATGATGGTGTCGATACCGGCACGGCATGCCACGTCAGCAGCCTGCAGTTTGGTCCCCATCCCGCCGGTCCCGAGGCCTGAAACGCTGTCACCTGCGATGGCGCGTAGCGCATCGTCGATACCGTGTACATCGGTAATCAGTTCAGCATCTGGATTTGAACGCGGGTCGGCGGTGAAGAGCCCCTGCTGGTCGGTCAGGAGCAGTAATTTATCAGCGCCTGCCAGAATTGCGGCCAGCGCCGAGAGGTTATCGTTATCACCCACTTTGATTTCAGCGGTGGCAACGGCATCGTTTTCGTTAATGACGGGAACGATGTTGTTATCCAGCAGCGCACGCAGCGTATCGCGCGCGTTCAGGAAACGCTCCCGGTCTTCCATATCCGCACGCGTCAGCAGCATCTGCCCGACGTGGATGCCATAGATAGAAAACAGCTGTTCCCAGAGTTGAATGAGTCGGCTTTGTCCCACGGCGGCCAGCAGCTGTTTAGAGGCGATCGTCGCGGGGAGTTCGGGGTAACCCAGGTGTTCACGCCCGGCGGCAATCGCCCCGGAGGTCACAATTACAATACGATGCCCTGCGGCATGCAACTGAGCGCACTGACGTACAAGCTCAACAATGTGGGCGCGATTAAGGCGGCGCGATCCGCCTGTTAAAACACTGGTACCGAGTTTTACCACCAGCGTCTGGCTGTCACTCATGATTCTCTGCCGTTCAACGATAAGGGAAAATGATGTCAAACGAACGTTTTAACAGGTGTCAGCCCCGTTGCCAACTGCCTTAGCACATCGCGAAACACTTTGTTGCGCGGGATCAGGAAGCGTAGCGGCAAAATTTGACAGTTTTATTACCGAAATAATAAATCACAGTTTTTTAAAATTATTCTTAATTTGTCATAAAAGTTTCATTGCGTAACGTTAAAACCCTTTCTGTTTTTTCACGGGACTTAAGCATGAGCTTATCGTCCAGCGAATTTTTTTAGCGCGTTTATAAGACAGGATCGAAAATGAAAAAGAGCACACTGGCATTAGTGGTAATGGGCGTTGTGGCTTCCGCATCTGTACACGCAGCCGAAGTTTATAATAAAAACGGTAATAAACTGGACGTATACGGCAAAGTTAAAGCAATGCACTACATCAGCGATGATGACACTAAAGATGGTGACCAGACTTACGTCCGTTTCGGTTTTAAAGGCGAAACACAGATTAACGATCAGCTGACGGGCTATGGCCGTTGGGAAGCTGAATTTGCCGGTAACAAAGCAGAAAGCGACTCTACACAGAAAACGCGTCTGGCGTTTGCTGGTCTGAAACTGAAAGACATTGGCTCTCTGGATTACGGTCGTAACCTGGGCGCACTGTACGACGTTGAAGCCTGGACCGATATGTTCCCTGAGTTCGGTGGTGACTCTTCAGCCCAGACTGATAACTTCATGACCAAACGTGCGAGCGGTCTTGCCACCTACCGTAACACCGACTTCTTCGGTGCGGTTGATGGCCTGGATATGACCCTGCAGTATCAGGGCAAAAACGAAAACCGCGACGTCAAAAAACAGAACGGTGACGGTTTCGGTACCTCTCTGACCTATGACTTCGGTGGCAGCGACTTCGCCGTCAGCGGTGCCTACACCAACTCTGACCGTACTAACGCACAAAACCTGCTGACGCGCGGTGAAGGTAAAAAAGCGGAAGCATGGGCAACCGGTCTGAAATATGACGCTAACGATATTTATCTGGCAGCGATGTACTCTGAAACCCGTAATATGACCCCAATTTCGGGTGGTTTTGCGAATAAGGCTCAGAACTTTGAAGTTGTTGCACAATACCAGTTCGATTTCGGTCTGCGTCCGTCCCTGGGTTATGTCCAGTCTAAAGGCAAGGATATCGAAGGTGTGGGTGACGAAGATCTGGTGAAATACATCGACGTGGGCGCGACCTATTATTTCAACAAGAATATGTCCGCGTTTGTTGATTATAAAATCAACCAGATTGATGACGACAATAAACTGGGCGTGAGCAGCGATGACATCGTTGCTCTGGGTATGACCTACCAGTTCTGATATTGTTGAAATAAAAAATCCCGGCGCAGATGCCGGGATTTTTTTGCCTGGAGGGGGTCGGGTTTACTGCCCTCACCCCATCCCTCGCGAAGAGAGAGAGAAATATCGCGATTACGCCGTCAGCTTAACCGCTTCGCTGGAAAAGTTATCCGCGGGTTCAAGCTTCAGATCCAGGGTGGCCAGCAGTGCTCTTGCCTTTTCGAGGTACTCTTTCAAAGTATGCTCCAGGCGGTCGATCACTTCCTGGTCTTTGATGGGGGCTGTTTGCCAGTAGCCGTCTTTATTAAACAGGCCGAACTGGTAGCTATACGTAAAACGTTTTTCTTCCGCTTCCATTTCCATCCACCAGCCCCAGAATTCACGTTTTTCGGGTGCAGGCTTCACGTTGACGCATACAGCCAGGCAGTCGAAAAAAAAGCGATTTTCTTCACACTGCTCTTCTCGAATATACGGGCCGAGAGCCATAAACTTCTTGATCAGTCTACTTTTCGGGTGTCCACTCGGTAACGTCATTGCGATCTCCTTTTGTGAAGCCACTGTTTTACCAAACCAGCAAAATTTAGCAATCTATTAACACAATCTCTGCGCGATCCAGCGTGTGATCTCTCTCAATGCTTTGTCAAAATTCTGGTACACCGGGCTGAACGGTACCTCAAGCAATTTGCCATCCGCAGATGACGAAGTGATTAAGCGTGACTCCTCTTCGGGACTGAAGGGATCGTTTTTCCAGTACCCTGACATCATCGGCGTAGGGCAACGCCGTCCCAGCAACCCCTGCGTTTTTAGCGAGTAACGATTGAGTTCAACGCGCAGCGCTTCGTCTGATGCATCATGCATGCCAAGGCGGCTGGCCAGCACATCAAGGTACATTTCCGGCACGCGGCCCTGCCGGGTCGGATCGCTGAGCAGAGCGTGCACCACCGGGCCGAGACAGGCGACGGCCTTCAGGCGTGAAGCTTCAAGGTAAGCCAGACGCACGGCGACGTTGGCGCCAAAGCGGAAGCCAAATGCAGCAACACGCGTGTGGTCAACCCATGGAATGTTTTCCAGCGCTTTTAATGCATGCTGGTGCAGAAGACTCGAGTCCTGAGTCAGTTTCCATTTGGATGAAAAGCCAATTGATGGCATATCCAGCGTCAGCATCGCGATCCCTTTTGGTGCGAAGTAACGCTCATACAGGCTGTAATAGTCGATTTGCAGTGAATCCAGCCCGCCGCACATCAAAACGGTCGGGAACGGGCCTTCGCCTTCTGGCATATGCAGGAACCCGGTGACGGGCGCGCCACCCGGGATGGTAAACTCCAGCTCGCGCATCCGACCCGGTAAGCGTTGAGCAGCCTCTTCGTAGGCGCGATTCGCCAGCGCCTGAGCCTGCTCGGCCAGCTCATCACCTTTCAAATGCGGGTATGCGGCAATAGCATAGAGGTTGGCTGCATGCAGCCAGTGTTTGCCGCTGAGCGTGGCATCCTCTTCCTGGCTGGCTTTTTGCTGCCAGAGCATCGCCTGTTTAGACCATTCGTAGATCCAGTTTCCCCCGCGATAACCCACGACCGTATCGTAGAGTTCACTGTCGGTGCGCTCGGCTTCGCTCATCACGATACGCGCCTGCACATCAAGGATTTCACGGGGATCAATACCGCGCCAGATCCACATCAGACGGTTAATCATGCGGTACCAGTGGGGCACGTTTTTACCGTCTAACGCAGACTGGACGGCAGGCATGGTCCCCGGATTAAACCGGCGCACCAGTGTCGACGTTTCAGGATGTTTGAAACGGGGTTTGAAGAGAGTCTCGGTGAGATTCGCCTGCGTCATTACGTTGCCTCCATGAATACGTCATATAGAGACCATTGTAACGCGCGTCAGACTAAAAAAAACAACGCCCGGTATCACCGGGCGTTAAATAAGTGCGTAAGAGAATTAACGACCAGAGATTGGCGGTACGAATACCACGCCCATATCCCATGGCTGTTCAATCCAGGTATCCTGAGGGATATCAATCACGTAATCGTCAACCAGCGGACGGCCTGCTGGCTTCGCGAAGATGGTGACGAAGTGGGCTTTTGGATACATTTCGCGGATAGCCACCGCAGTACCGCCGGTATCAACCAGGTCGTCGATAACGATGAAGCCTTCACCGTCGCCTTCCGCACGTTTCAGCACGGTCAGCTCACGCTGGTTGTCATGATCATAGCTGGAGATGCATACGGTATCGACATGACGAATACCCAGCTCACGTGCCAGCAGCGCCCCCGGTACCAGACCGCCACGGCTGACGGCAATAATGCCTTTCCACTGTTCGGAAGGCATCAGACGCGCAGCCAGTTTGCGTGCGTGAATCTGCAACATGTCCCAGGTGACGACGTATTTTTCGCTCATGTGAAGTGTCCCAGCCTGTTTGTATACGGCTTAAAAAGTGTTCGAGGGGGAAATAGGTTGCGCGAGATTATAGAGATCTGACGCACTAAAAACCAGTGTTTAGCGCCCGGAGCCTGAGTTTTTACATGCTTTATGCTACCAGCCACCGGAGAAAGTGGTATTCTCAGTTGCATCTCGCAAGCCTGTCTTGTGGTAACTATTAACCTGCTAACCCTGTGACCTGCAACTCGCTTTGCAGGGCATCGACAAGGAGACTTATCGTGTCTGAACTGTCTCAATTATCTCCACAGCCACTGTGGGATATTTTTGCCAAAATCTGTTCCATTCCCCACCCTTCCTACCATGAAGAACAGCTTGCCGAACATATTATGGGCTGGGCGAAGGAAAAAGGTCTGCATGCTGAACGCGACCAGGTTGGCAACATTCTGATCCGCAAACCGGCGACCGCAGGCATGGAAAACCGTAAACCGGTTGTGCTGCAGGCGCACCTGGACATGGTTCCACAGAAAAACAACGACACCGTTCACGACTTCACCAAAGATCCTATCCAGCCTTACATCGATGGCGACTGGGTGAAAGCGCGCGGCACGACCCTTGGTGCAGATAACGGCATTGGTATGGCGTCTGCTCTGGCGGTCCTGGCGGACGACAGCGTTGAACACGGTCCGCTGGAAGTGCTGCTGACCATGACGGAAGAAGCAGGCATGGACGGCGCGTTCGGTCTGCAGGCGAACTGGCTGCAGGCGGACATTCTGATCAACACCGACTCTGAAGAAGAGGGTGAGATCTACATGGGCTGCGCCGGCGGGATTGATTTCATCACTACCCTGCCACTGTCCCGCGAAGCGATCCCTGCTGGTTTCCAGACCTTCAAGCTGACGCTGAAAGGGCTGAAAGGCGGCCACTCCGGTGGTGATATTCACCTGGGTCTGGGCAACGCCAACAAACTGCTGGCACGCTTCCTGGCTGGCCACGCGGCTGAGCTGGATCTGCGTCTGGTGGATTTCAACGGTGGCACACTGCGCAATGCCATTCCGCGTGAAGCCTTCACGACCGTGGCAGTACCCGCAGCTAAAGCTGACGAGCTGAAAAAGCTTTCCAGCGTATACCTGGATATCCTGAAAAACGAACTGTCAGCGAAAGAGAAGAACCTGACCGTGGTGCTGGAGTCCGTGACTACCGACAAAGCGGCGCTGACCTCCCCGTCTCGTGACGCCTTCGTTCAGCTGCTGAACGCGACGCCAAACGGCGTGATTCGTAATTCAGACGTCGCGAAAGGCGTGGTCGAAACCTCCCTGAACGTGGGCGTGGTCACCATGAGCGATGACAGCGCGGAGATCATCTGCCTGATCCGTTCGCTTATCGACAGCGGTAAAGAGTATGTGGTGAGCATGCTGGAGTCTCTGGGTAAACTGGCGGGTGCGCACACCTCCGCAAAAGGTAGCTACCCAGGCTGGCAGCCGGATGCCAGTTCGCCGGTGATGGCGCTGGTGCGTGAAACTTACCAGCGTCTGTTCAACAGTACCCCGAACATTCAGGTGATCCACGCTGGTCTGGAGTGTGGTCTGTTCAAGAAACCGTATCCGAACATGGACATGGTGTCTATCGGGCCAACCATTACCGGTCCGCACTCGCCGGATGAGCAGGTTCATATTGAAAGCGTGGGTCATTACTGGACTCTGCTGACTGAACTGCTGAAAGCGATCCCTGCTAAGTAATTCGCCGTATGATGCCCGGTAGCACGTTGCCTGCCGGGCTGACAAATCCGTCAGCTATAACCCCAATACCAGCTGCCGCTCCAGTTGCGGATCCAGCAGCGTTACGTGTAACCCCACCAGCCTCACTCCCCGTCCTGCCCGTCGTTCTTCCCAGGCTTTTCTCGCAGTGGCGATAAGATCGTCTTTATTCAGTCGCGGCCAGACATGCTCCTGCGTCGTCTGCTGGAAATCATTAAACTTCAGCTTAACGCCCTGACGGGCAATCAGCAGATCGGGTTTTACTTTCGCTAACCGCCGCTCCAGTTCGGGATAAAGTTGGTCAGTGATAATGACTTCACACTCGGACCAGTCATGGATGTCTTCCATCAGCGTGCGTTCAACCCCGACCGATTTACGCAGCCGCTCACTGCTCACGCTGCGCTCATCAATTCCCTGACTGCGCTCCCACAGCACGCGACCAAACTTACCGAAACGCTTAAGCAGCATGGCCAGATCGCTTCGCTGTACATCTTCACAGGTCCGTAATCCCATACTTTCCAGCTTTGCAGCAGACACTTTCCCCACGCCGGGGATTTTGCCGAGCGGCAGCGTTTTTAAAAACGCCGGAACCTCTTCCGGAGTGATGACGTACTGACCATCGGGTTTATTCAAATCAGACGCTATTTTGGCGAGGAATTTCACCGGTGCGACGCCTGCGGAAGCGGTCAGATTGAGCTCGTTGAAGATAGTCCGGCGGATCTCCTGCGCCATTAACGTTGCGGAGCCGTGGCAGTGCAGGCTGTCAGTGACATCCAGGTAGGCTTCGTCCAGTGACAGAGGTTCAATCAGCGAGGTATAGCGAGAGAAGATCTCGCGGATATGCAGGGAGGCTTCTTTGTAGGCGTCAAATCGGCCGTGCAGCAGTGTGAGATGAGGGCACAGCTTTAGCGCCATGGCAGTTGGCATAGCGCTGCGCACGCCAAATTTGCGCGCAGGGTAGTTGGCGGTGCTGATCACACCGCGCTGGACACGGCTACCGCCAATCGCAATAGGTATATCCCGCAGCGCCGGATTGTCACGCATCTCCACTGCGGCAAAAAAGCAGTCCATATCGACATGGATTATTTTGCGCATAGTAAGCCCTCACTCATCACTGGATAAGTATACAGTAAAGAAATGAGAGTTGAGAAGTGTGTTTCCCCTCTCCTCCAGGAAGAGGGTAAACACCGGACTCACTACAGGATCCGCCGGGCCTCGCGCGCCATGCGTTTTTTACGGGCGTCGCAGGGTTCGGGGCAGTCGCACACTTTTTCCATCCCGAGCGCGGAGATACCACCACAGCTGCCCTGAATGCTTTTACGCTTTATGATCCAGCCCAGAGACATGCCGAGTACAACAAGCAAAAAAACCGCGAAAGTTGCCAGAAACGTCAGCATCATCACCCCCCGAAGTCATCCAGCAGGATGTTCTCATCTTCCACACCCAGATCTTTTAGCATCTTAATGACTGCAGCGTTCATCACTGGCGGCCCACACATGTAAAATTCGCAATCCTCTGGCGCAGGATGCTGCTTGAGGTAGTTTTCATAAAGTACGTTGTGGATGAACCCCGTGTGGCCGGTCCAGTTATCTTCCGGTTGCGGATCGGAGAGGGCCACATGGAAGGTGAAGTTTGGGTTTTCACGCGCCAGTTGCTCAAACTCATCATCATAGAACATCTCTCGCAGCGAACGTGCCCCGTACCAGAAGCTGATTTTGCGCTTGCTTCCGAGGCGCTTGAGCTGGTCAAAAATGTGCGAACGCATCGGTGCCATGCCCGCGCCACCACCGATAAAGACCATTTCAGCCTCGGTCTCTTTAGCAAAGAACTCGCCAAACGGACCGGAGATGGTCACCTTATCACCCGGTTTCAGGGACCAGATATACGACGACATCACGCCCGGGGGTGCATCAGGCACATTCGGCGGCGGCGTGGCGATACGCACGTTGAGCATAATGATGCCCTTCTCGTCCGGGTAGTTGGCCATTGAGTAGGCGCGAAGCGTCGGTTCTTTAACGTCAGACACAAAACGGAAAAGATTGAATTTGTCCCAGTCGGCACGGTACTCATCCGGAACGTCGAAGTCCGCATACGCCACGGTGTGATCCGGGCACTCAATCTGGATGTATCCCCCGGCCCGGAACGGAACATCTTCCCCTTCCGGCACGCGCAGCTTCAGCTCTTTAATGAAAGTCGCTTTGTTATCGTTAGAGATAACTTCGCACTCCCATTTTTTGACCCCGAAGATCTCTTCCGGCAGCTCAATTTTCATGTCCTGGCGCACCGCGACCTGGCAGGCCAGACGGCAGCCCTCTTTCGCCTCACGCTTCGTGATATGCGCCAGCTCAGTGGGCAGAATATCCCCGCCCCCCTCTTTCACCGTGACGCGGCACTGACCGCAGGAGCCACCGCCACCGCAGGCTGAGGAGACAAAGATCCCGTTGCCGGAGAGCGTATTGAGCAGTTTATCCCCCGCCGGCGTGCGGATCTGGTTTTGCGGCTCACCGTTGATATCAATCACCACGTCGCCGGAATTCACCAGCTTCGCGCGTGCCGCCAGAATCAGCCCTGACAACACCAGTACAATCAGCGTGAACATCACCACGCCAAGAATAATTTCCATCTGTTAGCCCTTATAGCTGCACACCGGAGAAGGACATAAAGCCCAGCGCCATCAGCCCGGTGGTGATAAAGGTGATCCCTAAGCCACGTAAACCCGCAGGCACATTGGCATATTTCATTTTTTCGCGGATCCCCGCCATGGTGACGATAGCCAGCATCCAGCCGATGCCGGAGCCGAAACCATACACAACAGATTCACTGAAGTTGTAATCACGCTGAACCATAAACGAGACGCCACCAAAGATGGCGCAGTTCACCGCGATCAACGGCAGAAAAATCCCCAGCGCGTTGTATAGCGACGGGAAATACCTGTCGAGGATCATCTCCAGGATTTGTACCAGCGCTGCAATCACACCGATAAAGGTGATGAAGTTCAGGAAGCTGAGATCGACACCGTCTACCAGCGCACCGTCGCGCAGCACAAAGTTGTACACCAGGTTGTTAATCGGTACAGATAAGCCGAGCACCACCGTGACCGCAACACCCAGACCAAACGCCGTCGATACCTTTTTGGAAACGGCAAGAAACGTACACATGCCCAGGAAAAACGCGAGTGCCATGTTTTCAACAAACACCGCGCGCACAAATAAACTCAGGTAATGAGCCATCGTCGGTTACTCCTTTTCCTGCTGTTCTGGCTTCAGGGTACGAATCAGCCAGATCAGCAAACCGATAATGAAAAATGCGCTTGGGGCCAGCAGGAAGAGTCCGTTTGGCAGATACCAGCCGCCGTTTTGTACCGTGTCCAGCACCGTGATGCCAAACAGCTTACCGCTGCCGATCAGCTCGCGCAGGAACCCAACGGTCAGCAGGATAACGCCGTAACCGAGACCGTTACCGATCCCGTCCATAAAGCTCGCCAGCGGAGGCATTTTCATCGCATAAGCTTCGGCACGCCCCATCACGATGCAGTTGGTGATAATCAGGCCGACAAACACCGAGAGCTGTTTTGACGTTTCATACGCGAAAGCGCGCAGTAGCTGATCGACCACGATCACCAGCGACGCGATGATCGCCATCTGCACAATGATCCTCACGCTATTCGGGATGTGGTGGCGGATCATGGAGATAAACATGCTGGAAAATGCCGTCACCAGCGTGACCGCGACGGTCATGACCAGCGCGGTTTCCAGTTTTGTCGTGACCGCCAGCGCCGAACAGACTCCCAGCACCTGTAAGGTAATAGGGTTATTCGCCAGCAGCGGGCCAATGAGCACCTTTTTGACTTCTTTCAGTTCACCCGTATCAGCCATTGTTCAGCGCTCCTTCACGTACGTTTTTCAGGAAAGGACCAAAGCCCAGCTCGCCCATCCAGAAATCAAAACTGTGCTGCACCCCTTTTGACGTGAGCGTTGCCCCGGAAAGCCCGTCTACGGCATATTCGTCACCCGGACGCGCAGCCCCTTTCATCACCTTCAGGGCAGGCAGGCCGTTATCGTCGAGCACTTTCTTGCCGACAAACTGCGCGCGCCAGTTAGGGTTTTCAACCTCACCGCCGAGCCCCGGCGTTTCGCCCTGGTCATAATAGGTAATCCCTTTCACCGTGCGGCCATCCGTATCGAGTGCCACAAAGGCGTACATCATCGACCACAGCCCGTTACCGTATATCGGCAGCACGACCTCCTGCACCCGCTTCTGCTCATCGCGCACAAGGTAAATTTCGGCGAGGTTACTGCGACGCTTGATGCCAGCGGGATCTTGCGATGCCTCCAGCGTCAGGCTCATCTCAGGGTCTTTCAACGCCAGTGCCTGGTTAAATTTCGTCGGGTCTTTATCCAGCAACTGGCCGGTTTTTAAATCCACCAGACGCGCCGAAATGCGCTCCGCGAAGAGTTCAGCCACGTCGTCTGTACTCATCCCTTCCTGCATTAACCCGGCCACAGCCAGGATGTTGCGTTGTTTATCCAGCGCGCGCTGCTCCTGTTGCCGTGGTTTTAATCCCACGGCAGAGCCAGCCACGACAATGGAACAGACCAGGCAAAGGACCAGCACCACCAGCAGCGTTTTGCCGATGCTGTCGTTATTTTTGCTTTCAGCCACGCGCTTTCCTCCGCTTAATGTTGGCGCGCACGACCAGATAGTCGAAGAGCGGCGCAAACAGATTGGCAAACAGAATGGCCAACATCATCCCTTCCGGATAAGCCGGGTTGACCACACGAATCAGGACACACATCGCACCAATGAGCACGCCATAGCTCCATTTACCTTTGTCGGTAAAGGACGCAGAGACAGGATCGGTAGCCATGAACATCATGCCGAAAGCGAACCCACCCAGCACCAGATGCCAGTACCAGGGCATGGAGAACATCGGGTTGGTGGCGGAACCGATGAAATTAAACATCGTGGCTGTTAACACCATGCCAATCATTACCCCTGCGACAATGCGCCACGACGCAACACGTCCGAAGAGAATGATGGCGCCACCGAGTAAAATCATCAGCGTGGAAACTTCCCCAACAGAGCCGGGAATGTTGCCAATAAAGGCATCCAGCCAGGTCACGGGTTGACCCGTAGCGTTGTTAACCAGCGTTTCGCCCCCGTGCGCGGCCCACTGCGAAAGCGGCGTCGCACCCGAGAACCCATCCGCGGCCGTCCACACCAGGTCGCCCGAGATTTGCGCCGGATACGCAAAGAACAGGAAAGCTCGCCCGGCCAGCGCCGGGTTGAGGAAGTTGCGCCCGGTGCCACCGAAGATCTCCTTGGCAATCACCACGCCAAAACTGATCCCCAGTGCCGCCTGCCAGAGCGGCAGCGTCGGTGGAACAATCAGGGCAAACAGAATCGACGTCACGAAGAAGCCTTCGTTGATCTCATGTTTGCGAATGATGGCGAACAGCACTTCCCAGAAGCCCCCCACGATAAACACCGTGATGTAGATTGGCAGGAAGAATACGGCTCCCAGCGTCATCATGCTTATCCAGCCGGCATCGGCTGCAAAGCTGACGCCCAACGTCTGGGCCAGGCGGTAGTGCCAGTCCGACTGGATAACCTGAGCCAGCTGTGGGGCATCATATAAATGATGCAGCGCCGGAATGGTCTGCAGGCCAACGTTGTACATACCCCAGAACATGGCCGGGAAGACCGCAAACCAGACCAGAATCATCATTCGTTTGAGGTCGATAGCATCGCGGACGTGTGCCGCCCCTTTTGTGACCAGCCCCGGCGTGTAGAAAATGGTCGCCGTTGCTTCATACAGCGGGTAGTACTTCCTGAGCTTCCCGTGCGTAAAGTGCGGCTCTATTTTTTCAAAGAGGTGTTTTAAGCCCATCAGTTATCCTTCCTGCTCAATGCGGGTTAACACCTCGCGCAATACCGGTCCATATTCGTATTTTCCCGGACAGACATAGGTACAGAGCGCCAGATCTTCTTCGTCAAGCTCGAGGCACCCCAGCGCCTGGGCACTGTCGGTGTCGCCGGCCAGCAGATCGCGCAGCAGCAGAGTTGGCAGAATATCCAGCGGCATAACGCGCTCGTAGTTGCCAATCGGAACCATGGCGCGCTCTCCGCCGTGGGTGCTGGTCGAGAAATTAAAGAGTTTGCGACGCAGGAAGTGCCCAAGGGTAGTGCGGGTCACGGAATACTTCTCAGCGCCCGGCAGAACCCAGCCGAACAGCTCTTTCTCGCGACCTTCCAGAACCACACTGACCTGCAGGTGGAAGCGCCCAAGATACGCCTGCGCGCCAGCCGCATGACGGCCACTGAGCACCGAGCCAGAAATCAGGCGGTTTTCACCCTCTTTCGTTTCACCGGCAAGCAGTTCATTAATGTCCGCACCCAGCAGCGTTTTCACCAGGCGCGGATTTGCTGCCTGTGGCCCGCCGAGGGCGATCACCCGTTCAGCGCACAGTTCACCGGCGGTAAAGAGCTTACCAATGGCAATCACGTCCTGATAATTCAGATGCCAGACCTGTTTCGTCAGGCTCACCGGCTCCAGGAAGTGGATATGCGTTCCGACTAACCCCGCCGGGTGCGGGCCTGCAAACGCATTAAACGTAACTTGCCCCTGCGGATGGCCCCCGAGTTTGCCGCCGCCCGCCTGACAGACGTGGACCTTCCCCGAGGTCAGACGGGTTAACACGGTTAGCCCGGCATCAAACGCGTTACGCTGCGCCAGAATAATGGGCTCCGGGTCCGCGCTGAGCGGGTTGGTATCAATGGCGGTGACGAAAATAGCGGCCGGAAGCGTATCCGGAACAGGCGATTTGCTGAAAGGTCGCGTGCGAAACGCCGTCCACAAGCCGGACGCCAGCAGTTGTGCCTGAACGGCTTCCCGGCTCAGGGCGGCGAGGTCTGCTGCGTCGAAACGGGAAAACTCACGTTGTTCGTCGCCTTCAATACGGATAACCACCGACTGCAGGACGCGACGTTTACCGCGATTGATTGCCACCACGGTACCGCTCGCGGGGGCCGTAAACATAACGCCAGGATTTTTTTTGTCCTCGAAGAGCGCCTGTCCTTTAATGACGCGATCGCCTTCCTGCACCAGCATTGAGGGACGCATTCCCAGGTAGTCATCGCCCAAAATGGCGACATGGCAGACACTTGCGCCAGGCGAAACGTGCGGCTCGGGCACGCCTGCAATCGGCAGATCAAGTCCTTTTCTGATTTTAAACATGTGGTTAGCAAGCTTCCATGAACTTCAATCCAGAGGGGGCGAAGTGTACCATTTTCGCTGTTTTTCGGGCACCAAAACCTCGGTTGCAGGCGCTAAAGTGCGAGGTATTACGCAAAGTTCCTGGAGCCAACGCGATTTTGATGGTTTATAAAGTAAAACTAATTTGTAAACTCACCGCCCGGCTCTTGCGAAAATCTATGGCGGTGCTAATGTGAGCGCACCTAACAGAATAATCTGATTTCGGGTCTCTTTTGCCGTCCTGGCAATTTGGTCTTAGTTTTATCAAGGAACTAGTAGTATGCGTAAAATCGCATTGTTCATTGCGATGCTCCTGATTCCGTGCGTATCGTTTGCCGGGCTGCTCAGCAGCAATAGCTCAACCACGCCGGTCAGCAAAGAATATAAACAGCAGTTAATGGGATCACCGGTTTATATTCAAATCTTCAAGGAAGAACGCACACTCGATCTGTTTGTAAAAATGGGCGAGACATATCAGCTGCTTGATAGTTACAAGATTTGTAACTACTCCGGTGGTCTGGGGCCAAAACAGCGTCAGGGCGATTTCAAAAGTCCGGAAGGGTTTTACAACGTTCAGCGTAGCCAGCTAAAACCTGACAGCCGCTTCTATAAAGCCATTAACATTGGCTTCCCGAACGCCTATGACCGTGCCCACGGTTATGAAGGCAAATACCTGATGATCCACGGTGCATGCGTGTCTATCGGCTGTTATGCGATGACCGATACCGGCATTGATGAGATTTTCCAGTTTGTCACCGGCGCATTGGTCTTTGGTCAGCCGAACGTTCAGGTCAGCATCTACCCGTTCCGCATGACCGATGCCAACATGGCACGTCACAAGTACTCCTACTACGCGGATTTCTGGAAACAGCTGAAACCGGGTTACGACTACTTTGAGCAGACGCACAAGCCGCCGGTTGTCTCGGTTGTCGATGGCCGCTATGTGGTCAGCAAGCCGCTGAGCCACGAAGTCGTCCAGCCACAGCTGGCATCAAACTACTCGGTCCCCGAGACAAAATAAGACCCACTCGCCTGGCATAATCTTTTGCCAGGTTTCGTTGCCCGTCAGTGGCTGGGTCGCGATCACTGTGACCACATCATTCGGTGTGGTCTCTCGTTGAAAATCAATTTCCACATCCTGATCGAGCAGCTTGGCGACGCCAAACGGCGCGCGGCGCGTGATCCAGAACAGATTGGTCGAACAGAACGCCATCACATAACGCCCGTCAGACAGCAGCATGTTGAACACGCCCTTCTCACGCAGTTCTGATGCCAGCGACGCAATGTATTTGAAGACGGCGGTCATGTTGCCGGGCGTGCGTGGATAACGCTGCGTCAGCTTGTGCAGCAGCCAGCAAAACGCTTTTTCGCTGTCGGTCTCACCGACCGGACGGAAATTGCCCGTCTCCAGCGACTTATAGCCGGAGAGCTGGCCATTGTGCGCGTAGGTCCAGTGACGGCCCCACAGCTCGCGGGTGAACGGGTGGGTATTTTCCAGCGCCACTTCCCCACGGTTTGCCTGACGGATGTGGGCAATCACCGAGCGGGACTTAATGGGATAGTCCTGCACCAGTCTGGCAATCGGGGAATTAAAGCTGGGCTGGGGATCTTTGAATGTGCGACATCCTTTGCCTTCGTAGAAGGTAATGCCCCAGCCGTCTTTATGCGGCCCGGTGCCCCCGCCGCGCTGAACGAGCCCGGTGAAGCTAAAGCAGATATCGGTTGGCACATTGGCGCTCATCCCGAGCAATTCGCACATACATCACCTCCACAACAGCGGGGGCAATCATGCCCCCAGCGAAGTCTTACTTAACCATCTCTTTTTCGATCAGCTGGATCAGGATGTGGATCACTTTGATGTGAATTTCCTGAATGCGGTCAGCATAACCGAAATGCGGAACACGGATTTCGATATCCGCCGTACCGTCCATCTTACCGCCATCTTTACCGGTCAGGGTGATGACTTTCATCCCTTTTTCACGCGCTGCGGCAATCGCTTTGATCACGTTAGCCGAGTTTCCGGACGTCGAAATACCCAGCAGCACGTCACCTTCACGGCCCACGGCTTCAACGTAGCGGGAGAAGATATAGTCATAACCAAAATCGTTACTGACGCAGGAAATGTGGCTCACATCGGAAATCGCAATCGCCGGGTAGCCCGGACGGTTTTCACGATAACGCCCGGTCAGCTCTTCTGCAAAGTGCATCGCATCACAGTGGGAACCACCGTTACCACAGGAAAGCACTTTACCGCCGGCCTTGAAACTGTCGGCCAGCAGGACCGCTGCGCGCTGAATAGCGTGAATATTGGCATCATCTTTCAGAAAGTTAGCCAGCGTTTCCGCCGCTTCGTTCAGTTCGTTACGAATAAGATCCTGGTACATGAGGATAATCCTTCAGTATTGATGAAATAACACAGTGGAGTGTACCGGATAGCGGGAAAAGCGAGAAGCTAAAGCCATGCGAATCGTCTGGCGTTTTGCGTTTTCGTGCCGGCTTAAACCTGAACAATGTGAACCAGGTTGTAATTATTTTGTAAACACATTGCTAAAGGAAATAACATCAACTACAACCATATCATCACAAGTGGTCAGACCTCCTACAAGCAAGGGAGCTTTTCTTTATGATGATTTTGAGCATTCTCGCAACCGTTGTTCTGCTCGGTGTGCTGTTCTATCACCGGGTGAGTTTATTCCTGAGCAGTCTGATTCTGCTGGCCTGGACGGCTGCGCTTGGCGTCGCTGGCCTGTGGAATATCTGGCTTTTAGTCCCGCTGGCTATCATTCTTCTGCCGTTTAACTTTACGCCGATGCGTAAATCGATGATCTCCGCGCCGGTATTCAAAGGCTTCCGCAAAGTGATGCCACCCATGTCGCGTACGGAGAAAGAAGCGATTGATGCCGGTACCACCTGGTGGGAAGGCGACCTGTTCCAGGGCAACCCGGACTGGAAAAAGCTGCATAACTACCCGCAACCGCGTCTGACCGCTGAAGAACAGGCCTTTATTGATGGTCCGGTGGAAGAAGCGTGCCGCATGGCAAATGACTTCGCGATTACCCATGAAATGGCGGACCTGCCGCCAGAACTGTGGGCGTATCTGAAAGAACACCGCTTCTTCGCGATGATCATTAAGAAAGAGTACGGCGGTCTGGAGTTTTCCGCTTACGCTCAGGCCCGCGTCCTGCAAAAACTGGCAGGCGTTTCCGGGATCCTGGCGATCACCGTTGGCGTGCCGAACTCGTTAGGGCCGGGTGAACTGCTGCAACACTACGGTACCGAAGAGCAGAAAGATCACTACCTGCCGCGTCTGGCACGTGGCCAGGAAATTCCGTGCTTCGCGCTGACCAGCCCGGAAGCGGGTTCCGATGCGGGTGCGATCCCGGATACCGGCGTCGTCTGCATGGGTGAATGGCAGGGTCAACAGGTGCTGGGTATGCGCCTGACCTGGAACAAACGTTATATTACGCTCGCCCCTATCGCGACCGTGCTGGGCCTGGCCTTTAAGCTCTCCGATCCGGAAAAACTGTTGGGCGGTGAAGAAGATCTGGGCATTACCTGTGCGCTGATCCCAACCTCCACCCCAGGCGTTGAAATTGGTCGTCGCCACTTCCCGCTGAACGTACCGTTCCAGAACGGCCCAACCCGCGGCAAGGATATCTTTGTACCGATTGACTACATCATCGGTGGTCCGAAAATGGCCGGTCAGGGCTGGCGCATGCTGGTGGAATGTCTGTCGGTTGGCCGTGGTATTACCCTGCCGTCGAACTCGACCGGTGGTTTGAAATCTGTCGCGATGGGGATTGGTGCATACGCCCATATCCGCCGTCAGTTCAAAATCTCTATCGGCAAGATGGAAGGGATCGAAGAGCCGCTGGCACGTATCGCAGGCAACGCCTACGTGATGGATGCTGCCGCCTCCCTGATTACCTACGGCATTATGCTGGGCGAAAAACCGGCCGTGCTGTCAGCTATCGTGAAGTATCACTGTACCCACCGCGCACAACAGTCAATCATTGATGCAATGGATATCGCGGGCGGTAAAGGCATTATGCTCGGCGAGGGCAACTTCCTGGCGCGCGGCTACCAGGGCGCACCGATTGCCATCACCGTTGAAGGGGCAAACATTCTGACCCGCAGCATGATGATCTTCGGCCAGGGGGCAATCCGTTGCCATCCTTATGTGCTGGAAGAGATGGCCGCCGCACAGAATAACGACGTGGATGCCTTCGACAAGCTGCTGTTCAAACATATCGGTCACGTGGGCAGTAATAAAGTACGCAGCTTCTGGCTGGGTCTGACGCGCGGTCTTACCAGCGCCACGCCAACCGGTGATGCGACCAAGCGTTATTACCAGCATCTTAACCGTCTGAGCGCCAACCTGGCTCTGCTGTCAGATGTTTCTATGGCGGTGCTGGGCGGTAGCCTGAAGCGTCGCGAGCGTATCTCTGCCCGTCTGGGTGATGTGCTGAGCCAAATCTTCCTGGCCTCTGCGGTCCTGAAACGCTACGACGATGAAGGCCGTCAGGAAGCCGATCTGCCGCTGGTTCACTGGGGCGTTCAGGATGCGATGTATCAGGCGGAACAGGCCATTGACGATCTGCTGGCGAACTTCCCGAACCGCTTTGTTGCAGGCGCCCTTCGCGTGGTGATCTTCCCGACCGGTCGTCATCATCTGGCGCCGTCTGACAAACTGGATCACAAAGTGGCGAAGATCCTGCAGGTACCGAGCGCAACCCGTTCCCGTATCGGCCGCGGTCAGTATCTGGCTCCCACGCCGCATAACCCGGTTGGTCTGCTGGAAGAAGCGCTGCTGGACGTGATGGCTGCCGATCCCATCCACCAGAAGATCTGCAAACAGCTGGGCAAAAACCTGCCGTTCACCCGCCTGGATGAACTGGCGAAACAGGCCCTGACGGGCGGGATCATCAACAATGATGAAGCCGCTCTGCTGGTGAAAGCCGAAGAGAGCCGTCTGCGCAGCATTAACGTGGATGATTTCGACCCGGATGAGCTGGCGACACAACCGGTAAAGCTGCCGGAGAAGGTCCGCAAACCTGAAGCTGCATAACGCGTTTCGCTTCTACAAACCCCGCCACGCGCGGGGTTTTTTATTGCCACATTTTCTCTTTATGTCGTGCTACAGTGTCAAAAAGTGGTCGTTTGAGGAGTCTGAATTGTGCCTGGTCTGAAGATTTCGATTTTGCAGCAACCTTTAGTGTGGATGGACGGTCCTGCCAACCTGCGCCACTTTGATCGTCAACTGGAAGGCATTACCGGGCGTGATGTGATTGTCCTGCCGGAGATGTTCACTACCGGCTTCGCCATGGAAGCGGCGCAACAGTCAATGCCACAGCAAGAGGTGGTCGCCTGGATGCACGCCAAAGCGCAGCAAACCAATGCGCTGATTGCCGGCAGCGCTGCGCTGCAAACCGAGCGCGGGCCGGTCAACCGCTTCCTGCTGGTCGAGCCGGAAGGGAAAGTGCATTTCTATGATAAACGCCACCTGTTCCGCATGGCAGATGAACATCATCACTATGAAGCGGGTGATGCGCGCGTGGTGTTCGAATGGCGCGGCTGGCGTATTCTACCGCTGGTTTGCTACGACCTGCGCTTCCCGGTGTGGTCACGCAACCGCAATGATTACGACCTGGCGCTGTATGTCGCCAACTGGCCTGCTCCGCGCTCCCTGCACTGGCAGTCGCTGCTGGTCGCACGCGCCATTGAAAACCAGGCGTATGTGGTCGGCTGTAACCGCGTGGGGACCGATGGCAACGGGCATCATTATCGGGGGGATAGCCGGGTGGTGAACCCGCAGGGTGAAATTATTGCCACCGCCGAGCCGCATCAGGCAACGCGCATTGATGCTGAGTTGTCACTGACGGCCCTGAAGGAATATCGCGAGAAGTTTCCGGCCTGGCAGGATGCGGATCCGTTTAGCATTGGATAACGGTTTCCCCTCCCTCTCACAGGAAGAGGGAGGGGACATCATTAACTCACCAGCGCCTGCCCGTCTTTGCGGCTCTCTGTCGCCGCCACATAGTGCCCTTCCGGCATACGATAAATCACCTGCGCGCCGCCGAAGTTATAATCCTGGAGCGGATCTTCCACCACGATCTGGTGCCCGCGCTCACGCAGTGCGGCGATAGTATTGCGATCGAACGTCGATTCGACGATCACTTCCCTGCCCTGCACCACGCGCCAGCGAGGCGCATCAATTGCCGCCTGTGGGTTTTGCCCGTGCAGCATGATGCGCAGCGCCATCTGCATATGCCCCTGCGCCTGCATTGGCCCGCCCATGACGCCAAAGGACATCAGCGGTTTACCGTTGCCGTCCATCGCAAAGCCCGGAATGATGGTGTGGAACGGACGCTTACTGCCCGCCAGCGCATTCGGATGGTTTGGATCCAGCACAAAGCCACAGCCGCGGTTTTGCAGACTGATCCCGGTCTCCGGCACCACAATCCCGGATCCAAAGCCCATATAGTTGGACTGAATAAAGGAGATCATCATACCGCTGGAATCTGCAGCGCTCAGGTAGACCGTGCCGCTCTGCGTCGGCGAACCGTAGACGAAATCGGAGGCGTTATCGGAGTCGATAAGCGCCGCGCGGGACGCCAGATAACGATCGCTCAGCAACGCCTGGGCCGCGAACTCCATGTGTTCTTCATCAGCGACGTAGCGATCGAGATCCGCCAGCGCCAGTTTCATCGCTTCAATAGACAGATGAAGTGACTGCACGGAATCCGGATGATGTTTTTCAATTCCACACTGCTCCAGAATACCGAGCGCAATCAGCGTGGCGATGCCCTGCCCGTTTGGCGGCAGCTCCTGCACCGAACCACCGGCAAAATCACGCGACAGCAGTTCTACCCAGTCCACACGATGATTGGCCAAATCCTCTGCCGTCAGGTGTGCGCCATGCTCTTTCGCGAAAGCGGCAATTTTCTCCGCCAGCTCGCCGCGGTAAAACGCTTCACCGTTGGTTCTGGCAATCAGCTCCAGTGAATGAGCCTGCGCCGGGTTACGGAAGATCTCGCCAACCCGGGGAGCACGCCCCTCCGGTGCAAAGCAGGCGCTAAAGCCTGGCTGATCTTTCAGCTTGTTATAACCCCGCTGCCAGAGATGGCCAATCAACGGGGAGACCGGAAAACCGTTACGCGCATACTCGATGGCCGGTTGCGCCAGCGTAGTGAGCGGCAGCGTGCCAAAACGTTCTGCCAGCGCCACCCAGCCCGATACCGCACCCGGCACGGTAACGGCGTCCCAGCCAATTTCTGGCACCGCGGTTTTACCGGCAAACAGATCCGCGTGCCAGCTGGCAGGCGAGCGGCCTGAGGCGTTCAGGCCGTGGAGTTTTTCACCATCCCAGACGATGGCAAAGGCATCGCTGCCAATACCGTTGCCGGTGGGTTCAACCACCGTCAACGCCATGGCGGTTGCAACCGCCGCATCAACCGCGTTCCCGCCGAGCTGCAGCATTTTCATTCCCGCCTGGGCCGCCAGCGGCTGAGATGTCGCCACGGCGTTGTGGCCCATCATCGGCGGGCGTCGTGAATCGTAACCGGAAGTGAAATCAAGCGCTTTGGTCATCATGACTCCTTAGTCATGGCGCGGATCGAGCGCATCGCGCAGCCCGTCGCCGAGTAAATTAAAGCCCTGCACGGCAAGAAAAATCGCCACACCGGGGAATACAGACATCCATGGAGCCTGCTCAAGGAAACCTTTCGCGGTATTAAGCATTGAGCCCCATGACGGGTTCGGCGGCTGCTGACCTAACCCCAGAAATGACAGGCTGGCTTCAGCAATGATTGCCGAGGCAATGGCCAGCGTGGCCTGCACCAGAATCGGAGACATCACATTGGGCAGCACATACTTAATGATGATCCAGCGATCCGGCAGGCCAATCGCCCTCGCGCCGTCGATATACTCTTCGTTGCGAATGGCGATCACCTGGCCGCGCGTCAGGCGGGCGAAGATCGGCATTGCGGAGAGGCCAATGGCGATCATGGCGTTGGTCAGGCTTGGGCCCAGAAACGCCCCGAGCGCGATCGCCATGATCAGGAACGGGCAGGCCAGCAGCGCTTCAATAAAACGCGAGATCACGCCGTCCCACATCTTCTGGAAGTAACCCGCCACCAGCCCCAGCGGAACGCCAATGACCACGGCGATCACCACCGACATACAGCCAGCCATCAACGACGTTCTCGCCCCCCAGATAATGCGGGACAAAATATCGCGGCCCAGTTCATCGGTCCCAAACCAGTACATCGCCGAAGGCGCTTTACGCACCGCCAGGAAATTGGCTTTCACCGGATCAAAGGGCGCGATCCACGGCGCCAGCAGTGCCACCAGCACAAAAAAGCCCACCACTACGGCACCCATCACCGCGCTTTTATTGGCGAGAAATTTCTTCAGTACCCGGTTCTGCGCTCGGGGCTGAACCGCGGCAATGGTTTGAGTTGTCAGTTCCGCCATGCTTAACCTCGCATTTTCGGGTTGATAAGAACGTAAAGCACGTCGGCCAGCAGGTTCAGCAGCAGGAAACCGATCGCCACGATAAGCACCACCCCCTGCACCACCGCATAGTCACGGTTAAAGACCGAATCGACGATCATCTTGCCGAACCCTGGAATGGTGAAGACCTGTTCGGTCAGTACCGCGCCCCCCAGCAGTTCGCCGAACAGCAGCGTGGTCAGGGTGATCACCGGAACCAGCGCATTGCGAAACGCATGCTTTAAAATCACCGCGTTTGGCAACAGCCCTTTAGCCCGTGCGGTGCGGATGTAATCGGCCTTCATTACCGCGATCATGGAGGCGCGGGTATGGCGCATCAGCGTGGCCGCCAGCCCCGTTCCCAGTACCGAGGCAGGCAACAACAGCGTACGCAGGTTCTGGATCGGATCTTCACTAAACGGCACGAAACCCGACGCTGGCAGCCATTGCAGATTGACCGAGAAGACCAGAATCAACAGGATCCCGAGCCAGAAATGCGGTATCGAGATCCCCGAGATCGCCACAAAGTTGGCACCGTGATCGACCCAGCTGTTTTTGTTGACCGCCGCGAGGATCCCCATGCTGATGCCAAACACCAGAGCGATGATCATCGCCAGCAGCGACAGCTCCAGCGTCACCGGCAGTTTGCTGGCAATGAGCTGGGTGACCGGCTCGTGAGTGCGTAAGGAGACACCAAGATCGCCCTGCAGCGCGCGCGTCAGCCAGTTGAAGTACTGCACAGGGATGGGCGCATCGAGATTGAGCTCAGCACGCAGCTGGGCGATCACCGCCGGATCGCGCTCCTCCCCGGCCATGGCGATCAGCGGATCGCCGGGCAGCAGTTTTTGCAGGCCAAACACCATCATGCTCACCAGCAGTAAGGTCGGGATGGCCAGCAGCAGACGTTTGCAAATCAGTTCCAGCATGGGTTCTCCTCAGGCCAGTTATTTCGCCAGCGTCAGGCCAGCCAGACGCACAATGCCGTCCGGATACGGTTTAAAGCCCTGCACGCTCTTGTTCAGACCAAAAATACGCGGTTCAAAATAGAGGTAGGCGATGGGCATATCCGTCTGCAGCTGTTTCACCACCTTGTCGTACAGCGGCTGACGGACGGCTTTGTCGTTGCTCAGGCGCGCCTGCGTCAGCCATTCATCCACCTGCGCGTTACTGTAACGACCGTCGTTAAGGGTGCCTTTGCTGTTAATGAAGCCGTAGATGCTGCCATCCGGATCCGGACGACCCGACCAGCCAGAGAAGCTCAGCTGATAATCACCACTTTGCTGGCGGTCGAGCAGCGTGGCGAACTCGGTCATTTGCAGGTTCAGGTTAAAGCCAGCCTCTGCCACCATCGCCTGCAGTACCTGACCGACCTGCTGTGAAGTTGGGTTGTTGGGCACCAGCAGATTGACGTTCAGCGGGGTAGTGACGCCTGCCGCTTTCAACAGCGCTTTGGCTTTGTCGACATCGCGTGGTGGCACCGGCAGGTTAACGTGATACGGACTTACGGTAGAAAACGCCTGGTTTGCCGGGGTGTACAGCCCCTCGAAGACCACCTGATTTAACGCATCGCGATCGATTGCCTGAGAAAATGCCTCACGCACGCGGGCATCCTTAAACGGATCGTTCGCCGGGACCTTGCCGTTATTGATATTGAAGGTAATGCCCTGATAACCCAGACCGGTCACCTTCGCCAGCGCCAGTTTGCTGTCGGCTTCTACGGTTTTCACGTCGCTTGCGGCAATGCCTTCCGTCAGATCAAGATCCCCTGCACGCAGGTTAGCCAGACGCACGGAAGCATCCGGGATCGGCAGATAAATAATTTTGTCGAAGTGGTAAGCGCCTTTGTTCCAGTAGTTGTCAAAACGCGTCAGAACGATACGGTCCTGTGAGACGCGGCTGTCGAACTTATAGGGGCCAGAGCAAACCGGATGTGCGGCAAAGTCAGGCTTTTTCGCGGCGTCGGGTGCCATCATCGCCCCGGCGCGATCGGTAAGCTGCATCAGCAGTGCGGCATCAGGTGTTTTCAGATGCAGGGCAATCTGCATCGGGCCTGTCACCTCAACGGACTCAACGGACGAGATTTCACTTTTACGCAGCGAACCTTTTAACGTCAGCGCGCGGTCGAGGTTGTATTTTGCCGCGGCGGCGTCAAATTTTTCACCGTCATGGAAGGTCACACCTTCACGCAGATCCATGGTCAGCGTTTTGCCGTCGTCACTCCAGGCCCACGATTTCGCCAGCCCGGGAACCACTTTCAGATGCTCATCCACGTCCACCAGCCGGTCGCACAGAGAGGCAAAGACGAAACGGCCATAATAGGTGCGCGCAAGATGCGGATCGAGCATGTCCGGATCCGCACCCAGACCAATTCGCAGTACGCTTTCAGAATGGGCGGGCAGCGCCGCGCCAAGCAACATAACACTTCCCAGTACGGTCAAAAGAGAATTACGCATTGTCATTATCATGAGTTCCTTGAAGGAAGGGAGGAGTGAGTGGCCGCGTGTTCAAACAGCGCGCGGCGGCGCAGAAAGGCTGCGGATGGCGGTGCTATCTGGATAACACTGCGATCGCGGTTAATCTCCTGCCAGCGATGGCAGGCAATCTGGCGTCCCCCGTCCAGCACCTGATTGATCGGCTCGACCTGGCGACATTCATCCGTGGCATACGGACAACGGGTATGGAAACGGCAGCCTGACGGTGGGCTGGCCGGGTTCGGTAAATCCCCCTGCAGCAGAGGTGCCACACGCGGCGCGCCTGGCTGAATCTGGGGGGCGGAGGCGATTAACGCCTGCGTATAGGGGTGTAGCGGGGCATCAAAGATTTCGTCGACGGTCGCAAGCTCAACAATTTGCCCGAGATACATCACCGCCACGCGGTCACTCATATGGCGAATCACCGCCAGGCCATGGGCGACAATCACCATTGTCAGCCCCAGCTGATGCTTCAGACTTTCCAGCAGGTTGACCACCTGCGCCTGAACCGAGACATCCAGCGCGGAGACCGGCTCGTCCCCCAGCAACAGCTTTGGCCCGGAGGCCAGCGCACGCGCAATACCAATTCGCTGACGCTGCCCTCCGGAAAATTCGTGCGGATAACGTTGTGCCCAGGCCGCTGGCAGCCCTACAGTTTTAAGCAGCTCCGCCACCCGATATTGCCTGTCGGTTTTCTTCATCGACTGGTGTAGCCACAGCGGCTCACCGACGATCTGCTCGACCGTCATGCGCGGGTTTAACGACGCGAAAGGATCCTGAAAGATGATCTGCAGCTCCCGCCGCAGCTGGTTCAGACGCGCACCCGAGGCATGAGTGATCTCTTCACCCTGATAAAATACGCGTCCTTCGCTGGCCGCCAGCAGCCGCAGAAGAAGACGGCCCAGCGTCGATTTTCCGGATCCGGACTCGCCCACAATCGCCAGCGTTTCACCAGGCATGACGGAGAGGGAGACGCGATCGACCGCGGTGACAAAACGTGCTGGGGTAAACAGTTTTTTAGGGCCGGGAAAAAGCTTGCTCAGGTCCCGGGCTTCAAGAATGGGCGTCGTCATGCAATTTCTCCCAGCGCAATATGTTGTTCCAGCGGCACGCGGAAGCAGGCCACCTGATGGTCGGTCCCCATCGCCGTCAGCGACGGCTTTTCGTCATGACACCGCGTTTGCGCGAAGGGGCAGCGGGTAGCGAACCGGCACCCTTTGGGCATGGATTCCGGCAGCGGAACGGCTCCGGGAATAGTGGAAAGCGCGCCTTTACGTGCGCCGAGGGACGGTATCGAGCCCATCAGTCCTATGGTGTACGGGTGTTGCGGGTCGGCAAAAATGGCCTCCACGCTCCCCTGCTCTACCACCTGTCCGGCATACATTACCGCCACCTGCTGCGCGACTTCCGCCACCACGCCCAGATCGTGGGTGATCATTAACACCGCCGTACCGGTCTCTTCTTTGAGGGTATTAAGCAGCGCGAGGATCTGCGCCTGAATGGTCACATCCAGCGCGGTTGTCGGCTCGTCGGCAATCAGCAAACGTGGATGGTTAATCAGCGCCATCGCAATCATCACGCGCTGACGCATCCCCCCGGAAAGCTGGTGCGGATACGCTTTCAGGCGCATCTCTGCCGCCGGGATCTGCACCTTCTCCAGAATCTGCAGCGCAACCTTCATCGCCTCTGCACGAGAAAGTTTCTGATGGCGCATCACCGCTTCACTGAGCTGGTCTCCCAGCGTGAAGGCAGGGTTGAGCGAGGTCATTGGCTCCTGGAAAATCATTGCCAGTTCGCTGCCGCGAAGATCGGCATATTCCCGCGGTGAAAGCTTTCGTAAGTCGTGACGACGGAACTGCATCTCGCCGCTGACGATCTGTGCGCTGGCGGGCAGTAAGCCCATCAGCGCTAATGAGGTGATACTTTTCCCGCAGCCGGATTCCCCCACCAGCGCCAGCGTTTCTCCCGCGTTGACCGTCAGTGAAATACCATCAAGCACGCTCACCGGAGAGCCGGCGAACGTTACGTTAAGATTTTGCAGCCGCAGTACAGGCGTGGGGTCCTTAAACGGGATCGTCGTCATAGCGTGAAGTCGTCCTCAAGGTGAATAGCCTGAATCAGGGCTGACTGCAGGCTAAGCAGGTGTTCGCGCATGGCGGCCGCTGCTTCATTAGGCTGGCGATGGATAATCGCAGACATGATTTTTTGATGGTGGTCGTTGTAGTGATCAACCCGCTCGGGTGTACGGGCTAATTCGCGCAAATGCTGCCAGCCCGGTTCACGTCTGACGGCATCAATGGCATCAAACAGGCCAAGCATCAGGCGATTACCGGCAGCCTCGGCAATGGCGCGGTGAAATGCGCTATCCCAGAGTTCGTTGAGATCGCGGTCGTCCGGGCTGACCTTATCAATGCGTTCCAGCATGCGCTGCATAAGCGCGAGGTTTTCCCTGGTGGCACGCAGTGCCGCAAGCCGGGCTAAGCCGGGTTCGAGCTGTAGACGAGCTTCCATGACTTCCAGAAGGTTGGTTTGCTGAACCAATCCCTGAAGGGCCAGAGGTTCAACAGGTGCAGACGGGCCTATAAAGGTCCCTTTGCCCTGTTTACGCCAGATCCGCCCCTCCTCTTCCAGCACATCCAGCGCACGACGTACTTCACGTCGTCCTACGCCGAGAGTCTCCGACAGCTCACGTTCAGTGGGCAGCGGAGTGCCTGGTGTTGACTCATGCTGGTTGATCAGTCCGCGCAGCTGCTCAAGCGCGGTGCTGGAATTGGCCAGAAACCGTGACGGTTTTTCCATATTGGTTCGCTCGCTATCATCATTACTTTATTTTTATTAACGATAAGTTATTGATATAACGTGCTACTTACCGTGCTAATGATTAAGCAATAAACGAACCAATAAAGCATTGGTTCATGAACTTTCTGAAGGGATGGAGATAAGCGAATGATTTTCTGTGAATTATTTTTTACAAAATTACACATCTGCTCCGCTGCCAAAAAGACAATCGGTGGCAAAATGCACAAATACGGTGCAAATTGTGCACTATCATTGATCAAATGTTAATTAATTGCACCGCAGATATTAACTTTTTGTTAATAAAGACAGGGGGGCGGATAAAGAAGATTTGCAGACGCAGAAACGACGAAGGCCTGAATCATTTCTGATTCAGGCCTTCTGAATAGTGGCGGAACGGACGGGACTCGAACCCGCGACCCCCTGCGTGACAGGCAGGTATTCTAACCGACTGAACTACCGCTCCACTGTTCCCGCTGGGGGAACGAGGCGCATATTACGGTTTGCCTCCGGACTCGTCAACGCTTTTTCTCACGTTTTGAATCGTTTGCTGCAAAATTCACCCAAACGATGATTTTACAGGCATTCTGGCCCTTTTTCAGGCCCGCCACATGCAGCTTCCGCCTTTCTTCTGCACTAAATCAAGACGGGATTCATGGTTAAGTAACTCTTCATCACTGGCTAAAACCACCCGCAAACGACTGGCCTGGCGAACAACACGTTGAATCCCCGCTTCCCCCTGCGTCTGCTGGGATTCATTTTCCATGCTGAATTTCATGGACGTCTGACCACCGGTCATCGCCAGGTAGACATCCGCCAGGATCTGGGCATCGAGCAATGCGCCGTGCAACGTTCGCTTGGTGTTATCTATTTCATAGCGAGAACAGAGCGCATCCAGGCTGTTACGCTTGCCAGGAAACATTTTCCTCGCCAGCGCCAGGCTATCGGTCACCTTACAGAACGTGTTCGTTTTCGGAATATCACGATGGAGCTTACTGAACTCATAGTCCATAAAGCCGATATCGAACGACGCGTTGTGAATGATAAGCTCGGCGCCTTTGATATATTCCAGAAATTCGTCTGCCACTTCCGCGAAGGTCGGTTTATCCAGCAAGAACTCATCGGCGATACCGTGCACGCCGAACGCTTCTGGGTCCACCAGCCGGTCGGGTTTGAGGTAGACATGGAAGTTGTTCCCCGTAAGACGACGGTTCACCACTTCAACGGCACCGATCTCGATGATCTTGTGCCCTTCGTAGTGCGCGCCGATCTGGTTCATACCGGTGGTTTCGGTATCGAGGACAATCTGGCGAGTAATTGCAGTGCTCATAGCGGTCATTTATGTCAGACTTATCGTTTAACTGAACGTTTCAAATACAGGAAGTCTACCAGAGATGCGTAAACAGGTAGAAATTTTCACCGATGGATCTTGCCTCGGCAACCCAGGGCCTGGCGGTTATGGCGCGATTATGCGCTATCGCGAGCATGAAAAAACTTTTAGCGAAGGCTATTTTCTGACCACCAACAACCGCATGGAGTTGATGGCCGCCATTGTGGCGCTGGAAGCGCTAAAAGAACACTGCGATGTGGTGTTGAGCACTGACAGTCAGTATGTACGCCAGGGGATCACCCAGTGGATCCACAACTGGAAAAAACGCGGCTGGAAGACGGCAGACAAAAAGCCGGTCAAAAACGTCGATCTCTGGAAACGTCTTGATGCTGCGCTGGGCCAGCACGAGATTAAATGGGAATGGGTTAAAGGTCACGCAGGCCACCCCGAAAACGAACGTTGTGACGAACTGGCACGGGCAGCGGCATCCAACCCCGCTCATGAAGACACAGGCTATCAGCCCGAATCCTGATCAGGGTTTTCTGTACTGCCGCGTGGCGCCCACGGTCTGGCGAATGGGCGATTTCGATTTACTCTGCTTCATCGGATTAAGCGTAAGGGGGATGGTCCGCTTACGCGCGACAATAAACTGCATGCAGCCTAATGCCGGCAGATGGGTGCTCAGAACAACGCCCCCCTGCCGCGCCCAGGGAAGTACCTGAAAACCGCCCGAGCAGAGCACCTCAAAATTCAGCAGTGAAAGCCAGTCAAGCTGGCGCATCATCGTGAACATCCTGCTGTTATACGGCGGTGTCCGGCGAAGCACCGGAACCAGCTTGCGCAGCCCCATCAGACTCAGCGGATTGAACCCGCTGAGTATCAGCCAGCCATCATCAATCAGGACGCGATCGGCCTCGCGCAGCAGGCGATGAGGATCGCTGCACCAGGGCAACGTGTGTGCCAGCAGGCAGGCATCAACGGACTTTTCCGCAAACGGCAGATGCAAAGGATCCGCTTTCACCTGAACCGGTGATGCGCCAAGAGAGACATTAACCTGATGTGAGATAGCGCAGCTTTCGGTATTGATTTCCGCGCTGAGATTGCCAATCTTAAGCAAGTGAAAACCATACATTTTCGCGAGCCAGGGTTTAAGCTGCTGTTCCAGGTTCTCGCGATAGTATTCACCCCAGGGCAATTCGGCCCAACGTTCAGGTGCCGGGACAATCTGAGGTATCCTTGCCGGTTTCATCAACACACCCACCACGCTATAAGAGGTAATTTATGAATCTTATCAGTATTCCCGCCTTTCAGGACAATTACATCTGGGTTTTAGTCGATGACGAGCGTCGGTGCGTCATTGTCGATCCTGGAGAATCGGCTCCTGTATCAGACGCGATAAAAGAGAACGGCTGGCAACCAGAGGCCATCCTTCTGACTCATCATCATAACGATCACACCGGCGGCGTTGCTGACCTTCGTGCCCAATTCCCGCATCTGGTGGTTTACGGATCGGCAGAGACACAAGATAAGGGAACAACGCAGGTAGTCGAAGAAGGTGAAAATATCCTCATACGCGAGTGGGAGTTTTCTGTATTTGCTACACCAGGTCACACTTTGGGACATCTTTGTTTCTACAACAAACCTTATCTTTTTTGCGGCGACACGCTGTTCTCCGGAGGCTGTGGAAGGCTTTTTGAGGGCACCCCAGCCCAGATGTACCAGTCATTACAGAAGATTAGCGCATTACCTGACGATACCCTTATTTGTTGCGCACATGAGTATACATTAGGAAATATGAAGTTTGCGGCGAGCATCTTGCCAGAGGATCGGGCGATTCAAGATTATTATCACAAAGTGAAGGAGTTACGTGCAAAAAACCAAAAAACACTCCCCGTAACTCTGAAAAATGAGCGTAAAACTAATTTATTTTTACGAACAGATGATATTGATTTAATTGATAAAATTAACAAAGAAACAAATTTGTCACAACCAGAACAACGATTTGCATGGTTAAGGTCAAAGAAAGATAACTTCAGATAATTGCGGGTTGCCTTTTCAAAATTTCGCCGTTATCATCGCTCGTCTTTTAAGCAACTATTGACACACACATGAAGGCAAAAGCGATATTACTCGCCTCTGTCCTGCTTGTAGGTTGCCAGTCGCAGAACGGCAGCAACGTACAACAGCACGCACAGAGCCTTTCTGCAGCTGGTCAAGGGGAAGCAGGGAAGTTTACAAGTTCAGCGCGATGGATGGACGATGGGACGTCTTTCGCACAGGATGAAGACTTGTGGACCTCTATTGGCGACGAGCTAAAGATGGGAATTCCGGAAAACAACCGGATTCGCGAACAGAAGCAAAAGTATTTAAGAAATAAGAGCTATCTCCACGATGTAACTTTACGGGCAGAGCCGTATATGTACTGGATAGCCGGGCAAGTTAAGAAACGTAACATGCCGATGGAGCTGGTACTCCTACCCATAGTGGAGAGCGCTTTTGACCCACACGCGACGTCTGGCGCCAATGCCGCAGGCATTTGGCAGATCATTCCGAGCACCGGGCGAAACTATGGTTTGAAACAGACCCGCAACTATGATGCGCGTCGTGATGTTGTCGCTTCAACGACAGCCGCTCTCGACATGATGGAACGTCTTAATAAGATGTTCGACGGCGACTGGCTGTTAACGGTCGCAGCGTATAACAGTGGCGAAGGTCGTGTACTGAAGGCAATGAAAGCGAATAAAGCACGGGGTAAATCCACCGATTTTTGGTCGCTCTCACTGCCACAGGAAACGAAGATTTACGTACCGAAAATGCTGGCATTGAGCGATATTCTCAAGAACAGCAAGCGTTACGGTGTACAACTGCCAACACCAGACGAAAGTCGTGCACTGGCGCGTGTTCGCCTCAGCAATCCGGTTGATATTCAACAGGTTGCTGATATGACGGGTATGTCGGTAAGTAAACTGAAAACCTTTAATGCTGGCGTTAAAGGCTCAACGCTGGGGGCCAGTGGTCCGCAGTATGTAATGGTTCCGCAGAAACATGCTGAGCAGTTACGTGAGTCTTTAGCATCGGGTGAAATTGCCGCTGTTCAGTCAACGCTGATCGCGGATGCATCATCCGTGAACAGCCGCAGCTATAAGGTTCGGTCAGGTGATACACTTTCGGGCATTGCCTCACGTCTTGGCGTGACGGCAAACGATCTGCAGCAGTGGAATAATCTGCGCAGCTCAGGCCTGAAAGTGGGTCAGACTCTGACGGTGGGTGCAGGTAACAGTGCACAGCGTCTCGCCAGCAACAGCGATAGCATTACCTATCGTGTGCGTAAAGGTGATTCACTGTCCAGTATCGCAAAACGACACGGCGTAAATATCAAGGATGTGATGCGCTGGAACAATGATACTGACAATCTGAAACCAGGCGACCAGCTGACGTTGTTTGTGAAAAATAGCGCCACGCCAGACTCCTGATGACACGACCTAACGATAAAAAGGCACCGATTCCCCTCGGTGCCTTTTTTCTTTACGCTGCTTTTTGCGCTTCAGCCATGATGGTATCGCTGGTAAATGATCCATCATCCTGCAATTCAAAGTACGCCTTCACTTCCGCCGACGCGCTATCCTGATACAATCGAATGGCCTGGCTTAACGCTTCCGGCGTGCGCATACGGGCAATCCACGAGCTGAACTCCAGCGGCAAGCGGTCCGTTATCAATGCACGTGTGATCAGCCCCGCTTCAGTAATCAGCGCTAACCACTCCCCGCTGGAGTAGTTTTGCACATGCGAGGTGTCGCGCAGCGCTTCAACCGTCTGCAGCCAGATATTACGCACCGGATGTCCCGGCGACATCACATCCATAATGATAAAGACCCCGCCCGGCTTCAGAACGCGTTTAACTTCACGTAATGCCTGGCCGACGTCATGCCAGTGATGCGCAGAATAACGGCTGATAACAACTTCAAATGAGGCATCTTCAAAGGGTAAGGATTCGGCATAGCCCTGACGCGTCGTGATGTTGTTCAGCCCTTTGACTTGTGCAGCCTCTGCAACCACCTCCAGCATCTGCCTGGATAAATCATAGGCCGTGACCTGCGCCACCTGCTGTGCTGCCGTGAAGCTGGCATGCCCGGCACCACAGCCTAAGTCCAGGACGTGCGCGTGCGGCACTGCCGCCAGGCGTTCACCAAGACGGACCAGATCACGGCCAGACGCGTGCACGGCACTGCTCAGATAAGCATTTGCCTGGGAGCCAAACTGTTTTTCTACGTTGTCATGATGGGAGTGTGTTGTTGTCATCGTACTGTCCTTTTGTTGTTTAAAATAAAGGGCAGCACCCGAATGGCCTGCCCCACGGCAGACCTGACATACCATTATTTATCAGGTTTGCCGGGACTGAATTCAACGAGTAGAGGATTGTGATCGGAGGCACGCGTCACCAGAACAGAGGCGTCGTGAACGTTCAGACCACGATAGAAGACAAAATCGAGAGGACGACCAAACGCTTTCTTGCGCTGGTCATCGCTAAAACGAACTTCACGCAGCGACATTTCGCGTGCAAAGCGATACAGCGCATTCATGCGCGGACGGCTCCAGGCATTAAAATCCCCGGCCATAATGATGGGCCCGCTGTGATGGGCGATCTGGTCACCGATCGGAAGTAACTGCTTACTATACACATCCACGCCCAGGCTGAAGTTGACCGCGTGGATATTCACAACCATCAGCATGCGCGTGTCCGGCAGCGGGTAGACCGTTACCAGCGCTGATTTCGCCAGACGCAGAATCGGCTCGCGCTCGCGCAGCGGGCAGCAATAGACCGGATGAGCCGAAGAGAGGGTCATCACGCCAGAAGGATGTTGCGGCAAGACAAACGCGGGAACCTGGTCAGCAGCAAGGTAGTGAGTCGTAGCAAACCTTACCAGCTCGGGGGTGGTTTGCGCCTCCTGCAACAGCACCAGATGGGCGTCTTTCCCAAAATTCTTGAGTACCGATAACCACTCAGCGCGCTGTTGTTTAAAGATGTTCCACACCAGCACCCGGATTTTTTCATCGCTGCTTAAGGGTGTCCCGGCAGGTAATGCCTGACTTATGCTCGCAAACGACCCCGGAGGCAAGATCCTCTCCGCGGGCATTCCGGCAACATAACGCATGGCATAGGTATTTTTTCGCACTTTTGGAAACGGCCTCTGTAACATGAACCAGCCCGGAAAACGGACTGGTTCTAATGTTATAGGGACTTTAGGTTACACTTTCAACGCAATTTCAGATAAACCGCTTTCCAGTTTTGTAAGCAAGCACTTACTGATGTTATCCCAGTACTACACGAGCGGGTTTATCAAGGCGCCCACTCAGGCTAATCAGCAGGAAAGCGACCAGAACAATCACCGCACCAATCCATGGCGTTTGGGTTAATCCGAAATGTTCAACGGTTTGCCCACCAATGATGGAACCCAGCGCAATCCCAATATTGAACGCGGCAATATTCAGGCCCGATGCGACATCTACCGCGTTGGGTGTATAAAGTTCGGCTTTTTGTACCACGTAAACCTGCAGGCCTGGCACGTTACCAAAGGCGAAGACCCCCATCACCAGTACCGTTATCAGCGCGGCGTATTGCATCGATGCCGTGAACTGGAAAATCATCAGCAGAACAACCAGTGCTGCGAAGATAAACTTCAGGGCCGGCACTGCACCATGTTTGTCCGCAAGCTTCCCTCCCCAGATATTACCGATGGCGACGGAGATACCATAACCCAGCAAAATCCAGCTCACGGCACTCGGTGAGAAGCCTGCCAGGTCCTGCATCATCGGAGCCAGGAAGGTGAAAGCCGTGAATACCCCCCCATAGCCGAGCGCTGTGACGGCGTAGATGATCAGCAAACGCGGATGCGTGAGTACCTTGAGCTGATCGCTCAGGCTGGCACTCGCACGTCCTGCAATTGTCGACGGTACCAATAGCAAGCTGGCAACCAGGGCAATCACCCCCAGTAAAGAGACGGCAAGGAAGGTTTCGCGCCAGCCAAAGTGCTGTCCGATAAACGTTCCTAACGGTACACCGGTGACAAGAGCGACAGTCAGACCACCGAACATAATCGCGATGGCGGATGCTGCTTTCTCTTTTGGTACCAGGCCGGTTGCAATAGTTGAACCAATGGAGAAGAACACACCGTGAGCGAGACCGGTCAGCAGCCGGGCAATCACCAGCGTGGTGTAGTCCGGCGCCTGCCAGGCCAGAATATTGCCAGCGGTGAATAACACCATCAGCGCAACCAACAGCGGCTTACGCGGGAAACGTCCCGTCAACGCGGTCAGGACGGGGGCGCCGATGGCAACCCCGAGCGCATAGATAGAAACCAACAGGCCGGCAGAAGGCAGCGAGATTGAAAGCTGGTTAGCTATCGTAGGCACCAGTCCTACGATAACAAATTCGGTCGTGCCAATTGCAAAGGCACTGATCGTCAGGGCAAGTAGCGCCAGTGGCATAAATAACTCCATATCATCAGGATTAAGATGACAGGCAGTATGCGCCAGTGCTTAAATAACAAAAATGGTCAAAATATCAATAGAATTTTGCAGGTGGTGCAACAATGAAAGCAACGTCGGAAGAGCTGACAATTTTTGTCGCCGTCGTCGAAAGCGGCAGTTTTAGCCGTGCGGCCGAGCAGCTGGGGCAGGCTAATTCAGCCATCAGCCGCTCGGTGAAAAAACTGGAGATGAAGCTCGGCGTCAGTCTTCTCAACCGAACGACGCGTCAGCTGAGCCTGACGGAGGAAGGCGAGCGTTATTTCCGCCGTGTGCAGTCCGTCCTTCAGGAGATGGCGGCGGCAGAAACAGAGATTATGGAAACCCGTAGTACGCCGCGCGGATTGCTGCGCATTGATGCGGCAACACCGGTTGTTCTTCATTTTCTGATGCCGCTGATCAAGCCTTTCCGCGAACGCTATCCGGAGATGACGCTCTCGTTAGTTTCCTCAGAGACGTTTATCAATCTCATCGAGCGGAAAGTGGATGTGGCGATCCGTGCCGGCACCCTGACCGACTCGAGCTTGCGGGCCCGCCCTCTTTTTGCCAGCTACCGCAAGATAGTCGCGTCACCGCAATACATCGCAGAGCATGGCAAACCAGAGACGGTTGAAGAACTGAAGCAGCACCTGTGCCTGGGCTTCACGGAGCCCGTATCGCTGAACACCTGGCCTGTGGCCTGTCATGATGGTCAACTGCATGAAATCACCAGTGGGTTATCGTCCAACAGTGGAGAAACGCTGAAGCAGCTTTGCCTCGAAGGAAATGGGATCGCCTGTTTGTCGGACTATATGATTGATAAAGAAATTGCACGCGGTGAGCTTGTAGAGCTGATGGCAGATAAACGTCTGCCTGTGGAGATGCCTTTTAGTGCAGTTTATTACAGTGACAGAGCGGTAAGTACGCGCATACGCGCCTTTATCGATTTCCTGAGCGAACATATAAAAACAGCTCCCGGGGGAGCTGTGTGAGGGTTTCAGGCTACAGAGGAAAGGGTCAATATTAATCCCAGTCAGGTGCCAGACCTTCAGGGCTGACCAGACGATCGTTGCATTCCAGGGCAGCGATCGCTTTTTTGTCTTCGTCGTCCAGCTGGAGATCCCTCGCTAACAGGTTGCTGGCCAGGTTTTCACGTCGGGTTGAAGAGGGGATCACGGCGTAACCTTCACCCATCGCCCATGCCAGAATCACCTGTGCAGCCGTTGCGCTATGTTTTTCTGCGATACGATTAATCACGTCATCTTTCAGTGCCTTACCGTAGGCCAGGGTCATATATGAGGTAATGTGGATGCCGTGCTGTTTTGCCCAGTCCACGACTTTGCGGTTTTGCAGGTAGGGAGAGAGTTCAATCTGATTGGTTGCAATGTTTTCTGCCCCCACGGCGGCTATGGCTTTTTCCATCAGCGGTATGGTGAAATTAGAAATACCTATTTCACGCGTTAAGCCCTGCTCTTTCGCTTCAAGCAATGCCTGCATGAACTCCTCGACTGACACAGCATCGTTCGGTGATGGCCAGTGGATCAACGTCAGATCCACATAGTCGGTACGCAGTTTTTCCAGGCTCTCTTTCAGGCTGGGGATCAATTTGTCTTTGCTGAGGTTTTCAGTCCAGATTTTGGTGGTGATGAAAAGCTCGCTGCGCGCTACGCCGCTCTCTTCGATAGCCTGACCAACGGCAGCTTCGTTATCATAAATCTGCGCCGTATCAATTGCGCGATAGCCAAGTTCAAGTGCAGTTTTAACAGATGCGATAACAACGTCGTCTTTCAGGCGGAAAGTGCCCAGACCCAGTGCAGGGATAGTCATGTAATCCTCGTTATTCATAATGATTGTTAACTGAGGAGGATTATCGCTGCTGCCGTTATGCAGAAAAAGAGCGTTTAACGCAGAGGATTTTTGCTGATTTGGCAATAATGATACGACAGATATGAAAAAAGCCCTGAGCGTTAACTCAGGGCTTTTAATAAGTGGCGGAACGGACGGGACTCGAACCCGCGACCCCCTGCGTGACAGGCAGGTATTCTAACCGACTGAACTACCGCTCCACCGAAGACTGCTGTAACCACCGGATTTATGCACCGGCTTACTACGTAATTTGATGCCTGGCAGTTCCCTACTCTCACATGGGGAGACCCCACACTACCATCGGCGCTACGGCGTTTCACTTCTGAGTTCGGCATGGGGTCAGGTGGGACCACCGCGCTAAAGCCGCCAGGCAAATTCTGTAATCTGTATCAGCTGAAAATCGTCTCTCACCGCCAAAACATCTTCGGCGTTGTAAGGTTAAGCCTCACGGTTCATTAGTATCGGTTAGCTCAACGCATCGCTGCGCTTACACACCCGACCTATCAACGTCGTAGTCTTCAACGTTCCTTCAGGAGACTTAAAGTCTCAGGGAGAACTCATCTCGGGGCAAGTTTCGTGCTTAGATGCTTTCAGCACTTATCTCTTCCGCATTTAGCTACCGGGCAGTGCCATTGGCATGACAACCCGAACACCAGTGATGCGTCCACTCCGGTCCTCTCGTACTAGGAGCAGCCCCCCTCAATTCTCCAGCGCCCACGGCAGATAGGGACCGAACTGTCTCACGACGTTCTAAACCCAGCTCGCGTACCACTTTAAATGGCGAACAGCCATACCCTTGGGACCTACTTCAGCCCCAGGATGTGATGAGCCGACATCGAGGTGCCAAACACCGCCGTCGATATGAACTCTTGGGCGGTATCAGCCTGTTATCCCCGGAGTACCTTTTATCCGTTGAGCGATGGCCCTTCCATTCAGAACCACCGGATCACTATGACCTGCTTTCGCACCTGCTCGAGCCGTCACTCTCGCAGTCAAGCTAGCTTATGCCATTGCACTAACCTCCTGATGTCCGACCAGGATTAGCTAACCTTCGTGCTCCTCCGTTACTCTTTGGGAGGAGACCGCCCCAGTCAAACTACCCACCAGACACTGTCCGCAACCCGGATCACGGGTCTACGTTAGAACACCAGCCATTAAAGGGTGGTATTTCAAGGTTGGCTCCACGCAGACTGGCGTCCACGCTTCAAAGCCTCCCACCTATCCTACACATCAAGGACCAGTGTTCAGTGTCAAGCTATAGTAAAGGTTCACGGGGTCTTTCCGTCTTGCCGCGGGTACACTGCATCTTCACAGCGAGTTCAATTTCACTGAGTCTCGGGTGGAGACAGCCTGGCCATCATTACGCCATTCGTGCAGGTCGGAACTTACCCGACAAGGAATTTCGCTACCTTAGGACCGTTATAGTTACGGCCGCCGTTTACCGGGGCTTCGATCAAGAGCTTCGCGTTACCGCTAACCCCATCAATTAACCTTCCGGCACCGGGCAGGCGTCACACCGTATACGTCCACTTTCGTGTTTGCACAGTGCTGTGTTTTTAATAAACAGTTGCAGCCAGCTGGTATCTTCGACTGATTTCAGCTCCATCCGCAGGGACTTCACCTACATATCAGCGTGCCTTCTCCCGAAGTTACGGCACCATTTTGCCTAGTTCCTTCACCCGAGTTCTCTCAAGCGCCTTGGTATTCTCTACCTGACCACCTGTGTCGGTTTGGGGTACGATTTCGTGTTACCTGATGCTTAGAGGCTTTTCCTGGAAGCAGGGCATTTGTTACTTCAGCACCGTAGTGCCTCGTCATCACACCTCAGCGTTAACAAGGAACCGGATTTACCTGGAACTTCCGCCTACATGCTTAAACCGGGACAACCGTCGCCCGGCTAACATAGCCTTCTCCGTCCCCCCTTCGCAGTAACACCAAGTACAGGAATATTAACCTGTTTCCCATCGACTACGCCTTTCGGCCTCGCCTTAGGGGTCGACTCACCCTGCCCCGATTAACGTTGGACAGGAACCCTTGGTCTTCCGGCGAGCGGGCTTTTCACCCGCTTTATCGTTACTTATGTCAGCATTCGCACTTCTGATACCTCCAGCATCCCTCACAGGACACCTTCAACGGCTTACAGAACGCTCCCCTACCCAACAACACATAGTGTCGCTGCCGCAGCTTCGGTGCATGGTTTAGCCCCGTTACATCTTCCGCGCAGGCCGACTCGACCAGTGAGCTATTACGCTTTCTTTAAATGATGGCTGCTTCTAAGCCAACATCCTGGCTGTCTGTGCCTTCCCACATCGTTTCCCACTTAACCATGACTTTGGGACCTTAGCTGGCGGTCTGGGTTGTTTCCCTCTTCACGACGGACGTTAGCACCCGCCGTGTGTCTCCCGTGATAACATTCTTCGGTATTCGTAGTTTGCATCGGGTTGGTAAGCCGGGATGGCCCCCTAGCCGAAACAGTGCTCTACCCCCGAAGATGAGTTCACGAGGCGCTACCTAAATAGCTTTCGGGGAGAACCAGCTATCTCCCGGTTTGATTGGCCTTTCACCCCCAGCCACAAGTCATCCGCTAATTTTTCAACATTAGTCGGTTCGGTCCTCCAGTTAGTGTTACCCAACCTTCAACCTGCCCATGGCTAGATCACCGGGTTTCGGGTCTATACCCTGCAACTTAACGCCCAGTTAAGACTCGGTTTCCCTTCGGCTCCCCTATACGGTTAACCTTGCTACAGAATATAAGTCGCTGACCCATTATACAAAAGGTACGCAGTCACCCCATAAAAGAGGCTCCCACTGCTTGTACGTACACGGTTTCAGGTTCTTTTTCACTCCCCTCGCCGGGGTTCTTTTCGCCTTTCCCTCACGGTACTGGTTCACTATCGGTCAGTCAGGAGTATTTAGCCTTGGAGGATGGTCCCCCCATATTCAGACAGGATACCACGTGTCCCGCCCTACTCTTCGAGTTCACAACCTGTGTGCTTTCGTGTACGGGACTTTCACCCTGTACCGTGCGACTTTCCAGACGCTTCCACTAACACACAAGCTGATTCAGACTCTGGGCTGCTCCCCGTTCGCTCGCCGCTACTGGGGGAATCTCGGTTGATTTCTTTTCCTCGGGGTACTTAGATGTTTCAGTTCCCCCGGTTCGCCTCGTTAACCTATGTATTCAGTTAACGATAGTGTGTCGGAACACACTGGGTTTCCCCATTCGGACATCGCCGGGTCAAAGGTTCATATCACCTCGCCGGCGCTTTTCGCAGATTAGCACGTCCTTCATCGCCTCTGACTGCCAGGGCATCCACCGTGTACGCTTAGTCGCTTAACCTCACAACCCGAAGATGTTTCTTTCGATTCACCACCGGTTTGCGAAAATTTGAGAGACTCGAACACACATAACATGTGTGTCGTTTCAATTTTCAGCTTGATCCAGATTTTTAAAGAGCAAAACTTCGCAGTGCACCTTTTCAGGTTCACTCTGAAGTTTTCTTGTTTTCGCAGTAAAAGATGGTGGAGCTATGCGGGATCGAACCGCAGACCTCCTGCGTGCAAAGCAGGCGCTCTCCCAGCTGAGCTATAGCCCCATCGTATGACCAACCTCTTCAAATCTGCATGACAGATTTGGTAGGCCTGAGTGGACTTGAACCACCGACCTCACCCTTATCAGGGGTGCGCTCTAACCACCTGAGCTACAAGCCTGTAGAGGTTTTTTACTGCTGTTTTTCATCAGACAATCTGTGTGAGCACTACAAAGGCAGGTTCTTTAAGGTAAGGAGGTGATCCAACCGCAGGTTCCCCTACGGTTACCTTGTTACGACTTCACCCCAGTCATGAATCACAAAGTGGTAAGCGCCCTCCCGAAGGTTAAGCTACCTACTTCTTTTGCAACCCACTCCCATGGTGTGACGGGCGGTGTGTACAAGGCCCGGGAACGTATTCACCGTAGCATTCTGATCTACGATTACTAGCGATTCCGACTTCATGGAGTCGAGTTGCAGACTCCAATCCGGACTACGACGCACTTTATGAGGTCCGCTTGCTCTCGCGAGTTCGCTTCTCTTTGTATGCGCCATTGTAGCACGTGTGTAGCCCTACTCGTAAGGGCCATGATGACTTGACGTCATCCCCACCTTCCTCCAGTTTATCACTGGCAGTCTCCTTTGAGTTCCCGGCCGGACCGCTGGCAACAAAGGATAAGGGTTGCGCTCGTTGCGGGACTTAACCCAACATTTCACAACACGAGCTGACGACAGCCATGCAGCACCTGTCTCAGAGTTCCCGAAGGCACCAATCCATCTCTGGAAAGTTCTCTGGATGTCAAGAGTAGGTAAGGTTCTTCGCGTTGCATCGAATTAAACCACATGCTCCACCGCTTGTGCGGGCCCCCGTCAATTCATTTGAGTTTTAACCTTGCGGCCGTACTCCCCAGGCGGTCGACTTAACGCGTTAGCTCCGGAAGCCACGCCTCAAGGGCACAACCTCCAAGTCGACATCGTTTACGGCGTGGACTACCAGGGTATCTAATCCTGTTTGCTCCCCACGCTTTCGCACCTGAGCGTCAGTCTTTGTCCAGGGGGCCGCCTTCGCCACCGGTATTCCTCCAGATCTCTACGCATTTCACCGCTACACCTGGAATTCTACCCCCCTCTACAAGACTCTAGCCTGCCAGTTTCGAATGCAGTTCCCAGGTTGAGCCCGGGGATTTCACATCCGACTTGACAGACCGCCTGCGTGCGCTTTACGCCCAGTAATTCCGATTAACGCTTGCACCCTCCGTATTACCGCGGCTGCTGGCACGGAGTTAGCCGGTGCTTCTTCTGCGGGTAACGTCAATTGCTGTGGTTATTAACCGCAACACCTTCCTCCCCGCTGAAAGTACTTTACAACCCGAAGGCCTTCTTCATACACGCGGCATGGCTGCATCAGGCTTGCGCCCATTGTGCAATATTCCCCACTGCTGCCTCCCGTAGGAGTCTGGACCGTGTCTCAGTTCCAGTGTGGCTGGTCATCCTCTCAGACCAGCTAGGGATCGTCGCCTAGGTGAGCCGTTACCCCACCTACTAGCTAATCCCATCTGGGCACATCTGATGGCAAGAGGCCCGAAGGTCCCCCTCTTTGGTCTTGCGACGTTATGCGGTATTAGCTACCGTTTCCAGTAGTTATCCCCCTCCATCAGGCAGTTTCCCAGACATTACTCACCCGTCCGCCACTCGTCACCCGAGAGCAAGCTCTCTGTGCTACCGTTCGACTTGCATGTGTTAGGCCTGCCGCCAGCGTTCAATCTGAGCCATGATCAAACTCTTCAATTTAAGTTTGATGCTCGTGAATTAAACTTCGTAATGAATTACGTATGTTCACTCAGAGACTT